>CAVYQG010000004.1:0-249840 GCA_963770595.1 uncultured Actinomycetes bacterium | reverse complement strand
ACCCGTGCGCTCCCGTCGGCGCCCGCCGTCGCGATGCGAGAGCCGTCGGCGCTCACGTCGACGCCGATGACGTCGCGCGTCCGTGCGTCCGCGCGTGCGTGCCCGTCGAGAACGTGGAGCTCAGCCCCGGTCTTCGCGTCCCAGACGCGAACCGTGCCCGCCGGGCCGGAGGGTGCGACGAGCCTGCCGCCGTCGGGCGTGAATGCGATGCCCCCATTGAAACCTCCGGACTTCTCCGGCCCGGGCAGCGTCAGAACCTCTCCGCGACCCGCCGGCGAGACGTCCCAGACCCTCGCTTCCTGCGAGCTCTCGCCTACCGTCACGAGCCTCGTCGCGTCCGCGGAGAGGGACGCGCTCATCACCGGATTCGCGTGGCCCCGCACCGCTCGAACCTGTCGGAGCTTGCCGTTCTGGGTATTCCACACCCTCGCAGCTCCATCGACTCCTCCGGTCGCAAGGAGGGTGCCGTCCCGGCTGAACTCGATGTCGATCGTGCCGCTCGTGTGTGCCTCGACGACGTCGAGCAGCTCGCCGCCCGGCAGCCGGTAGAGGTAGAGATCGGGGTCGTTGTCGACGTGAGTGGCAGCCAGCAGTGTCCCGTCGGGGCTGACGGCGATCTCTCTCGCCCCGGTCGCTCCGCTCGGGTGCTCGACGACACCGACCTTGGCCCCGGAGGACAGGTCGAAGATCCGCGCGACGACCGGCGTGGGGTCGGTCCCGCGGGACCACGGAGAGACCGCGATCCGGTCGTCGCCGACGAAGGCGACCCCTTCCGACCAGGCGTCGTTCACTATCGTTCGGTGGTGCACGCCAGCAAGCTCCTGTAGTTCACGCCCGCTTCGCACGTCCCAGACCCGCACTGCCCGATCCGTGCCGAGCGTGGCAAGGCGGCGGCCGGCGCCATCGAACTTCGTCGCGAGCACGGCGCCCTTGTGTCCGCGCAGCACTTGCAGCGGCTCGCCGGTCTCGGCGTTCCACAGCCGCGCTGTGCCATCGGCGCCTCCGGTCGCGACGACGTCGCCCTTCGGGCTGTAGCCGACAGCGAGCACCGGTTTGGAGTGCCCAGCGAGGGTCGCGAGCCGCCTACCCGTTCGGGCGTCGCGGAGGCTCGCCGTGTGACCCTTGACATCTGCCGCGACAAAGCGCGCGCCGTCGGGCGCAAGCTCGGCCACATGTCCCATGCCCGTGCCCCTCCTCCGACCGATGCCCGGAACCGCGGTCACCACGCGAGAGGCGCCGAGCGCGTCGTGCAGGGCCTGCTCGGTCTCGCCCAGCACCGTGCCGTCGTGCCTGCGCGTCGTCTCCGCCGACTGGAGCGCGAGCAGGATGCTCAGCTCGGGGTCGAGCTCGAGGTTTGCCTGCGCCGAGGCGGCGAGTTGCCGGGCCTTCTGGAGCCGCGCGTCGTCGCGGGCTTGGCTGCGGAGGACGAGCGCGAACGCGGCCAGCACCGAGGCCGCCCCGGCGAGCACGGCGAAGCCGGCCATGATGGCGTGTCGTCTGCGGGCCCGCCGGCGCGCAGCCGTATCGGCTGCGGCGCGCGCCTCGGCGAGGAACTCCCGCTCGCCGGTGGTCAGGGCCAGGTCCGTCGAGTCCGCCCAGGCCTCGAACTGGGCCAGGCGGCCCTCGCGCGGCAGGTAGTCGGTGTCGCGCCCGGAGTCATCCCACTCATCGACGGCCTCCACGAGCCGCCGGTGGAGCAGCAGGTCCTCGCGCCGCTCGTCGATCCAGATCCGCAGCCGGTCCCACTGGCCGAGGATGGCCTCGTGGGCGACCTCGACGGTCGGCGTTCGCGTCAGCGGCTCGCGATCGAACGAGAGCAGCCGGTGCTCGCCGTAGCGGTCGAGGATCGCGTCGAGCGCGTTCGACTCGAGCTCCAGTCCGCGCAGCTCGCGCCTGCGCACTCGGCGGCGCGTGTCCTGGCCGGTCGGCTCGACGCTGACCAGCCGGAGGAACACCTGGCGACAGGCGCGCTGCGCGGGCGAGTCGAGCCGCGCGTGGAGCTCCTCGGCGCGCCGGCCGAGCGCTCCGACGACGCCGCCTGTGGCGCGGTAGCCATCGAGCGTGAGCAGGTCGCTCGTGCGCGCCGCGAAGAGCTCCGTCAGGGCGTACTGGAGCAGCGGCAGCGCGCCTGGCTGGTCGTGCACGTCGGCGACGATCTGCGAGACGAGTCCCGGCTCGAAGTGGACGCCGACGGTCGCCGCCGGGCGCTCGATCGCCTCGGCCAGCTCGTCCTCCGAGGGCGCCGCCACCGTCACCATGCCGACTCCCAGCAGCTCGCCGAACTCCGGGTAGCGGAGCGGGTGGTCGAGGAAGTCCGCCCGGAGCGTGACGACCACGCGCACTGGCGTTCGCGGGTCGGCGGCGAGCGCGGTCAGCCCGTCGAGGAAGCGTCTGCGCACCTCCTCGTCGGTCGTGAGCGTGAAGAGCTCCTCGAACTGGTCGACGACCAACAGCAGCTCGCTGTCGGCAGGCAGGATCCGCTTCACCACGCGCCGGATGCCGAGCTCGTCGCGGGCGAGCTCCTCGACGAGATCGTCCGGCCGCTCGACCGCGACGCGCAGCAGCGCGGCGGCGAGGTCCTCGAATGGGTACGCACCGGGGAAGAGGTCGGCTACGAGCCATCCTGCCGAGCCGGGGAGCGCACCCTTCCGCAGCGCCGGGACGAGGCCCGCCTTCACGACCGACGACTTGCCGATGCCCGACGGGCCGACGACAGCGACCAGCCGGTGCTCGCCCAGGGCGGCCACGAGCTGGTCGACCAGCGCGTCGCGGCCGAAGAAGTGCTCCGCGTCGCTCTCGCCGAAGGCTTGGAGACCCTTGTACGGGTTCTCGGCGGGCGTGAAGGTCTCGGCGAGCGCCGGCGTGTCGGTTCCCGCCGCCTTCGCGAAAGCCACGAGGAACTCGTCCACGGACGAGTACCGATCGCCGGGGTCGAGCGCTGTGGCGCGCCCGATCACGGCGTCGAGCGCGGCCGGCAGCTCGGGGCGCAGCGCTGCGACCGACGGCAGCGGCCCGTCCATGGGCGGCGGCTTCCCGGTGACGAGCTCGAAGGTGAGGAGGCCGAGCCCGTAGAGATCGGAGCGCGGCGTGTGCTCGTCGCCCGCGACCCCCTCGGGTGGCAGGTACGCGGGCGAGCCGCTGACCAGCCGGCGTGGATCGTCCGGATCGCTGAGCCGCGCGGCGATGCCGAAGTCGGAGAGGTAAGCGTAATCCTCCTCGTCCAGCAGCACGTTCGCGGGCTTCAGGTCGCGGTGCACGACGCCCTGGCGGTGCGCGTAGGCGAGCGCGCTACCGACCTGGGCGAGCAGGCGCGAGGCTGCCTCGAGATTCCAGGGGCCGCGGTCGAGCGCCTGCCGCAGCGAGCCTCCGCGCAGCCAGCGCATCACCAGGTAGGCGCCGTCGGGATCGCGCCAGTAGTCGTAGAGCGAGACGACGTGCGGGTGCTCGAGCTGCGCGACGAGCTGCGCCTCGGCCTCGAAGCGGCGGATGAAGGCGGCCTCGTTGACGAGCTCGGGGCGGATGACCTTGATCGCGACCTCGCGGCCGACCGAAGGCTGGTAGGCGCGGTAAACGACGCCGAAGTCGCCGGCGCCGACCTGCTCGCGAAGCTCGTAGCCGCGGACGGAGCGGCCGAATCCCGTGCGGGCTGCCCCCGGGAGCGGGCGGTCGATCCTCAGCGGCGGGAAGTCGGCCGGCAGCCCGTCGACGACGAGCTGGAAGACGGCCACGGGCGCGCCGATCCCCTTGAAGCGGAACTCGCCGAGAGCCTTCGCTTGCCAGCCCGAGTGGGCGGAGAGCGCGGCCTGCGCCTCCCCGGAGACGAGCACCTGGCCGCCGTGGGCGGCGGCGAGGAGCCGGCCGGCGCGGTTGAGTACGGGGCCGAAGTAGTCGCCGCCCCTCGACTCCACCTCGCCCGCGTCGATCGCCATCCGCAGGCGCAGCGGGCCGGTTTCGGGCCAGTCGACGCGCGCGAGCCCGGTCTGGATCGCTTGCGCGGCGGACACCGCGGCGGCGGGCTCGGCGAAGGCGATATCGACGCCGTCGCCAACCCGCTTGACGACCTCCCCGCCGGCCGCCTTCACGGCACCCAGCACGATCCGGTCGTGCTCGGCCATCGCCGCCCGCATCGCCTCCGTGTGGAGCTCCCACAGCACGGTCGAGTCCTCGACGTCCGTCAGCAGGAAGGCCCGCGTCTGAACCTGCGGCTCCGTGTCGGGCAGGAG
Organism: uncultured Actinomycetes bacterium; assembly: GCA_963770595.1. Lineage (GTDB taxonomy): Bacteria > Actinomycetota > Thermoleophilia > Gaiellales > Gaiellaceae > GMQP-bins7. The sequence continues at coordinate 245,617 of CAVYQG010000004.1, read as the reverse complement.
CGAGCGGTCCTGGTTCAGGATGAGGCGCTCCAGCTCCTGCAGCTCCGGCGAGGGCTCGAGGCCGAGCTCGTCGCCGAGGTAGGCGCGCGTCTTCTGGTAGGCGCGGAGCGCCTCGGCCTGCCGGCCGGAGCGGTAGAGCGCGACCATGTGCTGCGCGCGAAAGCGCTCGCGCACCGGGTTCTCCTCGCACAGCACCTCGAGCTCGCCGGCGAGCTCGACATGACGGCCGAGCGCGAGCTCCGCGTCGATGCGCGCCTCGACCGCTTCGAGCCGGAGCTCCTCCAGCCGCCTCGCCTCGACGTCGAGCGGCGGCGAGCCGGCCACGTCGGCGAACGGGTGGCCGCGCCAGAGTACGAGCGCCTGCCTCAGGGTCTGGGCCGCCTGCGCCTGGTCCGTCTCCGCGACCTCGCGCGCCTGCGCGACCGCCTGCTGGAAGACATACGCGTCGACCTGCTCCGGCTCGATCTCGAGGCGGTAGCCGCCGCCGTCGCGGACGATGACGTCGCCGAGGCGGCTGCGCAGGTTCGAGATGTAGGTGTGGAGGGTGGAGCGCGCCGCAGCCGTCGGCTCGTCGCCCCAGACGCCGTCGATCAGGTCGTCGGTCGCGACCACCTTGCCAGCGTCCGCGGCGAGCAGCGCCAGCGCCGTGCGCTGCTTGCGGCCGCCGAGCGTGAGGGGGAGGCCGTCCGAAAGCGCCTCCATCGGCCCGAGCACGCGCAACTCCAGACGGCGCTCGCGGAGGTCAGCGTCGTCGGCTCTCGCCGGACGGCCCTGCTCCACGTCGGTCGCGGCCATGCCGTCAGCCTACGAGGCTGTTCTCCAGGAATTCTCCAACCGCGCCGGAAGCCACGCGTCTCCTCTCGGCACGGTGCGCTGCTTCCGGTGCAACCATGCGGGTTTCCACGCTGCGTGGACGATATGACCTTTCGGCGCCAGGGCCAAGTGGCCGCCGGCCGCGAAAGCAACCCTGCGAGTGCGATTTTCGATCCTGACGCCGCCCGGCGATGCCCGCAAGGCAGCTTGAAGCCCGGACCGGCGGCGAGACCTCATCCACTCCTGGTGCGATTGGCTAACCCGTGATCCGAGGACTGAAGTACGAAACCTCCCTCGCCCGGTTCACGTGACGTGCGAATTCGTGACATCACCGGGTCTACACAAGGACGGTATCTAGCGGTCCTCCACCGCCTGGAGATCGGCATGGTTGAGCCAAAAACGGCTTGTTTGATGGGCGCCTCTACATGCCCATCGAGTGGTACCCGGCGTCGACGTAGAGCGTCGTGCCGGTGACGTTCGCGGCCTCCTCCGAGAGAAGGTAGGCGGCCGCGGCGCCGCAGTCGTCGGCCTCGATCTGACGGTGGAGCGGCGCGCGCTCCTCGAACATCGACTCCATCGTCGTGAAGCCCGCGATCGAGCGTGCTGCGAGCGTGCGCACCGGGCCGGCCGAGATCGCGTTCACGCGGATGTTCTTGAACCCGAGGTCCCAGGACAGGTAGCGGACGGACGAGTCGAGCGCGGACTTGGCCACGCCCATGACGTTGTAGTGCGGGACCGCCCGCTCGCCACCGAGGTACGTCATCGTCAGGATCGAGCCGCCTCCGCGCCCTTCCATCAGCGGCTCGGCCGCGCGCGAGCACGCCACGAGCGAGTACGCGCTGACGTCGAGCGCGAGCCAGAAGCGGTCGCGCGGAGTGTCGACGAAGCGGCCTTCGAGGTCCTCGGCCGCTGCGAAGGCGACGGAGTGCACGAGGATGTCGAGCCCGCCGCCGAACGTCTCCCCCACCTCGCCGAAGACACGCGCGACGTCGTCGTCCGAGCGCACGTCGCACTCGACGACGAGCGGGCTCGAGACGGACTCGGCGAGGTCGCGCACGCTCTTCTCGATGCGCTCGCCCTGGTACGTGAACGCGACCTGGGCGCCCTCGTCGGCGAGCCGCTTCGCGATCGCCCACGCGATCGAGCGCTTGTTGGCGACGCCGAGCACGAGCGCCTGCTTGCCTTCGAACCTGCCGGCCATGCGCTGAGCCTAATCGGTAGGGTCGCCGCGATGAGCCAGGGACGCGTCGCCGTCGTCACCGGAGCCTCGTCCGGCATCGGCGAGGCGATCGCGCGGGAGCTCGCCGGCGCCGGCTGGCACTGCGTCCTGCTCGCACGACGCGTGGAGGAGCTCGAGCGCATCGCGGGCGAGATCGGCGGCGAGTGGGAAGCCTGCGACGTCGCCGACCGCGGCCAGGTGGACGAGGTCGCGGCGCGCGTCCTGGAGCGCCACCCGGCCATCTCGCTGCTCGTGAACAACGCGGGCATCCCGGCGCGCGGCAGCTTCCTGGACATCGACCCCGAGCGGGTCGAGCGGGTGATCGACGTCAACTACCTCGGCGGCGTCTGGTGCCTGCGGGCGTTCGAGCCCGGGCTGCGGAATGCCGCCGCGGGCGGGGGCGCGCACGTCGTGAACCTCGTTTCGGTCTCCGGGAACGGTCGCGTTCGCTCCCGGCGGGGCGTACGCGGCGTCGAAGCACGCACAGCTCGCGTTCTCGCGGTCGACGGCGGCGCTCCTGCGCGGGCGGGGAATCCAGGTGCACACGGTCATGCCCGGCTTCGTCGAGACCGAGGGTTTCCCGCAGCGGTCGAAGCTCCGGAGCCGGCTGCTGCGCCGGTTCGTGATCGAGGTGGACGACGTCGCGCGCGCCGTCGTGAACGCGATCGAGAAGGGCAAGGGCGAGGTGACAGTCCCCTGGTTCCCGTACCGCCTCGTCACGATCGCGCAGGCGCTCTTCCCGAGGCTCGTCACGACGCTCGCGGCACGCTCGACGGCGCACCACGGCGAGTAGGGCCCTACGCCGGGCCGAGCTTGCGGGCGACGTACCAGCCGATCTCGACGTCGTAGGGCTCGGCCGGTGCCGGCCCGCGGATCTTCTCGCGCTGCTCCTCGTCGAACCCGGCGAGGTCGAGGCGCCGCTCGAGGTCGACGCGCTCCGGGCGTGACCTCCGAGGAGATGAGCACGAGGTCGTTCGCGTCGAGGTAACCGCGGACGTCGGCGTCGGGCAGCAGGTGCTGGTGGGACGGATCTCGCAGCCGCTCGAAGCGGTCCATCTCGAGGCCGCGGAGCGGGTCGATCGAGCCGAGCTGGTCCGCGATCAAGACGCGCCCGCCCAGGCGGGTCACGCGTACGAGCTCCGACACAGCGAGCTCGGGACGCCGCACGTGGTGAAGGGCGCGGTGACATGCTGCGATGTCGAACGCGCCGTAGTCGAACGGCAGCGCCATAGCGTCGCCCTCGACGAAGCGCACGTTCGCCGGCGCTCCAGCCCGAGCCGCCTCGAGGTACTCCGCGTCGACATCCACGCCCACGACCTCGGCCACGTGGGGAGCGAGCGCGAACGCGAGCGAGCCGGTGCCGCAGCCGGAGTCGAGCACGGCCTCGTTGCCGGTGAAGGGGCCGAGAAGGCGACGCACACGGTCGGCGAGGTCGGAAGCTCGCTCCTCCTGGAGCGCCAGCCGCAGCGCGACGCTCACGACGCCGCCTCCGCGCGGGCCTCGGACCGTGCGAGGGCGAGCGCCTCGTCCCGCGTGGTGATCGTCCCGGCTGCGCGCTCCTCTTCGATGAGCGCGAGGATACGCCCGATCTCGGGCCCAGGAGCGAGACCCAGCTCGTCGCCGCGGACGAGCGGCTCCGGCGGGTCCGACCGGCGTGCCGCCTCGACCGCACCGACGAGCTCCGGCGCACCGACGAACGCGAGCGCATCGAGCGCCCACGGCTCGGTCGTGCGACGGAAGCGGTGGATCGACCGCGGCGACGGGTCGGCCGGCGGCTCCGCCCGCAGCAGCGTGGTCGCGTAGCGACGGAGGTCGTTCGAGATCGGGAGCCGCTCGAGCCCGTCCCGGAAGACGGCGACGAGCCGGAAGTCGCTGCCGTCGAGGACGTCGAACCGGTCGTCGAGCGAGCCGCCGAGCGGCTCGAGCAGGCCGAGCTCGTCGAGGCGCCGGAACGCCGGAGGCGGACAGTCGCTGGAGCTCGGTCAGGATCCGCTCACCCGACGGTCGCCCGACGAGCGCTGCCGACGCGCGCAGGAGCTCCTCCGTCCGTGCGTCCATGCGGAGATCGAGCTCGTCCTCGAGGCGCACGGCGCGCAGCAGTCGCAGCGGGTCGTCGACGAACACCGAGTCGGAGACCGCGCGCAGGATCCGCGCCTCGAGGTCGCGGCGGCCGTCGTGCGGGTCGTAGGCATCCCCGCCCGAGACGGGGACGGCGATCGCGTTCAGCGTGAAGTCGCGCGTCGCGAGATCGGCCTCGATCCCGTCCGGAAGCGGCGTGAAGTCGACGGTCTCGTCGGAGCCGGGGGAGGCGACGCGCCACGCCCCGTGACGCTCGGAGAGCGGGAAAGCGGCGCCGCCGAAGCGGCGAGCGAAGCGGATCGCCGAGTCGCGCGGGTCGGCGCAGGCGACGTCCACGTCGAGCACCGGCCTTCCGGCGAGCTCGTCGCGGACCGCGCCGCCGACGATCCACGCACCCTCCTCGACGACCTCGCGTATGCGCTCGTCAACCATCCAGCGTGACCCGCCGCGCGCGCCCCGAGCGCGTGTTCAGGCCCACCGCGATCTCGTAGGCGATCGTGTCGGCAACTCGTGCGTGCTCCTCGATGAAGACGCCGTCGCCCACGAGCGTGACCGGCGTCCCGTGCTCGAGCCGGCGGTCGAGCTCGACGGCCAGCGCGTCCATGGAGACGGTTCCGACGACCCGCCGGCGCTCGCCGGCCACGAGCACCTCCGTGCCGGTCATGTCCCTCCGGAACCCGTCCGCGTACCCGACGGGAACGACGCCGATCCAGGTCGGCCGATCCGCGACGTAGCGACGGCCGTAGCCCGTGCCCTCGCCGGCGAGGAGCTGCTTCACGAGTGCGAGGTACGACTCCCAACGCAGTGCCGGGACGAGCCCGTCCGCAGCCGGGTCGGCGCCGAACGGCGAGATGCCGTACAGGGCGATCCCGCAGCGGACCGCGTCGAAGCTCGCGTCCGGGCAGCGAAGCGTTCCGGCGCTGTTCGCGACATGACGGGTGAGATGCTCGAGCCCCGCAGTGGCCTCCGCAAAGCGGTCGACCTGCAACCGTGTGAACTCCGGGTCCGACTCGGCCGAGGTGAGGTGGCTCATCACGCCCACGACGTCGTGCGTGGGCAGCGGGAGCTCGGCGAGCCCCCAGCGGCCCATGCCCGTGTCGAGCTTGAGGTGAGTGCGCACGCCTTCGGGCACGCGGCCGTCCGCGGCGACGAGCTCGAGCCTCGCCGCCCGCGCCTCCCCCACTTCCCGGTCGCTGACGGGGCCCATGACGATGATGCGCGCGTCCCGGAGCGAGGCGCGCAGATGGAGAGCCTCGCGCAGGGTCGCGACGCAGAGCGCAGTCGCGCCGCCCTCGAGCGCAGCCTGCGAGACGTCGACGGCGCCGTGCCCGTAGCCCTCGGCCTTGACGACGGCCCAGAGCTCGGCCCCGCGCGCCGCGCGCAGGAGCGTCTCGGCGTTGCGCCGGATGGCCCCGAGGTCGACGGTGAAGCTCGATCGCTCCATGAGGGTCATTGTCGGCGATCGACGCGGTCTCAGAGGTCGAATGCGGCCGGCAGCGCCCGGAGGAGGTCGCTCGCGACGAGGCCCGGCTGGTGCTCGACCAGGGTGGCAGCGCGGCCGTGCACGACCGCAGCCGCGGCCGCCGCTATCGGGGGATCGAGCCCCTTTGCGAGGAACGACGCGACGACGCCGGTGAGCACGTCTCCCGTGCCGGCGGTCGCGAGGGACGGCGGCCCCTGGTCGCACACGATCGCTCCCGAGCCGGGGGCGGCGACGATCGTGTCCGCTCCCTTGAGCAGCACGACTGCCCCGAAGCGCTCCGCAGCCTGGCGCGCCGCCTCGAGACGATGTGCGTCGATCCAGTCGGAGCCCGCGTCGAGGAGGCGCCCGAGCTCGCCCGCGTGCGGTGTGAGGATCGTCGGCGCTGCCCGCTCGACCGGCTCGAGCCCGAAGAGCGCGTCCGCGTCGACCACGGCGGGGAGATCGACCTGCTCGAGCAGCTCGCGGACGAGGCCTTGCGCGGCGTCCCGGCCGAGGCCGGGCCCGAGGGCGAGAGCGCCGGCGCGTGCCGCGGCGGCCACGATCACCTCGAGCGCGTCGTCCTCCCGCCACCCGACCTTGACCGGCTCGAGCGCGAGCGCCTCGGCTGCCGCGAGCGACTGCTCGGGGACGGCGAGGGTCACGTAGCCCGCGTCGGCCCGCAGCGCCGCGAGCGCGGTGAGACAGGCTGCGCCGACCATCCCGGGCCGACCGCCGACCACGAGGACGGCCGCGCTGTACTTCGTCGAGCGCGAGTCGCGTCGTGGCACGCGCTCGAGGAGGGTCGGCGTCGCCCTCCGGTGCTCGGTAGGGGCGTGGTCGAGGCCGATGTCCGCGACGACGACCCGCCCGGCGCGGAAGCGACCGGGTGCGACGGCGAGCCCGACCTTGGGAGCGTGGAACGTGACCGTGACCTCGGCGTCGACCGCGACTCCGGCGATCTCGCCGGTCGATGCGTCCACACCGGACGGTAGGTCGACCGCGACGACCGGCGACGCGCAGGCGTTGATCCGCTCGATGAGCTCCGAGGCCTCGGCTCTGGGCTCGCCGCGGAACCCCGTCCCGAAGAGGGCGTCGACCACGACGTCGTAGCCGTCGACCTCCGTCGTCTCGTCCGCGTCGAGGCCGGCCTCGCGCAGGACGCGCGCCGCCACGCGACCGTCGCCTCCGTTCGAGCCTTCGCCGCACACGCACGCGAACCGCCTCGCGGCGGGAAACGCAAGCATCGCCTCGCGGGCGACGGCGGCGCCGGCCCGTTCCATGAGCTCCGGGACGCTCTCGGGATAGCGCGGGTAGCGCTCCTCCGCAGCGCGCATCTCGTCGGCGGTGTAGAGCGGCTCGAGCTGCTCAGGCATCGAGCGGCGACACGACGGCGATCGCCGCGGCGATCTCGCGCGAGTGCGTCATCGAGAGATCGATCGCCCCGGCGCGCGCCTTCTCGGCGAATGCGGCCGTGCGCCCGGAGAGGCGAACGGCGGGCTTCGGCCGGCCGACGATCTCGATCTCCTTCCACGTGAAGCGGACACCGCAGCCGAGCGCCTTGCCGACCGCCTCCTTGCCGGCGAAGCGCGCGGCGTAGCTCTGCGCCGGGTGGGCGCGGGAGTCGCAGTACTCGCGCTCGGCCTCGGTGAAGCAGCGCTCGCGGAAGCCGGGCCGCGTGAGCGCCCGGCGCACGCGGTCGATCTCGATGATGTCGACGCCGACCTTCACAGCGTCGTGCCGCCGGTCAGGTCCTCCTCGAGCAGGGCCGGGAAGTGCGCCAGCGAGGACACGACGATGTCAGGGGACGACTCCGCCGTCTCGAGCGTCTCGGGCCGGAACTTGCCGGTGCGGACGAGCGCCGTCTTCATCCCGAACAGCCGTGCGCCGCGCACGTCCGCCTCGACGTCGTCGGTGACGAGCCAGGTCCGGTCGGGCTCGGCGTCGAGCGCGTCGAGCGCCGCGGCGAAGTACGACGGGCTGGGCTTGCCGAGGACTGTCGCCTCGACCCCGGCCGCGTACTCGAGCCCGGCGGTGAACGCGCCGCTGTCGAGCATCGGGCCGCGGCTCGTCTGCCACCACTTGTTCTTGTGCAGGCAGAAGAGCGGAGCGCCGAGCTGGAGCTCGGAGAACGCCCGACCCATGTTCATGTAACTGAAGACCTGGTTCGGCTCGAGGCTCTCGTCGCACCCTCCGACGAGCACCGCCTCGGCGTCGTGGCCCACGAGCTCGAGGCCGTCGAGGTCGGGCACGATCGCCGGCATGACGAGGGCCAGCACCCTGCGACCTGCGAGGTCGCGGGCGGCGGCGCCTGCCGGCGTCTGGATCTCGTCGTCAGAGACGGCGAAGCCGAGAGCACGAAGCTCGTCGGCGAGACGGGACCGCGGCACGGTCGAGTTGTTCGTCACGAAGCGGAGGACATGGCCCGAGTCACGAAGCTCGGCGATGCCGTCCGCAGCGCCTGGGATCGGCTCTCCGGAGACGTGGAGCACCCCGTCGATGTCGAGCAGGATGGAGGCCACGGCGCGAGTCTACGTGGCCGCGGAACGGGCTCAGAACCGCGACGTCGCCGGTGCCGCGAACGGGATCGCGGACATCGTGTTCGGCGGCGTCGCGAGGTCTCTCAGGAGCGCGCTCGGCGTGTACACGGGCGTGGAGGCCGGGACGCCGGCCTGCGATCCGTTCCCGCCTCCGAGCGTGACGGTCAGCGTGCGCGCCGCGGGGTTCCACGTGAGCCGGCCCTGGTTCCCACCGTTGCCCGAGAACGTCGTGTTCGCGCTCACGTAGTCGGCGCCCAGGCTGACGGAGCCGAACCGGAAGCTGGTCGGCCCGCCGCAGTTCCCACCGACGTTCGCGATCGAGAGGACGTCGTTCGCGCCGCTGTTCGCGATCAGGATGTCGACAACGCCGTTGCCTGCGATCGTCTGCGTGCCCGCGTTCGACCACGTCGAGCAGAAGCTCGTCGCGTCGAGGGGCTCCGAGTACGTGACAGTCAGCGTGTCTCGACCCCGCGCCCGTCCGAGCGTCCGGACGTTCGCCATGACGACGTTCGTCGGGAGGGGAGCCGCGCGGTCGGCGACGGCCGTGGCGGCGAACGACGACAGGTTGCCCGCGAGGTCGCGGATGCCGAGCGCGCTCGGCGTGAGCGCGATCGTGAACGCGCCGGACGCCGTGTTCACGTTGCCCTCGTTCAGGCTCAGCGTCGCGACGCTCGTCGCTACCGACACGCTCGCGAGCGTGTTCGCACCGCCACCGGGCGCGTTCGCGAGCGTCCAGATCGAGGTGGACGCCGTGTACGGAGTTGCGAGCGTCTCGAGGAACGTCGCCCGCGCCTGGTCGACGCGGCCGTCGAGGTCGACGTCGAACATCTGCAACGTCGAGAGCGCCGGAGCGACATTGTCGATGGTCACGCTTCCACTCTGGATCGCGGCCGCGCCCAGGTTGTCGCGCGCGGTCGTCGTGAAGCTCTTCGGTCCCTGGGTGAGCGGCGTGCCCGCGGTGAGGGCGCCGCTGCGGTACGCGTACGTCGTGCCGCCAATCGTGCACGGGCAGCCGCTCGTCGAGAGCGGAACCGCCGTCTGGCCTGCGGTGACGGTCGAGACGTCCGCGGTGAGCGAGGCGCCGTCGACGCCGCTCGCCGCGCCCGGTCCCGCCGGCAGGTCGGTCACGTTCGCATACACGCGGTAGCCGCCCGACTGCGCCAGCCAGCCCGGTTGGTCCGTCGTCGTGTTCGCGATCGCGGTGGACACCGACGGGGCGCTGTTGTCGACCCGAACGCTCGCTCCCGACGAGGAGCCGCTCGTGCCGAGGTTGTCGCTCGCGGTGACCGAGTAGAGCCGGCTGCCTTCTGCGAGGACCGCGTTCGCGGTGAGCGCCGCCGACTGGAACGCGAACGCCGAGCCGGGGCCGCACCCGCCGCACGCCGCGAGGACGACGGCGACCTGACCCAGGCTCACCGACGAGACGTTCGCGCGGACGGACGTCGCGTCGACCCCGCTCGCGGCGCCGGGGCCGGCGGGGAGGTCGGAGACATTGGCGTAGACCCGGTACGTGCCCGCTTGCCTGACGAAGCCCTGAGGGCTCGTTCCGGTCGTCGCGGCGATCACGGTCGTCACCGAAGGGCCGGTGTTGTCGACGACTGCGCCGAACGCCACCGGCGGGGCCGAGTTGCCGGCCACGTCGGCCGCGGCGATCGTGTAGGCCTTGCCGCCTTCCGAGAGCGGGCTGGACGCCACCAGCGGGCCGCTCTTGTACGCGTAGGTGTGGCTCTCGACCGTGCACGAGCTCACGCATGGAGCCAGCGCGACGGCGGTCTGACCCGTGGTGACGCTCGCCACGTTCGCGGTGGCGGAGCCGACGCCACCTGCGTCGCCGATGTCGGCATAGACGTGGTAGCCGCCCCCCTGCCTGACGAAGCCGGCGAGGCTCGCGCCCGAGGTCGCCGCGAGCGTGGACTGCGGCACGGTGGGTGCGATCGTGTCGAGCGTGAACGTGCGGCTCGCGGGCGGCGACTGGACATTGAGGGCGCCGTCCGTCGCGCGCGCCTCGACCGTGTACGCGCCGTCGGCCGGGAAGCTCGCCGCCGGGAACGAGTACGACCAGCTGGACGTCCCGCTCGCGAGGTTCCACACCGGGCTCGAGCTCGAGAAGCTCGCCCCGTCCCAGTAGCTGCCGGCACCTTGCCGGACGGACACCTCGACCGCCTGCAGCCCGCTCCCGCCGGCGTCGGCCGCAGATCCGCAGATCGCCGCCGAGCAGCCGGCGTCCCACGCCGCCGCCGTGTACGTCCCGGCGACGGGGAACGAGATCGACGAGGTCGGCGGGACGGCGTCACCGACGACGGTCACGGACGCGGTCCCGGAGGACGTCCACGAGCGGAGACTCGCGACGACGCGGTAGTCGTAGACGCCGGTCGCCGCCGGTGAGTCGTCGCACGAGAGGTCGTCGAAGGCCTTGGGCGTCACGTCGGTCCCGCAGACGAACGTCCACACGACGCTGCTCCACGGCTTGCGCTCGACCGTGAACGTCACCTCCGAGTCGACCGCGGGCACGGGTGGGTCGAGCGTGACCGCGGACCACTCGACGTGCACGTTCCCGGGCCCCGTCGCGGTCGCCGTCGGCGAGGGCTCGGTGAGCCCGGAGACGGACTCGGTGATGCTCCCGCTGCCGGCCGCCGTCCAGTACGCGAGGCTCCCGACGACGAGCGCCAGCGCCAGGGCGGGCGCGGCCACGAAGGCGAGCCAGTGCGGCGCGAGCAGCCTCCTCACGAGGTCGCCCATCCCGAGTAGTCGAGCTCGAACGTCTTCTTCTTGCAGACGTCCTGGTTGACGGGCCGGTTGCGGAACGTGAGGCGCGGGGCGCGTGGCGGTGTGCGCAGCGTCACCGAGCCGCGGGCGGGCACCAGGACCGGGTGCGCCGGAGTGATCCCCGTGGCCTGCTCGAGGACGAGGTTCGGGCCGCTGGGACATCCCGGCGGAGTGCTGTCGGCCGAGATCGTCGTCCGCAGGCGCGTCACGCGGATCGGCCACGGATTCGGGTTCCGGAGCGTGACGACGATCGCCTTCGTCACGCCCGGCGCCAGCCCGCTCACGCGCCCCGAGATCTCGAACGCGACCGACGCGCCCGCATCACCGTCGGAGCCGCTCGACGGCGGCGGATCGCGGTCCGTGTCGTCCGGGGCCGGCTCGTCTACCTCTTCAGGTTCTTCCTCCGCGGGCTCGTCGCCACCCGGCGCGATCGTCCACCAGTACGACGCCGGCGGGCTGATCCGCCCGTCGGCGACCGCGCGCACCTCGAACGTGTGCCACTCGGCGGGCAGCGGGCCAGGATACGACTTCGATCCGAAGTACCCGAGGCCGCACGGCGTGAAGCGCCCCGCGTCCAGCGAGCACTCGAACGTCACGGGCTGCGCGCTCGTGAACATGAACGCGGCCGACGTCTCGCTCGTCGGGTCCGCCGGCCGGCCCACGGGGCTGATCACGGGGCGCGGCGGGCCAGCGGCGCCGCGGGCCCACAGGATGCCCAGCCCGAGCGCCTCGGCGAGCACGCAGAGCAGGATCGCCGTCCAGACGATCCTCCTCAGCTTGCTCCGCCTGTCGCCGTCCTCCGCCACCGTCCGTCCATTCGTCCTTTCGCTCGAAGGGGCGAGCCGACGCGGCCCGCCCCTTCGACGTGTTGCGTTACAGGCTCGAGTTGTCCACGGTCAGGTGCAGGACCGGGGTGTCGTTCTTGCAGGCGTCCTGGTTGGACGCCGTGTTCGCCATCAAGAGAGTCCCGGTGTGATCGGGGCCGCTCGAGTTCGCGGCGATCGTCTCGTTGAGCGTGACGTCCGCGAACGAGAAGTCGGCTGCGCTGCAACCGGGGTCGAGACCCGTCACGGGACCGTCCTGGACGACGTCGCCGACCATGACCGACGCAGTCGGCGAGTTGTTATCGACGTGGAACGTGATCGTCGCCGAGCCGCCCGGGTACAGCGGGGCACCGGTGTCGGTGACGACGATGTCCACACCGTTGTCGGAGCCGACGGACGCCGTGCCCTGGCCGTCGCCACCCGCGGTCCAGTACGCGAACGCGCCGACGGCCGCGAGGGCCGCTGCGAGCACGATCACGCCGATGAGAATCGCTGTTCGCTTGCTGATGCGCTTCATGTCTTGCCGTTCCTCCTTCCCCTCGCGGGGAGTCGCGGTCGACCCACGCCGGACCGCGAGGGAGCGGGCGGCGGCTTCGGGTCGCTGTGTCGGTGAGCCGACTTCACGTGCCGCGGCGGCCTTCCCGACTCTCCGCAGTCATGTCGCCAGCAAAGGCACATGCAGATATCCCCCGCCAGGGGTAGCCCGGTCTGCGCCGGGCACTACCCACCGGGTGATTGACGACGAGCACAAGCGCGCTCCGCGACGCGTGTCAGGCTGTCCGCGTGGAGCAGACGTCGATCAGGGTCACGCGCTCCGTCGTGCTCCCCGTCTCCGAGATCGAGCTGCGCGTCTCGCGGTCGAGCGGGCCCGGCGGCCAGCACGCCCAGAAGTCGTCGACGAGGGTCGAGGCGCTCTTCGACATCGAGGCCTCCGAGGCCCTGACGGACGTGCAGAAGCGGCGCGTGACCGCCCGCACCGGCCCCGTGCTCCGGGCCGTCGCGCAGGACGAGCGGAGCCAGCTCCGGAACCGCGAGCTCGCGACCGAGCGCCTCGTCGAGAAGCTCCGCGCCGCGCTCGCCGTGCCGAGGCGACGGGTCGCGACCAGGCCGTCGGCGGCTGCCCGCAAGCGCCGCCTGGAGCAGAAGAAGCGCCGCGCCCAGACGAAGCGTCTCAGACGCCCTCCCGCCTCCGACTGACCGCCGCACCGGCCTACCCGAGCGCGGCCGCCGGTGTGGACGAGATGCCCGAGTTACAAGCTGTAACTTGGGCTCGAGGGCGCACTCCTGCGTAGGATCGCGGCGTGGACGTGGTCAGACTGGCCGGGCTGCTTCCGGACCTGCCGACGGCCCGGACGAGGCTCCTCGACAACCTCGGCCGGATCCGTCGCGAGGTCGGCCCGATCACGCCGGACCTCTCCGACGCGCTCGCAGACCACATGTCGATCCGGCGCGGAGAGGTGCACGAGGTCGTGTCGTTCTACTCGTTCCTCCAGGTGCCGGTCGACACCGTTCGCGTGTGCACGGGGCCGGTGTGCGACTGCTTCGGCGCGCGCGATCTGCTCGCCTCGACGCCCGGTGCGATGGAGGTCGCCTGCCTCGGTCACTGCGACCTCGCGCCGGTCCTGACGCGCGGCGACGAGGTCGTCCCCCCGGTCACGCACGCGACGAACGACGGGCCCGTCGCTGGGACTCGGCACACCCGACGAGACGCTCGCCGACTACGAGGCCCGCGGCGGGCTCGCCCTCCTGCGCGAGCTGCCGTCCCGCGAGCGCGTCGTCGCCGAGCTGAAGGCGGCCGGGATCACCGGCTACGGCGGCGCGGGCTTCCCGACCGGCATCAAGTGGGAGGCGGTCCTCGCCGAGCCGGGCCCTCGCTACGTCGTCGTGAACGCCGACGAGGGCGAGCCTGGGACGATCAAGGACCGCTACGTGATGGAGCTCCGCCCGCACCTCTTCCTCGAGGGCGTGCTGATCGCGATGCGCTTCGTGGAGGCGACCGAGGGCTGGATCTACCTGCGCGAGGAGTACGCGACGGCGCGCGCGCGGCTCGCTCGGGCGATCGAGGAGCTCCGAGCGTCCGGGCTTCCTCGACGGCCTCGTCACTCGAGCTCGTCATCGGTGCGGGCGCGTACATCGCCGGCGAGGAGACCGCGATGCTCGAGTCGATGGAGGGCCGCCGCGCGATGCCGCGGCTGAAGCCGCCGTTCCCGAGCCAGGTCGGCTACCTCCGCCGGCCCACCCTCATCAACAACGTGGAGACGCTCGCGCACGTCCCGGCGATCCTGCGCGAGGGCGGCGACTGGTGGGCGGGCCTCGGGATCGGCGACTCGGCCGGGACGCGGCTGTGGTCCGTCACCGGAGCCGTCGCGCGCCCCGGCTGCTACGAGGCGCCGAACGGCGTCACGACACGCGAGCTCGTCGAGGAGCACGCGGGCGGCTTCACGGACGAGATCGGCGCGATCGTCCCGGGCGGCGCCGCGAGCGGGATCCTCCCTCCGACCGCCCTCGACGCGCCGCTGACGCGCGACGGCCTGCGCGACTGGGGCGCGGGACCGGGCTCGGCGGCGGTTCAGGTCTTCCCGGCGAGCTACTCGCCGCTCCGGCTGCTCGCGGAGACGATGCGCTTCTTCGCGGAGGAGTCGTGTCAGAAGTGCACGCCGTGCCGGATCGGCAACCGCGCGCTCCACCATCTCTGCGAGGAGCTCGAGCACGGGCGCGCGCCGATGTCGCGCGAGAAGACGGACGAGTGGCTGCTCGCGATGGAGAAGACGTCGATCTGCGGGCTCGGCCAGGCCGCGCCCTTCCCGGTGCGGAACGCGATGCGCTGGTGGCCGCAGTTGTTCGCGCCGCTCGACGGCCCGTGAGCGACAGCGAGACCTCCGCGGAGGACATGAAGGCGCGCATGCTGCGCGGCGAGCTCTACCGCGCCGTCGGGCGAGGAGATCGCCGCCGACCAGGCGCGGGCGCAGGAGCTCCTCGAGCGCTACAACGCGACGCGTCACTCGGAGCACGAGCTGCGAGCGCGGCTCCTGCACGAGCTGCTCGGAGCCGTCGGCGAGGGCGTCGTGATCCGGCCGCCCTTCCGCTGCGACTACGGGAGCCACATCACGATCGGAGACGGACGTTCGTCAACTTCGACTGCGTGCATGCTGGACGTCGCCGACGATCCGGATCGGCGCCGCCTGCCAGATCGCGACGGGAGTGCACATCGTGACCGCGACGCACCCGGTGGACCCGGAGCCGCGGCGGCTGGGCTGGGAGTCGGCCGAGCCGATCCGGATCGGCGACAACGTCTGGCTCGGACAGCGGGGTCGTCGTCTGCCCGGGCGTGACGATCGGCGACGACACGGTCGTCGGTGCCGGCGCCGTCGTCACGCGCGACCTACCCGCGGGCGTCGTCGCGGTCGGCGTGCCGGCGACGGTGCAGCGGCCGATCGGTGAGGCGGATCGTGTCGACTTCCCGGGGTAGCATCACTCCCGTGGTCGAGTTCACGCTCGACGGCCGGTCGGTCAGCGCGCCCGAGGGGGAGCTGCTCGTCCACGCGGCCGCCCGTCATGGGACGTTCATCCCGACGCTCTGCCACGACTCCAAGCTCGAGCCGTACGGCGGGTGCCGCATGTGCGTCGTCGACGTCGAGGGCGCGCCGCGCCCGATGCCGGCCTGCGCCACCGCCGTGAGCGAGGGCATGGTCGTCTCGACGAACGGCCCGATCACCGACTTCCAGCGGACGCTGACCGAGATGCTCCTCTCCGAGCACCTGAACGAGTCGCCCGGCGGCCGCCCGAACGAGCTCCTCGACCTCGCGAACGAGCTCGACGCGCGGGCGCCCTTGATCCTCCCCGACGCCAAGCGCGAGGAGTACGACGACCGCAACAAGCTCATGGGCTACGACCCGGACGCGTGCATCCTCTGCGCGCGCTGCGTCCGCTACACGCAGGAGGTCATGCAGTGCTCGGCGCTGTCACTCGAAGGACGAGGCGGCGACTCCCGGATCGTCCCGACCTGGGGCCTCTCGTGGCTCGACACCGAGTGCGAGCTCTGCGGCGGCTGTCTCTCGGTCTGCCCGACCGGCGCGATCTACGAGAAGTTCGAGGAAGGAACGAAGCAGCCGGAGCGGGCGCTCGAGCAGGTTCGGACGACGTGCACCTTCTGCGGCGTGGGCTGCCAGATCGACCTCAACCTCGACCCGCAGACGAAGCACATCGTCAAGGTCACCTCGAAGGACGAGTACCTCCCGAACGAGGGCAACCTCTGCGTCAAGGGCCGCTTCGCCTTCAACTTCGTCCACCACCCCGACCGGCTCACGCAGCCGCTCGTCAGGGGTGAGGACGGCGAGCTGCACGCGGTGTCCTGGGAGACACGCCATCGCAGACGGCCGCGGCGGGCCTACGCGGCGTGATCGAGCGCCACGGCCCGCAGGCGGTCGGCTTCCTCTCGTCTGCGCGCCTGACGAACGAGGAGAACTACCTCATCCAGAAGCTCGCGCGCACGGGGGTCGGGACGAACTCCGTCCACTCGTGCGAGTCGACCTGACACGCTCCCACTCTTTACGGCCTGGTCAGGTCGTTGGGCAGAGGAGCATCGAGCAACTCGATCCCGGAGATCGAGAACGCCCGCTTCCTCTTCGTCATCGGCTCGAACACGACCGAGGCGCACCCCGTGCTCGCGCTCCGCATCAAGAAGGCGGTCCGGAACGGCGCGACGCTCGTCGTGGCCGACCCGCGCAAGATCTGGCTGACGAAGATCGCGAAGCGCCACCTCCAGCTCCGCCCGGGAACGGACGTGTGGCTCCTGAACGCGATGATGAACACGATCCTCGCCGAGGGCCTCCAGGACGAGGACTACATCCGCGACTACACGGACGACTTCGACGCGGTGCGCGAGATCGTCCAGCGGTACACGCCCGAGGAGGCCGAGCGCGTCACCGGCGTCCCGGCCGAGGCGATCCGCGCGAGCGCGCGCGAGTACGCGACCGAGCGGCACGCGGCGATCTTCTACACGCTCGGGATCACCGAGCACGCGTGCGGCGTCGACAACATCTGGTCGCTGTCGAACCTGGTGCTCATGACCGGCCACCTCGGCTACGAGTCGACCGGGCTGAACGCGCTCCGCGGCCAGAACAACGTCCAGGGGCTCAACGACTCGGGGGCGAACCCGCACTACCTCCCCGGGTACCAGCCCTTCGACGACCCCGAGGTCCGGGCGCGGTTCGCCGCCGCCTGGGGCGCCGAGGTGCCGGAGCGGGTCGGCTACCGGCTCGACCAGATGATGAGCGGCCTCCACGACGACCGCGTGAAGGCGCTGTACCTGATCGGCGAGAACCCGGCGCAGACCGAGCCGAACGCGCACCACGTGGAGGAAGGGCTCGGCAAGCTCGAGTTCCTGATCTCGCAGGACATCTTCCTGCACGACATGACCAGGAAGCACGCCGACGTCGTCTTCCCGGCCTCGTCGTTCGCGGAGAAGGACGGGACGTTCACGAACACCGAGCGGCGCATCTCACGCGTGCGTGAGGCGGCGCCGCTGCCCGGCGAGGCGAAAGGCGACCGGGAGATCGTCATCCTCATGGCGAAGGCGCTCGGCGCCGGCTGGCCCGAGTACCCGGACGCCGAGTCGGTCTGGAACGAGCTCGCCGACCTCGCGCCCAACTGGTACGGCGTGCGCTACGACCGCCTCGAGGAGAACGGCATCCAGTGGCCGGTGACGGAGATCGGCGGCCCGGACACGCCCTTCCTGCACGCGCCCGCCCCGGCGAGGGCAGGCGGCCGCGGGAAGTTCTTCCCGGTCGAGTACCAGCGGCCGATCGAGGAGCCGGACTCCGAGTACCCGCTCGTCCTCTCGACCGGCCGGACGCTCTACCACTACAACTCGGCGACGATGACGATGCGCGAGGCGGGGATCACCGAGAAGCAGGAGGAGCCGTTCTTCGAGATCTCGGCCGAGGACGCGTCCGCCCTCGGCCTGGACGAAGGCGACATGGCTCGTCTCGTCTCCCGCCGTGGGCAGCTCGAGGCGCGCGTGAACATCACGGACCGCGTGTTCCCGGGCCTCGTCTGGATGGCGCTCCACTTCGCGGAGCAGAAGGTGAACTGGCTGACGCACGACGTCGGCGACCCACTCATCGGGACGCCCGAGTTCAAGGTCTCCGCGGTGCGCGTCGAGCCGATCCGAGCCGGTCTCGGCGCCGCGGCACGGTGAGCGCGGCCGACACCGACACGCTGGCGCCGGACGCGGTTGCGCCGCACCTCCGCGGCGGCTTCGGCACGCCGTACCTGTACGAGGCCGAATGCGAGTCGACTCAGGCAGCTTCTCGTCGGTTCCGGGTTGCCGGAGGGCGCCGTCGCAGCGACCGACCACCAGACCGGCGGGGCGCGGGCGGCAGGGACGTACGTGGACGGCGCCACCCGGGACGTCGATCCTCGCGTCGGTCGTGCTGCATCCGCCGGCCGAGCGCCGAGCTGCCGGAGCTGTCGCTCGTCGCCGCGCTCGCCGCCTCCGAGGCGATCGAGGTCGCGACGGGCCTCACCGCGCAGATCAAGTGGCCGAACGACGTGATGCTGAACCGCCGCAAGGTCGCCGGCGTCCTCGCCGAGCTGAGCGACGGAGTCGTCGTCGTCGGCGTCGGGATCAACGTGAGCCAGACCCGCGACGAGCTGCCGCTCGACGCACCGACCGAGCCGGGCTCGCTGTTCACGCTCACCGGCGCGACGGTACGACCGGCCCGCGCTGCTCGGCTCGCTCCTCGCCCGGTTCGAGCGGATGTACCACGCGTGGCGGGTCGGTGGGCTCGAGGCGCTCTACTCGGAGCTCGGCCCCCGCGATTTCCTCCGTGGCCGCCGGATCACAGTCGGCGGCGAGCCGGCGACGGCGCTCCAGATCCTCCGCGACGGCCGGCTCGAGATCGCACCGGACGCGGGCGCGGTGCGCGCGATCGAGTCCGGCGAGGTGCTCTTCGAGCGCTAGCGGCCGTCGCGCTGCGCTGAACGACGCGCTCGTTCAGCGGCTGCGTCGGCCGGTTGTTGTTCTCGTAGCCGTCGTAGCCCGGGAACCCGCCGATGAGCGCGTGCAGCCGGTCGATCGCGGCGCTCGAGACCGGAGTTACGTCCTGCATCAGGATCCAGCGCACGCCTTCGCTGCATCCGGGCGTCGTCAGGGAGCCGGGATAGGTGAAGTAGCTCGCGGCGGTTGCGCTCGACGCATCGAGAACGCCGAGCAGCTCCAGAGGGCTCGCCTCCCCTTCGATCTCGACCTCGTCGCCTGCGTTCTCGGGTGCGCTGTCGAGCACCGCGTCGACGAGTGGGAGCGCCGGCTCACCCTCCTCGAGGAAGACCCCCACGACCGCGAGCTCTCCGTCCTCGGCCTCGTGCACGAGGTGCGCCTCGGCGTCGTACGGCTCGCCGTCGAGCGTGTGCTCGCTCGGCGCGTGGAAGTGAAACTGGACGAGTCGGTACTCCGCGTCGCCGATGGTCAGCGTCAGCTCGCTCGACGGGGGAACCGAGACCTCGATCACGTGGCCGGTGTTCTCCACGACCAGCGACGTCTGCGGATAGTCGAGCTCGAGCTCGGAGAGCTCGGCAGGCACCGCGTCGGCGATGTCCACCGGCGACTGGCGGTCGCCCGTCCCGCACTCCTCGAACGAGTCGTCGATCTCACTCCACACCGCCGGCCCCGATGTCGTGTCGTTCGGGTCGTGGTCCCAGGCCGGCGCCTCGGTCACAGCGTCCTCGTCGCCGGCGTCGCCCCCACAGCCGACGAGCGCGAGCACGCACACCGCCACGGCGAGCGTGCGCGCGAGCACGTCAGCCCCCGTCGCTGAAGAAGATCGAGATCAGCAGGTAGACGACGAACGCGATGGGGACGATCGCCGACGTGAGGAGCTTGCGCCACCCGGGCGTCTCGGGCTGACCGTCATCCTCCTCGACCGGCACCGGAACGTCCGCCGGGTCGAGAGGAATCTCGCCGCGCAGGTCCGCCGGCTCGGGCTCGAAGACCGGTTGCTCGAACGTCGGCTCGGCGAGCTCCTCGGCACCGGTGGCGCCCTCGTAGGCCTCGGTCGGCTCGAGCGTGCTCGCCTCGAGGTCGAACAGGCTCGGCCAGCGCCCGCAGCCGCGGCACGAGTTCGCGACGGGCTCGTTGATCGTCCCGCACGCGGAGCACTGCCAGGGCGCGTCAGGCATGTCGCGGAGCTTAGGCGCGTGACTCCCGTGACGTCACCCGCTTCACTCCTCGGCGAGAGCGGGATGCTCCACTCGCGGAAGCGCGAGCCGTCCTCCGCGGAGGTCTCGTAGACGACGAGGACGATGTCGCCCGCGTCGTCGGCGACCAGCTCGGGCGTGAACGCGAACGTGCCGCGCGTGCCCGTGCCCGACGTCGCCGTGACGAAGTTCTCGTCGAGGATCTCGCCGTCGGCGTCGAGGACCTCGTAGTTGAAGTTCGCCTCGAACGTGTTCGCAGTGCCCGTGACCTCGAGCGGCGAGGAGACGGCGTCGAACGCGAGCGGCGACTCGACGAGGATCGAGGGCGTCTGCTCCTCGAAGTCCGTCGCGCGTGACCGTCGCGCCCTGGACGTCCACGGACTCGACCTCCGGGAACTGGCTCGCCGTGTAGACGACCTGCGCGAGCGCCTCGTCCGACAGCTCGGTCGAGAGCGAGACCGTCGCGACGCCGTCCGTGACTGAGACACCGTCGAGCTCCGTGCCGTCGGGGAGCGCCGTCGTCGCCTCGAGCGCCGATGCCTCCTCGTCGGTCGGCCCGGCGAGCAGCTCCTCGAGCGCGGCCTCCGGGTCGTCCGACTCGGCGTCGCGGCGCACCGGCCACACCTTGCCGTCGCGGAGGAAGTACGCGCGGACGCCGGCGGCCTCTTCGCCGGTCGACTCGTCGTCGCCCATGCAGCCGGACGGCGAGCGCGAGCGACGAGCGCCACGAGGACGAGGAGCAGAACGCGTTTCACGGCCACAGGGTAGATGCGGATCGGTGGTCGGGGACGACTTCCGAGACGCGCCGCCGCAGGTCGGCGTGGTCGAGTCGCGTCTCGACTCCGAGCCGGCGCGCGGTCTCCTCCTCGAGGCCCTGGAAGAGATCGATCGTCTCCCAGAGCGCGCGCGCCACGTCACGCACGTCGTAGTGCGCGAACGCGCGCTCGAGCGCGGCGAGTGCGCCGGGATCGGCCCAGCGCTCGAGGAAGCGGCCGTTGTGCCAGGTGTCGGCGTTCGGGTCGACCGAGCGCGCGTGCCACTCGAGCAAGGTCACGAGGCGCGCCTTCAGGTAGCCGTCGAGGCAGTCGATCGCGGTGAAGACCTCGCCGCGCCGGAGCTTCTTCGCGGTCCAGAGCGCGTGGTACCAGAAGTCGCTCGCGAGCTCTTCGAGTGCCGCGGCGTCCGGGAGCGGCGCGGGCGTGGGTGGGCGGAGGTCGGCGAGCTCCACGTCGATGCCGAGCTCGTCGTGGAGCAGCCGATAGCCGCGCGCGAGCAGCCGCCTGCGCCTCCGGGGACGACAGGAGGTCCCGCCAGGCCGTCGCCTCGAAGAGAGGGAAGTCGACGTCCTCGCCGGTCTCGTACAGAACGCGGCGCTCGACGCGGTCGCCGAACGCCGTCGGCTCGAGGAACGTCAGCACCGGTTTCCCGAACTCCCCCACCCACGACGCATCCGCGGCCAGCCGCTGCGGATCGTCGACGAAGAGCGCCGACGTCGAGGTCCGACCAGCGGTCGGCCGGCGTCTCCGTCCGCGTCTGCGAGCCCACGACGATCGCCGCGCGCACGTCCTCCCGCTCCCTCGCCCAGTCGGCGATCGCGGCCTCGATCAGCTCCATCCTCGTGTTGACGTTCGCGAGCAGCCGCTCGTCGAGCTCGAGGACGTTGCCGTTCACGCCCCGCAGCGAGAGCTCGCCGCGCGCGACCCGAGCCTCGAGCTCGGGCAGCAGCGCCTTCGCGTACGCACCCGGCAACGGGCCGGTCTGCGGGACCGCCTGTGCCGCTGCGAGCGCACGAAGTGCCTCCGGCGTCACGAGCGGGCAGTCGACCGGGAGCACGACACAGGTCGTCGTGCGTGGCCGCGCGGAGCGCAGCGACGACGCCGAAGACCGGCGCCCGCTCGGTCGCGCCGTCGTCGAGGACGGGAAACGGCAGCCCGAGGTCGTCGTCCGCCTTCCCCACCGCGAGCACCTCGGCGAACGTCTCGCCCAACGTCGTCCAGCAGCGCTCCGCGAGCGTCTCCCCGCGGAACGGCGCGAGTGCCTTCGGCGACCCGAAGCGCTCCGAGGCGCCTCCGACGAGGAGGATCCCGGTCGCTGCTACGTGATCCGCCACGCCTCGGTGTAGACGGTCGCGCGCCCGTCGCGGACGAAGCCGCAGAGCGTGATGCCGCGATCCACCGCGAGCTCGACGGCGAGCGACGAGGGAGCGCCCACCGCGACGAGGACCGGGCAGCCCGCCACGGACGCCTTCTGCACGAGCTCGAACGACAGCCGGCCGCTGACGCACAGGACGTGCTCGGCGAGCGGGAGCATCCCCTCGCGGAAGGCCCAGCCGACGACCTTGTCGAGCGCGTTGTGGCGGCCGACGTCCTCGCGGACGCAGACGAGCTCGCCCGCGCGTGAGAAGAGCCCCGTCGCGTGCAGCCCGCCCGTTGCGGCGAACGCCCGCTGCGCACTCGCGGAGCCGGTCGGGCAGCGAGAAGACCAGATCGGCGGCGACCTCGAGCGTGCTCTCGACGCGGGGCGCGGAGACCTGCACCGCCTCGATCGCGCCCTTCCCGCAGACGCCGCACGACGACGAGGTGTAGAAGTGCCGCCGCACCCGCTCCGGGTCGAACCCGGTCGCCTCGACCTCGACGGTGTTCGCGGCCAGGTCGTCGGGCGCACGCGCGGAGACCGGCTGGAGCCCCTCGGTCACGCAGAAGCCGAGCGCGAGCTCCTCGTCGTGCCCCGGCGTCCGCATCGTCACGGCCACGGGGTCGCCGCCGATCCGGATCTCGAGCGGCTCCTCGACCGCGACGAGCTCGGCTGCATCGACGCCGGCGGGAAGCCGACGCGCACCGACCGAGGCCGTGCTGTACGGAGGCGCCTGCGTCTGCCGTTCCCCGTTCACGCGAGGAGCGTAGACGTAGGGGCGAGCCGATCTCGCCCCTACGTCCGTGCCTCCTACGCGGCGTTGGCGCAGACCGCGAACACGGTCAGCGACCAGTTCCCGGCGTTCGTCGCAACCTCCGCCGCCCGCGCGACGAACGTGTTGTCGTCGCCCGGGTACGACATCTGGATCGCGACGTTATCGCCGATCGAGCCGTTCAAGCGGGCACCGCCTCCGACGAGCCTCTTCCCCGCCGGGCAACCCAGCGTGCCCGATCGGAGCACGGTCGAGTTCGACGGGGTCGTGAACTCGACGCGCTCGAGGCCGCTGAGCCCGGACGGGCCTGCCGGACCGGCCGGTCCCGCGGGGCCTGCCGGCCCGGCGGGGAGCGTGCCGCCGCGGAAGTCCGCACGCACGAGGGTGCCGTTCCGGACCTTGGTCGTGGTCACGGCGTTGTTCGCGATCTTCGGGTTCGTGACTGCTGCGTTCCTGAGCTGCGGCGTCCCCACGCTCGCCCTCGGTACCTGGAGCACGGTCGCGTAGCCCGTGCCTCCGAGCGCCACGCCGAGTGCCAGGCACGCGACGACGAGTGCCGGCGACGGTCGCCGGAGCGGGATCCTGCGCATTGTCGGACCTCCGTTTGTCGTTGGCTCGAAGCGCCCGACGCTAACAGCCGGATTTGACGATCCCGTGAAGTCGGCTAGGCGGGGACCGCTGCCCGCTCGAGGCACGCGATGAACGCGCGCGACCACTCGGCGAGGTCGCCCCACCCGCGGGACGAGACCATGTTTCCGTCGACCACGGCCGCCTCGTCCACGAACTCGCCGCCCGCGAGCTCGATGTCCGGTGCGAGCGGCGGGAAGCCGGACGACCGCCTTCCGCGGAGCAGGCCGAGGGCGGCGGGTACCTGCGGCCCGTGGCAGATCGTGCCGACGGGCTTGTCCTCCGCGAAGAAGTGCTCGACGATCCGGCGCACGTCCGGGTCGACGCGGATGAACTCGGGCGCGCGTCCTCCCGGGATGACGAGCGCGGCGTACTCGCCGGGGTCGACGTCGGCGAAGGCGACGTCCACGGGGCAGGTGCGCCCCGGCCGCTCGACGTAGGTGTCGAAGTCGGGCTCGAAGTCGTGGACGACGAGTTTGATCGGACGCGTCGTCGGCGCGGCGACGTGAGGCTCGTGCCCGGCCTCCCGCAGCCGGTACCTGACGAACATCGTCTCCAGGTCCTCTGCAGCGTCACCCGCGAGAATCAGCACCTGCGCCACGGCAAGCCTCCCTTCGCTCGGGAGCCGAGGCTACTCGACGGTGACCGTCTTGGCGAGGTTCCGCGGCTCTGCCGCCGAAAGTGCGACGCGCTTACGCGACGCACTTTCGGCGGAGAAGATCACTCGACGGTGACCGTCTTGGCGAGGTTCCGCGGCTGGTCCACGTTCAGGCCGCGGAGGCGCGCGATGCGGTACGCGAGGAGCTGGAGCGGGAGGATGGCGAGGACGACCTGGAGAAAGGCCGGCGTCTTCGGCACGTAGATGACGTCGTCGGCGTGATGCTGGATGTCCTCGTTGCCGTCGGTCGCGATCGCGATGACGTGCGCGCCGCGCGCGCGGACCTCCTGGATGTTCGAGACGATCTTGTCGTACACGTGGATGTTCGTCGCGACGACGACGACCGGCGTCTGCTCGTCGAGGAGGGCGATCGGCCCGTGCTTCATCTCCCCGGCCGAGTACGCCTCGGTCGGGATGTACGAGATCTCCTTCAGCTTGAGCGCGCCCTCGAGCGCGACCGGGAGGCCGATGTGGCGGCCGAGGTAGAGGAAGAAGTGCGCGTCGTGGTAGCGCCGTGCGATCTCCTCGATCGGATGGTCGCCGTCGAGGAACGCCTGGATCTTGCGGGGGAGCTTGTAGACGTGGTCGAGGATGAACTCGATCTCGCCCGGCGGGAGCGTCTCGCGGATCTGGGCGAGCTTCAGCGCGACGAGGTACAGGAGGGCGACCTGCGCGGTGAACGTCTTCGACGCGGCGACGCCCATCTCGATGCCGGCGCGCGTGTAGAGCACCGAGTCGACCTCGCGAGTCACCTGCGAGCCCATCATGTTCGTGATCGCGACGGTGCGCGCGCCGCGCTCGCGGGCCAGCTTGAGTGCCTCGATCGTGTCCCGTGTCTCCCCGGACTGCGTGATGCCGATGACGAGGTCGTGCTCGTTGATCACCGGGTTCCGGTAGACCCACTCGCTCGCGATGTCGAACTCGACCGGCACGCGCGCCCATTCCTCGATGACGTACCGGCCGACGACGCACGCGTGGTACGCGGTGCCGCACGCGAGGAGGACGATCCGGCGCAGGTCCTTGACGTCCGGCCCGGACATGTTGAGCCCCTCGAGGACGAGCGTCCCGTGTCGCACCCGGTCGCCGATCGTCTCGGCGACGGCCTCCGGCTGCTCGTGGATCTCCTTGAGCATGAACGTCTCGTAGCCCGCCTTCTCGGCGCCCTCGTCGTCCCAGTCGAGCTCGACCGTCTCGTGCTCGACGGGACGGCCTTCGCCGTCCAGGAACTGCGAGCCCTCGGGCGTGATCGCGACGACCTCGCCGTCGCTCGGGAACTGCACCTGGCGCGTCTCGCGCAGGAACGCCGCCGCGTTCGAGCCGAGGAACATCTCGTTCTCGCCGATGCCCACGACGAGCGGCACCTGGTGGCGCGCGCCGACGAGCAGACCGGGATGGTCGCGGTGGATGACGACGAACGCGAAGTGGCCCTCCATCTGCGAGAGCGCGAGCCGCACCGCCTCGACGAGGTCGCCCGCGTAGTGGCGCTCGACGAGGTGGGTCACGGTCTCGGCGTCGGTCTCCGAGGTGAACGTGTGGCCCTCCGCCTCGAGGCTCGCAGTCAGCTCGCGGTAGTTCTCGACGATCCCGTTGAGGACGATCGAGACGCGCTCGGGCTCGCAGCCGGCGAGCGGGTGCGCGTTCGCCTCGGTCACGCCGCCGTGCGTCGCCCAACGAGTGTGGCCGAGCCCGGTCGTCGCGGCGGAACGTCCTCCCGCGCGTGCCTTCAGGTTCCCGAGCGGGCCGACCGCGCGCGTGTACTCGAGCCCGTCGGCCTCGAGGAGCGCGATCCCGGCCGAGTCGTAGCCGCGGTACTCGAGCCGCTCGAGCCCCTGGAGCAAGAGCGGCTTGCACTCACGGGAACCGACGTATCCGATGATTCCGCACATGTCCTAGTGCGCAAGATCGGCATCCGCTAGCGCGGATGCCGATCGCGCGGAAGCAGACCCTCTCATGAGGCTCGCGACCGCGCACGGGTCGGGGTGTGACGGGGCTGGTCCTGTCGCTGCGGGCATCCGCTAGCGCGGACGCCGATCGCGTCGGAAGCAGACCCTCTGTCCTGGTGCGCAAGATCGGAATCCGCTAGCGCAGATTCCGATCGCGCGGAAGCAGACCCTCTCATGGGCGTCGCGACCGCGTCGTGTCGGGGTGTGACGGAGCTTTGCGCCGCTGCCAAGTCTGTGGTGGCCATGGCTTCTGGTCTCAGTAAACGCGAAAGAGCCCGGCGGCGCCCTCCATCGGGCTAGCCGAGCTCTCTTTCCACGAGCGCGGCGATCCTAGCACAGACTTTCTCTGCATCTGCCGCATTTTCGGCCTCCGCCAGGACGCGCACGACGGGCTCCGTGCCGGACGGGCGGACGAGCACGCGACCGTACTCTCCGAGCTCCTTCGTGACCCTGTCCGCCTCGTCGAGGATCGCGTCCGGGATCTCGGCGTGCGTGACCGGCACGCTGCGGAGCGCCTGCGGGAAGCGCTGCATCACCGAGGCTACCTCGCTCAGCCGGCGACCTCGCAGCGCGCGCGCACAAGAGCAACGCGGCCGCGAGGCCGTCGCCGGCGACGTGCTGGCCGAGCAACACGATGTGCCCGGACTGCTCGCCGCCGAGGAGCCCGCCCTCCTCGCGCAGTGCCTCCAGGACGTAGCGATCGCCGACTGGCGTCGTGATCACCTTGATCTCGTGCTCCGCCATCAGACGGTGGAATCCGAGGTTCGTCATCACGGTCACGGCGACGAGGTCGACTCCGAGGTGGAGGGCGAGGATCGCGAGGATCTGGTCGCCGTCGAGCGGCGCGCCGGTCTCGTCGACCGCCAGCATGCGGTCGCCGTCGCCGTCGAAGGCGACCCCGAGGTCGCATCCGGCCTCCGTGACCTTGTTGCTCAGAGCCACCAGGTCGGTGGCGCCGCAGCCGACGTTGATGTTGTTGCCGTCGGGCTCGACGCCGATCGCGTGCACCTCTGCGCCGAGGTCGACGAACGCCTTCGGCGCGAGCTCGGAGAGTGCGCCGTTCGCACAGTCGACGCCGATGCGGAGCCCGCTCAGATCCGAGCCGAAGCGCTCGACGACGTGGTCCAGGTACTTCGTCGCCGCGCCGCCGAGCGTCTCGACGGAGCCGCCGCCCGGTCCCGGCGCGTCGAGCAGCTCCTCGACCGCCTCCTCCTCCTCGTCCGTGAGCTTGCGCCCGTCTCCGGCGAACAGCTTGACGCCGTTGTACTGAGGCGGGTTGTGGGAAGCGGACACGACGATGCCCAGGTCCTGCGCGAGCAGCGCCACGGCCGGCGTCGGGAGGACGCCCGCGAGCACCGCAGTCCCCCCTGCGGAGAGGATCCCGCGCGTGAGCGCAGCCGCGAGCTCGGGGCCCGAGGCGCGCGTGTCGCGGCCGATGAGCGCGCTCCCTCCGCCGGCCCAGAGGGTCGCGGCCTTGCCCAGCCGCTCGACGAGGTCCTCGGTGAGCGTCTCGCCGACGATCCCGCGGACACCGTCCGTTCCGAAGTAGCGTCTCATCGTCGGCAGATCGTAGGGACCCTTGGGTCGCCCTCTTCGTGCGACAGAACGGGCGAGGCAAGCCTCACCCCAACGGCAGTTGTCGAAGCTATCGCTTCGAGAACTGCGGCGCTTTGCGCGCCTTGTGCAGACCCGCCTTCTTGCGCTCGACGATGCGAGCGTCGCGGGTCAGGAAGCCCTGCCGCTTGAGCGGGACACGCAGTTCCGGATCGGCCTCGACGAGAGCGCGCGCGATTCCGTGACGCACCGCGCCTGCCTGGCCTGACACACCCCCACCATGGACGCGGACCCGGAGGTCGTACGTCCCCTCGGCACCGGCGACCTCGAGCGGCGAGAGCACCATCTTGCGGTGCAGCGCGCGCGGGAAGTAGTCCTCCAGCGGCCGCCCGTTGATCCAGGTCTTGCCGTCGCCCGGACGCAGGATCACGCGGGCGATCGACGTCTTCCGCTTGCCGGTACCCAGGTACTGCGCCACCTGGCTCATGCGAGCTCCAGCGGCTTCGGCGCCTGCGCGGCGTGCGGATGCTCCGGCCCGGCGTAGATCTTGAGCTTGCCGATCTGCGCGGAGGCGAGCTTGTTCTTCGGGAGCATCCCCTTGACCGCCTTCCGGAGCACCTCGGTGGGCCTGCGCTCGAGCTGCTCGCGCAGCGTGCGCTGCTTGATGCCGCCGGGATAGCCGGAGTGGCGGTAGTAGATCTTCGTGTCCAGCTTCGAGCCGGTCACGGCGATCTTCTCGGCGTTCACCACGACCACGAAGTCGCCCGTGTCGACGTGCGGCGTGTACTGCGGCTTGCCCTTCCCGCGCAGCGTGTCCGCGATGCGGGTCGCGAGACGGCCGAGCGTCTGCCCCTCGGCGTCCACGAGGAACCACTCACGCTCGATCTCTCCCGGCTTTGCCGTGTACGTCTTCATCTCAGAGAAAAGGGCGGACACCTGTCCGCCGGCGCAGGATTCTAGCAGCAGAGACGATCTAGCGACCGGGCTCGAGCGCGACCGCCGGAGGTCGTCGACGGACGACCAGAGTGGCGGCCGGCAGCACGACCGCGGCGGTCGCGCCGACCGCGATCGCGACGACCCCCCACTCCGTGTACGCGAGGCCGCCGACCAGCGCGAGGGTCGCGGCGGTCAGCCCCGCGACGAGATCCGTGAAGCCGACGAGGCGGCCCCGCTCGACCGGGGCGGCGTGCGTCACGAGCTCGGCGGAGGCCGCGACGTACGACACGTTCCAGCCGAGCCCGAGCAGGAACAGCGAGAGCGACATCGACGGGATCGAGACGACCCAGGCGAGCATCACCGTCGACAGCGCCATGATCGCGAGCCCTCCGATCAGCGCGCGGTGCCGGCCGACGCGGTCGACGAGCTGGCCGACGACGAGGACGAGCCCGAACATCCCGACGATGTGCAGGCTGATCACCGTGAAGACGTCGGCCTGCTCGTGCTCGTGGCCGACGACGATGTAGCCGGTCAGGTTCATGACGCCCGCCATGACGGAGAAGCTCGCGACCGCGGCGATGACGGCGGCGGGAACGCCGGGGCGACGCAGGATCTGGGCCAGCGGCGCCGCCGGCGCGGCAGGAGCGTCCCCGTCCTTGCGGGCCGCCTGCTCGAGCTCGAGCGCGATGGTGCGCGGGTCCGGCCGGATGAAGAGTGCGACGGCGAGCCCGACGACGCACATCGCAGCGGCCGCGAACCACGGGATCACGAGCGTGTCGAGCTCGAGGTCCTTGCCGGCGAAGAGCGGGCGGAAGACGAGCGGCCCGAGCGCGGCCCCGAAGAGAGCCCCGAACAGCACGTACGAGATCGCCCGCGCCTTCATCTCCTCCGGGTACATGTCCGCGGCGGCCGTGCGCGCGAGCAGCACGCCGCCGTTCATCGCGCCGATCCCGGCGAACCCGAGGATCACGAGCGGAGCGCTGTCCACGACGCAGCCGAGCGCGGTGAGCACGCACGCGACCATCCCCGACGACGAACCCGCCCGCGATGACGGGACGCGGCCGAACCGGTCCATGAGACGGCCTGCGGGGAGCGCGCCAGCGCGCCGGCGGTGAGGAAGATCGCCGGCCCGAGCCCGAGGATCGACTCGATCCCGGTGACGAGGACGAGCGTGATCGTGGCGACGGCGACGGCGAGCTGGAGCACTCCCGACAGGAGCACGAGCGTGACGCCGAGGAGGACGGTGTTACGCCGGATCGGGTACGAGGCGGCCGCGATCGAGCAATTCAACCAGCCCGGCCTCGAACGTCCGAGCGCCGCCGTGCGACGGATGCCGGACGTAGGGAGCGTCGAGGGCGGCCGCCGCGAGCCGCCCCACCGCGACGACACGGCGGCCCGGTGCGAGCGCCCGGACGAACGGAAGCCCGGCGCCGATCTCGTCCCGGCGCGGCGCGCGGTTCGACCACGCGGTCCCCGGGTGGGTCGGGACGACGTTCCAGAGGAGCACGTCCTCCGCGAGCTCGAGCTTCGCGAGCACCCGCTGGACGATCGTCGCGCTCGCCTCGGCGGGGCCTCTCCCGTTCAGCTGGCGCTCGGACGTGAACGGGATGCCCGAGACACGCGCTCCCCGGTATCCGGGAGCCTCGCCGACGAGCAGGATGCGCGCGTTCGCCCGGCTCTCGAGGTAGGCGGTCAGCCGCGTGCGCAGGAGCGGTGCGCGCGGGCCTTCCGCGTACTGGTTGAACGTCTGGCCGATCCGCGCCCGCGCGAGCTCGTCGACGAAGGTCGGGGCTGGCCGTTGACACGAGGCCAACCGGACGTGAGAGCGTCGCGCCCGATGAACGAGGCGAAGCCGCTCGGAGGTCGAGCCCGGTGGGCGGTGATCGCGCTCGTGGCGACCATCTTCACGGACCTGCTGAACATCTGGTCGGACTGGCTGGAGATCGACCTCACGACGCGGATCCTCGACGGCGAGCAGGTCTCCGACGACGAGCTCGACTCGAACGACACGCGGCAGGGCATCGTGGCCGGCCTCTACCTGCTCGCGTTGATCGCCGCGATCGTGTTCTTCATCCGCTGGTTCCACCGCGCGTACTCGAACCTTCGCGCCCTCGGTCAGCCGCACCTGCGCTTCGGGACGGGCTGGGCGATCGGCGCGTGGTTCGTCCCGATCCTCAACCTCTTCCGCCCGAAGCAGATCGCCAACGACATCTGGCGCGGGAGCGATCCCTCCGCGCCGAGACTCAACGAGTCGGCCTGGAAGGACCGGCCCGTCCCCGCGCTCCTTGGCCTGTGGTGGGCGGCGTGGATCGTCACCAGCGTGCTCGGGAACGTCGTCGGACGGCTGTGGTGGGGCGCGGACACGATCGAGGCGACCCGCGACGCTGCCAGGCTCGACCTCGCGTCCTACGTGCTCGACATCCCGGCCGCGGTGCTCGCGATCCTGGTCGTGCGCCGGCTCACGGCCCGCCAGGAGGAGCGCGCCCGAGCCTTCGTGGCGACGCCGCAGGCGACCGAGGACGCGGCCGCTACGATGCCCTGAGCGTCACGGGGAGCTCGGGGCAACCGGGCTGAGAGGGCGGACGAGCGCGCCGCCGACCCGAAGAACCTGATCTGGGTAATGCCAGCGGAGGAAGTCGTGTCCGAAGAGCTCGTGGTGGTGGTCGCCGGCGGTGAGCCGCCCGCTCCGCATGCGGTCGCCTTCGTCCCGCCGGGGACGCCGGTGATCGCGGCCGACCGCGGGCTCGAGCATGCGCTCACGCTCGGTCTCCCGGTGACGTCCGCCGTCGGCGACTTCGACTCGGCGTCGCCCGAGGCGGTCGCGGTGGCCGAGGAGGGCGGCGTCACGATCGAGCGCCACCCGCCCGACAAGGACGCGACGGACCTCGAGCTCGCGCTCGACATGGCGGTGGAGCTCGATCCCCGCAGGATCCTCGTCCTCGCCGGCGTGGGCGACCGCCTCGACCACCTGCTCGCCGCGCTGCTCCTGCTCGGGTCGGAGCGCTACGCGGACACCGAGATCGACGCCTGGATCGGAGACTCGCTCGTCCACGTCGTCCGTGGCGAGCGCACGCTCCGCGGCGCGCCGGGCGAGCTCGTCTCTCTCCTCGCCCTCGGCGGCCCGGCGCACGGCGTCGGCACCGAGGGTCTGGTGTACCCGCTTCGGGGCGAGACGCTCGAGGCCGGCTCGACCCGCGGCGTGTCGAACGTGTTCGCGGCCGACCGGCGCGCTGGTCTCGGTCGAACGAGGTGTCGTCCTGGCCGTGCGGCCGGCGCCGGAGAGCGAGCGCTCGTGGCTCTGAGGCACAGGTCGGTCTCGTCGTGGCGATGCTCGCTCTCGGGATCGCGGCCGGCGGGTGCGGTGGAGACGACGCTCCGGACGAGGTCGTCCTGGTCACGCACAGCTCGTTCGTCGTCTCGGACGACGTGAAGCGGGTCTTCGAGGCGGAGAGCGGGCTCACGCTCCGGATCCTCCAGACCGGCGACGCCGGCGAGACGGTGACCCGCGCGCTCCTCACCGCCGGCAACCCGGAGGGTGACGTGCTCTTCGGCGTCGACGACAACCTGCTCTCGCGCGCGCTCGACGGCGACCTGTTCGAGCCGTACGAGTCGCCGCTCCTCGAGGGCGTCGACGAGAAGTACGTGCTCGACCCCGAGCACCGCGTGACGCCGATCGACCACGGCGAGGTGTGCCTGAACTACGACAAGGCGTGGTTCGCGAGCCGCGGGCTGCGTCCGCCGCGGAGCCTCGAGGAGATCGCGCTCCCGCGCTACCGCGATCAGCTGGTCGTGCAGAACCCTGCGACCTCGACGCCGGGCCTCGCGTTCATGCTCGCGACGATCGCCCGCTTCGGCGATCGCTGGCAGGGGTACTGGCGCGAGCTGCGCGAGAACGGCGTCCTCGTCGTCGACGGCTGGGAGGACGCGTACAACGTCCGCTTCTCCGGCTCGGCGGGGGAGGGCCCACGGCCGATCGTCGTCTCGTACGCGTCGAGCCCGCCGGCCGAGGTGATCTTCGCGTCACCGCGAGCCCGAGGAGGCGCCGACGGCGGTGATCGAGGACAGCTGCTACCGGCAGATCGAGTTCGCGGGCGTGCTCCGCGGCGCGCGGAACGAGGAGGGTGCGCGCGAGCTCGTCGACTTCATGCTCTCGCACGGCGTTCCAGGAGGACGTCCCGCTCTCCATGTTCGTCTTCCCGGTGAGCTCGAGCGCCGCGCTGCCGCCCGAGTTCGTCGAGCACGCCGTCGTCCCCGAGAGCCCGCTCCAGCTCCCGCCGGCGGAGGTCGAGGCGAACCGCGAGGAGTGGATCGACCAGTGGACGCGGATCGTCCTGCGCTGAGCGGCGCCTGGCGGGCGCTCGCCTACGGCGTCCCGCTCGCCTTCCTCGCGCTCTTCTTCGTCGTTCCCGCTCGTCGCGATCCTCGAGCGGGGGCTGACCGGCGGGGGCGAGTCGCCGTTGGACGTGCTGACCGACCCGCTCACGCGGGACGTCGTGTGGTTCACCGTCTGGCAGGCCGTCGCGTCCACCGTGCTGACGATCGTCGTCGCGCTTCCCGCGGCCTACGCGCTCGGCCGTTACCGGTTCAGAGGGCGGGCGCTCGTTCCGCGCGCTCGTCGTCGTCCCGTTCGTCCTGCCGACCGTCGTCGTGGCGCTCGCGTTCCTCGCCCTCCTGCCGGACGGCATCGAGCGCGGCTGGGCGGCGATCCTCGTCGCGCACGTCTTCTTCAACGTCGCGGTCGTCGTGCGCGTGGTCGGCACGTTCTGGGCCGGGCTCGACCCACGCGTGTCCGAGGCCGCGGCGACGCTCGGTGCCGGGCCCTGGGCGCGGTTCCGCGAGGTCACGGCTCCGCTCCTCGCTCCCGCCGTCGCCGCAGCGGGCTCGATCGTCTTCCTCTTCTCCTTCACCTCGTTCGGCGTCGTCCTCATCCTCGGCGGCCCGCGCTACTCGACGGTCGAGGCCGAGATCTACAACCAGGCGGTCCGGATGTTCGACCTCCGCCGGCTGCCGTGCTGTCGCTGGTGCAGCTCGCGTGCGTCGCGCTCGTCGTCCTCGCGACGACCAGGCTCGAGGCACGGCTCGCGGTCGCAGGGCAGGCTCGTGCCGAGGACGACGTGCTGCGGGCGCCGCGCGGCACGAAGGAGCAGGCGATCGTCGCCGGCAGCGTCGGCGGGCTCGTGCTCTTCCTCGGCGTCCCGCTCGCCGCGGTCGTCGAGCGCTCGCTCGCCGTCGGTGACGGGCACTCGCTCGACGCGTATCGCGCGCTCGTGGAGCCGACGTCGGCGTTCCTCGCGGCCCCCTGGGAAGCAGTCGTCAACTCGATCGTCTACGCGGCCGCCGCGACGGCGATCGCGCTCGTCGTCGGCGGGCTCGCCGCGTTCGCCGTCGCAGACCGACGCGGCTCGCGCCTGTTCGACGGACTGCTGATGCTCCCACTCGGCGCGTCCGCGGTGATGCTCGGGTTCGGGTTCGTGATCGCGTTCGACACCGCGCCGGTCGACTTCCGTGCGTCGCCGTGGATCGTGCCGGTGGTGCAGGCGCTCGTCGCGATCCCGTTCGTCGTCCGCATCGTGGCGCCCACACTGCGCATCGTCGACGAGCGCCAGCGCGAGGCCGCCGCCGTGCTCGGAGCGTCGCCCGGACGCGTGCGACGCGAGATCGACCTCCCGATCGCGGCCCGCGGGCTCGCGGTCGCGGCCGGGTTCGCGTTCGCGATCTCGCTCGGCGAGTTCGGCGCGACGGTCTTCCTCGCGCGTCCCGACAACCCGACGCTGCCGGTCGCGATCTACCGCTTCCTCGCGCGTCCCGGGGAGCTGAACACCGCCCAGGCCTACGCGCTCGCGGTCGTGCTGATGGCGGTGACCGCGGCCTCGCTGCTCGCCGTCGACCGGATCCGCATACGCCGCAGGGGATGGGTATGAAGCTCCGCGTGGACGAGGTCTCGGTGGCGTTCGAGGGCACGCTCGCACTCGACGCGGTCTCGCTCGACGTCGCCGACGGGGAAGTCGTGACCGTGCTCGGGCCGAGCGGCTCGGGCAAGAGCACGTTCCTGCGGGTCGTCGCGGGTCTCCAGCAGCCGGATTCGGGGAGCGTGCACGTCGACGGCGTGGACGTGACGAGCGTTCCTCCGCATCGTCGCGGGATCGGGCTCGTCTTCCAGGATCACGCGCTCTTCGACCACAAGGACGTCGCCGGGAACGTGGCGTTCGGGCTGCGGATGCGCGGCGACGAGCGCGCGGAGGTCGGCCGCCGAGTGCACCAGCTGCTCGAACTGGTCGGTCTTCCCGGTTTCGAGCGGCGGTCGATCGCGACGCTCTCGGGCGGCGAGCAGCAGCGGGTCGCGCTGGCGCGAGCGCTGGCGCCCGAACCGCGCGTCCTGCTCCTCGACGAGCCGCTCGGGTCGCTCGACCGGCGGCTGCGCGACCGGCTGCTCGACGACCTCGCTGCGCTCTTCGAGACGCTGGGCGTGACGGCCGTCTACGTCACGCACGACCGGGCGGAGGCGTTCGCGCTCGGCGACCGCGTCGTGATCCTGCGGGAGGGGCGGGTCGCGCAGGTCGGAGCGCCCGACGACGTGTGGGCGCGCCCTGCCGACGAGGACGTCGCGCGCTTCCTGGGCCTCGCGAACGTGCGGGACGGCAGGATCCTCCGACCCGAGGCCGTCACCGTGCGCATCGCCGTATCGGGCGGGCACGGCACCGTGGTCGAGTCGACCCGGGACGGCCCTCTGCTCCGGCTCACGATCAGCCTTGACGACGGGACGACCCTGGAGGCGGCGACGACCGCGCTCGAGGCACCGCCGGCGGGTGCGCGCGTCGACGTCGACGTCGACCCGGCCGGAGTCGTGACGCTGTGATCCGACGTCGCGTGATCGTGCACGGGCGCGTCCAGGGCGTGGGCTTCCGCGTCACGCTTCGTCGGCAGGCGCTGCGCGCGCAGGTCGCGGGCTGGGCCCGGAACAGGCCGGACGGGACCGTCGAGGCGGTCTTCGAGGGCGAGGATGTGGCCGTCGAGCGCCTCGTGGCGCTGTGCCACGAGGGACCGCGAGGCGCGCGCGTCGAGCGCGTGGAGGTCTACGTCGAAGCGCCCGAGCTGGTCACGGGCTTCGAG
The DNA here is from genome assembly GCA_963770595.1 of uncultured Actinomycetes bacterium. Classification (GTDB taxonomy): domain Bacteria; phylum Actinomycetota; class Thermoleophilia; order Gaiellales; family Gaiellaceae; genus GMQP-bins7. The sequence continues at coordinate 209,988 of CAVYQG010000004.1, read as the reverse complement.
ATCCGCTGACCGCTACCAGCGCTCCCAGCGCACCACCTCGTCGGGCGCGCGGCGAGACTGTGTCCGGCGGCTCGTCACCGCGCTCCAGCCGGGATCCGGAGCCGCGACGCCCATGGTGACGAGCGCGACGACGGCGACGTCCTCAGGGATGCCGAACGACGCGCGCAGCCCCGCGGCGGCCCCGAGCGGCACACCGGAGACCCCAGCGCCCAGGCCCTCGTCGATCGCGGCGAGCAGCAGGAGCATGAGCGCGGCGCCAGCGTCCACGTGCCAGTACGGGACCGGCCACTCGATCTCCTCGCCGTCCGCGAGCTTGTCCGGCTTGCGATAGCGGTCGTGGTAGTCATTCTCGCGCGTCAGCACGAGCACGTGCACCGGTGCGCTCTCGAGCCACGGCTCGAGGTCGTCGTGGCTTCCCCAGCCCGCCGCGTTCAGGCAGCGCGCGACCTCGGCCCGTCCTTCGTCCTCGGTGACGACGAGCAGCCGCTGGCCCTGGCTGTAGCCGGCGCTCGGGGCGCGCCGCACCGTGGCGACGATGCGCTCGACAACCTCCCGCGGCACCGGCTCGTTGGCGTAGTGCCGCACCATCCGGCGGCGCGGTAGCAGCTCGCGGAGCTCCACTACTCGTCCTCGTCCTCGACCTCGTCGGCCGCGTCGTCGAGCTCGAGCTCGTCCTCGACGTCCGACTCGACGCTCTCGGAGCCTTCCCAGTCGTCCTCGCCCGCGTACCCCTCGTCTTCCCAGGGATCGCTCACGGCTCCGAGCTTACCGCTCGGGCGCGCAGATCCTGTCGCCGGCCATGACGCTGTCGAAGATCCGGTCGAGCTCGCCGTCGCGGCCGCGATCCGCGCTCGTGAGCCCCGCGAGCTCCACCTGCATCACCGGCGTCACCCCCGGGCCGCCGACCGTGATCCGGTGCCGCTCGCCCGGCGCGGCGGGCCGGAGATCCATGCTCGGGTAGCCCGCGAACGGCCGCTGCGGCACGAAGCTGTGACAGAAGGTGCCGGTCGCGCGATGCGTGAGGATCCCGGACTCGCGCCGCCAGCCCGGTCCGTACGGCGAGTTGAGCGTGTCGATGTACAGGTTGCGCCCGTACCGGTCCTTCGGGACGCCCTTCGCAGTTCGAGCCGAAGCCGAAGATCGGCGAGCCGAGGTACGAGTAGCGGCCGAAGACGCCCTGCCACGCGCCGCCGTACGTCCAGTTGGGATGGACCTCGAGGACGGGGAGCGGCCCCGACCAGTGCGCGAGGTGCAGCTCCCAGTTCGTGTGCTGCGGGAGCCAGGGGTCGAAGCCGAGGAGCGGCAGGCGGCGCTGCCAGGCCTGGATCGTCCAGTACGTCCCGTTCGGCGCCTTGCAGGCGGCGACGAGCATCGCCAGTGGCGGGCCGTCGTAGGGTCGGCAGCGGTTCGCGAACGAGCGCCAGTACCTCCCGTTCCGGTACTTGCCCCACCCGCCCGCGTAGTCCCAGCGGAAGCGCACCTGCGGCACGGTCTCCGACGGCGCGCGCGCGTTCAGGGCGCCCCACACGAGCACGTTCCTTGGACGTCCGTCGCTGCGGCGGTACGAGACGAGCGCCTCGCCCTTCCCGTTGACCTTCAGCGAGAGAAGCGTGACGTTCGCGTCCTGGAGCGGCTCGCTGCCGCCGGCCGGGGGGACGCCGACGAGCGCGGCCACGAGCGCCGCGGCGAGGGGGACGATGACGCGCATCACGCGAGAGATCGGCGGTGGGGACGCCTCGTCTTTCCCTTGCCCGAGGGATGCGCGCGCGCCGCGCTCAGCGGCGGAACCTCGCCTTGACGGCGCGGTTCGCGTCCAGGGTCACCGTGCACCGCTTCGAGCCGCGGCAGGCGCCCGTCCAGCCGGCAAAGCGGGCGTTCCGCGCCGGCACTGTGCGGAGCACGACGCGGGCTCCTCGTGGATACGACGCCGAGCAGCCAGGACGGCAGGAGATGCCGCGCGGCGTCGAGAGCACGCGGCCGGGCCCCGAGACCGACACGGTCAACCTGGACCGAGCGGGCGCAGGGGGAGCGACCGGCCTGTCGAGGTACGGGCTCTCGGCCAGCTCGAGGCAGCCGAGACGGTGCGCGTGGTAGTAGTCGTCCCTCCCGACGTCGAGCACCGCCGGCCTCCACGGCTCGTCGCCCGCGTACATGATGTCCGTCGGGCTGTCGGACACGTGGCCCGCCCGCGTGTGGTGCGGCGCGCACGACGGCACGAAGCCCATCGTGTGCAGCACCTCGTGGAGCACGGCGAAGTCCATGATCTGGAGCCCGGCGAGTGAGCGCTCGGGCTCGTAGCAAAGGAAGCCGGCTCCGAAGGTGGCGCGCATGTACACCGCGCCGACCGCGCCGGGGAGAACGGGCGGCCAGGCGCCTCCGCCGCACGCGGCCGTGCTCGAGCCGTCGTAGTACGTCGCGTAGATCTTGCTCGGCTGGACGAGCCCGCGCGCCCGGAGCTCCTCCTCGATCGCATCGCGGATGAAGACGCCGCGCGCGGCCAGCTCGGCGTCGGTCCGGCCGAGCCGGACGAAGGTGACGTCGAGCTCCCCGCCCGAGGTGTCCAGCCGGAGGCCGTCGCCCAGGGTCTGCCCGCGGAACCATCCCTGCCAGTTCGCGACCGACGCCGCGATCGTCCCGTTCGTGTCGAGCGCGCGGTCGACTCCGTCCGACGGGAGGACGTACAGCGCGTGGATCTGCGACCCGGCCTTGTCATCCGGACGGTCGACGGTCGACCGCGGAAGCACCTGAGGCGCCGCACTGGACGAGGCCGACAGCAGCACCGTCGCCGCAGCAACCGCGACGGACAGCCGATGCACCCCCGTCAGGCCGTTTCCGCGAAGCGGAAAGGGCCTCACTCCCACTCGATCGTCGCCGGCGGCTTCGAGGAGACGTCGTACACGACGCGATTGACGCCCGGGATCTCGTTGATGATCCGGCTCGAGATCGACTCGAGCACGTCGTACGGGAGGCGAGCCCAGTCGGCCGTCATCGCGTCCTCCGACGTGACCGCGCGCACGACGATCGGGTACGCGTACGTCCGCTCGTCGCCCTGCACGCCGACCGAGCGGATCGCGGGCAACACCGCGAAGCTCTGCCACAGCTCGCGGTAGAGGTCCGCGCGCCGGATCTCCTCGAGCAGGACCGCATCCGCGCGACGCAGGATCGCGAGCCGCTCCTCGGTCACCTCGCCGATGATCCGGATCGCGAGCCCGGGCCCCGGGAACGGCTGGCGCCAGACCATCCGCTCCGGCAGGCCGAGCTCCTCGCCGACGCGCCGCACCTCGTCCTTGAAGAGCAGCCGCAGCGGCTCGACGAGCTCCATGCGCATGTCCTCCGGGAGACCGCCGACGTTGTGGTGCGACTTGATCTTCGCCGCGACACCGTCCTCGGAGCCGCCCGACTCGATCACGTCCGAGTAGAGCGTCCCCTGGACGAGGAAGCGCACGTCGCCGAGCTTCGCGGACTCCTCCTCGAACACGCGGATGAACTCCTCGCCGACGATCTTGCGCTTCTCCTCCGGGTCGGATACGCCGGTGAGCCGCGAGAGGAAGCGATCCTGCGCCTGCACGTGCACGAGCGGCACCTGGAAGTGCCCGCCGAAAGTCTCGACCACCTGCTCGGCCTCGTTCTCGCGCAGGAGGCCGTGGTCGACGAAGACGCACGTGAGCTGGTCGCCGACCGCCTTGTGCACGAGAAGCGCTGCGACTGCGGAGTCGACACCGCCCGAGAGCGCGCAGAGGACGCGCTCGGAGCCGACCGCCGAGCGGATGCGCTCGACCTGCTCCTCGATGACGGCCGCGGGCGTCCAGGTCGGCGGGACGCCGGCGACCTCGTACAGGAAGTTCTTGAGGATCTGCTGCCCGTGCGCGGTGTGCACGACCTCGGGGTGGAACTGGACGCCGTACAGGCGCCGCTCGCGGTCCTCGAACGCGGCGATCGGGGTCGAGGGCGAGGACGCCGTGACCGTGGCGCCGGCCGGGGGAGCGGTCACGGAGTCGCGGTGGCTCATCCATACGACCTGGTCGGGCGGCAGGTCGTGGAAGAGCTGGGACTCGCCGGCCTCGAGCTCGGTCTTGCCGAACTCCGACGCGTCAGTCCGGTCGACGGCGCCGCCGAGGTCACGCGCCATGAGCTGCATCCCGTAGCAGATGCCGAGCGTCGGGATCCCGAGCGCGAAGATCGCCTCGTCGACGAGCGGGGCGCCCTCCGCATAGACCGAGGCGGGTCCGCCGGAGAGAACGAGCGCAGCGGGGTTGCGCCGCGCCACCTCGTCGGCGGTGATGCGATGCCCGACGAGCTCCGAGTAGACGCGCGCCTCACGTACGCGCCGCGCGATCAGCTGGCTGTACTGCCCGCCCAGGTCGACGACGAGGACAGGACGCTCCTCCGGTGTCGGCTCCGGTGGATGGAGGGGGACCTCCCTCTGCGCAAGATCGGAGTCCGCCGGTGCGGCCTCCGCTCGCGCGAAGATCCCTGAAGGCGTCCGCTTCGCGGCCGCTGGGTCTGCCGCGCTCGCCACGGCGTCCCTAGCGCCGCCGGTAGTTGGGAGCGTCCTTCGTGATCGTGACGCCGTGAGGGTGGCTCTCGTGCAGGCCCGCAGGCGTGATCCGGGTGAAGCGGGTCTTCGTCTTCATCTCCTCGATCGTGGCGGCGCCGACGTAGCCCATCGACTGCCGCAGGCCGCCGACGACCTGGTGCACGATCGGGGACAGCGGGCCCTTGTACGGGACGCGCCCCTCGATGCCCTCGGGGACGAGCTTCTCGACGTCCTCGACGTCGCCCTGGAAGTAGCGGTCCTTCGAGAACGAGCGCGCCTTCATCGCACCGAGCGAGCCCATCCCGCGGTACTCCTTGAAGCGCTCGCCCTGCGCGACCATGATCTCGCCCGGCGCCTCGTCCGTGCCCGCGAGCATCGAGCCGAGCATGACCGCGTCCGCGCCGGCCGCGATCGCCTTCGCGATGTCGCCCGAGTTGCGGATCCCTCCGTCTGCGATCACCGAGACGCCCTGCCCGTCGAGCGCCTGCGCCGCGTCGTACACCGCGGTCACCTGCGGGACGCCGACGCCCGCGACGATCCGCGTGGTGCAGATCGAGCCCGGGCCCTGGCCGATCTTCACCCCGTCGACGCCCGCATCCGCCAGCGCGAGTGCGCCGTCGCCGGTCGAAACGTTCCCCGCGACCAACTCCACGTCGTGCGACGCCCTGATCTTTCGGACGACGTCGAGCACGCCGTGCGAGTGCCCGTGCGCCGTGTCCACGACGAGGACGTCGACCTCGGCCTGGACGAGCGCGGCCGCGCGCTCGAGCGCGTCCGTGCCGACGCCGACCGCCGCTCCGACGCGCAGCCGGCCCTGGTCGTCCTTCGTCGCGTCCGGGTACTCGAGCTTCTTCGAGATGTCCTTGACGGTGATGAGGCCCTTGAGCCGGCCGTCCTGGTCGACGACGGGGAGCTTCTCGATCTTGTTGCGATGGAGGATCGCCTCGGCCTCCCCGAGCGTCGTCCCGACCGGCGCCGTGACGAGGTTCCGGGCCGTCATGAGCGCCGATACCGGTTGCGTCGTGTCGGTCTCGAAGCGGAGGTCGCGGTTCGTCAGGATGCCGACGAGGACCTCGGCGTCGTCGACGATCGGAACGCCGGAGATCCGGTAGCGCTCCATGAGCTCGAGCGCCTCCGCGACCGAGTTGTCCGGGCGGAGCGTCACCGGCTCGACGATCATCCCCGACTCCGAGCGCTTGACCTTGTCCACCTCGGCGACCTGATCCGCGATCGAGAGGTTCCGGTGGACGATCCCGATCCCGCCTGCGCGCGCGAGCGCGATCGCGAGCCGGGCCTCGGTCACCGTGTCCATCGCCGCGGACAACGAGCGGGATCTCGAGGGAGATCGACGGTGTCAGCCGCGTGACCGTCGAGACGTCGTTCGGCAGCACGTGCGACTCCGCCGGCAGCAGCAGTACGTCGTCGAAGGTGAGCCCTTCCTTGCCGAACTTGCGCTCGAACGAGACGAGCCGCTCGATCTCCTCCTGCCGGAACTCGGTCTCCATGCGAGGACGTTACCAGCGGCCCTCGACGACGATCGTGGCGGGCGTCACGCCGATCTCGCCGAAGCGACGTTCGAGCGCCGACGCGGCGACGACGTCCTCTAGGAGGACCGCGCTGGTCGAAGCTCGCTCAGCGCCGAGCGCCGTCATCGCGCCTGCCGTCAGGATGCAGCGTCTCCGCGAGCGACGCCCAGGCGCTGCTCCGCACGTCGAAGTTGTCCGTCGTGTCCGCCGTGTCGGCCGCCCGGCGCCCGACCTCCGCGGCGGCGGCGCTCGACCCCTCGTGCGCAAGCCGTCGCGCCTCGATGTTGTCGAGGTACACGAAGTTGACCAGGTCACCCTGCATCGTCCGCTCGCGAGCTGCCACGCACAGCGCGACGATCTCCTCGTCGTCGGGCGGACGCGTCTGCAGGAGGCAGTCGGCGAGCCTGAGGGCGACCGTGGAGTAGAAGAACTGGTCGCCCAGCGAATCGAGGATCTCGACGCCCCAGCGCAGCACCTTTCCTGCGCTTCGAAGTCGCCGGCTCGCCACTCGATCTCGCTCGCTCCCATCGCCTGGCCGCCGGCGGTCACGTGCAGCCCCGCCTCGAGATAGATGCTGCGGCTCCGCTCGTTGAGCTCCCTCGCTTCGTCGAGGAGCCCTTCACAGGCACGAAGTAGGCCCACTGCACGCATTGCCGCAGCTTCGGCGAGCGACGCGGGGGCCGCCGCCTCGAGCGCCCGCTGCGCGAGCGGACGCGCTTCGGCGACTGGCGTCGGACCCAGCATGAGCGCGCTCGCGATGTAGTTCTGGAGCTCGACCTCGAGACGTTCGTGCGCCCGCTCTCTGAGCGTAGGCGAGCCCGCGCTCCCACATCTCCCTCGCGCTCGCAGCCTGCAGGCGGCCCCAGAAGTCGTATCCGTGCCAGCGCCAGTACTGCGCAAGACCGAGATCGTCACCCGCCTCCTCGAGGATCGTGCGCCCCTCGTGGGCCTGCTCTCGGCGTTCCCGCGACTCGGCGATCGTCGCCGAGGAAGCCGCCCGCATCTGCACGAGCGATCAGCCCTCGCGCGCGGATCACCGGATCTCGAGCGCGAGCCGCCTCCTCCGCCGCTGCCAGCGCCTCCTCGTTCTCGCCCACCTCCTGCAGCGCGAGCGCGAGGTCGGGTCCCAGCGTCGCCCGCTCGTCGGAGCCCTCGGGGAGGAGCCCGCGTGCCCGGCGGAGCAGGACACGTGCAGCGCCCCAGTCGCCGCGATCCATCGCCCCGCGACCCGCGGAGCCGAGATGCTCCGCCGCGCGCCGTCCGAGCTCCGGCAGCGTGGAGTCTGCAGGATCGAGCTCGGCGCGGTAGCGGTGCGCCTGCTCGAGGTGGTAGCCGACGATCTCGTCGCCCTCGACCAGACCGTGCGTCGAGAGCCAATCGGCGAAGCGCTCGTGCAGCTCCGCGCGGGTCGCTTTCGGCAGCGACTCGTAGGCGGCGTCGCGGATCAGGAGGTGCCGGAAGCGGAAGCCCTCGTCCTCGGGAAACGTCGGCGGCGTCGAGCGGATCAGCTCCTTGCGCACGAGCGTCGCGAGATGCGACTCGACCGCCGGGCGCACAGGATCCGGGGACAGCTCGGCCACGGATCCGCGGTGGAACACCTCACCCTCGACCGATCCGCGCTCCATGACGACGCGGACGTCGCCGTCGAGGGAGTCGATTCGCGCCTGCAGCAGCGCGTGGATGGTCGGGGGCACGACGATCTCTCCAGTCACCGCCCTGTTCGCGCACCATCGCGAGCATCTCCTCGACGAAGAGCGGGTTGCCGGCCGATGCCGTCGTGATGCGGTCGCGGAGGTCGTCGTCGAGATGAGCGTCCGAGACGAGCGTGTCGATGAGCTCCGAGCACTCGTCCGGACCGAGCGGCTCGAGCAACAGGGACGTCGCGTTCAGCTTGCCGCCGCCCCAGTCCGGCCGAGCGTCCAGCAGCTCGGTGCGCGCGATGCAGAGCAGGAAGATCGGAGCGTCGCGCGCGAAGTCGGCCACGTGCTCGACGAGGTCGACGAAGACGGGCTCGGCCCACTGCAGGTCGTCGATGACGACGACCTGCGGGCGCTCGGCGGCACGAGCTTCGAGCAACCGGCGAAACGCAAGCTGTGTCTCGGGTGGAGACGTGCCGATCACGCGTCCGGATCGGTACCGATCGCGATCAGGATCTCGACGAGCGGCCAGTACGTGATGCCCTCCCCGTACGAGAGGCAGCGACCGCGGAGCACGTCTGCCGAGTCGCCGACCCGCTCGACGAAGTCGGCGACGAGCCGTGACTTGCCGATGCCCGCCGGGCCGAGGAGCGTGAAGAGGCGGCAGGTGCGGTCGGCGACCGCGTCCTCGAAGTCGCGCCAGAGCCGCTGACGCTCGCGCTCGCGGCCGACGAGCGGTGTGTCGAGGTGGCGTGCGAGCGGCGCAGCGTCGCCGATCACGTCGACGAGACGGAACGCCTCCACGGGCTCGGACTTCCCCTTGAGGACGAGCGGCTCGACGGGCTCGACGCGAACTGCGTCCCGCACGAGCACGCGCGTCTCCGCGCCGATCAGCGCTTCTCCCGCCGCCGCCGCCTGCTCGAGCCGCGCCGCGACGTTCACCGCGTCGCCGGTCACGAGCGTCTCACCCTCGCCGCCGACCACGACCTCGCCGGTATTCAGGCCGATCCGCGCTTCGAGCCCGTGCTTCGCGATGACGGCGCGCATCTCCGCCGCCGCGCGCACGGCCCGCAGCGCGTCGTCCTCGTGCGACACCGGGATCCCGAACACGGCCATCACCGCGTCGCCGACGAACTTCTCCACGGTCCCGCCGTGCCGCTCGACGATCGCGCGCAGTGCCTCGAAGGTGCGGCCGAGACGCGCCCGCAGCGCTTCCGGATCCGTGGACTCGCCGAGCGCCGGTCGAGCCGACGAGGTCGCAGAAGAGGACGGTGACGACCTTGCGCTGCTCCCGCGCCGGCTCCGCCGCGCCGAGCGCCGTCCCGCACGCGCTGCAGAAGCTCGCGTCGTCGGCGTTCTCGCGCCCGCAGCTCGGACAGACCCGTCACGCGCCGAGTCTACGAGGGTCGCGCCGCGCGAAGGCCGTCCAGAACGGCACGCAGGCGGCCGGCCGAGACGACGTTCCCCTTCGCGTGGTGGAACCCGACCGCCTGCTCCAGCGCCGCCTCGGCCTCGCTCGTGCGCGCCGGCGCGCGAGCACCTCGCCGAGGACCTCGTGGACGTAGCCCTTGCAGCTCGAGGAAGTCGATCGGCTCGACGAGCTCGACCGCCTCGCGCAGCAGGTCGAGCGCCTCGTCGTGCGCTCCGCGGCGCGCCGAGGACGCGCGCGCGTCGCTACCCGCGACCGCGGCTGGGAGTCGAGGTCGTCGCCGCCGCGATCGCGCGGCTCGCTCGGCGAAGCTCGAGCGCCTCGTCGTGCCGGCCCTGGAGGTAAAGAGCACGTCGGCGAGGATCGCGTCCACCGTCGATCGAACGCCGAGGTCGCCCATCTCGGTCAGAGCGTCGTGGCCGCGGCGCAGCACGTGCTCGGCGCGATCCAGGTCTTCGGCCAACGTCTCGGCGAACCCGACGTCGATCGAGTAGATGCCCTTGAGCAGCGTGAGGCCGTACTCCTCGATCAGCGCCACGCGTCCGTGGCCGCGCGGCGGGACGGCCTCGACGTCGCCGTGCATTGCCCGGAAGAACGCGAGGACCTGGAGGGCCTGTGCCGTGAGGGCCGCGTTCGCGTAGCTCCGCCGCGAGCAGCTCCTCGCAGAGGGCGACGCCGTCCGGAGCGGACATCGGCCCCCAGCCGGCGGGTCGCAGCCGCGCTCCCATCGTGTCGCGGAGCAGTGCGTCGTCACCCGTTCGGTGCGCGAGCTCGAACGCTCTCTCCGAGGTCGACCTCGCCCTCGCCCGCACGGCCGAGCTGGAACCTGCACGCGCCGATCGCGACGTGACCGTGACGCAGGGCCGCGAGATCGCCGGAACCTTCCAGCGACGCGGCGATCTCGAGCGCACGCTCGAGCTCGTCGTCGACGCTCGCATCGGAGATCGACCCGTGTCCGGAGCGAGTTGTACGCCAGGCGCGCTCGCGCGAGAAGCCCAGCTCTCCGGTCGCGCGGGCCTGCCTCGATCGCTCGGCAGAAGGAGCGCCTCGGCCCGCTCGAGCTCCCCGCGGCGCACGAGTCGCCTGCGAGAGCGAGAACAGCCCGTCCAGCCTCGTCCGGTCGTCGTCACTCCCGACCCGAGCCCCCGCTGGAGGAGCCCGGTCGCGGCGGAGAGGTCGGCGCGACCGAACGCTCGCCTGGCCGGCGGCGAGGAGCCGCGAGGCCGCCCGCGCAGCCAGCTCCCGCGTCGCGCAAGCCGAGCTCCTGCCGGAAGACGTGCGCCTGCTCGAGGTGGTAGCCGACGATCTCGTCGAGCTCGAACGCGGACGACGGCGATCGTTCGCTCCAACCAGTCGGCGAGCCCCTCGTGGAGCTCCGCGCGCACCGCCTTGGGATCGCCGCGTAGGCGGCGTCCCGGATCAGGAGATGCCGGAAGCGGTACGCGTCCTCTCCCGGGACGAGCGCGGCCTCGGGCCGCATGAGCTCGCTGCGGACGAGGCCCGTGAGGTGCACGTCGACGATCGTCCAGCTACCTCGTCCGCCACGAGCGACGCCACGGAGCCGCGATGGAACACCTCGCCCTCCACCGCGCCGCGTTCGAGCACCGTGCGCAGATCGCCGTCGAGTGAGTCGACGCGAGCCTGCAGCAAGGCCTGGATCGTCGGGGGCACCGGCCACGTCGCCGTCGCCGTGCGCGCGGACCATCGCGAGCATCTCCTCGACGAAGAGCGGATTGCCCGCCCGAGGCGCCGTGATCCGCTCCCGAGCTCGACGTCGACGATCGCCCTGCGGGGCGAGCACGTTCCACGAGCTCCGCGCACTCCTCCGCGCCGAGCGGCTCGAGGAGGAGCGACGTGGCGTTGAGCTTTCCGCCTCCCCAGTCCGGGCGCAGGTCGAGCAGCTCGGTACGCGCGATGCACAGGAGGAACACCGGTGCGTTCCGTGAGAGGTCTGCGACGTGCTCGACGAGATCGAGGAAGATCGAGCTCGGCCCACTGGAGGTCGTCCACCACGACCGACCTGCGGTCGCTCTGCCGCTCGGGACTCGAGCAGCTTGCGAACGACAACGCGCGTCTCCTCCGGCGTCGACGCACACGACGCTCTCGGGCTCGATGCCGAGCGGCAGCGAGCATCTCGACGAGCGGCCAGTACGTGATCCCCTCGCCGTACGGCAGGCAACGGCCGCGGAGGACGTCCGCAGCGTCCGCGACGCGCTCGAGGAAGTCCGCGACGAGCCGGGACTTCCCGATGCCTGCCGGCCCGAGCAGCGTGAAGAGCCGGCACGTGCGGTCCGCGACGGCGTCTTCGTAGTCGCGCCAGAGCCGCTGCCGCTCGCGCTCGCGACCGACGAGAGGTGTCTCGAGCCGGCGAGAGACCAGTTCGTCGCCGACCACGTCGAGCAGCCTCGATGCGGCGACGGGCTCGGACTTGCCCTTCAGCTCGAGCGGCGGCACTTCCTCGACCCGGGCGGCATCCCGCACGAGCAGCCTCGTCTCGGCGCCGATAAGGACCTCGCCTGCCGCGGCGGCCTGCTCGAGCCGGGCAGCCACGTTGACGGCATCGCCGGTGACGAGGGTCTCACTCTCGCCGCCGACCACGACCTCGCCGGTGTCGATGCCGATGCGGGCCTCCAGCGAGTGCAGAGCGACGACGTCGCGCATCTCGATCGCGGCACGAACAGCCCGGAGCGCGTCGTCCTCGTGCGCGACCGGGATGCCGAACACCGCCATCACCGCGTCGCCGACGAACTTCTCCACCGTCCCACCGTGGCGCTCGACGATCGCCCGCAGGTCCTCGAAGTAGCTCCGCATGCGTGCGCGCAGGGCCTCGGGATCGGTCGACTCGCCGAGCGCGGTCGAGCCCACCACGTCGCAAAAGAGAACCGTGACGACCTTCCGCTGCTCGCGCACGGTCTCCGCGGTCAGCGCCGTCCCGCACGCGCTGCAGAAGCGCGCGTCGTCGGCGTTCTCGCGCCCGCAGCTGGGGCAGGCGATCATCCGCCGGAGTCTACGAGCGGGCGGGCTGGAGCTCGGAGAGCTCGATCTCGTCCGCGAACGTCGCAGCGAGCTGCGGGTCGAACCGCCCCGCGCCGACCTCGCGAACCGACGCCGAGCCCGCCGCGACCGCGAGGCGCACGGCGTCCTCGATCGGCTTGTCGTCCACGATCGCGGTGAGCAGCTGCGCGAGGAGGACGTCGCCCGACCCCACTCCCGACACGGGCTCGACGTAGGGCGCGAGCGCACGGATGCGGCGGGTCTTCCGCCCGTGCCGGAGACGCGCGAAGCAGCCGTTCTCGAGCGTGATCACGACGTTGCGCGCGCCCATCTCCGCGATCACGTCGAGCGCCATCAGGAAGTCGTCGTCGTCCTCGAGCTCCTGGCCCACGAGCTGCTCGGCCTCGCGCTGGTTCGGGCAGACGAGGAACGGGCCGGCCTCGACCCCGATCCGCAGCGGCTCGCCCTCGCTGTCGAGGACGACGCGCACGTCGCGCCGGGAGAGATCGCGGATGGCGTCCGCGTAGAAGCTCTCCGGCACCTTGCGCGGAAGCGACCCCGAGAGGACGACGAAGTCCGCGCCGCGCGCGAGATAGTGGAGCTTCTCCGTCAGCATCTCGAGCTCGGCGGCGGTGACCTCGGGGCCCCACTCGTTGATCTCCGTGTACGTGCCGGCGGTCGGGTCCACGACGGCGGTCGATGTGCGCGACTCGCCGGCGATGCGCACGAGGTCGTTGAGGATCGCCTCCGAGGTCAGCTCCTCGATGAGCCTCGTCCCGGTGCGGCCGCCGGCGAGGCCGGTCGCGACCACCGGCGCGTCGAGCAGCTTGAGAGCGCGAGCGACGTTGATGCCCTTGCCGCCCGCGAGCGTGAGAACCTCGGTCGACCGGTGCCGGAATCCGATCTGGAAGACGGGGACGGTGAGCGTCCGGTCGAGAGCCGCGTTGACGGTGACCGTGACGATCACGAGAAGAGCTCCACGAAGTTGCCCGCAGTCGTCTCCACGTACCACCAGGCCTTTCCGAAGGGGCCCGGCTCGGAGACGCTGTCGGCAGTGACGAGGTTCGACGACGCGACGAGCCGGTCGCCGTCGAAGACCTCTACCCGCCCGAGCCGCGCGCCCTTCTCGACCGGGATCCCCACCGACTCCGGGGCGACGACGCGCTCGACCAGCGGCCTGCCTCGCCGCGCGGTGACCACGATCGAGCGCGGCGCGACGAGCTCGACATCCGGCTCGCCGTAGCCCGAGTCCGCAGTCGCGTAGACGCGGCCTGCGTCGACGACCTCGACACGCCCGTACTGGCGGAGGCCGAAGCTCAGCAGCGCACGCAAGGAGTCGTTCCGCTCCGAGCGCGTGTCGGCGCCGAGCACCGTCCCGTAGACCGTGACGCCTCCTCCGCGCGCGGCGGCGGCCTCGGACCACCCGGCGTCGTCCGTGTGCCCGGTCTTCCCGCCCACGAACCGGGGCCAGCTGCCGGTGAGGTCGCTGGTCGTCTCGAGCTCGCGGCCCGGACCGAGCTGGTACGTCGAACGGCCGAGCGCATCGCGGACGAGTGGGACGCCGAGCGCGTACCGGACGAGCGTGGTCGTGTCCCGCGCGCTCGAGACATGCCCCGCCGTGTCGAGCCCGTGCGCGTTCCGGAACGACGTGTCGATCATCCCGAGCTCGCGGGCCTTCGCGTTCATCAGCTCGACGAAGCGGTCGGCCGAGCCGTCGCCGACGTGCAGCGCGAGCGCCTGCGCCGCGTCGTTCCCGCTCGGGATCAGCGTCGCCCGCACGAGGTCGGTGACCGTCAGGAGCTCGTTCTCGCGCAGGCTGCCCGTCGAGCCGCCGATCGCCGCGGCCCCGGCCGGGACGCGCACGACCTCGGACGGGCGTGCGTTCTGGAGCGCGACGACCGCGGTCATGAGCTTCGTGATGCTGGCGACCGCTCGCTCCTGGCGGGCGCGGTGGGACTCGAGGAGCGAGCCGTCCTCGCCCACGAGGTACCACGCGGACGCGGCGACCTGCGGCCGCTTCGCGGTCCGTGACAGGTCGTCGCCGGAGGCCTGGACGGGCGCCGCGAGAGCGGCGAGGAGGGCGACGACGGCGAGCAAGGCTCTGCTCAGCACCGGCGGCGGAGTCTACTGACTGCGTGACAGCTGGGACGTGCGGCTACCAGCCGGAGACCGCCCAGACCTGCCCGGCGAGGCGCTGCGCCTCGGCGGCGGCGGCCGCGCGCCAGTCCTCGTCGGACTCGCGGAACGCGTAGATCACCGAGCGCGACGCCGTGACGAGCGCGCTCGCAGGGCCACTCGTGAACGCGCGTGCCACGTCCGCGGGCGTCGCGCCCTGCGCCCCGACCCCTGGGAGCAGGAGAGGCGCCTGCGGCATCAGCTTCCGTGCCTCGGAAACCGCCCGCGGGTGCGTCGCGCCGACGACCGCGCCGACGCTCGACAGACCGTTGTCGCCCACGAGCCCCTGTCCCCACTCGTGCACGAGGGTCGCGACGTACTGCCACAGCGGGCGCCCGTCCGAGAGTGTGAGGTCCTGGACGTCCGCGGCACCTGCGTTCGACGTGCGGACGAGGAAGAAGACGCCCGCGCCGTGCCGCCTGCACGCGGCCAGGAGCGGCTCGACGGAGTCGTCGCCGAGAAACGGGCTCGCGGTCATCGCGTCGGCGAGCGGCGCGGCAGTCTCGCGTGGCTCGAGGTACGCGGCGGCGTACGCCCGAGCGGTCGAGCCGATGTCGCCGCGCTTCGCGTCGAGCAAGACGAGCAGGCCTGTCGAGGACGCGTACTCGCAGACCTCCTCGAGCGCGCGGAAGCCGTCCGAGCCGAGTGCCTCGAAGAAGGCCGCCTGCGGCTTCACGGCGACGACGTACGGACCGACGGCGTCGACGATCCCCTTGCAGAACCGCGCGACCGCAGACGCCGCGGCGGCGCGGCCGAGCACCGCCTCGCCGCGGAGCTCCATCGGAAGGACGTCGAGACGCGGGTCCAGGCCCACGACGAGCTGCGTCCGCTTGCGCACCACCGCCTCGGCGAGCCTGTCGGAGAAGGCGAGCTCTTCGGCCACGCACCCATCGTAGAAGCGGTGTATGAGGGCCTCGCCGGGTCACGCGGCGAGGATCTCCGCCGCGTCGAGCGAGACGACCTGGAGCTCGGGCCCGGGCCGGCGCAGGAAGCCGGCGACGAGCAGGAGCTCGTCGGCGTGCTCCGGGGCGAAGGACGGCTCCGCGCGCACGGCCTCGGCGAGACCTGCGGCAACCTCCACTCGTCCGGCCGGGCCGGGGACGAGCGTCCGCGCCGTCACCACCCGCCCCTGCGCGACGAAGAACGCGCGGCGCAGCCCCGGTTGCCGCGCGGGGGCGAGCAGGCAGGTCCTGAGTGTGCGCAGCCGGTCGAGCTCGGCGATCCGCTCGACCGCCTCCTCGAGCGCGCTCAGCCTGTCGCGCACGCGCGCAGCGTCCTCGAAGCGGAGATCCCGCGCGAGACGGCGCAGCCTCGCGCGGATGGACGGGAGTGCGGCCGCGAGGTCGTCTCCCTCGAAGTCGTCGAGCGCCCTCGCGGCGAGCTGGGCGCGGCGCTTGCTCTTCAGCGGGCCGAAGGGGCCAGGCTCCGACACGGCGACCCAGCGCCCGCGCCGCCGCGCGAGATAGACGTAGCGGTCGGGACGGGTCGCGCGCGCGTTCGCGGGGGGTCGCAGCTCGCGAAGCAGCCGGAGCTCCTCGAGCGCAGCCTCGAGCTCCGACCCGAGGCACCGCCACTCGACCCGCTCGAGCGCGCCGAGCGCGGCCTCGACCGCCGGGCGCTGCCTCGTGCCCGAGAAGTACGAGCGCAGCCGCGCCTTCAGGTCGCGCGCCTTTCCGACGTACAGCACGGTGTCGTTCCGGTCGCGGAAGAGGTAGACGCCCGGTTTCGTCGGCGCGCCCGCGACCAGCGTGCGCTTCGCGTGCAGCTTCCGCGCGCGAGGCGCGGCGAGCTCGACGACGTCGGCGAGCGTCCGCGCACCTCGCTCCTGGGCGAGCCCGAGGAGCGCGACGAGGATCTCGGCCGTCGCGAGCGCGTCCTCGAGCGCGCGGTGGCACGGCTGCGCGGAGGTGCCGAAGAAGTGCGCGAGGTCGCGGAGCGAGAATCGCTCGCTCCGGCGCTGGAGCAGGCGCCGCGCCAGCCAGACCGTGTCGACGACCGGGGCCGCGACGCGCCGGCCGCTCAGCCGCTCGACGGCGCGGTCGAGAAAGGCCATGTCGAAGCGCGCGTTGTGGGCCGCGAGGGGCGCGTCGCCGGCGAAGGCGAGGAACCGGCGGACGGCCACCTGCTCCATGGGCGCGCCCCTGAGGTCGGCGTCGCGGATGCCCGTCAGCGACGCGACGTACCGCGGGAGCGCGACCCGCGGATCGACGAACGTCTCGAAGGTGTCGGCGACGGCGAGCGAGCGGACGCGGACCGCGCCGATCTCGCACATCCGGTCCCTGCCCGCGGAGAGCCCCGTCGTCTCGAGGTCGAAGACGACGAGCTCGGCGTCCTCGATCAGTGTCTCGGCCGAGAGGTCGCCGGCGAGCCCGACGCGCCGGCCGAGCCAGGCGAGGCGCGCGTCGCCCTCGACGACGTCCGCGAGGAGCGAGCGTGCGAGGTCGGCCGGCGCGCGTTCCAGCGCGAAGAGCGCACGCGCGGCGTCCTCCGCTGCGACCGGCCCGCGCCGCGCGTGGACGAGCTCGACGAGCCGATCCGCGGCGTCGAACGCGAGCTGCATTCCTCGACGCTAGCGAACATACGTTCGCTTCTCAAGGGCCGCCGGCGACGACGTACGAGGGGCCGCCTTTCTGGCGGCCCCTCCGAAACCTCCGCGATGTGTCGCGCTAGCCCTTGACCGCTGCCTTGAGCGCGCTGCCTGCCGAGAACTTCGGGACCGTGGTTGCCTGGATCTGGACCTTCTCCCCCGTGCGCGGGTTCACGCCCATGCGCGCGGCACGGGCCGAGGTCGAGAACTTGCCGAAGCCCGTGAAGGTGACCGCGTCACCCTTCGAGAGCGTGTCCGTGATCGTGTCCAGCACGGCGTCGACGGCAACACCCGCATCGCGCTTCGACATGCCGCTGCGATCGGCTACTGCGTCGACGAAATCCTGCTTTGTCACTTGTCCTCCTCCTGACGTCGGGTTCGGGTTCGAGGTGTCGGAAGAGCCTAACAGCCCTTCGGATTTGGCTCAACCACGCTGTTTTGCGGCGGTTTTGTGCAGTTCCACGAGGTCGGCCGCGCGGAAGATCGTGCGCAAGCGCACGCCGAGCCGCGCGAGAGCGTCCGATCCGCCCTCCTCGCGATCGACGACGCAGACAGCGTTCCGGACGACGAGACCCTCGTCGCGCACCGCTGCGACGGCGTCCGCGAGGGCACCTCCGGTCGTGACGACGTCCTCCAGGAGGCACACGAGCTCGCCCGGCTCGAAAGAGCCCTCGATGCGTTTGGCCGTGCCGTATTCCTTCGTCTCACCGCGGACGATGATGAAGGGCAGATCGGACGCCATCGATGCCGAGGCAGCCAACGCGACCGCCCCGAGCGCCGGGCCTGCGAGCCGCGCCGTGTCCGGCTCGAACTCGCTCACCGCCCCGGCGAGCCGCGACCCGAGGGCGCGCAGGATCTCGGGCTCGGTCTCGAAGCGGTACTTGTCGAGGTACCACGACGAGCGCTTCCCCGAGCGCAGGGTGAAGTCGCCCTCGAGGAGCGCCCGCTCGACGAGGAGCCGGCCGAGCGCGTCGTCGGTCATGGCCGAAGCGCGGTGCGGGCCGCCGCCGCGAGCCGCTCGAATCCCGGCGACTCCGGCTCGAGGACGATGGACGAGCCGTCGGCATACGAGATGCCCGCGCGCTCCCTCGGCTCGCCGCGCCCGCTCCACCGGCGCCAGGCCCAGATCGCGAGCGCGACGATGATCGCGAGTCTCAGCAGGCGGCTCACTCGGCGTCCGCCTCCGGCTCGGCCTCGGGCTTCTTGCGGGTCGTCCGTCGCCGCTTCGGCTTCTCCTCCGCGGCGTCGAGGCGCCGGAGGCACGTGCGCAGGTCGTAGACGACGAGCCCCGCGGTCGGGTCGGGGCCGGTCGTCGCCGCGATCGTGCGGCCGCCCTCGCGGAGCACGAACAGCCCGCCCTGCTCGAGCTCGATCTCGACCGCGATCACCTCCGCGGCCGCGGCATTCAGCTCACCGGCGGCCTCGATCGCCTCGGCGACCGCCTGCTCGAGGCCGGCTGCGGCGCCCTCGGGGTGCGACGCCAGCGTCGAGCCGTCCGCGGCGAGCACGATCGCGCGCTCCACCTGCGACGAGAGCTCACCGAGCTCGACCAGAGCCTGGGCCGCGTCCATCGGCGCCCGACGCTACCACTCACGCGCGCTCGGCGAGCGTCGCCGCGAGGGAGCGCGCCGCCTGCGCACGGTGCGAGTGCTCGGCCTTCCAGGCGTCCCCGAGCTCCGCGACGGTGGACGATTCGCCCTGCGGGACGAAGATCGGGTCGTAGCCGAACCCCTCGCTGCCGCGCCGCTCGTGCCCGATCGTGCCCGCGAGCTTCCCCGTCGCGCGCACCTCGTCCCCCTCGGAGTCGAGCACGACGAGCTCGCAGACGTACCGCGCGCGGCGATCCTCGGCCGCCCCGAGCTCGTCGAGCAGCCTCGCGACGCCGTCCTCGGCCCAGCGGGCCGACTCGACGCCCGGCCGTCCGCCGAGCGCCGCCACCTCGATGCCGGAGTCCTCTCCCGCGACCCACTCCCCGGCTCGTACGTGCGGCCGCCCGTGCAGCGCCTTGATCCGCGCGTTGTCGAGGAACGTCGCGCCGTCCTCGACCGGTTCGTCCGGGACGTCGAGGAGCTCGATCTCCCAGGCGGGCAGGGCGCGACGGAGCTCGACGAGCTTGTTCGGGTTGTGGGACGCGAGGAGGATGCGCACGTCGGCGGCTCTCCTGCCACGCGACGCCCGCAGCAGGGCGACCCAGGTCTCGCCTCCTCGCGGCCGGGACCGGTCGTGGCGAGCGAGGGCGACCTCGCCCAGCCGGGCATGCCCGGCTCCTCGACCCTCCACCTGCACCCTGGGCGACGCCGAGCGCGTCGCGGCCGCTGGAGGCGTGTAGGTGAGGCATGCCTCGCCCTCGCCGGCACGCCCGGCTTCGGCCGTCTACCTGGCGACGCCGAGCGTAGGGCGAGGCATGCCTCGCCCTCGCCCGGACATGCCCGGCTCTTACGGCGCGGGTCGCGGCGGCCTCCGCCTGCGCCGCGCCGAGCGTCTCGATCCCGCCGGCGGCGAGGTCGAGCAGATCGTCGAGCAGGTCGCGCGAGAACGGCTCCTTCTCGGCCGTCGCCTGCACCTCGACGAGCCCGCCGTCCCCGGACATGACGACGTTCATGTCCGTCTCGGCCGAGGAGTCCTCCTCGTAGTCGAGGTCGAGCACGGCCTCGCCGCCGACGATCCCGACCGAGACCGCCGCGACCGACGACGTCAGCGCCTTCGAGAGGCCGAAGCGGTCGAGCGCGCGTGCCGCGGCGATCCAGGCGCCGGTGATCGCGGCGCAGCGCGTGCCGCCGTCCGCCTGGAGAACGTCGCAGTCGAGCCACAGCGTGCGCTCCCCGAGCGCCTGGAAGTCGCACACCGAGCGCAGGGCCCGGCCGATGAGGCGCTGGATCTCGACCGTCCGCCCGTCCGGCCGCCCGCGCGAGACCGCGCGCTGCGTCCGCTCGCCGGTCGAGGCCGGGAGCATCGCGTACTCCGCTGTCATCCAGCCGCGCCCGCTCTTGTACAGCCAGCGCGGCACGCCCTCCTCGACCGTCGCCGTGCACAGCACGATGGTCTTGCCCTGCGCGTAGAGGACCGAGCCGTGCGGCTGCTCGAGGTAGTCGACGCGCAGGTCGAGCGGCCGGAGCTCGTCCGGCCTCCTACCGCTGCTCCTCACGCCGCGGCCGCCTCGAGGGTCGCGATCTCGACGTGCTCGGCGGCGTCGATCGGGAGCTGGAGGAAGCGGCGGCCCGTCTCGCGGAAGAGCTCCGGATCGCCGGTCGTGAGGAAGCGGTAGGCGCCCTCCGCGCTCGTCCGCGTTCTCGATGCCCTTCCGCGCGAGCGTCTCCGCGACCTCGCGCGCGGTCTCCTCCGCCGAGAAGACGAGCGTCACGTCGCGGCCGAAGACGCGCTGGAGGATCGGACGTATGAGCGGGTAGTGGGTGCAGCCGAGGATGACCGTGTCGACGCCCGCCGCCTTCAGCGGCGCCGCGTACGTACGCACCGCCTCCGCCGTCTCCGAGCCGTACGGGTCGTCGCCCTCGATCAGCGGCACGAGCCGCGGGCACGCGACGGGCACGAGCTCGACGCCGGCGTCGAGCGCACGCACGAGCTCCGCGTACCGCCCGCTCGCCACCGTCGCCTCGGTCGCGAGCAGGCCGATCCGGCGGTTGCGAGTGGCGAGCACCGCGGCGTGCGCCTCCGGGGCGAGGACGCCGATGACCGGGACGTCGAGACGCCGCTGGAGATCGGGGAGCGCCGCGGCCGTCGCCGAGTTGCAGGCGGCGACGACGAGCTTCACCCCCTGGCGCTCGAGGTAGCCGGCGATCTCGGAGGCGAAGCGGCGGATCTCGTCGAGCGGGCGCGGGCCGTACGGCAGCCGCGCGCCGTCGCCGAGGTAGACGAAGTCCTCGTGCGGGAGCGTGACCAGGCACTCGTGAAGGACGGTCAGCCCGCCCATGCCCGAGTCGAAGACGCCGATCGGCCGCGGGTCCATCGCGCGGGAGTGCTAGAAGGGCGCTCGGCAAGCTACGCTCTCGCCGCGTGCTGAAGGCCTGGCTCGCGGCGCTCGCCGTCGCGCTCGTCCTCGTCGCCGGCGAGGCGCCCGCCTCGACGGTCGCGCGGGAGGAGCTGACGATCACGATGGACGACGGCGTCCCGATCGCTGCGACGCTCTACCTTCCCGACGGCCCGGCGCCGGCGGGCGGCTGGCCGGCGATCGTCTTCCTCCACGGCCTGTCGGGAACGCGCCAGACCACGAACGCCGTCGTCGAGGGCTATGGCTTCGCGGGCGGTAACTACGCGATCCTCACGTTCGACGCGCGCGGCCACGGGGCCTCGGGAGGGCTCGTCGGGATCGACGGGCCGCGCGAGGTCGCCGACATCCGCGCGCTCCACGCGTGGCTCGCCGCGCGTCCGGACGTCGCGGACGACCGCATCGGCGCGTGGGGGATCTCGTACGGCGGAGGCGGTGTCTTCAACTCGCTCGTCGCCGGCGTCCCGTGGCGCACGGTCGTCACCGTCGAGACCTGGACCGACCTCTACGCCGCGCTCATGCCGCAGGGGCTCGCGAAGTCGGGCGTGGTCTTCGCGTTCTCGTCGTCGATCCCGGCAGACAGGCGCGACCCGTCGCTCGACGCCGTCCAGGCCGCGGCGTTCGCCGGTAACACCGCGGCGGTGCTGCCCTGGGCGCGCGAGCGCTCGAGCCTGTCGCGCCTCGGCTCGGTCACGACGCCCGTCTTCATGGCGCAGGGCCGCCGGGACTTCGCCTTCGGGCTCGACCAGGGACTGCAGGCGTTCAATCGGCTGCGCGGCCCGAAGACGCTCTACGTCGGGCTGCACGGCCACGCACCGTCGACGTTCCCGGCGGCGGACACGACGCACCTGATGACGCGCGTGCGCGCCTGGTACGAGTGCCACCTCCGCTCCGTCGCGTCGTCCTGCGAGTCCGGCCAGGCCTCGGTCTACGTCGCGCCCGAGAACTTCGCGGGCCAGACGGCGCGCCGCGGCACCCTGCCGCCGGTCTCGCCGACCTTCGTCTCCTTCCCCGGCGTGACGACGTTCGCGCGGAACGGCAAGGCGACCCGCACGAGCCCGCGGCTCACGAAGGCGATCGAGGTCTTCGGATCGCCGATCGTGCAGGTGGGCATCGGGGCGAGCGGTGGCTGGCCGAGGGTCGTCGCCGTCCTCAGCGCCCGGACGCCCGCGGGCAAGGAGATCGTCGTCGCGGCGGGCGGCGTCCCCACGACGAACGGCGCGCGCAAGGTGACGATCCGGCTCTCGAGCCAGGCGACGTTCGTGCCGCGCGGGTCCCGGCTGACGCTGACGATCGCGTCGGCCTCGACGGCGCAGGCGAGCTCGAACCTCCTCTACCTCGACCTCCCGGTGCCTGCCACCG
Organism: uncultured Actinomycetes bacterium; assembly: GCA_963770595.1. Lineage (GTDB taxonomy): Bacteria > Actinomycetota > Thermoleophilia > Gaiellales > Gaiellaceae > GMQP-bins7. The sequence goes on along the minus strand of CAVYQG010000004.1, from coordinate 187,738 downwards.
CGAGGCTGCGCGTCGGGACGGCGACGTTGAAGCTGCCGGGCCTGCGGACGCCCGTCACGAAGTGACGCGCGCCGCACTGCTCGCGCTCACCGCGCTCGTCGTCGTCACCGGAGCAGGAGCGCGCCCGGCGGCGGACCCCGGAGTCACGACGACCAGCGTCCTCCTCGGCGGCACGGTCCCGCTGACCGGCGAGGCGGCGGCGTTCGGCGCGGTCGGCCCGGGCGCGAAGGCGTTTTTCGACTACGTGAACACGAAGGGCGGGGTGCACGGCCGGAAGATCGACTACCGCTACTACGACGACGCCTACAACCCGGGGACGACCCTCCAGCTCACACGGCGGCTCGTCGAGTCCGACCGCGTGTTCGCGATCTTCAACTCGATCGGGACCGCGAACAACCTCGCGATCCGCGACTACCTGAACGGCCAGAGCGTCCCACAGCTCTTCGCCGGGGACGGCTCGCAGGCGATCGGCCGCAGCTTCGCGCGCTACCCGTGGACGATGGGCTTCCTCATGAGCTACCGCGGCGAGGGCGACGTCTACGGGAAGACCGTCGTGCGCACGCGGCCGCGAGCGCGGATCGGAGTCCTGTACGAGAACACGGATCTCGGCCGCGACATGCTCACCGGCCTGACCCGCGCGGTCGCCGGCAAGGGCCCGCGGGTCGTCGCGAAGGAGTCGTACGAGTTCACGGCGACCGACGTCGCGTCTCAGATCGCGCGGCTCAAGGGCTCGGGCGCGGACACGCTCATGCTCTTCGCGACGCCGAAGTTCTTCCTGCAGGGCATCGCCGCGACCCACCGTCTCGGCTGGAAGCCGCGGGTCTACGTCGCGTCGGTCTCGATCGAGCCGACGATAATGGGGATCGCGCGGTTCAACGCCCCGGAGCTGACGAAGGGCGCGCTCTCGATCGCCTTCGTCAAGAACCCCAACGACCCGATCTGGGCGAAGGACAAGGCGGTGGCCCTGTACCGCTCGATCATGCGGAAGCACAACCCGTCCGGCAGGCCGAGCGACGTCTACAACTGGTACGGCATGACCGTCGCGTGGACGATGGTCGAGACGTTGCGGAAGGCGGGCAAGAGCCTCACGCGGGCGAGCCTCCTCCGAGCCGCCCAGAGCCTCGACCTCGCCGCGAACCCGTTCATGCTGCCCGGGATCCGGCTCCGGACGTCCCGGACCGACTATCGGCCGCTCGAGCACGTGTACCTGTACCGATACGACAACAAGCAGTGGGTCCGGGCGAGCGGGTTGCTCCACGCCCGGGGATGACGAACCAGGACCGCTGTGCGAGACTCGCGCCGGCGGGCGTCGAAAGGTAGGAGGAGACATGAAGCGACGGATGTGGACAGTGGTCGCCGGGCTCGTCTCGGTGGCTGCGCTGATCGCGGTACCCTCGGCGCTCGCTGCGTACGCGAGTCCCAAGCTCGAGGTCCGGTACGTCCCCAACTCGGTGATCATCAAGGCGTCGACGGCGCCCGAGGACGACGCGACGGCGAGGGCGGTGATCCTGACGCCTGACGGAACGACGGCCACGTCGACGCAGGCGCCGGGCACGGTCATCGGGACGGTGCAGTCGCTCGTGATCGCGACCGGGCTGTCGAACCTGCAGCTTCCGATCGACGGCCAGATCATCGTGGCGGCGCCCGGAGCCGTGACACCCGAGACCGTCTCGGCGTGCCTGGGGCCGGACGCGCCCGCGGCGATCTGGATCATGGCGCTGAGCGCGGCAGGGCAGTCGATCAACCTCCCCATGTACCTGCTCGCTGATGCTGCGGGCATCATCGTCTGCCTGCCGCACCCGAGCCAGGCGACGCTGGGCGCGAAGCTCGTGAGCGCCGAGCTCACGATCAACGGCGTCTTCAGCCAGGCACCCGGTCTGTGGATCGCCGGCTGGACACCGTACGACGCCGTCGGTGCGATCAACGCGGCCGGCACCGTCGCGACGCCGGCGGCGATGCTTCCGGGAGCGGTGACCGCCGTCGCGCGCAAGCGCGGGCTGGGCGCGACCGTGACGGGTCGCGTCGTGCAGTCCGGTCTCACCGTGGAAGGCGCGAACGTCGCGGTATTCGGCGGGCCGCGGGCAAACCGTCTCAAGCGGCTCGGGCGGGCCCGGACGAACGCCAACGGGACCTACACGTTCCGCGCCAGGACGGGCACGTTCTTCCGCGCCAACGTCGTCGTCCCGGCGGGCGAGGCTCCGGCCGTCTGCGAGGCGCTGGCCGCGGACCTCGCCCCGATCCCGTGCGTCAACGCGACGATCAACGGGTTCACCGCGCAGAGCCGGGTCGCGCGCAAGAGGTAGTCGCTCGAGGTAGGGGCCGGGCATCCCCGGCCCCTACGCTCTCTCCATGGCAGCGACGGTCAGGCTCGGGACCTGCAGCTTCGCCGACGAGGGGCTGCTGAAGGCGTGGTATCCCCGCGGCGTCTCGACCTCGCAGGCGCGGCTCAGGTACTACGCGGAGCGCTTCGACACGGTCGAGGTCGACTCGCCCTTCTACCACCTGCCCGACCGCTCGGTGACACGGCGCTGGGCGCAGCGCACGCCGCCCGAGTTCGTATTCCACGTGAAGGCGCACCGCTCGATGACGTGGCACGACGGCCGCGAGCCGACGGACACGGACTTCGAGGCGTTCAGGAAAGCGATCGAGCCGCTCGAGCTCGCAGGGAAGGTGCGCGGGATCCTGCTCCAGTACCACCCTCGCTTCGTGAAGTCCGCGGCGGCGAAGGAGGAGCTGGCGCGCGCGCCCGAGCGCATCGCGCCGCTCGTGCCGTTGATCGAGTTCCGTCACCGCTCGTGGATGGAGCCGGGCGAGCGGGCGGAGACCATTGACTTTCTCGAGCGAAACGGCCTCGCCTACGTCTCGGTCGACACGCCCATGACCCGCGCGTCGAACGTCGTGGCACGGCACGCGGTCGCGACGCACCGCGTCGGGTACGTCCGCTTCCACGGACGCAACGAGAGGACGTGGAACATCAAGAGCGAGAAGTCCTCCGATCGCTTCAACTGGATGTATGCGCCGGAGGAGCTCGAGGAGTGGGTCGAGAAGCTCGGCCGCCTGTCGAACGAGGCGGAGGAGGTCTACGCGCTGTTCAACAACAACCGGGACGACTTCGCCCCGCGGAGCGCCGTGATTCTCAGGGGGCTCCTGGACGAGGCTGGTGTCCCCGTCTCGGGCGGGGTGGAGCCTCCCCCCGAACGCCCGACGCTCTTCTGAACGGGCGTGGGAGGATGCATCGATTGGACGAGCGTGATCTCGAGCTGAGGGCGCTGACCTACAGCCTGTTCGTCGAGCTCGGGCGCGCACCGACGGCGGGCGAGGTTGGTGAGTCCGCCGGCTTGTCGGTCGCGGAGGTTCACGCGGGCTGGCGGCGACTGCACGATGCACACGCGTTGGTACTGAACGCCGCCACGACGGAGATCCGGATGGCGAATCCTTTCTCGGCCGTGCCGACCGCATTCCGCGTGCAGGCAGATGGCCGGTGGTGGTACGCGAACTGTGCCTGGGATGCGTTCGGTGTCTGCGCCGCGCTCCACGCGGACGGCCGTGTCGAGACGTCCTGCCCCGACTGCGGCGAGCCCGTGAGCGTCGAAGTGCACGAGCAACGGCCGGACGACGAGAGCCTGCTCTTCCACTGCCTCGTTCCCGCGTCCCGCTGGTGGGACGACATCGTCTTCACCTGAAGCACGATGAACCTCTTCCGGTCGGAAGAGCACATCGAGCAGTGGCTCGGTGGACGCACGCCCGGAGCGACGATGTCCGTGTCGAAGCTCAGCGAGCTCGCGCATGCATGGTGGAGCGACCGTCTGCCTCCCGAGTGGCAGCCCCACACCCGCGAGCTCAACCAAGCGGTTCTCGACCGGCTCGGTCTGACCGGGCCGTTCTGGCAGCTGCCCTAGAGACAAGCGTCCAGCGTGCGCAAGTGTGCGGGGTCCCTAGAGGGCCGAGATGTCGCGTGCGATATCGCGCGCGATCTCAGCGGCGGTCGCGCGGCGGCGGACAGAGTCGACTGAGGTACCCGCATACAAGGCCATCGAACCGATGTCCCCGTGCGTGTCGGCCGTCGGCTGCGCGTCGCTGTACCGCACCACCGGCCTGCCTGCGCGTGTCGCTATCACATCGCCCTCGCCGGGCCTTGATCCTGCCGCGGGCCTGCCGTCCGATTCCCACGAAGCGAGCGTTTCGTTGCGAAGGACGCGGTGAGGCGCATTCGGCCAGCCGATATCGAACACAGTCGTGAGAACGGTGTCTGCGGACGTCGCGCCGAGGAGACGCTCGAGGTAGTCGGGATGCACGTTGGCCTCGGTCGAGGCGAGAAATGCAGTCCCGCACGCCACTCCGTGGGCGCCGGCGTCGACCACCGCCCGGGCGGATGCGGCGTCGGCAATTCCGCCTGCGGCAATGATCGGCAGGTCGAACATGGGTCGCATCTCGCTCAGTAGCTCACTTAGCCGCGTAGCTCCCTGGACGTGACCACCGGCTTCGACTCCCTGCGCGATGAGGATGTCGGCTCCCGCGTCCGCCGCCTCTCGGGCTGCGGGAACCTCACCGACCTGCACGATGACCACAACGCCGGCTCCGTGGGCGCGCTCGATCAACGCTCGGTCGACGCCCCACGAGAAGGACACGAAACCTGCCCCTTCGCCGAGCACCACATCGAGGCGCTCCTCTTGGTCGAAGTCCAGCACGAGGTTGACGCAGAACTGCCTGCCGACCGACGAGCGAATGAACTGGAGCTGTCGGCGAAGCGCCCGCGGACCGGTCCACGACGCGGCCAGGGTGCCAAGGGCACCGACGCGGCTGACCGCCGTGACGAGTTCCGCCGTCGTCGCCGGCCCGATCGGCGCTTGCATCACCGGGAGCTCCCAGGGCAGAGCCACCAGGCCAGGGTAGTGCCGCTCAGCTGCGCGAGTGTGCCGGAATGTCGCTTGACGAACGCGGTCGTGAGACCGTCGCGCTACTTCGGGCACAGTCAGGGTGATGGACGCGCATCACGCATTACGCGCAGCCGAGCTCGGGCGGGAGACGGTTCTGAACGGCGATCGTACGAAGAGGCGACCCCGGGCCTGCTCGCCTTTGGAGCCGGGGACCTGCCCTACCCGCGCGCAAGGTCGGCTCGACCGCGCTGACAAGCCCGCCTCTTACTCGGGTAAGACGCCGCTCGATTTGACGAAGGTCCCGGCGGCTACCGCATACGAACTGGCGACTCGGCGCGCACAGGAGTAGGCGACGTCGTCGAACCAAGCCGGGCCAACGGTGCGCGCCGCACGCAGATAGATGCCGACACAGGCGGCGTCGGCCGGCGCAGTCGCGCTTGCCTGAAGGCGCTTCCAGCCGAGGTTGCCGCAGCGGAGCGACGCCGACTGCGCCCCACCGACGGCGCGTCCGTCGCTCGCGAACCAACGCAGCGCAATGCCCACGTTGCCGCAACGTGAGCCTGCGCGCGCGAACGCTGTCACGGTGGAGCGGTCACCCGGCCGGACCCCCGGATCGGACGGGGCGATCGCGAAGGCCAGCTGACGATGAAGTCTGGGTGCGTCTGGCGGGCATCGGGAATTGCGGTTGTGACATGGTTACCGTTGTCGAAATGAAGACGTTCAACCTCAACAGCGACGAGTGGGACGGGACGAGGGATCGCGAGGGCTGGCGCGCCAAGGGCGCGCTCGTCGGCCAACACATCGGCGGTGAGCTGATCGGCGCGACCATGTCCGAGGTCGAGCCTGGCAGCAAGCTCTGGCCGTACCACACGCATTACCTGAACGAGGAATGGGTGATCGTTCTTCGCGGCGAGCCGACGTTGCGTACGCCGGAAGGCGAGCAGGTGTTGAAGGAGGGTGACGTCGTCTGCTTTCCGCGCGGCAAGGACGGTGCGCATCAGGTCATCAACCGAACGGACTCGCCGGTACGCGTGCTGATGCTGTCCTCGATGATCGGTGGCGAGGTCATCGAGTACCTCGACACCGGAAAGATTCTTGCCAAGGGCGTCGAGGACGAAGACATCATGTTCGCGAGGCCCGGCCCCCCGGTCGAGTACTGGGAAGACGAGAACTAGCCCTCCGCGACGCCCTCGATCAACCGCAGAGACTTCGCTCCGACACACAAGGTCAGCCGAGTGGCCGAGTGTGGGGGACCAGCCGGACTAGAGTCGAGCAATGCGCGTGATCTCGGTGACGCACGGGCCGAGCGTGCCCGGCGGCGTGTTCGACGAGGTCGTCGAGGAGGCGGGGCACGAGCTCGAGCGCTGGGTCGTCCCGGTCGGTGGCACGCCGCAGCCGGCCTCGAGCTACGACGCCGTCATGGTGTTCGGCGGCTCGATGCACCCGGACCAGGACGACCGGTTCGGCTGGCTCGAGCGCGAGGAGGGCTTCCTCCGCTCCGCGCTCGAGGACGACGTCCCGCTCCTCGGCGTCTGCCTCGGGGCGCAGATGATCGCGCGCGCAGCCGGGGCCGAGGTGTGGCCGGCGCGCGAGCCCGAGATCGGCTGGCACGAGGTCGAGCTCACGCCCGACGGAGCCGCCGACCCTGTGCTCGGCGCGCTGCCGGAGCGCGCGAGCGCGTTCCAGTGGCACAGCTACACGTTCGGGATCCCGGAGGGCGGCGCCGAGCTCGCCTCGAGCCCCGTCTGCACGCAGGCGTTCCGGGTCGGCCGGGCGTGGGGCCTCCAGTTCCACGCCGAGGTGACCCTGCCGATGGTGCGCGCGTGGGTCGCCGAGGAGCCGGACGAGCTCCCGGTGCCCCGCGACGAGTTCCTCACGGAGACCGAGCGCCGGATCGACCTCTGGAACGAGCAAGGTCGCGCGCTCTGCACGGCGTTCCTCGAAGTCGCGCGGAACGGCGATTAGCTAACCCGCCGGCAGCGCCGGGTCCCGCGACCACTCATGCCAGGAGCCGCGATAGTTCCGGGCCTCGTAGCCGGCCGCGCGCAGCACCTGCACCGCGACGTGCGAGCGGCTGCCCGAGTGGCAGTACGCCACGACGTCGACGCCTTCGGCCGGTCCCACGAGCGCGTGCACGTCCTCCGGCCCGCGGCACTCGAGGAGCTTGTCCAGCGGGATGTTGACGGCACCCGCGATGTGACCCTGGCGAGGGTCGCACGCGGCTCCGGCGAGGCCCTCGTACTCCGCACGCCCGCGCACGTCCAGGACCATGAGCCGCTCGTCGCCGAGCCGCCCGCGCAGCTCGTCGAGCGTCACGTCCTCCACTGCTCGAGGAACTCGAGGAGGACCGTCGTGAACCGCTGCGGCTGGTCCTGCGAGACGAAGTGCCCGGCGCCCTCGAAGACCTCGAGCGAGCCGACGAGCGCGCTCGACGCGAGCTCGCGGGCCTCGTCGACCGAGAAAAGTTCGTCCTCGTCGCCGACGCACACGAGCAGCGGCCCGCCGAAGGACGCGACGATGCCGCTGAGGTCGAGCCGGTCGCGGAGCGCCTCCTGCGCCGTCGCCAGCTCGTTCGCCGGGACGGTGGTGTCGGGCGCGTGGTTGATCCCGTGGTCGTGGAGCCGCCCGATCGTCTCGTTCCGCTCGCGGCGGCGGTCCCAGTCGTCCGCGTCGGCGCGCGCGCCGGCGAGCAGCATCCCGACGACCCGCTCGGGAGCGCGCCGCGCGAGTGCGAGCGCGCAGTAGCCGCCCATCGAGGCCCCGACCGCGACGAGCGGGCCGTCGTACTCGCGCAGGAGCTGCGCGGCCCACCCGTCGATGGACGGGCCTCGCCCGTACAACCGCGGTGCGACCGCCTGGAAGCTCGATCGCTCGAGCGCGCGGAGCTGCGGCTCCCACATCCACTCGTCGAGCGGCCACGCGTGCAGGAAGACGACGTTCACCGGTCGATCCTGACGCTTCCGTCGAGCGCGGGCGCGTCGGACCAGCCGTGCTCGGAGCCCTCGATCCGCATCGCCGCGGCGAGCTCCGCGAGCAGGCTCCGTGCCGGGGGTAGGTCGGCGGGCGCGGGCGCCGTGCGCGCGATCCGTCGCACCTCGTCCGGCGCCGCCCCCGTGAGCCGGGAGACGACCGTCGGGTTCGCCGCCAGGCCGACCACGTCGCCGGGCGGAAGCGGGCCGTAGAACTCGGGCACGGAGAGATATTCGTCAACGACCCGGCCGTGCTCCAGGAGAATCATCCGAACGAGTTCCTCACGTTCGATCCCGAGGAGGGCGACGACCGCGCCCATGCGGTCGGAGAGCTCGCGCGCGAGCCGGCGGAGCATCTCCGGGTTGCGATCGCAGACGTCGTCGTAGACCGCGATCCAGCCGCTCCGCGGAGGAGCGACGATCGAGCCGCGGGACGCGCCGGGCAGGCGCGGGACGAACCGGCGGACGGCCTGCTCGACGCCGCTCAGGTCGTCCGACTGGACGTGGATCGACCCGAACGACGACGCGTCCTGACGACCGATGCGCGCCTCGAGCTCCGCGACGGTCCCCGTCATGACGATCACCTCGTCCTTGAGGCCCCAGCGCCCGTACAGCGACCGGGCGACGTTGTTCGACACCAGGACGTCGAGGTCGAGCTGCTCGATCCCGTGCTCGCGGAACGCGCCGAGCACCTCGCGCATGAGCTCCGTCGCGATGCCGGAGCGACGCGTGTCCTTGCGCACGTAGAGGTCGGTGAGCGTGCCGAGACCCGGCGAGCGCCGCTTCGCCAGCGCGAACCCGACGGGCGCGCCGTCGTCGTCCTCGGCAAGGACGGCGATCTCGGATTCGAGGATCCCGGCCACCTCGCCGAGCTCCTTCTCCGAGTCGGCAGGCCCCTCGTGGATCGGGCGGCGGCAGCTCGTGGTCGAGCTCGCGCCACATCGCCGCGATCGCGTCGAAGTCGGGAGGGCCGGCTCGCCGGACCCTCATCCGGGCAGCCTCGCGCCCACGAGCAGGAACTGGGCGGAGAGATTCTCGAAGGGGGCGAAGCGCTCACCCATCGTGCGGGCCTCCTCGATCGACAGCTGGCGATCGGCAGCGTAAAAGGTCGACACCGCCTTGCGCAGGCCGAGGTCGCCCGCCGGCCATGCGCGCGGGCGCGCGAGATGCCGCGCGAGGAACCAGTCGGCGGTCCAGCGCCCGAGACCGGGGAGCGCCGTGAGCCGCGCGATCACCTCGTCGTCCTCCAGCGCGGCGAGCGCGTCGAGGTCGAGGTCGGAGCGGGCCAGCTCGATGAGGTACTCGGCTTTCCGCCCGGAGAAGCCGACGACGACGAGCTCGCGTGGGCGCAGCGCTGCCACGCGTTCGCGCTCCGGGAACGAGAACGCGATCTCGTGGCGCGTCCCGTAGCGCTCGACGAACCGCGCGCGGATCGCGGCCGCGGCGCGCAGCGAGATCTGCTGGGTCGTGATCGCGACGACGAGCGCCTCGAAGGGCCGCGGGTTCAGCGTCGGCCTGAAGCCGGCGAGTCGCCGAACGAGCGGCCCGAGCACGCTGTCGGCCCGGGCCCAGGCGCGGAACGGCTCGAGGTCGAACGGGAGCCCGAGGAGCCGTGTGACCTCGGCCACGGCCTCCGTACGCGCCGGCTCGATGCGAACGCCGCCGGGAGCGGGCTCGATGCGAATCTCCGTCCCGGCGACGACCCGATGCAGCCCGCCCTGATGCCAGACGGTGGCGAGGTCGGTGCCGAAGTCGCGGAACCGCGTGAGCGAGAGGTCGAAGTCGTACGGCTCGGGGACGGGCAGGATCACGCCAGAGCGCGCGCGACATCGTGCAGGTCGTCGAACGGCTCGAACGAGGCTCCGCGATCGGAGAGGTACCTCGCCAGGCCGTCACGCGCGAAGACCCGCGAGGCGGCGAGGGCGACGCAGCGGTCCGACACGCCGTCGCCCACGTACGCGAACTCGCCGACGCCCGCGACGTCGGAGCGCTTGCACTGCTCCCCGCAGACGTCGCACGTCGCGGCATCCCTGAACCGCGCCTGCCAGCCGTCCCGCCGCGGGTCGAGACGGTTCGCCCTCACGTCGAGCTCGACGCCCTCGCGTTCCAGCACCGGATCGATGAGCTCGTGGAAGCCGCTCGAGACGACGAGCGGGCGGCTGCGCGAGCACGAGCTCCGCGGAAACCCGGGCGCACCCGCACGTTCGCGCGAACCCAGTCGACGACGGTCGCGAGCGGCGACGTCACCGTCTCGATCTCGATTGCGATGACCTGGTTCAGGGTCAGCTCGACGCCGAGACGGTCCTCGGTGCGCGCGTAGACCTGCTCGTCGCCGAAGGTGCGGACGACGGCGTAGAGCCCGTCCACCTCGGTCACCGTCCCGTCCCAGTCGACGACGAGTCTCAGAGGAGCTCGACCTCCGGGCGCACGGCCTGGGCGAGCGTTCCGATGCCCTCCGCCTCGATCTCCACGACGGTCCCAGGCTCGATGCCCTCGACGACGCCGACCGCCGGGCCGGCGAGCACGTCGCCGGGCAGCAGTGTCGTCCCCTCCGCAGCGAAGTCGTGCGCCGCGGCCCAGTCGAACGTGTCCGCGCGGCTCGTGAGCGCGTCCTCACCGGACAGACGGACGACGACCTCCGGCGCATGCGGCGCCTCGTCGAGCGTCACCACGAGCGGCCCGAGCCCGAGCGCGAAGTCGCGGTCCTTGGGCGGAGCCAGCCCCGACGCGCGCCAGTCCGCGAGCACCGTTAGCCCGGAGATGCTGCCTCCCGCGCCGACGATCGCCGCGAGGCGGGGCCGCAGCTCGAGCGGGAGCCAGTCGTCGACGGTGCGGTGGACGATGTCGCTCGCCGGCCCGTGTATCGCCCCCGGGTTGGCGAACGCGAACGAGCGCTGCTCGTCGAAGACCCTGACCGACGGCGGATGGAGGACGGGCGCCAGCAGACGCACGCGGTCGAGCGGGTAGACGGCGTGCTCGCGTGCCGAGCCACCCCCCGTGAAGAACGACTGCAGGGTCTGCGCGGCGAGCTGGACGACGTGCTCGCCGTCGACGCGGCCGACCCAGCCGCGCTCCATCGGCTGGTCGACGGGGTGGAACATGCAGAGCTTCACGGTTCCGTGTGCACCACGACGTCGGCGACACCCGGGACGGCCGCGCGCACCCGCTCCTCGACCGCGCTCGCGCGTGCATGAGCGTCGGCCAGGGACTCGTTCCCGGCGACGGGGAGCGTCAGGAACGCGACGAGTCCGTCGTCGGTCTCGACGAAGCGGAGCTCGCGCGGCGAGGTGCCCGTCTCCTCGCGCACCGCGCGCTCGACCGCGGCGGCATCCACGGAGATCTCCTGCCCCGATGCGGTCTCGGAGAGCGGCTCCAGGTGCGTGCGCACGTCCTCGACCTCGGGGACGGCGGCGGCGATGGCGCGCTCGACCTCCTCGGCGCGCTCGTGCGCGTCCTCGAGCGCGAGCGCGCCGGGCAGCTTCAGGTGCAGCGAGACCTCGATCTTCCCGTCGACGTCGAGAACGACGAGGTTGTGGATCTCGCGAACGTACGGGACTCCGAGCGCCGCGGCGAGCACGCGCTCCCGAATCTCCGCCTCGGCCTCGCGCGGCTCGACGTGGACGACCACGTCGAGGTCGGGCAGCCGCTCCTGCAGCGCCGCCTCGACGCGGTCGGCAGCGGCGTGCCCCTGGCCCACTGCTGCGCCGGGCGCGATGCCGATGTCGACGTCGACGAAGTGCGCGCCGCCCGACTCGCGGATGCGAAGCCGGCGCAGCTCGACCGGCGGGTCGAGCGCGGCGATCGCCTCGCGCGCGGCCTCCTCCGCGCCGACCGGCGCGCTGTCCATGAGCACGCCGACGTTCCTGCCCAGCAGCCGCGCTGCGGCGACGATCACGAGCCCGGCGACGAAGAGCGCCGCGATCGAGTCGCCCGCGGGGAAGCCGAGCGCGGCGGCGCAGAGTCCGGCGAGCACGGCGACGCGTGCCCGCGAAGTCGCTCCCGAAGTGGAGCGCGTTCGCCAGCAGCGCATCGCTCCGGTACGCGCGCCCGGCGCGGAGCGAGACGACGGTGCGCGAGGCGTCGATGGCGAGCACCAGCCCGATCGCCGCGAACGTCCACCACGTCGGGTCGACCTCGAAGTCGACCCACCCGAGGAGCCGCGCGATCGCGGTCCCGGCGATTGCGAGGCTGATCGCGATGAGCAGCCCGGCCTCGGCGAGCGCGGCGAGATTCTGAGCCTTGCCGTGCCCGAAGGGGTGCCCGGAGTCCGCCGGACGGACGGCGACCGAGACGGCGAAGAACGTGACGAGCGCCGCCGCGAGGTCGGTCCCCGAGTGCGCCGCCTCCGCGAGCAGCCCGAGGCTTCCGCTCGCAAGCCCGGCGACGAGCTTGATCGCGATGAGGAGGCAGGCCGCCCCGACGGAGACGAGCGCGGTGCGCCGCTGCGGCGACATGCGCGGAAGGCTACGGCGTCAGTTGGTCGCCGCGTAGAGAGCCCATGTCTCGGGCACACCCTTGAGCTCGTGCTCGCCGCGCTCCTCGAACACGATCCCGGAGCCCGCGACGAGATCGCGCACGGTGCGCGTCACGAGCACCTCGCCCGGCTCGGCGAGAGCGGACACCCGCGCACCGACGTGCACGGCGAGGCCCGCCACGCCGTCGGGCCGGCGTGTGATCTCACCCGCGTGGACGCCACAGCGGACGTCGAGGCTGCTGTTGCGCGCCTCGTCTCGAATCCTCCTGGCGCAGCCGATGGCCCGGGTCGGGCTGTCGAAGGTGGCGAGGATCCCGTCCCCGGCCGTGCTCTCGAGCGACCCCTCGAAGGCCGCCAGCGCGGTCCGCACGAGCCGCTCGAAACGCTCGAGGGCCATGCGCCACGTCCGATCGCCCAGCTCGGCGGCGAACTCGGTCGAGCCGACGACGTCGACGAACAGCACTGCCGCGAGCGCGCGGTCCGCATGGGCGATGCCCGTGCGCGAGCCCGTGATGAACTCCTCGATCGCGTCGACGATCTCCTCGTCCGGCATGGGCCAGTGATCCGCGTTCTCGCGCTCGAGGTACCGGGCGTCCGGGATGTGCTCGGCCAGGTACCGGCCATGGCCGACGGGGACGAACACGTTGTCGCGGCTGTGGATCACGAGCGTCGGGACGTCGACGAGCGGGAGGACGCCTCGCACGTCCAGCCCGAGGATGAGCTCGAGCTGCGCCCGCGCCACGCGCGGGGTCGCACCGAAGCGCTCGACCCTCCCCCACCACTCGACGACCCCCGGCCGGTGCACGACGGAGGGGCCGAGACCGACCGCATGGACTCCGGTCCCCCACTGCCGTTCGAGGGCGTCGAGATACGGCTCGTGCATGTAGTCCGGCAGGCCGGACGGGTAGTCGTCGTCGCGGGCGAACCGCGGATAGCCGTTGACGACGACGAGCGAGTCGAAACGCTCGGGATGCGACGAGGCGGCGATGACGGCCATCTGCGCACCGAGGCCATGCGCCACGACGGCGGCACGATCGAAGCCCGCAGCGTCCATGACGGCGAAGAGATCCTGCATCCAGGTCTCGAGCGGGCTCCGCTCGCTCAAGGGACCGGACATGCCGACGCCGGGCGTCCCGAGCCACAGGACGCGCGCGAACCGTGCGAGCGACGAGAACCAGTCGGCGATGAAGGGCTGCTCGACCATCGTCTCGAGATGACTCGCCCAGTCGAGGACGACAACCACGTCGCGCGGACCGTCACCGATGACCTGGTAGGCGATGTCGACGTCGCCCGAGCGGGCGTACTGCGTCTTGCGCGAGCGCCACGTCAGGCCGGGGCGGCCTCGACCGCGAACAGCCTCCACTCGCCCGGAACGCCCTTGAGCTCGGCGATACCGCGCTCGGCGAACTGGATCCCGGAGCCGGCGACGAGATCCTTCACGGTGCTCGAGACGAGCACCTCGCTCGGCCCGGCCTGGGAGGCGACGCGCGAGCCGATGTTCACCGCGATCCCGCCGACCTTGTCGTCGATGCGCTCGCACTCGCCCGTGTGCAGGCCCGCGCGGATCTCGAGCCCGAGCTCGCGCACGCCCTCGGCGATGGCGCACGCGCAGCGGATCGCCCTCGCGGGTCCGTCGAACGACGCGAAGAAGCCGTCGCCCGCGGTGTCGATCTCGTTCCCGCGGTAGCGGACGAGCTGACGCCGGACGAGACCGTGGTGCGCCTGGAGAAGATCGCGCCAGCGCGCGTCGCCGAGCTCCACCGACTTCGCCGTCGAGTCGACGATGTCGGTGAAGAGCACCGTCGCGAGCACACGGTCGGGCTCGCCGGAGGCCCCCGCCCGCGCCTCCCACGCCTCGGCCAGGAACTGCTCGAGCTCCCGCATGAAGGGCTTGCAGTCGCCGACGAACTCCGCGTGGTCGGAGCCGGGGAGCTCGAGGTGACGTGCGCCGGGGATGTGCTCCGCGATGTACCGGGAGCCCGCAGCGGCGCCCTCGTCGTCCACGCGGTTCACGACGAGGGTCGGCACGCGCACGGACGGCAGGACGTGCCGGACGTCGATCGACATGTTCATCCGCGCGAGCTCGACGGCCGCCCCCGGGCTCGCGCTCTGGCGGATCATCAGACCCAGCGCCGCCTTGTCCTCGTCGCTGGCGCTCCCGGCGAGGCCCTCGACGGCCGACGCGACGTACTCGGGTGTGCCCCAGAGGCGACCGCGGCTCTCGATGTTCTGTAGCCACCTGTCCTCGCTCGCTCCCCACGGATAGTCGGGAGCCCACAGGGTGCGAGGCGAGGAGCCGTCGAGGACGAGCGCCCAGACGCGCTCGGGGTACGTCGCCGCGAACAAGACGCTCATCGCGCCGCCCTCCGAGACGCCCAGCAGCGCCGCCCGCTCGGACCGCGTCGCATCCATCACCGCGCGCACGTCGTCCATGCGCACCTCGAGCGACGGCGCGCCGCTCACGCGATCCGACATCCCCGTGCCTCGCTTGTCGAACGTGATCAGCCGGGCGAACGAGGCGAGCTCGCGGTTGAACGCCGCCAGAGACGGGATCTGCCACGCCAGCTCGATGTGGTACACGAACGGCGGGATGCGGACGAGGTCGAACGGCCCGTCGCCGAGCATCTGGTACGCGATCGAGACGTCGCCACTTCGGGCGTAGCGGGTCTCGGGAATGTCCACGAGAGCATTCTCGCGCCTATCCTCCCCGCGTGAAGGTCTGCCCCAGCTGCGGGCGCGAGAACGCTGATGACGCGCGGTTCTGCTCGCAGTGCGCGACGCCGCTCGACGCCGAGCTGTCGGCGCGCGAGGAGCGCAAGGTCGTCACCTGCCTCTTCTGCGACCTCGTCGGCTTCACCGCGCGAGCGGAGGCGATGGATCCCGAGGACGTGCGCCGCCTTCTCCAGCCATATCACGCCCGCGTGCGTGCCGAGCTCGAGCGCTTCGGCGGCACCGTCGAGAAGTTCATCGGGGACGCCGTGATGGCGGTCTTCGGCGCCCCGGTCGCACACGAGGACGACCCGGAGCGAGCGGTGCGGGCGGCGCTCTCGATTCGGGATCAGCTCGTCGACGAGGGCGAGCTCGAGGTTCGGATCGGGGTCACGACCGGCGAGGCGCTCGTCGCGCTCGACGCCCGCCCGGACGCGGGAGAGGGCATGGCCTCCGGCGACGTAGTCAACACCGCCGCCCGCCTGCAGACGGCTGCTCCGACGAACGGCATCCTCGTCGACGAGACGACGTTCCGCTCCACCGAGCGTTCGATCGAGTACGGCGAGGGATCGTCGATCGACGCGAAGGGAAAGGCGGAGCCGGTGCCGGTCTACGAGGCCGTGAGGGCGCGGGCCCGGGTCTCGGTCGAGCGCGCCGGCGGAGCGGCCCTTGTCGGGCGCGAGCAGGAGCTGACGCTTCTGCGCGAGACGCTCACGCGCGCGATCCGCGAGCGCGAGCCGCAGCTCGTGACCCTCGTCGGCGTCCCGGGGATCGGCAAGAGCCGGCTCGTGTACGAGCTCTTCCAGACGATCGAGAGCGGCGCGTACGGCCTCGTATTCTGGCGCCACGGCCGCTCGCCTCCCTACGGCGAGGGGGTGACGTTCTGGGCGCTCGGGGAGATGGTGAAAGCCCAGGCGGGGATCCTCGAGTCGGACACCGCCGAGCAGGCCGGCGAGAAGCTGCGGAGCGCGGTCGCGAGGTTCGTGGAGAGCGAGAGTGACGCCGCTTGGACCGAGCGCCACCTTCGCCCGCTCGCCGGGCTCGAGGCCGAGGAGGCCGCGGCAGGCGACCGGCGCGACGAGTCGTTCGCAGCCTGGCGGAGCTTCCTGGAGGCCATCGCCGACGAGCGGCCGCTCGTGCTCGTGTTCGAGGACCTGCACTGGGCCGACGACGCGCTTCTCGACTTCGTCGACTACCTCGTCGAATGGGCGAAGGGTGTTCCGCTGCTCGTCCTGGCGACCGCGCGGCCGGAGCTCCTCACGCGGAGGCCGGGCTGGGGCGGTGGAAAGGTCAACTCGTCGACGATCCTGCTCTCACCCCTCACGGAGGAGGAGACGGCCGGCCTGGTTCACGCCCTCCTCGGCCGCTCGGCGATAGACGCCGAGCTCCGAGCACGCCTGCTCGAGCACGCCGGCGGCAACCCGCTGTACGCCGAGGAGTTCACTCGGATGCACATGGAACGACCCGAGTCGACGGTGGTGCCCGAGAGCGTTCAGGGGATGATCGCCGCCCGCCTGGACACGCTTCCGCTCGAGGAGAAGGAGCTGCTCCAGGACGCCGCAGTCGTCGGGAGAGTCTTCTGGCTCGGCGCACTGGGCGGCGAGCGGTGGACGCTCGAGGAGCGGCTCCATTCGCTCGCTCGCAGGGAGTTCGTAACGCGAAACCGCAGGAGCTCGGTCGCGGGCGAGGACGAATACGTCTTCCGCCATGCGCTCGTCCGCGACGTCGCGTACGAGCAGATCCCCAGAGCCGAGCGAGCCGACAAGCACCGCGCAGCCGCGGAGTGGATCGAGTCGCTGGGACGGATCGAGGATCACGCGGAAATGCTCGCCCACCACTATGCGTCCGCGCTCGACTACGCCCGCGCTCTGGGCGAGGACCCCGGGGCGCTGGCGGAGCAGGGACGGATCGCGCTGCGAGAGGCGGGCGCTCGAGCGTTTGCGCTCAACGCGTTCGCGGCGGCCGCGCGCTACTACGAGCTCGCAGTCGAGGCATGGCCGCACGACAGCCCCGACCGGCCGAGCCTCCTCTTCGACCTGGCTCGCACATATCACGCGAGCGGGCACGAGAAGCAGCAAAGCTCGCTAGACGACGCGCTGGACGCGGCGCACGCTGGGCGGCGCCTCGACCTTGCTGCCGAAGCGGACGCTCTGCTGGCCGAGCTCTGGTGGTTCCGCGCGGACGCAGCGCGTTCGTCGGAGCACCTCGAGCGCGCCCATACCTCTGTCCACCAACTGGCGCCTTCGCCCGGAAAGGCGCACGTGCTCAGCCAGGTCTCGCGCTACCGGATGCTTGCAGGCGCGAACGAGGACGCCATCCGGATCGGCCGTGACGCGCTCACGATGGCCGAGGAGCTCGGGCTCCTCGAGCTCCAGGCACATGCCCTCAACAACATCGGCGCGGCGAGGGCGAACATGGGCGACGCAGCCGGCCTCGAGGATCTCGAGCGTGCCGTCGGGATCGCGCTCGCAGCCGGCTCCTCCGAGGTCGCACGTGCATGCAACAACCTGGCAGCGTCGGTCTGGGTCATGGGCGACCTCCGCCGCGCGCTCGTGCTCATCGACCAGACAGTGGCTCACGCCGAGCGACTCGGAATGGCGAATCTGCTCACGTTTTCTCGGAACTTCAGGATCTGGCTGCTCTCCCGGGAGGGCCACTGGGACGAGGCACTCCCGCACATCGAGGAGTTCCTGGCGGCGTGCGAAGCCGGAGAGCCCCACTACCACGAGGGTGGCATGCGCCTCCGCCGTGCGGCGATCCGGCTGGCCCGGAACGACGTCGACGGCGCACTCGAGGATGCGCAGAAAGCCGTGCTGCTGGCACGGAGAGCCGACGATCCGCAGATACGCATTCCGTGGCTCTCGGGGTGTACCCGCCTGCTGGTCGAGGCCGGAGAGCTCGACGAGGCGAAGCCGATCGCGCGAGAGACCCTCGAGGGGTCGGAGAACATGACCAACGCCGCCTGGGCTACCGTCGACCTCACGTTCGTCGCTGAGACGCTCGGATGCTCCGACGAGCTCGCGGAGCGGGTCGACCGCGACCCTCCGACGAAATGGACAGAGGCCGCGCGCGCCGTGCTACGAGGCGACTTCCTCAAGGGCGCCGACGTCCTTCATGCCATCGGCAATGCCGAGCTCGAGTCCCTTGCGCGGCTGCGCGCCGCGGAGCAGCTCGTCGCCGACGGTAGACGTGCTGACGCCGACGAGCAGCTGCAGCGCTCGCTTGCGTTCTGGCGAAGCGTGGACGCGACGCGCTACATCCGCCAGGGCGAGGCGCTGCTCGCGAAGTCGGCATGAGCGTCGTCTGCGCCTCGTGCGGCCAGGAAACGCCGGCGGGCTTTCCCCGCTGTGCCAATTGCGGTGCCCCACTCACGGGCGACACTCCGCATACGCGCGAGGAGCGAAAGATCGTGACGTGCCTCTTCTGCGACCTCGTCGGCTTCACGGCGAGGGCGGAGCGAATGGACCCGGAAGACGTTCGGCGGCTTCTTCAGCCCTACCACGCACGCGTGCGCTCCGAGCTCGAGCACTTCGGCGGCACCGTCGAGAAGTTCATCGGGGACGCCGTCATGGCGGTGTTCGGTGCTCCGGTCGCGCACGAGGACGACCCGGAGCGAGCCGTCCGAGCCGCGCTCGCGATCCGGGAGGCGCTCGCGGAGGAGGGTGACCTGGAGGTCCGGATCGGGATCACGACCGGCGAGGCACTGATCGCGCTCGACGCGCGACCCGATGCGGGCGAAGGCATGGCGTCCGGGGACGTCGTGAACACTGCAGCCCGGCTGCAGGCAGCAGCCCCTACGGGCGCGATCCTCGTCGACGAAACGACCTACCGGGCGACCGAACGGGTCGTCGAGCTCGAGACCGCGACCGCGGTCGAAGCGAAAGGCAAGTCGGCACCGGTGCAGGTCTGGAGTGTCCTGCGGGCACGGGCGCGCGTCGGCGTCGAGCGCGTCGGCGGGGCCGAGCTCGTCGGGCGCGAGCGAGAGCTGACGCTTCTCCGGGAGACTTTCTCCCGCGTGCTGGAGGAGCGCTCGCCCCAGCTCGTCACGCTCGTGGGAGTTCCCGGCATCGGCAAGAGCCGCCTCGTGTTCGAGCTCTTCGAGACCATCCGTACAGGCTCGTTCGGGCTCGTCTACTGGCGTCACGGCCGGTCGCTCCCCTACGGCGACGGCATCACGTATTGGGCCCTCGGCGAGATGGTGAAGGCACAGGCGGGCATCCTTGAGTCGGACAGCCCGGAACAGGTAGGTGAGAAGCTGCGTCGCGCGACGCACGCTGTCATTGCCGACGAGGCGGAGGCCGACTGGGCCGAGCGTCACCTGCGCGCGCTGGCAGGGTTGGAGTCCGACTCCACCGCCGGCGATCAGCGCGGTGAGGCGTTCGCCGCGTGGCGCCGTTTCTTCGAGTCGCTGGCGGAGGAGCGCCCGCTCGTCCTCGTCTTCGAGGACCTGCACTGGGGAGACGAGGCGTTGCTCGACTTCGTCGACTACCTCGTGGAGTGGGCGAGTGGTGTGTCCTTGCTCGTGGTCTGCACGGCGCGTCCCGAGCTGCTAGCCCGCCGGCCGGGCTGGGGTGGCGGCAAGGTCAACTCGTCGACGATCCAGCTCGCGCCGCTGTCGGAGGACGAGACGGCAGCGCTCGTACACGCGCTCCTCGGGCGCTCGGCCATCGAGGCCGACCTGCAGGCCCGGTTGCTCGAGCACGCGGGCGGCAATCCGCTCTACGCGGAGGAGTTCACGCGGATGCTGAGCGAGCGACCGGGCGACGCCGTCCTGCCCGAGACCGTGCAAGGGCTCATCGCCGCGCGTCTCGACACGCTGCCTCGCGCTGAGAAAGAGCTTCTCTGCAACGCCGCGGTCGTCGGCAGGTCGTTCTGGCTCGGTGCGCTCGGCCCGGAGCGCTGGACGCTCGAGGAGCTGCTCCATGCCCTCGAGCGCGTCGAGTTCGTTCGCCGCGAGCGCCGCAGCACCGTCGCCGGGGAGAGCGAGTACAGCTTCCGGCACGCGCTCATGCGGGACGTCGCCTACGAGCAGATCCCGAGGGCGGAGCGCGCAGACAAGCACAGGCAGGCGGCGGAGTGGATCGAGACGCTCGGCCGCGCCGACGACCACGCCGAGATGCTCGCGCACCACTACGGAGCAGCTCTCGAGTACGCACGGGCGACGGGCGGCGACACCGGCGAGTTCGAGGAACGAGCGCGTGCTGCGTTCCGCGAGGCGGGAGATCGCGCCTTCGGGCTCAACGCCTTTCCCGCGGCGGCGCGCTACTACGCGCTTGCCGCGGAGCTCTGGCCGCCCGAGGATCCCGAGTGGCCGGAGCTTCTCTTCCGACTCGCGCGTGCGTACCACGTGAGCGGCGACGACCGACGGGAGCAGTCACTCGAGGCGGCACGCGAGGCGTTGCTCGCAGCGGACCGCAACGAGCACGTGGCCGAGGTGGATGCGCTCCTGGCGGAGGTCGCGTGGTACCGAAGGGACCGCGAGCGGTGCGATCGTCTACTCGACCGCGCTGCTGCCGGAATCGTGGGTCTCCCGGACTCCCCGGCGAAGGCATTCGTCCTCAGCCAGATCTCGCGCTACCGCCTGCTCGCCGATCAGCTACGAGGAAGCGATCCGGATCGGCGAGGAGGCGCTGGCGATGGCCGAGCGTCTCGGGCTCGACGAGCTTCGCGCCCATGCGCTCAACAACATCGGCACGTCGCGAGCGAACTTCGGACAGGCCGAGGGGATCGCATGCGCTGGAGCGAAGCGTCGCGCTCGCGCTCGCGCTGCGATCACCCGAAGCGGCACGCGCCCTCAACAATCTCTCGGCCGTAGTTGCGGGCTTCGGCGACTTCAGGCGACAGGGCGAGACTCCTCACGGAAGCGATCCGGGTCGGAGAAGAGCTCGGCGCCCTCTCCCTTGCGAGGTTCGCGCGCGCGACGCTCGTCGGCAACCGGTTCTGGACCGGAAGGTGGGACGACGGCCTTCGGCTCGCGGAAGCCTGGATCGCCGGGAGTGGAAGCGAATCGGCGAGCGGCGAGCTCGGAATCCGCCGGAATCGCGCGCGTATCCTGCTGGCGCGGGACGACGTCGAAGGCGCGCTCGAGGACGTGGCGCGAGCGATCGAAGGCTCACGCCAGATGGGGGAGCCGCAGGCACTCTTTCCGGCGTTCGGGGCAGCGATGCGGATCTATCACGAGCTCGAACGGACGGGGGAAGCACACGAGCTCGCGGGCGAGCTCTTGGAGCAGATGAGGGGGGCGGGGGACTGGAGAATCCTTGACTTCTCGTTCGTCGCCGAGCCGCTCGGCTACGCGGAGCAGCTTCGCTCGTACGTCGAGCAGCTTCCGCCCACCACGATGCGCGCGATGAACCTCGCTCTGATCTCCGGCGACTACGTCGGGGCTGCCGACCTCATGGAGCAGATCGGCATCCTGTCCGCCGAGGCGGATGCTCGCAAGCTCGCGGTGACGAGGCTCGAGGGCGAAGGCCGCCGGCAGGAGGCCGAGGACCAGCTCGAACGGGCGCTCGCCTTCTACCGCTCGGTCGGTGCGACCCGCTACATCCGCGAGTGCGAGGCGCTCCGTCGCGACCTAGAGATTCCCGCGTAGCGCCTGCTCGCGCTCGATCGCCTCGAAGAGCGCCTTGAAGTTCCCGATCCCGAAGCCGCGCGAGCCGTGGCGCTCGATGACCTCGAAGAAGAGCGTCGGGCGGTCCTGGACGATCTTCGTGAAGAGCTGGAGCAGGTAGCCCTCCTCGTCGCGGTCGGCGAGGATCCCCATCGACCGGAGCGCGCCCCAGTCCTGGTCGATCTCGCCCACGCGCTCCTCGACGTCGTCGTAGTACGTGTCCGGGGTCGCGATGAAGAGGACGCCGTGCTCGCGGAGCGCCGCGACCGTCTTGACGATGTCCTCGGTCTGCATCGCCACGTGCTGGACGCCCGGGCCGCCGTGGAACTCGAGGTACTCCTCGATCTGGCTCTTGCGCTTGCCCTCGGCCGGCTCGTTGATCGGGAACTTGATCTTCCCCTCGCCGTCCGTCATCACCTTCGACATGAGCGCGGAGTACTCCGTCGAGATGTCCTCGTCCGAGAAGTGCGTGAGCTGCGTGAAGCCGAGCACGCGCTCGTAGAACCCGACCCACTCGTCCATGCGCCCGAGCTCGACGTTGCCGACGACGTGGTCGATCGCGATGAGCCCGAGGCCCGTCGCCGGACCGCCGTTCGAAGACACGGAGACGAAGCCCGGGAGGTACGCGCCCGAGTATTCGGAGCGGTCGACGAACGTGTGGACGTTGTCGCCGTACGTCCCGATCGTGGCCAGCTCGACGCGGCCGTGCTCGTCCTCGAGCCAGTACGGCTCGGCGATGCCGCGGGCACCGCGCTGCACGGCCTGGCGGTAGGCGTTCGTCGCGTCGGGCACGGCGAGCGCGACGTCGCGCACGCTGTCTCCCTTCACCGCGGCCCAGCGGCAGACCTCGCTGTCGGCACGCAGGCCGCTCGTGAGCACGAGGCGGATGTCGCCCTGCTCGAGCACGTACGAGCACCGGTCGCGGACGCCCGTCTCCGGGCCCGCGTAGGCCGTGCGCGAGAAGCCGTAGGCGTTCTCGTAGAAGTACGCCGCCTGCTTCGCGTTCCCGACCCAGATCTCGAGATGGTCCCAACCGTCGATCGGCATGAAGTCGTGTTCGCTCATAGGCCTGATTCTACGACGGGAGGGCCGGCGGGACCCCGGCGACGCACGACGAGGATGCCGAGCGCGATCAGCACGCCGCCGGCGATCTGGAGCCAGGCCAGCGGCTCCGAGAGCAGGATGACCGCGAGGACGGCGGCGACGAACGGCTGCAGGTTGGCCGCAAGGGTCGCGCGGTTGGCCCCGATGCGGTGGATCGAGCGGAACCAGAGGACGTTCGTGACGACGAGCGGGCCGATCGTCGCGAAGGCGAGGAGCGCCCAGATCTCCCAGCCGAGATCCCACTCCTGGTCGGCGGTCTCGGGGCAGCCCGACGAGCGCGATCCCGACCCAGGCGGCGGGGATCACGATCGCGCTCATCCGCGACGGCGAGTACGAGCGCATGAGCGGGCCGACGGTCGACCGAGTAGGCGGCCCACGTCGCGGCCGTCGCGAGCCCGAGGAGGACTCCGAGCAGGCCGCCGGAGACCTCCCCGCCCGAGCCGGCCGCGACGAGCGCGACTCCCGCAGCCGAGATCGCGGCGGCGAGCCAGAAGCGCCGCGTCGGCGTCTCCGTGCCGAGGACGAGGCCGAAGATGGCGGCGAAGATCGGGATCGCGCCGAGCACGAGCCCGATCGTCGACGCCGTCGTCACGTCGAGCGCGAAGACGAACGAGAGCTGGTTGACGAACAGCAGCGCGGCCGCGAGGCCGAGGATCGGGAGGTGGCGGCGCTCGACGCGCAGCGTCCGCTCGACGTAGAGCGTCAACGCGACGAAGAGCAGCCCGGCCAGCGCGTAGCGAACCGTCGCGTACGGGAGCGGCGCGAGCCCGTGCGTGAGGATGTACTTCGTAACGCTGAGGTTGAGCGCCCAAAGCAGGACCGTCGCGAGCAGCATGAGCTCGACGGTCGACGGGCGGCGCATCGCCTGACGCTACCGGTGGGTTCCCACGAAGCCCGTCGATAGGCTTCGTGATCATGGCCGAGCCGACCTTCGATGACGTCGACTCCCTCGTCGGGCCCGCGACGCCGCACTTCGCGTACCAGCTCCGCGCGCGCGTCCGCGAGCTCGTCCAGGACCTCCCGGTCGACCACCCGGTGCGCCGGTACGGCGAGGAGAAGATGGAGCTCCTCGACCGGCTCGGGCACGCATCGTCGCTCGCGCAGGACGGCGAGCGCGAGCCGCTGAGCCGGATCGGCTGGGACACGATCCCGTCGTCGGCGCCCGCCTCCGATCCGCTGCCGAAGGCGAAGTGAGCTTCGAGGGCGCGTCCGTCCTCGTGACCGGGGGCTCGCGCGGGATCGGGAAGGCGATCGCGCTCCGCTTCGCCTCGCTCGGCGCGAAGCGGGTCGCGATCGGCTACATGCGCGGCGACCGGCCGGCCGAGGAGACCGCGTCCGAGCTGCGCGCGCTCGGTGCGGAGCCGATCCTCGTCCGCGGGAACGTCGCGGGAGAGCGGATCGCGGAGGAGGTCGCCGAGCTCGGCGCGCTCGACGTGCTCGTCCATGCGGCTGCCACGGGTGTCATCCGCCCCGCGCTCGAGACCGAGCCGAAGCACTGGGACTGGACGCTCTCCGCGAACGCGCGCGCGCTCCTGTCGCTGACGCGAGCCGCGGCGCCGTACGATGCCGGCCGGCTCGTCGATCGTGGGGATCTCGAGCCTCGGCTCGATCCGCGTTCTCGACAACTACACGCTCGTCGGCGCGTCGAAGGCCGCGCTGGAGGCGCTCGTCCGCTACCTCGCGGTGGAGCTCGCGCCGCGCGGGATCCGCGTGAACGCCGTGTCGGCAGGCGTCGTCGAGACCGGCGCGCTCGAGCACTTCCCGAACAAGGAGGCGATGCTCGAGATGGGCGCGCGCAACCCGGTCGGCCGACTCGTCTCGCCCGAGGACGTGGCCGCTTGCGTCACCTTCCTCTGCTCACCGGAGGCGGACATGATCCGCGGCCAGACGCTGATCGTCGACGGCGGCTGGTAGCCTGCTCGCAGGCACCGGGCTAGGCGCGGAAGAGGTCGCAGAGAAGAGTCGACGATGCCGGTCCAGACGAGGAAGAAGAACACCAACGCCACGAGTAGGCCGACGAGCGCGGACAGGGCGCGACGACTGCGATCTCCCGACGCGGGCGGCGAAGCGCGAGCCCGAGCGCCACGGTTCCCGCGGGCGCGAGCAGCCAGTTGAGCCCCATCCCGGTGGCGAGCGCGACGAGCAGTGTTGCGGGCGGGACGAGCACGAGCCCGCAGACGACGTAGAGCGCCCGGCGACTCATCGAGCAGCGGGCGCCGGGCGAGACAAACCTCGCCCCTACGAGCGCATGAAGCCCTGGCGGGCGGCCGAGACGAGCGCGACGGCCTCGGGGAAGAGCACGCGCATCGCGTCGCGGAGCGCGATCGCCTGCGCGTCGGACGAGCCTTCGACCTGGATCTGGCCGAGGGCCGCGGCCGTGAGGTCGACCGCGGTGTTCAGGGTCAGCGTGGCGAACTGCTCCTTCTGCGCGTCCTGCACCGACTCCGCCTGCTTCTCCGCGAACTCGCGCAGCGCGCCGAGGAGATCCTCGGGGTCGCCGCCGCCGAACGGGAAGAAGCCGCCGCCTCCACTCTCCACGCGGTGATTGTAGGGGCGAGATACATCTCGCCCCTACGACAACGGGATCCGGTAGCCGGCCTCGACCTCGCGCTGGAGCTCCTGAACCGCACCCTGCGCCGACCTCAGGGCCGCGGCAAACGGCGAGGCGCCCGTCGGGATCGAGCTCGCGCTCGAGCTCGCGCGTCGCCGCGCCGATCGAGTCGAGACGGGCAGGCGTCGCGAGCTGTGGCGCTCGCCGACGACGTCCGCGAGCGCCCGCGCGGCGGCGATGGCGCCGTCGATGCCCTCCGGCGCCTCGCGCTCGCGAAGCTCCTCCAGGCTCGCGACCAGCCCGGCCACATCGCCTCCGCCGGCAGCTTCCGCTGCGACCTCGCACAGCGCCGCGATCGACACCGCCTCACGCAGCTCACCCCTGCCGGTCACCGCCGACCCGTCGTCCCGCACCGCGAGCCAGCTCCGGTAGCCGTCTGCGCCGTCGAGGGAGCACACGTACACGCGCGCCCCGGGTGAGGGCTCGGTCGCGAGGATCCCGGACACCGTGTCGCCGGCCTCTGCATGCGCCGCCGCCAGGCCGGCGATCCGCTCGAGGTCGTCGGCCAGCGCCACGCCGCCAGAATAGGGCGATGTCGCAACGGGGCTCCCACGCCCGCGAGCTGTTCGCCCCGCTCGGCCCGTCGTACGACCGCGTCGGCGCCGTCCTCTCGCTCGGGCAGGACCCGCTCTGGCGCAGGTTCCTCGTCTCCCGGCTCCCGCGCGACCGCGGGCACGTCCTCGACGTCGCGACGGGCACCGGCCTCGTCGCGCGAGAGCTCCGGCGCCGCGGCTTCCGCGTCACCGGGCTCGACCAGAGCCCGGACATGCTCGCCGTGGCACGCGCCCGCTTCGGCGGCGACGTCGAGCTCGTCGAGGCCTCGGCCGACGTCGATTCCCGTTCGACGACGCGTCCTTCGACCACCTCACATTCACGTACCTCCTCCGCTACGTCGACGACCCCGGCGCGACGCTCGCGCGAGCTCGCGCGGGTCGTCCGCCCGGAGGCATCGTCGCATCCCTCGAGTTCGGTGTCCCGGGCGGGCTGGCGAGGCCGCTGTGGGATGCCTACGTCGGGATCGGCCTCCCGCTCGCGGGTCGCGTGCTCCGGAACGGCTGGGCCGAGGTCGGCGACTTTCTCGGCGGCTCCATCCGCGGCTTCTGGGACGCGCTACCCGCTCGAACGTCAGCTCGCGATGTGGGCAGACGCAGGACTGCGAGACGTGGAGGCAAGGCGGCTCAGCCTCGGCGGAGGCGTCGTCGTGTGGGGGACGAGGACGTGAGCGACGCGCGGCCGGCCTTCTACGCGCTCGAGCAGGGCGGCTGGCGCGACTACGTGACGCTGCTGCACCTCCCGTACACGGCGTGGCACCTCTCGTACGTCGTGATCGGCGGCTGCCTCGCGCCGCTCGTCGCGTGGGGGCGGCTGGGTGCGGCCGTGGCGGCGTTCGCGCTCGCCCTCGGGATCGGCGCGCACGCGCTCGACGAGCTCCGCGGCCGTCCGCTCGACACGCGAATCCCGGACACCGTTCTCGTCGCGCTCGCTGTGGTGAGCCTCGTCGGCGGCATGCGCGATCGGCGCCGTCGTTCTCGTCCCGTTCGAGCCCTGGCTGCTCGTGCTCCTCCCGCTGGGCGTCTTCCTCGTGCTCGCCTACAACCTCGAGCTCGCCGGCGGCTGGTTCCACACCGACCTCTGGTTCGGGCTCGCCTGGGGCGGCTTCCCGGTCCTGTGCGGATACGCGGCCGTGGCGGGCGAGCTTGCGGACGCCGCGCTCCTCGGCGCCGGGTTCGCCGTTCTCCTCTCGCTCGCCCAGCGTGCCCTCTCGACCCACGTGCGCTTCGTCCGCCGACGCGTCCTCGCGGTCGAAGGGGCACTCGTGCTTCGCGACGGCGCAGCGCGAGGAGCTCGACCCCGGGCGGCTGATCCTGCCCGCGGAGCGCGGCCTGCGCCTGCTGACCGCTTCCGTCGTCCTGCTCGCCGCGGCTCTCGTCGCAGTGCGTCTCTAGAGTGGGCGGGGTGCCGGTCGTCGCGTGGATCCTGCTCGGCGCGTTCGTTGCCGCGCTGCTCCTCGTCGTCGCGCTCACCCTCGCGCTGCGTCGCTCGAATGCCCGCGCGGCGCGCACGGACGAGCTCGTCGCCGAGGCCCGCCGCGCCGTGCGCGCCGCGGGCGAGGAAGAGGGGCGGCTCCAGGCGGAGCAGCTCAGGATCGCCGTCTCGCGCGCGCACGCGGACGCACTCTCGGCGTACACGAGCGAGCAGCGCCGCCTCTCGGACGAGCGCCGCGGCGAGCTCACGGTCCTCGAGCGCGAGCTGTCGGACCGGCTGGCCGAGACGCTGGCGACCGTCGAGCGGAGGGTCGAGGAGCGGCTGCGCGCCTGGGAGTCCGATCTCGAGCGGGCACAGCAGTCCCTGACAGGTGAGGTGACGGTGCTCGAGCAACAGCTGACGCAGCGGATCGCGGACGTCGAGGTCCGCATCGAGGCCGAGGCGACCGAGCTCGGAACGACCGTCGACCAGCAACGCGCGGCCGCGGCCAGGCTGCGTGACGAGCTCGAGACGACGACGAGGAACGCGCTCTCCGAAGCGCTCGAGGAGCTCCAGGTCCAGGCGGACGACCGCCGCCGCGCGATCGACGACTTCACCGAGCGCCTGCGTCAGCACGAGCAGGGCGTCGCGGAGCAGGTGGAGCGCGCAGAGAGCGACGCGCGGACGCGGATCGAGACGGCGTTCGCGGAGCTCGAGCGGCGCCAGGTGGAGCAGCTCGAGCGGGCCACGGCGCGCGAGGTGGACCGGCTGAGCGAGGCCGGCGCCCTCGAGTTCGAGAACCGCATGAAGGCGATTCGCGAGGAGGCCGCGAGCCGCCTGCGCGAGGAGCTCGACCGCACCTCCGAGACGTTCCTGCGCCGAGCCGACCTCCTGATCGCGGACCAGTTCCAGCACGCTGCGAACGCCGCCACACAGCGTCTCGAGGACCGGATCGCCGAGCTCGCACGGCGCTACGACGCGTCGTCTGCCGGCGTCTGAAACACGAACCTTTTCCGGAAGGGAACGTCTCAGTGACAGCGAATCTCACGCGCATGGCCGAGATCACCGAGACACCGCTCTGGCACGAGAACGAGCCCGCCAAGGTGGAGGGGTGGCGCCTGCACATCCTGCTCGAGGCCGGCTACCCGGTGCATCTCGCGGAGCGGCTCGCGGGGAGCGAGGTCGACCTGCACGACGCGGTCGAGCTCGTGACGCGCGGCTGCGACGCGACGACGGCCGCCGAGATCCTCCTGTAGAGGCGACCCTCGGCCGCCCGTCGCGCTCCACCGACGCGAATAACCTGACGGCGTGTCGGACGAGCGCAAGGTCTACTCCATCTCCGGGTTCAACCGCGGGATCGCGCGCGTCCTCGGGCGGCTGCACGCGGTCTGGATCGAGGGCGAGGTCACCGAGCTCCGGCGGAACGAGGCGTGGGCGACGGTCTTCCTCACGCTCAAGGACCCGAAGACCGGCGCGACGCTCAAGGTCACGATCGGCCGACGGCAGTTCGACCGGCTCGACCTCGGCCTCGCCGAGGGCGAGAACGTCCAGGTCGAAGGGCGCGCGGAGCTGTACGAGCTCCGCGGAGAGCTCGGCCTGCGTGCGACGACGATCGAGCGCGTCGGGCTCGGCGACCACCTGCTGGCGCTCGAGCGGCTCAAGCGGCAGCTCGGCGCGGAGGGCCTCTTCGCTGAGACGCGCAAGCGCACGCTCCCGCGGGTCCCGCGGGCGGTCGGCATTCTCACGGGCGCCGACGCTGCCGCGCGCGGCGACCTGCTCGCGACGATCGGACGCCGCTATCCGGCCCGCGTCGTCGTGTGCGAGACGCGTGTCCAGGGTCGCGGCGCGCCGGCTGCGATCGTCGCCGCGCTCACGGCGCTCGGCTCACGAAAGGACGTGGACGTCATTGTCCTCGCCCGCGGCGGCGGGAGCTTCGAGGATCTCCTGCCCTTCAGCGACGAGGCCGTCGTGCGCGCGGTTGCCGCGTGCCCGGTGCCGGTCGTCTCGGCGGTCGGCCACGAGCAGGACACGCCGCTCTGCGACCTCGCCGCGGACGTCAGGGCGGCGACGCCGACGGCGGCGGGAAGCCTCGTCGTCCCGGACCGCAACGAGCTCGCGGGCGCCCTCGAGCGGGACCGGAGACGCCTCGAGCTCGCAGCGCACGGGGTCGTGGAGCGGAATCAGGCGCGGCTCGGGCGGGCCGCCGAGCGGTTGCGGGCGGCCCCGCGGCTCCTGCTCGAGCGCCGCCGCTCCGCGCTCGACCGCTCGGGCGACCGGCTCCAGACGCTCTCACCGCTCGCGACCCTCGCGCGCGGGTACGCAGTCGTCCGGGCGGGCGGCGTGGCGCTGCGCGAGGCGGCGACCGTGAGCACGGGCGAGCGCGTCGAGATCGAGCTCGCGAAGGGCGGGCTCGCCGCCACGGTCGACGAGGTGACGGCGTGACCGACGACCGGAGCTTCGAGGACCTTCAGCGCGAGCTCGAGGAGATCGTGACCAGGCTCGAGCGCGGCGACGTCCCCGTCGACGAGGCGATCGCGCTCTTTCGCCGCGGCGAGGAGCTGTACCGCAACGCCGCCGAGCGGCTGCAGGCCGCGGAGCTCCGGATCGAGGAGCTCACGCCCGGCCGCCCTGAAGAAGGCGGGTGAGGAAGCGAGTGACTGTCACCCGCGGGTGACAGTCACCCCCGCTTCGTGTATGAATCGCCCCATGGCGAAGCCGACACCGGAGCTGCTGCGCAACGTCCCGCTGTTCGCCGAACTCGACGAGCACGATCTCGAGAGCCTGGCCGAGGAGTTCAACGAGCGCCGCTTCTCGGAAGGAGACGCGATCGCGCTCGAGGGCGAGGGCGGGCTCATGTTCTTCGTCGTCGACAGCGGCTCGGCCTCCGTCGAGGTGCACGGCCAGGAGGTCGCGCAACTCGGCCCCGGCTCGCACTTCGGCGAGATCGCCCTCATCGACAGGCGTCCGCGCACCGCGACGGTGACCGCGACCTCGGACCTCCGCACGTTCGGGCTCCCGGTGTTCGTGTTCCGGCCGTTCGTCGAGGCCCGCCCGCAGGTCGCCTGGAAGCTGCTCGAGGCGATGGCGGACCGGCTCGCGAAGGCCGAGTCCCGCTAGCGGTCGCCTCCGACCGCCAGGTCACGCCCGAGCGCGACGAGATCCTCCTTCGCCCGGCCCGGGTCCCCGGAGAGCTCGTGCGTCCGGGAGCCGGGGACGTCGGCCAGGACGCGACCGCCGAAGACGACGCAGCGAACGCCGGCCGCTCCCGCTCGGCGCGCCACCTCGCCCGGCGCCTTCCCTTCCGCGGTCGTCTCGTCCACCCGGCCCTCCCCTGTCACCACGAGGTCGCAGCCGGTGAGCTGCTCGTCGAAGCCGACGAGGTCGAGCACGGTCGCCGCGCCGGGCACGAGCTCGGCCCCGAGCGCCGCGAGCGCCGCTCCGAGCCCTCCCGCCGCTCCCGAGCCGCGCAGCGAGGCGAACGGCCGCAGCTCCTCGAGCGACTCGAGCCGAGCGCGCAGTACCCCGACGTCCTCCGCTGACGCGCCCTTCTGCGGCCCGAACAGGCGCGCGGCATCCCGAAGCAGCGTCGACACGTCGCAGAGAGCCGCCGTGGGGACGGGCAGCGAGCCCACGACCTCGCGCAGGCCGGCGCCTCCGTCGACCGTCGCCGTGCCTCCGAGGGCGACGACGAGGCTCCGCGGCGCTTGCTCCAGCGCCGCGAGCAGCAGCTCCCCGAGACCGCGGCTCGACGCGCGCAGCGGGTCGAGCTCCTCAGGATGCAGGAGCGGCAGCCCGATCGCCTCCGCCGCCTCGATCACGGCTCGCCCGTCCCGGAGCAGGAGCCAGCGTGCGTCGACGGGCGCACCGAGCGGTCCCGCGACCCGTGCCCCGCGCCACTCGCCGCCGAGCGCGCGCTCGAGCGCGTCGCCCGTGCCCTCGCCCCCGTCCGCGACCGGCAGCTCGACGACGTCCGCTCCCGCGCTGCGAAAGCCCTCGGCCAGCGCGGCGGCCGCGTCCCGGGCTGCGAGGACGCCCTTGAGGCTAGCGGGGGAGAGGAGCGCCCTCACGGGCGGCCGCATCCGGCTCGGGCTCGAGTTCCTCGATCATCTCCTCCACCGACTCGACGGCGTTCTCCGAGGACGGCTCGTCGTCGTCCTGCATCCGGCGCAGCATCGCGACGGAGATGCCCTCGCGCGCGAGCGCGATCAGCCCGAGCCCGACGCCGCACACCATCTCGAGCGCCTGCAGCGCGAGCCCGTACGCGAACCCCGTGGAGTACGGGACGCCGTAGTTCCGGAGCGGGACCGCGACCGCGGCCTGCACGAGCCCGACGTTCCCGGGCCAGAGCGGCACGATCGTCGCGATGTTCATCAGCACGAGCACGAGCCCTGCCGCGGGCAGCGGCGCGTCGATGTCGAACGCCTGCATCGCGACGTAGACGGCGAGGAGCTGGAGCAGCCAGCCGAGGCACTGGAGGAGGATCGCACCCGCCAGCGCAACCGGCTCCTTCAGCACGGCGAGCCCCTGCCGCGCCATCGAGAGCAGATGCCGCACGGACCCGACGCCCTCGCTCATGACCGGACGGTGATGGCGCCTCGCGCTCATCCACGCGATCGTGAAGAGCGCGAGCCCGACCGCGGCGACGATCATCAGCGCGACGACGGCCCAGTGCGGGACCTCGGCCGTGAACAGCACCCAGACGACGAGGATCGTCGCCGGCACGAGGTCGAAGAGCCTGTGCGCGAAGACCGTTCCGACGAGGATCGCGCTCGTGCCGGCAGGTGCGTCGGGCAGGTGGCGCCGCAGCGTCGCGACCCGGGCGAGCTCGCCGAGCCTCCCCGGCACCACGGCGTTCGCGAAGAGCCCGACGCCGAACGCGGACAGCACGTGGACGAGGCCGGGCTGGTGCTCGGGCGGCAGCGCCTGGCCGATCGTCATCCGCCAGGACAGCGCGCGGAAGAGCGTCGAGACGACGTTGAGCGCGAGCGCGAGGAGGATCCAGCTCCAGGCGACGAACCGGAACGAGTCCCAGACGGCGCCCCAGTCGGGCCCGCGCCACCAGAGCACGGTCAACGCCAGCAGAAGCAGCAGCACGACGACGATGCCCTGCACCCACCCGCTACGCCAGGCCCGCGAGAGGACCGTCACGCCGCGCGCGCCGTCTGGCTCGAGAGCCCCGTGACGCCCTCGTACACCTCGACGAGTCGGCGCGCGATCCCCGGCCACGAGTACCGCGTGACAGCGATCTCGCGCGCTGCCTCGCCCAGCGCGACGCGGGCCGGCTCGTCCGCGACCAGGGCGGCGAGCGCGTCGGCGAGGGCGGCGGTGTCGCCCGGCGGCACGGAGACGGATGCCGCCGGATCGAGAACCTCGCGGTACCCGGGGATGTCGGACGCGACGACGGGCAGCGCGCACGCGAACGCGCGCGTCAGCACCATCCCGAAGCTCTCCTGTCCGAGCGACGGCGCGACGAGCGCCTTCGAGCGCAGCAGCGTCTCGGTCAGCTCGTCCTGGCTCAGGAACCCGACGACGTCGATCGCGTCGTCCGGGACGCGCAGGCGCGTCAGCAGGAGCCGCACCGCGAGCGGGTCGGCGCCGGCGACCGTCAGTCGAAGGCCGGTGCGCGCGTGGATCTCGGGCCAGGCGCGAAGGAGCACCTGGAGCCCCTTCCGCGGCTCCTGCCGCCCGGCGAACACGACGCGGTGGTCGCGATCGCCTGCGGGTGCGGACTCCGGGACGAGCACGCCGTTCGGGATCACCTCGTACTCGCCGGGGAGCCAGCGGGACTGCGACGTACGAGCGCGCTCGGAGACCGCGATCCGGTGGTCGATGCGGTCGATCAGGAACCCCCAGAGTGGGGTGCCACCTCGCATCCAACCCATCTCGCCCGAGGCGTGGAACGTGGCGACGAGCGGGCAGCGAGCCATCACGAGGACGCTCGTGCAGATCGCCGGCGTCATCGGCTCGTGCAGGTGGAGCACGTCGAAGCGCTCCCGCTCGAGCGTGCGCCGGATCCGGAAGAAGGCACGGGGCGAGAGCACGAGGTTCGGGAGCGAGCCGTTCGCCGGGACGATGACCGAGCGCCCGACCGGGATCACGTTGCCCGGCGGCTGGCCGTGCCGGCCGACCCTCGGGTGCAGGACGCGCGTGAACTGCCCGGGCGGGTCGTTGCCCATGATGAGGCGCACCTCGTGGCCCAGTTCCTCGAGCGCCGACGCTTGCAGCTCCGCGTGCTCCACGACGGCACCCCAGAACGACCATGAGAACGGGACGACGATCCCGATCTTCACGCGCTGGACCTTACAGGCGTGCCCCGTTCCGCAAGATCGCAGTCGCTGCCGGCATCCGCATCGACGGCGCTATCGTGGCCCGGTGCGCCTGGACGGGATCCACCACGTCACCTGCATCACGGGCGACGCGCCGCGCAACGTCGACTTCTACACGCGCGTCCTCGGCCTCCGCCTCGTGAAGAAGACCGTCAACCAGGACGACCCGACCGTCTACCACCTGTTCTACGCGGACGAGGAGGGGACGCCGGGAAGCGACATCACCTTCTTCGAGTACCCCGGCGTGCGCCGCGGGCGCGCGGGCGCCGGGATGGTGCACACGGTCGAGTGGAGAGTGGGCTCCGAGAGCGCGCTCGACTTCTGGGAGCAGCGCCTCGCGGCGGAGGCCGGGACGGTCTCGCGCGACGAGGACGGCGTCTCCTTCGAGGACCCCGACGGGCTCCGGCACGCGCTCGTGGTCTCGAACGTCGACGACGCGCCGCTCATCGCCGTGCACCCGGAGGTGCCGGCCGAGCACGCGCTCCAGGGCTTCGACGGGGTGCGTGTGTACGCGTCGAGCCCTTCGGCGAGCGAGCACGAGCTGCGCGAGACACTGGGGCTCACGCCGCGCGACGGCACGACCTGGGAGGCACGCGGCCCGAGCCGCGGCGGCCTCTACCGCTACGACGACCCGCCGGCCGAACGCGGAACGGGCGGCGCGGGCACGGTCCACCACATCGCGTGGTCCTCGACGATGGAAGATCACGGAGCCTGGCACGAGCGCGTCACGGAGGCCGGGCTGCGCCCGTCCCCGATCATCGACCGCTTCTGGTTCCGCTCGATCTACTTCCGCGAGCCGAGCGGCGTCCTCTTCGAGATCGCCACCCTCGGCCCCGGCTTCTCGCTCGACGAGGACACGGAGCACCTGGGCGAGGCGCTCATCCTCCCGCCCGCGTTCGAGCACCTCCGCGACCAGGTCGAGCCGATCCTGACGCCGCTTCCGGACCCGCGGCCCTGGGCCAGGGCTCGCTGAGCGCCGGCGCCGCGAAAGGCAGAGAAGGCTCGTCGAGTGCGGCCGGAGGTCAGGCGAGCGCCCGACCTCCGGTCGACCAGGTCACACTCTGTCGTCGAAGTCGCGATACCCGGCGCCGCCCGACCCGTAGTACGAGCCGAGGCTGCTGCGATACGCATCGTCGCCGATCATCGCATCGTCGAACTCAGGAGCGTTCTTGATCTGGTCCTTGGTCCGGTTGACGAACACGCGCTCCTCCGGGGCGTCGATCTCGCGGATCACGCCGGCGGGGAGCATGACCTTCTTGCCGAAGATCCACGGGCCGGTGTCGACCACGAGGTAGCTGGAGCCGATCTCGGCCGACGCATCGTCGATCTTCCCGATCGACCCGTCGAGCGCCTCGACCTCGTAGCCGAGGATCTGCGTCGAATCGGGATCCGTGCCGAGCGACTGGCGGTCCCTGTACGTCCAGACGTCACCGTTCATTACTTCCTCCTTGTCGGGTTGCACCTCTCGGCTACCCGATGCCGAGGTCGTGGAAACGCAACCTCCAGGGCGTCGGTCACAATCCCGCGATGGACTGGGCAGAGATCGATCTGGAGCCCCTCTACGAGACGATTCGCCAACGCGGTCCCGCCGCGGACGCAGCCCGAACGATGTGGGCGTTCGAGCGCGCCCGTGCGGTGGGGCGCGTCGATGGGGCGCTACTCCAACACCTCCTCGCGGCGACTGTCGCGCTCGTCGCCGCCGAGGAGGACACGACGCCGCGCACCGTCCTCGAGCAGATGTTCCGGCGGTCCGTGAGCGACACCGAGTGGAGCGAGAGCTTCGCACCGCTGCTGAGCTAGAGGCGCGAGGCAGCCTGGACGTCAGTGGCCGTGCGCGCCGTGAGCGTGCGCATGGCCCTTCCCGCGCCTGATCAGCGCGCGGTTGACGAGGAACGTCGGCCCCCAGGCGACCGCGAGCGCGATCGCGAGCGAGATCCAGAACAGCGCGTCGCCGAGGCCGGCGTCCATGGCCCCCGGCCAGAGCAGGAGCACGGCGTTGTCGACGATCTCCATCGTCGTGATCGAGAGCGTGTCCGCGACGAGCGCGATCCCGAGCGCGGCGCCGAGCGCGTCCCGGCACGAATCAAGCGGGATCAGGGTCAGCAGGTAGCCGAAGAAGAACGCGAGCGCGACCGCGAGCGCGATCGAGGCGGCATCGCCCCAGCCCCACCAGGTCGCGAGCACCATCCCGAGCACCTCGCCGATCCCGCAGCCGGTGAGGCAATGGTTCGTCGCCTTGACCGCGAGCGCGTTCACCCCCACGGCTCCAGACTAGACTCGCGCGCCAGTGACGCTCGTCCCGGATGACTTCGAGGTGCCGCGGCGGCTCGCGGCCGAGGGCTTCGTGCTCGAGCCGCTCGGCCCGGAGCACAACGAGCGCGACCACGAGGCGTGGTCGTCGAGCATCGAGCACATCCGGTCGACCCACGGCTTCGCGGGCCAGAGCTGGCCGCACCCGATGTCGCTCGCCGAGAACCTGAACGACCTCGAGCGGCACCACGCCGAGTTCGAGGAGCGGACCGCCTTCGCCTACAGCGTGCTCGACCCGGAGACGGACGACGTCATCGGCTGCGTCTACGTCGACCCGGCACCGGCCGGAGAGGGGGCGGTCGTGCGCACCTGGGTGCGAGCCTCGCGCGTCGAGCTCGACGTGCCGCTCCGCGCGGCCGTCGTCGTGTGGCTCGAGCGCGACTGGCCGCTTGCGTCTGTCTCGACCCCGCCGGAGTAGACTCGCGCGCACGTGATCGACGAGGGTCTCGCCGAGCTCCACACGCACCTCGGAGGCTCCGTCGCCTCCGACATCCTCTGGAGCCTCGCCCACGAGCAGGGCATCGCGCTCCCGGTGAAGGACTACTGGGAGTTCGACGCGCTCGTCACCGTCTCCGACCCGCAGGGCGTCACGGGCCTCGACGCGCTCGACGCGATCTACCACTGGACGGAGCTCATCCAGTCCTCTCCGCTCGCGGTCGAGCGCTCGGTGCACGGCGCGATCGGCGGCGCGTACCGCTCGCAGCACATCACGACGCTCGAGCTCCGCTTCAACCCGATGAAGCGGAACCGCGGCGGCGAGCGCGACCTCGACCACATCATCCTGGCGGCGATCCGCGGGCTCGACCTCGCGAGCCTCGAGTACCCGCAGGTGCGCGCCGGGCTGATCCTGATGATGGACCGCACCTTCGACCGGCGGCTGAACGAGATCATCGTCGAGAAGGCGATCCGCTGGGTCGGGCCGCGGCGTCGTCGGGATCGACATCGCAGGGCCGCGGCCGGGCGGAGGGCGGTACGACTACACGCAGATCGCGCCGATGGTCGAGACCGCGCGCGAGGCCGGGCTCGGCGTGACGATCCACGTCGGCGAGGAGGGCGGCGACATCGGCCGCGAGGAGATCGGCCGAGGTGATCGAGCACCTTCGCCCGGAGCGGATCGGGCACGGGATCCTCGCCGCCGGCGATCCCGAGCTCATGCGCGCGCTGCGCGACCTCGGCACCGTCCTCGAGATCTGCCCCACCTCGAACCTCCTGACGAAGGCGCTGCCCGACGAGGACGCGGTGCGCGAGACGTTCCGCCGCTTCGTCGAGCACGGCGTCGCCTTCACGATCGCGACGGACGGGCCGGAGATGATGCGGACGCACCTCCGGGACGAGCTCGAGCTGCTCGTCCGGATCGGCGCGCTGGACGAGGACGAGCTGCGCGAGGCGAACGCCCGCGGGCACGCGGCGGCTTTCGAGCGCGCCGCCGCCGTTCCCGCATGAGCGAGCCGTCTCGGCCGGAGGTCGAGGCCCAGCAGGCCGAG
This sequence comes from uncultured Actinomycetes bacterium, assembly GCA_963770595.1. GTDB lineage: Bacteria > Actinomycetota > Thermoleophilia > Gaiellales > Gaiellaceae > GMQP-bins7. Next base: position 150,299 of record CAVYQG010000004.1, on the reverse strand, counting down.
GACCGGAAGGAGCGGCTCGAGCGCGAGCACAACGAGCTCCTCCAGGAGCTCCGCTCGCTCATCCCTGGCGCGGAGGTGCTCTTCGGGTTCCTGCTCGCGATCGGCTTCACGAGCCAGTTCCGCGACCTGCGCGACGCCGAGCTCTACGTCTACTACGCGACGCTCTTCGCGACCGCGACGGCGCTCGTCCTCTTCCTCGCGCCGGCTGCGTACCACCGCATCCGGTTCCGCGAGGGCGACAAGGACTTCATGCTGCGGAAGGGGAACCGTGAGGCGATCGCCGGCACCGTCGCGAGCGCGGTCGCGATCACCGGCGTCCTCTACCTCGTCACCGAGCTCGTCTTCGGGCGCGTCGAGGCAGTGGTCGTCGCGCTCGTGTTCTTCGCGTTCGTCGCGTGGCGCTGGTGGCTCGTCGCGCTCTACCGCTCCTGGCGCGGGGAGAGCGACACCGCCTAGCCGTCGAGGGCGCCCGCGAGGTCGCGCAGGAGCTGGCGCACCTCGCCCGGGCCGACGACGTGGATGTGGTCGCGCGAGCCGCCCGTCGAGCGCGTGCTCGGAAGCAGCCCGCCGACGTGGCCCGCGACCGACCCCGACGGCAGCGCGTCGAGCAGGTCGTGGTCCGTGCGGTCGTCGCCGAGCCCGATGACGAAGCGCGTCGACTCCTTCCCGTCGGGGAAGACGTCGCGCACGTAGACGCCCTTGTCGACGCCGCGCGCTCGCACCTCGATCACGCGGTGCCCCTGGAGGATCTCGGCGGGCGTTCCGCCAGGTGCTGGCCGAGGTCGTTCAGCAGCTCGTGCGCGCGCCACGAGCCGTACTCGGGCTCGGCCTCGCGGTAGTGCCAGGCGACGCTGCACGACTTCCGCTCGACGTGGGCGCCCGGCACGTCGGCGGCGACCCGCCGCAGCAGCCGCTCGATCGGGCGCATCCAGGAGAGATCGAGCTCGACCAGCGTCCTGCCATTCGCCCCCTGGCGCCTTGGCGAAGTACCCGTGCTCGGCGCAGAGGTGGATCGGCAGCTGCCGAACCACTGCTCGAGGTTCCGGCGCCTGCGCCCGCTGACGATGTGGACGTCGGTCGCGGGCAGCGCGGCGAGCTCGCGGAGCACGCGCGCGGATCTCGCGCGTCGGCGTCGCGAGGTCGGGATGCGGCTCGAGCTCGCGCAGCGTGCCGTCGTAGTCGAGCATGATCGTCCGCGTCTTCGCGCGGGCGAATCTCCGCTGAAGCCGGCTCAGGACCTCGCTCGTCCACGGTCGGCGGCGGCTTGACGCGGCGGTCTCGGCGCGAGTGGCGCCCGAGTCGCGTGAGGAACCCGTCCGCCCACTTGCGGCAGTCGAGCGCCTCGACGCGCCCCGCCATCGTCTCGAGCCGGCGACGTCGCTCCGGGGGGTCGAGCTCGAGCGCCGTGCCGAGCTGCTCGACGAGCCCGTCCACGTCCCAGGGGTTGACGAGCAGGGCGCCCGGCAGCACCTGCGCCGCGCCCGCGAACTCGGAGAGGAGCAGCGAGCCGCGCCAGCGACCGGGCAGCCCCGGCTCCGACTGGCAGAGGACGAACTCCTGCGCGACGAGGTTCATGCCGTCGCGGAGCGGCGTGACCATCATCACGTCGGCGCGGCGGTAGAGCGCGACGAGGCCCGCGCTTCGAGATGTCGCGGTGGAGGTACTCGACCGGCGTCGACCCCGGCTGCCCGAAGCGCCCGTTGATGCGGGCGATGAGCAGCTCGATCTCGTCCCGCTGCTGCCGGTACTCCGGGCTCTCGAGCCGCGACGGGACGAGCACCTGCAGCATCGTCGTCGTCCGCGCACGCCGCGGGTCCTGCTCGAGGAACCGCTCGAAGGCGAGCGAGCTTCTGCGGGATCCCCTTCGTGTAGTCGAGCCGCTCGACGCCGAGGACGAGCTTGCGGCCCGCGTACTGCTCCTCGAGCTCGGCGAGGAGCTGGCGGTCTCCGGCTCGGCGAGCGTCTCCCGGAACCCGGCCGTGTCGATGCCGATCGGGTCGACGCCGATGCCGACCCGCCGGCCGTCGACCTCGATCGAGTCGGGCTCCGAGTCGAGGCCGAGGACGCGGAGGCAGGACGAGCGGAAGTGCCGCGCGTAGTCGCCGACCTGGAAGCCGACGTAGTCGGCGCCGAGCAGCCCGCGCAGGACCTCGCTCGCGCGCGGGGAGCAGCCGGTACACCTCCGACGACGGGAACGGCATGTGCAGGAAGAAGCCGATCGAGAGCCCGGGCGCCTGCGCGCGCAGCAGCGCCGGCACCAGCATCAGGTGGAAGTCGTGCACCCAGACCCGCGAGTCCGGCCCGCAGTGCTCGAGGATCGCGTCCGCGAAGCGCTCGTTCACCCGGACGTAGTGCGCCCAGGCCTCGGGCGTCAGTCGCAGCCGGTCGCCGAAGTAGTGGAAGAGCGGCCAGAGCGTGTCGTTGCAGACGCGTCCGTAGAAGTCCGTCCTCCTCCTCCCGCGTCAGGAAGACGGGGCCGAGGTTGTCCTTCGCGAGGCGCTTCGTCGACGTCGGCCTGGAGCGCGGTCGGGACCACCGTGCCGGGCCAGCCGATCCAGTGTCGCGTCGCCCCGGACCGCGCGCAGAGCCGTCGCGAGCCCGCCCGCGGACGGCTGCACGTCGAAGCCGTCGCCCGAGACCGAGAACCTGACGGGGAGCCGGTTGCTCGCGATGACGAGCGCGTGATGTCCGGTCTGGGCCACAGCTCCTTCCTCAGCGGATCGGCAGGCGTCGGTAGGTACAACCTACGCGTCCGCGAATAGCTTCACCCATGGCACACGGCCTCGGCATCATCGGCAACTGCTCGTACAGCGCACTCCTCCGGGACGGCTCGGTGGAGTGGATGTGCTGGCCGCGGCCCGACTCGAGCTTCGTCTTCGGTCCGCTGCTCGATCGCGAGCGGGGCGGCGCGTTCGTCGTCGAGGGCGTCGGCGCGACCGAGGTCGAGCAGTCCTACGTCGAGAACACGAACGTGCTGCGGACGGTGTTCTCGCGGCGAGCGAGGGCTCGTTCGAGCTGCTCGACTTCGCGCCGCGCTTCCAGCTCTACCAGCGCTTCTTCAAGCCGTCGATGCTCGTGCGGATCCTGCGGCCGCTCTCCGGCGAGCCGCGCGCGCGCGTCCGCTGCCGGCCGACGTACGAGTACGGGCTCCACGAGGTCGGGTCCTGGCGCGCGTCGAACCACATCGAGTACACGGGCTTCCCCGCTCCCGTGCGCCTCACGACGAACGTGCCGCTCACGTACGTCGAGGACGAGCGCCCGTTCCTGCTCGAACGCGACCAGCACCTCGTCCTCACGTGGGGCGAGCCGCTCGAGGCCGGCCTCGAGGAGACCGCCGAGCGCTTCCTCGAGCGGACGCTCGACTACTGGCGCCGCTGGGTGAAGGGGACGCGCGTCCCGCGCGACTACCAGCGCGAGGTCGATCCGCTCGGCCCTCGCGCTCAAGCTCCACCAGTACGAGGACACGGGCGCGCTGCTCGCCGCGACGACGACGAGCCTCCCCGAGCATCCGGGCTCCGGCCGCACACTGGGACTACCGCTTCTGCTGGCTGCGCGACGCGTACTTCACGCTGAACGCCCTCGAGCGGCTCGGTCACTCCGAGGAGATGGAGCTCTTCCTCGGCTACCTGCGCAACCTCGTGCGAGGAGAACGCAGGGCGTCCTCCAGCCCGCGTACCGGATCAACGGCGACTCGCGACGCCGAGGAGCGGGTGCTCGACCACCTCGCCGGCTTCCAGGGCGAGGGCCCGGTGCGCATCGGCAACCAGGCGTTCGAGCACGTCCAGAACGACGTCTACGGCGAGATGGTGCTCGCCGTCAGCCGGCTCTTCCTCGACACGCGCTTCGTCGGCGAGATCCCGCCGACGACCGCGGTCGAGCTCGTGCAGAGCCTGCTCGGCCAGATCGAGGCGCGGCTCGAGGAGCCCGACGCCGGGCTCTGGGAGTTCCGGGGCGAAGACGCGGCTGCACAGCTTCTCCGTGCTCATGCACTGGGCGGGTGCGCGGCGCGCGGTCGAGGTCGCGGAGGCGCTCGAGGCGCCGGAGCTCGCGGAGCGGGCGCGCGCGATCGAGGAGCGCGCGCGCGGAGCTGCTCGAGAGCCCGCTGCTGGAACGACGAGATCGGCGCGCTGACCCAGGTCGCGGGCGAGCCGCAGCTCGACGCGGCGCTCCTGCTCGCCGTGCACCTCGGCTTCTTCGCGCCCGACGATCCGCGCGCGACGTCGCACGTCGACGCGATCCGCGAGCGCGCTCTCGGTCGACGGCGGCCTCCTGCGGCGCTACGCGGTCGCCCGACGACTTCGGCGAGACGCGAGGCCGCGTTCACCGTCTGCACGTTCTGGCTCGTCGAGGCGCTCGCGATCCTCGGTCGGACGGACGAGGCGAAGGAGCTCTTCGACCGCCTGCTCTCGCTCGACAACGGCCTCGGCCTCTACTCCGAGGACATCCTCCCGGACACGCTCGAGCAGAGCGGGAACTTCCCGCAGACGTACAGCCACGTCGGGCTGATCAACGCCGCGTTCAGGCTGTCGCGCCGCTGGGACTGAGGACGGAGGGAGCCGGGCATGCCCGGCTCCTACGCCGGCGAGAGAGACGCGAGGGCGCGGTACGTCTCGCGGGCCGCGGCGACGCCGAGCGGAAAGGTCTCGAGGAGCATGCGCTCGTTCGGCGAGTGCGTGTGGCTGTCGGGGAGAGCGAGACCGGCCATGACCGTCGGGATGCCCCGCGCGGCGAGCGCGGCGAGGATCGGCAGCGTCCCGCCCGCCCGCACGATCAGCGGCTGGCGGCCGAAGACGCGGCCGAAGGCCTCGCGCCCGAGCCGCAGCGTCTCGGTGTCGCGCGGAAGCACCGCGGGCGGATGTCCACTCGGCGTCGACGTCGAGGCGTGCGCTCCGGCGGGGAGGGCGTCGCGGAGGATGCGCTCGGCCTCGCGCGCGAGCCGCTCCGGATCCTGTCCCGGCGCGACGCGGATCGTCACGCCCGCGGTGGCGCTCGAGACGAGCGTCGTGTTCCGGAGCCTGGGCTTGCCGCCGAGGATCCCGGTCACGTCCACGGACGGCTCGACGAACGCACGCCGGTAGAACTCCTCGGCCGCGCGCTCGTCGAGGGGCACGGCGCCCACGCGCTCGAGCTCGTCGGACCCCGGCGGCAGCTCGCTCCAGCCGGCGAGCTCGTCCTCGTCGGGCTCGAGGATCCCGGCGCGCAGCGGCTCCGGCAGCCGGCCGTCTCTCGGGAACACCGCGGTGAGCGCCTGCGCGAGCGCGTGGATCGCGTTCAGCGCCGTCCCGCCGTAGTGCCCCGAGTGGAGGTCGCGCTCGCCGGTCCGCACCTCGAGGTCGAGCGCGACGAGGCCACGCGTCGCGACGACGAGCTCGGGCACGTTCCTCCGCTTCATCCAGCCGTCGAAGACGACGCAGGCATCGATCGGGCCGTCGTCGGAGGCGAGGAAGCGCGAGATCGCGTCGCCGCCCGTCTCCTCCTCCCCGTCGCAGACGATCCGGAAGCTCACGGGCAGCGCACCCTCGGCGACGAGCGACTCGATCGCCTTCAGCTGCATCCAGAGCTGCCCCTTGTCGTCCGCGACGCCGCGCGCGTAGAGCCACTCGCCGCGCGCCTCGGCGACGAACGGATCGCTCTCCCAGAGCTCGAGCGGGTCGGGCGGCTGGACGTCGTAGTGCCCGTACACGAGGACCGTCGGCGCGCCCGGCGGCCCCGCGATCTCGGACACGACGAGCTTCCCGCCCTCGCGCACCTCGGCCTCGCCGCCGAGCCGGCGCACGTACCCGGCGACCCACTCGGCCGCGCGCACGACGTCGGCGGCGCGGGCCGGATCCGCGCTGACGCTCGGGATCGCGAGAAGCTCCGCGAGCTCGTCCAGCCAGCCGGGTAGAAGCGATGTCGGCATCGCGGCGAGGCTAGCCGCATTAGCGCTGCCGTTCGAGTCCATCGGCAGCTGCCATCGTGATCGCGGAGTGCGGGGCGGCGTGCGCCTCGTTCTCACAGTCATGCGCCCCCGGACGTTCCCCCTCGCATGACCGCACCCGTCCGGCACGTCTGGGCCGCGCTCCTCGTCGTCTGGGTCGTCTGGGGCTCGACGTACTTCGGCATCAAGATCGTCGTCGAGACACTGCCGCCGCTGCTTCTCCGCGGGCAGCCGCTTCGTCGTCGCCGCGCTGATCCTCGCCGCCGTCCTCGCGCTGCGCGGAACGAGCCTCCGCATCACGCGGCGCGAGCTCGGCGGCGTGGCCGATCGCCGGGTCGCTGCTGCTCGCGCTCGGCGTCGGCCTCGTCCACGTGGCGGAGACGCGGATCGACTCGAGCGTCGCGGCGATGATCGCGGGCACCGTCCCGCTGCAGATCATCCTCATGCGCCTCGCAGCCCGGGAGAACGTCGCGCGCGCGACGCGGCTCAGCACACTCGGCGGGCTCGTCGGCCTCGCACTCGTCGTCGCCCCGGGCCTCGGCGCCGGCTCGACGGCGATCGGGCTCGCGGTGATGGTCATCGCCTCGATCTTCTGGTCGCAGCGGGTCGTTCCTCTCGAAGAAGGTGACGCTGCCGAGGGACCCGTTCGTCGCGACCGCGTGGGAGATGGCGCTCGGGCGGGATCTTCCTCGCTGGCCGCGTCCGTCGCCGTCGGTGAGCCCGGCGAGCTGACGAGCGCGGCCTTCGCCACCGACTCGGTCCTCGCCTGGGCCTACCTCGTCGTCGCCGGCTCGCTCGTCGGCTTCACCGCGTATGCGTGGCTCCTGCGCGTCGCGCCGATCTCGCTCGTCGTCACGCACCAGTACGTGAACCCGCTCGTCGCGATCGCGCTCGGCGTGCTCTTCCTCGGCGAGCGCCCGAGCCCGCTGACGTTCGTCGGCGCCGTGCTCATCGTCGGCGCGGTGTACGTCGCCGTGCGCGCGGAGTCGCCTAGGACGAAGAGTCGACCTGCGACCGTCGTGCCGCGAGGAACTCCAGCAGATCGGACCGCGTGAGGATGCCGGTCGGTCGCCCTCCGCGGGCGACGACGACTGCGCCGCTCCCGCCCGACAGCCCCTCGTAGACCTGGTCGAGCGAGGCGTCCGCGTCCACCGCCGGCAGCGGCGGCTGCATCGCCACCGCGACGTTCTCGTTCAGGAAGTCCGCGTTCTTGAAGACGCGGTCGAGGAGACCGCGCTCCTGGAGCGAGCCGACGACGTCCGCGAGCGAGTCGACCTCCTCGCCGCGCACGACCGGCACCTGCGAGATCCCGTACTGCTGCATGACGTCGATCGCCGCACCGACCTTCTCGTGCGACCCGACCGTGACGAGGTCCGGGCACCTCGTGCCCGGCGGCACGGAAGCGGAGAACCTCCTCGACCGCGGGCGGCGGCGTCGTCCGCTCGAGGAAGCCGTACTGGATCATCCAGTTGTCGTCGTAGAACTTCGAGAGGTACGAGCGCCCGGAGTCCGGGAACATCATCAGGACGCGAGCCTCGGGGCCGAGCCGCTTCGCGACCTGGATCCCGGCCCACGCGGTCGAGCCGGTCGAGCCCCCGACGAGCAGCCCCTCCTCGCGCGCGAGCCGCCTCGCGGTGAGAAACGAGTCGCGGTCGGATACGCGGATCCACTCGTCCACCGCGTCGGGGTCGAGCGTGTCCGGCCAGCACTCCTTGCCGATCCCCTCGACCAGGTACGGCCCCATCGGATGCTGCTCGTCCGCAGTGAACACCGAGCCCTCGGGATCGACGCCGACGATCCGCGCCTTCGAGCCCTGCTCCTTGAAGTAGCGGCCGACGCCGGTGACCGTGCCGCCCGTCCCGACGGAGATCACGATCGCGTCGACATCGCCGCCGTCGGTCTGCTCCCAGAGCTCGGGGCCGGTCGTCTCGTAGTGCGCCTGCGGATTCGACGGGTTCGAGTACTGGTCGGGCTTGAAGCCGCCCGGTATCTCCTCGGCCAGCCGGTCGGACACGGAGTAGTAGCTCTCGGGCGAGTGCGGGTCGACCGCCGTGGGCGTGATGACGACCTCGGCGCCGTACGCGCGCAGCATCGAGATCTTCTCCTGGCTCATCTTGTCGGGCATGACGAAGATCGTCCGGTAGCCGCGTAGCGCGGCGGCCATCGCGAGGCCGACCCCGGTGTTTCCCGACGTCGGCTCGACGATCGTCCCGCCGGGCCGCAGGCTCCCGTCCTTCTCCGCCGCCTCGATCATCGCGAGCCCGATGCGGTCCTTGACCGAGCCGCCCGGGTTCAGGTACTCGAGCTTCGCGAGGAGCTCGCCCGGCACGTCGCGGCCGAGCCGCTCCAGCCGCACGATCGGCGTCGCGCCGACGAGCTCGAGGATCGTTGGGTAGCTGCGCCGGGCCACGTGCCGCGAAAGCCTAGATGGGCTGGTGCAACGCCGCGGTACACGGCCCGCCGGAAGACGGACTACCCGCGTTGACGATCTACAAGCCGAGTCGTAGACTCGTGACCTTCAGCACGAAGGGACGTCATGCCGTCGCCAGCCTCGCGTGGGGGGAGATGTGAGCGCAACCGGCTGCTTTCGCCGGGGGCCACTCCTGGCTTGCGGTTCGCAACGAGCGATGCGCTAGACCGGCCGGCGCTGGGGACACCCGTGGGCCGGCGTCATAAAGAACAGATCGGAGGAACCCGCAATGCCAGAACAATATGAGTGGAGTGTGTGGCTATCAAATCAAAACCACTGGATTCCCCACAGCTACGTCTTCCGCTGCCCGCTGCAATTGCAGGCCGGCACGCAGTATCACTTTCAGACACGCAACTTACGGTCGTGGTTTAACGGTCCTAATGCCGATCCGGTTCTGTACCTGGTTCAAGGAACCGACATCGTGGACTACAACGACGATTACAATGGTCTCGCCTCTGAGATCATCTACACGCCCACCCAGACGGGCACCCATACGCTCGTCATGCGTGCCTACGCCACAGCTACGCCGGGCTACTGTGATCTGTATCAAGGGATCGGCGGAGCCCCGCCTGCCCTGCTCGCGCAGAATGTCTACTTCGGAGGGACGTATGTGCGAGCGCGTTGGAAGCTCGGAGAGTGGTTCGAAACCGGGCCCGGACCCCCACCCGCGCCCGCAACCGGCGGGACAATCTATTTCGAGACCGACGCAGGCTTCTCGTCCGGCGATGGCGTAGCTGACGACCCCTATCTCTTCCTCATCTATCCGACCCACGACGTCGGCAGCAAACTGTTCATGGACGATGACAGCGGTCCGGGCAACCATGCGAAGATCGTTCCCCCGTCTGCGGGCGAGGGGGCCGTCATCTTGGGCTCGTACTCGCTGTACAGCGATGGACAGTGCCTTCTGGCGTTGGTCGGTCAGAGCTACAAGGCACCCTGGTTGTCACCTGCTCCCTGGGCCTCCACACCCCATCCCGTCGACCCGTCTCCGAGCGTGAAGAAGTACTTGAAGGAAGTGAAGCGGCTCAAGCCCGCTCTGGAGAAGCTCGACCCGGCCGAGCGAGATGAGAAAGTACTGGACGTGCAGCGGACGATGCTTTCGGAGCGCCAGATTCGCCGGCAGATCAACCCCGCACCCGCGCTCGACGCCGAGCTATCTCACCGCCAACAGGACTTCCTGAAGCGGTACAAGCGAATGGAAAAGAAGCTCGAGAAAGTGCCGTACAGCGAGCGCGCAACGACCCTGACGCAACTGAAGAGAGAGGCGCTAGGGCGAGAGTACGCAGAACCAGAGGAGTTCTCTTCCTGACGGGCGACGAGATCTGCGGCGCTCCGACCCGCGGCACCGAAGACCCGGCACGGCTCCTCATGGCGCCGGTGACGGGTGGCACGCTGTCGTACTCGTGAGCCTCGGGTCAGCGTCGAACGAGTTTGACCTCGCCACCTTCGATGCGATAGTCCGAAAGCGCTTTGAGGAGGTCGCCTGCGTCGTCGAGCTTCTCTAGCTCCGGAGGCAGTTCTACTTCATGAATCGTTTGGCCCTTCCTGGGCTCAGGCATGACCTCTACCTGTAGCACTTCTTCGTTCGCATCCTGGTCCGACACCTGTACTCCGGGCGGCGTCGTCCTTACCTCGGTGACTCCCGCCGCGATGGTTCCGATGATCGCCCCTTTCGAATCCTGGATGACGTGTACGCGCATGTCTCTCGGACCTCTCTCTCCTAGGTGGTGGCTCCGCTGAGGGACGGATCAGAAGTCGACGTCAAAAAACGTTGCGAATGGCCCAAGATTGGTGATCGTGATGCTGTAGCGAAACCTGCCAGTAGCCGGATTCAGGAGCTTCGAGTGGAAGTCGCACACAAGCTCCGCGCCGGGATTTCGGGGATTTGCCAGCGCGTATCTAGACGCCCAATCACCGCCTGGGTTGATGATGTTGCTCACTGTCAGAGATATCTTGATAGTCGCGGACGGTCCGAGGGAACCGATGAAGAATCGCGCCACCGCTACCTCCTCGTTGAGAGCGGCACGCTCCTCGGCGCCGCGTGTGTCCCCGGACGAGCCGACGAAACCGCACGGCAGTCGCGGACGGCAACGCTCAAATAGCCTCTCACGTGCTCGTACGTGTCCACGAGCCACGCTGCCGCAGCTGCATGCTCGGACTTCGGCACGACAGCCTCCTTTGCAGCGCTCAGAATGGCAAAGCCCTGAACGACCGTCAAGCTCGAGCAGTCGACCGGAGCTGCGCCGGTGGGCTCCGGTAGCGTCTCGGCGATGGCGGCCGCGATCGACACGAGCGCCCTCGAGGCCGGGCTCGACCACGTCCGGCAGGCACCCTCCTCCGAGGGAGTCGTCGAGCTCGTCGTCCGGCGTCCGTCCGAGGGCGAACGCGAGGTGCTGGACGAAGGAGTGCTCGACCCAGGCCACGGTCTCGTCGGCGACAGGCATGCCGGCGACCGCGACACCCAGCTCACGCTCATGAGCACGCGCGTGCTCGCGCTCATCGAGCCCGATCGCGCGCGCTGGCCGCTCGCCGGCGACCAGCTCTACGTCGATCTCGACCTCCGCCCCGAGAACCTGCCTGCCGGCACGCGGCTCGAGGTCGGCTCCGCCGTGATCGAGGTCACTCCCGAGCCGCACACGGGCTGCGCGAAGTTCACGGAGCGCTTCGGCAGCGCCGCCATCCGCTTCGTCAACTCGAAGGCGGGCCGCGCGCTCCGGCTGCGCGGGATGAACGCGCGGGTCGTCGAGCCGGGTCTCGTTCGACCCGGCGATCCGATCCGCAAGCTCTAGACCTTCGGGTATGGACTCGGGCTCGATCGCGCCTTAGGCTGCGCGCGCGGCAGGCAGCCACGAACGTCTTCACACACTGCGGACCTTGAGCACGAGCCCTTCTTGAGACGCCGCGCGAGCATGCTCGCGGTGCTCGTCGTCGCCCTGCTCGGCGGCGTCGTCGCAGCTGCGCTGATCCGCGGGACCTCCGACCGCGCGGCCGCGCCGCCGCCTGTCGCCGAGCCGATGCTGGTCGGCTTCCTCGACGACGCGAGCTTCCGCTGGCACCCGTCGCGGGCGGAGATGCTCGACCGCGCGCAGGGGACCGGTGCGCGGCTCATCCGCGCCTTCATCCGCTGGCACCTCGCCGCTCCCGAGCGCCCCGCGCCAGGCGCGCTGCCGTTCGACGAGCCCCGCATGTACGAGCTGGACGAGCTCGTCGCGGGAGCGGAGGCGCGCGGGATGGAGGTCATGTTCACGATCTGGGGCACGCCCGCGTGGGCGAACGGCGGGCAGGGGCCGAGTCACGCCCCCACCGACCCGGCCGCACTGCGCGACTTCGCGCACGGCCTCGCCGAGCGCTTCCCGACGGTCCGTCACTACGCCGTCTGGAACGAGCCCAACACCGAGCTCTTCCTCGCCCCGCAGTTCGACGAGGCCGGCCGCTCGATCGCGCCTCGGGCGTACGCCTCGCTCTACCGCGCCGCGTACGAGGGCATCAAGGCCGCGAGCCCGGACGCTCTGGTCGCGATCGGCGAGACCTCCTCTCACGGCCGCGACACGCCGAGCAAGGGCAAGGCGCAGGACACCCACTCCCCCGCCCGGTTCGCGCGCCTGCTCTCGGAGGAACGACCCCGGCTCGCTTTCGACGCCTGGGCGCACCACCCCTACCCGACCGGCCCGGATCTTCCGCCGGACCGCTCGTCGCGCTGGCCGGCCGTCACGCTCACCTCGCTCGACCGCTTCGGCGAGTCGCTCGACCTCTGGTTCGAGCGGGAGAAGGTCCCGCTCTGGATCTCGGAGTTCGGCTACGAGGCATCGCCGGCCGATCGGCTCGGTGTGCCCCACGCGCTCCACGCCGCCTACGCGTCGCAGGCGATCCTGCTCGCGGCCGCGAACCCGCGGGTCGAGATGTTCGTCTGGTTCACGTTCGCCGACGCGGAGAACAACGACTGGCAGAGCGGGCTCATCGACGCCGCCGGCGCAGAGCGTCCGGCGTACTCGAGCTTCGCCGCGGCGGTGCGCGCGCTCGGTGTCAGTGCCGGAAATGCCGCCGGTGGGTGAGCACCATCGCGGCTCCGGCCGCTGAGACGGCTTCAACCACCTCGGAGTCGCGCTTCGACCCGCCCGGCTGGACGACGACGGCAACGCCCGCCTCGAGCGCCAGCTGCGGCCCGTCCGCAAACGGGAAGAACGCGTCCGACGCGAGGATTGCGCCGGCCGGGTCGTGGCCGAGCTCCCGCGCCTTCTCGAGCGCGATCCGCACCGAGTCGACGCGACTCGTCTGCCCCGCGCCGATCCCGATCGTCTGCCCGCCGCGCGCGAGCACGATCGCGTTCGACGCCACGTGCTTCACGACGCGCCAGGCGAAGAGCACGTCCTCCCACTGCTCCTCGGCGACGGTCCCGCACACGACCTCCATCCCGTCGCGCGTCGCGATTTCGGCGTCGCGCTCCTGGACGAGGAGGCCGCCGAGCGCGCCGCGGTACTCCCACTCCCCACCCTCGGCGCCGCGCTGCTCGAGGTCTGCAAGGAGCCGGAGCGACGTCTTCGAGGCGAGCGCCGCGCGCGCCTGCTCGTCGTAGCCCGGCGCGAAGAGCACCTCGACGAACTGCTCCGCCAGCGCGGCCCCGAGCTGACCTGCGACGGGCCGGTTGAGGACGACGACCCCGCCGTACGCCGAGACCGGATCCGCTGCGAGCGCCTTGGCGTACGCCTCCTCGATCGAGTCGGCCACGCCGACGCCGCACGGGTTCGCGTGCTTGACGACGACACACGCCGGCCGGTCGAGCTCCCACGCGAGCGAGCGCGCGGCGGAGAGGTCGTTGAGGTTGTTGAAGGACAGCGGCTTGCCATCCAGCTGCTCGACGTTCGAGAGCACGTGCCTACGCGCGCTGCGGTCGCCGTAGTACGCCGCCCGCTGATGCGGGTTCTCGCCGTAGGCGAGGTCGGCCACCTTGTCGAACGCGGGAACGAAGGTGTCCGGGAACTCGCCGCCGCGCTGAAACCAGCGAGCGATCGCAGACTCGTACGCCGCCGTGCGCGCGAAGGCGATGCCCGCGAGCCTTTGCCGTGTGGCCGGCGTCGTCGCGCCCCGATCCATCAGCTCGCTGAGCACGTCCGCGTAGTCGTCCGGCCGGCACACCGGCGTCACGTGCGGGTGGTTCTTCGCCGCAGCCCTGAGCAGCGCGGGACCGCCGATGTCGATCATCTCGAGCACCTCGTCGTCGGTCGCGCTCGGTTGCGCCGCGACGACCTCGAACGGGTAGAGGTTCACGCAGACGAGGTCGAAGCGCTCGATGCCGAGCTCCGTGAGCTGTCGGTCGTCGTCCGCGACGCCGCCACGCGCCAGGATCCCGGCGTGGATCCGCGGGTGCAGCGTCTTCACCCGGCCCGCGAAGAGCTCGGCGAAGCCCGTCACCTCCTCGACCGGCGTCACCTCGAGCCCGGCGTCGACGAGCTCGGAGGCCGTCCCGCCGCTCGCGACGAGCTCGAAGTCGGAATCGACGAGCCCGCGCGCGAATGCGGCCAGCCCCGTCTTGTCGTAGACGGACAACAACGCGCGCATCAGCCGCCTCCCGACGGTCGACGCCTTCCCTTCGTAGGGGCGAGGCTTGCCTCGCCCTGACCGACGAGCTCGCTCACCACGCGAGGAAGCAACCGGTGCTCGACCTCCTGCACCCGCGCCCGCAGCGTCTCGACGGTGTCGCCCGGCTCCACGGGAACCGGCTCGCTCGCGAGGACAGGCCCGGTGTCGACGCCCTCGTCGACGTAGTGGACGGTCGCCGCGGCCTCGGGCGCCCCCGCCGCGAGGACGTCCTCGAGCGGATGCGCGCCCGGGAACGCGGGCAGCGGCGCGGGATGGACGTTGACGACCCCGCGCGGGAAGCGTGCAAGGAACGGCGGCGTCAGCAGGTGCATGTACCCGGCACACACGACGAGCTCGACTCCGTGCGACTCGAGCCAGCCGGCCATCGCAGCGTCGCGCGCCTCGCGGTCGGAGTGAACCTCGAGCGGGAACGCGCGCGCCGGCAGAGCAACGCCCTCCGCGCGCGAGAGCGCCTTCGCGCCCTCGACGTTGGACGCGACCGCGACGACCGGCAGCCCGGCGTCGAGCAGCGCCTGCAGGTTCGTCCCCTCGCCGCTCACCAGCACCCCGATCACGCGCTCGCGATCGACCCCACGACCAGCTCGTCGCCCGGATCGGGCACGACCGCGAGGTACCCGATCCCGAGGTTGAACACGCGCCGGAGCTCGGCCTCGTCCACGTGCCGCGCGAGCCACTCGAACACCGGCGGCCGCTCCCACGCGCTCCAGTCGATCTCGGCGCGAAGCCCGTCCGGCAGGACGCGCGAAAGGTTCCCGAGGATTCCGCCGCCGGTCACGTGGGCGAGCGCGCGGACGTCTGCCCGAGCGCGGAGACGGCGCACATCGTCGAGGTAGAGCCGCGTCGGTGCGAGCAGGTCGCCGCCCGAGTAGTCCTCGCGCTCGAGGACGCGGCGCGCAAGGGTGAAGCCGTTCGCATGCAGCCCCGCGGATGCGAGGCCGACGACCGCGTCGCCCGGCTCCACACGCGTCCCGTCGACGAGCTGCTCGCGCTCGACCATCCCCACGCACGTCCCCGCGAAATCGAGCTCGCCCTCCTGGTAGATGCCCGGGAGTTCCGCGGTCTCGCCACCGATGAGCGCGCAGCCCGCCTCGCGGCAGACCTCGGCCGCGCCCTCGACGAGCTCGGCGACCTGGTCGAGGTCGATCCGGTTCGCGGCCACGTAGTCGAGGAAGAAGAGCGGCTCCGCGCCGGACGTGACCACGTCGTTGATGCAGTGCGCGGCGAGGTCGGCTCCACATGCACGCAGCTGCCCGCGCTGCCGCGCCAGGATCAGCTTCGTCCCGACCGAGTCCGTCGAGGCCGCGAGCAATCGGTCGTCGCCGAGCGGGTAGAGACCAGCGAACGCGCCGAAACCAAGCGCCCCGGTCGACTCCGCAGCCGCCCGCAGCCGCCCGACGACGGCGTCGGCCCTGTCGATCGAGACGCCGGCCGCCGCGTACGTCTCGCGTTCGCCCGCCACGAGTCGAGTCTACGGTCCGTACAGTCCGCCGAGTGGACGAGCCGTCTCTCCTGACGAGCTGGACGCTCGACCCGCTCCAGCTCTTGCCGATCGTCCTCGTCGGGGTCGCCTACGCCGTTCGCGTGCGAACGCTCTCCCGGCGCGGTCAGCCCGTTCCCGTGTGGCGGATCGGCCTCTTCGGGCTCGGCCTCGCGCTCCTCGTCGTCGCAGTCGCGTCCCCGATCGCGGAGATCGGCGAGAGGGAGCTCTTCTCGTTCCACATGGGCCAGCACCTGCTGCTCGGCGACCTCGCGCCGCTCTGCCTCCTGGCCGGGGTGACCGGGCCGATCCTCCGCCCCGTGCTCGCGCTCCCCGGCGTCATGCGCCTGCGCGTCCTCGCGAACCCGTTCGTCGCGTTCCCGATCTGGACGGCGAACCTCGTCGTCTGGCACCTGCCGTCGTTCTACGAGGCGGCGGTCGAGAACAGCGCCGTGCACGCGCTCGAGCACGTCTCCTTCTTCGCCGCCGGGATCGTGCTCTGGCTCCCCGTGCTCGAGCGCCTGCCCGCGCCCGAGTGGTTCGGCACCGGCTGGAAGCTCGCGTACATCGTGGGCGTCCGCCTCGTCGGGACCGTTATCGCGAACGTCTTCGTCTGGGGAGGCGACCCGTACTACGACGTCTACGACTCGGGCTCGGACTACCTCGGCCTCTCGCCGTCCGCCGACCAGAGCCTCGCCGGCTCCCTGATGATGCTGGAGGGCTCGATCGTCACCATCGTCGCGATCGCGTGGCTGTTCCTCCGCATGGCGCAGGAGGGAGAGGTGCGCCAGGAGCTGCTCGAGCGCGGCCACGACCCGCGCGTGGTCAAGCGCGCCGTCCGCTACCGCCGCTGGCACGAGCTCGCGTAGCGGCTGACCTCGGGGCGGCACCGTTGTCTGTGATGTGAGATGGTCGTCGGCGATGCCGCCGGGTGGGCCCGGGTGATCCGGGTCGCGACGCGGCACGAGAGGAGACCATGTACGGCCGAATGGCTAGATACACGTACTCGGGCGACGCTCAGGAGCTCGCGCAGCGGGCCCAGGAGGGAATGCTCCCGGTCTTTCAGGCGCAGCCCGGCTTCAAGGCCTACTCGCTGATCGCCAGCGGGGACGAGGTCATCTCGTTCAGCGCCTGGGAGTCGAGCGAGCAGGCCGACGCGGCGAACACCGCAGCCACTGCCTGGATCACCGAGAACATGCCAGGCGAGATCCAGCTCAAGGAGGCCCAGACGGGCGACATTCTCCTGAGCACCACGCTCGGCGTCACGCCGGGCGTCACCGCCTGACGCGAAGATCGCGAGGGGCCCCGGCGACGGGGCTCCTCCGTCGCTCGAGCAGCCACGCCTACCGGCCGGCGGGGGTCACGCGTCGTCCGGCTCCTCGAAAGCACGTTGTCGGGGACAACCACCGCGGCGCGCCCGTTGATCGCGAGCAGCGTCTTCACGTGCTGCACGAAGTTGAGCTGCTTGTTCGAGGTCGAGGCCCAGAAGTCGTCGCGCACGACGACGAGGTCCTCGCGCGCCACCTCGCCTTCGTCGCTCACGAACGTCATCGACGACTTGCGCCCGAAAGGCGGGTTCGTCAGCACCATCTCGAACCGTCGCCCGGATCGGCCTTGAGCGCGTCGTCCACGGCGATCGGGCTCTCGGCTCCTCGGTCGCCGATCCCGTGCAGCAGCAGGTTCATCACGCACAGCCGCGCCGTGTTGTCGACGATCTCCCAGCCCCTCAGCGCGTCGAAGCGCAGCTGCTTGCTTCTGCGTCCGGGTCGAGGAGCTCCGTGCCCGCGATCACTCGTGCGCCGCTAGCGAGAAGCCGCCGGTGCCGCAGGCGGGGTCGCAGATCGCATCCCCGGCCTCGGGCCGCATCACCTCGACGATCGCGCGGATCAGCGGCCGCGGCGTGAAGTACTGGCCTGCCCCGGACTTCACGTCCTCCGCGTTCTTCTCCAGCAGCCCCTCGTACGCGTCGCCCTTCACGTCCGACGTCGAGCGTCAGCCAGCTCTCCCGGTCGATGAGGTCGACGACGAGCCGCCGCAGCTTCGCCGGGTCCTGGATCCGGTTCTGCGCCTTGCGGAAGACGACGCCGAGCATCCCCGGCC
The DNA here is from genome assembly GCA_963770595.1 of uncultured Actinomycetes bacterium. Lineage (GTDB taxonomy): Bacteria > Actinomycetota > Thermoleophilia > Gaiellales > Gaiellaceae > GMQP-bins7. The sequence goes on along the minus strand of CAVYQG010000004.1, from coordinate 132,734 downwards.
TGCGCCCGAGCTCGGTCAGCACGTGCCGGTAGTGCACCTCGAGCTCGTCGCCGTCGCGCTCGAGCAGCGACGGCCAGTCGAGCCCGTCCGGCACGATCGCCGCGCCGCGAGAACGGCGGCTTCGTCTGCTCGTCCGCCATCTTCAGGAACAGCAGGTAGGTGAGCTGCTCGAGGTAGTCGCCGTACGAGAGCCCGTCGTCGCGGAGCACGTTGCAGTAGCTCCACAGCCGCTGGACGGCCGTTCTGCGCGCTCATCGAGCTTGGCGGCGTGGTTCGTAGCGCACTCACCCTGCGCCGTCCGGGACGCCGGCAGTGCCGCCGCCCGCTCCGCCCGGGCCCGCTCCAGCAGCACTGATGTGGCTCATCGGACGGATCGCTGCGGACGGTCTGCGCCTCGGCGATACGCCCGCGTCGAGAATCGCGTCGCGTAGCGTCGCGAGCGAACGCTGCGGAGCCGGCGCTATCGGACGCCAGCGAGGCACTCAGATCGCCGAGCAGCTGCTCTCTCCAACCGATCCGGCACGACACGAGACGCCTGGTCCTTCGAGCGGCGGCACCGGGATCTCAACAGCGCGATCAAGCGCCCATCACTCAGGTCGGTCTGTGACTCCGCACATGTGCGCGAACCGTTCGTGCGGTTCTGGCGTAGTTCCGCGTCGAAGACGACCGCCTTACGTACGTCCGCGAGTCGGGAACAAGCTCGCCGCTGGACCGCACACGGTGAAGCGCCTTCTGGAAGCAACAACCCTCGATCTGTCCGTGCCAGACGGCAGCGCGGCCGACTTCGCCGCCTTCGCAGACGAGGACGTCGCCGGGAAGGAGGCTGAACTTCGACGATCTCGCGCTCGTTGAAGTCCATCGCGAGCAGGTCGTCCGTGTCGATCCGGCCCCACTGGACGTTCTTGTTGCGCAGGTACGGACGCGAGCCGACACCGCGTCTTCGGCCTTCTTCGAAAGCATCTTCCCGAGCTGCGTCTCGGCAACCTCGCCGAGCCGGCGGCGCGGCCAGCCACCGTTCATCGCCGATGCGAGCGACGACCGGTGCACAGCATCGAGCCGCCGTAAGGCGACGGCGAGGGACGCGTCGGCGGCGTCGAGGCGGGAGAGGTGCTCCTCGATCGCCGCCACGATCCGCCGCTGCTCGTTCAGCGGCGGCAGTGGACACCTCGAGCTGGCCGAAGATCCGTCCGAGTCCGAGCCGAGGGCGTCCGACGCCCTTGACCCGAGTCGAAGCCTGCGCACGCACCGGCGGCGAGTTGAGATCCACATGAGATAGCTCGCGTCAGACTCCATCCGACGGGCGCACTCGAATGCAATCCGCCTTGACGAGAGCTGGGCCGAGCCACGCGGGCACGAGACAGGCACGGGTGAGGGTTCTCGCGCAGAGCGATGCCACGACGATGTCTCCAGGCAGCACGTGGTCGCTTGGCGCAACCGATCGAAGTGCATCCATCGGCGATGTGTGCCCGCTCGTCGCTGGAAGACCCGCATCGCCGATGTTCTGCAGTCGGATGACCCGCGGACCGTGCCTCGACGTAGTGCGAGGTCTTCAAGTTCGATCCGAACGGGCCATCGCTGAGCGTCGCGATCTCGCCCGCAGTGCTCGGTCACGCTGACGAGCACCTCGTTCAGCTCGTCGAGCAGCGGGCCGAGGTCGTCGCCGAACACCTCGCAGCCGCCTTCCCGAGCCCGCCCGCCTCGCGAACGGCGTGTAGTCGAAGTCCTCCGCCGTCGATCCCGAGCGAGGCCGCGACGTGGTCGCGGATCCGCTCGAGCCAGGCGAGCTGCTCGGCCGTGAACACGCGCCCCGCGTTCTCCTGGGCGAGCAGCCAGGCGCGGAAGCGCTCGCTGCACGTTCTCCGGGTAGGGCACGAGCTCGTCCTCCTGGTGCAGGGCGACGCGGACGAGCGAGACGAGGTCGGTCAGCACGCGCTGCCCGGAGCCGCGCACCTTCGAGCGGTCGAGCGCCTCGTACGCCTCCCAGAGCCGCTCGGGCGTCCAGCGATGCGGCGGCCGCTCGATCGCCTGGGCGAGCTCCTTTACCTGCGCGAACGTGAGCCGCCGGGTGTAGCGGCGCGGTGTAGAGGAGCTGGAGCGCCGTCGATCTCGTCGCGGTTGCTCCTCGACGTAACGCTCCCAGGACTCGACGGTCGAGCGCGCGCGCTCCGTCGCCTCGGCCGAGTAGCCGGCCTCGAGCAGCGTGTCGGCCGAGGTCTCGTCGATCGCCTGCTCGAGCGAGCGGCGGGCCTCGACGATGCCGCTCGCGGAGGTCCGGGCTCGTCGCGAGCGGGGCGACCGCCTCGTCGAGCAGCGCCTTCGACGCGGCTGCGATGTCGTCGGGCGTGGGCCGGCATGCCGGCCCTCAGTCGGCTCGTCCACGTCGCGAGCTCTCGCGCCGCCTCGAGCTGCGTTGTCCGGGTCGAGGGCGGCGACGATGCCGCCGGCGATCTCCTTGATCGTCTTCCCGCCCGCGAGCACGGCGAGCTGCGATGCGCTGGCGTCTCGGTCAGGCGCCGGTCGAGCCGCGCGAGGCGCGAGGCGATGGCCGAGATCGCGTCCGGGTCGCGGACGCCGAACGAGACCTGCTTGAGCAGTCGCTCGAGCGGCACGGTCGGCTGACGATCGAGCGGCGGCGTCTCGGAGAGCTCGCCCTCGGTGACGCCGACGGCGTCCACGATCACGAAGCGCTCCTTCGAGGTCGCGCCGGGGACGACCGCCTGCAGGTCGGTGTCGGAGATGACGCGCACGCCGCGGCCCTTCATCTGCTCGAAGTACGTGCGGCTCTTGACCGCGCGCATGAAGAAGACGCACTCGAGCGGCTTCACGTCGGTGCCGGTGGCGATCATGTCCACGGTCACGGCGATCCGCGGGTTGGGCGAGTTGCGGAAGGCGGCGATGAGGTCGTCCGTCTTGCGGCCGGTCGCCTTGTAGGTGATCTTCGCGACGAAGTCGTTCCCCTTGCCGAACACCTCGCGGGCGATCTCGACGATCTCCTCGGCGTGCGCGTCGTCCTTCGCGAAGATCAGCGTCTTCGGGACCTCGCTGCGGCCGGGGAAGATCTCGGTGAAGAGGCGGTCGCGGAAGGTCTCGAGCACGGTGCGGATCTGGTCGCGCGCGACGACCTTGCGGTCGAGCTCGGCGGCGGTGTACGGGAGCTCGTCGTCGAGGAGCTCCCAGCGCGAGCGGCGCGTCTGGCGGTCGCGGAACTTCGTCCACAGACCGGCGTCGATCGTCGCGCCCTGCTCGGTGATCTCGGTGCGGATGCGGTAGACGTCGAAGTCGACGTTGACGCCGTCCACGACCGCCTGCTCGTGGCCGTACTCCATGACGAGGTTCTGGTCGAAGAAGCCGAACGCCTGCTTGTTCGGCGTCGCGGTGAGCCCGACCGTGAAGGCGTCGAAGTAGTCGAGCACCTGGCGCCAGAGGCCGTAGATCGAGCGGTGGCACTCGTCCACGATCACGACGTCGAAGAACTCGGGCGGGACGCGCGGGTTGTACTCGACCGGGACGAGCTCGCCGGCGACCTCGAAGGCGGAGTGCTCGTCGAGCTCCTCATCGAGCGTCCTGTCGCCGCGGAGGATCGAGTAGACGCGCTGGATCGTCGAGATCGTGACGCGCGCGACCGGGTCGACGTGGTTCGAGGAGAGGTGCTGGACGTTGTAGAGCTCGGTGAACTTGCGGCCGTCGTCCGGGGTCGAGAAGCCCTGGAACTCCTTCAGCGTCTGGCGGCCGAGGTTCGCGCGGTCGACGAGGAAGAGGATGCGGCGCGCGTCCGCGTGCTTGACGAGGCGGTAGGCGACGTTCGCGGCGGTGAAGGTCTTGCCGGAGCCGGTCGCCATCTGGATGAGCGCGCGCGGGCGGTTGTCGGCGAGCGAGCGCTCGAGGTTCTGGATCGCGGTGAACTGCGCGGGCCAGAGCCCGTTCCGCTCGAGCGGCGGCATGTGGTCGAGGCGGTGGCGGAGCGTCGGGCGCGGTCGGGCGGGCATGGGTCTCGGCGATCCAGGCGGCGAGCGTCTCCGGGCGGTGGAACGAGAAGACCTCGCGGCTCGCAGCGTCCGGGTCGAGCGTGTTCGTGAAGCGGGTCTCCGTCCCGGTCGACTCGTAGGCGAAGGGCAGTGCTCCTTCGATCGCGGTCGGGACCTCGTGCGGAAGGCCGTCGACGTACTTCGCGCTCTGCCACTCGACGCCTCGGAGCGGCACGCCCTCCTTCTTCGCCTCGATCACGCCGACCGCGGCGCGTCCACGAAGAGCAGGTAGTCGGCGCGGCCGTGCGGCGGCTTCATGACGAACTCGCGCACGGCGACGCCGTGCGCAGCGGACAGGTTGACGGCGCGGGGATCCTGCACCGCCCAGCCCGAGGCGGCGAGCATGCGGTCGATCTCGACCCGGGCCTTGGCCTCGGGGGTCAGGTATGCGAGCTCGCCGTGCGTCACGGGCGAATCTTCGCCCAGAACGCGGCGCCTTACCTGCGAGAGCGACGAACTCGTCGACGCTCATCCCGGCTGCGCGAAGCAGCGCGCAGGAGGCCGCGATCGAGCTCACGGTGCTGCGGAATCGAGAGAGTCGCACGGGCGCCCTCGTGGGTCATGAGCACGTGGCTGCCTCGCTGCCGAGCGACAGCCCAACCCGCGAGCTCGAAGCGCCTGACGGCCTCCGCGCCGGACACGACGGGGAGCTCCGCCAACGAGCTGAGCTCAGACCGCTAGCTCGACGATCTCTACGGCTCGGCGCGCCGAGCCGGACTCGGACTCGACGTCGAGCCAGCCGTCGATCGCCTCGCGCACGTTCGCCAGCGCTTCGTCGCGGGTGCGACCCTGGCTCGCGCAGCCCGGGAGCTCGGGGCACTCGGCGACGACGTAACCGTCCTCGCCTGGGTAGAGCACAACGCGAACCGTCATCCCTCGCGATGGTAGCCCTGGCGACTCGGGCTCGAAAGTGTCGCCACCGGCCATGTCTCAGGCGGGTGCGGTCTCGAAGCGGAGCTTCTCGACGCGCGGCGGCACGGCGGTCGGGTACTGCCGCGTGAAGCAGGCGCGGCAGACCGAGTCCTCCGGTAGCTGCGTCGCCGCCTGCATGCCCTCGACCGAGAGGTAGTGGAGCGAGGTCGCGCCGATGAGCTCGCGCATCTCCTCGACCGTGCGATGGGCCGCGGCGAGCTCGTCCTCGTCGGGGAAGTCGATCCCGTAGAAGCACGGGGAGACGACGGGTGGCGACGAGACGCGCACGTGCACCTCGGCGGCGCCGGCGTCGATGAGCATCGCGACGAGCTGGCGCGTCGTGTTCGCGCGGACGATCGAGTCGTCGACCGCGACGATTCGCTTCCCCGCGACCTCGTCGAGCGGGTTGAACTTCATGCGGATCCCCTGCTCGCGCATCCCCTGATCCGGCTGGATGAAGGTGCGCGCGACGTAGCGGTTCTTGATCAGCGCCTCGTTGAACGGGATCCCGGACGCCTTCGAGAAGCCGATCGCAGCCGGCGTACCGGAGTCGGGGATGCCGATGACGAGGTCGGCCTCGACCGGCGCCTCCTCGGCCAGCCGCTCGCCCATGCGCACGCGGGCGCCGTGCACCTCGACTCCCGGCCAGCCGCGAGTCGGGCCGGGCGAAGTAGACGTGCTCGAAGATGCAGAGTGCGTTCTTCCCCGCGGGGAGCGCCTGCGCGGCGTGGAGACCGCTCGTCGTCGACCCAGACGACCTCGCCCGGCCGCACCTCGCGCACCGCGTCGGCACCGATCAGGTCGAGCGCGCAGGTCTCGGACGCGACGACCCAGTCCTCCCCGATCCGACCGAGCACGAGCGGGCGGAAGCCGAGCGGGTCACGGAACGCGACGAGGACGCCGTCCGAGAGCGCGGTGACCGAGTAGGCGCCCTCGAGCCGGTGCATCGCGGCGGCGACGGCCTCCTCGAGCGGGGCGTCGTCACGAGCGATGAGCGCCGCGATGACCTCGGAGTCGGAGCCCGAGGCCAGGCGCACGCCGTCCGCGAGCAGCTCGGCCCGCAACTCCTCGACGTTCACGAGGTTCCCGTTGTGGCCGAGCGCGACGGTGCGCGCGCGCCCGTGGTGGATGAGCGGCTGCGCGTTCGCCCAGCGGTTCGCGCCGGTCGTCGAGTAGCGCGTGTGCGCGATCGCGACCTCGCCGGGGAGCGCCTGGAGCTGCTGCTCGTTGAACACCTGCGCGACGAGGCCCATGTCGCGGACGACTGTGAGCCGGCCCTCGTCCGAGACGGCGATGCCCGCCGACTCCTGGCCGCGGTGCTGGAGCGCGAAGAGCGCGAAGTAGGCGAGCCTCGCGATATCGCGGTCCTCCGAGCGGATGCCGAAGACGCCGCACATCAGGCGTCCCCCTTCCAAGCGTTTCGAAGGGTTCCGACGGGGACGCCGAGCAGCGAGTCTCCGCCGACCTCGCCGATCCTGCGCAACGACACGCCGGTCTCGGCGGCCAGAGCCTCGATCTCGCTCGCGGCACCGGCCGCGCACGTGACGATCGCGCGCCCGCCGACCTCGCCGAAGAGCTCGACCCGGTCGTCGCGGACGTCGAGCGACGCGCCGATGCCCGAGAAGATCGCCGCCTCCGCCAGGCAGATCGCGAGCCCGCCCTCGGCCGCGTCGTGCACGAGCGTGGCGAGCGGCGCCGCGTGCCAGAGGAACGAGACGAGTCGCGCCTCGAGCCCGAGGTCGAGCGGCGGTGGCGTTCCCCCGACCTCGCCGTAGCGCGCCTGGTACTCCGAGCCGGCGAGCGTCGGCAATGACGCGAAGACGGCGAAGACGGTGTCGCCCTCGAGCCAGGCGCCGGGCACGCGCCTCACGTCCTCGACGAGGCCGACCGCGCCGACGACCGGCGTCGGGTGGATCGCGCGCCCGTTCGTCTCGTTGTAGAGCGAGACGTTGCCCGAGACGACCGGCGCGCCGAGCGCCTCGCAGGCAGCGGCGATGCCGTCGATCGCCTCGGCGAGCTCCCACCCGATCTCGGCCTTCTCCGGGTTGCCGAAGTTGAGGCAGTCCGTGAAGCCGAGCGGCTCGCCGCCGACGCACGCGACGTTCCGTGCGGCCTCGAGCACCGCGAGCGCGCCGCCCGTGAACGGGTCGAGGCTCGCGATCCTGCCCTGGCCGTCGAGCGATACCGCGAGGCCGCGCATCGACGGGCGCAGTCGCAGGACCGCGGCGTCGAGCCCGGGCCGGCGAATCGTGCGGGACCCGACGAGCTGGTCGTAGCGGCGGAAGACGAACTCACGGCTGCGGAGCGCGGGCGAGGCGAGAAGCTCCACGAGCGCCTCGGTGACGGGCGGCGCGTCGACGATCTCGCGCTCGGGCCGCGGCGCGCGTCGCGACTGCGCCACCTCGTAGCGCGGGCACTCGTCCGTGAGCAGCCGCGCGGGGATCTCACCCACGATCTCGCCGTCCCAGAACGCGCGCAGCTCCCCGCTCGTCGTCACCTCGCCGATGACCGCGTTCCGCAGCTCCCAGCGGTCGAGGACGTGCTCCACCGCGTCGACCATCTGCGGGCGCACGATCGCGACCATCCGCTCCTGGCTCTCGGAGATCATCACCTCCCACGGCTCCATCCCCTCCTCGCGGAGCGGCACGCGGTCGAGATGGACGTCGATGCCGTACTCGGCGGCCATCTCGGAGAGCGAGGACGCGAGCCCGGCGGCGCCGCAGTCCTGGAGCGACTCGACGAGTCCGGCCTGCACGAGCTCGACGGAGGCCTCGATCAGCTTCTTGCCCGTGAACGGGTCGCCGATCTGGACGGACGGGCGCTTGTCGCTCGACTCGTCGTCGAGCTCCTGGCTCGCGAGCACGGACGCGCCGCCGATCCCGTCCCGGCCGGTCGTCGCGCCGTAGACGATCACCGAGCGCTTGCTGCCCGCCGCCTTCGCGCTCATGAGCCGCTCGACCGGGAGCAGCCCGACGCACATCGCGTTGACGAGGCAGTTGTCCCGGTACGCCTCGTCGAAGACGGCCTCGCCGCCGACGGTCGGCACGCCGACCGAGTTGCCGTAGGCGCCGATGCCGCCGACCGCGCGCGAGAACGCGTGCCCGGGCTCGGCGAAGCGCAGCCCGTCGAGGAGCGCCACCGGGCGGGCGCCCATCGCGACGATGTCGCGGAGGATCCCGCCGACCCCCGTCGCAGCGCCCTGGAACGGCTCGACCGCGGACGGGTGGTTGTGGCTCTCCACCTTGAAGCAGACCGCGAGCCCGTCGCCGAGGTCGAGCACGCCCGCGTTCTCGCCCGGCCCCTGGAGCACGCGCGCGCCCTCGCTCGGCAGGCGCTTCAGGAGGAGCGCCGAGTGCTTGTACCCGCAGTGCTCCGACCAGAGGAGCGAGAAGACCGCGAGCTCGAAGTCGTTCGGGTCGCGCCCGAGCAGTGCCCGGATGCGCTCGTACTCCCCGTCGGTCAGGCCGAGGGCGCGATGGAGCGGCTGTTCCGCGACGCTGCTCAGAGGGCCAGCTTATCGGCGGCGCCCGACCACCCCGGCGGTGAGCCGGGCGGGCGCGGGTAGCCTCGGGCGGTGCGCTCGTACTGGCCGCTGATCCTCCTGCTCGCCGCGATGTGGGGCGCGTCCTACCTCTTCATCAAGGTCGCGGTCGAGGACATCCCGCCGGCCGCGATGACCGAGTTCCGCGTCCTCTTCGCCGGGCTGCTGCTCGCCGCGTACCTCGTGTGGCGCATGGGAGCTGCGCGCGCCGTCGACGAGCTGCGCGCGGCGTGGCGGCCGTGCCTCGTCCTCGGCGTGATCAACGGCGCGCTCCCCATGGGGCTCGTCGCGTGGGGAGAGACCCACATCGACTCGAGCGTCGCCGGGATCGCGCAGGCGACGGTCCCGATCTTCACGTTCCTGCTGGCGGCCCGGTTCCTGCCGCACGAGCCGGTGGGGCCCATCCGCGTCGTCGGAGTCGCGCTCGGGTTCGTGGGGGTCGCGGTCCTCGCCGGGCTCGACGCGGAGGCCGGCTGGTGGGCGATCGCCGGGACGCTCGCCGTCGTGCTCTCGTCCCTCTCGTACGCGAGCGGTGGCGTGTACGGGCAGCGCCAGGTTCGAGACATCCCGGGGCCGGTGCTCGCAGCCGGTTCCATGCTCGCCGCGGCGCTGGTGCTCGCGCCCCTGGCGATCGCGGACCCGCCGCGCGAGCTGCCGGGGTCGACCGCGCTCGCCGGGCTCGCGGCGCTCATCGTCATCCCGACCTTCGCGGGGCAGCTGCTCCTCTTCCGTGTCCTCGCCCTGCACGGCAGCCGCAAGCTCTCGATCGTGACCTACCTCATGCCCGCGTTCGCGGTCGCGTACGGCGCCGTCCTGCTCGACGAGGCGGTCACGGGGGCCATGATCGCCGGCTTCGCGCTGATCCTCGGCGGTGTCGCGCTCGCGTCGGGGCAGCGGTTCTTCGGCCCGCGCGTGCAGGAGGAGCCCGCGTGAATGTTTCGATCCGCCGCGCGACCACGGATGACGTCGACTTCCTCGTCGAGCTCGTGACGCACGAGGACGTCGAGCCGTTCCTCGCCGCGGTGCGCGCGAAGGGACGCGACGAGCTGCTCCAGGAGGTCGCGCGCTCGGACGCAGAGCCGGATGCGTTCGGCGTCTTCGTCGTCGAGGTCGACGGCGAGCTCGCGGGCACGATGCGCTTCGAGCGCGGGAACCAGCGGAGCCGCATCGCGAACCTCGGCGGGCTCGCGGTGCACCCGGACCACCGCGGGCACCGCGTCGCCGACGAGGCCGCTCGGCTCTTCCAGCGGCACCTCCTCGACGACCTCGGCTTCCACCGCCTCCAGCTCGAGATCTACGGCTTCAACACGCGCGCGCTGGCACACGCCGAGCGCGCCGGGTTCACGCGCGAAGGCGTCCGCCGCAAGGCGTACTGGCGGAACGACGAGTGGGTCGACGGCGTCCTCTTCGGCCTCGTCGCCGAGGACCAGCCGACCTAGACTTTCGTCTAGTTCCCCGGGCCCACGGAACTCGTCAGTATCGCCTCGATCGGCCCGGTTGCGGGCCCAGGTCAAGGGGAGGCAAGGATATGAAGAGACGCTTCTTGCGTTGGAGCGTCGTCACAGCGCTCGTAGGGGCGCTGGCACTCGCGCTCTCGGGCGTGGCGAACGCGAGCCTGACGACGCACTTCGTCTTCAACGGGAACGGCGGCTACTCGGCCGACGGGCTCGGCCAGGAGGGAACCGGCAACACGATCCAGGCCGAGGTACCGGCCGGCTCGACGGTCGTGAAGGCGTTCCTGCACGGGACGTACTACCAGAACATCCCGGACGCGGCGGCGAGGACGATCGACTTCGACGGAACCGTCTACCCGATGGACCTCGTGAGCAGCCTCGAGGTCGTCCCGGGTTTCTTCCTCAGCACGACCCGCGCCGACGTCACGGCACAGGTCGCCGCGAAGGTGGGCGGAGGAGGCGGGATCACGGACTTCGCGGTCAACACCGATCCCGTGTTCCTCGACGGCGTCGCGCTCACCGTCGTGTACTCGAACCCGTCGCTGCCGGAAGGGACGATCGCCGTCCTCGACGGGAGCGCATCGACCAGCGGTGACACCGCGACGTTCATCCTCGCGTCACCGCTCGACAAGACGATCCCGGGCTTCCAGGCGATCATGTCGCTCGGGAGCGGGTTCGGGTTCCAGGGTGGCGTCCCCGCGGACCACACCTGCGGTGGGGTCCAGTTCTCGATCGTCGACGTGAACAGCCAGCGGATGACGAGCTGCGCCGGCAACTACGACGACGGGCTCGGGTCCCCGGGCAACGGCGAGCTGATCACCGTCGGAGGCGTCGGCGACTCGACGGCCAACCCGGCCGACCCGAACACGCAGACGGGAACGGACGACGAGCTCTACAACCTCGACCCGTTCCTCTCGCAGGGTGACACGAGCATCGAGATCACGAGCTCGAACCCGTCCAACGACGACAACCTGTTCCTCGCGGTGATCTCGATCACCGCCGAGGCGACGGTCACGAACGAGGACTGCGACAACGGGATCGACGACGACGGGGACGGCCTCGTCGACGGCGACGACCCGGACTGCCAGATCCTCCGCCGGCGACGACTTCTCGTGCGGCGAGGTGCGTGGCGACGGCCGGCTCTCGACGAACCCGGACTTCCGCTACGTCCTCTACAACGTGAAGCGGCTCGCCGACCAGGAGACGCCTTCCGGCGAGATCTCGTTCACGGACCTCGCGAACAAGAAGGACAAGAAGAAGTTCGTCTCGACCTCGATCACGATGTTCCTGATCGACGGGAACACGGCCGTGCTCGAGGGCGACGGGCTCTTCAACGGAGCGCCGGTGACGTACAGGCTGGTGGTGACCGACGGGTCACCGACACGTTCTCGATCACGCTGTCGAACGGCTACAGCGCGTCGGGCAACGTGACGAGCGGGCGGGGCATCAACATCAAGCCCTGCGATCCGCCCGAGCCGGACTAGCCGTCGACTCGACACGACACGACGAGAGGCCCGCGCGAGCGGGCCTCTCTCGTTCTCGGGCCAACCGGGCCAGTGGTCGCCGGAGCCGCTCGCCTGACAGACCTAGCCTTTCGGCTATTGCTCCTAGGCCCCCGACCACGATATGTTCGCGCCAATCGGCTCGCAGTGCGAGCCCGACAGGGGAGGAACAGGGGTTATGAAGAGACGCTTCATGCGTTGGGGCGTGGTCACAGCGCTCGTAGGCACGCTCATGCTCGTGCTCTCGGGCGTCGCGAACGCGAGCCTGACGCTCAACTACACGTTCAACGGGAACGGCGGCTACTCGGCCGACGGCCTCGGTCAGCAGCGTCGGTGGCGGCACCGTCGCACGCCGACGTGCCTGCCGGATCCGACCGTTCAGAAGGCGTTCCTGTACGGCACCTACTTCAGCAACGCAGCGCCGGACGTCGCACAACGCGTACGATCGACTTCGACGGCACGATGGTCGAGACGATCCAGAGCTCAGGCCCGGTCGACGAGTGAACAACCTCACCACGAGCTCGCGCCGACGTCACCGCCCAGGTCGCCGCCAAGGTCGGCAGCGGCGGCGGGATCACGAGCTTCGCGATCAACAACGACCCGTGTGGCCTCGACGGTGTCGCGCTCGTCGTCGTCTACTCGAACGCGGGATCGCCGGACAACACGATCGCGATCCTCGACGGCTCCGCGTCGCACGACCGGTGACACCGCGACGTTCCTGCTCGCGGCTCCGCTCGACAAGACGGTGCCCGGCTTCCAGGCGACGATGTCGCTCGGAAGCGGCTTCTCGTTCCAGTTCGGTCAGCCGGGGCACATCTGCGGCGGCGATCAGTTCTCGATCGTCGACGTCAACAACGCGCGCATGACGAGTTGCGCCGGCAACTTCGACGACGGCTATCGCGGCAACGGCGGGCTGATCACCGTCGGCGGCGTCGGTGACTCGACGAACAACCCGGCCGATCCGAACAGCTCGAACAGCGGCGAGGACGACGAGCTCTACAACCTCGATCCGTTCCTCGCCCAGGGTGCGACGAGCATCGAGATCAAGAGTCGTCCAACCCGTCGCAGAACGACAACCTGTTCCTCGCCGTGATCTCGATCACGGCCGATGCTCAGGTCTCGACGGAGGACTGCGACAACGGGATCGACGACGACGGGGACGGCCTCGTCGACGGCGACGACCCGGACTGCGTCATCGATCCGCCTCCGCCCACGGGCTTCGGGTGCGGCGAGGTGCGCGGTGACGGCCGAATCTCCACCAACCCGGACTTCCGCTACGTGCTCTACAACGTGAAGCGGCTGGCCGACCAGGAGGCACCGTCGGGCGAGATCTCGTTCACGGACCTCGCGAGCAAGCAGGACAAGAAGAAGTTCGTCTCGACGTCGATCACCACGTACGCGATCGACGGCTCGACTGCGATCATCGAAGGCGCCGGGCTCTACAACGGAACGACGCCGGTGACCTACAAGCTGGTGGTGACCGACGGTTCGCCGGACACGTTCTCGATCGAGCTGTCGAACGGGTACAGCGCGTCGGGCAACGTGACCAGCGGACGCGGCATCAACATCAAGCCGTGCGAGGACGAGCCAGACGTACCTGCCTAGGCAGCACCACGGCTCGACACGACGAGAGGCCCGCTTCGGCGGGCCTCTCTCGTTCTCGGGCCAACCGGGCTAGTGGTCGCCGTTGGCGCCGGAGCCGTTCGCGTGGTCGCCGTTCGTCGTCGAACGGGACGCGGCCAGGAGCAGGGCCTCGCGCACCCAGCGCTCGTCCGGCCAGCTCTGGAGCCCGCGCTCGCCGCGGTAGACCCGGTCGTCGATCGTGAAGTCCGTCCGCTTGTTGGAGCCGGGCTCGACGTCACGCCCCTCGATGCGGACGGTGGGCGACCCGAGGACGCGGCGCTCCTCCGCGTCCGAGTCGTCCGCCATCTCGACGACCTCCAGGTGCGCCGGGATGCCCGTCTCCTCGAGGATCCGCCGGACGACGGCCACCGCCATGCCGCGCGCCTCGCAGTCGTCGCGCGACAGGATCTCGATCCACACGGGTGCGACCGCCATGCGGCTGACCTTATGCCCCGTTCGAGGGAGCGCAACCCCTCGAACGAGGGATTGGCGGACGACCCGTACTCGTTCGGTAAACTCCGAACGGTGAGTTCGTCCACGAGCGAACATCGAGTCAAGGGCCTCGGCGCGGCGGCACCGCCCCGTCCGGTCGTCGACGTCGACGCGGGGACGGGCTACGAGCTCGTCCTCGGGCTCCGGATGCTCGTCGACCACGACGAGGAGGCGGCCTCGTACTCGGTCGGCGCCGCCTGGTTCGAGCGCGCCCGCGAGCAGGCGGGACCGGACGTGCTCGAGGCAGTCGAGGGCTACTCGGGCGGGCACGAGATCCTCTTCGGCTACCTGCTCGCGCTCGTCGCGGGCTCGTCGCGGCCGAGCACCGCGGCGGGCTTCATCGAGACGCTGGCTGAGACCTCCCCGGACGAGCTGCGCCTCGTCCAGCTCGGGCATCGACTCACGACCTATCGCGGCGACGTCTCCGCCGCGGTGATCGAGGCCGCGGCCCGTGGCGAGGCCGCCGCGGCACGCGCGCTCCTCGACGGCTGCCTCGAGTGGCAGCGCGCCCCGTACGCGCATGCGCTCTCGGTCGACGCGACGGCCTCCAAGGACTTGCTGCTCCGCGCCTGCGCGGGCTGGCACCAGAACGTCCTCCATCCGGACGAGCGCGAGACGGCCCGGGTGCTTCGCCGAAGCGCCCGGGCGGCTCGGGCCCTCGCCGAACGGCTCTCGCCGGAGGAGGTCGTCGACGTCGCCACACGCGGCATCAGGTACACGGCAGAGCCCGGGATCGGGCGCATCCTGCTCGTGCCGCACGTCGTCAGCCGCCCGTGGTCGATCTTCACCGAGTCGGGCGACACGAAGATCATCTGCTACGGCGTCGCGGAGACGCACATCACGGGTGACGCGCCGCCCGATCCCCTCGTCTCCGCGTACAAGGCGCTCGGCGACGAGACGAGACTGCGGATCCTGCGACGCCTTGCCGACGGGCCGGCGGCGCTCCACGAGCTGACCGAGCTCCTCGGGCTCGCGAAGTCGACGGTGCACGGGCACCTGCTCGTGTTGCGAACGGGTGGGCTCGTCGTCGCGGACGTGTCCAAGAAGACCGGGTACCGGCTGCGCCGCGAGACCCTCGCGGAGAGTGCGGCCCTGCTCGAGACCTACCTCGAGGGAACGGAGGCGGACGAATGAGGTTCAGACTGCTCGGGAAGAGCGGGCTCCGCGTCTCGGAGCTCGCGCTGGGGACGATGACCTTCGGCGAGACGTGGGGCTGGGGCGCGTCCGAGGAGGAGTGCCGGCGGATCTTCGAGGCGTACGCCGACGCGGGCGGCAACTTCGTCGACACGGCGTGCAACTACACGGACGGGGAGAGCGAGCGGATCCTCGGCACGCTGCTCGAGCCCGACCGCGAGCGCTTCGTCGTCGCGACGAAGTACACGCTCACTTCGCGGAAGGACGACCCGAACGCCGGCGGCAACAGCCGCAAGAACATGGTGCAGACGCTCGAGGCGAGCCTCCGGCGGCTCCGCACGGACTACGTCGACCTCCTCTGGCTGCACATGTGGGACGGGATGACGCCCGTCGAGGAGGTCGTGCGGGCTCTGGACGACCTGGTCTCGTCCGGGAAGGTCCTCTACGTCGGCTTCTCGGACACGCCCGCCTGGGTCGTGTCCCAGGCCGTCACGCTCGCGGAGCTGCGCGGCTGGGCGCGTCCCGTCGCGCTCCAGCTTCCCTACTCGCTCGCCGACCGCGACCCCGAGCGAGAGCTGCTGCCGATGGCGCGGTCGCTCGACCTCGCGGTCACCGCCTGGGGGACGCTGGAGGGCGGTGCGCTCACGGGCAAGTACCTCGACGACGCGGACGAGCCGCGCCGCTACGACGGCGTCGGCCCGAAGACGAACCACATCGCGCGCGAGGTCGTCGCGATCGCGGAGGAGATCGGCGCGTCGCCGTCACAGGTGGCGATCGCCTGGGTGCGGGCGCAGCCGTGGCCGCTGATCCCGATCGTCGGCGCACGCAGCGAGGCCCAGGTCCGGGACAACCTCGGCGCGCTCGAGGTCGAGCTGTCCGACGACGCGACCGCCCGGCTGTCCGAGCTCAGCGGGTTCCGACCGGGCTTCCCGCGCGAGTTCCTCGAGTCGGACCACGTGCGCGAGCTGATCTTCGGGGAGACGTTCGACCTGATCGACGACCACCGGGCGCCGCAGCGTTCGCGGAAGCCCGAGCCGGTGGCATGACGCCTAGGGCACCGTGCCCGCTGGGTTTCGCAGGAAGCGCGTGAGCAGGGCCCGCGCCCGTGTCGACCCGGAGATCAGGAACGTCCCGTGGAGCGAGCCGGGGACGATCTCGACGCGCTTCTCAGTCGTCCCGGTCGCGTCGTGGAGCCGGCGCGCGTCCGCGGCGAAGTCGTAGGGCGGGAACTGGTCCTGCTCGGCGGCGAGGTAGAGCGTCGGGACGCGGAGCCGCGGGACGGACGGCAGCGCGTTCAGCGTGCCCGCGATCGCAGCCGGTGCCGAGACCGCCACGACGCCCTGGACGGGCGGACGCAGCTTCGGCGCGGCGACGAGCGCCGCGATCCCGCCCAGCGAGGCGCCGCCGACGACGACCCTGCGCGCGCCGAGCCCTCGCACGGCGCGCACCGCAGCGGCGACGTCCACGGCGGCACGCGAGTGATCCCGCGCGCCCTCCGAGCCGCCGTGACCGCGGAGGTCGAACGCAAAGACGAAGAGCCCCTTTCCGGCGACCGAACGGGCGTAGGACGCCCACGAGCACAGGTCTCCTTCCGACATGTGCGCGAGGACGACGGCGGTCCGCGCTCCCGGCGCCTTCCCGCCGAAGCGATGCCCGACGAGCCTCGCGCCGTCGGCGGCGCGGAAACGGAGCTCGTCCTTCTGCGCGCACGGATGCGACGGCGCGGACGAGGACGGTGCCGCGGCGACCAGCGCCAGCGCGGCGACCGCGAGCACGGCAAGCCTCGTCACAGCCCGCGCAGCGCCCGCTCGAGGACGGGGTCGCGACCGGCGAGGTAGTCGGCCGCCGTCGGCTCGACCCGCACGTCCGGCTCGACCGCGAGCCGGCGGTCCTTCGGCCCGCGGCGCCGCTCGTGGTACTCAGCGGCGACGTGCACGTACAGGCCCGACGTGGGCAGCAGGCTCGGGATCGTGTCGGCGTACGTCTCGACGCCGCCGCCGGTGGGCTCGCCGACGACGATGGCGCTCGTGTCCCGCTCGACCTCGGCGGCGAAGTTCGCGGCGGCCGAGAAGGTCGCGCGCCCGGTGAGGAGGTAGAGCCGGCCGCGACGATCGACGTCGCGAGCGCCGAGTAGCGACGTCAGCGGCCCGTACGTCGTGTTGTCGCCGCCGCCGTTGAGCCGTACGTCGACGATGACCCGACGCACCGTGGGCCTGCGCACGAGCCGCTCGATCATGCGCACGACCGCGGGGTCGGGCGGGACGACGGAGGCGAAGTGGACGTACACAGCGCGCCCGCGAGCGAGCGTCCGAGCCCAGAGCGCCTTGGCGCCGCCGGTCAGGTAGAGCGGCCGTGCGCTCCGCGGAAGAGTCGAGGCGTAGTGCCCGTGTTGCGGATCGGCGAAGGAGGACCTGTAGGCGCCGGCGCCGATGGGAGCGAGCGAGACGTCGAGCCGCGTCCCGTCGGCACGCTCGACCGTCACCTCGACGCGGTCCGTGCCCTCGACGACGCCGAGCCCGTCGAGCACCTCGGCGACGAGCAGGTAGTGCGGCGCGAGACCCCTCAGGTTCGAGGCGTTGTCGCGCGGCACGAGCGGCCGCACGCGCTCGAGGACCTGCGCGACCGGCATTCCCCCGACCGCGACGAGGCGTGTGCCCACCACACCTCGCTCGCCGTCCTCGTCGACCACGACGAGGCCGTCCGAGAAGTCGTAGAGCCGCAGCGGCAACAGGTGCAGCTCGCGCGTGTGCGACGGGTCGAGCGGGAAGATCCCCGTGTGGCCGTTCCGCGGCCCGAGGAGCGCGACGATCCGCAGCATCCCGACGAGCCGCTCGTTCGGCGTCAGGCTCCCGGCGCGGCTCGCGAGCGACCTCACCTCGGACCGGAAGCGCTGGCGCGTGACGCTCCGGAACGGCTCGGGGTGCATCGACTCGATTGCCTCCGCGAGGAGCCGGACGTCGTCGGCCGAAGCTCCCGGCGCGGACGGCCGGGCGTGCGCCCCGGAGACGATCGTCACCACGGCGAGGACGACGAGGAGCACGCCCGACTTCCGCATCGCCTGGGATGATGCGCATGCATCACTTGACATGTCAAATCTGACACGTTAGACCGAGCAGATGTCCCTTCGCCATGCCCTCCTCGGAGCGCTCGCGGACGAGCCTCGCAGCGGCTACGGCCTGCTCAAGCACTTCGAGCAGTCGCTCGCGTACGCGTGGCCCGCAAGCCATAGCCAGATCTACCCCGAGCTCGCGCGACTCGTCGACGACGAGTTGATCGAGCAGACGGCGACCGGGCCGCGCGGTTCCAAGACGTACGCGGTGACACGGGCCGGGCGGGCCGAGATCCGCCGCTGGCTCCGCGAGACGGCGCCGGATCGGCGCGTCCGGAGCGACGCGGCGCTGCGCGTCTTCTTCCTCTGGCTGCTCGAGCCGGACGAGGCCGCGAGCCAGCTCGAGAGCGAGCGGTCGTACTGGCGCGGGATCCTCGACGAACTCGAGCGCATCCGTGAGGAGCCGACGGGCTCGGGCCGCAAGGGAAGGACCTACCGGCTCGCGCTCGAGGGGGGGATCCAGTCGGTCGAGGCGCGGCTCTCGTGGATCGACCGGGCCACCGCCGAGATCCGGTCGCCGTCCTGGCCGGAGAGCTGAGACTCCGCGACCGCCGACCGCGCCCTAGGATCCTCGCGGATGGAGCACCGGCACGCCTGGGTCACCATGTCCGACGAAACGCGTCTCGCAGCCAGGCTCTGGCTTCCGGACGAGCTGCCGGCCGCCGTCCTGCTCGAGGCGCTCCCGTACCGCATGGACGACCTCACGGCGTCGTACGCCACCGAGTACGCGCGGCTGTGCGCGGAGGGCGGCTTCGCCGTGTGCAGGCTCGATCTCCGCGGAACCGGCTCGTCGGAGGGGGTCGCGCTCGACGAGTACCACCCCCAGGAGCAGGCGGACTGCTGCGAGGCGATCGCCTGGCTCGCGGAGCAGGAGTGGTCGACCGGGCGCGTCGGCATGTACGGCACGTCGTGGGGCGGCTTCAACTCGCTCCAGGTGGCGATGGAACGGCCCCCGGCGCTCGGCGCCATCGCGCCGATCTACGCCTCGGACGACCGCTACACGGACGACGTCCATTACCAGGGCGGCGCGCTCAAGGCGCTCGACCTCGTCGACTGGGAGCTGTATATGGCCGCCTGCAACGCGCTGCCGCCGGTCCCGGCGGTCTTCGGCGACGGCTGGCGCGAGGAGTGGCTCCGGCGGCTCGACGTCGAGCCCTGGCTCCTGCGCTGGCTCGAGGAGCAGGTCGACGGCGCGTACTGGCGCCACGGCTCGCTCCGACCGGGATACGAGCGGATCGAGTGCCCGACGCTCGTCGTCGCCGGGTGGGCCGACGGGTACACGAACATCGCGCTCCGCGCGTACGAGGCGATGACGTGCCCGCGCCGCGTCCTCGTCGGGCCGTGGAGCCACATGTCCCCCGCGACCTCGGTTCCCGGGCCCAACATCGACCTCCTTCCCGAGCTCGTGCGCTGGTTCGGCCGCTGGCTGCGTGACGAGCCGAACGGGATCGACGAGGAGCCGCCGCTCGCGATCTTCGTCCGGCGCTCGACGGCGCCGGACGCGGAGCTCGCGGAGATGCGCGGCGAGTGGCGCGCCGAGGCGACGTGGCCCGCCGAGCGGCTCAGGCACGAGGTCCTCGAGCCGGGGGGCGTCGGGACCGACCGCATCGACGTGCGGGGCGACGTCGGCACCGCCGCGTGGATCTCGTGCGCGGGGAAGCCGCCCTGGACGCTGCCGGAGGACCAGCGCGCCGACGACTCCCGCTCGCTTGCCTACACGTGGGAGCCGCTCGAGGACGAGCTCGAGGTGCTCGGGCACCCTCGAGTGCGCCTCACCGTCATCTCGGAGCACCCGGTCGCCTTCCTGTCGGCGAAGCTCTGCGACGTCTTCCCCGACGGGACCTCGGCGCTCGTGACCCGCGGCATCCTCAACCTCGCGCACCGGGACGGGCACGACGCGCCGGCCGCGCTCGAGCCGGGGACGCCGACCGCCGTCGAGGTCGAGCTCGAGGCGACGTCGTGGATCTTCGAGCCGGGCCACCGCGCTCGGCTCTCGCTCGCCGGCGCCGACTGGCCGAACGTCTGGCCGCCCCCACACGGCGGAGCTCTCGAGGTCGATCGCTCCACCGTCGAGCTCGAGCTGCCCGTGCTCGACGGGACGGCTCCGACCGCTGCGGCACCGGTGTTCCAGCTGCCGCGCGGGCCGGAGCCCGAGCCCGCCGAGACCGGCGAGGAGGAGGAGCCTGCGGAGGAGACGGACGACACGGAGGACGCCGAGCCCGCGGTTGTCAGGCGGATCGAGCACGACGGGGTCGGACGCCAGACGCGCGCCGTCACGGCGTACGGCTCCGAGTACGAGGCGCCGTTCGGGGCGAAGGTCCGGGAGCGCTACGAGGGTGTCGTCGGCGTCGCGACGTCGAACCCGGGACGGGCGTGGGCACGGGCGAGCGCGCGCTACGACATCGCGTGGCCGGAGGCGACGGTCTCGGCGGAGGCGCACCTGGACCTCCGCTCGGACGCCGAGGCGTACCACGTCGTCATCGAGATCGTCGCTGCCGAGCACCCCGAGGGTGTCGAGGACGCCGGGGACGGCATCGGTCACGTCGAGCGCAGGTACGAGCGGACGATCCCGCGCCGTCTCCAGTAGTCCCGTCTCCTTCGGCCTCTTGCGGAGACCCGGGATCCCGCGGCATGATCGACAGAAGCTTCGCCGTCGAAAGCAGGAGTTGATCTCACCCGAGGAGGTCCGGGGGGTGCTGATACTGCTGATGAGGATCGATGCGAACGTCGGGCGCATTGCGAATGAGGTCGCCGAGGACGATGGAGCGCAAGAGCAAGGCTGAGTGGCACGCAGAGTGGCTTGCGGGACGACGCGAGCTCGAGAGCATCCTCGCTCGCCTCGAGGAGAGGATCAGGCTCGCGGACGAGCGCGAGGCGCGTCGCCGGGAGCGCCTACGACGGTTGACTCTCGGGCTTCTCGGACGCTCCTAGCCGACCGCATGGCAGGCGGCGGTGTGCGCCGGCGCGACCTCGCGCAGCGCGAGGTCCTCCCCGCGGCAGCGCTCCTCGATCCCCAACCTCGCGGCCTCACCCGAGGCGACCAGCGGGCAGCGGGGGTGGAACCGGCAGCCGGACGGGATCCGCGTCGGGTCCGGGGCCTCGCCGGAGAGGATGAGCTGCTCCATCTCCTCGACCTCGGGGACGACGGAGAGGAGCGCACGTGTGTACGGGTGGCGCGGGTGCGAGAGCATCTCCTCGGTCGGGCCTTCCTCGACGATCCGGCCGAGGTACATGACGGCGATCCGGTCCGCGATGTTCCAGGCGAGCCCGAGGTCGTGCGTGACGACGAGGATCGTGACGCCCGCCTCGCGCACCAGCTCGAGCATGAGCTGGAGGATCTCGCCGCGGACGGAGGCGTCGAGGCTGGACACGGGCTCGTCGGCGACGAGGAGCGACGGCCCGAGCGCCATCGCGCCTGCGATCACGACCCGCTGGCGCTGGCCGCCCGAGAGCTCGTACGGGTACAGCGGGAAGAAGCGCTCGGGTGGGCGTAGCCCCGCGCGCGCGAGCGCTTCGCCGACACGAGCCGCCTCGTCGCCCGGGAGCTTCTGGATGCGCAGGCCCTCGGCGACCGCCTCGTACACCGTCTGCCGCGGGTTGAGCGCCCCCATCGGGTCCTGGAACACCATCTGCACCTTGCCGCGGTACGAGCGCAGGAAGCCGGCGTCGTAGCGGATGGGCTGCCCCTCGAAGGCGATGTCCCCTCCCTCCGGCCGCTCGAGGCCCATGATCGTCCGCGCGAGGGTCGTCTTCCCGCACCCGGACTCCCCGACGAGTGCCAGCACCTCGCCCTTGCGGACCGTGAGGTCGACGCCGTCGACGGCACGGGCGACATCGCCGCCCCGGCCGTCGAAGTGGACGTGCAGCCCGCGGGTCTCGAGGAGCGCCTCGCTCACGACGGCGCCCGCTCGAGGACGTGGATGCAGGCAGCGCGACGCTCGTCGCCCGCCGGCCACAGCTCGACGTCGACGGTGTCGCACTCGGGCTCGACGACGGCGCAGCGCGGATGGAACGGGCAACCGCCGGGGATCGCCCGCGGGTCGGGCGGGTCGCCGCCGAGCCCCGACGGCTTCAGCCGGTGCGCCTGATCTCCGATGCGGGGGAACGCCGCGGCGAGCGCCGTCGTGTACGGGTGGCGAGGCCGGTCGAACACGGCCTGCGCGGAGCCCTCCTCGACGATGCGTCCCGCGTACATGACCGCGGTCCGCCTGCAGACGTACGACAGCGTCGAGAGGTCGTGCGTGATGAAGATCATCGAGAGCGCGAGCTCGCGCTGGAGGCGCTCGAGCAGCTCGAGCACCTGCGCCTGGACCATGACGTCGAGCGCAGTCGTCGGCTCGTCGGCGATCAGCACGCGCGGGTTGCAGGCGAGCGCGAGCGCGATGAGGACGCGCTGGCGCTGGCCCCCCGAGAGCTGGTGCGGAAAGTCCCGTGCGCGCCGCGCCGGAAGCCCGACGAGCTCGAGAAGCTCGTCGACCCGCGCCGACGAGTCGGGTGCCGACCGGTGGATCTGGATCGCCTCGACGATCTGGTCGCCGACGCGCTGGACCGGGTTGAGCGCGTGCAGCGCTCCCTGGAAGACGATCGAGAGCTCCGTCCAGCGCACGGCGCGCAGCCGGCCCGGCCGCATCTGGAGCACGTCCTCGCCGTCGAGCAAGACCTCGCCCGTGACGCTCGTGCCGCGCGGCAGCACCCGCAGCAATGCCCCTGCGATGGTCGACTTGCCGCAGCCAGACTCCCCGGCGAGACCCAGCGTCTCGCCCGGGAAGAGGTCGAAGGAAACGCCGCGCACCGCCGGTACCGCCCCCGCGCCGGAGCCGTAGGTCACGCGCAGGTCGCGCACGGCGAGGAGCGGCTCGGTCACCGGCGCCCTTCGCGCAGTCGGGGGTCGAGGGCGGCCTCGAGCGCGCGCCCGACGAGCGTGAACGCGAGGACGACCCCGATGACGCACAGGCCGGGCGGCAGGTACCACCACCATGCCTCCCGGCTCATGGCGCCGAACGAGAACGCTTCCTCGAGCATCTGCCCCCAGGAGATCGACGAGGGGTCGCCGAGCCCGAGGAACGAGAGCGCCGTCTCCGAGAGGATCGCGATGGGGACCGTCAGCGTCGCGTTCGCGAGGACGAGCGGCGTGACGTTCGGAAGGACGTGGCGCCCCATGATGTGTCGGCTGGAGCCCCCGAGCGCACGGCTCCGCTCGACGTACAGCCGCTCCTTCACCGTCAGCACCTGCGCGCGGATCAGCCGGGCCGTCGTCGGCCACGACGTGACCCCGATGACGAGGACGAGGTTCCGCACCGACGGGCCGAGGATCGCCGCGAGGACGATCGCGAGCGGGAGGAACGGGATGACGAGGAACCACTCCGTCAGCCGCGAGAGCACGCTGTCCGACCAGCCCCCGAAGAAGCCGGCGAGCACTCCGACGACCGTGCCGATGACGATCGCGATCAGCGTGGCCGCGATGCCCACGAGCAGGCTGATGCGCGAGCCGTAGATCAGCTGATCCCAGATCGGGCGGCCGTAGCGGTCGGTCCCGAGGGGCGGGAAGTCCGAGGGCGGGGCCCACTGCGGGTTGTCGCTCGTGTTGACGACCTTCAGGTTCTCGGGGTCCGCGAGGAGCGGCGCGAGCAGGGCCACGGCGACGAACACGGCCAGCGCGATCAGCCCGATCAGCCCCTCGCGGCTCCTGCGGTAGTCCGTCCAGGTCCGCCCGAGTGCACGCCTGCGCCGGGACCAAGCAAGGGTGCTCATCGGTATCGCACCCGCGGGTCGAGGTACGGGTACAGGAGGTCGGCGGCGAGGTTGAAGAGGATCACCGCCGCGCTGAAGACGAGGAACAGCCCCTGGAGCATCGGGAGGTCCGGCCCGCGCAGCGCGTCGAACGTCAGGAGCCCGAGGCCCGGCCAGGAGAACACGGTCTCGACGGTGATCGCCCCCGAGATCACGAACCCGAAGTTGATCGCGATGAGCGCCGTCGAGGGCAGGAGCGCGTTCCGGACGGCGTGCCGGTTGCGCACCTGGACGTCGCGCAGGCCCTTCGCACGCGCGAGCGTCAGGTAGTCCTCGCGCATCACGTCGACGATGGACGACCGCATGATCAGCGCGTACTCGCCGAGATACGCGACGGTGAGGGTGAGGCACGGGAGGAACATGTGCCACGCCTGGTCGGCGAGCTTCGCGATCCCCGACGCGTCGGACGAGGGATCGGTGATCCCGCCCGTCGGGAACAGCTCCAACCGTGCGGCGAAGAACGTGAGCAGGATCATCCCGAGCCAGAACTCGGGGGTCGACCACGTCACCATCGAGCCCGACGTGAGCATGTGGTCGCGTCGCGTGCCGCGGCTCCAGCCCGCGCTCGTCCCGATCCAGAGGCCGAAGACGGTGGACAGGATCGCCGCAGTGCCGACGAGGGCGAGCGTCGCCGGCAGCGCGCTGCCAGATCTCGTCGATCACCGGCTGGTTCGTCGTGTACGAGCGGCCGAGGTTCAGCTGGAGCGTCTGCTCGACGTAGCGGAGGAACTGCTCGAAGAGCGAGCCGTCGATCCCGAACTCGGTGCGCAGGTCCTCGCGCTGCTGCGGCGTCAGGTTCCGGCCGCGGAAGAGCGTCGCGACCGGGTCCCCTTCGACGATCCGGAAGAGGAAGAAGTTGAAGCAGAGGACGAACGCCAGGGTCCCGAGCGCGCCCAGGACCTTCCCCAGGGCGAACCTGGCCGTCACGTCCGTGTCTCCTCTCGCGGAGGCTCTACTCGCGCTCCTCCGCCGAACGCCGCCGCATCAGGAAGTAGCCGAGCGCCCCGAGCGCGGCGAGGCCGGCGACGACGAGCGCAGCCATCGCCGCGCTCGACATGCCGCTGCTCGAGCTTCCGCCCTCGAGCGGGGTGAGGTTGTAGTACGTGGGCGACGTGTTCGTGAAGATCACGGGCCCGACCTCTGCCGGCTGCCGGAGCCAGCCCTCGAAGCGGTCGGTGCGATACGCCTCGAGATCCGGGTTCTGCACGAGGTTGACGTAGACGGCTGACCGGTAGAAGCGCGTCAACATCTCGTGCACGATCTCGCGTCGCCGCTCCGGGTCGAGCTCGACCTTCTGCCCGTTGTAGAGCCGGTCGTACTCCTCGTCGCACCAGTTCGCGTCGTTGTAGTAGTTCGTCGGGTCGTCCGGGTCGGTCGCGACCTGGTTGCACTGGAAGACCGAGAGCATGAAGTCGGGATCGACGAACGGCGTCCACGACCAGTGGAACAGGTCGTACTCGCCCTTGCCGATGATCTCCGTCAGCTTGCTCTCGTTCATGAGCTCGTAGGTGAGCGCGATCCCGACGTCCTCGAGCCAGCCCTTCGCGAAGTCGGCGATCGGATGGGCGACCTGGCTGTCGGTGCGCACCGCGAACGTGAAGTTCAGCGGGTTGCCGCCGCCCGGCATCTCGCGCACGCCGTCGCCGTCGGCGTCCGCGTACCCCGCCTCGTCGAGGATCTGGTTCGCCCGGTCGAGGTCGAACGTGTACTGCTGGTCGACGGGGATGTCGGCGAGCCAGCTCGTGTCGGGAGACGGGCTGAACGTGAGCGCCGGCGTGCCGATGCCCGAGTAGACCTGGTCGATGATCGTCTGCTTGTCGATCGCGTGACCGATCGCCTGGCGGACGCGCAGGTCCTCGAGCGCCGGATGCGGCTTCTTCAGCCCCGCGCCGCCGTTGATCGCGATCTCGTCCACGTTGCCCTGCTGGCCCTCGACGGCGACGATGCCCTCGGTCGTCGAGAGCCGCTCGAACGACGCCGACGGGACGTCGAACGCCGCGTCGATCTCGCCGTTCTCGAGCGCCGACACCATCGCGTCCGCGTTGTTGAAGATGCGGAAGACGATCTCGTCGTAGGCCGGCCGCCCGGCCCAGTAGCTCTCGTTCGCGACGTGGCGCCAGAACTGGCCGGGCTGGTGCTCGGTGAGGATGAACGGCCCCGAGCCGACGTTGTCGAGGCCGTCGTGCTTCGTGATCTCCGAGGCGCTGAACTTGTCCCAAATGTGCCGCGGCAGCAGGTACAGGTCCATCGAGGGCAGCTTCGGATCGGGGACGCTGGACACGATCTCGACGGTGCGCTCGTCGATCACGCGTGCAGTGAGGTTCTGCACGGTCGTGTACTGGTTCAGCCACTCCTCCTCACGCGCGCGGTTGACGTTCCACGCGACGTCGTCGGCCGTCAGCGGCTCCCCGTCCGACCACACGAGCCCTTCGCGCAGCGTGTACGTGTAGGTCTTGCCGTCCTCCGACGCCTCCCACGACTCGGCGAGGCCGGGGGTGGTGGCGAAGTCGTCCGCCGCCTTGTCCGTCAGCGTCGCGTAGTTGAGGTTCCACGCGTCGTAGTTCGGCACCTCGACGCCGATGATCGGGTTGAAGGTGTCGACGTCGTCGTTCAGACCGACGGTGAGGACGATCTTCTCGTCGTCCGACTGGGCCCCGGCGACTGCCGTGAGGCCGAGGGCGACGAGGACGACCAGCGTTGCGGCGACGAGGTGGACGGGCTTCACGGACGGTTCTCCCTCCGATCGGTGGCCGGCGACAGGCTTCCTCCGCAAAGCCGTGAGTCTAGAACGGTTCGGCACGGCGCGGCCGCTGTAGTCTCGGCGCGTGAGCGCCCCCGTCCCACGCGGGCCCAGGCTCCGCGAGCTCGGCCTCCGCATCGGGCGCTTCGAGGCGGGGCCGGCGAATGCAATCACCGACGTCACGGGCGTGGAGGTGGGCCACGTCACGATCTGGCGCGACGAGCCGGAGCCGCCGGACGGAGCGCGGGATCGCACGCACCGGCGTTACGGCCGTCCTCCCCGCTCCCGTCGACACGATCTTCGGCGCGCCCGTTCCCGCGGGGACGGCGGTGCTGAACGGGGCGGGGGAGCTGACCGGGTCGGTGCTCGTGGCCGAGTGGGGTCGCCTCGAGACGCCCGTCTACCTCACGTCCACGCACGCAGTGGGCCGCGTCTACGACGGCGCGGTCGAGGCGGCCGTGGCCGCCGACGCGCGGGTCGGCGTCGAGGACTTCGTCATCCCGACCGTCGGCGAGTGCGACGACAGCTGGCTGTCCGAGGGCCGCATCGTCCAGGTCGAGGCCGGAGACGTCGCGCGCTCGCTGGCCGCGGCGTCGGGCGGCCCGGTGCCCGAGGGCGCGGTCGGCGGGGGCACGGGGATGATGACGAAGGGCTACAAGGCGGGGATCGGCACGGCGAGCCGCATCGCGCCGTCGATCGAGGGCGCGGTCGGCGTGCTCGTCCTCTCGAACTTCTACCCACCGCCGCCGCTCGTCATGGACGGCGTCCCGGTCGGCGCGCTCCTCGGCGATCCCGGTGCGCCGCGCTCCCGCGCGGGAAGCTGCATCGCCGTCGTCGCCGTCGACGCACCGCTCGACGCTCGCCAGCTCGAGCGCGTCGCGCGTCGCGCCGGCCTCGGGCTCGCGCGGACCGGCTCCGTCGGGCACCACGGGAGCGGGGAGATCTTCATCGCGTTCGCGCCGCCCGGCCGCGCCCCGCGCGGAGAGGCGCCCGCGCAAGCTGTGCCGGACCGCGCTCTGAACGACGTCTTCGAGGCGGTCGTCGACGCGACCGAGGAGGCCGTGCTCAACGCTCTCTGGGCTGCGCCCGAGGTGGTCGGCCGAGACGGTCGCGTCGGCCGCGCGCTCCCGCACGACGACGTGCTCGAGCTGCTCGAGGCCCATGAAAGGTTGAGCCGCTAGGCTCGGCGCATGGCCAACTTCCTGCACACGATGGTTCGCATCACCGATCCCGACCGCAGCCGCGCGTTCTACGAGGCGCTCGGGTTCCGCTTCAGCCGCGACATGGACATCGTCCGGAACGGCGAGCTCGAGGCGACGAACTACTTCTTCTCGATCGGCGACCAGGAGAACGTCCTCGAGCTGACCTACAACCACGACGGGCGCACGTACGAGCTCGGCACCGGCTACGGGCACGTCGCGATCGGAGTGGACGACCTCGACGGGACGCTCGCCGCGCTGAAGGACGGGCACGGCATCGAGCCCGAGCGGCCCCCGTACCAGGTGCGCGAGGGCGGCTCGCGAATCTGCTTCGTCCGCGACCCCGACGACTACCGCCTCGAGCTCATCGAGCGCTAGCCGCGCACCGCGTGGACGAGCCCACGCAGCCGCCCGCGCTCAGCGGGACGACCTGGCGTCTCGCCGAGCTCGACGGCCAGGTGATCGAGCTCCGCGACGACGAGCGGGCACCGGAGCTCGTGCTCGACCTCGACGCCATGCGCGTCTCCGGCTCCGGCGGCTGCAACCGGCTCATGGGGAGCTTCGAGACGAGCGGGTCGGAGCTTCGCTTCCCTGAGATCGCGACCACCCGCATGGCCTGCCCGGAGCCGGCAATGCTGCGCGAGCAGGCGTTCCTCCGTGCTCTGGAGGCGACGGCGGGCTACCAGCTGGACGATGCGGGGCTCCGCCTCCTCGCGGACGACGTCGTGGTCGCGCGGCTCGAGGCGGGCGAGCCTTCGACAGGCAGCGGGTAAGACGAGGACCGGCGGGCTCAGCCGCGTGCGATGAGTGCGGCCGCACGCTCGGCGATCATGACCGTCGGCCAGTTCGTGTGCCCGGAGGGCAGGGAGGGCATGACGGACGCGTCCACGACGCGAAGGCCATCGAGACCGCGGACGCGAAGCTGCAGATCGACGACCGAGCGCGTGTCCGTCCCCATCCGGCACGTGCCGACCGGGTGGTACAGCGTCTGCGAGAGCCGTCGGATGTGACGGACGAGATCCTCGTCGGTCATCGCGCCCTCCCCCGGTTCGAGCTCGTGGTCGACGAAGGACGCGAGCGGCTCCTTCGTCAGCACCCGTCGCGCGAGGCGCAGGCCCCGTACGAGGGCCGCGACGTCCTCGCCGGCCGGGTCGGTGAGGTATCGCGGGTCGATCACCGGAGAATCGAAGGGGTCCGGTGAACGGAGCGAGACCGTGCCGCTGCTCTTCGGATGCAACAGGATCACGCCGAGCGTCAGGCCGTGCTCCGTGGGCTGTGTGAGCCCCTCGTCCACGAAGAGCACGGGCGCGAAGAGGAGCTCGAGGTCGGGAGCCCCGATGGTCCCCGACTGCGAGCGGACGAGCGCTGCGGCCTCGGCGACGTTCGAGGTGAGCGGCCCGCGCCCGCGGACGGCCCACGAGACGACGTTCCGAAGCGACTGCGCGCTCGCGAGCGTCTCGACGCCCTTCGTCTTCACGAACAGGCCGTTCGCAAGGTGGTCGAGCAGGTTCGCGCCGACACCGGCGAGCTCCTGGACGACCTCGACCCCGACGCGCTCGAGCTCCGCCCGCGGGCCGATGCCGCTCAGCTGCAGGAGCTGGGGCGAGCCGATCGTGCCCGCACTGACGACGACCTGGTCGGCGATCGCCTCCTCCTCGTCGCCGTCACCGCCCTCCGGCCGGTACGCGATGCCGACGGCGCGTCGCCCCTCGAGCAGGACGCGCGTCGCCCGGGCGTCGGTGACGACGGTGAGGTTCGGTCGCCGGAGCGCCGGGCGGAGGTACCCGTCGACGACGCCGAACCTCCGCCCGCGACGCTGCGACACCGGCAGCAGCCCGACGCCGCTCACCGTCTCCGCGTTCAGGTTCGCCGCGAGCGGGAGGCCGCACGCCTGCGCCGCGTGGACGAACGCCTCGCTGAGGACGTGCGGGTCACGCTGCGCGGCGAGCGGGAACGGTCCGGCAGCGCCGGCCGCGAAGGCGGGCTCGACGTCGTTCCACGACCAGCCGGGGCAGCCGTTCGCCGCCCAGCCGTCGTAGTCGGCGCGCTGTCCGCGGAGGACGATCATCGCGTTCATCGCGGTGGAGCCGCCGACGGCGCGCCCCCGCGGAAAGACGACCTCCCGGCCCTCGAGCTCGAGCTGCGGCGCAGTCGAGTCGCCCCAGTCGAGCGGCGTGCGGAACAGCCTGGAGAACGCGGCCGGGATGCGGGTCTCGAGGCGCCGCGAGCGCGTCCCTGCCTCGAGGAGGAGGACGGAGCGGTCGGGATCCTCGGTGAGCCGGGATGCGAGGACGCAGCCCGCGGCGCCCGCTCCGACGATGACGACGTCGTGCACGGGCCGAGGATACGGTTGTCACGCTTTCGGCACGAAGTCGTTCCCCACGCGTGAGCGGTGCGGCTCTACGCTCGACGCATGGAACGCTGCCCGCGGGAAGAGCGACCGAGCGGCGGTCGGAAAGGGCTCGGTGAAGTCCGCTGGGAAGGCCGTGACAGCCGCGACGCCGTGGGGCGCCGCGACGGTCGTGGAGGAGGTGACGGTCCCGCAGCGTGCGGGCGAGAAGCGCTTCTCCGTCGTCGTCCAACTGCTCGAGACGCGCGAGCGGAGAGCGCCTCGTGCGCTTCGCGTACACGACGTCGGGGTCCGCGCGACGCGGTCCCGTCACGATGCGGGCGCGCGACATCGAGCGGCTGCGGGCGGCGCTCGAGCGCGCGCCCGTTCTCGGCGAGGCGCTCGGCCTTGCCTGAGCCGAGGCAGGGCGGCCGCTACGCCGCGACGAGGACGTGCTCCGCGGCTGCGTCGACGAGCGCCGCGAGCAGGAGCCCGCCGTCCGCCGAGCCCAGGAGTGGGTCGACCGCGTGCTCGGGGTGGGGCATCAGGCCCATGACGTTCCCGGCCTCGTTGACGACCCCGGCGACGTTCCCGAGCGAGCCGTTGACGTCCGACGTGTAGCGCAGCACGATCTGGCCACGCGCGGCGAGCTGCACGAACGTCCCCTCGTCGGCGTACCACGATCCGTCGCCGTGCTTGACGGGGATCACTGAGCTCCTGGCCGACCTCACAGCGCCGCGTGAACATCGTGTCCGCACGCTCGACGCGGAGCGAGACGTCCTCGCACACGAACTCGAGCTGCCGGTTCGGTAGCAGAGCGCCCGGGAGCAACCGCGCCTCGCACAGGATCTGGAAGCCGTTGCAGATCCCGAGCACCGGCCCGCCGGCCGCGGCGAAGCGGCGGACCGCGTCCATCGCCGGCGCAAGGCTGGCGAGCGCGCCCGAGCGCAGGTAGTCGCCGTACGAGAAGCCGCCGGGCAGGACGACGCCGCCTGTGCCGTCCGGCAGCTCGCTCTCGTCGTGCCAGACGAGGACGGGCTCGGCCCCGACCGCGCCGAGCGCCCAGGCGGCGTCGCGATCGTCGTTCGACCCGGGGAAGACGACGACGGCGACGACCGGCCGGCTGCTCACTACGCGCCCTCCACGCTGCCCACGGGTGTTGCTGCGCCGTCCGGAGGCGGCCCCGCTCCAGCTCGATCTCGAAGCTCTCGATGAGCGGGTTCGCGAGCAGCTCGGAGCACATCCGCTCGACCTGCCGGTGTGCGTCGGCGACGTCGTCGGCCTCGAGCTCGACGTCGATCACTCGGCCGACGCGGACGCTCCCGACGTCGAACCCGAGCTTGCGGAGCGACCCGAGCACCGCCTCGCCCTGCGGGTCGAGGATTCCCTGCTTCGGGCGGACGAGCACGGTCGCCTTCACGCGAGCACGACCTGCGGGTCCGCGAGGTACGAGTCGAACGGGATCTCCGTCAGCCGCTCGAACGCCTCGGCGTAACGGGCACGCGTCCCGGCGACGAGCTCGTCGGGGATCTCGGGCGCCGGCGGGCTCTTGTCCCAGCCGCTCGCCTCGCACCAGTCCCGCACGTACTGCTTGTCGAACGACGGCTGCGCGCTGCCCGGCTCGTACGTGTCCTGCGGCCAGAACCGGGACGAGTCCGGCGTCAGCGCCTCGTCTCCCAGGACGAGGGTCCCGTCGGGCGCGGAGCCGAACTCGAACTTCGTGTCGGCGAGGATGATCCCCCGCTCCTCCGCATGCGCGGACGCCGAAGGTGTAGAGCGCGAGCGACGCTCGCTTCGCCTGCTCGAACAACGCGACACCGCAGAGCTCGGCCGCCTGCTCCTCGTCGATGTTCTCGTCGTGGCCCTCGGTAGCCTTCGTCGCCGGGGTGAAGATCGGCTCGGGAAGACGCGCGGACTCGCGCATGCCGTCCGGGAGCACGTGCCCCGAGACCGCGCCCGTTGCGACGTAGTCCTTCCACCCGGACCCGGCCAGGTAGCCGCGTACCACGCACTCGATCGGAAGCATCTCCAGCTTCCGGCACACCATCGAGCGGCCGTCCTCGCGCAGCTCGAGCAGATGGTTCGGGACGATCTGCCGCGTCCTCGCGAACCAGAACGCCGACAGCCCCGTGAGCACGCGGCCCTTGTCGGGAATCGGCGTCGGGTGAACGACGTCGAACGTCGAGATCCGATCGCTCGCGACGAGCAGCAGCCGGTCGTCGTCGAGCGCATAGAGCTCGCGCACCTTCCCGCTCGCGACGTGCACGGAGTCAAGCACCGACACTCTCCCTCTCTCGGACGAGCCCGCGGAGGCGGGCGATGACAACGTCGACGTGGCGCACGTATGCGTTGGGGTCGAAGACCTCGACGAGATCGAGGCGCGCCGCGATCTCCGCGTCCGCGCGAACGAGCTCGCGGAAGTCCAGCCCCTCGTCCCACGCACGCATCGCGTGCCGCTGCACGGCACGGTACGCGGCGTCGCGCTCGAGGCCCGACTCGACGAGCGCGAGGAGGAGCCGCTGGCTGAAGTAGAGGCCGCCGGTCGCCTCGAGGTTCGCCCGCATCCGCTCCGGACGGATCACGAGGCCTTCGACGAGCCACGCGAAGCGATCGAGCATGTAGTCGACGGCGAGGAAGGCGTCGGGTAGCGCCACCCGCTCGGCGGACGAGTGCGAGATGTCGCGCTCGTGCCAGAGAGCGACGTTCTCGAGACCGACGAGCGCGTAGCCGCGCACGAGCCGCGCCAGTCCCGCAGATGCGCTCGGCGACGATCGGGTTCCGCTTGTGCGGCATCGCCGAGGAGCCCTTCTGCCCACGCCCGAACGGCTCCTCGACCTCACGGACCTCGGTGCGCGCCAGGTGTCGGATCTCGACCGCGAAGCGATCGAGCGACGAGGCGACGAGCGCGAGGGCGGAGAGCAGCTCCGCGTGCCGATCGCGCTGGAGGATCTGCGTCGAGCTCGGTGCCGGCTCGAGCCCGAGCGCCTCGCACGTGAGTCGCTCGACCTCGGGAGTCGTCGTCGCATACGTCCCGACCGCGCCCGAGAGCTTCCCGACGCGCATGCCTTCGAGCGCGTGGTCGAGCCGAGCCCGGTCGCGGGCGAGCTGGAACGCCCAGCCGGCGAGCTTCAGCCCGAAGGTCGTCGGCTCTGCGTGGACGCCGTGCGTGCGCCCGATCGTGATCGTGTCGCGATGCTCGTCGGCGCGCGCCGCAACAGCCGCGAGCGCGCGCTCGAGCTGCTCGAGCACGAGCTGACCCGCGTCGCGGACCGTGAGCGCGAGCGCCGTGTCGAGGACGTCCGAGGACGTGAGCCCGTAGTGGAACCAGCGGCCGTCGGGACCGAGGCCTTCGGCGACCGCGTCGACGAAGGCCGCGACGTCGTGGTTGGTGACCCGCTCGAGCTCGGCCACCCGCTCGGGGCTCGGCGCCTGCGCTCGCGCTCGCATCGACTGCGCGGCGCTCTGCGGGATGGTCCCGACCTGAGCCCACGCCTCGACTGCCGCGAGCTCGACCGCCAGCCACCGCTCGAGCTTCGACTCCTCCGACCACACGCGCGCCATGTCGGGTCTCGAGTAGCGCGCGATCACCGGAGCGATTCTAGTCCCCACCCCCGGCCGAGCCGGCGCACATTCGTCACGCTCACGTGTCCCACGCGTGACGACCTCGGCGATACGCTGAAGGCGGGAGGAGGCTCGGGGTGGCCCCTCGGGGTCATGGCCCTCGTGGACGGCTGCGCGGTGGCCCCCGCGCGCGACGACGACGGCAAGACAGCATGTGTCGACGAGCCCGGGCCGCGGGAAGCGGCGACCCGGCCGACCTACGTCACGAGGTTGACCAGTTGCCCGCGCGCGGCCGCCTCGGCGATGTCCCCGCGACGGCGCGCACCGTCGAACTCGATGAGGTCAGCCGCCGAGTACGCCGCCGAGCGTGCGGCTGCGACCGTGCTCCCGAGCCCGGTCACGCCCAGGATCCGCCCACCGTTCGTCACGAGCGCATCCCCGTGCCTGGCGGTTCCCGCGTGGAAGACGAGCGCGCCGGCGCCTTCGGCGTCCTCGATCCCTCTGATCCGGGTACCGCGATCGCCGCCCTCCGGGTAGCTCGCCGCCGCGAGGACGACCGTCACGGCCGCGCCCTCCGCCGATCCGAGCCGGACTCCCGAGAGCTCGCCACCCGCCGCGGCCGCAAGCGCCTCGAGCAGATCGCCGTCGAGCAACGGGAGCACCGACTGCGTCTCCGGGATCGCCGAAGCGGCAGTTGAACTCGAGGACGCGAGGCCCCGCCTCGGTCAGCATGAGCCCGGCGAACAGCAGCCCGACGAACGGCGTCCCGCGCGCCTGCAGCTCGGCGAGGACGGGGCGGTGAACCGACCTCGACCAGCTCCTCGACCTCCTCCCTGCCCAGCCCCGGCACCGGCGCGTACGACCCCATCCCGCCCGTGTTCGGCCCGTCGTCGCCGTCGTAGGCCCGCTTGAAGTCCTGCGCAGGAGGAAGCGCCAGCGCCTCCCGCCCGTCGCAGAGCGCGAAGAGCGAGACCTCCGGGCCCTCGAGCAGCTCCTCGACGACGACCCCGCCGCCGAGCGCGGCGACGCTGCGGAGGGCGGCATCGAGCTCGTCGGCGGTCCGGCACACGAAGACGCCCTTGCCCGCCGCGAGGCCGTCGGCCTTGACGACGCAGGGTGGCCGCGCGATCGCGAGCGACTCGGCGGTCGCGACGCCCGCTGCCGCCATGACCTCCTTCGCGAACGACTTGGAGCCCTCGATCGCCGCGGCCTGCTCGCCCGGGCCGAACACCGGGATCCCGTTTCGACGGAGGACGTCTGCGACGCCCGCGACGAGCGGCGCCTCCGGCCCGACGACGACGAGGTCGGCCTCGAGCGCGTGCGCGAG
The DNA here is from genome assembly GCA_963770595.1 of uncultured Actinomycetes bacterium. Lineage (GTDB taxonomy): Bacteria > Actinomycetota > Thermoleophilia > Gaiellales > Gaiellaceae > GMQP-bins7. The sequence goes on along the minus strand of CAVYQG010000004.1, from coordinate 97,996 downwards.
GTCGAGCAGCCCGTCCGCGTCCTCCGCGCGGATCGGATGGCACTCGCCGAGCCGCGCGATGCCCGGGCTTCCGGGCGCGGCGTGGAGCTCGCCGAGGGACGGCGACTGGGCGAGCTTCCAGGCGAGAGCGTGCTCGCGCCCGCCCGACCCGACGAGGAGAACGCGCACCGCCCGAGTCTAAGCGCCAGCGGAGGCGCCAGCGGACGCGGCGTATGCTCAGGCTCGATGGACGCGACTCGCGTTCCAGCGCTGGCTCGACGACTACGTCTCCGCCTGGCGCTCGTACGACGCGGAGGCGATCGGAGCGCTCTTCGCCGAGGACGCCGAGTACCGCTACCACCCGTGGGACGAGCCGGTGACCGGAAGGGAGGCGATCGTCGCCGGCTGGCTCGAGGAGCCGGACGAGCCGGGCTCCTGGACGGCCGAGTACCGGCCCTGGGCGATCGACGGCAAGCGCGGAGTCGCGGTCGGAGTCTCGCGCTACCTCTCGAGCGACGGCGCCGTCGACCGCGAGTACCACAACGTGTTCCTGTGCGAGTTCGACGAGGACGGACGCTGCAGCTCGTTCACGGAGCACTACCTGCGCCGCGAGGACTGAGCGCGCTACGGAAGCGCGAGCACGTGCTCGCGCGCCGCGCCGGTGCCGACGAGCGTCACCGGGACGTCGAGCGCGTCCTCGACGAAGCGCGACGTAGTCGCGCGCCGCCGGGGGAAGGGCGTCGCCCACCGGCTCCCGCCAGCCGGCGAGCGTCTCGAAGACCGGCCGGCAGTGGTGGAAGTCGCTCTGGTGCGCCGGGAACTCCGAGGTCTCCGATCCGTCCGGCAGCCCGTACCGGACGCAGACGGGCAGCTCCGCGAACTCCGAGAGGACGTCGAGCTTCGTCAGCGCGAGCTTCGTGATCCCGTTGACGCGCACCGCGAACCGCAGCGCGACGAGGTCGAGCCATCCACATCTCCGCTCCCGCCCCGTCACGGTCCCGAACTCGCTTCCGAGCTCGCGCACGCGCTCGTTCGCAGGCCCCTCGATCTCGCTCGGGAACGGGCCTTCGCCCACCCGCGTCACGTAGGCCTTCGCGACGCCGACGACCTCGTCGATGCGGTTCGGGCCGATGCCGAAGCTGACGGCGGCGCCCGCGGCGATCGGGCTCGACGACGTGACGAAGGGGTACGTCCCGTGGTCGAGGTCGAGCAGCGTGCCCTGCGCTCCCTCGAACAGCACCTTCTCGCCCGCCTTGAGCGCGCGATCGACGAGGAGTGAGGTGTCCGCCACGTACGGGCCGAGCCGCTCTGCGTGCTCGAGGTAGCTCGCCACGATCTCCTCGACGTCGAACGGCTCGAGCTCGTACACGCGCTCGAGCCAGACGTTCTTCTCGGCGACCGCGAGCTCCAGCTTCTGGCGCAGGATCTTGGCGTCGAGCAGGTCCTGGACGCGGATGCCGATGCGCGTCGCCTTGTCCGCGTACGCGGGGCCGATGCCGCGTCGCGTGGTCCCGATCTGGAGCCGGCCGAGCCGCCGCTCGCGCGCGCCGTCGAGCGCGACGTGCCAGGGCATCACGAGGTGCGCGTTGCCGGAGAGCGAGAGCAGGCCGGACGTCCGGTGCCCGCGGGACTCGAGCTCGTCGAGCTCGGCCGTCAGGACGGCCGGGTCGACGACGCAGCCCGCTCCGATCGCGCTCGGCTTCCCCGCGATGATCCCGGTCGGGATCTGGCGGATCTTGTACGTCTCGCCGTCGACGACGATCGTGTGGCCGGCGTTCGGGCCGCCCTGGTAGCGGCAGACGAGGTCGGACTCCTGGGCGAGGAGGTCGACGATCTTCCCCTTCCCCTCGTCGCCCCACTGCGCGCCGACGATGACGGTCGCGGGCACGTGCTCCAGTCTGTCAGGCGCCGCGACTGCTACGAGCCGGCCACCGTCCTCGGGTCGCCGGCGTCGGGGTGGTCGACCGTGGAGACGGCGGGGATGCCCGAGCCGGCATGGCTGGAGCCGGTGCCCGCTGCCCGAGGCCCGACGAACACGTCCGCGGAGCTCCGGAGTGATCGCACGCGAACGACCAGCGGGACGACCGCCATCGTCGCGACCCCGCCGACGAGGAACGCCGCCCGCACCGAGCGCGCCTCCCCGATCCAGCCGAGGCCGAGCTGGCCCGCCGTGCTACCGGCGCCGCCGACCATCGAGTCGAACGAGGTGACCGTCGCCCGCTGCTCGCTCGGGATGAGCTGCTGGATGTAGGCCTGCCGCACGGGCCCCATCACGCCGACGGCGAGCATGATCCCGAGCAGGCCGCCGAGCGCGATCCAGAACGACGTCGTCAGCCCGACCACGAGCGCGGCGGCGGACTGCGCAGCCGCCGCAGCGAGCATCAGCGTGGTCCGCCTTCCGCAGTACTGCGCCGCGATGTGGACGACCTGGTTGCCCGCGATCGTCGCGAGAGCGATCCCGGCGCTGACGAGCCCGGCGACCCATACGGCGTCGCGACCGAGCAGCTCGAGCAGGTAGGGCTGCCAGGCGTAGAACGCGAAGAACAGGAATCCCGACTGGATCGCGGACACGACCATGAGCAGGCGAATCGGCTGCTGCGCCCAGCCGAACGCGACGCCCGCTCGAGCGGTGGCGCGCATCGCTGCCGGCAGCTCCGCGGCCGGCACCCGGGTCGGCGTGAACCCGATGTCGTGCATCGCCGCGAGCGCGATCGCGAAGACGAGGACGAGCAGGACCGAGCGGACGACGTACGGGCCGGACAGGTCGAGCTGGCCGATGAGGCCTCCGCCGACGGTCCCGACGAGCATCGCCGCGCCGGTCACCTGCTGGCCGCGGGCGAAGATCGAGTCGAGCGCACCCGTGAACCCGGTCGCCGACAGGGCGTCCACGAGCCACGCCTCGACCGCGCCGGAGTAGAAGGTGAACCCGAGGCCCATCAGCACCGAGACGAGCGCGAAGGGCACGACGCCCGCCTCGGCCTCGGCGAGCAGGAGGTAGAGGAAGGTCACGAGCGCGAGCACCGCCGCGCTCGCGAGGAACGACGCGCGTCGCCCGAGTGTGTCGGCCACGACGCCGGTCGGGATCTCGAAGAGCACCGTGCCGACCGAGTACGCCGCGTTCGCGACGAAGACCTCGAAGAAGCTCAGGCCTGCGTCGAGGAGGAACAACGTGTTGACGCCCCAGATGACCGAGGCCGCGAGCGTGTACAGGCCGGCGAGCGAGTAGTACGTGGTGACGACGCGGCGCGTCGTCATCTCGTCCGGCTGCCAGCCGATCCTCATCGCGCAACACTAGAGACACGGCTCTCCGCCGCTGAAGCGGCCGCCCGCGCCCGTTGGCACCCCGTCACGACCAGAGGTCGGCGTCACCCCGGACGACCGTGTCGGCGCGTTCGTCGGGTCGTTCTCGCGCCCGGTAGAGTTCCTCCTCCGCCATCCACGCCTGCCACTGGCCGAGCGCGTCCTGCCCGTCGCGGTCGAACCCTCGTCGCAGACGCAGCTCCGGGGGTGCCTCGACCCAGATCGCGTACGCGAGGTACGGGGCGAACGCCTCGCGTGACGCCGTGACGCCTTCGACGATCAAGAACGGCGTGGGCGGGATCTCGACCGATCCGCGATCCTGCTCGGGGTCCCAGCGCGAGCGCTCGAAGCGGACGACCTCGTGCCTGGAGACGGGCTCGAGGACGTGCTCGATCAGCCGCGGCCACCAGTCGACCGGGTCGTCCCAGCTCGCGAAGTCGTCGGTGTGGACGATCGGCGCCGAGTCGAGCGCGCGCGAGAGGTGCTCGGCGAGGCTGCTCTTCCCGGACCCGCCGAGCCCGTCGATCGCGACGATCCTCGTCGACATGCCACGCGGCGGTGTGCCGGCTCGAATCTCGGCGACGATCCGTCCGAGGAGCGCCTCGAGACCGTCGTCGCGCCCGGGCTCCGGAGCGTGAGCCACGTCTAACGGCCTGACCGCACCGCGCTCGCCGGGCAGCGGACCTGCGGCAGTCATCCCGGCCGGGTACTCGCGCGCGGAGGGCACAGCCGCCGGCCGTGCGCGGGCCTGCTCCTCCCATTCGGACCGCAGCAGCGCGTACTCCACGTCACCTTCCTCCTCGCCCTCGATGTGGTCGGGCCAGGGCTGGTGAAACGTCCTCACGTAGCGCAGGCCGGCCTTCTCCAGCACGCGGCGCGAGGCGACGTGCACCGCCATCGTGGACGCGACCACGCGCTCGACGCCGAGCTCGGCGAACCCCTTGTCGATCAGGGCACGCGAGCCCTCGGTGGCGAACCCGTTCCCCCACGCCGACGTGCGCAGCCGGTAGCCGAGCTCGACCTCGTTCGGACGCGCATCCGCCGCCGGCCGGAAGTGGAACCAGCCGACGAAGCGACCGGTCGGCTTCTCGATCGCCGCCCAGAAGCCGTACCCGTCGAAGCGCGCGTAGTACTCGAGGAAGGCCGGCAGGACCTCGTCCTCGATCTCGGCACGCGACGTCGGGCGACCGCCGGTCACGAAGTGCATCACCTCGGGATCACCGTCGAGCTCGACGAGATCGTCGACGTCGTCCTCGGTGAACCGTCGCAGCAGGAGGCGCTCGGTCTCGACGAAGATCTCCATGCGCGAATCCTGCATCGTGCCGCCCGGCTCGGGCGACCGTGCGAGCGGGGGGCTGCCGCGAGCTCGCGCTTACGTCGCCGCCAGATCGGCGAACTTCGCGTACCGCTTGAGGAACGAGAGCTTGACGGTGCCCGTGGGGCCGTTGCGGTGCTTCGCGAGGTGCACCTCGGCGATCCCCTGCTGCTCGGACTCCTCGCCGAGGTAGTACTCGTCGCGGTAGACGAAGCCCACGAGATCGCTGTCCTGCTCGAGCGACCCGGACTCGCGGAGGTCCGAGAGGATCGGGCGCTTGTCCTGGCGCTGCTCGACGGCACGCGAGAGCTGCGACATCGCGAGGATCGGCACCTCGAGGTCGCGCGCCAGCACCTTGAGCGCGCGCGAGATCTGCGACACCTCCTGCACCCGGTTCTCGACGGTCGCGCCCGCGGTCATGAGCTGGAGGTAGTCGACGATGATCAGCCCGAGGTTCGGCTCGCGCGACTTCAGCCGGCGCGCCTTCGAGCGGAGCTCCATGATCGTCGTCGAGCCCGAGTCGTCGACGTAGATCGGCGCCTTCATGAGGCGGTCGCACGCCGTCGTCAGCCGCGGCCAGTCCTCCGGCGCGAGCCGCCCGGTGCGCAGACGCTGCGACTCGACCTTCGCCTCGCTGCACATCATCCGCTGCGTCACCTCGGACTTGGACATCTCGAGCGTGAAGAGCGCGACCGGCGTCTCGTGGCGCACGCCGAGGTTCGCGGCCATGCACAGGCCGAGCGCCGACTTCCCCATCGAGGGGCGCGCGGCGAGGATGACCAGGTTCCCGGGCTGGAAGCCCGACGTGAGCAGGTCGAGCTCGCGGAAGCCGCTCGGGATGCCCGTGACCTCGACGCCGGCCTCGTACAGCTGGGTGATGCGCTCGAAGCTCTCCTTGAGCAGGACCTCGATGTGCGAGAAGTCGCTCGTGACGCGTTGCTGCCCGAGCTCGAAGACCATCTGCTCCGCGCGGTCGACGAGATCGGTGACCTCGCCGGGCCGCTCCTGCCCGAGGCGCGTGATCTCCTGGCCCGTGCGGACGAGCCCGCGCAGGGTCGCCATCTCCTTGACGATGCGCGCGTAGTGCTCGACGTTCGACGTCGACGGCACGAGCGCGGCCAGCTCCGCGACCTTCGCCTGCCCGCCGACCGCGTCGAGCTCGCCACGCTCGTCGAGCTCGTTCGCGAGGGTGATCGCGTCGACCGGCTCGCCCTTCGCCCAGAGCCCGAGAGCCGCGCGGTACGCCTTCGCGTGGCTCTCGCGGTAGAAGTCGGAGGCCGAGAGGATCTCGCTGACCGTCCCGACCGCGGTCGGCGAGAGGAGCATCGCCCCGAGCACCGACTCCTCCGCCTCGAGGTTCTGCGGGGGGACGACGGCGCTCAGGCGCTCGGAGGCGGCAGTGGACATGGAGGGAGCAGTCAAGCCTGCTCGGGCCGACGAGTCCACTGGGACCGGTCAGGGTCGGGAAAGCCCACCGAGCAGGCAGAACGGAACATACGTTCCGATGCTATCCCCAGCGCCGGATGGCCTGTCGACAGGACGACGCGAGTTTTCCAGGCGGAAACGTCCGCTCGGAGCGGGAAGTTCCGCGGTCTGTCGACAGGACGTGTGGAGAAGCCTGGAGACGCGTCAGGCGGCGGGCTCGGACGCGTCGTCCGCGCCCTCGGCCTCGTCGTCCGCACCGTCGGCCTCGTCGTCCGAGGTGTCGTCGGAGGTGTCCTCAGAGGACGTCTCCTCGGCGGGGTCCTTCGCCTCGAGCGCAGCCTCCGACCCTTCGGCTTCCCCCTCGGCGTCCGGCTCGTCCTCGGCGATCACCTCGGCGATCGCCGTCTCCGCCTCGGCATGCTCGACCTCGGCGGCTGCCTCGGCCAGCGCGGCCGCCTCGGCCTCCCGAGCTTCGAGCGTCGCGAGCTCCTCCTCCGGCGGAAGCTCTCCGCCCTCGGGCACGACGAGCGTCTTCACCTCGACCTCGACCTCCTCGAACACGGTGACCGGGACGGCGTAGCGCCCGATGCGCTTGATCGGCTCGATCGCGATCTTCCGCCGGTCGATCCGCACCTTGCGCGTGCGCCAGATCTCGTCGGCCACGTCCGACGGCGTGACCGAGCCGAAGAGCGTTCCCGTCGGGCCCGCCTGCACCTCGAACGTGAGGACGGTCTTGCCGAGGACCTCGGCGATCTCCTGCGCCTGCTCCGCGCTCCGGGCCTCGTGCCGGGCGCGCTGATCCTCGACCCGGCGGACCTCCGCGACGCGAGCGGGCGTGGCGGTCTCGGCGAGCCGCCGCGGGAGCAGGAAGTTCCGCGCGTACCCGCGCGCGACGTCGACGACGTCCCCGCGCAGCCCGAGCTTCTCGACGTCCTGGAGGAGGATGACCTGCATCGCCGCTCCTACTGCGAGACGTAGGGCAGGAGGGCCATCTCGCGCGCCCGCTTCACAGCCGCGGAGACCTGGAGCTGATGCCGGCGGCAGGCGCCGGTGATCCGCCGCGAGCGGATCTTCCCCTTCTCCGAGATGTAGCGGCGAAGCTGGGCGAGGTTCTTGTAGTCGACCTCGGCGACCTTGTCGCGGCACAGGTGGCAGCTCTTGCGCTTGCCCGGCGCGGTGGCCGGCCCCGTGCGTCTCCGTGTCGGCTTCTTCTGGGCCATGTCTCTCGTGCTCCGTTCTCGAAATTGCTACGACCCGGCCGCGAGCGGCCGGCTTCAGGGATCTCCGCGCGAACAGGCGCTCGCGCTAGCGAATCTCCGTTCCGCGCATCAGAACGGGATGTCGTCGTCGGCGGGCGAGGACGGGAAGTCGTCGCCCGCGGTCGCGGCGCCGGCCGGGACGAACTGGCCCCCGCCCTCCTGCTCGCCGCGGCTGTCGAGGAACTGGACGTTCTGCGCGACGATGTCGACCTTCGAGCGCTTCGTCCCGTCCTGGGCCTCCCACGAGCGCCAGTCGAGGCGGCCGTCGATGCCGATGCGGCGCCCCTTCGTCAGGTGCTGCGCGAGCATCTCGGCCTGGTTGCCGAACACCTTCACGTCGAAGAAGTTCGGCTTGTCGACCCAGTTGCCGGCGTCGTCCTGCTGGCGGCCGTTGACGGCCACGCCCATCTCGAGGACCGGGGTCCCGGACGGCAGGTGCCGGAGCTCGGGGTCGCGCGTCAGGCGCCCCACGATCGTCACTCGGTTCAGGTCGGCCATCGCTACTCCTCCTCTTCCTCGACGTCGGATGCGGTGTCTGCATCCTCGCGCGTCGGCGCCGCCACCGCTACCGGCCGCGCAGGGCTCCCCTCGATCCGACGTGTCGCCAAGTGCCGCATGACGCCGTCGTCGATCCGCAGGACCCGCGAGATCTCGTCGAGCGTCGCGGCGTCGCTCGTGAAGTGCAGCAGGTGGTAGTTGCCCTCGGCCTTGTGGTCGATCTCGTACGCGAGCCGTCGTCGGCCCCACGTGTCGTGCAGGTCCCAGGACCCGCCGCCGCCCTCGACCTGCTCGCGCACGCGCGAGACGATCTCGGACTGCCGATCCTCGGCCAGGTCCGCGTCGAGCAGCAGCAGAATCTCGTACTCCGTCACATTCCCTTCCTTCGGTCTGAGTCGGCCCCGCAGGTCTGGCGTCGCCTGGAGTCGGCGAGCCTCGGCGGAGCAGGAAGCCGCGGGAGTGTACCAGCACCCTGTCGGCGGCCCTCGGACGCACGCCGCGACGGGCGGTACCATCGACGCGTGCGGAAGCTCGTCACCTGGGCGGTCGTCACGCTCGGCATCGCGGCCGTCGTTCGACGTCTGAGACGCCGGAACGCGGCCGCCGCGAAGGAGCTCACGGCCGACCCCGCCGCCGAGCTCCGGCGGAAGATCGACGAGACGCGGGCGGCCGAGACCGCGATCGAATCACCGGCTCCCGTCGAGGCGACCGTCGACGACCGGCGCGCCGAGGTGCACCACCACGGGCGCGCCACGCTCGACGAGATGCGCGTGACGGTCGACGAGTAGATGGCCGCCGAGCCGTCCTCGACCTCGGACGAGACCACCCGCACAGTCGAGGACGAGGAGTTGCTGGACGCCGTTCGCGCGCTCTCGGAGGAGGTCGGAGGGCTCCACGCCGAGCTGCAGGCCCTTCGCTCGCAGTCGGCGGCGCTACCGCTCCCGGCCGACACGCCCGGTTGGGAGAACCGCGTCCCGGCCGTGCGCCTCGACAGCCCGGCGTGGGTCCGCTCGCTCGACAGCCCGTCGCTCCGCGGCCCGGCCGTGCCACGCCTCCTGCTCGAGATCCTGTTTCTCGTCTCGGTCGCTGTCGTCGCTGCGATAGCGCGGCTCGACGCACCGGTGATCGTCGCCGTCATGGCGCTCGCCTGGGGGCTCGTCGCGCTCACCGAGTGGTTCGCCGCGCGGCGCGCGCGCCAGCGGGAGGAGCTCGCCTACGCTGCGCTCCGGGTCGGCACCGTGTACGCGGAGGACCCGTCGTGGTTCGGCCCCCCGCTCGAGCGGGCCGCGCTCGACCCCGTCGACGAAGCGGACGACACGGGCGCGAGGCTGCCGCCGCCCACGTCTGACTAGCGCTCTACCTTCGGAGTCGTGCGGACCGTCCTCGCCTTGCTCGCCGCGGGCGGCGCGTTGCTCGTCGCCACGACACCCGTGACGCCGGCCGCGAGCTCCGTGCGCGTGCTCGACGTCGGCGACTCGCTCTCGATCGGCACCGCGCCGCATCTCCGCGCGCGGCTCGCGGGCTACCGAATCGCCCGGGCGCAGGCCGTCGGTCTGCGCTCGTCCGAGATCGCCGGCCTCGTCGCCGCGCGGAGGTCGTCGCTGCCGTCCGTGCTCGTCGTCAGCGCGGGGACGAACGACGACCCGCGAGACGTCTCGATCTTCGCCCGCTCGGTCGCGACGATCGTCGGCCTCGCCGGCCCACGGCGATGCGTCGTCTGGTCCGACGATCGTGCGCCCCCCGGCGTTCGGGACGACGTACGACGGCCTCAACCGCGTCCTGCGCCGTGCAGCCGCGGGGCACAAGAGCGTCGTCCTCGTCGACTGGGTCGGCATCGTGCGACGGCATCCGGGCTGGCTCTCGCGCGACGGCGTGCACGCGAGCGACGCCGGGTACGAGGCGCGGGCGGCGGCGATTGCGCAGGCGGTGCGGACACGCTGCGCCCGCTGACCGTCTAGAAACTCGCGGACAGGTGCTGTTCCCGACCGCAACCTTCGCGATCTTCTTCCTGGTCGTGCTCCCGCTCTCGTGGCTCCTGATGCCGAGGGCAGAGCGCTGGCGCCCGTTCATCGTCGCGGCGAGCTTCGTCTTCTACAGCGCCTGGGACTGGCGGTTCGTGCTCCTGCTGGCGGCGTCGATCCTGTGGAACCAGCAGTTCGCGCTCGCGATCAACCGGCGCACCGTCGTGCGCGAGCGGAAGCGCCTCCTGCTCGCGGCGGTCGCCGGCAACGTGCTCCTCCTCGGGTACTTCAAGTACTACGACTTCTTCGTCACCTCGACGAACAACCTGTTCGCGTGGGGCGGCGTCGACCTCCCGCTCGAGGCGCGCTCGATCGTCCTCCCGGTCGGGATCTCCTTCTTCACGTTCATGGGGATCAGCTACGTCGTCGACGTGTACCGCGGCGACTTCCGGCCGACCGGGCTCGGGAAGTTCGCCGCCTACCTCTCGTTCTTCCCGCACCTCGTCGCTGGGCCGATCGTGCGGCCGGGGGAGCTGATCCCGCAGCTCGAGACGCCGCGCGACCCGCGCTACGTGGACACCGCCCGGGCGTTCTTCCTCATCGGCACCGGCCTCTTCATGAAGGTCGTGATCGCGAACTACCTGGCGGCGAACATCGTGGACGAGGTCTTCGGCGCCCCCAACCAGCACTCGTCGCTCGAGGTGCTCGTCGGGATCTACGCGTACGCGGTTCAGATCTACGCGGACTTCTTCGGCTACACGAACATGGCGATCGGGCTCGCGCTCCTGCTCGGGTTCCGGTTTCCGCAGAACTTCGACGCGCCGTACGCGGCCACCTCGATCCAGGACTTCTGGCGGCGCTGGCACATGACGCTCTCGCGCTGGCTGCGCGACTACGTCTACATCCCGCTCGGCGGGAATCGAGGCGGCCGCCTGTTCACGTACCGGAACCTCATGCTCACGATGCTCATCGGAGGGCTCTGGCACGGCGCCGGCTGGACGTTCGTCGCGTGGGGCGCGATCCACGGCACGGCGCTAGTCGCCGAGCGCTGGTGGCGCGAGCGGCCGGGCCACGTGCCTCGACGGGCCTCCGGCGTCCGGCTCGGCGTCCAGCGCTTCGTCACGTTCCAGGTCGTCTGCTTCGCGTGGATCTTCTTCCGCTCGGACTCGTTCGCGGACGCGTGGGACGTCATCGTGCGGCTGTTCACGGCGTGGGGCGAGCCCTCGCCACTCGTGACCGGCGGCGTCGTCGCCGCGATCGCGGTGGGGATCGGGTCGCAGTACCTGCCGAGGCGCCTTCCGCTCGCGATCATGGCGCGCTTCTCGCGGCTCCCGATCCCGGCGCAGGCGGCGCTACTCTCGGTGGCGCTCCTCGTCACCCACGCGATGGGGCCGGAGGGCGTCGCGCCCTTCATCTACTTCCAGTTCTGATGACCGAGACGTCCGAGCCCCAGAGAAGGCGCCCGCGTCGCCGCGAGGAGGAGGGCCGCCGCCTCCACTCCGCCGGGTCCGCGATCGTCGTCTCGGCGGCGGCGCTCGTCGTCAGCCTCTTCCTGAACGCGCCCGGCCTCCACAAGTCGGCCACGATCCAGCCCGAGGGCTGGAAGCGCGACGTCGCGCTCGGCGGTCACGGGGCCGATCGAGAGCGTGAGTGACACGCTCCTCCTCGACGAGCCGCGGCGCGGGCTCAAGGCGGCCGTCGGCCGGTCGGACGACGACGAGATCGACACCGCGGTCGCCGTGCCCCGGCCGACCGAGCCCGACCCGGAGCCCCAGCCCACCCGAACGGCGTTCTCGCCGGCGAAGCCTCTGCGCATCTGGATCGCGGGCGACTCCCTCGTCGTCGTGCCCGGCGAGTCCATCCTCCGGGCCGTCGGGGAGAGCCGCGCGATCCGCGCCGTCGGGCCCGTCGACGGCCGCATCGCGAGCGGCCTCGAGCGCCCCGACGTGTTCAACTGGTTCCAGCACGTGCGCGACCAGGTGCAAGGAGCAGAAGCCGCGCGCGGTCGTCCTCATGTTCGGGGGCAACGACGACCACGGCTTCATGACCGGGCTCCCGGAGGGCGTCGAGCTCGACGGGTTCGCCGGCCCGAGGTGGACGGCCGAGTACCGTCGGCGCGTCGGCGGCCTGATGGACACCGTCACACGCTCCGGCGCCCACCTCGTCTGGATCGGCCTCCCGATCACCGACGACGTCGAGCAGACGCGCCGCTTCGACGCGATCAACGCGCTCGTCCAGTCCGAGGCGGCCGAGCGCAAGGGCCGGGTGTCCTACCTCGACACGTACTTCTTCTTCGCCGGCGACGACGGCGGCTACGCGCAGTACGTGGCCACGGGCTCGGGGCGGCTCGTGAAGATGCGCGCGGACGACGGCGTCCACTTCGAGCGCCCCGCCGGCGACCTCATCGCGCGCGAGGTGCTGCGCCGCCTGAACCAGCGCTACGACCTGACGAGCTGGCGCCGAGGTTCGATAGGGGCGGGGCTTGCCCCGCCCTCGGTTGCCGCTGGTCGGCCGTTCGAGGCGAGCCTCGCCCCTACAGCTGCCTGGCGGCGAGGCCGAGGGCGGCGCCCGCGACGGCGTCGAGCACGTAGTGGTTTCCCGTCGCGGCGATGACGAATGCGACGAGCGACGGGTACCCGTACGCGGCGGCCTTGCCGGCCGGGGACTGCGTCCGCTCGGCGATCGCCGCGCCGGTGACCACCGCGAAGGCGACGTGCAGGCTCGGCATGGCGGCGACCGGGTTGTAGAGACGGACGAGCGCGGGGTGCTCGAGGTCGAAGCCGCTCACCTCGGAGAGCGTGTCGACGTAGCCGTCCAAGGTCCGCGGCGGGGCGGTCGGGAACAGGAGGAAGACCGGCTGCGCGCCGAGGTGCGCGAGGACGCACGCGCGCTGCAGCCGGTAGTAGTCGGGGTCGCCGCGACGGAACAGGAGCGCTGCCCAGCCCGCGGTGAGCCCGAAATTGAACACGGCGTACCCCGCGTTGAGCCCGTGCACGACGCGCGGGAAGTGGAGGACCGCCCGTTGCAGCGCCGGCTCGACCTGCACGCCGAGCCTCCGCTCGAGCGCGACGACGCGCTCGGCATTGCGGCGCGCACGTGCTCTCCCGTCGCGTCGCAGCACCAGTCGTGCGACCAGTACGTACACGCCGTAGACGACGAGCGCGAGCGTGAGCTCGCGTCGCACCGAGAACCCGCCGCTCACGCGGGCGAGCTTCGCACGCCAGCCTTTAACCTGCGCGGCGGAGCGGCATGGGCCCGGTGGCCCAGCGGGTCTTCAAAACTCGTGCGGTCGTGCAACCCACGGCTCGGTCGGTTCGACTCCGGCGCCGCTCCGTTCCGTCTCTCCCACGACGTCGGTGAGATGATCCCGGCGTGATCGCCGGACGCGCAAGCAGGTCCGCGATCGGCGTACTGGGTGAAGCGCTCGCCAACCGCTCCATCCGCCGCATCGAGATCGCGTGGGCCGCCGGCACCGCAGCCGACTGGGCGTTCCTCGTGATCCTGCTCGTGGTCGCGTACGAGCAGGGTGGAACGGTCGCTGTCGGAATCCTCGGCGCGGTGCGCGTGGCGCCCGCGATCGTCGCGGCCCCGTTTGCCGCGACGCTCGTCGAGCGCTTCAGCGGCGACCGCGTGCTGACGGCGATCAACCTCACGCGCGGGCTGGGGGCGCTGCTCACCGCCGGAGCCATCGCCGCCGAGCTCCCGCTCGGGGTGACGTTTGCGCTCGCCGCGGTCGTCGCGGGAGCGGGCGCCCTCGTCCGGCCGATCCAGTCGGCTCTCCTCCCCGCCTTCGCGCGCTCGCCGGGCGAGCTCGTCGCGGCGAACGTCACCTCGAGCATGGGCGAGGGCCTCGGGACGTTCACCGGCCCGCTGATCGCGAGCGCGGTCGTCGCGCTGACGGGCTCGGCCGCGGCGAGCCTGCTCGTGGCGGCGGCATTCGGCGTCGCGGCAGCCGCGGTCACGGGCATCAGCTTCGAGCGAGCCGCAGACGCGCGAGCCGACCGCGAAGCGGCCCCGCGACTCGGCTTGCGACGAGTGTGGGAGCTCGTCGAGCGGTATCCGGCTCAGGCGCTCGTCGTCGCCGACTTCATGGGCCAGATCTTCGTCCGCGGAGTCCTCATCACCTTGACCGTCGTCACCGCGATCGAGCTCCTCGACCTCGGCGACACGGGCGTGGGGCTCCTGAACGCGGCGATCGGGCTCGGAGGACTGGCCGGCGCGCTCTTCGCACTCGGGGTCACGGGCGGCCGCAGGCTGTCCATCGTGTTCGTCGTGTCGCTCGCGATGTGGGGGCTGCCGCTCGTCCTCATCGGCGCATGGCCCGTAGTCGTCCTCGCCCTCCTCGCCCTGTTTGTCACCGGCGTCAGCAACGCGCTCCTGGACGTCTCGGGCTTCACGCTCATCCAGCGCGGCGTGCGCAACGAAGACCGCGCCGCGGTGTTCGCGGTCTTCGAAGCGCTGCTCGGGGTCGCCCTGCTCCTGGGAAGCCTCGTCGCGCCGCTCGCGGTGAGCATGCTCGGCGCCCGCGGAGCACTCGTCCTCGCAGGAGTGCTCCTGCCGGCCCTCGCCCTGCTCACCGCAGCGCCGATCGTGCGAGCCGCGCGCCGGCAGGCGACGTTCGAGGACCGCCTCGCGCTGCTCCGGCGCAACGCGCTCTTCGCGCCGTTGCCGCTGACCGCGCTCGACCTCCTCGCCGAGAGCCTCACGCCCGTGTCCTACGGGCCCGGGCACGTGCTCATGCGCAAGGGCGAGCCGGGCGACCACTACGTCCTGATCTCCGCCGGGGAGGTCGACGTCTCCGACGGAGATCGACTTCTCGTGACGTGCGGAGCGGGCGAGGGCGTCGGCGAGATCGCCCTCCTCGAGCAGGTGCCCCGGACCGCGACCGTGGTGGCGCGCACGGACGTCGAGGGCTACCGGATCGGGTCGCGCTCGTTCCTCGAGGCGGTCGCAGGCCCCGCGGCGGCGGCCGCTGCCGCACGGATCGCGTCGGCGCGGCTCGAACGGTCGCGAGCCTCAACCGTCACGTGAAGCTGGGCCAGTCGCGCTTCCGCGCGAGCGCCAGGCACGTCGGCTTACCGATGAAGTACGACCGCGGCGAGTAAAGACGTGTGTAGGTGAACGCAAGATTGCGCGCGCGGAGCGCCTGCTCCTCGGAGAAGCCGGCCCGCTCGGCGCCCCAGCGGACCGCCTCGTTCGCGAAGCACGTCGTCACCCTCTCGTCGCGGATCCCCTGCCGGTGCAGCGACTCGTGGAGGAGGATCGAGAACGCGGCGGCCGTGTACACCGTGTGCCGGCCGGCCAGGAAGAGGCGCACGTTGTCGCACGTGCCGGCCCGTAGATGGACGTCGGTCCCGCCCGCGTAGTAGGCGACGACCCGGTCGGCGGGGATGCCGAAGCGTTCCTCGAAGACGCGCTCGAACGACTCGCGGTCGTCGTAGCAGCGGACGTACGCGCGGAGCACCTCGTTCCGCGCGACGGGCAGCGCGCCGTCGACCGCGCGGAAGAGCGTGGCGCGGGCGACGACGCCGAGCTCGCGGTCGTACTCGAACGCCTGTGCGGAAGCAGCGTCGGCCGAGCCGGCGAGAGCCGCGCAGGTGACGACGACGGCGGCGAGCCAGGTGCGCATCGGCCCGTGGCCAGGCTACCCCCGAACGTCAGCGTCTAGTCTCCCGGCCGTGCTCACGTCCATCGCGATCACCGCCGAGGAGCACCGTGCCCGCTGCGCCGCGCTGCTCGAGCGCGCACAGGCGGACGGGCTCTCCGGCGTCGTCCTCTTCGACCCGTACTACGTCCTCTACTACGCCGGCTTCGCGTTCGCGCCGACCGAGCGGCCGATCGCGCTCGTGGTCGGGCCGGACGGGACGCGCGCGCTCGTCGTACCGCGCCTCGAGGTCGAGCACGCGGAGGCGAAGGCGACCCTCGACCGCGTCTTCCACTACGACGAGTACCCGGGCGAGCCCCGGAGCGAGGACGCGATCGAGGCTGCACTCGGCGAGCTCGGCCTGACCGGGACGATCGGCGCCGACCAGGACGGCTACCCCTGGATCCTCGGCTACCGCGGGCCGACGCTGCTCGGAGCTCTCCGGCGCCAAGGTCGTCCGCGTCGTCGAGGCGATCGAGGAGCAGATGGCGGTCAAGTCGGCGGCCGAGATCGCGCTCATCCGCGAGAGCGTCCGCTGGGGGAACCTCGCGCACCGCCTGCTCCAGCGCTACACGAAACCAGGCGTGACCGAGACCGAGGTCGAGCAGCGCGCGAGCGCCGAGGCGACGTTCGCGATGCTCGACGCGATCGGCGACGTCTACCGCGCGCAGAGCTTCACGGCACGTGGCGCGCACGCGGGGTACCGCGGGCAGATCGGGCGGAACTCGGCGATCCCGCACGCGCTCGCCGGGAACATCGTGTTCGAGAAGGGCGACGTGCTCGTGACCGGTGCGAGCGCGCCTGTCTGGGGCTACCTCTCCGAGCTCGAGCGGACGATGTTCGTCGGCGAGCCGAGCGAGGAGCAGGAGCGGATGTTCGGCCACATGAAGGCGCTCCAGGAGGTCGCGTTCGACGCGATCAAGCCGGGCGCCCTCTGCTCCGACGTGGACAAGGCCGTACGCGCGTACTTCGCGCACCACGACCTCTTCCCGTACTGGCGCCACCACACCGGCCATGCCATCGGCCTGCGCTATCACGAGGGCCCGTTCCTGGACTCCGGGGATCACACCGAGATCCGCGCGGGCATGGTCTTCACCGTCGAACCGGGCCTGTACGCGCTCGACCTCGGCGGCTTCCGGCACTCCGACACCGTCCTCGTCACGGACGACGGCGTCGAGATCCTCACGTACTACCCGCGCGACCTCGCGAGCCTGGTCATCGCGCCTGACCGCCGCACGCGAGCTCGCGACCACGCGCGGCGTCGCTCTTGAGCGGATCTTGAGCGCTCCCTCGCAGCATTCGCGACGTCATCTGAGGACGTCTCTGCACGGAAGGAGCGGTCATGGGCACCGGACGAACCGAGCACACGCTCTGCTCGGATGCGACTGGGAGTGGGCCTTACCGCGGTCGCGCTCGGGGCGCTGGCGCTCCTTGCGCTCGTCGCCAGCGTGCGTGTCGGGATCGCCTCGAGCGCACCGTCTGCATGGCTGCAGGCGAGCCCGCCCGTGAGCCCACCGGTCAGTCCTCCCGTGAGCCCGCCCGTGAGCCCACCGGTCAGTCCTCCCGTGAGCCCGCCGGTGAGCCCGCCCGTGAGTCCTCCGGTCAGTCCTCCCGTGAGCCCGCCCGTGCCTCCGCCGACGGACGTCGCCATCCTCGGAGAGAGCCAGGAGCCTCCCTGTCTCAACGTGTACGTCACCGCCTGCGCGCTCGACTCGACGAGGCTCGCCACGACGCCCGTCCTCGCCGGCGCCTACCGCGTCCGGCCCGACTTCTCGTACGAGCCGATGCTCGTCGACCGCGTCACGGTCGGCAGCAGCCCGTTCACGCTGACGTACCACCTCCGGGACGACGCGAAGTGGAGCGACGGCGTGCCCGTGACGGCCGACGACCTCGTCTTCACGTTCGCGACGCTCCGCGACCCCGCGAACGACATCGCGTCCCGGATCGGCTACGACCGGATCGCACAGGCGACGGCGATCGACGCCAAAACCGCACGCTTCGTCTTCGACCGCCCGTACTCGGCGTGGAAGTCACTCTTCCCGCAGGTCCTGCCCAGACACGTCCTCGAGGGGATGGACTTCGACACATTCTGGAACGCCGGCATCGTCGACCGCGCCCGACTCGCGCCGTTCGGCTCCGGCCCGTTCCTCATCACCGAGTGGCTCTCCGGCACGCAGATCACGCTGACTCCCAACCCCGAGTGGTGGGGTGCCACCTCCTCGCTCGACGCTCTGGTGCTCCGCTTCATCCCGAGCCCGAGCGCCCAGGTCCAGGCACTGCTCGCCGGTGAGCTCACGGCGATCCATCCTCCGCCATCGCAGGCGCTGGTGTCGCTCCAGGGCGTCGGCGGGATCGCGTTCGGGTCGAGCCCGGGAACACTCGTCGAGCATCTCGACGTCAACGTCGCCTCGACATCGATGCCGCTCCTCGGTGAGAGCTGGTTCCGCCAGGCGATCGCGTACGCGCTCGACCGCGATGCCGCGATCACCGCAGGCTGGGGCGCGCTTGCGCCCGGCATGGAGCCGCGCGACAGCCTCGTCCACCTGAGCCAGCAGCCCGAGTACCGACCGGTCTTCGACCGCTACGGCCTCGACCCGGCGAGTGTGTCGAGGATCATGAGGCGGAACCGCTGCTCGCTGGCGCCCGACGGGATCTGGTCCTGCGCGGGTACGCGAGCGTCGGTCCGCTTCGCCACGACCTCCGGGAACACGATGCGGCTCGCGTTCCAGGAGCGCCTCGTGCTGAAGGCCCGGGCCGCGGGGATCGAGCTCGTCCCCGACAACTCGCCGTCGGGCGAGCTCTTCGGCACGCGCCTGCCCAACCGCGACTACGAGCTCATCATGTTCGCGTGGCCGCTTGGCGGCGAGCCGACCTTCGGGCTCGGCAGGCTCTACGGCTGCGACGGCGCGAGCAACGTCATGGCCTACTGCTCGCAGCGGGTGACCGAGCTCTTCGAGGCCGCAGACGAAAGCGTCGCCAGCCCGACGGCCCGGCTCCATCGCGCCGACGCGATCCTCGCGGACGACGTCGTCTCGATGCCTCTCTTCCAGCACCCGCTGTTCCTGGCGCATCGCACGACGCTCGTCGGGATCCAGACCAACGCCGGCCCCCAGGGGCTCACCTGGAACGTCGAGGAGTGGCGTCTCGAGTGATGCGAGACCGGCAGGCTGAGGGCGTTCTCTCCTCGAGCCTTCAGCCTGCCGCAGGCCGCCTCGAGATCGAGCCGAGCGCGGCGCCGAGCAGGACCCAGAAGAGCAAGGAGCTCGTCACCTCGGCCGTCATGAACGCATCGGTGACGACGTGGCCGGCGGCCGCGGCGAGCACCGCGACGAGCGCGACCCGCAGCTCTCGCGGAGCGTTCCGCGCTGCTCGGGCCAGCGCGACGAAGGCGCCGGCGAGGACCGCCAGGTACGCGAGGGCTGCCGGGATCCCACTTCCGGCGGCAATGCCGAGGTACACGTTGTGCGGGCTCTCGACCCTGAACGCGTCGAGCGCGGCGGCCCGATCGGTCGGCAAGACGGCGTGGCTGTAGCGCGGGAAGACGTCCGGGAACGTCTCCGGCCCCGTGCCGAGCACGGGATGCTCGACGGCCACCTGCGCCGCGACGCGCCACGCGTCGGCGTGGAATCGGATCGAGGCGTCGTCGAGTCGACACGCGCGACAGGGCGCCGGCCGAGACCGCGACGACCACGAGGATCATCCCCCCGCAACGGCGGCGACCGCCCAGCGAGCCCGCCTCGTCGGACGCGCGGAGCAGCGGCCACCAGCCGACCGCGAGAACCGCGAGTGCCGCGACGAGCCCGAGGAAGCCGCCGCGGCTCCGGGTGAGGACGAGAGCCGCGACCGTCGCAGCCAGGACGAGAAGCGCGATCGCGCCTCAGCCTCGTCCGACCTCCGAAGAGGAGCGCCGCCGAAATCGGGATCGTGAGCACGAGGTACGCGGCGAGTGCGTTCGCCTGCCCGATCGACGAGAAGACTCGCCCGCCGGGGAGGTAGCCGTCCCAGACGGGGTCGAGCCCGGCCCGCTGGACGAGTGCGTACCCGGCGACGAGCGCCGCGCCGCCGGCGACGGCCCAGAAGAGCAGCGTCAGCCTGCGCGCGTCGGTGATCGACACACGGGCGACGTAGAAGAAGCTCACGTACAACAGGACCGTCAGCAGGCCCTGGTACTGCAGCCGCTCGCCGAAGAGGCTCTGCTCGCGATCCGTCGAGAACACGAATGCGGCAACCTCGAGCGTGACGAACACCGCGACCGAGGCGTCCACGACCGGGAACGCGCGGGCCGCGTCCGGCATCCGCCCCGTGGTCACGACGCCGACGGCGACCAGCCCGAGGGCCAGCGCCAGCGCGGCCCAGAGCACAGCGAGCTTCGGCACGACGAAGACGGCATCGAGCCTCGTCGTGAAGACGACCGGCACGAGCACCGAGGTCCCGAGGAGGACGCCCACGAGCGACCACGTCCAGTCCCGGTCGTGCAGTCGCATGGCCCATTCTCGCGCCGGACGCGGTTCCGAGTGGCGCAGCCGCCGCGCGGCCCTCCGAGATCACGAGCGGCGCTACGCTTCGTCGAAAGGCGAGGAGCCGAGGAGGCGAGAGATGAACGCAGCGGTGACGACTGAGCTCAAGGTCATCGACCACTGGATCGGCGGCGAGGCCGTGCGCGGCGACTCGGGCCGGACCAGCCCGGTCTACAACCCGGCGACCGGCGAGGAGTCGGGCGAGGTGCGCCTCGCGTCGGTCGAGGAGATCGACCGCGCGGTCGCCGCCGCCAAGGCTGCATCCGGCGACTGGCGCAAGGTGTCGCTGTCCAAGCGCGCCGACCTCTTCTTCCGCATCCACGACCTCTTCGACCACCACCGCGAAGATCTCGCGCGCCTCCTCACGCTCGAGCACGGGAAGGTGCTCTCGGACGCGATGGGCGAGGTGCAGCGCGGGATCGAGGTCATCGAGTACGTGTGCGGGATCCCGACGCTCCTCAAGGGCAGCTTCTCGGAGCAGGCAGCGACCGGGATCGACGTGTACTCGATCCGCCAGCCGCTCGGCGTCGTCGCCGGCATCACGCCCTTCAACTTCCCGGCGATGGTGCCCATGTGGATGTGGGCGCCTGCGATCGCGTGCGGCAACGCCTTCGTACTGAAGCCGTCCGAGAAGGACCCCTCGGCCTCCGTCCTCACCGCCGAGCTCCTGAAGGAGGCCGGGCTTGCCGGACGGCGTGTTCAACGTCGTGCAGGGCGACAAGGTCGCGGTCGACCGCATCCTGGAGCACCCGGACATCGCCGCCGTCAGCTTCGTCGGCTCGACCCCGATCGCGCGCTACGTGTACGAGACGGGGACGAGGAACGGCAAGCGCGTCCAGGCGCTCGGCGGGGCGAAGAACCACATGGTCGTCCTCCCCGACGCCGACATCGACATGGCCGCGGACGCGGCGGTGAGCGCGGGCTACGGATCGGCCGGCGAGCGCTGCATGGCGGTCTCGGTCGTCGTCGCGGTCGGCGACGCCGCCGACCCGCTCGTGGAGGCGATCAAGGAGCGGCTGCCGAAGGTCAAGGTCGGGGACGGCATGGACCCGTCGTCCGAGATGGGCCCGCTCGTCACGCGCGAGCACCGTGACAAGGTCGCGTCGTACCTCGACTCCGGCCCGGCGCAGGGCGCGAAGCTCGTCGCCGACGGCCGCGAGACCTCGCCGAACGGCGACGGCTTCTTCCTCGGCGTCTCGCTCCTAGACGACGTGACGCCGGAGATGGACGCATACCGGGACGAGATCTTCGGCCCGGTGCTCTCCGTGGTGCGCGCGAAGACGTACGACGAGGCGCTCGAGCTCGTGAACTCGAACCCGTACGGCAACGGTGTCGCGCTCTTCACCCGTGACGGCGGCGTCGCCCGGCAGTTCCAGTTCGACGTGAACGTCGGCATGGTCGGGATCAACGTCCCGATCCCGGTCCCGGTGGCGTACTACTCGTTCGGCGGGTGGAAGGCGTCCCTCTTCGGCGACCGGCACATCTACGGGCCGGAGGGCATCGACTTCTACACGCGGACGAAGGCGGTCACGAGCCGCTGGCCGGACCCGGCGACGAGCAGGGTCGACCTCGGCTTCCCGCAGACGCGTTAGGGCCGTGCCCGGCCCCTACATCCGGTTGGTGGACGAGGGCGAGGCCGAAGGCCCGCTCAAGGAGGACTACGACGCCGCGATCGAACGGGCCGGCAAGGTCTTCAACATCGTCAAGGCGATGAGCCTGCGGCCGGGCGTCCTCCGGGCGTCGATGGCGCTCTACCGCGAGATCATGTTCGGCGAGTCGGGGCTCTCGCGGAAGGAGCGCGAGCTCCTCGCGACGGTGGCCTCGGCCGAGCAGAACTGCCACTACTGAACGACGGCGCATGCCGACGACCTCCGTGCAGAGGGCGCCACAGCCGAGCTCGCAGCGCACGCTGCCCACGACTGGCGGAGGGGCGACCTCTCGACGCGCGAGCGAGCGCTCTGCGAGTTCGCGGTCAAGCTGACGCACCTCGCGGCGGAGGTCGACCAGGCCGACATCGACGCGCTACGCAGCGTCGGGCTCGACGACGCCACGGTCTCGGACGCGATCCAGGTCGTCGGCTACTTCAACTACGTGACGCGGGTCGCCGACGGCGTCGGGATCGAGGCCGAGCCCGACTGGGGCCCGTGACCGTCCTTACCTGAGCAGGCCGAGCGCGAGCGCGATGGCGATTCCGATCGCGATGGCGAAGATCGTGAAGGTCGCAGTGTCCAGGCACTGCACCTACCGCGCCTGCCGCGTCGCGAAACGCTCTCTGAGCGTCCCTCAAGCGAGGGATGCCCACGCCGATACCGGAGCGATGCGGGACGAACGCGGCTTCACGCTGACCGAGCTGATCATCGTCGTCATGATCATCGGGATCCTGTCGCTGATCGCGGTCGGGTTCCATCGCCTTGCGCGCGATCGCGCGGCGGATGCGGCCGCGCAGACGAACATCCGGGTGGCAGTGCCCGCGATGGAGGTCTACCGAGCCGACACGGGCGGCTACACGGGCATGACGCTGGCAGTCCTCCAGAGCGCGTACAGCCCCGGGGTCCAGGGCATCGAGGTCGTGTCGGCAGACGCCAACGGGTACTGCGTCCGGAGCACGACGCCGGGCCGCGCCTGGTACCGCGACGGGCCGAGCGGCCCGATCACGACGTCGAACTGCGCGTAGACCGCGAGCCCTAGCGGAGCGAGGCGAGCACGTGGCGCTGCTGCGCCCGCGCGAGCTCGATCGTCCTCGCGCGCGGGATTCCCTCGGCGAAGACCCCGGAGAACACCCGGCCCTGACGCCACGCGACCAGGGTGTACGAGGGCCCGGCCCGGAAGATCCACCCCTCGACTCCGATTCGGAACGGGACGATCCTCTGTCCCGAGATGCCGGCTCGCAGAGCGTGCGCGTGAACCAGGGCGAGGAGCTCGTCGGCTCCCCTCGGCCCGCGGAACACGTCCGCTCGCGCCTCGATCCGCGCCGAGCTCCGCCGGTACATCGCCTGGTACCCGGTCACCCGCTTCCAGCGCGTGAAGAGCTTGCGGCTCTCCGGGAACTCACGCGCCTCGATCGCGTTCGTGCGGACCTCCGTCTCGTCCGGATCGACGACGAAGCCCTTTGGCACGTCTGCCGGCTGGACGACGAGCAGTCTTACGTCCACCTCCGCCGCGGATGCGGGCAAGGCGAGGGTGAGCACGAACACGGTCGCGACGAGAGCTCGAAGCACCGTCACATGATGGTGAAACGGTCGGCCTCGAACGAGTGAACCGTGTGGTCAGGGCGCGCGCGTGGTCGCCTCACGCGCGGCTCTGCGCAGGACCCGCCTGTCCCCGTCGCGGCGTGTGAGCCCGTCGCGGTCGAAGCGCTCCAGGAGCAACTGCGCGTCGCGGCGGCCGATCCCGAGCAGGTCGCGGAACCGCGCGAGCGTGATCTCGCCGGTCGCGCGCGCCTCGGCGAGGAGCACGTCGCGGGCGACGTCGTACGCGGCCGCCTCGATCGCGTAGCCGTCGCCCAGGCGCACGATCCTGCCCGCCGTCTCGAGGTAGCGCGCGATGTCGTCGTCGTCCACCTTCGTCGCGCGCACGCCCGCCGTGGCGAGCGCTCGCTCGAGAGCCGCCGCCTCGTCTGCCCGCCCGCCCGCCGACGCGACGGCACCCGGCTCGTAGAGCTTCGAGCCGCGGAGCTCCAGCGACAGGAGCGGGAGCACGTCCGCGGCCCATGGCTCCGCAGGAGGCGGGATGCCCGGGTCGATGGGGTCCGCCGCGGCGATCCGCTCTCGGAGCGACTGCTCGAGCTCGTCGAGCCACGCGCGCGAGAACAGCCACGGCCCGGCCCGCTCGACTCCTTCGAGGCGTCTCGCCGAGCACGTGCTGCAGCGATTCGACGCGCACGGGCGCGTGGATCGTCGCCGCGACGTCGCCTCGCTCGAGCAACTCCAGGCGGGCCGGGTCGCGATGTCGCGGCGGCGCCGGATCGAGCACGAGACCGCCGCCCACCGTCGTCTCCCCGCGCAGGATCACGCGGTCGCCCCTCGCGGCGACGACCGGCTCGTCGAGGCGGAGCTGTGCGAACCGGTCGCCGATGCGGACGACACGCGTCGGCGAGTGCGCCGTCCCGACGTGCGCCTGGAGGCGGGCGCCGTCGGGGATCGTCTCGAGCTCGTCGAGCACGACGTCGAGGCGATACGAGGTCGGGTACGCACCGGCGGCGACGAGCGCGGCGCCTCGCTCGACGTCGCGGCGCTCGACTCCGGGAAGGCTCACCGCGACCCGCTGGCCCGCCTCCGCACGGTCGACGTCGCGGTCGTGCACCTGTGCGCTCCGTACGCGCACGTGCCGCGCACCGGGCTCGAGCACGAGGTCGTCGTCGCCGCCGATCGACCCCGACCAGAGCGTCCCGGTGACGACCGTGCCGATCCCGCGGAGCGAGAACGAGCGGTCGACGTAGAGCCGCGTCGGCCGCTGCGCGTCGACGCGCTCGACGCCGTCGGCCGCACGTCCGAGCGCGGAGCGCAGGGAGTCGAGACCCACGCCCGTCTTCGCGCTGACGGCGACGATCTCGACACCGGGGACGAGCTCACGCGCCTCCTCGCACGCGAGCTCGAGCGTCTCGGCGTCCACCGCGTCGGCCTTCGTCACCGCGACGACGCCGCGCTCGACGCCGAGCAGGCTCAGGATCGCGAGGTGCTCGTGCGTCTGCGGCCGCGCTCCCTCGCCGGCGTCGACGACGAGCAGGAAGAGGTCGATGCCGGTCGCCCCGGCGACCATCGTGCGGACGAACCGCTCGTGCCCGGGAACGTCGATCACGGACAGCCGACGCCCGTCCGCGAGCTCGAGCGGCGCGTAGCCGAGGTCGATCGAGATCCCGCGCCTCTGCTCCTCTGGAAGCCGATCGGTGTCCTTGCCGGTCAGCGCCCGGACGAGCCACGTCTTGCCGTGGTCGATGTGCCCTGCGGTGCCGACGGTCAGCGGCACGGCGTGTCCCATCCGTCGGGAAGCTCCGGTCGCCGCCACGAGGGGTCCGGCCGCCAATCCGGCCAGGGCTCGTCGAAGGGCGGCTCGTTCCGCTCGGCGCGACGCGCGATCCGGAGCCCCTCGTCTCGGACGCGTTGCGCGAGCGACTCGGAGAAGGTCCCGGTCGCGACGAAGACGTCGAGCTCGTCCTCGTCTTTCCACCGCCACGTCAGGTCCGGCTCGATCAGGACGTCGAGGACGAGGTCCATGGTCTCGTAACCCATGCCTGTGCGCCGGAAGGGCTCCTGGAGGTTCGCGTACCAGCCCCAGAGCGTGCCGTCGTCGAGCCACGACACCCACTGCGCATGCCACTCGCCAGGCCGCATCAGCGAGAGCGTGGATGCGTCCCACTCCGCGTCCTCGAACACCCAGTCACCGAGCCTCAGGCAGCTCGCGAGCAGCACTGCGCGCGGTCCGTCCATGGTTCGCGAGGGCGGCACTGTGGGCCGCTTCCAGCGCGTGCCCTTGGGGAACCAGAGCGAGACCAGCTCGTCGTCGTCGCGGACCACCGTCATCGGCCTAGCCGCCCAGACGCGGTCCCGCCAGACCTCCTGGACGACGACCTGCTCGCCCGGCGCGCGCGTCACACCCGAGCGGCAGCGACCACGGCCGCGACCTCGTCGACTTCTCCATCCGTAAGCGTCCGGCAGTCGAGCAGCAGCCGGCCGTCACGGACGACTCCGATCACCGGCGGCTCGCCCAGCCGCAGCGGCTCCGCGAGCATCTCCTCGACCGCGCACGCCGCGCTCGGCAGCTCCGCGAGCGGGAGCGCGCCGCCACCGACCCGCGCGACCGTCTCCTCGACCTCGCCACCGACGAGCTCGGCGAGCCGCTCGGCCCGGGCTCGAACGACGTCGAGCGGCTCGTGGAGCATGCGCAGCACGGGGATCTCGCCGCGCGTCTCCGGCGAGAGCGCCTCGACGAGCGTCCCCTCGAGCGCAGCGAGCGTCAGCTTGTCGGCCCGGAGCGCGCGCTGCAGCGGATGCCGGCGCAGCCGCTCGACGAGCTCGGCTTGCCCGACGACGATCCCTGCCTGCGGGCCGCCGAGGAGCTTGTCGCCGGAGAAGCAGACGACGTCGGCGCCCGCCGCCAGGCTCGCGCTCGGGGTCGGCTCGTCGCCGACCGGCGACAGCGCGCCCGAGCCGAGGTCGTCCACGAGCGGCACCCCGTGGCGCCGCGCGATCTCCGCAAGCTCCGCGAGCCGAGGCTGCTCCGAGAACCCGACGACCCGGAAGTTCGACTGGTGCACGCGAAGCAGCGCGCCCGTCTCCGGCCCGACGGCGCGCTCGTAGTCCGCCGCCCGTGTGCGGTTCGTCGTCCCCACCTCGACGAGCCGTGCGCCGGAGCGCGCGAGGACATCCGGTATGCGGAAACCGTCGCCGATCTCGATCAGCTCGCCGCGGGAGACCACGACCTCCCGCCCCTCCGCCAGCGCCGCCAGCGCGAGGAGGATCGCGGCAGCGTTGTTGTTGACGACGAGCGCGGCCTCGGCGCCGGTCAGACGCCCGAGCAGCGACGCGAGGTGATCCTGCCGCGACCCGCGCTCTCCGCGCGCGAGGTCGTACTCGAGGTTCGAGTAGCCGGATCCCACGTCGGCCACGCGCTCGAGGGCGGCCGGGGAGAGTGGAGCGCGGCCGAGGTTCGTGTGCACGAGGACACCCGTCGCGTTCAGCACCCGGCGCAGCGACGGGCGTCGCACGCCCGAGAGCTCCGCGAGCACGGCTTCCACGAGATCTCCCGGCTCCGCTCCGGCGCGAATCTCCGCGCGTGCCCGCTCGAGAACCGCTCGCGCCGCCGCGACCGCCAGCTCGTGCGGCTCACCCGCGAGCCGCGGGTCCGCGATCAGGCGGTCGACGGACGGAAGACGGCGGAGCGACGGGGTCGACACGACGCCAGTGTGGCCGCGCGACGGCTCACGCCGCAAGCGTCGGCAGCAGCTCGCGCAGGAGCGCGGTCAGCCGCGGCCCGGCCTCGGCTCCCACGGCCAGCACCTCCTCGTGCCCCAGCTTCCCCTCCGTCACGCCGGCCGCCATGTTCGTGACGACCGAGATGCCGAGGCAGCGGAGCCCCATGTGCCGCGCCGCGACCACCTCGGGCACGGTCGACATGCCGGCGAGGTCGCACCCGATCGCACGCAGGTAACGGATCTCCGCAGGCGTCTCGAACTGCGGGCCGAGCCATGCGCCGTACACGCCCTCCCCGACCTCGATCCCGAGCCGTGACGCCGCCTCCTTCGCAGCGTCCCGGAGGTCTCGGTCGTAGGCGTCGCTCATGTCCGGGAAGCGCGGACCGAGCGAGTCGTCGTTCGGGCCGACGAGCGGCGACGTCCCCTGGAGATTGACGTGGTCGGAGATGAGCACGAGCTGCCCCGGCTCGAACGTCTCGCGGATGGCTCCGGCCGCGTTCGTGACCACGAGCGTCCCGATGCCGAGCCGACCGAGCACGCGCACGCCGAAGACCGCCCGATCGGCGCCGACGCCCTCGTACAGGTGCGCGCGCCCGCGCATGACGACGAGCGGCACGCCGTCGACCGACCCGAGCACGAGCACGCCCGCGTGCCCGACCGCGGTGGAGACGGGCCAACCGGGGATGTCGGCGTACGGGATCTCGACGCGATCCTCGACAGCCTCCGCGAGCCCGCCGAGCCCGCTCCCCAGGACGAGCCCGACCGCGGGCTCGAGAGCAGTTCGCTCCCGAATCGCCGCCACCGCCTCCTGGAGCTCGCTCATACGCTGCCCTCCGCGACGCGCTGGTCGTACAGCGACACGACCATCCGGACCGCCTCCGAGGGCTCGCTCGCGACCATGAGCAGGTCGAGGTCCTCGGGCGAGATCATCCCGTGGGCGATCATCTCGTCCCCGACCCAGTCGAGGAGGCCGGCCCAGTACTCGGGATCGGAGAGCACGACCGGGAACCTGCCGATCGTCTTCGTCTGGATGAGCGTGAGCGCCTCCCAGAGCTCGTCCATCGTCCCGAACCCGCCGGGGAAGATGACGAAGCCCTCGGCCGCCTTCACGAACATGACCTTGCGCGCGTAGAAGTGGTGGAACGTGAGCCCGATGTCGCAGTACGGGTTGAGCCCCTGCTCCGACGGCAGCTCGATGTTGAAGCCCACCGACAGCCCGCCCGCCTCCCTGCACCCGCGGTTGGCGGCCTCCATCGCGCCGGGCCCGCCGCCGGTCACGACCGCGAAGCCGGCCTCCGCGAACGCCCGTCCGGTCGCGCGCGCCCTCTCGTAGGTCGGCGAGCCCTCGGTCACGCGCGCCGAGCCGAACATCGAGACCGCGGGGCGGTCGATCTCCTGGATCGCCTGGAAGCCCGCCAGGAACTCCGAGGCGATGAGCGACAGGTCGCCGGCGATGTCGGTCTCGGTCCGGCGCAGCAGGCGCCGGTCGAGGCGACCGTTGCCCACTAGAGCTCCCGCTCGACGTAGCTCGCCGACATCGCGAGCGCGAGCACGACCGCGAGCCCGAGGTACACGACGGCGACGGTCGCGCGCTGCCAGGTCTGGAGCTGGTAGTACTCCGCGGCCTGCCCGCGCTCGCGCCAGCGGTGCCAGAGGTCGATCCCGCCGAGGACGACGATGATGATCAGCAGCGGATTCGGGTTGAGGACCACGAGCCCCACCATGAGCAGCAGCCCGAGGAACCAGATCGCCGGATGCAGCGCGGCGACGGCGCGGCCGCCGTCGAGGGGCGTGATCGGGATGAGGTTGAAGAGGTTGAGGAAGAAGCCGACGAACGCGAGGCCGACGAGCAGGTCCGAGTCGAGGGCGGCGCCGGCGGCCCAGCACACAGCAGCGCCAAGCGAGCCGAGGATCGGCCCTGCGAGCGCGACACGCGCCTCCTTCCAGGCGTCGTCGGGGAGCTCCTT
Organism: uncultured Actinomycetes bacterium; assembly: GCA_963770595.1. GTDB lineage: Bacteria > Actinomycetota > Thermoleophilia > Gaiellales > Gaiellaceae > GMQP-bins7. The sequence continues at coordinate 69,221 of CAVYQG010000004.1, read as the reverse complement.
CATGCCGATGACCGCGCCCAGGAAGGGGATGAAGAGGGGAGCGCTCGCCGGCACGCCCTGCCGCCTGAGCTCGATGACGTGCCCGAGCTCGTGGACGAGGATCAGGAGCACGAAACCGATCGCGAACGGTAGTCCCCAGATCCAGGCGTACGCTGCGATCGAGACGAGCATCGAGATCCCCGTCGTGAAGACCTTGAGCTTGAGCAGGAAGCCCCCGAACTTGACGACGAGGAAACCGAGCGCGATGAGCGGAGCAGCAAGGCGGCGCAGCAGGCTGCCCAGGCCCCAGCGCGGCTGGATCGGCTCGTAGCCGCGGTCACCGGCGTCGAACGGCGCCGGGTCCGGGAACGTGCTCGCCTCCGGAGCCTCGTACGGGTCGAGGCGCCGGTCGGGGTCCTCTACGACCCGCGGCCGATCCACTCCTCACCTCCCTCGTAGAGCTCCTTCTTCCAGAGCGGCACCGTGACCTTGAGCTCGTCGATCGCCTCGCGACAGGCCGCGAGCGCGTCCGCGCGATGCGGCGACGACACGGCGATCACCACGCTCGTCTCGCCGACGGAGACGCGACCGATGCGGTGGTGGATCGCGACCTCGCAGAGGTCGTGACGCGCGCGCAGGGCGTCCGCCAGCTCGGCCATGACCTGCTCGGCCATGCCCTCGTACGCCTCGTACTCGAGGTAGAGCACGTCGCGGCCGCGAGAATGCGCGCGCGTCGTCCCGATGAACGTCGCGACGGCGCCGGCTGCCTCCGTCCGCACCTCGCTCACCGCGTCCTCGACCGAGAGCGCGTCCTCGGAGAGCTTGAAGTCGCCGCCCGAGACGGGTGGGATCATCGCCACCTCGTCTCCCGCGGCGAGCGGAGTCGAGCGGTCGGAGTAGGCCTTGTTGAGCGCGAACAGGAGCCCGGCGGGCTCCTCGCCGAGCCCGAGCGCAGGCCAGACGTCTCCGACGACGGAGCCGTCCGCGAGCTCGACGTCGAGGCTCGACGCCCCCGCGCGCTCACGAAGAGCTGCAAACAACCTCACCCGCACGGTCACCGGCGGAGCGTACCCAGCAGTTGCCTCGCGCCCGCTGACATGTTAGGTCCCGTCCATGCCCGTGGCGCTCGGCGGCGTCAACCTGAACGACCAGGTCTACGACGAGCTCCGCGGCCGCGTCCTCACCCGCCGGCACGCGCCGGGCGAGAAGCTCAGCCTGCACGTCCTCGCGGTCGAGCTCGGCGTCTCGCGGAGCCCGGTGCACCACGCACTCACACGACTCGTGTCGGAAGGGCTGCTGACCGTGCGCCCGCGGCGCGGCTACTACGTCACGCCCGTGACGTCCGAAGCGCTCGCCGAGGGCTACGACGTGCGGCTCGCGCTCGAGCTGCACGCGGCCGAGCGGACGGTCGGCCGGATCACGCCCGCCGACCTCGACGCCTTCCGCACGCTGCTCGAGACGACCGCATCCTCCATCTCGCACGAGGAGTGGGACTCCGCGAACGCGGCCTTCCACGAGTTCCAGATCGACCTCGCCCGGAACCAGCTGCTCTCCCGCTTCTACCGCGAGCTGTCGGTGAACCTGATGATGCAGGTGCTCCGCGGCGGCCGTGTCGAGGGCCACGCGAACCTCGTCACGGAGCACGGTCGGATCGTCGACGCGTTCGCCGCCGGGGACGCCGACGCGTCCGAGCGCGCGATCCGCGAGCACATCGCGACCGGCCGCAGGATCGCGCTGAACGCGATCGAGCGCGCCGGCGGCGCTCTCTAGCCGCAGCGAGGCCGTCACCGCCACGAGCGCGCGGCCCGCATGGCCGTACGATGCGCGCATGGCGACCGCGGAGGATCGCCGGCTGACCGACTCCGGCATCGAGGTCAAGCCCGTCTACACGGCGGACGACCTCTCGACCGCCGACCTCGAGCCCCCGGGCGCGTTCCCGTACACGCGCGGGCCGTACGAGACGATGTACCGCGGTCGTCCGTGGACGATCCGCCAGTACGCGGGCTACGGCTCCGCGGAGGAGACGAACACGCGCTTCCGCTACCTCCTCGAGCGGGGCCAGACCGGGCTCTCCGTCGCCTTCGACCTGCCGACCCAGCTCGGCTACGACTCGGACGACCCGCTCGCCGAGGGCGAGGTCGGCCGCACGGGCGTCGCGATCGACTCCCTCGCGGACATGGAGGTGCTGCTCGACGGCATCCCACTCGGCGAGGTGTCGACCTCGATGACGATCAACGCGCCAGCGGCCCTCCTCCTTCTCCTCTACGAGCTCGTCGCCGAGGGACAGGGCGTGCCGGGCGAGCGGCTTCGCGGGACGGTGCAGAACGACGTCCTCAAGGAGTACGTCGCGCGCGGCAACTACATCTACCCACCCCGACCGTCCATGCGCCTGACGACGGACCTCTTCGCGTACTGCGCCGAGCGGCTCCCGGGCTGGAACACGATCTCGATCTCCGGGTACCACATCCGCGAGGCAGGCTCGAGCGCGGCGCAGGAGCTCGCGTTCACGCTCGCGAACGGGATCGCCTACTGCGAGGCGGCCGTCGCGGCGGGTCTGTCACCGGACGAGTTTGGCGAGCGCCTCTCCTTCTTCTTCAACGCCCACAACCACTTCTTCCAGGAGGTGGCGAAGTTCCGGGCTGCGCGGCGCCTGTGGGCCGGGATCATGCGCGACCGCTTCGGCGCGACGAACCCTCGGGCGACCGCGCTCCGCTTCCACGCGCAGACCGGAGGCTCGACCCTCACGGCGCAACAGCCGGAGAACAACGTCGTCCGGGTCGCGATCCAGGCGCTCTCGGCTGTGGCGGGCGGCGCCCAGTCGATCCACACGAACTCGTTCGACGAGGCGCTCGCGCTGCCCACCGAGCGCGCCGCGCGCATCGCCCTGCGCACGCAGCAGATCCTCGCCCACGAGGCCGGCGGCACCGACACCGCCGACCCGCTCGGAGGCGCGTTCTTCATCGAGGCGCTGACGGACGAGCTCGAGGAGCGCGCGCGCGAGCTCATCTCGCGCATCGACGAGCTCGGCGGCGCGGTCGCCGCGATCGAGCAGGGCTGGGTGCAGGCCGAGATCGAGGCCTCTGCGTTCCGCCACCAGTCGGAGGTGGAGTCCGGCACCCGCGTCGTCGTCGGGGTCAACCGCTTCGACGAGCACGAGGAGGGGCGCGTCGAGCTCCTCGAGGTTGACCCCGAGAGCGAGCGGCACCAGCAGGAGCGCACCGCCCGGGTCCGGGCCGAGCGAGATGCGGCCGCCGCGGGGGCCTCGCTCGCCGAGGTCCGCCGCGTCGCCGAGACGGATGCCAACCTCCTGCCTCCGATGCGCGAAGCCCTCCGCGCGCGCTGCACGGTCGGCGAGATCAGCGGTGCGCTGCGTGAGCTGTGGGGCACGTACGACGGGACACATGGCGCGCGCGGGTAAGTCGCGGCGACACAGGGTCGCCCTCGCGATCGCGATCCTCCCGGCGCTGCTCGTCCCGCTCGTCGCGATGGCAGCGTCACGCGGCGACTCGGCGGCGGCCGCCGATCCCAGCTTCACGCGCGACGTCGCGCCGATCATCCAGCAGAAGTGCGCGGGCTGTCACCAGTCCGGCGGCATCGCGCCCTTCCCGCTCGCGACCGCGAGGCAGATCGCGCGGCGCGCTCCGATCATCGCGGCAGCGGTGCAGCAGGGCCTGATGCCCCCGTGGCCCCCGGGGAAGCGCTCGCCGCGGTACATGGGCCAGAGCGAGCGGACGCTCAGCGCGAGCCAGCGCGCGACGATTCTCGCGTGGGCACGGGCGGGCGGGAGGATCGACGGGCCAGCCCGCAGGCCCTTGCCGCCGACCACGGCGCCCGTCGCACCCGGCGAGTCCGTTCTCGACCTCCGCATGCCGGCTCCGTACCGCCCGCAGGCTCCGAAGGGTGCGACCGACGACTACCGCTGCTTCCTGCTCGACCCGAAGCTCGCCAGCGACGCATCGGTGACCTCGGCGCGGATCGACCCCGGCCAGCCGAAGGTCGTGCACCACGTGATCCTCTTCCGCGTCGCGAAGGCCCAGGTCGCCGAGGCGAAGAGCCTCGACGCGAACGCCTCGGGCCCGGGCTGGACGTGCTTCGGTGGGACCGGGCTCTCCCTCGGCGCCAGTGGCGGCGGCGTGCAGAGCGCGCTCGACGACGCGAACTGGGTCGCGGCCTGGGCGCCGGGCTGGGGCGGGAGCAGGCTGCCCGACGGCACCGGCGTCCCGCTCCCCGCAGGGAGCCAGGTCGTGATGCAGGTGCACTACAACCTCTTGAACGGCCGCGCCCCCGACCGCTCCCGCGCCGTCCTCACCGCCGCGCCTGCGTCCGCCGGACTCACGCCGCTCCAGACGATCCTGATGCCGGGACCGGTGGAGCTCGCGTGCGCGAAGGGCGAGTCCGGGCCGCTGTGCGATCGGACCGCCGCGCTCTTCGAGATCTCGCGGAAGTACGGGACGGCGGCGGGAATCCTCCCATCGGGGCTGCTGCTCCTCTGCGGCCGAAGCCCCTCGAGCCCGCAGCCGAGCGCAGTCTCGACCTGCGACCGCCGCATCACGAAGCCGACGACGATCCATGTCGCAACCGGGCACATGCACCTGCTCGGCGCGTCGATCCGGCTCGAGCTGAACCCTGGCACGTCCCGCTCGCGCGTGCTGCTCGACATCCCCCGCTGGGACTTCCACTGGCAGAACGCGTACACGCTCGCCGAATCGGTGCGCGCGCAGCCGGGAGACGTCGTCCGCGTCACGTGCCGCCACGACGTCCGCAAGCGGAAGAGCGACCACCACGGCGCGCCGAAGACGCCGCGCTACGTGCTCTGGGGCGAGGGGACCACGGACGAGATGTGCCTCGGCATCCTCCAGGTCACCCGCGGATAGGCGACTCCTGCGGATCCTCCTCGTCTCGCAGATGTACCCCGGCCCGGACGACCCGGACCTGGGTGCGTTCGTCGCGAACCTGGAACAGGCGCTGCTCGACCGCGGGCACGTGATCGAGCGGGCAGTCGTCGACCGCCGTGACGGCGGACGCGGCAGGCACCTGGCACTCGCCCGGGACACGCGTCGCGCCGCGAAGCGCTTCCGTCCCGACGTCGTCTACGCCCACTTCCTCGTGCCCGCGGGCCTCGCCGCCGCGTTCGGCTCGCCGGCGCCGCTCGTCGTCACCGCGCACGGACAGGACGTCGCGAACATCGGCGCCATCACCGGCGTCCGGGCCGCGACCAGGTTCGTCGTTCGCCGCGCGGCTGCGATCGTCGCGGTGTCCGAGTGGCTTCGCGCGAAGCTGGTCGCCGAGATCCCCGAGGCCGCGTCGAAGGTCGAGGTCGTCGACTGCGGCGTCGACCTCGAGCGCTTCTCACCCAGGGACGCGGCCGGGGCACGTGCGGAGGTCGGTTGGGCGCAGGACGGGACGGCGTTCCTCTGCCTCGGGACGCTCTCGGAGCGGAAGAACGTGCTGCGCCTGGCGCGCGCCTTCGAGCGGCGTGGCGAAGGAAGCCTGACCTTCGTCGGGGACGGGCCACTGCGCGAGGGGCTCGAAGGAAGGGACCGGATCCGCGTCGTCGGGCGCGTCCCGCACGATGCCGTGCCCGCATGGCTCGCCGCGAGCGACGTCGTCTGCCAGCCGAGCCTCGCCGAGCCGTTCGGGCTGGCGACACTCGAGGCGATGGCCTCGGGTCGCTCGGTGATCGCGACGCGCGTCGGCGGCCCGCCGGAGTTCGTCCCACCCGCCGCCGGCGTGCTCGTCGACCCCGAGGACGAGAGCGCGCTGAGCGATGCCCTCGACGCTGCCGCGGCTCTGCCTCGCCCGAACCTCGCAGCACGCGAGGCGGCCTCGTCGCACGACGTCAGGCTGCAGGCGGAGCGGGTCGAGGCGATTCTCGAGCGAGCCGCTGGAGGTCGGCGAGCCTGACCTCCACGAGCGGCCGGACCGACTCCTCGAGGCCGGCCTCCCGCGCGACCTCGAGCGCCTCCTCGTACGTCTCGCGCACCTTCTCCACGGCGACTCCCTGCTTCAGCCGGTTGTCGCCGGTGACCAGCAGTTTCTGAATCTTCGCGCGCGGATCGTCGTCCACCGGAGGAGCGTAACCTCGCTGCTACCCTTGCGCCCCGATGCCGTGGATGCAGATGTCAGCGGTGATCCAGGTGCTCCTGAGCGCCTTCCTGATCACGCTCGTCCTCATGCACTCGGGCCGCGAGGCGGGGATGGGCGGCCTCGGGTTCACGCCTCACTCGCAGGGCGGGACGCACATCGTGGAGCGCAACCTCACGCGCCTCACGGTCGTCGTCGCAGCCGTGTTCGGGCTCAACACGGTCATCCTGTTCCACCTTCTCTAGAATTCACCCGCACGCGCTGGTGGCGGAATTGGTAGACGCGCTAGGTTGAGGGCCTAGTGGCCGCTTTAGGCCGTGGAGGTTCAAGTCCTCTCCAGCGCACTGTTCTCCCTCGCAAGGCCGGGAATCCACGGAGTGGATCCCCGGCCGCTGAACGTCCCTGAAGCGCGGGCGATACGCACCCGCGGGAAGGTGGTTCACGGGGCCGCCTTCGTGCATTCTCGAGCCAGATGCGCATGTACTCGGACCTCGCGCCCTGGTTCCACCTCCTCACGCACCCGTCCGACTACGCGGAGGAGGCGGAGTTCACGATCCAGGTCGTCGAGGGGACGATCCTCGGCAAGGCACGGACGCTGCTCGAGCTCGGCTCCGGCGGCGGCAACAACGCGTCACACCTGAAGCGCCGATTCGAGTGCGCGCTCGCCGACCTCTCGCCGGACATGGTCGCGCTCTCACGCACGCTCAACCCCGAGTGCGAGCATCTCGTCGGCGACATGCGATCGCTCCGGCTCGATCGCGAGTTCGACGTCGTGTTCGCCCACGACGCGCTCTCGTACATGACCACGGAGGACGACCTCGGCGCGGCGCTCGCGACGGCCGCGATACACGTCCGTCCCGGCGGTGTGGTCGTCCTCACGCCGGATGCGACGACCGAGATCTTCGCTCCCGGCACCGACACCGGCGGTCACGACGGCGACGGCGGGCGCAGCCTCCGCTACCTCGAGTGGACCCACATGCCCGAGCCCGGTGCCTCGTCCTACACCGTCGACTACGCGATCGTCGTTCGCGAGCCGGGCGGTGAGACCAGCGTCGTCCACGATCGGCACGAGCTCGGCCTCTTTCCGCATGAGACCTGGCTCCACCTCATCCGCGACACCGGCCTCGAGCCGCTGGAGCTGCCCGTCGAGAACCCGTTCGCAGCGGAGCAGGCCGCGTTCGTCGCACGCCGCCCCGGATAGAGACACAACTACTTGACGCCGTCCGGGAGGATCTCTACCCTCGGTGACGAACATACGTTCGTCACCGCCCCTCGACACTGGAGACCGAGATGCTCGACAACCCGATGCTCACGGCTCGTCAGCAGGAGATCTGGCAGTTCCTCGCCGAGTACGTCGACGGTCACGGCTACCCGCCGACCGTGCGCGAGATCGGAGACGCCGTGGGCCTCGCGTCGCCGTCGACCGTCCATGCGCACCTCGCGAACCTCGAGCGCGCCGGGCTCCTTCGCCGAGATCCCACCAAGCCGCGCGCGATCGAGCTCGTCGGCCGCAAGGCGGAAGCAGCCACGGCCCGTGCTACGGAGACACCGGTGCTCCCGCTCCTCGGCCGGATCGCGGCCGGCGGGCCGCTGCTCGCGGAGGAGTCCATCGAGGACGAGATCGCAGTGCCGGAGCCGCTCGGCCGGAACGCCGACTTCCTGCTCCGCGTCCAGGGCGACTCGATGATCGAGGCAGGCATCCTCGAGGGCGACGTGGTCGTCGTCCAGCGCCAGCAGGACGCGCGCGACGGCGACATCGTGGTCGCGCTCGTCGGCGACGACGAGACGGCAGACGAGGCCACCGTCAAGACGTTCTACCGCGAGCGCGAGGGCCGGATCCGCCTCCAGCCCGAGAACAGCTCCCTCGAGCCGCTCCATCCGACTCACGTCGAGATCCTGGGCAAGGTGACCGGCGTGTTCAGGAGCCTGGGGTAAGCCCGTGACGGTCGGGCCCGGGAACCTGTCGCCGCTCTACCGGTCGCTCGACCAAGAGCTCGCCGCTCTCGTTCGCGGCGCGAGCTTCGAGTGCCTCGTCTGCGGCGAGTTCGTGCTGAAGGTCCGGTGCGCGCACGCCTGCCCCGAGTGCGGCTCGATCCTCGCGGACGGGAGAGAAGTCCCGGAGATCGCGTTACCATCAGTCGTGCAGGCCGGGTGACCGCGGGCTCCGCCGCTTCGGCGGCTGGGCTCGAGGAAAGTCCGGACACCACAGGGCAAGGACGCTGGGGCGACCCAGGCGGCGAAAGCCGACGGAAAGTGGAACAGAAAGGAGACCGCCTGCCTCGGGCGACCGAGGTCGGTAAGGGTGAAACGGTGGGGTAAGAGCCCACCAGCGATCGTGGCGACACGGTCGGCTTGCCAAACCCCGTCCGGTGCAAGGTGAAGCAGGCTCCGTTGACGCGGCCCGCCGAGGAGCCGGGTACACCGCACAGAGAGATGGCCACCCAAGACAGAATCCGGCTTACAGGCCTGCTACAGAAAAGCCCCGCTCTGCGGGGCTTTTCCATTCTCGAGCCGAGGACTCTGGGCGGTGTCCGCATGGCGCCCGTCAGTGCCACTTGACATATGCTGATATCGGTATATATTGTGACCCATGGCCCGAGCAGCGACCACGGCAGACGCGTTCAACGCGGTGGCAGAGCCCCGACGGCGGCAGATCCTGGACGCCCTCGCCGGCGGCGAGCGCCCCGTGAACGACATCGTGCAGGTGCTCGGCCTGGCCCAGCCGCAGGTGTCGAAGCACCTGCGCGTGCTCCGCGAGGTCGGGGCGGTGGACGTCCGCGAGAGCGGGCGCCAGCGGCTGTACCGGCTGAACGGGCAGGCGCTCAAGCCGATTCACGACTGGGTGAAGGAGTACGAGCGCACGTGGTCGGAGCGCTTCGACCAGCTGGACGTCGTACTGGCAGAGCTCAAGAGGGAGGAAGACGATGCAGGCAATGACGAGTAGCGGCACGGCGACCGTGACGCTCCCCACCGACGAGCAGATCCTCATCACGCGCGAGTTCGCGGCGCCCAAGCACCTCGTCTGGAAGGCATGGACGACGCCGGAGCTGGTCAAGCGCTGGTGGCACGCGAACCGCGGCGAGGTGACGCTCGCCGAGATCCACCTCGAGGTCGGCGGCACGTGGCGTTATGTCAGCAGGACGGAGGACGGCTTCGAGGTCGCCTTCCACGGCGAGTACCGCGAGATCGTCCCGAACGAGCGAATGGTCTCGACCGAGGCCTACGAGGGCATCCCGGACGCGGACGCGAATGCCACGGTCAACACCATGACCCTCACCGAGGCGGACGGGCGCACGACTCTCACGGTGCTCGTGCAGTGCCCGAGCAAGGAGACGCGCGACGCGATCATCGCCTCCGGGATGGAGGCGGGCATGCAGGACGCGCTGGACCTCCTCGAGCAGGTCGCGATCTCGATCGCCTGACTCGAACGACGGGCGGACCGCCGGACGTCGCGGCGGTCCGCTATCCGCATAAGGGACGCTACGATCGACGGCATGCAGCGAGCCATGCACGACCGCGGTGGATGGGCCACGGACGAGCGGATCGACCGCAGTGAGCACGACCTCGCCGACTGGGAGCTGCTGACCGATGCGCTCGTCGGCGTACTCGGGTCGACGGGCGTCATGAACGTGGACGAGCTCCGCCGCGGGATCGAGGCGATGCCCGCGGACGAGTACGAGCGCGCCTCGTACTACGAGCGCTGGCTCGCCTCGATGGAGACGATCCTCACCGAAAAGGCGATCCTCGCACCCGGCGAGCTCGACACCCGAGCGGCGCGTTGACGTTCGCGGCCGGACAGCGTGTGCGGGTCGCGAACAGGCCGCATGACGGCCACCACCGCACACCGGGCTACCTCAAGGGCAGCACCGGCCGCGTGGAGCGGGCACACGCGACGTTCACGAACCCGGAGACGCGTGCCTACGGCGCCGACGGCCTGCCGGCGCAGCGGCTCTATCTCGTGGGCTTCACCCAGTCCGAGCTGTGGCCGGAGTACGCCGACACGTCCGACGACACGTTGTACGCAGACGTGTTCGAGCACTGGCTGGAGGCGGCGGAGTGAGCCACGACGCGCACGAGCACGACCACGACCACGCGCCGATCGGCAACGGCGACGAGCCACCCGCGGCCGCGCGCGTCCGCGCGCTCGAGGCCGTTCTCGTCGAGAAGGGCGTGATCGACCGCGAGAGCGTCCGGCAGCACATCGACTGGCTCGTCTCGCGCACGCCTGCGGACGGCGCACGGCTCGTCGCGCGCGCCTGGATCGACCCCGCGTTCAGGAAGAACCTTCTCGAGGACGCCCGTGCCGCGGCACTCGAGGCCGGTCTCGACCCCGGCCCGTCGCCGCAGGTGGTCGCACTCGAGAACACGGAGGTCGTCCACCACGTCGTCGTCTGCACGCTCTGCTCGTGCTACCCGAAGGCGCTGCTCGGCCCGCCGCCCGAGTGGTACAAGAGCCTGCCGTACCGCTCCCGCGCCGTCTCGGACCCGCGGGGCGTCCTCGAGGAGTTCGGCGTCGACCTCGCCGACGAGGTCGAGGTCCGCGTCGTCGACTCGACCGCGGACGTCCGCTACCTCGTTGTCCCGCGGCGGCCGGCGGGAACGGAGGGTCTCGGAGAGGACGAGCTCGCCGCCCTCGTCACCCGCGACTCGATGATCGGCGTCGCGGAGCCCGCCGCCCCCTGACCGGAACGGTCAGGTCGGACGGAGGACGACCTCGATGGCCGTGCCGCGCCCGGGTGAGGAGCGGAGGCTCAGGCGTCCCTCGATCGCCTCGGCGCGCAGCCGCATGTTCTCGAGCCCCTGCCCGTGGACCACGGTCGCCTCGTCGAAGCCCGTCCCGTCGTCCCGCATTGACACCACACGCCTCCCCTGGCGCTGCGTGATCGAGACCTCGACGTGCTCTGCGTCCGAGTGGCGCCGCGCGTTTCCCAGGCCCTCCTGGACGATCCGGAAGACCTCGATCTGCTCGTCCGGCGCAAGCCTGATCTGCGGGTCGACCTCGAGCTCGACGTCGAGCTCGCCGTCGGCCGTCAGCACCTCGACGTAGCGGCGTAGCGCCGAGTCGAAGCGCGCGGAGCCGCCCGCCGACGAGAGCGCGAGCACCGCGAATCGCGCCTCCTGCTGTGCCGCCGTCGAGGCACGCTTCAGGCGGGGAAGCACCTCTTCGAGCGGCGCTCCCGTCTCCAGCATGTTCACCTGCGTCGAGATCGCGAACAGGTACTGCGCGAGCCCGTCGTGGATCTCGCGCGCGACGCGAGCGCGCTCGTCAGCGACGGCGCGACCGAACTCGGCGTCGGCGATGGCGCGCCACACGCCGCCGAGCAGGATCCCGTACGCGACGAGCCGCAGGAAGTCGCCCTGGAGGACGTACTCGCTCGAGATCACGGGTGTCAGCGCGAGGTGGACGTCTCCGAAGAGTGCGAGCGTCGCCGCGAGGCACATCCAGCTGTCGAAGTCGCGACCGAACCTGCGATACCTCCGCGCGAAGCCGACCAGCGCGACGAGCCAGAGTGCCGCGAGCAACGCCGCTGCGAGCTGGACGGACGCACCTCCGACGCTGTCGCCGGTGGACGCAATCTCGTCCCAGCGCGTCGCGCGGAGCCCGACGCCCGCCGCCAGCAGCAACCCCGAGACTGCCGACCCCGAGCACCGTGAGCGCCTGACCGCGGCCGGCGAGCCTGCTGTTCGTGTACGGCGCGAACGCGATGAGCGCCGCTCCGAGGAGTCTCGCGCCGACGAGCGCCCACGCCGCCCACGGCGGGAGCGTGCCGCCGTCGAGCACCGGGACGAGGCCGAAGATCGCGGTGCCGAGCGCGATGCTCCAGAAGCCCGCCGCGAGGAGGAGGTCGAGCATGCGCCCGTCGACGAGGAACCGGACACGCCGCGAGCACGGACACGATGGCGGCGACGACCGCCACCGCGCTGTCGATCGCGAGGCGCGCCTCGGGAAGCAGGTACGAGGACTGGAGCGAGTCGCTCGTCGCGAACAGCGTCGTCGTCGAGACGAGCAGCGCGACGAGGAGGAGCTCCCCGACCAGCCACGAGCGGTAGCTCTGCGAGCGCGCGTGATCCACTCCTCCCCTTGTCGGCATCGCACCAGCTGCCGATAAGAGGAAGGTGTCCGACCGGATCCTGATCGTCGACGACCATCCGCTGACGAGGGACGCGCTCGCGGCTCTCCTCGAGCAGCAGGGCTTCGACGTCGTCGGCGAGGCAGCGAGCGGCGAAGAGGCGATCGTCGCAGGCGGAGGGCCTGCAGCCGGACCTCGTCCTCCTCGATCTCACCATGCCGGGCATGGACGGCCTGACGGCGCTGCCGCCGTATCCGCGAGGAGGCGCCCTCGGCCGAGGTGGTCGTGCTCACCGCCTCGGATGCCGAGGAGAACCTGCTCGCGGCGATCCGGGCCGGCGCCTCCGGCTACCTCCTGAAGACCGAGCCGCCGGAGCAGATCGCCGCATTTCTCCGCGGTGTCGCCCGCGGCGATGCGGCGCTCTCGGGCGGCGTCGCGAAGCGGCTCCTCGACCGCGTGCGCGAGGGTGGCCGCATCGACGGCATCCCCGAAGAGATCACGCGGCTCCTCTCGGCGCGTGAGGTCGAGGTGCTCCTGCTCCTCGACGAGCACCTGGGGACGGACGAGATCGCGCAGCGACTCTTCATCTCCGAGCACACCGTGCGCTCGCACGTGAAGAGCCTCCTCAAGAAGCTCGGCGTCTCGTCCCGGCGCGAGGCGCTCGAGCGCCTCGAGACCGCTCGCGGCTAGGGCGAGCAAGCCTCGCCCCTTCTCGAGCTGACGAACGCCCTTCCGAGCGCGCGCCTCGACGAGGTCGGGCAGCGTCTCGAGGTTGTAACCGCCCTCGAGCACGGCCGCCGTCCTCGGCCCCAGCGACCCGCAGCGGCGAGCGAGCTCGCGGATGCCCTCGGTCGTGAGCGCCATCTCCCCGAGCGGATCGCGCTCGTGCGCGTCGAAGCCCGGCGGAGACGAGCACGAGATCGGGCGCGAACGCGCTGACCGCGGGCTCCACGACCTCGGTGAACGCATGCGGCGTACTCCGCGTCGCCCGAGCCCTCCGCGAGCGGCACGTTGATCGTGTGCTCGTCGTTCGTCCCCGGGCCGCCGGTGCCGGGCCAGAACGGCCACTGATGGAGCGAGACGAAGAGAACGGAAGGATCGCCCCGGAAGATGGCCTCGGTCCCGTTCCCGTGATGGACGTCGAAGTCGACGATCGCGACTCGCTCGAGCCCGAGCTCGGCCTGCGCGTGACGAGCCCCGATCGCGACGTTGTTGAAGATGCAGAAGCCCATCGCATGACTCTGGAGCGCGTGGTGGCCGGGCGGCCGCACAAGTGCAAAGCCGTCTTGCTCGACGGCTTGGATCGTGCAGCCGGCGGCCATGCGCGCGGCCGCGCAGGACGTCGGCCCGGCGAACGTGTCGCCGTCGAGCCACACCTCCTCGCGGATCCCGTCGATCGAGCTGACGTACGCGGCCGAGTGCACGCGCTCGATCTGCTCGCGGGTGGCCGGCTCGCCCTCGACGAAGTCGGGAAAGCGCTCGTGGAGCACGCGCAGGCGCCCGGGTGCCTCGGGATGGACGTGGCGCCCGGTCGGATGGAGGTGCGCCAGCTCCGGATGGCTGATCACGTCCACGAGGCACCCTCCTCGATCCGCGATGCCAGGCCGTCCAGCCCGAGCTCGCGCGCGTAGGTCGCGCCGCCGGCCCAGTCGGGCGTCGCGTCGGGGAGCGGCGGCAGCGGCGCTGCCTGGTCCATCCTCGCCAGGCTGCGGTAGAGCCGGAGCGCGTCGGCCTCGGCCTCGAACCGCCCCGCCTCGAGCATGTCGTCGAGCGAGCCGTACTGCGCGAGGAGCTCGGCGGCCTTCTTCTCGCCGATGCCGCGAGCGCCCGGGATCTTGTCGGACGGGTCTCCGCGCAGGGCGATGAAGTCGACGACCTGCTCCGGGTCGACGCCGTAGCGCGCTCGGACCTCCGCCGGGCCGATCCTGGCGGGATCGGCCCCACGCACGGGCTGCAGGATCGTCGTGCGCTCGGACGCGAGCTGGAATGCGTCGCGGTCGGAGGTCGCGACGAGTGCCGTCCCGCCTTCGGCCTCCTCGTACGCGACGGCGGCCGCGAGGAAGTCGTCCGCCTCGAACCCCGGTGCCTTCCCGTATGCCAGGCCCGAGCGCTGCGACGATCGTCGGGAGCAGGTCGAGCTGCTCGAGGAGCTCGTCGTCGAAGACGCGGCCGGACTGGTAGCCCTCGAACGACGTGTGGCGGTACGTGGGCACCTCGAGCGTGTCCCAGGCGACGAGCACCGCCCGCGGCTGCTCGCGACGCCAGAGTCGGAGGAGCATGTCGGTGAACCCGGTCAGCGCGTTCGCAGGCTTCCCGCCCTTGCGCCGAATGCTCTTCGGCAGCGCGTGGTAGGCGCGGTGCGCGAACGAGTCGCCGTCGACGGCGAGCAGCGGACGGGTCATCGAAGCGAGGCCTCCAGCTCGGCAACGGAGACGCGGAGTCGATCCGTGGCCTCACGGGCCGCATCCGCGACCGGGAGGCTCGTGAGGTCGTCGAGCCGGATCGGGGCACCGTACGCCACACGGAGCGGTCCCAGCCGCGCCAGGCGCTCCGTTCCCGCGATACCGGCGGGGACGAGCGGGACCTCGGCCTCCAGCGCGATCCGCGCGGCGCCCGAGCGCCAGCGCGCCTCGTGCTTCTTCCGCAATCCCTTCTCGCGCCGGGTCCCCTCGGGGAACATGACGACAGCGTGCCCCTCGCGCGCGAGCCCGATCGCGTGCGCCATCGCCTGCTCGTCGCCCTCGCCACGGCGAACCGGGAATGCGCCGCCGGAGCGGATGATCGCGCCGAGCGGGAACCAGAAGAGCTCGGACTTCCCCATGAACCGCAGGTACCGGCGCGGGAAGAGCGGAAGCGCGAGCGGCCACGGATCGAGGTTCGACCAGTGGTTGGCTGCGAGCACGAAGCCGCCGCCCGACGGCAGATTGTCGACTCCTGTCGCGCGATGCCGGAAGAGCGTCTTCAGGACGGGCCAGCTGAGCGCGCCGACGAGGAGGTAGAACCAGCTCGGCCGGGGGTCGCTCGCCACGCGCGCCAGTATCGTCCGATGAGCCCGGGCGGGCGAGATCGTGCGATGTCTCATCTAAGGTGTCCCGCCATGCCGAAGAGCCTCGTCATCGTGGAGTCGCCCGCAAAGGCGCGGACGATCGCGGGCTACCTCGGTGAGGGCTACGCGGTCGAGTCGAGCGTCGGCCACATTCGCGACCTCCCCGATCGCGCCTCCGACGTGCCCGCCGCCGACCGGAAGCGCTTCGGCGCGCTCGGCGTGGACGTCGACCAGGAGTTCGAGCCGTACTACGTCGTCGATCCCGGCAAGAAGAAGATCGTCACGGAGCTCAAGAAGCGGCTGAAGGACGCGGACGAGCTGCTGCTCGCGACGGACGAGGATCGCGAGGGCGAGGCGATCGCCTGGCACCTCGTCGAGGTGCTGAAGCCGAAGGTTCCCGTCCGGCGCATGGTGTTCCACGAGATCACGCGCGACGCGATAACCCGGGCGCTCGAGGACACGCGCGCGATCGACCAGCGGCTCGTCGACGCGCAGGAGACCCGCCGCATCCTCGATCGCCTCTACGGCTACGAGGTGTCGCCGGTCCTCTGGAAGAAGGTCACGCGCGGCCTCTCCGCCGGACGCGTCCAGTCGGTCGCGACACGACTCGTCGTGCAACGCGAGCGCGAGCGCATCGCGTTCGTCTCGGCCGCGTACTGGGACATCGTCGGGACGTTCGATCCCGGCTCCTTCGAGGCGCGGCTCGTCGCGGTCGACAAACGGCGCGTCGCGACCGGACGGGACTTCGCGCCGGACGGGACGCTCCGCGACGACTCGTTCGTGCAGCTCGACGAGGACGGCGCGCGCGGGCTCGCGGAACGCCTGGACGGCGTCGGCTTCCGTGTTCGATCGGTCGACGAGAAGCCGTATCGGAGACGTCCCGCCGCACCGTTCCGCACCGCGACGCTCCAGCAGGAGGCGAGCCGCAAGCTCCGCTTCTCCGCGCAGACGACGATGCGCGTCGCGCAGCGGCTGTACGAGGCCGGCTACATCACGTACATGCGCACCGACTCGACCACGCTGTCCGAGTCGGCGCTCACCGCCGCCCGGTCGGAGGCGCGCAGCTCGCTTCGGCGACGAGTACGTGCCGGCCGAGCCGCGCCACTACGGCCGCGCCGTCGCGAACGCGCAGGAGGCGCACGAGGCGATTCGGCCGGCCGGGGACACGTTCCGCTCCCCCGAGGACGTCGCACGCGAGGTGAGTCGCGACGAACAGGGGCTCTACGACCTCATCTGGAAGCGCACCGTCGCGTCGCAGATGGAGGACGCACGGGGGCAGACGTTGTCGCTGCGGCTCGGCGCGACATCGTCCGCCGGCGAGGACGCCGAGTTCGGCGCCTCCGGCACGGTGATCACGTTTCGCGGGTTCCTCGCGGCCTACGAGCCGGGGCGCGACGAGCCGGCCGAGGGCGACGACGAGGAGCGCCGGCTGCCGCCGCTCACGGAGGGTCAGGACGTGACGGCGCTCGCTCTCGAGCCGGACGGCCACGCGACCACTCCGCCGCCGCGGTACACGGAACCGACCCTCGTCAAGGCGCTCGAGGACCGTGGCATCGGCCGCCCGTCCACGTATGCGGCGATCCTCTCGACGATCGTCGACCGCGGGTACGTCGCGAAGAAGGGCACCGCGCTCGTCCCGAGCTTCCTCGCCTTCGCCGTGGTCAACCTGCTGGAGCGGCACTTCGAGCAGTTCGTCGACTTCGACTTCACCGCACGCATGGAGGACGACCTCGATCGGATCGCTGCCGGAGACGAGGATCGCGTTGCCTGGCTGCGCCGCTTCTACTTCGGGGACGGCGGCGACCCCGGCCTCCATCACCTCGTGACCGAGCACCTCGGCGAGATCGACGCCCGCGCCGTGAACTCCATCGAGATCCCCGGGACCGATGCCGTCGTGCGGGTCGGCCGCTACGGCCCCTACCTCGAGCGAGGCGAGCAGCGCGCGAGCATCCCGGTCGAGCTCGCACCGGACGAGCTCACCGCGGCGAAGGCCGAGGAGCTCCTCGCACAGCCCGACGGCCGCTCGCTCGGCCCCGACCCGGGTACCGGCCGCGAGCTCGTCGTGCGCTCGGGGCGCTACGGCCCGTACGTCACGGAGGTCCTGCCGGAAGGCGCGGAGGAGAAGCCGCGCACGTCGTCGCTCCTCGGCTCGATGTCGCCCGAGACGGTGACGCTCGAGGACGCTCTCCGCCTACTCACGCTCCCGCGCGTCGTCGGCGAGATCGACGGCGTCGCGGTCACCGCGCAGAACGGACGCTACGGCCCCTACCTCAAGAAGGGCGAGGAGTCTCGGTCGCTCGAGACCGAGGAGCAGCTGTTCACCGTGACGGTCGACGAGGCGAAGGCCCTGTTCGCCGAGCCTCCGAAACGGCGTGGCCGCGGTGCCGCCAAGGGCCCCTTGCGCGAGCTCGGCGACGACCCGTCATCGGGCAAGCCCGTCGTCCTCAAGGACGGTCGCTTTGGTCCCTACGTCACCGACGGGCAGACGAACGCAAGCCTCCGGCAGGGCGACACCGTCGAGGGGATCACCATCGAGCGTGCGGCGGAGCTGCTGGCCGAACGGCGCGCTAAGAGCGCGTAAAGCCTCCCGGACGGGGGTTTTCGACATCCGTTCGCGGGGTCATTATCCGATTGCCCCGATCTAACCGGTTTGGGCACCGGAACGTCTCACCACTAGCGGGCCTTAACCGGCTCGTGACGCACCGCCGTGAACCGCCGTCCACCGAAGGACGGAATAACTGCAAGAGGCACGAGCGTTACCAGCTTGTAACGCCCGCGAGGTTGGATCAAGCCCTGGAAACAAGAGGAAACCCGCCGTAGACTTCGTAAGTTTGTTGCTCCGCCGCGATCGACTCACCGAAAGGACTGAAACACGCACCTTGACGCAGAACCAGCTGATCGAACTGCTCGAGTCCGAGCACGTGAAGGCGCTCATGGAGCGCGCCGAGGAGCACGGGGGCCATCTCGAGGCCGCCGAGCTCGAGGCATTCGTCGTCGAGCACGACCTCGCCGAGGAGGACGCAGAGCTGCTGCAGCGGGAGCTCGAGGCGCACTCGATCGAGATCGTCCAGCCCGAGGGCGCAGCCGAGAAGGAGGCCCCGGCCGCGAAGCAGTACGAGGCGGGCGCCGTCTCCGGCGCCGCCGACAGCCTTCAGCTCTTCCTCGCCGACGTCGGCCGCCACAAGCTGCTCACCGCGTCGGAGGAAGTCGCGCTCGCCAAGCGGATCGAGCGCGGCGACCCCGTCGCCAAGCGCACGATGATCGAGTCGAACCTCCGCCTCGTCGTGTCGATCGCCAAGGGCTACCGCGGGCTCGGCGTGCCGTTCCTCGACCTCATCCAGGAGGGGACGCTCGGGCTGAACCGCGCCGTCGAGAAGTTCGACTGGCGCCGTGGGTTCAAGTTCTCGACCTACGCGACCTGGTGGATCCGCCAGTCGGTGCAGCGCGCCGTCGCCAACCACGCGCGCACGATCCGCGTGCCGGTTCACGTCGTCGAGCGCCAGCAGAAGCTGTCGCGCGCCGCGCGCCGGCTCGAGGTCGAGCTCGGACGCGAGGCGACCAAGCAGGAGCTCGCGGAGGCCACTGGCCTCCCGCTCCAGCACGTCGACGAGGCGCTCGGCGCCGCGCATGCGTCGGTCTCGCTCAACCAGACGGTCGGGGCGGACGACGAGGGCGAGCTCGGCGACCTCTTCGCCGACCGCGAGGCCGCAGACCCGTTCGACGAGGCCGAGGAGTCACTGCGCCGCCAGAGCATCCGGCGTGCGCTCGATGCCCTGCCCGAGCGTGAGCGGCGGATCCTCGAGCTGCGATTCGGCTTCGAGGGCGAGCCGTGGACGCTCGAGGCGATCGGCCACGAGCTCGACCTGACACGCGAGCGCGTACGTCAGCTGGAGGGTCAGGCGCTCAAGCGCCTGGAGGCTCTCCGCGACCTCGCAGGCCTCGCCGCCTAACCCGTACGTCACGGACGCAGTGAGAAAGGGCGGCCGAATGGCCGCCCTTTTCGTCGTAGTAGAAGCGCAGGGGCACCCAGGCTTGCGATACTCGCCGAGAAGTGCGGAATCGAAGGAAGGGAGAGAGATGCGTGGCTTGAAAGTGCTGTTCGCCAGCGGCGTCGCGGTTCTCGCGTTCGTCGCAGCCGGCTGCGGCGGTGGCGGCGGAGACGAGAGCACGCTCGTGTATGGCGCGCCGGCCGATCCGACCGCGCTCGACGGGGCGCTGATCTCGGACGGCGAGTCGATTCGCGTCCTGTACCAGATGACCGAAGGCCTCACGCGGCTCGAGCCGGGTACGTCGAACGTGATCCCGTCGCTGGCAGAGAGCTGGGAGACGAGCGCGGACGGCAAGGCCTGGACGTTCACGCTGCGTGAAGGCGTCACGTTCCACGACGGCGAGCCGTTCAACGCGGAAGCCGTGTGCTTCAACTTCGAGCGGTGGTTCAACTTCCCGCCGGCGCTCCAGGGCGACTCGACGACGTACTACTGGCAGTACGGCTTCGGCGGCGGGTTCAAGACCCCGGCCGAGGGCGCGCCGACTGCAGAGGACAGCCTGTACGCGAGCTGCGAGGCCGTCGACGAGACGACCGTGACCCTCAACCTCACCAAGCCGTCGGCAACGATCCTGTCGACCCTGTCGCTGCCGAGCCTCCACATCGTGAGCCCGACCGCGCTCGAGGAGTTCGAGGCAGACGCAGGAGCCCAGAACGCGGACGGCCTGTTCCAGCCGAGCGGGACGTACGCGACCGAGCACCCGACGGGCACGGGCCCGTACAAGTTCGACTCGTGGACGGTCGGCGAGCAGCTCACTCTCGTGAAGAACGACGACTACTGGGGCGAGCCGGCGCAGGTCGAGACGCTGATCTTCCGACCGATCGGCGACAACGCCGCACGGCTCCAGGCGCTCCAGACCGGCGAGATCCAGGGGTACGACCTCGTCGAGCCGCAGGACGTCTCGACGATCGAGGGTGACGGGAACCTGCAGCTCCTCGAGCGTCCGCCGTTCAACGTCGGCTACGTCACGATCAACCAGGCGAAGCCGCCGATGGACAACGTCCTGGTTCGCCAGGCCGTCGTCGCACGCGCTGAACAGGCAGGAGGTCGTGGACTGGCTTCTACGGCGGCCGCGGAGTCGTCGCGTCGCAGTTCATGCCGCAGGAGATCTTCGGCTACGCGACCGACGTGCCGACGTACGAGTACAGCCCGCTGAAGTCCAGGCAACTCCTTCAGCAGGCCGGCCTCACTTTGCCGGTCGAGGTCGAGTTCTGGTACCCGACGGACGTCTCCCGCGACTACATGCCGGACCCGAAGCGCAACTTCGAGGCCTTCGCTGCCGACCTGAACGCGGCCGGCTTCAGGGTCGTCCCGAAGACGGCGCCGTGGCGCCCGGACTACGTCGGTCGCGTCAACGACGGCACTGCCGGGCACCTGAACCTCATCGGGTGGATCGCCGACTTCGCGGATCCCGACAACTTCATCGGGACGTTCTTCCAGTCGCCGTCGGCGCAGTTCGGCCTCGACAGCCCGCCGATCCACAACCTGCTCGACCAGGCCGAGATCGAGTCCGACCCGGCCAAGCGTACGGACGCTCTACGAGCAGGCGAACCGGCTGATCATGAGGAACATCCCGGGCGTCCCGTACGTGCACGCGACGGCGGCGCTCACGTTCAACAGCAACGTCGAGGGGTTCGTCCCGAGCCCGGTGGGCGTCGGCGGTGAGTCCTTCTCGTCGGTCTCGCTCGGAGACGCGGAAGAAGCACCGAGGAGTAGTTCGATAGCGGACAGTCGGCGGATGACGACGGCCTGATGCTTCCCTTCGTCGTCCGCCGACTGATCCTGCTCGTCCCGATCCTGCTCGGGCTCTCGATCCTGCTCTTCCTCTGGATCAGGGCGCTGCCGGGAGGGCCTGCAGAGTCGCTGCTCGGCGAGCGCGCGACCCCGGAGGCGATCGAGCAGATCGAGCGCACGTACGGCCTCGACCGGCCGATCTGGGAGCAGTACTGGCGGTACCTCCAGAACCTCGCGCAGGGCGATCTCGGCACGAGCATCTCCTCCCGTCGTCCGGTCACCGAGGAGATCGGGCGGCGTTTCCCGGCGACTCTCGAGCTCGCGATGGCCGCGATGATCTTCGCCGTCGCGTTCGGCGTTCCGTTGGGGTTCATCGCCGCCAAGCGACACGGGACCGCCGTCGATCACGGGAGCCTGGTCGTCTCGCTGCTCGGGATCTCGATCCCGGTCTTCTTCCTCGCGATCCTGCTCAAGTACGTCTTCGCCGTGCGAGCTCGGGCTGTTACCCACCATCGGTCGGCAGGACGTCCTCATCGACGCAGACCACCCGACGGGCTTCTACGTGCTCGACGGGATCATCACGCTCAACCCCGAGGCGACGTGGGACGCGATCGCGCACCTCATCCTGCCCGCGATCGCGCTCGGCTCGATCCCGCTCGCGATCATCGCGAGGATCACGCGGGCGTCGGTGCTGGACGTCCAGAACGAGGACTACGTGCGCACCGCGCGCGCGAAGGGCGTCAGCCAGCGCATCGTCGACCAGCGCCACATCTTCCGGAACGCGATGCTCCCGGTCGTCACGATCATCGGCCTGCAGACGGGGCTGCTCCTGTCAGGTGCGATCCTGACCGAGAGCGTGTTCGCGATCCCGGGGATGGGCAGCTGGCTCGCCAATGCGATCGAGGTGCGCGACTACCCGGTCCTCCAGGGCGGGATCCTCTTCATCGCCATCATCTTCGTCCTGGTGAACCTCGTCGTCGACGTCTCGTACGCGCTCATCGACCCGCGGATCCGGGTGAGCTGACGTGTCGGTCGCGCAACTCGAATCCAAGGAGATCGAGCTCGAGGGCCCGAGTGGGCTCTGGAGCGAGGCCTGGCGACGCCTCGTCCGGAACCCGGGAGCCATCGTCGGCTTCGCCCTCGTCGCCCTGTTCGTGCTGACCGCGATCTTCGCGCCGCTCCTCGCGCCGTACGACCCGCGGGCGCAGGACCTGAGCCTGATCCAGGACGGCTGCTGTCCCGGCCCGTCGGCAGAGCACCCGTTCGGGGTCGACGCACTCGGCCGCGATCAGCTCTCGCGCGTCATCTACGGGGCGCGCTACTCACTCGTGATCGCCGTACTCGCCGTGACCGTCGGCGTGACGCTCGGACTGCTGCTCGGATCCTTGGCCGGATTCTTCGGCGGTCGGAGCGACACGGTGATCATGCGCTTGACCGACATCATGCTGTCGATCCCCGGCCTCTTGATGGCGATCGGGATCGCGGCGATGCTGGGAGCCGGGCTGTTCTCGGTGGCGATCGCGATCGGCGTCGTCAACGTCCCGATCTTCGCCCGGCTCCTGCGCGGCTCGGTGCTCGGGCAGAAGGGGAACGACTTCGTGCTCGCGGCCCGGGCGATCGGCGTTCCCCGCCGCAAGATCCTCGTCTCGCACATCCTCCCGAACGCGATCTCACCCGTGATCGTGGCCGGGACGCTCGCGCTCGCGACGGCGATCATCGACGCGGCCGGGCTCGGGTTCCTCGGCCTCGGCCCGCAGGATCCGTCGACGCCCGAGTGGGGAACGATGCTCACGGACACCGTCCGCTACCTGCAGACCGCGCCACATCTCGCGATCATCCCCGGGCTCGCGATCGTCGTCTCCGTCCTCGGGTTCAATCTCATCGGCGACGGCCTGCGCGAGGCGCTCGACCCGAAGCTCCGAGGCCGCGCGTGAACCGTGAGCCCCTTCTCCGCGTCGAGGACCTGCGGGTCGAGTTCTGGACGACACGCGGCACGGTCTACGCGGTCAACGGCATCTCGTTCGAGGTCGCACCGGGCGAGACCCTCGGGATCGTCGGCGAGTCGGGCTGCGGGAAGAGCGTGACCTCGCTCGCGCTGCTCGGGATCCTCTCCCGCGCCGGACGAGTGACGAGCGGGCACGCCTACTTCGACGGTCGGGATCTTCTCGCGCTCGAGGACGAGCAACTGCGCGCGATCCGCGGGAAGGAGATCGCGATGATCTTCCAGGACCCGATGAGCTCCCTGAACCCCGTCCTCACCATCGGGCGGCAGATCAGGGAGGCGCTCGAGACGCACCTCGACATGGACCGCCGGCAGGCGGAGACTCGCGCCGCCGAGCTCCTCGATCAGGTCGGGATCCCGAGCGCACGAGCGCGGCTCAGCGACTACCCGCATCAGTTCTCCGGTGGGATGCGCCAGCGCGCGATGATCGCGATGGCGCTCGCCTGTGAGCCGAAGCTCCTGATCGCCGACGAGCCGACGACGGCACTGGACGTCACGATCCAGGCCCAGATCCTCGACCTGCTGCGCGACCTCGTCGCGGAACGCGACACGTCGCTCATCCTCATCACCCACGATCTCGGCGTCGTCGCGGACATGTGCCGGCGCGTGAATGTCATGTACGCCGGCACGATCGTCGAGTCGGGGGCGGTGCGGCGGCTCTTCGCGACTCCGCGCCATCCGTACACGCTCGGGCTGCTCCAGAGCATCCCGCGCCTCGACGCGGCGCGCAAGACGAGCCTGCACCCCATCCGCGGCGCACCGCGCAACATGCTCAGCCCGCCGGACTGGTGCCCGTTCGCCCCGCGCTGCGACAACGCGATCGGCGCCTGCGTCGAGCACCTGCCGCCGCTCGAGCCGATCGGCGAGGGACAGCAGGCCGCCTGTTTCAACCCCGTCGCAGAGGACGAGTGGGCGCGATCGAAGCTTGAGGGCGTCGCGTGAGCTCGGACGCCTCTGGTGTCGGCCCGCTCCTCGAGCTCGACGAGCTCAAGGTCTACTTCCCGCTGACGAGCGGGCTCATCCTCGACCGCCATGTCGGCGACATCCGCGCGGTGGACGGCGTCTCGCTCTCCATCAAGCAGGGCGAGACGCTCGGCCTCGTCGGCGAGTCGGGGTGTGGGAAGTCGACGCTCGGGCGCACGATCCTGCGGCTGAACGAGCCGACCGCCGGGCGCATCTTGTTCGAGGGCAGGGACATCACGAAGCTCGGCGAGAAGCAGCTGCGACCGCTTCGACGCCGGATCCAGATGGTCTTCCAGGATCCGTACGCGTCACTGAACCCGCGACACTCCATCGGCCGCATCGTCGGCGAGCCGCTCCGCGTCCACGGCATCACGAAGCGCAGCGACGGGTCCACGCGTGTCCGCGAGCTGCTCGATGTCGTCGGACTGCCCGCCGACGCAGCCAATCGCTTCCCGCACGAGTTCTCGGGAGGGCAGCGTCAGCGCATCGGCCTCGCGCGGGCGCTCGCGCTGAACCCGGACCTGCTCGTCTGCGACGAGCCGGTGTCCGCGCTGGACGTGTCCATCCAGGCGCAGATCATCAACCTCATGGAGAAGCTCCAGAACGAGCTCGGGCTGACGTACCTGTTCATCGCCCACGACCTCGCCGTCGTCCGCCACATCTCGACGCGCATCGCCGTGATGTACCTCGGCAAGATCGTCGAGATCGCCCCCGCCGACGACCTCTACGTCAACCCGCTCCACCCGTACACGATCGCGCTGCTCTCGGCGATTCCGATCCCCGATCCCGAGATCGCGCAGCAGCGCAACGCGATCCGCGTGCAGGGCGATCTCCCGAGCCCCGCGAACCCGCCGGCAGGTTGTCGGTTCCACACACGCTGCCCGTTCGTCCAGCCGACGCGTTGCGCGGACGAGGAGCCTCAGCTCCGGCCGCTCGAGGGACACACCGTGTCGTGCCACTTCGCGGAGGACATCAAGGCGGGGCGCATTACGCCTCGGTCCAACGGTGCGCGAGTCCCCCATTCGAGCTAATCGGGTGCGCTCGACCTAAAGCGGCACCACGGCTCCGCCGATACGGGAAACGTGGACGCCGCCGAGCGTAAGGAGATCCTGGATCGTTACCGCGACCACAGCCGTCGCTTCGAGGCGGCCGCCGCACGACGCAGCACGCGGCGGCACGGCGCCGTCATCCCGTTCACGCCGCCGTCCACCCGAGAGCTCGGGCAGGATCCGACCGCCCGGGAGATCGAGGTTCTGCAACTCGTCGCGGACGGGCTCGTGAACCGCGAGATCGGCGAGCGCCTGTTCCTCTCCGAGGAGACGGTCAAGTCCCACGTTCGCCACCTGCTCGCGAAGCTTCAAGCGCGTAGCAGAGCCCACGCCGTAGCGGTTGGCTTCCGGCGTGGGCTCATTGCGTAGCTACGGAACCGTCAGCATCCCAAAATCTCCACCGGGCCGTTCCCCCGGGTGCTACCCCCCGAAAGAGGGATGCCCACCCCCGGTGGAGAACCGAGGATGAGACGGACTACCAGACCTTGGTACCTCTGGCCATAGGCAATGACTCCTCGATTGGGAACTGACGGCACGCGCATCGTATACCCCATTCGAGGGATAGTTCAAGCGTTCCGTGATTAGGCCCTGGCCCGCAGAGACGAACAGTCCTGTACGTCAGTTCACTCGTGGTGGTTGCGCTCGCTGACGGCGTTCCTGCTTGTGTGGCGGGCTACACGCTCGAAGTGCCTTTCGCCGTCGCAGCTCTCGCCCTGGTCGCAGCGATCGCGGAGCGAAGCAGCGTGCGCTTCACGGTCGATGAGCGCGGCCTAACAGGACCACCGAACAATCGATATCGGTGCTTCCCACGCTTTGCGCCGCAGTGCTGTTCGGACCGCTCGCGGCGGCGGTTGTAGGGGCGGCATCGATGCTCGGGGATCCAGAACTAATGGATCGCGGCGATCCAGATCGAGCGCCGAGACTGAAGTGGGCCACGTACACGAGCACCCGATTCGTAGGCGGAGCAGCCATAACGGGAGTAGCGGCCCAAGCAACCGTGACCTTGGTCCCGTCAGAGTTCGGAGGGCTCGTCGCGGCGACGCTTGTGGCCGCCCTCGTTAGGGAGTCTCTCGGAGATCTTCTTCTCAGCGATTACGGCCAGAGTCGCGGGGCCTGCCTATCCGCGACGCCGTACGCACCGTCGCCCCCGCCGTGCTTGTATCTGCCGCCTTCTACGCGCCGATCGTTGCGCTCCTCGCCTTCACGTATGTCCAGCGTGTCCCCCTGGACTCTCGCGCTCTTTCTCGTCGCCGGCGATGGCCGCCCAGCGTCTCTACGGCCTCTATCAAGAGCAGCGTCGCCTTGCGGTGGACCTCTCAACCGTCAACGAGACACTCGAGCGCGCGAACCTTCAGTTCGCGGCTGCACTCATTGCGACGCTCGATGCTCGCGATCAGTACACCGCGGGCCACTCAGCTGCAGTGGCAATCTACTCACGCGACGTCGCCCAGAGAATGGGCCTCTCCGGTGAGGTGCAAGAGCATGCATACCTCTGCGGACTCGTTCACGACATCGGAAAGATTGGTCTCTCCGCCCGGTCTGCTAGAGAAGCCCGGAGCGCTCACGTTGGACGAACGACGTCAGATGCAGGAGCACTCTGCAATCGGCGAGCGCATCCTCGCACACGTGGACGAATACTCCGAGATCGCAAGAGTCGTTCGTCACCACCATGAGCGGATCGACGGCCAAGGCTATCCAGACGGACTCGTCGAACGGACGATATCCCGCTCGTTTCAAGGATCATCGCCGTTGCAGATGCCTACAACGCAATGACCTCTAACCGTCCATACCGCGATGCGATGCCAAGTCGTGTTGCTCGCCTTCGCCTGGCCCAGGCGGTCGACAGCCAATTCGATACAGCCGTCGTCGCGGCGTTTGAGGCGATCCTCGCCGGAGCGGACGAGGAGTACCGCCTGGCACGGCGACCTGACTTTCGAGAGTTCGCACAGAGCACCTACGACGTCGAGGTGGCGTCCGGATCAGTCGATCGCAGACGTAGCCTGATCGCGGTCGTCCAAGGGCTGCGTGACACGACGAGTGCCCGTGCGCGAACGCGTACCGAGCTTCTCGTAGATGTGGTGCGCGTGTCGCTTGGCGGTCGATTCGCTGATGAAAAGCAGTTTGCGATCTGAAGGTTGGTGAGGCCTTGGCAGAGCAGTTCAAACACCTCGTATTCGCGGGGTGTAAGCAGAGAGACTCGGCTCCGCCTCGAGTTCGACAGAGTGACCGAGAGCGCTGGCGAGATCCGAGTCCCCAACACGACGCATCAGAGCTACTGAAACCGATCTCGATCCGGAAGACGAAGAGCACACTCAACAGTTCGGGACACGATCGGTATACGACGACTAACAAGCCGGGCGCGCCCCTCAAGAACGCTTGCTCCTCGAACTCGGCGATGAGACCAGGTGCATCCGGGTCACCGTCCTTGAGGGCGCAGATTGTCATCGTCGCCTGAGCTATGAGAACTTCGGCTCGATCGCGTGAGTCATCCCTTCGCACGAGCGAACTAGGCGGCGCGCCTCGTCGATTCTGCCCGCGACGGACAGCGCAAGGGCGCGTGAACAAGACCACTTCGGCCTGGGACGATGGCAGCGAGTCGCGGAGCAGAGAGATGTCGACAGCAAGCGCGGCAGCGTGTCGCCCTTGCTGCGTGTGAAGACGCAGAGAACAGAGACACAGAACTGCTCGCGCGTGAGCATCGCGACTGCGCGACGAGATCTCTCGGGCGAGCGCGATCGCTGAGGCGGCCTTGCCCCATTGCCGGAGTCCCGACCTCGCCATGGCTTCGGCGCAAAGCCCGTACGGCAGAGCAAAGTCGAAGCGATATCGTCTCCGCGATCGCCAGTAGCTCCTGTGACGCTTCGAGCGCATCTGAGAAGCGCCCTGCCAATGCAAGCGCCGTCGCGTACGCACTGAGGAACGAGAGACTCAACGAGTGGGTCACTGAGTCCTCTGAGCAACTCATGAGCGACACCTCGGTGCCGTCGAGCTCAATCCAGCCGAACCGCAGCCCGAGGTGAAGTCGGTGCCCTGCCGCTTGCACGACGTCACGTGGATCCGCGAAGCGGACGCCACGACGAGTAGCTGCTCCAGATTGAGGCGACGCATCAGGTGACTCCAAGTCGATGAGACAACGCAGCTGTCCCCACGGCGAGTCGCGACGCTCACCGTCCGTCGTTGCTGCGACCTCGGCTCGGCGGTAGAGCTCTAGCCCGTCTTCCTCCCGCGAGGCTAGGTGCGCCGCGCGGCCGGCTACCGAGAGGGCGCGGAAGGTCAGGTCGGACTCTGCTGCGGCCGCTCGCTCGGCATGCGCCTGCGCCTCGGCGTGCCGACCGTGCCGCAGCGCGACCTCCGCACGCGCGATCAGGACGATCGGGCCGTCGAGATCCTCTTCCGCGGCGAGCGCGCACCACGTGTCGATCGTCGACAGGCGCGCCGTGTCGAGTAGCTCGTCGAGCGCGGCGGTGAGCAACGGCTCGAGGCGCGACGAATGGCCGTGGCGCAGGATCAGGTCGAACGCCGCATCCCAGTCCCCGCGCTCCCAGTAGTAGTCGAAACAGCTCGAGATGGTCGCGTCCGTCGGCACGAAGCCGTTCTGCTCACCGCGCTCCTCGAGGAACGATCGCGCCAGGGGATGCAACTGCAGCTTCTCGTTCCGCTCGACGAGCACCCCGACCTCCAGGGCGACCGAGCAGATCGCCTCGGCGTCCGCTTCGCCCAGCAGCCGACCAGCAAGCTCCCGGTCGAGGATCGGCGCGGTGGCCAACGTCGTGAGCCCAGTCTGCACGCCGTCGCCGAGAGCGGCGAAGACCTCCTGCGCGAAGAACCGGTACAGCGCCTCCGGCACCTGCGCGGTCGCCTTGTCGACCTCGGCGTCGGAGACGCTCGCGAGACCGAGCACGGCGGGCCAGCCGTTGGCGAGCGCGATGAGCCCGGCGGCCGATTCCGCGCTGCGCCCCGAGAGCACGTCGGCTGCCTCGATCGCATCCATTGCAAGCTGGTCCTGGTCGAGCTCGAGGACGCCTCCGTACAGGACCTCGCGATCGGTCACCCACGCCGGCCGCTGGCGGCTCGCGATGAGAAGCTGGATTGAAGAGACCGCGATCAGCGCGGCGACGAAGCGCTCGGCATCCGCGCTCGGCGTGATCTCCTGGTACTCGTCGAAGACGAGCCAGGCACTCGACGGCCAGGGCGCGATGTCCTCACCGAGGATCTCGGCGAGGGTCTCGACGTTCTCGGCCGGAGTCGGCAACGCTCGTAGGTGCTCGCGCAGCCGGGCATCGCAGTCCGGGACGAACGCCGACGCAGACCGGGCGAGCCCGAGCGCGAGGGCGGCGACGTCGGTCGACGCGGAGCGCGCCGTGAACCACGTGCCCTGCCGTCCGTCGCGGCCGACCCACTGCTCGGCGAGGGTGGACTTGCCGAAGCCGGCGGGCGCGACGAGCATCCGCACACGCGACTTCGACCCGTCGAGAAGCGCGAACAATCTCGGGCGCTCGATGGTGCGGTGTCGCTGGAGCGCGCGAGGCTTGCGGGCTGTAACGGTCGTCGCCATCTGCCGAACCTCATCTGCCGGAACGGGGCACGACCCTACCACCCGGTCGCGGAGGGGGCGCCCGCGGCTCGAGGAGTCGGCCGCGGGCGCCCGGGTTATCGGGGCGGCTGGGCTACGAAGGCCCAGCGGTGCCCCGCAGACAGCGGATCCTCTCCCGTGAGAAGCCGGAAGGCGATCGGGATCTGGCGCCGGCGCTTCACGCCGAGCTTCTGGCGCAGCACGTCACAGTGCGCCTTCGCCGTTCTGGGGGAGATCCCGAGCCGAGCTCCGACCTCGTCGTTCGAGCACCCGGCTGCGATCAACGCGACAACCTCGCGTTGCCGTTCCGTGATGAGCGACGTCCCTGGTTCCGTGGCCGACTGGATCATGGCGTGAAGCTACTCCCCCGTTCGAGGGACAGCCATTCGTCCGAAGGTGTATCCCGGGGTGTATCCAGCCTAGGGCTCGAGAAGTGCCTGGAAAGCGAGCATCGCGCCGAGAGCTGCGAGCCCGGTCAGGGCCACTGTCGAACGCGATGCCTGCGCCAGAGCCTCGGGCAGGAGCTCACGGACGACCATCCAGAGCATCGCTCCGGCGGCGAACCCGAGCGCCGCGGGCAAGATCCCGGCGAAAGCGTCCACGAACAGGAAGGCCGGCACCGCGAGCAGTGGCTGCGGAAGGCTCGTGAAGATGCTCCAGCCGGCGGCGGCGGGAACGGACGTCCCACGCGGGACGAGAACGAGGCTCACCGCAAGCCCTTCCGGGATGTTGTGCACGGCGATCGCGACCGCGATGAACAGGCCGAGCGCCTCCCCGCCCCCGAACGCGGCACCCACACCCACGCCTTCAGCGATCGAGTGCACGGTCATCACGCCCACGATGAGGAGCGCCCTGATCGCATCCTCGCCACGCAGCGAGCCCAGCGTGAGGTCGTGATGCGACGTATGCAGGTACCGCGACACCACCGCGACGAACAGCACTCCCGCAAGCGCGCCGACGGCCACGCGAGCCGCATCGCGGTCCGCACCCTCGGCGAACAGGGTCAGGCTCGCCGCCGAGCATGACGCCGCTCGCAACCGCGTTGGCGATCCCCAGCGTGCGGCGGTCGCGGGAGTGGGGCACGAGCAGCGGGAGAGCGCCGAGCCCCGTCGCGAACGCAGTCAGGAGCGCTGCGACGAAGACCGTTCCGGCATCGACCTCCACGCCGAGCGCACCCTACTCGGGGCGCGGACAAGCCGAAGCGCGCTCCGGGAGTTCACGGACGCGACGCGGGTCGGCACGCGGCGACCATGCGCGCGTGGGTCGAGCCAGCACGAGAAAGCGCACGAGAGCCGCCACGACAGCCGCGAACGGCAGACTTCCGCGCATGGCCACGGCGAAGCCCCCTGACTCGCGCCCGTCCGGCAGGCTCGTCGTCGCCGCGTTCGCGATAGCGATCGCCGCGACACTGGCCCTCATCGGCGCCGCGCTGTTCCTCGGGAACGAGGACGAAGGCTCCGCCCCCAGTCCGACCGCGGGGGTCGACCTGGCCGGAATCCCGCAGAGCGGGACCGTGCTCGGCGATCCCGCCGCGACGGTGACGCTGATCGAGTACGCCGACCTCCAGTGCCCGTTCTGTCGCGAGTACTCCGAGAACGTCTTCCCCGCGCTCGTCGACGAGTACGTGCGACCGGGGACGGTGAAGACGGAGTTCCGGGGGCTCGCGTTCCTCGGCGAGGACTCCGAGAAGGCGCTCCGCTTTGTATACGCAGCAGGCTTGCAGGACAGGCTCTGGCAGCTCCAGGAGGCGCTCTTCAGGAACCAGGGCGCCGAGAACTCGGGCTGGGTGACGGATGACCTGGTGCGCGAGCTCGCGGGCGACATCCCCGGGCTCGACGTGGAGCGGATGTTCGCCGACGCGGAAGGAGCCGAGGTCGAGGGCATGATCGACGACGCGACGGCGCAGGCCGAGGCTGCCGAGATCCAGGGCACGCCGTCGTTCTTCGTCCAGGTCGGCGACGACGAGCCGTACTTCATCCAGGTCCCGCTCGACCCGGCGGCATTCCGGTCGGCGCTCGACGACGCGCTCGACGGTTGAGCGATCGCGACCTGCGCCCGGCGGCGATCGTCGTCGCTCTCGCCGGCCTGGGAGTCGCCGCGTACCTCACCTGGGTGCACTACGCCGACTCGTCGGCCCTGTGTCTCGCGGGGGGTGGCTGCGAGACCGTGCAGACGTCCGAGTACGCGACGATCGCAGGCGTCCCGGTCGCGGCGTTCGGCGTCGCGGCGTACGCGTCCGTGCTCGCGCTTCTCGCGTGGGACTCGGGCTACGCCCGCCTCGGGGCAGCCACGATCGCGCTCGTCGGCCTCCTCTTCAGCGTGTACCTGCTCGCGCTCCAGCTCTTCGTCATCGAAGCGGTGTGCATCTGGTGCCTCGCGAACGACGTCGTGATCGCGCCGGCGCTGGCGCTACTCACAGCGCTGCGGCTCAGGTCATAGGGACCTGGCGAAGCACCTTCGGCGCGACCCGGTCGAGGATCTCCGAGAGGCTCTCGCCGGTGCACGTCAGGCCGTGGTTGCGCAGGCCGATCACCGCATGTGCGGGGTCGGGCTCGAGCGCGACGAGATCGGCCACCGCGACCGCGAGCTGCTGCGTGCCGCACGGGTAGTTCACGTCGGTCGCGGCGATCCCCTCCATCCAGGCGTGGATGTGGAGGATCGCGCCGACGTCGGGATGGGCCTGGTAGATCATCCAGTGCTCGATCGCGTCGACCGACACCCGCTTCGGCTCGATGCCCGGCGGCACGCTCAGCACGATGACGCCGCGCTCGTCGTCGAAGTCCTTGACCATGAGGATGTCGCGGCCGACCGACTCGAGCTTCGACTTGTCGACGCCGCTCGCGCTCATCCAGAAGCGTGTCTCGTCCTTGCGGGCGGAGAGGTTGCCGTACGAGAGGCCGCCGACCGAGTAGAGGCGCATCACGTGGCGAAGGTCCCGACCCGAGAGGTACTCCTCGACCGGGAACGGCGAGGGCAGGAGATCGAGCTCGTCGAGGCGCCGGCCCGACTCGCTGATGTCCGCCGTCACCTCGTCGCCGTCCCACAGCTCGGGCTCGAGGTCGGGAATCCACTCGTTGTCGATCACGAGGCGCGAGGTCGCGAGCGGCTCGAGGCGCTCGTAGATCGCGCCCGGGTCCTCCGGCACGTGGTAAGTGCCCTGCTCCATCGTCGTGAACCAGACACCCTTGCCCGGCACGCGCAGAAGGACGACGTTCGAGAGCGTGCGAACGAGCATCGGGTAGCTGGCCTTCAGCGCATCGTCGGGGGCATCCGGAAGCTCGTAGAACGCAGCCGAGTAGGTGCCGCGTGACGCGCGTCTGAACGCCTTCGGATCGGCAGCGTCGAACATGTTGAGGACGAAGTCGGCGTCCGCGACGTCGTCGACGCGGACGAAGTCGTCCTCCTCGAACTGCTTGCCGATCGCCTCGACCCACGCCTCCTGCTCCGGCGAGGTCGCGGTTCCCCAGATGGCGTACTTCCGCACGGGGCGAGTCTAACCCGCCCGTCCGCGGAAGAGGTCGCGCTCCCGGGGCATGACGAGATCGGCGCCGGTGCCCTCGCCCGCGAGCGCGAGGCCGCGGACGATGGCCGCGGGAACGCCCCGAGTCTTCCCCATCACGAGCTCGGCAGCGCCCGCAATCTCGTCCGCGACGGCGATCTCGGTCGCGTGCAGCTCGTAGCCCATCGAGTCGCGGGTGCCGGCGAGATCGAGGAGCGGAGTCAGTCCGGCCACGCCGAGCGCGACGTCGGTGGTGCCGCGTCGCCAGGCGCGCCCGAACGAGTCCGAGACGATCACGCCGACCTCGACGCCTGACAGCTCGTTGATCCGGGACCGGAGGCCGCGCGCGGACGCATCGGGGTCGAGGGGCAGCAGGACGAGCGTGTCGGGGCCCTTGGCGTTGGACGCATCGACACCGGCCGACGCGCAGACGAAGCCGTGCCGTGTCTCGGCAATGACGAGCGGCGGCCGCGACCGGAGGACCTCCGTGCTCTCGCCGAGGATGACCTCGATCCGGCGCGGATCGGTGTCCCCGGCCAGCTCGAGCGCGCGCTCCGAGGGCTCGACGCCGTCGAGGTCGACGACGCGGCCCTCGACCTTCGAGACGACCTTCTGCGCGACCACGAGGACGTCCCCGTCCACGAGGTCGGCCGCCGCGGCGAGGAGCGCACCGAGATCGTCGCCCTCCTCGAGCTCCGGGAGGCCGCGCACCGGGATGACGCGGAGCTCGTCCGTCAAGGCAGGCCGGTGACCCGGATGCCCGCGTGGCCGCGGTAGCGCTTGTTGAGGTTCACGATCACGGCCGTGAGGCCCTCGAGGGCACGCGCGCTCGCGAGCGGCCCGGCGTCGAGCGCGCGGCCCGCGACGAGACCGTCGGCAAGCTCGAGCGCCAGCGCCTTCGCCTCGGTGTCGTCGCCGCAGACGAAGGCGTCCTCGTCGGGCGCTTCCTGGCCGCCGAGCGTAGAGGCGGCGAGCGAGTGCAGCCCGGCGAGCACCGGCGCATCGAGCTCGGCCTGGATCTGCTCCGCGAGCGACGCCGCGTCCTCAGAGGGGAACACACCGCCCGCTGTGAACCTGAGCTCGGACGCGACGGAGAGCACCGGGGTCTCGCCGATCGCTGTGGCGAGCTCGCGCGCCGTCTCGAGCGCGGCGTCGGCCTTCACCGCGAGCACGACGAGGTCCGCCTGCGCGACTGCCTCGTCGTTCGTCTCGCCTGCGACGCCGAGGTCTGCTGCCGCCGCGGCGGCGCGCTCCCGGTCGCGCGAGCCGATCACTACGTCGTGACCCGCCGCCGCGAGCCGCGCTGCGACTGCGGAGCCGAACGGGCCCGTGCCTCCGACGATCGCTACGCGCACGCGGCCTCCAGCACGGTCTCCGCCAGTCGCCGAGCCGAGTCTCGGTCACGCATGAGCGTGCTGGTCACGACCAGCTCCACGGACGCCTCGGCCGGCCCGTCGGCCTCGTCGATGACGAGCACGTCGATCAGGCCGTCGAGGCTCCGCGCGACGTGCTCGGGCGTCGTGCCGCCGGCCATGCGCGAGAGCATACGGTCGAGCGGTCCGGAGACCGCCGCGCCCCCGACGAGCGGGCTGACCGCGACACAGCGGACCCGCCGCGACTCGATCGCCTCCCGAATCTCGGGGACAGCGACGATCGGGCCGACGGAGAGGTACGGGTTGCTCGGGCCGAGGAGGATCGCGTCCGCCGCTGCGAGGGCGTCGACGACGCCCGGCGCGGCGCGCGCGGCGTCCGCCCCCTCGTACTCGACGCCGTCGACCTCGTCCCGGTGGCCGCGACCGACGTACCACTCCTGGAACTCGAATCTGCCCGCTGCGGTCAGGACGTGCGTGCGGAGTGTGTCGTCCGTCGCCGGGACGATGCGGCTCGTGACTCCAGCGCGCTCGACGAGCTCTGCGGTCACCCGGGAGAGCGCGGCGCCCTGGCGCAGCGCCTGCATCCGCACGAGGTGAAGCCCGAGGTCGAGGTCGCCGAGCCGGAACCAGTCCTCGCCGCCCCAGGCCGCTGCTGCTCCGAGCGCGTTCCAGGTCTCGTCGGCGCGACCCCAGCCGCGCTCCTCGTCGAGCAGGCCCGCGAAGAGATAGAGCAGGGAGTCGAGGTCGGGCGAGACGTGCACGCCGAGAATCTCGACGTCGTCGCCGACGTTGCCGATCACGGTGAGCTCTCCCGGCTCGAGCACGTCGGCCAGCCCGCGTGCGAAGCGAGCGCCGCCGCCGCCGCCCGAGAGCGCGACGACCCTCACGCGTGAACTGGCGAGGAGCGCCCGCGTGCGCGGGCCGACGAGGCCCGCGACGCTCACGAGGTCGCTCTCCGTGTCTACGTCGACCTCGAGCTCCGGGATCGCCACGGTCGCGTACGGCAGGTGCGCTCGGAAGCGCGCAGCGCTGCCCGCGCCGAACAGCGGACGAAACGCATCCGGATCCGGCAATGAGAGCGCGTTCGTCGTCCCGTCGGCCGCCTCGACGAGCGCGAGCCCGGCCGCGGCCAGCCGCACGAGCGCCTCGGGAGTCGCGCACGGCAGGTCGGCGTTCACGACGAGCGCATGCCCGTCGACGGCCGCCAGTCCGGCCACCACAGCTCGCGTCGAGCCCGCCGCCGGGATCCGCCTGGTGCTCCGCGCCGGGCGGCACGACCTCGGCGTCGTCCGTGACGACGAGCACACGCCCGACCTCGAGCGAGGCAGCGACGACGTCCCCGAGCATGGCGAGCGCGAGCGCCGCACGGATCGGCGCGGGAAGGCGCCGCTTCGCGTCGCCGCGGTAAGGAACGACGATCGCCGGCACGCGACGAAGCGTACTCAGGCGGCGTTCGACGCCGAGTCCGTGCCGGGGCCGGACGTCGCCCACTCGTTCACGTCGTACCAGTGCGAGTCCTTGAGCGCGGCGCACACCTCGGCGTCGGTGTGCTCCGGGTTGAAGACGTGGTGCTCGAGGTCGCAGCAGATCTCCACTTCGCCGAGCGACACGTGCGAGATCGTCGAGAGCACCTCTCCCGGAAGTTGCGCCTCGGCGACCGTGTAGTGCTTGAACTGGAGATCCGGGTCGAGCTCCATGAGCTTCGGCCAGTCGGGGCAGGTGCGTGCGGTCATCGGGCCGTCTAGTTCTCCTCCAGCGTCCAAGTCCCTTCGAAACGCACGACTCCGCGCTCGTCGCCGCCCGGGTAGACCACGAAGACGAGCGCCTCGTCGAGCCAGTGATAGAGCCGCTCTCCGGCCTCGTCGGTCAGTCCGAGGCGCAGGTGGAAGCGCCCGTCCGCAAGAGGAAGCGCGCCGATGTCGAGCCGGAGCGCGCGCTCGCCGTTCCCGCTCGCCCAGCCGAGCTCGCGGAGGTCGACCGCCTCGCCCGCGACGAGGGTCCCCGCGTCGTCGCGGAGCTCGAGCTGGAGCCGAGGAGGAGGCACGCCGTCCGTGGCAGTCACGCCGACGCGCAGCGCGAATGGCTCGCCGGAGAGGAACTGGAGGCGATCGGCGCCCTCCACGCCGACGAGCGCAGCTGACGCAATCGACGCCTCGCCGGAACCCCATTCGCGCAGTCCCGCGCCGAGCTCTGCCGGAGCCGTCTCGTCCGCGAGCGCGCGGCGATACCGCGTCACCGCCTCGCGCGTCGGCCCGTCGTAGGCCACCCGCCCGGAGTCGAGGAACACGGACCGCTCGCACAGACGCTCGACCGCGGACGCGTCGTGCGACACGAAGACGATCGTCCCGCCCTCCTCCTTGAAGCGGAAGATCCGGCCGAAGCACTTGCGCTGGAACGCCTCGTCCCCGACTGCGAACACCTCGTCGAGCAGGAGGATGTCGGCGTCGAGGAACGCCGCGATCGCGAATCCGAGGCGCATGGTCATCCCGGAGGAGTACGTGCGCACGGGGCGGTCGATCGCGTGCTCGAGCTCCGCGAACGCGACGATCTCGTCGAAGCGCTCCCTGATGTCGCCGCGGCGGAGCCCCTGGATCGCGCCGTTCAGGAAGACGTTCTCGCGACCCGTGAAGTCAGGGTGGAAGCCGGCGCCGAGCTCGAGCAGCGAGCCGATCCTGCCCTCGGTCTGGACTGTCCCGGCGGTCGGCTTGATGATCCCGGCGATCAGGCGGAGAAGAGTCGTCTTGCCCGAGCCGTTGCGGCCGATGAGCCCGACCGCCTCGCCCTTCCCCACGCCGAGCGAGACGTCGTGGAGCGCCCACACGTCGTTCGCCTCCGAGCGGCCGCGCTGGACGAAGAGGTCCTTCAGCGTCCGGGCGTCGCGCGTGTGGATACGGAATCGGCGCGAGACGCCGTCGACGCCGATCTCACCGGTCTGCATGGGTCTAGAGTAGAACCCCGGATGGAACGAGTCGGCGAGCACCCCGTTCCCGTGGGGCCGCTCGCGGTTCGCTGGCACGGATACGAGGTCGGCACGCCCGTCGCCGGAGTCACCGCCCGCGCGCGCCTCGTGCTCGAGAACGCCGGGTCGGCGCCGTGGCGCTCGCGCGGGAAAGAGGGCGTCCAGGTCGCGTACCACTGGCTCGACCCGCTCGGGAACCCGATCGTGTGGGACGGGATCCGAACGCCGTTCCCGGCATCGGTCGCGCCTGGTGAGCAGGTCGAGGTCGAGATTCCCGTGACGGCTCCGCGGCCACCCGGCCGCTACCGGCTCGCGTTCGACCTCGTCGAGGAGCTCCGCTTCTGGTTCGCGGAAGTCGGCTCGACGCCGCTCGACGTCCCGATCGACGTCGCCCCGCGCATCGCGGAGCGGCGTCTCGCCGTGGTCGTCCACGGAGGCGCGGACACCGAGACGGGGGCCGCCCTGGCCGCGCTCGACGAGCCCCCCGTCGAGGAAGGCGCCGTCGCGGTCGCCCACCTCGTGCCGGGCGCGCTCCCGGGGCCGGACTGGTCGCGGCTCCTGCTCGACGCGCATGCAGAGGGGTACGCGGCCGTGGGAGGCGCCGTCGAGCCGGAGTCACGGAGCGACCGGCGGGCCTTCGCCGCGTGGGCGCCGGGCGGCGGCCGCAACCCCCGCTTCGCGCACCCGCTCCTCTTCCCCTCGCTCCTGGCCGGCTTCGAGCCCGACACGTATGAAGGGTTGCCGGCATACGCGAGCGGCGACGCGCTCTTCGAGGGACGGGCCGTGGTCAGACTTCGACCGCGATCCGGTCGTCCGAGCGGCTGAAGACCCACGCGCCGACCGCGAGCGCCACGGCCGCCGCCACCGCCGTGTAGATCGTGTCCGCGGCGGTCGGCAGCTCGCCGAAGAAGAGGACGTCGCGCATCGCTTCGATCGGCGGCGTCAGGAAGTTCACCCAGTGGATGAGGAACTCGAGCTCCGGGTAGTCGTCCACGCCCGGGAGCTGATCCAGCGAATAGAGGATCGGCGTCAGGAAGAACCACGGCAGGAGCAGCGCCTGGAGCAGATGCTCGACATCGCGGTAGAGCGCATTCAGGGACGCGACCGCGAGCGCGAACCCGGCCACGATGCAGGCGAAGAGCGCGCCGAGCGGGAACACGAGCCACACCGTGTCGCGCGCCTCGGGCACCTGCCACAGGCTCAGCGCGACGACGATCGCGAGCATCACCCCGAAGCTGACAAGGTTCGTCCCCACGATCGAGAGCGGGACGAGCTGGCGCGGGAAGCGCACCTTGCGGATCAGGTTCGCGTTCTCGAGCAGGCTGCGCGAGGCGCCCTGCGACGCGGTCGCGAAGAACACCCACGCCGGGAGCCCGCAGAGCAGGAAGAGCCAGTAGTCGTCGCTCCCGACCTCGGTGACGCGCCAGAGCACCGAGAAGACGAGCAGGTACACGCCCATGAGCACGAGCGGGTGAACGAGCGACCACGCCAGCCCGAGGAACGAGCCCTTGTACTTCGCGCGCAGATCACGTCGCAACAGGCTCCCGAAGAGCTCGCGATACCTGATTGCGTCGGTGTAAACGGTCACGGGGCAAGTCTAGGGCGGCAGGTTGCTCGATTACCCTTTCCAGGCTGTGGAAGCGATCGTCGCGATCGCCGCGTTCCTCGTCACCTTCGCGGTTCTCTGGCTCCTCCTCCGCTCCTCGCTTGGCGGACGCCTCGTCGCGGTCCCGACCGGCGAGCGCTGGCACGAGCAGTCCACGCCGACCTTCGGCGGGGTCGGGATCTTCGCCGGCTTCGTGGCCGGCGTCCTCGTCGCGCTGGCAGCCGGGGTCGTCGAGTGGTCGAGCGAGCTCGGCGGGATTCTCGCAGGCACCGCGATCGTCTTCGTCGCCGGCCTGATCGACGACCTGCGCCACCTGAGCCCGATCGCGAAGCTCGCTGCGCAGATCACGGCTGCGGTCGTCGTCCTGGCCAGCGGGCTCTCGGTCGAGCTCGTCTCGAGCGACGTGCTCGCGTGGGCGATCGGGCTCTTCTGGCTCGTGGGGATCACGAACGCGTTCAACCTCCTCGACAACATGGACGGGCTCGCCGCGACGCTCGCGGCCATCGCCTGCGCGTACTTCGCGATCGACGCGGTCACCGAACACCCGAACGACACGGTTCTCGCGCTCGCGCTCGCACTGGGAGTCGCATGCACAGCGTTCCTGCCGTTCAATCTCCGCCCCGGGCGCGGCGCGCACGTCTTCATGGGCGACTCGGGGAGCATGGTGCTCGGGTTCGGGCTCGCGTCTCTCGCGCTCGCCTCGAGCTGGACAGTCGCCGGGACGACGGTCGCGACGATCCTGCTCCCCCTGCTGATCCTCGCCGTACCGATCCTCGACACGACCCTCGTCACCGTGAAGAGGCTCGCCGAGAGGCGGCCGGTGACGCAGGGCGGCCGCGACCACACCTCGCACCGGCTCGTGTACTACGGGCTCTCCGAGGGGAAGGCCGTGCTCCTGCTCGCGCTCGTCGCGGCAGCGATCGGCGCGACCGCGCTCGCCTACAACGTCCTCGACAACGCGCGCCTGACGGCGTTCGGCGTCCTCGTCACGTTCGTCCTGCTCGTGCAGTTCGCGAGCTTCCTCAGCGATCTCGAGGAGCGCTCGCGCCGCGGCGCCGAGACCTCCGACGCGTCGCTCTGGCGAGCGCTCGTGTTCGAGCCGAGAAGGCTCCTCGAGGTCGTCGTGGACTTCGTCCTCATGTGCTCGTCGTTCCTCGCCGCGTACCTGCTCGTCATCGGAGGGCTGGGGACGGAGTTCGAGCGCTCGGTCTTCCTCGCCGCGCTGCCGATACTGCTCGCCTGTCGCTACATCGCGTTCGTGGCGCTCGGCGTCTACCGGCGCATCTGGCGCTTCGCGACGGCGCGCGACGTCGTTCCGATCGCGCTCGGCTCCGTCGTCTCGGGGATGGCGGCGCTGCTGATCCTCGTCGCGTTGCGCGACATCGGGCCGTTCCCGGCGATCGAGGTCTTCGTCGTCGACGCGCTGCTCGCCACCCTCCTCGTCGGCGCCTCGAGGCTCACGCTGCGGCTGCTTCCGGAGGTCCGGGCCCACCGCACAGAGCGGAAGCGCGTCCTCCTCGTCGGCGCCGGTCGGGCGGGTCGGGGGCTCGCGCGCGAGCTGCGCGAATCGCACGAGGGCCGCGTCGTCGGGTTCCTCGACGACAACCCGCGCATCCGGCGACGGCGGATCCTCGGGATCACGGTGCTCGGGAGCCTCGACGACGCCGGACGCGCGATCGCGTCGGCGCGGCCGGACGAGGTGCTCGTCACGATCCCGGATGCCTTGCAGGAGCGGCTCTCGGTCGTTCTCGCCGCCGCAGAGCAGGCCGGTGTCCCGTGCCGTCTCGTGCGCCGCAGCGTCGAGCTCTCGGCGGTCGAGACCTCGGATCCCGTCGAGGCGACGCTGACGTGAGCGCGCAAGCCGAGACGGGTCGCCGCAGCCCGGACTTCCTCGATCGCTTCCTGTCCGCGATCCCGCTCCTGACCGTGTACTTCGGTCTCGCGGCGCTCTACGCGTGGCAGGCCTCGCGGCACCCGGTGCCGACGATCTTCACGGACGAGATCGAGCTCACGCAGCTCTCGCGCTCCATCGCCGAGACGGGCGAGCCTGCGCGGCGCGGCGTCCCGTACGGGCTCGCGACGCTGGTCGCGTACTTCCTCGCGCCGTTCTGGTGGATCGGCTCGACCGCGACCGCATACGCCGCGGCGAAGGTCTTCCTCGTCCTCGCGATGACCGCGACGGTGTTCCCCGCGTACCTCCTCGCGCGCCTCGTGGTGCCCAAGTGGTACGCGCTCGCCGCCGCCGGCGCCTCGGTCGCGGTGCCCGCGCTCGCGTACTCGACGATCTTCGTCGAGGAGCCGCTCGCGTACCCGGTCGGGACGGTCGCGCTGTGGCTCATCGCGCGCTCGCTGGCGCAACCCACCTGGCGGTCCATCGGGCTGGCGTTCGCCGCATGCGCCGCTGCGTTCCTCACCCGAACGCAGCTGGCGATCCTCTTCATGGTGCTCGTGCTCGGGCTCCTCTGGATCGCGTTCCAGTCCGAGCGAGGACGTGCGTGGCGCGCGACGTGGTCGCGCTGGGACTGGGCGGGCGCGGGAGTGTTGGTGCTCGGGGTCGCGGTCGGCTTCGCAGCGCTGCTCGGTCACCTGTCGACGAGCTGGCGGAACACGAACGTCGCGTTCAAGGAGAGCATCTTCGAGCACGGTGCCTGGGCGAGCGGCGCGCTCGCGGTCGGGATCGGGATCCTCCCGGTCGTCGCGGGGATCGCCGCGCTCGCGCGCCCCAAGGACGAGCCGGGCGACCCGAGGACGCGCGGCTTCGTCACGACGAGCGTCGCTGCGATCGCGCTCTTCGTCGCGTACGCCGGGATCAAGGGCGCGTACCTCCAGAGCGTCTTCTCGACCGCGATCGTCGAGCGGAACCTGATCTACCTGTACCCGATCCTGTTCGCCGCGACCGCGATGGGGTTCGCGCGCGGGTTCGGGCGGACGCTGGGCGATCGGCGTACGCGATCGTCGCCGCCGTGATCGGCGATCTGGTGGGTGCCGATGCAGCTCCAGTACCCGTACTACGAGGCGCACGGGCTCGCGATCCTCGCGTTCGCGAACCGCGAGCTCGGGTGGTCCGACGACTTCATCGAGGGCGCGCTCTGGGTCGGTGCTGGCACTCGCGGTCGCGGTCGTCGTCGCGCTCAAGCTCGTCCGGACCGGGTCGCGCGCGTTCCACGCGATCGCGGCCGTCGCCGCAGCAGTCGTCGTCACCTGGAGCCTGACCACGCAGGTCTACGCGGCCGAGGGCGAGCGCATCCTCGCCGAGGCAGATCGACTCGTACCTCCCGAAGCCGTACGACTGGGTCGACCGGGCGACCGGCGAGGGCTCGGTCGTCGTCCTCGGCCAGCAGATCACGGACGGGACGAGGCGTCTGGGAGACGGAGTTCTTCAACCGCTCGATCAAGAAGATGTGGAGCCTCGACGGAACCGCCCAGCGCATCGGCGGCCCGATCCTGACGCCCGACCTCGACGCGACGGACGGCACGCTGACGCCGACGCCGGGTACCGACTACGCGACTCGCGCTGAACGGCATCGAACTGCGTGGCTCCGATCGTCGAGCGCCGCCAGGGCGCGACGCTGTACCGGCTCGACGGGAAGCCGATCCGGCTCGCCGCCAACGTCACCGGTCTCTACGGCGACGGCTGGATGGGCGACAAGGCGCGTACACGCGCTACGACGTCTCGCGCGACGGCCCCGGCCTCGCGTTCGTGAAGCTCAAGCGCCGGAACTGGTGCCCGCAGGACGTGCCCGGCCACGCGACGATCAAGGTCGGGCCGGTCGCGATCGGGCCGGACAAGCAGCCGACGATCACGAAGGTGACGCACGTCGAACGCGG
The DNA here is from genome assembly GCA_963770595.1 of uncultured Actinomycetes bacterium. Taxonomy (GTDB): domain Bacteria; phylum Actinomycetota; class Thermoleophilia; order Gaiellales; family Gaiellaceae; genus GMQP-bins7. The sequence continues at coordinate 26,409 of CAVYQG010000004.1, read as the reverse complement.
GGTCGTGCACGCGTGCGAGGACATCGGCTTCGCGCTGCCGACGCCGGCGCGAGCCGTGGCGGATCGAGATCACGATCACGCCGACCTTCGTCCCGCACGAGCTCGACCCGTCGCGGAGCGACCGTCGCGAGCTCGGTGCGCAGGTCGACGTCGGGTTCAGCCAGCTGTTCGACCCGACCCCGTAGCCGCCGCGACGAGGTAGGTGAAGCGCGTGCGGAGCGCGAGCCGAGCGAGCGGGCCCGTTCGCTCGAGCGCCTTCGCCAGGCCGACGGCCGGCCGCGGGAAGGGCGACCGTCTGCGGGACGAAGAAGGGACGCAACGAGACCGGCGCCCCAGCCCGCCGCACGGAGATCGGCGAGCACGTCGTCGACGCCGTACTGCCGCGGGTTCAGGTCGAAGACGAGCTTCGTCTCCGTGAACGCGGCGACGTGCCTGAAGAACGCCCGCCGGTCGGTCGCGTAGTAGATCGCGCGGAAGACCGTCGTCGCGGCGACCGGTTCGGGCGGGACGTAGTCGTTGAGGTCGCCCTCGTCGACCGGGCGCGCTCCGCCGAGCCGCGCTCGCGCCTGCGTCGACCATCTCGGGCGTCGAGTCGACGCCCGCGGTAGCGAAGGCCGCGCTCGAGCAGGAGCTCCCCGAGGCCGCCGTCACCGCAGGCGAGGTCGAGCACTTCGTCACCCGGCCGAGCCGCGGACCGAGCGAGACGACGAGATCGGCCCGGTGTGCGAGGTAGGCCGCCGGCGTCGGCGTACGCGCGCTCGGTCCACTCCTCCGCCTGGCGCGCGTACTGCTCATCCTTGCTCACAGCGCGAGCAGCCGCTCGGGATGCTTGCGCACGAAGCGCGCCATCCCGCGCGCGTGCCAGAGCGTGTGCCGCGAGAGGAAGCTGCGGTCGATGACGGCCGCGTAGTCGTGGACGACGACCGCGGCGGGCACGTACCAGCGCTCCCAGCCGGCCTCCATCGCGCGGTAGCAGAGGTCGATGTCCTCGCAGTAGTGCCGGAAGCCGGCGTCCCAGCCGCCGATCTCGTCGAGCATCGTGCGGCGCATGAGGAGGAACGCGCCGAGCATCCAGTCCGCCGGCACGGGCTCCGTCGGGCGCTCGTCGAGCTCGTAGTGGTCGCGCTGCTGCGTACGGTGCCGCGGACGCCGCGCAACGGCGTGCGGCGGACGATCGTGCCGCGAACGGTGGGGAAGCGGCGGCGGGACGGCTGCCACGTCCCGTCCGGCCAGCGGATCTGCGGGCCGGCGATCCCGCAGCGGGGATGCTCGTCCGCGAACGCCAGGAGCGCGGCGACCGCGTTCGGCTCGGGCACGGCGTCCGGGTTCACGTTCAGGACGTACTCGCCCGTCGTCGCCGCGATCCCGAGGTTGACGTTCGCGGCGAGGCGAGAGCGGACGTGGGTTCTCGAGGACGCGGACGCCGTCGGGCACGTCGCCGACGGAGCCCGCGACGTTCGCGATCACGACGGTCTCGTCGACCTGCGGGACGAGCGCGGGCAGCGTCTTTCGAAGCTCGTCGCGATGCCCATGGGAGACGACGACGGCAGAGACCTTCACGCGCCGAGTATCTCCCGGTAGACGGCGAGCGTCCTCTCGGCGGTCGCGCGCCAGCTGAACGCCTTCGCGCGCTCCAGCCCGGCTGCGACGAGCTCGTCGCGTCGCGCGAGCGCCTCGCCGGATGCCATCCGCGAGGTCCTGCTCGTCCACGAAGACGGCGGCGTCGCCCGCGACCTCGACGAGCGCCGGCTCCGGGACTGCGACGACCGGCGTCCCGCACGCCATCGCCTCGAGGACCGGCAGGCCGAAGCCCTCGAAGCGCGAGGGCTGCACGAGACAGGCCGCGCCGCGGTAGAGGTCGGCGAGGCGCTCCGTGTCGACGTAGCCCTCGAGGCGCGCGCCGCGGCGGCGGAGCTCGTCGGCGAGCGCGGCGTCCTTGGCCGGTCCGGCGACGACGAGCGGGAGCCCGACGCCGTCGGCGGCAGCGAGCGCGGCGAGCTGGTTCTTCCGCGCCTGGATCGCTCCGACCGCCAGCACGTACGAACCGGGAGGAGCGGCGGCCGGGTGAAAGGCCGGGTCGACGCCGTTCGGCGTGACGACGATGCGGCTCGTCCGGGACGCCGTAGAGGTCGATCAGGTCGCGCTTCGTGCGCTCGGACACGGTGAGGACGCGCGCCGCGCCGCGGGCGGCGCGCGGGACGACGCGCCGGAACACGAAGCGGTCCTTGCGGCTCATGAGAGACGGGTCGCGGACGAACGACAGGTCGTGAATCGTCACGACCGCCGGGCAGGGGCAACGGAGCGGAAGCGCGTACTGCGTGTGCACGAGGCTCGCACCCAGGCGGCGCAGGAGCCGGGGAAGCGTGAACGCCATCCGGAGCTCCTGCGACCGCGTGCCGCAGCTCGACCGGCTCGACTCCCGCGGGGACGAGGTCGGGCCGCCGGGTCACCGCCGCGAGGCTCGATCGCGGCGCCAGCCGCGAGCGGGGCGAGCTCGCGGAGCAGGTTGCGCACGTACGTCTCGTCGCCCGTCCGCTGTCTGCCGAGGACGTCGGCGTCGACGACGACGCGCGTCATGCAAGCTCCCGCCACAGCGCCTCGACCGCGTCGGCGGCGGCGTCCCAGGTGAACGAGCGTGCCCGCTCGAGCCCGAGCGGGACGAGCTCGTCGCGACGCCGCTCGGCCTCGGCCAGTGCCGGCCGCGATCGACTCGACGTCGAGCGGGTCGACGAGGACGGCTGCACCGCCGGCGATCTCCTCCATGGCCGTCCCGCGCGACGTGACGACCGGCGTCCCGCAGGCCATCGCCTCGAGGACGGGCAGCCCGAAGCCCTCGTACAGAGACGGGTAGAGCACTGCCCGGGCGCCGCGGTAGAGCTCGGCGAGCGTCGCGTCGGGCACCTCGCCGACCCAGCCGGGGACGTCGACGCCTCCCCACCCGCGAGCACCGACCACCCGCAGCTCGACGCCGGCCGCTCGTGCGGCGTCGACGGCCCGCGCCGAGGTTCTTCCGCGGCTCGAGCGTCGCGACGGCGAGCACGTACGTCGCCGTCGGCGGACGGCCCTTCGGCGGTGAAGACGCCGTCGACGCCGTTCGGGATCACGCGGATGCGCTCCGCCGGCACGTCCGCGAGCGAGACGACCTCGTCGCGCGTGAGCTCGGACACGGCCACAACCGCGTCCGCCGCGCGGAGCACCTTCGTCAGGCCCGCACGCCCGTACAGACGGTGCCAGCGCGGGAACGCCTCGGGTGACCGGAGGATCGCGAGGTCGTGGACCGTCAGCACGGTCGGCGTCGAGGCGCGGCGCGGGCCGCGGAACGTCGTGCAGTGGAGGACGTCGAGGCCGCGTGCAGCGCGCCGCAACCCGCGCGGGTACCAGAGCGCGTCGCGGACGACGCTCGACACGCGGCCGGGGCCGCCGAAGGTCAGGAGCTCGAGCTCCAGTCCGGGCCGGTCGCGGAGCGCGCCGACGAGCCCGCGGACGTGCCGCGCGGTCCCCGCCCGCGTCTGGACGAGCGGCGCGACGTCGATCCCGACCCTCACGATCCCCTCCGCGCCGGCCGCACGCAGTGCCTCCTGCGGCTCCGGGTAGAGCAGTCGCTCGACGGCGTCGTCCTCGGAGTACCAGCGGTGCTCGACGTGCTCCTCGTTCAGCGTCGGCTCCCAGCCCGCCGGCGCCTCGACGACGAACGGGTGGAGCGTGACGCGCGAGCCGTCGTCGCGCTCGTACCCGAGCTCGAGCGGCAGCGCCTCGACGAGCGCCGCCAGCCCCGTCTCCTCCTCGAGCTCGCGCCGCGCGGCTGCCTCCGGCGCCTCGCCGTCCTCGATCGCCGCCCGCGACCAGATGCCAGTAGCCGTCGTGCTCCGGCGAGCGCAGCAGGACGAGGTACTCGGGGCCGGGGCGGCGGACGACGAGCACGACCTCCTCGGAGCGCGTCACCGCGCGGCCCTCGTAGCCGCGCGAGGAAGATCTCGCCGACCGCGCGCCAGCTGAAGCGCGCGGCATGCTCGAGCCCGAGCGCGGCGAGCCGCTCGCGCTCTCGCAGCGCCTGCTCGATCGCGGCCGCGATCGCGTTCGGGTCGTCCGGGCTCGCGCGGAGCGCCGCCTCGCCGCTCGCCTCGTCGAGCGACGGGTGCGACGACACGACGACGGGCGTCCCGCACGCCATCGCCTCGAGCGACCGGGATCCCGAAGCCCTCCATCCGCGACGGGTACACGCTGGCCGCCGCGCCGCGGTAGAGGCGTGCGAGCTCCTCGTCGGAGACGTAGCCGAGACGACGGATCCGCGGGTGATCGAGCAGCGGCTGCTCGCCCCAGCCCTCGGCGCCGACGACCGCCAGGCGAAGCTCGCCGTCGAGCAGGCGATGGGCCTCGACGAGCGCCTGGAGGTTCTTGCGCGGCTCGAGCGTGGCGACGGTGAGCGACGTACGGGCCACCCAGGTCGGCGGCCGGGCCGTCGGGGCGGAAGGCGTCCTTCACGGCCGGGTGCGCGACGTGAATCTTCTCTGGCGCAACGCCGAGCGTCCGAGCGACGTCGTCGCCCGTGTACCGCGAGTTGACGAACACGACGTCGCACGTCCGTGCAGCGTTCGCGTACTTCCGGCCGTGCATCGAGCGCGTGCGCGGCCGTCGTCCACTCGGGGTGATGGAGCGGAACGAGGTCGTGGATCGTCGTCGCCCGCACTCCCGCGCGCTGCGGCGGGTACATCCAGTCGCTGAAGTGGAGGACGTCGAAGGCGCCGAGCAGTCGCTCGGCGGCAGGGCGCCCGGCCATGCTCCAGCCCGTGCGAAGCGCGTGCGAGAACGGCGCGCGCCAGGTCTGGAGCTCGACGTCGATCCCGTCCAGGGCGGCGCGAATCCGCTCCGGGCCGCGGATGCTCGTCGGGGCGAACGCGACGATCTCGTGGTCATCGCCCGCCGCCTCGACGAGCCCGCCGAGCGAGCCCTGGATGTAGTTCCCGATCCCGAGCAGCGGGTGCGAGAGCGGCGAGACGTCGAACGCGATCCTCATGCGAGCGGGGTGTACGTGAAGCGCTCGAAGTGCGCGCCGAGCTCGCGCTCGTCGGGATTCTCGCCGGCGGTGATCTCGGCGGGCACGGCGGTCGGGCTGACGGTGAACACGACGTCGCACTCGGTCGTGCCGGGCACGGGCTTAACCGGCACGACGAGCCGCGTCTTCCCCTCGAGCGCCACCTCGGTCTTGCCGACGACGCGGCCGTTGGAGCGCGCGACGACGGTCTGCGGCTCGATGAAGAGCGCCCCGTCGCTCGAGAGCACGACGGCGAGCCTGCCGGGCGCGCAGCGCCGGCGGAGATAGGTGACGGTTTCGCCCGACCAGGTGTCGTTCGGATAGAGCCCGTCGATGCGTACCGCGGACACGAGCGGCGTCCGAACGCGCCACAGGGTGACGCCCCAGACCCTCGTCGCTCGCGAGCGCCTCGCCGTCCGGCGTGAACGACGAGTCGGCGAGGAGGTACTCGTCGGTCACCGGGCTGCCGTCCGGGTGCGTCACGGCACCCGTGTCCCGATGGATCGTCACCCGCGTCTCCGTCAGCCCGCCCGGCGTCGGGCTCGACGACGTAGTACACGGGGCCGACCGAGCGGTTGAAGAACTCGTTCTGGTTCACGGTGAGCCGGTCGGTGAGACCGGTCCACAGGTACGCCGTGCGCCCGTCGCGCCCGAGCTCCTGGTCGACCCAGTCGCGGTCGGCGGTCCGGATCCCCTGGAACAGCGACCCCTCCGAGAACTGCTCCCAGCCGTGCTTCCCGGACCAGATCGGCTTCAGCGCGACCGCCCACAGGGCGAGGACGACGAGCGGGAGCGCGATCGCGTAGCGCCGCGGCACGAGCAGGAACGCGGCGGCCAGCCCCACGGCCAGCACGAGCGCCGCAGGAGTCGTCCACGACTCGCCGATCCGGTCCTGGAGCGACCAGAACGGGAGCAGCATGAGCGTGTCCGTGACGGCCGAGGTCGTGAGCAGGCGCTCGAACGGGATGCCGAGGACGAGCAGCGCGGACACGACCGCGGCGATCGGCGCGAGCGGCCGCGGACGCGCCGCTCCGCGCTCGACCCACGCGAGGAGAGCGATCACGAACAGCGGCGCGACGTAGAAGAGATTCCGTTCCTCGACCCGGGCGGAGAACACCGACGCGAACGCTGCGACGACGGGGACGAGGCACGCGGTGAGCGCAAGTGTCGCCGCGAGGAACGCCTGGAGCGGCCGGTCGAGTGTGCGCGCGCGCGCTACGAGCACGATCGTCGCCGCGACCGGGATCACGAGCAGGTAGAGGCTCGAGCTCGGCGACGTGCCAGACGAGATAGCGCAGGACGTCGCCGACCTCGTAGCTCGCGTCGCCCACGCGCTCGTACGCGCCGAGCGGCGAACGCCCGCTCACGAGCATGCCGACGAGCGCGAGCATGCCGAGACCGGCGAAGGTGAGGTAGAGCGTGCGGTAGCGCGCGAGAGTCGCGCGCAGCCCGCTGCCCTCGAGGACGGCGAGGAGGAGCGGCGCGAGCAGCACGGCCGGCACGAGCGCAACCGCCTGCACGCGCGTCCCGAAGGCGATTCCGAGGACCACGACGAGGACCGCGACCCTGGCCCAGGTCGGCCGCTCCAGCACGAGCACGAGCACGAGCGAGAGGCAGAGGAAGAGGGGGTAGAAGGCGTTCTCGGTCATCACGGTTCCCGTGTAGACGAGCGACGGGAGCGCGACCGCGAGCAGGGCGCCGAGCAGCGCGAGTCCCGTGCCGACGACACGCCGGGCAAGGAAGTACGCCGGCACGGCGGCGAGCGACATGAGCACCGCGTTGAGCGTCTTGACGCCCGAGTAGGCGTCGACGAGGCCGTCGACGACCGCGTAGACCGGGCTGATGAGGAGCGGGTACACGAGGCTGTAGCCCGGATCGGGCTCGTCGCGGAGAAGCGCCTCTCCGGCGTCGGCTATCCCGCGCGCGAGCTCCGACCAGATCAGCTCGTCGACGAAGATGAACGGCGCGACGAGGTCGCGGGCGAGCCATGCGCGAAACGCCGCGGACACGGCCACGATCGCCGCGAGCCAGAGCCACCACGGAACCCGGCCGAGAAGGCCACGGCCGACGTCTGGCCCCACGGCCTTATCGTCCAAGCTCGACCTCGGCGAGGCGCCGGGCGATCTCCCTCGCCTCCGCGGACTCCGCGGAGATCCCGACGTCCGCCGCTGCCTCGCTCACCTCCCGCAGCACCGCGTCGCCGACGACGTCGCCTCCGGCCGTCGACTCGAGCGCGGCCGCGTACAGCTCGGCGACGAGTGCGACGTCGTGCTCGCGCCGGGCGAGCGCGGCCGCGGCCGCCCCCATCTCGTGCCGAACGTCTGCTCGCGTCGCGAGGAGCTCGAGCGCTGCGGCCAGGGTCTCGACCTCGTCCTCGTCCGCGGGCACCTTGAGCGCGACCTCTGGCGGAAGCTCGGAGAACCAGCCCGTGTCGGTCACGACGAGCGGCTTGCCGAGCGAGAGCGACCGGATCACGCTGCCCGACGTCTCCCCCATCGTCGGATGCCGGAGGTTCACGGAGACGTCGACGCCGGCCATGAGCGCCCAGAGCCGCGGCTCGTCGACCCAGCCCTCCCGTACGACGCCCTCGTCGACGAGCCCGAGCCGCTGGAGCCTCCGGTCGAGGTCGAAGCCCGGCGAGGTAGGGCCGACGAGGAGGAGGGTCGAGTCCGCGTGGCGCTCGCGCATGCGGGCGAACGCCCGCAGGAGCTCCGGGATGCGCTTGCTCGCGTTCACGACGCCGAAGCAGCCGACCGCGAGCCCGTCCCCGTGCCGCTCGGCCGGGACGTCGGGCACGGGCCAGGCCGGGTGCGGGACGACGTGGATCGGTCGGTCGAAGCCTGCCGCGCGCGCCTGGTCGCCCACCGTGCGGGAGTGAACGATCAGGCCGGTCGCGTGCTCGAGCACCGGCCCGGCGAGCGGGAAATCGGCGGGCCTCGACTCCCATAGCGGAGCGATCCGCTTGTCGAGCACGCCGTGCGCCAGCAGACGCCCGACGACCCCGTGCTCGCGCTCCATTGCATCGAGGTAGCCGTGGCCGTCGCGACGGCCGATGGTCATCCCGGCGACGAGGTGGTGGAGCACGAAGTCGTGCAGGACGACCACGCCCGCCTCGCGGCGGAGCGCGTCGACGATCCAGGCGTGCGCGTCCGGGTTGTTCCCGACGTGGTACAGGGAGACGTCGGAGCCGCGAGGCGCGCGCTTCCGGCCGCGGCGGACGACCTCGACATCGACTCGCTCGCCGAGCGCGGGCAGCAGCAGCGCGCTGTAGTCCGCAATGCCTGTCCTCTCCGGCGGCATCGGGCTGAAGTAGGCGACCTTCACGAGAGGAGCCTCTCGATCGCGCGGTCCCACGTCACCTCGGCGGCGATCGCCTTCCCGGCCCGGCCGTAGGTCGCGGCCTCGTCGCGGTGCTCGCGGAGCCAGGTCGCCGCGCGCGCGAGCTCTCCCGCGTCGGGCGATACGACGAGACCGGTCGAGCGGTCGGCCACGATCTCGAGCGGTCCTCCTGAATCGGTGGTCGTGAGCACCGGCTTCTCGGAGAGGAACGCCTCGAACGGCACCATCCCGTAGTCCTCGTCGACCGGTGCGTAGTACACGGCGAGACAGCGCGAGTACAGGTCGGCGAGCTCCTCCTCGGAGACGCGCCCGGCGAAGCGCGCGCGTCCGTCGAGCCCGCGGTCTCGAGCGAGCTCCTCGAGCCTTCCGCGGTCGGGGCCGTCGCCGGCGATCACGACTTCGAGCCCGGGGTCGAGCGCGGCTGCTTCGAGCAGCAGGTCGATCCGCTTCGCGCGATCGAGGCGGTTCACGGAGAGGACGAAGTCGCCGTACGACTGGCAGCGGTAGTCGAGGTCCTGTGGCGGCGGCGGGAGGAACTCGGCCTCCAGGCCGGTCGTTCGCCGCAACCGGTCGGCGACGTTCCGCGAGATCGAGAAGAGCCGCGTCGCTTCGCCGAGCGCGACCCGGTCGAGGTTCTGCACCTTGCGGCGGAGCGCACGCTCCTCCGGTGCGTCACCGAACTGCCCGAGCTCGGTCCCGTCGAGCTCGTACGCCTGGCGGAACTGGTGCACGAGCCACACGCGCTTGTCGTGATGCCGCACGAGGTAGGAGGGGAACTTCGTCGCTACGACGACGTCGATCGCGCGCCCGTCGGCCTCCTCGAGGTCGAGCATCCGCCAGAGGAACGCCTGCGTGAGCACGCGCTCACCCGGATACCACTTGAACGGCACCGTGACGAGGTCGGCCTCGTGCCCGCGCGCGCGCAGCTCGTCCACGAGGCGCTCGGTCATGATCTCGGTCCCGCCCCGCGCGAACACGACCTGGGGCCGGAGGACGGCAATCCTCATGGGCGCTCGGCGCGCAACGCCTCGAGCTCCGCCTGCAGCCTGTCGACCTGTTGCTGGAGGTCGTCGATCAGCCTGAGCGCGGCGGCGTTGAACGACCGCTGGTCGTAGGCGACCGGCTCGACGTACCAGCGCATGAGCTTGCGGAGGCCTGCCTTGGCAGGTGTTGTGAGGCCGCCGCGCACTCCTGGGCGGAGCCTGAGCGAGCGATCCGCGGACACCGGCCAGAGGCGCTCGGCCTCCGCGCGGATCGCGCTCCGGTCGTCGGGGTCGACGAGCTCGCCGCCGGGGTCCGCACCGGATCGCCGAACCTCCTCGCGAAGCTGGAGGAAGAGCTCCTCGACGTCGACGGAAACCCCTGCAGACTCGCCGTTTTCGGCTCCGTCAGCGGGCATCGGGGCATTCTAGCCGGGCGACCTTACGGGGTAGGCGGCGGCGTCGCCATCGGCACTAGGATCCGTCGAGTGCACGTCGGGATCTCGCTGCTGACGCTGTCGCCCGGCGAGCTCGGGGGCTCGGAGACGTACACGACGGGACTGATAGGCGCGCTCTCGCGCTCGCGGACGCTCGAGTACACGGTGTTCGTGCCGGCCCGCTCGAAGTCGGCCGCAGGCGGGCTCCCCGCGGTCGAGGTCAAGGAGCCGCCCGTCGCCCGGCGTGGCCCGTCCCGCATCGTCGGCATGGCGTTCTCGGCGTTCCGATCGCGCGACGTGAGCACGCGGCTCGACGACGTCGACGTCGTCCACTACGCGCTCACGGTCCCGGTGCCGAAGACGAGCGTGCCGACCGTCGTCACGCTGCACGACATCCAGCACCGCGACCTGCCGGAGTTCTTCGGGCCGGCGCGCCGCTCGTTCAGGCGCATCGCCTACGACGGGGCAGCGCGAGGCGCAGCGGCCGTGATCGTGACGAGCGAGTTCGTCCGCGAACGGGCGCTGGACCTGCTCGAGCTCGATCCGACCCGGGTGCACGTCGTCCCGCACGCGATCGACCACTCGCTCTTCCACCCCGGCGCGGAGGAGCGCGAGCCGTTCCTCCTCTACCCGGCCCGCCCCTGGCCGCACAAGAACCACCCGCGGCTCTTCGAGGCGTTCGCGCTGCTGCGCGAGACACGGCCCCAGCTCCGGCTGGTGCTGACAGGCGGCGGCCTCGACCGGCTCGACCCGCTGCCGGAGGGCGTCGAGCGCTGGGGCATCGTCTCCCATGAGCGCCTCGCCACGCTCTACAGGACAGCCGCCTGCCTCGTGTTCCCGAGCCTGTACGAGGGCTTCGGGCTACCTCCGCTCGAGGCGATGGCCTCAGGCTGCCCCGTCGCCGCGTCGAACGTCGGCGCGATCCCGGAGGTCTGCGGCGACGCGGCCGTTCTCTTCGATCCGACGGATCCCGCCGCGATCGCCGAGGCCGTCGTGGAGGCCGACACCCGGGCCGACGAGCTCCGCGCGCTTGGCCTCGCGCGGGCGACCGGGTTCACCTGGGAGGCGACCGCGAGCCGTCACGAAGAGGTCTACGCGAGCGCCGCCACATCCGCCTAGAGCACCGGCCCCTCGCCTAGCATGGCGGCCTGTTGAAGCTCTCGCTGATGATCCCGACGCACTCCAGCGCAGCGACGATCGAGCGCACGCTGACGAGCGCGATCTCGCAGTCGTTCCGACCGCTCGAGATCCTCGTCTACGACGAAGCGAGCGAGGACGCGACGCGCGACCTCGTCGGCTCGGTACTGTCGGCGGCGGATCCGGAGATCGACGTCAGGCTCCTGACGTCCGACGAGAACTCGGGCCCGGTGCTGGCCTGGCGCGTCGTCTTGCACGCGATCACGGGAGACTGGTGCTGCTTCGTCTGGTCCGACGACGTGCTCAAGGACCATTTCAGCGTCCGGATGATGGAAGGCGTGAAACGTGCCGTCGACGACGGGCGCAAGCTCGTCGCCTGTAGCGCCGAGGTCGAGACGCAGGACGGCGTGCTCCCGTACTACTCGACGGACACGGGGGTCGCGTCGCCGGTCGAGTATTCCGAAGGGATCTTTCTCCGCCGCCTCCCGCTGACCCAGATCTGCGCGGTCTACGAGACCGCCGCCGCGCGCACCGTCTTCGACCGGCACGTCGACATCGAGAATCCCCGCGGATACGACTACGCGCGACATCCGTACGGCAACGACGTCGGATTCCTCTCCGAGCTGGCGATGGAGGGCGGGGGCGTCGAGCTCCTCGGCGAGCGGCTCGTCCGGTTGGTGGACTCGGGCTCGAGCATGACCCGCCGCGGGACACGGGAGCACCTCTGGCAGATGCGCTGGCAGTACACGTACAGCTTCCTCCGCGTCTGGAAGTGGTGGCGGGAGCGCGGGGTGCCGGGAAGCGACCGGCTCGTCGACATGGCCGAGCGGCGCCTGGCGCTGTGCGCGGCCATGCTCGGAGGTCTCGGATCGCGTGTCCGACCAACCACTCTGACCAAGGCGCTGCGTGCGTACTCGGACTTCCGTCGTCTCGACTACCAGCTCAACCACACCACCCTGGACGAGCATCGTCAGGCGATCGCCCGACGCGCGACGCGTCTCGATCGACCGTCACACTCACTCACGTGACACCGTGTCCATAGAGCCGATCGCGGAACAGGAGCGGGAGATCGCTGCAGGTGTCGTCGCATGCACCGCATGCCGCATCTGCGGGTCGGCGGCCCTCACGCCGGTCATGGACCTCGGGGCGATGTGCATCGCCGGTGCCTTCACCCGTCCCGGTGCACCGAGGATCCCGGAGCCGAAGCTGCCGCTCGAGCTCGTGCGCTGCGATCCGTCGCGCGATCCCGGCGCGTGCGGCCTGCTCCAGCTGAGGCACACGGTGCCCGGGCCGGCGCTCTACGCGTCGTACTGGTATCGCAGCGGAGTAAACCGCTCGATGACCGAGAACCTGCACGAGATCGCGCGCGAGGCAGCCGCCACGGTGGGCGGGCTCAGTCCGGGGGATCTCGTGCTCGACATCGGCTGCAACGACGGGACCCTCCTCGACGGCTACGCGACCAGGGACCGGATCGAGCTCCTCGGGATGGATCCGTCCGATGTGACGCGCTACGCCGTCGCCAAGGGCTACGACGTGATCGAGGACTTCTTCAGCCAGCGGGCATTCGAGGCCCACGCACCGGGCCGCAAGGCCCGCATCATCACGAGCATCGCCATGTTCTACGACCTCGAGCGCCCGGCCGAGTTCGTCCGCGACGTCGCGAGTGTCCTGGCCGACGACGGCGTCTGGGTGAGCGAGTTCTCCTACATGCCGACGATGCTGGAGAAGGGGAGCTTCGACACCGTGTGCCACGAGCATCTCGAGTACTACTCGCTCGACGTCGTCGAGAGGCTGTTCACCGGCGCCGGCCTGGAGATCGTCCGCGCGGAGCTCAACGACGTCAACGGAGGCAGCATCCGACTCTTCGCCGGGCATCCGGGCATGCGCTCCGCAGGCCCGGAGCACGCGGGAGAGGTAGAGCGTCTACGCGAACGGGAGAGCGAGCTGCAGCTCGACTCCGCGGCGCCGTACGACGCCTTCGCGCGTCGGGCACTGAAAGTCAAGGACGACCTGCATGCGCTGCTGCGCGAGCTGCGGTCGGAGGGCAAGACGATCCACGTCTACGGAGCATCGACCAAGGGAAACACCATCCTCCAGTTCGTGGGAATCGACGCCTCGCTGGTCGAATGTGCGGCGGACCGCAACCCCGACAAGTGGGGCTCCGAGACCATCGGGACGCACATCCCCATCGTCTCCGAGGAGGAGTCGCGTCAGCGGATGCCCGACTACTACCTCGCGCTTCCCTGGCACTTCCTGGACGAGTTCGTCGAGCGTGAGTCCGGCTTCCTCGATCGGGGCGGCAAGTTCATAGTCCCGTTGCCCGACGCGCGCCTGGTCGACGGTCGCCCGCACGACGGGTGACGCGTCGCGACCACTCCGAGCCGCCGGGCTGGAAACGGCTCTGGCGCCACAGCTACGCACTCGGAGCGCGCTGGGCGATTTGCGAAGCGAAACGTGGCTGGCCCGCACGAAAGGTCGGGCTCGCGCGACTGGTCGTGCCGCTCGATCCCTGGCGGTACTACGAGCTGGGCCGTGTCGCGGAGGCCCACTTCTCCGGGCGCTGCCTCGACGTCTCCAGCCCGAAGCTCCTTCCGTCGCTCCTCCAGGCCGAGGGCAAGGGCCTCTGGACCTGCATCGACCTCTTCGAAGACGAGATCGAGGCGTGGCGAACGATCGACCCGACCCTCGAGCTCCTCGTGCAGAACGCTACGGCGCTCTCCTTCGCCGACGAGACGTTCGACCACTGCATCTGCGTCTCCGTCCTCGAGCACGTCGGCGTCGATCAGGACGGCGTCGCGCTCGACGAGATCTGGCGGGTGCTCGCACCGGGCGGCGTCCTGCATCTGACCACCGACCTCGCCGCTACGCCGCGGGACGTGCTCGTGGAGGAGGCGGTCTACGGAGCCGCGAGTCGCGAGCTCGTGAGCGGCGGGACGTTCTTCAAGCACGACTACTCCGTCGAGGAGCTCGACCGCCTCCTCTCGCGAAGGGCCTGGCAGGTCCTTCACCGTGAGTTCGCCGCACAGCGCAAGCCCGGTGTCGAGCGGTGGTTCTACTCGCACGCGCCATGGTCGTACCCTGCTGGGCCGTTCCTCCGCTTCGTCTGCCCGACCAACTTCGACACCTCGTCGGACCCGGGCCTCATCGACGAGGCGGGCCAGGGCGTCGTCTACATGCAGCTGACGAAGCCCGCGGAGAACGGCACGTGAGCGCGGCGCCGTGCGCGCTCGTCCTCGGCGCGTCGGGCCAGGACGGCTCGTACCTGACCGAGCTCCTGCTCGACAAGGGATATCGCGTCGTGTGCATCGTGCGACGTGACCCGGCGAGCGAGATCCCGAATCTCGAGCACGTTCGCGATCGGATCGACCTCGTCCGGGCCGACCTCCCGGACGTCGACCCGATCGAGCGAGCCTTGGCGGAGTACGAGGCCACGGAGGTGTACAACTTCGCGGCCGCCTCGTTCGGGCCGGACGCCTGGAGCGATCCAGCCCGAACCGTCGAGCTCGGTGGTCTCACCGTGGTGCGGCTCCTCGAGGCGATCCGCCGTGCACGGCCGTCGGCGAGGTTCTTCCAGGCTTCGTCGGCATGGACGTTCGGATGCCCCGCCGAGAGCCCACAGACAGAGCTGACGCCGTACGCGCCCGTCGAGCCCTACGGAGCCGCGAAGGCTGTCGGGGACTTCCTCGTCAGGGGCCATCGGGCGAAGTACGGCCTCTACGCGTGCTCCGCGATCTACTACAACCACGAGTCCCCGAGGCGCCCCGAGAGGTTCGTCACACGCAAGGTCACGAGAGCCGCTGCCTCGATCAGCCTGGGGCTGTCGGACCAGATCGAGCTCGGCGACCTCGACGCTCGACGCGACTGGGGCTACGCGAAGGACTTCGTGAACGCCGCGTGGCTCATGCTGCAAGCGGACGAGCCGGGGGACTACGTGATCGCGACGGGGAAGGCGCACACCGTTCGCGAGCTCGTCGCGACCGCATTCACGGCTGCGGGCCTCGACTACGGACGCCACGTGACGGTGGACGACGCGCTAGTCCGAACAGGCTCGCAGGTCGCCGATCTCATCGGCGACGCCACGGCAGCGCGCGATCGGCTCGGCTGGGCGCCGACCGTCGGCTTCGGCGAGCTCGTGAGGCTGATGGTCGACGCCGACCTCGCCGACCTCGCGGCTCGAGAGCCCGGCTCCTGACCGTCAGCCGAGTGTTCGCAGGTAGGTCCAGCTCGCCCGCAGCCCGCGCGGGCGGAGAGCCGACGTGAGGACCACGTAGAGAGCGAGCCCGATCGCGGCCGCCGCGACGGAGCCGAGAACGAGCGCGGGCGGCATGAAGGCGACGATCGTGATGCCAGCGACGAAAGCGGCCGCGACGGCGAGCCCGCGAGCCGCACGTCGAAGGGCACCGAGCTCGACGAGCAGCGCGGCCAGGACGAAGAAGGTCGTCAGGGCGAGCGCGAGCGCGAGCCCCTCGAGCTCGAGAAGGAACGCCCCCGCCCATGCGAGCGGCACCTGCACCAGGAGGGCGACGACCGCGATCGAGGGAAGACCGCGCGTGCGGCCCGCGACGAACGCAAGCGGAAACGTCACTCCGACGCCGATCGACGCGAACATCCACGGACTGAGGAAGACGACGAGACGACCGAGCTCGGCGCCCACGTCCCCCCCGTAGTCCCCGCCGAGGGCGGTCTCGACGACCGCCGCGCCCGCAAGCGCGAACACACCCGCGGCGGCACCCACGAGCACGAGTGCGAGCCACGACATCGCCACGACGTGGCGGGCGGCTGCCGTCGCGGTCAGCACCGACCGCGTGAGCGGCACGGCGGTCACGAGCCCGAGGGACCCTGCGGCGACCGTGACGAGAGCGGACGAGGCGAGGTAGGCGTAGACGAAGCTCGTTGCCGCACCCGTACCCTCGCGCGCGGCGAACGGCAGGCAGACGACGTACAGGAGCTGGAGCGCGAGCGGCAGCGAGGCGCCGACCGCGAAGACCCCGAGACGCCGTGGGAGTTGCACGCCCGTGGACCGCATCGCGTGCCCGGGCATTCGCGCCCGCCAGGCATGGACCGCGAGTCCCACGGAGGGAACCAGCAGGGCGATCGCCCCGTTCAACGCCATCCCCCACGCGACCGCGACGATCCCGTCCGGTTCGGCGCGCGTGACGATCAAGGCAAGCCCCGCGACGCTCCCGGCCGCATAGCCGGAGGCAGCCGTCCCGTAGTCGTCGAGGGCCGCGAGACCGCTGGCCGCGAGCGCCGCGAAGAGATGGGCGGTCGCCGCAGGGACCATCCACCGGAGCGAATCGGCGGCCGCGTCCCTCGAGACCGAGGACTCGCCTCCCGTGAGCAGGGTCGCGAGCGGCTCCGCCCCGAGCTCCGCCACGAGAACGAGCGGGACCGCGATGAGGGCGAGGGCCGTCCCGAAACCGGCCATCTCGCCGGCGAGCCGCCCCGCTGCACGTGCTCGCGCGAGCTGCGGCAGAAGAGCAACGCGGATCGCCTGGGCGGCGACCACGATCACGATGAAGACGCCGTATGCGGCAAGCAGCCCATCGGTCTCCTCGGTCCGGCCGAACTCGCGAGCGATGACGACACCGACCGCTGCGGCGACCCCGGTAACGACGAGCAGGGAGGCGGACGTGAGCGCGCCGGTGCCGAGGGAGCCCAGGCCGGACGAGTCTGTACGCTTGCTCACCGACGCGGAAGCGTACGCACCATGCCGAACGACACCCTCTGGACAGGCGGCACACTCGACGACCTCCGCCGGGATTTCGGCGACGTCTACGAGGGCCGCACGGTGCTCGTCACCGGAGCCGACGGATTCATGGGCTCCCACCTCACCGACGCGCTGGTCGAGCTCGGGGCGACGGTCCACGCCTTCGTGCGCGCGACCTCGAGCGGGGCCCTGAACAACATCTCACACCTCCGGGACCGGCTGAAAGTGCACTTCGCCGACCTGACCGACAAGACGTCGATCGACTTCCTGGTCCGCGAGCTCAAGGAGACGGCTCCCGACCGGCCGTTCGTCTTCCACCTCGGCGCGCAAGCACACGTCGGCGAGTCCTGGCATCGCCCGTACGAGACGGTGATGGCGAACACGGTCGGCACGCTCAACCTGCTCCAGTCGGTCGTCGATCACGACCTCGAGCTCGAGAAGTTCGACACCGCCGGCACCTCGGAGGAGTACGGGAACGTGCGCGAGTCCGTCGCTGATCAGCACGACTTCGACGACTCCGGCGGCCTCATCCTGCACGAGCGCTCGCCGCTCAACCCGAAGTCGGTCTACGCCACGGCCAAGGTCGCCGCGGACTTCCTCACGATGAACTACCACGACGCCTTCGCGGTACCCGGCGTGGTCACGCGGATGTTCAACAACTACGGGCCGCGGCAGAACCCGCGCTACGTCACGGGGACCATCGTCACGCAGGCGCTCGCCCGCGACGTGATCGAGCTCGGGAACCTCGAGCCGCTGCGGGACTTCTGCTTCTGCACCGACGGCGTCCGCGGCCATCTCACGGTGGCCGCCCACGGCAGCCCGGGCGACGTGTACGTCTACGGCCAGGGCGAGAACATCTCCATGCGCGAGTGGGCGGACATGATCCTGCGCCTCGGCGAGGAGCACGGGTTCTGGCCCGGCGACAGGCGCATCGTCACCGCGGAGGGGCGCTTCAGGCCCGGCGCGAGCGACGTCCTCGCGCTCCGCGTCGGTCACGAGAAGCTGACACGCGAGACGGGCTGGGAGCCGAAGGTGTCGTGGGAGGACGGCGTACTGCAGACGATCCGCTGGTACGCCGAGAACCGTGACCGCTGGATCGGCCGTGTCGACTGGCTGCCGACGGGCGCTCCGCTGACCGCGAAGCCGTGAGGGTCCTCGTTACCGGCGGCGGCGGGTTCCTCGGCACGCATCTCGTCGAACGCCTGGAGGCGGAGGGCCACGAGGTCGTCGTCGCCCGACACGCCGACTACGACATCACGTCGATGGACGACACGGCGCGGATGTTCGACGACGCGGGAGCGGACCTCGTGTTCCACCTCGCGGCCGAGGTCGGCGGCATCGGCGCGAACCGCGCCAATCCCGGCCGGTACTGGTTCGCGAACCTCGTCATGGGCGCGAACGTCCTCGAGCAGGCCAGGATCCACGAGACGCCGAAGCTCGTCATCGCCGGGACCGTGTGCGCCTATCCGAAGAACGCCGAGGTCCCGTTCCGCGAGGAGGACCTCTGGTCCGGCTACCCCGAGGCGACGAATGCGCCCTACGGCGTCGCGAAGAAGACGGTCCTCGTCGGTGCGCAGGCGTACCGCGAGCAGTACGGGTTGAACGCCGTCTTCCTCCTCCCCACGAACCTGTACGGGCCGCGCGACAACTTCGACCTCGAGACGTCGCACGTCATCCCCGCGCTCATCCGCAAGATGGTCGAGGCGGAGGACGAGGTCGTGCTCTGGTCGGACGGCTCGCCCACGCGCGAGTTCCTCTACGTCGAGGACTGCGTCGAGGGTCTTGCGCTCGCCGCCGAGCGCTACGACGGGCCGGAGCCGGTGAACCTCGGCGCCGGGAAGGAGATCTCGATCCGCGAGCTCGCCGAGCTGATCGCCGAGGTCACGGGGTACACGGGCCGGATCACGTGGGACACGGAGAAGCCGGGCGGGCAGCCCCGTCGCAGCGTCGACGCGACCCGCGCGCGCGAGCTGTTCGGGTTCGAGGCCTCGACGCCGCTCCGCGACGGGATCGAGCGCACGGTCGCGTGGTATCGCTCGGCACGGCCCGCCGGCGTCAGCACGGGCTGACCTCCGTGGTCGCGGTCCCCGAACGACGCTCGCTCTCCGGCGCAGCGTCCTCGGCGGCCGAGGGCGTCGTGCGCGCAGCCGACTGGCTGCTCGTCCGCCCGCGCACCGTCCTCGCGACGCTGATCGGGGCGCAGATCGCCGCGACCGTCGTGCTGGCACTGTCCATCCAGCACAACGGCTGGGTCTGGTTCCAGGGTGGCGACCAGATCTGGACCACGACGACCGGCGCGCTCATCGGACGACTCGAGCTGCCGCCGACCGAGGTCGGGTACGTGTGGCCGGTGGTGCTCGCTCCGCTCACGTGGATCACGGGGCCGACCTACGTCAATCTGCTCCCTCCGCTCCTGGTGCTCCAGGTGCTCGTGCTCGGTCCGGTCGCGCTTCTGTGCATCTATGGGATAGCCGCGAGGATCGGCGGGCGGCTGGTCGGGTACTGGGCGGCGTTCCTGTGGGTGGTGACGCCGTTTGCGGTTACCCCGCTCTTCGTCGACCGGTATCGAGAGCTCTGGACCGAGACGTTCCTGCCGCAGGCGCTCGGGCTGACCGCGATGTCGGACTTCCCGTCCCTCGTCCTCGTGCTCGCGGCCGCGTACTTCGTCGTGCGCTCGCTCGACCCCGGTCGCATCACGGACGCCGTGCTGGCCGGGCTCCTGCTCGGGGCGGCGGGAGGGCTCAAGCCGCCGAACCTGCTGATGGGAGTCGGCGCAGCGCTCGCGTTCGTGGTCGCGCGCCGTTGGCGCGATGGTGTCGTGTTCGGACTGGCCCTGCTCCCCGGCCTATTGGTCCTCGCGCTCTGGAAGGAGCGCGGCCTCGGAACCCTGCCGCTCCTCGCACTCGATCAGGCACGTGTTGCAGCCGGCGCCGTCGTCGTCGCGGCCGAGGTCGACCTCGGCCGCTACCTCGACCTCGACATCGATCACTGGCGCACGCAGATGGCGCAGCTCCGCGAGTTCTTCTGGAGCGCGCGCCTCGCGCAGTTCGTGCCGTTCGCGGGCCTCGTCGCGGTCCTTCGCGTGCACCGCGGTCCGATTGCCGCCCTGCTGGCGGGTTGGCTCGCCGCGTTCCTGGTCGTGAAGGGCTTCTCGCCCCGGGCGACGATCGAGTCGGGCTCGTTCTGGCGGCTGCTGATGCCCGCCTGGCCCGCGTACCTGGTGCTCATGGCCGCGATCCCCCTACTCGTGCCGACGTTTGCGAAGCGGCTCGGGCGGCGGATCGACCCGCCGGAGACGAAGCCGGTACGGGCTCGCTGGCTGGGCGCGGTCGCCGCTGTGGCGGTGCTCGTTCCGGCGGGTGTGAGCCTCGCCGCGTCGCCGACCGAAGGCCCGGGCCGCTCGGTGGTGCAGGACGACTTCGAGAACTTCATCCTCACACCGGTCGACGAGGCGGTCGAGCTCCGGGTCGAGCGCACGCCGGCCGGCCGACGGCTGACCTGGGACCCGGGATCGTGGCGCGGCGACGTCTTCTATCGCGTCTACCGCTCGGACGACGGCGAGGACGTCGAATGCGAGCACACGGAGGGCTCGCGTGCGGCGTACTGCTACGTCCGCGGCCTCGTGGTCGCGACGACGCGCGAGACGGAGTACCTCGACCCGTCGGCGCCGCCCGGCGCGAGCTACCGCATCGGCGTCGGGACGAACTGGGCGAACGACCCGGCCCAGGGCGACGTCTTCGTGTTCAGTCCGCCGGCACCCGCTCTGCCGGCTCCGTAGCCGCGATCCGCGACACGCGCTCCTCGAGCACGGCGACCCGCTGGGCGAGCTCGACGTTCTCGTCGGTGAGCTTGGAGATCACCGTCGAGTAGTGGAGCAGGACGAGCAGGATGAAGAGGGTCGTGACGGCGAACAGCACCGCCGGTGGGTAGCCCGTCACGCCCAGCCAGCCGGCGATCGTGTTCAGGCCGCCCCGCCACGCCGAGAGCACGAGCAGGACGACGCCGGTCGCGAGCCAGAGCAGCGCGTAGCGCTCCTTCAGCCGGCGGCCGCGGACGAGCTCGAGGACGACGAGGATGAGGAGGACGGACGCGACGACGCCGACGATCGAGACTCGGAGTGGGGTCACCGGCGCGCTCCCTCGAGTCTCGGGTATCGGCGCAGGCTCGCGACGAGGAGCGCGAGCGTCACCTTCACGAGGTAGTAGGCCGAGCGGACGAACGTGATCGAGGACGAGCCCGTCTCGCGCTCGCGCATCTCGACCTGCACCTGCGTGAGCCGAAGCCCGCTGCGCAGTGCGACGAGCGTCGCCTCCACCTCGGGGTAGTCGTGCGGGTACTCGGCCGCGAAGAGCTCGATGCCGATCCGGTCGAGCGCGATGAAGCCCGAGGTCGTGTCAGTGACCCGCTGGCCGCCGAGCAGCGAGACGAGGCGTGCGAAGACGCGGATCCCCATCCGTCGCGCGAAGGGGGGCCGGTAGGAGCCGCCGGGATCGACGAAGCGCGACCCGATGACGAGGTCGGCCTCCCCGCTCCGGATCGGCGCCAGGATCGTCGGAATCTCTGCGGCGTCGTGCTGGCCGTCGCCGTCCAGGCGCACGGCGAGGCCGTAGCCCTCTTCGAGCGCCCAGCGCAGGCCGGTCTGCACCGCGCCGCCGATCCCGACGTTGAAGGGCAGCCGCAGGACAACCGCGCCCAGCTCCTCGGCGATCGCCGCGGTCTTGTCCGTCGAGGCGTCGTCCACGACCACGACGTCGATCTCGGGATCGACCTCGGCGATCTCCTCGACGACACGGCCGATCGCTCCCGCCTCGTTGAAGGCCGGCACGACGGCGACGATGCGGTCGACGTTCATACGGGAACTCCCGCACCGAGTCCGACGAGCTCGACGAGCCGCCTCGCCCGGTGCGCGTACGTGTGCTCGTCGAGGACGCGCTCCCGCGCCCGCTGACCCATCGCCTCGGCCTGGCCGGGGTCGCCGGCGAGGTCACGGTAGGTCTCCACGGCCTCCGCCGCGCTCTCCACGACGACGAGCTCCGATCCCGGCTCGAACCAGCGCTCGATCCCCTCGTGCGGGTTCGACACGATCGCGGCACCCGCGGAGGCCATCTCGAACAGCCGCGCGGTGGACGATCCCGGCACGGTCGCGTGTGGCCGCCTCGTGATCGAGAGGTTGACGCGGGCAGCGGAGATCGCCCGAGCGAAGACGTTGAACGGAACGTCGCCGAGCAGTCGTGCGCGACCCGTGTCGCCCTGGAAGTCGAGGCCACCGAGCGCGACGTCGAGCTCGGGCGCGAGCCGCGACGGCTCGCCAACCATCGTCTTCATCCAGTCGCGCCGGAACTTGTCCCCGTACCCATAGAAGAAGACGTCGACCTCCTTCTCGACCTGCTGCGGCGCGAAGAACTCGGGGTCGGCCGCCCAGTAGAGCGCCTCCGCCCGGCGGGCGCCGAGCTCGAGCAGGCGCGGGATGCCGCCCTCCGAGTTCGACAGGACGAGGTCGTACTCCCACGGGTCGGCGCCGTGGTACGGGTTGAAGCCGGTGTCCATGCCGCCGAACTCGGGAAGGCTCATCGGGACGTCGCCGTCGTAGAACACGATCGGGATCGAGAAGCGCGAGCGCAGCGCCTCCGGGATACCGCGGAAGTGCGCCATGGGCACGGTGAAGACGACGACGGCGTCAGGCTGCTCCTGCTCCACGAGCCGTTCGAGATGCCGCTTCCAGCGTGGCGTCACCCAGCGGCTGATCGTCTCGCGCGTGAGCTTGTCGAACGCTCCCTCGTCGGGGGACGACTCGTCGCGGCGCAGATAGCGGTCGCCCTTCAGGCGCGCGAGCGCGCCCCGCACGGCCTCGAACGACTCGCCCTCGCGGTACGTGGGGTTCGGTGCGACGCGCCACCAGGGCGACTCGACCGGGCGCCCGCGGTACGGCGTCACGACGAGGTCGACGCCGGCCTCGTACATCCCCTTCCAGAGCTGCCACCACGCGGGCGTGCAGCCGTAGCGGAAGTCGAGGTCGACGGCGGACGCGACGGCCAGGATCCTCGGAGACCTGGTCAATACGCTCCTCGCCGCATGATCACGGCCGGGATCGTCCGCGCGATGATCGTGATGTCGAGCCAGATCGACCAGTTCTCGAGGTACGTGAAGTCGAGGCGCACGAGGTCGTCGAACGTGAGGCCGGAGCGGCCGGAGATCTGCCAGAGGCCGGTCATCCCGGGGAGCACGGCGTAGCGCGCGCGATGCCAGTCCTCGAGCAGGCGGTAGTCGCGGAGCGGGAGCGGGCGCGGCCCGACGAGGCTCATCTCGCCCTTGAAAACGTTCACGATCTGCGGGATTTCGTCGAGCGAGAGCCGCCGCAGGACGCGGCCGACACGGGTCACGCGCGGGTCGTCGCGGATCTTGAAGAGCGCGCCCTCGGCCTCGTTCGCATCCTCGAGCTGCGGCTGGAGCTCGGCCGCGTCGGCGACCATCGTCCTGAACTTGAGCATCCCGAACTCACGCTCGCCCACGCCCACCCGCCGGTCGACGAAGAGGATGGGCCCCCGCGACTCGAGCTTGATCGCGAGCGCGACGAGGAGCCAGAGCGGCGCGAGCAGAACGGCGACGAGCACGCTCACGGCGAGGTCGAACGCGCGCTTCACCACCCAGTCCCAGCCGGTCAGCACCGGCGGCCGGAGCTCGAAGAGCGGCGCGCCCTGCCCCGGCACGTACTCGCCGCGCTGGACGAGGAGCTCGGTCGTGTCGGGGGCGAGGCGCACCTTGATCCCCTGCCGGTGCGCCTGCTCGACGACCTCGAGAACGGTGCGCTCGTCGAGGTCGGCTTCCGCGAGGATGACCTCGTCCGGGCGCACGTCGTCCAGGACGAGCGGGAGCTCCGCGCGCGACCCGAGCAGCTGGATACCCTCCACGTCGTCCGACGACAGCGCGCCCACGATCTCGTACGAAAGGCCCGAGCGCGACGCGACCAGCGACCGCTGGAGGCGAGCGAGGTGCTCTCCCTCGCCGACGAGGACGACCCGCCGCCGGATCCCCGCGGCGCGCATGACCTCGAGCGAGGCCGACTCGTACGCCGCACGCAAGAGCCCGATCGCGATCGCGGACATGACGACCGAGGTCGGGATGAGCCCCGACGTCGTGAAGTCGTAGCTCGTGCCGATCCCGAAGGCGAGGACGATCAGCGCGACGACGATGAGCGACGAGAGGATGCGCCCCGCGCCCGGGCGCCGCTCGCGCACCCGGTAGAGACCGGCCTGCGCGAACACGAGAACCGTGATCGGCGCGGCGAACTTGAGCCACTCCGCCGGGCCCTCGCGCCAGAGGAGGCCCCAGAGGACGTCTCCGTCCCCACGAAGGACCTCGCGCAGCACCAGCGCGAGGTAGATGCCGAGCGCGAGGCCGATGACGTCCAGGACGACGAGCGAGGCGACGGACAGCGCCCGGCGCACGAGCGTGAGGATCGGCCCGCGCGAGAGCAGGTAGACGCGGGAGGCGCGGACGTCGCCGCCCGTCGGTGACGGGGCGGGTACGGGACGCGACGTCTCAGCCGGCGGAGCGGCCTTGGACACGCCTGAAGCTTAGAGCCGCGCCACGTCGTCCCAGGCGATGCGAGGGGCCGTGGCCTCGACCTCGCGGACGAGCGCGTCGAGGTCGGTCGACGTCGCGAGCCGGGCCAGGGCCGGCAGCAGCGCCGCGAGCAGCCGCCGTCTCCGGCCCTCGGCGAGATCCGTGTCGTGGAAGTAGACGTGGACGACATCGGGCAGCGCGGTCGGGCGCAGCAGGGCGCGTGCGAGGTCGCCGAGTGAGTGCGTCGTCGGAATCGCGAGGAGCGAGCGGCCCGATGGGAGATCGATCCGCGAAGGGCTCGCGAGCTCGGCCCACGGCTCGCCCTCGGCAAGGTACGGAGGGCGCGTCGCGCGCTGCGTGCAGTCGACGTACCCCAGCGCGGCGCAGGCCTCCGCGACGCCCTCGTCCGTGTACCAGCCCCCGCCGCAGAAGAGCGTCGGCGCGAGGCCGAGCTCGCGGAGCCTCCGACCTTCCTCGAGGGCTCGTGCACCAGGGTCGCCGCCGGTCGGGCGGGCGTGCGTCGGGCTCGTCCAGTGCGTGTGGTGGCCGAGCGGGCCGCGCGCGGCGGCCTCGCGGGCACGTACGAGCCACGTCTCCTCGTCCTCGCCGTGCTCCGGATCGGCCGGACGCATGAGCGCCGCGATCGCGAATCCTCCCGGCCTGCGCGCCTGGAGCGCCGAGAACCGCTCCCACACCTCGGCGTCGAGCGGTCGTTCGACGTGGCAGGAGACGACCGCGTAGCGTTTCCCGCTCGTGTGCGGCATCAGCGGACTAGTATCGCCCTCCGCTCCGGCCGACCCCGACCTCGTCGCCCGGATGACCGAGGCGCTCGTCCACCGGGGGCCGGATTCGGGAGGCGTCACCGCGCTCGGGCGCTGTGTGCTCGGGCACCGGCGGCTGCGAGTGGTCGACCTCGACACCGGCGACCAGCCCGTGACGAACGAGACGGGTGACGTCGTCGCCGTCTTCAACGGCGAGCTGTACGACTTCCAGGCCATCCGGCGCGACCTCGCCGCGCGCGGGCACGACGTTCCCGGTACCGGCGACACGGCGGTGATCCCGCACGTCTACGAGGAGCACGGTCCCGACTTCGCGCGCGAGCTCTCCGGGATGTTCACGATCGCGCTCTGGGACGGCCCGCGCGAGCGCCTCGTGCTCGCGCGCGACCGCGTCGGGAAGAAGCCCCTCCACTACGTGACGCTCCCGGACGGCAGCCTCGCGTTCGCGTCCGAGCTCAAGGCGCTCTTCACGCTCCCCGGCATCCGCCGCGAGCTCGACCCGGCCGCGCTCGACGCGTACCTCGCGCTCCAGTACGTACCGGGGGTCGAGACCGGGGTCGGAGGGATCCGGCGCCTCGCGCCGGGTCACGTGCTCACCTGGGAGGGAGGGCGAGACATGTCTCGCCCCTACTGGGAGCTGCGCGCGGAGGCCCGCGACCTCGCAGACGCCGAATGGCTGGAGCTCGTGCGCGAGACCGTGACCGCGGCGGTGCGCCGGAGGCTCGTCAGCGACGTGCCGCTCGGCGCGCTCCTCTCCGGCGGCCTCGACTCGACGATCGTCGTCGGGCTCATGGCGCAGGCGTCGACCGAGCCCGTGCGGACGTTCACGGTCGGCGTCAACGACGCCCGCTACGACGAGCGCGAGCCCGCACGGATCGCGGCGCGCGCGTTCGGGACGAAGCACGAGGAGCTCGTGGTCGAGCCGGATCCCGTCGACCTGGTGTCACGCCTCGCGGGTTTTCTGGACGAGCCGCTCGGCGACGAGGCGATCCTCCCGACGTTCCTGATCTCCGAGGTCGCGCGGCGCGAGGTCACGGTCGCGCTGACCGGGGACGGCGGCGACGAGTCGTTCGCCGGCTACGAGCGCTACGCGGCGATGAGGCTCGCCGGCCGAGCGGGGAGCGTTCCGACGCTTCCCGGCCTGGCGGCACGCGGCCTGCGGCTGCTTCCTGCCGGCCGGCGCGAGCCGCGCTCGACCCCGTTTCGCCTCGCGCGGCTGCTCGAGACCGCCTCGCTCCCGGCACCGGCGCGGTACGGCGCGCTGATGGAGGTCTTCCCGGCATCGCTTCGGGCGGAGCTGTACGCGCCCGGGCTCACCACGCCACGGCCGGCCTGGCAGCTCCTCGGCCCCCAGGCCGCTCCGGGAGTCGCCGGGCTCCAGCTGCTCGACGCGGCGACGTACCTCCCGGACGACCTGCTCGTGAAGGCCGAC
>CAVYQG010000003.1:0-1107416 GCA_963770595.1 uncultured Actinomycetes bacterium | reverse complement strand
CAAGGTCCTCGAGGGGACGAAGGGCCGCGACCGCCTGTTCGGCACGAAGGGCGCGGACGTGATCCGCGGGTTCGGCGGGAAGGACCTCCTCGTCGGGGGAGGCGGCGCCGACCGGCTGTTCGGCGGAACGGGCAACGACACCGTCAAGGCCCGGGACAAGAGACAGGACTACGTGCACTGCGGGCCTGGTCGAGACGTCGTACAAGCCGACGCCTCGGATCGGGTCGTGGGCTGCGAGAAGGTCTCTCGTCCAGGCTCGAACCCCGAGCCCCCGGGACCTCCCCCGCCACCGCCCCCGCCTCCGGTTCCGCCGCCGCCGACCGGCGGTACCCGGATCACGATCAACGGGCAGTGGGTCTGCGATCAGCCGCTCTCCGAGTACGGAGCGCTGCCGATCGTGGTCGAGGTGACGCTCTCGAACTCGGCGTCGCAACAGCTCCGGAGGCCCGGCGCCGTCAGGTTGGAGGAGGACTGCACCGCCGGAGGTCGTGACGGTGCGGTCGACCTCTACCTGCGCATCAACGGCAACGGCGACAACATCGGGTCGCACTCGGACGGCCTCATCCTCGTAGGCGCGCACGACATGGACATCAGTGGCTACGTGAACTGCGGCCACGTCCGGGACAACGCCCACCAGGACGGCGTGCAGATGAACAGCGCCTTCCGGCTCAACTTCATCGGCTTGACGTCCGGGGACTGGGCCAACCAGCGGGCAACGTGTCACGGGGCGGGCGGCGTCTGGTACGTGTCGCAGCTCACCGACGTGCCGAACCTGCTGCAGGACGTCGTCTGCTTCCGGTGCAAGTTCGTCGGCACGAATCCCGAACGGCGGAGGCGTGGCCGGTCGCGCATTCGGGCATTACGGCTCGTTGCGATCCGGCGCACGCGACTCGTGCTTCGCCGCGAACCTCACGTACACGCTTCGCGAGGTACCGAACCCGATGCCGCCCGGGTACCTCGACCGTTCCGGAGGCGGCGCAGTGCAGGCGATCAACGAGGGGAATCTCTTCATCGACCTGAACTCGTCGGACCGCCAGCCACGGCCGTCCGATTGCCGCGCGTAAGCGGCAGCTCTTCAACCCACATGCGTATTTCCAGGGGTTTTTTCGACCGTTCGTACGTATTCCTTCACATACCAAAGTCGGGACATATCCCCCATTTAGGGATGGGCAGGTCCCGCAGGAAGGCCGAACCGTAGACACATGACAAACGCCGCCAAACACGATTCAAATCGTCGTTCAGCACTTTCGCTCGCGAGCATGATCGTCACGCTCGCGGCGCTCATCGCACTCGCAGGCTCTGTTGGCGCGGAACCCGCTCCGCTCACGTTCCGGGCCGCCTCGGACGCAGAGACCGACTCGGCAGCCGCCGTCTCGGTCGCTCGACCGAGCGGGACCGCCGCCGGCGACGTCCTGCTCGCGAGCGTCTCGTTCCGTCTCCCCGACTCCGCGTCCCTGTCCGCTCCGGCGGGCTGGTCGCTCGTCCGGCGGGACGACTGCAAGCACTCCGGCCAGTACCTGGCCCAGGCGACCTACGTGAAGGTCGCGTCCTCGTCCGAGCCCTCGTCGTACTCGTTCGGGCTCTCCGAGTCCTCCGCAGCCGCGGTCTCGGTTCTCGGATTCTCGGGCGTCGACACCGCTCGGCCCGTCGCTGCGCACTCCGGTGGCTTCAAGCGGAACAGCGTCTGGCTGGCCGCACCCGGCGTCGGCGTCTCCGACGTGCCGGCAGGCCTCGTCGCCGCATTCTCGACCAACGGGGGCGAGGCTCTCGGCGCGGTCGGCGGGATGACGCAGAGCACGAGCTCGACGACCGCCGGTGGGGCGCACGCCGCCTACTCCGAGGTCGTCAGGGGTGCCGGCAGCACCGGGTCGCGCGAGGTTCGCACGAGCTCGCCGAACAGCTGCAGCATCGGCCAGCAGGTCGCTCTGACGCCGGGGGCTCCCGGCTCGTCGGATCCTCCGCCTCCGCCCCCGCCTCCGCCGCCTCCTCCTCCGCCGCCGCCCCCGCCTCCTGGCCCGGGCCCGGTGAACCCGCCGGTGAACACGGCTGCCCCGACGATCTCGGGCACGGCCCAGGCCGGGCAGATGCTCACCGCGAATCGCGGCTCGTGGAGCGGCAACCCGACCGGTTGGTCGTACCAGTGGCGCCGCTGTGACAGCTCGGGCGCCGGCTGCTCGAACATCGGGGGTGCGACGTCGACGTCGTACACGCTCGGCACCGCCGACGTCACCAGGACGCTCCGCTTCCGCGTGACGGCGACGAACGCCGGCGGCTCGAACGAGGCGACTTCCGCACAGACCGGTGTCGTCCAGGCCTCCTCGACGACTCCGCCGCCGCCTCCGCCCCCGCCCTCCGGTGGCGGGACGACGATCGTCGTCAACGGCCAGTGGATCTGTGACCAGCCGTTGCAGCAGTACGGGCCGCTGCCGATCAGGGTGACGGCGACGCTCTCGAACGACGCGTCGCTCAACCTGTCCCGGCCGGGTGCCGTGCGCTTGGACGACGGCTGTACGGCCGGCGGGCGCGACATGGTGCCCGACCTGATCCTCGACATCCGCGGGAACGGCGACAACGTCGGCTCGCACGCGGACGGCCTCATCCTCATCGGGGCCCACGACATGGACATCGGTGGCTCACGTCGAGTGCGGACGCGTCCGCGACGGCGCCCACCAGGACGGCGTGCAGATGAACCGGGCCTTCCGGCTCAACTTCATCGGCTTCACGTCGGGCGACTGGAACGCTCAGCGCGCGACGTGCCACGGAGCCGGTGGCGTCTGGTACACGTCACAGCTCACCGACATCCCGAACCTCCTCCAGGACGTCGTCTGCTACCGCTGCAAGTTCGTGGGCTCGAACCCGAACGGCGGCGGGCCGGCAGGGCGTGCGTGGGGGAACTACGGGTCGCTGCGCTCGGGTGCCAGGGACTCGTGCTTCGCGGCGAACATCGCGATCACGACCCGTCCGCATCCGAACGGGCAGTCGCTCGACGCATCGGGCGGTGGAGCGGTTCAGAACGTGAACGTCAACAACCTCTTCATCGACCTGAACTCGAGCAACCCGGAGGGTGCAGGTCCGGAGGACTGCCAGGCCTGAGCGAGGCCGGCAGGAAGCGTGAGTGAGAAGAGCGCCCCGGAAGGGGCGCTCTTCTCTTTCCGAGGAGACCCGGAGCTAGGCCGGGATGATCGTCTCGGCCGACGGCACGGGATCGATCCCCGAGTCGTAATACGCCGTGTCCGTGCCCTGGCCGCCGCTGATGCTGCCGTCGGCGACGTCGTCGTCGGCTCGCATGACGTCGTTGCCGGTGCCGCCGATGAACGAGTCGGACCCGGCGCCGCCGGTCATGTCGTCGTCACCGTGGCTCCCGTTCAGCGAGTCGTTGCCGCCGCCGCCGTACATCGTGTCGTTGCCCGAGCCGCCGTTCACGACGTCGTTCCCGCTGCCACCCAAGAGCATGTCGTTCCCATTGCCGCCCTCAAGCGTGTCACCGTCGTTGCCGGCCTCGAGCGTGACGTGGCCGAGCCAGACGGTTCCCGCGCCGAAGCCTCCGATCGCCTTGAGCGTGTTCGACCCGCCGCCCCCAACCAACGTGGCCGCGCCGGGCAGCGGCGCCGCAAGTGCGACGTCGACGTCGGCGTCCACGTTGAGCGCGACCCCCTTGGAGCCGAGCGTGATCGCGTCCGGTCCACTCGTCCCGACGACGTAGATCACGTCGGAGGCATCACCGAGGTTCACGGCGATCTCGATCTCTGAGCTACCCGACGACTCCGCCGTCGCGCCGGGCGCGAAGGCGCCGCCGCTCTGGTCGATTGCCACGCCTTCGGCCGACCCGACCTGGCCGGCGATCGTGATCGAGTCGGTGTTCGTCGTCGTCGCCGCGCCACAAGCCACCGCAGGTGACCCGAACCGGATCGCGCCGCCAGAGACCACGAGCGATCCCCCGGTGCCGGCAGCGAGCGATGCAGTTACGGTCTTCGTCGCCGCGTCGTACGTGCAGCCGGCAGGCGGCGGCGGAGGCGGCGGAGGCGAGTGCGGGATCAGGTTCTCGGTGGCTGACGCAGCCGGATCGAGGCCGGCGTCGTAGTGCAGGGTGTCGATGTCGCCGCCTCCGTTGAACGCCGAGTCGGCCTCCTCGTCGTTCGCAATCATCGTGTCGTTTCCGTACCCGGCGGAGAACGAGTCGGCGCCGGTCCCACCGTCCATCACGTCGTCGCCGGCGCTGCCCTGGATGTTGTCCGCCCCGGAGCCGCCGTACATGAGGTCCACGTCGTCATCGCCGCGCATCACGTCGTTGCCGTCGCCGCCCGTGAGCGTGTCCGCCCGGGCGCTCCCGACGAGCTCGTCGTTGCCGACGCCGCCGTCGGCGATGATCGGGCCGAGGAACCTGAGGCCCGCGCCGCCCTGCCCGCGGCCGTTGAAGTAATCGTTGCCCTGGCCCATGGACGCCTCGATATGGAGCGGGTTCGGCGCGAGCGTGACGTCGAGGTCGCCGTCCGTGTTGAGAGCGATCCCGTTCTGACCGGTGGCGAACGTGTCATCGCCGTCGGTCCCGATCAGGACGACGGTGTCAGCGAAGTCACCGAGGGTCAAGGCCATCTCGATCTTCGGGAAGGTTGCTCTCGGACGCGACGCCGGGGCCGAACACGCCCCCGGAGTGGTCCAGGATCAGCCGCTCGGTGGTTCCGGTCTCACCCGCGATCGAGATCAAGTCCGTGTTATTCGTAAGTGCGCTACCGCACGCCGTGGGCACGAACCCGAAGTGGAGCGCGCCGCCGACGACCTTGAGGGTCGCCGAGGACCGCCGACGCGACCGTCGCGGTGACGGCCTTGGTCGACGGGTTGTAGGTGCAGGACTCGACCGCTCCGTGCCCGACCGGGCTCAGCACCACGGCCCCGAGTGTCGAAGCCACTACGGCGATACCCAGCCTGCGTACGCGCAGCCGCACGTTGCCCATGCTCATGCTCCCCAATCTCCCCTTCTCTCAGTAACGACGCCCAGGAATTACAACCTTCTTCTGATACACCAAGCCGACCGGCTCCGCAAGGTCGCGAGGGTCGAAGTTCGGCCAGGTTTATCCGGGCCTCGACCTGCTCGAGCAACCCCTTCTTGCGGATCTTCCCGGTGGCGGTCTTCGGCAGCTCGTCGCGGAAGAAGACCTTCGACGGCACCATGAAGCTCTCCAGGCGCTCGCGACAGGCGGCCGACGATGTCCCGCTCGCCGAGCTCGACGCCCTCGCCGAGCACGACGTACGCGTGGATCGCCTCGCCCAGGAGCTCGTCGGGGGCGCCGAGGACCGCCGCCTCCTCCACGCCCGGGATCGCGAAGAGCGCGTTCTCGACCTCGACCGGGCTCACCTTCTCGCCGCGTGACTTGATGATGTCGTCGCTGCGCCCCACGAAGTAGAGGAAGCCGTCCTCGTCGACGGTGAAGTGGTCGTGCGTGCAGAGCATCCGCTCGCCCGGGATCGGCCCGTCGACGAGCATCTCCGCCGTGAGCTCCGGCTGGCGCCAGTACCCGACCATGACGTGCGGGCCGCGCACGTGGAGGATCCCCGTCTCGCCCGGCGCGACCGGCTCGCCCGTCTCGCCGAGGACGAGCGTCTCCGTGCCGGGGATCGCCTTGCCGACCGACGTCGGCTTCTCCTCGATCAGCTCCGGCTCCAGGTAGCTGACGCGCTTGCACTCGGTCAGCCCGTACATGCGGAAGACGAGCGCGCTCGGGAAGATCTCGCGCAGCGGGTCGTGGAAGCTCGGCGGGAGCGCAGCGGCGGTGTTCGTCACGCGCTCGACCGTCGGGTAGCGAAGAGGCGTGCGCTCGTGCATGGCGACGAGCGTGGCGAAGATCGTCGGGACGCCGGGAAAGACGGTGACCGCCTCGGCGTCGATCTGCTTGAGCGTCTGCGCCGGGTAGACGAACGAGCGCTCGAGGACGAGCGTCGCGCCCATGTAGACGCTCATCAGGAGCTGGTAGAGGCCGTAGTCGAACGCGAGCGGGACGACGCCGAGGATGCGGTCGTGCGGACGGAGCCGCAGGTACTGGGCGATGCTGCCCGCCGCGAAGACCATGTTCGCGTGCGTCATCGTCACGCCCTTCGGGTTCCCGGTCGTGCCGGACGTGTAGATGAGCGCTGCGAGGTCGAGCGGGATGACGGCGGGTGCGACGAAACCGTCGGCCGAAGACGATGCCAGCGGCTCGAAGTCGAGCATCCCCTCGAGCCCGTCCGGCCGCGCGGCGCAGATCGCCTGCCTGACCGACGGCGCCTCCTCGAGCGCGCCCGCGGCGACGCGCGCGATCGTCCCCTCGGTGACGACGAACGCCGCCTCGCTGTCCGAGACGATGTACGCGAGCTTGTCCTCCTTCGTCTGCGGGTTCACGACGACGAAGACGCCCGCCGGCGAGCAGCGTCCCGAAGACGGAGACGACGCAGGTGAGCGAGTTGTCCGTGAACACCACGACACGGTCGCCGCGCTCCAGACCGTGCTCGCGCAGCGCGCTCGCGAGCCCGAGCGACTCGGCGAGAAGCTCCGCGTAGGTCAGCCTGCGCCCGTCGGCGACGATCGCCTCCTTCGCCGGCTCGCGCTCGGCGGCGTCGAGGAGGAGCTCGTGGAGGAGGCGGCGCTCGCGCACGATCAGCCGGCCTCGGCGACGAGGGCGGGCTCGGAGTGCCCGCGGACGGACGCGCCCACGACGACCCGCGTGGGCTCCGCGGGCTCGGCGAGGCCGGGTCGCGCGACGAGGCGATCGTGCAGGAGCATCACGGAGAGCGCCCCGACGAGGCCCATCTCGTCGGTCTCGCCGACGCCTTGCTCGCCCGCCGCCTCGCACTTCGCGACGAGACGCGAGACCGCGTCCGGGTCGAGGAGCCCGACGTCGCGCAGCCGCGTCGGGGTCGAGGAGCTCGCCGACGTACTCCGGAGCACGCGGCCCGACGAACGCGGACACGATCGGCGCGCGGTACGGACGCTTGCGGCGCGCGGAGATCTCCGGCGGGAGGAGCGGCGCCACGGTCTTTCGCAGCAGGTACTTCTCCTGGAGGCCGCGCACCTTCATCCGGTCGGGCAGCGCCGCTGCGAACTCGGCGACGCGGTAGTCGAGGAACGGGAAGCGGCCCTCGACCGAGTGGCCCATCAGCATCCGGTCGCCCTGCGAGTGCAGGAGGTAGCCGTCGAGGAAGGTCGCGATCTCGAGGTACTGCGCCTTGCCGAGCGGCGTGAGCTCGTCGAAGTGGCCCGGAAGCCCGTGCTCGATGCGCGCGAGCGGGTCACCGGCCGCAGCGCCCTGCTCGAGGACCTCGGGTGCGAGCAGCCGCAGGCAGCGCGCGGTGTTCGCGTACCGCAGCCGGTGGCTGTACAGCGGGTCGTCGACGTCCTCGAGACCGCGGCGGTAGAAGCCTGCGAGGAAGGCGCCGGCTCGCTCGAGGTCCTTGCCGAGGAAGTCGTTCAGGCGCGTGAAGAGCAGCGGCCTGAGCTTCGACTCGGGCACGCGTGCCCAGAACCGGCGCACCGCGTTCTCGCGGAAGATGTCGTAGCCGCCGAACAGCTCGTCCGCGCCCTCGCCGGTGATCACGACCTTGAGCCCGGCGTCGCGGACGGCTCCGGAGAGCCGCAGGAGCGGCGCGAGCGCGGTCCGGAGCGTCGGCTTCTCCGAGAGCTCGACCGCGCGCGGCAGGAGCTCGGCGATGTCGGGGGAGTCGACGACGACGCGGTGGAGCTCGCTCCCGAGCTCGGCGACGAAGCGGTCCTGGTACTCGCTCTCGTCGAAGCGCGGGTCGCGGAACCCGATGCCGAACGAGTGCAGCGTGTCCGGGTACAGGCGGGTCGCCAGCGCAGCGGTCGCGGACGAGTCGAGGCCGCCGCTCAGGTACGCGGCGACGGGGACGTCCGCGCGCAGGCGGATCCGGGTCGCGTCCGTGAGCAGCTCGAGAAGCTCGGCCTCGAGCTCCTCCTCGGACGCCGTGCTCCGGTCGTCGACCTTCGGGAACGGGAGGTCCCACCAGCGACGCTCCTCGACGACGCCGTCCCGCCCGACGCGCAGGAAGTGAGCGGGAGCGAGCTCGCGGATGCCGGCGAACGCCGAACGGTCGGGGAGGATCGACCAGGTCGTGAACGCCTCGACGAGGCCGCTCGGATCGAGCTCGCGGCGCGCGTCCGGATGGCGCAGGAGCGCCTTCGCCTCGGAGGCGAAGACGAGGTCGTCGCCGAGCTCGGCGACGAAGAGCGGGCGCACGCCGAAGCGGTCGCGGGCGAGGAAGAGCTCACCGCTCTCGCGATCCCAGACCGCGATCGCGAAGTCGCCGTTCAGCCGGTCGAGGCAGGCGGGGCCCCACTCCTCGTACGCGTGCGCGATGACCTCGGTGTCCGACGACGTCTCGAGCCGGTGACCGAGGGCACGGAGCTCGTCCTGGAGCTCGACGTAGTTGTAGATCTCCCCGTTCTGCATGACCCAGTAGCGGCGGTCCTCGTTCGAGAGCGGCTGGTCGCCGCCTTCGAGATCGACGATCGCGAGCCGCGTGTTCGACATCCCGAAGCGCCCGTCGAGGTAGAGCCCCACGCCGTCCGGTCCACGGTGACGAAGCTCGCCGGCCATGGCGAGGAGTAGGTCCGGCGAGGCCTCACGCCCCGGCCGGGCGTAGATGCCCGCGATTCCGCACACAATCTGCCCCCGCCCCACAGGATATGGACGCAGGTAAGGGTGGGCAACCGGAGTTGGACGGTTCGGCTCAAGCGGACCGGCGGGTTGCCGATACCGTGAGGGCCGGCCCTGCCCGACGAGCGAGCGAGAGGACACATGGAGCGACACGAGGTCGAGAACGACGTCCGCCGGTTCATCACCGAGAACTTCCCGCTGAGCGCAGGCGGCCCGGAGCTCGGCGCGGGCGATTCGCTCCTCGAGGCGGGCGTGATCGACTCGGTCGGCGTGCTCGAGCTGATCGAGCACCTGGAGGCGACCTACGGCCTGCAGATCCCCGACGAGGACGTGCTCCCCGAGAACCTCGACTCGATCGGCGCGATCGCCGGGTACGTCACCGCGCGGCTCGGTGCCGGGAGCGACGCGGATGGCGGCAGCTGACGCGCCGCTGACGCTCGACGCGCTTCGACTCGATCGCGAGCGCGCGCTCGCAGAGATCGTCGAGCGGCTTCCCGACCTCGTCTACAAGCGGCTCCGCAAGCGCGGCGCTCTCGTCGCGCGTCTCGGGCGGTATCGACTCGAGCGTCGCCGCGGCGCTCTGCGTCCGCGCGTTCGGGCCGGAGAAGGTCGTCGCGCTGCTCATGCCGGAGTCCGAGTCGAGCGACGACACCCTCGACCTGAGCCGCCTGCTCGTCGACCACCTCGGCATCGAGGCCCTGCACGAGGACATCACGCCGATCCTCGACGCCGCCGGCTGCTACCGCCGCCGCGACGAGGCGATCCGCGAGGTCGTCCCCGAGTTCGGCGACGGCTGGAAGGCGAAGCTCGTCCTGCCGAGCGTCCTCGGCGGCAGTCGCCTGCCCGTCTTCTCCGTCGTCGTCGAGTCGCCCGCGGGCGAGCGCGACCAGGCGCGCCTCTCCGCGAGCGCCTACCGCGCGGTCGTCGCCGCGACCAGCTTCAAGCAGCGCACGCGCAAGATGCTCGAGTACTACCACGCCGACCGCCTCGACTACGCCGTCGTGGGCACGCCGAACAGGCTCGAGTACGACCAGGGGTTCTTCGTCAAGAACGGCGACGGCGCCGCGGACGTCAAGCCGCTCGCGCACCTCTACAAGACGCAGGTCTACGAGCTCGCCGAGCACCTCGGGATCCCGGACGAGATCCGCTCGCGGCCGCCGACCACCGACACGTACTCGCTCCCGCAGAGCCAGGAGGAGTTCTACTTCTCGGTCCCGTACCACGTGCTCGACCTCTGCCTGTACGCGCTGAACCACGGGGCGTCGGCCGCACGCGTCACCGATGCGGCCGGGCTCTCGGAGGACGACGTCGAGCGCGTCTTCAAGGACATCGAGTCGAAGCGGCGTGCGACGAGCCCGCTCCACGACGCGCCGCTGCTCGTCGAGCCCGTGCCCGAGATCGGGTACGATAGTCGACGATCGCGACCAGCGTCATCCCGAGGTTCTTGACCCGGACCTTCCCGGGGAAGAGCGCTGCGAAGTCACGGGCGCTCAGCAGGTCGATCTTCGTGGCCCAGTGCCTCCCGAGCGCGTCGTAGACCTTGTGCTCCGCGCTGCGCGGGAGCCAGTGGACGAACGGGAGCTTCGTGTGGGTCTCGATCGGGAAGTGCCGGTTCGGCGTCGTCATGAAGACGCGCTTCCCGACCCTCGCGGCCTCGGACGCGAACCGCCGCTGCTGCTCGACGCCGCCGACGTGCTCGACGACCGCGTTCGAGAAGACGACGTCGAACTCGCCGTCGGCGAACGGCAGCTCGAGCCCGTCGCCCTGGACGTACCGGATCTTCGGGTAGTGGGCCGTGAAGCCCGTGCCGTCGTGCAGCCCGAGGGCGGTCAGTCGCTCCGGCCAGGGGTAGAACTCCTCGAAGAAGTTGTTCGTCGAGGACTCGCGGCTCTCCGCGAACGCCTGCTCGTGCGCCCCGACGTCGAGCACGGTCGTCTCGGCGGTCGGCCGCAGCTCCTCCATGAAGAGCTCGAGCTTGCGCCTGCGCGAGCGGAGGGAGATCTGCTCGGCGATGCCCACCGCCGCACTGTAGTGAGTCAGGGGCCCGGCGGTGCCGGCGACGGCGCGGGCTGGAGAACCTCCTGCACCCGCCGCAGGACCCTGTCGCGGGCGCCCTCCTCGACCGTCAGCAGGCCGCCGAGCTCGAGCCTCGTGAGCTCGATCCGGCCGACCGAGCGGATCGACCGGAAGCCGAAGTCGGCGAGGAAGTCGCGCGGGAAGACGGTGCGGTGCACCAGGAAGCGCTCGGCCGCCGGCGTTCCCTCCCGATAGCGGTACGCAAAGGCCTCGAGCGCGCGCGCGCCCTTGTCGCGGGCCTCGCCGATCGCCGCGAGGAAGAGCGACTGCTCGACCCAGGGCTGCGAGTCGGAGAGCAGGTACGCGCAGGTCACCAGCACGGCGTCGTCGGACGGCGGGCCGGCGGGAAGGTCCGCGGCGCGGGGGAACAGCTCGGACGGCCCGTACTGCATCGACCCGAGCACGCGGCCGTCGTCGTCCCGGTAGATCGTCCCCCACGAGCCCCACTCCTCCTCGGCTCGCTCGATCCACCTTCGCTTCTCGGGCTCGCGGTTCCCGCGCGACTGCCACCACGTGCACGCGTGGCAGACGGACGGCACGGTCTCGAGCGTCGCGCCCGTCAGGCCGGCGAGACGCGACGTCGCCACGCTACTTCGGGGGCGGAGCGCCGACCTCGTCCACGACGACGTGGACGGCGGCCACGCGCGAGCTCGTCATCCGCTCGAGGTACTCCGCGACCCGACGCTGCACCTCGGCTCCCACCTCGGCCGCGCTCCGGCCCCACTCGAGCGTGAGGTGGAGCTCGACCGCCAGGCTCCCGTCCACCTCGGAGACCACCGCGCCCTTCTCCCGGTTGAGCGCGCCGTCGACGAGCCCGACCACGCCGTCGACCTCGCGGGCGGCATCGGCGGCATAGCGGGAGAGGACGTCCGGCGAGATGACCGACTGCCCGCTCACTGGCTCGATCGTACAACCAGCTCCGTGACCTCCGGTCGCGCGAAGAGCCGGAACGGCACGAACGTCGTCCCGAGCCCCGGCGAGACGTGAAGGGCCGTCGACCCGTGGCGGTACACGCCCTCGACGTCGCGCGCGCTCAGGTGTGCGAGCCGGAGGCGACCGCCGCCGGGTAGGGGACGACGATCTGCCCCGCGTGGAAGTGGCCGGAGAGGACGAGCTGGAAGACGTCCGGGATCCGCTGGACGATCCCCGGGAAGTGGCAGAGCAGGATCCGGAGGTCGGCGTCCCCGGAGACGAGCGTGCCCGGTTCGGCGCTGCGCGCCGCATACGACTGCGGATCGACCCCGACGATCTGCACTCGTCGACCGCGGAGCTCGAGCTCGACCGCGGCGTCGGCGAGCAGCGTCACGCCCGGAAGCGCGTCGATCGCTCGCGCGTCGACGGGCTGTGAGAACGGATCGCGGCTGTCCGCGAGGTCGTGGTTCCCGAGCACGACGTAGCACGTGCCGAGTCGAGCCAGCACCTGCTCGAGGTGCGGCATCCCCGAGCGCCGCGAGACGAGGTCGCCGGTGACGCACACCAGGTCCGGCTGCCGTTCGGCGACCCACGTGACGGCGTCCTCCACCGCCCTGCGCCCGCGGCCCGCGACGCCGAGGTGGAAGTCCGAGAGGTGCGCGATGCGGAGCCCGTCGAGCTCTGGCGGGAGCCCGGCCAGCTCGACCTCGAGCACCCGCCGCCGCAGCCATCCCGCCTCGAACCAGCCCCAGGCCGCAATCGCTGTCGCGATTGCGGCCAACGGAACACCGATCCAGAGCACGGTTGCACCCATCAGCGCAGCCGCGAAGCGGATGCGCTAGACAGACAGTCGCTCGACGACGGGGTCGACGGAGACGACGTGCCGCTTGAACTTGAGCTCGGACGACTCGAGGCCGGCGGCGACGCCGATCAGCTGCGAGAGGTGGAGCACCGGCATCTGGAAGTCCTTGCCCGTCTGCTTCTTGAGCTTCGACTGCCACGCGTCGAGCGAGAGATGGCAGAGCGGGCACGGCGTCACCATCGCGTCCGCGCCGGCCTCCTTCGCCTGCTCGATCGGCTGGATGAGCTCGGCGAGCGCGACGTCCTCGCGCGCCTGGATGATCGGGAAGCCGCAGCACTTGATCTTCGCCGGGTAGTCGATCGGCCTCTCCGCCGCACGCCGCGATGATCCGCTCGAGCGACTCGGGCTTGTCCGGGTCCTCGAACCCGAGGAGCTTCGAGGGACGCAGGATCTGGCAGCCGTAGAACGGCGCGATCTTCAGGCCCTTGAGACCCTTGTGCGCGGCGCCCTTCAGCAGCTCGTACCCGTCGCCGGCCGAGACGAGCCAGAGGAAGTGCACGACGTCGACGCCGCCCGAGTACGCGGGCGCGCCCACGGTGACGAGGTTCGTGTTCACGCGCTCGAGCAGGGCCGAGTCGCCCTTGAGCGCGTGGTTCGCCTGGCGCAGGTTGAGCGTGCAGACGTTGCAGACGGTCATGAGCGTGTCGCAGCCGGTCTCCTCCGCGTAGGCGAGGATGCGCGCGTTCAGGTGCAGGTAGTAGTCCGGCTCGGCCTCGTGGATGTCGCCCGCGCCGCAGCACGTCACCGACTCGAGCTCGACGAGCTCGAGGCCGACCTTCGGGGCGAGCGCCTGCGTGGAGGTGTCGAGCTCCTTCGCGGAGAGCGAGGCCAGGCAGCCCTTGTAGTACGCGACGGTCCTCACTCCTGCTCCTCCTCACTCGATCCGACCGGCTTCGGCTTCGGGAACGATCCCTCGCCGTACGGGTCGCGCTCGCCGCTCCTCGGCGTCGAACTCGAGCCGCCCGAGGGCGTGCTCCACCTGGACGATGCCCGCTGGCTCCGCCCCGTCCGCCCTCGTGCTTGACGAGGTCGTAGAGCGCGCGCGACTCCTCGACGTGCTTCGCGACGTGCGGCGGGACGGGGGGCGGAACCTTGCCTTTCTTGGCGAGCCCCATCGCGAACTTCATCTCCTTGACCGACTTCGCGATTCCCTGGGTCTTCGGAACGAGCTCGGTCTCGCGCAGCCAGCCGGTCGTCTTCGCCGAAGTCACGAACCACTTCGCGTGCCGCGCGCCCATGTCGGAGTCGATGCCCTCCTTCATCGCCTCGGCGCCGAGCTTCGCGATCGCGTCGCGCGGGTCGACGCCCTTCGGGCAGCGCTCCTGGCAGAAGTAGCAGCGCGTGCAGTCCCAGATCCCGTGCTCGCCCGAGTACGCCTGGAGCCGCTCGACCTTCGTGCGGTCGCGCGCGTCGCCGACGAAGCGCATGCCCTTGGCGAGCGCGGCCGGGCCGAGGAAGTCGGGGTCGGCCTCCATCGAGTTGCACTCGGAGACGCAGCAACCGCACATGACGCAGAGGGACTCCTTGTGGATGACGTCCATCTCGGCCTGGGAGACGACGTGCTCCGTCTCGCCGGGGTCCGCGTAGCCCGGGTCGAGGTAGGGCGTGACGGCGCGGATCTTTCCCCAGAAGGGGGTCATGTCGACCACGAGGTCCTTCACGACGGGCATGTTCCCCATGGCCGAGATCACCGGGACGTGGCCCGACTCGGCGATGTCGACCATCCGGGTCTTGCAGGCGAGAACGGCTGCCCCGTCCATGCGCATCCCGCACGAGCCGCAGATCATCATCCGGCAGCTCTTCCGGTAGGCGAGCGTCCCGTCGTGCTTGTCCTTGACGATGTCGAGGACGTCGAGCAGCGTCGCCCAGTCGGGAGCGTCGACCTCGTACTCCTTCAGCGCCTTCTGCCCGGCGACCGGGTCGTACCTCCAGATCTTCAGCGCCATCTGCATCGGCCTAGTACTTCCTCTCCTCGGGCTGCCACTTGGTGATCGTCACCGGCTTCCAGTCGAGCCTGGGCGACTCGTCCTCCCAGGTCACGACGGTGTGCCGGAGGTAGTTCTCGTCGTCGCGGTCCGGGTAGTCGTGCGGGCGGGCGTGCGCGCCGCGGCTCTCCTTCCGGGCGACGCCCGAGACGACCATGCACTCGGCGAGCTCGAGCAGGAAGCCGAGCTCGAGCGCCTGCGTGAGGTCGGAGTTGAAGACGTCGCCCTTGTCCTCGACGACGACGTTCTCGTAGCGCTCGCGCAGCCTCTGCACGATCGCGCCCTGCTCGAGCATCTGCTCCTCGCGGCGGAAGACGCCGAAGTTCACGTGCATCGTCTCGGCGAGCTCGTCGCGGATCTGCCAGGGACGCTCGCCGTCGGTCCGGTCGAGCAGCGTCTTCGAGCTCCCGCTCGGCGTCGGCCTGAACGGACTCCGGCACGGTCACGGTCGTGTTCGCGAGCGCCCACTCCGATGCGTGCCGGCCGACGCGCTTCCCGTACGTGATCGTCTCCATGAGCGCGTTCCCGCCGAGGCGGTTCGCACCGTGCACCGAGACGCACGCGACCTCGCCGGCGGCGTAGAGGCCCTCGAGCTCGGTCTGCCCCCACACGTCGGTGTCGACGCCGCCCATGTGGTAGTGGGCACCCGGCCGGACGGGGATCGGCTCGTAGATCGGGTCGACGCCGGCGAAGGTCATCGAGAGCTCGCGCGTCCCGTGCAGGCGCTCGAGGATCCTCTCGGCGCCGAGGTGCCGCAGGTCGAGCAGGACGTTGCCGCCGATGCCGCGGCCCTCGTCGATCTCCGTCTGCTCGGCACGGGAGATGACGTCGCGCGAGGCGAGCTCCATCGCGTTCGGGGCGTAGCGGACGAGGAAGCGCTCGCTGTCGGCGTTCAGGAGGTATGCGCCCTCGCCTCGGCAGCCCTCGGTGATGAGCACTCCGGTCGGCGCGAGCGTCGTCGGGTGGAACTGCATCATCTCCATGTCCTTGAGCGCGACCCCGGCCCGAAGCGCGAGGGCCATGCCGTCGCCGGTGCAGGCGTAGGCGTTCGTCGTCCCCGTGTACAGGCGCCCGGCGCCGCCGGTCGCGAGGATGACGGTCTTCGCGCCGATCGCGTGCAGGCCGCCGTTCAGGAGGTCCCACGTGATCACGCCCTGGCAGCGGTCGTCGTCGACGACGAGCTTCCACGCGAAGTGCTCCTCGTACGTCCGGATGTCACGCTTCATCACCTGCTCGTAGAGGACGTGGATGAGGACGTGGCCGGTGATGTCCGCCGCGTACGCCGTGCGCGGCTCGCCGGCGGCGCCGAACGGGCGCTGCGCGATGCGGCCGTCGGGCGTCCGCGAGAAAACCGCGCCCCAGTGCTCGAGCTGGTACACGTCGCTCGGGCGCCTCCTCGCAGAGGATCTCGATCGCGTCCTGGTCGCCGAGGTAGTCCGAGCCCTTGACGGTGTCGTACGCGTGCTTCACCGGATCGTCCTCGGACGCGTTCCCGAGCGCGGCGTTGATCCCGCCCTCGGCCGCGCCGGAGTGGCTGCGAACCGGGTGGATCTTCGAGATCATCGCGACGTCCGCGCCGGCGTCGAATGCCTCGATCGCTGCACGCATGCCCGCGCAGCCGGCTCCGACGACCACGACGTCATGCTTCGCGTCCACTGGGAAGGACGCTACCTGATCGCCGGAGAGGGTCGATCCTCCAGGTGGCGCCGCCGGCTAGCGGCGGACGAAGACGGCGCGCGCGCTCGTCGGCGCGCTCATCGGCACCGTGCACGTCGGCCGCGAGCCGCTGCACGCGCCCCGCCAGGACCGGAACCTCCACCCCTTCGCAGCGCTCGCAGCCAGCCGCAGAGGAACGTACGACGGGGCGCTCACCGAGCAGCGCGGCCGGCACGTGAGCCTCGCAGCGGAGTTGCGAACGGTCCCGCGTCCCGTGATCGCAACCGAGAGCCTGTACGAGAGCGGCGCGAAGAGCGCGCTCGTCGTCGTGCCGGGTGCGATCGACAGGCTGCAGA
This sequence comes from uncultured Actinomycetes bacterium, assembly GCA_963770595.1. Taxonomy (GTDB): domain Bacteria; phylum Actinomycetota; class Thermoleophilia; order Gaiellales; family Gaiellaceae; genus GMQP-bins7. The sequence goes on along the minus strand of CAVYQG010000003.1, from coordinate 1,090,924 downwards.
CCGACGCGCCGGCGCACGCTCCGCCCCAGCGCACGAGCTTCGCGCCGTCGGCCGGGACCCCCGACAGCGTGAGACTCGTGCCTTCGTTCCAGGTCGTCGTGCAGGTCTGCGCGCAGTCGAGGCCGGGTACGTCGGCCTGCACGCGCCCCGGGCCGGTGATCGCGAGCTCGAACGGCACCTGCCCGTCGAGACGAACGAGCCAGGCGGCGTCCCGGGTGTCGGTGAAGCCGCCGGAGTGCCCGTAGTAGTCGTCCCTCCCCGGGTCGAGCGACTTCGTCGAGAGCGGCGACTCGTCGATGAACGGGTGCATGATGTCGTCCCGGTCGTCGCACGTGTGCGAGTCGTTGGGCTCGGCGCACTCGTGCGGCGCCCCGGAGGGAACCGCGCCGAGCGTGTGCAGGAGCTCGTGGGCCGCGACCGCCGCCGTCGACACTCCCTCGCAGGCCTGGACGTAGACCACGGCGAGCCCGAAGCCGGACGAGTCGCTCCCGCCCTGGCCGCAGATCCTGTCGGTTGCGACCGGCCCGTCGTAGTACACGACGTACTTCGTGAACGACGAGCGGAACCCCGCTCCCGCGAGCTCGTTGAAGATGTCGCCGAAGAGGCCGTCGGTCGCGAGCACGAAGCCCGATCGCTGCATCCGGAGCGTCGTCAGGTCGATCTGGACGCCGCAGGCGAACGGCGCGAGGTCGTTCCGAGGCACGCGCGTCGAGTCCTGGCTCCGCCACCACGCGTCGATCACCTCCGCGTCCGTCTGCATCGCGCTGCCGAGATCGGCCATCCGGTCCTGGCCGTCGGACGGGAACGCGTAGATCCAGTGGACGGGGTTGCCGGCAACGGCGTTCGGCGTGAGGTCCTCGCGGGTCGCGCCGCCGCACCAGGTCGCGGCCGCCCGGGCGCGGGCCTGCGCCGTCGGAAGCTCGCCCACCCTGACTGCCGCGGTCGCCGAGGAGAGCATGAGCGCGCTCGGCTCGAGGGCCGTCTTGGCGCCACACCGGCCGCTCCGGAGGTGGCGACGACGAGCAACGCGACGGCGAGAGCCGCGACGGACGATCCCGATCTGGCTGCCGCCCGCATCGCGCTGCGCGAACCCTACAGCGGGGTCGTCACGGGGCGACGACTGCCACCGTGACCCGCCCGAGCCCGCCCTTCTGCGTGACCCGCAGGGAGAGAGCGCGCTGGCCGCAGACCGTCGTCGTCAGGCGCTTCGCGCGCTGCGAGACCCACTGGGCGCGACGGAGGACGGTGCGCCCGTTCGAGACCAGGGCCACCTCGTACTCCCCGGCCCTCGGCAGCGAGGCCGTGATCCGCAGCTCCCCGTCGCGCGGGGTCGAGAGCGGGATCGTCCACACCTTCGGCGTCCGCCTGCCGAACACGCGCCGCGACGTCGTGAGGCCGCCCCGGGTCCAGGGCTGCAGCACGTCACGCTCGGCGGCGGCGATCTGCGCGTCGTTCGGGAAGAAGCTCTGCGAGATGATCGGCCACGTCGCGGTCGTGATCCCGGCCCTGCGCTCGTCCATCAGGCGATACACCTCCGCCCACGCCTCGCCGGGGTTCTGGGAGTAGTTCTGCCCTCCGGCGCCGGGGAATGCCTCGCGCCGCGGACACGCGCGCGCAGACGTTCGCGGCGCTCGCCCAGTGCTTCGGCCCCCAGTCGATGGCCTCCCAGGGTGCGTTCAGGCGGTGGTAGGCGACGTGGTGCCCGTACTCGTGGCGGACGACCTCCTCGGCCGTCGTCCCGTCGATCGCAGGCTCGCCGAGCGAGATCATCTCGTTGCCGCCGTAGCACCCGAGCGCTCGTCCGCCGCATGCCTGCTGCACCTCGTCGAGCGTCGCGATGTACGAGGTGAGCTGCGTGACCTCGGAGCCGTGCGTGAGACGTGCGACGAACTCCGCCCATCCACCCGCAGGCTCGGACTCGACCGGGAGCGACTGCGAGACGTAGACGATCACGGTCTCGCCCGTCGAGGTGAGGGTCGGCCCGCCGCGCCACTCGACCGCGGCCACGGCGAGACGGTTGACGCTCCCTGCTCCGATCTGGCCGTCGAGGGCGCGCGCGTTGCTCGGCGGCGCTGCCGCCGTGCCTCCGGCGTCGGTCGCCACCGCGATCGCGAGCGCGGCGAGGACGCCGGCGAACGCGAGGAGGAGGGCAAGCGGCTTGCCGAAGCCAGGGTGCGCCACCCGGCCCTTATAGCCGGGTCCGTGTGAAGGGCGCGTAAGAATGAGCGTCAGGCTCGCGGGCCGGAAGCGGCGACGCCGGGCGAGACACCGTCGAAGCGGGCGAAGTTCGCGCGGAACATGCCGGCGAGCTCCTTCGCCTTGACGTCGTAGGCACCCGGGTCACGCCAGGTCGCACGGGGGTCGAGCAGCTCGCTGTCGACACCCGCGACCTCGACGGGGATCTCGAGCCCGAAGACCGGGTCGATGCGGTACTCGGCCTCGTCGAGCTCCCCCGAGAGCGCCGCGTGCAGGAGGGCGCGCGTGGCCCCGATCGGCATTCGGTTCCCCTCGCCGTACCGCCCACCGGTCCACCCGGTGTTGACGAGCCACACTCGCGAGCCGTGCCGGTCGAGCTTCTCGCCGAGCAGGCGCGCATACACCGACGGCGGCTGCGGCAGGAACGGCGCGCCGAAACCCGGAGAGAACGTCGGTTGCGGCTCCTGGACGCCGATCTCGGTCCCGGCGAGCTTCGACGTGAAGCCGGACAGGAACCAGTACAGCGCCTGGTCGCGCGTCAGGCGCGCGAGCGGCGGGAGGATCCCGAACGCGTCCGCGGTGAGGAAGACCACAGAGCTCGGATGCCCTGCGCGCTTCGCCGGGAGCGCGTTCGCGATCTGCTCGAGCTTGTAGGCGGCGCGCGTGTTCTCGGTCTTCGCGTCGTCGTCGAGGTCGAGCACGCCGTGCTCGTCCATGACGACGTTCTCGAGGACGGTGCCGTACGTATGCGTCGTCTTGTAGATCTCGGGCTCGGCCTCCGCGCTCAGGCGGATCACCTTCGCGTAGCAGCCGCCCTCGAAGTTGAACACGCCGTCGTCGCCCCAGCCGTGCTCGTCGTCACCGACGAGCCGCCGCTCGGGGTCGGCCGAGAGCGTCGTCTTGCCCGTGCCCGAGAGCCCGAAGAAGATCGCCACGGCGCCGTCGTCGCCGACGTTGGCTGAGCAGTGCATCGGGAAGACCCCCTCGAGGGGCAGCCGGTCGTTCATGAGCGTGAAGATCGACTTCTTGATCTCGCCCGCGTACCACGTTCCCCCGATGACGACCTCGGCGCGCGTCGGATGCAGGACGACGAAGGTCTCGCTGCGGGTGCCGTCCTCGTCCGGCACCGCCGAGACGGACGGCGCGTGCAGGACGAGCGCCTGCGGCTCGAGCTCCCCGAGCTCGTCGGGCGTCGGGTCGATGAAGAGCGTCTTCGCGAAGAGCGCGTGCCAGGCGCTCTCGGTCACGACGCGGACGGCGATCCGGTGCGCCGGGTCGGAGCCGGCGAACGCGTCCACGACGTAGACGTCGCCCGCGCCGAGCCGCGCGGCGACCTTGTCGCGGAGCCGCTCGAAACCGTCCTCCGAGATCTCGGCGTTCACGTCGCCCCACCAGATCCGGTCCTCGGAGCCCGGCTCGCGAACGATGAACTTGTCCTTCGGCGAGCGTCCGGTGTGCATGCCGGTGTCGACGACGAGCGGCCCGCCCTCGGCGACCGCCGCGTCTCCCCGGGCGATCGCGTGCGTGTACAGCTGCGACGTCGTCGGGTGCCAGTGGATCCGCCCGCGCACGTCGGGGATCCCGTGCTCCGCCAGCCCACCCTGGCCCGGGACGGTCGCGATCATGTCGTGGTCTCCCTCGTCATCGCAGCTCGAAAGCCGCTCTATGGTACGCCCGCAGCGGAGGCGGCGTCCGGGATCCCGTCGTCGCGGGCCGCGAGCGCGGCGAAACGGCCGCCTCGCGCGACGAGCTCGTCGTACGTCCCGAGCTCGACGACGCGACCGCGGTCGAGCACGACGATCTGGTCTGCGTCCCGCACGGTCGAGAGCCGGTGCGCGATCGCGATCGTCGTCCGTCCCTCGGCGAGCCGCTCCAGCGCCTCCTGCACGAGTCTCTCGGTCTGCGTGTCCAGCGAGGAGGTGGCCTCGTCGAGAACGAGCACCGGCGGGTTGCGAAGGATCGTCCGCGCGATCGCCATCCGCTGCTTCTCGCCGCCCGAGAAGCGGTAGCCGCGCTCGCCGACCATCGTGTCGTAGCCGTCCGGCAGCGTCGCGATGAGCTCGTGGATCTGCGCGGCGCGCGCCGCGTCCTCGATCTCGCTGTCGGTCGAGAAAGGCTTCGCGAAGCGGAGGTTCTCGCGCACGGTGGCGTGGAAGAGATAGGTCTCCTGCGAGACGACGCCGACGGCAGCAGTGAGCGACTCGAAGCGTCAGCTCGCGCACGTCGACACCGTCGATCGAGACGGTCCCCTGCGTCGCGTCGTAGAGCCGCGCCACGAGGTAGGCGCACGTCGTCTTCCCCGAGCCGGTCTCGCCGACGAGCGCCGTCTTCGTGCCGGGCGGGACGGCGAACGAGACGTCCTGGAGCGTCCAGGCCGCGTCGTCGTAGCGGAACCAAACGTCGTCGAGCCGCACCTCGCCCTCCGGCTCGGCGAGCGTGCGCGTGCCCTCCTCGATCTCCACCGTCTGGTCGAGGTAGTCGAAGATCCGGTCGAACAGCGCGAGGGAGGACTGCACCTCGAGCTGGACGCCGAGCAGGCTCCCGATCGGGAAGAAGAGGCGCGTCTGGAGGGTCGTGAACGCGACCAGCGTGCCGATCGTGATCGTGGCCGACCCCTGGGCGATCGTGAACCCGGCGAACCAGTAGACGAGCGCGGGCATGACCGCGAACGTCGTCTGGATCGCCGCCATCATCCAGCGGCCCGTCATCCGACTCCGTACCTCGAGCTCGGCGAGCCGCTGCGACTCGGTCTCGAAGCGGACGGCGAGGTCCTCCGTCCGCCCCATCGTCTTGCCGAGCAGGATCCCGGAGACCGAGAGCGACTCCTGCACGATCGAGGAGACGTCCGCGAGGGACGCCTGCCGCTCGGCGGTCACCTTCTTCCGCTGCGCGCCGACCCGCTTCGTGAGCCAGACGAAGAGCGGGAGCAGCGCGAGCGAGAACGCGGCCAGCCGCCAGTCGAGCAGCACCATCGCGACGACGGTCGCGAGCACGGTCGTCACGTTCGAGAGCACCGAGGTCGCAGTCGAGGTGACGACGGTCTCGATGCCGCCGATGTCGTTCGCGATCCGGCTCTGCACCTCGCCCGTGCGCGTGCGCGTGAAGAACGCGAGCGAGAGCCGCTGCAGGTGGCGGTACACCTGCGAGCGCAGGTCGTGCATCACCGCCTGGCCGACGAGGTTGCTCAGGAGCGTCTGCCACACGCCCAGGACTCCCGTGACGATGGGAATGACGACCATGCCCGCGACGAGCGCGGTCAGGAGGCCGACGTTCTCCTCCGGGATCGCGACGTCGAGCACCTCGCGGAGCAGGAACGGCGAGACGACGCCGAGCCCGGCCGAGAGGACGATCAGCCCCGAGACGGCCGCGAGCCGCGCCTTGTACGGCCGGAACAGGCGCACGATGCGCCGGAAGTTCTCGCTTGCGGACGGCGGGGTCGGCAGGCCGCTCGGGCGGATCCTGGGCTGCGAACGAGTCGAACCGACGGCCTGGCACGCGCCAATCGTGCCTGCCGGGAGGCTCCTCACGCCCGGCGCCGAAACGGGCTGCATGACGACGCAGGCCGCGATCGACCGCTTCCTCGAGCACGGCGGGCACTCCGCCGCGACCCGGCGCGCGTACGCCAGCGACCTGAGGGGATTCGTCGCCTGGCTCGAGGAGCGGAAGCTCGAGCTCGGCGACGTCGACGTCCGCGTCCTCGCCGACTGGGTGACCGACCTCGGGCGCGGGATCGCGGAAGCTCGCTCCGGCATCGATCGCGCGCAAGCTCGCCGCGGTTCGCGCGTGCCTCCGGTTCACGTACGGCGCGGCGCAGGTCCCCGACGGCGCGCTCGCACCGCGCCGGCCGAGGCGCCTTCCCGACGCTCCCAAGGCGGCCGAGATCGAAGAGCTGCTGGAGCTCGCGGACGGAGACTCGCCGCTCGCGCTCCGGAACCGCGCTCTCCTCGAGCTCCTCTACTCCGGCGGGCTGCGGAGCGCCGAGGCGGTCGGTCTCGACCTCGCCGACGTCGACTTCGAGCGCGAGGCGCTGCACGTCCGAGGCAAGGGAGACAAGGAGCGCGTCGTCCCGCTCGGCGAGGAGGCTGCGCACCAGCTCGCGCGCTACCTCCGCGATGCGCGGCCGGAGCTCGCGCGCGGCGCCGTGGACGCCGTGTTCCTGTCAGCGCGCGGCCGCCGCCTCGACACGAGCACCGTGCGGCGGCTTCTCCGCCATCCGCACCGGCTCCGGCACGCGTTCGCGACGCACCTGCTCGAGGGCGGCGCCGACCTGCGTGTGATCCAGGAGCTCCTCGGGCACTCGTCGCTCTCGACGACTCAGGTCTACAGCCACGTGGACGCGCGCCGGCTCAGGCGCGTCTACGACCGCTCGCACCCGCGCTCGTAGGGGCGAGACTATACCTCGCCCTCGCCCCTGCACGATCAGCTGTGACAGGGCGCGGCCATGAGCTCTTGCTGGAGCGCGTTCATCGCCGTCTCGTGCGCGCGGTCGGCCGGGTCCACGGGCCGGAAGCCGTGAAGCGCTGCTCCTTCCCAGAGAATGTCCGGCGTCACGCCGGGACCGCTCGTCGACAGCCTGTACCGCCGTCCGTTGCCCGCCGGCCGCTGCTCGCCCGTGTGGGCGCGGTGCGGGACGAACCCGTAACAGAATGTCCCGTCCGGCCTGCGCGCGACGAACCCGTTCTCCCGGCGCCAGCCCTGGCCGTAGGCCGAGTCGAGCGTGTCGAGGTAGAGGACGCGCCCGTAGCGGTCGAGTGGGTCGCCGGTCGGCGTCGTCGAGAAGCCGTGCACCGGCCGGCCCGCGTATGTGAGCCGGCCGAAGAGGTGGTGCCAGCGACCGCCGTAGCTCCAGTCCTGCCACACGTCGAGGCGCGCAACGGGGCCGGTCCAGTGCGAGAGGCGCAGCTCCAAGGCACCATGACCGGCCCTCCACGGAGGCAGCCCGAAGTTCGCCTGGTGCCGGCGCCAGCGCTGGAGCGCCCAGTGCGAGCCGTCGGGCGCGGTGCACGCCGTGACGACGAACGGGAGAGCCGGGCCGCGATAGGGGCCGCACGCATTGCGAAAGGTCTTCCAGACGGCACGACCCGAGGTTCCCCACCCGCCCGAGTAATCGACGCGGAACTCGACCTGAGCATGTGACGCATCCGGTGGGCGCGCGTTCACGGCGCCCCATGCAACGAGCCGCTTCCGCGCTCCGGCCGCGTGATACGTGACGAGCGCCGTGCCGTTCTTCGAGACGGCGAGCGTCTCCGACGACGTGTTGCGCGCGACGAGCTGCGACGCGAGAGCCGCGTCCGGGAGCGCGCCGATGAGCCCGAGAGAGCCAAGCACGAGGAGGACGGCACGAACGCGCAAGCGCGGCAGCTTAGTCCGCGCGTGTGAGGAGCCGGAGAGGAGGCGGTGCGCCGCCGCCGAATCGGTTCCAGCGCGATGGCCCCCAGCGACACCGACGTCGAGCTCTTCCTGCTGAACCTTGCCGCGCGGCGGTCGCCCCGCACGGTGGACGCCTACCGGCGCGATCTCGCCGCGCTCGGGAAGCACTGCGCCAAGCCCGTCGCGCAGACGAGCGTCGACGACCTCGAGGGCTGGGTCGCGTCGATGCGCGCGGCCGGGCTCGCGCCGTCGACGATCTCGAGGCGAGTCTCGGCGGTGCGGAGCTACTTCCGTCACCTCATCCTCATCGGCACGAAAGCCGAGAATCCCGCTGCCTCGCTCCAGCTACCCCGGCGTTCGAGCCGGCTTCCACGCGCGCTCTCGCCGAGCGAGACGGAGCGGCTGATCGACGCCGCGAACGGCTCGTCGCCGCGCTCGCTGCGAGACCGGGCCCTCGTCGAGCTCATGTACGGCGCGGGGCTCCGGGTCTCGGAGGCCGTCGGGCTCGAGAAGACCGCCGTCGACCTCGACGACCGCGTCGTCCTCGTTCAGGGGAAGGGCGGCAAAGAGCGCATCGTCCCACTCGGTCGCCCCGCCGCCGAGGCCGTTCGCCGCTACCTCGCGCTCGGACGCCCCCACCTCGACCGGCGCTACCGGCACGACCTCTTCCTGAACGCACGGGGCGGCGCGCTCACGCGCGCCGGCGCCTTCCTCATCCTGCGCAAGCTCGCCGAGAAGGCCGGGCTCGAGCCGGAGCGCGTGCACCCGCACCTCCTGCGCCACTCGTTCGCCACACACCTGCTCGAGGGCGGCGCCGACCTGCGCTCGGTGCAGGAGATGCTCGGGCACGCCGACCTCGGGACGACCGAGCGCTACACGCACGTGTCCGACCGCCGCCGCCGCGAGGTGTACTTCCAGTCGCATCCGCACGCACGGCGGCAGAAGCCGGTCCCCGAAGCAAACTGAGACGATCCGGCTACGATCTCGCGCTCGAATGGAGCTGCGGATCCTCGGACCGCTCGTGGCCGTCGACGACGACGGCGTCGACATCCCTCTCGGCGGGCCGCGCGTGCGGGCCGTGCTCGCCGGGCTCGTCCTGCGGCCGAACACGGTCGTGTCGACCGACAGCCTGGTCGACGCGGTGTGGGGCGAGAGCCCGCCCGCGAGCGCGGCCGGCGCGCTCCAGGTGCACGTGCACGCGCTGCGGAAGGCGCTCGGCGCCGACCGCATCGTGACGCAATCCCCCGGCTACCTCCTGCGGCTCGAGCCCGACGAGCTCGATGCCACCCGCTTCGAGCGAGCCGTGGAGGACGGGCTGCGACTGCTGGAGAGCGGCGATCGGACCCGCGCCGCGACGGCCTTTTCGACGGCCCTGGCCGAGTGGCGCGGGCCGGCGCTCGCGGATCTCAGGTACGAGCCGTTCGCGCAACGCGAGGCGGAGCGGCTCGAGGAGCTGAGGCTCGTCGCGCTCGAGCGGCGTCTCGAGGCCGACGTCGAGCTCGGGCGCCACGCGGAGCTCGTCGGAGAGCTGGAGGCGCTGGTCGCGGAGCATCCCCTGCGAGAGCGCTTCCGCGCGCTGCTCATGCTCGCCCTCTACCGCTCCGGCCGTCAGGCCGACGCCCTCGGTGCCTACCGCGACGGCCGCGCCGTCCTCGTCGACGAGCTCGGCATCGAGCCCGGCGCGGAGCTGCGCGACCTCGAGCAGGCGATCCTCCGCCAGGACGCGGCGCTCGACGCCTCCACCACGGGCTCGTCGGCGGACCTCTCCCCGTCGACGCCCCTCATCGGCCGCGAGCTCGAGCTCGCGGCGGTGACCGGGCTGCTGCGCCGGCCCGAGGTCCGGCTCGTCACGCTCACAGGCACCGGCGGGACGGGGAAGACGCGTCTCGCCCTGGCGGCGGCGGACGAGCTCGGCCAGGCCGTGCTCGTCGACTTGGCGCCGCTCTCGGACCCCGAGCTCGTCCTGCCCGCGATCGCCGGCGCACTCGGCGCCGACGACGCGAGCCTCGAGGGAATCGCCGCGGCCGTCGCCGACGAGCGGCCGCTGCTCGTCCTCGACAACCTCGAGCATCTCCCCGCCGCGCACGCGTCCGTCGGCGAGCTGTTGTCGGCCGCTCCGGGCCTCGCCGTGCTGGCGACGAGCCGCGTCCCACTGAGGCTCGCGGCGGAGCACGAGTACCGCGTGCCTCCGCTCGACGTCCCGGAGCAGGGCGCCGCGACGGCGGCCGGCATCGAGGCAGTCGCGTCGGTGCGGCTCTACGTCGACCGCGTGCAGGCGGTCGTGGCGTCGTTCGAGCTGAACGACGAGAACGCGCCAGCCGTCGGGCGCATCTGCCGCGCCCTCGACGGCCTGCCGCTCGCGCTCGAGCTGGCCGCCGCGCGCGTCCGCGTCCTCGGCCCGGAAGGCACCGCGCGGCGGCTCGGCGAGCGCCTGGCGCTGCTCGCGCGCAACACGCCCGACCTGGCTCCCCGTCAGCGCTCGCTGCGGGCGACGATCGACTGGAGCTACGAGCTTCTCGACGAGGAGGCGCGACGCGTGTTCCGCGCGCTCGGCGTCTTCGCGGGCGCCGTCTCGCTCGATGCGATAGAGGAGGTCGCCGGCGGCGATGTCGCCGACGCCCTCGAGGCGCTCCTCGACGCCGGCCTCGTCCTCCATCTGCCGGATGCAGCGGGCGAGCCGCGCTTCGGGATGCTCGAGACCCTCCGCGAGTACGCGCTCGAACGGCTCGTCGAGCACGGCGACGACACCGGAGCGCGGGAGCGTCACCTGGCGCAGTACCTCGCGAAGGTGGAGTCGGTGGCCGAGCGCGAGAGCGCGACCGGCCAGACCCCCGCGCTCCTCGACGAGGCGGAGGCCGAGCTCGCCGAGCTGCGGGCCGCACTCGCCCACGCCCAGACGCTTCCCGACCCCGACTCCGAGCTCAGGCTCGTCGTCGCGCTCCGCTTCTACTTCCGGACGCGCGGACAGGGAGGCGAGGGGCAGCGGGCGACCGCGGCAGCCTTCGCCCGGAGCGCGGAGGCGCCGCCGCTCCTACGCGCTCACGTCTTCGTCGAGCACGGCATCTACCTGACCGACGTGGGTGCCGCGGAAGGCGGGATCGCCGTGCTGGAGGAGGCGCTCGCCGTGCTCGAGGAGGCGGGCGACCTGACGACCGCGGGGCGCATCCATGCCTACATCGGGTCTGCGCACGCCCAGGACGGCGAGCTCGAGCAGAGCGTCGGGCACTTCGAGCGCTCGATCGCCTGCCTCACCGAGGTCGGCGACGACCGGCGTCGCGCGCATGCCCTCACGCAGCTCGCCGACGTGCGCATCCGACTAGGGACGCTCGAGCTCGCCCGTGCCCACCTCCTCGATGCTCTCGCTGCGCTCGAAGGCATGCCCACGAACGCCTCGTCCGCATACACGCTCTACATGCTCGGCTGCGTCGAGTGGCGCGACGGCAATCCGTCGGAAGCCGCGCGCTGGGCCGCGCAGGCGCTGCCGGAGATCCTCGAGCTCCGCTTCCACGAGCTCCTGGCCTACGAGCTCGTGTTCCTCGCGGACGTCCTGCTCGACGAGTCGCCCGAGGGCTCCGCCCGTCTCCTCGGCGCGGCCGAGGAGGAGCTGCGGCGCGCCGACATGCCGATGCAGCCGTCCGAGGGGGAGCGCGTCGCCGAGATGAAGGAGAAGCTCGCCGAGACGATCGGCGCGGACACGCTCGGGTCTCTCGTCGACGAGGGCACGCGCATGACGATCGAGGAGACGGTCGCATTCGCGCTTCGGCTCGCCGAGAGCTTGCTCGACCCTACAGCGCCCGCCTAGCTCTTAAGGCGATCTTCGGCCGGTTTTAAGCGGCCGAGCCGAGGCTGCTCACGTCCAGTCCACTCAGCCCAAGGAGGCAGACGTGATCAGCACCGGCCAGTCCCTCACCAACGAAGTCACCGGCGAAACCCTCGTCTTCCGCACGACGTCCGCGGACACGAACGGCGCCTCGGTCGTCGTCGAGGCATTCGTCGAGCCCGACGGCGCAGTCGCAGCCGCACACGTCCACCCCGCCCAGGAGGAGCGCTTCGAGGTGCTCGCGGGCGAGCTCGAGTTCAAGGTCGGGAAGCAGACCATCGTCGCCGGGCCCGGCGAGCGCATCGTCGTCCCCGCAGGGACGGCGCACCGCTTCCGCAACACGGGCGTCGAGACGGCGCACTTCGTGTGCGAGGTCACTCCCGCGCTCGGCTTCGAGCAGCTCATCGAGACGATGTTCTCGCTTGCCGCCGACGGCAAGGTCAGCAAGAAGGGGATGCCGAACCCGCTGCGCCTCGCGGTGATCGCAAAGCACCACTTCGGCGACGTCCGGCTGCCGTTCCCGCCCGCCTGGCTCCAGCGCCTCGGCCTCGCCTTCGGCGCGCCGCTCGGCCGGCTCCTCGGCTACGGGCCGACCTACGAGCCCGCCGCCCCGCAGACGCCGACCGCCCTCGGGATCTAGCCGTGCGGCGTCGAACCGCCCGCCGGCTCACCCGCCTGCTCGGCCGGCTCGTCCGGTCGGGCGGCGGGCGCCCGGCGCTCGCGCTCTGAGCCGCCCATCCAGACGACAAGGAGGATCGATGACAACCACCACGCTCGACATCACCCGCGCCGGGATCGACAGCAAGGGCTGGACGCGGCTCCTGCCCTCGCTCGGCGGGCTCGCGCTCGTCGGCGGCCTCATCGGGATCATGCTGAGCCCGGCGAGCGACGACACCGGCGAGACCGCGGCAGAGGTCGTCGCGTACTCGCGGTCTCACGAGACCTGGACGATCGCGATCCTGCTCTTCGGGCTCGCCTCGCTCGCGTTCGGCGGCGCGTTCGTCGCGGGGCTCCACGCACGCCTCCAGGGCATCGCCACGGCCACCGAGTCGGCGCTCGTCCTGATCGGCGGCATCCTCTTCACGCTCTGCTTCTCGCTCTGCTGGATCATGTGGACCGCGCCGCTCGCCGACACGCCCTCCGACGACACCGGGCGCGCTCGCGCAGGCGCAGGCGTACCTCGTCGTACGACGACATCGGCTGGTTCGTCCTCGGCGCCGGCGGTATCGCCGCCGCGGTCATGGCCGTGCCCGCGTCGCTCGCTGCGATCCGCGGCGGGGTGCCGACCTGGCTCGGGTGGATCGGCGTCGTCGCTCGGGCTCGCGTCGGTCGCCACCGTGGCCTTCTTCGGGATGTTCGCCTGGATGACCTGGATCGCGGCTGCCTCGATCGTCCTGCTCGCAGCGCGGCGCTCGTAGCCGCGCGTGACGGGGTCGCTCGCAACCGTGGCGGCGGCCCGTCACAACTTCGCAACGGCGGTGAGCGTCGTTCGACGCGGGCCATAGAGTGGCCGCGTGCAGGACCTCGAGACGCCGCTCCGCGAGCTCTTCGGCTTCGACGCCTTCCGCCCCGGACAGGAGGACGTCGTCCGCGCCGCCGTCGACGGGCGCGACACGCTCGCGCTCATGCCGACGGGCTCGGGCAAGTCGCTCACGTACCAGCTCGCCGCGATGCTCAGGCCCGAGCCGACGCTCGTCCTCTCGCCGCTCATCGCGCTCATGAAGGACCAGGTCGACAAGCTCCCGGCGCGGGTTGCGCCGACCGCGACGTTCGTGAACTCGTCGCTCGACGCCGACGAGACCGCGCGCAGGCTCGCAGAGGTCGCCGCGGGGCGAAAACGCCTCGTGTACGCGGCGCCCGAGCGCCTGCGGCAGGCTGGCTTCCTCGACGCTCGTGCGCGAGGCCGGCTTCGGCCTCGTCGTCGTCGACGAGGCGCACTGCGTGAGCATGTGGGGGCACGACTTCCGCCCCGACTACCTCTTCATCCGCCACGCGCTCGCGGCGCTCGGCGAGCCTGCGCTGCTCGGCCTGACCGCGACCGCGACCCCGGAGACCGCGCGGCAGATCGGCGAGGCGCTCGGTCGCTCCCCCGAGATCGTCGCGGCCAGCGTCGTCCGGCCGAACCTCCGCTACGACGTCGAGGAGGTCGCGAACGCGGAGGACCGGCTCGCGATCCTCGTCGAGCGGGTCGGCGAGCTCGAAGGCGGCTCCGCCATCGTGTACGCGCGCTCCCGGCGCTCGACCGAGGAAGTCGCACGCGTCCTGCGCGGCCACGGCCTGAGCGCGGAGCACTACCACGCCGGGCTCGAGGCGACCGAGCGGACGCGCGTACAGGACGCGTTCGTCTCGGGGCGTGTGCAGACGGTGGTCGCGACGACCGCCTTCGGCATGGGCATCGACAAGCCCGACGTGCGCCTCGTCTGCCTCGTGAACTACCCGGGGTCGCTCGAGGAGTACGTGCAGATGGTCGGCCGCGCCGGCCGGGACGGCGAGCCGAGCGACACGCTGCTCCTCGCGGGCCCGGCGGACGCGCAGTCGCTCAGGCGCTTCGCGCTCGCGGACGTCCCGGCTCCGGACGAGCTGCGCGCCGTCTACCGGGTGCTGCGCGCGGCGGACGGGCGCGTCGAGCCGGAGGAGCTCGCCGGGGTCGTCCCCGATCGGGACGCCCGCGTGCTCGTCGGCATGCTCCAGCAGGCCGGGCTCGTGGAGCGCGGGCTCGACCGCGGGCGCCGGATGCAGATCGAGCTGCTCGCCGCACCGGACGACGCCGCGGGGCGGGTCGAGCGCCTGCTCGACCGCGCTCGCCTCGTCGCCGAGGCGCGCGCGGATCGCGTGATCGGCTTCGCGGAGACGCGGGCATGCCGGCACGCGCAGGTCGCCGAGCACTTCGGCGAGTCGTTCGACGTGCCGTGTGGCATGTGCGACGTCTGTGCGCCGCGCGCGAGCGCGCGGAGACCCGCAGCGGACGCCCCTCCCCCGCTCCCCGACGACATCGGCGAGGCGATCGTCGATGCCGTCGCGTCGCTCCGCTGGCCGCTCGGGCGCCAGAGCCTGGTCGCGACGTTGCGCGGGTCGTTGAAGGCGCCCCCCTCGGCGCGACGGTCGCTCGCGTACCGGCTGCTCGCAGCGGCCGGTGACTCCGACGTGCGCCGCTGGGTCCAGCTCGTCGAGAAGTCCGGCGCGCTGCGCGAGACGACGACGCCGGACGGCTACCGCGTCCTCGTCGTCGACCCGGCCGTGACACCGCCCGCGATCCGGGTCGCCGCGACCGACTCCGACGTCGACGAGGACGTCGTCGCGCGACTCCGCACGTGGCGGCTCGAGCGCTCCCGCGACGACGGCGTGCCCGCGTACGTCGTCCTCCACGACGCGACGCTGCGCGAGCTCGCAGCGGCGCACCCGCAGACGCACGACGAGCTTGCGACGGTGAAGGGCCTCGGCCCGGTGAAGGTCGAGCGCTACGGCGACGAGCTGCTCGCCGTCCTCGCGTCCCTAGGTGCCTGCCCGCGTCGCCGAGGGCGGCCGAGGGTACCGTCCCCGCGTTCGACGACTACGCGCTCGGGTCGCCGACGTCGAGCACGGCCTGCGTCTGCTCGAGCCGGTACGCGAGCAGCCGATCCCTGACCTCGTCGTCCGAGCCCGCGAGGATCGCGGCCGCGAAGAGCGCCGCGTTCACGGCCCCCGCCCGCCCGATCGCCAGCGTCGCCACCGGGATCCCGGCCGGCATCTGCACGGTCGAGAGGAGCGAGTCGAGCCCGCCGAGCGCCGTCCCCATGGGGACGCCGAGCACGGGCAGCAGCGTCTTCGACGCAACGACGCCCGCGAGGTGGGCAGCTCCGCCCGCCGCTGCCACGAACACCTTGCACCCGCGCCCGGAGACGTCCTCGATCCAGGCCTCGAGCGCGTCCGGCGTCCGGTGCGCCGACAGCACGCGCACCTCGTGCGCGATCTCGAGCGCGCGCAGCGTCGTGACCGTGTTCTCCATGACCTCCCAGTCCGACTTGGAGCCCATGACGACACCGACCGAGACGCTCACTTCGCCGTCGCCTTCTTCTTCAGCTGGTTGTGCACACGTCGTCGCCGTCTTGCGGAGCTCGGCGTCCTCGTCGTCCGTCGCCGCGAGGCCTTCGAGGAGCTGGAGCGTGTCGCGGTGCGGCGAGCCGTTCTTGAGGCAGATGACGGCGAGCCTGCGCACCGCGACGTTCGGATCGCGCGCGGCGAGCTCGTGCAGCAGCGGCCTGAACGCGTTGACGTCGCCGGGATGCGTGCGCGAGAGGCCCTCGAGCGCGATCAGCGCCGAGCCGCGCGCGGCCGGGCTGTCGTCCTCGAGTCCGCGGCGCAGCAGCTCGATCTTCTGGCGGAAGCGGAACTGCGCGATCGCGCGGTACGCCTGCGCGCGCACGCGATAGTCACTGTCGCGCGCCGCCGCCTCGATCTCCTCGTCCCACTGCACGCGCATCGTCGCGAGCGCGCGCTCGTCCCCGTCCTGGGCGAGCACGTCCGCGTGCGCGGCGGCCTCGGCCAGGCTCACGCGAGCGTCGACAGGGAGCGCGGGCCGGGGCCGACGTACCGCGCGGCCGGCCGGATGAGCCGCCCGACTCGTTTCTGCTCGAGGATGTGAGCCGACCAGCCGGCGACGCGAGCGCATGCGAACATCGCCGGCGTCAGCTTCGCCGGGATGTCGGCGATGTCGAGCACGACGGCCGCCCAGTACTCGACGTTCGTCGCGAGCACACGCTCGGGATGACGCTCCTGGAGCGCCGCCAGAGCCGCGGCCTCGAGCGCCTTCGCGCTCTCCACGCGAGGCGAGCCGAGCTCCGCCGCCATGCCGCGGAGCAGACGCGCTCGCGGATCCTCGGCTCGGTAGACGCGGTGGCCGAAGCCCATGATGCGCTCGCCGCTGGCGAGCAGCTCCTCGACGTACGTCTCCGCGTCGCCTCTCTCCGCGACCGCGTCGAGCATCGGGATGACGTGCGCCGGAGCACCCCCGTGCAGCCTCCCCGAGAGCGTCCCGACGGCCGCCGACAGGCACGCGCCCGCGTCGGCCCCCGTGGACGCCGCGACGCGCGCGGTGAAGGTCGACGCGTTCAGGCCGTGCTCGGCCGTGCAGATCCAGTACGTGTCGATCGCCCTCGCGTGGCGTGGATCCGCCTCGCCCCGCCAGCGGAGGAGGAACTTTCCCGCGGCCGTCTCGCCCGTGGCCACGACGTCGTCCGGAATCGGCTCGGCGTGGCCGTCGGCCACCCGCGCCGACCGGGCGACGATCGCCATGAGCTGTGCGGACAGGCGGCCGAGGTCCTCGCGCGCCTGCTCGTCGGACACGTCGGCCAGCTGGCCGAGCTTCCAGACACCCGAGAGCCGCGCGATCTCGGCCTGCGCATCGGACGGCGCGCTCCCCGTCAGGCCCGCAGGCTCGTAGTCCTCGGGCTCCGGCATTCCCGGCTCGAGGCTCTCGTCGACGAGCAGGCCCCAGACCTTCTCGTACGGAACGTGGCCGACGAGCTCCTCGATGTCGACGCCGCGGTAGCGGAGCGCCCCGCCTTCGCGATCGGGCTCGCCGATCTCGGTCTCGACGGCGACGACGCCCTCGAGCCCGGGCTTGAACTCAGCGGTCTCGCTCATCCGGCCAGGACGCTACCTGACCGGAGAATCCACGGTACCCAGGTACCATCCGCCCGCCGATGGGCCATCGCGTGACCCTCATTCCCGGTGACGGGACCGGCCCCGAGCTCACGGAGGCGACCCGACGCGTCCTCGAGGCGACGGGTGTCGACTTCGACTGGGACCTCCGCCAGGCGGGGGTCGACGTCATGGAGGAGGCGGGCACGCCGCTCCCCGAGGAGACGCTCGCGTCCATCAAGCAGAACCGCGTCGCGCTGAAGGGCCCGATCGGGACGCCGATCGGCACCGGCTTCCGCTCGGTGAACGTCGCACTCCGCCACGAGCTCGAGCTGTACGCGTGCCTGCGCCCGTGCAAGACGTACCCGGGCGTCCGCACGCGCTACGAGAAGGTCGACGTCGTGGTCGTGCGCGAGAACACGGAGGACCTGTACGCCGGGATCGAGTACGAGGCCGGCTCGGACGAGGCGGCGCGCGTCATCGAGCTGCTGAACGGGCTCCAGCCGAAGCAGATCGCGCCCTCGTCCGGGATCTCCGTCAAGCCGATGAGCCCGGAGGCGTCGGAGCGCATCATCCGCTTCGCCTTCGACTTCGCGCGGGCCAACGGCCGCCGCCAGGTCGCCGGGATCACGAAGGCGAACATCATGAAGTACACGGACGGCCTCTTCCTCTCCGTGTTCCGCGAGGTCGCCAAGGACTACCCGGAGATCGCGTCGCGCGAGGTGCTGATCGACGCGCTCTGCATGGGCCTCGTCCAGCGCCCGGAGGAGTTCGACGTCCTCGTGCTCCCGAACCTGTACGGCGACATCGTCTCGGACATCACCGCCGGCCTCGTCGGCGGGCTCGGCGTCGCGCCGGGAGCGAACATCGGGACCGACGCCGCCGTCTTCGAGGCGACGCACGGCTCGGCGCCCCGCTACAAGGGCCTGAACAAGGTCAACCCGACGGCGATGATCCTCTCCGGGAAGCTGATGCTCGAGCACCTCGACGAGCGGGATGCGGCGCAGCGCCTCGAGCGCGCGGTGGTCTCCGTCATCGCCGAAGGCGAGCGCGTGACCTACGACTTCAAGCCGACCCGGGACGACCCGACGGCGGTCGGGACGTCGGAGTACGCGGACGCGATCATCGAGAAGCTCGCGGCATCCGGCTAGTGCGAATCGACGAAAGGACGAGTGTGAACGGTCGCAAGAAGGTGACGGTCGTCGGCGCCGGGAACGTCGGCGCGACGTGCGCCCAGGAGATCGCGCGGCGCGACTACGCCGACGTCGTCCTGGTCGACATCATCCCGAACTTTCCGCAGGGCAAGGCGCTCGACATCGACCAGGCAGGCGCCGCGGTGGGCTACGAGCCCCGGGTCGTGGGCTCGAACGGCTACGAGGAGTCCGAGGGCTCCGACGTCGTCGTCGTCACCGCGGGCAGGCCGCGCGCGCCGGGAATGAGCCGCGACGACCTCGTGCAGACGAACGAGGCGATCGTCACCGCGGTGACGAAGGAGGTCGTGAAGCACTCTCCGAAGACGACCATCGTCGTCGTCTCGAACCCGCTCGACGCGATGTGCCACGTCGCGCGCGCCGTCTCGCGCTTCCCGCGCCACCGCGTCGTCGGGATGGCGGGGATCCTCGACACCGCCCGGTTCTCGACCTTCATCGCGCAGGAGCTCGGCGCGTCAGTCAAGGACGTCACCGCGATGGTCCTCGGCGGCCACGGCGACCAGATGGTGCCGGTCGTCTCGGCGACGACCGTCGGCGGCGTCCCGCTCGCGGAGCTGCTTCCGAAGCCGAAGATCAAGAAGCTCGTCGAGCGCACGAAGGTCGGGGGCGGCGAGCTCGTCAACCTGCTCGGGACGTCGGCCTGGTACGCGCCCGGCGCAGCCGCGGCGCAGATGGTCGACTCGATCTGCCTCGACGAGAAGCGCGTCCTGCCCTGCACGGCGTACCTCGAGGGCGAGTACGGGATCAAGCGCCTCTACATGGGCGTCCCGGTGAAGCTCGGCGCAGGCGGCGTCGAGGAGATCGTCCGCCTCAAGCTGACCGCAGACGAGAAGAAGATGCTGCGCAAGTCCGCGGCAGCGGTCCGCGAGGTCGTGGGCATCCTGAAGCGGAAGTAGCGTGGACCTCGGCCTGAACGGGCGGACGGCGATCGTCTGCGGCGGGTCCGCCGGGATCGGTCTCGGGATCGCGGAGGCGCTCGCCGACGAGGGCGTGAACCTCGTCCTCTTCGCGCGCCGGCCCGAGCCGCTCGAGCAGCAGGCGAAGAGGCTGGGTGGCGTCGCCGTGGCGGGGGACGTCCGGGACGCGGAGGACCTCGAGCGTCTCGTTCGGACGGCCGTCGAGGAGCACGGGCGCATCGACATCCTCGTGAACAACTCGGGCGGCCCGCCGCGGGCGACGGCGGTGGGGCTCACGGCCGAGCAGGTGTCCGACGCGGCGAGCCTGCTCCTTGGCTCGGTCGTGCGGCTCACGGGCCTCTGCCTCCCCCACCTCGAGCGCAGCCCTGCGGGCCGGATCGTAAACGTGACGTCGAGCACCGTGAGGGAGCCGATCGACAACCTCGTGCTCTCGAACGCGGTCCGCCCAGGCGTCGTCGGGTGGGCGAAGTCGCTCTCGCGCGAGCTCGGTCCCAGGGGGATCACCGTGAACTCGATCGCGCCCTGGCCGGGTCGACACCGAGCGGATCCGCGAGGTATGGCCGGACGGCCCGAGCGCGGAGGACCTGAAGACGATCCCGCTCGGACGGCTCGGCATGCCGCGCGAGCTCGGCGACGTCGTCGCCTTCCTCTGCTCCGATCGAGCGTCGTACGTCACCGGCACCGTGATCGCCGTCGACGGCGGCCTGATCCGCGGGCTCCTCTAGTTGAAGAAGCTCGCCGGCGTCGCGGTCGCGCTCGGCCTCGTCGGGCTCGCGGCCACCTTCGTCCTCTGGGTCCTGCCCTCGGAGGAGTTCATCTTCGCCCCGAACAGCGCGAAGCCGCTCGCCGATCGGGTCGAGGTCGAGAACGCTCGGCCGGCCGGCGAGGAAGGCGTCTACTACGTCGACGTCCTCGTGCGGCGAACCTCGATCCTCGAGGACCTCCTTCCGTTCACGCGGCCCGAAGGCTCGACGGTCGTGCCCGAGCAGGCGATCCTGCCGCCCGGCACGAGCGAGGCCGAGCGCGACCGCCAGACCGCCGCCGAGATGCAGCGCTCGGAGGCGATCGCCTCCGTCGTCGCGCTCCGCGAGCTCGGGTACGACCCGGAGGTGACGCCGCTCGGCGCGCTCGTCACCGGCACGTTCGCCGACACGCCCGCCCTCGGGAAGCTCGAGCTCGGAGACGTCGTCGTCGCGGTCGACGGCGAGCAGGTGCTCACGCCCACAGAGCTGCGCGACACGATCGGCACGCGGGAGCCGGGGGACTCCGTCACGCTGACGGTGAAGCGCGACGGGAAGAACGTCGACGTGTCGCTCAGGACGATCCCCAGTCCCACCGATCCCTCGCAGCCGATCGTCGGGATCCAGGTCGGCCAGGAGGCGGACATCGAGCTGCCGTTCGACGTCGACATCGACCTCGGCAGCGTCGGCGGCCCCTCCGCCGGGCTTCCGTTCGCGCTCGAGATCGCTCGGCAGCTCGGCCGCGACGTCACGGGCGGCTGCCGGGTCGCCGCCACCGGCGAGCTCGAGCTCGACGGGTCGGTCGGCTCCGTCGGCGGCCTGGAGCAGAAGACGATCGGAGCGCGCCGTACGGATGTGGATGTCTTCCTCGTCCCGGCGGGCCAGAACGCCGAGGAAGCGCAGGAGCATGCGAACGGACTGCTCGTCGTGCCTGTGGAGAGTTTTCAACAGGCGTTGCGCGAACTGGAAACCGTCGATCTGAACTGCTGATTTTGCAGGACTTTCGTCGGTCGAGGAAACCGGCGGAAATTGCGGCGTTTTGCCGAGAACCCGGACCTTCGGGGGGTTGTAGGTGCCGGGCGAGGCCGCAAGAATCCCGTCCTGGTCGGCCCCGTCCGCACGGCAGGCGGCACCGATCGACGACGACGATGCGACGAGCCCAGGTCACCTGCGACGACTGCTACTTCCGCCGAGAGGGCCTCTGCGCGCTCGCCGGGAACGTGACCTGCCCGACCTTCCGCGCGTCGAAGGCCGGGGAGCTCTCGCCGCCGAAGCAGCCGCCGCTCGTGCCGCGACCTGTCCCACGGGTCGCGGTCGGCCACGCTGCGTAGGATCCGCTCCATGACCGAGTCGGGCTCCGAGCCGACCACCGGGTCCAAGCCGACGCCGAAGCCTCCTCCCGAGCCTCCGGGCGAGACGCCGTGGCGGCTCATCGCGTTCGGCGCGCTCGCGCTCTACGCGATCCTCATCGTCCTGTTCAACCGCAAGCAGGTCGAGGTGAGCTTCGTCTTCTTCACGACCGAGATCTCGCTTCTCGTCCTGATCCTGCTCTGCGTGGGCATCGGCTTCGCCGCGGGCTACCTGTTCGACGAGCTCCGCGAGCGGCGCGCGCGTCGCCGGGCCTCGTAACGACGGGCTACAGGAGCGCGGCCAGCCGCTCGATCCCCTCGGCGATGCGCTCGGGGGGCTCGTAGCTGTACGCCAGCCTGGCGGACGAGCGCCCGAGGCCCGAGCCGGACGGGAAGAAGTCCGCGCCGCGCACGATCCCGAGCCCGCCCGCCGCGGCCCGCTCCGCCAGCTCGGAGGTATCCGCTCCATCGAGGTCGAGCCAGAGGAAGTATCCGCCCTCCGGCCGGCTCCACGACGCGCCCGCGGGGAACGAGCGCTCGAGGGCGGAGAGCATCGCGTCGCGTCGCGCGCGCAGCCCGTCCCGCACGCGCTCCAGGTTCGGCTCGAACCGTCCCTGCGCCACGTACTCGGCGATCGTCGCGTGGGTGATGAACGGCGGCGAGATGTACGTCGAGACGGCGCGCTCCTCGAACGCCGCCGCGTGCTCGGCCGGGAGGACGAAGTACCCCGTCCGGAGCCCCGGGGCGGCCGTCTTCGAGAACGAGGACGTGTAGGTGACGAGCTCGCCGCCCTCGAGCGAGCGGAGCGCCGGCTGCTGCATCTCCCTCGAAGCGGACGAGGCCGTACGGGTCGTCCTCGAGCACCGCGAGATCGTGCTCGTCCGCGATCTCGGCGACGCGGCGGCGGCGTTCCGTAGAGAGCGTTCGTCCGCTCGGGTTCTGGAACGTCGGGATCGTGTACAGGAACGAGGGCGCTTCGGCCGTGCGCCGGAGCTCGGCCTCGAGCGCATCCGGGTCGAGGCCTTCCCCGTCCATCGACACCGGGACGACTTCGATGCGCTCACGCTCGAGGATCTTCAGCGGGCGGTCGTAGGTCGGCGCCTCGACCAGCACGCGCCCCGGCCGCCGCGCCTGCTGCTCCGCGAGGTAGAGGACGAACCCGAGCAACCCGCCCATCGTCAGGACGACGCGTTCGGTATCCACCTCGTGGCGCTCCGCGAGCCATTCGCGGAGCGGTGGATAGCCGCCGCCGGGGCCGTAGGCGAAGACGCGGTCCCCGTCCCTGAGCGCCACCGCGTGCGCGCACTCGGCGAGCTCAGCCGAGGGGATCAGCGCAGGCGAGGGAGCGCCGCGCGCGAAGGAGATGGGCGTCTCCGGCACAGCCGCGAGCGTACCCGTGCCGAACGACGAGCTCAGGCCCGGGCGAGGGCGGCCACGAGCTCCGCCGCCTCGGTCGGCGTCGTGCCGACCGTGATCCCGCGCGCCTCGAGCGCCTCCTTCTTGCCCTGTGCGGTGCCCGACGAGCCGGAGATGATCGCGCCTGCGTGGCCCATCGTCTTCCCCGGAGGGGCGGTGAAGCCCGCGATGTAGGCGACGACGGGCTTCGTCATCTCGGCCTCGATGTAGGCGGCGGCCTTCTCCTCCTCGTCGCCCCCGATCTCCCCGACCATGACGACCTGCTCGGTCTGCGGATCGGCCTCGAAGCGCGAGAGCATGTCCACGAAGGACGAGCCGACGACCGGATCCCCGCCGATCCCGACGATCGTCGAGTTGCCGAGCCCGAGCTGCGTCAGCTCGTGGCCGATCTGGTACGTGAGCGTGCCCGAGCGCGAGACCAGGCCCACGGCGCCCTCGCGGAAGATCTCGGCCGGGATGATCCCGACGTTCGCCTTCCCCGGGGAGAGCGCGCCCGGGCAGTTCGGCCCGATGAGCGTGACGCCGCGCACGCGAGCGAGCTCGTGGATGCGGAGCATCTCGTGCACCGGGACGCCCTCCGTGATGCAGATCACGGTGTGCACCCCGGCCGCGATCGCCTCGTACATCGCATCCGCCGCGAACGGCGCGGGAACGAAGACCATCGCCGTGTTCGCGCCTGCCTTCTCCACGGCCTCGGAGACGGTATCGAGCACCGGGATGCCCTCGACGTCCTGTCCGCCCTTGCCCGGCGTCACCCCGGCGACGACCTGCGTCCCGTGGTCCCGGTTCCGCAGCCCGTGGAATCGACCCTCGGAGCCCGTGAGCCCCTGGACGACGAGCCGTGTGTCGGTGTCGACGAGGATCGCCATCAGGCGCTCGCTCCCGCGAGCTCGACCGCGCGCCGGGCGCCGTCGAGCATCGTCGCCTCGGCGTGGACGTTGGGGGCGCCCGAGCCCTGCAGCAGGCGCCGACCCTCCTCGGCGTTCGTCCCGTCGAGCCGGACGACGATCGGAAGCTCGATCGACATGCGCTCGAGCGCCGTGAGGATGCCGCGTGCGACCTCGTCGCAGCGCGTGATGCCGCCGAAGATGTTGAAGAAGATCGAGCGGACCTGCTCGTCCCGCGTGATGATCTCGAGCGCGTCGACGACGCCCTCCGCGTCGCCGCCGCCGCCGAGGTCGCAGAAGTCCGCCGGGCTCCCGCCCACGAAGGTGACGACGTCAACGGTCGCCATCGTCAGCCCGGCGCCGTTCCCGAGCACGCCGACCTCGCCGTCGAGCTTCACGTATGTCACGCCCTTCTCGTGGGCGAGCGCCTCGAGCGGATCGGCCGCCGCGAAGTCCCGGAGCTCGGCGAGGTCCGGATGACGGAAGAGCGCGTTGTCGTCGACCGTGAACTTCGCATCGAGCGCGCGCACCTCGCCGTCCGGCGTGACGATGAGCGGGTTGATCTCGCAAAGCATCGCCTCGCTGCCGACGAACGCCTCGTAGAGCTTCGCGACGATCGCCGCGACCTGCTTCTGCTCCGCCGGGTCCTCGATCCCGGCGCCGTGGACGAGCCTGCGCGCGTGCCACGGGTGGAATCCCTCGAGCGGGTCGACGTGGAGCCTGACGAGCGCCTCCGGGCTCGAGGACGCGACCTCCTCGATGTCGACGCCGCCCTGCGTGGTGAACATGAACAGTGGACGTTTCGCGCTGCGGTCGAAGGTGAGCGAGAGGTAGTACTCGCGGGCGATGTCGGAGGCCTGCTCGATCCAGAGCTTTCGCACCACATGCCCGCGGATGTCGAGCCCGAGAATCTCGGCGGCGCGCGCCTCGGCCTCCTCCGGCGAGCCCGCGAGCTTGATCCCGCCGGCCTTCCCGCGCCCGCCCGTGAGCACCTGCGCCTTCACGACGACCTGGCCTCCGATCGCGGACGCAGCCTCGCGTGCCTCGGCCGGGCTGGTCGCGAGCCGTCCGTCCGACACGGGGATCCCGTAGCGGCCGAACAGCTCCTTCCCCTGGTACTCGTAGAGGTCCAAAGCGCGGGCGAGTGTACCCGCGCACGCAGCTCCGACGGCGCCCTGCGCTGTGCGAGCATGGCCCGATGAGCCGGGCCACGATCGTCGTCCTCATCGCGATCGGCGCAGCGGTCGCCGGTTTCGCGTTCTCCTCGGGTGCTCAGCGCCTCCGTGGGGACGAGCCCGCGGCCGAGACGAGCCACGCCGCCGGCCCGCAGTCGGCGACGCTCGGATGGCGCGAGACGTATGGCCCCGCCGGCGAGAAGCTCGTCTTCACGGTGGAGTCGCTGTCCGTCACGCGAGCCGGCTGGCGCGTCCGGCTCGGGGTGGAGAACACCACGTCGATCCCGTACGAGATCGGCGACCCGAACGCGACGCTCGACCGGTCGTTCGGCCTCATGCTCTTCTCGAGCGGCGAGGCGACGGAGCTGCGGGCCCGGAACCAGGAGGGAACGCTTCCGGCCGTCAGGCCGGCCGCCGCGTACGAGCCCGAGCTCCCTCTCCTCCTCCGCCCCGGCGACGCGTGGGAGGGGACGATGTCGGCGTCGGGGTCGCTCGTCGCGGAAAGCTGGGTACGCGTCGTCTTCGGCGCGCTCGTGGCCGTCGCCAAGCCCCCGGAAGGGCTCGACGAGCAGGTCGTCTGGATCACGGACCACTCGCACGAGCTCGAGCGGTGAGCGTTACGCGAGTCGAGCCCTGAGCTCGGCCTGCGGCTCGGGATCGGCGCCGCAACTGGCCGGCACGATCGGCCCGTCGACCTCGTCGACGACCGCCTCGTGCTCGCGCCCGTCCCCGGTGCGGAACCGGACGCGCGCTCCCTCGACCGCGACGAGCGCCAGGTCGTCGACACCCGCCAGCCGCTCTCTCTTCCGGATCGCGATCTCCGCCGCCTGTGCAACCGGCTCGTGGAACGACCGTCCGCGGTAGCGCTCGAGGTCGATGCGTCCCGCAAGCGCGTCGCCTACCACCCGCGCGGCCTCACCGGCCTCGACGCGTCCGAGCTGGATCGCCGCCGGAAGGATCAGCACGTTGGCTGCGAACCGGTGCCCGCCCTGATGCGAGGAGAGCCACGTCTCGGCGCCGCCGACCCCGCTCAGCGCGCCGAAGACCGGTGTGCCGAGGAGGGCGCAGCAGGAGTCCCGGCTTCCGTGAGCGCAGACGAGGACGAGCGCGCCGTCGACCGGGTCGCCGTCGCAAGCGAGGTCGACATCCGCGAGCTCATCGAGGCTCGCGACGTCGAGGCGACGCGGCTCGGCGCTCGATCCGTCCGCCTCCACGACGTAAACCGCCGGCCGCCCTCCGCGGCGGCCCGGACGACGAAGGAAGAGCAGGCGCGAACGCGGCGCTCGCTCGAGCCACGCGCGCGCGGCAACCTCGGCCGGGCCGGGCAGCGCGCCCTCGCTCCCGACGTCACGCGGCCACGTCCCGGGGACCTCGAGGAGCAGCCAGCGCTCGACCGTGGTGGCCGTCCCCGCGAGAGACTCCCCGCTCGCGCGCGAGGCGTCGGAGCAGCGTGGGGCGGTCACTCGGACGCCGGCCGGAGGACGCACACGAGATCTCCGCTCGCGACCGCCTGGCCCGGCGCGACGGCGAGCTCGACGACGACGCCGTCGGCGTGCGCGACGATCTCGTTCTCCATCTTCATCGCCTCGACCACGCAGAGGAGGTCGCCCGCGGAGACGAGGTCGCCCTCGGCGATGGCGACCTGCAGGACCGTGCCCTGCATCGGGCTGACCACGGCGCCCGTCGCGCCCTGTGAGAGGCCTTTCGCGCGCTCGCTGTGGCGCCGCGCGAGCGTGGCCCAAGGCGGCTCGGGCACGTGCACGCGGACCTCGTGGCGCCTGCCGTCGAGCTCGACGGCGACGACCCGCTCACGCGTGGCTCCCGGCCTGCCGTCCGCAGCCGGGCTCACGGGAATCGCGGTGAGCTCGAGCGCACGCCGCGCGAGCTCATCGGACTCGACGACCCCTTTGCACGTCTCCCCCGCGACGAAGCACGGCGTCTCGAGCAGCGCGCGGTGGAACCCGAGAAGCGTGTCCGGGCCCGCGATCTCGAACTCCTCGAGCGCGCGCAGCATCCGCAGCCGAGCCCGCTCGCGGTCGACGTCGTGCACGACGAGCTTCGCGATCATCGGGTCGTAGAGCCCCGACACCTCGTCGCCCGCGCGAATCCCCGAGTCGACGCGCACGCCGATCCCGCCGGGCTCGCGGTACGCCGTGACGACGCCCGGCGACGGGAGGAAGCCCTTCGTCACGTCCTCCGCGTTGATCCGGCACTCGATCGCGTGGCCGCGCAGGACGACGTCCTCCTGCGTGAACGAGAGCCGCTCGCCGGCCGCGATCAGCACCTGCTCGCGCACGATGTCGACCCCGGTCACCGCCTCCGTGATCGTGTGCTCGACCTGCACGCGGGTGTTCATCTCCAGGAAGAAGTAGGAGCCGTCAGGAGTAAGAAGGCCCTCGATCGTCCCCGCGGACCGGTAGCCGACGGCCCGCGCGGCGTCGACCGCGATCCGCCCGATCCGCTCGCGCAGCTCGTCGTCGACAGCCGGCGAGGGCGTCTCCTCGACGAGCTTCTGGTGTCGCCGCTGGATCGTGCAGTCGCGCTCGCCGAGGTGGACGACCGAGCCGTGGTCGTCCGAGAGGACCTGGACCTCGACGTGCCGGGGATCCTCGAGGTAGCGCTCGACGTAGACCGCCGCGTCCGCGAAGTACGCCTCGCCCTCACGCGTCGCCGACTCGAACGCGCGCTCGAGCTCGCCCTCCTCCCGAACGATCTTGAGGCCCTTGCCGCCGCCCCCGGCCGACGCCTTGATCGCGATCGGATAGCCGATCTCGGCGGCCGCCGCCGCGACCGCCTCGACGTTCGCGGCGGGCTCGGTCGTCCCGGGGATGATCGGCACGCCGCTCGCCCGCATGCGCTCGCGCGCCGCGATCTTCGAGCCCATCGCCTCGATCGCCTCGGGCGGCGGTCCGATCCAGGTAAGGCCGGCGGCGGCGACCTCGCGGGCGAACGCCGCGTTCTCGGCGAGGAAGCCGTAGCCCGGATGCACGGCCTCGGCTCCCGAGCGCAGCGCCGCCTCGACGATCCGATCGCCGCGGAGGTAGCTCTCGGATGCCGGCCCCGGCCCGATGAGGTACGCCTCGTCCGCCGTCGACGACGTGGAGCTTCGTCCGGTCCGCCTCCGAGTACACGGCGACCGTCCCGACGCCGAGCTCGCGCAGCGTCCGGAAGACGCGCACCGCGATCTCGCCGCGATTGGCAACGAGCACCTTGCTGAAGGGCGGCATGGGACGCGTATTCTCCCGAACGGTGAGCCTCCCGGATCAGCTGACGGTCGCGCGGGTCGCCGCCGTGCCCGTCGTCGTCGTCCTGTTCGCCTGGGACTTCCCGAACCACGCGTACTGGGCGACCGCGGTGTTCGTGGTGGCGATGGCGACCGACCAGATCGACGGCTGGCTGGCGCGCCGCCGCGGGACGAGCTCCCCTCTCGGGACGCTCCTCGACCCGGTCGCGGACAAGGTGCTCGTGCTCGCGACGCTCGTCATGCTCGTCGGCGCGGGCGTGGCGCCCGCGTGGATGATCGCCGCCATCGTCGTGCGCGAGATCCTCGTCTCGGGACTGCGCCTCGCCGCCGTGGAGCGTGGCGTCGTCCTCGGCGCGCGCGATCTCGGGCGGATCAAGACGTGGGCGCAGGCGGTGGCGGCGGCCGTGGCCGGGCTCGCCGCCGCCGGTGCTGTGGAGCGAGGACGTCGCCTGGTGGACGCTCCTGGCCGCGGTGGTGCTGACGTGGGTCTCGGGGCTCGACTACGCGCGCGTCGCGCCGCGCGTCCTGCGCGGCGAGGGAGCGTAGGGCTCGCCGAGGTCGGCGCGCACGGCCTCCGTGCGACGCAGCGCGCCGCCACCCGCTGCTCGTAGGCCGCGGGCCGGCGACTCGAGCTCGACTCCGGCCCGCCGGAGGCGCTCTCGAGCGCGACCACCGCTCGTCGTCGACCGGCGGCATCGCCTCGATCACGGCGGCACGCTAGGCGATCGGGAGCAGCCGCGCGCCGGTCGCCTTGAACGACGCAACCACGATCTCGCCCTCGCGCAGCCCGAGCCGCTCGGCCGACTGCGCCGTGACCTCGGCGGTGATCGGGCCGATCCGCACGCGCACGCGGTTGCCGAGCGACACGAGCGACGTGATCGGCGCTCGCACGTGGTTCTGCGCGGAGTCGTCCGGCGCCTCGCGGGAGAGCGAGACCTCCCACGGGTACACCGCGACCGCGACGTGCCCTGCTCCCGGCTCGGTCGACCACACTGAGCCGCCCGAGCGGAGCACGACCTCGGTGAGGCCGTTCGACCCGGGGCGTGCGGCCCCGACGAGGAGGTTGGCGCCGGCGAAGCTCGCCACGAACGCGTCGCTCGGCTCCGCGACGAGCTCGTCCGGCGTCCCCAGCTGGAGGACCTCTCCGTCGACGAGAACGCCGACCCGGTCGGCGAGCGTCGCCGCGTCGTCGAAGTCGTGCGTGACGAGCAGCGTCGGCATCCGGAGGTCGCGGAGCAGCTCGTGGAGCTCCGCCCGGACGGTCGCGCGTGTGTGCGCGTCGAGAGCCGACAGCGGCTCGTCGAGGAGGAGGACGTCCGGGGCTCGCGCGAGCGCGCGGGCGAGCGCGACCCGCTGCCGCTCGCCGCCCGAGATGTCCCCCGGCCGCGCGCCCGCGAGATGGCCGATGCGCAGCCGCTCGAGCAGCCCGGGCACGGCCCGGCGGTCCTCCGCACCGAACTCGACGTTCCGGCGCACGTCGAGGTGCGGGAAGAGCGCGTACTCCTGGAAGACGAGCCCGACCTTCCGCCGCTCGGGCGGAAGATCGACGCGACGTTCCGTATCGAGCCAGGTCTCGCCGCCGAACGCGACGGTGCCCCGGTCCGGCCGGAGAAGCCCCGCGACGGCACGGAGCACGCTCGACTTCCCTGCGCCCGAGGGCCCGACGAGCGCAACCGTCTCGGCCGCGACCTCGAGCGCTACCGAGAGGCGGAAGGAGCGGAGACCGTGATCGATGTCGAGACGGAGCGTCTCCATGCGGGGATCGCCTTGGCGACGAACAGGACGAGCGCGCTCGCGAGGACGAGCAGGGCGCCGATCGCGAGCGCGCTCTCGAACGCGACGTCGAACTCCTGGTACACGGCGAGCGAGAGCGTCTGCGTGACGCCCTGGAACGAGCCGGCGAACATGATCGTCGCGCCGAATTCGCCGAGCCCGCGCGCGAAGGCGAGCGCGAGGCCGGCGCCCAGGCCACCAGCGGCCAGCGGCAGCGCGACCCGGCCGAACGTGCGGGCCGGCCCGGCGCCGAGCGTCCGCGAGGCCGAGACCAGATCGGCGTCGACCGACTCGAAGGCGGAAATCGCCGTGCGCACGTAGAACGGGCTCGCGACGTACGTCACGGCCAGGATCACCGCGAGCTTCGTGAACGCGATCTCGACCCCGAGCGCGGCGAACCCACGCCCCAGCAACTCGAAGCGGCCGAACGCGGCGAGCAGCCCGAGACCGGCGACCGCCGGCGGCAGCACCAGCGGCAGCTCGACGAGCGTGACGAGCAGCGCGCGCCCGCGGAACTGCCGTGTCGCGAGCAGGTAGGCGGTCGGCGTGCCCAGGAGGACGATGAGCGCCATCGCGATCAGGTTCGTCTCGACGGTGACCCGGAGGGCGTCGAGCGCGACGTCGCTCGTGACCCCGTCCACGAAGTCGGCGAACGACAGCTCGGCGAAGATCGCGACGATCGGGATCAGCAGGAACGCGAGCGAGAGCGTCGCGGCAGCGCCGAGCGCGACCCCGAAGGCGGTCGGCCTCACGGCAGCCCGAAGCCCGCTGCCCGGAGCAGTCGGCGCCCGTCGCGACCGAGCAGGGAGATCACGAAGTCCTGAGCGGCCTCGAGGTCGCGGGGCCGCGCGGCGATCGCCAGCTCGTACTCGACGGTCGGCTGCGCGCGTGCGGGGATCGCGATCGCGCGGACCCGCGACGAGACGGGCGCGACGTCGGTCCGGTACACGAACCCCGCGTCGGCCTGACCGAGCGCGACCTTGCCCACGACGCCCTTGACGTCGGGCTCGAGGCTCACCGTCTTCTTCAGCACCCTGAGCAGGCCGAGTCGCTTCAAGACCTCCCGCGTGTACAGGCCGATCGGCACCTTCGGCCCGGCGACGACGAGCTTCAGCTTCGGCCTCTTCGCGAGATCGAAGACGGTCTTGATCCTCGCCGGATTGCGACGCGGGACGATGACGACGAGGGAGTTCGTCGCGAACACGACGGGCTTTCGGGCCAGCCCTTCCTTGTGGAGCTCCTGCGTGTAGGTCGGGCTCGCCGAGAGATAGACGTCGAACGGCGCCCCCCGCCGGATCTGCTCGGCGAGGGAGTTCGAGCTCGCGAACGAGAACGTCGCCTCGGGGACGATCCGTGGCAGCACCTCGGTCAGCGAGGCCGCCGCGAGGACGACGGGGCGACCGGCCGCCTGCTCGCGCGGTGACGCGGACGCGACGCCCGCAGCGAGCGCAGCGACCGTCGCGACGACGACGGCGAGCCTCATCGTTCCACCATCACCGAGGTCGACTTCACGACGCCGGCAGCGCTCATCCCCGGCTTGAGAGCGAGCTGCTCGGCGGACTCACGCGTGATGATCGCGACGACCCGCGCGGGCTCGGTGACGTCGATCTCGACCTGCGCGAGCAGGCCCTCTACGGTGACGGAGCGGACGACGCCGCGGAAGTGGTTCCGCGCAGAGAGCTGCTCCGAGCCATACGAGCCCGTGAGTCGCTCCACCTCGGACGCCGGCACGACGCGACGATTTGCAGCGTCGCGCTCGACGCGGATCTTCCCCGACCCGTCCCAGCGACGGAGCGTGTCGAGAGAGATCCCGAGTGCGCGGGCGGCCTCCGCCGCGGTGTAGTTCTGCTTAGGCAATGCCTATGAAATATAGGATCGCGGCGTGGTCGTCAAGCACCTGCCCCGGTGACCGGTCTCCGCACCGCGCTGATCGTCGCCGTCCCGGAGGCGGGGTTCGCCGTCAACCACTGGCTCGAGCGGACGGCCGACGCGAAGCCCTCGGCCGGCGTGCCGCCCCACGTCACGGTCCTCTACCCGTTCGCCCCGGCGGCTGCCCTCGAGGACGGAATACTCGAAGAGCTTGGCGCGCTCTTCGCCGAGCACCCGGCGTTCGCGTTCGAGCTCGCCCGGTGCCGTCACTTCCCCGGCGTGCTGTACCTGGCGCCCGAGCCCTCCGATCCGTTCCGCCGCCTCACCGAGGCCGTCGTCGCCGCGTATCCGGAGTATCCGCCGTACGAGGGCATCTTCGAGGAAGTCGTCCCGCACCTGACGGTGGCGGAGGGTGCCCACGACGTCCTCATGCGCGCCGAGGCGGACGTTCGCCAGTTGATCCCGATCCCGGCCCGCGCGACCGACGTGACGCTCCTCGAGGAGACCGAGCCGGACCTGGGACGTTGGGAGTTCCGGGCGCTGCTGCCGCTCGGCCCCTTCGCCGACGACTAGAGCGGGATGTTCCCGTGACGCCGCTGCGGCCGCGGCACGCGCTTCGTGAGCGCGGTCTCGAGCGCCGAGAAGAGCACGGGCCGCGTGCGGCGCGGCACGATCACGTCGTCGACGTACCCGCGCTCGGCCGCCGTGTACGGGTTCGCGAAGCGCTCCTTGTAGTCGGCGATCAGCTCGGCACGCCTTGCCTCCGGGTCGTCCGCCTCCTCGAGCTCGCGCCGGAACACGATGTTCACCGCGCCCTCCGGGCCCATCACCGCGACCTCCGCGGTCGGCCATGCGACGTTGAAGTCGGCGCGGATGTGCTTCGAGGACATGACGTCGTACGCGCCGCCGTACGCCTTGCGCGTGATCACGGTCAGCTTCGGCACGGACGCCTCCGCGTACGCGTACAGGAGTTTCGCGCCGTGGCGGATGATCCCGCCCCACTCCTGCGCCGTCCCCGGCAGGAACCCGGGCACGTCGACGAACGTGACGAGCGGGATCCCGAACGCGTCGCAGGTGCGCACGAAGCGCCCGGCCTTGACCGATGCGTCGATGTCGAGCACGCCGGCGAGCGCGCCCGGCTGGTTCCCGACGACGCCGACGGCGTACCCGCCGAGCCGCGCAAACCCGCACACGATG
The DNA here is from genome assembly GCA_963770595.1 of uncultured Actinomycetes bacterium. Lineage (GTDB taxonomy): Bacteria > Actinomycetota > Thermoleophilia > Gaiellales > Gaiellaceae > GMQP-bins7. The sequence continues at coordinate 1,058,141 of CAVYQG010000003.1, read as the reverse complement.
TTCTCCGCCCAGTGCGCGTGCACCTCGAGGAACTCGCCGTCGTCGAAGACGCGCTCGATGACCTGCTTCATGTCGTACGGCTTGTTCGGGCTGTCGGGGACGAGCGCGTCGAGCGCGGGGTCCTCGCGATCGACCGGGTCTGCCGGCGCCGCGTACGGCGGCGGCTCGAGATTGTTCTGCGGGAGGAACGAGACGAGATAACGAGCCTCCTCGAGGCAGGTGTCCTCGTCCGGCGCCGTGAAGTGCGCGACCCCCGACTTGGCGGCGTGCGTGGCCGCGCCTCCGAGTTCCTCGAAGCTCACCTCCTCCCCGGTCACCGTCTTCACGACGTCGGGGCCCGTGATGAACATGTACGACGTCCCCTCGACCATGAGCACGAAGTCGGTGATCGCAGGCGAGTACACGGCGCCGCCGGCGCACGGCCCCATGACGAGCGAGATCTGCGGGACGACGCCCGACGCCTGGACGTTCCGCCAGAAGATCTCCGCGTAGCCCGCGAGCGACACGACGCCCTCCTGGATCCGCGCGCCGCCCGAGTCGTTGATCCCGATCACCGGGCACCCGTACGTCACCGCCAGGTCCATGACCTTGCAGACCTTCTCCGCGAAGACCTCGGACAGCGAGCCGCCGAAGACCGTGAAGTCCTGGGAGAAGACGAAGACCTTGCGCCCGAAGATCGTCCCGTAGCCGGTGACGACGGCGTCACCCCACGGGCGGTTGTCGTTCATCCCGAACTCGCTCTCGCGATGTCGGACGAAGCGGTCGAGCTCGACGAACGAGCCGGGATCGAGCAGCTTCTCGAGCCGCTCGCGCGCGAGCAGCTTCCCGCGCTCCCGCTGCCGCTCGACCTGCTTCTCGCTGGCGGCGTGGCGCGCCTCCGCGCTCAGCTCCTCGAGCCAGCGAAGCTTCGCCTCGGTCGTGTCGTGGGTCTCGGCCATCGCGCCGGAGCCTAACCCTTGAGCGGGCCGAGTCCTGGCCTTGTGACCGGGTCTCTGGCCGGATAAGACAGCAACAATTCGGTGATGTCTGCGGCAGACGACGACAGCGGCAAGCGCGGTCGGCGTTCCCTGATCTCGCGCGTACGCGCCGGGGAGCGCCGCAGCGAGCTTCGCTGCGGTTTCTGCGAGCGGGAGCTCGTCGATCGCGAGCATGCGCTCGTCTGGATCCCGTCGACCGGCCGGGGAATGGCGAAGCTGGTCTGCGACGTCTGCCAGGTGAACCTCGCCGCGCTGAGGGACAGCTTCCTCGCATCGTTCGCGGAAGCGGACGAGGCGGCGTGACCGAGCTCGCCCGCCTCGGCGTCGACATCGAGTCGTAGCCGTATTCTCCTCGGCGTGCCGAGCACGCCGATCGACCGCTCCACCGTCTGGCCGCACGAGAGCGGCGAGCCGGGCGAGTTCACCTACTCCCGCTTCTCGAGCCCGACCGTGGCCGAGGCGGAGCGCCGGCTCGGCAAGCTGGACGGCGGCGACGCGCTGCTCTTCGCCTCCGGCTCGGCGGCGACGACCGCGGTCGTCCTCGCGCTCCTCGCACCGGGGCAGACGGTCGCGCTCGCCGAGGGTGCGTACTACGGCACGAGCGGCGTGCTCGACGAGCTCTCGCGCTGGGGCGTCGCGCACGTCGAGTTCGACCAGACCGGACCGCCTCCCGACGGCGCCGACCTGGTGTGGATCGAGGCGCCCTCGAACCCGTTCCTGACGATGCCCGACTTCGACGCAGCCGCCGCCCACGCGGGCCTCGCAGTGTGCGATTCGACCGCGGCCACGCCGCTCGAGGTCAGACCCCTCGAGAGAGGCTGCGACATCGCGCTTCATTCGGCGACGAAGTACCTCGCCGGCCACGACGACGCGCTCCTCGGCGCCGTCGTCTGCCGCGACGGCGCGACGTACGACCGGCTGGCCGAGTTCCGTCGCCGCACCGGCCCCGTGCCCGGACCGGACACCGCCTGGCTGCTCCTGCGCGGGCTCGAGACGCTCGAGGTCCGCCTCGCACGGCAGTCGCAGACGGCAAGCCACCTCGTCGAGCGTCTTCGCGCGCACGACGCCGTCGAGACGGTGCGCTACCCGGGCTTCGGCGGCCTCCTCTCCTTCGACGTCGACGGGGCCGAGGCCGCACGAGCGGTCGAGACCGGGACGACGCTGATCGTGAACGCGACGAGCCTCGGCGGCGTGACGTCGAGGATCGAGGCCCGCGCCCGCTGGGAGGGCGCCCGCGTCCCGCCCGGGCTGCTTCGCCTGTCCGTTGGCCTCGAGGACGCCGCGGCGCTCTGGACCGACCTCCAGCACGCTCTGGCGAGGATCTGAGTGGGGCTCCTCGACCGGCTCCGGAACAAGGGACGCCCCGAGACGCCGCAGGATGCCGACCGGCTCGTCCTCCGCCAGCTCCAGAGCCTGGGCGCCGACCTGACGCGGCCCCGCCACGTCGTCCACTACCTCTACTTCCCGGCCGAGGAAGGTGCCCGCACCGCCGCGGACGTGATCGAGGACGCCGGGTACACGACCGTGGTCGAGCCTCCGTCGGAGCAGATCGTCGAGTGGCGCGTCAAGGCCGACACGACGCGCGTCGTGAACGCGGCAACCGTCGAGGCCTTCCGCGCATGGTTCGAGCAGGTCGCCTCGGAGCACGCCGGCGAGTACGACGCCTGGGAGGCCGCGAAGAAGCCGTAGGGCGCTCGGCCGGTACCCTTGGGTCGTGCTGTTCCAGCGCAAGAAGACGTCGCTCCCGTCGCCCACCGAGGCGCTTCCCGGCCGCGACGAGGCGATGCAGGTTCCCGCCGCCCACCTCGTCCTCGGGACCCCGCTCGCGCCGCCATTCCCCGAGGGGTCGGAACAGGCGATCTTCGGTATGGGCTGCTTCTGGGGCGCGGAGCGTCTCTTCTGGCAGGCGCCGGGGGTCCACACGACCGCGGTCGGTTACGCCGGCGGGATCACGCCGAACCCGACGTACCAGGAGGTGTGCTCGGGCGGCACCGGGCATGCCGAGGTCGTCCTCGCCGTGTTCGACCCCGAGCTGACGAGCTCGGACGAGATGCTCCGCATCTTCTGGGAGGGCCACGACCCGACGCAGGGCATGCGCCAGGGCAACGACGCCGGGACGCAGTACCGCTCGGCGATCTACTGGACGTCGGACGCGCAGCGCGATGCCGCGCTCGCCTCGCGCGACATGTTCCAGCAGGAGCTCTCGCGGGCCGGCTACGGCGAGATCACGACCGAGCTCGCTCCCGCGGCGACGTTCTTCTACGCGGAGCCGTACCACCAGCAGTACCTCGCCGCGAACCCGAACGGTTATTGCGGCCTTGGCGGGACGGGCGTGAGTTGTCCTGCTCCAGCGACAGCGGCGAGCGAGTAACCACCGGGGTGCCCGCGGGCAGGGTGCCCAGCCGGGCCTCGGCCACCAGCGGCTCGAGGACGTAGCTCGCCCCGACCATCGCCTCGGCGTCGACGCGGCGTGGTGCCTCGGGTGCGTCAATGCGGTGGATCACGAACCTGTCGAAGACCCGACGGAGCGCCACCTGCGTCGCGGCGATGCCCTCGGCGCTGGTGACCTCCCCGGCGGCTGCGGCCCGGAGCGCGGCCATGCGCTCCATGAACTCACCGGCGGCGTCGGCCGTGTTGAGCGTGGCCTCGACCTCACGTTGCGGCACCGCGGCCAGCCGCCGCCACTCGTCCAGCGTCAACCCCGCGTCATTGGAAACGGCGCTTCATCGGAGTACCCTCGAAGTCATCAGCAGACGACGGATTCTGTATTGGCTCGCGGTGATGGTCGCGGTCCTGGTCGTCGGCACCATCATCGGATTCATCTGGGCAGACACCAGCAATGTCGCGGGTTCGATCGCGGTTGCGTCCAACATCATCGGACCCGTCGGCATCGTCGTTCTCTTGATTGCCCTTGGCATCACCACGCGCCGCCAGCGGCGCACGTCTAGGCCCCCGCACGCGACGTAGGGACCGCGGCACCAACAGGTCCGACCCCGGACATCGACCTCCGCCGCATCAACGGAGGCCGAGCTTCCTGAGTGCGCGGTCAGCGGCGCTCGCCCGCACTGACTTGCGCACGGGGAACAAGGCGAAGCTCGAGGGCAGTACGCGGTCAGGCGGAGCTGGCGGCAGTGACTCGTTAATCGGTGCGTAGGGCTTGTGCTCCCCGGCGTAAGCATCGGGGTGCATCCCGTACGCGGCCAGTCTTCCTCGCCCCAGACCGACGGGCCAGGGTCGATCCAGCCAGCATGGCGCAGCGGCTTCACCGTGTGCCCCTCAGTCCACCGAAGCGCACCCACGTGGACGGTCTTCGCCCTCGGCCGGTCGGCTCGGATCAGGAACAGCGAGTCGTCCAGCGCCAGGCACAGGTCGGCCGCTTCCTGGTCGTCACCGAGGAGCGGGTTCCCGCGGACGAGCTTGTACTCCTGCCCTGTCGCGCGGTCGGTCCACGTGCGTCCCTCACGGTCGCTCGGCCGCGTCGGACCAACCCGGTCAAGTCGCAGTCGCGCCGCGCTGCGCCAGCACCCGAGTTCTACGTGCTCACGTCTCGCGGAGCCGAGGCAATCGGCCTCGCTCCGACACGCTTCACTCGGACTGATGACCGCCTAGCGAACGAGCCCGGCCGGCGCGGGCCGCAACCGCTTGCCGCAGAGGTTCTCGGCGTACAATCCGGCGAGCGTGACGACCCGAGAGGACATTGCCAGTGTCGCTGAGCCGTTGGCCGAACTCGCTCGACGGTCAGGCATGGCAGAAGAAGCTGGAGGCGATGTCACCGTGGCGCGCTGATCGCCTACTCGGACGCCGCGCGCAAGATCTCGCCGTTGCAGCCGAGGAGGCGGTCGAATGTGGGGGACCCAGGGAGTCCTAGGGTGCAGCTGATCGACGCGGTGGAACGGTTCGCATGCCACGACGACTGGGAGGTCGAGGTGGACGAGTCGGGGACGACGGCCGTGCTTTCGCCTGAAGGGTTCGGAAGGCACAAGTGGTTCATTCACCGCAAGTGCTCCATCGACGCAGGGGATGCGAACACCGGCAAGCCCCCACGGGACTCTCATGCCTCGGTGACGAGGGCACCGTGTGCCTCGGCGAGTGCCAGCTGAAGGTCCAAGACAAGAATCGGCGCGTTGGCGCTGCAGCATCATTGGGTGACAATACGAGCTGCCGCTGCGGCCGGACCGCAACACTCCCACCAACGAAAGACGGAAGCACGGAGGCCTCCTCGAATCGAGCGCGTTGGTGCGGGTTCAGGCGCGACGGCCACCGGGATCGGGCGAACAGCAGGTCAGCGGCGGAGACAAACGATGGGGAACCCGAACGGTTACTGCGGGCTCGGCGGCACCGGCGTCTCGTGCCCGATCGGCACCGGCGTCACCGCCGACGCGTCACACTGAGCACGCGCCCGCGGGCTCACCGCGTGCTGGCGTAGACGGCGTACGGCACCACCGTCCGGAATCCCATCGACTCGTACAGCGGGATGCCCCATTGCCGTCGACTGGAGCACGGCGGTGTCGAGCCCCCAGTCGACGGCCGCCCTCGCCGCTGCCCACGACAGCGCCGTGCCCACACCTCGCCGCCGCGCCGTGGGCAGCGTCCCGACCGCGACGACGCCGCCGGCGCGGGCGCTCCGGACCGCCACCGACGTCCCGACCGGATGCCCGTCGAGGCGGCCGACGAACATCCGCACGTCGGGGTCCGCGGCGAACGACGCCGTGAACAACCGTCGCACGTCCTCCTCGTCCGCCCCGCCCTCGACGACGACCCGGCGGAACTCGTCGAGGTCCCTCCCGACAGAGTCGACCGTGACCGCCGGAGGAGTGGCCGGCGGCTCGGGCACCGGGCGGAGCACCATACCGGGGAGGCTGTAGGGCTCGGGCCGCAACGCACTCGTCCGCAGCGCCTCGACCACCGTCCGGACGAGTGATTCCGGGATCCAGGCGCGGAACGGGACGCCACGGTCGGTGAGCCAGGCGAGCGCCGACTCGAGATCCGCACCCTCCTCCGTCACGACACAGCCGTTGAAGAGCGACATCGGGAGCCCGGTTGCGAACGTGAACACCCCGTCGGCCTCACGAGCCGCGCCGCCCTGAACGTGCTCGGACAGCTTGCGGAACGACGCCACGAGGTTCTCGTTGGCGACTGCCACGAGCTCGCTCTCGGCATCCATGCCGAGACGGAGGTTACGGCTCGGCTTCGACCGTCGCCGCGACTGCGCCCCTGGCCGGCCGATCGGCGGTGAGGCCCGCGCCTCCGGCCAGCCTGGCCGCGAAGTACACCGGGATGATCGACACGACGATCACGAAGAGCGCGACGACGTTCACGATCGGCAGCTCCGCCGGGCGCGTGATCGCCGCCACGATCCAGATGGGCAGCGTCTGCTGCGCGCCCGACGTGAACGTAGTCACCACGACCTCGTCGAACGAGAGCGCGAACGCGAGCAGCGCGCCCGCGAGCAGCGCGGTGCGCATCTGCGGGAACATGACGTAGCGGAACGTCTGCCAGCTGTCCGCGCCGAGATCCGCAGACGCCTCGTCGAGCGACCCCGCCGTCCTGCGCATGCGGGCGATGACGTTGTTGTAGACGACGACCACGCAGAACGTCGCGTGCCCGATCACGATCGTCATGAGGCCGAAGCTCAGTCCCAGCGGCCCGAGGACGTCGAGGATGGTGGCCTGGAGCGCCAGGCCGGTGATGATCCCCGGAAGGGCGATCGGGAGGATGACGACGAACGTGATGACCTCCCGGCCGAAGAAGCGGTACCGGGAGACGGCCATCGCAGCGAGCGTCCCGAGCACGAGGGCCACGACGGTCGCGCCCAACGCTGCCCGGAACGAGAGCCAGAGCGCCTCGCGCACCTGCGGGTTCTCCCACGCGACCGAGAACCAGCGCGTGCTGTACTCCTCGATCGGCCAGGCCTGCGTCACGTTGCGGTTGAAGGCGTACAGCGCGACGACGAAGAGCGGGATGTAGATGAAGGCGAGCGTCACGCCCGCGCCGAAGCGAAGCAGGAAGCGGGTGAGAGTGGACTCGACCACGTCTCAGAGCGACTCGAAAGCGCGCAGCTTCCGCGCGATCAGGAGGTAGATGACGATGACGACGATCGGCACGACGGCATACGCGGCGGCGAGAGGCAGCGCGTTGCCGTAGATGTTGTAGATCACCGTTCCGATGAACTGCTCGCTCGTGATGAGTCGCGGCGCGATGAAGTCGCCGAGCGTGAGCGAGAAGGTGAAGATCGACCCGGCCACGATTGCCGGGAACGCGAGCGGAAGGATGACGCGGACGAAGGTCGTCGACGAGCGCCCGCCCAGGTCGGCCGACGCCTCGAGCAGCGAATCGGGGATCCGCTCGAGCCCCGCGTAGACGGGCAGGATCATGAACGGGAGCCAGAGGTACGTGAACACCAGCCACAGCCCCACCGTCGAGTAGCCGTCGAAGGAGGCGCCGATCGGGTCGAGCGCCCAGTTCACGATCCCGCCGTCGGAGAGGATCGTCCGCCAGGCGAGGACCTTGACGATGTAGCTCGCCCACAGCGGCAGGAGGATCGCGACGACGAGGAGATTGCGCGTCCTCGGCGACGCCACGCGCGCCATGTAGTACGCGATCGGGAACGCGAAGAGGACGTCCGCGACCGTCACGGCGAGCGCCATGAGGATCGTCCGGATCGCGACGTCCCGGAAGACGTCACGCTCGACGATGTCCCGGAAGTTGTCGAGCGTGAAGTTCCTGACGATCTCGCCCGTGAAGTCGTCCGTCTCCCAGAACGCGGAGAACAGGAGCACCACGAGCGAGCCGCCGTAGACGATCACCATCCACGCGACCGGGAGTGCGAGCAGCACCGCGAGCCGCGTGCGCGGGTGGCGGAAGAAGTACGAGGAGAGACGCCGCCCCGGGCCTTCCCGGGGCGGCGTCTCGGAGACGGGGACCGACGTCATCCGGTCCGCATCACCGCTAGCCGCGGATCTCCGTCCAGGCGGTCTTCCAGTCCTCCTGCGTCACGCAGGTCTCGTCGCCGTCCGGATTGCCGCAGTCGGCGGTCGGGGTCGTCCAGTAGTAGACGTCCTCCCACCAGGCCTCGTCGTCGGCGTGGAAGTCGTCGCAGTGGTTCTCGTTCGTCGTCAGCTCGCACGCCTTCAGGTTGACCGGCGCCTCGCCGAAGCCCTCGGCCACCGCTGCCTGCGCCTCCGGCGAGATCATGTGATCCATCCAGAGGTACATGCAGTTCGGGTTGGCCGACTGCGAGTAGATCATCCACGTGTCCGACCAGCCCGTCGTGCCCTCGACCGGCTTGATCGCCTTGACCGGCACCGGCGGGTCGGCGTTCGTGAGCTGGAGGTACTGATACGGCCACGTCGTGCCGACGACGCTGTCGCCGTTCGTGTACGCCGCGATCTGCGTCGCGGGCGTGCCGGGCCAGTACTCGCCGACGTTCGGAGCCTGCGTCTTCAGGAGCGCGACCGCTGCGTCGAACTGCTCCTGCGTCAGCTGGTACGGGTTCTCGATCCCGAGATCGGGCTGCGTCGCCATCAGCCACAGTGCGGCGTCGGCGATGAAGATCGAGTCGTCGTAGATCGAGATCTTGCCCTTGTACTTCGCCAGCTGCTCGTCCTCCCAGATGACGCCCCAGCTGTCCGTGTCCTCCGGCACCTGATCCGTGCGGAACATCAGGTAGTTCGGTCCACGGCCGTGCGGAGCGCCGTAAGCCTCACCGTCCAGGCTGTTGTAGTCCTGGTTCTTGATGCCCTCCTGGACGTCCGCGAAGTTCGGCAGGAGGTCGGTGTTCACCGGAGCCACGTCGCCGGTCGACATCAGCCGGACGCTCGCGTTGCCCGACGCCGACAGACCGTCGTACTCGCCAGTCTGGATGAGGCTGATCATCTCGTCCGACGAGCCGCCGTCCTTCGTGTTGACCGTGCAGCCGGTCGCAGAGGTGAACTCGTCGGTCAGCTGGGCGTACCCCGCCCACTGCACGAGATTGACCTCACCCTCCTCGCGGGCCAGCTCCTGCACCTCCTCGAGCGTCGTGCCGAGACCCTCGATCTCGGTGCTCGCGCCACTGTCTCCGTCATCTCCGCCGCAACCTGCCGCGACGACGCAAAGTGCCGCCACCGACAGGCCGACGCACGGCCCATCGAGCGACGCGTGTCCTGCGTCCCTTCATTCGGATCCTCCCTCCAACTCGTCGATGACCGACTCCTGGTCGGGGCGCCATTCGACGCGCAGCCCGACGTCCTTTCGCCTCGAGCACCTGGCTCGAGCCCTCTTCGAGGTTCTGCGCGAGCACCTGCAGCTCGCCTCCGCGATCGAGCGTCACGTGGTACCGCGTGACCGGGCCGACGTACTGGACGTCGTGCACGGTCCCCGGCTCGACGTGCCAGCCCGCCTCGCGGCTCTCGGCCGTCGTCGAGCAGGTTCAGCTTCTCGGGGCGGACGGTGTACCGTCGCCCGTCCCGCTCGATCACGTTCGAGACGCCGACGAAGCCCGCGATGAACTCGCTCTGCGGGTGCTCGTAGACGTCGGCCGGCGGCCCGATCTGCTCGATCCGGCCGTCGTTGAAGACCGCGATGCGGTCGGACATCGTCAGCGCCTCCTCCTGATCGTGCGTCACGTAGACGAACGTGATGCCGACCTCGCGCTGGATCGACTTGAGCTCGATCTGCATCTCCTGGCGGAGCTTGAGGTCGAGCGCGCCGAGCGGCTCGTCGAGGAGGAGCACCTTCGGACGATTGACGATCGCGCGCGCGAGAGCGACGCGCTGGCGCTGCCCGCCGGAGAGCTGCGCCGGCTTGCGGTCGCCGTACGCGCCGAGCTGGACCATCCCGAGCGCAGCCTGCGCACGCTCGCGACGCTCGCCCTTCTTCACCTTCTTCACCATCAGCCCGTACTCGACGTTCTGCTGCACCGTCATGTGGGGGAACAGCGCGTAGTCCTGGAACACCGTGTTGACGGGCCGGTCGTAGGGCGGGAGGCGCGACACGTCCTCGCCGGCGAGCTCGATCGACCCTTCGTCCGGGATCTCGAAGCCGGCGATCATGCGGAGCGTCGTCGTCTTGCCCGAGCCGGACGGCCCGAGCATCGTGAAGAACTCTCCCGCGGGGATGTCGAGGTCGATCCCGTCCACGGCGACGACATCGCCATAGCGCTTCGTCAGACCCTGGACCCGGATGTCCGGGACGGCCTCACGCTGCAAGCGACTCCTCCAGGATCGCGAGACCCTCGTCGAGCTCGTCCCGGGCGATCGTCAGCGGCGCGAGGAGGCGGATCACGTTCCCGTACAGGCCGCACGACAGCAGGATGAGCCCGCGCTCGTACGCGGCCGAGACGACCGCCTGCGCCCGGTCCGGCGTCCGTTGCTCGAACTCGAAGGCGAGCATCGGCCCGAGGCCGCGAACCTCGCCGATGTCGGAGTGCCGGCTCGCGAGGTCGTCCAGGCGCGCGCGGAGCGTCGCCCCGAGCGCGGTCGCCTGCGCGAGGAAGTCGTCGTCCCCGACGATCTCGAGAACGGCCACGGCAGCCGCGCACGAGAGCGGATTGCCGCCGAACGTCCCACCGAGGCCGCCGGGCGGAACTGCGTCCATGACCTCGGCGCTCCCCGTCACGCCGGCGAGCGGGAGACCGCCGCCGATCGACTTCCCCGTGACGAGCAGGTCCGGCTCGACGCCCGGGTAGTGCTCGATCGCCCACATCTTCCCGGTGCGGCCGACGCCCGACTGGACCTCGTCGTCGACGTAGAGCATCCCGTGCGAGCGGCAGAGCTCCTGGAGCCGCGCAGGATAGTCGGGCGGCATCGTGACGAAGCCGCCCTCGCCCTGCACCGGCTCGAGGACGACGCAGGCGACGGTCGACGGGTCGACGTCCGCCTTGAACAGGTGCTCGAGCGCGGCGATCGAGTCGTCGGAGGAGATCCCGTGATACGGGTACGGCGCCGGCGCACGGTAGACCTCGGGCGCGAACGGGCCGAAGCCTGCCTTGTAGGGCTTGACCTTGCTCGTCATCGTCATCGCAAGGAGCGTCCGCCCGTGGAACGCTCCGTCGAAGACGACCACGGCCTGGCGCCCGGTCGCGACGCGCGCGATCTTGACGGCGTTCTCGACGGCCTCGGCGCCCGTGTTGACGAGGATCGACCGCTGCTCCTCGCCGCTGCACGGCGAGAGCTCCGCCAGCAGCCGGCACACGTCCACGTACGGCTCGTACGTTCCGACCATGAAGCACTGGTGCAGGTAGCGGTCGGCCTGCTCCTTGATCGCGTCGACGATCGCGGCGTGACGATGGCCCGTGTTCTGGCAGCCGATGCCCCCGCCGAAGTCGATGAACGTCCGGCCGTCCGGGTCGGTGATGCGCGCGCCCTCGGCCTCGGCGACGACGAGCTTCTGCGTGGTCATCCCGCGGGCGACGTAGCGCGCGCGCTCGGCCAGGACACGCTCCGCGGCTGTCGTGTCAGTTGGCTGCATCGCGGGATTATCTGCCTCGGGGCGGTTTCGGGCAACTGCCAGAGGTCCGGCGCGACGGCGTAACCTATGACGTCGCGCCGGAGTAGCTCAGCTGGTAGAGCAGCCGCCTTGTAAGCGGCAGGCCGTGGGTTCGAGTCCCGCCTCCGGCTTCTACGCGGGCTCGATGTTCGCGTTCCGCTTGAAGACGTTCTCCGGGTCGAGCCGCTTCTTCAGCCCGGCGAGGCGCGCGTAGCTCGCACCGTGGCTCGAGCGGACGAGCGCCTGTCCCTCCTCGAGGAAACCGGGGAAGTTGAGGTACGCCCCGCCGCTCGCGTAGGGCTCGACAGCGGCCAGCACGCCCCGCGCCCAGTCGATGTTCGCGTCGTCGTCCTCGGCGTGCTCCCAGTTCGCCTCCGGGTTGATCACGTAGGGCACGTCCCTGCCGCCGAATGCGGCGCCGTCGCTCGACATGCGGCCGATCGCTCCCCCGTTCAGCCAGACGTCGACCGTCGAGTGCTTCGACGGCGCCGCGAGCGTGCGTTCGACGAGGCGATCGACGGCCTCGGCCGGCGAGGGCCGGGAGGTTCGTCGACTTCCAGTAGTAGCGGTGACCCGCCGGATAGTCGGGGTCGTAGATCTTCTGGGCGTCGACGTACGGCATCGGGTCCGAGAGGTCGACGAGCGGATCCGCGAGCTCGCGAAGCGGCTGCAGGGCGCGCTGCCCGTCGGCGACGGGTCCTGCGTACAGGCCGAGGACGCCGACGTAGGGAGCATCGTGAGCCTCGGCGGGGAAGTCGTCGAGCGGCGGGACGTGGCCGAGGATCGCGATCGTGCTGAGCTCGTCGCCGACCTCGTGCACGAGGCGCTCGTGCTCGGCGACCACGTGCCGCGCGTGCTCGATCGGATAGAGAGCGAAGAGGAAGAACACCTCGGGGCCGACAGGATGCGCCCTGGAACGTCAGCTCGGTGACGACGCCGAAGTTCCCTCCGCCCCCTCGCAGCCCCCACAGGAGCTCGGGGTCGGTCTGCTCGTCGACCCGCACGACGTCGCCGTCTGCCGTAACGAGCTCGGCGGCGACGAGGTTGTCGCACGTGAGCCCGAACGCGCGGCGGAGCCAGCCGAGCCCGCCGCTCAGCGTCAGGCCGGCGATGCCCGTCTCGCTGACGACGCCCGCGGGCACGGCGAGCCCGTGCGCCTGCGTCGCCGCGTCGAGGTCGGCCAGCGTCGCGCCGCCGCCGACGCGCACGAGCCGGGTATCGGGATCGACCGAGACGCTCCGCATGGGCGACAGGTCGATCACGAGGCCGCCGTCGATCGTCCCGAGCCCGGCGACGTTGTGCCCGCCGCCGCGGACCGCGACGTCGAGCCCTGCCTCCCGCGGCGGCGGCGATGGCCGTGCGCACGTCGTCGGTCGAGACGACCTGCGCGACGGCGGCGGGCTCGAGGTCGATCATCCCGTTCCAGACGCTCCGGGCCTCGTCGTAGGTCGCGTCGCCGGGACGCACGAGCTGCCCCTCCATCGCCTCCCCGAGCCCATTGAGCACGCGGTCGATCTCTGACATCCGGCACCGGTTGCATCACTCCTCCTCGATCGAACAGACTAGTCGGTCTGTTATAACAGACTGTATAGTCTGGTGCAAGCATGACCAGAGACGGGGCGAAGACACGCGAGCGGATCCTCGACAGCGCGCAGGAGCTGGTCCTCGACCAGGGCTTGTCCGCGACGTCGATCGACCAGATCCTCGCGGCCGCGGGGACGAGCAAGGGTGCGTTCTTCCACCACTTCTCGTCCAAGAACCAGCTCGCGCGGGCGATCGTCGAGCGCTACGCGGAGTCCGACGTCGCGTTCCTCGACGAGTTCATGGCACGCGCGGAAGCCACGTCGGAGGATCCGGCGGAGCAGGTCGTCGCCTTCATCCGGAGCTTCGAGGAGGCCGCCGAGCTGATGGTCACCGAGCAGCCGAGCTGCCTGTACGTCTCCTACCTCTTCGAGCGGCAGCTCTTCGACGACGGCACGAACGACGTGATCGTGGACGCGCTCCTCGCGTACCGGGGTCGCCTCGCGGAGAAGATCGCGGCCGCCGTCGAGACGCGGCCCCCTGCGATCGCCGTCTCGCCCGAAGCTCTCGCCGACCACGTCACCGTGACGTTCGAGGGCGCCTTCGTCCTCGCCCGCGCGCTCGGGGACCCGGGCATCATGCGAGCCCAGCTCGGCCTCGTCCGGAAGACGGTGGCGCTGGTCGCTCGGCGTCCCTGCCGGCTGAGCCTCGGCTACGCGAGCACCTCGCGCGTCTTCTGGTGCGCGAGGATCTTCCGCTTCACCCGCTGGAGCGCGTTGTCGATCGTCTTCGTGTCGCACTCGAGGACGACCGCCATGTCGTCGTACGAGTTCCCCTCGAGGTAGAGGCGGAGCGCGTCGGCCTCGAGCGACGAGAGGCCGCTGCCGAGGCAGAAGACGAGGCTCTCGAGCTCCTCCGTCGAGATGACGCAGACCGAGGGGTCGTCGACGCTCGGACCGGGGAGCGCGTCACCGAGCGTGCAGTCGCCGTCCGACTCCTGGCCCGCCGGCGTGTGGCTGAACGAGACGTACGTGTTGAGCGGCGAGTGCTTGAAGCGCGTCGCGGTCTTGATCGCGGTGATGATCTGCCGCGTCACGCAGAGCTCGGCGAAGCTGCGGAACGACGTCTCCTTGTCCGGGCGGAAGTCGCGCACCGCCTTGTACAGCCCGACCATGCCCTCCTGGATCAGGTCGTCCGAGTCACCGCCGGCGAGGAAGTACGAGCTCGCCTTCAGGCGCACGAAGCCCGTGTACCTGCGCATGAGGCCGTCGAGAGCTTCCTGGCTGCCGTTCCTCGCCTTGAGCACGAGCTGCAGGTCTTCAAGCTCTCGTTGAACCTTCTGGGCGGTTTTCGGTGCTGCGGCGGTGCGAGCGGCCATCTGCGTACCCCCCGGTTTGGCGTGGTTGAGCGGTTCGCCTCGATCGAGCCGCCGAACCGTCTCGATCAAGGCTCACCTTGAAGCTTGAGGGAGAAGCTAGCACTGTTCGCGGCGCGTTACAAGAGCATTGCGAGAATTGCAGGATGCTAAGAACACATGTTCGATCCGTGTGTACGGTTTGCCGCACCATTGCTCACGTTGGGCTTTGCGACGATGACAGCGTGATGCGCGTCCTCATCGTCGACGACCACCCGAGCTTCCGCGCATCTGCGCGCGCGGTCCTGGAGGCGGACGGGTTCGACGTCGTCGGCGAGGCGGACGACGGCTCGTCGGCGATCGCCGCCGCCCGCCTGCTCCAGCCGGACGTCGTGCTCCTCGACGTGCAACTGCCCGACGCGACCGGCTTCGAGATCTGCGAGTTCCTCTGCGGCGAGGGCCCCTGGCCGAGCATCGTGCTCGTCTCGAGCCGCGAGGCGTCCGACTACGAGGGCCTCCTGCAGTCGAGCCACGCCCGAGGCTTCATCTCGAAGGCCGACCTGTCCGGGGACACAATCCGGGCGCTCCTCGCTTGAGCCGGCTCACGCTCGCGTTCGGGCTCGCGCTCCTGGCTCTCGAGACGGCGCTCGCCGTCTTCATCGTCGCGACGAGCGAGCAGCGCGGCGCGGACAGCTTCGCCTACGCGATCCCCGCCGGCGTCGTGTTCGCCATCAGCGGTCTCATCGCGCTGGCGCGCCGCCCCGAGAACCGAACCGGAGTCTTCCTCGTGGGCGTCGGCTACCTCTGGCTGCTGAACGCCCTCGGCGACTCGAACGAGCCCTGGGTCTTCACCCTCGGCGTCTTGCTCGGCGGTCTCGTGTGGGTCCCGTTCGGAGCCCTGCTCCTCGGCTACCCGACCGGGCGCCTGGAGACGAGGCTCGAGCGCGCGATCCCACTCGCAGCAGGCGCTCTCCTCGTCGGGACCTCGCTGCTCCGGCTCCTCTTCGACCCGACTCCCGCGCCCTCGCGCTGCGACTCCTGCCCCGAGAGCGCCATCCTGCTGTCCGACGTCCCGGCCGTCGCCGACGCGGCCAGGGCCGTGGCGTCCGTGGGCAGCATCGTCCTGCTGGTGCTCGTGCTCGGCGCGCTCGTCCGCCGCTGGCGCGCCGCCACTCCCGCCCTCCGGCGCCTGGCGTGGCCCGTCCTCGCAGCGGCGATCGCGACGCTCGTGACGATCGGGCTCTTCGTCGTCGCGGACCAGCTGTTCCCGGCCGCGGCCGACAGCCTGCTCCTGGCCTTCTACGCCGTCTTCACGACCGTCCCGCTCGCCTTCCTCTTCGGGGTGCTGCGCACGAGGCTCGCGCGATCGTCGGTCACGGACGTCGTCATGGCGCTCGAGACGGGCACGCCGCTCCGGGACGCGCTCGCCACGGCACTCGGTGACCCGACCGTGCAGATCGTGTACCGCATCGGCTCCGAGCGTGGGCTCACCACCGGCCTCTGGGTCGACCCGCGGGGCTGGGCCGTGCCCGAGCCGCAATCGTCGAGCACGAGGGCAGTCCGCTTCATCGACCGCGCAGGGACGCGGGTCGCCGCCATCACCTGTGACCCGTCGCTCCTGCACGAGCCGGAGCTCGTCGACGCCGTCACGGCGGCCGCCGGGCTGGCGATCTCGAACGAGCGACTTCAGGCCGAGCTTCGCGTCGAGGTGCGATTCGCCGGCGCGCTCTCGACGACCGTGCCTGCGTTGCTCACGAACGTGGACACGGACGGACGGATCCTGAAGATCAACCCGGCCACGCTTCGGGCCAGCGGCTACGAGACCGAGGACGACGTCGTCGGAAGGCTGTTCTGGGAGGTGTTCATCGACCCGGAGGAGCGCGACGAGATGGTGGCGCGCTTCCATGCTGCCGCGCCGGACTTCCGCGAGACCGAGTACGAGAACTCGTTCGTGAACGCCCGCGGAGAGCACGTCGTCATCTACTGGCACAGCGCTCCGGTCCTCGACGAGCACGGCCGCGTCGTCAGCATCGTGGCCGGAGGCCTCGACATCACCGAGCGCCAGCACCGCGAGGAAGAGGCGCGGATCGGAGCGGAGCGACTTCGAGCCGTGATCGAGGGCGCGCCGGTCGCGATCGTCGAGATCGACCTCGACGACCGGGTGCTGCTCTGGAACCCCGCCGCCGAGCGCATGTACGGCTGGACGGCGGACGAGGTGATCGGCGGCCCGCTCCCGCTCGTGCCTCCGGACCGGGAGCCGGAGTTCCGGGGCCTCATCGTCCAGGGACGCGCGGGAGTCGCGTACACCGGGTTCGAGACCCAGCGCCTGCGCCGCGACGGGGAGCTCGTCGACGTCGAGCTCTCGGCCGCTCCGATCCGCGACGCGACGGGCGTCGTCGTCGGCCACATGGCGGTCTACAGCGACATCACCGAGCGA
Organism: uncultured Actinomycetes bacterium; assembly: GCA_963770595.1. Classification (GTDB taxonomy): domain Bacteria; phylum Actinomycetota; class Thermoleophilia; order Gaiellales; family Gaiellaceae; genus GMQP-bins7. The sequence goes on along the minus strand of CAVYQG010000003.1, from coordinate 1,041,385 downwards.
GCCGAGCGTCGTCGCCAGGCCGAGCGCCAGCGCGACTTCCTGAACTCGATCACGGGGGCGGTGCCGAGCTTCCTCGTCGCCGTCGACCCGAACGCGGTCGTCGTCGAGCACAACAACAACCGCGCGTTCCTCGACGCGTTCGGCTGGACGGAGGACGAGATCGTCGGCAAGAGCTTCCTCGGGCTGATCGCCCGCGAGGACGACCACTCCGCGCGTATGGCGATCGCGAATGCGGCGAACGGCGTCGCACAGCCGGAGCGCGAGTCTCGCTGGCTCGACCGCTCGGGCAACGAGCTGCTCGTCGCCTGGAGCGCTCGGCCGGTGCTCGATCCCGAGGGTCGCTCGCTCGTGCTCGTGAGCGGCACCGACGTGACCGTCCGAAGACGGCAGGAAGAGGAGCTTCGCGCCTCCCGCGCGCGGATCCTCGCAGGCGGAGGACGAGGCGCGACGCAAGCTCGAGCGCAACCTGCACGACGGCGCACAGCAGCGGCTCGTCGCACTCTCGGTCTCCCTCAGGCTGGCCGAGACCAAGCTCGTCGAGGACCCGGAAAGGCGACGTCACTCCTGGCCGGGGCGCGCGAGGAGCTCACGCACGCGCTCGAGGAGCTCCGCGAGCTCGCGCGTGGGATCCACCCCGCCGTGCTCACCGACCGCGGGCTCGGGCCGGCGCTCGAGACGCTCGTCGCACGGGCGCCGTTCCCGGTCGAGCTCCACTCGCCGGAAGAGCGGCTCGCGCCCGCCGTCGAGGCGGCGGCCTACTACGTCGTGGCCGAGTCGCTCACGAACGTCGCCAAGTACGCACGCGCCACGTCCGCGAAGGTCGAGGTCGCCCAGCGGAACGGCACGGTCTCGGTGATCGTCCGTGACGACGGCGTCGGTGGCGCGGATCGCGACCCGCGGCACCGGGCTGCGCGGCCTCGCGGATCGCGTCTCCGCGCTCGACGGCGTGCTCACCGTCGAGAGCCGCGTCGGAGAAGGCACCTGCATCCGGGCCGATCTGCCCCTTCCGACCGACCCCGAGGACGACTGAGGACGGTTCGCGTGACCACCGCTCCCTCCGGCGCCCCGCTCCCCGAGCACCCTCGTAGACTCGCGGTCGTGAGCCCGCTGCCAACCGGCACCATCACGTTCTTCCTCGCCGACGTGGAGGCCTCCACGAAGTTGCAGGAGGACGACCGGGTCGACTATCCGGTCGTCATCGGCACCGTCCGCCGGATCCTGCGCGAAGCGCGTAGGCGCCCACGAACGGCCAGGTGGTGGACGCGGTGGGCGACGAGCTTCTCGCCGTCTTCACCGAGCCGAAGGACGCCTACGCGGCGGCGCTCGAGGTGCAGCGGAGCTGTCGCGACCACGCCTGGCCCGAGTTCGGGCGCGCGCGTGTGCGAGTCGGGCTGCACACCGGGAGCCCGAGCTTCGGCGACGAGGGCTACACCGGGATCGACGTCGTCCGCGTCGCCCGCATCGGGCAGGCCGGCCACGGCGGGCAGATCGTGGCGTCGGCGGCGACGGTCGAGGCGCTCGACGGCGCGTACGCGCACGACCTGGGCGAGCACCGCATCCAGGGCCTCGAGCAGCCGGAGCGCGTCTTCCAGATCCTCGCCGACGACCTGGCCAGGGACTTCCCGCCGCTCCGGAACACGAGCTCGACGCTGGGCAACGCGATCCGCGTCGTGATCGCGGACGACTCCGTCCTCCTCCGCGAGGGGATCGTCAGGCTCCTGCAGGAGACGGGCTTCGACGTGGTCGCGCAGTCGGGGACCGCGGACGACCTCATGCGGCACGTCGCCATGCACAGGCCCGAGGTCGCGATCGTGGACATCCGGATGCCACCGACGCACACCGACGAGGGCCTCCGCGCGGCGCGCGAGATACGCGAGCGCTTCCCGCTCACCGGTGTCCTCGTCCTCTCCCAGTACATCGAGCAGGGCTACGCCCTCGACCTCCTCTCGGAGAGCGCCGAAGGCGTCGGCTACCTGCTCAAGGACCGGATCTCCGACGTCGAGCAGTTCGCCTCGTCGGTGCGCCGCGTGGCCGAGGGCGGCTCGGCGCTCGATCCCGCCGTCGTGAGCGAGCTCATCGGGCGCCAGCGCAAGGACGACCCGCTCGGGGCGCTCACGCCACGGGAGCGCGAGGTGCTCGAGCTGATGGCGGAGGGGCGCTCCAATCAGGCGATCGCCGACCGGCTCTTCGTCACCCTCCGCGCGGTCGAGAAGCACGTGACGAGCATCTTCTCGCGGCTCGACCTGCCCGCGAGCACGGACGACCACCGCCGCGTGCTTGCGGTGCGCGTCTTCCTCCAGAGCTGACCGCCGGGTGCGGTTAGCCGCACCCGAGCTCGCGGCCGCGCTTCGTCGTCACTGACCGCGGCGGAGCTCCTCGAGCTTGTCGCGGGTCTCCGGGTCGAGCCGATCGCGCACGCGGCTCGGCGACGCCTCCGCGTGCGTGGCCGTGTCGAGCTCGGCGACGAAGGCCTTGGACGCCCGCTTCCGCACCTCCTGACCCGAGGTGCCGCGGATCGCGAAGTCGGAGCTCACGACCACCACGGACTCGGTCAGCCGATGCTCCGCGGAAAGCCGCTCGATGACGTCGTCGGCATGAGGGGCGAAGCGCACGGAAAGCGGGCCGAGGTCGCGGTCGGCGCCGTACCCGTCGAACACGACGACGCCGCGCGCTCCACGCAGCGCGACGAAGCTCGCGAGCTTGTCCACGAGCTCGTCGCGGTCGGCGAACTCGCCCGCGTGGAAGACATTCGATCCGTCGAAGAGGTAGAGCGTCGGCTCGGCCATCGGCACATGGTGCCTGCGCCCGGCGGGGGCGAGGGCGAGGGCGAGGGCGAGGCAAGCCTCGCCCCTACGCGCGCTGCCGCCGCGCCTCGTACAGGAGGACCGCCGCCGCGACGCTGACGTTCAGCGACGAGACCCTGCCCGCGAGCGGGATCGAGACGATCGCGTCACACGTCCGGCGGACGAGCGGGCGGACGCCCTTCCCTTCCGCGCCGAGCACGAGCGCGACTCCGCCCGGTCAGGTCGGCGTCCCACATCGAGCTCGAGCCCTCGGAGTCGGCGGCGTACGCCCACAGCGTCGGGCCTTTGACGTCCGCGAGGTAGCGGGCGAGGTTCGGGACGACCGCGACGGGCAGGTGCTCGACCGCGCCCGCGGACGCGCGGCACACGGCCGGTGTCACCCGCGCCGAGCCGTGCGCCGGGACGACGACTCCCGTCGCACCGGCACCCTCCGCGCTCCTCGCGACCGCGCCGAGGTTGTGGGGATCGGTGACCTGGTCGAGGCAGACGAGCAGCGGATGCCTCCTCGCGCGCGAGCTCGTACGCGTCCGCGTACCGGAACGGCTCGCACCACGCGACGACGCCCTGGTGGTCGCGCGTGCCGGCGGCCTCGCTCAGCTCCCGCTCGGGCTTGACGTGCGGCCGCGGGCCGGCGTCGAGCCACGGGATCTGCGCGGACGCCCGCTCGGTCACCCACATCTCGAGCGCCTCGCGCGGGCCGCGATAGAGCTCGCGGACGGCGTTCCGGCCGTAGACGAGGTCGCGCGTCACCGGAGCTTGACGAGCCGGAAGCCGCCTGCCTCGTCGCGGGCCTCCCAGCCGGCGGCTACGAGCTCGTCGCGCAGGCGGTCGGCCTCCGCATAGTCCGCAGCCGCGCGGGCCGCCTGCCGCTGCTCGGCGAGCTCGACGATCTCCCGTGGAGCCTCGTCCTCGACGGCGAGCGACTCGAGGCCGAAGACCGCGAGCGCACGGCGCAGGAGGTCGTGGTCCCGCCACTCGTGCATGACGGCGAGCGCGGCGGGGGTCGAGAAGTCGTCGTCGAGCGCGGCGGCGAAGCGCTCCCAGGCGCCGTCGGGCGCCGGCTCGGACGGATTGCGGAAGACGTCGCGGAAGCGGTCGGCGCGCGCTGCCGCCTGCTGCATCACGTCGTCGTCGAAGTCGACCGGCTTGTTCCAGGTGCCGGAGAGATGGAAGACGAGCAGCGTCTCCCGCCCCCACCGGTCGAGGACGTCGCGCAGCGTGACGACGTTGCCGAGCGACTTCGACATCTTCGCCTCGTCGAGCTCGAGCATGCCGTTGTGCATCCAGATCGCCGCGAACGGGTGCCCGAGGCTGCGCGACTGCGCGAGCTCGTTCTCGTGATGCGGGAAGACGCAGGTCGATGCCGCCGCCGTGGATCTCGAACTCCGGCCCCAGGTACTTCTCGGCCATCGCCGAGCACTCGATGTGCCACCCCGGGCGGCCGGGGCCCCACGGCGACTCCCAGGCGGCGTCCTCGTGAGGCTTCTGCGACTTCCAGAGCGCGAAGTCGCGCTGATCCTGCTTCAGGTCGCTCGACTCCTGCGCGACCATGTCCTCGAGCTTCGCGCCCGACAGGCTCCCGTACTCGGGGAACCGCGCCACCCGGAAGTAGACGTCTCCGTTCGCCACGTACGCGAGATCTCGCGCGATCAGCTCCTCGACGAACGAGACGATCTCCGGGATCGTCTCGGTCGCCTTCGGCTCCAGGTCCGGCCGCCCCAGCCCGAGCTCGTCGGTGTCCTCGAAGAACCAGGCCGTCGCGCGCTCGGACAGCTCGCGGCTCGGGATCCCGAGCTTCACGGCCTCGGCGTACACCTTGTCGTCGACGTCCGTGATGTTGTGGACGAGGGTCACGTCGTACCCCGTCTCACGGAGCCAGCTCCGGAGCCACATCGCGCAGCACGAAGGGCCGGGAGTTGCCGACGTGGATGCGCTGATAGACCGTCGAGCCGCAGACGTACATCCGGATCGGCCCCGGAGGCGGCGGTAGCTCGACGAAGCCCCGCGAGAGCGTGTCGGACAGGCGCACCGCTCGATCGTACTCAGGCGATCGAGGCGCGGGAGAGCGCCTCGTCGCGCGGGAGCGCGGCGAGCACCGCCCACAGCTCGGGCCCTGTCGGCGCGCCCGTGAGTGCGAGCCGCAGGGAGCGCAGGTCGCCGCCGACGGCCTTGCAGCTCGCGGAGGATCCGCCTGCGCGGAGTCTCGGCGTCGAGGCGATCCGGCGCTCCCTGCCTCAGCTCGCGAAGCGCTCGAGGGTCGGGTGCGCCTCGTCCGGCAGCTCCGCCTGGCGTCGGGCGTCGAGCACGAGCCGTGCGTACGCGCGCGCCTCGACGAGCGAGCGCGCGCCCCGCAGCGCCGGTACGCGTCGACGGGCGCGCCGCGGCCGCGTCCGCCAGCTCCTCGTCGGGCATCGCCGCGATCGCGTCGGTCGCGAGTCGCCGGAGGCGGGCGAGGTCGAGGTGGACGTCGTGCTCCGGCAGACCGAGCTCGTCGAGGTACGCCCGGACCGCCTGGGAAGGGAAGCCCTCGTCGCGGAGCTCGCCGATCGACGAGTGGCCGTGGCGCTTCGAGAGCTTCTTCCCGTCCTCGCCGAGCACCAGGCCGTGGTGGATCACCTCCGGCAGCTCGCCGCCGACCGCCCGAGCGATGCGGCGGTGGAGCTCGAGGTTCGGGCGGTGGTCCGATCCCGCGGATGACGTGCGTGATCCCGAGCTCGAGGTCGTCGACGACCGAGGCCAGCTGGTAGGTCGCGGACCCGTCGAGCCGGAGCAGCGTCGTCGTCCCCAGACGCACGGCGCCCTCTGCGTCCCGCTCGGCGCCGCCCGCTTCGAGCGCGCGCTCGGCGGCGGTCGCGTACGCCCGCCGCGCTCGCTCTGTCGGACGGGGCCCTCGTCGAAGCCGATCCCGAGCCAGGCGAGGTCGCGCCAGGATCGCCTCCTCCCCGCCCTCGACGACGCGCGACGGGTCGGTGTCGTCGATCCGCAGCACGAGAGCGCCCTCGCGCTCGTCGGCGAAGCGCCGGTTGGCGACCGCTGTCAGCGCGTTCCCGAGGTGGAGAGAGCCGGTCGGGCTCGGCGCGAAGCGAACCCGTGTCGGCGTCACGCGTCGATCGTAACGTGGCCCGGCTGCGCTCCGACCCGCTCGAGCCAGGCGCGGATCGCCGGGATAGCCGTCGAGCTCGAAGCCGCCCTCGTGGGCGACGTGCGTGTACGCGTAGAGCGCGATGTCCGCGATCGAGTAGCGCTCGCCGACGAGGAACGAGCGCCCCGCGAGGTGGGACTCCATGCCGTCGAGCGCCGCGTAGCCGCCCTTCATCCGGGCCGGGAGCTGGTCCTCGAACTCGCTCCGGCGTCCCCGAGTACTGGATCCAGAAGCGCGCGACCGCGATGTTGGGCTCGTGGCTGTACTGCTCGAAGAACATCCACTGCAGCACCTGCGCCCGCTCGTAGCCGTCCGCCGGCACGTAGTCCGTCCCGTCGCCGAAGTACCAGAGGATCGCGTTCGACTCGCCGAGCGGGCGGCCGTCGTCGAGGACGAGCGTCGGGACGCGCAGCCCCGGGTTCAGCTCGCCGAGCAGCTCCTTGCGGTTCGACCGCTCGACGACCGAGACCTCGACCGTCTCGTACTCGAGCCCGAGGTGCGCCAGGAGAAGCCGGACCTTGTAACAGTTGCCCGAGACCGTCGAGTTGTAGAGGAGCACGCCGCTAACGCTAGTCGTCGGAGACGTGCTTCGATTGGCGACATGACCGCCGACCGCTCGGACCTCGCGTTCACGCTCGTCGGCGACGACGAAGCCGCCGACCTCGCGGCGTGGCTGGCCGGCGAGACCTGGCCCTTCCATGGCAGGAGCGCGCTGGAGCGTCGCCGATGCGCTGGCTGCCATCGAGGACGGCGACTTCTCGGGGACCAACCCGACGTACTGGGTCGAGCTGGAGGAGCGGCGGATCGGAATCGTGCACTACCGGTACCTCGAGGACGTGAGCCCGGACGCCGACTTCCGGCTGCTCTTGCCGTTCCGCGGGCGTGGACACGGAACGCGCATGGTCGAGTGGGCCGTCGGAGCATCTCTTCACGACCACTGACAGGCACCGTCTCGCCGGCGAGACGCGCGTGGACAACATCGCCATGCGTCGCGTCTTCGAACGCTGCGGTTGGGTCCAGGAAGCCCACTACCGGAGGTCGTGGCCGACCGGAGACGGCGGCTGGACGGACAGCATCGGCTACGCGATCGTGCGCGACGAGTAGCCGACCGGGTGTCCTTGTCGGTTCTCGGACGCGGATGACGGCAACCCGCCGTGACCACCGGCAGCTGCCGTCGAGACTAGTGGAGGGTGACCGGCGCTCCCGTCTCGGCCGACCGGTGGAGCGCCTCGAGCGCGCGTGACTGCGCGACGGCGTCCTCGCGCCCGAGCAGGAGCGGCGCCTCGCCGGTGATCGCATCCGCGAGGTTCTCGACCTCGAGCCGGTACGAGTCGACCGGATCGAGCTCGATGCGCTCGACCTCGCCGTCCCTCCGCAGCTCGATCACGGGCCGGCGGCAGTGCCACGGGTCGTCGAGGAAGAGCGAGCCCTCGGTGCCGATCGCCTCGAGCTCGTCGCGGTCGGCGAGCGCCGTGCCGCAGTCGAACAGCGCGACGACGTCACCGGGGAAGCGCATGCTGCCCGCGAAGACCCAGTCCGTGCCGCTCGGGCCGACGTACGCGCGGCCGAAGACGTCCTCGGGCTCCCCTGCGAGCAGGCGCGAGCCGCTCACGCAGTAGCAGCCGACGTCCATGAGGCTGCCGCCCTCGACGTCCGTGCGGAGCCGGATGTTGTCGGCGTCGAACAGTGCGTAGCTGAACGCCGAGCGGACGAGTCGCAGGTCGCCGATCGCGCCCTCGCGCACGAGCTCCACGACACGCGCCGTCTGCGGGTTGTGCCGGTACATGAACGCCTCGGAGAGCAGGCGGCCGGCACGATCGGCCGCGTCGAACGCCTGCTCGACCTGCTCCGGGTGACGGCTGAAGGGCTTCTCGCAGAGGACGTGCTTGCCCGCCTCGACCGCTCTGATCGACCACTCGGGATGGAGCGTGTTGGGGAGCGAGATGTAGACGGCGTCGACATCCGGGTCCTCGAGCAGGGCCTCGTAGGAGCCGTAGGCGCGTTCGATCTCCCACGTGCGCGCGTACTCCTCCGCGCGGCTCTGCTCTCGACTCGCGACCGCGATCAGCTCGACCTTGTCGGACGCGTGGGCGCCCGGGATGACCAGCCGGTTGATGTGCGGCCGTCGAGATGATCCCGAGCCTGACTATCCCCACGACGACTCCTTCATCGGCCGGAGGGCCGTCTCCAGGATGCGGTGGCCGCGCGGCCTCGTCAGGCAGAAGAGAACGACCTCGGCCACGTCCTCCGCGGTCATCATCCCGTCCAGCACGTCCGGCGTCCGGCCGTACCCGTCCTCGAGCGCGAAGTCCGTCGCGACCCCGCCGGGGCACACGTTCGTGCAGCGCACGCCGTGCTCGCGCAGCTCGTGGTCGAGCGCGCGCGTCAGGCCGACCTGGCCGAACTTGGACGCGCAGTACACGGCCTCGCCCGGGAGCCCGCGCCGGCCGGCCTCCGACGCCAGCGTGACGACGTCGCCCTCCCCGCTCGCGATCAGGTGCGGGACGGCCGCGCGGATCGCGTAGATCGTCCCCTTCAGGTTGACGTCGATCATCTCCTCGATGTGCTCGACCGGCGTGTCGGCGAGCGAGTGGTACGAGCCGACGCCCGCGTTCGCGACGCAGATGTCCAGCCTGCCGAAGCGCTCGACGGTCTGCGCGACGGCGGTCTCCACCTGGTCGAGACGGCGAACGTCGCAGCGGAGCCCGATCGCATCCGCGAGCCCGAGGTCGTCGCCGCTCCGCGACGCGAGACCCACGCGCACGCCCGCGGCGGAGAGCGCGCGGGCGACGGCGGCTCCGATGCCCCGGCTCGCGCCCGTGACGAAGGCGACCTTCCCGTTCAGATCCGTCATCCGTCCTCCGCTCCTCGTATGGCCGGGTACAGCGCGCGAAAGCGAGCGTAACCCTCCTCGTAGGCCGCCGCCCACGCAGGGCTGGGCTCGACGGTGTCGCGTACCCGCACGCATGCAGAGACGGCGGCGGGGGCGTCCGCGAACGTGCCGCCGGCGACCCCGGCGAGAAGCGCGGCCCCGTACGCGGACCCCTCCTCGACGACGGTGAGCTCGAGTGGAACGCCGAGAACCGAGGCGACGATCTCGCACCAGAGGCGGCTTCGCGCGCCTCCGCCGGAGACGCGTCCCGCCTCCGGCGAGACGCCGAGCTCGCGGAGCAGCTCGAGCGAGTCGCGCAGGCCGTAGGCGACGCCCTCGAGCACGCTCCGGGCGAGCGCACCCCGGTCGTGCCGCAGGTCGAGCCCGGTGAACGAGGCACGCGCATCCGGATCCGCGTGCGGCGTCCGCTCACCCTGCAGGTACGGGAGAAAGGTGAGGCCCTCGGTGCCCGGCTCCCACCCGGCCGCCTCGGCGGTCAGATCGTCGAACGACATGCCCGGCGCGAGGGCGTCGCGCAGCCAGCGCAGAGAGCCGGCGGCGTTGAGCATCACGCCCATCGCCTCCCACGTGCCGGGCAGGGCGTGGCAGAACGCGTGCACCCGCGCCCGGGCATCGTGGGCGTAGGCGGGAAGCGCGGCGAGGACGACGCCCGACGTCCCGAGCACCACGGAGACGACGCCGGGCTCGATCACCCCCACGCCGAGCGCGGCCGCCTGCTGGTCGCCCGCTCCCGCGATCTCGGTCGACTCGTGCACGGGCGGGAGCCACTCGACCGGGATCTCCAGCGCGCGGAGGACGTCGTCGCTCCAGCGCCGGTTCGCGACGTCGAAGAGAAGCGTCCCGGATGCGTCCGCGGCGTCGATCGCCCACTCGCCCGTCAGCCGGAGGCGCACGTAGTCCTTCGGCAGCGCGATCCGACGGATGCGCCCGTACGCGTCCGGCTCGTGACGGCGCAGCCAGAGCAGCTTGGGTGCGGTGAAGCCGGGGAGCGCGCGGTTCCCCGTCAGCGAGATCAGGCGCTCGAGGCCGACCAGCTCCTCGATCTCCACGCACTCCGCGGCCGTGCGCTGGTCGTTCCAGAGGATCGCCGGGCGCAGCACGCTGTCGTTCTCGTCGAGGCAGACGAGCCCGTGCATCTGGCCCGAGAAGCCGACGCCTCTGGCATCGACGCCGAGCCGTTCGAGCGCACGCATGCTCGCGCGCACCCAGTCGTCGGGATCCTGCTCCGACCAGCCGGGCCGCGGCGTCGAGAGCGGGTAGCCCTCGTCCGCCGACGCGAGGACGTCGCCGTTCGGCGAGATCGAGATCGCCTTGACCCCTGTCGTGCCGACGTCGAGGCCGACGAGGTGGCTCACGACGCGACTACGCGCCGAGCGCCGCGTAGACCAGCTCGTAGGCCCGCACGGCGTCCTTCTCCTGCTGCGCCTCGCGGAGCGCCGCGTCGTCGATCCGGGCGGCGACCGAGTCGATGAACCGCCACTGCAGGACGCTCCGCTTCACCGCGGCGACCGCGTCCTCGGTGTACGGGTAGAGGTCGAAGCCAAGCCGCTCGCCGTTCTCGCCGTAGCCGGCGCGGCGCAGCTCCACGGCCAGCTCTAGCGTCTCCATGAACGCCGTCGCGCCGACCATGTTGTCGTCGTCGAACGTGCCCCAGCCCGAGTTCGCGTGCTGGTGCCCGAGCAGCCCCTCCGCTGCGAGGAGCGCCGCGTACTCCGCCAGCGACTCGCCGTTCATCAGAAGGTGCTGCCAGTCCATGTTCACCTTGACGCTCGTTATGCCGCGGGCCCGGAGCGTGTGGATGACGTGCAGCGTCATCCCGATGTTCCGCATCAGGATCTTCATCGCCGGCTCGGAGTTCTTGTGCTCGAGGAAGAGCGTGATGCCGTGCTCGCCGCAGCGGGCCGCCACCTCGCCGACACCGTCCAGGAACCGCGCCCACGCTTCGGGATACGGCGTCTGGAACGGATAGTTGTAGCCCTCAACACCCGGCCAGAGGATCATCTGCGCGCCGACGAACCCGGCGAAATCGGCGACTCGCAGGGCCTCGGCCAGCGCGATGTCGCGCACCGCGTCGTCGGGTGACGAGAGCCCCCCTCTCCCGAAGAGCGGGTTCAGGTGCGTGCCCGTGGCGACGGCGTAGATGCCGTGCCCGTCGAGCGCCGCGCGCACCTCGTCGAGGTTCTCCTCCGAGAGCTCCTGCGGGTAGTGGAACTCGTAGTCGTCCATGAGGTCCCCGAGCCCTGCGACGGCGCGGGACACCTTCACCGCGGTGGACTCCCCGGCGTGCTGGGGCTGGTAGCCGCCCGGCACGAAGCGGGTCACCATCGGGCCGAGCGCCCAGATGCCGAGTGAGGTCTTCACGAGCGTCGTAGTATCTCGCCCACGGTGAGCGCGCGCGACGCGAACGAGATCGGCGTGGGGATGCTCGGCTACGCCTTCATGGGCAAGGCGCACTCGAACGGGTTCCGCAAGATCGAGTACATGACGTGGCCGCCGCCGCTCAAGCCGCGGCTCGTCGCGATCGCAGGCCGGAACGAGCAGGCGGTCGCGGAGGCCGCGGGACGCTACGGCTTCGAGCGCTGGACGACGATGTGGCAGGACCTCGTCTCCGACCCCGCGATCGGGCTCTTCGACAACCTCGGCCCGAACTCGCTGCACGCCGAGCCGACGATCGCCGCCGCCGAGGCCGGCAAGCACGTGGTCTGCGAGAAGCCGCTCGGCAGGACCGCGGACGAGAGCTTCGAGATCTGGCAGCGCGTGGCGGCGACCGGTGTGAAGCACCTGTGCGCCTTCAACTACCGCTTCGTCCCCGCCGTCCGGCTGGCACGGGAGCTGATCGACGCGGGCGAGCTGGGCGACATCCGCCACTTCCGCGGCCGCTACCTCCAGGACTGGGGCGACACGGACGCGCGAGTGTGGCGCTTCGACAGCGCGGAGGCGGGCTCGGGGGCTCTCGGTGACCTCGCGGCGCACGTCGTCGACCTGGCGCGGTACCTCGTCGGCGAGATCGACGAGGTCGGGGGGTTCCTGCAGACGTTCATCGCAGACCGCGAGGTGGACGACGCGGTCGAGGCGACGGTCCGGTTCGCGAACGGCGCCGTCGGGACGCTCGAGGCGACACGCCTCGCCCTCGGTCGCCGCAACGCGTTCCAGTGGGAGATCAACGGGACGAAGGGCTCCCTGGCGTTCGACATGGAGCGGCTCAACGAGCTCCAGGTGTTTCGCACCGGCGACGAGCGGACGCGCGGGTTCACCACCGTGCTCGTCTCCGAGGCGAGCCACCCCTTCTGGGAGCACTGGTGGCCGCCGGGCCACATCGTCGGCTGGGGCGACACGTTCGTCCACGAGCTCCACCACTTCCTGGCCGCGATCGCGGGCGACACGGACGTCGCGCCGCACGGCGCCACGTTCGAGGACGGCTACCGCGCGGCGGAGGTGTGCGACGCGATCGTGCGCTCGGGCGAGAGCGGTCGTCGAGAGCGGATCGCCTACCGGACGCTCGCGTAGACGACGGTTTGCGCCGTTCCGTATTAGAGTCCCCACGCAGGCAATTGCCAAGCAAGGAGGGTGCAGTGAAGTCAGGTCTCAGGAGGACATCGACGCTCCTCGCCGGAGTCGCGGTGGCCGCCGTCGCGGTCGCGGCCGTCGCGGGCGGCGCAACCGCCCGCACGACCCAGGCGGGCTCGGTGTGCGTCCTCCTGCCGGACACGAAGTCCTCGGTCCGGTGGGAGCAGTTCGACAGGCCGGCGTTCGTCAACGCCTTCAAGAAGGCGAAGGTGCCGGCGACGATCGTGAACGCGCTGAACGACCCGCAGAAGCAGCTTGCGCAGGCCGAGCAGTGCATCGCGTCCGGTGCGAAGGTGGGCATCATCACTTCGCTCGACACCGGTACGTCGATCGCGATCCAGAAGAAGTTCACGGCTGTCGGCGGCAAGACGATCGACTACGACCGCCAGATCGTCGGCGGAACCGGCTCCGTCTACGTCTCGTTCGACGGAAACCTCGTCGGACGGATCCAGGCTCGTGGTGTCCTCGCCGGCATGAAGGCCAAGGGGACGTACGGCCCGAACGGTGTCGTCGCGCAGCTCTGGGGCGGACCGACCGACGCGAACGCCTTCTGGTTCAAGAGCGGCAACGACAACATCCTGAACCCGCTCTTCCGGACCGGGAAGGTCAAGAAGGGCCCCGCCAGGTTCGTGCCCGAGTGGGACTCGAAGAACGCCCAGACGATCTTCGAGCAGTTCCTCGTCCAGACGAACAACAACATCCAGGGCGTCATCGGCGCGAACGACAACATCGCCGGCGCGGTCGTCGCCACGCTGAAGGCGAAGGGCCTCAGGCCCATCGCGCTGTCCGGCCAGGACGCAACGGTCCAGGGCGTCAAGAACATCATCTCGGGCTGGCAGACCAACACGGTCTACAAGTACGTGCCCGACGAGGCGAACGCCGCCGCCGCGGCTGCGGTCGCGCTGTACAAGGGCAGGAAGCCCCCGTCCAACGGGACGCGGCCCAACAAGGGCAAGAGGCAGCTCGCCTACATCGTCCCGGTGTACTCGATCACCAAGGCGAACTACACCCGCCTCTTCCGGGACAAGTTCCTCAAGCGGAGCCAGGTGTGCTCCGGGGAGTACAGGAAGTTCTGCAACTAACCGCTTGACCCCGATGGGGGCGCGCCGGGCGCGCGCCCCCATCGCTTTCGGAGGATTTCCTGCCCGTGAGCGATACACCACTCCTCGAGATCCGCGACCTCTCGAAGACGTTCGGGTCGGTGCAGGCGCTGACCGACGTCGACTTCGAGGTGCGGTACGGCGAGGTGATGGCGCTCGTCGGTGACAACGGGGCCGGCAAGTCGACGCTCATCAAGTGCGTCGCGGGGATCCACGGCTACGACTCGGGCGAGATCCTCTTCGACGGCGAGCCCGTCACGATCCACGGCCCGAAGGACGCGGGCAAGCTCGGGATCGAGGTCGTGTACCAGGATCTCGCCCTGTGCGACAACCTCGACGTGGTCCAGAACATGTTCCTCGGCCGCGAGGTACGCGACTTCCTGTTCCGGCTCAAGGAGCCGGTGATGGAGCAGCGGACGGCCGAGACGCTCAAGTCGCTCGCCGTCACGACGATCTCATCGATCCGCCAGCCGGTCGCCTCGCTGTCCGGCGGGCAGAGGCAGTCCGTCGCCGTCGCCAAGGCCGTGCAGTGGAACTCGCGGCTGGTCATCCTCGACGAGCCGACCGCGGCGCTCGGCGTCGCGCAGACCCGCCAGGTGCTCGAGCTCGTCAAGCGACTCGCCGAGCAGGGTCTGGCGGTCGTGCTCATCTCGCACAACCTCCATGACATCTTCGAGGTGGCCACACGCATCACCGTCCTCCGTCTCGGCCGGGACGTCGGTGTGTACGAGCGCGCGTCGACGACGCAGCAGGAGGTCGTCCACGCCATCACCGCGGGCATCCCGACGAAGGTCGCCGGAGTAGCCGGTGAGGACGCAGGGGTGATCGGGTGAGCGCCGTCGACGTCGCCGGCCCGGACCTCGGCCCGCAGGACTCCGAGGACGAGAAGGGCATCTGGCAGCGAGCTCTCGACAACCTCAAGTCGGGGAACCTGGGGGTCCTGCCGGTCGTCGTCGGTGAGATCCTGATCGTCGCGTTCTTCAGCTTCACCGCCACGAACTTCTTCACCGCGTCGAACTTCGTGAACGTCATCCTGCAGATGGCAGGCGTGACGATGATCGCCTTCGGCGTCGTCTTCGTCCTCCTGATCGCGGAGATCGACCTGTCGATCGGGTACCTGAGCGGCATCGCGGCGCTCACGGCGGCAACCTTGCAGCTTCCGGACGGTCGGAACTACCCCGGCTGGCTGTGCATCCTTCTCGCGCTCGGCGTCGTGGCGATCATCGGGGCGGCGCAGGGCACGGTCGTGGCCAAGATCGGCGTGCCGTCGTTCGTCGTGACACTTGCCGGCTTACTCATCTGGCAGGGCGTGATCCTGCGCGAGCTCCAGGTCCGCGGCGTGATCCAGATCGAGGAGGACTGGATCAACAAGACGGCGACGTACTACTTCCCCGCCACCGTGAGCTGGCTCATCGCCGCGGGAGTCACCGGGTTGTACGCGCTCGTTGCGCTGAGCGGGGTGCTCGGCAAGCGACGTGCCGAGATCAAGGTGCGCCCGCTGCCGGTGATCGCGAAGATCGTCGGCGTGGCAGTGGCGGCATTCGGCGTCGTCGCGATCTGCACGCACGCGACGAGGCCGAAGGCGTGCCCCGAGGGGACGCCGCTGACCGTGTCGTGCACGCAGCCGTTGGGCCTGCCGCTCGCCGCGGTCCTCATGCTCGTGTTCCTCGTGGGGCTGACCTTCCTGGCGAAGCGCACGACCTTCGGCCGCCATGTCTACGCCGTCGGCGGCAACGCGGAGGCTGCGCGTCGCGCGGGCATCAACGTCGCACGCGTCCGGATTCTCGTGTTCATGATCTCGGGGATCATGGCCGGCGTCGGCGGGATCATCCTCGCCGCCCGCCTGCAGTCGGTGAACCTGAACGTCGGCGGTGGAACCCTCCTGCTCGACTCGATCTCGGCCGCCGTCATCGGTGGCGTGAGCCTGTTCGGCGGCAGGGGAGAGGTGCGGGGCGCCCTCTTCGGCTCGCTGATCATCGCGACGATCGCGAACGGCCTCAACATCGGCGGCTACAAGACCGGGACGATCTACATCGTCACCGGCGCCATCCTTCTCGCCGCCGTGACGCTCGACACCGTCGTCCGCCGGTTGCAGGAGCGCTCCGGCCGCTGAGCCGTCGGCTCGCTACTTCGCGGGCCTGCCGACATCGACGATCCGGTCGACCGCCACGTTCCGGAGTCGTGCCGTGACGCCGTCCGGATACCGGACCGTCAGCCGCGCGACGAGTGAGGCCCTTGCCGAGCCCGAAGTGCACGCGCGGATCCTCGGACGAGAGGTAGCTCGAGCCCGCTTGCACCTCGCGGACGAGCCGGCGCCCGTCGGGGAGCACGGCCGTGACGACGGCCCCGGGCACGAACGACCGGAGACGGACGGTCAGCCAGTGCCCACGAGCCTCCGCTCCGTCGTTGCGCAACAGCATCAGCTTTCCGCCAATGGAGTTGACGGCGACGTCCACGTCGCCGTCGTTGTCGTAGTCGGCTGCCGCGAGGCCGCGCCCGTTGACGCGAGGAGCCTCCCGGAGCGACGCGTCGGCCGAGGCGAACGTCGTGGTGCCGCCGTCCGGCCCGAGGTTCTCGAGCACGCGCACCCGCTGCGCGTCGCGGGCAAGCTCGACGACGGGGATCGCCCCACTGGCGACGACGAGGTCGAGGTCGCCGTCGAGGTCGAGGTCGGCCCACGACGCGCCCCACCCCGTCGAACGTGTCCCGAGAACGGCGGCGAGCTCCTGGCGGGCGTCCACGAACGCCGGCCGGACGGCTCCGGTCGGACGGCCTCGATAGGCCGCGTGCAGCTGCCCACGAGAGTTGGTCACGAACAGATCCGTCCGTCCGTCGAGGCTGAAGTCGGCGGCGGCGATGCCCATGCCGGCGTTCGGGTCGTCGACGGCTTCCGGCTTCGCGACCTCGACGAGACGGAAACCGAGCCCTTCCGGAAGCGGGGCGTTCCTGTACAGCTGGTTCGGGTCCGCGTCGTTGGCCACGTAGAGGTCGAGGCGTCCGTCGAGGTCGTAGTCGAACAGCACCGCTCCGAGGCCGTGCCCGACCCGTTTCCCCTCGATGCCCGCCCTCTTCGCGACCTCGCGAAAGCGCACGCGGCCGTTCTCGCCTTCGCCCTCGTTGAGGTAGAGGAGGTCGCGCACGGCCAGGTGGTTCGTCGGGAAGCCAGAGGCCGACGGGACGGTGACGTGGGGGTCCGTGTACGACGCCACGAACAGGTCCGGGCGCCCGTCTCCGTTCACGTCGCCGACAGCGGCGCCCGCATGCCAGCCGGATGCGGTCATCCCGGCCTGCCGGGCTCCCTCGGTGAACGTCCCGTCTCCCTCGTTCCAGAGGAGCGCGTCGTATCCGTCGGTGGCGACGTTGTAGCCCGCCGTCGTCACGTAGAGGTCCGTGTGGCCGTCGAGGTCGAAGTCGGCGGCGACGCACCCGTTCCCCCGTAGCGGGAGGGCGGCACCCGACGCACCACTGACGTCCTCAAAGGTCCCGTGGACGTTCCGGTAGAGCGCGGTCCGGGGCGGCCCGCCGCGTTCGTCCCAGGAAGCGAACTCGGTGTCGGTGTACGAGTTGACGACGAAGAGGTCGAGCCAACCGTCTGCGTCGTAGTCGAGCCAACAAATACCGCCGCCCATCATCGACGTCGTGTCGTTCGACGTGCCGAAGCGGAATGCGCCGTGGCGGAAGTCGAGGCCGGCCTCCGACGCGACGTTCGTCAGCGACGTGCCGCCGAGCCTGCCTCCGACGCCGGCCGGCCCGGGGGCGCTCACGAGCAGCGTGCCGCCTTCCGAGCGCACGATGCGGTAGCGCCCGTCCTCGAGCGCGAGCTCGACGGTCCTGGGCGGAAGGCCGTCTCCCTGGAGCCGCGCGACGACCGTCGGCGGCCCCTGGTCGTCGCCGGGACGCAGGCTGAGCTCCATCGCCTCCACGGCGTACGCCGGAGCCCCGACCGCGGCGTCGGACGCGCGGATCTGCTGCCAGAGCGTCGCCAGCCATTCGCCGGACGCGCCGTCGGCCGCGCGATCCGGGTCTCGGAGCCGCAGCGCCTCGGCCTCGATCCGGAGATCGGCGACGACGTCGCGCGCGATGCTCCGAGCGGTCGCTCCGTCGATCGCGGCGACGCCCTCGGAGCTCACGACCGTGACCTCGGGAAGATCTCCGGCCGCGGCTCGCGCGGGCTGCGCATCGGGGCGAGCGGGAACCCCGGCCGCGACCACGAGCCCCGTGTACGCGACGGCGCCCGCGAGCGCGGCGGCGCCGAGCGTCCGCCGGCGCGGGAGGTGGAGTGCGAGACCCGAGAGGCGAGCCGAACCGGCGAGCTCGATCGCTCCGCGCGCCGCGCACACGCAGAAGAGCGCGCCCAGGATGGCCACCTTCGTCGCGAACTCGGTGGTGAACGGCGCGATCAGCAGCGTGGCGAGCAGTCCGACCCCGACGGCGTAGACGCGACGCCCCGTCGCACTGGCCGGGATCGTCTTCGGGTCGGTGATCATGAAGAAGAGGAAGACGAGGATCTCCGGCGAGGAGACGAGCAGCCACCAGAACTCCGCGCCCTCGATCGGCCCGACGTGCCATGCGGCGGTCATCGTGTGCCCGCTCGCGGCGAGCACTCCGATCCCGGCCGCGAACGCGACCCAGAAGCCGACCGCGATTCCCACCAGATGGAGCCGCCTGAGGATCGCGAAGCCTCCCGCGACGATGAGCACGAGGGCGAGGACGAGCGCGGGAGAGAGCGGCCCCCACCACAGCGCCAGCGGGTCCGCGCGCTCGGCCCCGAAGAGCAGGAAGCACAGCACGAGCCCGAAGTTCGACGGGTTGAAGACGTGGCGCCCGCGAACGCGGACGACGTACTTCGAGAGCAGCGCGACCGCGGACGTCCCGGCGAAGATCCACCAGCCGTTCATGCTCCACCAGTCGCCGTGCTCGGTGCCCGGCACGCGCAGGACGAACGCGACGCCGTTCCCCGTCAGGAGCGCGCTTGCCGGCCACATGAGCACGCGCTGCGTCCTGAACGTGATCGCGACCTCGAGGACACCGGCCACCGCGAGCGAGACGAGAATCTGGGCGATCGAGAGCTGGAAGTCGAACGCGACCTGCCCGAGCACCTGGAGCGACACGATCACGCCCGCGAGGTGGAGCCGCGGGTCACGGACCGAGGGCAGCACGAGAGGGTAGTGCGTGCCCCGGATCCGCAGCGACGGACGGTCGGCTAGGGCGGGCGCGCTCATGGAGCGCGAATCGTACTCCCGGCCGGCAGGATCGACCGACTCCGCCGCAGAGGGACTTCGTCGAAGTAACGTCCGCACGGTCCACCCCTCCGACAAGGAGAACCGAGTGCTCACGCAGGACGAGCTCAGCGCAGCGAGGGACCGGGCCGCCGCGGTCCTGGCCGACTCGGGAATCGTCCTGACGCCGGTCGAGCGCGACGACCTCGAGGTGGCCGACTTCGGTCTCTCGCGGCTGGACGAGATCGGGCTTGAGATCGTGGTGTACGTGAACACGGAGCGCGTCTGCGCCAAGGAGCTCGTGCTCTTCCCGCGGCAGACGTGCCCAGAGCATCGGCATCCGCCGCTCGACGGGTCCCCCGGCAAGGAGGAGACGTTTCGCTGTCGCAGCGGCGTCGTCTACCTCTACGTCGAGGGCGCGCCTACGGCGAACCCCGCCTGTCGCCCTCCGGCGGCGGGCGCCGACGCGTTCACCGTCTGGCACGAGATCGAGCTCCGCCCGGGCGATCAGCACACGATTGCGCCGGACGTGCTCCACTGGTTCCAGGCCGGGGACGAGGGAGCCGTCGTCTCGGAGTTCTCGACCAGGAGCATCGACGAGCTCGACGTCTTCACCGACCCGCGTATCGGTCGAGCGACGGTCGTTCGCGAGGACTAGCCGCGGCCCGGAGGCTCGCCGAAGAACGGCGCTCCGGGCCGTGCATGCGCGCGCGCAACCTCGAGGTCGAGGTCTGCTCCGATTCCGGGGCCGTCGGGCAGCGCGACGTATCCGTCCACGATCACCGGCCCGCCACCGACCAGGAGCTCGTCGAAGAACGGCACCGATGCCGCGTGCCACTCGAGCGCGAGGAAGTTCGGGATCGACGCGCAGACGTGCGCCGACGCGAGCGTGCCGATCGGGCCCGCGATGTTGTGCGGCGCGACCGGTCGCGAGTGCACGTCTGCGAGCGCGGCGATCCGCCGCGTGTCCGCGAGCCCTCCGACCTTCTGGATGTCCGGGGCGAGGATGTCGACCCCTCCCGCCGCCATCAGCGCTGCGAAGCCGTCGAGGCGGTAGAGGTTCTCCCCGGTGCAGATCGGCGTCGTCGTCCGTTCGGCGATCCGCGCGACCGATGCGAGATCCTGGGGCGGCGTCGGATCCTCGAGCCACAGCACGGGCAGGTGCTCGAGCGCGCGGGCGAGCCGTAGGGCGTCGGCGGGCGCGTAACGCCAGTGCAGGTCGAACGCGACGTCGGCGCGACCGCCGACCGCCTCGATCGTCGCCGTCGCGAGCTCGACCTGCCGCTCGAGCTGCGCCGCCGAGATCGTTCGCGCGTAGAGGTCCTCGTGCTCGAGGAGGGGCAGGTCGAGGTCGAACTTGAGCGCGGTGAACCCGCGGTCGGCCATCTGCCGCGCGCGCGCCGCGTAGGCCTCGGGCGTGTAGACGTCGGCGACGTCGGCCGGGGACCAGTGCTCCTCCGGCACGGCCTCGGCCATGTCGTCGACCGCCTCTCCCATCCAGGGCAGCCGCCGCGAGACGAGTGTCGCGCTGTAGCTCGTCAGCGCCTCGCCCGCATGGCAGTCGGCGTAGATCCGCACGCGGTCGCGGAAGCATCCGCCGAAGAGCTGCCACAGCGGCACCTCGAGCGAGCGGGCGACGAGGTCCCAGAGGGCGGCCTCGATCCCGGAGATCGCGTGGTAGACCGTGCCGCCGCTCGACGAATGCGCCGTCGCGAGGTGGAGCCTGCGCACGAGCGGCTCGACGTGACGGGCGTCCCGGCCCTCGACGAGCGGTGCGAGCTCCCGGATCGTCTCCGCGAGGCCGGGCGCGCAGAAGGACTCGCCCCAGCCCGCGATGCCCTCGTCGCTCTCGACGCGGACGATCGTCCAGTCGTAGTTCGCCTCCACGACGGCGGTGGTGATGCTGCGGATCCGCATCACGTGGCGTGCTCGAGGACGATCCTCGCGACGACGCCCTCGCGGTCGTCCATGAGCGCGAACGCATCCTCGAAACGGTCGAGCGGGAAGCGGTGGGTGACGATCGGGTCGAGGTCAACGAGCCTCTCGCGCAGCAGGCCGACCATTTTCGCCCATGCGGCCGTGGTGTAGCCCACGCTTCCGAAAATGGTGAGGTCGCGGAGCGGGATGCGGTCCGCCGGGACGACGAGATCGTGTCCCTGGCCCGCGATCCCGAGGAGGACGACGCGACCGCCCTCGCGTGCGAGCCGTGTCGAGAGCTCGACGGCGGGAATCGCCCCGGCCGTCTCGACGACAACGTCGAGGAGGCCTCCGACGAGGCGCCGCGTCTCCTCCTCGGCATCCTGCTCGGCGGCGTTCACGACCGCATCGGCGCCGAGTGCGAGTGCAAGCTCTAGCTCCTCTCTGCGGATCCCGTAGGCGACGATCGTCCCGGGCGAGCGCAGCCGTGCGATCCGGATCGCGAGCGCGCCCATCGCGCCGACCCCGACGACGCCGACGGTCTCCGCGGGCTCGATGCGCGCACGGTCGAGCGCCTTCACGACGCACGAGCCCGGCTCGACGAGGCTCGCCGCCTCGAACGAGACGTGGTCGGGGAGCGTGTGGAGGATCCGGTCCGGGACAACGACGTACTCGCCCCAGCCTCCTCCGCGCGTGAAACCAACCGCGTCGTAGCTCTGGCAGAGATGCGTGTCGCCCGCGCGGCAGCGCGCGCATTGCATGCAGCCGATGTTCCCCTCGCAGACGACTCGCCGGCCGGGCTCGAGCCCGGTGACGCCCGCGCCCACGGTGTCCACGACCCCGCTCCACTCGTGGCCCGGCACCACCGGTAGGCGTACCCAGCGGTCGTCGAGCACGCCGGTCGCGATGTCGATGTCCGTGCGACACACACCGGCGACGACGCTGCGGACGCGCACCTCGCCCGGGCCGGGGTCAGGCGTGTCGACGTCCCGCAACGCGACGGCGTTCGGACCCTCGATGACGATCGCTCGCATCGCCGACCGAGCCTATCGCTGTCAGGATGCGCATCGTGACGCTCGAGCAGGCGCTCGCGATCGTGAACCTCGTCGTGGAGAGCGCGGATGCGCCGGTCTCGGTGTTCGTAGCCGACTCCCATGGCGAGGTCGTGGCCGCCGCGACGATGGACGGTGCGGCTCCCGACACGCGCCTCAACGCCCAGCGCAAGGCGTACACGGCGGCCAGGAGCGATGCGACGTCGACGGCCGAGCTCGCCGCCAAGGCACTCGAGGACCCGGCCGAGCGTGCGAGCTTCGATCCCTTCTTCACGTTCTTCAAGGGCGGCGTCGCGGCCTTCGACGGCGATCGCCGCGTCGGCGCAGTCGGCGTCAGCGGCCTTCCGGGACCGGAGGACGACGCGCTGGCCCGGCGCGCGATCGAGGCAGCCGGGCTCTCGACTAGCACGCCTGGGTCGTGACCGTGGCCGGCGCAGCGACCGCCGATCCCGGCACGAGCACGTCTCAGTAGTCGTGAGACGCAGCCTGTTGCCATGCGCAGCGGCCGTCTCCGCGCTCGTTGTCGGCTCGCCGGCGCTCGGCGGGGAGACAACGCCGAGCCGCGGCGCGCAGCTTCAGCCACACGAGCCGAGGCTCACCGCTCGTCCAGGCGTCGGCGGCGGCCCGAGCTGCCGGCCCGGGACGCACGTGCTCCGGCTGGGGCCGGGACGAACCGCGCTCATGCGGGTCGGGGAGGGCGCGCCGGCGGGAGGCAGGCCGCTCGTCCTCGCGCTGCACGGCGCGAGGGGCGAGTCGAACGCCGGCCTCTGGGTGTTCCGCGAGGGCTGGCGGGCGGCCCCAGGTCTCGTCCTCGTCGCGCCGGCGTCCGAGGGAAACAGCTGGAACCTCTTCCTGGGATCGGATCTGAACTCGATCGACCGCGCGCTGAAGCAGGCGTTCCGGCGCTGCCGCATCGATCGACGCCGCATCGCCGTCGGCGGCTTCTCGGACGGGGCGACGACGGCTCTGACGCTCGGCCTCTCGAACGGAGACGTGTTCCGAGCCGTCATGGCGATCGCGCCGGGCGGCGTCATCGCCGGGAAGCCGGTCGGGAAGCCGCGCGTGTACGTCGCCCACGGCACACGGGATCCGGTGATCCCGTTCCGGGTCGGTCGCACGGTCGTCCGCGAGCTCCGGCGGTTCGACTACCGGGTCACGTTCCGGACGTTCGCGGGCGGGCACGACGTGCCCGCGAGCATCTCCCGTGAGTCCATTCGCTGGTTCATGAACCGGTAGACGCGCCTACCGGTGCTCCGGGTTCGCGAAGTCGAACCGGCAGCCGGCGTCCCAGAGGGACCGCTGGTTCCCGTGCGCGGGGAAGCCGCCGGCGTCATTCAGCAGCCTGGCCGCGTGCAGCAGGTTCCACGTCATGAAGGTCGTGTTCCGGTTCGTGAAGTCGTTCTCGGGCCCGCCCGAGCCCTCGTCGAGGTAGGACGGTCCCGGCCCCGCCTCGCCGATCCAGCCCGCATCGGCCTGCGGCGGGATCGTGTAGCCGAGGTGCTGGAGCGAGTAGAGGACGTTCATCGAGCAGTGCTTGATGCCGTCCTCGTTCCCCGTGACGATGCAGCCGCCGACCTTGCCGTAGTACGCGTACTGGCCATGCTCGTTGAGGAGGCTGGAGCAGGCGTAGAGCCGCTCGACGACGCGCGTGCAGACGGACGACTTCTCACCGAGCCAGATCGGCGTGCCGAGGACGAGGATGTCAGCCGCCTGCACCCTCTCGTACAGCGCCGGCCACTCGTCACCGGCGGCTCCGTGCTCGCGCATGTCCGGCCACACGCCGGGAGCGAGGTCGTGGTCGACCGCGCGAATCACGTCGATCTCGACGCCGCTCCGCTTCATGATCTCGATCGAGATCCGCATCAGCCCCTCTGTGTTCGACGTCTCGGGCGAGGGCTTCAGCGTGCAGTTGACGTACAGCGCGCGCAGATCGGAGAAGTCCCAGCGGCTCGTGGTGCAGAGCTCCTCCTGGAAGTCGGTCAGCGTCACGAAGGCCTCCTCTCGGGTGGGAGCGGTGAGCATACGATCGGCCGGTGGAGTCGAGGCTCGCCGCATGGTTCGGAGAGCACGGGCGCGACCTGCCGTGGCGTCGCACGGACGATCCGTACTCGATCCTCGTCAGCGAGGTCATGCTCCAGCAGACGCAGGTCGAGCGGGTCGTCCCGCGCTACCTGGCCTGGCTCCGGCGCTGGCCAACCGTCGGCGCGCTCGCGGCCGCACCGGCCGCGGACGTGATCCGCGAATGGCAGGGCCTCGGCTACAACCGTCGCGGGCTGAACCTCCACCGGGCGGCCCGTGCGATCGCGTCCGACGGGTGGCCCGACGACCTCACCGAGCTCCCCGGCGTCGGCCCGTACACCGCCGCGGCCATCCGTTGCTTCGCGCTCGGCGAGGACGTGCTGCCGGTCGACGTCAACGTCGCGCGCGTGCAACGGCGAACCGGGCACGGCTTCACCCCAGTGTCGGCCCAGGCGCTGATGGACCTCGGCGCGACGGTCTGTCTCGCTCGTGTCCCTCGCTGCGCGGCCTGTCCGCTCGCCGCGGACTGCCCGTCGCGCGGCGTCCGCGAGGAGCCCACCCGGAAGCAGGGCCCGTTCGAGGGCTCGTTCCGCCAGCGCCGGGCCGAGGCGCTGCGCGCGGTCGCGGAGTCGTCACGGCGGCTCGAACTCGACGAGCTCGACGACGAGGCCGTCCGCTCGCTCGAGCGAGACGGGCTCGTCGTGGTGACGGCCGGCCGAGTCGCTCTGCCCGGGTAGGTCAGCGCTTGCGAACCCGGTAGTCGACGAACGTCGCGTAGCGCGACTGCCGGACGCCGATCTGATCGAGGTCGAGGTCCCGCGTGAAGCCCTCGAACAACCGCTTGCCGCCGCCGAGGACGAGAGGCGCGAGGATGATCGTCAGCTCGTCGACGAGGTCGGCGGCCAGCGCCTGGCGGATGACGTCCGCGCCGCCCATGACGTGCACGTCCTTGTCACCCGCGACCTCCTTCGCCTGCTCGATCGCCTGGCGAACGCCGTTCACGAAGACGAAGTCATCGCCCGGCGGCTGCTCGTCGGGCCGGTGCGTGACGATGAAGAATGGAACACCCCAGGGATTCGTCCCTCCCCAGTGATCGCCCGCCTCGTACGTGTAGCGCCCGCCGACGACGGCGCCGAGCTCCGCCATCGCCTGCTCCATCCAGCCCTTGTCCTCGGGCTCCATCTCGCCGTCGTGCTCGCCCCCGTACGTCCACGGGCCGCCGAAGACCCAGTAGTGCAGGCGCTCGCCGCCTTCCCCGAGACCCTTGCCCGGCCCGTCGTTCGGCCCCGCAACGTACCCGTCGACCGACGTCGTGATGCCCGCGATCACCTTGCCCATTGCCGATCCTCCTTCCGAAGAGAGGTCGTCCAGTCCTCCTCTCCGACCGCCGGCCGTTCGGGAACTCATCGCCCGGCGCAGTAGAGTCGTTCGCAGGATGACTCCGACGACATGGCCGCAGCCGCTCATCGTCGTCCACGACGTCCCTGCCGCGAGCCGCTTCTACACCGAGCTCCTCGGGGCCGACAGCGGGCACGGCGGCGACGAGTACGAGCAGATAGTCAGCGGCGGAGAGCTCCTGCTCCAGCTCCATCGCATCGACGTCGAGCACCACCATGGCCCGCTGGCCGCCGCGGACGTCCCGGTCGGGAACGGAGTCCTGCTCTGGTTCGAGGTCTCGGACTTCGACGAGGCGGTCGAAAGGTCCCGCGGGCTCGGCGTGCGGATCGAACGTGACGTGCATGTCAATCCGAACGCCGGGCAGCGCGAGCTCTGGCTCCGCGATCTCGACGGCTACCTCGTCGTGCTGGCAGGGCCCTCCGAGTACCGCCCGCGCCCGCAGAGCTGAGCCGGACGGAGGACGGACACGCGGGCGGCGCCCGCGTGTGTCTTATGCTGCCGGCGCGCCAGCCGCGATCCGCAGTCCCGTCTCGGTGAGCACGACTCGCGACACGTCCCCGGCTCGCCGCACCTCGACCAGCCCGGCCGTCACGGCGTCTTCCCAGACGGAGAGACGCGGGCAGCTCGTTCTCCAGGCCGCGATCGTCTCGTCGTACGTGCGCGGGCGCTCGGCGATCCACGCCAGGAGCTCGTGCGTGTGCGCGGTCGCTCACGAGCCCACGTTACGCGACGCGGTGCAGCACCCAGACGTTCGGCTCGACGTGCGTCCCGATCCCGTCGACGAACGTGACCGGGGCGAGGCAGCCCGGGAACACGTAGTCGCCGTCCTCGGGGAAGGGCATCCCGGTCCACTCCTCCCACTCGGCCGGAGTGCCGCGAATCGTCATCGACTCGGGCGCGAGCGCGAGGATCTCGCCGCCCACGAGCTCGTGGATGCGCAGCCAGGGATCGAAGTGCGAGCCGTCGGAGCGGCGCCACCCGGCGTAGCGCTCGATGGGGACGAGCGGGTAGCGCTCCTTCCACGTCGGGCGCACCGGGGCGATCACGCTCCCGAGGCCGGCGGCGCGCGCGTTCTCGACGAACGTCCCGAGCATCCGGCTCGACAGCTGACGTCCCTGATGAGCGGGCGAGACGCTGATCGCGATCGCCATCAGAGCCGTGTGCGGACGGTCCGACGTCATCCCGCGGACGAAGCCGTCGTCCCACCCCGAGGGAAGGTCTTCCAGCGTGCCGTCCCACGGGAGCGACACCGCGTGTGCCTCGGCGAGGAGATCCTCGCCCTCGACGAGCGCGACCTGGAAGTCGGGGAACTCCGTGTACAGCCGGTCCCAGTACAGGTTGCCGGGCTCGTTCTCGTTCATGTACGCGGGGAACGTGGGCTGCGCCAGCTCCTCGAACCGGCGCGCGAGGAGATCGGCGCGGTCGGCGTAGCGGACGACGTTCACGTGCGCTCGAGCAGGGCGACGGCGTGCGCGGCGAGCCCCTCGCCGCGACCCGTGAACCCGAGCGCGTCGGTCGTCGTCGCACGCACGCTGACCCGTCCCGGGTCGACGTCGAGCGCCGCGGCGATCCGTTCGCCCATCGCCTCTCGGACGTCCGCGATGCGCGGCTCCTCGCCGACGAGGACGCAGTCGGCGTTGACGAGATGCCAGCCCGAGTCGCGCACCTCGCGGTAGGCCTTCCAGAGGAGGTCGATCGACGAGGCGCCGCGGTACTGCTCGTCCGTGGAGGGGAAGAACGAGCCGATGTCGCCGAGGTCGGCAGCGCCGAGGATCGCGTCGATCACGGCGTGGACGACGACGTCTCCGTCCGAGTGGCCGGCCAGC
This sequence comes from uncultured Actinomycetes bacterium, assembly GCA_963770595.1. Classification (GTDB taxonomy): domain Bacteria; phylum Actinomycetota; class Thermoleophilia; order Gaiellales; family Gaiellaceae; genus GMQP-bins7. The sequence continues at coordinate 1,014,448 of CAVYQG010000003.1, read as the reverse complement.
CCGCGCGGGGAGTCGAACGCGATCCCGCCGAGCACGAGAGGGACGCCCTCCGCGAAGGCGTGCGCGTCGACGCCGATCCCGACCCGGAGCTCGTTCACGCGAGCGAGGCTAGCGCGTGCGGCAGGGAGCGGAGATCGTCGACGACGAGCGCGGCCTCCGGCGGCGACGGCTGCAGGAGCCCCCACGGCCCGCGCCGGACGTGCACGGCGACGAGCCCGGCAGCCGCGGCCGGCAGGACGTCGTTGTCGACGCGGTCGCCGACGTACGCGACCGCGCTCGGGCGAGCAGCCTGCGAGCTCGACGACGAGCTCGAAGAAGCGAGGGTCGGGCTTGCGGGCACCGAGGCTCGCCGACGAGGAGACGACGTCCGCCGGCAGCGCCGCCGCGCGCCCACTCCTCGAGCGCAGCGCTCTGGTTGCCCACGATGCCCACGCGGAGACCGAGCTCGCGGACGCGACGCAGGCACTCGAGCGCGTCCGGGTACAGGTCGGTCTCCTCGTACGTGATGGACCTGCCACCAGCCCGCCGGCTTCTCGATGCCCAGGTGCTCGCCAGAGCGCGTCGTGCTCCTCGCCCCGCTCGATCGTGACGCCGAGCGCGGCCCAGACGACGTGCGGCTGGAGCCCCTGGCGGTCGACAGAGCTCGCGCCACCAGCGCTCCTCGTCGACGAGCGTCTCGCCGACGTCGAAGAACACGGCCTCGAGCGGCATCGCTAGCCGCCGAGCAGGGCTTCGACGAGCGCGAGGTCGCCCGGAGTCGTGACCTTGAGCAGCCGTGGATCGCCGTCGACGACCGCCACCCGGCCGCCCGCCGCCTCGACGAGCGACGCGCAGTCGGTCGCGTCGCCGGGATCGCCTGCGAGCGCCCGCCGGAGAGCCTGCGCGATGAACGCCTGCGGTGTCTGCGCCCGCAGAAGGCCCTCCCGTGACACCGTCTCGAGGACGACACCGCTCTCCACCCGCTTCACCGTGTCCGACATCGGCAGAGCGGGCACCACGCCGTCGAACCCCTCGGCGAGCGGCGCGAGCACGCGTTCCACGACTGCGTCGTCGACGAGCGGCCGGGCGGCGTCGTGGACGAGGACGACCGCCGCCTCCTCGGGCACGTCCGCAAGGGCGAGACGCACCGACTCGGCGCGCGTGGCCCCGCCGGTCACGCAGGAGACGACCTTCGTCGTCGCGAGCTCCTCCGAGAGCAGGATCGCGGGCTCCTCCCAGTCGGCGGGCGCCGCGACGACGATCGCGTCGACCCAGGGACAGCGGTCGAGGCGGTCGAGGCTCTCCGCGAGCAGCGGCCGCCCGGCGAGGTTCGCGAACGCCTTGGGACGGTCGAGCCCCAGACGCTCGCCGGCGCCGGCGGCGACGAGGAGTGCCCAGGTGCTCCCGACCTCGTCGGAACCACCCGGGAGCGATTTCTCCGTGCGGACCACTCACCAGTCTCGTGGTCCTCGTGCTTTCTCGCGCAGCGAGGAAGCACTCAGGCGCTGGCCGGCGCCGCCTTCGGCTTCGCGCGCGACTTCGGCTTCACCTGGCCGGCGCGAGAGAGGACGTCGTCGAGCCACGCTGCCGCCTCGTCCTCGTTCATGTTCTTCGCGTACATGAGCTCCGAGGCGAGGATCTTCTTGGCCTTCACGAACATCTGCTTCTCGCCCGTCGAGAGACCTTTCTCGTTGTTCCGAACGGCGAGATTTCGCACGACCTCCGCGAGCTCGAAGATGTTGCCCGTCTTCATCTTGTCGCGGTTGTGCTTGAAGCGGCGGTTCCAGTTCTTGGGCATCTCCGTGGAACCGCCGGACAGTGTCCGCACCACCATCGTCACCGTCCGCTGGTCGATGACCGTCCGCAGGCCAACCCGCTCCGCGTTGTCGCACGGGACGTTCACGGTCATGTCGTTGTGGAGGATCTGGATCGTCAGGTACTCGCGCACCTCGCCCAGGATCTCGCGCTTCTCCTTCTTGACGACCGTTCCCGCGCCGTGGTGCGGATAGACCACCTTGTCGCCGATCTCGAACAAGCCAGCCTCCCCGTTATGAGTATCCGACGCCATCCGTAAAAAGCGCCGGCAGCGGAAATCCCGTGCCGGCTACGACCGAATGATAGCGGGTCCCGCACATGTCCTTAACGGAACCGCAACGGCCGTTTTGCAAACCGGCGGAGGGCGATTCGCGGCTAGGCGGCGGTGGCCGCGGGCTCGCCCGCTCGCTCGAGCCCGGCGCCGATCGCCGATCGGATCGTGTCGGAGCCGAGGATCCGCGGACGGTCGCGCGCGGGCGTCCCGTCCGGCGCGACGACCGTGGCGATGCCGAGCTTCGCGCACTCGTCGAGCCTCCGGTCGGCCTGTGCGGAGACCCGGAGCCTGCCGGTGAGGCCGATCTCCCCGAACGCCGCGGAGCGCTCGAGCACCGGCACGCCACGGGTTGCGGAGGCGATCGCGAGCGCGACGGCGAGATCCGCTCCGGGCTCCTCGATCCGCACGCCGCCCGCCACGTTCACGAAGACGTCCGCCGTTCCGAGCGAGAGCCCCGCGTGCCGGCCGAGCACGGCGACGATCATCGCGAGCCGCTTCGGATCGACGCCGGTGCCCACGCGGCGGGGCATCGCCAGGTCCGTGGGCGTGACGAGGGCCTGGATCTCGAGCAGGAGCGGACGCGTTCCCTCGAGCACGCAGCCGACCGCTGCGCCGATCTCGCCCGGATGCGTCGCACCGAAGAGCTCGGAAGGGTCGGGCACGCCGACCAGCCCTCCACCCGTCATCTCGAAGACGCCGATCTCGTTCGTCGAGCCGAAGCGGTTCTTCGTCGCGCGCAGCACGCGGTGCGCGTGGAAGCGATCGCCCTCGAACTGGAGCACGCAGTCGACGAGATGCTCGAGGACGCGCGGGCCGGCGACGGCGCCGTCCTTGGTGACGTGGCCGACGAGGATCGTCGCGATCCCCGACTCCTTCGCCACGCGGAGGATGCGCGCTGTCGCCTCCCGGACCTGCGCGACCGAGCCGGGAGCCGAGCCGAGCTCCGAGGAGTGGAGCGTCTGGACGGAGTCGATGACGCAGACGTCGGGACGCTCCTGCTCGAGCGTCGCGCAGACGGTCGCGAGCTCGGTCTCGGCGACGACGCCGACCTCCGCCGCTCCCCCGAGCCGCGCGGCACGCAGCGAGACCTGCGCCGCGGACTCCTCGCCCGTGACGAGGAGAGCGCGCTGCCCCGCGCGCGCGACCGCGCCGAGCGCGGACAGGAGGAGGGTGGACTTGCCGACCCCGGGCTCGCCTCCCACGAGGACGAGCGACGCCGGCACGAGCCCGCCCCCGAGCACGCGGTCGAGCTCGGGGATGCCGGTCGAGATGCGGTCGGCCTCGGCCGCGGAGACCTCGCCGAGCGGTGTCGGCGTCGACGCCGCGCCCGACGATGCGACCGTGCTGTCGCCGTGCAGCTCCTCGACCAGCGTGCCGAAGGCAGCGCACCCCGGGCAGCGGCCGAGCCAGCGCCCCGTGGTCGTGCCGCACTCCGAGCAGGTGAACTGGACCGTGACCTTGGCCATCTGGCCAGTCTAGGAGCAGGATCCGACGCTGCGGTCACGAAAGTGTGTCGTCAGGCTTGAAAGTCAGGCTCCGGTCGATAAGAGTCCCGGCAGACCGCCGCAGACCAGCGAAAGGACGTACCCCATGGAACGATTGAACGCCCTCGGCCGCGGAGCGCAGATGATGCTCGTCGGAGGCGTGTTGCTCCTGATAAGCACCTTCTTCGACTGGCAGGCAGTCGACGACTTCCCGGGCGTCAATGCGTGGAACAACGTCCTGGGCGTCCTCATGGGCCTCGCGACGGTCATTCTCGTCGCCTGGCTCATCGCGCAGATCGTCGGCGTCGACCTCCCGTCTCAGTTCCAGCCGGCCATGATGGCCGCGCTGCTCGGGGGCGTCATCCTCGTTCTCGCCGTCCTCAAGAACCTGACGGACGACTACTCGACGTTCTGGAGCTACCTCGGCGTCGTCCTCGCGGCCCTGATCGCGCTCGGTGCCTACCAGATGGTTCAGGCCGCCGGAGGCATGGAGACGCTCAAGGCTCAGCTCCCGCAGACGGGATCGACGGCCGCGGATGCCCCGGCAGCACCCGCCGCCCCGCCTCCCCCAGCACCGGCTGCGCCCGAGGCCCCCTCGGTGCCGGATGCCGCACCCGAGGCTCCCGCCGCTGCTCCGGACACCGCTCCGGACGCGGACCCGCCCGCGGACCGCGGCGCCTGACCTCGAAACGAGCCAGAGCCGTCCCCCGCTCGGGGGACGGCTCGCCTCTCGACTCGCACCCGCACGGCCGATTCCTCAGTACTCTCCGTCGGAGAGACGAACGTCGTCCCCACGCACGTCGGCATGCGGCCGGCCGCCGAAAGGACTCACATGGGCAGGATCAAGGCCCTCTCGAACGGCTCGAAGCTCGTCCTCCTCGCAGCCGTCGCGCTGTTCGTGAACCTCTCGCTGACGTGGCAACGCCTCGAGGTGGACTTCGGCCCCGCCGGAGTCGGCGAACGGCTCATCGACGGGTGGGACGTCTGGGGCCTGCTGGTCGGCTTCCTGACACTGGCGCTCATCGCGCTCGTCGTCGTTCTCCAGCTGACCGATGCCGAGGTCTCCGACGAGGTGCCGTGGGATCGCATCGTCTTCGGGTTCGCGCTCGCTATCTTCGCCCTCACGCTGCTCAAGAACCTGACGGACGCGGGCTCGACGCTGGCGAGCTACGTGGGCGTCGCGCTGGCAGGCCTCGTCGTCGTGGGCTGCGTGCTCGACCGTCGCCGCGCGCAGGGAGCCGAGAGGTCGCCGGTCGTCGGCGCCTAGGAAGGCCCGGCGTCGAGCCGCTTCACGAGCAGGACGCGGTCCTCGCCCGGGCCGTCGTAGTCCTCGGCGATCCTGTCCACCTCGAACCCGAGCGCGCGATGGAACGCGAGCGACTCCTCGTTCGCGGGTGAGGTGACGCAGCGAACGACGGTGCGACCCTGGTCGCGCGCCTCGGTGAAGAAGCGCTCGTAGAGCAGCCGCCCGAGACCTCCGCCCCGGTGCTCCGGCGACACGCCGACGAAGTGGATGTACGCCTCGACCGGATCGGTCTGGGAGAGGAAGCCGCAGAGGAACGCGGCCAGGTCGCCCTCGGCGTCCTCGGCGACGTAGCTCGTGCCCTCGAAGTGGAGGAAGAACAGCCGCGGCAGCATCGGGGCCATGTCGCGCCCGCCCCACCACACGTTCACGCGGCCGATGACGCGCCCGTAGTCGGACGGCTTCGCGTGCCGGACGGTGACCTCGCTCACGCGGCCGAGCCTACTCGCTCGGCGGCCGAGCGCCCGCTCTATTCGTCGTCGTCGTCGCGGGCTCGTCGGACTCGGGCTCGTCCGGCGCGCCGACCGCGGCGGGCACGGGCGGGCCCTTCGACGATGCGGATCGAGACCGGTGCCTCGCCCTCGACCGGGTCCTCGCGGCGGTCGATCAGGACCGTCGAGCCGGACAGCAGCTCGCGCCCGAGGATGAAGTCGGCGAGCGGGTCCTCGATCATCCGCTGGATCGCGCGGCGGAGCGGCCGGGCGCCCATCGCGGGGTCGTAGCCCGTCTCGACGAGCAGCTCGCGGGCGTCGTCGGTGAGCTCGATGACCGTGCCGTGCTTCGCCATCTCCTCGCGGACGCGGGCCATCATCAGGTCGACGACCTGGAGGATCTCCTCGCGCTCCAGCTTGTGGAACACGATGACCTCGTCGATGCGGTTCAGGAGCTCGGGCCGGAACACCTTCTTGAGCTCCGACATGACCCGGTCCTTCATGTCGTCGTAGGACAGGCCCTCCTCGTCGCCGATCGAGAACCCGAGCGTCTGGTTCTTCGAGATCTGCGCGGCGCCGAGGTTCGACGTCATGATCACGATCGTGTTGCGGAAGTCGACCTTCCGCCCCTGCGAGTCGGTGAGCTTCCCGTCCTCGAGGATCTGGAGCAGGATGTTGAAGACGTCCGGGTGCGCCTTCTCGATCTCGTCGAGGAGGACGACCGAGTACGGCTTGCGGCGCACGGCCTCGGTGAGCTGGCCGCCCTCGTCGTAGCCGACGTAGCCGGGCGGGGAGCCGACGAGCCGGGACACGGAGTGCTTCTCCATGTACTCCGACATGTCCACCTGGATCATCGCGTCCTCGTCCGCGAACAGGAACTCGGCGAGCGTGCGGGCGAGCTCGGTCTTCCCGACGCCGGACGGCCCGAGGAAGATGAACGAGCCGGTCGGCCGCTTCGGGTCCTTGATCCCCGCACGGGCGCGCCGGATCGCCTTCGCGACGGCCACGATCGCCTGGTGCTGGCCGATGACCCGCTTGTGGAGCTCGTCCTCCATGTTGACGAGGCGCTGCGACTCGGCCTCGGTGAGCTTGAAGACGGGGATCCCGGTCCACATCGAGACGATGTCGGCGATCTCGTCCTCGCCGATCTCCGGTTGCTCCTCGTCGGACTGGTTGCGCCACTCCTCCTCGAGGTCCTTCTTCTTCTGCGTCAGCTTGCGCTCCTTGTCGCGCAGCTGCGCGGCCTTCTCGAACTCCTGGGCCTCGATCGCGGCTTCCTTGTCCGCGCGGACCTTGTCGATCTCGTCCTCGAGCTCGCGGTAGCGCGGCGGCGCCGACATGGTCGCGATCCGGACGCGCGAGCCGGCCTCGTCGATGAGGTCGATCGCCTTGTCCGGGAGGTGGCGGTCCTGGATGTAGCGGTCGGCGAGCTGGGCGGCGGCCGCGAGCGCGTCGTCCGAGATCTTGCAGCGATGGTGCGCCTCGTAGCGGTCCCGGAGGCCGCGCAGGATCTGCACCGTCTCGTCGATCGACGGCTCCTCGACGCGGACCTGCTGGAAGCGCCGCTCGAGCGCTGCGTCTCGCTCGAGGTACTTCCGGTACTCGTCGAGCGTCGTCGCCCCGATCGTCTGGATCTCGCCGCGCGCGAGGGCGGGCTTGAGGATCGACGCGGCGTCGATCGCGCCTTCGGCGGCACCCGCGCCGACGAGGTTGTGGAGCTCGTCGATGAACAGGATGATGTCGCCGCGCTGGGTGATCTCCTTCATCACCTTCTTCAGGCGCTCCTCGAACTCACCGCGGTACTTGGACCCGGCGACGAGCGCCGCGAGGTCGAGCGTGTAGATCTGCTTGCCCTTGAGGATCTCGGGCACCTGGCTCGAGGAGATGCGCGACGCGAGCCCTTCGACGACCGCGGTCTTGCCGACGCCGGGCTCGCCGATCAGCACCGGGTTGTTCTTCTGGCGGCGCGAGAGGATCTGCATGACACGCTCGATCTCGGTCTGGCGGCCGACGACGGGGTCGAGCTTGCCCTCGACGGCGAGCTTCGTCAGGTTGCGGCCGAACTGGTCGAGGAGCTTCGAGCTCTTCGTCTTCTCGCCGGCGGGTGCGCCGGCGCCCGCCTGGCGGCGACCCGGGCCGGAGAGCATCCGGATGATCTCGTTCCGGATCTTCTCCGCGTCGGCGTCGAAGTCGAGGAGGATGCGTGCGGCGACGCCCTCGTTCTCACGGACGAGGCCGAGGAGGATGTGCTCCGTGCCGATGTAGTTGTGACCGAGCGAGAGTGCTTCGCGCAGCGCGAGCTCGAGGACCTTCTTGGCGCGCGGCGTGAACGGGATCTGCCCCGTCGTGACCTCGTCACCCTGGCCGACGATGCGCGCGACCTGGGCGCGCACCTCTTCCACCGTGATGTCGAGCGACTCGAGGACGCGCGCGGCGAGACCTTCCTCCTCGCGCAGCAGTCCCAGCAGGATGTGCTCCGTGCCGATGTAGTTGTGCTTCAGCGCCCTCGCTTCGTCCTGCGCCAGAACGACCACTTGCCGGGCCCTCTCGGTGAATCGCTCGAACAACTCCTTCGACCCTCCTTTCCCCACGTTCTCCGGAGGCCGACGGGTCTGCCGCACTCCGGGTCGAAGGTGCAGGTCTGATCGTAGCCGACTGTCCTCGGGTGGAGTCTTGTCGCTCCGTTCACGTTTCTCATCGGACTGTCGTTTACCTTCAGCGAGCCTTTAGGCCAGGATGTGCCGTCGCTGACGACCGTTAGGCTTCTGCGGCCGTGAAGGTTCTCGTCACCGGCTCGTCCGGCCAGATCGGGACCAATCTCGCGCTGCGGCTCCAGCGGGACGGTCACGAGGTGTTCGGCGTCGACAAGCGCCAGAACACGTGGACCGACGAGTTCCCGACCCTCCTCCAGGACCTCGCCGGCCACTACGCGCCGTTCCGCGGCGGCATCAACGGCGTCGAGTACCCCGACGTCGACCTCGTGGTGCACCTGGCGGCGCACGCGAAGGTGCACCAGCTCGTGCGTCAGCCGCACCGCGCGCTCGAGAACGCGGTCATGACGTTCAACGTGCTCGAGTACGCACGGCTGCGGCACCTCCCGATCGTGTTCTCGTCGAGCCGCGAGGTGTACGGCGACGTCCACCGGTTCGAGGAGTACCCCGAGCAGGCCGCGGACTTCGCGTTCGCGGAGAGCACCTACTCGGCCTCGAAGATCGCGGGCGAGGCGTTCATCTACTCCTACGCTCGCTGCTACGGCCTTCCCTACCTCGTCTTCCGCTTCTCGAACGTGTACGGGCGGTTCGACAACGACCTGCAGCGGATGGTCCGCGTGATCCCGCTCTTCATCCACTCGATGCTGCGCGGTGACCCGATCACGATCTACGGCGGGGTCGACAAGACGCTCGACTTCACCTACGTCGACGACTGCATCGACGGCATCACGCGCGGCGTCGAGGAGCTCGCGGAGGGCCGCATCGCCAACCAGACGATCAACCTCGCGTACGGGCAGGGCAACACGCTCGTGCACTGCGCGGAGCTGATCGCGCACGAGCTCGGAGTCGATCCGCAGATGACGATGGCGCCCTCGCTCCTCGGCGAGGTGACCCACTACGTGGCGGACCTGTCGAAAGCGCGCGAGCTGCTCGGCTACGACCCGCAGGTGCCTCTCGACGACGGCATCGCGCGTGCCGTCGCCTGGTTCCGGGAGCATCGCGAGGCGCATCCGGAGGAGGACGTCCCGGTGACCGCGGACCACGAGGGGACGCTCCGCGACGCCGGCGAGGTCTGGAAGCCGGCGGCAGCCTCGTAGTCAGAGCCACGGGCTCGAGGCCGCCACGACGCAACGATGGGGACTCTCTGGATCGGCACTCCACACTGACGGGTTGGCGACGATGTACCGGCGCAGAGCCTCGAGCTCCGCATCGTTCCGAACGACGCGCTCGTAGTAGCCGCGTTGCCAAACAGGCGCGGCCGGCGTGCCCCGGTGCAGGTTGATCGAGCGGGCGGCGGCCGCCTTGAACGACCCGACGATCGTCTGTAGGGCCGGGCATGCCCGGCCCACGGCAGCAGCAGAAGCCCGTGGACATGGTTCGGCATCACGACGAAGGCGTCGAGCTCGACGGTGAAGTGAGCCGGAATCTCTTCCCAGGTCATGCGGATGAGGTCTGCTGCATCCGCGCTCGCCAGCAGCGGCCGCCGTCGGTAGCTACAGACCGTGATGAAGTACGCGCCCGGGCTGGCGTAGTCGTAGACGGGCAGGCGTCTTGACGGCACGCTGCATCGTTGCCTCCGAGCGAACCACGGTGGTCACGATTGGTCGACGATACGGTCGCATCCGGCGCGCCGGGCATGCCCGGCGCCTACACCTTCGTGGGTGCCCGCAGCGGTGACCTAGGTCTGGCGGAGGGCAGGAAAGAGGATCACGTCGCGGATGGTGTCGCTGCCCGAGAGCAGCATGGCCAGGCGGTCGATCCCCAGGCCGAGGCCCGCCGTCGGCGGCATGCCGTACGACAGCGCCTCGACGTAGTCCGGATCCCCAAGGACACCCTCGACGTGCTCCGACTGCTGGTCGAAGCGGAGCTGCTGCTCGTCGGGATCGTTGATCTCCGAGTACGCGTTCCCGAGCTCCATCCCGCCCGCGAAGTACTCGAACCGCTCGGTCAGCGTCGGGTCGTCGTCGGAGAGCCGCGCGAACGGGGACAGCTCGACCGGGTGGCCGTGGACGATCGTGGGCTCGACCAGGCTCGGCTCCACGAAGTGCGAGAACGCGTGGTCGACGAGCTGGGCCCAGTCCTTGTCAGCGGCCGTGTCGACGCCGCGCTCCTCGAGCCAGGCGCGTAGCTCCGCGGCATCGCGCGTCCACAGCTCGAGCGCCTCGAGCGCCTCGACGAATCCTGTCCGCCGCCACGGCCGCTTCAGGTCGATCTGCTGCTCGCGGAAGGTCACGACCGTCGTCCCGAGCACCTCGAGCGCGACCCGCTCGAGCAGCTCCTCGATCCGGTCCATCGCGTCCGAGTAGCCAGCGTAGGCCTCGTACCACTCGAGCATCGTGAACTCGGGCTGGTGCTTGTAGGACACGCTCTCGTTGCGGAAGTCCTTGCCGACCTCGTACACACGCTCGAGCCCGCCCACGATGAGCCGCTTGAGGTAGAGCTCGGTCGCGATCCGGAGATAGAGGTCGGCGTCGAGCTCGTTCGAGTGCGTGACGAACGGGTGCGCGAACGCGCCGCCATAGCGCGGCTGCAAGACCGGCGTCTCGACCTCGACGAAGCCCTCGGCGTCGAGGTAGGCGCGAATCGCGGTCACGATGCGGGTGCGCAGCAGGAAGAGCGCGCGCGACTCCTCGTTCATCAGGAGGTCGAGGTAGCGCTTGCGGTACCGCGTCTCCTGGTCGGTCAGGCCGTGGAACGTGTCGGGGAGCGGGCTACGGTTGCGCGCGAGCACGGTCAGCTCGTCGACCGCGAGGGAAGGCTCGCCGCGCCGCGACTTGGCGGGCCTCCCGGCGACCCCGACGACGTCGCCGAGGTGCACATCGAGCTCTCCGATCCGCCCCGTGTCGCACAGGAGCTGGATGCGCCCGGAGCGGTCGACGAGGTCGAGGAAGACGAGCTTGCCCATCTCGCGCCGCGCCAGCACGCGGCCGGCGAGCCGCCGCGTCTCATCGATCTCCCCGCCGGCCTCGATCGGCTCTGTGTCGTCCCGAGCGTCCGCGACGGCGTCACGATCCGGGAAGCGCTTCGCAGCCGCCATCGCGCGCCGAGTCTAGACGGCCTCGGTCGCGGGGACGATCCAGCGGACGTGGCCGAGCCGCGGCGTCGTTCGAACCGTCACGACGTCACCCTGCTCCACCGTCTCGAACTGGTCGCGACTCACCCTGAACGCACTGATCCGCGTGGAGCTCCCGTCATCGACCGCGAGGTAGTAACGCGTGTCGTCGTCGCCCTCGAACGCGCGGCGACGGATGATCGGTCCGGTGACCTCGACCGCGGACTTCAGATCGGCGGCGCTCATCGCCACCAGGACCACGGCGAGCATCGTCACCGCTCCCAGAGGGACGACGGTGAGCGCGGACGCGGCACCGGCGTAGAGGAACAGCGGGCCGACGGTGACGAGTGCGAGAGCCGACGCGACCGAGACGGCAAGGCCGACGACGATGGCCGTCGACGGATCGGTGCCCCACGCGGGTGGCCAGAGGCGCGGATAGGAGATCCTGACCTCGCGCCACCTGCCACCGTACGAGCTCCACGCGCGCGTGTCCGGCTCGACCCCGAACGGGAGCGGCCCGGTCGCGCCCGAAGCCACGCCGAGCGCCGCGCCGTATGCAAGCAGCCGGTCCCAGAGCGCCACCTGGAGCGGCGAATGCTGCGGGAACACCTCGTTCTCTGCGAGCGCGGCGCGCACGCCGTGCCAGCGCGACGCAACCTCGAGCCCTAGTTGCGTGTCCCACTGCTGCTGCCGCCGGCGCACCCAGCCGAGCAACGTGACGGCGGCGAAGGCGGCGGCAGCCGCGAACGGGATGCCCCAGGCGCCGGCGATCAGGAGCGCGGGAATCGCCAAAGCGGCCGTGAGCGCGTAGAAGATTCCCCCTCCCACAGCGTCGACGGACAGGCCGCGCGCGTGCGCGTCGGCGACGACCTCGGACGTGAACGCCCGCGACCAGCGCTTCGACTCGCTCTCCGGCCCCGTCGTCAGCGCCTCGGTCGGGACGACGCCCTCACGAGCACAGCGCTGGAGATGGTCGAGGACTCGTCGCTCGTAGGGCGTGAGCGGCTCGTCACGTGGTGGCCGCAGGCGCACGTAGAAGACGCCGGGGCCACGCTGCTCGATGTCCACGAAGTTCCGCGCGGCGAGGTCGATGGCCGTCGCCGGCACGGCTTCGGCTGTCACCCGAAAGTCGTGGACCAGGAAGTTGGCGAGCGCCGGCGGCTCGGGGCCGAGCTCCAGTGTCTTCGGTCCGACCTGGGGTCTCCTCGGGCTGCGCGCAAAGAGGACGCCGGCCGTCGCTAGCAGCCAAAGCGCCGAGATCGCGATCGCGGCGACCGGCAGAAGTGGATCGTGCTCCGCGAACAGAGATCGAATCCTGCCCCGCTCGGCGGACGAGAGCGGGACGGGGGTGTTGGACGCCGGGGCCGCGCTACGCGGCCTTGATCTCCATGATCTTGAACTTCACCTTCGAGCCGCGCGGCGTCACGACCTCGACCGTCTCGCCCTTCTTGCGCCCCAGGATCGCCTTGCCGACCGGCGACTCGTTCGAGAGCTTGCGCTCGGCCGGATTGGCCTCCGCAGAGCCGACGATGAAGTACTCGACCGTCTCCTTCGCGTCGACGTCCCGCAGGCGTACGACCGAGCCGATGGACACGACGCTCGTGTCGACGTCCTTCACGTCGATCACGCGCGCGTTCGTCAGGCGGTCCTCGAGCTGCGCGATGCGATGCTCGAGCATCATCTGCTCGTTCTTCGCGTCGTCGTACTCCGCGTTCTCGGCGATCTCGCCGAACTCGCGAGCGGCGGCGATGCGCTCCGCGATCTCGCGCCGCTTCTCGGTGCGCAGCCGGTCCAGCTCGGCCTTCAGCTGCTCGTAGCCCTCGGGTGTGAGGATCACATCCTTCACCGCAAACGCCTCCAGAGACGAGATTGCGGGGCCCCCCGGCCCCGACAACGGTCGAGAATGGTAGCTACGCCGGACGACGACCGTCAACAGCGCTGCGACTACCATCTCGAGGGCGTGATCGACCTGCGCTCCAGCTGGCACATCGGGCCCGTCGAAGTCCCGACGCGGCTCGTACTCGCGCCGATGGCGGGGGTCAGCGTGCAGGCATTTCGTCGACAGGGACGCCGCTTCGGGGCGGGCCTCGTCTGCTCGGAGATGGTGAGCTGCGCCGGCATCGAGCACCGCAACGAGCGGACGCTCGGCTACCTCCGTGTGGCCACGGACGAGCACCCGCTCGCGATCCAGCTCTTCGGCTCGGATCCCGGCGCGATGGCGGAGGCCGCGCGCATGGTCGAGGCGGCCGGCGCCGACCTCGTCGACCTGAACTTCGGGTGCCCCGTGCGGAAGGTGACGAAGACGGGCGCGGGCGCCCATCTGCTCGACGAGCCCGACCTCGCGTGCCGGCTCGTCGAGTCGGTCGCGGGAGCCGTCGACCTGCCGGTCACGGTGAAGGTGCGGCGCGGCGTCCGCAACGGCTCGCGCGCGTGCCTCGAGCTCGGGCCGCGCCTCGTCGACGCCGGGGTGAGCTCGATCACGCTGCACCCGCGTTCCGCGCAGCAGATGTACACGGGGACGGCCGACCACTCGCTGACGGAGGAGCTCGTGTCGATCGTCGACGTGCCGGTGGTCGCCTCCGGCGACATCACCTCACGCGCGCGGGCGCAGACCGTGCTCGCGACCACGGGGGCCGAGGCAGTCATGGTGGGCCGTGGAGCGCAGGGAAACCCGTGGGCGCTCCGGGAGATCGTCGACGGCGACGACAGCGAGCCGTCGCGCGAGGAGGTCGTGGCCGAGCTGGTGCTCTTCGTCCGCGAGGCGGTGCGGGAACTCGGTGAGCGCCGCGCTTCCGGTTTCCTCAAGAAGTTCTACGGCTGGTACCTGGGGCACGGCCGCTTCCCGAAGCCCTTCAAGCAGGAGCTGCTCGAGCTCTCCTCGACCGAGGACGTCGAGCGGCGCCTGATCGCAGCGGCGCCAGGCGCGCTGGCGCTGATCGAGCAGCTCGAGGCGGAGATCCCGAGCGGCGACGAGGTCACGCTCGAGCTCCCGATCTCGGTCTACGGCGGCGGCTGAGAGCGAGGGCGAGGCAAGCCTCGCCCCTACGAGTCGGCCTCGGAGCCGGAACCTGCGAAGGCCGTCGCGACGCCGAGACCGACGTAGACCGTGCCCGTCACGTACCGCTGCGTGCGCACGAAACGGCGCGAGCGGCGCAAGACTCCGCGGGCGGTTCCGGCCGCCAGCGCCCAGATCGAGTCCGTCACCATCCCGAGGAGTGCGAACAGCAGCCCGAGGAACGCGATCTGGACGGCCGGGTGAGGCGCGTTCGGGTCGACGAACTGCGGGAGGAACGCGAGGAAGAAGAGCGCGGTCTTCGGGTTGAGCACGTTCACGACGATCCCCTGCGCGAACGCGCGCCTCAGGTTCGCCTCACCCCCGAGTGCGACCTCCGGCTCCGCCCGCCGCGAGAAGAGCGTCCACAGCCCGAGCGCGATCAGGTAGATCGCGCCGAGGATCTTCACGGCCGTGAACGCGACCGCCGACGAGACGACGAGCGCCGAGAGGCCGAGCGTCGCGGCCGCGATGTGGACGAGCGTCCCGACGTGGATCCCGAGCACGGACGCGATCCCGGCGCTTCGTCCCTGCTGGATCGACCGCGCGACGATGTAGAGCACAGCCGGGCCGGGGACGATCAGCAGCGCGAGCGCCGCGACGACGAAGACCGCCAGCCGGTCGGGATCCGGGATCACGCGTTCAGGTCCCAGCACGAGCCGGAGCCCGTCGAGCGTCAGGAACGGGTCGACCGTCTCGATCGTCTCGGAGTGCGGCGCCACGAGATCGGCGAGACCGCCGGTCGCGACAGCGCGCGCGTCGACGCCGAGCTCGCCTCGGATGCGCCCGACGATGCCGTCCACCTGCCCCGCGAACCCGTACACGAGCCCGGACTGGAGCCCGCCGACCGTCGTCTTGCCGATGACGCTCGCGGGCGCCGTGTAGTCGACCTTCACCAGACGCGCCGCCCGCGCGAAGAGCGCGTCCATCGAGACCTCGATCCCGGGCGCGAGCACGCCGCCGACGTACTCGCCCTCGGCCGAGACGACGTCGAAGTTCGTCGACGTCCCGAAGTCGACGACGATCACCGGCGCGCCGTAGCGCTCCTTCGCCGCAACCGAGTTCACGATACGGTCGGGCCCGACCTCGCGCGGATCGTCGTAACGGATGGGGATGCCGGTCTTCACGCCCGGTCCGACAGCGAGCATCGGCGCGTGCGCCCACTTGGCGGCGAACGCCTCCCACTCTCGGATGAGCACGGGAACCGTGGACGCAAGACAGATGCCGTCGACGCCCTCCAGGTCGAGGAGGCCGGAGAGGAGGACGCCGAGCTCGTCGGCGGTGGTGGTGCGCTCGGTCGCGAGGCGCCAGTGGTCGGTCAGCTCGTCGCCGGCGTACAGCCCGAGCGCGGTCTGCGTGTTGCCGACGTCGGCCGCGAGCAGCATCGCCCGGTCGGTATCAGAGCGACTCGTCGTCGCCCGGGAGCTGCTGGCCGATGCGCTCGGCGAGCGCCTCAGCCGTGAGCCGCGGCTCCTCGCCCTCGCCCCGCAGCTCCTCGATCGTCACGTCGCCCGACGTGTAGACCTCGGCGCGCGGGATGATCCTGCTCGGGCGGTTCTTGTCCCAGACCCAGACGTCCTCCATCCGCACGTGGAAGAACGGATAGCTCGCCTGCGGCAGGGCGTCGACGTCGAGCTTGTTGCAGAGGTAGGTCGCGTCCTGCGTGAGAACGCAGTAGCGGAAGAGCGAGAAGACCGCCGAGTACTCGCGCTTGAGCGAGAGCTCGAGCTCCGCCTCGAAGTCGTCGAGGTCGTCGAGGTGCGACATGGCGCCTCAGTCTAGCTCCGCGAGGAGCTCCGAAACCGGCCCGCGCCCCGGGACCACGAGATCGGGATCGAGCTCCGCGAGCGGCTCGAGCGCGAACCGCCGCTCGTGCAGGCGCGGGTGCGGGACACGAAGCCCGGGCTCGTCCACGGTCTCGGCACCGTAGAGCAGGAGGTCGAGGTCGACGGTGCGCGGGCCCCAGCGCTCGGCCCGCACGCGGCCGAGCTCCTGCTCGACACCGAGCAGGACGTCGAGGAGGCCGCGCGGGGAGAGGCCCGTGTCGAGCGCGACTGCGCCGTTCAGGAACGCGGGCTGGTCGACAACGCCCACCGGCTCCGTGTCCTGGAGACGCGACACGGCGACGATCTCGACGCCGTCGGCGGCCGCGAGCAGATCGACCGCGCGCAGCAGGGTGACCTCGCGCGGGCCGAGGTTCGCGCCGAGACCGACGTATGCGCGCGTCATGCCGGCTCTAGCCGCGGGAGCGCTCGACGACGAGCGCCGCGTGCTCGACCGGAGGATCGAGGACGACGTCCGGCTTCCGTACCCGCACGCGCACGCGCTCCACCTGCGCGAAGCGCTCGAGCACGCCGTCCGCCACCGCACCGGCGAGCGCTTCGAGCAGAAGCCGCTCCTGCCCGGCGAAGACCTCGCGCACGAGCCCGGCGAGCTTCCGGTAGTCGACCGTGTCCTCGATCCGGTCACTCACCGCCGCGGCCTCGTCGACGTCGGCCCAGAGGTCGACGAGGAAGCGCTGCCCGAGGCGGCGCTCCTCCTCGAGGTACCCGTGATGCCCGAACACGACGAGGCTCAGCAACTCGATGGTCATGCCGTTACCTTGCCACGCTCGACAGCGGACGCGACGGCCAGCGCCTCGACGGTCTCGCGAACGTCGTGGACGCGGAGCATCCACGCGCCGCGCTCGAACGCCGCGATCGCTGCTCCGATCGACGCCGGCATCGTCCCCTCCCTCGCGTCGGGATCGCCGAGCACCTTGCCCAGCGTGCTCTTGCGCGAGAACCCGACCACGACCGGCCGACCGAGCGCGACGAGGTCGCCGAGCCGGCGCACGAGCTCGAGATTCTGGTCGGCCGTCTTCCCGAAGCCGATCCCGGGGTCGAGGCAGATCCGCTCCTCGGGAATCCCCTGCCCCACGGCGAACGCCAGCCGCTCCTCGAGGAACGCGAACACTTCGGCGGAAACGTCGTCGTAGTGGGTGGCCGCCTGCATCGTGCGCGGCTCCCCGCGCATGTGCATGACACAGAGATACGCCCCCTGCTCCGCGACGACGCCGGCCAGCTCTGGGTCTCCGCGAAGGGCGGTGACGTCGTTCACCAGCTCGGCCCCCAGCTCGAGCGCGCGTCTCGCCACGGCCGCCTTCGACGTGTCGATCGACAACGGCACGCCCGCCAAGCCCTCGAGCACGGGCTCGACGCGCGCGAGCTCCTGCTCGACCGATACCGGCGGCGCACCCGGGCGAGTGGACTCGCCGCCGACGTCCACGACCGACGCGCCCTCCTCGACGAGGCGTCGCGCGTGCGCGATCGCGTCGCCCGGCGACACGAAGCGCCCGCCGTCGGAGAAACTGTCGGGCGTGACGTTCACGACGCCCATCACCGCGGGACGCGGCCAGCGCTCCACGAGCGGCACGCGTGGGCGACTCACGACGAGGAGCGTAGCGCCGTCCGGCTACGCGGTGAGAATCACGCCCCATGAGCACCAATGCGGGCAACACGGGCCCACTCGGGCAACCACGCGGGATCCTCTTCGGGGTCCTGCTGTTCGTCATCACGCTCGGCTTCTACGGCTGGTACTGGGTCTACAAGACCCAGGAAGAGACGAAGCAGCACACGGGGGACGGCCTCGGCGGCGTCCTCGGTCTCGTCATCTGGATCCTGATCAGCCCGGTCAGCGCGTTCGTCATCCCCTCGGAGGTCGGGCGCATGTACGCGAAGGACGGTCGCGTCCCACCCGTCTCCGGTTGGACCGGCCTGTGGCTCTTTCCGTTCGGGATCTTCCTCATCCCGGCGATCGTGTGGTTCGTGAAGGTGCAGCGCGCGCTCAACCGCTACTGGGTGAGCGAATCGCTCGCGACTGCGCCCATGCACGACCCAGGCGTCGCGTAGCGGAGGAAGCCCATGCGCGGTAGCGGCGCGCGTGCGCTGCTGCCCGCGCTCGCCGTCCTCGCGCTCGTCGGGGTCGTGGCGGTTGCCGCTACCGGCACGACGGAAACGGGGAACGGGGAGTCCCGTCCGCCGGCGACGAGGCTGCTCGACATCCTGTTCAGCCTGGGCATTCGTGGCCGTCGCGCTCGGCGGCATCATCCTCCTCTACGGCCTGACGCAGCGGAAGGCGATCGCGAACGAGATAGCCCTACACGGCCGCTTCAAGCTGATGTACCCGACCTACATAGCTTTCATGGCGCTGCTCGTGGTCGGCGCCTACTACCACTTCCGCGACTGGGAGCAGAAGGAGCAGATCGACGAGATCGGCGAGCGTGTCTTCCCGAACGCGCCGCCGGAAGAGACGCCCGGGTCCGAGATCACGACGTACGAGCCGAGCATTTCCTGGATCCCGATCGCGGTCGTGCTCGGCCTTGCGCTGCTCGCAGTGGTCGCGTACTTCGTCGCCGACCGGCGACGCCGCGGGCCTGCGCGCACCGACGAAGAACTCGCCGGGGAACTGGCGGCCGTGCTCGACGACACCCTCGACGACCTGCGCGCCGAGGCCGACCCACGCCGCGCTGTCATCGCCGCGTACGCCCGCCTCGAGCAAGTGCTCGGAGCGAACGGGCTCGCACGCCGCCCCGCCGAGACGCCCGAGGAGTACCTCGCGAGAATCCTCGCAGCGGCTGGACGTCGACGAGCAGGCTCGCGCGACGGCTGACCAGCCTCTTCGCGGAGGCGAAGTTCTCGCACCACGAGGTCGACACAGCGATGAAGGACGAGGCGATCGCGGCGCTCGTCAGCGTGCGCGACGATCTCCGTCGCGCTGCCGAGCCGCTTCCGAGAAGATGGCGGCGATTCTCCCGAGGCGCGGCCCGCGTGACGCGAAGACCTCGCGACGTTCCAAGCTCGTCCCCTCGCAACCCTCGCGCTGGTCGGGCGTCATCGCGTTCGCTCCGGGCCGCGTCGGGCTAGCGGTGCGCGTGTACGCGCTGCTTCTCTGCTGCGTCGGCATCGAGCTCGCCCTCTCGGCGCTTCGGCGGGCGTACCCGCGGCCGAGCCCGCTGCGCGGCCAGAGCCGGCGGAGACCCGGCCGAGCGTCCTGCGTCACTCGCACGCCTCGAGCACGTCGTCTCCCTCGGGGTCGCGGGCTCCTTCGACTTCCACCACCGCCTGCTCCCGCGCCTCCGCAACCTCGCGGCAGGGCTGCTCCCCGCCAGGCGCCACATGTCGCTCGAGAGCACGGACGCAGCCCGGAGCGCCCTGGGCGACGAGACCTGGGACTTCGTCCGACCCGACCGGCCCCCACCCGAGGACCGCCTCGCCCGCGGGATCCCGCTCCCCGAGCTCGAGCGCGCCGTCGCCTCCCTGGAGCGCCTCTAGTGGACCTCGCACAGGTCCAGCGGCTCTCCGGCGACGTCCTCGACGAGGTCGAGCGCGCCGTCGTCGGCAAGCGCGACCCGCTCGAGCTCGTGCTCATCGGGGTTCCTCGCGGACGGCCACGTCCTGCTCGAGGACTACCCCGGCCTCGCCAAGACGCTCGCCGCGCGCTCGTTCGCGCAGGTGCTGAGCATGCGCTTCTCGCGGATCCAGTTCACGCCCGACCTCATGCCGTCCGACGTCACCGGCTCCTCGATCTGGAACCAGCGCGACGGCGACTTCGAGTTCCGGCCCGGGCCGATCTTCACCAACCTCCTGCTCGGCGACGAGATCAACCGCGCCCCGCCGAAGACGCAGGCCGCGCTCCTCGAGGCGATGCAGGAGCGCCAGGTGACCATCGAGGGCGTGACGCACGTGCTCGAGCCGCCCTTCCTCGTCATCGCGACCCAGAACCCCATCGAGTACGAAGGCACCTATCCGCTCCCCGAGGCGCAGCTCGACCGCTTCCTCCTGCGGACGGCGTTCGGCTACCCGAGCCGCGACGACGAGACGGAAGTGCTCGGACGCCGGATCGAGCGCGGTGTCGAGGACGTCGAGCTGAACGCCGTCGTCGACCGCGCGACGCTCCTCGAGATGCAGCAGGCGATCGAGGTCGTGCACGTCTCGGAGGACATCCGCCGCTACTGCGTCGACGTCGTCGCGGCGACCCGCGAGTCGCCGAGCCTCGCCGTCGGCGCCTCCCCGCGCGGCAGCCTCGCCCTCCTCAAGCTCGCGCGCTGCAAGGCCGCCCTCGCCGGCCGGGACTACGTGCTCCCGGACGACGTGAAGTCGGTCGCCGTCCCCGCACTCGCGCACCGCCTCGTCCTGCGGCCGGAGCTGTGGGTGCAGCGTGTCTCGGCGGAGGACGTCGTCCGCGAGGTGCTCTCGACGGTGCCGACGCCGCGCGCCGAGGACGTCGGCGCCATCGCGACCCCGTGAAGCGCGCGGGCAGCCCGCGCATCGAGGGCTACGCGCTCGTCGTCGGGGTCGGCCTCGTCGCGGCGCTCGCCCTGCGGCGACCCGAGATCGCCGCGGTGGCTGCGCCATTCGCGGTGCTCCTCGCGGTCGGGACGGGCTACGCGCGGGAGCCCAGGCTCGCGCTCGACCTCGAGATCGAGGCCGAACGCACGCTCGAGGGCTGCCGACGTCCCGGCCCACCTGAAGGTCACGACGGACACCCGGATCGACCGGCTCGACGTCCTGCTCGAGCTCCCGGCCCACGTCCGCGTGGTCGACGGCGAGCCCGCGTTCGCGCTGAGGCTCGCTGCGGGAGAGGAGCGCGAGATCCCCCTTCGCCTCACCTGTGACCGCTGGGGCCTCTACGACCTCGGCGCGGTCGAGCTACGCGCGCGGGACGCCCTGCGATTCGTCGTCTGGGAGGCGCGGGACGAGCGCACGCAGAGGCTCCGCGCCTACCCGCGTCAGGAGACGCTGACGCGGATCATCGCGCCCGCCGAGACCCAGGCGTTCACGGGCAGCGAGGTCGCGCGGGTGAAGGGCGACGGCATCGAGTACGCAGACATCCGCGACTACGCGCCCGGCGACCGGCTCCGCGCGATCAACTGGCGGGCGTCGGCGCGGCGGGGCTCCCTCGTCGTCAACGAGCAGCACCCGGAGCGCAACACCGACGTCGTCCTGTTCGTCGACAGCTTCGCGGACGTCCAGCGTGACGACCAGAGCACGCTGGCCGAGGCCGTGCGGGTCGCCGCGACGCTGGCCGAGCGCTACCTCGAGCGCCGCGACCGGGTCGGGCTCGTCGCATTCGGCGGGGTTCTCCGCTGGCTCCAGCCGGGGATGGGCGTCACGTGGCGCTATCGCGTGATCGAAACGCTGCTCGAGACCGGCGTCGAGCCCACGTACACCTGGCGCGACGTCAACGTCATCCCGGCACGGGTCATGCCGCCCAAGGCGCTCGTCGTCGCCTTGACGCCACTCGTCGACGCGCGCTTCGTGTCCGCGCTCGAAGACCTGCGCGCGCGCGGGTTTGACCTCGTCGTCGTCGAGGTCGACCCGACGGCGCTCGTCGAGCCAGGTCGTGACGACGCGGCTCGCATCGCCTACCGAATGTGGCTGCTCGAGCGTGAGGTGCTCCGGGCGCGGCTCGAGCGCCTCGGCATCGCGGTGGCGCGATACGGCGACGACGTCGCGCTCGAGGCAGCGCTGGAGGGGGTGAGGACGTACAGGCGCCACGTGAGGCTGGCACGCGTGTAGCGACCGGGCTCGGGGCGGTTGCCGGGGCGGCAGGGCTCGCCTGGTTCCCGATCGCACGGGCGAGCGACGACATGGCCGACGGTGGGCATCCGCGTCGCAGTCGTCGCCCTCGTCGCGCTCGTCGTCGCGCTGATCTTCGGCTGGGCACAGCTGGTACCGCTGTCGCTTCTCGGAATCGGCGCGATCTACGCCACGCAGCTCGCGGTCGACGACGAGCCGCTCGACCAGGCCGCCGTGCTCGTCGCCGCAGCCCTCCTCATCACCGCCGAGCTCGCCTACTGGTCGCTCGAGGAGCGGGACGGCGTGCGGGCCGAGCGCGGCGAGGTGCTGCGGCGGGTGGCGATCGTCGCACTGCTCGGCACGGGCGCGCTCCTCGTCTCCGCGTCGCTGCTCGCCCTCGCCGACGCGGTTCGCACCCGCGGCCTCGCGGTTGACCTCGTGGGTGCCCTGGCGGCGGCAGGGGCGCTGGCGGCCGTCGTCCTGCTCGCACGACGTCAGGCGTCGGGAGACTGAGCGTGTCCGAGTCGCACTGGGGCGGCCGGACGCAGAAGGGCGCGCTCCTCACGGTGGTGGTCGCGGTGGCGCTGATGGCCGGTCTGATCGCGCTCTTCTACTGGAGTCCCTGGGAGAAGCCGACCGAGGCCGACTGGCTGAGCTCGTACGAGGCCTGGTCCGAGGGCACCGAGGCCGCTCTTGCAGCGGACGGAGCCACGCGAGCCTCGTGTGAGTCGACCTTCGACGAGGAAGTGGGCGATCCGCCCGGCGAGCGGCTCGCGAACGCAGCCGCAGCCGCGCGCGGAGGCTGCGCCGTGCTCACGCCGGACGGCTGGCAGCGAGCGCAGTCCGACGTCGTCCGCGCGATCCGCGACGTGCACGCGGCCGAAGTACCGCCGCGACGACGACCCGACTTCGCCGTACTTGGCCGAGCCGATCGCCGGCCGCGAGGTCGACGTCTACTGCTGGCCTGCGGAGGGCTGGGCGCCGTTCGTCGGCCAGTACGCCGCGCTTCGGGCCGACGAGGAGATCTCGCTGAAGGGCATCGCGGACACGACCGAGGCCCGGATCGACCTGGAGCCCGAGGTCTGTCGGGCGTTGCAGGGATACGTGCGACGAGCTCGACCGATCGCGCTCAGCCTCGAGAACTTCGCAATGGCAGAGGCCCTCGTCGTCCTGTCGCACCAGGCGGAGCACCTGAGGTCGCCGTCGACGCCGGAGCCGGAGGTCGAGTGCTACGCCGTCCAGCACGTTCGCCCCTTCATCCGCGCGGCCGGATGGGGCGCCGGCTACCAGGAGGAGATGGCGCTCCACGCCTGGGAGCTCGGCTACACGCAGCTACCGCCGCAGCTCCGGACGCCGCAGTGCCGCAACGACGGTCAGCTCGACCGGAACCCGAGCTCGGGCGCCTGGCCGTAGAGCGGTTGCCCGAAGCCGAGTCGCCTGCGGCGAGCTAGCTCGCGGCCGGATCCGGCGGCGGCGGCTGCATGGCCGCCGTGCCGGGGATGGGCCGTGGCTGCGGGCGGAGCTTGGGGCGCTTCTCGGCGTCGGCCTCGGGCTCCTCGATCGCCGGCACCTCCTCCGGGAAGATCGACTCCTCGGCCTCGCCGGCGAGCAGGCGCTCGAACTGGTCCGTTGTCGATCGTCTCGCGCTCGATGAGGATCGCGGACAGGCGGTGCAGGTCGTCCATGTGCTGGCGGAGGACGCGGTCGGCGCTGTCGTGGGCCTCCTCGATCACGCGCCGGATCTCGTCGTCGATCTCCTTCGCGAGCTCTTCCGAGTAGTCGGGCTCGGAGCCCATGTCGCGCCCGAGGAAGGGCATCTCGTGGCTTCGCCCGAGGACGCGCGGGCCGAGCTTCTCGCTCATACCGAAGCGCATGATCATCTGCTTCGAGGTCGCGGTCGACCTTCTCGAGGTCGTTGGCGGCGCCGGTCGTCACCTCGTGGAAGACGAGCTCCTCCGCCGCCCTGCCTCCGAGCGTCATCGCGAGCTCGTCCATGAGCGCCGACTTCGTCGTCAGGTACCGTCCTCGGTCGGGCAGCGAGATCGTGAGACCCGAGCGCCTGGCCGCGGGAGACGATCGTGATCTTGTGGACCGGGTTCGTGTCCTCGAGGTAGTGGCCGACGAGCGCGTGGCCCATCTCGTGGTAGGCCGTGATCTTGCGCTCCTTCTCGGAGAGCAGGCGGGCCTTCTTCTCCGGACCCGCGATCACGCGCATGATCCCTTCCTCGAGCTCGTCCTGCTCGATCATCTTCTTGCCGTTTCGGGCGGCGAGGAGAGCGGCCTCGTTGATCAGGTTCGAGAGGTCGGCGCCGGTGAATCCGGGTGTCCCCGCGGCGAGCGTGTCGAGGTCGATCTCGCGGGCGAGCGGCTTGCCGCGCGAGTGCACCTCGAGGATCTTTCGGCGCCCGAGGCGGTCCGGCCGGTCGACGACGATCTGCCGGTCGAAGCGGCCCGGGCGGAGGAGCGCGGGATCGAGGATGTCGGGACGGTTCGTCGCGGCGATGAGGATGATGTTGTCCTTCATCTCGAAGCCGTCCATCTCGACGAGGAGCTGGTTCAGCGTCTGCTCGCGCTCGTCGTGGCCGCCTCCGAGGCCCGCGCCGCGGTGCCGGCCGACAGCGTCGATCTCGTCCATGAAGATGATGCAGGGCGATGCCTGCTTCGCCTGCTCGAAGAGGTCGCGCACGCGCGAGGCGCCGACGCCGACGAACATCTCGACGAAGTCGGAGCCCGAGATCGAGAAGAACGGGACCCCTGCCTCACCGGCGACCGCGCGCGCGAGGAGCGTCTTGCCGGTGCCGGGCGGCCCGTACAGGAGCACGCCCTTGGGAATGCGCGCGCCGAGCGCCTGGAACTTCTTCGGGTTCTCGAGGAACTCCTTGATCTCGTGCAGCTCCTCGACCGCCTCGTCCGCGCCGGCGACGTCCTTGAACGTCACCTTCGGCGAGTCGGGCGACATTCGCTTCGCGCGGCTCTTCCCGAAGCTCATCACCTTCGAGCCGCCGCCCTGCATCTGGTTCATGAGGAAGATCCAGAAGGCGATGATGATCACGAAGGGCAGGAGGTTGATGAGCAGCGCCCACCACGCCGACGACCCGGTGCCCTTCGAGTCGAACTTGACGTTCTCCGCCTGGAGCAGGTTCTGGAACTGCGTGGCCGACTGCGGCGTCGGGTAGTTGACCTTCGCCTTCTCGTTGTTGACGAGCGTGAGCTCGATCGCCTGCCGGTTCGGGTTGAAGACGGCCTCGTTGACGTTGCCGTTCTTGACCTCGCCGATCGCCTCCGAGTACGTGATCTTCCGCTGCTCGGTGCGTCCGGGCAGGAGCGTCTGACTCGCCAGATAGACGAGCAGGACGATGATGATCAGCGGGAAAAGTGCGCTTCGGAAAAAGCGGTTCACGTCAGTGGTCGCAGGGTAGCATCGTCCTTCTTCGGCACATACCCGCCCGAGCCTTGTCCCCCGTTACGGTCGCGTTGGCCGCTAAGTGGCGCTCGGCACACAGTCTTGGTTCGCGCGGCCGCGAAGCCTAGGTGGCGCTGGGCACGAGATCAGGGTGGAGCACGGCGACGTACGGAAGGTTCCGGTAGCGCTCTGCGAAGTCGAGGCCGTAGCCGATGACGAAGCGGTTCGGGATCTCGAAGCCCACGTAGCGGACCGGCACGTCGATCTCGCGGCGCTCCGGCTTCGTCAGCAGCGCGACGATCTCGAGCGAGGCGGGCTTGCGGGACTTCAGGTTCCGCATCAGGTACGAGAGCGTCAGGCCCGAGTCGATGATGTCCTCCACCACGAGGACGTCGCGGCCGGCGACGTTGATGTCGAGGTCCTTGAGGATCCGGACGACGCCCGAGGAGTCGGTCGCGGCGCCGTAGCTCGAGATCGCCATGAAGTCGATCTCGCACGGGACGGTGAGCTCGCGCATGAGGTCGGCCATGAAGAACACGGCGCCCTTGAGGACGCCGACGAGCAGGAGGTCGCGGCCCGCGTAGTCCGCCGAGATCTCCACTCCGAGCTCGCCGATCCGCGCCTGGAGCGCGCCCTCCTCGATGAGAACTTCGCCGACGCCCTGCTCGAGCTCTGCCTGCGTCATGTCTCGACATCCTTCCACGCCCGCACGGTGCCTTCCCAGCCTGGCGCATCGGCGATCCCGGGGACCGAGACGACCTCGTCCTCGGAGACGACGAGCGGCCACGCATCGCGCTCGCGCCTCGGCACCTTCGCGTCCACGAAGAGATCCTGCACTTTCTTGCGGCGGCCCGCGATACGGTCTCCCGGACGGCGCGTCCGGACGGTGAGGCCGGGGCGGGTGCTCTCGAGCCGCCAGGGGCCGAACTCGACGGTGCCCTCGAGCCGGAGCACGTCGTACTCGCGCACGGCACGGATCCCACCGCCCAGGTCGGCCTCCTTCGTGCCCGCGGTCGAGGCGAGCAGCTCGACGAGCGTCGCCTCGAGAGCGCGCGGCAGCCTCGGTTCCGTGTTCGCGAGCGCGAGCAGGTTCGCCTCGGCGCCGGGGTGGAGCTCGCGGAGCAGCGGGAGGATCCGCTCGCGGATCAGGCCGCGCTTCGTGTCGGCGTTCGTCGAGTCGACCCGGAAGGCGAGGCCGTGCTCGCGACAGTACGCCTCCGTCTCCTCGCGCCAGATCGAGAGCAACGGCCGGACGACGCCGTCCTCGCGCCTCGGCTTGATCGCGCGCGTCGTCCCGGACGAGACGAGCCGGTAGAGGACGGTCTCGACCTGGTCCGAGGCCGTGTGACCGGTCGCGCGCAGGCCGCGCCCGTCGGTCTGGCGATAGCGCTCGTCCCGGAGCTCCGCTTCCGTGGGTGGCGAGGACGAGGGTGAGGGCGAGGCAAGCCTCGCCCCTACGACGACCTCTGCACCGAAAGCGCTAGTGCAGGAGCCGGCGTCTTCGTCGGACTCCACCCTGCGCAGCCCGTGGTTCACGTGGACGGCGGAGACGCGGTAGCCGAGCGACCCGAGCACGTGCCACAGGCAGGTCGAGTCGGCGCCGCCCGAGACGAGGCACGTCACCTCGCCGCGCGGCTCGATCAGGTCGTGCTCGCGGACGAAGCGCTCGACACGTTCCTCGAGGGCACTAGCCATGTGCCCATTGTGCCGCTACCGCTTCAGGGCGGACGCGTCGACGACCTGCGACGCGGGCGGCGGCTCGATCCCGACGTCCTCGCCGTAGTCCCAGAGCTCGAAGCCGACCGAGACGTCGCCGGGGTCCGACGAGCCTGCCTGGTCAACGGTGAACGCGAGCTCGACCTTGCGCACGAGACCCTGTTCGTCCATCCACACGTCGACGGGGATCTTCCCGAGATCGGCCTCCTCCACGAGCTCGTCGACGAAGGACTGGGCGTCGGCGCCCTTGCCGCCGGGGGCCAGGCGTGCGGCGCGCGCAGGGTCGACGAGCGCGCGGTAGTGCGTGGTCTGCACGCCGCGGAGCTCCTCCGTCCCGACCGTCTCGATCTCGCCGGACGCCATGCGGAGCAGGTCGAGGAGCTTCCGCGGATCCGTCGTCGCCAGCTGCTCGAACTCGTCGAAGTCGATGCCGTCACTCGTGCCCGCCGGCCCTTCCGCACGGATCCACGACTTGCCCTCCGGGAGCTGGTCGGAGATCGCGGGGAAGCGGACGTACGACACGTCCCCGTCCTGGACGACGTCGATCTTCCACCCTTCGGGATCGTCGAAGTCCGGGACGCCGGGGCCTGTCGCGTCGCGGAAGAAGCCCCCGAGCAACTCCGCGAACGACGCCATGTCGACGGAGAACGACGCCCGGTCGGCCTCCCGGTCGAACGCCCCCTCGCCGGCGAAGCCGAACGGCTGGTCGGTGCCGCCGAGCGTGAGGTGCATCGAGATCGCGAAGCGCAGGCTGTCGGCGTCCGCGCTCGCCTGCGCGGACCGTGAGAGCTGGCGGAAGCTGATCGGCTCCCCGCTGACGGCCGTGCTCGTGTCGGCGCCGCCGCAGCCCGAGGCGAGCGCGACGGCGAGCACGAGCGCGGCTGCGAGGGCGAGGACGCGGGCCATCCTCCCGGAGGTCGGCCCGCTCACGGGCCTGCTCGTCCCTCGATCGGGGGTTCCCGGAAACGGGGCGCGCGGCTCCATTCCTCGAGGATACGCGCCGCCTCGCGCGCGGCCGAGACCGTCAGCGGGTACGGCTTCGCGTGCTCGACCGGCGCCATCCGCGCGGCGGGCACGAGCCCGCCGGCCGCATCGAGGACGTACCGGATCGACGAGGGCGTGCGCGACGACCACGACGGTGCGCTCCGTCCGGTCGAGCAGGATCCGGACCCCCGTGGCGAAGCGCGCCGCCGCGGTCGCCCGGCTCTCACCCCCGCCCGGCGCGAGCGTCGCCGGCGCCTCGGCAGCGGCCCACGTGCGGTAGTGATCGAGGTCGCCCCCGTCGAAGCTGCCCGAAGTGGATCTCGTTCGAGCTCGGGGACGACGATGCGAGGCACGTCGCGGCCGTCGAGGGCGAGATCGAGAGTCTCCAGGGTCCGCGCGAAGTCGGTCGCGACGCCGAGGTCGAGCGCGCGCTCCCGGAGGTCCGCCCGCAGTGCGATCGCCTGCTCGCGCCCCTCGTCCGTCAGGCCCTCGCCCGGCGGGGAGGACGACGCGAGCCCGGCGTGGTTCGACCCTGCGAGAGCGTGCCGGACGAGCAGGAGGGTCTCCACGGCTACAGGAGCACCGACCGGTAGTCGAGCGCGTGACGCATGCCGATCGCCTCGTACAGGCGGATCGCGGGCTCGTTCTCCGACCGCACGAAGAGGCAGACGACAGGCACCTGGCGGAGCAGGAGGCGGCAGAGGTCTCGCAGGCCGCGCGCGCCGTACCCGCGCTCGCGCGCCGCCGGGTCGACCCACACCTGCTGGAGCTGTACCGCCGACGGCGTCCAGGCTGACGCCTCTGCCTTGAACAGGATCACGCCGTCCTCGACCCACAGCCACGACCGGCCTTCCTCGATCTGGCTCCGGGTCCGCCAGCGGAAACCGTCGGCATCGCGACGCAGCGGATCGACGCCGAGCTCGAGCTCGTGTGCCGTGGCGCACGCGGGCAGGAGGAGCTCGAGGTCGTCCGAGGTCGCTTGCCGGAGGCCGGTCGCCCCCTCGGTCGGCTCCCGGTCGATCACGTACACGGGCTGGCCCGGACGGTCCTCACGGGGCCGCGGCAGGCGCGAGCCCGCCTCGGCCCACAGGTCCGACACGGCTCCCGCCTCGCCGATGAGCATCCGCGGCGACGCCCGGGCGACGTCGCGCGCGAACGCGCCGCAGCCGCGGCCGGACGGCACGACGTTGACGCCGACGTGGCAGAGCGCCGCGAGGTCCCGCCCCTCGACGAGGCCGATGAACCGGCCGAGCCTGCGCCTGGCCACGTCCTCGAGGAATACGCGCTCGACCGGATCCTCCGCGCAGAAGCGCGCGATCTGGTCGTCCTTCGGCTCGACGAGCTTCCGGCTCACACCGGAAACTCTAGGAGCAAGCGGGAAGTCGGTTCGCATCCTCGGGGCCTGGCCGAACCCGTAGGGTTCCGCCGTGCCCATCCACCTGCGCGCGGAGCCCGGCGACTACGCGGAGGCATGCCTCCTCCCCGGCGATCCGCTGCGCGCGAAGTACATCGCCGAGACGTTCCTCACCGACGTCACGCAGGTGAACGCCGAGCGCGGGCTTCTCGGGTTCACGGGGCTGTGGGAGGGGAAGCGCGTGTCGGTGCAGGGGACCGGGATGGGCTGCCCCGGCGCGACGATCGTCTTCGAGGAGCTCATCCAGCTCGGCGTCAAGCGGCTGCTGCGGGTCGGCACGTCGGGCGGGCTCCAGCCGGACCACGCGCTCGGCGACCTCATCGTCGCCCTCACCGCCGTCCCGGCCGACTCCACCGCGAGCCACCTCGTCGGGAACGAGCCGCACTGCCCGACCGCGAGCTGGGAGCTGATCCACGAGGCGGTCCACGTCGCGAAGCACGGCTCCGAGACGTTGCGCGTCGGGCCGATCGTGTCGAGCGACCTCTTCTACAACCCCGACGAGGGTCAGTACGAGCGCTGGTCCAAGCGCGGGATCCTCGCGGTCGAGATGGAGGCCGCGGCCCTCTTCACGGTCGGCGCGCTCAAGGGTGTCCAGACCGGGTGCCTGCTCACGGTCAGCGACATCGTGGTCGAGGGCGAGTTCGTCCGCATCTCGGACGAGGAGCTCCGCGCCGCGGTCGACCGGATGACGCGGATCGCGCTCGAGACCGCGACCGCCGGCCAGAACGGCCATTAGCGACACCGTCTTCCTCGTCAACCCGGCGTCGGCCGGCGGGTCGACGGGCCGACGCTGGCCCGAGATCGCTCACCGCGCGGCCGCGCTGGGCCTGACGGGGGACGCGCTCATCTCGCAGGCGCCGGGCGAGCTCTCCGAGCTCGCGGCACAGGCAGTCCGCGACGGCGCGAGCCGGCTGGTCGTCGTCGGCGGCGACGGCTCCGTCAACGAGGTCGTGAACGGCCTGCGGGAAGGCCGAGGGAGTCGAGCATCGCCGTCGTCCCGCGCGGCACGGGGTGGGACTTCGTCCGCACGTTCGGGATCCCGCGCGACGTCGACCGCGCGGTTGACACCGCGCTGCACGGTGACGTCCGCGAGATCGACCTCGGCGTCGTCGAGTACCGCTCGTGGTCGGGCGAGGACGCGAGAGCATGCTTCGCGAACGTCGCGAGCGCGGGCATCTCCGGCGCGATTGCGAAACGCGCGAACGAGACGTCGAAGGCGCTCGGAGGGAAGATCTCGTACTACTGGTCGACCCTGGCCGTGTTCGCGCGCTGGCAGACGGGCGAGATGCGCGTCACCGTCGACGACGAGGAGCGCGCGGGCCGGATGATCGACGTGATGGTCGCGAACGGCCGCTACCTCGGCGGCGGGATGATGCTGCTGCCGGAGGCCGAGCCGGACGACGGCCTCTTCGACGTCCTGCTCATCGGCGACGTCACGAAGCGCGACCTGCTCGTGACGCTGCCCAAGAGCTACCGCGGCAAGCACCTGCCACACCCGCGGCTCGAGGTGCTCCGCGGAAGCGCGGTGACCGTCGACGCCGAGGAGCCGCTCCCGATCGAGATCGACGGCGAGCAGCCGGGAACGACGCCCGCGCGGTTCACGATCAGGCCACGCGCGGTCAAGCTGCGCGTGCCTCGCCCCGGCTGAGCGCTCGCTCTACGAGCTCGGCTTGCGGGCGGTCGAGCGGCGACGCCGCCGGCTTAGCACGCTTCAGCGCCGGCGAGCTCCTTCTCGAGCTTCGAGACGCGGGCCTCGAGCGCATCGATCCCGCGGACCTTCTTGCCGAGGTCGTCGACCCGATTCCGGAGGTCGTTCACCGCGCCGATCGCCTTCTGCCCGCCGGGCAGCTCGGAGAGCCTCTGGATGGCGTCCTCGCCGGCATCGGCGAGACGCGTCACGAAGTCCTTCTCGCCGAGGTCCGCGTCCTTCGCCGCCTTCGCGCGCTTCGAAGTCGTCTCGGTCATGTCCTACTCATAGCACCCGGTAGCCGGCGGGTGCGGCGGTGGTCTTGACAGGGTTGCCACGAGGTGACAGATTCGCGCGGCCATGCGTCGGCGGCAAGGCTCTGCGGCACTCGTCCTCGCAAGCGCGGTCGTCGCGATCGCGTTCGGTGTCGGCGCGGCCGGGGCGGCGCCGGCGGCAGCCGACCTCCAACTCGATATCGGCGCATCGACGGGTGTCACGACGAACCCACCCGTCACGCCGAACGGCGGGAGCGTCACGGTCACGAGCGTCAACTTCCGGGTCGACGTGAACATCGCGCTCCTTTCGCTCTCCCCCACGCGGGCCACAATCCACGTGACGTTGGACGATCGGCTGCGCTGGGGAAACGACGCACCGGATCCAACCGAGAGCTGCACGAGCACACCGACGACCGCTGTGTGCGAGACGACGGAGTTGCACCCCGTCGCGGGCCAGAGCATCGTCGGCTGGAACTGGCCCGTCACGGCCCCTGGGCCCGGGAGCTACTCGTATCGCGCCGAGATCGCGCAGGCTTCGGACACCGACCCGGAGCCCGGCAACAACGCGTCGGCGATCACGATCGTGGTCAGCCCGGCGGCACCGCCACCGCCTCCGCCGCCTCCGCCCGCCGCTCCGTCAGCCGGGCCGGCGCGCGTGACTCCGGCGAAGCCGATGGCCGGGAACGACCGTGTCGGCGACCGTGCGCGTGACGGCCGGCGGAAGGGCGATCAGGCCGACCGCGGTCGCCTGCACGGGCTCGATCGGCGGGACGAGGCTGAGGGGAGCGCCGAGGACCGCGAGCGGCTCGGCGACGTGCGGGTACCGCCCGCCGCGAAGCGCGAAGGGCAAGACACTCCGCGGCTCGGTCTCGTTCACGGCTCGCGGCCAGCGGTTCACGAAGCGGTTCTCGGCGAAGCTCGGCTAGAGGGCCTCGAGCAACGCCGCGAGCGTCTCCCCCGCGCCGGCGTCGATCCGCAGCGCTCGCCCCGTCGTCGAGCGCGGTCGGGCCGCGATTGACGATCGCGAACGAGCGCGCCTGGAGGGGCAGCCCGGCGACCGGCCAGACCTCGAGCGACGAGCCGACGACGAGCATGAGCGCAGCCGAGCGCGCGAGCTCGGTCGCGCGCTCGATCGCCCCGGCCGGCAGCAGCTCGCCGAAGAGCGTGACGCCGGGCTTCAGGATCTCGCCGCAGTGCGGGCACAGCGGCGCCGCCTCGGTCTCGAGCTGCGCGAGCACGCGCTCGGCCGGCTCGTTCCAGAGGCAGGCGAGGCAGACCGCCGCACGGATCGAGCCGTGCACCTCGACGACGTCGCGGCTGCCCGCGCGGGAGTGCAGCGTGTCGATGTTCTGGGTGACCACGGCCGCGACGAGGTTGCGGCGCTCGAGCTCCGCGAGCGCGAGGTGCGCGGCGTTCGGCTCGGCCTCGAGCAGGACGTCGATGCGCGGCGATAGAAGCTCCCAGACACGCTGCGGATCGCGGCGGAACGCCTGGATCGATGCGACCTCGAGCGGGTCGACCTCGGCCCAGATCCCCGTGTCCGAGCGAAAGTCCGGGATGCCGCTCTCGGTCGACACCCCGGCTCCGGTGAGCACGACACACGGCTGCCGCTCGCGCAGGAGGGCGGCAAGCTCGGCAACCGGCAGCGACACCGCTGGATCTCATAGGGTTGCCCCCCGTGGACGGATTCTCGTTCTCGACGGAGGTGCGTATCCGCTTCGCGGAGACCGACGCACAGGGGATCGCGCACCACGCGTCCTTCCTCGTCTGGTTCGAGGTCGCGCGCGTGGCGTATCTCGAGGCGCACGCGGGCGGGTACCAGGCGATTCGCGACCGGGGGATCGAGGCGCTCACGACGGAGGTCTCGGTCCGCTACCACCGCGCCGCGTACTTCGACGAGCGCCTGACCGTATGGACGCGCTGCGTCGATCTGCGCGGCGCACGCTTCCGGTACGAGTACCGGATCGAGCGGGGCGACGAGCTCGTCGCCGACGGCCACACCGCGCACGCGATCGTCGATCGCGAGACCTACCGGCCGACGAGAGTCCCCGACTGGCTCGCCGAGGCGGTCGCTACGGCTGAGTCGGCGGCGGGGTAGCGTCGCCGGCGGGCGGCTGCGGAGGCTGGCCCGTCGTCGTGTCCTCCCCGGCCTTCGGCTGCTTCGGCTCGGGCTTCGGCTTCGGCTTCGTCCCGATGCGGACGACGCGCGTCTCACCGCGGTACGACGTGTTCCACGTCTCGGTGCGGATGAGCGAGCCGGTCGCGGCGTAGATCGATCGGGTGACGCTCGTGCGGCTGGGGGACGACCCCTCCTCGTCGACGATTCGCGTCCCCATCGTGAGCGTGGGGTCCTTGACGCGCTTCACCGGCGGTGAGCCGGTCACGGTCATCGTCCCGGCCGAGCTGTCGACCCGGCGGTCCTCGCCGCCGTAGATCGCGACGCTGATGCCGTCCCCCTCGACGAACCCCTTGACCAGCACCCACTTCTCCGTGTCGTTCACGAACTTCAGGTCGAGCGACGGCCAGTACACGGTTGCGTCACGCCCGAGCTGGTAACGGCTGATGTACAGCGAGTGCGGGTTGCGCTCCGTGATCCGGAGGCCCGCCTCCCAGGCCGCGTTGAACACCGTCGTCGCCACCTGCGACGTGCCGCCGCCGACCTCCTCCTCGAACCGGGTGCCGATGATCACCGGCGCGGACCGGAAGCCGCGCTCGGTCGTGCGCTCACCGATCGTCTCGTTCAGCGAGAACGTCCCGCCCGGTCGCACCAGCGTGTCGTCGAGCAGGGTCACGCCGAGGCGCAGGTTCGTGATGCGGTCCGAGGTGCCCGAGTTGTAGGTCTTGTATGCGCTCAGCCGGCGGTCGATCCCCATCGCGAGCGCCTCGGCAGTCGTCCGGTCGGGCTGCGCCCGGACGATCGTGAGACGCGCGACGCGGTTCGTCGGCGAGGTCGCGGCGCGCAGGAGCGCCCGTGCCGTCTGCGGGACGGCGAGCTCCGTCCCGACCCGCGACGGCACGACCTGGATGCCCTCGCCGGAGGCTCGGAAGCCGGCATCGACCGGCGGGTTCCCGACGCGCTCGGAGAGCGCTCGGAAGTATGCGTCGGCCCCCGGTCCCGCAATGCGAAGCGTGGCCTCCCCTCCGCGTGGGAGCTCGACGATCGCGGCGAGCCGCCGGCGAGGGACGCGAAAGGTCCGCTGCGGGCCGCGCAGCGTGACAGGGGTGGAGAACGCGATGCGAGCGCGGCGCGCGACCGGCTGCAGCATGCGGGCCGTGACGGGGGGCGTCGTCGTCACGACGGGAAGGCCGACCGAGGCCGTCGTTCGCTCGAGCGACCCGAGCGCGCGCACGAGCGTCCTCGCCGCCGCCTCGCGCTCGAGCTCGGCCCCCGCGCGCTCCGAGACGACCCGCACGCGAAGACCACGCCGGACGAGCGCTGCGCTCACGGGCTTGCGATCGACGTCGTCCGCGATCTCGTCGAGGGCGAACTCGAGCGCGGCGTTGGAGACGGCCAGGCGCGGAAGCACCTCGGCGCCGAAGAAGCGCGTGTGCAGCCGGCGGAAGCCACGGATGGGGCCGAAGCCGTCACCCGCGCGCGCCGCCGCGCTCACGGCCGCCCCCCAGTCCGGCTCGACGCCGAGCTGATTCGCCGCAAGAGCGTACGACTCGTCCGCCGCGGTGAACTGCACCTTGGCCTCCTCGACCTCGGCGAACCGGTCTTCGAGGGCGGCGACCGCTTGCCGCTCGGTCAACCCGCCGACATCGATGCCCGCGACGTTCGTTCCCTCGGCGAGCTCCTGCCGCGAGCCGGCGAACGCAAGGCCTACGAGCAGGCCGAGAAGCGCGACGAGGGCCGCCGCGAGCGCAAGCGTCAGGAGCGCCGAGCGGTTGCGACCGCGTCGACGCGCCCTGGACGCGAAGAGAGGAGACTCGACGCGCACCGGACCGGGCAGTCTACCCGCCGCCGCCGGCCTTCAACGGCGCGGAGCCGCTGCCGGCCACGCTTCTCCAGATTCACACATTCGTTTGGATTCCGATCACCACCCGCCACGACTTCGCCGATAGGATCGGCAGTGGGTGGTGGGCCGGGGTGCCCTACTGGAAGGCGCTCCGAGCGCCGAAGCGAGCCCTAGAAGACGAAGAGCTCGACGCCCCCGGACACGTACAGCCCGACGCCGGTGATGTAGGCAGCAAGGTCGGAGCAGAGGAACGCGATCGCGTTCGCGATGTCCTGAGGGTCGCCCGGATGCTTCAGGACCGTCCGCGCCACGATCCGCTCGTTCATCACCGGGTTCGCCATGTTGAACGCCTCGGTGCCGATCACGCCCGGCACGATCGCGTTGCACGTGATCCCGTACCGGCCGCCCTCCATCGCGAGCGTCCTCGTGAGCCCGAGCACGCCCGCCTTCGTCGTCGAGTAGCTCGCCTGGCCGAACCCGCCGAGCGTCCCAGCGACGGACGCCATGTTCACGATCCGCCCCCACTCGCGCTCCTTCATGTGCGGCCAGACCGCCTGAGCGCAGTTGAACGAGCCGGTGAGGTTGACGCGGAGGTCGCGCTCCCACAGCTCCGGGCTCTGGTGGTGGAACTGCGCGGCGTGATCGAGCGTCGCTGCGTTGTTGACGAGGATGTCGACGGAGCCGAGCTCCTCGACGGTTCGCGCGACCGTGGCGGCGACCTGGTCGCGGTCGGTGACGTCGCACTTGAGCGCGAGCGCGCGCCGGCCCATGCCGCGAATCTCCTCGGCGGTCGACTCGGTCTTGACGAGGCCCTGCGCCCGGGCGACGGTGGCGAGCGATCCCCAGTGGTCGGTCTCCTCGCTGAGCTCGGACTCGACGAGGATGTCGGCGATCGCGACGTCCGCGCCGGCGCGAGCCAGCGTCAGCGCGTCGGCGCGGCCCAGCCCGCGTGAGCCGCCGGTGACGAGCGCGACGCGCCCTGAGAGATCGATCTCGATCGCCACGCGCGGGATCCTACGCGCGGGCGGCGACCTCCGACACGACGAGCTTCACCTTGGCCGCAGGGGCCCAGGTTCTCGCTCGATCGCGTCGACGAGCTCGACGCGCACGGGGAGCTCGGCGCCCTCGAGTCAAGAGTGCGCGGGAGCGATCGAGCCCGTGGTAGAAGGGCCGCGTGCAGCGAGTGTCGATCGACGAGCGCAGGGCGCGGCTCGTCCTTCGCCACCGGCTGTCACGTGAGACCGCCGCGGCGGACGCGCTCGAGGCGACCCGCGGCGTCGTCGTGCTCCACTCCACGGACGCGGCCACGGTGTTCCTGTCCGTGCGAGCGCGGACGAGCGGCGTCGCGCCCGCGGACATCGAGCGCGTGCTGTACGACGAGCGGACGCTCGTGCGCATGCTCGGAATGCGCCGGACGCTGTTCGTCGTCCCGCGCGAGCTCGTGCCGGTGGTCGAGGCGGCCTGCACGCGGACGATCGCCGCCCGCGAGCGCAAGCGCGTCGAGCAGATGGTCGCCGTGAGCGGCATCTCGACGCAGCCAGCCGCCTGGGTACGCCGAGCGATGGCCACTGCGTTGCGCGCGGTCGAGGAGCGCGGAGAGGCGTTCACGTCCGAGCTGACGAAGGACGTGCCGGTGCTCGCCAAGCGCCTCCACGTCGGAGCCGGTCGCTGGGAGGCCACGCAGAGCGCCGCGTCGCGCATCCTGCCGCAGCTCGCGATGGAGGGTCGGCTCGTGCGCGGCCGGCCGAAGGGCGAGTGGACGGACGGCCGGTACCGCTGGACGCCGATCGTCGACTGGCTCGGCAAGGCCCCAGAGCGCCTCGACCGCTCGTTCGCCCAGGGGGAGCTCCTGCGTCGCTGGCTCGCCGCGTTCGGGCCCGCGACCGAGACGGACATCCGCTGGTGGGCCGGCTGGACCGCACGCGAGGCCCGCGCGGCGCTCGCGACCGTCCCGCAGGTCGTCGTCGACCTCGACGGCGCGACGGGGTACGTGCTCGCCGACGACCTCGAGCCGCTCGCCGCTCCGGCACCGTCCGCCGCGCTGCTGCCGACCCTCGACCCGACGACGATGGGCTGGAAGGAGCGCGACTGGTACCTCGGCCCGCACGAGCGAGTGCTCTTCGACTCGAACGGCAACGCGGGGCCGACCGTCTGGTGGGACGGGCGCGTCGTCGGCGGCTGGTCGCAGCGCCGCGACGGCGAGATCGTCTTCAGGCTCCTCGAGGACGTCGGGTCCGACGCGGTCGTCGCAGTCGAGGCCGAGGCCGGGCGCGCGGCGGCCTGGATCGGCGACGCGCGCTTCTCGCCCGGCTTCCTGCCCCCCTTCCAGCGCGCGCTCGCCTCCTAGGCAGGACTCTGCTGAGCGTCGCGGGCGCGAAGCGGCCGCTTACTTCAGGGATCTTGGTGTCGACGCGGGCGGGATTCGCTACAGCGAATCTCCGCCTCGCGTTCCGCGCGATCAGGATCCGCGCGAGCGGATCCTGATCTTGCGCAATGGTCAGTCCCGCGGCAGGAAGATCTCCTTCGCGATCACGAGCCGCTGGATCTGCGACGTGCCCTCGTAGATCTGGAAGAGCTTCGCGTCGCGCATGAGCTTCTCGACGGGGTACTCCTTGATGTACCCGTAGCCGCCGAAGACCTGCACCGCGTCCGTCGTCACCTTCATCGCGGTGTCCGCCGCGAAACGCTTCCCGAAGGACGACTGGAGCGTCGCACGGTGCCCCTGATCGTGGAGCCACGCCGACTGCCAGACGAGGAGACGCGCGGCCTCGATCTCCGTGGCCATGTCCGCGATCATGAAGTTGACGCCCTGGTGCATCGCGATCGGCACATCGAAGGTCACGCGCTCCTTCGCGTACTCGACCGCGAGCTCGAACGCGGCCTGCGCCACGCCGACCGCGCCCGCCGCCGTGCCGGGGCGCGTGAAGTCGAGGGTCTTCATCGCGATCTTGAAGCCCTCGCCCTCCTCGCCGAGCCGGTTCGCCGCGGGCACGACGACGTCCGTCATCCCGAAGGCCGAGGTGTCCGTCGCGCGCTGTCCCATCTTCTCGAGGTGCTTCTCGATCTGGACGCCCGGCGTGTCCATCGGGACGACGAAGGCCGAGATGCCGCGGTGCCCCTTGTCCGGGTCCGTCTTCGCGAACACGACCGTCCACGTGGCCCGGCCGCCGTTCGTGATGAACGTCTTGGAGCCGTTCAAGACGTACTCGTCCCCGCGCCGCACGGCCGTCGACTTCATGCGCGCGACGTCGGAGCCCGCGTCGGGCTCGCTGAGCCCGAAGGAGCACAGGATCGGCTCCTCGAGGAGCCGCGGGAGCCACTCCGCCTTCTGCTCGTCGCTGCCCGAGAGGAGCACGGGCGCGGCGCCGAGGCCGTTGGCGCTGATCGAGCTGCCGATGCCGGAGCAGCCCCAGGCGAGCTCCTCGCCGACGAGCATCCCGTCGAAGGCCGAGAGGCCGGGCCCGCCGAGGGTCTCGGGGACGTGGAGGTTCATGAGGCCGAGCTCGTGCGCCTTCGCGATCACATCGACGGGGTGCGTCGAGTGCTCGTCGTACTCGGCCGCCTTGGGCCGGATCTCCTTCTCCGCGAACTCGCGCGCGAGCGCGCGCAGCTCACGCTGCTCGGACGTCAGCCCGAACGAGACGCCGCCGGCGACGCCGGTCTCGACTGCTGTCATTGCCTTGACTCCCGGTTCGATTGACTAGTCAGTCAAGCAAGTGTAGGCGGCCTGCCGACACCCGGTCAAGTCGCCCGCGGGCCTTCTCGTAGGATGTGCCCATGGCGACCACGACGACCGAGGTCCCCGCTCTCGACCCCCTCGACTACCTCGCGATCGACGCGCTGCTCGACGACGAGGAGCGCGCGGTACGCGACACCGTGCGGCAGTTCGTGCGCGACAACGTCCTCGACGAGGTCGGGGACTGGTTCGAGAAGGGCTACTTCCCACGCGAGCTCTTTCCCGAGCTCGCGAAGCTCGGCCTCCTCGGGATGCACCTCGAGGGCTACGGGCTGCCGGGCGCGAGCTCGGTTGCGTACGGGCTCACGTGCATGGAGCTCGAGGCCGGCGACGCGGGCGTCCGCAGCGCGGTCTCCGTCCAGGGCTCGCTCGCGATGTACCCGATCTGGAAGTTCGGCTCCGAGGAGCAGAAGGAGCGCTGGCTCCCGCCGATGCACGCGGGCGAGGCCATCGGCTGCTTCGGCCTCACCGAGCCGGACGCCGGCTCGGATCCCGGCTCGATGCGCACGCATGCGCGGCGCGACGGCTCCGACTGGATCCTGAACGGCGCCAAGATGTGGATCACGAACGGGACGATCGCCGACGTGGCCGTCGTCTGGGCGCGCACGGACGAGGGCGCGATCCACGGGTTCCTGGTCGAGAAGGACCTGCCCGGGTTCTCGGCGCCCGAGATCCACAAGAAGCTGTCGCTCAGGGCGTCCGTCACGTCCGAGCTCGTCCTCCAGGACGTCCGCGTGCCCGAGGAGAGCCGCCTGCCCGAGGTGTCGACGCTCCGCGGGCCGCTCTCGTGCCTGAACGAGGCGCGCTTCGGGATCGTCTTCGGAGCGGTGGGGTCGGGCCGCGCGTGCTTCGAGGCGGCGCTCGAGTACGCCAAGGAGCGCATCGTCTTCGGCAAGGCGATCGCCGGGTACCAGCTGACGCAGCAGAAGCTCGCCGAGATGGCCCTCGAGCTGAACCGCGGCATCCTCGTGGCCCTGCACCTCGGTCGGATGAAGGACGCGGGCACGCTCCGCCCGGAGCACGTGAGCCTCGGCAAGATGGGGAACGTCCGCGGCGCGATCGAGGTCGCACGCACGGCGCGGACGATCCTCGGCGCCAACGGCGTGACGCTTGAGTACCCGGTGATCCGGCACGTGAACAACCTCGAGTCGGTGCTGACGTACGAGGGCACGCACGAGGTGCACACGCTCGTCGTCGGCCAGGCGCTGACCGGCGAGAACGCGTTCCGCTGAACGCGACGAGGGAGCCTGCAGGCTCCCTCGTCAGCTCACTCGACGGACCGCGCGCTAGTCGTCGTTTTTGTCCTTCTTGCCGTGCACCGGCTCGAGGAAGTGCTTGTCGACCCAGCGGGCGACGTCCTCGCCGAGCTCGGCGCCCTGTACGTCGGGCGTCCGGAAGTGGATTCCCTGGTACATGCGCGCGACGATCGTGTCCTTCGGGACGTCCGCGAAGCGGTCGTACGTCCGCGTCATCGGCGTCGGCACGCCGGCGATGGTAGGCGTCGCGTTGAGCGTGAACGACGTCCGGTTGCCGAAGAACGCCTTCCCTGTGTGCATCAACGCGCCGGTGATGCAGTTGTAGCCCGACGGATGATCCGGATACGGCGGCGCGGAGACGAGAGACGTCCAGCCCGGATCGCCGACAGTCTTCGCGTTCGTGTCGCTGTCACCGAGGCGAATGGCCGTGATCGGGCGCCAGAAGCTGTAGTGCGCCTTGTCGTCCCAGCAGTTGATGAAGCTGTCCGCTCCGCTGAGACCCAGCAGCCCGAAGAACCGTGCCTGCTCCACGAGCGAGAGGCCCTCGGCCTTGGAGATAGCGCGGAAGGTCGCGTGGTACATCGGCACCGGGTTGACGGTGAAGAACCACGCCATGTCCGTCTGCGGCTGCGTCCGCGCACTCGGTGTAGTCGTGCCGTTCCCGCCGAGGCCCTTCACCTCGTTGTACTCCCTCGTGTACTGACCGCTCGTGAGCGCGTGCGGCCCCTTCGTCCGGAACTGCGACGTGCTCTTCAGCGTGAACGGCGTCACCTTCCCGACCCAGGCGGAGGCGTCGAGCACGCCGGTCGGCACGCACGTCAGCGGCACCGTGGGTGGGGTGGTCTGCGGGGAGATCGCGGTCGGCCGCCACTCGCCGGGGTCCTCACCACACACCGATGGGACCGCCGCGTAGCGGCCGTCTCCCGTGCGCGCGGCGAGCATCTTCGCCGCGGCGGCCGCCCCGGCGTCGATCCCGGCCTGCTTGCCGTCAGCCGGGAGGCTGAGGATGTACGCGTCGTACTCGATCTTCAGCCACGCCTTCGTCGCCCCGGGCAAGGGAGGCACGGGTGCGATACCGAGACCGTCCAGCACGTGATACGCGGCCGTCGCGACCGCGGCCGCCTTCGATGCGTCCGCAGGCGCCGACGGAAGGCCGCCGAGGTACGGCTCGTACCCGCCGTCGATCATGTTCACCGCGTCGAACACCGCCCCCTGCACCATCGCCACGTGCAGACCGCCGATATTCGGCGCCTGGCCGGCGCCGGGTCGCGGCGAGGCCGTGCCCGCGTTGAAGATCGCTTGCAGCGCGTTTGTGTTCCACTCCAGGACGGCGTCCTCCGGCGGCAACGCCTGCGCGGTCGTCCGCCCGCTGCCGAGCAGCACGGCGCCGGCCGCCACGAGCACCACGCATACGGCGAGCACCCGCGTCGTCATCGACTTCCGTCGCATTACCGTCTCCTCCCCTTTCCTGTGCCGAAGTGATTCGGCATCGGCTCGATACTACGCCCGGACTCCTCGCGCGCCTACGGCGCCACCCGGTGTATCTCCCGGATGCTGCCCTCCTCGGGACGGCGAGGAGATCTCTTGACGCGGGGCGCGCGATCACGGAGAACTCCGCGGACACACGACGGGAGGTCGAGCACGCTGCCACCTGAGCAGGACGGAGGGCTCGAGGAGAGACTCGACGAGCTGCGAGCCGAGGTCGCCGAGCTGCGCGCGTCGCGGGCACGGCTCGTCCTCGCGGCCGACGCCGACCGCCGCAGCATCGAGCGCGAGCTGCACGGCGGCGTCCAGCAGCACCTGGTCGCGCTCGCCATGAGGCTCCAGCTCGCGGAGTCCGCGCTCGACTCCGACCCCGCCGCGGCGAAGGCGCTCCTCGAGGAGATCGGCCGCGACGTGCAGGACGCCCTCGACGAGGCGGCGCGCCTCGCGCAGCGGATCTACGTGCCGCTGCTCGAGCTCGGCTTCGCCGCCGCGCTTCGCTCCGCCGCGGTGAGCGCCGGCGTCCCGGCCTCGGTCGAGGTCACCGCCGGCTCGACGCTGCCCGCCCGAGATCCTGCACACGGTGTACGCCTGCTGGCTCGAGGCGCTCGCGCAGCCCGGCGACGCGAGGCCCGCGATCACCGTGCGAGAGGACGCCGGGGCGCTCGTCTTCGAGGTCGTCCGGGGCGCAGGCCCGTCGGCGGCGCAGCTCGACGCGCTTCGCGACCGCGTCGAGGCGCTCGGCGGCGCGCTGACGATTCGCGCCGAGCCGGGCGGCGGCGCTCGCGTCTCCGGCTCGCTGCCCCTCGCGCTGAGCTAGCTGCTCTCGGCGAGGTACAGGACGACGGCCTTGACGCGCTTGTGGATCGCCGCCTCCCACGTCAGCCCGAGCTTGAGGAAGATCGAGTGGATCACCTTCTCGACCGACCGCTCGGTGAGGACGAGCGTCTCGGCGATCGCGGCGTTGTTCTTGCCCTCGGCCATCTCGCGCAGCACGTCTCGCTCGCGCGGAGTCAGCTCGTTGAGCGGCGAGTCCTCGGCGCGGGCGTTCGCGGCCACCAGCGCGTCGACGACCTTCGGGTCCATCACGGAGCCGCCCTCCGACGACGGCGCGGATCGCCGCGACGAGCTGGTCGAGATCCTTCACCCGCTCCTTGAGGAGGTACGCGCGACCTTCGCTGCCGCCTTCGAGGAGCGCGAGCGCGTAGCTCGGCGTCGCGTACTGGCTGAGCACGACGACGCCGACCTGCGGATGCGTCTCCCGCAGGCGCGTGGCGGCCTGGATCCCCTCGTCCGTGTCACCCGGTGGCATGCGGATGTCGGTGACGACGACGTCCGGCTGCTCGGCGTCGACGGCGGCGAGCAGCGAGTCGAGGTCGTCGCAGACTGCGACGACCTCGACCTCGTCCGAGGTCTCGAGCAGGCGCCGGAGACCCTCGCGGACGAGGTACTGGTCCTCGGCGAGCACGACCCGGATGGGCATCGGACGAGAATACGGCGCGGACGCCGACTTCTCCAGGTGCGCACCCTCCGTCGGAGAGGGCGTGCCAGCACCCCGCTCGACTCACCGGCGGGCACGGTTGGCACGCGCGCGTCCGCGAGTGCAACGTTCCCCGCGAGACCTAGACGGACGCCCTCCGGCGTGTGATGTATCGTCACACGCCCGGGACGGGTCGTTCAGGCAGGCTGAACGAAGGAGGCGGAATGTTGCGCAGACTGTGGCTCGGAGGCGGACTCACGGCCGGCGCGGTGGCGGTCGCAGTCCTCGCCGTCGCGCTCTCGGCGTGCGGAGGCTCGAGCACCGTGAGCAGCGAGCTGCAAGAACAGGTCGACAGGTTCCTGATCGGCGAGATCGAGAGAGACTTCCACGAGGCCCTTTCGAAGAAGGACATCGACCAGATGATGAG
The DNA here is from genome assembly GCA_963770595.1 of uncultured Actinomycetes bacterium. Taxonomy (GTDB): domain Bacteria; phylum Actinomycetota; class Thermoleophilia; order Gaiellales; family Gaiellaceae; genus GMQP-bins7. Next base: position 970,969 of record CAVYQG010000003.1, on the reverse strand, counting down.
CCTGTGGTCGCAGAACGCGACGTTCACCGTCGGTTCCGGAAAGACGGCGACCGGGAAAGCAGCAGATCCAGCAGTTCTGGCTGAAGTCGGAGGCCTTCAAGCCCGCGACCGAGTGGGTCGTCGACCACCCGGCGTACAAGCTGCGGGTCACGGTCAACGGTGATCGGGGCACGCTGCACTTCGAGTGCCACTTCGTCGACGTGAACACGGGCGAGGTGGTGGAGGTCACGGCGGGCGATCTGGAGGTCGCGCGGATCGACGGCCGCTGGCTGATCACCAACATGGTCGGGGGGACCGCAGAGTTGAGCCCCTGAGCGGAGCGTGGAGCGCCAGATGCCCCAGCGGGAGACGCCGGGCGGACGCCGCCGAGCGGCGCACCCTGAGCCCGGGCGACAACCCGCTCGTCCGGGCCGTCGGCCGCGTGCCGGCGAAGGTCCACACCAAGCTGCTCGTCGCCTTCGTGGCGACCGCGCTGCTGGTCGTGGCCGTCGGCGTTCTCGGGTTGCGCCTGCTCGGGCAGTCGAACGAGCGGGTGGAGATCCCTCGGCGACGCTCCAGCGAGCGCTCCGCCGCGTACAGCAAGCTCCGAAGCGACGCCGGGCACGTCCGCCTGCTCCTCGCCGGCAACGTCGCAGGGGACTTCGACCAGATCTTCCCGTTCGCCGATCGAGACGCGGGTGACTGGGCCGTGGATCTCGCGGCGGTCGCGAGCGCGCTCGACACGCTCGAGGCCTCGATGTTCCCCGAGAACCTCGGGTTCGTCCCTCCGGCCGAGGACGAGCAGTTCCTCAGGAGGATCCGCGAGACGAGCGCTGACCTCTCGAGGGTCATGGCGAGAGATCGTCGCGGCCGGACATGCGGGACGGCAAGCCGAGGACGCCGATCGCCTGCGACGCGAGGACGCTGCGATCCGACCTCAGAGCAGCTCGCCACCGAGCTCGACAACGCGACGACGGCGAGGACGAAGGCCGCTGATCGCCCAGAACGCGAGCGCCTACACGAGCTCGCGGAACCTCTTCATCGGCGTCGCGGCCGGTGCGATCGTGCTCGCGCTGTTGCTGGGGTTCGTCCTCTCGTGGTCGCTGATCGGGCCGATCCAGCGGATCGACGCGCGGCTGGCCGCGATCGCGTCGGGCGACTTCTCGGGTCACGTCGACGTCACGAACCGCGACGAGCTCGGTGCGCTGGCGGCGAACGTGAACCGGATGAACGACGAGCTCCGGCGCCTCTACAAGGAGCTCGAGACGGCGAGCCAGCACAAGTCCGACTTCCTCGCGAACATGTCGCACGAGCTGCGGACGCCGCTGAACGCGATCATCGGCTTCTCGCAGGTGCTGCGCGAGGGCATGGTCGGCGAGGTGAACGAGAAGCAGGAGGAGTACCTCGAGGACATCCTCTCCTCCGGGAACCACCTGCTCTCGCTCATCAACGACGTCCTCGACCTGTCGAAGGTCGAGGCGGGGCAGGTCGAGCTCGAGATCGCGCCGTTCTCGCTGCAGGACGCGCTCGAGCGCGGCGTCGTGATGGTGCGCGAGCGCGCGACGAAGGACGGCGTCCAGGTCACGCTCGCAGCCGACGGACGTCGACGTCGTCGACCGGCGACGAGCGGCGGATCAGGCAGGTGATCTTCAACCTGCTCTCGAACGCCGTGAAGTTCACGCCGGCGGGCGGCGCCGTCGACGTGCAGCGCGTCGCAGGTCAACGGCGAGGTGCAGGGTCTCGGTCGCCGACACCGGGCCGGGCATCGCCGCCGAGGATCACGAGCGGATCTTCGAGGAGTTCCAGCAGACCGAGGCCGGGCTCGAGCAACGCGAGGGAACCGGCCTCGGCCTCGCGCTCTCGAAGCGGCTCGTCGAGCTGCACGGCGGCCGCATCTGGGTCGAGAGCGAGCTCGGCAAGGGCAGCACGTTCGTCTTCACGCTGCCGGCGAGGAGGTGCGAGCGATGGCGGGCGCGCAGGTCCTCGTGGTCGAGGACAACGAGAAGAACATGAAGCTGTTCCGCGACGTCCTCGCAGGCGACGGGCTACCGCACGCTCGAGGCGACGACCGGCGAGCAGGCGGTCGAGCTCGCCACCGAGCACGCGCCCGATCTCGTGCTCATGGACATCCAGCTCCCGGACATCGACGGCGTCGAGGCGCTCGGCCGGCTGCGCGCGGACGAGCGCACCGCCTCCATGCCGGTGCTCGCGCTGACCGCGCAGGCGATGGAGGGCGACCGCGAGCGCTTCCTCGCCGCCGGCTTCGACGGCTACCTCTCGAAGCCCGTGAACGTCGCCGACTTCGTCGCCACGGTCGAAGCGCTACTGCGAGGGACGCCCGATGAGCGACGGCGCCGCGCGGATCCTCGTCGTCGACGACGTCCCCGAGAACGTGCGGCTGCTCGAGGCCGTGCTCGAGCCGCATGGCTACGACGTCGTCTCGGCGACGGACGGCCAGGCGGCGCTCGAGCTCGCCGAGTCGGCGAGCCCGGATCTCGTGCTCCTCGACGTGGTGATGCCGCGGCCTGGACGGCTACGCCGTCTGCCGGCGGCTGCGCGAGCGCGAGGAGACGGCGGTGCTGCCGGTGATCATGCTCACGGCGAGCGACGGGTCGGAGAAGACGAAGGCGATCGAGGCCGGCGCGGACGACTTCATCCCGAAGCCGTTCAACCACGACGAGCTGCTCACGCGCGTCCGCTCGCTGCTCCGGATCAAGCGCTACCACGACACGATCAAGGCGCAGGCAGCCGAGCTGCTGGAGCTGAACCGGACGCTCGAGGAGCGCGTGCAGACGCAGCTCGAGGAGCTCGAGCGGCTGCAGCGGCTGCGCCGGTTCCTCTCGCCGCAGCTCGCGGACGCGATCGTCTCGTCGGGCGACGAGTCGATCCTGCGCAGCCATCGCCGGCAGGTCGCGATGTTCTTCGCCGATCTGCGCGGCTGGACGAGCTTCGTCGACGCGGTCGAGCCGGAGGAGCTCATGCGCGTGCTCGGCGAGTTCCACGGCGTGATCGGCGATCTCGTGCGGCGGTTCGACGCGACGGTCGGGTTCATCGAGGGCGACGGCGTCCAGCTCTTCTTCAACGATCCGATCGAGATCCCCGACGCCCGCTCTGCGGGCGGTACGGCTCGGGTGTGCGCTGCGCGAGGAGATGGCCGAGCTGACGGCGCTCTGGCGGAAGCGCGGCTACGACCTCGACTTCGGCGCCGGCATCGCGCTCGGCTACGCGACGTGCGGCGAGGTCGGGTTCGAGGGCCGCTCCGACTACGCGGCGATCGGCGCCGTGACGAACCTCGCGTCGCGGCTCGCGGACGAGGCGACGGCGGCCAGATCCTGATCACGCAGCGGCTCCACGCGGAGGTCGAGGACGTCGTCGAGGTGGAGCCGGTCGGCGAGTTCACGCTGAAGGGGTTCCAGCGGCCGGTCGCCGCCTTCAACGTCGTCGCGGTCTACGAGCCGGCAACCGAGCTCGCCGCTCCGGGCGCGCCCCAGCGCGCCTAGTCCTCGCCCTCCCGATACTCGGCGTCCGCGCCGGGACGGTGGGACCAGCTCGAGGCCTCGGCGATCCGGAACGGCGCCAGCCCCGCCCGCTCGGCGACGAGTGCGGCCTCGTGCTCCGTCGCAGCTCGGATGAGGATCACGCACGTCCCGTCCTCGGGAGCCGCGATCGCTCGTTCGAAGCACACCCGGGCGCCGCTTCGTCGCAGCTCCCCGGCGGCCGAGCGCACGCGCCACTCGTGCGAGCTGCGCTCGCCCGACCCGTCGGCTGCTACGAGCGTCTCCACGACGAAGCGCGGCATGCATCGACGCTACGCCGGGCCGGCTGCCGGAAGAAACGTGGAGATCCCGCGACTTTGACGGACGAGCGCGTGCCGCGACGCGCCCGGGCTAGTCCTCGCCGTCCCAGTAGTCGAGGATCGGGCCGGGACGGCTCAGGAGGATGCGCTCGCCGGCCACGCTCCGCGCGCCGACCTTGCCGCTGTCCGGGTACTCGACGAGGTCCGGCGCGATCAGGGTCGAGAGCATGAGCACCCTGAGCGGCGCGTCGGTCGCGTTCCGGACCTGGTGCAGCCCGTCCTGGCCGCGCCGGAAGCAGACGACGTCGCCCTCCTCGAGCTCACGCTCGCCCTCGGGCGTCCGCAGTGTCGGCCGGCCGCGCAGGACGATCATCCACTCCTCGTTCGCGTGGTGCGTGTGGTACGGCCACAGCCGGTCGCCCGGCTCGAGCTCGTACATGCTCCCGCCGATGAGCTCGGCCTCGACGTGCGCTCCGACCCACGCGTCCTTGCTCCGCCAGCCGGGCCGCTCCTCGACCCGGTCCCACTCGTCTCCGTTCAGGTTGAAGACCTTCACGGGGCCGAGCCTAGACCGCGAGGCCCCCGAGCGCGAGCGCGATCGCCGTGCGCTCCGCCTGCGCGACGTCCTCGTCGCCGTCCGGAAGGCCTCCGAGCACCCAGCCCGTCAGCACCTCCTCGAGGCCGCCGTAGACGATCCAGCTCGCGAACAGCGGGTCCACGTCGTCGCGGAAGACGCCGTCGCGCTGGCCGTGCTCGATGACCCGCTGCACGATCGCGAACGCCTCGCGCACCTCGGCGACCTGCATCTGGAGCTGCGGGCTGCGCGCCACCTCTCGCACCATCACGGTCACGAGGTCGGGGTCGTTCCGCCAGGTGCGGAGCAGGATCTTCGCGATCCCCTCGAGCTTCTCGGCGGGGGATTCGTCCGCGTCCTCGACGGCGCGGAAGCGCGCGAGGAGCTCGCCGAAGTTCTCGCGGAAGACGGTGTGCAGGACCTCTTCCTTCGACGAGAAGTAGTGGTACAGGAGCCCGTGCGCGACGCCGGCCTCCTCGGCGATGTCGCCGACCCGCGAGCCGTGGTAGCCGCGTGCGCGCGAAGACGCGGACGGCCGCGTCGAGCAGCTGCTTTCGCTTCTCCTCCTGTGCGATTGAACGGTCAGTCAACGCGAGTCGGATAGTACGCTCGACCGCGTGCAACCGCTCGCCGGGACCCTGGTCGTCGACTTCACGCGCTACCTCCCGGGGGCGTACGCGAGCCGCGAGCTCGCCCGGCTCGGCGCCCGCGTCGTCCGCGTCGAGCCGCCCGGACGGCGATCCGATGCGCGGCACGGCGACCGCCTGGGACGCGGCGCTGCGAGCGGGGACGGAGTCGGTGACCTGCGATCTGAAGACGGAGCCCGCGTTCGCACGCGCGCTGTGCGCGCGGGCCGACGTCGTGCTGGAGGGATTCCGGCCGGGCGTCGCCGAGCGGATCGGGATCGGGCCGGATGTCGGTCCCGGAGACGGCCGTGTACTGCTCGATCACCGGCTTCGGCGAGGACGGCCGGCACGTGCAGCGCGCCGCGCACGATCTCAACTACCTCGGCTGGGCCGGCGTCCTCGAGGACACCGCCCCGGGCCACCCGCCGATCCAGGTCGCGGACCTCGCGGCCGGTGCGCTGGGCGCGGTCGTGCAGGTGCTCGCCGCGCTCGTCGAGCGCGCGCGCAGCGGCCGCGGCGCGCGCCTCGTCGTGTCGATGACGCACGGGTCGCACGACCTCGTCGCGCACCGGCTGGGCGGCGAGCCGGTCCCGCGCCTGCTCACCGGCGGGCTCGCCTGCTATCGGACGTACGCCACGGCCGACGGCCGCCTCCTGACCGTCGGCGCGCTCGAGCCGAAGTTCTTCGCGCGGCTCTGCGAGCTGCTGGATCGCGCCGAGCTCGCGGACCGCCACTACGACGCGGACCAGGAGGCGCTCGCGGCCGAGCTCGCGGCGATCTTCGCGACACGGTCGCTCGACGACTGGCTCGACCACTTCGGGGACGAGGACGTGTGCGTCGGCCCGGTCTGGACGCGCGAGGAGGCAGCCGCCGAGTTCGGTGCACCGGCGATCGGCCCGACGCCCGCGCTCGGCGAGCACACGGACGCCTGGCGCCGCGAGCTCGGCCTCTAGCCGAGACGACGAGAGGCCCGCCGAAGCGGGCCTCTCGCAGAGCCGGTGCGGCTCGGTCGACGGCTAGCAGGGCTTGATGTTGATACCCCTCGCCGCTCGTCACGTTGCCCGAGGCGCTGTAGCCGTTCGACAGCACGATCGAGAACGTGTCGGGCGAGCCGTTGGTCACGACCATCCGGAACGTGACCGGGGTCGTGCCGTTGTAGAGCCCGGCGCCCTCGACGACGGCCGTCGACCCGTCGATGAGGAACGTCGTGAACGACGTCGAGACGAACCTCTTCTTGTCCTGCTTGTTCTTCAGGTCCGTGAACGAGATCTCGCCCGACGGAGCCGTCTGGTTGGCGAGTCGCTTCAGGTTGTAGAGCGTGTACGTGAAGTTCGGGTTGGTGTCCAGCCGGCCGTCACCACGGATCTCGCCGCACGAGAACCCGGTCGGCGGGGGCTCGTCCGCGTTCACCGTCGTGGTGGCGGTGGCCGAGTTGTTCCCCGTGTTCGGGTCCGCGGTGTCGTGGAGCTCACCCTCGCCGTGTTGGAGAGCGTGCCGGCGAGTCGCCGGCGTGACCTTGATCGTCACCGTCGCGCTGCCACCCGAGGCGATCGAGCCCAGCGCGCAGGTCACGGTCGTCGTGCCCGAGCAGGTGCCCTGGCTCGACGTCGCCGAGACGAACGGACACGGTTCCCGGAAGCGTGTCCGTCACGGACACGGCCGCTGCCGGATTCGGGCCAGCGTTCGACGCGTGAGCGTGTACGTCACGCTCGCTGCCGACGAGTCACCGGGTCGGGCGAATCCGTCTTGGTGATCGAGACGTCCGCGGAATCCGCGGACACCTCGGTCACGGTGATCGGCGCGGTCGGGCCAGTCGGCGAGACCGAGCCTGCGGTCGCCGTGCCGCCCGCGTCGTTGAAGTACTGCCCAGGCGTCGACGACACCGTGACGTCGAAGCTCAGGGTCACGTTCCCGTTCGCCGGGACGTTGAACGGCCCGGTCCACGTGAGCGTCTGCCCGTTGATCGTCGGGTTGGTCGTGGTGACACCCGTCGTCGAGCCGGCGACGTAGCTGAAGCCGGCCGGGAGGATGTCGAAGATCGACGCCAGCGAGGCCGCCGAGGTCGAGTCGTTCGAGACCGTGATCGTGTACCCGTTGGTGCCGCCCGCAGGCGAGGTCGGGCTGTCGGCCGTCTTCTCGGTCGAGAGCACCGTCGCGCCAGCCACGCAGCCGCCGGCCGCCGTCGTCCCGAGGACGAGGGAGTCGACGAACACCGCGGAGTCGTAGATCTGGTCGCCCTGGTCGAAGATCGAGAGATAGAGGCTGTGCGCCCCCGGGGTGATCGGAGTCGACGCCCCGAGCAGCGGCGTCGCGCCGTCGTACGTCGTTCCCGCCGCCTCGCCGGCCGACATGGTCGCCGCGCCGGCGGCATTGATGGAGATGACGTTGTTCGCCGAGTCGAACGCGAAGTTGTTCGGCGCCGTGATGTCGGAAGCCGTCGTCGTCCAGGTCGACGTGTCGAGCTCGGCGATGAACGCGTCGTTGAACTGCGAGCCCACGAACTCCGGGAACTCGTCCGACAGGAAGCGGAAGTCGAACGTGAGGCAGTTCCGCCCCTGCGGGACGTTCAGGTCGATCTTGAGGATCGTCACGTCGAAGTCCGTCGTCCCGCGAACGTTCGGCCCGGTCGAGGTCCGCTCCGCGTCGACCCGGACCCATTCGCGTCGTCCGCGAAGTTCGGATCTCCCGACGTGATGATCGCGTACGTCGATCCGGCGGTCGGGAAGCCGCCGAGCGGCGTGCCCGTGTCGGCGACGGCGTTCGGCGTTCCCTCCGGCGGTACGGCCACGAAGCTCGCGCCCGTGACGTCGCTCGCGTTGCGGCGATCGCGCCCGACAGATCCGTGGCTGTCGCAGTCGGTGTGATCGCCGTGATACCTGCCCCCGCGAGCGTGAGCGTGGCTGTCGCCACGAAAACCAGTGCTACCGCGAGGCGTGTACCCCGTGGCAGGCGGCGTCGTCCACCCATTTTGTGCCTCCCCAGTGCCTCCCGGCTCACCACGAGCCGCGAGATAGTGCGAACCTAGTACTTCCTGCAACGAGAATCAAGCTGGCTGAAGGTCCAGTTGTCCGGGCCCGCGTCGCGTCCTGGCCGTCTCGTCACATGGCGGGAAGCCCGAGTGCGGCCGGGAGCGCGAACAGCGTGTCGATGCGGCCCGGCTCGTCGGGTCGCAGGCCATCGCGGTCGAGGAGGATCGCGCGCATCCCGAGCGCGCGGGCACCGGCGATGTCGTCCTCGTAGGAGTCGCCGACCATCGCCGTCTCGCCGGCCTCGACCTGGAGCGCCTCGAGCGCGGCCTCGAAGATCGAGGGATCGGGCTTGATCCGTCCGTGGCTCTTCGAGCCCACGGTGGCGTCGACGTCGAGCGCGTGGTGCTGCACGAACTCCTCGAGGTCGCGCTGGCCGTTCGAGACGAGCCCGATGCTGAGATCGTGACGGCGGAGCTCCGCGAGCGCCGGCAGCGCGTCCTCGTACAGCGTGAAATTCTCGTGCGCCTCCCACGCGCGCACCATCTCGCTCGCGCAGGCCCGGGCGCCGACCGCGTCGCCGCCCATCCCGAGCACGATCTGCTCGGTGAACGCGATCCAGACCTCCTCGTCGTGCACGAGCTCCCGATCCCCCTGCAGCGCCTCGATCGCCGCAGCGCGCGCCTCCTCGTACCGCCCCGGCTCGAGCGCGAGCCCGTGCCGCTCCCCCACGCGCCGATACCCCTCGGGCCCGAGCTCCGGCCCGGGCCGGAACAGCGTGAAGTCGACGTCCAGCAAGACAGCCTTGAGCACGACGTCAGAGGATAGGCACGCCACACCACGCCGACCGCGGGCGTCCGCTCGCGACAAGAGGGAGGGGGGGTTCGAGGGCGGAACCGTAGGTTCCCCCCTCGCTTCAGGGATCTTCGGCGAGGAGGAATCCGCGCTAGCGGATTCCTCCTCTTGCCAATCAATCGGGGTGCCCAGATTCGAACTGGGGACCTCTCCGACCCGAACGGAGCGCGCTACCAGGCTGCGCCACACCCCGAGCGCGGAAAGGGTACCGGCTTCGCGTCGAAGGGGCATTGCGGACGCCGCGGTGCTCGGAGTATGCTCAGCGGGATGACGGAATCTCTCTCGAGGCGGGCCGGTTGACCCGCCGAACGACGAGATCGACCCCGAGCCCGACCGCGCTGACCGCGCCGGCGGGCTTTTTTGTTGCCGGAGATTTCAGCGCCGAAGGGAGGACGACGCGATGGCCAACCACCTGACGCCCGAAGAGCTCGCCAAGGAGACGGGGATCGACCGCGACGAGGTCATCCGCATCTGTGTCGAGGAGGGCGTGCCGATCTACCACGGGCAAGATCGACAAGACGCTCTTCCAGGCGACGCTCGAGGCCGTCGGGACGGCGACGTCCGCGGCGCGCGCCTAGGAACGACCAGGGCGAGGCAAGCCTCGCCCCTACGACGCCTTCGCGCGCGGCGTCTTCGCCTTCGACTTCGACTTCGCGCGCGGCGTCTTCGCCTTCTCCGCGTCGCCGCCACGCTTCTTCGCCGCGGCGACGCTGGCCTTGAGCGCTTCCATGAGGTCGATGACCGGCGCCTCGACCTCGGGCTCGGGCGCGACGATCTCCTCGCCGCTCTGCTTGGCCTCGAGCAGCGCACGAAGGTCGCGGCGGTAATCGCTGTGCAGGTCGGACGGGTCGAACTCGCCCTCGAGGCTCGCGATCACCTGGCGCGCGAGCTCGAGCTCCGAGTCCTTGACGTCGGTCTCACCGACCGCCTCGGCGATCTCGGCCTGCGAGTACACGTCCTCGGCGACGAACAGCGTCTCGAGGGTGAGCGCGTCGCCTCTCGCGCGGACGAGGCAGAGGCTCTCCCGTCCCGCGCGGACGAAGCGCCCGAGCGCCGCCGTCCCGGTCTGGCGCATCGCCTCGAGCAAGAGCACGTACGGCCGGCGCTGCGCGGGCGTCGCCGCGGGCACGAGGTAGTAGTGGCGGTCGAAGAAGATCGGGTCCACGCTGTCGGCCGCGACGAACTGCCTGATGTCGATCGAGCGCGAGTCGTCGTGACGCTCGAGCGCCTCCAGATCGGCGTCCTCGACGACGATGAACTGGCCCTTCGCGATCTCGTACCCGCGGACGATCTCGTCCTGCGTGACCTCGCGGTCGTGCGTCGGGCACCAGCGCTTCTGCTTGATCGGCGTCGCGCACTCGCGATGCAGCAACCGGAACGAGACGTCCGACTGGCGCGCAGCCGGCTTCGTCGCCGGTGCGAGCCCGACGGGGATCGAGACGAGCCCGAAGCTCAGGGATCCGTTCCAGGAAGTTCGCATCGCTCAGAACTCTAGGGAGAAACTCTAGAGGGGACCAGCATGATTCGCCATCCACATGCGCACCCCTCTCAGTAAAGTCATGTGAAGTGACCGAGACCGCATCTGCGACTCCGGCGGTCGAGCCCGGGAGCGGTCGGGCGTACGATCGCGCGCCTCTGGCGCGATGCAGTGGCCGCCGGCAGGGAGACGCCGGCCTACCTCGTCGAGTCGGGATCGGGCTGGCGCGAGGTCTCCTGGTCGGAGGCCGACGGGCTCTCGCGCGCGTACGCCAACGGACTGCTCGCGCGCGGGATCCGCAAGGGCGACACGTTCGCGCTCCTGGCGCAGAACAGCGTCGAATGGGCGCTCCTCGACTTCGCGCTCGCGCAGATCGGCGCGATCGGCGTCCCCGTGTACGCGAACAGCGCGCCGAAGGACGTCGGCTACCTGCTCGCGCACTCGGACGCGGTCGGGATCGTCTGCCAGGACGCGGAGCAGCTCGCGAAGGTCGAGGCCGTGCGGGACGAGGCGCCGAGGCTCGAGCACGTCCTCGCCTACGACGACCTCCCCGCGCTCGCGGCGGACGGGCGCGCGTACGCGGAGGCGAGCCCGGCGGCGCTCGACGAGGCGACGGCCGCGATCGACGAGGACGACCTGTACACGATCATCTACACCTCCGGCACGACCGGCCCGCCCAAGGGCTGCATGCTGAGCAACCGCAACTACCACGTGATGGCCACCGTCGTCGATCGCATGGAGACGAGCTACTACCGCGAGGACGACGTCATGCTCCTCTACCTCCCCCTGGCGCACAACTACGGCCGGTTGATGCTGCTGCTGGGGGCGTACGTCGGCTTCACGATCGCGTTCCTGCCGGACCCGCTGAGGGTCGCGCAGGCACTGCCGCAGGTCCGGCCGACGTTGCTGCCGAGCGTCCCGCGCGTGTACGAGAAGGTGCACACGGCGGTGCAGGCCCGTTTCGCCGCGGCCACCGGAGTGAAGCGGCGCCTCGTCGACTGGGCGCTCCCGATCGGGCGCGAGGTCAGCCGCCTCGAGGCCGAAGGGGAGCCGATCCCCGCCTGGCTCGGGGCCAGGCACCGCCTCGCCGACCGGCTCGTGTTCAGCAAGGTCCGCGAGCCGTTCGGCGGCCGCCTGCGGATGCCCGGGTCCGGCGGCGCCCCGCTGTCGAAGGAGATCATGGAGTTCTTCGACGGCATCGGGATCCGGATCTCGGAGGGCTACGGCCTCACCGAGTGCACGACCGCGTGCAGCACGAATCGCCCCGACCACTACCGCTTCGGCTCGGTCGGGCAGCCGCTCCCGGGCTGCGAGGTCAGGATCGCCGACGACGGCGAGATCGAGATGCGCAGCGAGACCGTCTTCCAGGGGTACTTCAAGGATCCCGAGGCGACGGCCGCGGTGCTCGGCCCGGACGGCTGGCTCAGGACCGGCGACATCGGCGAGCTCGACGAGGACGGCTTCCTCTACGTCACCGACCGCAAGAAGGACATCCTCGTGACGGCCGGCGGCAAGAACGTCGCGCCGCAGAACATCGAGAACGACCTGAAGACGTCGAGGTTCGTCTCGCAGGCGCTCGTCGTCGGCGACAGGCGGCCCTTCGTCGGCGCGCTCGTGACGCTCGACGGCGACGAGGTCGGCCGCTGGGCGACGGAGCAGGGGATCGAGGGCGACGTCGCCGAGCTGGCGGGCGATCCGCGCGTCCAGGAGCTCGTCCAGGGCGCGGTCGACGAGGTCAACCGCGAGCGCTCACGGTTCGAGCAGGTGAAGCGCTTCGTCGTGCTCCCGCGCGACTTCACGATGGAGCACGGCGAGGTCACGCCGACGCTGAAGCTCCGCCGGCGCGCCGTGATCGAGCACTTCGAGGACGAGATCGAGTCGCTCTACACCGGCGAGCGCGAGCCGGTCGAGGCAGAGGACGACGCCGGAGGGTAAGGGCGAGGCTCGCCTGGCGGCGCGAGCGTCGGCCTACAGGACGCGGCGCGCGCCGACGTACGAGCCGGAGCGCTCCGACATGCTGGCGATCCTGACGACGTCGCCCGTGTGCGGCGCGTGGATGAACTGACCGCCGCCGATGTACATGCCCATGTGGCTGAGGCCGCTGAAGAACACGAGGTCGCCCGGCTGGAGCTCGCCGTAGGAGACCGGGACGCCGTAGCTGTACATCGACCTCGCGTGATGCGGGAGCGAGATCCCGATCTGCGCGTACACGTAGCTGACGAGGCCGGAGCAGTCGAAGCCCTGTGACGGGCTCGAGCCACCCCACACGTACGGCACGCCGAGGTACTGCAGCGCGATCGCGACGACCTGCGACGCCCTGCTCCCGTCCGGCGGAGCCGCCCCGGTCGGGACCTCGAGGCCGGCGGTGGGCTCGTCGTAGGACGACGTGGACGGCGCGGTGTACGCCACGGCGGCGGCCTGCTGCGCCGCCTGGAGCCGCTGGCGAGCCTGCGCCTCGAGCAGCGCCTGCCGCTGTCGCGCCTCGGCCTGGAGCTCCGCGATCTCGTCCTTCACCGACTCGTAGAGCTGCTGGCGCTCCGCGAGCTGGGACTCGATCGACGCCTTCTGCGCCGCGCGCTCCGAGACGATGCGGGCCTGGTCGGAGCGGGCGTCCTTGAGCTTGGCGCGCCTCGTCTCCACCTCGGAGCGATAGCGCTTGACCTCGCGCAGGATGCGCGTGTCCTGCGCGGACACGCGGTTGATCGCGTCGAGTCGCGTGATGATGTCGTCGAGGCTCTGCGCCCCGAGGATCACCTCGAGCGTGGAGTCGCCCTCACCGTGGACGTAGAGGTCGCGCAGCCGCTCGGCGATCCGGCGCTGCGCGACGTTGAGGCTCTTGCGGGCGGCGACGAGGTGCTTCGCGTTGAGCTCGAGCTCGCCGTCCAGGCGGTCGAGCTCGACGTTCGCGTAGTTGTACGACTCGATGGACTGCGCGAGGTCCATGTCGAGCTGGTCGAGCTCGCCGAGGATCGCCTGCGCCTGTTCCTGCTTGGACTGGATGGACGGGTCCGCGGAGGCCGGTCCGACGGCAAGCAGAAGCGCCGCGGCTAGCGCCACGAGAACGACGAAGATCGGCGTCCATCCGGCTGTCGCGCCCCCCAGGCGAGCCCTGCGGCGACTCCGGACAGACCCGCCGGTGGCGGTCTGGCCCGTCACAAGTGGCGGACACTAGCAGCCTCTCCGGATGCCTGCAAGCCACAACTGAGCCAAAATCTCTGCACAGAGCAGTATTCGCGGGACGCACAATCTCCGCACTGTGGTACCGTGCCGCCTCCGTGCCCAGAGGAGGACGCAGGGGAACACGAAGGTTGGGACCGGTGCTCGTCGCCGTCCTCTGCGGATCCGTGATCGTGTCGGGCGGAGCGCCCGCTCTCGGCCAGCCGGCCGCGAGCCAGTACCGGCTGAAGGTCGATGCAGTCGCGTACCACCTCCCCGGCAAGACGGCGCTCGGGATCCCGGTGCGCAAGGGTGTCGTCGCCGTCGACCCGAAGCTGATCCCGCTCGGCACGAAGCTCTACGTCCCGGGCTACGGACAGGGCCTCGCCGCCGATGTCGGCACGGCGATCAAGGGCAGGGTCATCGATCTCTGGTTCCCGTCCACTGCCCTCGCGAGGAAGTGGGGCCGCCGGACCGTGACCATCACCGTCTACCGCTGACAGTCGAGCTCCGTCGGCAAGGTTCGGTACAAGAGCCGCGTGAGGCGCGTTGCCATCCTGGTGCTCGCGGTCGTCGTCGCGGCAGCGCTCGCGGCGTCCGCGACCTCCTCGACGGCCGGCCCGCGCGCGGCTTCGCCCGCTCTCTGGAGCAAGCTCGACCGCGCCCTCCAGGCGCCTGACGTCGGGCGCGCGCGAACGGCGGCGCTCGCCGTCGACCTCGAGACCGGCCAGGTCGTGTACCAGTGGAACGCCGACCGCTCCCTCCTGCCGGCCTCCGCCGAGAAGCTCGCGATCGCATTCGCGGCGCTGCGCGTCCTCGGCCCCCGCTTCCGGTTCCGGACCACGCTCGTGGGCTCGGGCGAGCGGCGCGGGAGAGCGTGGCACGGCAACCTCGTGCTCGTCGGCGGCGGGGATCCGACGCTCGCACTCGATGACCTCGACCGGCTCGCACGCGCTGTGGCGAGGTCCGGGATACGGCGCGTGACCGGTCAGGTCCGCGGCGACGAGACGCACTTCGACACCCGGCGCGACGCACCCGGCTGGAAGCCGGGCTACCTGGGCATCGAGTCGCGGCCGCTGTCCGCCCTGTCGGTCTCCGGCGTCGAGCTCCGCGGCCCCGACACGTCCGTCGTCGCGGCTGCGAAGGCCCTGACGCTCGCACTGGAGCGACGGGGTGTCGCCGTCGCCGGGCTCCCGCGGGCGGGCCGCGCTCCCGCGGACACGCCGCCGCTCGCCGTCGACGTCTCGGCGCCGTTCGTCGACGTCGTCCGGCTGATGAACCGCGAGAGCGACAACTTCGTCTCGGAGATGGTGCTCAAGGAGCTCGGCTCGACGACGGAGGAGCGCGGCTCGACCGGCGCGGGCGCGAGCGTCGTCCGCCGCGTCCTCGCGGACGCAGGCGTCCCGCTCGCGGGTGTGAGGGTCGCCGACGGCTCGGGGCTCTCGCTGCACGACCGCCTGACGGTGCGCGCTCTCGTCTCGATCCTGCGCGCGGCCACGGCCGACCCGAAGATCCGCGGGCCGTTCGTGACCTCGCTCGCGGTGGCCGGGATCGCGGGAACGCTGAAGAACCGGCTCGACCGGCGTCCGACTCGCTCGCGCGTGATCGGGAAGACCGGGACGACCATGCGAGCGTCCGCGCTCGCGGGGTTCATCCGGAAGCGCTACGTCTTCGCGATCCTCCAGAACGGCTCGCCGGTCCCGTACTGGTCCGCCCGCCTGGCGCAGGATCGCTTCGTGACCGTGCTAGCCCGCTCGTAACAGCTCGACGAGGTCGCCTTCGGCGAGCACGGGGACGCCGAGCTTCTCGGCCTTCTGGGCCTTCGAGCCGGGGCTCTCGCCCACGACGACGCCGGTCGTCTTCTTCGACACGGAGTCCGTGACCTTCGCCCCGAGCGCCTCGAGCGCGGCCTTGGCCTCCTCGCGCGTGTAGCTCTCGAGCGTTCCCGTGATCACGTACTGACTGCCCGTGAGCCGGCCCTCGGGCGGGGCGGCCTCCTTCCCGGCCTCGAGCCGGAGCCCCAGCCCGCGCAGCTCACCGACGAGGGCGCGGTTCTCGTCGTCGGCGAACCACTCCGCGATGAGCTCGGCGCGATCGGGTCCGATGCCCTCCACCTCCTCGAGCTGCTCCAACGTGGCGTCCCGGAGCGCGTCGACGGCGCGGAAGTGGAGCGCGAGGTTCCGCGCGAGCACCCAGCCGACCTTCGGGATGTTGAGGCCGAAGAGCACGCGCGCGAACGGCTGCTCCTTCGAGCGCGCGATCGACTCGACCGCGCGCGCCGCAGAGATCTCGGCGAAGCCGTCGAGCGCCACGAGGTCGGCCGTGGAGACCCGGTAGAGATCCGGCAAGGAGCGGACGAGGCCGGCGTCCCAGAGCCGCTTGACCGTCTCGCCGCCGACGCCCTCGATGTCCAGCGCGGCGCCGACCCAGTGGTACAGCGTCTCGAGACCGCGGGACGGGCACGCGCGATTGGGGCAGCGGTGCATGACCTCACCCTCGGGCTTCACGATCTCCGCCTTGCACAGCGGGCACCGCTTCGGCATCCGCCACGGCTTCGTCCCCGGCTCGTGCGCGCCCGCCGGGCCGACGACCTGCGGGATCACGTCCCCGGCTCGTTGGACGACGACGCGGTCGCCGACGCGGATGTCCTTGCGACGGATGTCGTCCTCGTTGTGCAGCGTCGCGCTCGACACCGTCACGCCGCCGATGTGGACGGGCTCGAGCTCGGCCAGCGGGTTGAGGACGCCGGTGCGGCCGACGCGCACGTGGATGGCGAGGAGCCGTGTGACCGCCGCCGTGGGCGCCCACTTGTACGCGCGCGCGAACCGGGGCCGCCCGTGGAGCGAGCCGAGGCGCTCCTGCTGCTCGAAGGAGTCGACCTTGATCACGATCCCGTCGATCTCGTAGTCGAGGTCCCCGCGGCGACCTTCCCACGCGGCGCAGGCCGCGGCGACCTCGTCGATCGTCTCGACGCGCTCGGTCAGCGGGTTCGTCCTGAAGCCTCGCTCCCGGAGCCAGGCGAGCGCCTCCCACTGCGTCGCGGGCGTCGAGCCGCCGCCGGCACCGACGCCGTAGACGAAGATCGAGAGCGGCCGCTCGGCGGTGATCGCCGGATTGAGCTGGCGCAGCGACCCGGCGGCGGCGTTGCGAGGGTTCGGCGCCGGCTTCTTCCCGGCCTCGACCTGCGCGGCCGTGAAGCGCTCGAAGCCGGAGAGCGGGAAGTAGACCTCGCCGCGGACCTCGAGCACGTCGGGCGCACGCTCGCGGCCCGGCAGGAGCATGCGCAGCGGGACTGCCTCGAGCGTGCGCAGGTTCGCGGTCACGTCCTCCCCGCGAAGCCCGTCACCGCGAGTCGCTCCGCGCGCGTAGACGCCGCCCTCGTAGACGAGCGAGACCGCCGAGCCGTCGATCTTCGGCTCGAGGACGAATGCGACCGGCTCGTCGCTGCCGAGGCGCTTGCGGATGTCGTCCGCCCACTTCTCGAGCGCCTCGGCAGTCGTCACCTTCTCGAGCGAGCCCATCGGCGTCAGATGCTCGACCTTGCGGAAGCCCTCCGCCGGCGGAGCCCCGACGCGCTGTGTGGGCGAGTCGGGGGTCAGGAGCTTCGGATGATCCGCCTCGAGGGCGACGAGCTCGTCGTAGAGCGCGTCGTACGCAGCGTCGGAGATCTCGGGCTCGTCGAGGACGTGGTACCGGTAGAGGTGATGCGCGATCTGCGCGCGAAGCTCGTTAGCGCGCTTCGCGGGCGACGTCGTCCTAGAGGACATCGAGGAGCTCCTGCGGGGTGCGCACGAACGCGTCCGGCTCCTCCTCGAGCAGGCGCTCGTCCGAGTGGATCCCGCCCCAGCCGACGGCCACGGCGAAGACGCCTGCGGCCTTCGCGGCCCGGACGTCGAACGGCGAGTCGCCGACGTAGGCGGCGTCGGCGGGCATCGCGCCGAGCTTCTCGAGCGCGGCGAGCACGGGGTCGGGCTCGGGCTTGTGCCGCTCGGTGTCCTCGTGCCCGATCAGGACGTCGAAGTTGTCGCTGAGCTCGGGGAAGCGGTCGATCGCGAGCGCCACGGTGCGATGCCGCTTCGCCGTCACGATCCCGAGGCGCCGGCCCTCTGCGCGGAGCCGCGGCAGCACCTCGAGCAGGTCGACGAACGCCTCGAGCGTCTCGTGGAGCGGGTCGTTGTGCTCCCGGTAGGCCCCGACGAGCTCGTCGACGCGATCGGGATCGAGCTCCTGCATCTGCGACACGAGCCCCTGCCCGCCGACCGTTGCGGCGAGCTCCTCGTACGCGATCTCGCGCCCGAGGACGGTCCTGGTCGCATGCTGCATCGACGCGAGGATGATCGGCCCGGAGTCGATGAGCGTGCCGTCGAGGTCGAAGAGGACGACCGGATAGCGCGGAGTGCCGGGCACCGCGCGATCGTAGCCGCGCGTCAGTACTCGACCCGCTCGAGGTAGAGGCCGTGCGCCGGAGCGGTGAGGCCCGCTTCGGAACGCGGGCGGCCTTCGAGGAGCTCCGCCAGCCGCCCGGGAGCCGCAGGCCCGAGCTCGAGCATCGTGCCGACGAGCGTCCGCACCATGTGTCGCAGGAAGCTGTCCGCGCTGACCGTGAAGTCGAGGCGGTCGCCGGCGTGGTCCCAGGCGGCCGCGCGCACGTCGCGAACGAAACGCTCGTGGTGCGTCTCGGTCGGCGTGAACGCCCGGAAGTCGTGCTCGCCCGGGAGCAGCGCCGCTGCCGCTACGAGTGAGCCCAGAGAGATCGGTCGCGGCCAGAGGAGCGCCCTCCCGGCCTCGAGCGGCGAGCGTGTGCGGCTCGTCAGCACGCGATAGCGGTACGACCTGCTGCGCGCAGAGAAGCGCGCGTCGAAGGCCGCATCGACCTCGACCGCGCCGAGCACGGCGACGTCCTCCGGGAGCACGGCTGTCAGCGCCTCGGCCGCGCCCGAGACCGGCGGCCCGCCCTCGACCTCGACACTCGCGACCTGGCCCGTCGCGTGGACGCCGGCATCGGTCCGCCCCGCCACCGCGAGTGACTCCCAGCGAGGGAACACGGCGTCGAGCGCCTCCCGGACGACGCCTTCG
Organism: uncultured Actinomycetes bacterium; assembly: GCA_963770595.1. Classification (GTDB taxonomy): domain Bacteria; phylum Actinomycetota; class Thermoleophilia; order Gaiellales; family Gaiellaceae; genus GMQP-bins7. The sequence goes on along the minus strand of CAVYQG010000003.1, from coordinate 952,464 downwards.
ACCGTCCGCTCGCCGGGCTGGCGCGCCCAGCCGCGAAAGCCGGACCCGTCGTACTCGAGTGTGAGCTTCAGCTTCACGACGTGACATCATGGCGCGGGCATGGAGCCGACCAGGCAGTACGACCTGTACAGCCCGGAGTTCCGCGCCACGACACACGCGACGTACGCCCGGATGCGCGCAGAGAGCCCCGTGCACGTCCAGCCCGGCCTCGACGGCGAGACCCCGATCTGGTTCATCACGCGCTACGACGACGTCGTCAACGTCCTGACGGACGACAAGCGCTTCGTGCTGGACGCGAAGCTCGCTCTCACCGAGGACGAGCTCCGCGAGCTGGAGGCGGGAAGCCCGCTCCCGAACGACGAGCGAGTGAGCACCAACCTCCTCGGCCTCGACGGCGACGACCATCGACGTGTCCGGCGGCTCGTGACGAATGCGTTCACGCCGCGCATGGTCGAGCGGCTCCGACCGCGCATCCAGGAGATCGCCGACGGCCTGATCGACCGCGTCGTCGACGAGGGTCGAATGGAGCTCGTGGACGACTTCGCCTTCCCGCTCCCCATCACCGTCATCGCGGAGCTGCTCGGCATCCCGGCCGAGGACCAGGATCGGTTCCGCGTTTGGTCGAACAGCTTCGTCCTGCCGCCGGTGACGGACGAGCTGCGTGAGCAGTTCCTCCGGCATACCGACGAGTTCGTCGCGTACCTCGACGACCTCTTCGCGGAGCGGCGCGCGCAGCCCGCCGAGGATCTCGTGACCGCTCTCGTCCAGGCCGAGGAGCACGGCGACCGGCTGAGCGAGAACGAGCTCTACAGCATGGCGGTGCTGCTGATCGTCGCCGGCCACGAGACGACGGTCAGCCTGATCACGAACGCCGTGCACGGCCTCCTCACCCACCCGGCCCAGCTGGCCACGCTCCGCGCGGATCCGGCGCTCATGCCCACTGCCGTCGAGGAGCTCTTGCGCCACGACAGCCCGGTCGAGAGGACGATCACGCGTTGGGCGGCGGCGGACGTCGAGCTCGGCGGCCACACGATCGCACGAGGCGACCTCGTGATCGCCGTGGTCGGATCCGCGAACCGGGACGACGCGCACTTCCCACGGGCAGCCGAGCTGGATCTCGGGAGGACCGACAACAAGCACGTCGGGTTCGGACGGGGCCCGCACTACTGCCTCGGCGCCCCGCTCGCACGCCTCGAGACGGAGATCGCGCTCGAGACCTTGCTGCGCCGGCTGCCGAACGTGCGCCTCGCGATCGCCGAGGACGACCTCTACTGGCGGCCGATACCGCTCTTCCGCAGCCTCGCGTCGCTGCCTGTCGCGTGGGACGTGTAGGGGCGAGGCTCGCCTCGCCCTCGCCCTCGCCCTCGCCCTGGGTCGTTCGAGGGCGAGATGAATCTCGCCCCTACGGGGCTACCGCGAGCGACTCGTTCGCCGAGCTGACGGTGAGGCCGGGCTCCGGGCCGCCGCCGATGACGAAGACGCGACCGCCGAGCGCGGCCATCCCGACGCCGTGCCGCGGCGTCTCCAGGTCCTCGAGCTGCACCCAGCGTCCTTCCGCGATCCGGTAACCGAGGACCTCCGCGATCGTCCCTCCTGGCTCCTCGCCGCCCGCGGAGACGACGATGCCGCGCAGCGCCGCCGCGCCGGTGCCGCCGCGCGCGTCGGGAACCGGCGGGAGCCGTCGCCACCCGCGGTCGCCCGGGCGGTACGACTCGAAGTGCAGGAGGTTCGTGTCCAGGCCGGAGGTCCTCCCGGCGACCGCGTAGACGACCGCTCCGAACGCCGTGACGCCGAGGTGCTCGCGCGGCGTGGGGCCTGGAACGACGGTCCAGCGTCGCGTGCGCAGGTCGAAGGAGAGCGCGTTCCGGGCAAGACGCCCTCCGGCACCGACGCCCCCGGCCACGACGATCCTGTTCCCCGCGACGCCGGCTCCTGCGGCGCCGCGCGGGAACGGCATCCGCGGGAGCGCGCGCCAGCGCCCTCGCTCGAGCGCGAAGACCGCGCGCAGCGGCACGCCCGTGACCGTGTAGCCGCCGAGAACGACCGGGCGGCCGCCGACTCCGACGGCCATCGCGTGGTGAACGCCCACGGGCAGGTCGGGAAGCCGGCGCCAGCGGTCACGAGCGGGCGAGTACGCGTCCACTCGCCGCGACGCCCCTCGGTCGAGCGTGAAGCCGCCGAGGACGACGATCTCGCTTCCGACCGTCGACGCCGAGACCTCCGTGCGAGGAAGAGGCATCGGCGCGTGCGTGTCCCATTGCCCGACGACCCCGCCGCGCCGCCCACGAGCACGGCGGCGAGCGCGAGCACGACGAGCGCGCGCATCAGCCCTCCGCCGGCCTGACGACGAGCGTCAGCCCGTCGATGCGCTGGACGACCACCTTCGTGCCGGGTCCGCAGCCACCCTCGCAGCGAGCCCTCCAGAGCTCGCCGTTCAGCCGCACCTGCCCCTCGGGCCAGAGATCGGAGGTCGCGATCCCGCTCCTGCCGACGAGAGCCTCGACCCCCACGGTCGCCTGCCGTCGCTTCGACCACCACAGGAACACGCCCGTCTCGACGATGTCGATGAGGCCGCCGACCACCACCGCGACCAGCCCCCACGGGGACGGGAGCACGAACACGGCGAGGAGGACGCCGATCAGGAAGAGCACGACCGGAGGGTAGCTCCGGCGCGCGCGGCGGGCTCTACGCCTCGGCTTCGGCCGGCTCGGCGGCTTCGCGCTGCGCCCGCTGGAGCGAGAACGGCGTCGCGACGGGCTCGTAGTCGACGAGCTCGAGGTACACCATGTCCGCGGCGTCGCCCTGGCGCGGACCGAGACGGACGATGCGGGTGTAGCCGCCCGGGCGCTCGGCGAAGCGCGGCGCGACGTCGGCGAACAGCCGGTGCACGACGTCGTTCGAGCGAAGCGCGGCGAGAGCCTGCCGTCGTGCGTGCAGGTCGCCGCGCTTGCCCAGGGTGATCATCTTCTCCGCGAACGGCTTGACGGCCTTGGCCTTCGCCTCGGTCGTCTGGATGCGGCCGTGCTCGATCAGCGCCCCCGCGAGGTTCGAGTAGAGCGCCTTGCGGTGGGCCGAGTCGCGGCCCAGCTTCTTGCCCGAACGAGCGTGCCTCACGCTACCCGACGAGCTCCTCGCCCTTGAGGCCGAGCCCGTGCGACGCGAGCGCCTCGCGGACCTCCTCGATGGACTTCCGGCCGAAGTTCGGGATCGCGACGAGCTCGGCCTCGGACTTCGAGGTGAGGTCGCCGATGGTCTCGATGCCGACGCGCTTGAGGCAGTTGTACGAGCGGACGCCGAGCTCGAGCTCCTCGATCGGGAAGTTCTCCATCCCGTGGGTGACGGGCGCCTCGGCCAGTGTCTCCGCGGTCTGCTCGCCGAGCCCCTCGATGCTCTCGATGTCCGTGAAGATCGCGAGCTGGCGGATGAGGATCTCGGCCGCCTGGCCGATCGCGTCGCGCGGGTCGAGCGAGCCGTCGGTCGTGACGTCCAGGACGAGCTTGTCGTAGTCCGTCCGCTGGCCGACGCGCGCTGCCTCGACCTCGTAGGCGACACGGCGCACCGGCGAGAAGATCGAGTCGATCGGAATGACGCCGATCGTCGTCTCCGGCCCGCGGTTGAGCTCCGCCGGGACGTAGCCGCGTCCCCGGCCGATGGTCAGCGTCATCTCGAGCTTGCCCTTGTCGGAGACGTGGGCGATCTCGAGCTCCGGGTTGAGGATCTCGAGGTCGGCCGGCGCCTCGATGTCGGCGGCCGTGACGACGCCCGAGCCCTTCTTCGCGATGTAGACCTCGACCTCGGGCGACGCGCCGTGCAGCCGCACGATGAGGTTCTTCAGGTTGAGGATGATGTCGGTCACGTCCTCGCGGACGCCGGGGAGCGTTGTGAACTCGTGGGCGACGCCCTCGATCTTCACGGCCGTGACGGCCGCACCCTCGAGCGAGGACAGGAGCACGCGGCGGAGCGAGTTCCCGAACGTGTGCCCGAAGCCGCGGTCGAGCGGCTCGATCTCGAAGACACCGCGATGGTCGTCGGCCTCCTCGTGGACGATCCGCGGCGTCTGGAACTCCATCAAGCTGGTTCGTGTAGCCAAGTCGATCCTTTCTCGTTCTCTCGTTCTCGCCCGTAGGGGCGAGATATGTCTCGCCCCTACTTGGAGTAGAGCTCGACGATCAGTGATTCCTGGACGGGCGCGTCGATCTCGTCGCGCTCCGGCCACTTGAGCACGGTGCCGGTGAGGCCGTCGTGGTCGGCCTGGAGCCAGGGCGCGACCGCGGCCGTGAGGTCGGTCGCGTCGCGCACGAGCTGCTCGACGGGGCTGCCCTGCTTCAGGGCGACTACGTCGCCAGGCTTGACGCTGTAGCTCGGGATGTTCACGCGGCGCCCGTTCACCTGGAAGTGACCGTGACGCACGAGCTGGCGTGCCTGGGCTCGCGAGCCCGCGAAGCCGAGCCGGTACACGACGTTGTCGAGCCTCGTCTCGAGCATCCGGAGCAGGTTCTCGCCCGGGGCGCCGAGACCACGCGTCGCCTTCTCGTACGTGTTCCGGAACTGCTTCTCGAGCAGCCCGTAGTAGCGCCGCGCCTTCTGCTTCTCGCGGAGCTGGAGCAGGTACTCGCTCTGCTTGATGCGCCCGCGGCCGTGCTCACCCGGCGGGTAGCTGCGGCGCTCGACCGAGCACTTCTCGGTCAGGCAGCGCTCGCCCTTCAGGAACAGCTTCATGCCCTCGCGGCGGCAGAGCCGGCACTTGGGGCCGAGGTCGCGGGCCACTAGACCCTCCTCCGCTTCCGCTGCCGGACACGCCCTCTCCGCACCGTTGTGGGCCTGCGGTGTCACGTCGCGGACGCCGAGGATCTCGAGGCCGGCAGCCTGGAGCGACCGGATCGCCGTCTCGCGACCCGAGCCCGGGCCCTTCACGAAGACCTCGACCTTCTGGAGGCCGTGCTCCATGCCCTTGCGCGCGGCGTTGTCGGCGGTCACCTGTGCGGCGAAGGGCGTCGACTTGCGCGAGCCCTTGAACCCGGCCGAGCCGGCGGACTCCCACACGATGACGTTCCCGTCCTTGTCGGTGAGCGCGACGATCGTGTTGTTGAACGACGTCTTGATGTGCGCCTGGCCGATGGCGATGTTCTTCTTGACCTTGCGGCGCGTGCGGCCGCGCGAGGCGGACTTGCGAGGAGGCGCCATGCCTACTTCGCCTTCTTGCCGCGGCCGACGGTCTTCTTGACGCCCTTGCGCGTGCGGGCGTTCGTCTTCGTGCGCTGTCCGCGCACGGGCAGGCCGCGCTGGTGGCGGCGGCCGCGGTAGCTGCCGATCTCGGTGAGGCGCTTGATCGCCTGCGCGCGCTCGCGGCGCAGGTCACCCTCGACCTGGAGATCGGTGTCGATGTAGTTGCGGAGCTTCGTGACCTCCTCGTCCGTGAGGTCGCGAACCTTCTCCTCCGGGTCGAGGTCGAGGGTCGTGATGATCTTCCGCGCCGTCGACGGGCCGATCCCGTAGATGTAGGTCAGCCCGATCTCGAGCCGCTTCTGCGTGGGGAGGTTGACTCCCGCGATGCGTGCCACGTGGCTAGCCCTGCCTTTGCTTGTGCCTGGGGTTGGTGCAGATGACGATCGTCCGCCCGTGACGCTTGATCACGCGGCAGCGCTCGCACATCGGCTTCACGGAGGGGCGTACTTTCATCGAGTCCTCTACTTCAGTCGGAAGGTGATGCGGCCACGCGTGAGGTCGTAGGGAGAGAGCTCGACCGTGACGCGATCTCCCGGGAGAATGCGAATGTAGTGCTTGCGCATCTTTCCGGAGATCCTGGCGAGGACGCTGTGCCCGTCGTCGAGCTGCACCCTGAACATGGTGCTCGGGAGCGCTTCGACGACCTCGCCTTCCACCTCGATCTTCTCTTCCTTGACGGCCACGTTCGTGCCCAGCCTCACCTCGTGTCGATCCGACGCCTTTCGGTCGATGGTCGCTTGATTTCTAGGGACAGCGCGCAAGCCTGCGACCCGCGCCGCGGCGGGACATCGTAGCAGCTACGGTGCCGTCCGAGCGATGCGCGATCACGCCACGCTCTTGGCGACTACCGACGCGTGGCGTCAGGATCCGCGGGCCGTCGTCCGTGATCGCGACGGTGTGCTCGAAATGAGCGGACATCGACCCGTCCTCGGTCGAGATCGTCCACCCGTCGTCGGCCACGTGCACCTCGGAGCCGCCGGCCGTGATCATCGGCTCGATCGCGATCGTCATTCCCTCGGACAGCCGCGGGCCGCGGCCTGGCTCGCCGAAGTTCGGGATGTGCGGGTCCTCGTGGTAGTAGCGCCCGACGCCGTGCCCCACGAGGCTCCGGACGACGGAGAACCCGGCAGCCTCGACGACGGCCTGCACCGCGTGGGAGATGTCACCGACGCGGTTCCCGATCGTGGCCTCGGCGATGCCCGCCGCGAGCGCCTCCTGACCGACGTCGAGCAGGCGCTGCGCCTCCGGGTGGACGTCGCCGACACCGAACGTGTACGCGCTGTCCGCGATGTAGGCGTCGAGCGTGACGCCGACGTCGATCGTGATCAGGTCGCCGTCCCCGACGACGTAGGGCCCGGGGATCCCGTGCACGACGACGTCGTTCGGCGAGATGCAAATCGCCTTCGGGAAAGGCTGCACCGGCCCGCGATAGCCCAGGGAGGTCGCGATCCCGTCGTGCTCGCGGATGTACGCGGCCGCCGCGTCGTCGAGCTCCTCGGTCGTCACACCGGGCTCGATCCGCGCGCCGACGTGGGCGATCGTCTCGGCCACGAGCGCGCCGGCCGCCGCCATCTTCTCGATCTCGCGCGTGCTCTTGCGGATGATCACTGGGACGCCGCCCCGACGGCTCCGAGGGCGTCGTCGATCTCGGCGGCGACCTCGTCCACCGTGCCCTCGCCGTCGACCTCGAGGAGCGTCCCGGTAGAGGCGTAGCGGTCGATCACCGGCTCGGTGAGCTCGTGGTAGAGGCGCAACCGGTTCGCGATCGCCTCGGGAGCGTCGTCCGCGCGCCCTTCCACGGCCGCGCGATCCTCGAGCCGGTGCACGGCGACCCCGTCCTGCACGCGCAGGAGGAGGACGGCGTCGAGCGGCTTCCCGATCTCGGTGAGCATCGCGTCGAGCGCTTCGGCCTGCGGGACGGTGCGCGGGAAGCCGTCGAGGACGAACCCGTGCTCGTCGGACAGCCGCTCGCGGATGAGCTCGACCATCAGGTCGTCCGGCACGAGGTCGCCGCGCTCGAGGATCGGCGCCACGCGGCGTCCGAGCTCGGAGCCGTCCCCGACCGCGCGGCGGAGGATGTCGCCCGTCGCGACGTGCGGGATGCCGTACGCGAGCGAGATCCGCTTCGCCTGCGTGCCCTTACCGGACCCCTGGGGGCCGAGGATCAGGATCCTCATGTCGCTCGAGGGCGAGGCAAGCCTCGCCCCTACTTGAGGAAGCCCTCGTAGGAGCGCATCATCATCTGCGACTCCATCTGCCGCATGGTGTCGAGCGCCACGCCGACCGCGATCAGCACCGACGTGCCTCCGAGCGCGCCTGCGCTCGCCTGCGAGAAGCCGCCGTAGCGGATGAAGAGGCTCGGGAGCACCGCAACGGTCGCCAGGAACAGCGCGCCCGGCAGCGTCAGCCGCGACAGCACGCGGTCGAGGTACTGGGCCGTCGGCGGGCCGGGCCGGATCCCCGGGATGTAACCACCGTGCTTGCGCAGGTTGTCCGCCTGGTCGACCGGGTTGAACTGGACCGCGGTGTAGAAGTAGGTGAAGACGACGATCATCACGCCCTCGATGAGCAGGTAGATCCAGTCACCCGGCTGGAAGTACTCGTTGACGAAGTCCTGCGTCGCCGGGAAGTACTGCGCCATCGTCGGCGGGAAGGCGAGGATCGCCGCCGCGAAGATGATCGGGATGACGCCCGCCATGTTCACGCGAAGCGGCAGGTACGTCGAGCCGCCCGTCGTCATGCGCCGGCCGACCATGCGCTTCGCGTACTGGATCGGGATGCGCCGCTGGCCTTCCTGCACGAACACGACGGCGGCACAGATTCCGACCGCGATCAGCGGGTAGAAGAGCTTCTCCATCGGGCCGCCGTTCCACCAGGCCGCGATGCCGATCGGCGCGCCGACGAGGATCGACGCGAAGATCAGGATCGAGATCCCGTTCCCGACGCCGCGCTTCGTGATGAGCTCGCCCATCCACATGAGGAGCGCCGTGCCCGCGGTCAGGGTGGTGACGATGAGGACGAGCTCACCGGAGCCCGCGTCGAGCGCTCCCTGGTTCCGGAAGAGGAACGCGTACCCGGTCGCCTGCAGCGCCGCGAGCACGATCGTCAGATAGCGCGTGTACTGCGTGATCTTGGCGTAGCCGGCCTCGCCCTCCTTCTGCAGCTCACCGAGCCGCGGGATGACGACCGTCATCAGCTGGACGATGATCGAGGCCGTGACGTACGGCATGATCCCGAGCGCGAACAGCGAGAACTGCGAGAGCGCGCCGCCGGAGAAGAGGTTGAGCAGGCCGAGGACGGTGCCGCCCTGGCCGGAGAAGTAGTTCTCGATCGTCTCCGAGTTGACGCCGGGCGCCGGGATCCACGAGCCCAGCCGGTAGACCGCCAGGATCATCGCCGTGAAGAGCACGCGGCGCCGCAGCTCCGGCACGCGCCATGCGTTCGCTAGCCAGGAGAACACGGTCGGGCCCTATTCCGAGTCCGCGCCGGCAGCTTCTTCGGCCTGAGCGGGCGCGGCGTCGGGTGCAGGCTCGGAGGCGTCGGTGGTGGTCTCCTCTGCCTCTTCGACCTCTTCGACGGCCGGCTTGGTCGCCTTGTGCCGCTTCTTCTTGCGGACGACGGGCTCACGCAGCCGGACGACGGTTCCCCCGGCGGCCTCGATCTTCTCGACCGCGGTCTTCGAGAATCCGTGCGCGGTCACCGAGAGCGCCTTCGTGAGCTCGCCCTCGCCGAGGATCTTCACGTCGATCGAGAGCTTGCGGACGAGCCCGGCGGCCTTGAGCGTGTCCGGGGTCACCTCGGCGCCCGCATCGAAGCGCGCCTCGAGGTCACGGAGGTTGACGGGCTGTGTGTAGGTACGGAACGGCCCGATCGGCATGGCGTCCGCGGACGTGTTCCCCCGGAGCTTCGGGAGCCGCATGTCGATCGGCATCTGGCCGCCCTCGAAGCCGGCGGGCATCTTGTGTGAGCCCGAGCGCGACTTCTGTCCTTTGAGGCCGCGTCCCGAGTAGCGACCCTTGCCCGAGCCGAGGCCGCGGCCGACGCGCTTGCGGTCCTTCCGCGCCTGCGCAGGCTTCAGGTTCGAGAGGTTCAGCTCTTCGCCCACGACTACGCCTCTCCGTCCTCGACGCGGACGAGGTGGTCGACCTGGCGCAGCATCCCGCGCAGCGCGGGCGAGTCGGAGTGCTCGGCCGTGCGGCCGATCTTGCCGAGCCCGAGAGCGCGCAGGGTGCCGACGTGGCGGTTCGACTGCCCGATCGAGCTCTTCACCTGCGTGATCTTCATGGTCGTCACGCGGTCGTCTCCTCCGCGACCTCGGCGGCGGCCTCGGCAGGCTCGGCCGCCTCGGGGGCATCCACCTCGGGGGCATCCACCTCGGCTGCGTCCGCAGCCTCCTCCTCGACGACCTCCACCAGCTTGCCGCTGCGCGGAATCGGGATGACGTCGCGGATCTGCTTGCCCCGGAGCGCGGCGACGTCCTCCGGCCGGACGAGCGACTGCAGGCCCTGGACGGTCGCGCGGGTCATGTTGATCGGGGTCGTGGTGCCGAGGCTCTTCGCCAGCACGTCGCGGATACCGGCGAGCTCGAGCACGGCGCGGACGCCTCCCCCGGCGATGACGCCGGTCCCCTCGCTCGCAGGCCGCAGCACGACGCGGGCGGCGTCGAACCGGCCGACGATCTCGTGCGTGATCGTCTGGCCGTGCTTCGGGACCGTGAAGAGGTTCTTCTTCGCGTCCTCGACGGCCTTCGAGATCGCCAGCGGCACCTCGCGCGCCTTCCCGTAGCCGAGACCGACGCGGTCGACCTCGTCGCCGATCACGACGAGCGCGGTGAACGAGAACCGCCGGCCGCCCTTGACGACCTTCGCCACGCGGTTGATCTCGATCACGCGCTCCTTCAGCTCGCGCGAGTCAGCTACTTCCCTGGTGCTCAAAACTGGAGCCCTCCCTCGCGCGCGCCTTCGGCGAGCGCCTTGACGCGTCCGTGGAAAAGGTAGCCGCCGCGATCGAACACGCAGCGCGCGACACCTGCCTTCTTCGCGGCCTCGGCGAGCGCCTTTCCGACTTCTCCCGCCTGCTCGACCTTCGAGCCAGTGCCGCCGGACAGCGCCGTCCAGCTCGCGGACGCGAGCGTGCGGCCGGCCTGGTCGTCGACGAGCTGCGCGAAGATGCCGCGGTTCGAGCGGAAGACGACCAGGCGCGGGCGCTCCGCGGTCCCGGCGACCTTGCCGCGAACGCGGCGGTGGCGGCGCATGCGCGCCTCTCGCTTCGTCAACGTGCTCATGCGCGCTTGCCGACCTTCCTCCGGACCTGCTCGTCCTGGTAGCGGATGCCCTTGCCCTTGTACGGCTCCGGCGGGCGCACCTTGCGGATCTCCGCGGCCGTCTGGCCGACCATCTGCTTGTCGATGCCCTTGACGACGACCTGCGTCGGCGAGGGGACGTCGAAGGAGATGCCGGCGCGAGGCTTGACGGTCACCGGGTGCGAGTACCCGACCGCGAGCTCGAGGTCCGTGCCCTTGAGCTGCGCGCGGTAGCCGACGCCCTGGATCTCGAGATGCTTCTCGAAGCCCTTCGTGACGCCCTCGACCATGTTCGCGATGAGCGTGCGCGTGAGACCGTGCAGCGCGCGGTCCTCCCCGCGCTCGGTCGGGCGCGTGACGGTGATCTCGGTCTCCGACTTCTCGACCTGCATGCGCGCCGGCACGACCTGGCTCAGCTCGCCGAGCGGGCCGTTGACCTGAACGCGCCCAGGGGAGATCGCCACCATCACCCCGGAGGGCAGCTCGATCGGCTTTCTTCCAATACGGCTCATCGCTCTCGTTCTCCTAGGCGGCTCGCGAAGCGAAACGCCTCACCAGACGAACGCGATCACCTCGCCGCCGACGCCGCGCTCCGCGGCCTGGCGGTGGGTGACCACTCCGGTCGAGGTTGACATGATCGCGGTGCCGAGCCCGCCGAGCACGCGCGGGAGCCGGTCCTTGCGCGCGTAGACGCGGCGACCGGGCGTGGACACGCGCTTGAGGTCGGTGATGACGCGGCGCCGGTCCTTCGCGAACTTGAGCTCGACGACGAGCGTCCGGTACGGCAGCGGCTGATCCTTCTCGTCCTTCGTCTCGATCACGCGGTAGTCCTTGATGTAGCCCTCTTGCTTGAGGATGCGCGCGATCTCCTCCTTCATCTTGGAGGTCGGCATCGTCGCGGACTCGTGCAGCGCTTTGTTGGCGTTGCGAATGCGCGTGAGCATGTCGGCGATCGGGTCGGTCAGCACTTCGTCCTCCTACCAGCTCGACTTCGTCATGCCGGGGACGGCGCCCTGGTGGGCGAGCTCCCGCAGGCAGATCCGGCAGACCCCGAACTTCCGGTACACGGCGCGCGGGCGGCCGCAGCGGTTGCAGCGCGTGTACTCCCGCACCGCGTACTTGGACTTCCGCTTCTGCTTGACGACGAGCGACTTCTTGGCCATTGGTTACTCCTGGTCCCTTCTCTCGCCGGCGAACGGGAGGCCGAGCGCCCCGAGGAGCGCGAGCCCGTGCTCGTCCGTCTGCGCCGACGTCGTGATCGCGATGTCGAGCCCGCGGATCGCGGGAACGCTGTCGTAGTCGATCTCCGGGAAGATGATCTGCTCCCGGATCCCGATCGAGTAGTTGCCGCGGCCGTCGAACGAGCCGGGGTCGAGCCCGCGGAAGTCACGGATGCGCGGCAGTGCGATCGAAGCGAGCCGATCGAGGAACTCGTACATGCGCGCCCCGCGGAGCGTCACGCGAGCTCCGACGGCCATGCCCTCGCGGAGCTTGAAGCTCGCGATCGACTTCGTCGCACGACGGACCTGCGCTCGCTGGCCGGCGATCGTCGTCAGCTCGTCGATCGCCGCATCGAGCGCCTTCGCGTCGGTCTTGGCCTCGCCGACGCCCATGTTGAGCGTGACCTTCGTCACGCGCGGCGCCTGCATGATCGACGACAGCTCGAGCTCGTCCTTGAGCCGTCCGCGGATCTCGTTGTCGTACCGCTCCTTGAGGCGCGGCACGTACGTCTCGGGGGTGGCGGTGCTCACCGGTCGATCTCCTCGCCGCAGCCGTCGCGCTTGCACACGCGGACGCGGACCGTCTCGCCCTTGACCTCTTTCACGTGCGAGCCGACGCGCGTCGGGTTCCCGCACACCGGGCAGACGACCATGACGTTCGAGACGGGCACGGGGGCCGCCTTCTCGAGGATGCCGCCCGGGACGATCTGGGCGCCGCCCATGCGCGACGAGTCGCGAATCGGCTTCGGCTTCGTGTGGCGCTTGGAGACGTTCAGGTTCTCGACGATCACGCGCCGCTCCGACGGGCGCGCCTCGAGGACGCGGCCACGCTTGCCGCGGTCCTTCCCGGCGATGATCTGGACGAGGTCGCCCTTCTTCACTTTCATCTTCACGGCCACCTAGAGGACCTCCGGCGCAAGGCTGACGATCTTCATGAAATTTCTCTCGCGGAGCTCACGCGCGACGGGCCCGAAGATGCGCGTGCCGCGCGGGTTGTTCTGTGCGTCGATGAGGACGGCGGCGTTCTCGTCGAACCCGATGAGCGTGCCGTCGTCCCGGCTGAAGGGCTTCTTGGTCCGGACGACGACCGCCTTGACGACCTCGCCCTTCTTGACCGCGCCCTGGGGCGTTGCGGACTTCACGGTAGCAACGATCACGTCGCCCACCCGCGCGTAGCGGCGGTGCGACCCGCCCATCACGCGGATGCACAGGAGCTCGCGCGCCCCCGTGTTGTCCGCCACCCGCAGCCTCGACTCCTGCTGGATCACTTCGCGGCCTCCACGACTTCCTGGAGGCGCCAGCGCTTGAGCTTCGAGAGCGGCCTCGTCTCGACGATGCGGACGACGTCGCCCACCTTCGCCTCGTTCGACTCGTCGTGCGCGTGTAGCTTCGTGCTCCGCTTGATGACCTTCTTGTAGGTCGGGTGGAGCTTCACCGTGTCGACGCGGACGACGATCGTCTTGTCGGAAGCGGCGGACACGACCATTCCCTGGCGCTCCTGGCGGCGGCCGCGCGCCTGCTCGGGCTTCTCGAGCCGCGTGATCGGCTTGCGCTCGGCCGGCTTCTCGCGCGTCGGCTTCGACCGCTTCGGGCGGAGCGAGCGCGGAAGGCGCTTCTTCTTCGCCTTCGTGGCGACGACGGCGGCCTCGGCGGCGGGCTCCTCGGCCCCGTCGGACGTTGCGGCCTCGGCCGCTGGCTCGTCGGTTGCCGGCTCGTCGGCTTCCGGCGCAGCCCCGGCTTCCGCGACGGGCTCCGTCACGGGCTCGTCGGTGGGAGCCTCCTCGGGCTCGGGCTCGGGCTCGGGCTCGGGCTCGGGCTCGGGCTCGGGGGCCTCGGCCTCCGCGACGGGCTCCTCGGCGCCAGCCTCCTCGGGCTCGGGCTGGGGGGTCTCCGCCTCGGCCTCGGGCTCCGACTGCTCGGCCTCAGCGGTCGGTTCCGTCACCTCGGGCTCGGCCTCTTCGATGACCTCGGCCTCGACCGTGGTCTCTTCGTTCTGCTCGACGTTCTCGTCAGACATTCGCGTTCAGTCCTCGCGCTCTCTCGTTCTGGACGGTCAGGATGCGTGCGATCTCGCGCTTCGCGTGGCGCAGGCGCGCGCTGTTCTCGAGCACGCCGGTGGCGGTCTGGAAGTGAAGGTTGAAGAGCTCCTGCCGCGTCTCGGCCATCTTCCGGTCGAGCTCGTCGTCGGTCAGGGCTCGCAACTCTCTGGCTCTCATGGCTTCCACCCACTCTTGTGGTCGCGGCACGTCCTGGGCGGAGCCGGGCTTAGCCCGGCGGGAGCCCTGGTCCCGCAGGCCGGGTCGGACCGATAAAGGAGGGGGCTCGTGGGGGAACCATGGGTTCCCCCACGGTTTCTAGCTCTCAAAGAGATCCGCCTCCCGCTTGACGAACTTCGTCTTCACGGGCAGCTTCTGGCCGGCGAGCCGCAGCGCCTCCTTGGCGAGCTCCTCGTCGACGCCGGCGAGCTCGAACATCACGCGCCCCGGCTTGACGACGCAGACCCAGCCCTCCGGCGAGCCCTTGCCCGAGCCCATGCGGGTCTCGGCCGGCTTCTTCGTGAACGGCTTGTCGGGGAAGAGGTTGATCCAGACCTTCCCGCTCCTCCGGATCTTGCGCGTGGCGGCGATTCGGGCAGCCTCGATCTGGCGGTTGGAGATCCAGCCCGCCTCGAGGCTCTTGAGCCCGTAGTCGCCGAACTGCACCGTCGTCTGCCCGGTCGACTGTCCTCGCCGGTGGCCGCGGTGGTGGCGGCGGAACTTCGTCTTGCGCGGCATCAGCATCAGCTCTCACCCTCTTCTGCCGCGACTTCGGGCTTCGGCTCGGCGGCTGCCTCCGGTGCCTCGACCGGCGTCTCGACGACCGGCGGCGTCTCCGCGGCGGGCGCATCGGTGACGGGAATGTCGGTCACGGGAGTCTCGGTCTCGGGAGCGACCTGCTCGGGCGCCGGCGGCTGAGCGTCAGTCCGACGCGGGCGCTGGCCGGGACGGCCGCCACCGCTGCCAGGGCGCTGTCCGCCGCGACGACGACGCGGGACGATGCCGAGGCCCTCGCGATCCTGCTGGCGGCCGCGCCCCTCGCGGGAGGCGCCGAGCCCCTCCGACGACGCGCCGCGTCGCCGGCGAGCCTGGTCCTGGTCTCCGAGCCGCGCGTCCCGGCCGCCTGGCGCCTCGTAGCCCTCGGGCATGATCTCGCCCTTGTTGACCCAGACCTTGACGCCGATGATGCCGAAGGTCGTCTTCGCCTCCGCCTGGCCGTAGTCGATGTCGGCACGGATCGTGTGCAGCGGCACGCGACCCTCCGAGTACATCTCGCGCCGGCTCATCTCCCCGCCGCCGAGGCGTCCGGCCGCCGTGATCTTGATCCCCTGCGCGCCCGAGCGCATCGCGGACGCGAGCGAGCGCTTCATCGCGCGACGGAAGCTCACGCGGTTCTGGAGCTGCTCGGCGATCGACTGGGCGACGAGCTTCGCGTCGAGCTCCGGCCGCTTGATCTCGTTGATGTTGATGTGCACGTTCTTCTTCGTGATCGCGTGCAGCTCACGGCGCAACGCGTCCACCTCGACGCCCGACTTCCCGATCACGATCCCCGGCCTGGCCGTGTAGATGTCGACCGTGATCCGCTGTTTGTCCTTGCGGATGAGGATGTCCGACAGCCCCGCGTGCGAGAGCTTGCCGAGGATGTGCTCGCGGATCTTCACGTCCTCGAGCAGGTACTCGGCGAACGTCTGATTGCCGGTCCACCAGTTCGACTTCCAGTCATGGATGACGCCGACGCGGAACCCGCCGGGATGCACTTTCTGGCCCATTACGCAGCCACCTCTTCCTTCTTCTTCCGTCGGGTCGCCTTCGCCTTGGCCGGCTCTGGCTTCGCGGGCGTCTCCTCGGCAGCCGGGGTCTCGGCCTGCTTGCGCGGGCGCCGCCTCGGCGAGGACTGCTCCACCTCGGCGAGTACGAGCGTGACGTGGCACGTCCGCTTCTTGATCTGGTTGACCCGGCCTCGCGCACGCGGCTTCCAGCGCTTGAGCGTCGGGCCCTCGTCGGCGAAGGCGGCCTCGACAACGAGGTCGTCGCCGTCCAGGCCGTGGTTCGCCTCCGCGTTCGCGACCGCCGAGCGGAGCACCTTCTCGATGTCCGTCGCAGCCGCGCGCTGGGTGAACGCGAGGATCGTCCGCGCCTCGGGCACGCTGCGGCCGCGAATGTGGTCGAGCACGACGCGCGCCTTGCGCGCGGACGTGCGCACCCACTTCGCCTGTGCGCGAACGCGCTGGGTGTCCTCGGTCGTCGCCATCGCTAGCGCTTCACCTGGGCCTGTCTGTCACCGGAGTGCCCCCTGAACGTCCGCGTGGGAGCGAACTCGCCGAGCTTGTGGCCGACCATCTGCTCCGTGACGAACACGGGCACGTGCTTGCGGCCGTCGTGGACGGCGATCGTGTGGCCGACCATCTCCGGGAAGATCGTGGACGCGCGGGACCACGTGCGGACGAGCCGCTTCTCCCCGGTGTTGTTCATCGCCTCGATCCGGCCCAGAAGCCGGTCCTCGACAAAAGGCCCTTTCTTCGAAGAACGTGACACTTAGCGCCTCTTCTCCTTGCCGCGGCGCCGGCCGCGGACGATCAGCTTGTCGGATTCCTTGTGCTTGCGGCGCGTGCGCTTGCCGAGCGTCGGCACGCCCCAGGGCGTGACCGGATGACGGCCGCCCTTCGACTTGCCCTCGCCGCCGCCGTGCGGGTGGTCGACCGGGTTCATCGCCGAGCCGCGGACGGTCGGCCGCTTGCCGAGCCATCTGCTTCGGCCCGCTTTGCCGCTCGACTGGTTCGCGTGATCCGTGTTCCCCACCTGGCCGACGGTCGCGCGGCACGTGAGGAGCACGCGGCGGAGCTCGCCTGACGGGAGGCGCAGGACGCCGTGCGGCCCGTCCTTCGCGACGAGCTGCACCGACGAGCCGGCGGAGCGCGCCATGCGACCGCCCTGCCCCGGCTTCAGCTCGACGTTGTGGACGAGCGTTCCGGTCGGGATGTTCTGGAGCGGGAGCGCGTTCCCGGGCTTGATGTCGGCCTCGGGGCCGGACTCGACCGTCGCCCCGACGCGAAGCCGCGACGGAGCGAGGATGTACGCCTTCGCGCCGTCCGCGTAGTGGAGGAGCGCGATCCGCGCCGACCGGTTCGGGTCGTACTCGATGGCGGCGACCTTCGCGGGGACGCCGTCCTTGACGCGCTTGAAGTCGATCTTGCGGAAGCGCCGCTTGTGCCCGCCGCCCTGATGCCGTGTCGTGATGCGGCCACGGTTGTTGCGGCCGCCCTTCTTCGTCAGCGGCTCGAGCAGCGACTTCTCCGGCTCGCTCTTGGTGATCTCCTCGAAGCCGGAGGTCGCCATGAAGCGCCGCCCCGGGCTCGTCGGCTTGTACTTGCGCAACGCCATCAGACGCTCGCCCCCTCGAAGATCTCGATCTCGTGGCCTTCCTTGAGCTGGACGATCGCCTTCTTCCAGCCGGGGCGACGGCCCTTGATCATCCCGCGCCGCTTCGGCTTCGACTGCACCTTGATGATGTTCACGCGCTCGACCTCGACCTCGAAGAGCTCCTCGACGGCCTGCCGGATCTGTGTCTTGTGCGCGTCCTCGTGCACCTTGAACGTGTACTTGCGGTCGGTGATGAGCGAGTAGCTCTTCTCCGAGACGACGGGCGCGAGGAGGACCTGGTTCGGATGGAGGCTCATTCGGCCGCCTCCTCCCCGTTCACGCCGGCCTTCGCGTTCACGAGCGGGAGCGCGGCCTCGGTCACGAGCAGCGAGCGGGCCCATACGACGGCGGACACCTCGAGCTCGGCAGGGACGGTCACGAGCACCTTCTGGAGATTCCGGAACGACTTGACGAGGGCCTCCTCATCCTCGGTCGCGACGACCAGCGTCGGCCGCGAGGACCAGTCCTCGAGGAGCGCAGCCGCCTGCTTCGTCGACGGGGCGTCGAACGACGAGCCCTCGACGATGCCGAGCGTCCCGGCCTTGGCATGGTCGGACAGGGCGCCACGAAGCGCGGCGCGCCGTGCCTTGCGGTTGACCTTGACCTCGAAGCTGCGCATCACGGGCGGAAAGGCGACGCCCCCGCCTGTCCAGTGCGGCGCGCGGGTGGTGCCGGCGCGGGCGCGGCCCGTGCCCTTCTGGCGCCACGGCTTCGAGCGGCCGCCGGCGACGAGCCCGCGGCTCTTCGCGCCGCGCGTTCCCGCGCGAGCGGCATTCAGCTCGGCGCGAACCGTCTCGTGGACGAGGGTCGGCTTCACCTCGGCGCCGAAGACCTCGGCCTCGAGCGAGACCTCCTTCTTCGAGCCGAGCACGGGTGCCTTGAGCGAGGCCACCGTCACGCCTCCCTGACCTCGACGAGGCCACCCTTTGCGCCGGGCACCGACCCGGCGACGAGCAGCAGGTTGCGCTCGGCGTCGACCTCGTGCACCACGAGCCCCGGCTGGGTCACGCGCGTGCCGCCCATGCGGCCGGCCATGCGCATGCCCTTGAAGACGCGCGACGGGTACGCCGACGCGCCGATCGAGCCCGGCTTGCGCACGTTGTGCGAGCCGTGGGAGACGGGGCCGCGGGTGAATCCGTGGCGCTTGATCGTGCCCTGGAAGCCCTTGCCGATCGAGACGCCGGACACCTTGATCCGCTCACCCGGCTCGAAGCTCTCGACGGTGACGGTCTCGCCGACCGTCAGCGGGCTCTCGCCGCGCAGCTCGTGCAGGTGACGGTGCGGGCCCGCCCCGGCCTTGGCCAGGTGCCCGCGCTCCGCCTTCGTGATCTTCCGCTCCACGACGGGCTCGAACGCGAGCTGGACGGCGTCGTAGCCGTCCGTCGCCACCGTCTTCACCTGCACGACGGGGCACGGCCCCGCCTGGATGACGGTGACCGCGGTCATCGCGCCCGTCTCCGGGTCGAAGACCTGCGTCATGCCGAGCTTGGTGCCGAGGATGCCCTTCATCTGCTCAGAGCTTTATCTCGATGTCGACGCCGGCCGGCAGGTCGAGCCGCATCAGCGAGTCGACCGTCTTCGGCGTCGGCGAGTGGATGTCGATGAGCCGCTTGTGCGTCCGCACCTCGAAGTGCTCGCGCGAGTCCTTGTCCTTGAACGGGCTGCGGATCACGCAGTACACGTTCTTCTCCGTGGGCAGGGGCACGGGCCCGGTGATGGTCGCGCCGGTGCGCTGCGCCGTCTCCACGATCTGGGACGCGGACTTGTCCACCTGCTGGTGGTCGTAGCCCTTCAGACGGATGCGGATCTTCTGCTGTGCCATGTCGTCGCCCTACGGCCGTAGGGGCGAGACATGCCTCGCCCCTACAACCACAGGATTCATTTGATGATCTCCGTCACGACGCCGGCGCCCACCGTGCGGCCACCCTCGCGGATGGCGAAGCGAAGGCCCTGGTCCATCGCGATCGGCTGGATCAGGTCGATCTCCATGTTCGTGCTGTCGCCGGGCATGACCATCTCCTGCCCCTCGGGCAGCTTGATCGACCCGGTCACGTCCGTCGTCCGGAAGTAGAACTGCGGCCGGTACCCGTTGAAGAACGGCGTGTGCCGCCCGCCCTCGTCCTTCGAGAGCACGTACACCTCGGCCTTGTAGTGCGTGTGCGGGGTGATCGACCCCGGCTTCGCGAGCACCTGGCCACGCTCGACGTCCTCGCGCTTGATGCCGCGCAGGAGGGCACCGGCGTTGTCTCCGGCCTGGGCGTAGTCGAGCGTCTTCTGGAACATCTCGAGGCCCGTGATGACGGTCTTCTCGACCTCGGGATGGATCCCGACGATCTCGATCTCCTCGCCGACGGTCATCTTCCCCTGCTCGATGCGGCCGGTCACGACCGTGCCGCGACCGGTGATCGTGAAGACGTCCTCGATCGGCATGAGGAACGGCTTGTCGACGTCGCGCGTCGGCTCGGGGATGTACGAGTCGACCGCGGCCATGAGCTCCAGGATCTTCGGCGTCCACTCGGGGTCGCCCTCGAGGGCCTTGAGCGCGGAGACCTGGATCACGGGGATGTCGTCGCCCGGGAACTCGTACTTCGAGAGGAGCTCACGCACCTCCATCTCCACCAGCTCGAGAAGCTCGGGGTCGTCGACCATGTCGGCCTTGTTGAGCGCGACGACGATCGACGGCACCTCGACCTGCCGGGCGAGGAGGATGTGCTCGCGGGTCTGCGGCATCGGGCCGTCGGCCGCGGATACGACGAGGATCGCGCCGTCCATCTGGGCGGCGCCCGTGATCATGTTCTTGATGTAGTCGGCGTGACCCGGGCAGTCGACGTGGGCGTAGTGGCGGTTCTCGGTCTCGTACTCGACGTGCGCGGTGTTGATCGTGATGCCGCGCTGCCGCTCCTCCGGCGCCTTGTCGATCGCGTCGAAGGACGTCGCCTCCGTGTTGGTGCCGGACTCGGCGAGCACCTTCGTGATCGCCGCTGTGAGCGTCGTCTTGCCGTGGTCGATGTGGCCGATCGTGCCGACGTTGACGTGCGGCTTGGTGCGCTCGAACTTCTGCTTGGCCATCTGCTCCTATCCTCCGAGCTCGTACTCGATTTACGCTGACTTCTCCGGAGTCACGAGTGACTCCGCAATGCTGGTCGGGACTTCCTCGTACCGGTCGAACTGCATGCTGAACGTCGCACGGCCCTGCGACATGGAGCGCAGGTCGGTCGCGTAACCGAACATCTCCGCGAGCGGGACGCTCGCCTTGATCGCCTGGGAGCTGCTCGACTGCGACCCGCCGACCGGCTCGATGTGCTCGATCCGGCCGCGTCGGCCGTTCAGGTTACCAATGACGTCGCCGAGGAAGTCCTCGGGTGTCACGACCTCCACGGACATCACAGGCTCGAGGAGCTTCGGCTTCGCGCGCTTCATCGCCTCCTTGAACGCCATCGAGCCGGCGATCTTGAACGCACGCTCGCTCGAGTCCACCTCGTGGTAGGAGCCGTCGACGAGCTCGACCTTGACGTCGACGACCGGATACCCGGCGAGGATGCCCGCGCTCATCGCCTCCTCGATGCCCTGGTCGACGGCCGGGATGTACTCCTTCGGGATCTTGCCGCCCACGATCTTGTCGACGAACTCGTAGCCGCCTCCCGGCTCCTGGGGCGACATGTGGATGACCACGTCGCCGTACTGGCCGGAGCCGCCCGTCTGCCGGACGAACCTGCCCTGGATCTTCTCCACCGGGCGCGAGATCGTCTCCCGGTACGCGACCTGCGGGCGGCCGACGTTGCCCTCGACGCGGAACTCACGCAGCAGGCGGTCGACGATGATCTCGAGGTGCAGCTCGCCCATCCCGGCTATGAGCGTCTGCCCGGTCTCCTCGTCGCTCGACACGCGGAACGTCGGATCCTCCTCGGCGAGCCGCTGGAGGGCGGCGCCGAGCTTGTCCTGGTCGGCCTTCGTCTTCGGCTCGATGGCGACCGAGATGACGGGGTCCGGGAAGGACATCGACTCGAGCACGATCGGGGCGCTGTCGACCGCGAGCGTGTCGCCCGTCGTCGTGAACTTGAGGCCGACCGCGGCGGCGATCTCTCCGGCCGCGATCTCGTCCCGCTCCTCGCGGTGGTTCGCGTGCATCTGGAGGATGCGGCCGATCCGCTCCGTCTTGCCGTTCGTCGTGTTGAGGACACGGTCGCCTGCCTTGACCTGGCCCGAGTAGACGCGGAAGTAGGTCAGCTTGCCGACGTAGGGGTCGGTCATGACCTTGAACGCGAGCGCTGCGAACGGAGCGTCCGGAGCCGGCGGCCTCGTGGCCTCCTCGTCGCTCTTCGGGTCCGTGCCCGTGACGGGCGGGACGTCGACGGGGCTCGGAAGGTAGTCGACGATCGCGTCGAGCAGGGGCTGGACGCCCTTGTTCTTGAACGCCGAGCCCGCGAGGACCGGCGTGATCGAGCCGGCGAGCGTTCCCGCGCGGAGCGCGCGCCGGATCATCTCCGGCGTGACCAGGCTCTCGTCGTCGAGGTACGTCTCGGTGAGCTCGTCGTCGAACTCGGCGATCGCGTCGATCAGGGCGTGATGCCCCTCTTCGGCCTGCGTCTGGAGCGCGGCCGGGATGTCCTCGACGGAGAACTCCGTGCCGAGCGCGTTCGTGTACGAGATCGCGCGCATCTCGACGAGGTCGACGATGCCCGCGAAGTCCTCCTCCTCGCCGATCGGCAGGTGGATCGGCACCGGGCTCGCGCCGAGGCGGTCGCGCATGGACTGCACGGCTGCGGCGAAGTTCGCGCCGGTGCGGTCCATCTTGTTGATGAACGCGATGCGCGGGACGCGGTAGCGGTCGGCCTGTCGCCAGACCGTCTCGGACTGCGGCTGGACGCCTGCGACGGAGTCGAAGACGGCGACCGCGCCGTCGAGCACGCGAAGGCTGCGCTCCACCTCCACGGTAAAGTCCACGTGGCCGGGCGTATCGATGATGTTGATCCGGTAATCGCGCCACTCCGCGGTCGTCGCCGCCGAGGTGATGGTGATGCCGCGCTCCTGCTCCTGCGCCATCCAGTCCATCGTGGCCGCGCCCTCGTGCACCTCGCCCATCTTGTGGGTGCGCCCGGTGTAGTAGAGGATCCGCTCCGTCGTCGTGGTCTTCCCCGCGTCGATGTGGGCCATGATCCCGATGTTCCGGACACGGTCCAGCGCGACGGATGTTGTAGCGGCGACGGTGCTCATCTCCGGCCTACCAGCGGTAGTGCGCGAAGGCCTTGTTGGCCTGCGCCATCCGGTAGATGTCGTCCTTCTTCTTGAACGCCCCGCCCTGCTGGTTCACCGCATCCATGAGCTCGCCCGCGAGCTTCTGCGCCATGCCCTTCTCGCGCCGCTCGCGCGAGCTCTGCACGATCCAGCGCAGCGCGAGCGTCCGCGCGCGACGTTGCGGCACCTCGACGGGAACCTGGTAGTTGGCGCCGCCGACGCGGCGCGAGCGCACCTCGAGGACGGGTGTGACGCTCTTGACGGCCTGCTCGAGCACCTCGAGCTGCGGCTTCCCCGTCTTCTCGGCGGAGATGGACAGCGCGTCGTAGACGATCTGCTCGGCGACCGACTTCTTGCCGTTGAGCATCAGCCGGTTGACGAGCTGCGACACGAGGACGGAGCCGTGGAGCGCGTCCGGCTCGAGCTGACGCGGCTGGATCTCTGCGCGACGAGGCATTGCTAGGCCCGCTTCGCCCCGTACTTCGAGCGCGCCTGGCGACGCTCGGTCACGCCGGCGGAGTCGAGGCCGCCGCGAACGACCTTGTAGCGGAAGCCCGGGAGGTCCCTGACGCGGCCGCCGCGCACGAGCACGACGGAGTGCTCCTGGAGGTTGTGCCCCTCGCCCGGGATGTACGCGCCGACCTCCATGCCGTTCGTGAGGCGGACACGGGCGACCTTCCGGAGCGCCGAGTTCGGCTTCTTGGGCGTGGTGGTGTAGACACGCGTGCAGACGCCGCGCTTCTGTGGCGCTCCCCGCAGCGCGGGAGTCTTGATCTTGCTCTGGGGGCTCTTTCGGCCCTTGCGGACGAGCTGATTGAACGTGGGCACGCTGCTCCTACGGAAGGTCGACTACACCGGTCACACGAGAACGGCCGGCGGGCGTTACGCCTGCCAACCAGGCCGCGGGATGGTAGCAGACATGCCGTTCCCGCGTCCGCGAGCCGGTGCGCCGCAACCCCCGAGAAACACGGTGCCGGCCGTGGTCAAGGGCATCGTTCCCGAATACAGTGCTTCGCAGGGGATGATGGGTGATCTGGTGACTCTCGCGGTCGCCGGCGCTGCGGCTGCTCTCGGAGCCTGCGCTGCGCTGGGCGTCGTTCGCATCGGGCGCGGGCGGGCGAACGCACGGGCCGAGGCCCTGCTCGCAGAGGTCGACCGCGACCTGCGGGCGATCTCCGAGCGGCTCGAGGACGTCGTCTCGAGAGCGGAGGCCGCACGTGCGTCGAGCGGCGGGGCGTTCGGCGTGATGCTCGACTTCGACGAGCTCGTCGACCGGCTCGTCTCGGAGGCCGCCGCGCGCACCGGCGCCGACGCCGTGGCCCTGCGCGTCGACGGCCCGGGCGGAGACCCGGTGGTCGCCGCGTTCGGCGCCGAGGACGGCGAGGCCCTGCTCGGAGCGGCGCTCGGCCCGCCGGACGCACGACCGTTCCGCGCGCTGACGATCAACTGGACGCAAGGCCCGGGGCCCGACGGCGCGGGAGGCGCGTACGAGTCGGCGATCGTCGTCCCGATCGCCGAGGATGGGGCGCAGACCGGCGTGCTCGTGGCGTACGGCCGCGACTCGGGGGCGTTCGGCCCGGAGGACGTCCATGCCCTGCAGGAGCTCGCCGACGAGGCGGCCGGCGGCCTCGCCGGCGCCCGGCGCTTTGCGACGGCCGAGGGGCGAACGGGACTCGATCCCGCGACCGGCGCCCGCAACCGGACCGGCTACGAGGCCGAGCTCGAGCGCGAGGTCGCACGTGCCCGTCGCAGCGGGCGCCCGCTCTCCGTCCTCCTGCTCCAGCTCGGCGACTCGGGGAGCTCTAGCGCCAACCGCGCCCTGCCCGAGATTGCCGCGCTGCTCTCCCGTCTCACACGCGGCACCGACTCGCTCTGCCGCCCGCGCGAGCACGAGCTGGCGGTGCTCCTGCCCGGCACGAAGGGCACCGGCGCACGGCAGTTCTTCGCGCGCGTGCGCGACGAGGCCTCGAGCACGCTCGCGCACGTGGGCCCGCTGACGTTCTCGGCCGGTCTCGTCGAGTGGCGTCCCGACGAGACGAGCGAGTCGCTCGCCGAGCGAGTGTCGACAGCGGTCAGGGCTGTGGAGACGATGCCGGGAGCCCCCGCGGCCGACGGGTCGCCGGCGGTCGACGACGACAGGGGTGAAGGCCCGTTCCGCGACGAGATCGAGTCGGCGGTGTCTCGCTCACGTCACGAGTCGACCTCGCTGACCCTCCTCGTCGTCGATCTCGACGCGAGGGTGCTCGGTGACGAGCGAGCCGCCGCTGCTCTCACGGTGATCTCCGATCGACTGGCCGAGATCGTGGCGGGGAGCGGGAGGAGCGGCCAGCTCGGGCCGAGTCGTTTCGCCGCAGTCCTCCATGCGACCGCGGCGGATGCCGAGATCGCGATCGCCGCCCTTCGCGAGTCGCTACGCGCGCATGGGGCCCTCGGACAGGCGACGATCTCCGCAGGGATCACCGAGTTCGTGCGGGACGACAACGGGGCGAGCCTCCTCGGCCGTGCCCAAAGAGCCGTCGACCAGGCGCGGCGGGCGGGCGACGGGACCGTGGTCGTCGCGGCCGCCAACGGCAGCGCCTGACACGCCTGGCGCCCACGCGGAGGACGTGGTCGGCGTCCAGTACCGCAAGTACAGTGCGGCGGGGTACCTCGTGCGAGGGGTTGCATCCCCCGAAAGCGTGACTACAAGGAGAAGTGTTCGCGGGAGGAGTGGATTGGGGGCGTGGCGACAACTGCGCTAGTCGCTGCCGCGGTCGTGCTGGCCGCGGTGGTCATATGGGCCTTGGTCGCATCGCGGAGACGCGGGCAGCCGCGGTCGTCCCCTCCCCAGGAGGAGCTCGTGCGCGCGGTCGGCGAGATGCGGGTCAAGATGGACGAGCTCGCGCTGGATCTCTCCCAGGCGCTCGACCGCGCTGAGCGCGAGAGCCGGCGGAACCGACTCTTCGGTGAGCTCGGAGGCTCCATCGACCTCGAGGAACTCATGGACCGCGTGCTCGATGCGGCGATGGAGATCCCCGGCTTCGACGCGGCGATGATGCTCGTCGAGCGACAGGACGGCGGCCCCGTCGTAGCGACGCGCGGCATGTCCGCCCAGGAGACCACGCGACCGCCGACCTCGGGCGTCGCGGGCGCCCTCCCCGGGGACGATCACCGTCAGCTACCGCTACGGCACGGACCGCGACCCTGCCGATCCGGACCTGATCCGCGGAGGCGTCTTCGTCCCCCTCGTCGGGCGCGAGCTCCAGCCGGTCGGAACGCTCTCGTTGTTCTGGCGGCAGGATCGTGAGCCCGATCAGGAGCACGTCGAGCAGGTCGAGACGCTCGCCCGGAGCTCTATCCCCGCGCTCGAGAACGCGCGCCGCTACGGCGAGGCGCGCAAGCTCGCGGAGACGGACGCCCTGACCGGCCTCTTCAACCAGCGCTTCTTCCAGGAGAACCTGCGTCGCGAGGTCATGCGCGCGCATCGCTACCAGCGGAACCTCGCGCTCATCGTGTTCGACCTCGACGACTTCAAGTCCATCAACGACCAGGTCGGGCACCTCGCGGGAGATCGCGTCCTCGCGGGCGCGGCCGACCGCCTCCGCGAGGCCGTCCGCTCGACCGACGTCCCGTGCCGCATCGGCGGGGACGAGTTCGCGGTCATCCTCCCCGAGTCGTCGGCCAGGGACGCCGAAGGGCTCTACCGCCGCGTGCACGGCTCGATGCGCGGCACGACCCTCGGCGGCGAGGAGGAACGGCTGCGTCTCTCCGCCGGTATCGCCGAGCTCCAGCACGGGGACAACGCCGCGAGCCTCTTCGAGCGGGCCGATGCCGCGCTCTACCGCGCGAAAGGCGCCGGCAAGGATCGCGCCGACGTCGCGCGTGCGACCGAAGAGACGCAGTAACCCGGGCTAGAGGCGGGTCGCGGTGTAGAGCACGCGGCCCGTCGGCGCCTCGGCGCCGCCCTCCGGCTCGAGCGACACCTCGACGGTTGCGCCTGGCGGCAGAAGACCGGTGAGAGGCACCGCGACCTCCGTCCCGGTGAACATACCGAGCGGCGCAGGCTCCCTGCCGACCACGTGCCACGCCTGGTAGCTGCGTCCCTCGGGAGCGGGAATGAGCCCGTCGAGCACGAGCGCGGCCCGGCCGCGCGGGCCGACGACGAGCTCCATGCGCCCGGCCGCGCCGTCGAAGGGGATGCGCTCGACCCCCGGCTTCGCCGCGATCGCAATCGCGACTCGAGCGCCGGCCGCCGGCGTCAGCGAGACATCGTCCGAGCCGTCGGAGCGCATGCTCACGGCGAACGCCGTCACACCGAGCGCGAACGCGAGCGCGCCCGCGATGCCGGCCACGACGACGAGGACGGTCGACGATCGTCCGCGCCGGGAGGGCGTCTGCGTCGTCGCCGCGTCGCCGAGCGGCGCGAGCGGCGCCCGGTCGAGCTCGCGAGCTGTTTCCTGGAGCGCGATCCCCACGCGCGGCACCCTAGTCTCCGAGCCGGTCGGACCCGCGTTCGGTGAGGCCGGTGTCGACCGACGCGCTCGTTAGTAATACGCCCGGATGTCGAGCGGGCTCACGATCGCGATCTTCGCCGTCGCCCTCGGGCTCGCCGCGGTCTGCATCGCACTGCTCCTCGTCGCGGGACGCCGTGCGCTGCGCCGCCACGAGGAGATGATCACCTCGATGATGTACCGCTACGACCACCGCCTCGGAGAGTTCGCGCAGACGCTCAACGACGCCCTCACGACGACGCTTCCCGCGCGTATCCAGGCTGCGATCTCCGGCACCCCGGCCGGAGCAGCACGAGCTCGCTGCCGCGCCCGACCACGGCGTCTCGCGGTTGCTCGAGGTCGCCCGCGAGCGGACGGGCGCGGACGCGGCGGTCGCTGTCGTCGCGAACCCGAAGAACGAGCCGATCCTCGCGACCGTCGGCCTCTCCGAGGCCGAGGCTGCGCAGGTCGGCGGTCTCGGCGTCCCCGACTACCACGGCGCGCGCGCCATCCAGGTCTCCTTCAACGCCGAAGCGGACGGCGCCTACGGCGGGCCGCCGATCCGCGCAGGCCTCGTCGTCCCGCTCCTCGACCCGCCGAACGAGCCCGGGATGCTCGCCGTGCTGACCCGCGAGCGCGACAAGCGGTTCAGCGAGATCGACATCACGACGCTCGAGGACGTCGTGAGCGCGACACGGCCGGGGATCGAGAGCTCGCTCGAGCTCCGCGAGCCGGATCCCGTACCCGAGCGCGACGCCCTCACCGAGCTCTTCGACCGGCCGGCGTTCCACGCGCTGCTCGAGCGGGAGATCGCGCGCGCACGAGGCGTCACGGGGCTCCGTCACGCTGCTCATGATCGACGTCGACCGGCTCACGACGCTCAACGCACGGGTGGGTCAGCTCGCGGCGGACGAGGTCCTCGCGCGCATCGGGTCTGCGCTGAACGACGTCGCCGGGCCGAGAGACCTTCCCTGCCGTGTCGGCGGCGGGCGCTTCGGAGTGATCCTCGCGGACGGCAGCGTCGGCGACGCCGAGGCGCTCTTCGGACGGCTGCAGCGTCTGCTGCACGAGCAGCCGCTCTCGGACGAGGGCATCGTCACCGTGTCCGGCGGGGTCGCGGAGCTGCTGCCGACCGACGACGCCGCGGGGCTCGTCGTCCGCACCGACTCCGCGCTCGGGCTCGCGAAGGGCTCCGGGCCGCGACACGGTCGTCACCGCCGCGCGGCGCTGAGCTCCGCTATCCGCCGGAGAGCAACGGCGGCGTCGCGGCCGCCGGCTCCTGCAGCGACAGGAACGGCGCGAAGCTCGCGAGCGAGACGACGCCGAGCTCGGGCAGCCGGTCGCGCTCGCAGACCATGCGGCTCTCGGCGGCCTTCTGCACGCGGATCGTCCAGGCCGCATACGCATCCGCGCGGCGTGCCGCGCGCAGCTCCCGCCGCACGGCGGGACGGGCGAGCTCGAGCGAGAGGGCACCGAGCGCGGTCGTGTCGCCCAGCGCACGGACCGTGAGTGTCCCCTGCGCGGTCCGGATCCTCGCGCTGCGACCGGTCCGCAGTCGGAAGACCGCCTCGGGGGCCGAGGTCGCGAGCGCGACACCGGTGCCCTCCGGCAGCCAGTCCGGCGCCGGCGACACGGTCACCTGCCGGGCGAGCACGGCCGCATAGGTCGCACGAAATCGCGAGACGTCGGCGGACGAGATGCGCCCGCCGTCGAGGCGGTGGACGATCTCGCGCCTCCGAAGCTCGTCGCCGACGATTGCCCGTGCGACGGCCGGGCTCGCCCCCACCCTCGAAGCAGCCGCACGGTACGCGGACGTGCTCCCGCCGTAGCGGGCGCGGATGATCCGCCGCTCGGCGGCGAGGACCGCCGACGGCGACACGTCGGCGTGCTCGCGCTCGATCGCGCGGACGACGAGGGCGGTGAGCGCGAGCTCGCGGTCGCCGGTCAGCCTGGCCAGCGACGCGACGTTCGAGGCCGTCAGCGCGATGCGACCGTAGACGCAGCGCACTCCCGCCGCGAGGTCGATCTGGCCCGCGCGGCGGTCCTCGTCGAGCTCCCGCCGAGCACGCCCGGCGCGTCGCAGAGGCCTTCGTCGCGCGCCCACAGCCACACGCACGCCGCGTACGTCTTGTCGGGATCGTTCGAGCGCTCGTTCCGCTGCGCCCAACCCCAGGACCAGACGTGTGAGAGCCGAAGCTCGCGCGCGACCTGGCGCGCGGCGAATGCCTGCCACTTCGCGACGTCGAACCAGCGGGAACGCGGCTTCAACCCCTCGCGCCCGCCCGCAGCCCGCGCCGGTCTGGAACCCGATCATGAGCCCGAGCCGGGACGACGGGACCCCGACCGCGAGCAGCTTGGCCGCGGACCTCCGGTAGCTCACTCGCAGGCGCCGGGAGCCGTCGACCGCTCCGTCGCGCCAGATGACGTTCGCGTTCGCGTAGTTCTCGAGGACGAGGTCCGAGACCTTCCCGAGCTCCCTCCACCACACGGCCGCGTCGCCGCCCGTGAAGGGCTCGCTCGAGAGCAGGAGCGCCGGGCGCCCACCGCGCTCGGCGAGGCGGGTGACGAACCGGAGCACGTTCGCGCGATAGCGCTCGGACGTCGGCGTCAGCGGCGTCGGCAGCGACGCCCCCCACATCTCGTTGAGCGTGATCAGCGGCGTCTGACACCCGGTCACGGAGACCGCGTAGTCGAAGAGCGAGTCCGCACGGCGCTCCATCAGCGCTGGATCCGCGGGCTCCGACGGCGTCCCGACTCGCTTGCGCAGGTACATGTCCCAGTGGACGGTCGCGGCGCCGGCCGCACGCGCCTCCCCGGCAAGGAGCGGCCCACCCGTGGCCACGACGATGCCGGGTCGTGCGAAGCGCTCCTTCCAGAAGGACACGGACCCGTCCGCGAAGTCGATCCAGACGGGCTGCGCCTGCAGGGACACCGCACGAGATCGCCGCCGGGCGGGCAGAGCCCGCCGCGGGCAGCCAGAGGATGACGGCGGCAACGGCGGTCAGGGCGATGAGCAGGGCCCGCACGACCAGAGACAGGTAGCACAAAGGCATGAGCGACTAGTCGGCAGCAGTAGGAGCCGGGCATGCCCGGCTCCTACAACGGTGCGAGACGCGAAGTCGGGCCGTCGGCCCGACCGCTTACTCC
Organism: uncultured Actinomycetes bacterium; assembly: GCA_963770595.1. Lineage (GTDB taxonomy): Bacteria > Actinomycetota > Thermoleophilia > Gaiellales > Gaiellaceae > GMQP-bins7. The sequence continues at coordinate 922,409 of CAVYQG010000003.1, read as the reverse complement.
TCTTCCGCCGGCGGCTCGACGACGGGGACGTCCTCCCCGGCGGGGAGCTCCTCGTCGAGAGAGAGCCCGAGCGCGTCGAGGTCGAACCCGTCGCTCTCGCCGATCTCCTCGAGCATCGCCTGGAGCTCGGCCTCGGCCTCTGGCCGCGCGAAGGTCACCGGCAGCGGCTCGGTCGGCTCGATCGTGATGTTCCGGTACTGCTTGAGACCGGTCGCTGCCGGGATGAGCTTGCCGATGATCACGTTCTCCTTCAGACCGAGCAGGCGGTCGACCTTGCCCTCGATGGCCGCGTCCGTCAGGACCTTCGTGGTCTCCTGGAACGAGGCCGCGGAGAGGAAGGACTCCGTCGCGAGCGACGCCTTCGTGATGCCGAGGATGATCGGCTCGAAGGTCGCCTGCTCGCCCTTCTCCTTCTTCACGCGCGCATTCTCGCGCTCGAGGACGACGCGGTCGACGAGCTGGCCGGGCAGAAGCTCGGTGTCACCGTTCGTGTCGACACGGACCTTCTTGAGCATCTGCCGGACGATCAGCTCGATGTGCTTGTCGTGGATCTCGACGCCCTGCGACTTGTAGACCTTCTGCACCTCGCCGACGAGGTACAGCTCGGTCGCCGTGGCGCCCTTCAGCCCGAGAAGCTCACCGGGGTTGAGCGAGCCCTCGTTCAGGGCGTCGCCCGGTTCGACGAGCTGGCCGTGGGTGACGCGCAGGCGCGTCCGCCTCGGGAACGAGTGCTCCCTCGGCGCGAGCAGCTCGCCGTCCGCGTCGAGGCCCGTCGGGACGACGGTGACCTTGATCGTGCGCTCGGCGTCCTCGATCTCGATCTTGCCGGCCACGTCCGCGAGCGTCGCTGCGCCCTTCGGGTTACGCGCCTCGAAGATCTCGACGACGCGCGGGAGGCCGTGCGTGATGTCCTCGCCGGCCACGCCGCCGGTGTGGAACGTCCGCATGGTCAGCTGCGTGCCGGGCTCGCCGATCGACTGCGCGGCGATGATGCCGACCGCGTCGCCGATCTCCGCAGGCCCGCCCGACGCCAGGAACGTTCCGTAGCAGAGCCGGCAGAGCCCGTACTCGCTGCGGCACTTGAGCACCGAGCGGACCGGGATGGTCCCGGTCTCCGCGTACTCGCCGAACTCGTCGACGAGGTGCCGAAGGCCGCGCATCGTGATCTCGGCGCCCTTCTCGATGAGAACGGTCTTGCCCGGCTTGCCGTCCTTGATCGGCTTCATGACGTCGAGCGCGGCCACGCGCCCCGCCACGCTCTTGTTGGGAACGTCGTCGAGGACGAGCGGGAGCTCGACGTACTCGGTCGTCCCGCAGTCGGCAGGCTTCTTGCCGGCCTGCTCGCGGATGATCACGTCCTGCGAGACGTCGACGAGCCGCCGCGTGAGGTAGCCCGAGTCCGCGGTGCGGAGCGCGGTGTCCGCGAGGCCCTTGCGGGCGCCGTGGGTCGAGATGAAGTACTCGAGGACGGTGAGGCCCTCCATGAAGTTCGCCTTGATCGGGCGCGAGATGATCTGGCCCTTCGGATCGGCCATGAGGCCGCGCATTCCGGCGAGCTGGCGGATCTGGTTGAACGATCCGCGCGCTCCCGAGTTGGCCATCATGAAGATCGGGTTCGTCTCCTCGAGGTTCTCCATCATCCGCTCGGCGACCCGGTCGGTTGCCTCGGTCCAGATCGCGACGATGCGCTCGTCGCGCTCCTCCTCGGTCATGAGGCCGCGGTCGTACTCCTGCCCGACCTTGGCGACCTGGTCCTCGTACCCGGCGAGGATCTCCTCCTTGTCGCCCGGGATGACGATGTCGTTCTTCGAGATCGTGATGCCGGCCTGCGTCGCGTACCGGAACGTCAGCGACTTGATGACGTCGAGCGCGGCCGCGATCGTGTACGGGCCGTAGTGCTCGACGAGGTCGCCGATGAACGCGTCGAGCTCGCGCTTCGTCAGCGTCTTGTTGAGGAACGGGTGATCCTCGAAGTCGCCGCCCGTCGCCTCGTCGAGCGCGCGCTCGACCTCGGCGTTGACGATGACACGGCCCGGCGTCGTGACGATGCGCTCGCCGGCCCACTCGAACTCGATCGGATCCTGGAACGAGATCGACCCCGATCCGATGGCGAACTCGACGTCCTCCTCGGTCCGGAAGCGCCTGAGCCCTTCCTTCTTGAGCTTCTTCGCGACGTCCTCGGCGGCCGCGCCCTCGAGGTCGTGCTCGCAGTACGTCAGGTAGTACGCACCGAGCACCATGTCCTGGTTCGGCGTCGCGAGCGGGCGACCGCTCGCCGGCGAGAGGATGTTGTTCGACGACAGCATCAGGACGCGTGCCTCCGCCTGGGCCTCGGCCGAGAGCGGGAGGTGGACGGCCATCTGGTCGCCGTCGAAGTCGGCGTTGAACGCCTGACAGACGAGCGGGTGCACCTGGATGGCCTTGCCCTCGACGAGCACCGGCTCGAACGCCTGGATCCCGAGGCGGTGCAGCGTCGGCGCCCGGTTCAGGAGCACCGGGTGCTCGGCGATGACCTCCTCGAGGACGTCCCAGACCTCCGGGATCATCGACTCGACCATCTTCTTGGCGGCCTTGATGTTCTGGACGGCCTTGCGCTCGACGAGCCGGCTCATGATGAACGGCTTGAAGAGCTCGAGGGCCATGAGCTTCGGCAGGCCGCACTGGTGGAGCTTCAGGTTCGGCCCGGCGACGATCACCGAGCGGCCCGAGTAGTCCACGCGCTTGCCGAGCAGGTTCTGCCGGAAGCGGCCCTGCTTGCCCTTGAGCATGTCCGAGAGCGACTTCAGCGGCCGGTTGCCCGGGCCGGTCACCGCGCGGCCGCGCCGGCCGTTGTCGAACAGCGCGTCCACGGCCTCCTGGAGCATCCGCTTCTCGTTGTTGACGATGATCTCGGGCGCGCCGAGGTCGAGCAGCCGCTTGAGCCGGTTGTTCCGGTTGATGACGCGGCGGTACAGATCGTTCAGGTCGCTCGTGGCGAACCGGCCACCGTCGAGCTGCACCATCGGGCGGAGCTCCGGCGGGATCACCGGCACGGCCTCGAGGATCATCCACTCCGGCTTGTTCCCGGACTTGATGAACGCCTCGACGACCTTGAGCCGCTTGATCGCGCGCTGCTGCTTCTGGCCCTTCGACGTCTTGATCGTGTCGCGGAGCGACAGCGACTCCTCGTCGAGACCGAGATCCCGGAGCAGGTCGCGGACGGCCTCGGCGCCCATCCCGCCCTTGAAGTAGATCCCGAACCCGTACGGCGAGCCGAACCGGTCCTTGAGCTCCCGGAAGATCTGCTCGTCGCCGACGATCATCTTCGGCTCGAGCTCCTTGAAGAGGAGCCAGGTCTGCTCGAGCCTGCGCACTGCGTCGACGGCGGCCTCGCGCGTGTCCTCGCGGCGCACGTCCATGTCCGCGACCATCTCGCGGACCTTCAGAGCCCACTGGGCGACCGCGTCGAGGTCGTCCTTCCTCGTGCCCTCGACGAGGCAGAGGTCGTACGCGAGCTCGCGCACGGCAGCGCCGTCGGCCTCCGGATCGAACCCGGCGAGCACGTCTCCGAGGAGCCCTGCTCCGATCTCGCGGGCCTTGTCGAGGTTCTTGCGATCGACGCTCTCGACGCGCGCAGCGTCCTCCTCGGTCAGCTCGCCGCCCGCGAGCAGCGACTCCTGAAGACGCTTGAGATGCTTCGTGATCGCGCCCTTCTTCGACCCGGTCGCCTGCTCGAGATCGGCGCGGAGCGGCGCGAGGGCGTCTTCGATCTGCGTCGCAGCGAGCGCGACGGACTCGATCTCGCGCGGGGCGAGCCTGCGGTCCTCGCGAGTCGCCGTCTGGCGCACGAGCTCCCGCACGCGGCGCGGATCCTCGTTCGTGATCTTCTTGGCGAGCTCGACGAACACCTTGCCTCCGAGCGCGCGCACCTCCTCGAGCGAGGGCAGCGCGGACTCCTCCGCCCAGTTCGAGAGGCCGCGGCCCCAGAAGTCGTCGTCCTCGTCGAAGTTGCGCTCCTTGCCGGCCGCGAAGTAGTCGCGGCGGCGCTGGAGGCGGTCGTCGAGAGCCGAGAGCGCCTCGTCCCGGTCGAGGTAGATGCGCTCGGTCTCGCCCGCGACCTTGTCCTCGAGGTCGGCGAGGTCTTCCTGCCGCTTCTCGCGGTCGACCTGCGTGACGATGGAGGCGGCGAAGTAGAGGACCTTCTCGAGCTCGCGCGGGGCGATGTCGAGGAGGTAGCCGATGCGGCTCGGGACGCCCTTGAAGAACCAGATGTGCGAGACCGGAGCGGCGAGGTCGATGTGGCCCATGCGCTCGCGCCGGACCTTCTGCCGCGTCACCTCGACGCCGCAGCGCTCGCAGATGATCCCCTTGTAGCGAACCCGCTTGTACTTGCCGCAGTAGCACTCCCAGTCCTTCGTCGGACCGAAGATGCGCTCGCAGAAGAGTCCGTCACGCTCGGGCTTGAGCGTGCGGTAGTTGATCGTCTCCGGCTTCGTGACCTCGCCGGACGACCAGTCGCGGATCTGCTTGCTCGAGGCGAGCCCGATCCGGATCGAGTCGAAGTCGTTGATGTCGGGACCGCGTCTACTGGCTTCCATCAGGCCCTTTCGTCTCCACGTTCCGATGACTGTCACCGCAGCTGGCGGTCACCCGATTCTCGTTCCTCATTCGTCGCTGCCCTCGCCCTCGACGACCTCCGCGACCTCGACCGGCGCCTCGTCGCCCTCGACGCTCCCGAGGACCTCGTCGGCGGCCACCGTGAGGTCGCCCTCCTCGTCGGCGCTCTCGCCGCCCTCCTCGACCTCCTCGGCCGTGGCAGGGCGTGCCGTGGCCCGGAGCGAGCCGGGCGACAGGTCGATGCCGAGCTCCTCCGCGGCGCGGAGCAACTCGTCGTCCTCCTCGCGAACCTCGACCTCGCGGCCCTCGTCGGAGAGGACCTGCACGTCGAGCGCGAGCGACTGCATCTCCTTCAGGAGCACCTTGAAGCTCTCGGGGATGGACGGCTCGGCGATGTTCTCGCCCTTCACGATGGCCTCGTACGCCTTGACGCGGCCGATCGTGTCGTCGGACTTGATCGTGAGCATCTCCTGGAGCGTGTAGGCGGAGCCGTACGCCTCGAGGGCCCAGACCTCCATCTCGCCGAACCGCTGCCCGCCGAACTGCGCCTTGCCGCCGAGCGGCTGCTGGGTGACGAGCGAGTACGGGCCGGTGGAGCGCGCGTGGATCTTGTCGTCCACGAGGTGGAGCAGCTTCAGGATGTACATGAAGCCGACCGTCACGTCCTGCGCGAACGGCTCGCCGGTCTTGCCGTCGTACAGCGGGACCTTGCCCGAGCACCGGTTGCCGCGCGGAGCCTTGGGGTCGGTCGCCATCGCCACACCGCCGTCCGAGGCCGCCTCGGCGAGCAGGACGAGCGCGTCGTCCACGTCGCCCTCGGTCGCCCCGTCGAAGACGGGGGTCGCGACCGCGCGCGGGTCCGGTGCGTTGATGGGCGCCCGCGGGCTGACCGGGTCGCCATCGGCGAACACGCCGTGTGCGGCGGCCCACCCGAGATGCGTCTCGAGGATCTGCCCGATGTTCATCCGGCTCGGGACGCCGAGCGGGTTGAGCACGACGTCGACCGCGCGACCGTCCTCGAGGAACGGCATGTCCTCGTCGGGGACGATCTTGGCGATGACGCCCTTGTTGCCGTGCCGTCCGGCGAGCTTGTCGCCCTCCGCGATCTTGCGCTTCTTGGCGACGTACACGCGGACGAGCTCGTTCACGCCCGGCGGCAGGTCGTCGCCGGCGTCGCGTGAGAACGTCTTGACGCCGATGACCTTGCCGCCCTCGCCGTTCGGGACCTTGAGCGACGTGTCGCGGACCTCGCGCGCCTTCTCCTTGAAGATCGCGCGGATCAGCTTCTCCTCGGCGGTCAGCTCGGTCTCGCCCTTCGGCGTCACCTTGCCGACGAGCAGGTGGCCCGCGTCGACGTCGGCGCCGATGCGCACCACGCCGCGCTCGTCGAGGTTCGCGAGCGACTCCTCCGAGCGGTTCGGGATGTCGCGCGTGATCTCCTCGTCGCCGAGCTTGGTCGAGCGCGCGTCGATCTCGTACTCGTGGATGTGGATCGAGCTCAGCACGTCGTCCTTGACGAGCCGCTCCGAGATGACGATCGCGTCCTCGAAGTTGTAGCCCTCCCACGGCATGAACGCGACCAGCAGGTTGGCGCCGAGCGCGAGCTCGCCGCGGTCCGTCGACGAGCCGTCCGCGAGCACCTCGCCCTTCTTCACCCTGTCGCCGAGCGTGACGACCGGCTTCTGGTGGATGAGCGTGCCCTGGTTCGAGCGCATGAACTTCGTCAGCGGGTACTCGTCCCGCGTCCCGCGTCCCTCGACGACGATCCGCTCCGCGTCGACGTCCACGACCGAGCCGTCACTGCGGGAGAGGACGACGTCGCCCGTGTCCACTGCGGCGCGGAACTCGAGGCCCGTGCCGACGAGCGGTGCCTGCGGGATCATCAGCGGGACGGCCTGCTTCTGCATGTTCGCGCCCATGAGCGCGCGGTTCGCGTCGTTGTGCTCGAGGAACGGGATGAGGGCCGTCGCGACGGAGACGATCTGCGCCGGGGAGACGTCCATGTACTCGACGTCCTTCGGCAGGACCATGACCGCCTCGCCCTCGCGCGACCGGCAGAGCACCTGCTCGTTCACGAACTTGCCCGTCTTCGGGTCGACCGGCTCGGAGGCCTGGGCGATCGTGAACTGCCGCTCCTCCGCCGCGTCGAGGTAGATGATCTCGTCCGAGACCTTGCCGCCCTTCACGACGCGGTACGGCGTCTGGACGAAGCCGAACTCGGAGACCGTCGCGAACGAGGCGAGCGAGCCGATGAGGCCGATGTTCGGGCCCTCCGGCGTCTCGATCGGGCACATGCGCCCGTAGTGCGTCGGGTGCACGTCGCGCACCTCGATCGGCGCGCGCTCGCGCGTCAGGCCGCCGGCGCCGAGAGCCGACAGGCGCCTGCGGTGCGTGAGTCCCGCGAGCGTGTTCGTCTGGTCCATGAACTGCGACAGCTGCGAGGAGCCGAAGAACTCCTTGAGCGCCGCCACGACCGGCCGGATGTTGATGATCGTCTGCGGCGTGATCGTGTCGACGTCCTCGGTCGTCATCCGCTCGCGGACGACGCGCTCCATGCGGTAGAGACCGACCCGGAACGCCTCCTGGATCAGCTCGCCCGTCGTGCGCAGCCGGCGGTTGCCGAAGTCCTCGTACTCGTCGAGCTCGCCGCGAATCGGGTCACGCGAGAGCTGCGCCGCGTCGGCCGCGTAGTCCTTCGAGTCCTCGGTCACGCCGAGCGTCGAGGGCAGCGACACGAGCCGGCGGACGAGCGCGACGATGTCCTCCGTCGTCAGGACGCGGACGTCGTCGGGAACGGACACGCCGAGGCGCTGGTTCAGCTTGTAGCGGCCGACCTTCGTCAGGTCGTAGCGCTTGGGGTCGAAGAAGAGCGACCGCAGGAGGTTCCGCGCGTTGTCGAGCGTCGGGGGCTCGCCCGGCCGCTGCTTCTTGAAGACCTCGATCAGCGCCTCCTCCTCGCGCGTCGACGGGTCCTTGTCGAGCGTGTTCGCGATGAAGACGGAGCCGCCGAAGAGCTCGAGGATCTTCTCGTTCGAGCTCGTGTCGAGCTGGAAGCCCGTCGTCGGGTCCTCCGCCGGGAGCGCACGGAGCAACGTCGTGATCGGAAGCTTGCGCTTCCGGTCGATGCGGGCGAACACGATGCCCTTCTTGTCGATCTCGACCTCGAGCCAGGAGCCGCGGGACGGCATGAGGTTCGCCATGAAGACCTGCTTCGCGGCGTCCTTGGGCTCCATCAGGTAGGCGCCCGGGCTGCGGACGAGCTGCGTGACGATCACGCGCTCGGTGCCGTTGATGACGAACGTGCCCCGCGGGGTCATCATCGGGAAGTCGCCCATGAAGACCCGCTGCTCGCGGATCTCGCCGGTCTCCTTGTTGACGAAGCGGACCGTGATCGAGAGCGGGACCTGGTAGGTCAGGTCCTTCTCACGGCACTCCTGAATGGTGAACTGCGGCTCCCCGAACTCATAGTCCGCGAACTCCACGGCGAGCGTTCCCGTGTAGTCCTCGATCGGCGAGATGTCGTCGATCGTCTCGCGCAAGCCCTCCTGCATGAACCAGTCGAAGGAGGACTTCTGGATGTCGATGAGGTTGGGGAGGTCGAGGACGTGCTTCAGGCGCGAAAAGCTCTTGCGCGCGCGTGGCGCGACAGCGACGCTGCTCAAGTGTTATTGCCTCCCTTGACTGCGTGCAGGGTGTGGACGGGCAGGGTTGTACGGGCGGGGCCTCGGCGGAACCACGAAGGGTAGCGCACGAGCACACTCCACCGCAACCGCCGAGGGCGGCAGGTGGGTGCGTCGGAGCAGTGTAGCAAGGCGCTTCCCGGCTCTCGCCGGGAAGCGCCTGTTGGCAACCGGCCGCCTACTTCAGCTCGACGCTGGCGCCAGCTTCCTCGAGCTGGGCCTTGATCGACTCGGCCTCCTCCTTGGCGGCGCCCTCCTTGACCGGGCCGGGAGCGCCGTCGACGAGGTCCTTCGCCTCCTTCAGGCCGAGGCCGGTGATCGCGCGCACGACCTTGATCACCTGGATCTTCTTGTCGCCGGCGCCGGTGAGCACGACGTCGAAGGAGTCCTTCTCCTCCTCGACCGCGGCGCCGTCGCCGCCTGCCGCCGGGGCGGCTGCGACCGCGACCGGAGCGGCGGCGGTGACGCCCCACTCCTCCTCGATCGACGTTCTTGAGCTCCACGAGCTCGAGCACGGTCATCTTGCCGAGCGTGTCGAGCACCTTCGCAACGTCGGTTGCCATTACTCCTCCTCTTCCTTCGTTCGTCAGCTCGTCGCTCGGGCCTGCTCGGCTGCCGGTTCCTCTTCGCTGGGATTCCTGGGTCGTCAGGTTCCGCTGGCGCGGAACCTGCCGGTGCATCCGTGTCTTCCGCGTCCGTCTCATCGGCCTCGGCCGGTGCCTCGGCGCTCGCCTGCCGTGCCCGGTCGCCTGCGTTCGTCGGTGGCTGCATCTCGGCCTCCGCCGCCGGTGCCTCGGCAACCTCCGCGGCGGGCTCGACGACCTCGCCCTCCGCCTCGAGCTGGGCGATGCGTGCGTCGATGAGGCCGCGGAGATCCTGCAGCGGCGCCGACACGAGCGCGAGGAGCTGGGTCAACGGGGCGACGATGGCGCCGACCAGCTGGCCGCGCAGGACGTCGACCGGCGGCAGCGTCGCGAGCTCCGCCACCTGCTCGGAGGAGAGCGCCTTGCCCTCGAGGATCCCGCCCCGCAGCACCAGGACGTTGGTCTCCTTCGCGGTAGCGGACAGCGCCTTGGCGACGGCCGCCGGGTCGCCCGACGACTCGATGAACGCGATCGCGGTCGGGCCCTCGAGCATGACGAGGAGCGCGTCTGCGCCCGCCTGCTCGGCGGCCCTGCGGGTCAGCGTGTTCTTGACGATGCGGAACCGCGCACCGTGCTCCAGGAGCTGGTCGCGGAGTGCCTCGAGCTGCTTGTTCGTCAGTCCGCGGTAGTCGGCGACGATGAGCGTCTCCGCGGCACCGAGCTCCTCCGCGAGCTCCGAGACGATTCGTTCCTTGTCGGTCTTCAGCATGTCGTTTCCTCCGGAAACGACGAGACCCGCACGAGGCGGGTCCAGGGTGAGCGCTGCGCGCCCTGCTGAACCGGCCTCGGCTGGACCTCTGCCCGTGCGGGCTGCCAGCTGTCTTCGGCGGGTATCCAGTCGTGGTTAGGCCGAGACTGTAGCTTCCTCCAGCTCCTCGACGATGCCTCGGGTCTTCGTCGAGTCGACGTGGATGCCGGGGCCCATCGTCGTTGCGAGCGTGATCTGCTTGATGTAGCGCCCCTTCGCCGCGGACGGCTTGGCGCGGACGATCTCCTCGAGCAGCGCTGCGTAGTTCTCGAGCAGCGCCCGCTCCTCGAAGCTCTTCTTGCCGATCGGCAGGTGCACGTTGCCGCCGCGATCGGTGCGGTACTCGAGCTTGCCGGCCTTCGCGTCGGACACGGCCTTGCCGATGTCGAACGTCACCGTGCCGGTCTTCGGGTTCGGCATGAGCCCGCGCGGGCCGAGCACGCGACCGAGCTTGCCGACGTTGCCCATCTGATCCGGTGTCGCGATCGCGACGTCGAAGTCGAGGAACCCCTCCTCGATCTTCGTCGCGAGATCCGCCGAGCCGACGACGTCGGCGCCGGCGTCCTCCGCCTCGCGCGCCTTCTCGCCCTCGGCGAACACGGCGACGCGGACGTCCTTGCCGATCCCGTGCGGGAGCATGATCGTCCCGCGCAGCTGCTGGTCCGCGTGGCGCACGTTGAGGCCGAGCCTGAAGTGCGCCTCGACCGTCTCGTCGAACTTCGCGCTCTGGGCGTCCTTGATCAGCCGAACGGCCTCGAGTGGCGTGTAGGCGTTCTCGCGCTCGATCTGCTCGCGCGCCGAGCGATAGCGCTTGCCGTGCATGCTCACGCGTCCGTCTCCACGCCCATCGAGCGGGCGGTGCCGGCGATGACCTTCATCGCCTCGTCGACGTCCCGCGCGTTCAGGTCGGGCATCTTCGTCTCGGCGATCGAGCGGAGCTGGGCCTGCGACAGGCGGCCGACCTTGGTGCGGTTCGGCTCGCCGGACCCCGACTCGAGGTTGAGCGCCTCCTTGATGAGGACGGCGGCGGGTGGCGTCTTCGTGATGAACGTGAACGAGCGGTCTTCGAAGACGGTGATCTCGACCGGGATGATGCGGCCGTTCTCCTGCGCGGTCTGCGCGTTGAACGCCTTGCAGAACTCCATGATGTTGACCCCGTGCTGACCCAGTGCGGGACCGACGGGCGGCGCCGGGTTCGCCTGCCCGCCGGGGATCTGGAGCTTGATGAGTGTCAGGACTTTCTTGGCCATGTGCCTCTCACTGTTCGAGGGCGAGGCAAGCCTCGCCCCTACGTTTCCTCAATCGATCTTCTTGACCTGGTCGAAGCCGAGTTCGACGGGAACCTGGCGCTCGAAGATGTCCACGAGCACCTTCAGCTTCTGCTGGTCGGGGTTGACGTCGACGATCTCGCCGTCGAAGTCGGACAGCGGGCCGGACGTCACCTTCACCGACTCGCCGAGCGAGAACTCGACCTGGGCCTTGTGGGGCTGGCCGCCCGCCGGGGCGCCGTGGTGGAGGATGCGGTCGACCTCGGGCTGCGAGAGCGGCACGGGCTTCGTGCCTGCGCCGACGAAGCCGGTGACGCCGGGCGTGCCCTTGACCACTGTCCAGGCCTCGTCCGACATGTTCATGTTCACGAGGACGTAGCCGGGAAGCACGCGCTTCTCGGTCTGCACCTTCTGGCCGTCCTTCGTCTCGATCACCTGCTCGGTCGGCACGACGACGCGCCGGAACGCAACCGTCTGGTTCATCGAGACGATCCGGTGCTCGAGATTGGCCTTCACCTTGTTCTCGTGCCCCGAGTAGGTGTTGATGACGTACCAGAGGAACACCGTGGTCTCCTTAGAGCAGGACGCGGTCGACGAGGGGACGGAAGATCTGGTCGAGGCCCCAGAGGTAGGCGCCGGCGATCGTGCAGGCGATGATCACGACGACGACGCCCTGGAAGGTCTGGCGGCGGCTCGGCCAGTCGACCTTCTTGAGCTCGGCGGCGGACTCGCGCACGAACTGCCCGCGCTGCTGATCGGCCTTGCGGCCGGTCTGCTGCTTGACGGGCTGCTGGGACGGGCGGACCTGCGCCGTGCGACTGCGGCGGCTGGAGCCGGCGCCGTCACCGGCGGCGGCGCGGGCTGCGCGGCGCTGCCTGCGGGTCTCGCGTGCCACGGGGCTACCTCGTCTCCCGATGCGGCGTGTGCTTCCCGCACCAGCGGCAGTACTTCGAGAACTCGACCCGGTCCGGGGAGTTCCGCTTCGACTTCTGGGTCTGGTAGTTCCGCCGCTTGCACTCCGTGCAGGCGAGCGTGATCGCGACTCTGACTCCTGTGGCCATTGTTCGGTCTCGTTCTCTGGTGGGTTGCGCGTTCTAGCTGAGGTTCTTCGAGAGCTGCTGCGTGTGCGAGTAGCGGCGGCAGGACTCGAACCTGCGACACGCGGATTATGATTCCGCTGCTCTAACCAACTGAGCTACGCCGCCGCGCGGGCAAGAGTGTAGCAGCGCGCCGACGCTCCTTCTGCCCTCTTCGATGCCCTCCGATCGCCTCACTAGGATCGCGCCCGTGATCCGGATCCCACCGCAGCGGGGCGGCTGGCTCGAGGTCATCTGCGGCCCGATGTTCAGCGGGAAGAGCGAGGAGATGATCCGCCGTCTGCGCCGCGCCGAGATCGCGGGGCAGCGCGTCGTGATCTTCAAGCCGCTGATCGACGATCGCTACGACGCGGCCGACGTCGTCAGTCATGCCGGCGCGCGCATGCGCGGGGTTCCCGTCTCGTCGGTCGACGACGTGGAGACGCGCGCAGGCGGCTTCGAGGTCGTGGGGATCGACGAGATCCAGTTCTTCGACGAGTCGATCGTCGAGGTCGCGCTCGAGCTCGCGGAGCGCGGGACGCGCGTCGTCGCGGCCGGGCTCGATCAGGACTTCCGGCGGCTCCCGTTCGGGCCGATGCCCGAGCTCCTCTCCCACGCGGAGTTCGTCGACAAGCTCCAGGCCGTCTGCCACCGCTGTGGCGGCCCGGCCACGACGACGCAGCGCCTCGTCGACGGACGCCCGGCGCCGTACTCGGGCGAGACCGTGCTCGTCGGCGCGGCCGAGCAGTACGAGGCCCGCTGCCGCGGGTGCCACGAGGCGGGCGTCGACTCGGCGCTCTCCGTCGCGGCGGCCTGACCTCAGCGCGGCCGCACGGCTCCCACGCCCAGGGCGACGACGAAGACCGCCGCCGCGACGAGGACGATCGTCCCGCCCGGCGGCAGGTCCGCGTAGTACGAGAGCGTGACGCCTGCGACCGCCGACCCGAGCCCGAAGGCGAGCGACAGCAGGAACGTCGAGCCCATGCTCCAGGCGACCCGGCCCGCGGCGCTGACCGGCAGCACCATGAGCGCGGCGACGAGGAGGATGCCGACCACCTGCATCGAGAGCGCGACCGTCACCGCGGCGAGCGTCGCGACCGCGATGTTGAGCGCGCCGATCGGGACGCCGGCGACGCGCGCTCCCTCCTCGTCGAGCACGACGCCGGCGAGCGCGCGGTAGAGCAGCCCGACCGTCGCGAGCCCGACCGCGCCGAGGGTCGCGATCACCGCGAGGTCCGCGCGCGTCACGGTGAGGATCGAGCCGAACAGGTACCGGAAGAGGTCGACGTCGAGTGCCCCGGCCGCCGACACGAGCACGACGCCGAGCGCGATCCCCGTGTAGAAGACGAGCGCGAGAGCCTGGTCACCCGCCGTGCCGCCGCGTGAGCGAAGGAGCTCGATGACGACGCCGCCGAGCACCGCGGCGACGAGCGCGGTCAGGACGGGCGAGACGTCGAGCAGGATCCCGGCCGCGACTCCGGCGAACGCAACGTGGCCGATCCCGTCTCCGACGAGCGACTGGCGGCGCTGGACGAGGAAGAAGCCGATCGCCGGCGCGAGGAGGCCCACGATGGCGCCGGCCGCGAGCGCCAGACGCATGAACTCGAGCTCAAGCATGCGTGTGCGAGGGGTCGTGCCACAGGCCCGGTAGCTCGCCCGGAGGGCCGTCGAAGACGATCGTCCGCCGGACGAGCACGAGCCGCTGGACGAAGCGCTCGACCGCGCCGAACTCGTGCGACACGTACACGATCGTCGCGCCGAGCTCCGTGTGCAGCTCGTCGAGAAGCGCGGCCAGCGACTCCTGCGACTCGGCGTCGACACCGGTCGTCGGCTCGTCGAGGACGAGGAGCGCCGGCTCGCCCGCGAGCGCCTTCGCGATGAACGCGCGCTGCTGCATCCCGCCCGAGAGGGTGCGGAGCGGCGCGTCCGCGACCGCAGTGAGACCGACGCGCTCGATCGCCTCTGCGACGAGCTCGCGATCGCGACGGCGCAGCGGCCCGAGCAGACCGCCCGCCGCCAGCCGGCCCGCCGAGACCACCTCGCGAACCGTGGCGGGCGCGTCGCCGCCGATCTCCGAGCGCTGCGCGAGGTAGCCGAGCGTCCGTCGCCGCGAGAAGCGGTGTGCGGGCTCGCCGTACAGAAGCGCGGTGCCGTCGGCCGGCCGCTCGAGCCCGAGCAGAATCCGCACGAGCGTCGTCTTCCCGCCGCCGTTCGGCCCGGCGACGGCGACGAACTCGCCTTCGCCGAGGGCGAGGTTCACGTCCTCGAGCACGCGCTGCCCGGGCCGATAGCCGAACCCGACACCGCTCAGCTCGACGGCTAGCGGCATCCGAGCGCTTTCCGCAGCGCGCGCAGGTTCTCGCGCATCACCGAGACGTAGTCCTCGCCGGCGGCGAGCCGGTCCTCGCTCAGTCCCTCGAGCGGATCGAGCACCGCGACCTCCAGCCCCGCCTCGCGCGCGACCGTGTCCGCGAGGCCGCTCGAGACGAGCGGCTCGGCGAACACCGTGGTCGCGCCCGACGCCCGCACGTCCTCGACGAGGTCCTCGAGCTCCCGGGGGCTCGGCTCGGACTCCGGCGAGCGTCCGGCGAGCGAGAGCTCGGTGAGCCCGTAGCGGGCGGCGAGCAGGCCGAAGGCGGAGTGCGTCGTGACGAGCACGCGGCGGTCGCAGTCCTCGAGACCGCTTCGGTACTCGCGGTCGAGGCGCTTCAGCTCGCGGATCTCGCCGTGCGCGGAGCCGGCGCCGCCCGTGGCGCGCGCGATCTCCCCGACGGCCAGCGCAAAGCGCACCGGGTCGAGCCAGATGTGGGGATCCTCGCCTTCCCGGAGCAGATCGAGCGAGCGCCCGTCCCGCGATGCGACGGCGTCCTCGACCGCCGGCTGGAACCCGCCGCCGACGTAGACGACCAGCTCGGCGTCCTGGATCGCCTCGACGTCGCTCGGGGAGAGCTCGACATCGTGCGGCTCGGCGCCCGGCGGCGTGAGGTCGACGACGTCGTCGAAGACGCCGCTCTCGACCTGCTCGGTCGCCCACGCCAGGGGGTAGAGCGAGGCGACGACGTCGCGTGGCTCGTGCGGTGCCTGCTCTCCGCGACGCGCAACCCGCAGCTGCGACGGCGAGGGCCACGATGAGGAGGCAGCGCACGCGGCGACGGTAGCACGTCTTTGAGAACGGGTATCATTATCAGCCTGATGGCGACCTGGACCGAGACCGCGCTCGAGCGCCTCCGCGACGCGAGCGGACGCAGCGGCGCGGCGCGCCGGCTCGTCGTCGAGCTCCTCGGCGACCAGGACTGCTGCCTCTCGGCGCAGGAGATCCACGACAGCGTCCGCGAACGCGGCGGCCGCGATCGGGATCGCGTCCGTCTACCGCGCGCTCGAGGGCATGGACGACCTCGGCCTCGTGCAACGGATCGACCTCGGTGACGGCGTCGCCCGCTTCGAGCCCGCACACGCGGGCGGCGACCACCATCACCATCTCGTCTGCGACGACTGCGGCAAGGTGGAGCCGTTCGAGGACCCCGCGCTCGAGGCGGCGATCGAGCGCGTCGCCGGCGGGCGCGACTACGCCGTCGCGGCGCACGACGTCGTCCTGCGCGGCGCCTGCGGGGACTGCCGCGAACCCGGCTGACGCTACTGGACGAGCTCGAGGAGCTTGAACATCGGCAGGTACATCGCGATCACGATGATCCCGACGATCGCGCCGACGCCCATCATCATCAGCGGCTCGACGATCGAGGTCAGCGCCGCGATCGACGTGTCCACCTCGTCCTCGTAGAAGTCCGCGATCTTGTCGAGCATCTTCTCGAGCTCGCCGGTCTCCTCGCCCACCTTCACCATCTGCGAGACGAGCGGCGGGAAGACCGGGTTGTCGACGAGCGGCTCGGCGATCGGCACGCCCTGGTGGACCTGCGCGCGGACGTCCGCGAGCGCCGACTCGACCACCCAGTTCCCGGCCGTCGTGCCGGCGATCTCGAGCGCCTTGATGATGTCGACGCCGGCTGCGACGAGCGTCGCGAGCGTGCGCGAGAAGCGCGCCATCGTGACCTTGAGGACGACCTTCCCGATGCCCGCGGGGACGCGCAGCTTGAAGCGGTCCCAGACCTGGCGCCCGGCGGTCGTGCGCTTCCAGCGGCGGAAGCCGTAGACCGAGCCGCCCATGACGGGGAAGAGGATGAACCAGTAGCTGCGGACGAAGTCGGAGGCGTAGACGACGATCTGCGTGAGGAACGGGAGGTCGCCGCCCAGGTCGGAGAAGATCCCCTCGAAGACGGGGACGAGGAACATCAGCATCCCGATCAGCACGACGACGGCGAAGCAGAGGACGACCATCGGGTAGACCATCGCGCCCTTGACGCGGCGCTTGATCTTCTCCTCCTTCTCGATCTGGATCGCGACGCGGTCGAGCACCGTGTCGAGGATCCCGGCCGCCTCGCCGGCCTCGACCATCGCGACGTAGAGGCGGTCGAACACCCTCGGGTGCCGGGCCAGCGCCTGCGACAGCAGCATCCCGCCCTCGACGTCGCTCCGGATCTCCCGCATGACGTGGCCGAGCTCCTTGTCGTCGGTCTGCTGCTCGAGGATGACGAGCGCGCCCACGACGCTCAGACCGGCGTCGATCATCGTGGCGAACTGGCGCGAGAAGACCTGGAGCGAGCGCGCCTTCACCTTCTTCCGCTTGCGCCCTGCCTCGTCGGCCCCGCCGACCTCGTCGAGCGAGACCGCGCGGAGGCCGCGCTGGCGCAGCTGCTCACGCGCCGCGTTGACGTCGGCGGCGGTGATCTGCCCCGAGGACTCCATCCCGACCGAGTTGATCGCGTTGTAGGCGTACGCCGCCATGGGGTCAGGGCTTCCCCGTGGGTGCTCCGCCGCCCGGCTGGACTGCGGCCTCGCCGGTTCCGACGGAGACGAGGACGAGCTTGTAGCGCGCGCCCGTCGTCGTGTTCACGAGTGTGAGCGACTTCCCGACCTTGAGTGTCGTCGTGCTCGCGCCGCTCGCGTACGCGCCGCCCTTGACACCGATCACGACCGCCTTTGCCTCCGGCTTCTCGGCGACGAGCACGAACACCGGGTCGGAGGCGGGGAACGCTGCTCCGGGCGAGAGAGCCTGGCGCGCCCCGTTGACCGAGACGATCGTCACCGCGGTCGCCGCCTTGCCGCCCACCGTGAACTTGCCGGTCGTCCCCTTCGTGACTCCCGGCTTCGCACCGCCCTGTGGCTTGGAGGCGGGCGCCGGCGCGGACGCGACCGGCAGGTCGGTCTTGACCTGCTGAACGAACGGGTCCTTGCGCGAGAAGGCCGTGAACGAGCTGAGCTTGGCCGGCTCGGAGCTCGTCTCCTGCACCGCGACCGGCGTGATGCTCGGCGTCGCCGGCGCGCCGGGGGTCGTCGTAGTCGTCGTCGTCGTGGAGGCGGCGGTCGACGAGCCGCCGAGGTAGCCCGGGAAGCTGGATGCCGAGGAGCAGGAGGAGCGCGACACCGCCGACCGCGACGAACAGCTTCTGCTTGCGCTCCTTCTCCGCGCGCGCATTCGCCTTCTTCACGACGTGCTCCCTGCGGCCGCAGTGCCCGTGGGCTCGGTCTCCTCGTCCGCCGCGCGCGGCACCTCGGGCGGCGCGAGCGGGCCGTCGTACACGTACGCGTTGAGCGTGATCGTCGCGTCGAGCTGCGGGAAGCCGACGGTCGCAGACTCGGAGAGCTCGAGGTTCTCGACCGTGAGGAGCCGACCGGTGGCGCGAAGCTTCCCGCCGCGCAGCTTGACGAGCTCGCGGCGTGTTCTTCAGGAACCGCGCCACCGCGAAGTACCCGCCGCTCACCGCCACGACGACGGGCACCGCCGTCGCGCCGGAGGAGGTCACCACGGGCGCCTGGGGCGTGACGGCGCGGAGCGTGACGCCGCTCGACGACGCGAGCCGGCTCAGCTCGAGGAGGAGGCCGGCCTGGTCGGCGGCGCGTGGCATCGCCTTCGCGAGCCGGACGACGTCCGTCACGGGCACGCCGACGGGGGCGCTCTGCTGCGGGCGGTTCGCGGCCGCCTGCGCCTCGACGAGCTGGAGCTCGGCCGCGACGAGGTCGGAGTCGAGTCGGGCCGCCTCGGAGCGCTTCGGCGACACGAACAGCAGCCACGCGACTGCCGCGTAGACGAGAACGACGCCGAGTGCGAGAAGCGCGAGCGTCCGCGGCGACTGGGCTGCGAGCCGCTCCTTCATCACGAGCCACCCGTGTCGAGCGACGCGGCCACGGTGAACGTCACGATCGCCTTCGGCTTCTTCGCCTTCTTCGCCTTCTTGCCCTTCGCCGGCTTCGCGCCGGGCGCCGGCGCCTCCGGCGCCTTCGGCTCGACGCGCGTGCTCGTCGTCAGCCGCACGTTGTCGAGCGAGGGCACCGCCGACAGCCGGGCGAGCACGCGGGCCACGCCGTCGTGCGAGTACGTGGCGCCCTCGATGGTCACACCTTCGACCGCAGTCGTCGGCGCGGCCGACGAGCCCGGCGTCGCGGCCGCGGGCGCGGCGCTCACGGGCGCGACCGCACGGATGCCGGTGAGCCAGACGTCGTCCGGGAGGACGTACGAGATCTCGCGGAGGACACGGTCGACCGGAACGCGCGTGGAGAGCGCGGCGGACAGCGCGGCGAGCCGGTTCGTGCGCTCGAGCGCGAGCCCGTCCTGGCTGACCGCCTGAGCCGGCGGGCGCGGGAGCGCGGCGATCGAGGCCTCGACCGCGTCGAGCTGGGCCTGCGTATCGCTCGCCGTACCGGACGCGGACATACGCGAGCATGACGGCGGCTGCGGTGACGACCGCGAGCCCTCCGCCGAGGACGAGCAGCGGGGCACGGGTCGCGGCGCGCCTGTCTCGCGCTTCGTCTCCGGGCAGGAGGTTGACTGCACGCATGCCTAGTCCTCGATCCCCAGCCCGATCGCAACCGCCAGCGAGCCGCGCTGGTGGTCGTCGGAGACGTCGCCCGAGACCTTCACGCGCTTGAACGGGTCGCCGACCCGGACCGGCACGCCCACGAGGCGCGCGAGCGCTTCCGGCAGGCCGTCCATGTGCGCCGTCCCGCCGGTGAGGACGATCTCGCCGATACCGAGGGCGCCCCGCTGAGCCTGGTAGAAGTGCAGCGACGACACGAGCTCGCGCGAGAACGCGGCGATCGCCCGGTCGACGCCGGCCCGCACCTTGGCGCACCTGCTCCGGGGAGAGCCCCTCGACCGCCGTCTCGCCGGCGAGCGAAAGCTGACGCTTGACCTGCTCCACCTCGCTCGGGGCCAGGTCGAGCTCCCGCGCGATGGCGACGTTGAGCGACCAGCCGCCCCAGTCGAGGACGCGTGCGAACTCGCAGAGGCGGCCGTTCGAGACCGCGATCGTCGTACGGTCGTGCCCGACCGCGACCGCGACGAGCGCGCCGCCACCGGCGACCGGGTCCGACGGAGCCGCGAGCGAGCGCAGCAGCGCGAAGGCCTCGAGGTCGATCCCGACGACGTCGAGGCCGGCCGCACGGCATGCCTCGAGATAGCGGTCGACGACTTCCCGGTATGCGACGACGAGCAGGATCCGCTTCGACGGTCGTCCCGTCCTCGCGGCTCTCGTCGCCGAGCACCACGTAGTCGAGCACCGCCTGCTCGAGCGGGATCGGAAGCACTTCCTCGGCTCGGAAGCGGATCGCGTTCTCGAGCTGGCGGTCGTCGGTCACGTCCTCGATCTCGAACACCCTGACGCCGACCCGGTTGTTCGAGAGGCCGAGCCGGACGCCCTTCTTGGGAAGCTTGTGCACATCGAAGAAGCGCTTGAGCGAGACCGCGAGCGCGTCCGCGTCGCGGATCTCGCCCGCAACGACGACGCCGGGCTCGAGCGGCTCGCGCACGACCTCGACGAGCTCCGGGCGCACCGTTGTTGACGATGCGGGCGGCTGCGATCTGCGACGCGCCGATCTTCAGCCCGACGAGCTTGCGCGGGCGCTTGTCGCCCCGCTTCGACGACTTCGTCGGCTTGGGAGGCCTGCTCGCCTTCTCGCCCGACCGCTTGAACGACATCCGGCGTCGGCGCTCCGTCCCGGACGGGCCGGGAGCGATCGTCGCGGGCGCCGGATCGTCGACGGCCGGCTCGTCGAGAAGCTCCGCAAGCTCTGCCTGCTCGACCTCGTCGAGCGGCGGCTCGGCGGGAGCCTCATCAGCCACGTACGGTCTCGGGCTCGGCCTCGTGCACCGGCGGCTCGGGCTCGACGGCCTCCGACTGAGCCGTGTACCGTGCTCGAGGGCGCTCTCGTACTCGGGCGGCGCCTCATGGGCGACCGGCTCGGGCTCGCTGACGGGAACCTCGGGCCCCGGCGCGAGGTCGAACTCGAACGAGGGCGGCTCGGCGGGCAGCGACGACTCCGGCTCGGAGTCGGGCGCGTACGCCGCGACCCGGTCGACGAGCCGTCCCCAGTCCTGGTCCTCGTGCTCCTCGTCGTGCGAGAGCTCGTCGGGAGCCGCGTCGTCCTCGAAGCCGTGCCGCAGCTCGTCCATCACGCGCTCCCGGCGACGCGCAGGCCGGTGGCCGGCGCTGTGTCTAGGGCGTTCGGGCTCACCGGGATGCCGCTCCGCTCGAGCATGCCGACGAGCTGCTCCTTGCGGCTCGAGACGGCGAGCGCGGCCTCGGTCGTGACGACGCGCTTGCGGATGAGCTCCGTGAGGCCGTGCTCCATCGTCTGCATGCCGCGCTGCGTCGAGGTCTGCATGACGGAGTAGATCTGCTCGACCTTGCCCTGCCGGACGAGGTTGCGGACGGCGTCGTCCGGGAAGAGAATCTCGAGACACGCGACCCGGCCGGAGCCGTCGGCGGTGGGCAGCAGCGTCTGGGTGACGATGCCCTGGAGCGTGTTCGCGAGCTGCATCCGCACCTGCTCCTGCTGGGCCGGCGGGAAGACGTCGATGACGCGGTCGATCGTGGACGGGGCGCTCTGCGTGTGCAGCGTCGCGAGCACGAGGTGCCCCGTCTCGGCCGCGGTCAGCGCCGTCCCGATGGTCTCGAGGTCGCGCATCTCGCCGAGGAGGATCAGGTCCGGGTCCTGGCGCAGGCCGGCGCGCAGCGCGTCCGCGAAGCTCTGGGCGTCCGCCCCGATCTCCCGTTGCGTGACGACGCAGCGCTTGTGCCGGTGCACGAACTCGATCGGGTCCTCCACGGTCAGGATGTGGTGCGGCTTCGTGCGGTTCACCTCGTCGACCATCGCGGCGAGCGTCGTCGACTTGCCCGATCCCGTCGGCCCGGTGACGAGGACGAGGCCGCGCGGCTGCATCGCGAGGTCGCGGAGGGACGACGGCAGGCCGAGCTCCTCGAGCGTCCGCAGCTCCTCGGGGACGTGCCTGAAGGCCGCCGCCAGCGACCCGCGCTGGAAGTGGACGTTCACGCGGAAGCGCGCGAGGCCCGGGACGCCGTGCGAGAAGTCGAGCTGGCGACCGACCTCGAGCTGCTTCTGCTGCTCGGTCGAGAGGATGCGGTAGAGCAGCTCGCGGGTGACCTCGGGTGAGAGGCGTCCCGCGTCATCGAGCCACTCGAGCTCGCCCCGGACGCGAATCGCGGGGGAGCACCCGGGACGAGGTGCAGGTCGGACGCGCCGGCCTCAGCCGAGCGCGCGAGCAGGTCGTCGATCGAGATAGCCGCAGCCTCCATTGACACCGTGCCTATCGGCACTGCCACCAGCGACCTTGAGGGGTTACGGACGCGGTTCCGGCCGGCGCCGGACCTCACCCGCGAATCACCCAAATTGGGGTAGGCCCTCCCCTCCCCCGCGGCCGATCACTGTCGGGTCATCCGCCCCCCAATCCCTGCGGAAGGAGTTCAACCAATGTTTCAGCGGATCCGGCAGCGTCTCGACGCGAAGGACGAGCGGGGCTTCACCCTGATCGAGCTTCTCGTCGTGATCATCATCATCGGAATCCTCCTCGCGATCGCCGTCCCGTCCTATCTCGGGTTCCGCGACCGCGCTGCGAACAACGCCGCCAAGGCGAACCTGCGGGCCGCTCTGCCGTCGGCAGAGGCCTACTACGCCGACAACGGCTTCTACACCGGCATGGACGCGGCCGACCTCGTGGCCATCGACTCGGGCGTCTCCCCGTCGCTGACCGTGGCGAGCGCAGCCGCCGGCACGTACTGCATCACGGACACCGTGAGCGGCAAGACGTGGAGCGTCGCGGGCCCCGGCCCGTCGAGCGCGGACTTCCACGCGAGCAACAACTGCACGTAGTCGACGGCCTCCGGCCGAGTGGAGAAGAGGCGCGGGAGACCGCGCCTCTTCTCTCTCTTGATGCAGATCTTCGAAACGCCGTCCGCGCCGAGGTCCGTCAAGCGCGATACAGGCCCTGCCGATAAGGAGTCCGTGATGGCGTCGATCAGTCCTCCCGTGCGCGTGTTCGCGCTCGTGGCCGTCCTCGCGGCGGTCGGCTTCGCGGCCTTCGTGTTCCTCACGGGACGATCGCAGGCCGCCGAGCTGACGGCAGCGCCGACGCCCGCCGTGACGCCGTCGCCCGTCAAGCCGGCTCCCGCGGCGACCAAGCCGGCCGGCACACGGAAAGCGCCCGTACGGACGCCCAAGAGCGGCTTTCCCGCGCCGGTCGATCGGGCGCTTCGCTACAACCGTGTGGTCGTCATCGCGCTCTACCTGCCGGGCGCGGCCGTCGACGCGCAGGTTCGGGCCGAGGCTCGCGCGGGAGCTGCCCGCGCGCGCGTCGGGTTCGTGGCGCTGAGCGCCGCGAGCGAGCGGCTCGTCCGCCCCCTCATCGCGAAGACCGGCGTGCTCCCGCAGCCCGCCGTCGTCATCGTCCGCCGTCCCGGCGTCGTGAAGGCGACACTCGGCGTGACGGACGCCGGCACGGTCGCGCAGGCCGCGCTCCAGGCGAAGTCGTGAGCGAGGCCGCGGCGCTCTCGCCCACCGGGCGCGAGCTGTACGTGCGCCATGCGCGGCTCGACGGCCGCTCGGTCGCGCTCCTGCGGGCGGTCGAGGTCGCCGGCGGCTGCGTCGTCGAGGCCGAGGTCTGGCCGAACGACACGCACCCGTACGACGGCGTCAAGGCAGGCCCGTACTCCTTCCCGAGCTCGGTCGAGGCCACGCGCTTCGTCACGCACGCGGTCGAGGCGTTCATCGCGCTCGGCTGCGACGTCCGCTCCTCCTAGTCGAACCTGGCGCGTCAGGCGAGCACGCGCGCGAGCTCTTCGAGCGACGTCAGGCCGGCGACGACCTTCTCCAGCCCGTCGTCCCACAGCGAGCGCATGCCGCTCTCGGCGGCGGCGCGGGCGATCTCGTCGCGGCTTCCGTGCTGGACGGCGATCGAGGCGATGTCCTCCGACATGCGGAGGAACTGGAAGATCCCGATCCGGCCGCGGTAGCCCGTGTGGTTGCAGCGCGGGCAGCCGTTCTTGCGGTAGAAGACCGCGCCGTCGGTCGCGTGCGCGACGTCGGGGGCGATCCGGGCGTCCCTGAGCTCGGCCTCGCTCGGCGTGTAGGCCTCGCAGCAGTGCGTGCACAGCTTGCGTGCGAGCCGCTGCGCGAGCACGGCCGAGATCGCGGCGCCCGTCAGGAACGGCTCGACGCCCATCTCGCCGAGGCGCGTGATCGTGCGACGGCGCGTCGTTCGTGTGCAGCGTCGAGAGGACGAAGTGGCCGGTGAGCGCGGCCTCGACCGAGATCTTGGCGGTCTCGACGTCGCGGATCTCGCCGACCATCACCACGTCGGGGTCCGAGCGGAGGATCGAGCGGAGCGACGAGGCGAACGTGAGGCCGGCGCGAACGTTGATCTGGACCTGGTTCACGCCCGCGAGGCGGTACTCGACCGGGTCCTCGACCGTGATGACGTTGATCTCGGGCCGGCTGATCTGGGCGAGGCAGCCGTAGAGCGTCGTCGACTTGCCCGAGCCGGTCGGCCCGGTGACGAGCAGCGCGCCCGTCGGGAGGCGGATGACCTCCTCGAGCTGGGCGCGCATCGCATCCGAGAGCCCGAGCTCGCTCATCGTCGGCGGGCGGCGCGACTTGTCGAGGAGGCGCATCACGACCTTCTCGCCCTCGACCGTCGGGAGCGTCGCCACGCGGATGTCGAGCATGCGGCCGACCGCCGTCGCGGACAGCGAGATACGGCCGTCCTGCGGCTTGCGGCGCTCGGCGATGTCGAGCTTCGCGAGCACCTTCAGGCGCGTCGTGACCCCCGGCGCCATGCGCTTGGGAATGCGCTGCATCTCCCGCAGCACGCCGTCGATCCGGAACCGGATCACGAGCGAGTCCTCGTGCGGCTCGAAGTGGACGTCCGAGGCGTTCTCCTCGGCCGCCTGGAAGATCACGGTGTTCACGAGCCGGACGAGCGGGCCGTCGGAGATGCCGTCGTCGGCCTCGAGGTCGTCGGCCTCCTCGTCCGCTGCCGCGGTCTCCTCGGCCTCGACGGCGACGGCGCCGACGGCCTCGGCCGTGCGGACGAGACGCTGGAGCTCCGCGACGATGTCGACGCGTGACGCGACGCCGACGTCCAGCGAGTGCTTCGTCGCGAGGCGGAGCTCGTCGATGGCGTGGATGTTCCCCGGGTCCGCGACCGCGACCTTGAGGACGTCGTCCTCGAGCGCGTACGGGATCGCGAGCGTGCGCTCGAGGATCTGGACCGGGACGAGCTGCACCGCGTCGATGGCGACGCCGACCGACGGGAGATCGACGAGCGGGACCTGATGGCGCGCGGCGAACATGCGCGCCATCCCGTCCGGGGACGCGACGCCTTCCTCGAGCAGCGCATGGGTGACCCCCATGCCGGCGTCGGTGCGCCCGCGGACGAGCGCGAGCGCGTCCGTCGGGATCAGCTCGGTCGCAGCCAGGAGGTCGAGGACGAGCTCGGCCGTCTCGTTGATCCCGAACGGCGTCGCGAGCGAATGCGCAGGGGTCGTCGCGTCGGCGCTCGCCGACCCGGACTCACCGACATTCGGTCTGCGGTGGATGGCCATGGCTATCCCTCGAACGGGTTATCGGCAGGCCCTGGCGGTCGCTTGACGCGCACGCTCATCCGCGCCGTCAGAAGAGCCCGAGGTAGACGGACAGGATCCGGTCGCCGAGGAACAGCGCGACGATCGACCCGAACGCCAGGAACGGCACGAGCGGCACGCCCATCTTCCGCGCAGCGACGCCATGGCGCGCGACCAGCACCGCGGCAGGGACGAGCGCGGCGAAGAGCCCGAGCATCAGCGCGACCGTCACGCTCGCGCCGAGCACTGCCCCGAGGAGCAGCGCGAGCTTGACGTCCCCCATGCCGAGCCCCTTGGGATAGGCGAGCGCGGCGACGAAGAGGAACCCGCCGGCGCCGAGCGCGGCGAGGGCCCACTCGGGCGTCGGATCGATCGCCGTGTGAGCGACGAGAGCGACTGCGGCGGCCGGCAGCACGACGCGGTTCGGCACGATCCGATGCCGCGCGTCGATCGCCGAGAGCACCACGAGGACAGCGCAGAAGCCCGCGGCGAGCGCGCCTTCCGCCGTCGGCCCGAAGACGCGCGATGCACGCGACGAGGAGCGCCGCGGTGAGCGCCTCGACGAGCGGGTAGACGGCCGAGATCGGAGCGGAGCAGTGGCGGCAGCGGCCGCGGAGCAGCGCGTACGAGACGAGCGGGACGTTGTCGCGCCAGCCGATCTCGTGGCCGCAGCTCCCGCAGGACGACGGCGGCCGGACGATCGAGCGCCGCTCGGGGACGCGCGCGACGACGACGTTGAGGAAGCTGCCGAGTGCGAGCGCCGGAGCGACGGCGACGACGGCCGCGGCCGCGTTCAAGAGCCGGCCACCCGCAGCGCGGGCACGTCGGGGTCGGGCGGATCGGGCGGCGGCGCCGCGCGCTCGGCGTTCGCGTGCCTGACCTCGGAGAGCTTCTCGGCCCGCTCGAGCGCGATGAGGAAGTCGTGGCGGTTCGAGGCGGCGCCGGCCGCGGTCTCGCGCTCGACGAGCCCTCGAGGACGAGGTGGATCAGCGCCTGGGAGAACGTCTGCATCTGGAAGAACTCGCCGTCGCCGATCGCGGTCGGGATCTCGTCGATCCGGCGCTCGCGGATGAGCTCTGCGACGCGCGCATTCGTGACCATCACCTCGACCGCCGGGATCCGGCCTCCGTCGGCGCGCGGGAGCAGCCGCTGGCTGATCACGCCTCGCAGCACTCCGGAGAGCACGGAGACGACCTGCTCCTGCTTCTCGGGCGCGAAGAACTCGACCATGCGACTCACGGTCTCGGCAGCGTCGATCGTGTGCAGCGTCGAGAAGACGAGGTGGCCAGACTCGGCGGCCTGGAGCGCGACGTGCGCCGTCTCGGCGTCGCGGAGCTCGCCGATGAGGATGACGTCGGGGTCCTGGCGCAGCACGCGCCTGAGCGCCTGCTCGAAGCTCTCGGTGTCGACCCCGACCTCGCGCTGGTTGACGATGCAGCCCTGGTCGCGGTGGAGGTACTCGATCGGGTCCTCGATCGTGACGATGTGCTGCGCGCGCGTCCGGTTGACGTGGTCGATGATCGCCGCGAGCGTCGTCGTCTTCCCCGAGCCGGTCGCGCCGGTGACGAGCACGAGGCCACGCTGCTCCTCCGCCAGGCGGGACACGCCGGCCGGCAGATGGAGCTCGTCGAAGCCGGCGATCGTCGAGGGCACGATGCGGAAGGCGAACGAGCACGAGCCGCGCTGGCGGAAGGCGTTCACCCGGAAGCGTGGGAGACCGACCTCCACGTGCGCGATGTCGAGCTCGCCCGTCTCGTCGAACTGCTGCCGCCGACGCGGCGCGAGCACCGTGACCTGGTCGAGGATCGACTCGAGGTGCGTCTCCCTGAGCGCGTCGAAGTCGGCCATCGGCGTCAGGCGCCCGTCGAAGCGGAAGACGGGCGGCTGCCCGAGCTTGAAGTGGACGTCGCTGGCGCCGGCCTCGACGGCGCTCCGCAGTACGGCATTCAGATCCATGGCCAGCGTGTCCATCGGCAACGGCCTGGCACGGCTTTACGAGCAGCGCGGCGCGTTGCGCAGCGCGATCTCGTCGGTCAGCTCGTAGTTCTCCGTGGCGTGCAGCACCGGGTCGACGTTCACGGTCAGGTCGATCGCGACGGCGGGGACGTTCCCGGTCGGGCACGCGGGTGCGGTCGGCCAGAGATTCCCGTCCCAGTCCGCCGGGACCGGGTCGGTGACGCTGTTGGACGGCCAGCCCCCTGCCGGTTGTGTGACGTAGTCGACGACGAACGTCGAGCCCGCGCTCCCGTCGCAGTCGGTCAGTGTCGTCCCGAGGAAGCGGAAGAGCTGCCAGCGGATCGGGGAGCCCGCGACAGGGATCGTGCACCACTGCACCCCCGCCGAGGTCGTCGTGACGGTCGGGCACGTGCCCGGGGACTCGGTGAGGGTCAGCGTGAAGCCGCCGAACGGGTTCTCCTGCGGCGCCGGGGCGCCGCTCGCGCAATGGATGTCCGTGCGCATGCGGTTGAGCGCCGAGCGCGCGTTCTCCTGCGCCATCGCCCGCCTCGTCGCACCAGCCTCGGCGCTCAGGCCGGCCGCGAACGACGTCGTCAGCCCGAGCAGGACCACGCCGATGACGACCATGACGACCAGGAGCTCGAGGAGCGCGTACCCCGCGTCCTCGGCAGGCCGCAGGCGCTCGCGCCGTACCGGGGTTCGATGAGCCACGCCTGACCAGGGATCGGCAGTGGGACGCCGCCGCTTGAGCGATCCCGCGCTCGCCTCCGCCGAATCCCTCGATCGATGGAGCGGCGAGGAGGCGACGCCTCTCCGATACGCGTGTAGGCGTGCGCAGGCTGCGGCCTTCACTCGCACGCAAGAAAACGTATGCGGCGACCAGCGACCACCCTCATCAGCAGGCTCCGGGCCCTCGCCCTCGAGGAGAACGGCGTCGCCCTGGTCCTCGCGCTCGCGGTCGCGGCGTCGTTCGCGATCTCGACGACCGCGATCGCCTCGTACATGGTCTCGAACGAGAGCGCCGCGGGCCGCAGCCGGGAGACGATGCGCGCGCTCAGCGTCGCCGAGGCGGGGCTCAACAACGCCCTGTCCGTGCTGAGCCAGCAGGACCCGAGCGGGACGCAGGCGGTCGGCTCCACCCTCGGCAGCACGAGCTTCACGCTGGACGGCGGCTCCGGGACCTACTCGGCGACGAAGACCGGCGCGCTCGAGTGGACGGTCTCGTCGAGCGGCGTCTCTCCGAACGGCTCGGTCACGCGCAACCTCGAGCTCAAGGTCGCCGCGACCACGACGACGACCGGGACGACCGCGTCCGCGGTCTACGGCTGGGGGTTCTACGTCGCCAGCACGTCCGGGTGCACGTCGAGCTCGGGCAACTCGACCCTCCAGATCTCGGTGTGGGTCGCGAACAACCTCTGCCTCTCGGGCAACCAGGTCATCTCCGAGCCGGGGACCGGGAGCGGCACGCTGAGCGTGTACATCGGCGGCCGGTTGACGGCCAGCGGCAACGCGAGGATCGGCTCGGCGTCCCAGAGGATCGCGTCCTTCACCGCCGTGGGTGGCTGCAACTTCAACGGCAACGTCATCTGCTCGAACTCGGCCCAGTCGAAGGTCTACGCGAACGCCTACTCGTCGACGCCGTCGACGCTGACCAAGCCGACCGTGGACCCGGCTGGCGTCTACGCGAGCGGCAACTGGAACGCACCCGTCTGCTCGGTCGGCACGTTCACCTTCGACAACAACGCGACACGCAACGCGAGCCTCGGCACGGTCGCGCTCCTCCAGAACCTCGCCCGCCCGACCTTCGACTGCACCGTGTTCAACCCGAGCGGGACGAACGTCGTCGGCCGGCTCGCCTGGGATGCGAGTGCCAGGCTCCTCACGATCGACGGGACGATCTTCATCGACGGCGGGCTCTCGTTCTCGGGCAACGAGCAGGTCCGATATCAGGGGTTCGGGACTATCTACGCCAACGGCAGCGTGAGCTCGAGCGGCAACACCGCCGTCTGCGGACCGCCGTCGACACCGTCCGGCTCGACCTGCACCGGCACCTGGAACCCGAGCACGGGCGCGCTCCAGATCGTCGCGCTGAACGGCTGGGCGATGAGCGGGAACTCGGAGATGGGAATCATCGCCTACGTCGTCGGCCACTACACCGGCTCCGGTAACGCCGTCGTCACCGGCCCGGTCATCACGGACACCGCCTCACTCTCGGGCAACGCCGAGTTCACGCCGGTGCCTACTCCGCCCCCCGGAGCCCCGGGCGCGGCGACCGTCACCCAGACCGTCGGCAGCTGGCACGTCGTCCCCGGCACCTGGCGCCAGCTCACGAGCTGACCGTGCGCGCCCTCTGCTCCCGCATCCGCGCCCGGCTCCGCAACGAGTCCGGCCTGGGGCTCGTCGAGCTCCTGATCGCGATGACGATCCTCAGCATCGCGATCGCGGCCGAGCTAGCCGTCTTCGCGTCGTCCATCTCGTCGACGCAGCGCGCCGCGCTGAAGGGCACGGCGGTGACGCTCGCGGACAAGCAGATGGAGGTCTACCGGCGGATCCCGTACCCCTGCATCTACCTCACGGCGGCCACCGGCGACAGCTCGTACACCGCCGACTCCGCCTACAGCGCCTCGCAGGTCACCGGGTCGAGCTGCTCACCCGATGCCACTCCGCCCACCGCAGCCACGACGGCCTCGCAGTCGGTGACAGGGCCCGACAACCGCGCGTATCGCGTCGACACCTACATCGTGAGCGTGACCCCTGCGAGCGGCCGTGCCGTGAAGCAGGTGTCGGTCGTCGTGCGGAAGGTCGTCACCGGGTCCGTGGGCGAGGTGCTCGCCCGGCAGGCGTCGACGTTCGATCAGTCGAACCCGCCCGCGAGCTAGGTGGCCGGCGGCGCGAGCCGCGCGAGCCGCGAGAGCGCCCGCAGGGGCGGCCGCGCCAGCCCTCCGGCGTCACGGGGATGCTCGAGGTCTCCGCGCAGGAGGTTGGCGACGGCGTCGAAGACGCCCGGGGAGCGGGCGGCCCAGAAACAGGCGCGAGGGAACCTGTCGAGCGCACGCTTCGCCTTCCAGGACGCCTCGGCGTGCCGGTCGAGCGCTGCCGCGAGCGCCGGCGCATAGGTCTCGGGCCGCGCGGCGAGGATCGCCTCGGCAGCGAGCCCGGCGGACACGAACGCCTCGTACAGGCCGTCGCCCGACAGCGGGTCGACGAGGCCCGCTGCGTCCCCGACGAGCAGGACACGTCCTCGCGTGGGCGACGTTCCGGGACGTCGCATCGGAAGGCGATGCCCGCGCACGTCGCGCAGCGCAGTCGGGTCGACGCCGTGGACACGCGCCAGACGCTCGAGATGAGCACGCATCCGAGGCCCCTCGCCGATCCGGCCCCCCACGCCGAGGTTCGCGTGGTCGCCCTTCGGGAAGACCCAGCCGTACCCGCCGGGGACGACGCCGAGCTCGATCCAGGCGCTCCCCTGGTAGGGCTCGGTCCGCAGCTCGTCCCGGTCCACGTTCCCTTCGAGCGCGACGGCGCACACGATGCCGTCGCCGAGCCCCGACGACCGCGCGACGATCCCGTTCGCGCCGTCGGCTCCGACGAGGAACGACACGTGGATCGGCGAGCCGTCGACCGAAGCACGGCCGTCGGCATCGAGCTCGACGCGTACGCCGTCGCGAAGGTCGGCTCCAGCAGCAGCCGCCTGCTCGACCAGGTGGAGATCGAGCCGACGGCGCTGCGTCATCTCGATCAGCGGCGCCCGGCTCGTGCGCGCGAATCGCCGGCCGTAGCCCACCCGGAGCACGAAGCGGTCGACGACGTGCTCGACCACTGCCTCGACCGAGCAGGGTGCGTGCCGCAACGCGCGCCCGGTGAGCCCGCCGCCGCATGGCTTGTCGCGCGGGAAGCGGGCTCGATCGACGAGCAGGACGCTCGCCCCGCCGCGCGCGAGGTGCAACGCTGTCGCCGATCCGGCGGGCCCGGCGCCGACGACGAGGACGTCGAAGCGCTCCACGGCCTCGATCGTAAGCGCGATCGGGTCAGGGCTACAATTGCCGCCCTCGCAGGGATTCCCGAGTGGCCAAAGGGGGCGGGCTGTAAACCCGCTGGCTCAGCCTTCGGAGGTTCGAATCCTCCTCCCTGCACTTTGCGCGCGATCGGAATCCGCTAGCGCGGATTCCGATCGCGCTGAAGCAGACCCTCTTATGACACTGCGACCGCGGACGTCTTGTGGTGTGACGGAACCTGCCTGAAGAACCCTCGCATCTGGGCCTCGTGTCGTCGTGTGACGGGGGTTGCGTGGCGACTGCGCCTGGTGTTCGCTGGCTCGCGGAGCCCGAGTACACTGGCCCGACAGCGCCCTCTTAGCTCAGTCGGTAGAGCACCTCCATGGTAAGGAGGGGGTCGACGGTTCGAGTCCGTCAGAGGGCTCTTCGGGAATCCCGCATTCGTTCGATCGGGATCCTGTGTCGGGTCAAGAAAGCTCGGGCGGTGGGGGCCTACTGTCGGCCTCGCTAGTCGGTGCGCATCTTCTTCCAGAACGTCAGCCAGTTTCCCTCGTGATCTTCGACGGTGAACTCCTGCTGACCCCACGGTCGCACTGCCAGCGGATCGACTATCCGTGCACCCGCTGCCAGGAGACTCGAGTGGAGCTGGTCGAGATCCGCTGCCTCCATGTACAGGGCGATGCACGAAGGGGTGCCGAGTCGCTCCCTGATCGCAGCGTTGTATTCGTCGCCGAAGTGATCGGCTGCCGTCTCGATCATCACGTGTGCGTCACCGCGTGTGAGGGATGAGTTGCTCGCGTCATCACCACCGCTATCGAGGGTGAACCCGAGCGTCCCACGGTAGAACGAAAGAGCTTCTGCCATGTCCCGCACACGGATCGACGGGATCACCCCCCACTCAGCCACGATCGGCTCCGGCATCCACGGTGCTCATTCTGCACGGGCCACGATGAGCGTTCCGGAATGACGCCATAGGATTGCGCCGTGCCGTTCACGCTCAGGAACATCAAGGAGGATCTGGAGGACATCGGCTCCAGGTTCGACGGCGCGCCGGACCTGGAGTTCCGCGCAGCGACCAAGGCGCTCGAGCTCGATGAATCCAGCCTGAGCTACCAGCGCGTCCCGCCCGGCTATCGCTTTCCGTACGGGCACACGCACGAGAAGCAGGAGGAGGTGTACGTGGTCGTGCGCGGAAGCGGGCGGATGAAGGTCGACGACGAGATCGTCGAGCTCGAGGAATGGGACGCGGTGCGCGTCCCGCCCGGTACGTGGCGAGGCTACGAGGCCGGGCCGGAGGGCCTCGAGATTCTCGTCATCGGCGCGCCCAACCTCGGCGACACTCCGCGCGACGACGTCGATGGCCAGCGCGACTGGTGGGCTGACTAGCGCTCGACATCGAAGCCGTGACCCTCGCCTGCGCCAGTGTGCCCCGATGACGCCCGAAGAAGTGAGGCTGGATCTCGCCCGACCGATGAGCTCTCGGTGGCTTGTCGGTCTCCATTGCGCGTGTGCCCGCAGCAGGGTGAGATGCGGCCGAAGCCGGCCGCCGAGAAAGGAGTCGTGAGATGACGCGGTATCTGATCTCGTTCGATGACGGGGCAATGACGTTTCCCGAGGAGGATCTCCCCGACGTGGCCGAGGCAGCGCACGCGGTGGTGCGAGAGGCAGAGGAAGCCGGCGTCTGGGTGTTCGGCGGCGGGCTGCACTCCCACGAGGAGGTGAGCGTGGTGGCCACCGACGGGACGGTCACCGATGGCCCGTACCCCGAGAGCAAGGCGTACATCGGCGGGTTCTCGGTTGTCGACGTTCCTTCACGCGAGGAGGCGCTGGAGTGGGCCGGCAGGATCGCCGTCGCCTGCCGTTGTGCCCAGGAGGTTCGCGAGTTCGTGCCCGGCTCTACGCCCTGATCGAGCGCCATCCGCGAGAGGCGGCGGAAGGCGTTTCGCGATTCGCCGTTCGCCGACCGTCGCCTGCGCCAGTGCTCGGGAATGACGCCTGAGCGCGTGTCGGGCGTCAGCCGAGTTGCTCGGCCAGCCCGATGAGAATGCCCTCGGGACCCCGGACGTAGCAGAGCCGATACATGTCTTCGTACCGGACCACTTCGTCGACGACCTGCGCTCCGTGCTTCCGGAGCCGGGCGAGCGTATCGTCGAGGTCGTCCACGGCGAACATGACACGCAGATAGCCCAGCGCGTTCACAGGGGCGTTTCGGTGATCGGCGACCACGGGCGGCGCAAGAAAGCGCGAGAGCTCGATCCGGCCGTGGCCGTCCGGCGTGCGCATCATGGCGATCTCGACGCGCTGGTCGCGCAGCCCGGTGACGCGCCCTGACCAGTCTCCTTCGATCATCACTCGACCTTCGAGTTCGAGGCCCAGCTCGGCGAAGAACGAGATCGCGGCATCGAGCGACTCCACCACGATGCCCACGTTGTCCATCCGTTGAAGCGCCACGCGGCCTCTCTAGCGTGCTGTCGCTTTGAGACGCAAACCCGACGAGCTACCGCCTGAACTAGCTCGGGTTCCTTTCCAGGTGGCGGAGGCCGAGCCGGTCTACGTACGTCTCGGGCAGGTCGAACTTGCCCGAGAACACCAGAAGCATGTCCCAGTAGAAGTCTCGCCCCTTCTGGTACTCGAGCAACTCGATGATCCAGTAGTTGTAGTCGCGCCAGGTGATGGAGGGATGCGCCTCGACCATCGAACGCGTCACATACTGTTCCCCACCCGCCCTCGCTGCGATCGTGATGCAGTTGTCCCGCTTGGTCTGTGGGATGTCGTAGGGCTTCTGAGTGCCGTCCTCCAACTCCAGGCTGGCATGGATCGGCTCTCCGGGCTCGTCCAGGTCAGGGTCGGGAGCGTCAGGGAGGTCGGTCGTCTCAGCCATTGGCCTCGTTCATGATCGCAGACCGTGCAGCGGCGTCCATGGGGCGCCGGCCGCGCTCGACGATCCAGGGGGACGTACGATCTCGCATGTGGCCAGCCGATCCGCCTCGGCGCAGCACCCGGGCGACCTCGCGCGATCCTGCGGGCAACGTGCTCCGCGTCCAGGACCTGCGCTGAGCCGTCCGGCGTTCGCACCTGAGGTCGAGCGGCTGGGAGTCGTCCGACGCAAGGAGGTGCTTCGCAATGGCTGAGAGGAAACCGGCAAAGAAGAGCAGCGCCGCGACCGGCAAGGCCTCCAAGGGATTCTCGGCCGCCGAGCGAGCCGCGATGAAGGAACGCGCCGCGGAGCTGAAGGCGGAGGAGCGCGCGAGCAAGAACAGGGCGGAGGGAGAGAGCGCCCTGCTCGCGAAGATCGCCGAGATGCCGAAACCGGATCGCGCCATGGCCGAGCGGCTCCACGCGATCGTCACGTCCAACGCCCCGGACCTCTGGCCGAAGACCTGGTACGGGATGCCCGCGTATGCCAAGGACGGCAAGGTCGTCTGCTACTTCCAGAGCGCGCACAAGTTCAAGTCGAGGTATGCGACGTTCGGCTTCAGCGACGAGGCGAATCTCGACGAAGGCGCGGTGTGGCCGACCTCCTTCGCGCTGAAGAAGCTGACCGCCGCCGACGAGGGAAGGATCGCCGCGCTCGTGAAGAAAGCGGTGAGCTGAGGGCGAGCTCGCCACTGCGCCGCGCCGAACGTCGCGTCTCTACCGTCTCGGACATGACTCGTCCGGAGACCGATGTCGCTCGCCCGGACCGTCGTGCTCGTCGAGGGCACCAGCGACCGGGCCGCTGTCGAGGCGCTCGCGCGTCGGCTGGGACGCGATCTCGCGGCCGAGGACGTCGCCGTCGTGCCGATCGGCGGTGCGCACGCGATCGGCGCGGCACTCGAGCGATACGGCTCCCGCACCCTGGCCGGGCTCTGCGACGCGGGCGAGGAACGGCACTTCCAGCGCGCCCTCGAAGGCGCCGGGCTCGGCTCCGGCCTCGATCGCGCCGGCATGGAGCGGCTGGGCTTCTTCGTGTGCGACTCCAATCTCGAGGACGAGCTGATCCGCGCCCTCGGCGCCGCATGCGTCGAGAGGATCATCGAGGCTCAGGGCGACCTTCGAGCGCTCCGCACGTACCAGAAGCAGCCTGCGCACCGGGACTCGACGACGGACGTGCAGCTCGTCGGCTTCATGTGGAACCGGAAGATCCGGTACGCGCCGCTGCTCGTCGACGCGCTCGACCTCGACCGCGTGCCCCGGCCGCTCGACGGGCTGCTCGCGCACGTCCGGCAACCGATCCGACCAACTCGGCCGGGGCGCTGAGGTCGCCCGCGGGCTTGCATCGACCCGCGCCCGCGAGCATGCTAGGCGCCGATGCCCGCGCGCCCGATCGTCTTCCTCAGCGACTTCGGGCTCGGTAACGAGTGGGTGGGTATCTGCCACTCGGTCATGGCCGGGATCTCGCCGGACAGCCCTATCGTCGACCTCTCGCACCTGATCCGCCCGCTCGAGGTCGGATCCGGCGCGCTCCTCCTCGCCGACTCGATGCCGTACATCCCGGACAACGCCGTCGTCCTCGCGGTCGTCGACCCGAACGTCGGCAGGGACCGCGAGGTCGCGCTCGAGACGGCGAGCGGCCGTCATCTGGTCGGCCCGGACAACGGGCTCCTGTCTCTCGCCTGGGACGCCGCGGGAGGGATCTCGTCGGCTGTCGAGCTGACGTCGCCGGCCGTGCTCCGCCGCATTCACGCCGAGTCGTTCAGGGCGCCCGACACGCTGTGTCCGGCGACGGCGCACCTGGCCGCCGGGCGGGCACTCGACGAGCTAGGCGGCGAGGTCGACCCCGGCACGCTGGCGGTCGTCAAGGTGCCGGCGCCCGAGATCGAGCCCGGGAAGATCAGCTGTGAGGTCATCGACTTCAACCGCTTCGGCAACGTCCAGCTGAACGTCCGCGTGGCAGATCTCGCCTCGGCCGGCCTCGACGGCTCGGCTGCCCTGATGCTCGAGGCGATGGCGGGCTCCGCGGAGGCGCGGTTGGGGAGCACGTTCGCGGACTTCGAGGCCGGCGAGTTCGGCCTGATCTTCGATGCCCGTGGCTGGCTGACGATCATCCGCAACGCGGCGAGCGCCAGCGAGGGCCTGGGCCTCGCGCTCGCGGGCCCGGTCTGGATCAGCCGGCCGCCCGACGCCGCGTAGCGGCGCCGGGGCACCGGCGTCGTCCTCAGGCGCTCTGCGAGCGCACGTAGTCGATGTAGCCGCGGACGTCCGCGGCCGGCTCCGAGTACGCCGCGCCGAGCGTCTCCTCCATGCGGGCCATGTACTCATCGGCCCAGCCCGGGAAGTCGTAGTCGATCGCGCGCAGGAACTCGAGAGTCGCCGCGAACCGGATGTCGGCGATCGAGGGCGCGTCCCCGCCGATGAAGTCCCTGCCGTCGAGGAAGAACGCGTTGTAGACGCCGAGCGGGCCGGCGATCGCGGCCTCGGCGTCCTTGCGCGCCTGCTCCTTGAGCTCGTCGGACACGTCGGCCGTCGCCACCTCGCCCGCGTACTGGCCGAAGCCGAGCGCCGGGTACGTGGCGCGCGCGACGAGCGGGTAGAGCGTGCCGATCAGGTAGAACATCGCGCTGTCGACCATCGCCCGCTCGCCAGGGTCGGTGGGATAGAAGCGGTCGAGCCCGTGCTTGTTGCAGAGGTACTGCATGATCGCGCAGCTCTCCCACAGCGAGCCCCTCGGGAGACCCGCCTCCTCGAGGAGCGGCGTCAGGTCGGCCGGGTCCTTCTGCAGGAACTCGGGCGTCGTCTTCTTGCCCCAGACGTCCTGCTCCTCGAAGTCGAGCCCGGCGGCGCGGACGAAGATCCGCGTTGTCAGGTTGTTGACGCTCGGCTTGAGGATGCTCAGCGTGTTGGTAGCCATCTACGCCTCCTTCAGGCGATAGGGGTCCTTGGGCGCCCGGTCCTCGGACAGGGACTCGCGCGAGCGGGTGACGAGGGTCTCGAGCGCGTCCGCGAGGTGCTCCTGGGCGATGTTGTAGTCGCCGCGCTCGACGCGGAGCCTGTGCGCCTCGAGCAGCACGTCGGAGTGGGTGAGCCCGAACGGCGGCTCGAAGCGGTACGAGGCGAGCTCGATCAGGAGGCCGAGCGGGTCGTCGAAGTAGATCGAGTCCATGAAGCCCCGGTCCTTGACGCCGGAGTGGCGGATGCCGCGCTCGTCGAGCCTCTCGACGACCTGGCTGAACGTCGCCTGCGAGAGCGCGAAGGCGATGTGGTGCACACAGCCGACGTCCTTCGGCGGGCCGGCCGGGTCCCGCTCGCGCTCCTCGTTCGTGAAGACCGTGATCAGCCGCCCGTCTCCAGGGTCGAAGTAGAGGTGGCTCTCGGCCTCGTTGTCGAGGTTCGGCTGCTCGAAGACGAACGGCATCCCGAGCAGGCCCTCCCAGAAGTCGATCGACGTCCGCCGGTCCGCCCCGACGAGCGTGATGTGGTGGACGCCCTGGCTCTGAATCTTCCTCATCGCCGCTCGAGGAGCCTCGCCTTGTACTCGCTGCGGGCGATCGTCCCCCAGGGCACGAGCTCCACGCGCGTCTGGACGACGAGCACGTTCCGCAGTCTCTCACGGATCGCGTTGGCCAGCGCCTCGTCCGGAGAGCCGTCCTGCGCCAGCTCGACGAGCACGGGGAGCGGCGGCTCCTGCTTCACGCCGGGCGTCTCCGGCCGGACGAGGACGTGGCCGCTGACCGCGGGCGCGAACCCGGTCACGACGTCGCGGACAGCCGACGGGAAGACGTTGACCCCGCGCACGATGAGCATGTCGTCGGTCCGGCCGACGCAGCGCACACGGGGCCCGGTGCGGCCACATGCGCACGGGCTCGTGCGCACCTCGACGTGGTCGCGCGTCCGGAAGCGCAGAAGCGGCGCCGCACGGTGGCGGAGGTGCGTGAGCACGAGCTCGCCGGCCGCACCGTCCTCGAGCGCGCGCGCCTCGCCGGTCTCCGAGTCGATCAGCTCGGGATGGACGAAGCCGCGGGCGCCGAGGTGCATCCCGTCCTGCTCCTCGCACTCGCCCCACAGCGAGATGCCGATGTCGCCGATGCCCATCGCCTCGGTGACGCGAGCGCCCCACCCCTCCTCGAGCATCGCGCGAAACGACGGCTCGCCGCCGCCCGGCTCGCCCGCGACGAGGACGCGCTCGACGCTCGAGCGCCGGAGGTCGAGGCCGCGCTCGGAGGCTCCCTCGATCACGTGGGCTGCGTACGAGGGCGTGAGGACCGCCGCCTCGGGCTTCAGCAGCCGGATCGCGAGGAGCAGGCGCTCGGTGTTCC
Organism: uncultured Actinomycetes bacterium; assembly: GCA_963770595.1. Taxonomy (GTDB): domain Bacteria; phylum Actinomycetota; class Thermoleophilia; order Gaiellales; family Gaiellaceae; genus GMQP-bins7. The sequence goes on along the minus strand of CAVYQG010000003.1, from coordinate 884,243 downwards.
CCGTGCCGACCGGGATGTGGCAGAGCCCGACGAGGTCGAACGACGCGAGCGCGGCACCCGCGACGAACGGGCCCGCGTTGTACGTCGACACGATGCGCTGCCCCGGCGTGACGCCCGAGGCCGCGTAGCTGCGCGCCGACCCGGTGACCCAGCTGTCCAGGTCGTCCGCGGTCAGCGGAATGAAGCTGGGCGTGCCGGTCGTCCCGCTCGTCGAGTAGATGCGGACGATCTCGTCGGGCGCCGCGCACAGGTGCGAGCCGACCGGGCTCTCGTCGGTCGCGGTCGCCTTGAGCTCGGCCTTATCGGTGAGCGGGAGCCGCGCGATCTCCGCGAGGCTGCCCGCCTCGTGGGCGGCCTCGACCCCCGCCGCGCCGAGCTTCTCGCGGTAGAACGCCGAGCGCTCGAAGAGGTACTCGAGCTGGTCGCGGTAGCTCGCCTCGTCGAGCTCGAGCTGCTCGGGCCACGGCCGGGTCTCGACCTCGGGCTCGAGGATCAGGAGCCGTCCTCCGTCTCGCCGCGGTACTCGACCGCCTCCTCGGCGCCCGCCGCCAGCAGGAACCCGAGCGGGCGCTCACGCTCCTCGGCGAGGTGCGCGAGGAGCCCGGCGACGCGAGCGAGGATCGGCACCGCCTTCACGGTGTCGGCCGGGAAGTCGAGATCGAGCAGGACCGCCGCGATCGGCATGGAGACGTTCATCGGCAGCGGCTTGCGCCAGGTCTCGGCGACCGCGTCCCGGAGCGCGCGGGCGAACGCGACGTGCGCGCCGCTCACGCCACGGGCGTCGGCGAGCTCGAGGATCCGCTCCGCGCGCGGGTCGACCGGGCGATGGACGGGATGACCGAACCCGGGCGCCTTGCCGCCCGCGGCGTGGATCTCGCCGGCGAGGGAACGGGCGACGTCGGCCGGTCCCTCACCTGCGACGACTCGCGCCTGCCCTGCTTCGAGCAGCCGCGCGCACTCCTCCGACGTCCCGAGCACGACCGATCCCGCGCCGAGGATCCCCGCCGCGACTGCGCCCTGCAGCGAGCCGGGGTCCGCGGCGAGCGTCATCCGCGCCGCGACGCTCGTCGGCATCATCCCGTGCTCCGCGATCGCGACCAGCAGCGCGTCGAGGAAGAAGCGCTGATCCTCGGTCGGCTCGTGCCCCGTGAGGAGCAGATGGAAGTACTCCGTGAACGTCAGGCGGCCCATCAGGTCCCCCGTCAGGTCGCGCCCGCGGACCTCGACGCGTTCCGGGTAGGCCTGCGCGATGCGCGTGATCGGGTCGCCGGGCTTCCCGATCTGCATCAGAGGCCGAGCTCCCCGCGCACGAGCTGCGCCCCGGCGGCGAGCGCCCGCAGCTTGCGAAAGGCGAGCTGCCGCGGGAGGTACTTCATCCCGCAGTCCGGAGCCACGACCAGTCGCTCCGGCGGGAGCACCGTCAGCGCGCGCCGGATCCGCTCGGCGACGAGCTCCGGCGTCTCGGCCTCCGACGAGTCGAGGTCGAGGACTCCGAGCACGATCACCTTCTCTGGCAGCTCGCGCAGGACCTCCGGGTCGAGGTCCGGCTGCGCCGCCTCGAGGGAAACGTGCGTCGCGGCGCAGTCCGCGAGCTCGCGCAGGAACGGGTAGCCGTCGGGGCGGTCGTGGACGATGTGCGCGTACCCGAAGCACGTGTGCAGGACCGTGTCGCCGGCGATCCCCGCAAGCGCGCGGTCGATCGCCTCCACCGCGTACCGGCGCGCCGCCTCCGGACGCGCCTGCAGGTACGGCTCGTCGATCTGGACGACGTCCGCGCCGGCCGCCTTGAGATCGCGCAGCTCCTCGTTCACCGCTGCCGCGTACGCGAGCGCGAGCTCGCGCTCGTCCCCGTAGTGGTCGTTCTGCGCCTGCTGGGTCATCGTGAACGGGCCGGGCACCGTGATCTTGATCGGGTGATCCGTGATCGCGCGGAGGAACTCGACGTCCTTCACCTCGACGGGCTCGCGGCGGCGGATCGGGCCGACGACGCGCGGGACCGGGTTCTCGTGGCCGGTGCGGTCGAGCGCGACGCCGGGCGTGTCGAGATCGACGCCCTCGAGGGCCGTGGCGAAGCGGTTGGAGTAGCTCTCCCTGCGCATCTCGCCGTCGGTCACGACGTCGATGCCGGCACGCTCCATGTCCGACACGGCGATCCGCGTGGCGTCGTCCTGCGCCTCGTCCAGATAGGCCTCGGGAACCCGCCAGAGCTCCTTCGCCCGCACGCGCGGGGGCAGACGGTCTGCGAGGCGCCCGCGGTCGATCAGCCACTCCGGCTGCGGGTAGCTTCCGACTACGGTCGTCACGAGGGCGCCGGTGGGCACCCGCCGAAGCTACGTTCGGGACGCCCGACCGTCAAGACGATGAGTTTCGCCGTCTGACGAGGTCGACACCCACACACCGAAGCGAAGGGGGCCGGACGATGAGGAAGCTCGTGGAATCGACGTTCGTGACGCTCGACGGCGTGATCGGCGAGCCGCAGGTCTGGGGGTCGCCGTACTGGGACGACGAGCACGCCGCCTACGCGACGAAGATGCTGTCCGCCGCCGACTCGCTTCTCCTGGGACGGGCGACCTACGAGGGATTCGTGCAGGCGTGGCCGGGGCGCGACGGCGACTACGCGGATCGGATCAACGCCATGCCCAAGCACGTCGCCTCGCGCACGCTCCGGGAGGCGACGTGGAACGCGACCGTCATCGGCGGAGATCTCGCCGAGGCTGTCACGGAGCTCAAGTCGCAGCCCGGCGCCGGCATCCTCAAGTTCGGCACGGGCGAGGTCGACCGCACATTGCTCGCCGAGGGCCTGCTCGATGAGCTTCACCTGTGGGTGTTCCCGGTGCTCGCCGGGGGCGGCCAGCGGCTCATCGACGGCATCGACACGACTCACCTCGCGCTGCTCGACTCGACGCCGTTCGCCAGCGGCATCGTCGTGCACGTCTACGGGCCGAAGAGCTAGAGAGTGCGGATCGGGAGGCTGTAGCCGCCCGAGGACGACCACACGCGGACGAGCGTCCCCCGGCCGGCTGCGATCGTCACACGGAAGTAGCCGTTCGCGTCCGTGTGCCGCGTGCCGCCGACCCACTCGGTGCGGCCGTTCCGCGTGACACGCACCCGGAATGTGCGCGCACCGCCGTGGCCGCGGACCCGACCCCAGAACGTCGCATTCGCGCCCGCTCTCGAGACCTGCGCAAGTGGCATCCGGAACGCGGCATACGACGGCTTGTGCTCGCCACTCGCGGTGACGAAACCGCTCTGCCAGCCATCCGGCGACGAGTCATCGCGCACGAGGAAGAAGATGAGCATGTCGACATCGGGCGCGAGGTGCGCGCGGCGGATGGCATTCGAGACGTAGCTCGCCTGCGTGGCGGGTGAGACGCCGAGGAGATCGTCCGGCGGGTTCGTCTGGTAGCCGTACTCGGTCAGCCAGATCCGCTTCTTGCCGAAGTTCGCCCGCACCTCGCGGCGCAGCCGGTCGAGGTCGGCCATCGTGATCGTCGAGCAGTTCCTGCACTTCGGGCCCCAGGGCGTCTCGATCTGCGGCCGCGTCGGATACGGGTGGTGCGCGTAGGCGTCGAGCTTCGCGCCTGCGGCGCGCATCGCGCGCATCCACGCGACGGGCGAGACGCCGCCGGTCCCGCCGCGGGCGGAGGTCATCCCTCCTCCCACGGACGCCTGCGGGAGGACCGCATGGATCTGTGCGTAGGCGGGATTGAGCAGGCGCTCGACGTACGCGCGCGCCGAGGTGTCGCGCAGCCAGCGCGGCTGGTTGGGCTCGTTCCAGATCGTCCACGAGCGGACCCACGAGTACCGCCGTGCCGCGGCGTTGGCGAGAAGTTCCCGAACGAGGTCGCATTCGACGGCGCCGTGTTCGCGGTGTCGCCGCCGTTCGCCCAGCCGGGCGTTCCCCAGAGCGTGATGAGGGCGGAGATCCCATGTCGGCGGAGGCCGCGCAGCACCGGGTCGGTCGACGACCAGTCGTACGCGGAATCGCGGGGGTCACGCGCGTTCGCCGGACGGGTCTTCGCGACCTGGTCCCAGCGAACCGTGAAGCGCACGATATCGACGCCGAGCCGGTCGAGCTCCGCGAGCCGTGACTCGAGACTGCCGTCGCCGTAGCGCAGCCAGGCGTCGTCCTGGACGCCGAGCTGGAGCCCCGGTGAGGCCTGCGCGTTCGTGGAGAACGCCAACGCCGCGACGAACGCGGCGGCGGCGACCGCGACGCGAACGAGAAACCCGTTCATGCGCGACGCCGTACCCGGACGCGGCGCGCGATCAAACCGGCCGAGCCTGCGACGAGCACGGACGCGGCGACGACCGTGAGCACGAAGATGACGGCCGGGACGTTCCTCGAGTTGCTCGCCGCGGCTGCCGCCTCGGCGCCCCCGAGCGAGAGCTCGCGCGACTCCGGCGCCGACCCGCTCGGCCCGCGCTCCAGGCCTCGTGCCTGCAGGGCCCGCGCGATGTCGGCGGCGGCGCTCGTGTACGCACGCACGTCCTCGGGGAGCATGTCGATCGCGCCCAGGTAGCAGCTGCGCTCGTAGATGCCGTCGACCCGGCCGTCGCTCCAGTCGTCGAGCACCGCCTCCGCGCACGCGACCTCTCGCCGCGCGCGCGTCGGTGGCGTCGAGCCCGGCCACCAGCGAAGCAGTGAGCGCGGCGATGACGGCGATGGCCACCAACGGTCGAATCCCCTCGGCCATGTCTCAGTGTTCCCCCGATGCCTTACGGACTCGTGAGAAGGTCGTTAGTCAAATGTAAGGAAGTCGCAGCGCACTTCCCGAACCGATCTCGGGTGTACCCCGAATAGCACGAACGAGACACTTCCTACGACGGAAGGGGTACGGGAATGCGCACGCTCACACGGATCGCGGCCCTGTCTGTCCTGGCGCTCGCGCTCGTCGCGCTCACGGGCTGCGGCGGAGACGACGACGAGGCCTCGAGCGACGAGGTGACGGTCGAGCTCGCGGAGTTCGACGGCTCGGGTCAGTCGGGCACGGCGACGCTCACCGCCGAAGGCGACCAGACCCGCGTCGTCGTCGAGGTCGACGATCCGATCTCCGACTCGCAACCGGCGCACATCCACGAGGGGACGTGCGACGACCTCACGCCGGAGCCGGCCTTCGGGCTCCCGAACGTCGACGACGGATCGTCGGAGACCACCGTCGACACGAGCCTCGACTCGCTGACCGGCGGGACGTACGCCATCAACCTCCACATGTCGAACGAGGACCTCGCCACGTACACGTCGTGCGGGAACATCGAGTGACCTGAGCGCCGAGGTCAGGCGCGCGCGCCGGCGGCGCGGAGGATCGCGGCCATCTCCTCGTGGCCGCCTGCCAGCGCGTGTGCAAGCGGTGTCCTGCCGTCGCCGTCCGCGAGATTCACGTTCGCGCCTCCTGCGACGAGCAGGCGCACGACCTCGGTGTGCCGTTCGCCACCGTCGCCGAGGATGATCGCCTCGAGGAGCGCCGTCCACCCGAGCCGGTTGACGTGGTCGACGTCCATCTCCGTCTCGAGCAAGCGTCGGACGATCGCGACGTGCCCGCGGTCGGCTGCGCGAATCAGCCCGGTTCCGTTGTAGCTGTCCTTCGCATCCACGTCTGCCCCGGACGCGAGCGTGAGCTCGAGGAGGGCCGACGTCGTCACCGACCTCGCTCGTCGCGATCAGGAACGCGCTCTGCTCGGTCGCGTCCTTCACGTTGACGTCGGCTCCCGAGTCGACGAGCGCTCGCGCGACGTCGACGTGGTTCCCGTACGCGGCCGCGACGAGCGCCGTGGCTCCGGTCGCGTCGACCGCGTCGACGGCCGCACCACGATCGAGGAGCGACCGGACCGCGTCGAGATCGCCCTCACGGGCGACCTCGATCAGCTCGCGGTCGAGAGCGGGATCAGCCGTCGCCCCGCCTCCGCCGCAGCCCGTCAGCAGCAGGGCCGCGAGACCGGTGGCGACGACCCGGAGCATCCGGGCTCAGGATGCCGCTCCTTCGAGCGCCGGCTCGCCGAGGGCGGCCTCCTGCTGCTGGAGGTCGCGACCGCGAACCATGAAGACGGACACGAGCACGCCGACGAACGCGATCGCCGCGCCGGCCCAGAACGCGTTCACGAACCCGTCCGTGAGCGCGACGGGAACCGGCGTTCCGGGCGGAGCGTCGGCCGTCGTCGTGACGGCGATCGTGGAGAGGAGCGCGATCCCCACGGCGCCCCCGATCTGCTGCGACGTGTTGATCAGGCCGGACGCGAGGCCTGCCTCCTCCGGCTTCGTGCCCGCGAGCGCGGCGATCGTGACCGGGACGAACACGAACGGGATCGCAACCCCGATGATCAGGAAGCCCGGGAAGAGATCGGTCCAGTACGACCCGTCGACCGAGACCTGCGTGAAGTACAGGAGCCCGGCGGTGAGGAACACCATCCCGAGGATCAGTGCCGGCTTCACGCCGACCCGGTTCACCGCGACGGCCGCGACATTGGCCCAGATCACGGCGGTCCCGGCGACCGCGAGGTAGCCGAAGCCCGTCTCGAGCGGCGTGAGCCCGAGCACCTGCTGCATGTACAGCGTCAGCATCAGGAACATCGAGAACATCGCCGTCCCCATGACGAAGCCGGCCACGTTCGCCGCGGTCAGGGTCTGCAGACGGAAGATGGACAGCGGGACGAGCGGGTCCTTCTGCCTCTGCTCCCAGACCAGGAACGCGACGAGCAGGAGCGCGGCGGCGACGAAGACGCCGATCGTCTGGAGCGAGCCCCAGCCCCACTGCTGGCCCTGCGTGATCCCGAGGACGAGCAGGCTCAGGCCGCCCGTGACGAGCACGGCACCGGGCACGTCGTGGCTCTGGCCGTGCGCGTCCCGGCTCTCGGTGAGCAGGACCGGCGCCAGTGCGAGCCCCGCGATGCCGACGGGCACGTTCACGAAGAAGATCCACTCCCACGACAGGAGGTCGGTGAGGATGCCGCCCAGGAGAACGCCCGCGGCGGCACCGAAGCCGCCGACCGCGCCCCAGGCCCCGAGGGCGATGTTGCGCTCGCGCCCCTCGGCGAAGGTGGTGGTGAGGATGGACAGCGCCGACGGCGTGATCAGCGCGGCGCCGAGCCCCTGGATCGCGCGGGCTGCGATGAGCGACTCGTCACTCCACGCGAAGCCGCAGAGAAGCGACGCGAGCGAGAAGACGACGAGCCCCGCCATGAAGACGCGCTTGCGCCCGATCAGGTCCGCGAGCCGGCCGCCGAGCAGGAGGAAGCCGCCGAAGACCAGCGCGTAGGCGCTGATCACCCACTGCAGGTTCTCCTGCGAGAAGCCGAGGTCGGTTTGAATGGAAGGCAGAGCGACGTTCACGATCGCGATGTCGAGAACGACCATGAACTGCACCGCGCAGATGAGCGCGAGTGCGTACCACTTGGTTCGTTCGGAAGCCACCATGAAGTTCCCCTTCGGTTCTTGGTGTTCGTGGAAGGTCGCGATCCTACAGCCCATACTTTCGAATTGCAAGTCTAGACTTCCATTCAGCAAGACATCGCTGTACAATCGGCGAGTCGTGAAGTCGTATGCCCACTACTGCCCTATGGCGCACGCCCTCGATCTGGTCGGCGAGCGCTGGTCGCTGCTCATCGTGCGTGAGCTCCTGGAGGATCGGCAGCTCCGCTACACGGACCTCCACCACCGGCTCACCGGCTGCGGCACGAACATCCTCGCGGCGAGGCTGAAGCAGCTCGAGCAGGGCGGAGTGGTCCGGCGGCAGCTGCTCCCGCCGCCGGCGGCCTCGACGGTCTACGAGCTGACCGAGTACGGGGAGGCTCTGCGCCCGGTCATGCACGAGCTCGCCCACTGGGGAGCTCGCTCGCTCGGGCCGCCGCCCACCACCGAGGGCGTGCTCGAGCCCGGCTGGCTCACCGGCGCCCTTCGGATCGCTCTCCCCCCGACGACCCCGTGCATCGAGTTTCGGATCGGTGACGAGGTCGCGTTCGTCGCGGACGGCGAGGTGCACGCGGGCTCGGCCGAGGCTCCCGCCGCCATCGTCGAGGGCGACTCTGCGGCGTTCTATGCGCTGCTCGTCGACCGAGACGTGGACGCGGTCACCGTTCACGGCGACGATGACGTCGTTCAAGAGGTTCTCGCGTCGCTCCCGGAACAGCCACCGGCCCCGGCTGCGCTCGCAGCAGCCTCGTGACGAAGACCTACGCCGAGAGCAGCGGGCGGAGCAGCTTCCCGAGCTCGCTCTCGTAGGCCGCGCCCTCGTAGCGCCGGAGCGGGTGCGGGGCGAGCGCCTGCTCCTGCAGCACCCCGCGGTGGCGCACATAGAGCACCGGCCTGATCGTCTCCTCCGCGTCGAACTCGAGCGTCGCGGCGATCCCGTCGGCCTGCGCGTCGACGAAGACCTCGAGCGGCTGGATCCCCGCGTCCGCGATCCCGGCCTCGTCCACCTCCAGCACGCGGGCGAGGTAGCCCTTCTGGAAGCTCAGCTCCGGCCCGTGGTTCAGCTCGTGCAAGAGGTACGGGACGACGGCGTCGAGCTCGAGCCGCGGCCGGTCGAGACGAATGCCGAAGTGCTTCTCGGCGATGTGCCGCACGAGGACGCGGGCGTTGTAACGGAACCCGCAGACCATCGACGACAGGCTCGCCACGCCATGCTTGCGCAGCCCGCTCGCCGCATCCGTCGTGTTCCCCGCGAAGTAGATCCTGGGAACGGTCACGCTCTCCCAGTGCGGCGTCAGCGCGGGCAGGCGCCCGTCCCGAACGGTCGCGACCCCGTGCTCGGCGAGGTCCTGGAGCGGCGCGTAGAAGCCGGTCGCGGCGATGACGTCGTCGGCCTCGACGAGCAGCGGCTCCGCGCGGCTCGGGTCGAGCGCGTGCACGACGTACCCGTCCTCGCGGCGCTCGACCCGGTCGACCGACGCGTTCAGGACGAACCGGCCGGGCGCGCCGCGGACGTGCTCGTCGTACGGCGTCAGGTACCACGGCCGCAACGGTGAGCGGGCGAGCCGGCCGAGGTCGGGCGGTCGAGGCGAGACGAGCGTGAGCTCGCGGAGGCCGTGCCGCGCGATCGCCTCCCCGATCTCGAACGCCGAGTTGCGCTTGCCGACGATGACCACGCGGCGGTCGCGGTAGCGGTCGGGCGCGCTCTCGACGTTCACGTAGTGCTGCTCGAGCGCGAGGCCCGGGATCGGGGGGAGCCACGGCTCGGTCGTCCCGACGGCGAGGATCGCGACGCGGCCCCGGTACTCCTCGCCTTCCGTCGTGACGAGGACGACCGCGTCCTCCTCGACTCGCGTCGATTCCCAGCGCGTGCCGTACCGGATCGGCAGCCGGGCCTTCTCGGCGAACCCGGTGAGCGCCGCGTGCATCTCCTCGCGCGACGGGCGACGGTGCCCGTCCGCGATGCCCTCGGCGACGAGAGCGCCGAGCCGTGGCTCGTCGGCGACGAGGCTGTTCTGGTCGTGCGCCTCGAACTCGCGCGTGCCCCGCTCGACGTCGGCGCCCGCGTGCGTCCAGCTGATGAGCCGCTCGAAGAGCGGGAAGCGCTGGAACATCCCGCCCGGCGCGTCGTCCGCGGAGAGCACGACATGCTCGATCCCGAGCGCCCGCAGGCAGTAGCTCGCCTGCAGCCCGCCGGGCCCGCTGCCGACGACGACGACGCCGTAGTCGCCCGGCGAGGCCGCCTGGTCGTCGTCCGTCAGTCGGTCCACCGGTTCGAGTCGCGGAGGCGCCTCGCCTCGGCCTGGAGCATGCGCAGCATCACGGGCGGATGCTGGAGGAGGAACGGCTCGACCTCGGGGCCCGGAAGGACGAGGCACCGGAGCAGCGTGTCCGCCCTGATGTCAGCGCTCGGCGGCCCGCCGGTCAGCGCCGAGATCTCGCCGAAGAAGTCGCCTCGCCCGAACCGCGCCCGCTCCTGGCCGTCCACCACGACCGACGCCTCGCCGTCGACGATCACGTAGAACGCGCTGCCCGAGAGCCCTTGCCGCAGGACGCGCTGCCCGGCCGCGAACACCTCCTCGCTGAACGTGTGCGCGACGGCCTCGAGCTCGGGCCACTTGAGGTCCGAGAACAACGTGAGCTGCGCGAGGCGCTCGAGCGCTGCCGGTGCCGCCATCAGACGAGCCCTCCCCCGTAGCGCCACGGGCCGGGCTCGAAGCGGATCCCGCGCTTGCGGCAGAACTCGCGCACGGAGTCGGCGACGACTCCGTCGGCGGTCCCGTGCACGCGGCGGCCGAGGAGGTCGAGGACCGCGGCGTTTTCGGCGACCTCGACGCCGACTTCGAGGGTCAGCACGACCTCGCCCGCGTGCCCGCCGGTGTACGAGGGCATGAAGACGACGCGTGTGCCCTCCACCTCGAACCCGCGCTCGTCACCGGCCTCGTCGATCGCGGACACCGTATGCCCCCGCAGCGCGATCAGCTCGTGCAGGTCGTCGACGATCCTGCGCCCGAGCTCGACCTGGCGCTGACGGGAGACCTTGTGGCTCGAGCTGCCCGTCACCTTGGCGGGCACGCCGATCGCGAACGCCCCGGCCGGGATGTCGCCAGTCACGTACGAGCCGGAGGCGACGATCGCCTCGGCTCCGATCCGGCAGCCGGCGTAGATCACGACGCCGAGCCCGACCTGCGAGCGGTCCTCGAGCACCACGGGCGCGAACCGGTTCTCGAAGCCCTCGAGCAGCGAGTGGCCGATGTTGTGCGTGACGATGAGCGAGCGCATCGTGAGGAACACCTCGCGGCCGATCAACACCGGGCGGCAGACGTTGACGAACGCCTCGTCGCCGACGAAGGCGAGGTCGCCGACCGTGAGCACCGCCCACGGATCGCGGTGGCCGCCGCCGCCGAAGCGGATCGAGCGCCCGGCCCAGACGCCCTCGCCGACGAACGCGCGCCGGCAGCGGAGCTCCAGGAGCGCGCCGAACTGGCTGCCGGCTCCCGATCGCGACGACCTCCTCGCAGACCACCTCGGAGCCGGCGCCGAGGCGCACGCCGTCCCCGAGCACGATGCGAGGCGCGACGATCAGCGTTCCCTCGCCGAGCTCGACGCCGTCCCCGATCTCCGCCCCCGCCCGGCGATATGCCTCGACCTTCTCGTCCGACGCCGAGCTCGCTGAACGCGCGGGGATCCGCCGCGAGGGTCTCGAGGAAGGACGCATCGAGCGCGCCGACGCTCCTCGCCGAGCTCGTAGGACGCGGGCAGGCTGACACCCTCGCGTCGAGACCCCGGCGAGCAGCGACCCGGCCTCGGGCGAGGCGGCGGCCTTCTGCCGCGCGATCAGCTCCTCCACGTCCTTCTCGGTGATGAAGCCGCGCTTGTCGATCTCGCGTCAGGTCGACGCCGTGGCGCTCCGCGAGCTCGACGGCCTTGCGGGTCGCCTTGCGCTCGCCCTCGGCCGGCCTGGGCGCGGGCTTCTCCTCCCCACCTGCGTCGACTGCGGCGAGCTCCTCGGCCGACTCCGCGATCCGCGCGATCGTCTTGCCGAGCTCGACCTCGACGCCCTCCTCGTAGAGCTGGACGATCGTCCCAGCTCCCGGGGCCTCGACCTCGACGGTCGCCTTCGTCGTCTCGACGACGCAGACCGGCTGGCCCGACACGACCTCGGCGCGGTCCTCGACGAGCCACTCCGCGAGGAGGGCGTACTCGGTGTTCGCGTCCTCGCGCGTGAGAACGATCTCGAGCATCAGCGGTCGCTAGCTTCGCACGCCTTCGAGCACGAGGATCGCGTCGACCACGTCGCGCGACGCTCGGCAGCATCGCGTCCTCGAGCGCGCGGGCGGACGGGATGATCCCGTCCCGCGCAGCCACGCGCTGCACCGGCCCCCGCAGGTCGCTCCACGCCGTCTCCTGAACGCGGGCGGCGATCTCCGCGCCGAAGCCGCCCGTCAGCGTTCCCTCCTCCGCCGTCACGAGCGCGCCGGTCCGCGCAACCGACTCGAGCACCGGCTCGAGCTCCATCGGCAGGAGCTGCGAGAGCGCGACCACCTCGCAGAAGATCTCGTGCTCGAGGACGAGCTCCGTCACCGCCTCGAGGACGACCGGGAGCATGCCGCCGTACGTGACGACCGTCGCGGAGCCCTCGGAGAAGCCCGTGGCGGAGAAGGTCAGCGCCGGGTAGCGCATCCCCGCTCTCGCGCACCTCGAGCTCGCCGATGTGGCCGTCCTCGGGCCGGCGCACGGGCCGGCCGTAGAGCAGCTTGTTCTCGACGAAGAACACGGGACGGTCGTCCTCGACCGCGTTGACGAGGAGCCCGCGCAGGTCGTGGCACTCGCTCGCCGCGACGACGACGACGTTCGGCACCGCCGAGGAGCAGCTTCTCGAGCGACTGCGAGTGCGTCGGGCCGTAGCCTCGGCGCCCGCCCATGGGCGTCCGCACGACCAGCGGCACGGTGACCTGGTCGTCGTACATCTCGCGGAACTTCGAGATCCCGTTCACGACCTGGTCGAAGCCGAGCGCGACGAAGTCCCCGAACATGATCTCCAGGATCGGGCGGCGCCCGCGGAGCGCCATCCCGGCTGCGACGCCGAAGAGCGACGCCTCGGAGATCGGCGTCGTCAGCACGCGGTCGGGATACGCGTCGGAGAGGCCCTGCGTCACCTTGAACGCGCCGCCGTACGGGTCGAGGACGTCCTCGCCGAGGAGGACGACGTCGTCGCGCGTCTCGAAGAGCTCGTGCAGCGCCTCGTTCAGGACCTGGACGCCGCGCTTGTGAGGTGCGGTCACGCAGCCTCCGGGGCGGCGGCGCGCCTCGGCGGCTTCCACGGTCTCCGCGACGCGCTGCCCGACGCGTGCCTCGATCTGCTCGCGCTCGGGCGCGGAGAGCCGCGCGCCCGCGATCGTCAGCGGGTCGCGCTCGCGGCGCGCGTCGATCTCGGCCGGGTCGCGGTTGTCGTCGCCCTTCGAGTGCGGGCTGAAGCGATACGTGTCGAGCACGAGCCAGTACGGCTCGCCGGTGGCGCGGACCCGCGCGACCGCGTGCCCGGCCGCGGCGTGGATCTCCTCGACGTCGGTGGTGTCGAGCTCGGCCGTCTCGACGCCGAACGCTGCGGCGCGCGCGGGGATCGAGCCGGCGAGCTCGAGCTCGACCGGCGTCGACTGCGCGTAGTGGTTGTTCTCGACGACGAACAGGACGGGGAGCTTCCAGAGCGAGGCCATGTTCAGCGACTCGTAGGTGACGCCCTCGCCGAGCGCGCCGTCGCCGAGGAAGACGGTCGAGACCGCGCCCGTCCCCTTCTGCTTCTCGGCGAGCGCGATCCCCGTCGCGACCGGGACGATGCTCCCGAGGACGCCGTTCGAGTAGAAGTTGCCCTTGCACAGGTGCTGGCTGCCGCCCTTGCCTCCGCACGTGCCGGTCGCCCGCCCCATGACCTCGCTGAGCAGGCCGAACGCGTCGTCGGTGAACGCGAGGTAGTGCCCGTGGCAGCGGTGGTTCGAGAAGATCGTGTCGACCTCGGGGTCGAGGTGGTCGATGACGCCGACCCCGTTCGCCTCCTGGCCGATGTACGTGTGCGTCGTCCCGACGAGCTTCCCCTGCGAGAAGAGGTCGAGGAGCGTCTCCTCGAAGCGCCGGATGAAGAACATCCGCTCGTACAGCGTCGCGAGCGACGGTCACAGGTAGCCGAGGTCGGAGAGCCGCTTCGCCACCGTCGCCTCCTCCTCGGCCGTGAGCTCGGGGCGCTCGGCGCTCTCGAGCTCGGCGAAGAGGAGCTCGCGCAGCTCCGGCGGCACGTCGGCGGGGCGGCTCAGGCGCTCGCGCGGGTCGACGTCGAGGCGGTACGCCTCCTCCTCGCCGCTCTCGACGTGGAGGATCAGCTTCCACGGCGGCATCCGCACGGCGAGCTTCGTGAGCGCACCCATGTCGGTGCCCGTGATCACCGCCGGCCGGTCGCCCTCCACGTGGAGGAGCGACTCCCCGTCCATCTCCCCGCTCGGCACGCCGGCGAGCTCGAGCAGGGTCGGCATGAGGTCGATCGAGCGGACCTGCTCGCGAACGACTGCGGGCTCGAGCGTGCCCGGCGCGGACAGGAGCAGCGGGACGTGGACGATCTCGTCGTACAGCGCCGCGCCGTGCATGTGGTAGACGCCCTGCACGGCGGTCTTGTCGAGGAACCGCTCGCCCCACGACTCGCCGTGGTCGGACAGGAACGCGAGCGCCGTCGTCTCGCGCAGGCCGAGTGCGTCGAGCTCGTCGAGGAGCGAGGCGACGAGCACCTCCGACTGGCGCTCCACGGCTTCCCGGTACGCCTCGCGCGTGGCCTCGAGCGCGGACGCCGAGTCGGACTGGATCCCGGCGATCACCTCCTGCTTCGCCGCGAGCCAGTCCGCCGCGCTCGGAGTGGAGGATGTCGTAGGGCATGTGCGTCGCCCAGTTGTGGACGTAGAGGAGGAACGGCCGGTCGCGCTTCGCGCGTAGCCACTCGAGCGCGCCGTCGAGCGACTCGCTCGTACCGAGGACGTTGGCCTCGGGAAGGTCCTTGAACAGGTAGTTCGTGTCGAAGACGAAGCTCGCGACCTCGTAGCCGTGCGCCGAGAACGCGCGGAAGATCGTCTCGACCTTCGGATCGAGCGCGGCGTCCCAGTGCAGGTAGCCGTGGTGGTGCGCGTCGAGGCCGGTGACGAGCGACGTCGTCGAGGGGGCTGTCCACGGCGCGGCCGAGATCGCCTGGTCGTAGCGGACGCCCGAGGCCGCAAGCTCGTCGATCGTGCGCGTGTTCACGTTGCGCGCGCCGTAGCAGCCGAGATGGTCGACGCGCAGCGCGTCCGAGACGTAGACGAGGACGTTCACAGCGCGGCGGATTCTAGTGACGCCCTAGCCTGCTGCCGGTGAGGCGTCGGCGACCCGCTCTACGCGCTCTACGTCGGCCGACGTCGTCTCGCTGTCGGGCAACGCCGTCGCGCAGCTCGCGATCCCCTGGTTCGTGCTCACGACGACCGGCAGCGCGAGGCTGACCGCGCTCGCGGTCTTCTTCAGCTTCGTGCCGATCGTCCTGGCGGCGTTCTTCGGCGGGGTGATCGTCGACCGGCTCGGGTTCCGCACGACCAGCGTCGTCGCGGACCTCGCGAGCGCCGGCGCCGTCGCCGCGATCCCGCTCCTGCACACGACGATCGGTATCGAGCTCTGGCAACTCATGGCGCTCGTCTTCCTCGGCGCGCTGCTCGACGCGCCGGGAGCAACCGCGCGCGCGGCACTCCTCCCCGACCTGGCCGAGACGGCCGGGATGCACCTCGAGCGCGCGAGCGGGATCCGGGGCGCGATCCAGCAGGGGTCGCTGCTCGTCGGTGCGCCGATCGGCGGCCTGCTCGTCGCCGGAGTCGGAGCGACGAATGCGCTGTGGCTGAACTCGGCGAGCTTTCTCGTCTCGGCCGCGCTCGTGACGTTCTTCGTGCGCTCGCCCCGGCCGGCTTCCCACCGCGGAGGAGCCGGGCGGCTTCCTGACCGAGCTCGCCGACGGGATGCGCTTCATCTGGAGCGAGCGGGTCCTGCGGGCGATGGTCTGCACGGCACTCGCCAGCAACCTCCTGGACGCGCCGTTCCCGGTCCTCATGGCCGTCTTCGCGGAGGAGACGTACGGAAGCGCCACCGACCTCGGGCTCATGTACGGAGTCTTCGGAGGCGCAGCGCTCGTCGGCGCCCTCGTCTTCAGCTCGATCGGGCACAGGCTGCCGCGACGCCGGACCTTCGTCGGCTGCTTCGCGGTCTTCCCGCTCATGTACCTCGTGATCGCGACGACGCCGTCGCTACCCGTCGCGCTCGTGGCGCTGGCGATCGTCGGGCTGGCGGCCGGTCCGGTCAACCCGATCATCTTCACGGTCACCGCCGAACGCGTCCCGACCCACCTTCGCGGACGCGTCTTCGGCGCGGTCCGGGCCGGCGCCTGGGCGTCCATCCCGCTGGGGATCCTCGCCGGCGGCGCGCTCGTCTCCGCCGTCGGAGTGCCGGCGACGTTCCTCGCTATCGGGGTCTGCTACACGCTCCTCGTCGCCTACGGCTTCTTCAACCCGGCGTTCCGCGAGCTCGACCGGAAGAACGGCTAGGGCGTCGCGATCTTCGCCAGCATGCTCGTCCCGCGCATCCCGGCCGGCTCCTCGATCCCGAGGATCTCGAGCACGGTCGGGGCGATGTCGAGCAGGTGCGCGTCGATGCGCCCACCCGCCGCGACGCCGGGCCCGGCGGCGATGTAGAGACCGTCCTGCGCGTGGTTCGCGTCGTCGGGGCCCGTGTCGTTCTCGAGCGTCTGGATCCCCTCGTCGCCGCCGATCGTCCCGACCGAGCGCCAGAGGAGGTCGTCGAACACGACGATGAGGTCCGGGGCGACGCCCTGCGGCTCGCCGTACAGCTCCTCGGGCTTGTACACCGCCGTCGCCATCGGCCTGCCCTGGTCGTCCGGGATCGCCGCGATGCGACGCGCGAGGTCGTCGCGGACGGCCTCGTACTCCTCGGGCTCGACGACGCCCTCCGGCTCCCGGCCCTTGACGTTCATGAAGACGCGGGCGTAGTAGCCGCCCTCTCCCCACGCGGTCGTCCTCGGCCAGTCGATGCCGACGTCGCGGATCGAGGAGACGCCGTTCGGCTCCGCCAGCGTCCCGAGCAGCCCTTCCTGCCGCAGCCACTCGTTGATCCGGATGCCGCCGTCGAGCCGCTTCGCGCCGTGGTCCGAGACCACGAGGACGACGGTGTCGTCGTCGGCGTGCCGGAGCACTCGCGCGACCAGCCCGTCGACGTGGCGGTGGTAGTCGAGGATCGCGCTCTCGTACTGGTTCCCCGGCTCGTGCTTGCGGTGCTCGGGGTCCATGTACTTCCAGAAGCCGTGGTGCATGCGGTCGGTTCCCATCTCGACCATCGCGAAGAACGACCACGGCTTCGTCTCGGCGAGGTGCTCCGCGAGCTGGAAGCGGCGGTCGGTCATCTCGTAGACCTGGCGCAGGAGGTAGTCCTTGTCGTCGGTGCGGAAGTCCTTCGTGTCGAAGATGTACTCGCCGACGACGCGCTCGATCTCGTTCCGCAGCAGCGGCGGGTACGTGTACTGGCTCTCGATCGACGGGGTGAGGAAGCAGCTCACCATGACGCCGTTCAGGGGCCGCGGCGGGAAACGTGCCAGGGACGCTCAGGACGACCGACGACCCGCCCGCGCGCGTGACGAGATCCCAGAGGCGCGGCTCCTTGATCGCGTCGCTCATGGCGATGAAGCCGCCCTCGTACGTGTGGTCGGAGCGGTTCCGGAAGCCGTAGACGCCGAGGTCGCCGGGTGTCTTCGACGCCATCATGCAGCTCCAGGCGGGGACGGTGATCGGCGGGATGACCGACGTCAGCCGGCCGCACGTACCGCGGTCCATGAGGCCCGCGAGCGTCGGCAGCTCGTCGCTCCAGCGGTCGAGGACGAGCGAGGGCTCGGCGCAGTCCAGCCCGACGAGCATCACCTTCCGGGACGTCACGCGCCGGAGGGTAGCCGCAGGGGTCGGGCACGTAGCCCGACCCCTGCCGACGGATGGCTACGGAATCGTGACCAGCTGACCGCCGAACGTCTCGAAGTCGATCAGCGTGGCGTACATGTCGTTGCGGTTGAACGCGACGGCCGTCGGGTTGAACAGGCCGGTCGCCTTCTCGGTGCACGTGAGCGTCGCCCCGAGCGTGCACTCGTTGATCGTGCCGCCTTCGCCGAAGCCCTCCTCGGCCGCGAGCCAGCCGGCCTCGTCGAGCTCGACGACGTACAGCTTGCCCTTGTGGATGACGAGGTCGATGACGGACGTGAAGCCCGTCCCGACGACGCTGCAGGCGGGGCTCACACCGCAGACTGCATGCTCCGAGCCCGGCTCGATGCGCCAGATCTGGGACGTTCCCGGCGCCGCCGGGAAGCCCTTGAGCTCGCCGACGTAGTAGGCGCCGTCCGGCCCGATCGCGACGGACGTGGCCACCGGGTCGGCGTTCTCCAGGACCCCCGGCTCGCCGCAGATGAAGATCAGGCACTCGACGTCGTCGTTCGGCAACGACGCGATCCAGTCGATCGTGCCGTTGTTGCTGATGTGCAGGAGGCTGTTACCGGCAGCGTCGGCGACGACTACTTGCTGGCGCCCGATCCGCTCGACGTCGAACGGGTTCGACTCCACGCCGTCGTCGGCGGGATCGACCGCCGCCTCGAAGGCGCCGATGTCGGCGAGCAGTTCTACACCGTCCGGCGAGACGAGGAACAGTCCCGTCGTCGGCCCGGTCTGGACGGCGAGGACCTTGTCGCCGCCGGCAGGTACCGCGTCGTTGATGCCCGGTAGCGAGTTGACGAGCGACTGCGAGCCCTGATTGACCAGGACCGGCCCCGCTCCGCCGACCGCGGCGTAGAACGACTTCCCCGAGATGTTCGAAAGCCCGAACGGCGGTCCCTCGAACGTCGTCACGGTCGTGTACGGCGAGGCTGCGCCTGCGATGCCTGTCGCGACGAGCCCGGCCGCGAGTACTCCCACCAGCGCCACCCAGCGGCGCCGTGGGCGCTCGGTCTTCTTCATGTGCACTCCCCTCGTTGCTTCCCCCATTGCTCGGGCCGGACGGCCCGCGCCGCGAGCCTACTACTCCATCGGGGAGAATCCAAGCGTGGACGCCGTCCCGGAGGAAACGACAGCGACCGTCGTCATGAAGTTCGGCGGCTCGTCGGTCGCGGACCCGGACAAGATCCGGCACGTCGCGCGACGGCTCGTCGAAGCGCGCGAGCGTGGGACGAGGGTTGTCGCAACGGTCTCGGCGATGGGCGACACCACGGACGGGCTGCTCGACCTCGCACGCCAGGTCTCCCCGCACCCGCATCCTCGCGAGCTCGACATGCTGCTCTCGACCGGCGAGCGCAGCGCCTGCGCGCTCGTCGCGATGGCGATCCACGACCTCGGGCACGAGGCGGTCTCGTTCACCGGGCTCGCAGGCGGGGATCATCACCGACCCGGTGCACACGAAGGCGAAGATCCGCGAGATAACGCCGGTCCGCGTGGTCGAGGCGCTCGACCGCGGCAGGATCGTCCTCGTCGCGGGGTTCCAGGGCTTCTCGCGGGAGACGATGGACATCACGACGCTGGGCCGCGGCGGCACCGACGCGACCGCGGTCGCCCTGGCGGCGGCACTCGGTGCGTCGTGCGAGATCTACTCGGACGTGCCGGGCGTCTTCTCCGCCGACCCGCGCATCGTGCCGGACGCGAGGAAGCTCGACGTCGTGTCGTACGAGGAGATGCTCGAGATGTCGTCGTCGGGCGCGAAGGTGCTCATGCTGCGCGCCGTGGAGCTCGCGCGCGCGCAGAGCGTCCCGATCCACGCCCGGTCGACGTTCTCGGACGAGCCGGGGACGCGGATCGAGGACGTCGCCGGCCTGGAGCAGCCGATCGTCTCCGCGGTCACGCACTCGGAGGACGAGATGCTGTTCGTCCTGCGGGGGATCCCGGACCGTCCCGGCTCGGTCGCGGCGATACTGGACGCGGTCGCGGCCGAGCACGTGAACGTCGACACGATCCTCCAGAACGTCCCCGGTGAGACCGCCGAGCTCTCGTTCTCCGTGCCGCAGGACGACGTGCCGGCGGCGCGGCGGGCGCTCGAACGGGCGCAGGCCGAGACCGGCCGGCTCGAGGTCGAGGAGATCGCGGGCCTCGGCAAGGTCTCGCTCGTCGGAGCGGGGATGCGCTCGCATCCGGGGGTCGCCGCCCGCATGTTCCGCACGCTCGCGGACGAGGGGATCAACCTGCGGCTCGTCTCGACCTCGCCGATCAAGGTCTCGTGCATGCTCGACCGGGACGACGTCGAAGCGGCCGTGCGCGGCCTGCACGCCGCGTTCCACCTGGGTGACGAGCCCTCCGGGGCCGGGGACGGCGCGGCGGAGCCCCCGGCGTGAGTGAGCCCGCGGCCTCCGCCGCCGATCCGGCTCCACCTCCCGGCGCGCGGGGACGCGGCCGTGCGATCGTCGTGTGGATCGCCGTCGTCCTCGCCGGCGTCCTGCTGCTGCTGACCTCGTTCGCGGTCTGGGTGAACCGCGTCGCGCTCAACACCGACGTCTTCGTCGACACGAGCAGCGAGCTGATCCAGGACGACGAGATCCGCTCGGCGGTGGCGACGAGGGCGGTCGACGAGCTCTTCGTCGCCGTCGACGTCCAGGCCGAGCTCGAGCAGCAGCTCCCGCCGGACTACCAGCGGCTGTCGGGACCGGCGAGCGCGGTCGCCAGGGAGGCCGGATACCGCGTCGTCGACCGCGCGCTCGAGCGGCCCGCCCTGCAGCGGCTGTGGGCCGCGAGCCTCGAGCAGTCGCACCACACGCTCGTCGCCGTCCTCGAAGGTGGCGGCGACACGGTCTCGACGGAAGAGGGCGTCGTCATGCTCGACCTCGAGCCGATCATCCTCGACGCCGCCGATCGGATCGGCTTCCGCGAGCAGGTCCAGGAGAACCTCCCGGAGGACGTCGGCCGCATCGAGGTCATGCGCTCCGACCAGCTCGACGCGGCGCAGGCCGCGACGCAGCTCCTGAAGGTGCTCGCATGGGTGCTCCCGATCCTGACGCTCGCCGCCTTCGGCGTCGCGGTCTGGCTCTCGCGGGACCGGCGCCGCGTGGTGCGCAGGATCGGGCTCACGCTCGTCGTGGTCGGCATCGTCGGCCTCGTCGCGGTCGGCGTCGTCGGCAACTACGTCGTCGACTCGCTCGTCCAGGAGACCGACGTCCAGGGGGCTGCGTCGAATGCGTGGGACATCCTGACGGAGCTCCTCCGCAGCACGTTCTGGTGGCTGATCCCGATCGGGATCCTGTTCGTGGTGGCGTCCTGGCTCGCCGGCCCGGGCTCGCAGGCAGTCGAGGCGAGGCGGTTCCTCGCGCCGGTCCTGCGCGAGCGCGTGTGGCCGTACGTCGCACTCTCCGTCGTCGGGCTGGCGCTGCTCCTCACCGGCCCGGTCAGCGACTTCTCGCGCTACCTCGTCGTCGCGCTGCTCGTGGCACTCGGCGCGGTCTGGATCGAGCTGACCAGGCGGCAGACGGCGGCGGAGTTCCCCGGCGTAGACGGCGGCGCGATGGTCGACGAGATGCGCTCCAAGTTGTCCGGGTGGTGGGAATCGACGAAGAAGCCGGCGCAGCCCGCGGCGGCACCTCCTCCCCCGGCGGCACCGGGCAGCGACCTCACTACGCAGCTCGCCTCGCTCTCCGAGCTCCACGCCGGAGGCGCGCTGACCGACGACGAGTACGCGACGGCGAAGGCGCGCGTGCTCGCGGGTAGCTGAGCCGAGCCACCGGCAGGCTCCACGGCGTCTGCGCCGAACCTGGCCGCATGGACACGTCGAACCACGCGTTCGAGGCGATCGTGCTCGCCTCGATCTGGATCGCCGTCGTGATCACCGTGCGGTTCGTGCTGACCCGGGCATTCGCTCGCTACGAGCGGCGCCTCGCGGAGCAGAACCCGTCCGTGGCAGCCCGCAGGCGCACGACGTTCAGCTTCCTGCTCCGGGTCGCAGTGGCGCTCGTGGCTCTCGTCGGAGCGTGGAACGTCCTCTCCGTCTTCCCCGCGACGGAGGAGGTCGCCCGAGCGTTCCTCGCCTCGAGCGCCGTCCTTGCGCTGATCGCCGGGCTCGCGCTCACGACGCCGCTCGGCAACCTGGGGTCCGGCGTCGTCCTCGCGTTCACGCAGCCGGTGCGGCTCGGCGACCGGGTCGAGGTCGCGGGGCACACGGGCATCGTCGACGAGATGTCGCTGAGCTACACCGCGCTCACGACGGAGGAAGGGCGACGGATCTTCGTCCCCAACACGACGATGGTGTCGACGACCCTCGTGAACCGCTCGGTCGACGATCCCCGGAGGCTTCTGAAGGTCTCCCTGCCCGTGCGCGTCGATGCTCCGCTCGCCGACGCACGGCGCGTGGCCGCCGAGGCAGCGGCAAGCATCCCGCTCGGCCCGGAGCTCGACGTCGACGTGCGCGTCGGCGAGCTGACCGAGAAGACCGCGTGGCTCGACGTCGTGGCGTATGCGCCGTTCGGCGCCGACGTCCCGCGCGTCTCGAGCGACATCCGCGAGCAGGCCCTGGTTGCGCTCTCGGAGGCCGGGTTCCTGCCGTCCGGCTAGGCCGCGCTAGAGCTCGAGGCCCTCGCCGGGCCGGAGCACGCGGATCTCCACGTCGGGTGCCGCCTTCGCCATCGCCGCGACGAACTCGGCCGGCGGGAGCTCCACGAAACCCGGCCGTCCGAGAATGCCGAGGTGGATCGGGAAGTACGTCCCCCAGTGGATCGGGACGACGACGCGGGGCCGCAGGAGCGCGACCGCCTCGGCAGCGCCGGCCGGATCGAGGTGGCCCGCGCCGAGCCCGGGCCCCCACCCCCAGATCGGGACGAGTGCGAGGTCGAGCGGGCCGAGCTCGCGCATGCCGTCGAAGAGGTCGGTGTCACCGGCGAAGTAGACGGACTTCGACCCGGTGACCACGTAGCCCACGGCCTCCGCCGAGGCGCCGAAATGGCCCTCTCCCGCCGTCGTGCTCGGCCTCGACCGCGACCACGGAGAGGTCGCCGATGCGGATCGTCTCGCCCCGCTCCACCTCGAGCACGGACTCGAAGCGCCGCTTGCGCAGGAGGCCGCCGAGCCCTCGCGGCACGACCACCGGGATCGACTTGCCGAGCTTCTCGAGCGACGGCAGGTCGAGGTGGTCGTAGTGGGCGTGCGACACGAGCACGGCGTCGAGCCCCCGCCGCGCGGTCATGTCCACCGGGACCGCACGCCGCAGGTGCGCCACGCGGTTCCGGAGCAGCGGGTCCGTGATCAGCCGAACCCCGTCGAGGTCGATGACGACGGTGGAGTGCCCGACGTACTCGATCCGCATGCGCGGAACCGTACGGCGACAGCAGCGTAGCGAGCAGTCGAAACCCGAGACGACGATGCCGCCGGAGGCCGGCTTGGCCGGCCGGGAGGCTCACGGCACGAGCTCGCAGCCGGGAGCGAAAGGAGGGGGCACGTGGGGGAACCGTGGGTTCCCCCACGCTCTTAGACGCAGTCCTTGAGCCCCTGCGCCTCCGGCAGCCCCTCGAGCTTCTTGAGCGTGTTGTTCTCGATCTGGCGGATGCGCTCGCGGGTGACCCCGAACGCCCGCCCGACCTCCTCGAGCGTGTACGGCTGCGTGCCGTCGAGGCCGTACCGGAGCTCGATCACGCGACGCTCGCGCTCGGGCAGCGTCGCGAGTGCGAGCTCCACGTCCTCGCGGCGGAGCGACAGCGAGGCCGTGTCGAACGGCGACTCGGCCTGCTCGTCGGGGACGAAGTCGCCGAGCGAGGAGTCCTCGTCCTCGCCGATCGGCTTCTCGAGCGAGATCGGGAGCTGCGACATGCGCAGGATCTCCCGCACCTCGTCGGTCGGGATCTCGAGCTCCTCGGCGATCTCCTCCGGCAGCGGCTCGCGGCCGAGGCGCTGGACGAGCTGGCGCTCGATGTGCACGACCTTGTTGAGCTTCTCGACCATGTGCACGGGGATCCGGATCGTCCGCGCCTTGTCGGCGATCGCCCGCGTGACCGCCTGGCGGATCCACCAGGTCGCGTAGGTCGAGAACTTGAAGCCCTTGCGGTAGTCGAACTTCTCGACCGCGCGGATGAGCCCGAGCGAGCCCTCCTGGATGAGGTCGAGGAACGACAGGCCGCGGCCGAGGTAGCCCTTGGCGATCGAGACGACGAGACGCAGGTTCGCCTCGATCATGTGCTGCTTCGCGCCCATGTCCCCGCGCTCGATCCGCTTCGCGAGCGAGATCTCCTGGTCGGCGGTCAGCAGGGGAACCTTCCCGATCTCGCGCAGGTAGAGCCGCAGCGAGTCGAGGGACGGCTCGACGGACAGGTCGAGCTTCGGCGTCTTCTCGTCCTCGACGGCCGGGGGCGGCTCCTCGTGCGGGAGCGACTTGTGCTCGACGCCCTCGACCAGCTCGATCGAATGGTCGATCAGGTACGTGTAGAAGTCCTCGACCTGGTCCTTGGTGAGCTCGACGTCCTCGAGCCCCGTGACGATCTCGTCGTAGGTGAGGAAGCCCTTCTCGAGTCCTTGCTCGATGAGGCGGTGAAGCTCCTCTACCTCCGGCAGAGCGATATCGACGGACAGCATGGGCTGGGCTTTCTCCTCTCGCGCTCGAACGGATACTGACCACCTACATGCACGAGCCGGTCCGCCTGCCGCTCCGGCTCCCCACCTCCAGCGCGCGGATCCTAGTCGGACCGGTCCGACTTTGGGAAGGACGGATTTCGGTCAGGTCGCGCGGACCTCGCCGACGACCTCGCCGCGCGAGTTCGTCACCTCGACGTCGCCGATGTCGCCCGACTCGATCCCCAGCCGCTCGAGAAACGCCGCGAGCGCGGCCTGGAGTGGTCTCGTCGAGCCGTCTGCGGTCTTGAGCGCGACCCCGAGGCCGTCGTCGCGTGTCGCGCACAGCAGCCCCTCCGCGCCTCCCTTCGCCACCCACCCGGACAGCACCTGCATGAGCACGGTGTCGGCGGCGCCGGGCCCGCGGATCAGGTCCGGGTGGGCGCGCATGGCCGCCGCCACCCGGCCGCCTCCGGCCATGCGCGGGAAGCGCGAGAACGCGTGCGCGAGCCGCTCGAGCGTCAGCGCGAACGTCGGCACGCCGCAGCCGTCGACCGCGATCGGCATGGAGGCCGGCCTTACCTCGGCCGCCTCGGAGACCTCGGCGAGCATCTCCTGCTGGCACGGGTGCTCCAGCAACCGATACCCCTCCGTCGCCCAGCCGCGGGCCCGGCAGAGCGCGAGCATCCCCGCGTGCTTCCCGGAGCAGTTGTGCTCGAGCGGCGTCGGCTCGGCGCCGCACTCGAGGTCGTCCGCCGAGGCGGGCGCCTTCGCGAGGAGGCTGCGCACCGGAGCGAGCTGCTCGGCGCGGTGGAGGTGCGACGCGCAGGCGATCGCGATCTCGACCTCGTCGAGGTCTGGCCTCGCGCGAGCCACGGGCAGCGCCTGGATGGGCTTCGCCGAGCTGCGGAAGTAGGCGACGAGCGCCGGGTCGCCGGCGGCCTCGACCACCTCGCCGCCCGAGACCGCGACGGCGTCCACGTCGTGCCGTGCTTCCTCGATGCCCTCCGCGGGTGACGACGACGGCAAGCCGGTCCACGCGGCGCAGCCTACGGCGCCCCATGTTTGCAATCGACACGGAAGCGGTTACCCTCGTCGGGTCGACACCTTCGGATCGAGGGGAGAGGCTGTCGACGTCCTCGTCACCCCTCGCGGCCGACTGCATCCGTCCCCTCACCGAGGACAAGGAGCTGATACATGGTCGATCACACAAGACGCCGATCCGGGCGCGGAGCAGCACTCGCGACCCTGGCAACGGTGGCGCTGCTCTCCGTTGCGCTCGTGGCGCTCGCGCTGCCGGCGGCGGCTTCGGCAACGGGCAGGACCGGTTGCCTGAAGCGGACGAACAACACCTACGGGAAGCTCCTGGAGTGCGTGACGCTCGAGGGCGTACGCTCGCACCAGGCGGCCTTCCAGGCGATCGCCGACGCCAACGGCGGCAATCGCTCCGCGGGCACCGGAGGCTACGCGGACAGCGCCGCGTACGTCGCCGACCTGCTCGACGACGCCGGCTACGACGTGACGTTCGACGAGTTCCAGTTCCTCGACGACACGAAGACGGTGCTGCACCAGCTCACGCCGGTCAACGCCTTGTACGAGACCGGGGCGTTCGCCGGAAGCGACGTCGACGACGTCACCGGCGGCGTCGTCACGGTCGACGTCGACATCGTCACCGCGCTGACGCCACGGGCACCGACGGTCACGAGTGGCTGCGAGGCAGCCGACTTCGCAGGCTTCACAGCCGGCAACATCGCGCTGATCCAGCGTGGGACCTGCACCTTCGCCGACAAGGCCGTGAACGCGCAGGCGGCCGGCGCCTCGGCGGTGATCATCTTCAACCAGGGGAACACGCCCGACCGAGAAGGGCTCATCGTCGGGACGCTCATTCCCTCGAGCGCACCGATCACGGTTCCCGTGGTCGGCGCGAGCTTCGCCGACGGCGTGGCTCTCTCGCAGGCGGGTACGACCGCACGCGTGAATGTCGAGGAGTCCACGGAAGTGAACGTGATCGCCGAGTGGCCGGGCAAGAACACGGCCAACGTGGTCATGGCGGGCGCCCACCTCGACTCCGTGCCCGAGGGCCCGGGCATCAACGACAACGGCTCCGGCACGGCCGCGCTGCTCGAGACCGCGCTGATGATCGCCGGGCTGAACCCGCAGAACACGATGCGGTTCGGTTTCTGGGGCGCCGAGGAGCTCGGGCTCATCGGCTCGCAGGCCTACGTCGACGGGCTGTCCACGGCAGAGCAGGACCGGATCGCCCTGTACATGAACTACGACATGGTCGGATCGCCGAACTACGTCCAGATGGTCTACGACGCCGACGAGTCGACGTTCGAGGCTCCGGTCGTCGTGCCGCCGGGCTCGACGGCGATCGAGGACCTGTACGAGTCGTACTACACCGGGATCGGCGAGCCCTACGACGACGCCGAGTTCTCGGGTCGGAGCGACTACGAGGCGTTCATCAACGCCGGAATCCCCTCGGGCGGCCTGTTCACCGGCGCCGAGGAGCCCAAGACCGCCGAGCAGGCGGGTATCTGGGGCGGCACGGTGGGCGCGCAGCTCGACCCGTGCTACCACGCAGTGTGCGACACGTTCGGCAACTTCAGCGCCCACGCGCTCGAGGTCAACAGCGACCTGATCGCGTTCGCGCAGATCGCGTTCACCTACTCGACCGAGTCGGTCAACGGCGTCCCGGGCAAGGAAGTGCCGGGACCGAAGCCGAACCTTCCGACGCCTGCGGGCCCGGAAGGGACGTGGGAGCCCTAGAGGCCGAAGCCCACGAAGCACCAGCACCAGGAGCACCGCCGGAGGATCCGTCCTCCGGCGGTGCTCCTGCTCCTTCATATGGGTAGCTTGCGAATGGTCGGGATCTGCCGTATGTTTCGCGATCATCGACCAAAGCCCCGACTACGAGCTCGACGACGTCCTCGTCGTCGACCAGCCCGAGAGGCTCCGCGCGCTCGCGGAGCCGACGCGCGCGACCATCGTCACGCTGCTCAACCAGCGGGCCGCCAGCACGACCGAGCTCGCGGGAGTGCTACGCGCGCCGAAGGGCACCGTCGGCCACCACCTGAAGGTGCTCGAGAAGGCAGGGCTCGTGCACGTCGTCCGCACCCGGCAGGTCCGCGCGCTGACCGAGAAGTACTACGGCCGCGTCGCTCGGCTCTTCATCCTCAAGACCGCCGACTCCATGCCGGACGAGCTCCGCGGCAGCGCCATCCGCGCGCTCATGCTCCGCCAGGCCGCCGACGAGGCGATGGCGTCCGGAGCGGCCGATAAGGACACGTCTGCGTTCGTGCACGTGCGCATCTCGCCCGCGGACGTCACTCGCTTCCAGCGCCGGCTCAACCGCCTCGTCGCCGACTTCCACCACGCGGCCGATCCGAGCGGCGACATGCACGCTCTCGCGTTCGCGCTCTTCCCCTCGACGACGGTGCTGCCGCCACCGGGCGAGAGCGAGGGTGACGATGCGTAACCTCTGGCCGACCGGGGGCCTCTGGCGGCACCGCGACTTCCTCAAGCTGTGGTCGGCCGAGACGATCAGCCAGTTCGGGTCGATGATCGACGACCTCGCGTTCCCGCTCGTGGCGATTCTCGTCCTCGACGCGAGCGCATTCGAGGTCGCCGCCCTCGGGACGGTCCTGTTCCTCCCGTTCATCCTCTTCACCCTGCCGGCCGGCGTCTGGGTCGATCGCCTGCCGCGCCGCCCGATCCTCATCGTCGGCGACTTCGGCCGCGCGGCCCTCTACATGACGGTCCCGATCGCGTACATCGCGGACGTCCTCACGCTCGCCCAGCTCTACGTCGTCGGCTTCCTCGTGGGCGTCTTCCAGGTCTTCTTCGACGTCGCCTACCAGTCGTACCTTCCGTCCCTCGTCGACCGCGACAAGATCATCGAGGGCAACTCGAAGTTCGAGGTCAGCCGCTCGGCCGCCCAGATCTCCGGCCCCGGGCTGGGCGGGATCCTCGTCCAGGTCCTGACCGCGCCGTACGCCATCCTCGTCGACGCGCTGACCTTCGTCGCCTCCGGCCTCTTCATTCTCGGCATCCGCACGCGCGAGCCGAGGCCCGAGCGGACGAGTGTGGACGGAGAGAGGCCGAGCTTCCTGGCCGAGGCGAAGGAGGGCCTGCGCTTCGTCTTCGCAAACCCGAACCTCCGCGCGCAGGCCGGATGCACGGCAACCTCGAACTTCTTCTTCAGCCTCGGCTTCTCCATCTTCCTCGTCTTCGCCGTGCGCGAGCTCGAGCTCTCCCCGGGCCTGATCGGGATCGTGTTCTCGGTCGGAGCCGTCGGGTCGATGCTCGCGGCGTTCACCGCGAGGCGCATCTCGGGCCGCTTCGGCATCGGGCGCACGACGATCGCCGTCACGCTCCTCTCCGGCCCGGCGATGCTCCTCATCGCGTTCGCGCCGGAGGGAAACGCCGCCATCCCGTTCCTGGTCGCGGCGCAGCTCGTGCTCGGGTTCGCACTCGTCATCTACAACATCGTCCAGGTCAGCTACCGCCAGGCGATCTGCCCGGCGCGGTTGCAGGGCCGCATGAACTCGGCGATGCGCTTCCTCGTCTGGGGGACGATCCCGCTCGGGACCCTCGCGGGCGGCGCGCTCGGGACCTGGATCGGCCTGCGCGAGACGCTCGTGGTCGCCGCAATCGGAGGCGGGCTCTCGTTCCTCTGGATCCTCCTCTCGCCCCAGCGCCACCTGCGAGAGATGCCGGAGCCGATCGAGGACGAGCCGGTGCAGTCGGACCTTGCGCCGGGGTCCCGGGAATCGGCGATCCCGTGCCGGCCGACACCGCCTGACCCGGTACAACACGGCGTAATGCCCGAGCTACCCGAGGTCGAGGCGTGGGTGCGCGAGCTCGACCCGCTCGTCTCGCGCTCGCCGGTCGACCGCGCGGGGCCCGCGCACGTCGCGACGCTCAAGACGATCGACCCGCCGCTCGCGTCGCTCGAGGGGCGACGGCTCTCGGGGCTCGGCGAGGCGCGGGAAGAACCTCCTCTTCCCGACCGAGGACGCGGAACACGTGCTCCGCGTCCACCTGATGAGCGCCGGGCGCCTGCGCTACCTCGAGCCTGGCGCGAAGGGGCCGAAGACGTCGATGTTCCGGCTCCGCTTCACCGACGGCGGCGAGCTCGTGCTCACCGAGGGCGGGAAGAAGAAGCGCGCCGGCGTCTGGCTCGTCACACCAGAGCAGCTCGACGCAGGACCTCGCCCACCTCGGGCCGGACGCGCTCGACCTGGACGTGGCAGCGCTCGCGCGAGATCCTCGGCCGCGAGCGGCGGCAGCTCCACCCGCTGCTCCGCGACCAGCGCGCGCTCGCAGGCATCGGCCGTGCGCACGCGAACGAGATCCTCCTGCGTGCGAGGCTCTCGCCGTTCAAGGCCTCGACCGAGCTCTCCGACGATGAGATCAGCGCGGCTCGCGACGGCGATCCGCGACGACCTGGAGCGTGCGCTCGAGCTCCGGCTGCGCGGCAAGGGCGACCGCGACGTGTACCTGATCCACAACCGGCTCTCGGAGCCGTGCCCGCAGTGCGGTACGCCGATCGAGCGCGTGGACTTCGACGAGCACACGATCTACTACTGCCCGAGCTGCCAGACCGGCGGGCGCACGCTGAAGGACCGCCGCCTCTCGCGGCTCCTTCGCTGACGAGCCCGCCGGGCGTGAACCGGTGCGGAGCGGCGCGCGTATCCTGTCCACGATGTCGAAGCTCCCGGACCTGATCGAGGACCTCCAGGCGTCGCCGCCCGAGATCTCGCTCGCTCTCTCCCGGGCCGGCGTGACCGGCGTGCAGAAGGCAGTGCGCATCCGCCGTGGCGACGCCGAGACAGTGATGGCCGCGGTGATCGACTGCACCGTCGATCTCGCCGCGAACCAGAAGGGCGTCCACATGTCCCGCTTCCCGGAGCTCTTCGAGGAGGCGATCGAGCTCGTCGTCGAGCGCGAGGCCCTGCTCGTCGAGGTGCTCGCGGAGCACATCGCGAGCCGCGTCGTCGAGCGCCAACAGGCCCTCAAGGCCGAGGTCTGGATCCGCGCGCAATGGCCGATTCACCGACGCACGCCGGTGACCGGGCTCGCGACGCAGGAGATGGTGACGCTCTGCGGGATCGCCGCCGCCTCGGAGTCCGGGACGAGGCGCGTGGTCGGTGTCGAGGCGATGGGGATCAACGCGTGCCCGTGCGCCCAGGGCCTCGTCAAGGGCCGGGCGAGCGAGCGACTGCTCGAGGCCGGATTCGAGCCCGGCGACGTCGAGCGGATCCTCGAGCTCGTCCCCGTCGCTACGCACAACCAGCGCGGGCGCCAGACGCTGTTCGTCGGCACCGACCGCGACCTGGATGCCGAGATGCTCGTCGACATCGCCGAGCGCTCGATGAGCGCGCCGATCCACGACCTGCTCAAGCGGCCGGACGAGCTCTTCGTCGTCGAGCACGCCCACCTGCAACCGCGCTTCGTGGAGGACTCGGTGCGTCACGCGCTCAGGGACGCGCTCGCCACGCTCCCCCAGCTCGACGACGACGACTTCCTGCTCTCGAAGCAGGTGAACTACGAGACGATCCACGTCCACGACGTGGTCGCCGAGCGCTTCGGCACGGTGGGCGAGCTGCGCGGCGAGCTCGAGACCGGTGCGCCGAGCCCGCGGCAGACGACGCTCGCAGCCTGGCTTGCGGACTAGCCTCAGGCGCCGCGCGCGCGCCTGAGCTCGAAGCGGTGCTCGGTGCCGCCCGCGAGGCGGCGGAGGTTGTGGCGATGGAGCAGGACGATCGCCACCGCGCCGGCGGCCGCGAACGCGATCACGGGCCAGTCGTAGCCGAAGAGCAGCACGAAGCCGACGAGTGCGAGCGCCGTGGCGACCGAGGCGAGGGACGCGTAGCGCGTCAGCAGGAAGACGACCAGCCACACCGCCACGCAGCAGAGCGCGGCGAGCGGCGCGAGCGCGAGGAAGGCGCCCCCCGCGGTCGCGACCATCTTCCCGCCTTTCTCGAAGCGGAGGAAGATCGGGCGCGCGTGGCCGACCATCGCCGCGGCGGCCGCAAGGACGCCGACGAGCTCCCCGCCGACCCAGAGCCCGAGCAGCGCCGCCGCGAAGCCCTTCGCCAGATCGAGCAGGGCGGCCGCCGTACCCAGCCTGCGGCCGTAGACGCGGAAGACGTTCGTCGCGCCGACGTTCCCGCTCCCCTTCGTGCGGATGTCCTCGCCGCGGAAGACCCGGGGCAGCCAGTAGCCGAACGGCAGCGAGCCGAGGAGGTACCCGCCCAGGACGGCGAGCGCCTCGGCCACCGGCTAGGCGGCCGGGATCCGGTACGCCTCGACCCAGCCGTTCACGGCTGCCCAGTCGAGGTTGCGGAAGAAGGCTTCGATGTACGCCGCGCGATCGGTCTGGTAGTCGAGGAAGTAGGCGTGCTCGTAGACGTCGAGCGCGACGAGCGGCGTCGCGTTCCAGACCGGGAACGTGTTCTGCGCGTCGCCGAGGTAGTTGAAGAGGCGACCCTCGTCCCAGTCGTAGGCCGTCCACGCCCAGCCTCGACCGGCCATCCCGCACGCCTTGAGGTCGGCACGCCACGCCTCGACCGAGCCGAAGTCGCGCTCGACGAGGTCGGCGAACGGCCCGTCCGGGTCGCCGCCCTCCCCGCCCAGGTGCTCGAAGTAGACCTCGTGGTTCTTGATCCCGCCGATCGCGAAGGTCAGGTCGACCTTGAGCGCGCGGACGTCGGAGTAGACCTGGTTCGCCTTCTCCAGGTCGACGTCCTCGAGGCGCCCGAGGATCTCGTTCCGCTTCGCGACGTAGCCCTGGTAGAGCCGGTAGTGCGCCTCGATCGTGGTGCGCGAGATGCCGTCGAGCTCGAGCAGCGCGGGCTTCAGGTCGCGTGGCTTGATCTCGACGAAGCTCGGCACCGTGGTTTCCTCCAGGGTCGGGGCGGGAACGCCGCGGAGCATATCCTTCTCCCCGAGTCGGTCACCGAAGAGAGGAGCAGTCCCGATGGCCTTCAGCGTCCCTCCGCTTTCCTATGCATTCGACGCACTCGAGCCGCACATCGACGCGAGCACGATGGAGATCCACCACGACAAGCACCACCAGGCGTACGTCGACAATGCGAACAAGGCGCTCGAAGGCACCGAGCTCGCCGACGCGTCCGTCGAGGAGGTGCTGAAAAGCCTCGACTCGCTCCCCGAGGACAAGCGGACACCGGTGCGGAACAACGCCGGCGGACACGCGAACCACACGCTGTTCTGGGAGATCATGGGGCCGAACGGCGGCGGCGAGCCGTCCGGTGCGCTCGGCGAGGCGATCGACTCGACGTTCGGCGGGCTTCGACGCACTCAAGGAGAAGGTGACCCAGAACGGCATCACCCGCTTCGGCTCGGGCTGGTCGTGGCTCGTCTGGAACGGCTCCGCGCTCGAGGCGTACTCGACCGCCAACCAGGACTCGCCGCTCATGGACGGCCACGTGCCGATCCTCGGGATCGACGTGTGGGAGCACGCCTACTACCTGAACTACCAGAACCGCCGGCCCGACTACCTCGCGGCCTGGTGGAACGTCGTCGACTGGAACGCCGTCGCGGCCAAGCTCGAGGCCGCCCGGTAGACGGGCGCCGCGCGGCGGGAGGCAATCCGGGAGTGCTGCACCGCTCGTAGCACCGTTCGGTGGCCACGTCGCTCGCGCTCCCGCTCGCTCGCGCGCCCGTCTCCCGGACGCGCATGACGACCGTGCAGCGCCGAGGCCCTACGGACGGCGAGCTCCTCGAGCTCGTCGCGACCGGCGACCGGAACGCGTTCGACGAGCTCTACCGCCGCTACGCGCGCGCCGTTCTCGGCCTCGCGCTGCGGCGGCTGGGCGACCGCGGCCGGGCGGAGGACGCGACCCAGGAGGCGTTCGTCGCCATCTGGCGCTCGGCGAGGACGTACGACGCAGCCCGCGGCTCGGGCGCG
Organism: uncultured Actinomycetes bacterium; assembly: GCA_963770595.1. GTDB lineage: Bacteria > Actinomycetota > Thermoleophilia > Gaiellales > Gaiellaceae > GMQP-bins7. The sequence goes on along the minus strand of CAVYQG010000003.1, from coordinate 851,299 downwards.
CCGTGGCTGTACGCGGTGGCGCGGAACGCGATCACCGACGGCCTGCGGCAGACGCCGGAGCCGGCGGTCGAGATCCCCGGACGGGCCCGGGTCGGAGCCGGACCCCGCCGACGAGGCGGACGCGGCCTGGACTGCCTGGCGCGTCCACCGGGCGCTCGAGATCCTCCCCGAGCACGAGCGGCCGGTGATCGAGCTCGCCTACTGGCGCGGCCTCTCGCAGAGCGAGATCTCCGACTCGCTCGGTATACCGCTCGGCACGGTGAAGACGCGGACCCGCAGCGCGCTCGCACGGCTCGCCGACGCGCTCGAGGGGGAGCTCGGATGAACAACGCTCGCCTGCGGCTCGCGTTCGCGGGTGAAACCAGGTTTCCCCCGCGGGCCCCCTTCTTCCTGAGATCGTGGGGAACCTCCCGGTTCCCCACGCCCCTCCCCGTTCATCGGGCACCGGAGGTTGCCCGATGAACGAGCGCGGCCCCGACTTCGACGAGCTCGTCGGGGTCGGAGCTCGACCCGGACGAGCGCGAGCGCCTGCAGCGCGTCCACGACCTGCTCCTCGAGGCCGGCCCGCCGCCCGAGCTGCCGCCACGGCTGACCGCCCGCGCCACGTCGCAGCTGACGCCGCGTCGCCGACGGCCCGCGCTGCTCGCCCTCGCAGCGGCCCTCGGCGTGCTCGTGTTCGCGCTCGGCGCGCTCGTCGGCAGCTCGGCCGACGGCCCCGAGCCGAACCGGGTCGTCGCCATGGAGGCCGTCGACGAGCGGCGCGCGTCGGCGTCGCTCGCCCTGTTCGACGTCGACGACGCCGGCAACTGGCCGATGGAGCTCGACGGTCGAAGGCCTCGCCGGCGAGCGACGTCGACGCTACGAGCTCTGGCTGACGAAGGACGGGCGCTCGTACGCGCCGTGCGGGAGCTTCCGGGTCGGAGCCACGGGAAGCGACGGTCGTGCCGCTGAACGCGCCGTACGAGCTCGACGAGTCGTCCGGCTGGGTCGTCGTCGAGCGCGGCTCCGACGCGGCCGCTGCTGACGACCTGACGCTCCGGGTCTCCGCGCGCTATCGTCGGACGACCGTGCCCGAGCGCCGGCTCGTTCGCACCCAGTACGAGGACTTCATGCGCCACGTCTTCACGACCGGGGCGCCGAAGCGCGACCGCACGGGCACGGGGACGGTCAGCGTGTTCGGCTACCAGATGCGCTTCGACCTGGCCGAGGGCTTCCCGCTCGTCACCACGAAGAAGGTGCACTTCCCGTCGATCGCCAACGAGCTGCTCTGGTTCCTGCGCGGCGAGGGCAACGTCCGCTGGCTGCAGGAGCACGGCGTCACGATCTGGGACGAGTGGGCCGACGAGGACGGCGATCTCGGCCCGGTCTACGGCGTGCAGTGGCGGAGCTGGCCGACGCCGGACGGCGGGCACGTCGACCAGATCGCCGAGGTCGTGCGGCTCCTCCGCGAGGAGCCCGACTCGCGACGGATCGTCGTCAGCGCCTGGAACGTCGCCGACCTTCCGCAGATGGCGCTCATGCCGTGCCACGCGCTCTTCCAGTTCCACGTCGGCGGCGGCGAGCGCCTGAGCTGCCAGGTCTACCAGCGGAGCGCCGACGTCTTCCTCGGCGTCCCGTTCAACATCGCGAGCTACGCGCTCCTCACGCACATGCTCGCGCAGCAGTGCGACCTCGAGGTCGGGCGACCTGGTCTGGACGGGCGGCGACTGCCACATCTACGACAACCACCGCGAGCAGGTCGAGACGCAGCTCGCACGCGACCCGTTCCCGTACCCGTCGCTCGCGCTCCGTCGCCGTCCCGAGTCGATCTTCGAGCTACGCGTTCGAGGACTTCGAGGTGGTCGACTACGAGCACCACCCGGCGATCCGCGCGCCGATCGCGGTGTGACAGTCTCGCTCGTGGCCGCGGTCGCGCGCGGCGGCGTGATCGGCCGCGACGGGCGCGCTCCCGTGGCGCATCCCGGAGGACGTCGCGCCGCTTCCGGGCGCTGACGATCGGCCATCCGTCGTCATGGGGCGCGAGACGTGGGACTCGCTCCCCGACCGCTTCCGGCCGCTGCCCGGGCGGCGGAACGTCGTCGTGACGCGCGACCCCGCGTGGCGGGCCGAGGGCGCCGAGCGCGCCGGCTCGCTCGAGGAGGCGCTCGAGCTCGCTCGACGGACGCGGACGTGTTCGTGATCGGCGGCGCCGAGATCTACGCCGCCGCGCTACCGCTCGCCGACGAGCTCGCTGCTCACCGAGATCGACCTCGACGTCGAGGGCGACACGTTCTTCCCCGAGCTGGGACCGCGACGCGTTCGAGGAGGTGTCGCGCGAGGACGCCGTCGCGGACGGCGGCGTGCCGTTCGCGTTCGTCACGTACGTGCGCCGCGCGATTTGACACGCCCGAGCACTCGGTGAAGTGTGGCGCGAGGCCGCGCGCTCGACGCGCGGACCGTGGAGACCCCGGAAGAGGAGGAAGCACATGCTGACCAGGCTCGCGGCTTACATCGGCCGCCATCATGTCGCTCTGCTCGCGCTGTTCGTCGCGCTCGGAGGGACGAGCTACGCAACCGTGCTGAACGTCCCGAGGAACAGCGTCGACACACAGCAGCATCAAGCGGAACGCGGTCAAGGCCGCCAAGATCGCACCGAACGCCGTCCGCACGAGCCACGTCCTGAACGGGACGCTCCTGAGCGAGGACTTCAAGGCGGGCCAGATCCCGCAAGGCCCGCAAGGGACGACAAGGGTGACAAGGGCGACGCGGGCGCGACTAACCTCGTCGTCCGACGCAGAGCCCCTGTCCCGGCGGCCTCCCGACCAACGTGCACTGCGTGACGCATCCCGCGGTGCGAGGCCGGCGAGCGCGCAGTCGGCGGCGGAGCCGGCATGGCCGGGAACCTCGGCGACGAGGAGATCCAGCAGCGCTATCCGATCGAGGCGGACATGACTCGCGGCCCGAGGACGGCGACACGCCTGTCGGCTGGGTCTGCGATCATCGAGAACAAGGCGGCGTCCGTGCAGATTCCGACCGGGTACGTCGTCTGCGCGAGACCGTAGGGGAGTAGGCCGGGGCACGCCCGGAGCACCGCTTCGGGCGTGCCTACCCGCCGGACACGTCGAGCCCGGCCAGCTCGAGCACGGCCTCGCGGAACACCTCGGTGTGCCGGTCGACGTCGGCCTCGGTCGTCGCCGGCGACATGAGCGCCATGTTGTGGAACGGCGTCAGCAGGATCCCGCGGTTCAGCGCGTACAGGTGCATGTAGCGCTCGAGCTCGAAGTTCCCGGCGGCGTGCGCTTCCGTGCCGTTCCGCGGGCGGTCCGGCCCGAAGAGGTACTCCGCACGGCACCCGAGGCGCGTCACGTGCCACGGCAGCCCCGCCTCCTCGATGCCTTCCTCGACGCCGGCCGTCCAGCGCTCCGCGAGCGCGATCATGCGCGTGAACGCGTCCTCGGTGAGCACCTCGGCGAGCGTCGCGCGCATCGCCGCCAGCGAGAGCGCGTTCGCCGCGAGCGTCCCGCCCATGCCGCCGACGTCGACGTCCTCGAGCTCGATCGTGCCCGCAAGCCTCGCCGCCAGCTCCTCCGTGAACCCGTACGCCGCCGCCGGGATCCCGCCGGCGATCGGCTTCCCGATCGTGACGACGTCCGGCTCGAGGCCCTCGCGCCGCCGTGAACCCGCCGGGGCCGCAGCAGATCGTGTGCGTCTCGTCGATCACGAGCAGCGTCCCGTGCCGGCGCGTGAGCTCGCGCAGCGCGTCGTGGAACCCCGGCTCCGGGTGGACGATCCCGATGTTCGTCAGCGCCGGCTCGGTCGAGGACGAGCGCGACGTCGCCATGGGCGAGCTCGCGCTCGAGCGCGTCGACGTCGTTGAACTCCACGACCCTCGTCGTCACGGCCGGATCGACCGGCGGCCCGAGGTTGCCGCCGCGCGCACGTCACGACGCCGTCCTCGACGAGCGTCGCGAACGTCTCGTCGACGGTGCCGTGGTAGCACCAGTTGAAGACGAGGATCTTCGGCCGGCCCGTCACGTGCCGCGCGAGCCGGATCGCGAAGCGGTTCGCGTCGGTCGCCGTGAGCGCGAACTGCCACGTCGAGACGCCGAAGCGGCGCGTCAGCTCGGCCGACACGACATTGGCGTCCTCGCTCGGGAGCATGAGCGTGATGCCCCGCGCGGCCTGCTCCGCGAATCGCGCGCAGCGTCGGCTCGGGCGCATGCCCGGTCATCGCGCCCGTGTCCCCGAGGCAGAAGTCGACGTACTCGATCCCGTCGACGTCGACGAAGCGTGCGCCCTTCGCCTCGGCGCACGTAGACCGGGAACCCGCCGGGCCACTTCGCATCCAGTGCATCGGCACGCCCTCGAAGAGCGTCGCGCGGCCCTGCTCGAACAGCTCGCGCGAGCGCGGGTGCGTCTCGGCGAACCGGGCCTCCTCGCGGGCGTGGAGCTCGGCGAGCGTCACGCGCGGCTGATCGAGAGCACGCGGGCCTTCCACGAGCCGCGCGGCGCCTCGACGTCGACGACGTCGCCGACCGCCGCGCCCATCAGCGCCGTCCCGAGCGGCGAGTCGGGCGACGACGCCGCCGACGGCCGAGATCTCGCACCTCCATCGTCTCGCCGTCCTCGTCCTCGATCTCGACGATCGAGCCGACGCCGACGTGGTCGTCGGTGTCGTGCTCGACGACGACCGCGTGGTGCAGCCGGGCGCGGAGCTTGCGTGATGCGCGCCTCGAGCAGGCCCTGCTCGTTCTTGGCCGCGTGGTACTCGAAGTTCTCCGAGAGGTCGCCGAACGAGCGCGCGGTCTTGATCGCCTCGATCGCCGCCGGCGCGCTTCGGGCCTTCGAGCTCGGCGAGCTCCGCCTCGAGGGCGTCGTGCTGCTCCTGCGTCAGGTGCTCGGCGTTCGGGTCGGTCACGGGGACGAAGGCTAGCCGCACGGCCGTCGGCGAGCGGACTACGCTGCCGCACGAACGACCTACGACCGGGAGACAAGGAGGGACGTGGTGGCGACCGACCTGGAGCGCTTCGTCGAGGCGGATGGGCGCGCCGACGCCGTCAAGGACGTCCGGCAGCAGATCGACGCCGAGGGGATCACAGTACATCTACTACCAGTTCCCCTCCGTCACCGGCCGCATCATGGGCAAGGGCGTTCCGGCGCAGCACTGGGAGACGATCGCGGAGAAGGGCTTCCAGCTCGTCTACGGCGCGACCGCGAACCTCTTCACCGACCGCCACGGCAACTACATCGGCTACGGGCCCGAGGCCGCCGAGCTCGTCGGCATCCCCGAGCCCGACACGTTCGAGGTCGCTGCCGTGGGACACGAAGGTCGCGCGCGTCTGGTGCACCTGCTTCCGCAACCGCGAGGAGCGCGAGAACCCCGGCGGCTTCCTCACCTCCGACTGCCGCGGGAACCTCAAGCGCATGCAGGCCGAGTTCGAGGAGGCGACCGGGCTCCACCTCCGCGCCGGCACCGAGCCCGAGATGATGTGGCTCAAGCTCGACGAGGACGGCGCGCCCTCGGTCGAGGGCATGACGAAGCCCTACTGCTACCACATCGACCAGTTCTCCGAGCTCCAGCCGATCATCCACAAGGTGATCGAGTACGGGCAGGCGCTCGGGCTCGACATGATCCAGGGCGACCACGAGGACGCGCCCGGTCAGATCGAGCTCAACTTCGGCTTCGACCGCGCGGAGAAGACCGCCGACAACCTCTCGACGTTCCGGCAGATCTGCAAGGCGGTCGGCCGCGAGCTCGGCGCCTTCCCCTGCTTCATGCCGAAGCCGTTCATGGGCGTGTCCGCGAACGGCTGCCACCACAACATCTCGCTCTGGGAAGGCGACACGAACGCCTTCATGCCGGACACCGACGACCTGCAGAAGCCGAGCCAGATCGGCCTGTACGCGATCGGCGGCATCCTCGAGCACCTCGCGCGCGCTGACCGCGGTCACCGCGTCGACCGTGAACTCGTACCGCCGCCTCTGGGACACGGGCTTCTGGGCGCCGGTGTTCGCGGACTGGGGCTACCAGAACCGGACGACCGCGCTCCGCGTCTCCGCGCCCGGGCGCTTCGAGTACCGCTCGGTCGACTCGGCCGTCAACCCGTACCTCTCGATGGCCGCGCTGATCGCCGCGATGCGCGACGGGATCGAGCGCAAGCTCGACCCGGGCGAGCCCGAGGAGCGGAACATCTACGAGGCGATGGAGGCGGGCAAGGAGGTCAAGAAGATCCCGATGACGTTCGGCGACGCGCTCGACGCGCTCGAGGCCGACGAGGTCGTGAAGAGCGCGCTCCCCGACGAGATGTACACTGTCTTCATGCACTACAAGCGGGACGAGTGGGAGCGCTACTGCGCCACCGTCACCGACTGGGACGTGACGGAGTACCTCGACGTGCTGCCGTAGCGGACGAGAACCGCCCCTACAGTCCAGGGGCTCAGCATGTGCGGGATCGCAGGGATCATCTACCGGGACGGGTCGCAGCACCCGATCGGCGACGAGATGACGCGGATGCTCCAGTCGATGAAGCACCGCGGCCCCGACTCGACCGGCTACGCGCTGTACGGCAGCGGCCGAGAACGGCAACCTCGTCATGCGCTACAAGCTCGCCGACGCGAACACGCCGCGTGACTTCGACTTCGAGGAGCGGCTGCGGCGGCACCGCGTCGAGTCGTCGAGTCGCGGCTCGAGTCGCTCGGCGCGCGCATCGACGAGGTCGAGGAGGAGACGCCGTACGCGTTCCGCGTCTCGTTCGACTACGACGGCGACCTGAAGCTGCTCGCCGACTTCGTCGAGGACATCCCCGAGGCCGAGGTGCTGTCGCTCGGCCGCTCGCTCGAGATCGTCAAGGACCTCGGCGACGCCGAGACCGTCCACGAGCAGTACGGCCTCTCCGAGTTCACGGGCACGCACGCGATCGGCCACGTGCGCATGGCGACCGAGTCCGAGGTCGACATCGCCGGCGCGCACCCGTACTGGGCGTATCCCTACTCCGACGTCGCGGTCGTCCACAACGGCCAGCTCACGAACTACTTCATGTGGCGCCGCCGCCTCGAGCGCGCCGGCCGCCGCTTCATGTCCGAGTGCGACTCCGAGATCATCGCCGTCTACCTCGCGCAGGAGATGACGAAGGGCGCGACGCTCGAGGAGGCGATGGACAAGTCGCTCGACGAGCTCGACGGCGTCTTCACGTACATCGCGGTGACGAAGGACGAGCTCGGCGTCGCGAAGGACGAGCTCGCCGCGAAGCCGCTCGTGCTCTACGAGATCGGACGACCTCGTCGCGCTCGCCTCCGAGGAGATCGCGATCCGCGCGATCGTCGACCACGAGATCGACACCTACGACCCGTACGAGCGCGAAGTGCTCGTGTGGCAGCGATGACGCCAGATCACGTACGACGCGCGCGGGCTCGCGGAGCCGTTCGCGGAGGCGCCGCGGATCGCGGAGATCGACGGGACGCGCGCGCGCTTCGACGCGAAGGACCTGACGACGCGGACGATCAACCTCGAGCTCCGCCGGCTGCTCTACGAGGAGGGCGTCGACCGAGGTCGAGATCGAGAACCCCGGCTCGCGGCACTCGCTCGGCGGTCGGGATCCTCACGCGCTGCAGGATCCGCTTCGACGGCAGCTCGGCTACTTCGGCTGCGGCCTCATCGACGGCCCGGAGATCCACATCACGGGCCGGGTCGGCTGGTCGGCCTGCGAGAACATGATGTCGGGCGTCGTCGTCGTCGACGGGAACGCCGGCTCGCTGACGGGCGCGGCGCTCCGCGGCGGCGACCTCGTCGTCAAGGGTCGCGTCGGCGCGCGCTCGGGGATCGACCAGAAGGGCGGCACGATCATCGTCGGCGGCTCGGCCGGCTCGATGACCGGGTTCATGATGCAGCGCGGCCGCATCATCATCTGCGGCGACGTCGGCCCCGGCCTCGGCGACTCGATGTACGACGGGACGATCTACGTCGCCGGCAAGGTCAAGTCGCTCGGGATCGACTGCGTCCCCGGCGAGTGGACGGACGCGGACACCGAGCTGATCGAGCGCAAGTTCCGGATCTACGGGCTCGGCTCGCCGCCCGAGTTCCAGAAGTTCGTCTGCGGCAAGGTGCTCTACAACTACGACTCGCTCGAGCCCGCCGAGAGGAAGCTGGTGATCTGATGGCCGACGAACCGCGCCCACCAGAAGAACGTCCTCGGCCGCAGCCGCATCTTCACGCCCGGAGGTCATCAACGACATCCACATCAAGGCCGAGCTCGGCCGCTACCGCATGCGCGGCTTCTCGATCTTCAAGCCGATCCCGCACTGGGACGAGCTCGTCTTCCTCCCCGGCACGCTCACGCGCTTCGTCATCGAGGGCTACCGCGAGAAGTGCGACACGAAGACGGTGCTCGGCGCGCGCTTCGCGAAGAAGCCGCTCGAGCTCGACATCCCGATCTACATCACCGGGCATGTCGTTCGGCGCGCTCTCGCTCGAGGCGAAGATGGCGCTCGCGAAGGGCGCGTCGATGGCCGGCACCGCGACGTGCTCGGGAGAGGGCGGGATGATCCCGCCCGAGCGCGACTACTCGACCAAGTGGTACTACCAGGTGATCCAGAGCCGGTACGGGTTCAACCCGCACCACCTGATGCTCGCGGACGGGGTCGAGTTCTTCATCGGGCAGGGCTGCAAGGTCGGCCTCGGCGGCCACCTCATGGGCCAGAAGGTGACCGAGCAGGTCGCCGAGATGCGCTCGCTCCCGGCCGGCATCGACCAGCGCTCGCCCGCGCGGCACCCGGACTGGCTCGGGCCCGGACGACCTCTCGCTCAAGGTGCAGGAGATCCGCGAGGCGACCGACTACCAGGTGCCGATCCAGCTCAAGCTCGGCGCCGCGCGCGTGTACGACGACGTGCGCATGGCGGCCAAGTGCGGGCCGGACATCATCTACCTGGACGGCGCCGAGGGCGGCACCGGCGCCGGGCCGCACATCGCGACCGAGGAGACCGGCATCCCGCTCATGGCCGCGATCCCCGAGGCGCGGCGCGCGCTCGAGGACGTCGGGCTCGCGGACGAGGTCGACCTCGTCGTCGCCGGCGGAATCCGGAACGGCGCGGACGTCGCGAAGTGCCTCGCGCTCGGCGCGAAGGCGGTCGCGATCGGCCACTCCGCGCTCATGGCGCTCAACTGCAACAAGGAGATCCCGGGCGTCACCGACTACGAGGGCACGGTCGGCGTCCCGGCCGGCCAGTGCTACCACTGCCACACGGGCCGCTGCCCGGTCGGCGTCGCGACGCAGGACCCCGAGCTCCGCAAGCGCCTCGTCGTCGAGGAGGCGTCGGAGCGCGTCTACAACTTCCTGACCGCGATGACGATGGAGCTGCAGATGCTCGCGCGGGCGTGCGGCAAGACGAACGTCCACTCGCTCGAGCCGGAGGACCTCGCGGCGCTGACGGTCGAGGCCTCCGCGATGGCGCGCGTCCCGCTCGCCGGGACGACCTACACCGTCGGCCAGACCGAGCGCGAGATCCTCGCCGAGGTCAAGCGCCTGCTCGCGATCAAGGCCGAGGAGGAGCTCGAGATCCCGCGGCGAGGTCGCCGACCTGAGGGCGGTCGAGACGTGAGCCAGCACGACCTCGCCTACTCCGAGCCCGAGAAGATCAAGTCGATCGACGCCGAGTTCCTGGCCGGGCACCGCTTCCCGTACCAGGAGGACATGTCGCTCGTCGAGGACGTCGACCTGCTGGCCGCGACGCCGGGCGAGGACATCAACTGGCTCGAGGACATCGCGCTCCTCGAGGAGGACGGCATGCCTGCCGTCTTCGACCGCTACAGCAACGCCTTCCTGAAGATCTACTTCGACGATCCCGAGCGGCCGCGAGGACGAGATCGCGCGCAAGGTGCTCGTCACGCACCTGACGAGCGGCAACTCCTACGGGATCCAGCTCAAGGAGCAGCACACGAAGTTCCCCCAGCCCGAGCTCGGCCCGTGGGTCGAGGGCTCGAAGACGGTCGGCACCGACTACACGCCGCCCGTCCTCGAAGGCTGGGAGCGCCCGGCCGGGCACTGACGGCTCGCGAAGGGGGCCGAAACCTCCGTTTGCACGACGACGTCCTTCGTTTGGGGGTTGAGCACCATCCGCATGGGGTAGTTCGATACGTTGTAGATGAGGAAGGCCGCCGTCCTCGTTCTCATCGGGTTGCTCGCTGCCACTACGGCGGCAGTCATCGCCTGGCCCGCGCTCGCGCTGCAGCAGCAGGAGCCGGAGGTGCAGCGCGGGCAGTCGGTCACCATCTGCCACGAGACGGGGAACGGCAAGTACGTCCAGAACTCCCCCGACGCGACAGCATCCTGGACGACAAGGGGCACGGCGGCCACCCCGGCGACATCATCCCGCCGTTCGACTACGAGCCGAGACCGGGCGAGAGCGGCAAGTATCCCGGCCAGAACTGGACCGACGCGGGTCAGGCGATCTGGAAGAACGGGTGCGTCGCACCCGACCCGCCGAAACCGCCGGACCCGCCCGACTGCAGCCGCACCGGCGTCAGTGCCGCGGGCGCGGACGGGAGCGGCCGCAATCAGTTCACCTCGCCCGAGAGCGTCTACGCCAAGGGCGAGAACTTCCCGCCGAACGCCTCGGGCACGTTCACGGTCACGCACAACGGGAGCGGGAAGGTCGTCTCGAGCGGCACTTTCTCGAGCAGCCCGACGGGAGCGTTTCTCGTCCCGGTGTGGAGCGGCTCGGGCGCGTTCGCGGGTGACGAGGGGTACCGGGTCGAGGCGAGCGGCGGCGAGTGCGGCGACGGAGACAACTTCCAGTACCGCGCGGAGGGACCGCCGGTGCAGAAGCTGGCGCTCGACGTGCGGAAGGTCGTCGTCGGCTCCGACCGGCCGCCAAGCCACTTCAGCTTCACCGTCGGCGGCGAGCCGAGAGAGTTCGACAGCTGGCGACGTCAAACGCGTAACGCTCCCCGCGGGGACGTACGACGTGACCGAACCTCCGGTCGCCGGGTTCACGACCGCATTCGACAAGTGCGCCGGCATCGTCCTCGCCGCACCGCAGTCGTCCGTCCCCCTCTGCACGATCACGAACACCGCGAACGAGGGCGAGCCGACGCTCCTGCTCAGGGTGATCAAGGTCGTGGTCGGCTCGAGCGTCCGCCGAGCGACTTCAGCTTCACGGTCGGCGGGCGGACGATCGCGTTCGAGGCGGACGGCGCTCAACGACGTCGAGTTGCCGGCAGGGACCTACGACGTCACCGAAGAGCCGGTCGAGGGGTACTCGACGACGTACTCCGGGTGCACGGGCATCCTGCTCGCCGCGCAGCAGCAGACGGTGCCGACGTGCACGATCACGAACACGGCCAAGCAACCGGCCCTCTATCCGCTCGGCAACTTCGTCACGTGCGTCGACAACGCTGCGGACGGGACGTTCTCGGCGACGTTCGGCTACTACAACCCGAACGTGGTACCGGTGACGCTCGCGGCCGGACCCGGCGAACGCCGTCGACCCGGACGGGCCGTTCCGCGGACAGCCGGTCGTCTTCCAGGCGGGAGCTGTCCCGACGGCGTTCACCATCGGCGACATCCCCGCCGGCTCGACCGTTCGGTGGACGCTCGCGAACGTGCCTCCGTTCTCGAGCACCACGACCGCGAGAGCCGACTTCGCCAAGAAGTGCACCCCGGACCCGCCCGATCCACCGCCCGCCGCCGCGCTCTTCGTCACGTGCGTCACGAACGGGACGGGCACGTACAGCGCCACCTTCGGCTACGTCAACGGCTCCACGAGCCCCGGTCATCATCCCGGTCGGCCCGCAGAACAAGTTCGATCCCGCACCAGTCGATCGCAACCAACCCTCGGAGTTCGTTCCCGGGACCGTGGCGAACGCGGTCACGGTGACGGGGATCCCGAACAGCACGAACCTCACCTGGAGCGTCCTCCCGGGTAACCGAACGCAGGAAGGCTCGCCCACCGCGACGGCGCGCCCTGACTTCGAGACGAAGTGCAGCGAGCCTCCGGATCCACCCGACCCGCCCGACCCGCCGGATCCCCCGAACCCACCGGACCCGCCCGACCCGCCGCCCACCCCCGGGCCATACCCCGACCCGATCGGCGTCTTCGTCCAGTGCGTGACGAACCGCGGCTCCAGCTACGACGCGATCTTCGGCTACCAGAACGACAACGAGGACCTGGTCGCGATCGGAGTGGGACAGCAGAATCGGTTCTTCCCCACCCCGCAGGGTCGCGGGCAGACCACCGACTTCCTGCCGGGCAACCACCAGGAGGCGTTCACGGTGACGGGAATCCAGGCGGGCACGGCGCTCGTCTGGGCAGTCACGCACGCCGGCGACACGCGCGAGGCGACGGCGGCGGCGAACTTCCCCGAGAAGTGCGCCGCGGCGCCCCCGCCCTCGCAGCCGATCGGCATCTTCGCCTGCGTCGTCGACCGTGGCGACCGGTTCGACGTCGTGTTCGGCTACGAAAGCGACAATCCGGCGGACGTCAACCTCCCGATCGGCCTCGCCAACCTCGTGCTCCCGGCGCCCGTCAACAGGGGCCAGCCGACCGTGTTCAGTCCCGGTCGGCACGAGAACGCGTTCACCGTCAGAGGCGTGCCGGAAGGCTCCGTGGTCGCGTGGACGGTGTCGCACCAGGGCACGCGTTTCGTGGTCGTGGGGTCGGACTTCCGAACCAGGTGCTCCGGAGCGGAGCCGCTCCGACCCGTCGAGGTCGTCCCGCTCTGCGTTCGCAGGGAAGGTGGGACGTACACGGCCGTGTTCAGCTACGCGAATCCGAACCGGAGCGACGTGATCGTGCCGGTCGGCAACGCGAACCGGGTTTCCCCGGCCCCGGCGAACCGCGGCCAGCCGGTCGTCTTCAGGCCCGGGATCGTCCCCTTCGCGTTCTCCGTGGACGACGTCCCGGTGAGCCAGGACGTCTCCTGGACCGTCGCCAGCGCCGGGAGCGTGGACACCGCTCGCGCCTCCGCGGACCTGGCGCGCAACTGCACGTTCACGCCGCCGGACCCGAACCTCGATCTCGGCATCGCGAAGTCGGCCGATCCGACGTCGGTACTCGTCGGCGAGCGGATCGAGTACACGATCACCGTCAGGAATCGGAGCAATGTCAGCGGCGACGTCGTCACTGTGGTCGACAGGCCCCTGGACGGCCGCATCGAGCTCCTGTCCGCGGAGACGTCGAGCGGACGCTGCCAGGTCGTCGGGCGCCGGGCCCCGAACGCGCGGGCGATCTGCGTGCTCCGCGACATCGGCCCGTTCGAGTCAGCGACGATCGTCGTCGTCGCCCGCGCAGTCGAGGCGGGAAGAACGAGGAACAGCGCCACCATCGTGTTCGCGGGGCCGCGCGAGGATCCGAGTGACGAGGCGGTCGTCACGATCCGCCAGCAGCAGGTCCGGCCGGGCGGAGTGGATCCGAGACCGCCCTTCACGGGCTGATGCGCACCGCGCCCTTCGCGGCGCTCGCGGGTGCGGCCTCGCTGTTGCTCCCCGCAGCGGCCGGGACGACGCCTGGCGGCCCTGCGAACACCTCCGCCACCGAGTCGCGCTGGGCTCACGTCCTCCGCCCGGTCACCGCTCGCGAGGCACCGCGAATGACGGCGCGTCCCGTGACCAGGGTGGGGAGCACGACGCCCGAGGGCGAGCCCAACCTCGTGCTCGTGGTCGACGGGCAAGCAGGCACCGGCTCGCGTGCGTGGTTGCGCGTGCGGCTGGCGACGCTGCCGGCCGCGACGGCGTGGATGCCTCGCGACGCGCTCGGGACGCTCCACTTGGTCCGTACGAGCCTGGTGGTCGACCGCCGACGGCTCAGAGCCGTCCTCCGCCGGAACGGACGCGTCGTCTTCAGCGCCCCGGTTGGGATCGGGACACCGCGCTGGCCGACGCCGCGCGGCGAGTTCTACGTCCGCCAGAAGCTCGCCGGCTTCGACGACCCGTTCTACGGGCCGGTGGCGTTCGGCACGAGCGGCCGCTCGGCCGTCCTCACCGACTGGCCCGGCGGCGGCTACATCGGCATCCACGGCACCGACGCTCCGGAGCTCCTTCCGGGCCGCGTCTCGCACGGCTGCATCCGGATGCGGAACGCCGACATCCTGCGGCTGGCGCAACTGCTGCCGCTCGGGACACCGCTGACGATCACCTAGCGCGACGACACGCGTACGATCGCGTGCGTGCGAGCGCTCGTCCTCCAGCACATCGCCTGCGAGCCGCCGGGGGTGTTCGAGGACGTGCTCCGCGAGCGCGAAGTCGAGATCGAGCGTGTCCAGCTCGACGAGGGTGGGCAGCTCCCCGACTGGCGAGAGTTCGACGCGATCATCGCGATGGGCGGGCCGATGTCGGCGAACGACGAGGCAGACCTGCCGTGGCTCCGAGCCGAGAAGCAGGCGATCGGGGACGCCGTCCGCGCCGGAGTGCCGTACTGGGGCGTGTGCCTCGGCGTCCAACTGGTGGCGGCCTCTCTCGGCGCGCGCGTCTACCCGGGACCCACGCCGGAGGTCGGCCTGCTGCCGGTCACGCCGACGACCGAGGCGCGGGAAGACCCGGTCTTCGCGGCCGCGCCTGCCGAGCTCGTGACGCTCCAGTGGCACGGTGACACGTTCGACCTGCCCGACGGCGCCGTGAGGCTCGCGTCCTCGCCGGCGTACGAGAACCAGGCGTTCCGATTCGGCCGTGCGTACGGCGTGCAGTTCCACCTCGAGGTGTCCCCGGAGATGGCGCGCGAGTGGGCGGAGGTGCCCGAGTACGTCGCGTCGCTCGAGAGGACGCTGGGGCTCGAGGAGGCGCCGCGCTTCCTGGCGTCGATCGAGGAGCACGCCGACGAGATGCGCGCCGAGGGCCGCGCGCTCTTCGAGCGGTGGCTCGATCGCGTGGTGCAGTCGTGACCGCGCGCGCCACAGGACGCTGCCTCTGCGGCGCCGTCGCCTACGAGGTGCGCGGGCCGCTCCGCGACGTCCTCCTCTGCCACTGCGAGGAGTGCCGCCGCGCGAACGGCTACGTCGGCGCGTACGCGGCCACGCTCGCCGAGCATCTCGTTCTCCTCGAGGACGCGGCGCTCCGCTGGATCGACAGCCCGAGGAGCGATCACCGCGCGCGCCGAGGATTCTGCGCGGAGTGCGGCTCGAGCCTGTTCTGGCAGGCGGACGGCGCAGAGCGGATCGGCATTGCCGCCGGCACGCTCGACCACCCGACCGGGCTTGAGATCTTCGCGCACATCTACACGCACCAGGCCGTCGACTACGACCGGCTTCCTGACGACGGGCTACCGCGCGACCCCGACTCGAGCTCGATCGAGATCCGCTGGAGCTGACGCTCTAGACGCCGCGCGGCGAGCGGTCGTCGAGCGCGACGCGCATGAGGTCGCGGATCGAGACGATGCCGACGACCTTTCCGCCCTCGACCACCGGAAGGTGGCGGTAGCCGCCGTGGATCATCAGCGACGCGGCGTGGTCGGACGTGTCGCCCGGCTCGACCGTGTCGGGATGCTGCGTCATCCAGTCCGCGACGGGAGCGCGGCCGTCCTGCCCGGCGCCGACGGCTCGCATCACGTCGCGCTCGGTCAGGATCGCGACGATCGCGTCGCCCTCGACGACGACGACCGCGCCGACGGCTCGCTCGGCCATGCTGCGGGCTGCGTCGCCGATCGTCGCCGATGCCGGCACCGTCAGGAGGTCCCGGGTCATGAGCTCCGACACGAGCGGCATCGGCGGATTCTAGAACGCGGGCGGCGCCGAAGCCGGTTGCCCGCCGATCGAGGGAGGCTCTACGATGGCTGCGCCAACGCAACCCGCCGGAGGTGCGCATGTCCGAGAAGATGTGGGGAGGCGAGCCGTTCTGGGGGCTCGGCTACGAGTGGGACCCCGACTGGGTCCTGACCGACCGCCAGAAGGAGCTCCGCGCGACGCTCATCGAGCTCTGCGAGAAGGAGATGCGCGCGAACGCGAAGCGCTCCGACGACGAGCTGCTGTTCCCCCGTCGCAACCTCGAGCTGCTCGGCGAGCACGGCTTCCTGGGTCTCACGGTTCCCGAGGAGTACGGCGGGCTCGGCGAGAACCACGTCGCCTACGCGATGACGTGCGAGACGATCGCGCGCTACGGCTGCGCGTCGACGGCCATGTGTTACGTGATGCACATCGGCGCGGTGAACGCGATCATGTTCCGCCCCACGCCGGAGCTGATCGACCGCTACATCCGGCCGCTGAACTCGGGGAAGATCGGGACGCTCTCGTACTCGGACCCGGAGACGGGATCGCACTTCTGGTACCCGATCTCGTCCGGCGCCGAGCGCTCGAACGGAGGGTTCAAGGTGCGCAAGAAGGCGTCGTGGACGACGTCCGCAGGCTTCGCCGACTTCTACGTCGTGCAGACGACGAGCCCGGACTTCTCGGGCTACGACGACCTCTCGGTGTTCGTGATCGACGGCGACGCCGCAGAGGCGCAACCGGCGCTCTGGGACGCGCTCGGGCTGCGCGGGAATCAGTCCGGGCCGCTCGAGGTCCCGGACGTCGAGATCCCGGGCGAGCAGATCGTCGGTCCCGTCGGTGACGGCGCCGCCTCGAACGACGAGTCGGTCGACCCCTGGTTCCTCATCGGGTCCTCGTCCGTCTGGAACGGCATCGCGCTCGGCACGATCGACATCGCGAAGCGCCACACGACGCGGAAGCGCCACGTGGACGTCGGTCTGCGCGTCGCCGACTACCCGACGATCCAGGACTACGTCGGCGAGGCGCTCATGGACACGAACGCGTCGCGCCTGTTCGTGCTCTCCGTCGCACAGGCGATGGACTCGGCGACCGAGAACAACACGAAGGTGCTCGCGGTCGGCGAGCTCGCTCGCGCCGACTTCCTGCACTGGGCCTGGCAGATCAAGTTCGAGGCGGCGAAGAACGTCGCGCACGTCGTCGACAAGATGCTCCACGCCTGCGGAGGATCCGGCTACAAGCGCGACATGGAGCTCGAGCGCTACCTGCGTGACGCGAAGGCGGGCTGGGTCATGGGCCCGACGAACGAGGTGCTCCGGCAGTTCGTGGGCAAGGCCGTGCTCCTCGGCTTCGACGCGCTCGACTACTGGAACCAGTCGTACAACCGGCGCGCGGTCGAGAACGAGGTGAAGAAGCTCGACGCGGACGGGAAGCGCGAGCTGGCCGAGAAGCTCATGGCCGAGGCGGCCGAGCTGGAGGCGAAGGCGCCCGCCGCCGGCTGACATGAGCGCGCCGGCCCTGATCAGGGGGCTGCTCCCGGAGGACCCGTTCGTCGAGACGTACCTCGTCCGGCCGGGAGGCGCGACCGTGCTCGCCCTCGGCCCGGACGAGCGGCTGACCGTCGTCGACACGCGCGGCAGCCAGCTCGCGGAGGTCTCGGCGCTGGGCGCCGACGGTCGCGACGACACGGCTGCGCTGGACGCCAGGGCCGACGCACCGGCGACCGTGATCCGCGAGGCGCTCGCCGACCGCAACGGCAGCCTGCTCGCGCACGAGCTCGGCACGCGGGGGCTCGATCCGGCGGAGGCGGTCGCAGTCCGGCTCTTCGGCGAGTGGTCGCCGCCCGGGTCGTCGCAGACGTTCCGCGCCGAGCGCGCCGTGACGGTCGTCGTCGCGGCGCCGGCCGGGCGCATCGTCGACGGCGCTCCCCCGCCTTCCGAGCTCCTCGTCGAGGTTCGGCGCGCGACGCCGCGCACGTACGAGCAGCAGGAGCTCCCGCCGCCGCTCGCCGAGCCGCGGCTCGACTTCCGGGTCGACGCGGCAACCGCGGTCGCCTACGAGGTCCGCGCCGGCGAGTTCATCCAGGTGATCGACGTCGAGGGGAAGCAGTGCTCGGACTTTCTCGCGTTCCACCACCGCAAGCTCGAGCAGGGCCTCGAGCGCGGGCTCGACGCGACGACGACGCGCTCGCTCATGGGGCAGGCGTACCCGCTGCCCGGCCTGCAGGGGAAGTTCTACGACGTCGACCAGGACCCGCTGATCGAGGTCGTCCGCGACACCGTCGGTCGCCACGACACCTTCGGCCTGGCCTGCACGGCCAAGTACTACGAGGACAAGGGCTACCCCGGCCACGTGAACTGCTCCGAGAACTTCAACGGCGAGGTGACGCCCTTCGGCATCGCGCCGCGGATGGGCTGGGAGGCGCTGAACTTCTTCTACAACACCGGCTTCGACGCGAACAACGTGTTCGTCATGGACGAGCCGTGGTCGCGCCCCGGCGACTACGTCCTCCTGCGGGCGATGAGCGACCTCGTGTGCGCCTCGTCCGCGTGCCCCGA
This sequence comes from uncultured Actinomycetes bacterium, assembly GCA_963770595.1. Classification (GTDB taxonomy): domain Bacteria; phylum Actinomycetota; class Thermoleophilia; order Gaiellales; family Gaiellaceae; genus GMQP-bins7. The sequence goes on along the minus strand of CAVYQG010000003.1, from coordinate 833,076 downwards.
CGACATCGACGCGGCCAACGGCTGGCAGATCACCCCGGTCCACGTGCGGGTGTACGCCGCCCGACAACACCTTCTCGGTCGCGATCGCGCACCGCGTCACCGCCGACGCCGACCCGGTGCTGACGCGCGAGACGACCTTCCATCCGCGCACGAGCGAGCTGACGAAGAGCTTCGTCGAGTACCGCGGATACTGGCTGCCGCACTGCTTCGACAACCATGGCGCGATCGCGGAGTACTGGGCCTGCCGCGAGAAGGTCGCGGTCATGGATCTCTCTCCGCTCCGCAAGTGGGAGGTCCTGGGCCCGGACGCGGAGACGCTGATCCAGCGCGCGATCACGCGCGACGCGCGACGGCTCGCGATCGGGCAGGTCACCTACACGGCGCTCTGCAACGAGACGGGCGGGATGATCGACGACGCGACCGTCTACCGGCTCGGCCAGGACAACTTCCGCTTCGTCGGCGGCGACGAGTACGACGGCATCTGGCTGAAGGAGCTCGCCGACCGGCACGAGCTCAAGGTCTGGGTCAAGCCGTCGACCGACCAGCTGCACAACGCCGCCGTCCAGGGGCCGGAGAGCCGCGAGCTCCTGAAGAAGATCGTGTGGACGCCGCCGACGCAGACGTCGCTCGAGGACCTCAAGTGGTTCCGCTTCACCGTCGGACGGATCGGGACGTACGACGGGATCCCGATCATCGTCTCGCGCACGGGCTACACCGGCGAGCTCGGCTACGAGGTCTGGTGCCACCCCTCGGACGGGCCGGCCGTCTGGGACGCGATCTGGTCGGCTGGCGAGGAGCACGGCCTGACGCCGCTCGGGCTCGAGGCGCTCGACGTCCTGCGCATCGAGTCGGGGCTGATCTTCGCCGGTTACGAGTTCGACGACCAGGTCGACCCGTTCGAGGCCGGGATCGGCTTCGCCGTCGACCTCGGCACCGACGACGACTTCGTCGGCCGCGAAGCGCTCGAGGAGCGGAAGGCTCACCCGCAGCGCGTCCTCGTCGGCCTCGAGCTCGCGGGGAACGAGACCGCGGGCCACGGCGACGAGGTCTACGTCGGCAGGCAGCGCGTCGGCGTCGTGACGAGCGGAACGCGCAGCCCGATCCTCAAGAAGAACATCGCGCTCTGCCGGCTGGCCGTGCAGTGCTCGGAGGTCGGCACGCAGGTCGAGGTCGGCAAGCTCGACGGGCTCCAGAAGCGGATCGCGGCAACGGTCGTCCGCTTCCCGTTCTACGACCCGGACAAGGCGCGCCCCGCTCCTGATCGACACCGTTCACACCGCAACAGGTCGACGCGTTCCGCCGCGACGGCTTCCTGATCGTCGAGCAAGGACTCGTCCCGGAGGGCGCGCTCGAGCTCCTCCGCGAGCGCTACCTCCGACTGTTCGACGGCGAGTACGAGACGGGGATCCGGCCGGACGAGGTGAACTGGGTCGCCGGCCGCGATCCCGAGGACCGGACGCGCCAGCTCTGCAACGCGTGGAAGTCCGACAATGTCGTCGCCGCGCAGGTGCTATCGGAGAGAACAGGCCGGCTCGCCGCGCAGCTCGCCGGCTACCGCGGCGTACGGATCCTCCAGGACAACGTCCTCTGGAAGCCGCCGGGGACGAAGGCGATCGGCTTCCACCAGGACTCGTCGTACGCGGACTACCTCGTCCCGCCCGAGATGATCACGTGCTGGATCTCGTTGCACGAGACGACCGCCGACGCCGGGCCGCTCGAGTTCGTGCGCGGCTCCCACACGTGGCCGAAGTCGCCCCCCGCGCGGACGGAGTTCCACGCTCCTGACGACTGGCTCGCCGGAGCCCGGGCTGCGGCACCCGACGGCACAGAGCCCGAGACCGTCCCGGTCGTCGTCAAGCCGGGCGGCGGCTCGTTCCACCACGGCCTCACGTGGCACGGCTCGGCCCCGAACACGAGCGGCACGGTCGCCCGCATGGCGCTCGTCTCGCACCTGCTCCCGGTCGAGGCGCGCTTCCACGAGGTCAACGTCGACGTCACGTACTCGCGCTACCGTCGCCGCGGCGACCTCTCCCTCGACGAGTCCTTTTTCCCGGTCGTCTGGGACGAGTCCGGCTACCGCACGCCGTGGCTCGCCGAGCTTCCTGCGCTCGACTGACGACTCAGCCGGGCAGGAGGAACTGGAGGCTCTCGAGCGTCTCCAGGACGAGCCACGGCGGCACCGACTCGACCACGCGCCTCGCGATCGACGCGACGGTCTCGTTGATCGCGCCCGCCTCCTCCGCGTCGTCGACCGCCCGCTCGAGACCGTCCTCGATCGCGGCCTCGACCTCCGAGCGCGAGATCCCGTGCTCGTCGGCGAACGCCTCGAGCGCCTCCTCGTTCCGCACGGCCAGGACGAGGTCCTCACGCGTGACGCCGAGCTCGCACGCGGTCCCGTCGAGCGCAGAGAGGACGATCTGCTCGAGCACCTCCGAGACGCTGCCGGGGTCGCGCCAGTCGCGCGTCTCACACGGGTCCGCGACCGGCGTCGGCTCGTACCGCGCCCCGCCGAGCGCGAGGTACGGGACGATCACCGCGGCGACGAGGCCGACCGCGACGAGCAGCGGGAGCGCGCGCCTCACGTCGGCCTCGAGCGCATGAGAGCGACGGGCACGAGCGCGGCGAGCGCGAGCGCCGCGGCGAGCAGGAACGGCCCCGAGAACGCGTTCGTCACCGCACGGTCGAGCTGGTCCTGGAGCCCGGCGATCAGCTCCGGGTAGCCGTCGTCGTCGGGGCGGTCCTCGAAGGCCCGCGCGACGTCGGGCAACTCGCCGATCTTCTCGGCCCGCTCGACCTCGTCGAGGATGTCCTGCGCGACGCCGAGCTTGTCGAGGGGCGGGATGCCGCTGTCGAGGACCTGCGCCGCGCCGGCCCGGATCGCCTCGTCGCGACTCTCCTCGAGCGCAGTCGTGAGCACCGGTGCGAGGAGCAACAACCCGAGCACGACGCCGGCGTGGCGCGCGGCCAGCGTCCAGCCTCCGTGCACGACCTGGTCGGCGCGCCCGGCGAGCGCGATCTGCGTCAGCCCCGCGAGGGTGAGGCCGACACCGGCTCCGACGAGCAGCTGCGGAGGGATCGTCCAGGCCCAGCCCGCTCTCGGCAGGAAGGCGAGCGCGGCGAGGCCTCCGGCGACGAGGATCACGCCGCTCGCGATCTCGATCCGCGCCCCGAGCGCGCGCGGTCCGTACCGGGCGGTGCCGATCGCCGCGAGCGGCAGCACGGTGACGACGAGCCCGGCCGCGGCGGGCGACATCTTCCAGCCGTCGACGAGCAGGAGCACGACGAGGAAGAGCGCGGCGACGAGCCCGCCCGACACGAGGAGGAGTGCCGCGTTCGCGAGCACGTGCGGTCGTCCGGCCGGCGCAGGCAGCGGGCGCGCGACGACGCCTCGGAGAGCCGCGAGCAGGACGAGCGCCACCGGAACCTGGACGAGGAAGATCGACTCCCAGCCGAGCACCTGCGTGAGCACTCCGCCGGCGGCCGGCCCCAGCGCCGCGCCGAGGACGCCCGCCGTCACCCACATCCGCACCGCGCGCTCGTCGCTCCCGAGGGTGCCGGACAGGAGGTCGAGCGCGGCGGTGACGACGAGCGCAGCCCCGGCCGCCTGCACGCAGCGGGCTCCCACCAGCACCTCGAACTCGGGCGCCAGCCCGCACGCCAGCGAGGCGCCCGCGAACACGAGGAGGCCGATCGCGTACGACTCCCGAGGCCGTCGCCGCGCCACGTACGCCGCCGGTACGGCCAGGAGCGCCAACACGAGATTGAACGACGTCAGCACCCAGGCAACCGAGGTGATCGCGACGTCGAACTCGGCGAGCACGTCAGGCAACGCGAGCGTGACGATCGAGGAGTCCGCGAGCGCGAGCCCGATCGCGACCCCGAGCAACCCCGAGCGGGTCGTCAAGCCGTCTCGCGGAACCTGGCCGCGAGCACCTCGATGAGGGCGACAGCTGCGCGCGGATCGGCTGCGAGCGAGGCGAGGAGCTTCTCGCGCGTCACCGCGATGCAGCGCACCGGGCCGACTGCATGGATGTCCGCGATGCGACCGCCGCCCGGGTCGAGCACCTCGATCTCGCCGATCAGGTCACCTGCACCGAGGGTGAGCGAGCGCCCGGGGCGCTCGACGCGCACCTGGCCCTCCACGACGAGCAGCAGCTCGGAGCCGGGATCGCCGATCCGCATGATCGCCTCGCCGTCCGCGTACTCCCGCTCCTCCCCCATCGCGAGGATCGGCTCGAGCAGCTCCTGCGGCAGCATCGAGAAGACGCGCGGGTCGCGCACGAGGCGCTCGTAGCGGCCTCCGTGGAAGAGCAGCGGCTCGCCCTCGCCGTAGCGCGCGAACTCGACCTGGCCCAGGAAGAGCGAGTGGTCGCCGCCCCAGTACGAGCGGACGACGCGCGCGACGAGGTGCGCGAGCGCCCCGTCGACCAGAGGCGTGTCGTGCACGAGCTCGAAGCGCGGCTCCGGCGCGCCCTCGACCGCGCGCCCCGCGAAGTGGTCGGACAACGTCGCCTGACCCGCCTCGAGCACGTTGACGCCGAAGCGGACCCCCTCGTGCAGGAGGTTGGACAGGCGCGCGCGGCGGTCGACCGAGACGAGCACGAGCGGCGGGCGAAGCGACACGGACGTGAACGCATTCGCGGTCATGCCGTGCACCTGCTCCTGGGAGCGCGTCGTGATGATCGTCACCCCGGTCGCGAACATCCCGAGTGTCCGCCGGAATGCGATCGCCGGGTCGCCCTCCAGCCCGGCTCCGAGCTCGAGCGCCTCCGCTGTGGGCGCGGCGTCGAACGACGCGCCGAACGCCTCGGGCGCCGAGATCGCGCTCCCGATCGTGACCTCGAACTCCTCCGGGGGGACATCCGTGGGCGTCGCCATCGTTAGGCGCTGACTCTAGCTCGGCACCGCGTCCTTGAAATTCGGCGCGCATCCCCCTGATAATCGACACCTCTTGGCGTCCGCTTGCACCGTGAATGCGGAGGGTTCGCGTGAGCGCAAGGCTCGCGCGGGACGTCCCCGGTCGCCGTCCAGGCTCCGCCAGCCATCCAGTGAAAGGAGTCGCCGATGCAGCTAGCCGCGTGGGTTGCGCAGGCAACACCCCAGTTCCCCGACCAGGTGACGACGAACTCGCTCCTCCAGAACGTCGTCTACGCGTCGGGCACGGTGGGGGCGATCATGATCCTCGCCGGCCTGCTCATGGTCGACACGGGCGGCGTACGGCGGGTGAACGTCTTCGCCGCGGCGATCGAGAAGATGGTCGGATTCTTCATCGGGTTCGTCGTCTACTTCCTGATCGGCTTCGCGATCTGGAACTGGCAGTACTACGTCGCATTCGACATCGCCGACCCGTACTGGCAGTCGATCAAGGACTGGTGGCTCGGCGGCTCGTTCGCAAACGGGCTCGCGCAGGACGTCGACCCGGCTGCCGACGGTGGCATGGGCGCGGCACTGAACAACCAGCAGATCTTCATCTTCTTCCTGGCCTGCTTCGCGGGCATCATCAACGTCCTCGTCCACCTGTCGGTCACGGAGCGGATGAAGCCCGCGGCGTACTACGTCATCTGCGTCGTCGCCGCGGTCGTGTCGTCCGTCCTCAGCTGGATGACCTGGGGCTCGACGGGGCCGCTCACGAACGCCGGCTTCCACGACTTCTTCGGAATCGCGTTCGTCTACCTGTTCCCGGCGGGCATGGCGCTCGTGCTCGTGCGCAAGGTCGGCGCACGACCGGGCATGTACGAGCCGCATCCGAAGGTGCCGGAGTACCGCTCGTACAATCTGGGCATCACGACTGCCGGCGTCGCCGTGATCTTCGCGGGCCTGCCGATGGTCATTCTCTCGTGCCTCTTCTTCTACGCGCCGGAGGCGTTCGCAGTGAGCGTGACGATGTCCGACACGAGCGTCGGCGTCGCGTTCAACAACCTCGGCCTCGCGTGGGCGGGCGGCGCGCTCACCGGAGCGGCCATCGCCTACTGGAAGAAGAGCTACATCTACCTGCTGCTCGGGCCGCTCGGCGGCTACGTCGCGTGCGCGCCCGCGTTCGACGTCTACAAGCCCTGGCAGACGCTCCTCGTCGCGATGGGAGCGCCGGTCGTCTGCTACGCCGTGTACGAGTTCAGCCAGGCGCGGCGCTTCGACGAGCACAAGCTCACTCCGCTCTTCCTCGGCGCAGGCTCGTACGGGCTGATCATGGTCGGCCTCGTCAGCTGGGGTACGGCGACGGGTGGGCACTTCTTCCTCACCGAGGGCGACTATGCGTTCCAGAACGCCGAGATCAACGTGCTCTGGCAGATCGTCGGCCTCGTCGTCGTCGTGGGAGCGGGCGTCGTGACAGCGTGGGTGCTGGCCGCGATTCTCGAGCGGACGACAGGCCTCGCGCTCAGCGAGGAGGAGCAGGTTGCCGGCGTGGACATCCCGGTGTGGGGCCTCGAGCCCGACACCATCGCGCCGCCCACCGACGGCAACGGGCGGCCCGCGGCGGCCGCGCCGGTCCCGACGGCGACGGGCGAGTAGCCGGGCTCTGCAGGCCGCGTCCGGGCCACCGGGCGCGGCCCGCTGCTACGGTTTCGTCGTCCCAGTCGCAACGCCGTTGTCCAGGAGGCAATGATGACCGCTCCGCAGCATGCCCCCTACGTCGTCGTCGGAGCAGGGATCCACGGGCTCTCGACCGCGTACCACCTTGCGCAGGAGCTCCGCTCCCGCGGCACGGGATCTGGCGGCGACGTCGTCGTCCTGGACAAGGCGCACCCCGGCGCAGGGGCCTCCGGAATCGCGTGCGGCGTCGTCCGCAACAACTACTTCCAGCCGGCGATGAGCGAGCTCATGCAGGCGTGCGTCGAGGTGTGGGAGTCCGACCCGGTCGCCTACGCGTACAACCCGGTCGGCTACATCGCGCTCGGGGCGTCCGTGCAGGAGGCGGACCTGTCGGAGACGTTTGCGCGGCAGGAACGGATCGGTTACGCCTCGGAGCTCGTCGTCGGCGAGGCCGAGGTCGACGCGCACATGAAGGGGCTCTTCCCCGACTGGCGCGCGCAGGGCGTCACGGTCTGCCTGCACGAGCACCAGGGCGGGTTCGCTTTCAACATGGACTCCGTCGAGGGGCTCGCAGGGAAGTGCCGCGAGGCAGGTGTATCCGTGCTGAGCGGGATCGAGGTGATCGGATTCGAGGACGCCTCCGACGGCTCGATCTCGAGCGTCCTGACGTCCGAGGGGCCGATCGCGGTCGGCGAGCAGGTCGTCGTCGCGCCGGGCCCGTGGGCGCGCCGCTTCTGGGCGCTGCTCGGGATGCCCGACGACGATCGACGTGCACACACCGACCGGCGACGTCGTCCGCGACCGGCCGATGTGGACGTACTGGAACCTGCAGGAGGGCGAGGTCGGCGTCGACCCGCTGTCCTTCGCGACCGCCGACGGCGGCGCGCCGCCGGTCATCCACCTCGACACCGACGCCCCCCTCTACACCGACGGCGGCGAGCTCGTGACCGACGAGCTGTGGGGGATCTACTTCAAGCGCGACCGGCACTCGGTTCAGGGCGGCGCGTCGCCGCTCGTCGTCGACGGCGACGTCGAGCTCGACCCGTACCCGCAGACCACGAACGTCGACCCGTCCTTCCCCGACATGTTCTGCGCAGCGCTCTCGCACGCGATGTCGCGCTTCGAGGGTTGCCGCCCCCTGTACAGGACCGCCCGCTCGGGTGGCGTCGGCGCGTTCACCGCCGACAACTTCCCCGTCTTCGACTACCTCCGCCCGAACCTGTACGCGGTCCTCGACTCGAACCACGGCTACAAGATGATCGGCGTCGGCCGCGAGGTCGCGAAGGCGCTCATGGGCGAGCACTCGCGCCTCCTCTACCCGTTCCGGTTCGAGCGCTTCGCGACGGGCGACCTCCACCCCGTCTCGAGCTCGCCGTACCCCTGGTCCTGACCGAGACTCAGCCTGCTGCCTATGCCCGCCGGGCGTCGTCGGGTGCGGGAGAGCGCAAGTTGCAAGTTGTAACTTGGCCTGCCTTACGGCCACGTCTCGACGGGTCGGGGTTGCCCGGCGGATCGCGTACCGCGAGGATGACGCCGTGCTCGTCTTCCTCCTCCTGGGCGCCGCGCCGATCCTGCTCTGGGTGACGCTCGCTCTCGCGCTGTACCTGACGGTGATCGAGCTGCGCGACATGGACGTCCACTACACGTGGTGGTTCTTCTGGATCCTCCTCGTCGTGATGACACACTTCGTCGGCTACCTGTTCCTCCGGGCGTATGTCCTCTACCGACGCTGGAACGCCGCCGGCACCGGGTGACGGCCGGCCGCCGCCCGAGCCTGCCCCCAGGCGCGGGCTGCGCGACCGGCCGCTCGGACGTGTCCTCCTTCTGGTCGCCGTCCTCGTCCTCGCGCTCGCCGTCACACGCACGTGCGGCAGCGCCCAGAGGAACGTGAGCCAGGAGGAGGCGATGGAGATCGCGCTCGAAGCCGCGCCGTTCGAACCGTGCCCGGAGCAGATCTGCAGGCAGATCCACTTCATCCAGCGCGGGATCCCGGTCGTCGGCTACTGGGCGATCGTCCTCTCCGAGGAGATCGACGAGGAAGGCCAGCCCACCCGCATCGCCAGTTACCTCGTGAACGTCGCCTCGGGCGAGATCAGCCGCCCGTAGGCCCTGTGTAGCCCTCGCACATACGGACACCCGCAACGCAGGTACGCCCGGACATGGAAACCGGGTACGCCGGTTCTTACGGTCTCCCCACGCGCCGACTACCCGCGGTCCACCCACCGAGGAGGGGGGCTGAATGATCTCGTCGTTGCTCTCGTCGTGGCTTGCCCAGGCGACGCCGGAGGAGCTCCAGGAGCAGATCACGCTCGACTCGCTGGTGCTCGGCGAGCAGTTCTACTTCTTCACCGTCGTGATCATGTGGCTGATCCACGCCGGGTTCATGGCGTACGAGGCCGGGGCGGCACGACGGAAGAACGTCATGTCGACGGCGATGAAGAACATCCTCACCATCGCCGTCGTCACGCCGACGTTCTACTACTTCGGCTGGTACATCTACGGCTGCTTCCAGGAGGGATGGCCGAAGGACGGGCACGACAGCCCGACCGTCGAAGGTCTCGACATCCTCGTCGGCCTCTGCCAGAACAGCGCGCCGTGGGCGGCGCAGATGGGGCCGAACCTCCAGGATCACATCAGCGGCGTCTTCTTCCTCGCGTTCCTCCTCTTCTCGTGGACGGTCGGCTCGATCATGTCCGGCGCGCTCATCGAGCGCGTGCGCCTCTCGGCGTACCTCATCCTCACCGCGATCCTCGGGTCGGGGGTCTGGATCATGGACGCAGCCTGGGGCTGGAGCGCCGGCGGCTGGCTCGTCACCCGCTACGGCTTCCACGACTCCATCGCCTCCCTCGTCGTCCACGGCGTCGCGGGAGCGTTCACGCTGGGCGTGCTCCTGAACCTCGGGCCGCGCATCGGCAAGTACACGGTCGACGGCATGGCGCGGACCTTCCGCGGGCACAACACCCATCTCACGCTGATGGGCCTGATGCTCATCTTCACCGGCTTCTACGGCTTCTACGCCGCGTGCCTGGTCATCCAGTCGACGGTCTTCCCGGGCTGGGCGAACATCTACTTCTCGCCGACGACGCTCGGCGCGATCGCGTTCGTGATCACCGTCGGCTTCGCCGGAGGGTTCACCGGCGGCTGGTTCGCGAGCAAGGGCGACCCGTTCTGGACGCTCTCGGGCGGGCTCGCCGGCGTCATCTCGGTCTCGGCCGGCGCGGACGTCTACCACCCGTCGCTCGCGTACCTGCTCTCGATCTCCGGCGGCATGGTCGCCGTCTGGGCAGGGAACTACATCGAGAAGAAGCTGCGCGTCGACGACGCTGTCGGCGCCGTCGCAGTCCACGGCGTGTGCGGCTTCTACGGGGTGTTCCTCGTCGGGATCTTCGCCGGCGGCTACCCGACCGGCATCAACAACGTCGAGTCCTCGTTCGGCGGCCAGCTCATGGGCATGCTCGCCTTCCTGCCGCTCGCGTTCCTGCCCGGCTACATCGTGAGCTGGATCCTCAAGAAGCTCAACCTGCTGCGCGTCCCGCCGGAGGTGGAGCTCGAGGGTCTCGACCTGGCAGAGTTCGGCCAGGACTTCTACCCCGAGTTCGAGCGTGTGCCCGAGGTCGTCATCGAGCCCGACGGTCGCGAGGTCGATGCGGCTCCGGTGCTCGTCGAGGCCTACTGGCAGACGAACGGCAGAGCCACGACCCCGGCCGGCACGGGAGAGAGGAGCTAGGCGATGTTCGACGCATTCCCGTTCGACGAGTGGAGCGAGGACATCGCCGAGTTCTGGACCTTCGGCGGCGAGGGTTCCACGGGGACGTGGATCATGACCGCGCTCGGCGTGGCGGCGATGCTCGTCTCGTTCTGGGGCTTCGTCATCCTCGAGAACCGCAAGCTGGCGCACCAGGCTGCGAAGCTGAAGGCCTCCGGGGCGCTCGACCGTCCGACGACCGGGCCTTCGGCCTAGGGGAGGTGAGAGATGGCTGACAAGCAGATCGACTTCCCACCTCTGCAGAAGGAGGTCTCCTGGCTCGCGCCGTTCATGCTCGGGCTCTCGATCCTCTGCATCGTCGTCGTGGTGATCATCCTGCTGGCCGACGTCGACGGGCCGTTCATCGGTCCGTGGGGGTAGACGAGTACTCTAAGACGCGTGTCACGCCTCTATCTCCACTGCGTCGTCTGCAGCCGAAAGCAGGCGGACGGGCTGATCTCGGGGGCCGGTTGGGGACGGCTGGAGCTTCCGCCGGGCGTCCAGGTCGACCACCCCGGCCTGGTCGGCTCGACGCTCCGTGCCTGCCCGTCGTGCATCTCGACGGATCCGGACTGGCAGACACGCATGCTCGACGCGCTCGGCATCGCCGGCGGTCGCAAAACGGCTCCGCTGCAGCCCTCGCCGGCTCAGTAGAAACCCGCTGAGGGCAACGCTCGGCTACCGATGGCGCGGAGTGGCGGCCCGACGACGATGTGCGCGTTGTCGAGGGACGGAGGTCCACCATGAAGACGATCGTGGTCGCATACAACGACACGAACGACTCCGACCGCGCGCTCGAGCGTGCCGCCGAGCTCGCCGGGTTCTACGACGCGCGCGTCGTCGTCACGAGCGTCGTGCCCGTGCTCGCGGGCGGCGCGACGACGGGCGAGCCCGGTCCGGAGCTCCGGCACGCCGAGGAGATCCTGCGGTCACGCGGCATCGAGGCCGAGCTCGTCGAGGCGGTCGGCGAGATCACGCAGGCGATCATCGAGGTCGCGGAGTCGCGAGGAGCCGACCTGATCGTCGTCGGCACGCGCGAGCCGAGCCAAGTCGAGCGGCTGCTCGGGCACTCGATCAGCGAGGGCGTGCAGCGAATGGCGCACTGCGACGTGCTCATCGTCCACTCGTGACGTGACTGTCACCGAAGGTGTCTGTCACCCGCTTTGGGACGGCCGCCCGACAAGCTGGTGACAGGCACCCTGCGGGCGCCAGTCACCCCGGTCAGAACAGCCCGAAAGTCTCGCCCGACTCGTCGATGTCGATGGCGAACGCGGCCGGGCTCTTGCCCAGGCCGGGCATCGTCATCATCTCGCCGCACAGCGCGACGATCCAACCGGCACCGGTGTACGGGCGCAGGTCCCGGATCGGCACCGTGAATCCCGTCGGCGCGTTCTTGAGAGCCGGGTCGTGCGAGAGCGAGAGGTGCGTCTTCGCCATGCAGATCGGGAGGTCGCCAAGGCCTGCCTGCTCGAACTCCGCTGCCTTCTTCCTGGCTGCCGGCAGCAGCTCGACGCCGTCGGCGCCGTAGACCCTGGTCGCGATGGCGCGGATCTTCTCCTCGATCGGCGCGTCGAGCGGGTACGCGAACTCGAAGCTCGACGGCTGCTCGGCGGCGTCCATCACGGCTTCCGCGAGCGCGGTCGCTCCCTCGCCGCCGCGGGAGAACGCGTCGTTGACCTCCGCCGCGTAGGCGCCCTGCTCCAGCGCGAGCGAGCGCACGAGCTCGACTTCCTCGTCGGTGTCGGTCGGGAAGCGGTTGACGCCCACGACCGCCTGCAGCCCGTACCCGTTCACGATCCCTATGTGCCGCGCGAGGTTCTGGGCGCCGAGCTCGATCTCCGCGAGGCCGCCGTCGAGGTCACCGCCGTGGTGCTTGAGCGCGCGAACCGTCGCGACGAGCACGACCGCGTCCGGCCGGAGATCGCCGATCCGGCACGTGATGTCGAAGAACTTCTCCATGCCCATGTCCGACGCGAAGCCCGACTCGGTGATCACGTAGTCGCCGAGCTTGAGCGCGACCCGGTCCGCCACGAGCGAGTTGTTCCCGTGCGCGATGTTCGCGAACGGCCCGCAGTGGACGAACGCGGGCTGGCCCTCGAGCGTCTGCACGAGATTCGGCTTGATCGCGTCCTTGAGGAGGACCGCGAGCGAGCCCGCCGCACGGACCTGCTCGGCGGTGACCGGCTCCCCGCCGTACGTCTGGCCGATCGTGATCTTCCCGAGCCGCGCACGCAGGTCCGCGAGGTCGCGTGCGACGGCGACGAGAGCCATGATCTCGCTCGCCGCGGTGATGTCGAAGCCGGTCTGGCGCGGGTAGCCGTTCGCGCGCCCGCCGAGGGACGTGACGACGTCACGGAGCGAGCGGTCGTTCATGTCGAGGCAGCGACGCCACGAGATCGAGAGCGGGTCGAGGCCGAGCTCGTTCCCGTGCAGAACGTGCGCGTCGATCAGCGCCGCGAGCAGGTTGTTCGCGGCCGTGATTGCGTGCAGATCGCCGGTGAAGTGGAGGTTCAGGTCCTCCATCGGGACGACCTGCGCGTACCCGCCGCCTGCGGCGCCGCCCTTCACGCCGAAGACCGGGCCGAGCGACGCCTCGCGCAGGCAGAGGACGGGCTTCTTGCCGAGCACGCCGAGCCCCTGCGTCAGCGAGACGGACGTCGTCGTCTTGCCCTCGCCGGCGGGCGTCGGCGTGATCGCGGTGACGTTGATCAGCTTGGCGTCCGGGCGATCGGCCAGCCGCTCGATGACGCCGAGGTCGACCTTCGCCTTGTAGCGGCCGTACGCCTCGACCTCGTCGGGCTCGAGCCCGATGTCGGCGGCGAGGTCGAGGATCGGGCGCAGGGTCGCGCTCTGGGCGATCTCGAGGCTGGAGGGGAATGCAGTGGTCATCGGACTCCTCGGCTCAATGGCTGACTGCGGCGGCGGCGAGCTCGGACACGAGCGTGTCCGTGTGGAAGCGCTCGAGGGCGAACGGGGCGATGAGATCCGGGGTCTTCTGCGTCGCGACGAGCTCCGCCAGCGTGTGCCCGACGATCGGCGCGGCCTTGAAGCCGTAGGTCCCCCAGCCCGCGGAGAGGTGGAAGTTGTCGATCTCGGTCTTCCCGAGGATGGGGCTGTAGTCGGGCGAGAGGTCGCAGAGCCCCGTCCACGTGCGCAGCACCTTGATCCGCTCGAGCTGGGGGAAGAGCTCGAGCGTGTGGCGCGCGGAGTACTCGAGGAACGCGAGCGTCCCGATGCTCTTGTACGTCGTGTACGGCTCGATCTCGGCGCCGATCAGGAACTCGCCGCGGTCGGTCTGCGAGATGTACACGTGGAGCTGCCCCGAGACGATGACCACGTCGAGGAACGGCTTCATCGGCTCCGTCACGAAGGCCTGGAGGATGTGCGTCGTGATCGGCAGCCGCATCCCGGCGAGCCCGCTGACGAGGGACGACCAGCCGGCGGTCGCGTTCACGACCTGCCCGCACTCGATGCGGCCGCGCGTGGTCTCCACCGCCGTGATCCGGTCGCCCGAGCGGTCGAACCCCGTGACCTCCGTGTTCGGGTGGATCTCGACGCCGAGCCGGTCGGCGCCTCGTGCGAAGGCCCAGACCACCGCGTCGTGGCGGATGATCCCGCCCGGCGGGTGGTAGAGCGCGCCCATGATCGGGTACGGAACCCGGTCGGAGAGGTCGAGCTGCGGGCAGAGCTCGCGGATCCGGTCGACGCCGACGACCTCCGACTTGATCCCGAGCAGCTTGTTCACCTCGGCGCGCTCCTGCGACACGACCATCCCGCGGTCCGAGTGGGCGAGCGTCAGGTGCCCGTGCTGCGAGAACATGAGGTTGAAGTCGAGCTCGGTCGAGAGGCCCTTGTACAGGTTCACGCTCTCGCGGTAGAACCTCGCGCCCTCGGGCGTGCGGTAGTTCGCGCGGATGATCGTCGTGTTCCGGCCCGCGGCGCCCGAGCCGATGTACGACTTCTCGAGGATGCAGACGTCGCGGACGCCGTGGTTCTTCGCGAGGTAGTACGCGGTCGCGAGCCCGTGCGAGCCGCCGCCGACGATGACGACGTCGTAGCGGCGCTTGAGGTCGCCACGGGGACGCCACATGCGCCGGACGCGGAAGACGTCCTTCACGCGGTCTCCTCCAGGCCCGCGATGGCGTCGAGCACGGCGAGCGCGACGTCGTGGCCGAGCTCCTGCGGGACGTAGATCCGGAAGGTGTCGCCGTCCCGCAGCACGACGGCGGTGACGCGGACGAGCGCGCCCGCGGCAGGCAGTCGCTCGAGGTCGAGGTCGGTGAGCCTGCGCAGCGACCTGCTCGCCGTGCACCTCGAGCCCGGCGAGGAGACCGGTCGCGTCGTAGGCGAGGACACCGGCCGCGCGTGCTCTCTCGACAGCGGCCACGGGGTCGTCGGTGAGCAGGAGGCCGCGTCGCGGCGTCAGCCGCACGAGCTCCTCGCCGGGGATGGTCGCGACGAGGCCGAGGTCGCCGCGGAGCTCGACCTTCCCGTCGAGCGAGAGGTCGCGGACGAGGTCCGGATCGACCCCGTCGAGCGCGCGAGCGAGCGGCGAGGCGAGCGTCTCCGGCGCGCAGCCCGCGGGCGAGAGGAAGCCGAGCTCACTCACGCGCGCATCCGCTCCCCGGCCGGGTCGAAGAAGGCGCCGTGCGCGACGCGCGCCCCGACGAGCCGCCGGTCGACCCGGACCTCGAAGCGCGTCCCGACCTCCGTGCGCCCCGGCGGGAGCCAGGCGAGCCCGATCACGCTCCCGACCGCGTCGGACCGGCGCGCGCTCGTCACGCGGCCCGCCGGCTGACCCTCGATGACGACCTGCGCGCCCTCGGCGGGCAGCACGTCGTCCTCCATCGTGAACCCGACGAGCCGTTCGCGCTCCTCGCGCTCGACGAAGTGCTCGACCGCGAACTTGCCGACGAAGTCGTCCTTGTCGAGCTTCGGCAGCCACGACATCCCGGCGGACAGCAGGTTCGACTCGGAGTCGGTGTCCTGCCCGACGATGATGTGCGCCTTCTCGAGCCGGAGCACGCGCTGCGGCTCGAGCCCGAACGGCCGCGCTCCCGTCCCCACGAGGGCGTCCCAGAGGTGCTCGCCCGCCGGGCTCGGGAAGTGGAGCTCGTAGCCGAGCTCGCCGACGAACCCGATGCGGAGCGCAAGGCAGGGAACGCCCGCAACCTCGAGGTGCTTCGCGTCGAGGTAGCGGAAGTCCTCGGCGGAGACGTCCTCCGCGTGCTCGACGAGTCGTCCGAGCGCCTCGCGGGCGCGCGGCCCCGCGAGGTTCACCGCGCCGAGCGCGCCCGTCACGTTGACGATCTCGGCGTCGTAGCCCCAGACCGCGTTCCACCACTCGAACCAGGCCGTGACCGAGTCCGCGCCGGTCGACGTCGTCGTGACGTAGTAGAGGTCGTCCGCGAGCCGTGCGACCGTGCCGTCGTCCATGATCCGGCCGCCGTCCGAGGTCAGGACGCCGTAGCGGATACGGCCAGGCTTCATGTCGCCGAAGCGGTTCGGGTACAGGCGCTCGAGCAGCTCGACGGCCTGTGGCCCTTCGACGAGCAGCTTGCCGAGCGTGGAGACGTCGATCACGCCGAGCGACTCGTGCACGGCCCGCACCTCGTCCTCGGGCCGCTCGCCGTACGCGTAGGGCCGCTTCCACGGCCCGGCCCACATCATCGTCGCGCCCGCTTCCTCGTGCCGGAAGTGCATCGACGTTCGCCGCGCGGGCTCGTGGTGGCGTCCCGCGAGGAGGCCGAGCTCGACCGGCGCCCACGGCGGACGCGCGGTGGTGGTGCCGACGGCCGCTTCGTCGACGCCCGTCGAGCGCGCGTACAGCCGGATCGAGGGAAGCTGGCAGAGCTTGCCCTGGCACGGGCCCATGGTCACCGTCGTGTAGCGCTTCGAGAGCTCGATCGAGTCGAAGCCCTCGGCGATCGCGCGCGCGACGTCCTTCGTCGTCACGTCCTCGCAGACGCAGACGAAGCACTTGTCGTTGCCCTTCTTCTCGGCATCGCGGAACGGGCTGACGGTCGCACAGCCCTCCCCCGCCGCGGCGCCGAGCGCCTCGATCCCGTCCGGGACCTCCGAGGGGACGAAGATGCCCCTCGCCGGCTCGTACGCGACCTTCGCGCCCGCCTGGGCGAGGAGCGAGTACGCCGGCTGGCGCCCGGACGAGGCGACGAGCAGGTCGCACTCGACCGTCCGCCCGTCGAGCGTCACACCGCGGAGCTGCCCGCGGCGCCCCTTCGCGGTGACGCTTCCGAGGGGCGCGGTCCGCAGGTCGACGACGCGCGGGACGGCGACGCCCACCTCGCGCAGCTCCTCGGCGAGCTCGAGATCCTCGTCGCCGGCACCGAGCACCACCGCGCGCGACCCCGGCCTGACCGCGAAGTCACGGACGAGCCGCCGGACGGCGTCCGGGAGCATCACGCCGACGAGGTCGTTCCCCGGGAACACGAGCGGCTGCTCGAGCGCGCCGGTCGCGACGATGATCCGCTCGGCGCGGACGCGGTAGAGAACGGATCCGGCATCGACGGGGACGAGGCCGCCCTCCCAGATCCCGAGCGCGCGGGCCGGCGCGAGCACCTCGACCCCTTCGAGCTCCGCGTCCCGCAGGTGCGGGCCCTCGTCGACGAGCAGGACTCCCGGGCCGAGCGTCGCTGCTGCCAGCGCAGCCGTGCGACCCGCGCTCCCGCCGCCGATCACGAGCACTCGTGCCCGCCGATGCTCGACGTCGTAGCGCGAGTGACCCTTCCCGTTCTCGTCGACCTTCCCGAGCCCGGCGAGGTTGCGGAGCACCTTCTCGTACAGCGGCCACATGAACCGCGGCCGGATCATCGTCCGGTAGTAGAAGCCGACGGGCGTGAACGGCCCGCCGATCTTGTCCGTCAGCGCGAGGACGTCACGGTCGAGCGAGCCCCACACGTTCTGGGCCTCGACGACGGCCCCGGCACGGATCGGCTCGACGCAGACGCGGACGTTGGGGACGCCGTCGACCGTCATCAGGCAGTTCGGGCAGTGCCCCGAGCAGCAGAGGAGCCCGCGCGGGCGGTGGTACTTGAAGGAGCGCGAGAAGGTGCGCTGACCGGACGCGAAGAGCGCCGAGCCGATCGTGTCGCCCGGATACCCACCGGCCGCCTTGCCGTCGAAGGTGAAGAGCACCCTCGACGAGCGGTCGATGAGCTCGCGCGGCTGAGGAGAGAGTCTCACTCGTGATCCCCGCGCGGGTGCTCCGGGAGCGAGATCTCGAGCACCTCGTTCGTACGCGTGTCGCGCTGCGCGAGGAACCACTCGCCGCACCCGTCCGGTGCTGCCACCACTCGCGCTGGACGCCGGCGACGTTGTCGCGGAAGTACACGTAGTCGGTCAGCTCGCGCAGCGACGGAGCACCGGTCGGCCTCCGCGTCACCTCGCCGAAGTACGCGAACTCGTCCACCGGACGGGGACCACAGTGCGGGCACGAGAGAAGGAAGGACATCAGTGGAATTGCACTCTCAGCAACGCCGTGCCAGACTCCGCAACGAGACTACTTCGATGTCCCGCACTCGTCAACCCTCGACCCGCCGCATCGGCGCCGCCGAGCGGGCGTTCGCCGTCCTCGACACGCTCGCCGAGGCAGGCGAGCTCGGGACGAACGAGATCGCGCGGCGCACCGGGATGACGCCGAGCACCGTCTCGCGCCAGCTCGGGACGCTCGCCGCATCGGGGCTCGTCGAGCGCATGCCGGCGAACGGCCGCTACCGCCTCGGCCTCAGGATCGTGCATCTCGCGAACGCGCTGCTCGCGCGGCTCGACGTCCGCGAGGTCGCGCGGCCCCACCTGGTCGCCCTCGTCGAGACGACCGGCGAGACGGCGACCCTCTCGGTGCCCGGCGACGAGGACGCGGTGACGATCGACTTCGTCCCCGGCAACCACCATGTGCAGCCGGTCTCGCGGCTCGGCCGGCCGTCGATCGCGCACGCCACCTCGGCCGGGAAGGTCATGCTCGCCTTCGCGGGCCGCGAACTGCCGGTCGGCCCGCTTCGCGCGTACACGCCGCAGACCGTCACCGACCCGCGGACGCTCGCGTCCGAGATCGCCGACGTGCGAGAGCGCGGCTACGCGACCGCGGTCGGCGAGCGGGAGCCCGACCTGGCTGCGATCGCGGCGCCGATCCGCGGCAGCCGCGGGGAACTCGAGGCGATCATCGCGCTGCAGGGCCCGAGCTCCCGCTTCGACGCCTCCGCGGTCGAGGCGGCGCTCCCGATCCTCGTCGAGCACGCGGAGACCATCTCCCGCGAGCTCGGCTGGTCGCCCACCTGAGCCGGCTCAGGTGGCAGCGACGAGCCGCTCGGCGAGCGCGCGGACGCTCTCCCGCAACTCGTCCGGCCTGCGGATCGTGAAGCCGCAGCCGAGGCCGGCGAGCACGGTTGCGGCCCAGTCGAGCGAGCCGACCCGGATGCGGAGCAAGGTCCCCTCCTCCTCCTCGACGAGCTCCGCCAGCGTCGCCGGTACGCGCCGGGCAGCCTCGTCGACCGGGAGGTCGAGCACGACCTCGACCTCCCACCGCCACGGTGTGCGCGCGAGCGACGTCGTGACATAGGCGACCGCATCGAACCCGCTGGGGCCGGGCGAGGCCGCCTCGTCGACGAGGACGGCACGGCGCATGCGGTCGACCCGGAAGGTCCGCAGGTCGTCGCGCCCGTGGTCGAACGCGGCCAGGTACCAGCGACCGCGGTGGACGACGAGCCCGAGCGGGCTCAGGTCGCGCTCCGTCTCCTCGCCCGCGTAGCTCCGGTAGGCCATCGAGATCCGGCGGCGCCGCCGGATCGCGTCCGCGAGCAGCAGGACGAGGTCTCCCGGCACCGGCGCGGCGCCGCGCGAGCTCCCCGTGAAGTCGAGGGACTCCTCCAGCGCCTCGACCCTCCGGCGGAGGCCGTTCGGGAGCACGCGGTGGATCTTCGCGAGCGCGCCGTCGACCGATTCGGCCGAGCTCGAGATCCCGAGCCGTCCCGCCGCGAGCGTCCCGAGCGCCACGACGACGGCTTCGTCGTCCGTCAGCATCAGCGGCGGCAGCCGGTAGCCGGGTCGGATGCGGTAGCCGCCCCCGACGCCGCGCTGCCCTTCGACCGGGATGCCGAGGTCCTGGAGCGCGGCGACGTACCGGCGCGCGGTCCGGGGGTCGATCTCGAGCCGGTCCGCGATCTCGCGGCCTGTCGTCAGCGGCTGGGTCTGCAGGAGCTCGAGGAGCTCGAGCAGGCGTGCGGTCGGTGCGAGCACGACCGGAGTCAAGCAGAGATAGAGGGCGTGTTCAGCCCTATTTCGGCGTTAGCGTCCCGTGGGTGACCACACGAAGGAGGCAGGCATGACCAGCACCCTCGAGCAGCGCGCCGGAGCGCGTGACTTCGACTTCTGGTTCGGGCAGTGGAAGGTGCGGAATCGACGGCTCCGAGAGCGTCTTGCAGGCTCGGAGGAGTGGGACGAGTTCGAGGCGACCTCGACTGCGTGGCCGATCCTGGACGGCCTCGGTAACGAGGACATGTTCCTGACGGACTTCGCCGGCGGCTTCGTCGGCATGTCGTTCCGGTTCTTCGACCCGCACACGCAGAAGTGGGCGATCTACTGGGCGGATAGCCGGCGACCGGGCCTTCTCGACCCGCCCGTCGTCGGGACCTTCGAGGGCGACCTCGGGACGTTCGACGGCGAGGACGTGCTCCGCGGCCGACCCGTGCTCGTCCGCTTCACGTGGTCCGAGGTCACGACTCCGACGCCGCGCTGGGAGCAGGCGTTCTCCGACGACGGCGGACGGACCTGGGAGACGAACTGGGTCATGGACTTCGAGCGGCTCGGGGACGGGCCATGAGCGCCCTCGAGCACGCCGGCATCGAGCCCGGCTACGTCCACGGCCCGAAGCTCGCCCGCCCCGAGCCGAGCACGCTCCTCGGCGACTCGCTCCTGAAGTGGTACGACATCGCGCCCGACGACGACCCCGTGCCGCTCGCGATCCGGGCGCTCGCGCGTCGTTGCCTCCGGGACGCGACGTCGACAGGGGATTTCGAGCTCGACGGCGAGACCGGCTTCGTGATCCTCCACCGCTGCGGCGAGAGCTTCTACTTCCTCCTCGTCTCGACCTGGCGGAACGACAACGAGCTCTGGGAGAGCGTGTGGGCGAAGGACGCAGGCGATCCAGTCTTCAGGCCCTGGCAGGTCGAGACGCGCCACCGGCCGACCTTCTGCGTGTGGGAGCTCGGCGTCGTAGCCCACGAGCGCGAGGCGTGGACTCGCTTCCTTCTGTCCGGCCGGGACGAGGCGGCGCGCCACGAGTATCTGCGGGACTGCTACATCGGCGCGGTGTAGCCAGGCTCAGTCGGCGAGCGGCAGCCGGGGAGGGAGCACAGCCTCGAGCTCGAGCAGCGTCCGCTTGAGCTCGAGGCCGCCGCCGTAGCCGCCGAGCCCGTCCGCGGCGAGCACGCGGTGACAGGGCACGACGAGAGGAAGCGGGTTCCGCGCCATCATGACGCCGACCTCCCGCGGGTCCGGCTCGCCGGCTCGCCGGCCGAGCTCGCCGTAAGTGACCGTGCGGCCGTACGGCGCCGCAACGACGAGCTCCTCGAGGACGCGCCGATGGCGATCGTCGACGCCGTCCCAGTCGAGCGGGAGCTCGAAGTCCTCGCGCTCGCCGGAGAGGTACTCCTCGAGCTGGGTCGCGGCCTGTGTAGCGATGAGAGCGGCAGCGCCGTTCCCGGAGCGTGGCCGGGGCGGCGCGTCACTCGGAAGCTGGACCCGCCGCAGCCCCTCTACGCTCGCCGCGACGCCGAGGGTGCCGATCCTCGTCTCGATCGCGATCGTCGCGACCTCGCGCTCGGTCATGCCGCGACCTGCTCGCGTCGGGCGCCTTCGTCCATCCAGAGATGCACGGCGGCGAGCGCGCGCCAGGGGCGCCAGCGCTCGGCGAGCTCCGCAAGTGGCGCGCGGGCGCTCGGAGCGGTGCGCTCCAGCGCTCGCCGGAGGCCGAGATCGGAAGCCGGGAAGGCGTCCGGCTCGCCGAGCCGCAACGCGACGTAGTTGGCCGTCCACGGCCCGAGGCCGTCGATCGCCGTGATCGACGCGACGAGCTCGTCGAGCGGGACGCTCCCGTCGAGCCGGACGGCGTCCGAGGCGACGCCGCGCGCGAACGCGCGGACGGCCCCCTGTCGCGCGACCGGGAGCCCGAGCCCCTCGAGATCCGCCTCGGCCAGCATCGTCGCGGAGGGAAACGCATGAGTGAGCCCCAGCTGTGAGATGCCGGGGATCGGCGACCCGTGGCGCTCCACGAGCCTGCCGACGATCGTGTTGGCCGCGACGACGCTGACCTGTTGGCCGATGATCGCGCGCACGCCCGTCTCGTACGGGTCCCAGGTGCCAGGGGTACGCAGGCCCGCCCGCGCGCGCAGGAGCGGGCCGATGGTCGGATCTCCTCCGAGCACCTCGGCCGGCTCGTCGAGGTCGAGGTCGAGCCCGGCGATGCGGCGCGCGCGGGCGACGAGATGGGTGAGCGAATCCCAGTGCGGAAGGTGGAGGACGAGCAGGACATGGTCGTCGTCGCCGGGCGCGAGCTCGAGGAGGCCGGGATCGCCGTCGACGACGATCGTCCGTCGGTAGACGTCACCCGCGACGTCCTCCACGCCCGGAATCGCGCGGGCGGCGAAGTACGTCGTGAGCGCGCCCCAGTCGAGCGGCCCCTTGTGAGCGAGCCGGATGGGCAGACCGCCGTCGGCCACGAGCCGGTCGGACTTGCGCCGCTTCGCCCGCAGCTCGCGAGGAGACGCACGGAAGATCTCGTGGCACGCCCGGTTGAACTGGCGAACGCTGCCGAAGCCTGCTGCGAGCGAGACCTCGTGCACCGAGAGGTCGGTGTCGTCGAGGAGCCGCCGAGCGAAGTGTGCGCGGACCGAGCGCGCGAGCCCGTCCGGCGTGACGCCGAGGTGGGCTCCGAAGAGCCTGCGCAGGTGGCGCGGCGACACGCCGAGGCGCGCGCCGAGCTGTTCCTCGGTCGCGCCGTCGAGCGCTCCGTCGAGGATCATGCGCACGGCGCGGCACACGAGCTCCGGCCCCGTCCACGTCACCGACTGCGGCCAGCGGTACGGGCGGCACTGGAAGCACGCACGGAGCCCGGCGGCCTCCGCCGAGGCGGCGAGCGCGTACGGGTGGGTGTTCTCCGGGTGAGGCCGGCCGCCGCAGCCGGGGCGGCAGTAGATCCCCGTCGTGACGACACCCGAGAACGACTGCACGCCGCAGGTATACCGGTCGTCGTTGCGCAAGATCGGCCGGATCCGGACAGCCCCCGGAGCAGCCACGACCTGGCCGGATCCGTCCGCTGCTGCGCGAGCCTTTCGGCCATGCTCGCGGTCGGAGCATTCGACCAAGGAGACGATCGTGGACGACCGCGAGACGCTGCTCGAGCTGAACGACCGTTTCATCGACGCTTTCCGGAACGGTTCCTGGGAGATGCTGCGCCCGATCCTCTCGCCCTCGTTCTCGTACCTCGACGGCGCGACCGGCGAGGTCTGGGAGCACGAGCGGTACGTCGCGAACCTCGAAGGTAACCCGAGTCCGGCACTCGCCATCGACCAGGTCGCCGTGCATGTCGACGGAGACACGGCGATCGTCTCCGCGCGGACATCGCGGCAGCCGGGTCGCTACGCACGCTACGTCGACACGTACGAGCGCCGCAACGGCGGCTGGCTCTGCGTGCACGCCTGCGTCTGGCCGCTCGCCGGCTGAAGGCTCGCGGCGCGGCCGTACACTCGCAGCGCGTGACGACGGTCGGAATCGTCAGCCCCGGGGCAATGGGAAGCGCGGTGGGCGCGGCGCTCGCGCGCGGCGGGGCCCGCGTGATCACGACGCTCGCGCGAAGGAGCCCGCGCACCGCGCGTCTCGCCGAACGGGCCGGGCTCGAGGTCGTGCCCGACCTCGAGTCGCTCGTGCACGAAGCCGAGTACGTGCTCTCGATCGTGCCGCCGGAGTCGGCGGAGGCCGTCGCCGCGGAGGTCGTCCGGGCGGCCGGGCGAGCCGCGCCGCTCTTCGCCGACCTGAACGCGATCGCTCCCGCGACCGCGGTCCGGATCGAGGAGCTCGCCGCGGACGCCGGGCTCGACGTCGTCGACGGATCGATCTCCGGGCCGCCGCCGTGGAAACCCGGGACGAGGGTCTATCTCGCCGGCGGCAGGGCGCGCGAGCTCGCAGACCTGCCCTGGGACGGAGTCGTGCGCATCGTCGTCGGGGACGAGGTCGGCGCTGCGTCGGCGGTCAAGATGAGCACTGCGTCCGTCTACAAGGGTACGACCGCGCTTCTCGCACAGGCGCTCGTCGCCGCCGAGGCGAACGGCGTCCTCGAGCACGTCGTCGACGACCTCCGCGCCGGATCGCCGGAGCTCGTCGCGAACGTCGAGCGGAGGCTCGCGATGGGCGCGACGAAGGCCGGCCGCTACGTCGGCGAGATGCGCGAGATCGCGAGCACGCAGGCCGCCGCCGGCCTTACGCCGGCGCTGTTCGAGGGCATCGCGGAGGTGTACGCCGCGCTCGCGCAGAGCGGACTCGCGCGGCTCGACCCCGAGGACCTGAGACCCGACACCGCGTTGACGGAGGTGCTGGACGGCCTCCGTCACGAGGACGAGAGGAGAGCCGATGTCAGTGGCTGAGAGCCGTGCCCGCTTCCGCGCGCTGCACGCCCGAGAGGGCATCTTCGTCATGCCGAACCCGTGGGACGTCGGCTCCGCGAAGCTGCTCGCGACCCTCGGCTTCGAGGCGCTCGCGACGACGAGCCAGGGCTTCGCCTGGGCGCTCGGCAAGGTCGACCAGACGGTGACGCGCGACGAGCTCGTCGCGCACGTCGCGGAGATCGCGGCCGCGACTCCGCTCCCGCTCAACGTCGACAGCGAGCGCTGCTACCCCGACGATCCCGGCGGCATCGCCGAGACGGTCGCCCTGCTCGCGGACGCAGGCGCCGCAGGCTTCTCGATCGAGGACTACGACCCCGCGATCGGCGGCATGGAGCCGATCGAGCTCGCGGCGCAGCGCGTCGCGGAGGCCGCCGAGGCGGCGCACTCGCTCTCCGACCCGCTCGTGCTCACCGCCCGCGCCGAGAACCACATCCGCGGCGTCGACGACCTCGACGACACGATCGCGCGACTCGTCGCGTACCGCGACGCCGGAGCCGACTGCGTCTACGCGCCGGGACTCATCGACCTCGACCGGATCGCGCGCGTGGTCGAGGCAGTCGGCATCCCGGTGAACGTTCTCGCTCTCCCGACGGCTCCGAGCGTCGACGAGCTCGAGGCGGCCGGCGTCCGCCGCGTCTCGGTCGGGAGCCTGCTCGCGAGCGCCGCGTACGGGGCCCTCGTCGCGGGAGCCGAGGAGCTCCGGTCGACCGGGACCTCGAGCTATGCGGCCGCCAGCGTCCCGCGCGACACGCTCGCAGCAGCCTTCGGATAGCGACCGCGATCGGTGCCGGCACGCCCGGCCACCGACCTTGTCGGCATTCACACGTCTCAACTGGAAGCGACGTCGACGGCTTCGGGAGGACGTATGTGTCGGGATGTCAAGAGCGCGCTGCGCTCGCGCAGGCAGGTGCCGCACCCGACCGGGCACGAAGTCAGGCAGACGGCGTGAGCTGGCTCGGCCTCGAGCTGCGCCACCTCGCGGCGCTGCAGGCGATTTCGGACGAGGGCTCGTTCAAGGGCGCAGCCGCCCGCCTGGGCTACACACCGTCCGCGATCAGCCAGCAGATCGCAAGTCTCGAGCGGATCGTCGGCACACGCCTCATCGCCCGCGAGCACGGGAAGACCGCACTCGGCCTCACGGACGCCGGCAACGTGCTGCTGGCGCACATGACGGCGATCGAGGCGCGGCTGAGCGCGGCCGAGACGGATCTCGAGGCTCTCACGAAGGGCATCGCCGGCACCCTCCGGATCGGCGTCTGGGAGAGCGTCGGCGCCCGCCTGCTTCCGCAGGTGATCCTCCGCTTCCGCTCGGCGTTCCCGGACGTGCGAATCGACGTTCGCGACGCCAGTGAGGACCTCCACCTCTTGAGGTCCCTCGAACGCGGCCTGCTCGATCTCGCCTTCGCGGTCCAGCCCGTACCGCCCGGCCCGTACGAGACGGCGGCGGTGCTCGACGACCCGTGGGTCCTCGTCGCCCGAGCGGACACCGAGCCGACAGCCGAGTCGCACGCCCGTGCGCTGGCGGCAGGGTCGCTCCGCCTGATGTCCTTTCGCTCGCCCCGCCAGCTCGAGCCTGCGATTCGTCATCTCCGCCGCAAGGGCATCGAGCTCGACATCGTCCTCCGCTCGGACTACAACACCGTCCTCCAGGAGCTGGCGGCGGCCGGGACCGGAGTCGCGCTCATGCCCCGCTTGGCGGTCGACCTGAGCGACGAGCGGATCACGGCGCTCGAAGTCGATGCGCTCGTCCCACCGCGCCAGATCGTCATCGCCTGGCACGCGGACCGGCCGCGCAACGAGGCGGTCGAGACCTTCCTCTCGCTCGCCGTCGAGATCGGATCCTCGCTCGGCGAAGAGCCCGTGCCGCACCGCGGCAGGCTCGCCGCAGCCGAGGCAGGTCGGCCGGCAGCGGCCTGAGCCCCCGCGCGGTGTCGCCCCACTCGGCCCCGGGCCGGCCGGCCACGGCGAGTCCTTCCGGCCCGGGCCACCTCGAATGGAGCCCAGCGACCGTAGCAGTGACTTTGCGTGCGAGAAATTAGAAAGCCGAAGGACGTCGTGAGCGGAATTGCACGGTGAAAGAGCGGATCGCTTTGCATCGTGAAATGTCGTGAGAGCTGCTAATCGCGTCGTGAACGTCGCTAACGACCCCTCGCGACACCGCCGCGTCCCATTGAGCAGGGAGCACGTGGAGGTTGCTCCCGGACTTTCTCGATCGGAGCGGAGGTACAGATGCAGACGCGCACAGTGCTGCTGTCGGCCGCGGTGCTCGCCATCGCAGCCAGCCTCGTCGTCGGGCCCGCCGCGAGCGCCGGCTCCGGGGCCACTACTGCAGGGACGGTCGTGTTCGTGCACGAGCAGGAGCCGCCCAATCTCCAGGGCGCCTGGGTCGGGAACAACCTGTACGCGACCTTTCTCGTGCTCAACAACATCTTCTTCGGGGGCCAGATCCTCGACGACAAGGCGAACTACCGTCTTGGCCTCTTCGAGTCGAAGCCGAAAGTCGTGAAGACGAGCCCGCTCACGGTCTCGTTCAAGTTCAAGGACAACGCCGTGTGGAGCGACGGCCGACCCGTCACCGGCGAGGACTTCCGGGCGACGTGGCAGGTGTTCGTGAATCCCCAGAACAACGTCATCAGCCGCGCGGGCTGGGAGGAGATCCGCTCGGTGAGGACGCGCGGGAAGAACGTCACCGTCGTCTTCAAGACGCGGTTCGCGGACTGGGAGGGCCTCGTCTCCCCGGGCGTCTACCCGGCCCACGTCATCAGAGGCAAGAACATGAACGAGATGTTCCTGAACTCGGTGCCGGTGTCGAGCGGCCCGTGGCGCTTCCAGAGCTGGCAGAAGGGCGTCCAGCTCACCGTCGTGAAGAACCCCCGCTTCCGGGCAGGCCCGCAGATGAAGCTCGACCGAGTCGTGTTCCGGTACATCCTCGACACGAACTCCAGGTTCCAGGCGCTCAAGTCCGGTGAAGGCCACGTCATGGAGCCGCAGCCGCAGCTCCAGATCGCGGACTTCCTCAAGGACAAGAAGTTCAGGGTCGACCGCAAGCCTGGCTACTCCTTCGAGCACCTGGACATCCAGATGGGGCCCCAGGGTCACCCCGCGCTCAAGCTGCCGTACGTCCGGCAGGCGCTCGTGACCGGCATCAACCGGCGGCAGATCGCCGAGACCCTCTACCAGGAGATCTCGCCGGGCATCCAGCCGCTCCAGAGCCTCATCTTCAAGCCGTTCGAGTCGACGTATCGTCCGCACTGGCGTCCGTGGAGCTTCAGCCAGCCGAAGGTCATCCAGATCCTCAGGGGCAAGGGCTGCACGGGCGGGCCGAGCAGGCCGAGCGCGTCCAACGACGACATCTTCTCGTGCCCGGGCGTCGGGAAGCTGAGCTTCCGCTACTTCACCACCACCGGAAACCAGATACGCGCCCTGGCGTACGAGATCATCCAGCGCCAGCTCAAGAGCGTCGGCATCGAGCTCGTGCCGCGGTTCCAGACCGCCGGCCTGCTGTTCGGGACGACGCTGATCTCACGAGACTGGGATCTGATGTGGTTCGGCTGGAACCAGACGCCGAGCTCGTGGCTCACGTCCGAGGAGCTCTACTCCTGCGGCGGCGTGCAGAACTACGGGACCTACTGCAACCGGCGGGCGACGCGGCTCCTCGACCAGGTCTCGACGACCCTCGACCAGACGAGGGGGGCGCAGCTCTCCAACGAGGCCGAGTCGAAGTACCTGAGCAAGGAGATTCCCTCGATCCCGATGTTCGCGAGGCCCATCTTCCTGATCAGCTCGATCAAGGTGAAGGGAACCTCTGTGAATCCGACGCAAGAGGGCGGTCCCTGGAACGTCAGCTCCTGGACCGCGACGGCCAACTAGGCCGACGAGAACACGAAGAAGACCCGGCCCGCCACGACCGCGGGCCGGGTCTTCTCGGACCGTTGCAACGGTCAGGCCGAGGCCGAGCTCGAGCTCCTTGCGAGCGCGGTGGCGAGGCGGTCGACGGTGTCCTGCCAGCCGTCGCGGATCATCGACCACCACTTCTGAAGGCCGTCGTCCTGGTGGGTCTCGGACAGCTCGACGTGAACCGTCATCTCGGTGCGCCCGTCCTCCTGCACGAAGGTCACGGTGACGCGCGGGCTGTCGTCGAGGCGGTCGGGGTCGAGCTTCGGCCAGCCGTCGGTCGCGCCCCAGGCGAAGACGAGCTTCTCGTCGGGCACGATCTCGCGGTAGACGCCGCCCGTGAAGTAGGCGGTGTCCTCGTCGATGACCATGTACTGACGCCAGACGCCGCCGATGCGCAGGTCGAGCTCGATCGGCTCGCTCGGCACGGGCTGCGCGTCGTTGTAGTACCAGTCGAGGCGCTCGGGGTCGGTCCACGCCCGGAAGACCTCCGCACGAGGGGCGTCGAGCGTCCAAGTGAGGGTGAACTCGCGCTGCGGGTTATCGATGACGGTCAAGACTCCTCCTGTCGTCGTTCGCTTGCCAGTTGCTGCTCGAGACGAGCGAAGCGCGTCTCGAAGAAGTCGCGGTACGGCGCCATCCAGGCGTCTGCTTCGACGAGGGGCGCAGCTTCGAGGCGGCACGGCCGCCACTGCGCCGATCGTCCCTTGACGACCAGACCGGCCCGCTCGAGCACCTTGAGATGCCGCGAGACCGACGGCAGGCTCATCGCGTGCGGCGCGGCCAGCTCGTTGACCGTCGCGTCGCCCTCGATCAGCCTGCTCAGGATCGCCCGCCGGGTCGGGTCGGCAAGGGCGGCGAACGTGACGCTGAGCGCGTCCGCCTTCATTTAGTCTCTTGGCTAATTAGCATGGAAGCTAAATATCGGACCAACGGGCACATGTCAAGGTGACGGCCGGCGGTAGATTCGCGCCCGTGGCGATCGCAACGCTGCTCCCGAGAGCCATCGCCGTCCTGCTCGCAGCGACCGCTCTCGCAGCCTGCGGAGGCGGTGACGACGGCGCGATGCGCCTCGTGCTCACCGACGACGGCTGCACGTACGAGGGCGCGGAGGCGCTCGGCGACGGCTCGTTCACCGTCGAGGTCGAGAACCGGTCGTCGCTCGACGGCGCCTTCTCGCTCGCGGCGATCGCCGCGGGGTCGACGGTCGAGGATCTGGAGACGCACCTCGAGGTCGAGCGGCGTCGTCACGAGCAGGGGCAGGAGCTCCTCGGCCCGCCACCTTTCTACGAGCAGGTCGTCAGGACCGCAGTGGGGCCGGGCCTGATCGGCCAGCTGCCCGTCGACGTCCCGGCCGGTTCGTACGCCCTCGTCTGCCTGAACGACGATCCGCGGGACTGGCGGGCCTACATCGCGACACCGCTCGAGGTGGAGGGCTAGGAGTCGCTCGGCCGGCCGGGGATCCAGTCGGTCCCTGCGAGCGGGACGCGCGCCATCGCAGCGGCCTCGACGGTCAGTGCCACGAGGTCCTCGGGCTCGAGGTTGTGCACGTGCGACTTCCCGCACGCTCGAGCGAGCGTCTGCGTCTCGAGCGTGAGCACGCGCAGGTAGTTCGCGACCTTGCGGCCGCCGACGACGGGATCGAAGCGCGCGGCCAGCTCGTCGTCCTGGGTCGAGATCCCGACCGGATCGCGGCCCGCCTGGTAGTCGTCGTAGAAGCCGGCCGCGCTGCCGAGCTTCCCGTACTCCTCGTCGAAGGCGGGGTCGTTGTCGCCCAGCGCGACGAGCGCGGCAGTCCCGATCGAGACCGCGTCCGCGCCGAGCGCGAGCGCCTTGGCGACGTCCGCCCCGCTCCGGATCCCGCCCGAGACGATGAGCTGCACCTGCCGGTGCATGCCGAGCTCCTGGAGCGCGTCGACGGCCAATCGGACTGCCGGCAGCGTGGGAATGCCGACGTGCTCGATGAACACGTCCTGCGTCGCCGCGGTGCCGCCCTGCATCCCGTCGACGACGATCACGTCCGCGCCGGCCTTGACCGCGAGCTGCACGTCGTAGTACGTCCGCGTCGCGCCGACCTTCACGAACACCGGCTTCTCCCAGTCGGTGATCTCGCGCAGCTCGTGGATCTTGATCTCGAGGTCGTCCGGGCCGGTCCAGTCCGGGTGGCGCGAGGCGGAGCGCTGGTCGATCCCCTTCGGGAGGTCGCGCATCTCGGCGACGCGGTCGGAGATCTTGTGCCCGAGGAGCATCCCGCCGCCGCCCGGCTTCGCGCCCTGCCCGACGACGACCTCGATCGCGTCGGCCTTGCGCAGGTCGTCCGGGTTCATGCCGTAACGCGAGGGAAGCAGCTGGTACACGAGGGTCTCCGAGTGCTCGCGCTCCTCGGGCGTCATCCCGCCGTCGCCTGTCGTGGTGGAGGTGCCGACCTCGGTCGCCCCGCGGCCGAGCGCCTCCTTCGCGGGCGCGGACAGCGCACCGAAGCTCATGCCCGCGATCGTCACGGGGATCCTCAGCTCGAGCGGCTTCCTCGCGAAGCGCGTCCCCAGCACGACGTCCGTGGCGCAGCGCTCGCGGTAGCCCTCGAGCGGATAACGGGAGATGCTCGCGCCGAGGAAGAGCAGGTCGTCGAAGTGCGGGAGCCGCCGCTTCGCCCCGAAGCCGCGGATGTCGTAGATCCCCTCGCGTGCCGCGCGCTGGATCTCGGCGATCGTCGCGCGGTCGAAGAGGTACGACTCGCGCAGGTTCCAGGGTCGCTCGGTGTCGGTCGCCATGTTCGTAGGGGCGAGGCTCGCCTCCCCCGTCAGTACGCGCCCGCGTTGTCGATCTCGAAGTTGTAGAGCCGCCGGGACGAGCCGTAGCGACGGAACTCGGCCGGATCAGCGTCGACGCCCGCTGCGGCCAGCAGCCCGGCCAGGTGCGCGACGTGCTCCTCGCGAAGCTCCTTCTCGACGCAGTCCGCTCCCAGGCCGGCGACCGACCCGCGCACGTACAGCCGCGCCTCGTAGATCGAATCGCCGAGCGCGTCTCCGGCATCGCCGCAGACGACGAGCGTCCCGGTCTGCGCCATGAACGCGCTCATGTGCCCGACCGAGCCCTCGACGACGATGTCGATCCCCTTCATCGAGATCCCGCAGCGCGAGGAGGCATCGCCGCGGACGACGAGCAGCCCTCCGCGTCCCGTCGCCCCGGCCGACTGGCTCGCGTTCCCGTCGACCACGACGAGTCCCGACATCATGTTCTCGGCGAGCCCGGTCGACGCGTTCCCATGGACCCGGACCGTCGCCCGCATGTTCATCCCCGCGCAGTAGTAGCCCACGTGGCCGTCGATCTCGACCTCGACGTCGGCATCGATCCCCGCGGCCACGGCATGCGCGCCGTTCGGGTTGAGGACGCGCCAGTGTGCCGGGCCGCCGGGAGCATGCGCGAGGTCGTGGAGACGCTGGTTGAGGTCGCGGAGCGAGGTCGACTCGAGGTCGACGACCTCGACAGCGGCCTGCTCGCGCGCCGCGACGGCCACTACGCCGCCACCTTCTCCCACACGTAGACGACTCCGGGCTCGGGCTCCCACATGCGCGCGTCGGCCGCCCCGGGCAGCACCGCGATCGCGCGCCATTCGGAGCCCATCGCCACCCAGTCGTCGGTCTCCGCGAGAACGGCCGGCTTGCACGCGATCGGATCCCGGAGCACTGCGAAACCGTCGGCGGTCCCGACCGCGAACGTGTAGAAGCCGTCGAGGTCGTCGAGGCAGCCCTCGAGCGCCTCCTCGAGCGAGGCGCCCTCGCGCATCCGCCACGCGAGGTACCCCGCCGCGACCTCGGTGTCGTTCTCCGTCTGGAACTCGATGCCCTCGCGGCGCAGGCTCTCGCGCAGGCGGTTGTGGTTCGAGAGCGAGCCGTTGTGCACGAGGCAGAGGTCGAAGCCGGTCGAGAACGGATGCGACCCCTCGGTCGTCACGCGGCTCTCCGTCGCCATGCGCGTGTGCCCGAGCGCGTGCGTTCCCGTGAGGTCGGTGAGGCGGAACTCGTCCGCGAAGTCGCGTGGGAGGCCGACCTCCTTGTAGATCTCGATGACGGTGCCGGCGCTCATGACCCGCAGGTCGGGCCGGTTGCTCCGCACCCACTCCTCGGCCTCCGCGGCCTCGGCCTCGACGACGAGCACCGCATGGCTGGCACGCACCGCGGGCTCGCTCGCGCCGCCGAACGCGTCGCGGAGCCCCGCGGCCACCGCGCTCCAGTCCTCCCGCGAGTCGCGCGAGTAGAGCGTGAGCTTGCTCGAGCCCGCCGGAGCCGGGTCGCGGTACACCGCCACGCCGGCGCTGTCGGGCCCGCGGTCGTTCATCTGCGCGAGCATCGCCGAGAGGTGCACGCCGAGGCGCTCCTCCATCTCGGGTGACTTCGCGAAGAGGCCGACGATCCCGCACATGTGTTCAGAAGTTACACAGTCGATCCAGGCAAACGACGCATTCCGCCCACGATCTTGGGGACTTGCGTATGGAGAAACCCTCCATACGACTCAGAACCGCGTGAGGTACTCGCGCAGCTCCCAGGGGGTGACCTGCTCGTGGTAGCGATTCCACTCGTCGGTCTTGACGCGGAGGACGTAATCGACGTAGTCCTCGTCGCGGCCCTTGCCGAGCGCCTCCCGCAGCACGTCGTCGCGGTCGAGCTCCCCGATAGCCTCGAGCAGGTTCGACGGCAGCGTCTCGAGGCCGCGCTCGCGGAGCTCGCCGTACGGGATCGAGTACAGGTTCTCCGAGTTCTGCTCACCCGCATCGAGCTTGCGCTCGATGCCGTCGAGCCCGGCCGCGAGCACGGTCGCTGCGGCGAGGTACGGGTTGCACGAGCCGTCGATCGTCCGGTCCTCGATGCGCCCGGGGCCCGGGATCCGCAGCATCTGCGTCCGGTTGTTGTAGCCGTACGAGATCCAGACGGGCGACCAGGTCGCGCCGCTCGTCGTCGTCCCGACCTTCAGGCGCTTGTAGGAGTTCACCGTCGGCGCGGTGAGCGCGCTCGACGCACGCGCATGCGTCTTGAGCCCGCCGATGAAGTTGTACGCGACGTCCGAGAGCCCGAGGCCGCGCGGGTCGGACTCGTCCAGGAAGAGGTTCGTGTCCCCGTCCCAGAGGGACATGTGGAAGTGGCAGCCGTTCCCGGTGAGGTCGCTGAACGGCTTCGGCATGAAGGTCGCGATCATCCCGTTCCGCTCGGCGAGCGTGTGCACCATGTAGCGGAAGAAGATGGCGCGGTCGCAACTCACCAGCGCGTCGTCGTAGGCGAAGTTCTGCTCGAACTGGCCGTTCGCGTCCTCGTGGTCGTTCGCGTAGTTCCCCCACCCGAGGTCGTTGCAGTAGCGCGAGACGGTCGTCAGGAAGTCGTAGCGGCGCGTGAGCCCGGCCATGTCGTAGCAGGGCTTCTCGAGAGTGTCCTGCGCGTCGGCGATCTCGATCGACCCGTCCTCGCGCTGCTTGACGAGGAAGTACTCGAGCTCGAGGCCCATCCGGAACTCGAAGCCCTTCTCCTTCGCCTGCGCGAGCACCCGCCTGAGGATCGTCCGCGGGCAGTACGGCCACTCCTCGCCCTCGACGGTGACGTCGCATGCGAAGCGCGCGAGGTTCGGCTGCCACGGGACCGGCGTGTAGCTCGCGAGATCGGGGATCGCCGCGATGTCCGGATCGCTGGGGACCTGCCCGATCTCGCCCGCGGCGAACCCGGCGAAGCCGGCGCCGTCCTCGAGCAGCCCGTCGAACGCCTCGCGCGACCCGACCGGGACGAGCTTCGCGCTCGGGCGCGCGTACATGTCGACGAACTGCGCGAAGACGAACTCGACCCCGCGCTGCTGCATGTCCTTCCAGACGCTGTCTGCTGTGGGCACGGCTTTCCCTCCCTCCGACGTCGGGTGCTAGGCGTACCACCGTTCTCGCCGCCGGGGGTAGGTGCGGTTCCTCCAACCTTCGCCACCCGGATATGTGCGGTGTGACCGGTCCGCGCAGCCACGAGCTCCGAACGAGCGGGAGATCGACCCACCCCGTCACACACCGACCCACTCGTGGCCGGGAGGCCATAAGAGGGTCTGCTTGCCGGCGAACGGAATCCGCGCTAGCGGATTCCGTTCTTGCCATCAAGCGACTGTTCCAGCTTCACCATCTTCACGGCGATCTCGATCATGAGCCAGTCGTCCTTGCGCAGGTCGAGGCCCGAGAGCTCGGCGATGCGGCGGAGCCGCTGGCGAAGCGTGTTCGGGTGGACGTACAGCGCCTCCGAGGTCGCGCTGATCGAGCCGTGCCGGCGGAGGAACTCCTCGAGCGTCGCGACGAGCTGCGAGCCGCGCTGGCTGTCGTACTCGGCGAGTCGGCCGACCGCGTCCACGGTCGCGTCCCTGATCCCGCCTTCGAGCGCGACACGGAGGAGGTACTTGTAGGCGCCGAGCTCCTCGTATGCGAGGACGGCCGGCTCGCCCCGCAGCACCACGGTGCCGAGCAGCGCCTGCTGCGCCTCCGCGAACCCGTCCGCGAAGGACGCCTCCCCCTCGCAGAGGCTCGAGACGCCGATCGACGGCGGCTGCTCGAGGTCGCCGTGCAGGCGGCGCAGCTTCTCGAGGAACGGATCGACGTTCGCGGTCGGCAGCTTCACGAGAGCGCGAAGCGAGTCCTCGCGCCGGTCGAAGAGCGATCCGGGCGCGGCGCTCCGCAGCGCGCGCTCGAGACCGTCGTCCGCGGGCTCCGCGACGAGGACGAGGTGCGGGAGCTCGAGGTTGCAGCCGAGGCGCGCGGCCCGCCCTTCGAGATCACCCCGCGGACGGCCGCCCGCGAGCTCCTCGAAGAAGTCCTTGATGAGGTTCTTCTCGGTGAGCTGCTCGATGACCTGGACCTTCTTGAGACCGACCGCGGCCTGGCTCGCGACCGCGCGGCCGAGCTCGACGCGCGCGCTGCCCTCCGCGACGAGGAGGCCGACTAGCTCGCCGTTCGCGACGAGCGGGACTGCGAGCCGCGAGCTCCGACCGCCACGCGCGAGCTCGGGGCCGAGCTCGGCGAGCCCGAGTGTCTGGCGGGCGCTTCCCGGCTCCGGGCTGCTCGCGCGCCGCTCGAGCTCCTCGCTGGACGGCTCGAGCAGGTAGACGTGGCACGCACGCGCAGCGAGCAGTGGAACGGCGCCTTCGACGACGACCTGAAGCAGGTCCTCGAGGGCGTCTGCGCGGGCGATCGCCTCGGCGAGCTCGGTGAGGCGCTCGAGCTCGGTCACTCGCAGCCGCGTCTCCTCGTACAGCCGGGCGTTCTCGATCGCGGCGGCGACGAGCGACGCCGACGTCACCAGGAAGTCGACCTCGTCGTCGGAGAACTCCCGCGGCGCCTCCGTGTGCGCGGTGACGACACCGATCGTCTCCCCCGCGCGCCCCACGACGGGTACCGCGAGGAGTGACTGGAACCGTTCCTCCTCCAGCTCCGGGAAGTACTTCGTGCGCGGATCGGCGAGCGCGTCGTCCCGGATGAACGCAGGCTCCCCGCGCTCGGCCGCCCACCACGCGAGACCCTCTCCGCGCTCGATGACGACCTTGCCCGCCTGGCGCTCATATGGCGCCGAGGCGGCGCGCAGCTCGAGCCGCTCGCCGTCCTCGCTGACGAGGTAGACGAAGCACGCGTGCACGCCGCTCGCCTCCGACATGAGGCGGACGACGGCGCGAAGCACCTCCGTCAGCTCGAGCGACGAGGAGACCGTCGAGACGATCTCGTGCAGGAACCTCTCGCTCGCCGGAAGGGGCACGGGCGCGGATCGTAGGCTGCTGCCACCGCTCTAGTCCAGCTTCGCGGGCTCAGTACTCCTTGTCCTCGACCGTCTCGAGGATCCGCGCCCGCGGCGTGCTCAGCCCGAGGTCGCCCTCGACCCGGCCCCAGAGCTCCTCGAGCGCAGCGCGGAACGACTCCGCCTCGGCGACGGTGTCGAACTCGAGGTCGACCACGATGTAATTCGGGTCGTCACTCGGCCTGGCGATGCGGTAGCGACGCACGCCACCGCGCTCGCGCCCGACGGGATCACCGTCGAACGCCTGCTTCCACTGCGCGAAGTCCCGGATGCCGTGCTCGACCTGCAGGACAGCCATCGTGCTCCTTCCCTAGTGGAGGGCGACTGCGCCGAGGTGGCGCTCGTACGCGCCGGTCTCGACGATCTCGACGACTTGCTCGACCGCGAAGCGGATCTCGTCGTCGGAGGTGAAGAAGTGCGGCCCGATCCTGATTCCCGCATCGGGCCTGAAGTCACAGAGGATCCCGCGCGCCTCGAGCTCTGCGTGGACCGCAGCGAACTCCGGCACCGCGAGCGTCACAGTTCCCCCGCGCCGCGCGGGGTCGCGCGGGCTCCGCGCGTCGAAGCCGGCCGCGTCCGCGAGGTCGAGCAGGAGCTGCGTCTTCGCGAGCGACGCCTCGCGGATCCGCTCGATCCCGATCTCCTCGACGAGGTCGTAACCCGCCGTCGCCGCGTAGTGGGCCGGCACGTTGGGCGACCCGGTGAGGAAGCGCGCCGCGCCGGCCGCGTACTCCATCTCCTCCTCGAACGCGAAGGGGCGGACGTGCGCCTGCCAGCCGGTCGCGGTCGGCTCGAGCGTCTCCGCGAGGTCAGGCCGGACGTACAGCCACCCGTTGCCCGGGCCGCCGAGGAGCCACTTGACCGAGCCCCCGACGGCGAAGGAGACGCCGAGCGCGGTGACGTCGAGGGGGACGATGCCGGCCGACTGGTAGCAGTCGAGGACGACGTGCGCGCCGGCCTCGTTCGCCCGCCGCACGATCGGCTCCACGTCCTGGATCTCGCCGGCCTTGTAGAGCACGTGGCTGATCGGGACGAGCAGCGTGCGCTCGTCGATCGCCTCGACGATCTCGGTCTCGTCCTCGCAGACCACGACCTCCAGGTCGGACTGCGCCTGGTACAGGTAACGGACTGACGGAAAGCTCCCGCGCTCGTAGACGACCCGGTTTCGCGCCGGGTCGACCGGCCGGAAGGCGGAGAGCACGACGGCCTCCGCGATCGACACGTTCTGGTGCATCACGGTCGAGCCCGGCGGCCCGCCGACGATCCGCCCGACCTGGTCGCCGACCCGCCACGGCGTCTCCCACCACCCCTCCGCCCACGAGCGGATCCCGCGTTCGGCCCACATCCGCGAGTACTCCGCGAGCCGGTCGGCCGCCCGCCGCGGCATCGGCCCGAGCGAGTGGCTGACGAGGTACGTCGTATGCTCGAGGATCGGGAACTCGGAGCGGTAGTCGAGGAGGTCGCGCATGAGCGGGAGTCTGCCCGAGATGGGCGAGTGGGATTCCGTCTTCGACGAGACCTACCTGCGCACGTACGGACCGTCCACGAGTGAGGAGCAGAGCCGCGAGCAGGCGCTCGCCGCGGTCGCGCTGGCGGAGATCGAACCGGGCGCGGAGGTCCTCGACTGCCCGTGCGGCTTCGGCCGGCACGCGATCCCGCTGGCCGAGGCCGGCTACCTCGTCACTGCGCTCGACCGCTCCGAGAGCCAGCTCACGGAGGCCGAGCGCCGCCGCGGCGACGCCGAGTGGCCGCGCTTCGTCCGCGGCGACTACCGCGAGCTCCCGTTCGAGGACGCGAGCTTCGACGCCGTGCTGACGCTGTTCTCGTCGCTCGGCTACCTCGAGCGCGACGAGGACGTGGGCGTCCTGCGCGAGCTCCGCCGCGTGCTCAGGCCCGGACGGACGCTCGTCGTCGAGACGGCACACCGCGACGGGTTCGCCCGGTTCGCGCAGCCGTTCGCGAGGAGGACCTGGGAGCCGCTCCCCGACGGCTCGCTCTACCTGGAGGAGCGATCGCTCGACTGGATCACAGGCACCGTCGACACCTACCGCGTCATCGTCACACCCACGGGAGAGCGCATCGAGCGCCCGTATCTCCTCCACGTCTACTCGGCGACGGAGTGGGTCGCGATGCTGCACGAGGCAGGCTTCGCCGACGTCGACGCCTTCGGCGCCATGGACGGCGTCACGCCGATCACGCCCGACACGTGGCGAATGGTCCTGCGCGCGCGCTGACTCGTCGCGTCGCGGCCGGCGCCGCCTCACCGCCAGGCGTGGACGTGCGGGCCCCACGTCGTCCAGGCGAGACCGTCGTGGCCGTACTGGGGGAGCGTGGCGCGACCCGGGGGGACGATGCCGTCGACTGCGTCGAGCACGTCCGCGCCGAGCTCGATGGACGCGACCGCGAGCCCGGCGTCGAGGTGCTCGACGGTGCGCGGGCCGACGATCATGCTCGTGATGCCGCGCTGGGCCAGCACCCAGGCATGCGCGAGCTCGTGCGGCTCGAGACCCGCCGCGGATGCGATCTCGCCGAGCCGGTCGAGCGCGTCGAACACGTCGTCGGTGATCTCGTCGTGACGGCCCGCCCAGAGCTCATCGTGCCGGGAGCCCGTCGGCGGTTCCGATCCACGCTCGTAGCGCCCGGCGAGGACGCCGCCCGCGAGCGGGGACCATGTCAACAGCCCGAGCCCGTACGTCAGCGCCATCGGGACGAGCTCGCGCTCGATGCGCCGATCGAGGAGGTTGTAGACGGGCTGCTCCGAGGACACCGGAGTCAGCTGCCGGTGGGACGACACCCAGAGCGCCTCGAGGATCTGCCACGCGGCGAACGAGCTCGTGCCGACGTAGCGCACCTTCCCTGCGGTCACGAGATCGTCGAGCGCGGCGAGCGTCTCGTCGATCGGGATCTCGTTCGACGCGTGATGTAGCTGGTAGAGGTCGACGTAGTCCGTCCGGAGCCGCCGCAGCGACGCCTCGCACTCTCTGATCACGTTCCTGCGGCTGGCGCCGAGCGCGCCCGGCCCGTCGTGCATCGGGAAGTAGAGCTTCGTGGCGAGGACGACGTCGTCACGCCTCTTCCCGAGCCTGGCCCCGATGATCTCCTCGCTACGGCCGCGTCCGACGCCGAAGTCACGGGGATCGTGGCCGTACACGTTGGCGGTGTCGATGAACGTGACGCCGCGGTCCAGCGCGTGATCGAGGATGCGCCCGGCCTCGTCCGCCTCGGTCCGGCCGCCGAAGTTCATGGTGCCGAGGCAGATACGGCTGACGACCATGCCCGTCCGCCCCAGCGAGACCTGCTCGATCACGTGCTCACGCCGTTCGCGGCGAGCTTTGCCCGAGCGACGGCGATGTAGTGGTCGAGCGTCGCTCGTTGCGCGTCCATCCGGCGCAGGTGCTCGAGGAGAAGGGTCATCTGCTCCTCGATCCCGTCGGCGCGCTGCGCGGCACTCACGTACCGGGCGATGTCCGCCACGCCCATCCCCAGCGAGCGGAGGCAGACGGCGTAGCGGATCCAGGCGAGATCCTCCTCGGTGAACACGCGTCGGCCCGCCTGGTCGCGTGCGACCGCGGGTATCAGGCCAGCCTGCTCGTAGTAGCGCAGGGCAGTGACCTTGAGCCCGCACTCGTGCGCCGCCTCGGCGATCGACAGACCGTTCACGGCTCCCGATGCTACGAGTTCGAGCGCGCTCGAAGTCAAGCGGCGGTATAGGGTCGCGCTCATGCCGACGCGCGTCCGCTTCGACCGCTTCTACACCTACGCCGAGCTGACGGAGACGCTCGAGGCCTGGGCCGCCGAGTTCCCGTCGCTCCTCGGCGTCGAGCCGATCGGACAGTCGTACGAGGGGCGCGACATCCCGCTCGCAACGGTGACGAACCGCGAGACCGGTCCTCCCGGGGAGAAGCCCGCCGTCTTCATCCACGCGCAGATCCACGCCATGGAGTTCACTGGCACGACCGCGGCTCTGAGCCTGCTCGACCGGCTGCTGCACGCGTACGGCGAGGACGAGAAGGTCACGCGCGCGCTCGACACGCGGACGTTCTACGTCGTCCCGCGCGTGAACCCGGACGGCGCCGACGCGGGCCTCGCGGACGGCCGCTTCCGCCGCTCGAGCGTCCGGCCCTACCCGCGCGAGGAGCCGCAGGACGGGCTCCACCGCGGCGACGTGGACGGCGACGGACGGGTGCTGATGATGCGCCTGCGCGACCCGAACGGCTCCTGGAAGCCGCATCCGGACGATCCGCGGCTGCTCGTCGCCCGCGGCCCGGACGACCTGGACGGCGACTTCTACCGCCTGTTCCCGGAAGGGGAGATCCAGAACTACGACGGCGTCAACGTGACGATCGCGCCCGTGCTCGAGGGGCTCGACCTCAACCGGAACTGGCCCTTCGACTGGGCGCCGGAAGGCGACCAGCTGGGCGCCGGGCCGTATCCGACCTCCGAGCCGGAGGTGCGCGCGCTCGTACAGGCGATCGTCGACCGGCCGAACATCACGAACTACGTCGGCTACCACACGTTCTCGGGCGTCCACCTGCGCCCGTACTCGGGCAGCCCCGACGACGACTTCCCGACCGTCGACCTGCGCGCGTTCAAGCTCATGGGCGAAGAGGCGACGCGGCTCACCGGCTACCCGGCGATCTCGATCTTCCACGACTTCAAGTACGACCCGAAGCTCGTCATCCGCGGCGGCGACGTCGACTGGGTCTACGACTTCATCGGCGCGTTCGCGTGGGTGACCGAGTTCTGGAGCCCGCAGCGCGCGGCCGGCCTCTCCGAGTACCACTTCATCGACTGGATCCGCGAGCATCCACCCGAGGACGACCTCGCGCTGCTCCGCCTCGCCGACGAGCTCGGATCCGGCTACGTCGACTGGTATGCGTTCGACCATCCGCAGCTCGGCGCCGTGGAGCTCGGCGGCTGGGACCTCGTCTACTTCTGGTTCAACGCGCCCTTCTCGCGGCTCGAGGAGGAGGTGAAGCCGCACGCGGACTTCGCCCTCCACCTCGCGCTCGTCTCCCCGCGCCTCGAGATCCGCTCGTTCGAGTCCGAGCCCGTGGGCGACGGCGCCTTCCGGCTCCGCCTCGTTGTCGAGAACGCCGGGTGGCTGCCCACGAACGTGACGCAGAAGGCCCTCGACCGCAAGGCCGTGCGGCCGATCGAGGTCGAGCTCGACTTGCCGGACGGCGCGCGCGTGGCGACGGGGAAGGAACGCGAGGAGATCGGCCAGCTCGCCGGCCGCGTCGAGCGGCGTGCCGTGACGTGGTGGGGAGTCGACCACTCGACGAGCGAGCGGACGAAGGTCGACTGGGTCGTCGAGGCGGAGCCCGGCTCGACCGTTCGCGTCGTGGCGCGGCACGACCGTGCCGGGACGGCACGAGCAGAGCTCACGCTCTAGAGGCGTTTCAGCATGTGGATGTCCTCGGGCTCGAGCTCGAAGAGCTCCGCGAACGGCTCGGCCATCGGCTCGTACCCGCGGCCCCGGTAGAAACGCACGGTGTTCTCGGAGGGCGTCGCGGACACGACGACCTCCGCGTCGCCCGCGTCGGCTGCGATGCGCTCGAGCTCGTCCGAGAGCCGCCCGCCGATCCCCGCCGCCCGCCTGCTGCTGTCGACGTAGAGGAACGCGAGCTGCGCGACGCCGGGCCGCAGGTGCGGCAGCACGACGCCGATGCCGACGAGCCGATCCCCGGCGAAGGCGCCGAGCGCTACGGCGCCCATGTCGACCTCCCGCTCGAGCGCCTCCCGTTGCGCGGCGACGGAGTGCTCGCCGCGCCCGGCGGGATCCCACGCAGATGCGTTCCAGTCACTGCCGGTCTGCTCGATCAGCTCGCTGCCGCGCTGCACGTACAGCGTGTCGATCAGCTCAGTGCGATCGATCTCGCCGACGCGCCCGAGCTCGTGCCGCTCCATTCGCCTGATCTCGAGCCCCGGCTGGTTCACCACCGTTTCCGGTCGCCGGACCTCACCGGGCGGCGTCACTGGCGCGTCCGACCATGACCAT
This sequence comes from uncultured Actinomycetes bacterium, assembly GCA_963770595.1. Classification (GTDB taxonomy): domain Bacteria; phylum Actinomycetota; class Thermoleophilia; order Gaiellales; family Gaiellaceae; genus GMQP-bins7. The sequence goes on along the minus strand of CAVYQG010000003.1, from coordinate 791,436 downwards.
CGACAGCCAAGTTACAAGGTGCAACAAGCGTTCGAGGACATGCAGTGGCTGTCGCCACCGCGGGTGGGTCCATGCTCGTTACAAGTTGTAACTTGCGCCGTTGCGTCGCCAGCGCTGAGCCGGCCGCGCTCAGAAGCGACCGAGCTCGACAAGCGAGTCCTGTTCGCCGACGTGGTCGACCTGCAACGTCGTGTGCTCGATCCCGAACTCGCGCCCGAGGACGCGTTCGAGCTCGCGCCTGCGCTGGTGACAGTCCTCGCCGCGGCCGACGAGGACGTGCGCGGACAGCGCCGGGAAGCCGGACGTGATCGTCCAGATGTGCAGGTCGTGAACCTCGACGACGCCCGGAGCACCGGCCAGCCGCTCGCCGACCACCCTCGTGTCGATACCCTTCGGCGAGGCCTCGAGCAGGATCGCAGTCGAGTCGCGCAGGATCGACCAGGAGCTCGCGAGGACGAGCAGGCCGATCAGCACGCTCACGATGGGATCGACTGCGAACCAGCCGGTACCGAGGATCGTTATACCGGCTACGACGACCCCGAACGAGCCGAGCAAGTCGGCGACGACGTGGCGGAAAGCGCCTTCGACATTGAGGTTCCCGTCGCGCGAGCGGTACAGGATCGCGCCGGCGCCGACGTTCACGGCGATCGCCGGCGAGCCCGATCGCGAGCATCCACCCGCCGAGCACGTCGGGCGGGTCGTCGAAGCGGCGGAACGCCTCGACGAAGATCCAGATCGACAGCGCGACGAGGGCGACGCCGTTCGCGAGCGCCGCGAGCACCTCGGCGCGCTTGAAGCCGTACGTCCGCTCCGGCGTCGCCGGCCGGCCGGCAAGCCAGGCAGCGAGGAGTGCGACCGCGAGCGAGACGTTGTCGGAGAGCATGTGCACGGCATCGGCAAGCAGCGCCAGGCTCCCGGTCACGATCCCGCCGACCACCTCGACGACCGTGTACGACGCGGTCAGCGCGAGAGCGACGGCGAGCGCGCGGCGCCTTCCACCGCTCGCGTCGTGATCGTGCCGGTGATCGTGCGCCACGCTCGAACTATCGACGCTCCGACCGGACGCGTGCGCCGTGCGGCGAGCCCGAGCGCGTCGGCATCATTGGGATGTGCGCGCCCGCGTGATCGCCGTCGTCCTCGCGGTGGCTGTGGCTTTCTCCGTCGTCGTCGTCGCGACTGCCCAGACGACGCCGAGCGGCCTTCCCGCCTACACGAACGGCTGGCAGAAGTGGCCGCGGATCAACGACAGGCCGTTCCGCTCGACCGGGCCGCTCTCGAGCGCGCACAGGGGACTGAAGAACGTCTACGCGAGCAAGCGGAAGATCGGCGCGAAGTACCCGAACGGCACCGTCGTCGTGAAGACGATCGTCAAGCCCGGAACGGGCTTCGTCGGTCAGTTCGCGGTCATGCGCAAGGTACGCGGACGCTGGCAGTACGTCGAGTACGAGCGGTCGAGCCCGAAGGCGCGGTACTCCGTCATCGGCCGCGGCCAGTTCTGCCAGGACTGCCACTCGGCCGCGCGCGCGAACGACTACGTCTTCACGAAGCGCTAGCCGTCTCGGCGGCGCTCGGCCTCGCCCGCGGTCCGTTCTAGTGAGCGAGCACGGATGCCCCGTCGTCGAAGTCTCCAGCAACATCGGAGGCACGACGAGCCGATAGACCGAGGGCGGTTCGTCAGTCGCGAACGCGACGGAACGCCTCGATCGCCCGCTCGAGGTGCTCCTGTTCGAGCGCGGCGGACATCTGCACCCTGATCCGAGCGGTTCCCTCGGGCACGACCGGGAAGCCGAAACCGGTGACGAAGACGCCGTCGTCCAGCAGCCGCTTCGACATCGCGATCGCCTCGGCCGTCTCGCCGACGATGATCGGGACGATCGCCGCCTCGCCGTCGAGCGGTGCGTAGCCGGCCTCGACGAGCATCTCCCGAAAGACGCGCGTGTTCTCGCGCAGCCGGGCGAGGAGCGCGGGCTGCTCGAGCATCAGCTGGACGGCCCGGAGGGCGCTGCACGCGACGGTCGCGGGCAGCGCGTTCGAGAAGAGCTGCGGACGGGAGCGCTGCGCGAGCAGGTCGCAGACCTCCTCCGACGACGCGACGTAGCCTCCGGCTGCGCCGCCGAGCGCCTTGCCGAGCGTGCCCGTGATCACGTCGACCTCGCCCAGGAGCCCGTAGTGCTCGACGGTCCCGCGGCCTGTCTCTCCGAGCACGCCGACGCCGTGCGAGTCGTCGACGATCACGACCGCGTCGTAGGCGCGGGCGAGCTCGACGATCTCGGGCAGCTTCGCGAGGTCGCCCTCCATCGAGAAGACGCCGTCGGTCACGACCAGCTTGCGGGCTTCGCGGGGCGCTGCGGCGAGCGCGTCGCGGAGGGCGGTCATGTCGGAGTGCGGGTAGATGACCTTCTGCGCGGGCTTCGAGAGCCGGATCGCGTCGATGATGCTCGCGTGGTTCAGCTCGTCCGTGAGGGTCACCGTCGTCTCGTCCGTGAGCGAAGGGATGACGGCCTCGTTCGCGTTCCAGCAGGAGACGTACGAGAGCGCAGACTCCGTGCCCGAGAGATCGGCGAGCGCGCGCTCGAGCTCGTGGTGCGGGGCGAACGTCCCGCAGATGAAGCGGACGGAAGCGGTTCCCGCTCCGTAGCGCTCGAGGCCCTCGATGCCCGCGCGCACGACCTCGGGGTGCGCGGCGAGGCCGAGGTAGTTGTTCGACGAGAGGACGACGACCTCGCCGCGTCCTTCCATCCGCACGACCGGGCCCTGCGCCGACTCGATGGTCAGGAAGCTCTTGTACGTGCGGGCCTCGCGCAGCGCGTCGAGCTCGGCGCCGACCTGCTCCTGCAGCATCGTGTTCATGCGGTTGCTCCGTTCGGCTTGAGGACGATCTTGCAGGCCTCACCCGTCTCGAGGAGGGAGAACGCCTCGTCGTAGCGCTCGAGCGGCAGCTCGGCGGCTGATCAGCGGAGCGAGGTCGACGACGCCGTGCTCGAGCAGCCAGCGTGTCGTGTACCAGGTCTCCCAGATCTCGCGGCCGTTGACCGCGCTCACGGTCAGGTTCTTGAAGATCAGCGACTCCGCGATGTCGATCGTCGCTGGACGACCGGGGATGCCGAACAGGACCACGTTGCCGCCGTGGCGCACGATCCCGAACGCGTCCTGGATCGCGCGGAGAGCACCCGACATCTCGAACACGACGCCGACGCCCTGCCCCTCGTTCTGCTCGGAGAACCAGGCCGGGACGTCCTCGACCGCATCCACGTCGCAGACCGCCTCGGCGCCGAGCTTCCTCGCGAGCTCCATCCGGAACGGGACGTGGTCGGACGCCAGCAGCCTCCCCGCGCCGAAGGCGCGCGCGATGGCGATCGTGAACAGACCGACAGGGCCGCAGCCGAGGACGGCGACCGCGCGCCCGGCGAGGTCCTGCGTCGACGTCGCGAACACGGCGTTCCCGAAGGGCTCCTGGAGGCACGCGACCTCGGGCGCGAGCTTGGCTCGGTCGTTGCGCCAGATCACCGAAGCCGGGACCGCGACGTAGTCGGCGAACCCGCCGTCGCGGTCGACGCCGAGGATCTGCGTCCGCTCACACATGTGCGCACGACCGGTCCGGCAGTGGAAGCACGTACCGCACGTGACGTGGCTCTCTGCCGAGACGTACTCGCCCTCCTCCACGTCGAGCACGCTCTTGCCGACGGCGACGACGGTCCCGCACAGCTCGTGCCCGAGCGTCAGCGGCGGCCTGACGCGCTCGGACGACCACTGGTCCCACCGGCGGATGTGGAGGTCCGTCCCGCAGATGCTCGCTGCCTCGATCCGGACGAGGACCTCGTCCGGCCCGGGTGTCGGTACGGGAACCTCGTCGAGCACGAGCCCCGGCTCGGACTCGCGCTTCCGGATCGCACGCATGGTCGACGGCACGCGCCGATCTTGCCACGCGCCCTCTGTTCGACATCAGGTCAGCAGTCGACCACCCCCTCGAGCGAGCGAGGAACCGGCGTCGCGAGCGGCTCGCCGGGAGCGACCTTCGCGCCGCCGCAGAGAGCGCCGCCACGATCCGCGTCGCCCGCCCCGGCGTGTCGGCGAACACGACGACCGTCGACCGGCCGGTCTGGAGCTCGAGCCGACGCCCGCCGTCGAACGCGAGCGCCGGCACGCCTCGCAGCGTCGTCCGGTCGACGCCGGAGTCGACCGCATGGTCCCGATAGAGCCCGAGATGCCTGCGGCACGCCGGCCACACCTGCACCTCGGCCGGTGGCGCGCACCCGACGTCGTCGACCGGCGCACAGTCGCCGTACACGAACGAGATGGTGTCACCGGACCGGCCCGCGCCCGTCACGGCCGTCAGCCGAAGTCCGTCGACGCGTTCGCCTGCCGACAGGACGGGATCCACGGAGGACGACGCGGCCCGCGTCGACGCCCGCGAGCCGGGCCAGGCCGCGGCCAGCACCAGCACGGCGATCCCGGCTCCGAGTACGACGGCCCCGGTCAATGGCTCACCTGGTGGAGAGCGATCACGGCCGTCCAGCCATCCGACCTGGCCCAGTCGCCGTCGCACTGCTTGAAGCTCTGCGTGTTGCCCCACCACGCCATCGAAACCGGGTGTCCCGCCCCGGCGAACGCGCGAAGCAGGTCGTCGCGCCCGCGGTCGAACCCGCTACCCGCCGAGCCGTTCGCGTCGACGGCGTGCCCGCACGGGAACGGGTAGACGACGAGATCCTCGTGATGTGCGCCCGCGAGCGCAGTCCAGCCGAGGACGGGATCCCAGTGCTGCCCGCGCAGCCGCACGTGGAAGCGCGAGGCGTGGCCGCTCGCGCGTTGCGTGTGCATCGCGGCGCACACCCCGTGATCGACGAACGACAGCGTCGACCCGGAGGTCACGGTCCAGCCTGCGTGCGCCTCGATCTGGGCCGCCGCGCGACCCCAGGTGCCCCAGCCCTTGAAGACGACATTGACGGGGTCGACCCGGTTGGCCGGAACTGCAGGACAGCCGAGGTGCAGGAACGGGTCGCTCGCGTCCAGGTGGGCACCGGCACTCCCGACCGCGACGCCTCCGACGACGAGGACGAGGACGATGACGGAAGACGGAAGCGGCGACTCGACACATGCCTCCGAGGGTACGAGCGACTTTCCGCGGCCGTGTGCCGACTTCGTGCGGAAAGGGTCACGTCCGCAGCCACGCCGTCTGGCAGCCTCGCCGGCATCACCTCCCGCGTAGGCTCCCGGCGTGAAGATCGAGGCGATCCTCCTCCACTCGGCCACGTTCCGCGACCTCGCCGGCTTCTACCGAGCCGCGCTCGACCTGCCGGAGCCGACGCCGCTGGGCGACTCGCACGTCGGCTGGTCGGAGACGACTCCGTACCTCGGCTTCGACGACGACCCGTACAGCGCGATCTCGCTCTGGTTCAAGGTCGACGACGTCGGCGAGGCGATCGACCGGCTCGTCGCCCTGGGTGCGACCGAGCTGACTCAAGCCGGACACGGACGAGAGCCCCGGCGAGGTCATCGGCCGCGTGCGCGATCCGGCCGGGAACGTCATCGGCCTCGTCGCCGACACCTGATCAGCGTCAGCGAACGGTGACAGGCGTCCCGACGTCGGCGAACCGGAAGACCCGCTCCGCTTCGCCGGCCGGCAGCCGCACGCACCCGTGGGACGCGGGGTACGACGGCACGTCCGGGTACTCGTGCGTCGCGATGCCGCCGACGAAGTACGCCGCGTACGGCATCCACACCTGGAACGGCACGGACCAGGACATCGTCTCCTTGCGGTACACGCGGAACGATCCGGCCGGGGTGATGCCGCCTGCGCCGGTCGACGTGTGGATCGCGCGGACGACCTCGCCGTCCTCGATCGTGAGCAGGACGCCGAGGTCCCGGTAGATCTCGATCGAGCGCCCTGCCCGCCGCGAGCCCGGCCTCGGGCGCTTCGCCTTGAGAAGCTCGACCTGCACCTCCTCGGTGACGCCACCCGTGCGCGCCAGCCGCTCCCAGCCCTGGAAGGCGAGCAACGCCTGTGAGGTCCGGTAGTCGAGTGTGCCCGTCACGTCGGCGCGGCTCAGGTAGCCGAGCATCCACAACCGGAGCTGCACGCCGCGGACGCTGTAGTCGTAGCCCGACTCGCCCTCCGAAGCGCGCCAGACGCCGGGCCGGACGCCCAGGCGGAGGATCGTCACGAACCGCGCCTCGGTCGTGAGCGCGAGGTAACGCTCGTCACCGCCGAGACGCGAGACGGTCGCCGAGACCTGTGCGAGCCGCGTCCTCGTCGTCTCCGGGGTCGCCGGCGACAGGAGCGAGCGCGAGAAGCGCACGGTCCAGAGCTCGCCGTCGGTGCGCGCGAACCGGACGCGGACACCCGGGCGCAGCGCGCTCCGCAGGCCGCGTCTCCGCTCTTCGCGCGTCGGCCCCTGCACGAGCTCACGGAGCGCGTGGAGCTGCGGCGGCACGCGCTTCGGCACGACGCGCTTCACGCGGACGATGCGCCCGTCACGGACGAATGCGACCTCGACCGTCAGGGGCTCGACGGTCGGCGGCTTGGGCGCCGCAGCTGCGACGGGGGCCGCGCTCGGCGCCGAGCCGGGCTCGAGATCGACTGCGAGCGTGCCCGCGAACGCGAACACGAGGGTGACGAGGAGAGTGCGCATTCCGCGGCGAGACATCTTCTCCGCCATCGGAGAAATGCCTGCAAAACGTTAGTTCGTAACGATCGTCGCGACGCTGGCGGTCGTTGCCGACAGCCGACCGTCGGTGGGCGTCACGGCACACGCCAGCCGCTGCCCCGGTGCCGCGATCCCCCGTCGGACGACGTCCGACAGCGCCGCGCTCCTCACGGTCCGCACGATCCGACTGCCGACGGTCCAGCGATAGCGGTACGCGACTACGGCGTAGTCGGGATCCTCGGTCGCGAGCGACGTCGAGATCCGGCACTGGACGGGCTCGCTCGCGCGCGGCTCCGAGGGGTGGAGCGAGACGGAGACCGCGTTCGGTCGACGGTTGCGCAACTGGCGCGGCGTCGCGACGACGTCGACGGGCGCCTCCGCGACCTTCGTCCCGTCGAGCTCCACCACGAACCGCCACCGCCCCGGCCGGAGCAGCGCGCGGTGGACGTCGCGCCAGTACCAGAGGCCGTGCGAGCTGGAGATGCCGTCGTGCGTCGCCTCGGTCACGGCGACGCCGTCCGGCCGCACGAGACGGATGCGGAGCGACGACGGCTCCCAGGCGCCGCCGAGGACGATCCGCGTGAAGATGGCCCGCGTTCCCTGCACGAACGTGCCGGTGCGCGGGGCGAGGTCGTGCGGGAGATCCCGCTTCCCGGTCATCGGCTTCGACGACACCACGAAGTCGCGGACGTACGGCCCGGCCGGCATCTCCGTCTGGTCGGTCCAGCCGCTGACGCCCGCCCGGCAGGGGCCGGCGAACGGCTCGCTCACCTCGCTCCCGACGTGCGACGTGAAGTGCAGGTGCGGCCAGGTCGAGTTGCCGCTCGAAGCGGTCCAGCCGAGCTGCTGCCCGGCCCGCACCTGCTGCCGGCGCACGAGCCTGATCCCTTTGCGCAGGTGCCCGTAGATCGTGAAGCGGCCGGGCCCGTGCTCGAGCACGACGTGGTTGTCGAAGCGCGACGCCGGGTTCGGGCCGTAGTTCCGGTCGAAGTTGCCGTCCTGGATCGAGATGACGCGACCGTCGAGTGCGGCGAAGACGGGGACGCCGATGTCCATCTCGCGGAAGCCGAGGACGTCCGAGTCGGTCCCCGTGTGACCGTCGTAGGTCTGCGTCCCGCAGGCGTAGTCGCGCAGCCCCGGGCCGGGGTCGAGATCGACGAAGTTGTTCGCGTACAGGTCCTGCCAGAGGATCCCGGCCTGCGGGTAGAACGTCATGTCCGAGGCGTCCGGCGGAACGGCGGCACCGGCGGTGAGCCCGCTCAGCCCGAGGACGACGAGAGCGAGTGCGACAAGGCGTCCGGACCTGGCCATCGGGGCCGACAAGGTAGCTCGCACCTCGATCCCCTTGTCACGTCGTGATCGTCGGTTGCGCTCGCCCCTCCGTGCAGCGATACTCAACTCGTTCCCTCGGGCTCGGCTCGAGGTGACAGTCAGGGGCTGCGGCAAGGGGAGAGGCCAAGGGGTGTTCCGACATCGCGCGCCGTACGAGCGCTCTCGTCCGTCATGAGGCGGCCCACGAAGCGACGGAACGAAGCCGCGGCTTCGTTGCAGTCACTCCGCACGAGATCCCTCCGCCACCGCACATCGATCGTCGGCCTGATGGCGTTCGTGCTCGTCGCACTCCCGGCCGCCCTTCCGGTCGGCGCCGCTCCTGTGGTCCCGGGCTTCGTCGAAGAGGTCGCATTCAGCGGGCTCACCGCGCCCACCGCGGTTCGCTTCGCGCCCGACGGTCGTGTGTTCGTGGCCGAGAAGAGCGGTCTCGTGCAGGTCTTCAGCGGGCTCAACGACACGACTCCGAGCGTGTACGCCGACCTGCGCACCACTGTCTACAACTACTGGGACCGTGGGCTGCTCGGCCTGGCGCTGGACCCGCAGTTCCCGACCGACCCTTCGATCTACGTGCTCTACACGCACGATGCCGCGATCGGCGGGACCGCCCCGCGCTGGGGATCTCCGGGCGGCACCTCCGATCCCTGCCCGAACCCGCCGGGCGGCAACCAGGACGGCTGTGTCGCCTCGGGGCGCCTCTCGAAGGTGAGCCCGTCCGGCCAGGAGACCGTGCTCGTCGAGGACTGGTGTCAGCAGTTCCCGAGCCACTCGCTCGGGCAGGTCCAGTTCGACGCCGACGGCGCCCTCTACGCCTCGGCGGGAGACGGCGCGGCCTTCGGCTTCGCCGACTGGGGTCAGGAGGGAAGTCCGGTCAACCCGTGCGGCGATCCGCCCGGCGGCGCCGGCGCGGTGCTCACGCCGCCGACCGCCGAAGGGGGGTCACTGCGCGCTCAGGACCTGCGGACGAGCGGCGACCCCGTCGGGCTCGACGGCTCGGTCATCCGCGTCAACCCGGACACGGGTGCCGGCCTTCCGTCGAACCCGTTGAGCTCGTCACCGGACGCCAACGCCAGGCGCATCGTCGTCGAGGGCGTGCGCAACCCGTTCCGCATCACGTTCCGGCCGGGGACGAACGAGCTCTGGATCGCAGACGTCGGCCTGGGACGCTACGACGAGATCGACCGGGTCACGGACGTCGGCGGTGTCGTCGAGAACGGCGGCTGGCCGTGTTACGAGGGTCCCGGCCGACCGCCTTCCTGGGAGCAGCTCGACCTCGACATCTGCACGAACCTCTATGCCGAGGGGAGCGGCGCCATCCACCAGCCGTACTACTCGTACGCGCATGCAAGTCAGGTCGTGCAGGGCGAGACGTGCCCCGCCGGGAGCAGCGCGATCTCCGGAGTCGCGTTCTACCAGGGCGGGCCGTATCCGGCCGCGTACGACGACGCACTGTTCTTCTCGGACCACGAACGAGACTGCATCTGGGTCATGCCCAAGGGCGCCAACGGGCTACCCGACCCGAGCCAGACGGCGACCTTCGTGGCGCCGGCCGAGAACCCGGTGATGCTCGAGATCGGCCCCGGCGGCGACCTGTTCTACGTCGACTACGAGGGCGGCGCGATCCGTCGGATCCGGTACACGGGCGCGAACCAGCCGCCGACGGCGAGGGCGCTCGCGTCGCCCACGAGCGGCCCGGCACCGCTGTTCGTGAACTTCGACGGGCGGCAGTCCACCGACCCGGAGGGGACAGCGCTGACGTACGCCTGGGATCTCGACGGCGACGGAGCCTACGACGACTCGCAGTTCGCGCAGCCATCGCGGACGTACACGCAGGTGGGCCCGGTCACCGTGCGGCTGCAGGTCACCGACGCGGCCGGCCTGACCGGGACGGACACCGTGGTCGTGACCGTCGGCAACGTCAACCCGAGCGCGACGATCGCCACACCCACTTCGACGACGACCTGGGCCGTCGCCGACGAGATCGGATTCTCCGGGAGCGCTGTCGACCCCCAGGACGGCACGCTCCCCGCGTCGGCGTTCGCGTGGCGACTCGTGCTCCACCACTGCCCATCGAACTGCCATGAGCACGTCGTGGAGGAGCTCACGGGAGTGAGGGACGGCTCGTTCGACGCTCCTGACCACGAGTACCCGTCGCACCTGGAGCTGCGGCTCACGGTGACCGACTCGAGCGGGCTCCAGGACACCGAGTCCGTGGCGCTCCAGCCCAAGACCGTCGAGCTCTCGTTCCAGACGAGCGTCGCCGGCCTGCGGCTCACCGTCGACGACTTCGTCGGAACGACGCCGTTCACGCGAACCGTGATCCAGGGCTCGACGCACACGATCTCGGCCGAGCTGGTCCAGTCGCTGGGGAGCGTCGGGTACACGTTCGACTCGTGGTCCGACGGCGGCGCCCGCGTCCACACGATCACGACGCCGGCCGCGGCGACCTACGTCGCGCAGTACACGGCCGGGGCCGCGGTGCCTCAGTGCTCCTACTCAGCCTCGACGAAGAGCGTGACGGCTACGGTCGACACCGGCTCGCAGGCGTCGCTGGTCGTCGGGTCGGCCGGGGAGCTCAAATTCGGGCTCGTGCCACTGCAGTGCGGCGCCGCGACGACGACGAACACCGACACGATCACCGTGTTCGGCTCCACGGCAGCCCAGGAGACACTGATCGTCGACGGCAGCGGAGGCGCCTTCGGGCCAGGTGCGACGGCCGAGACGACGACGCCAGAGATCGAGATCGTCGCGAGCCTGGGTGGTGTGGACGACCGCGTGAAGGTCGTCGGAACCTCGGCCGACGAGACGCTCGGCGTCGGCGTGAACGGCATCTCGGTGAACGTCGACAACGACGTCGACGTGACATTTGCGCCTTCACCGGCGCCGAGCACGGTCGAGCTGGGAGGCGCTGGTGGGAAGAACGTCCTCAGCGCACGGGGAGGCCATGGGGCCGGTTCGGTCTTCCCGGGCCGAGTCGTGCTCCGCGCGGGCGACCTCGGCGACGTCCTCAGCGGCTCGAACCTCGCCGACGAGCTGTACGGAGGCGCCGGGGCCGACGACATCACCGGTTCGCCGGGCAACGACTCGATCGCCGGCGGAGGCGGGAACGACAAGCTGAGCGGCAACGACGGCGACGACGCCATCGTGGGCGGTCCCGGCGCCGACGTCTTCACCGGCGCGGTGGGCAACGACACGTTCGATGCGGACGACGGTGAGGCGGACACGTCGTTCTCGGGCGGAGCCGGGACGGACACGCTGTACTACGACGCCGCGCTGGACCCGGGCTCGAGCGGGGTCGAGAACCGCATCCCCGATTCCAGCGGCCCGCCGCCTCCGCCGCCCCCGCCCCCTCCGCCGCCACCGCCGCCGCCGCCGCCACCTCCGCCTCCGCCACCTCCTCCGCCTCCTCCCCCGAGCGGGGAGTGCATCTACTCGGCGGCGACGAAGTCCGCCTCGGCGTCCATCGCCGCAGGTGGGTCGGCGACCCTGTCCGTCGTCGGAGCCGAGATTCGCTTCGGGACCGGCCAGTGCGGCAGCGCGACGACCGCGAACACTGACGCGATCACGGTGACGGGGGTCGCCGGCTCGACGGAGGTGCTCGTCGTCGACCAGTCGCAGGGCGCACTCGCGCCGGGCGCCACGCCGGAGGCGGCGGGGACGGCGTCCGAGATCGAGCTGGCCGTGAACCTGGGCGACCCGACGGATGGGCTCGTCGTCCACGGAACCGCCGCCGCAGACGTTCTCACCGTCGGGCTCAAGGGCATCTCGTACACCGCGGACACCGACCTCGACCTCACCATGTCCCCCGCGCTCGCGGCCGTCGAGCTCGTCGGCGGGGGCGGAGACGACATCGTGTCAGCGAGAGGCGGCTACGGAGCGGCCCAGCTGTTCCCGGGCCGATCGACGCTTCGCGGGGGTGACGGCGCCGATGCGATCTCGGGCGGCGACCTCGTGGACGTCCTCGTCGGCGGTGACGGCGACGACGCGATCTCGGGCAACAGCGGCGACGACGCGCTCCTGGGCGACGCCGGCGCCGATCGGCTCAGCGGCAACGACGGCGCGGACACGCTCGATGGGGGCACGGGCGCGGACACGCTCTCGGGCGGCAACGGGAACGACGTGCTCCGCGCGTTCGACGGGGCCGCGGACACGCAGGTCCATGGCCAGGTCGGGACCGACACCGCCTACTTCGACCCCGGCCTCGACGCTCCGATCTCGTGCGAGACGGCGATCCCACAGGCCCCGCTGCTCGGGCCCCCCGCCGGGCTTCGAACCTAGACCGCCGACACGACTGCGCCGGCGCGTGCGGCGGCTACGCGGCCTGAGCGACAGCGGTCGGCACGTCGACGAGCGACCAGGTGCTCGCCAGCGTCTCGCGCGCGACGAGCAGGCGGTGCGACTCTTCGACTCCGGGCGGCACGCAGTCGTCGGACTCCCAGACGGTGAGCGTCAGGAGCTCGACCCCGCCCGCCAGCGACCGCTCGAGGAGCTCGGCGGAGACGAAGCCCGGCTGGGTTGCGTAACGCGCGAGCGCGCCCGTCCTGAGGTGTGTTGCGATGTCGTCGGCGCTGTCTTCCGCTGCCCACCCGCGCCACATGCGAACGACCATGCCGTCCCTCCCTGAGTCAGTTGCAGAACGAAACGAACTATGGCACAGTCAGTTTCGATATGCAACTATCTCGGGATGGAGAGCAGCATGGGAACGAACGTGCGCGACTTCCCGCGTGACACGTGCTCCGTCGCCTCGGCGCTCGAGATCATCGGCGAGCGCTGGACGATGCACGTGCTGCGCGAGGCGTTCCTCGGCGTCCGCCGCTTCGAGGCCTTCCGCCGCAACACCGGCATGGCACGGAACATCCTCAGCGATCGGCTCTCACGCCTCGTCGACGAGGGCATCCTCCGTCGCGAGCAGTACAGCGAGCACCCTCCCCGCTACGAGTACCGCCTGACCCGCAAGGGGATCGACCTCTCCGGGATCCTGATCGAGCTCATGAAGTGGGGGAACCGGTGGACGCCGCAGCCCGAGGGCGCAGGTGTCGTCCTGCGGCATCGCGACTGCGGCGCGCAGATCGAGCCCGTGCACGCCTGCCCGGCGTGCAACAAGGTCGTGCACGCGTGGGACCTCGAGGCGCTGCCGGGGCCTGCGACGCTGAAGCGGCTCGAGGCGCTGACGGCCGGCAGCCCGCCGGCGGCCTGACTCGACCCGATCGCACAGTCCCTCGTTCGAGGGACTGACATCCCCCTTGCGGTGAATACCGTGCGTTGCAGGACGTCTCGGGCACCACCGCACGAGGGGGCGGGCGGGGCGCGGGCAATTCCGGAAGCACGAAAGGGGAGAGATGGGATTCATGCTGCGCAAGCGGACAGGGCTCACTGCGGTCCTGGCGCTGGTCGTCGCCGGCGTCTTCGCACCGTCGGCCCTCGCGACGACACCGCTCACGGGCTCGAAGTCCGCGACGGTCGACTGGACGCGCTCGTTCGACTGGACGATCTCGAAGAGCGTCGACAAGCCGTCGATCGAGATGAAGGACGGCGAGTCGGCGACCGCGAAATACACGGTCGCCGTCACGAAGAGCGCGGGGACCGACTCGATGACCGTGTCGGGTCAGGTTTGCGTCACGAACAACGGCACCATCGCGACCGAGGGGCTTGCGATCAGGGACATCCTGCGTGCGTTCGACGCAGGCGGCAACACGCTGTTCCTGAACGAGACCGCCGTCGACGTGTCGGGTAACCCGGTGCTTGATCCGAACGAGTCGCACTGCTACGCGTACTCGCTCCCGTTCACGCCGGTTGCCGGCGCGACGGGCTACGAGAACCGCGCCCGGGCGACGATCACGAACGACCCGCGGGATCTCGGTGTGCCGCTGGGGCCGAACTTCGACGCCCCGTTCACCGTTCCGGCCGGTCCGACGCTCGTGAACGACAGCGTCAACGTGAACGACACCAACGGCATGTCGTGGAGCTTCTCGGCGAGCGGCTCCCAGACGTACGACCGCACGTTCAAGTGCGGCAGTGACGAGGGCACGCACTCCAACACGGCGACGATCGTGCAGACGGGGCAGAACGCGAGCGCCTCGGTCACGGTCAAGTGCAAGAAGAAGGAGGAGTGCGTCCCCCGGCACGACGACGACAAGAAGAAGAAGAAGAAGGGTCACAAGGGGGGCCACTACGGGAACGGTGGAGGCGGGAACACGTTCGGCTACGGCCAGCGCGGCCGTGACGACGACGACTGCAAGGGCGACGACCACGACGACGACTCCGACGACTCGTCGGACGACTCCTCGGACGACTCGTCCGACGACTCCGACGATTCCGACGACGACGACAAGGGCCATCGCGGCTGGGGCTGGCGCCACTAGACCCACGGCAGCAGGGCAGGGCAGCGAAGGGGCCGCGGACGCGGCCCCTTCGCATTCGTCGGCCACGTATGTGAGCCTGCACCGCGAGGAGCCGTCCTGAAGTCGAGCTGGAACATCGGAGAGGGAGCTTCGATCGGCGAGGGCCGCACGGTGCTCGAGCCGCTCGGGGGCGGACGGCGCTACGAGGTCTTCCTCGTCAACGACGAGCGCCTGAGGACCGAGGCCGTCGCCAAGGTGCTGCGCCCGGACCGGGTCGTCGACGCCTCCGCGGTCAACGCCCTCCGCCGCGAGGCGGCGCTGCTCGAACGGCTCGAGCACGCGATCCTCGTCCGCGGGCTCGACGCCGACCTCGAGGGGCCGTACCCGCACCTGCTCCTCGAGTACGTCGACGGCGAGAACCTGCGCGAGCTCGTCGAGACCGAGGTGACGCTGGCGGCCGGCGAGGCGACGTCGATCGGCGTCGACCTCCTCGACGCCGTCGGCTACCTGGCCGGCGAGGGAGTCGTTCACCTCGACGTGAAGCCGAGCAACGTCGTGCTGACCGATGCCCCGCGCCTGATCGACCTCGGCGCGGCTCGCACCCTCGAAGAGCTCGTCTCCCGGCAGAGCCCGATCGGGACCGCGTCCTACATGGCGCCGGAGCAGTGCGAGCCGCAGTCGGACCGCGGGCCGATCGGGCCGGCCGCCGACGTCTGGGGAGTCGGCGCGACGCTCTACAACCTGCTCACCGGGAGCCTGCCGTTCTCGAAGCCCGGGCCGCGCGGCAGCGACCCGCGCGTCCGCTACCCGCAGCTTCTCGAGACGCCGCTCCCGGTCCCCGACTACGTGCCCGAGCCTCTCGCCGCCGCGGTGCTCGCGATGCTCACTCCCGACCCGCGGGACCGCCCGACGGCGCGGGAGGCCGCCGAGGCGCTGGCGGGCAGCATCGACGCCTGACCGGGAGTCGAGTACGCTCGGTGGGCTGCGGCGAACCCGGTCAGGAGGACGTGATCGCCGGCTCGATCGTCTTGGGAAGCTCGTGAGCGCGGTCGCCCGCTGGGGCTTCCGCTACCGCACGCACAACGGCGTGCCCCGCTGGGCCGTCGTCGTCGCGCCGGCCGAGTACGGCCCGGGAAGCCCGTCGCCCCCGCTCCCGCTCGTGGTGTCCCCGCACGGGCGTGGCGTCCGCGCGCGCACGAACGCCCTGATGTGGGCGAACCTGCCCGGGCGAGGTGGCTTCGCAGTCGTGTGCCCCGGCGGGATGGGCAGACGGCTGCCGCTCCACTCGTGGGGCTATAGCGGCCAGATCGACGACCTCGTCCGCATGCCAGGGCTCCTGCGGGACGCGCGGCCGTGGCTCCGCATCGACACGGACCGCATCTACGCGGTCGGCGGGAGCATGGGCGGGCACGAGACGCTCCTCATGCTCGCGCGGCGGCCGCGGCGCCTCGCGGGCGCGGTGGTCTTCGACTCGGTCACCGACTTCCTCCGCCGCTATCACGACTTCGCTCAGCTCGGAGCCAAGGGTCAGGCGCTGCAGGCGCTCGCCCGCCTCGAGGTAGGCGGCCCGCCCGCGACGCACGAGGCCGCCTACCGTGAGCGGAGCCCTTCGCACTGGCTCGACGAGATCGCGAGCTCGGGCGTCCCGCTGCAGATGTGGTGGAGCAACGCGGACGAGATCGTCACCGGCCAGCAGAACCAGTCCGGGAAGTTCTTCGCCGACCTGAACGCGCACGGGACGACGGCGAGGCTCGAGCGGATCCGCGGCTCCTGGAGCCACACGGCCACGAGCTATCGCACGCTCCAGCTGCCCGGCGCGGCCCGCTGGCTGGGCCTCGTGACGGACCTCTAGACGCCGTTGTCGACCGTCACCTGGACGTTCGCCTCGGCCCGGTTCCCGGCCACGTCCCAGGCTCGGACGCGGACCCGGTAACTCCCGTCGTCGAGGAGTCTCGTGTCCCATCCACGCGGGAAGAGCCGGAACCAGTAGATGCCGTCGCAGCGGAGATCGGCGTGCCGGCGCATGCAGCCTCGCGCAGGCAGGTTCTGCTCCGTCCCCGGCGCGAAGTGGATGCCCGCCTTCTGATCGAGGACCTGCTCGGCGCGGAACGCCTCGCGCCGCCGGACCATCCTGTCCTGCGGCGTCGAAGATCGCGACGGCGAGGCGGAACGGGTGGTGCGGAGCGGCCATGTGCGGAAGGTCGGCGAACCAGCCGATGAACGACTGCGGGTCGCTGGCGCGCACGCGGATGTCGACGCGCCCGAAGAGCCGGTCTCGCGCGATCCGCTGCCCGGCCGGCGGCAGGCGCGCGACGCTCGTCAGCGGTCGTCGTCCCCACTCCGGGCTCGCCGGCGTGTAGAAGCGGACCTCGCGGATGACGGGCCGCGCCGTGTCCACGAACGGGTCGAGCTTCCCGCCGGGGCGCAGCGGGTTCACGCGCACCGGGTCTCCGGTCGTGAAGATGTACTCCGTCAGGTGCACGTGCCAGTCGTCCTTGCACGTCCAGCCGACGTGCTGACCCGGCGCCACGACCTCGCCGGTCGAGACGACGGGATCGATGTGCCCGTAGCCGAAGTGGCCGATGCGCGCGAAGCCCCGCCCGCCCGGCGGTGTCGCGAAGTGCACGGGCCCGCCCTCGATCGCGAACACGCGATGCGTGCGGTTCGGCGGATGCCCGGCCTCGGGACGGTCGTCCCGGACGGCGATGTCGATGCCGTCGTGGTAGATCGCGCCGAGCTGAGGATCCGGTCGCGGATCGAGGAACGAGCCGCGGATCGGATGCTGCCGGTCGTGCGGGCGCACCGGCCACCCGCGCCAGGTGTCGTTGTACCCCTGGACGAGGTCGAGCTTCCCCGGAATCCTCTGCGGCACGATCGGAATATGGCACCGCTCGGGGCCGGTCGGCGATCGCGCAGTCGGGGGAGGCGTGACGTAGCCTGCGTGCCCTGAGTCGCCCCGCCTGGCTCACCGCGTCGGAGCTCCGCATCGGCCTCGGGTGCATGCGGCTGTCGACGGGCGAGGATCGCGACGAGGAGCGCTCGCACGCGACGATCGCCGCGGCGACAGCGGCCGGCATCACCGTGTTCGACACCGCCCGCTCGTACGGACGAACCGAGGACGAGCTCGGGCACAACGAGCGGCTGCTGGCGCGCGCGTTGCGCGGCGTCGAGGCGGCGCGGATCGTGACGAAGGGAGGCATGGCTCGCGCGGGCGGCGCGTGGGTCGCCGGACGGCCGGGCGAAGGCGCTGCGCGCCGACTGCGAGGCGAGCCTCGCCGCGCTCGACGGCCTTCCGATCGACCTCTACCTCGTCCACGCTCCCGACCCGCGGACGCCGTGGCGGACGACGCTGCGCGCGCTCGCCCGGCTCGTCGAGGACGGGCTCGTCGCAGCACGTGGGTGTCGCGAACGTCGACCGCCGGCAGCTCGACGAGGCGCTCGAGCTCGCGCCGATCGCAGCCGTCCAGGTCGCGCTCAGCGTCCTCGACGACCGGGCGCTGCGCGGCGGGATCCTCGAGCGCTGCGACGAGGCTCGGGATCGCGCTCATCGCGCACTCGCCGCTCGGCGGGCCGCGCCGCGCAGGCGGGCTCGCCCGCCGGGACGAGCTCGCCGCGGTCGCCGCCGAGCACGACGCGACGCCGGCCGAGGTGGCGCTCGCGTGGCTCCTCGACCTCTCGCCGCTCGTCGTCCCGATCCCCGGCGCGCGGCGCCCGGAAGCCGCCCGCTCAGCCGCGCGCGCCGCGACGCTCGAGCTCACGGAGAGTGACCGCGAGCGTCTCGCTCCCGGGCCCGCCCGCCCGAAGCGCGCCGTCCCGCGTGTCGACGCCGACGTCGTCCTCGTCATGGGCATCCAGGGAGCCGGCAAGACGCGCGTCGCCGAGGAGCTTCGTCGGCGCGCGGCTACGTCCGTCTCAACCGCGACGAGCGCGGCGGTTCGCTGCGGCAGATCGCCGCCGCGCTGGACGAGGCGCTGGGAGTCGGGCGCGCGCGGGTCGTCCTCGACAACACGTACCTGAGCCGCGCGTTCCGGAACGACGTCGTCGAGGCAGCGCGACGACACGGCGCACCCGTTCGCTGCGTCTGGCTCGACACACCCCTCGCGCAGGCGCAGGTCAACCTCGTCGGTCGTGCTGCTCGACCACTTCGGCGCGCTTCCGACTCCGGAGGAGCTGCGCGCGGCAGCGAAGCGCGAGCCGGGCATGCTCGCCCCGACGTCGCAGATGCGCGCGTTCCGCGAGCTCGAGCCGCCGTCGCTCGACGAGGGCTTCGCGAGCATCGAGCAGCGTGCGCGTTCGAGCGCGCGCCGGCGGCCGGGCACGCCGGAGTCTTCGTCGCCGCGCCCGCCCTCGCCGAGCGCGGCTGGGAGAGCAGCGTCGAGGAAGGCGATCCCGGAGCGCCGCACCTCGTGTTCGACTGGAATCCCGACGGCGACACGGAGCTGCTCACCGGCGCGGCCGCACGCCTCGCGGCGCCGCGTCTCGGGCGCCGGTCGAGCGCGCGCTCTGCCCGCACCCCGCCGGCCCGCCGATCTGCTGGTGCCGCCCACCGCTCCCCGGCCTCCCGCTCGCCTTCGCGCGAGCCAACGGCGTCGACCCGGCACGCTCGGTCGTCATCGGATCGAGCCCGGCACACAAGACGCTTGCGACGACCCTCGGCGCACGGTACGTGCCGGGCTGAGTCAGCTGCCGTCCGGCCAGCCGCCGCGGTGCAGCACCATCGGGCAGTGAGGCAGCCTCGCGCCCGGATCACGGAGCAGTGCCTCCGTCTGCTCCCGGTACGGCTTGCTCGCGCGCCAACCCTCGGGGTACGGCTCGAGACCGCGGGCGAGACCGACGCGCTGCTCGAGCACGCGGACCAGTGACGTCCGGAGTCGGTGCAGGGCGTCCGCTCCGAACCGCGACTCCCAGCGCGCTTCGAGATCCGCGTGCAGCCGGGGAGCGCGCTCCTGTGCAACGCGACCCTCCGGCGTCAACCGGGCGAGCTTCGTCGCGGCAGTCGCGCCGTCGGTCACGACGTAGCCGGCCTTCGTGAGGAACGTCAACGCCATGCTCGTCGCCTCCTTCGAGATGCC
Source organism: uncultured Actinomycetes bacterium (assembly GCA_963770595.1). Classification (GTDB taxonomy): domain Bacteria; phylum Actinomycetota; class Thermoleophilia; order Gaiellales; family Gaiellaceae; genus GMQP-bins7. The sequence continues at coordinate 772,050 of CAVYQG010000003.1, read as the reverse complement.
GGCGACGGAGGGAAGGTCTCGGACCTTCACCCCTGGCTCGTCGATGACGCGCACGACGTTCGCGCTCAGCGGCAGCGACAGCTCCGACCCGGCCTCGAAATCGAGGGTGTACGCGAGGAGCGCTCGCGAAAGGAGCGCGGGCAGGTGTGACGGCGACGCGGTATCGGCGTCACGCGTGCCGCGGGTCTCGAGATCGGCGATGCCGGCAGCCATTCCGTCCGATCCCCCGACGATCGGGACGTACTCCGGCAGCGTCTCGTCGACTTGGCAGGCGATCGCCGCCAGCGACTCCCTGAGCTCGCCGACAGCCTCCGGGCCGAAGCGCTCCACCCACCGTCTTTCGATGTCTCCGAGCAGTGGCGGCCAGATCGCCTCCGCCTTCCGGCCCGGTTGCGTGAGGCGAACGGCCCAGTCGGCCCGAAGCCCACGGGCGCTTCCCCATCCGTCGCGCTTCGTGCCCACCCGACGACCACGTACCGCCACCGCTCCATGCCGCCGAGGGTCGAGAGCATCCGACCCTTGGGAAGCCCGGAGACCACCGGCAGCTCGGTGACGGTGATGCCGTCCCCGACGAACCGCATGAAGTTCGACCACATCACGAGCGACACGACTCGAGCGCCGTTCCCCGCCTGCGCGAACCGGCGCTCGAACTCGTTGTCGAGCTCGATCGTGAACGCCACCAGCATCTGCGAGAGCGGCGTCGACAACGGCGAGCCGACAGGCATCGCCCGATGATCGCGCATCACGCCCATCGGCGACCCGCCGCGGCGACGAGGGCACAACGCGAGGACCACCGCCGCAATGAATGAGAGCACCGCCAACGCATCGCGCGTCATCCGACTTGCCCACGGTGCGCGGGGACTGCTCGCTACGCGCCCTCGTGCGCGGGCGTCGCGTCTGAGAGTCCCTACGGTGAAAGGGACACGCCGATCACCGAAAGGAGACCCGCAAGTGCCAGACGCAGTTCTCACCCGAGATCAGCGCCGTGAAGCGGCGACGCCACCAGCAACACCATCGTTCTCTGTGTACGTCGTCGAGTTAGGTGCAGCCGTTTGTCATAGAGCCGCGTGTCCGTCGCGCCTCTCGGGCAAGCCGCACGTCTACGTCGGAGAGACCAGCCAGACGCCAGAGCAGCGACTTGCAGAGCATTTGGCGGGCGGGTTCACATCGGTTCCCGCGGTTCGCAACCACCATGTCCGACTTCGACCCCGCCTCTATCGGAATTGGGGGCCGTACCAGACACGTGAAGACGCGCTCGATGCGGAAGCGCGGCTGGCCGAGCGACTCCGGAGGAGGGGCTTCTGCGTCCGAGGTGGCCGCTGATCGGCCGTGCTGTAGGCGTGGCGAGCCACTCGTTGACGCGGACTTACCGAATGATCGTGCGGGGCTTGCCGGTGCCCGTTCCGCTCTTTCGTGGCGCTTCTCCGGTGTGGGTCGATGGAGGACTCTTGGGGGCAACCTTCAGACGGCTGCCAGACGGGTCAGGATCGTACCCGCGTGCATTCCGTCTGGTGACAGGAAATCGGGTCTTTGCAGGCAGTTCGCGCTGACGTAGGTGCCTGCTGTGTCAACGCGTTCGAGGCCGTTCGTTTGCACTCTCGTTGGCACTGAGCATGACCTTGCTCCCTTCCCGGTGCGCCCAATTGGCCCCGTCCTTGCGCAGAGGTTTCTGCTCGATCACGGCGGTGCCGTTCCGGGTGACCTGCATGCGTCCTCCTCCTCGGTTGTGGACATGTGCTCGGAGAGCGAGGATTCTTGCTCCGTGGAACGCGATCTACCGATCGGCACCGTCACCTTCCTCTTCACCGACGTCGAGGGCTCGACGAGGCTCCTGCACGAGTCGGGCGCCGAGGCGTATGCGGACGCGCTCGCCGAGCACCGGCAGGTGGTGCGGGACGCCTGCGCCGCGCACGGCGGCGTCGAGGTCGACACGCAGGGGGACGCCTTCTTCGTCGCCTTCCCGACTGCGCCGGGGGCGCTGGCGGCGGCGGCGGCGATCACGAAGCGCCTCGCCTCCGGGCCGATCAGCGTGCGGATCGGGGTGCACACGGGGACACCACTCGTCACGGACGAGGGCTACGTCGGGCCCGACGTCCACAGGGCGGCCAGGATCGCCGCGTCGGGCCACGGCGGGCAGACGCTCGTCTCCTCCTCGACCGCAGCGCTGGTCGAGCACGACGGCTTGCGCGACCTCGGCGAACATCGCCTGAAGGACCTCTCGGCACCCGAGCGCGTGTACCAGGTCGGCGACACCGAGTTCCCCCCTCTCCAGTCCCTTCACCGCACGAACCTGCCGGTGCCGGCGACGCCTTCGTGGGCCGGAAGCGCGAGCTCGAGGACATCGCCGGTACTGCTCAACCGCGAGAACGTCCCCCTGCTCACCCTGACCGGACCGGGTGGCACCGGCAAGACCCGCCTTGCGCTACAGGCCGCTGCGGAGGCTGCGGAGCACTACCCCGACGGGATCACCTGGGCCCCGCTCGCGTCACTGCGCGATCCCGCGCTGGTGCTCCCGACGGTCGCGCAAGGTCTCGAGCTCAGCGAGGAGCCGGGAAAGCCGCTCACCGAGACGCTGGCCACGGCGCTCGCCGGCAAGCGGGCGCTCCTCGTGCTCGACAACGTCGAGCATCTCCTTCCCGACGCGGCGGCCGACGTCGCCACACTGCGCGACCTCGACGGCCCGAAGGTGCTCGTGACGAGCAGGGAACGGCTCCGCATCGGCGGTGAGCAGGCATGGCCGGTGCCCCCGCTTGTCGAGTCCGACGCAGTGGAGCTCTTCACCGCCCGCGCGCTCGCGGTCGACCCGTCGTACTCGCCGACGCCCGGCGACCGCGGAGCTATGCGACCGGCTCGAGGAGCTGCCGCTGGCAATCGAGCTGGCCGCAGGCCGTACGGGGCTCTTCAGCACCGACGAGCTGCTCGAGCGGCTTTCGCAGCGACTCGACCTCCTCCAGGGCGACCGGGAGGCCGACCCGCGCCAGCAGACACTGCGCGCGACGATCGAATGGTCGTACGACCTCCTGGCGCCGGACGAACAACGCCTCTTCCGATCCATCTCCGTCTTCGTCGGCGGCTGCACGTTCGAGGCGGCCGAGGCCGTGTGCGGCGCCGACGCCCACACGCTCCAGTCGCTCATCGACAAGAGCCTCGTCCGCAAGCGTCCGACCGAACTGGGATCGCGCTACTGGATGCTCGAGACGATTCGCGAATTCGCTCTCGAGCGACTGGACGCGAGCCGAAAGACGCCGCGCCTTCAGGAGCTGCACGCCGACTACTACGTGGCGCTTGCCGAACGCGAGTGGCCGGAGCTCCGCGGGCCGGAGCAGGCGGCCGCGCTGCGCCGGCTCGAGAGCGAGCACGCAAATCTCCGAGCGGCGATCGCCTGGGCCTGCACCGAGGACCGCTCGGAGCTCGCGCTCCGGCTCGCTGCGTTCCTCTGGCGATTCTGGTGGGTTCGAGGTCTTCTCTCCGAGGGCCGACAGTGGCTGAGCAAGGTCCTCGCGCTGCCACGCCGAAGGCCTCGACGATGTGCGGGCGACCGTGCTGGAGGGCGCCGCAGCGCTCGCGTGGGGCCAGGCCGACGCCGAGCGGGCCGAGACGTATGCCGAGGAAGCGCTCGAACTATTCCGGCGCATCGACGACAAGCGCGGCGTCGCGCGGGCTCTGAACCACCTCGGTCTCGTCGCCCAGGAGCGCGGCGCCTACGACCGAGCTCGCCGCTTCTTCGAGGAGAGTGGCGACCTCGCACGAGACGTCGGAAACGAGCGAGGGTACGCCGTCGCGGTCGTCAACCTCGGTGGGCTCGCGCTCATCGAGGGCGACTACCCGCGTGCCCGAGAGTTCTCCGAGCTGGGACTGCGCCTCCACCGCGACGACGACTCCCACGACGGAGAGGCGATCTCGCTCCTCAACCTCGGCTTCGCGGCGCTCGAGGAGGGAAGCGTCGGCGAGGCGAGGAAGCACCTCGAGCAGAGCTGCGAGCTCCTTCGCGAGCTCGGCTTCACCGAGTACCACGCGTTCGCTCTCGAAGGGCTTGCAGCCCTCGCTGTTGCGAGCGGCGCTCCGCAGGACGCCGCTCGTACCCTCGGGCGCGCCGAGGCGCTGCTGGAGTTGGCAGACGCGTCGCTCGGCCCATTCGAGCGCAGGCTTCACGAGACGACGCTGGCTTCCATCCGTGAGCAGCTGGACACCGTCTCCTTGGCCGAAGCGTGGAGCGAAGGCCGTGCCGACGCCGATCGCCGCTGACCGGAACGCAATTGACGATTGCGCGAGGCTCGTGGCCTACTGGACAGACATCTTCACGCTCGAGACGCGGGCACAAGCTCGCAACCGCTCGTTCACTGTAAGTGGGTTTCCGGCACCCACTCCGGGCAAGGCGGAGGTCACTCAACCGGGCTCCTGATGAGGATGGGGGCGGTTACTTGCGCCGTTTTGCAGTTCGTTTGCACTCGTCCGCCGAGCACCCGTCGCGACATGACGAAGGCCAGCGATTTGCAGGCGCTCCAAGGAGCCGACGCGCGGACTCGAACCGCGGACCCCTTCATTACGAGTGAAGTGCTCTACCAGCTGAGCTACGTCGGCGGGGCCGAGTGAGTGTAGCGTCGGCCGCGCGGCGCCAACCACCCCGGCCGGGGTGCGTGCCGAGTCGCTATCCCCAGGTCGCGCGCCCTCGTCGGTGCCGCTTAGAAGCGGTACGGGATGACGTCGTTGTCGAGCGGCAGCCGGTACTTGTCCGGGTCGTCGTGGCGATACGGCTGCGACGGAAGGTTCACGAACGCACCCTCGACGTCGCCCACGTTCTGGACCGCGTGGTAGACGCCGGTGGGGATGCGGAGCAGCGCGCGGTCATGAGCGCCGAGGTGGAACACGTTCACGCGTCCGTGGCTGCCGGAGTCCGTTCTCGCGTCGTAGAGCACGACGCGGAGGACACCTGCATAGATGAACAGCCGGTCGTACTGCTCCAGGTGCAGCGCCCAACCCCGTATCTGCCCCGGCCGAAGGGTGACGTGGTAGGCGTAGACGACGGGATCGTCCGTGAAGCCCCAGCGAGGGTCGAAGATCTCGGTGAGCGTGCCGCGCTCGTCGGCGTGCGTCGGCGCGCGACGGATCGCGGCGCCCTCGATCAGCTCCCGGATGGCGGTGCCGTCGCTCTCGACCGAGGGAGCGTCCTTGCGCAGCTGATCGAGGCCGTCGATGCCCGCCGCAAGAGTCGCCATGGGTCGGAAGCATATCGGCGGCTCCGTACGGATCAGCCTGCGTCGGGCTTCCGCGAGAGCCAGGGGGCGAGTCGGACGAGTCGCTCGCGGAGCCGCCACGCCCTGCTCGCGTAGACGGCCTCGACCGTGAGCTGCTCCTGCCGCGCCCACAGGTGGTAGTCCTCCGCAGCTCGCCGGACCGCGACGCGGAGCATCAGGTCGAGCTCGTCCTCGAATCCGGGCTCGCGCGAGCGCCGGAACCAGTCCGCGAGCTCGGTCGGCACGCTCGTCGTCGGGCAGCTTCCCCCACACGGGGTCAGGGAACGTCAGGTACGTGAGCCGGTCGCCCTTCGCGACCCTGATCCCCGGCAGCTCCATGAACTGGAGCCACATCCAGTGGTCCGTCGGCATCCCGACGGGCGTCGTCCGCCAGCCGTGCGGCAGCCGCCGGTACGCGTCCATCGTGTGCGCGACGCCGGTGAGGCCGATCGATCCGACCCGGCCCCGTGCGATCTCCCGGAACTCGGGGCGCGAGTAGTCCCACGGGAAGAAGAAGAGCGTGCCGTCGCCGGCAAAGCGCGCGGACGGCGGGTGCGCGAAGTCGGCGTCTTCGAGGAGCTCCAGCATCGTCACGACGTGGTCGCGGAGGAAGAGGTCGTCGTCGGAGAGATAGGTGACGATGCGTCCCGCGGCCTGCGGGAGCAGCGGGTGCCGGTGCGCCTCGCCGAGCCGCGGGCCCTTCGGGAGGTCGAAGAAGTGGACGCGCGCGTCGTCTGCGTGGCGCGCGAGCACCTCGCGGGTCGGATCCTCGACCCCGTCTCCGACGACGAACAGCTCGATCGAGGCGCCCTGCTGGTCGAGCGCGCTCTCGATCGCGTAGGGCAGCACGCTTGCATGCCGGAACGTCGGGATGAGGATCGTGGCGTCGGTCATGCGCCGGCGGCCAGACGGCGGAGCTCTGCGAGCGTCGAGACGATCGCCGCGCCCTCCGCGGCGCTCGACCTCGGAGGGAGGCCGCCGCCACGGACGTGCTCGACGAACGCGCGTAGCTGGGCCAGGAGCGGGAGCTCGCCCGGCGTCTCGATGCGCGTCTCCTCCGGCTCTGGCGCGCTTCCGAGGAAGACCGACACGTGCTCGTCCCATGCACCGGCGAGCACTGCGACGCCGTCCGCGCAGTGGAGCTCGACGCGTCGCTCGCGCACCGGCGACACGGCGGACACCTCGAAGGAGTGCCACCATCCCGACCCGTCCAGGTGCGCCGCCAGGCGGACCAGGCGGCCGCCGACGACCTGGCCGAGCGCCGACTGCGGGCTCGGGATCGAGCCCAGGACCTCGAGCGCGATCGAGAGGTCGTGCGGCGCGAGCACCCACACGGCGTCGACGTCGTCGTGCGGGATCCCCCAGCCCAGCCTCGTGGTCGAGATGCCCGCGACGGCACCGAGCCGACGGTCGCGCGCGATCGCCGCCAGCTCGAGAACGCCCGGGTGGTACCGCCACTTGTCCATGACGAACAACGAGTCGGGCGCAGCGGCGGCGAGGCGCGTCGCGGCGTCCGGGTCGGCGGTCAGCGGCTTCTCGCAGAAGACGGGGATGCCACGCCCGAGCAGCTCCTCGACGACCTCGGCATGCGTGCTCGTCGTCGTCGCGACGACGACGGCGTCGAGCTCCGGCAGCCCACCGACGTCGGCGACGATCGCAGCCGCTCCTCCCTCCGTGGCGCGCGCGATGCTCTCGGCCGAGCGCGCCACGACCGGCACGTCGCAGCCGAGCGTGACCGAGGTCGCGAAGTATGTGGCGACCCCAGCGGCCGCAGCCGACGAGGCCTACGACCACGCGTAGGCCCCACGCAGCTCGTTCCGGAGCCGGACGAAGAGCGCCTCGAGGGCGAGCGCCGGGTTGAGGTTGAACTCCTCGAGGACGCGCCACGCTCTCGCGGACGATCTCCGCCGCTCCGACCGGGCCGTCGCCGAGATCGAGCGCGGCGTCCTCGCGCAGCTCGTCCAGCCGGTCCGCGTTCACGGCCGCGCCCTCGGCTCCGGCGCACACGACGACGAGGTCTCGATACCACGCCTCGAGCCCCTCGAGACCCGCGAGGAGCTCGTCGCGCTCCGCCCCGCGCTGCGCTCGCCGGACTCGCTGGTCGGCGTCGCGAGCGGTGAGATCGAGGGCCTCGACGACCGCCTGCTCGCGCTCCTTCGCCTCCTGCCCGCGCGCGTCCGCGGCGGTGAGGAGCGCCGAGCCGGCCGCCGCGGGATCGAATGCGTCGTCGCGGTACACGGAGCGCGCGGCCGCGACGAGGGACTCGCGGCGCTCGGCGGCGTCGGGATCGAGGAGCCGGCGGGCACGGTCGAGCCGCCCGGCGGCGGCGCGCGCGAGCGCACGGACCTCGTCCTCGCTCCGGTCCGGCGCGCGGGCCGAGATCCACTCGCGGACCGCCCGTTCCGAGAGCCTGCGGAAGGGGACGAGCTGGCAACGCGAGAGGATCGTCGGCGGGAGCGGGCCGAGCTCGCTCGCGACGAGGACGATGACGGCGTAGGGCGGCGGCTCCTCGAGGTCCTTCAGCAGCGCGTCGGCCGCGTCCGGGTTCATGCGGTCGGCGTCGAGAATCAGGTAGACGCGGCGGTCGGCCTCGAACGGGCGCATGTGGAGGTCGTGGCGCAGGGCGCGGACGTCGTCGATGCGGATCATCTCGCCGAGCGGCTCGAGGACGTAGAGGTCGGGATGCGCGCGCGCCTCGACGCGGCGCTCGTCGCCGAGCAGCGCGGCGGCGAGCGCGAAGGCAGCCGTCCGCTTGCCGACCCCGGCCGGCCCGTGCAGGAGGTACGCGTGAGCCGGGCCGTCGGCGAGCGCCGCCTCGAGCAGCCGCTTCGCCTCGGCCTGCTCAGGAACGGACGCGAAGGGCTCCATACACCTCCTCGGCGAGCTCGTCGGCGGGGCGTGTGCCGTCGAGGACGACGATCCGCTCCGGGAAGCGCTCGCGCGAGCTCGCGGTAGCCGGCGGCGGCGCGTGCGCGAGAAGTCGTCGTCCTCGCGCTCGAGCCGGTCGATGCTCCCGCTGGATGCGCGACGTGACGTCCTCCGGATCGAGCTCGAGCAGGAACGTGCGATCGGGCAGCAGGCCGTCGACGGCGCGCAGGTTGAGCTCGAGCACGCGCTCGAGCCCGAGGCCGCGTCCGACCCCCTGGTACGCGATCGACGAGTCGACGTAGCGGTCGCAGATGACGGTCGCGCCGCGGTCGAGCGCGGGCCGGATCGACCTCGTCGACGTGCTGCGCGCGCGCGGCGCGTACAGAGCAGCGCCTCGGCCCAGGGAGCGACGTGCCCACCATGGAGGACGAGGTCGCGGATCCCTCGCCGAGCTCCGTGCCGCCCGGCTCGCGGGTGGCGACGACCGTCGCGCCCGTCGGCCTCGAGCCGCGCCGCGAGCAGGTTCGCCTGGGTGGTCTTGCCGGATCCGTCGAGGCCCTCGAAGGTGACGAACATCGGCGCCATCCTACGGCCGCCGTTGCGACGCCGGCCCGTAGGATGCGGCGCGATGCGGGTCGTCGTCACCGGAGGAGCGGGCTTCATCGGATCGCACGTCGTCGACGCGCTCGTCGCGCGCGGTGACGAGGTCGCCGTGGTCGACACGCTCGCGACCGGCAAGCGCGAGAACGTGCCCGCGCAGGCCACGCTCCACGAGGTCGACGTCCGCGAGCCGCTCGACGAGCTCTTCGGACAGGTCCGCCCGGAGGCGGTCTTCCACCTCGCCGCCCAGGCCGACGTCCGGGTCTCGGTCGCGCGACCGGTCGACGACGCGGCCGTGAACGTGCTCGGCACCGTGCGCGTCCTCGAGGCCGCACGCGCGCACGGCGCGCAGGTCGTCTTCAGCTCCACCGGCGGCGCGATCTACGGCGAGTGCGACGCCGGGCCTGCCACGGAGGACGCGACGCGCCAGCCGCTGTCCCCGTACGGCACGGCCAAGCTCGCAGGCGAGGAGTACCTGGCGATGTTCAACCGGCTGTACGGGACGATCCACGTCTCGCTCCGCTTCGGGAACGTCTACGGGCCGCGGCAGGATCCACACGGCGAGGCCGGCGTCGTCGCGATCTTCCTCGGCGCGCTCCAGCGAGGCGACCAGGCGCGGATCTACGGCGACGGGCTGCAGACGCGCGACTACGTCTACGTCGGCGACGTCGCACGCGCCACGGTGTCCACGCTCGGGCAGGAGGGCGGCGTCTTCAACGTCGGCACCGGACGCGAGACGTCCGTCGTCGAGCTGTACGAGCTCTGTCGCAAGGTCGCCGGCTCGAACGCAGCGGCCGAGCACGCCGATGCGCGCGCCGGGGAGCTGCAGCGAAGCTCGCTCGATCCCGAGCGCGCCGCGACCGAGCTCGGCTTCCGCGCGATGGTCGAGCTCGAGGACGGGCTCGAGGCGACCTGGGAGTCACTGACCAGGGACTAGAGGCTGGGAGGAGTCGCCGCGACACGGGCGAAGTCGTTCGCCCGTGGATCATCCGCTCGCCGCGCCCGACGCCCTCGTCCGCCCCTGGCGGACCGCCGCCTACATCGCCGTCTCCGTCGCGGCCGTCGAGCTGCTCCTTCTCCTCGTCCTCGGCGGCGGCGCGCTCATCGGCGCCGTGTCCGACCGCGTGACGCTCGCGGCCGTCGAGAAGGCGAACGCCCCCACCGAGCGCCGGGCGAAGCCGGCCGCTCGCAAGCCTGCGGCAGCCCCCGCCGCCAAGCGTCCGCGCTCCCGGACCGTTGTCCTCGTCCTCAACGGGAACGGGCGCACGGGCGCGGCGGCGGTGGCAGCCTCGAGCGTCCGTGGCAAGGGCTACAAGATCGGGTCGGTCGGGAACGCGCCGCGCAGCGACTACGCCCGCAGCATCGTCATGTACAGGCCGGGCTTCGTCGGCGAAGGCAGAAGGCTCGCCCGCGACCTCCACGTGAAGCTCGTCGGCCCGCTCGACGGCATGCGCCCGCGCGACCTCGGCCGCGCGCACGTCGTCTACATCCTCGGCCCGTAGCGCCGCCGCCGTGGCGCCCGTCCGGTTCTGCTCGGCGTGCGGGGCCGCGCTCGCGACAACGCCTCCGGTCACGTGCTCGCGCTGCGGGACGAGCCATTGGCTGAACGCCAAGCCGTGCGCGAACGCGATCGTCGTCGAGGGCGGACGCGTGCTCCTCACCCGACGCGCCCACGAACCGTGGAACGGGATGTGGTGCTCACCGGGTGGGTTCTGCGAGGTCGGCGAGCACCCGCTCGAGACGGTGGCGCGCGAGGTGCTCGAGGAGACCGGGTACGAGGTCGAGGTCACCGGTTACCTCGGCACCTGGGTGGACACGTACGCGGACGACCCGAACGACCCGGACGCGACCGTGATCAACGTCGGCTACTACGCGGCGGTCCCGGTCGCAGGCAAGCGCGGGCCGGTCGACCCGGCCGAGGTGAGCGAGGTCGACTGGTTCGGCTGGGACGAGCTCCCTGCTGAGCTCGCCCCGCCCGGCACGCTCGAAGCCGTCCTCGCCGCTGCGCGCGCCGGAACGACCTTGCCCGAGTCCGACCGCCCCGGCTAGGGGGACGGCTCACAGGCGCCGGCGTTCACGGCGTCGCGGGCGATGTCGAGCTCGCCGCCCGGCACCCACTGGTTACCGGCCGGGTCGAGCGTGTACGCGTTGTTCAGGAACCGGTACGCGGCGCACATCCGCTCGCGCGCGTGAAACTCGAAGAGCCCGAGCGCGTACCACGCCTCCGGGTTCTCGGGCTGGAGCTCGACCGCTGCGACGTACCTCCGCTCCGCGTCCGCCAGCGATCCCTCCACCTCGGCGATCCGCGCCTTCGCATGCAGCGGCGCGATCGATAGGGGATTCAGCACGCGGGCGCGGTCAGCTAGGTCGCGAGCGCGGTCGAGATCGCCGGCGTCGAGCTCCCGCGTCGACTCCCGGAGGTCGCGCTCGGCCTGCCGCGGCGCCGCGAACGAGACGAGCACGGCGAGCGCGAGCAGGACCGCGCCGACGCCGAGGAGCGGACGCCGTCGCCGCGCGCCCTCGGGACGGCCGGCGGCCGCGAGCACGCCGAGCGCGGCCATCGTCGGCGCGGTCACGGCGAGGAAGTCCCAGCTGAAGTCGACGAGCGCGTGCAGCAGGTACGCGGCCGGCGCGGCGACGAGCGCGACGCCGGCGGCTCGTTCCCGGCCTTCCAGCCTGCGCAGGGCGCACACGCAGATTGCCGCCCCGGCCAGCACCAGCGCGACGAAGAACACAAGGGCTGCTACGCCTCCGTCCGCCAGCTGCTGCAGCGGGACGCTGTGCGGCTGCGAGACGCTCTGCGCGTCGTCGCGGTACCGCTTCCGCGCGATCTCGAACGTGCCCGCGCCCGCGCCCTCGGGCGAGTGGCCGACGAAGACGTCCAACGCCTCGCCCCACCAGCAGAGCCGCGCGCTCTCGAGCGAGCCGAACCGCCCCGGGTCGTTCTCGACCTCCGCACAGTGGCGCCCCTGCGAGACTGCGCCCGCGGCGCCGACGACGAGGAGCGCGGCGATGGCGAGCGCGGCCAGCACTCCGGCGAGCGCGAGCCCACGCGCAGCGCGCCGCCTGCCCTCGTCGCCGAGCCCGTGCCTCCAGCCGAGGATGACGAGTGCCACGACGAGGGCGGCGCCCGCGAGGGCGAGCGCGCCGAACACGATCCCGTCCGCCTCCCGGTCCGACCGCTCGGCCCCGCTCTCGACGAGGGCCGGCCGCGTGAACGCCCACGCACCGACGAGGGCGGCAGGCCCGGCGGACCCGAGCAGGAGCAGCCCGCCCGCGAGGCGCTCGCTCGAGAGGACGAGCCAGAGCGCGACCACGGCGACCGCCGTCACGGCTCCGGTTCGCGAGAGCGTCAGCATCAGGGCGAGCGTCGCGACGTAGACGAGCAGCGCTCCGGCGACACGCAACGCGAGCCGGTGCGCGCGCTCCGTCCCTGCCCACAGCCCGAGCACGATCGCGACGTCCGCGAGCAGCGCGAGCGCGTTCCAGTACCCGACCGGCTCGCGCAGCCGGCCGATCCGATCGCCGCCGGGGTCGAGCGACGGGATCGCCTTCCCGAGCAGCGCCCAGCCGAGCGCGGCACCGGTGACGACGACGAGGAGCCAGGCGCCTGCCCGCGCGGCAACCTTCCGGAGCGCGCCCGCGAGGACGATCCCGAGCCCGAGAAAGACCGCGAAGGCGACGCTCTTGTTGAACGCATCCCAGCTCCGGTCGGCGACGATCGACCACGCGAGCGTCGCGCCGGTCCACGCGACGAGCGCGACGAGGGACAGCACGAGCGCTCCTCCGGAGCGTCCGACGCGCGGCGCCGCGAGACCGCCGAGCGCCACCGCGACCAGCGCGCCCGCGAGCACCACGACGGCCGCCCCGCCGACCGGGAGGACGCCGTCCACTCCGGACCCGTCCCCCGCGAACACGGCTGCGAGGAGCGTCGCCCCGACGAGGCCCGCCAGCGTGAGCGCCCCCGCGCCCTGGGCCCGGACGGCCGGCGCGGGCGCGTCGTCCATGGCGGGTCACGCTAGCACTGTCGGCGGCGACCCAGACCTCGCGAACGAGCCGCAATCGCAGATTCAGAGAGGGTTCAGAGCGGCTCCGTCTAACAATTCGTTTACTCTCCCCACACCCGCGGCATACCTCGAGCCGAGAGACTCGTCGGACGCCGCGCTCCAGGCTCCCCGCCCCGTGAACCCGCCTTCGCACGACAGAGAACGCACCGCGCCTGCCCTCACCGGGCTTCTCGTGCTGTGCGCGGGGGTGCTCGCCTCGCTCGTGCTGGCCGCGCCGGCCGTGGCCTCGGCGTGCGGGGACAAGGTCCTTCAGGACTGGTACGACAACGGGCGGATCGACCGGCTGTACGACGCGCACTGCTACGAGGACGCGATCGACGCGATCCCGACCGACCTCGGCCCGTACGTCGACGCCGAGGAGGTCATCACGCGCGCGCTCCAGGCGTCGCTGAGCGGCAAGCTCGCCCCGGGCGGCGTCGACCCGACGCCGGGTGACAGCGGTGACGACCCGCGTGTGCCGGGAGGGCCGAGCACGGGTGACCCGAACGATCCCACGGGCGGGGGCGGCTCCGAGGTGACCGACGTCGACTCGTCGAGCGCGTCGTCGATCCCGATCCCACTGCTCGTCCTCGGCGGCATGTCGATCGCACTGCTCGCGGCCGGCGGCCTGGGATACCTCTCGCGGCGACGTCAGGCTACGGTCGACCCGACCGACGGCCCGGACGACCTCACGCTCTAGCCGAGCCGCCCCGGCGGCAGAAGCCGCACCGCCGGTACACTGTCACGGTGTCCGCGTACGAGAAGTACCTGCAAATTGCGGAAAAATTCTCCGTCGGGACCCGTCCCTACCCTCCCTGGTCCGCTCGCATGACGCACGTCGCCCATCCGGGCGGGGAGAGTTGATGTCGGACACGGCCCGGGAGGAAGCGATGGCAACGAGGCAGGCACCTGAAGTCACGGCGGAGACCACGGAGGCGGAGGTGGTCAACACCGTCGTCGAGGACGCGGCGAGCGTCGCTCCGCGCCGTTACTTCACGATCCCCGGCCGCGACCCGTTCGAGGAAGTCGAGTGGGAGCTGCGCCACGCGTTCATCCCCGGCAAGGACGGGCCCGCGTTCGAGCAGAAGGACGTCGAGTTCCCGAAGTTCTGGTCGCAGACCGCGACGAACATCGTCTCGCAGAAGTACTTCCGCGGCCGCATGGCCTCGCCCGAGCGCGAGCGCTCGGTGAAGCAGATGATCGGCCGCGTCGTCGACACGATCGGCGGCTGGGGGCGCGAGGGCGGCTACTTCGCGACCGACGAGGAGGCCGAGACCTTCGAGGCCGAGCTCAAGGCGATCCTCGTCAACCAGTACGCCTCGTTCAACTCTCCCGTCTGGTTCAACGTCGGCTTCGAGGCGAAGCCGCAGTGCAGCGCGTGCTTCATCCTCTCGATCGAGGACTCGATGGAGTCGATCCTCGACTGGATCCGCCGCGAGGGGATCATCTTCCGCGGCGGCTCCGGGTCGGGCGTGAACCTGAGCCGGCTCCGCTCCTCGAAGGAGCAGCTCTCGAAGGGCGGGCACGCGTCCGGTCCCGTGAGCTTCATGCGGGGCGCCGACGCCTCTGCCGGGACGATCAAGTCCGGCGGCAAGACGCGGCGCGCGGCGAAGATGGTCGTGCTCGACGTCGACCACCCGGACGTGGAGGAGTTCATCTGGTGCAAGGCCAAGGAGGAGCGCAAGGCGCGCGTCCTCGAGCAGGCCGGCTACGACATGACGCTCGACTCGCCGGACTGGGCCTCGATCCAGTACCAGAATGCGAACAACTCCGTCCGCGTCACGGACGCCTTCATGGAGGCCGTCGTCGAGGACAAGGAGTGGAACCTCACCGCGCGCACCGACGGCACCGTCGTCGCGTCCACCGACGCTCGCAGCCTGCTCCGGCAGATGGCGGAGGCGGCGTGGGAGTGCGCCGATCCCGGCGTCCAGTACGACACGACGATCAACACGTGGCACACGCTCCCGAACACGAGCCGCATCAACGCGTCGAACCCGTGCTCGGAGTACATGTCGATCGACGACTCGGCGTGCAACCTCGCCTCGCTCAACCTGCTCAAGTTCCGCCGCGAGGACGGCGAGCTCGACGTCGAGGCCCTCGAGCACGCGGTCGACGTCGTCTTCCTCGCGCAGGAGATCGCCGTCGGCTACTCGTCGTACCCGACGCCCGAGATCGACAGGAACGCGAAGGCGTACAGGCAGCTCGGCCTGGGGTACGCCAACCTCGGCGCGCTCCTCATGGCGCGAGGGCTCCCGTACGACTCGGACGAGGGCCGCGCGTACGCCGCTGCGATCACCGCGCTCATGACCGGCCGCGCCTACAAGAAGTCAGCCGAGATCGCCCGTCGCATGGGCCCGTTCGCCGGGTACCGGCCGAACGCAGCCGCCATGACCGGCGTCATCGCGAAGCACCGTGCCGCGGTCGGGAACATCGACCACTCGAGCTCGGTGCCGGACGACCTGCTCGCGGCCGCGCGCCGCTCCTGGGACGAGGCGCTCGAGCTCGGCGAGGTCTCCGGCTGGCGGAACGCGCAGGCCACCGTCCTCGCCCCCACCGGGACGATCAGCTTCATGATGGATTGCGACACGACCGGGGTCGAGCCCGACTTCTCGCTCGTGAAGTCGAAGAAGCTCGTCGGCGGCGGCGAGATCACGATCGTCAACCGCACCGTCCCGATGGCGCTCGACAAGCTCGGCTACGCGCCGAACGAGTCGGTGGAGATCGCCGCCTTCATCGACGAGCGGAACACCATCGTCGGCGCGCCGTACGTCAAGACCGAGCACTACCCGGTCTTCGACTGCGCGATCGGCGACCGCGCGATCCACTACATGGGCCACGTGAAGATGATGGGCGCCGTCCAGCCCTTCATCTCGGGCGCGATCTCGAAGACGGTGAACCTGCCCGAGGAAGTCACGGTCGACGAGATCTCCCAGCTCCTCATCGAGTCGTGGCAGCTCGGCGTCAAGGCGATCGCGATCTACCGCGACAACTGCAAGGTCGCGCAGCCGCTCTCCGGGAAGACGGACGCCGGCGCGACGACGCTCGCCCCGGTCGCGGTCTCGGCGCTCCCGCAGCGGCGGCGCCTGCCCGACGACCGCGTCGAGGTCGGCCGTAAGTTCAAGGTCGGCGAGTACGAGGGCTACATCCACGTCGGCCTCTTCGATGACGGGACGCCCGGCGACATCTTCGTGGACATCGCGAAGGAGGGCACGACCCTCGCCGGCCTCATGAACTCGTTCATGATCTCCGTCTCGCTCGGCCTCCAGTACGGCGTGCCGCTCGAGGTCTACGTCTCGAAGTTCAGCCACATGCGCTTCGAGCCCTCGGGAATCACGAACGACCCGGACATCCGCGTCGCGAAGTCGATCGTCGACTACATCTTCCGCTGGATGGGGAAGAAGTTCCTCTCCACCGACCAGCAGGAGGAGGCCGGGATCCTCACCGCCGAGGTGAAGGCGCGGCTCGCGGCGGCGTACTCGGACGCGGGCGAGGGCGTGGCGTCGGCCGCCGAGTCGCTCGGCGCCCCGGCCCCGGGCCAGACGGCGCTCTTCAACCAGTGGGAAGACGCAGTCGAGTGCGCGAAGTGCGGCGGCCGGATGGTCAGGACGGGCAGCTGCTACACGTGCCGCGACTGCGGGACGAACACCGGCTGCAGCTAAGTGTCGTGGCTTCCGAGGTTCACGTCCGCGGGATGGCACCCGCTAGGCCACGAACTCGAGAAGCCCTATATGCGAGACCTCGACGACTTCCTGAGCAAGGAGGAGAGGGTCTATCCACCCAAGCCGGCTGTCTTCAAGGCTTTCGACTGCACACGACTCGACGAGGTGAAGGTTGTCATTCTCGGCTTGGATCCCTACGCGGATGACAGAGCCATGGGCTTGGCATTCTCGGTGCGACCGGACGACGAAGTTCCGCAAAGCCTGAAGAACGTCTACACCGCGCTCTATACCGACCTCAGGATTCCACCGTCATCGATTGGCGACTTGAGGTGTTGGGCAAGACAGGGGGTCCTACTGCTGAACTGCTTTCTGACCGTAGGTGCTACCGCGCGCTCGCACAGTAGGAACGGATGGTGGGCCCGCTTCACTCAGCAAGCGCTGGAACTCGTCAGTTACCACTGTCCTGATGCGGTCTTCTGCCTTTGGGGAGTAGATGCCCAAAGGAGGCACAGACTCCTCGTCCACACGAACGACGATCGTGTCTTGAGGGCACCCCATCCCTCTCGCTTGCACCAGGGGTTCCTTGACCGCACCCCGTTCAAGAAGTGCAACGACCTCCTCGGAAGAGCGGGCCAGGACCACATCTGCTGGGCGATCCCCACCTGCCCGAGTGGAACGTGCACAGCATCGCCACCGTGCGAGCGGGGCTAGCGGGCGAGGTTCTCAATCACTTCCGGGTAGCGCTCGTCGAATGGTGCACCGGGCGCACCCAGAATGACGAGCGGGCGCAAGACCTCCGCAAGTGCCTCGTCACTCTTGTACCCGTGCCGCCCGGCTGTCCACCCGATCTCGATTAGGAGCTCGGGCGAGCCTTTCAACCGGTAGCCGTTCAAACCCAGGAATTCGTCAGTCAGCCTCATCGACGCGCGCTTGTTGCCGTCGATCAGCGCGTGGCGGTCGTTGACCGCGCGGAGGAGCGCTGCGGCGAGCACGACGATGTCCTCCTCACCCTCGAAGTGATGGAGACGGCGGGGTCGCTCGACCGTGCTGCCGAGGCTCTCGCCCCCGCGTACCTCTCTGACGTACCGACGATCGACTTCGGCCCCGTCGAGGAAGTTCAACTCGGGCTTGCCAGCCTCGTCGCGCTCGGTGGCGGCGCTCACGCCTGATCTCTTCGCCTACTCATACGTCCGTCCTGCGGGCCGCGCCTTGAGATCACGCGAGATCAACTACACGAAGGAGTTGCACTCTTTAAGAGTATTTTGTTTCATACTGAAGAGCATGGAACTCACCATCACCGTCTCGGATACCAGGGGAACTCCGACCTACCCGTATCGCAAGGTCATGTTCATGCTCGTGGCCGGTTTGGCCGAGGTCGCCGACTTGCCCTGCGAGGGACCCGCCAGCGAGAACATCGTCTTCCATGAGGATTTGTACGCGCGCTTGCTCCAGAGGTCTCCCGAGTTCGACACGGGAGAGTGGTTCCTACCCGGGTGGATTACTCAGAGTGGAGACGAAGCCGCTCTCTCGGTCGTCGCCCATGTGGGCTCCGAAGAGGCACAGCGCTTCGGAGAGGCGCTGAGGGAGTGGTGCGTCGAGGCGGGGGTTCGCCGGTTGGTGGTTTCGAGCACGATCTCCAGGAACGTCGAGACGGACGAGGAGTCGTCGACAGGGGTCTGGGGTCTGCCGACGTGACCACGAGCTTCGACCACTTCGCGGACACGCTCCCGCGGCTGATGGGGCTGCACAACCTCTCCGGGACGAAAGCGGCGGACCTCCTCGGCATGAGCCCGCAGCACATGTGGATGCTCGTGAACGGCAAGCGCAACCCGACCTACGATCGCCTGCGTGCGATCGAGCAGTTGTTCGTGATCGACAAGGACCGCCTCGTAGACGTCCCGTTCGAGGAACTCCTGCGGAACGAGATCGCTGACCCGGAGCGTTTCCGAGAGGCCGAGGAGCGGATCGCGAAGCGGCGGACGGAGCTCGAGCTAGGGCAAGCGAACGAAAGCTGATAGGAACGATGCAACCCGACAACGACACCGCGGAGCTCACCAACGCACTCGATCGGGCGACGACGCGGTGCGAGGACTGCGCTCCCACCACGCGCTGGGAACGACGAGACGTATCCTCGAGTGCCGAGGCATGGCTCGGGACGTGTGACGTCTGCGGGTCGATGCGCGTTCTGGCTCTCGGTGCGACCGATGTCGAGATCGAGGATCCGCTCGCGTTCTTCATGATCGGCGTACCGAGGTTCGAAGCGCCGGAGCGCCCCGCGTGGCAGCGCTTCTACGCCCTCACACTCGATGCGCCCTATCACCTGCGATGGACTTTCGACGCCGATCCCTGCGAGGCGTGCGCAGCCAGGACACGGGTCGGCACGACGTTCAGGTTCCCGAGAGGAAGGCGCTCGCTCACGCTCTGCCTCAGCTGCGGCTTCACGCAGGTCGAGACGACCTTCAGCGCGACCGGCGCACCCATTCGGCTCACCGGAAGTCGCTGGTCACCCCCCGATCCGGCAGTCAAGGCGCTTCGCGAGTCCGTCTTCGACGGCTATCGGCGGTGGAACGACTCCTGTCGCGAGTGGAGGCAGCGCACAGACGAGGAAGGGCGGTGAGCGAGTCTCGATGCAGAACCGAGCAGACAGCGGAGAAGGAGCTAGATCCTCTGCTCTGGACATCCGGTGTCTGCATGAGGGTCAGTTCTCCGCCGTTTGCGCAACGCTTGGCACGGTCCTGCCAGCGCGACTCGCGTGCACTCAGGACGAACCAGCCGAGCCTCCCGGGCTTGTCCGAGCTCGGTGTGCTCGAGCGGGCTTCGCAGCCAGCGGCTACTGCGTCAGCTCGAGCCGCGGCCGCGCGGCGTACGGCGTCAAGTCGAGCTTCGCCGCCTTGTCGAGCGCCTTCCCGGTCTTGCCGCGCGTGTCGCGGCCGAACGCGCCGCTGACGATCCAGCGTCGCGCGAGGCGCACGACCGGCAGCCGGAGGTCCGAGAAGTCCGGCGTCTTGCGCGGCGAGAGGTAGAGCTCGAGCGTCAGCTTGTGCAGGAGCGCCGGGTGGGGCGGCGAGCCCGTCTCGGTCTCGAACCGATAGGTGAGGAACGACGCCAGGACCTGGAGCTCGCGGACGCCGGCCCTCGCCGTGACCCCCATCGAGACGGTCGACGACGCGACCAGGACCCACGGGACGCGCGTGAACCGCGCGCCGCGCAGCGCGATCCGCACGATCGGCGTCGCGATGCCGACGAAGCGCTGGATCGTGTCCGCGAGCTCCTCCGCGTTGTCGTCCTGCGCCAGGAGCCGCTTCCCCTCCGCCGCGCTCGTGACGCGCAGGTCGGACGCGAGCACGCGGTCGATCGCCTGCGACACGACCTGCCCTGCCGCCCCGGCGACCGCGTCGGGGATGCCGACCGGGCCGTCGCGCCCGTTGTCGCCGTTCTCCGTCATCACGTAAGCATGCCGGTGCCGCACGACCCGCCGCGTGATCGTCAGCGCGGCTTCTGCCCCCGACGCGACCGCAGCCACCGTCGTGCAGGGTCGCTCAGGCGCTCGGTTCGCGGGCGAGCCGCTCGGCGCGTTCCTTGATCCCGCGAAGCATCTTGTGCTCCATGACGAGCGAGGCCGGCTCCATCGGGATCATCCCGAGCCGCGCGGAGAGCGTGGGGAGCCTGAAGCGATTGCGGCTGATCAGCCGCGTGGCGCCGTTTGGGGCGTCGAGGACGAACGTCCAGACCCAGTTGCCGTCCTCGGAGCGCCACGCGAGCACGCGCTCGGGCTCGACCCGCTCGAGCCGCATCCGGTTCCGCCCGTACCCGATCGTGTCGCCGACCTCGGGATGCTGGAACTCGGGCAGGACGTGGTCGACGCTGTGCATGTCGAGCCCGAGCAGGTTCTCGATCCAGTCGTACGTGTACGCGCCGCCACGCGGCGCCGGCCCCATCTGCGCGATCCAGGGCCAGACCGCGCTCGGTGGCGCGTGGATCTCGACCGCTCGTGTCGCGACGCCGTCGGCGTCGAAGAGGAGCTCGTCGCCGGGGAGGCGCGCCGCAGCCTCGGTCTTCGTGGTGCCCCAGGTGAGCACGAGCGTGCGGAGGAATCGTTGGTAGAGCGCACCGAGGCCGACCAGGACGAGGGCTTTCCGGCGGAACGTCACGAGGTCAGCCTGGCGCGGGGCACCTGCCCGTGCATCGGGAGAAACCCGGAGACGTCGAGTGGATGTCCGCACCGGGACGTCATGCCCGCCCTACGGCCCGCACCATCCGCCGCCTCGCGCGGCGGGCCTAGCGTCGCGGCTCGTCGCGCGTGATGCCTTTCTTCGCGAGCGCCGTCTGGATCCGCGCGTCGATCTCGGCGCCCAGCGACTCCATGCGCGCTGCGATGTCGTCGACCCCCGACGTGTCGGAGCCGGTGGAGACGCCCTTGCCTGCGAGCTTCTCCTCGAGCGAGCGGAGCACGCTCTCCTGGATCCCGGCCGCAAGCCTGGCGCCGAAGTCGTCCGTGCGCGTCGCGAGCTCGGGATCGTCGCGCTCGACCGGTGGCTCGGCCGTGGCGGGCTCCGGCGGCGCCGCCTGCACGGTCTCGTCGAGACCGTCGATCGCGACCTCGTAGACGCGCTCGGGCTCGTCGATGCCGCGCAGGTGCCGCTGGCCGAGCGGGAACACCGAGACACCGTCGGGCAGCCCCGAGCCGAGGAGCGCGCGCGTCGTCTCGGACAGGAGGATCTGGCCGCCGCGGCCCTCCGTGCAGATGCGGGCGGCGCGCACGACGTCGAGCCCGACGTAGCCCTCCTCGTGGAGTGCCGGCTCGCCCGTGTGCAGGCCCATACGCACGCGGACCGTCTCCTCGCCGGGCCACGTCTCAGCCGCGTGCGCGCGCTGTGCCTCGACCGTGCCGGCGACCGCGTCTCGCGCGCGTGGGAAGACGAAGAAGAAGGCGTCGCCCTGCGTGTCGATCTCGATCCCGTCGGCGGCCGTGAACGCGTCGCGGACGATCCTGCGGTGTGCGGTCAGGACGGCGCGGTACTCGTCGCCGAGGCGCTTGAGGAGCTCGGTCGAGTCCTCGATGTCGGTGAAGACGAACGTGACCGTTCCCTGCGGCAGCTCGGGCACGAGCCGATCGTATGCGCCGGGGCTACTCGCCCGTGGGCGCGTACCTGGCGAGCGTGACGCCCGAGTCGAACGACGTCGAGCCGAGATGGCGCATCCGGACCTGGCCGCCCTCGAACGGGCGCGCTCCCGCTCCCCAGACGGCGGGATGCACCCAGAACCTGAGCTCGTCGACGAGGCCGTTCGCGATGAGGTGGCGAGCGAGCTCGCCGCAGCCCACGGCCACGAGGTCGCCGTCGAGCTCGTCCTTGAGCCTCGCGACGCCTGCCATCGCGTCGCCCTCGATCAGCGTCGCGTTCCATGCGAGCGGGCCGGCGAGGGTCCGCGACGCGACGAACTTCGGCATCGGGTTCAGCAGGTCGGCCCAGTCGCCCGCCTGCTCCGTCCAGTACCCGGCGAGCCCCTCGAACGTCGTGCGGCCCATGAGCATCCCCGCCGCCCCGACGAACTGGTCGCGCGCGGCCTGGTCGTGGTCGCCTTCGGAGACGTACCACTCGCCGACGTCGGTCACGGCGTCGGCGGTCATCGTCGTCGAGATGATCAGAGCGCTCACAAGAACCTCCTCGGGTCGCACGTCGGTCGGCGTTGCAACGTCGTCGTGGTTGCGGCAGTCTCCGGGAATGGTTCCCGAGGCGCCGATGGAGAAAACGGAGCACGGGCTCGTCGCCCAGGGCGACGGCTGGTTCGTCGTCAACGCGCGCGAGACGCGCTGGTACCACGCGCCGGGGCGCAGCGCTTTCTGCGACCTCGAGGGTGACCAGGACTTCCCGCAGGTCGGTATCAACGTCCAGGTCCTCGATCCGGGGGAGCCGATGTCGATGTACCACTGGGAAGCCGACCAGGAGGACTTCCTCGTCGTCAGCGGCGAGGCGCTGCTGATCATCGAGGGCGAGGAGCGCCCGCTCCGGGCCTGGGACTTCGTGCACTGTCCACCGCAGGCGAAGCACACGATCGTCGGAGCCGGCGGCGGGCCGTGCGTGCTGGTCGCGGTCGGCGCGCGCGCCCACGCCGACACGCCGGGCTGGGGCGGGTACCCGGTCGAGCCCGCTGCGCTGAAGCACGACGCAGGCGTCGAGAAGGAAACGACCGAGCCGCGGGAGGCGTACGCGAGCGTCAGCAGGCGCACGCCGACCGCCTACCGCGACTGGCTGCCCGACTGACATGTTCACGCTGCGCCCGCTCGACGCCTCGAATCGCGAGGAGGTCCTCGCGCTGCGGGTCTCGGAGGAGCAGCTCCGGTACGTCTCGAGCGTCGAGGCGTCGCTCCTCGAGGCGGAGGAGGAGCCCGACGGACGAGCGATCCAGTGGGCGCTGTACGCGGACGAGACGCCGGTCGGGTTCGTGATGATCTCCGACGAAGTCGGAGGGCCCGGTTACATCTCGCAGTACCTCTGGAAGCTCCTGATCGACGAGCGGCATCAGGGGAAGGGCTACGGCACGGCGGCGCTCGACCTCGTCGCCGACTACTTCCGCGGACGCCCCGGCGTCGAGGTCATGTGGACGAGCGCCGGCCAGGGTGAGGGCAGCCCCATTCCTTTCTACGAGCGCTACGGCTTCGTGCGGACCGGCGAGATCGTCTTCGACGACGAGGTGCTGCTCCGGCTCGACCTGCGGTAGCGCTCAGCCGGCGAAGCGGTCGTAGAGCCCGCGCACGAGCGGCCACGCTCCGTCCGTCCAGTTCGAGACGACCGTGCACGTCAGGTCGTGCGTCGGATCGTGGAACGACCGGAAGGAGACGCCGGCGTCGTAGCCCTCGAGGATCACGGTGTCGCTCGACGCGTGCAGCCAGAAGCCGAGGCCGTAGCGCATTTGGTTCTCCGGAGCATCGCTCCGCGGCGTCGTCATCTCCGCGACCGACTCCGAGGAGACGATCCTCCCGGCCGCGAACGCGGTCCAGAACGCGCGCATGTCCGCGACCGTCGTGTAGATCCCACCGTCGCCCGTTCCGCGAACGGGCAGGTGAAGCACGTTCGTCCGGGCGGCCTCGGCGAAGAGATAACCGAGCGCCGCGCGTCCCGGTAGCTCGTCCGAGCGGAGGAATGCCGTGTCCTCGAGACCGGCCGGCTCGCACACCCGCTGCAGCACGAGGTCGTGGTACGGCACGCCGCTCGCGCGTTCCGCGATCAGCGCGAGCACGACGAAGCCGCCGTTGCAATATGCGAAGTCCGAGCCTGCTGCGAACTTCGTCGGGTGGCCGTCGAGGATCGGCACGTAGTCCTCCGGGCCGAGAAGCGTGTGCACGGGCACCGGCATGATGTAGTCGGTGACCTCGAGCTCGTCGTCGTCCTCGTCGAGGTAGTCGCCGATCCCGGAGCGATGCGCGAGCAGGTGCTCGACCGTGACGTCGTCGGCGATGAGAGGAAGGTCGTCTCCGAGCACGGAGCGCGCGGTCGTGTCGAGCGCGAGCACGCCGTCCTCGACGAGGCACATGACCGCGAGCGCGGTCATGCCCTTGAGGCCGCTCGCGGTCGCGTAGCGCGTGTCGACCTCGTTCGGGATCTCGTACCCGCGGTGCGCGAGGCCGTATGCCTTCGCAAGAACGACCTCGCCGCCGCGGTCGACCCGCACCGCGCCGGAGAACCGGCTCTCGGCCGCGAGAGCGTCGATCTGGATCTCGAGCTCGCTCATGGAGCCCGACACTACGGCAGCGGGCCTCGTCCCGAGGTCGGGGCTGCGGCATCATACGAACATATGTTCCCCGAAGGCGAAGCGACGATCCTGCATGCGGACCTGGATGCGTTCTTCGCCTCGGTGGAACAGCGAGACGACGCGAGGCTGCGAGGGCGGCCGGTGATCGTCGGCGGCGGGGTCGTGCTGGCGGCGAGCTACGAGGCGAAGGCGTACGGGATCCGCACGGCCATGGGCGGCCGGCAGGCCCGGCGGCTGTGCCCGCACGCGGTCGTCGTACCGCCGCGCATGTCCGCGTACTCGGATGCGAGCAAGGCGGTCTTCGAGCTGTTCGAGGACACGACGCCGCTCGTCGAGGGGCTGTCGATCGACGAGGCGTTCCTCGACGTCCGCGGCCTCCGGCGACTCGCCGGTGAGCCGACGGAGATCGCGGCGCGGCTTCGCCGCCGCGTGCTCGAGGACGTTGGCCTGCCCATCACGGTCGGGATCGCGCGGACGAAGTTCCTCGCGAAGGTCGCGAGCGCGGTTGCGAAGCCCGACGGGCTGCTCGTCGTTCCGCCCGAGAACGAGCTCGGCTTCCTCCACCCGCTCCCGGTCGAGCGGCTCTGGGGCGTCGGGCGCGTCACCGCGGACAAGCTGCACGGGCCGCGGGATCCGCACGGTCGGCCAGGTCGCCGCTCTCGAGGAGCAGGTGCTCGTGTGGATGCTCGGCCGCGGCGCGGGACGGCACCTTCACGCGCTCGCGCACAACCGCGACCCGAGACCCGTGCGCGTCGGCAGGCGCCGCCGCTCGATCGGCTCTCAGCGCGCGCTCGGCTCGCGCCCCCGCTCGCACGAGGAGATCGACGCGACGCTTGCCGCGATCGTCGATCGCGTCGCGCGGCGACTCAGGACCGGGAAGCGCGTCTGCCGCACGGTCGTCCTGCGGCTCCGCTTCGCGGACTTCACACGCGCGACCCGCTCGCAGACCATGCCGCAGGCGACGAGCGAGACCCGGCGCATCCTCGACACCGCGCGTGAACTGCTCGCCGCCGCGACAGCCGCTGATCGCGGTTCAGGGCCTGACGCTCGTCGGGCTCTCGCTCACGAACCTCGAGGACGCCGACCGCGTGCAGCTCGCGCTGCCGTTCGAGAAGCGGCACGACGCGTCGCTCGACGCTGCGCTGGACGCGATCCGAGACCGCTTCGGGTCGGACGCGGTCACGCGCGGCCGTGCTCGTCGGCCGCAACCCCGGCGTCGTGATGCCTCTGCTCCCCGACTGACTACCGGAGCCAGGTGATGCCGTACTTCGCGGAGACTCTCGCGTAGTCGTCCGGGCCCGGCTCGCCGGCGGCGGCGAGCTCGCGGAAGAAGCCCTCGAAGCCCGCGGGGGACACGAGCGTCAGGAAGCGGCCGGTACGCGGCACGACGCGGCGATGCGAGTGCGGCACGCGACGAGGCGCGAACACCACCGCGCCGGGACCGGCCGCGAGCTCCTCGCCCCCGACCTCGAAGACGTGCTCGCCCTCCAGCACGACGAAGAGCTCGTCCTCGTTCTCGTGGACGTGACGCGGAGTATCCGGCGGGTCGCGCTCCTCGACGATCGAGAACGCGCCGCCGGTCGTGTCCGCGGAGCGCCTTCACGAGGAACTCCGCGTCCGCGAAGCGCAGCTGCTCGCCTTCGTCCAACTCGAGCCGATACCCGCTCGGCCATGGTCTCTAGCTCCCCGGCGACCAGGACGCCGCCCCAGTCGGCCGGGTCGACGTCGGCGACGGACTGCGAGAACGTCCACCGGTGGCCCGCGAGATCCTCGGCCGTGTACTGGCGCTCGCCATACGGATAGTCGGTCGGCTCGCTCACGATCACGGCTCCGGCGGCAGCGGCGCGGGCGTGGTGCTCGTCGGCGTCGTCGACCCGGACGAGGAGCGAGTGCGAGCCGGACGAGCCCGCGTCGCCCGAGGCCGCGACGACCGCCCCGTCCCCGAAGGTCAGCTGGACGCGATGGTCGCCGATCCGCAGCCGGACGCGCAGGCCGAAGGCGGCTGCGAGCCACTCCGCCGCCTCCGTCGGGTCCGCATAGCCGAGCACCGGGATCACGGTCGCGTCCGGCATCGAGCGGTTCGCAGCCGTCACGCGACCGCCTCTGCGTGCCCGACCTCCTGGAGCACCCACGTGTTCCCGTCGGGGTCGCTGAGGTTCGCGAACGACGCGTAGTCGCCGCGGTCGGGATCCGGCCCCGGCTGCCACTCGCCCTGCGCACGGTCGAAGTGCCGCACGTCGCTCACCTCCACCCCACGCCCGACGAGCTCGTCGCGCACGGCGGCGATGTCCGTGACGACCAGGTGCGTGCCACGGTACGAGCCCGGCGCCGCGTCGGTGAGGCCGATGCCGATCGTGATCGAGCAGGCCGAGCCCGGCGGCGTGAGCTGGACGACCCGGAACTCGGGCGTCGGGCTGGTGTCGACGTCCATCGAGAAGCCGAGCTTCTCGGTGTAGAACGCCTTGGCGCGATCCACGTCCGAGACGGGGATGAGCACGAGCTCGAGCTTCAGGTCCATCGGGTCCTCCTCGCTCGGTGAGTCAGCGCGGCGGCAGCTGCTGGACCGCCCAGCGGTTGCCGTCGGGGTCGCTGAAGAACACGAAGGAGCCCCACGGGAACTCCTGGACGTCGCTGACCTCGACGCCGCGCTCGGCGAGCTCGGCGTGCGCAGCCTGGATGTCGGGCACGACCATCTGCATCCCCTGCACCGACCCCGGCGGCGCGTCGGTCACGCCCTGTCCGATCGCGATCGAGCAGCCCGAGCCGCGCGGGGTGAGCTGGACGAAGCGGACGTCGTCACTGATCACGTGGTCCTGGTCGGCGACGAAGCCGGCCTGGTCGACGTAGAACGCCTTCGCGCGGTCGACGTCGGAGACGGGAATCGCCACGAGCTCGAGCTTCCAGTCCATCGTCCCTCCTTCGCTATGACGGCGACGCGATCATGCCGGTCACGCTGCCTCCGGCGCGGCGTGCGGATCGACGCCTTCGTGCTCTCCGGCGTAGGCGCCCTGCCGGAGGAGCAGCCCGCCGAGCGCCGCCGCCGCGAACGCGAAGATCGCGCCGACGAGGAATGCCGCGTGATAGCCGCCGGTCAGCGCCGCGGCCTCCGTCTCGCCCGCGGCGGTGAGCGTGTCGGTGCGGGAGGCCGCGATGCTGGCGAGAACGGCCAGCCCGAGCGCTCCGCCCATCATGAACGAGGTGTTGACGAACCCCGACGCGAGGCCCGCCTCGGTCGGCTCGACGTCGCTCATCGCGGCGAGCAGCACCGGGTTGAAGGCCATCCCGGCGCCGAGGCCGAGCAGGATCATCGCCGGGAGCACGTCCACGACGAAGGTCCCGTCGACGGGCGCACGGGCGAAGAGGAGGAGCCCGATCCCGGCCAGCCCGAGCCCGGTCGCGAGCGGCAGCCGGATCCCGTAGCGCATGACGAGCTTCGCGGACAGCCCGATCGACAGGATGCCCATGATCAGGTTCCCCGGCAGGAACGCGAGGCCGACCTGCATCGGGCTGTACCCGAGGACGAGCTGGAGATAGAGCGCGGTCAGGAAGAACCATGCGAACATCGCGCCGGCCCAGAGGACGCCGACGACGTTCGAGACGGCGATGTTCCGCAGCCGGAAGAGCCGGAGCGGCATGAGCGGCGAGGCGACCCTGCGACTCGATGACGAGGAACGCGACGAGGAGCCCGCCCGCGACCGCGAGGAGCCCGAGCGTCCGCGCCGTCAGCCAGCCGACCTCGTTCCCGTTCACGACCGCATAGACCGCGAGCATCAGCGCGCTGGTGACGGTCACGGCCCCCGCGATGTCGAGGTGCTGCGCGGCGGTCGCGACGCGTGCCGCCGGGATGAGCGCGAGCGAGAGCGCGACGACGAGAATCCCGACCGGGACGTTGACGAGGAAGATCCAGTGCCAGTCGAGCGAGTCCGTGATGACGCCGCCGAGCAGCACGCCGATCGACCCCCCGCCCGAGGCGACGAAGCCGAAGATCCCGAGCGCCTTGGCACGGTCCGCGGGCTCGGTGAACAGCGTCATCGTCAGCGAGAGCGCGACCGCGGAGACCACCGCGCCGCCGACCCCCTGCACCGCGCGCGCGCCGACGAGCATCTCCTGCGACGTCGCGAGGCCGCACGCCGCCGACGCGAGCGTGAAGAGCGCGATCCCGAGCAGGAACAGCCGCCGGTGCCCGAAGAGGTCGCCGAGGCGCCCGCCGAGGAGCAGGAACCCGCCGAAGGTGATCAGGTACGCGTTGACGACCCACGCGAGCGACTCCTCGGAGAACCCGAGGTCCTCGCGGATCGACGGGAGCGCGACGCCGACGATCGTCACGTCCAGGACGATCATCAGGTCGCCGAGGCAGAGGACGAGGAGTGCGAGCCAGCGTGCGCGGGAGGTCAGCGTCATCGGTGCGTTCCTTTCGTCTCGGTCACGACGCTAGGACGCGCGCCGCGACCGGAACTCATCGGTCGCGAACGACTGCGCGGTCGACTGCATCACCGGACGGTGACTGTCACCGTGCTGCACCGGTTTCCAGAACTCCGCACGTGGACGTCGAGACTCCACACGGCCCCGCGAGCGTGCACCTCGACGGGTCGGCGCGCCGCGTGCCTGGCTCGTGCTCGGCCACGGCGCGGGAGGCGGCGTCTCGTCGCCGCGACCTCTGGCGGCGGCGGATGCCGCGCTCGCCGAGGACGTGGGCGTCGCGCTCGTCGAGCAGCCGTACCGCGTGGCGGGCCGGCGCAGCCCGCCGCCGGCGCACCACCTCGACGCGGCGTGGATCGCGGTCGTCGAGCGGCTGCGCGCGGACGCTGGTCGGCGGACGCTGCCGCTCGTCGCCGGAGGCCGCTCGTCCGGCGCACGCGTCGCCTGCCGCACCGCGCGAGGCGACCGGCGCGGCCGGCGTCCTCTGCCTCGCGTTCCCGCTGGTCCCGCCGCGCCGCTCCAGCGGCAAGCCCGCCGCGAGCCGCCTGCCGGAGCTCGACGCGCTCACGGTGCCGGCGCTCGTCGTCCAGGGCGAGCGCGACCCGTTCGGGATGCCGCCGGGCTCGAAGCTCGCGGACGGTCGTGAAGGTCTCCGGAGATCACAGCCTGCGTTCCGACCTCCCTGCGGTGACAGCCGCCGTCGGAACGTGGCTGTCCCGCCTCGTCGGGGTCAGGCCGCGAGCCTGACCCCCCCGCCCGGTCAGGCTCCGCTCGGCCTCGGCTCCGTCTCGGTGCCGATGCCGCACGCTGGGCGCCTCGCCGTCGTGCGGCGGCTCGATCGTGATGTTCGGAAGGAGCTTGTCGAGCCAGCGCGGCATGTACCACGACTTCTCGCCCATCAGCGTCAGGAACGCCGGCACGAGCGTCATCTTCACGATCAGCGCGTCAGTCAGGATCGCGACCGCCAGCAGCAGGCCGAACTCCTTCGAGATGCGGTCCGACGTGAGGATGAACGCCGCGAAGACCGTGCCCATGATGATCGCGGCCGCGACGATCACGCGCCCGATCGCGGCGATGCCGTGCTCGACCGCTTCCCTCGTCTTCAGGCCGTGGACGTGCTCCTCTCGGATGCGGCTCATGAGGAAGACCATGTAGTCCATCGACAGCCCGAACAGGATCGCGAACGCGATCGGCGGCACGAACGTCTCGATCGGACCGGTCTTGTCGAGGCCGGTCAGCTCCATGCAGATAGCCCTCCTGGATCACGAGGGTGAGCACGCCGAAGCCGACGAACGCGGACAGGAGCGTCGTCACCGCTGCGGTCAGCGAGATGACGATCGACCGGAAGGCCATCGCGAGCACGATGAACGTGACGCCGATGATGTACAGCAGGAACAGCGGCAGCCGCTCGATGATCCGGTCGGCGATGTCCTTGAACGCCGCGTTCAGGCCGGACACGTAGACGACGGCATCGCCGCCCTCGACGGCTGCCGGGACGACGTCGTCGCGCAGCCTGTCGACGAGCTGCCCCGTCTCCTCGTCCTGCGGCGCCGAGTCGGCGTCACGAACACGAGCGCGACCGTCTTCGGCGTCGTTGAACTGCGGCTCGCCGGCCGAGTCGACGCCCTCGAGACCCTGCACGCCGTCGTAGACGCGCTGCGCGGCCTCTTCGTCGCCGTTCACGTCGACCACGATCGGGATCGGTCCGTTGAAGCCTGGCCCGAAACCCTCGGCCAGCAGGTCGTACGCGCGCCGCGCGGTCTGGTCAGTGGGCTGCGTGCCCTGATCGGAGGCCCCGAGGCGAACCAGGCCGATGTCGCCGCGAGCACGAGCCCGATCGCGAGCAGAGTCGACGAACACGGGCTTCGGGTGCGTGGTGACGAAGCGTCCCCAGCGGGCGATCGGCGTCCGCTCGCGAGCCGCCTCCGAGTCGTCGATCGGCTGCAGGAACGGCACCTTCAGCCGGTCGACCCTGTGGCCGAGCTTCGCGAGCACGGCGATCAGGAGCGAATTCGCGATGAGCACAGTCGTCAGGACGCCGAGCGCGGAGCCGATTCCGAGCTTCGTCACGAAGTCGAGGCCGAAGAACGCGAGGCCGGTGACGGAGATCGCGACCGTGAGGCCGGCGAAGAGCGTCGCCCGGCCTGCAGACGCGCCCGCCTCGGCCGCCGCGTCGCGTGGCGAGAGCCCCTCGTGCAGGAGCTGTCGGAAGCGGGTCACGATGAGCAGCGAGTAGTCGATGCCGACGCCGAGTCCGATCATCGACACGAGCAGCGGCGTGATCGTGTTGATGGTGGTCAGGCCAGCGAGGATGAAGAGGAGCAGGAATGCCGTCATCAGCGCGACGATCGCAAGCGCGAGCGGGATCGCCGTCGCGACGACCGTGCGGAAGACGATGAGGAGCACGATGAGCGCCATGAGCAGGCCGAGCAGCTCCTGCGATGCCCTGCTCGATCGGCGGGAACTCGGCGTCGCCGTTGAACTCGACGACGATCCCGGCCGGGGCGACCGCCTCGCGGACGGTGTCCTGCACGGCGACGACCGACTCGCGATCCTCCGTGTAGATCACGCGATCGAACTGCGCCTCGGCGTAGGCGATCCGCCCGCTGTCCGAGAACGTGTTCTCGTCGAACGGGTCGCCGACGCTCGTGACGCCGGCGTTGCCCTCCGGCTCCTCGGCGGTCGGGGCGAACGCGGGCGTCTGGAGCTCCGCGATCGCCTGCTCGATCGCGGCCCGACGCTCGGGCGTGTCGAGGCGCTCGCCCTCGGGCGCCGCGAAGACGAGGTTGAGGACGCCGCCCTGCTCGGACGCGAACTCCTCCTCGATCAGGTCCGTCGCCCGCTGCGTGTCCGAGCCCGGGATCTCGAACTCGTCCTTCAGGCTGCCGCCGACGGTGGCGACCAGGAGGATGAGCCCGGCGATGATGCCGACCCACGCGAGGACGACCCGCCACGGGTGGTTCGCGCACGCGCGCATCCAGGCGCGCGAGCGCTCCCGTGGACAGTCGTTCGTGGGCGGCCAGGCGGTCGCCGTCGGGTTGCGTCGCGTGCTCGGTCATCGGTCCTGCCCCCTCTTCCTCGCTTGCGGTTCTCGGCTACAGACGGGCTGAACTCTCACAACTCATCGCCCGGCTCATTTGTTCCGTGTTCACCAGAACGACGTTTTGTGACATGAACGCTGTTCGAGAACAGTGTTCTAGCACTTGTATGATGTTCAGGTCAAGTGAGTGAAGAGGCCATCTCACCAACTGAGCCGGATCCGTCCGATCCCGGCACGACGAGGTCCCGAGCCGCCGTGGCTCAAGGCGCGGGCCCGAAAGGCCCGCCCGCCGCTCAGCCGCGAGGCGATCGTCGACGCAGCCCTCCGGGTGCTCGACCGAGAGGGCGCCTCGGGGCTCTCCATGCGCCGAATCGGCGAGGAGCTCGGGAGCGGGGCCGGCGCGCTCTACTGGCACGTCGAGAACAAGGAGCAACTCGTCCAGCTCCTCTTCGACCGCGTGATCGGCGAGCTTCCGTTGCCGAGGTCGACCCGGAGAACTGGCGGGAGCAGGTCAAGCAGGCGGCCCGCGACGTGCGCGAGGCGATGAACGGCCATCCGGGGCTCGCCCAGCTCTCGTTCGGGCGGATCCCGGTCGGGCCCAACGCGATCCGCTACTTCGAGTGGCATCTCTCCCTGCTCCGTGCGGGTGGGCTCCCGGACCGCGTCGCCGCCCTCGCCGGCGACCTCATCCACCTGTACGTCGACTCGTTCTCGTTCGAGGAGTGCGTCGAGGCTGCTCCGCCTTCCGGCGAGGGCTCGGTCGCCGACTTCATCGGCGAGCTGCGCACCTACTTCGCATCGCTCCCGCCGGACCGCTTCCCCAACGTGACCGCCCTCGCCGAGCCCCTGACGTCCGGTGGACGAGACGAGCGCTTCGAGTTCGGCCTCGAGATCATCGTCGACGGGCTCGCCGCGCACGCACGCCACGCCTGAGCCCGATGAGTTCCCGGCCCGCGGGCCGTCTCAAGGGCAGATGTCGACATCAGGGCCGCACTCGGTCTCCTTCGTCATCCGCGGCCCCATCGAGCGATCGGACCTCCCCGGGCTTTGCGACCGCGTGTGCGGGCTGCTCACAGCGAGCCGGTCCGAGGCCGTCACCTGCGACGTGGACGGGGTCGAGCCTGACGCGGTGACGGTGGACGCTCTCGCGCGCCTCCAGCTCGCCGCACGGCGCACGGGCTGCCGCGTGCTGCTCTGCAATGCCTCGGACGACCTGCTCCAGCTCGTTTCGTTCATGGGGCTTGCGGACACCCTGGGAAGCGATGAGTTTCGCGACCGCGCGTGGTCGTATTGAGCGACACCACTACCGAAGGAGGGGGCAATGGCCCGCATGCTGTTCGTCAACCTGCCCGTGAAGGATCTCGACGCGACGGTCGGTTTCTTCACGAAGCTCGGCTTCACGTTCGACGCCCGTTTCACCGACGACTCAGCGACGGCGATGACCGTCAACGAGCAGGCGACGGTGATGCTGCTCGTCGACAGCCGGTTCAGGGACTTCACCACGAAGGAGCTCGTCGACGCGACCAGGCAGACCGAGGCGATCATGGCCCTGTCCGCCGACAGCCGCGAGGACGTGGACGCCTTCGCCGACAAGGCGCTCGAGCTCGGAGCCTCCCCGGCGAACGACCCGCTGGACATGGGCTTCATGTACGGGCGCAGCTTCAACGACCTGGACGGCCACCTGTGGGAGGTCGTCTCGATGGACCCGGCCTCGCTCGAGCAGAGCCAGGTCGAGGCGGGCTCCGCCGCCTGACTTGCGAGGCGCGTCCCGGCGGCAGGTGTCGACCTACCGGCCGGCCGCCGCGGGCCGGTCGGGCTGGCGGGGCTGCCGCCCGACCGGCACACGTGTGCGCACGACCGTCCCGACGCCTGGCCGGCTCGCGACGTCGAGCGAGCCGCCGATCGCCTCCAGCCGGTCGGCCAGCCCGCGCAGGCCTTCCGGCCTAGAAGTCAATCCGCATCACGACGCGTCTCTTCGTCGGCGCGCTGACCTCCTCGAAGCCCGCTGCGGCGAAGACGTTCCGGCTGCCCACGTGGAGCTCGCCCCACATGACCTCCTCGCCCGGCTTGGTGATCATCGGGTATCCCTCGAGGGCACGCGCGCCTCGCTCCCGTGCGAAGTCGACCGAGGCGCGCGCGAGCACGTAGCTGACACCGCGCCGCCGATAGCCGATGCGGGTGACGAAGCAGGTCACGGCCCAGACGCTCTCGTCGGTCTTGTCCTCCGCTCTGCCCTCCCAGGGGACGCGGCAGTTGCGCAGCAGGCGGGGGTTGGCGGCACGGGGATCGACCGCGCACCAGCCGACCGGCTCGCCGTCGAGGTAGGCGACGAGGCCGCTCGTCGTGCCCGACTTCGGATGGCCGCAGTCGGTCTGCGCGCGGAGCCGGAAGGCGCGCTCCTCGGCCGGGAACGAGCCCCATGCCTCTCCCGGCAGCATCTTGTAGCGCTGGCAGTAGCACCTGGGCGGGTCGCCGCGCGAGCCGAAGACCGCCTCGAGGTCATCCCAGCTCGCCTCGTTGGCCGGGACGACCGTGACCTCGGACATCATCGTCGTATCGGGCATGCCGAGACGGTAGTCCACGGCGCTCGGGCGAGGCGGTAGCTTTCGAGGCGATGGCGACCCGAGAGGCCGCGTGTCACTGCGGGCAGCTTCGTCTCGAAGTGGCGGGCGATCCGTTCGTGGTCGGCATGTGTCACTGCCTAGCCTGTCAGCGGCGGACGGGGAGCGCGTTCGGGATGCAGGCGGGCTTCATGCCGGACCAGGTGCACGTCGTCGGCCGCTACAGCGACTACCTGAGGGTCTCCGACGAGGCGGACAGGAAGGAGCACGTCTTCCACTTCTGCCCCGACTGCGGCTCGAACGTCTTCTACACGGAGCCCGACGAGCCGGATCTGATCGTCGTCTCGGTCGGGTCGTTCGCGGACCCCTCCTTCCCGGCTCCGACGGAGTCCGGATACGACTCGCGGCGGCATCGGTGGCTGGCCGTGCCGGCGACGGTCGAACGCCCCCACTGAGGCATCGAGCGCCGGCATGGCGAGCGACGAGTCGGTGGTCGACTGGCTGCTCGAGGGCGATCCGGCGATCCGCTGGCAGTGCTCCGCGACGCCGCTTGACTGCGTCAGCGCGACGCGGCGATGACGACGACATCGCTCTCTGCCCAGCGCACCTCGGGCCGGAGCCCCGCGCGGCGAAGCCAGTCCAGGTGATCGTCGAGCCGGTCGAGCGTCGACTGGGCCGGGTCGAGCGGAGTCGGGTCGGTGACCGGCGTGTCCGGCACGACGACGTCGGCCATGACGAACCGCCCGCTTTCGGACAACCGTTCCGCGACGCGTGCGAACAGGTCGGTCTTCAGGGGAGTGTCGAGGTGGTGCACAGCGAATGCGGAGACGACGAGCTCGAACGGGCCAGTGGGAAGCGGATCCTCGAAACGTCCGAGTCGCAGCTCGGCCCGTTCGCCGAGGACGCCGGCCGCCGCGTCGAGCATGTCCTGACTGCCATCGAGGCCGATCAACACGGCCTCGGGGTGCTGCGCCAGACACCGCCGCGAAGTCTCACCGGTGCCGACGCCGAGGTCGAGCATCCTCGTGACCGTGAGGTCGGCGGAGGCGAGGGCGACCTGCTCCTGCGCCCGGTCGTAGCGCTCACGGTGCGCGTGCATCGCGTGCACGGTAACGAGCGGCCGGAGAGGAGCGCGTGCCGCGCGCTCGAATCGGCCCGCACCGGTTAGCTTCCGCCGAGTGAAGGTCACTGCCGAGGCCGCGCGTCGCTTTCTCGTCACGCGCCACGCGCTCGCTCCCGCGCGTTCGCTCGAGGGCGGGCCGGATGCCGTGCTCGAGGTCTTCCGTCGTCTCGGCTCCATCCAGTTCGACCCGCTCGCGGTTGCCGGCCGCACCCACGACCTCGTCCTGCATGCACGCGTGGACGGCTACGACCCGGCCTGGTGCGAGCTCCTCTACGAGCGCCGCGAGATCTTCGAGGCGCACAACAAGGGCCTCTCCTTCGTCCCGACGAGCGAGTTCCCGTGGTTCCGCGGGACGTGGAGTCGGCCTGCGGCACGCGTCCTCGCGGAGAACGAGGACGTGGCCGAACGCGTGCTCGAGCGGATCCGTGCCGACGGGCCGGTCTCCGCACTCGACTTCGAGCGCGCGCAGGGAAGGACGACCGACTGGTTCGGGCTGCCGACGAACGCTGTGCGCGCGGTACTCGACGCATACGCGATATCCGGCGTGCTCGGCCTCGCGCGCCGTGACGGCGACCGCCGCTACTACGACCTGCTCGAGCGGCTGCTTCCGGCGGACGTCGTCGCGCGAGACGTCCCGCTCGAGGACCAGCTCCGCCACAAGCTCCTCTCCCGCTACCGCGCGCACGGCCTCCTCGGCGTCGGCGGGAGCGGAGGCATCTTCGCCGGCATCGGCCCCGCGAAGCCGGATCCGAGGTTGCCCGAGTATCCGGGCAGGACGGCACTCCGTGAGGAGCTCGTCGACGACGGCTTGCTCGTTCCCGTCGAGGTCGAGGGGGTGCGCGGCAAGCGCTTCGTCCTCGAGGAGGACGTCGAGCTGCTCGCCGCGCCGCGGGAGCCGCCGCCCTCCGTCGCCTTCCTGCCCCCATTCGACCCGCTGGTCTGGGATCGGGCCCTCCTCGGATCCCTGTTCGGGTTCGACTACGTATGGGAGCTCTTCCTCCCGCCGGCCAAGCGGCGGTGGGGCTGGTACGTGCTGCCGATCCTCTTCGGCGACCGCCTCGTTGGCCGCATCGAGCCGCGCATCTACCGAGCCGACAGCGAGGTGCAGGTGCTCGGCCTCTGGTGGGAGGACGGCTTCGTGCCGCGTCGCACGGAGGGCTTCGTCGACGCGATGCGTGATGCGCTACGTGCGTACCTCCACTTCGCTGCTGCGACGCGGCTCGAGTGGGCTCCCCACCTCGCGGTGGAGAAACGGCTGTTCCTGATGCGGCCCTAGGAGGGTGACAACGCTCGCTCGAGGGCTGCGCGGTCGGTCGGCCCGCCGTGCGTCGCGAGCACGTGCTCGACCGGCAGCTCGAGCAGCGGGCGCAGCCCCTCGACGACCTGTTCGCGCGTGACGCCGTGCAGCTCGAGCCACCGCTTGTTGATCTCGAGGCCCTGGCCGAAGTCGACGAGTGTGTCGCCGGAGACCACGGCGCGCTGGCTCTCGATCCAGAGCACGATGTCGTTCTGCTTGTGACCCGGGAACGTCTCGATGCCGCCCGGCAGCCGATCGCCGGCCGTGTACACACGCGCCTCGCCCTTCCCCTCCTTGAGCAACCAGACGACATCGGGGCTGCCGTCGCCAGCCTGCTCCGCGGTGATCCCGTACGTGTCCATGAGGAACTGCGCGCTGTCGGGGCGGGCCGTGTAGACCGGCACGCCGAGTCGCTCGACGAGCCTCTGCGCGTCGCGTTCGTGCCACGGCGCGGTGAGCACGATCGCGGTCTCGCGGTCGGCCGCGAGGTCCACGAGCTCGCTGGGCACGCCCAGCGGGTCGAACAGGAGCAGGAGTTCGTCGTCCGCGACCGCGTAGGACGAGACGTTCTGGTCCCAGGGCTCGCTCGACTCCCAGTCCGGATGGGGTGCCTGCCAGTGCCAGAGGCCCGGACGCAACTCGCGCACGGCGCGATGCTACTCAACGCTGCGACGCGTTACGCTCGCTACAGCCACGTCGTCGCTTCGGAAGAAGAGGGGCGGGTCATGACCAGAAGCGCGAAAGGCGAGCGTCACGACCTGGTGGTCATCGGCGCCGGCCAAGCGGGTCTCGCGATGAGTCGGGAGCTCGCTCGTTGCGATCTCGACCATGTCGTGCTCGAGCGGGGTCGCGTCGGGGAAAGCTGGCGGGGCCTTTGGGAGAGTTTCTGCCTCGTCACGCCGAACTGGACGATGCAGCTTCCGGATCAGCCCTATGACGGGGAGGACCCGCACGCATTTGATGCTCGTGACGAGATCGTCGGGTTTCTGGAGCGATTCGCCGCCAGGTTCGACGTTCCGGTGCGGGAAGATACGGAGGTTCGCTCGCTTCACCGGCTCGAGCAGGGTGGCTTCCTCCTCGAGACCTCCGTCGGGCCACTCGAGGCACGAGGGGTCGTGCTGGCCAGCGGTGCGTTCCAGCGCCAGACGAGACTTCAGAGCGGCTCGACGCTTCCTGCGGAGCTGCTCTCGCTCAACGCCAGGGACTACCAGAGTCCGACCGCGCTCCCCGACGGTCCGGTGCTGGTCGTCGGCAGCGGGCAGTCCGGCTGTCAGATCGCGGAAGAGCTCGCCCAGGCCGGGCGGGAGGTCTACCTCTCGTGCGGACGAGCGCCGTGGCTGCCGCGCAAAGTCGGCGACCATGACTTCGTCTGGTGGCTGTACGAGACGGGCTTCGTCGAAGCGACGGTCGACTCACTCCCTGAACCCGGAGCGCGCCTATGGGGGAACGTCCTGGCGAGCGGCAAGGATGGGGGGCACGATCTCCACCTGCGGACACTGCAGAGGGACGGAGTCGTGCTTCTCGGTCGCCTTGTCGGCGTCGACGGCCGGCGAGCTCGGTTCAAATCCGATCTGTCCGAGAGTCTCGCATGGGGCGATCAGCGCTATTTCCAGCTCCGGGAGCTCTTCGACACGTTCGCGGCGGAGCGCGGGATCCCGAAGCCGGAGCTGCCCGACCCCGCTCCATTCGAGTGTGATGCGCGTGACACCCTCGATCTGAAGAGCTTCGCCGCCATCCTTTTCGCAGGAGGGTTTCGACCCGACTACGAATCGTGGGTTCGCATACAGGGCGCGTTCGACGAGCTGGGTTTCCCGATTCATGAAGACGGCGCCAGCCCGGTGGCGGACGGTCTCTACTTCATCGGCGTCCACTTCCTGCGGAAGCGCAAGTCTTCGAGCTTCACGGGAGTCTGCGAAGACGCTCCCATCGTCGCAGGCAAGATCGTCGAAGCACGAAGGGGCTCCGCCTAAGAGGGGGCGAGGCCGTGTGGTCGGTCGGTGCGATCAGTCGAAGCCGAACAGCGGCGGGAGGAGGACGACGACCGCGGCGGCCCACAGGGCGAAGACGGGAAGGTAGGTGGTCTGCCAGCGCTCGAGCCGGTGGAACCTGCTGCGTCCGGTGAGGAATCGGGCGGACAGCCAGGCGGCCCCGGCCAGGTTCACGAGGAGGACGAGGTTGAGGCCGAGCGCCGCCGTTCGGTTCGGCGTGAACCCGAGCTCGCCGATGCGAGCGATCATCGCGCCGAGCACCATCAGGTCGAGCACGAGCGCGCTGACGACGGCGACCAGCTGGATGCCGTCCATCCATCCCGGCGACGACGTGGACGAGTCCCGCGCGGACATCCCGTACAGGACGAGCGCGAGGACGACCACGAGCAGAGCGTCGAAGACGCTGACGAGCTCGCGGTCGAAGGCGCCGCCGAGCCCCGTCGCGGCGTAGACGACCGCGGCGACAGCCAACATCCCCGCGAAAAGCGGCGTGAAGAGCATCGTGAGCACCGGCGCCATGTTCTCGACGACCCGTTGCTTCGACTCGACGAGCCATGCGGCCACGATGACCGCACCGGCCGCCCCGGAGGGCAGCACCCACGCGGCGATCTGCTCGACGTCGACTCCCGTCGGTTCGAAGATCCCCGCGATCAGGCCCATGAACACGCCGCCCCCGAGCGCGATCAGGACGTAGTAGATGAACCACTCGCCCGTGAAGCGGACGAAGTCCATGCGTCGCTCGTGCGACTGGATCGTCCCGCCCATGTACGGGTAGGCGACGACGAACCAGAGCGCGACGGGCAGGCCGAGGATGACGAGGGCTTCGGTGTCCGAGGCCACACCCCACGGGTAAAGGTTGACCACGAGCGCCGCGAGGACGAAGGGCGCCGCGGTCAGCACCCAGTGGCGGGTGTCGAGCTGCCGTTGACGAGCGAAGTACGCAGCCAGGAACGGCAGGACGAACAGACTGGCGTTCCGCGGCAGCCAGGTCTTCTCCTCGTCGGGGAAGCCTGCAGCGAGACGTGCGACCTGGATCACGACGGCCGCGGCGACCGCGTAGAGGAGCGCCGGGAGCCAGCCGCTCGCCGGGCGCGCCGGCTCATCGTCACCGCTCCGGAGAAGCTGTTTCCAGAGTCGGCCGGTGTGCTCCCGTGCGTACTCCCGCGACAGGCCGTCGACGTCGCCCAGCCGTTTCACGGCGATCAGGAACGCCTCCTCGGCAGTGAGGCCGGCCGCGTTCAGCTCGGCGATCTGGTGACGAAGGTGATCCTCCAACTCGTCGACGTCGCGGCCGTTGACGCCCGGGGCGCCTGCGACGTAGGCCCGCCACTCTGCGATCTGTGAATCAAGGCCCTCCATGGCTCACGCCTCGCTGAGAGCTGCCAGCACTCCACCCGAGCCCGGCCAGACGTCCTTCAGCGCACGGGTGATGGTCACCCATTGCTGCTGGTGCTCGGTGAGTGCTGCTCGTCCCTGGTCGGTGATCGCGTAGACACCTGCGGCGACGCCCTTCCGGCGGCGTCCGCCACTCCGTCGTCACGTATCCGAGCCGGCTGAGGCGATGGAGAAGCGGGTAGAGCATCCCGTCGGTCCACTCGAGCTCGCCCGCGGAGAGCGCACGCACCCGCTTGAGGATGGCGTAGCCGTAGCTCTCACCCTCCGCCAGGATCGCGAGGACGAGCGGTGTCGCCGCGGCTGCGACGAGGTCCTTGTCGATGTGCATACCGCCTCCAACAGCTCGAAGTGCTATGCATAGAAGCACAAGGTACACTCGGCCGCAAGGCGGAGGACGGCGGCAACCGAGCTCGACTGCCGCCGAGACAGGCCGCCGCTGGCTCTCCCTCTCTTGCCCACGCGACGAGCATCGGAGTAGGGTCTAGCGATGTTCGGCTTCGCCGCACGCACGAGCGCCGTCACCCGGCGGATCCAATCTCTCGCTCAGCTCAACATCGAACTGGCGAAAGCCGAGGGGAAGCAGAAGGCGACCGCCCTCGGCGTGGCAGGTGCACTTGGTGCGGTGGCCGCGGTCCTGGTCGTCTACGGGATCGGGTTCGCCCTTGCGACGGCCGCAGCAGGGCTCAGCGAGGCCCTTTCACTTTGGCTGTCGCTCCTGATCGTCACGGGCGTCATCTTCGTGCTCGCCGCGGTAGCGGGGCTCCTCGCCCGTCGGTCAGCGCGCAAGGCGTCGCCACCGAAGCCGTCCCAGGCGATCGAGGAAGCGCAGCAGACGGTCGACGCTCTGCGAAGCCATGTCTGAACGGACGCCCGAAGTCATCCGCTTGGAGATCGCGGCGGAGCGCCAGGCTCTCGACGAGGATCTGTCCAAGCTGCAGTCCGAGGTCCGCTCACTGGCGGTGTTCGTCGCGGCCGGCCTCGCCGTGGTCGGGCTCGTCTCCTGGCGCAAGGGCAGACGAAAGGGCGCCGGGACGATCTGGAAGCTCGTGAAGTAGCTCGCTCACAGCTCGGCCGATAGCCTGCATCCGTGGCCGTCTCCGTCGACGAGGCTCGGTCTCTCGCGTTGTCGCTACCGGAAGCCGTCGAGCTGGATCATCACGGGCGGCCGTCGTTTCGAGTCGACGGCAGGATCTTCGCGACGTTGTGGAACGAGGAACGGATGAACGTGATGCTCGACGAGGGGGAATCCTGACCGCGGTGGAGAGTGCGCCGGATGCATGCGAGAAGGTCTGGTGGGGAAGGCGCCTGGCTGCCGTCGGCGTCACGCTCCCACGGGCAGATCACGACCTTCTCTCGGAGCTGCTGGCCGACGCGTGGGAGCACAGAGCCCCAGCGCGGCTTTCCAGCCCCTGATTGTCAGCAGGCTGCCCTGCCCGGCTCAATGCTTCCCGTAGGTGCGGGGCATGCGAGTCAGGAGGCTCGGAGCGCGAGCGCGTGGAGCCCTTGAAGGATCCCGACGTGCCTGGCAAGCCGCTGACGCTCGT
The DNA here is from genome assembly GCA_963770595.1 of uncultured Actinomycetes bacterium. Taxonomy (GTDB): domain Bacteria; phylum Actinomycetota; class Thermoleophilia; order Gaiellales; family Gaiellaceae; genus GMQP-bins7. Next base: position 730,524 of record CAVYQG010000003.1, on the reverse strand, counting down.
CGTTCAGCTTCCTCAGCTCGCGCAACTCGATGTCGCTCAGCGACGGCCAGCTACGGAAGAGATGCGACATACGGTCGTCACGATCGCGCCTCGCGTCGCCGAGCTCGGTGTCGTCGAGCACTGAGGTTCCTCGGGAGGTCCTCCACGATCGTGGGCCGCACCTCAGCGGCCCCATGCGCCGGCGCCGTACGGCACTTTGGCCGGCCTCTTGCCGAGGAGCCCCAACCACTTCCGGATCCTCGCGGACAGACTACGCGTGACTTGCATCGGCACCTCGCTTCCGCCGCCCTCGGCGAAATGGCCAGCAGGTCACGAGGGAACGCCCCGGCTGGCCTGGACGCTCGACTCCGCGGTAGCGACTGCCAGGGGGGCCGGCGGTTCCTCACCCGCGCTCTGAACCGAGTAGCCCGCGATCGCCAGCAGAGCCGCGATCGGAAACACCCATGGTGACCAGAACGGACGCTTCGTCAGCGAGACGAGACGCCCCGGATCGCTGCCGCGACCCCAAGGCTCGCGGCACCCACGGCGAGGTAGACGAGGACGACATTGGCGCCGCCCCCTCCGTCGATGATCTCGCGTGCGAGCGGAACACGCCAGGAGCCAGACCGGAATGAAGACGACGAATCTGATGAGGCGAGCCCGCCGGCGACGCGTGCTCCGATCTTCCGCGTACGACCCGGCGCCGGGGACGAATTGCGAACTGGGCTCGATGACCTCGCCGGTCAGCTCAGCTCTATCAGACGTCGGGACGATCGGCTTCGGGGAGCTCGAGGCGAGCTCGTGCGGGGGGACTGGTGCCGGCGAGCCAGGCGAGACGCGTGGCACCTCCACCAGCGGCCGACGCGGAAGGTCCCAAGCAATGCGATTCCGCTCAGCGGCCAGGTCCGCTTCCACGGCGGGCACCGGACCTCGTTCATCGCGCTCTCCTCTCCCATTAGGCTCAGACCAGGCGCGACTCTTCGAGAGTGCAGCGGCGGCAAGGAGAGAGCAAATCCGTGAACACTCAGCTTACGTCAAGGACGTCAGACGAGTGTTGCGTCGGACGTGTCCCCCGAGATAGACGGGCAGCGGAGACTTCGCTCCGACGAGAGGCCATCCGAGTCGCGGGCGAAGCGCGCGAATGTCACCCGACGCGAGCCCGTCGAGACGCCTTGACGGGTGCAACCGTGTGCGGGGGACGTCGCTCGAGCCCGTGCAGCCGTAGATCTAGTCGTCAGTTGCCAGCTCGAAGCGAGCGATGACTCCTTGGTCGCTGCCCTCGGGTACCGGGCGTTCAGGATGGCGGGTCGCCACCCAGGCGACTCCGCGCTCCGGGTAGGCGACGACATCCGGGAAACGCTTGGTCGAGATACCAAGCACCCTCACAGGCTCATCCGTGGGGTTCGAGAACGTGTGCAGCCCGTCTGGGCCTTCCGGGAAGTAGACGACGTCGCCGGGCGACAGCTCCTCTTCTCCCTCCGGCGTGCGGACGGTCAGCGTCCCACTGAGCACGAAGAACATCTCCTCGACGCCGTAGTGCATGTGCATCGGACTGTCGGGCGACCGAGGCAGATACTCGATCAGCGACGCCCCGAGCTGGTCTGTCCCGAACGGGTGCCCGAACCAGCGGACACGGTTGGCGTCGTCGTTCACCTCATCCCAGGGGTCGTCCTGCAAGAAGTTCAAGCGGCGCATCTACTCCTCCGAGTCTGGCGCATCACTGCACGTCGATCATGGTCGGTTGCGCGAGTGTGCGGGAATGTTGCTTTACCCGCGTGCCGGCCCTGCGCGGCTCAGAGGAGTAGGATGGCTTGAACTGGCCCTGCTGCCAGAACCCCGGCCGAAGGCCCGCAACCTCCCGACGTGCTGTGGCGCGCGAGACGTAGGAGCCCAGGCGAACAGGATTCGACTGCGGGGCCAGCCTTCGTGTCTCGAGCAGAGGTGGCAATGAGCAAGAGCTCCGACAAGCCGAAGAAGCAACAGAAGCAGAAGCCGCAGAAGACGCTCAAGGAGCGCCGTAGCGAGAAGCGCGCGGCCAAGAAGTTCGGCTCGGGCTCGCTTCTCCCGGCAGACAAGTAGAGCCTCAGCTCGTCTCAGTCGAGGCGCAGGATCGTCTCCTCGATCTCCTCGCTGCGACCGTGTGCGTAGGCGCGGTTGACGCCGATGCGTCGGAACCCGGCTTTCTCCAGTACTCGAAGCGAACCGACGTTGTCCGAGGCCGCTCGGGCGTACAGTGGACGTTCGGCAGTCTCGGCAAGAAGAATCTGTAGTGCTGCGCTCGCGATGCCTTTCCCCCATTGCGTTCGGTCTACCCAGTAGGTCACCTCGAGCTGTTCGTCGATTCGGAAGGACGCGATCGTTCCAGCGATTGCTCCGTCGACCTCGATGACTCGGTTCGAGGCGCTCGTGTCGGCCCGCACGCGCGACATCCGGTTGAGAAACGCGCCGCTGTCGGTCTGATCCTCGGCTGTGAAGGCGGCCATTCGGACCGACTCGGGATCCGTCACTTGCTGATAGATGGTGTCGAGATCCCGGTCCTCGAGCGGCCTCAGTGAGACGTTCATCTGGGCGATCCTGAAGGTGTCGTCGCCTGGGCGGTTCCGCGGAGTCGCCTGGGCAAGTGAGCGGAATGTCCATTGAGCCGCGAAGGGAACCAGCCCGATCAGCGGATCGGTCAGAATCCCATGCGTCTTGGCAATCGGGACGCTCCGCTGCTTCGTGATCGACGTCGATGACCTCGAGGTCGGCGCGGCGTTCTGGTCCGAGGTGACCGGGATTCCACGGATCTCGTCAGTCTGGCCCGACCGCTTCGCCTATCTCGGTTACCAGGACGAGAAGACCTGGAAGCACGAGATCATCCTCCACCGCGTCCCGACGACGAAGAGGTCCGACTCCGGCGCGGTCGACGCGGCGCGGCGGCTCGATCCGGCGGCGAACCGCGCGCACATCGACATCACCGTCGATGACGTCGACGCTGCGATCGCGCAGATCGAAGCAATCGGCGGCCGGCTGAAGTACCCGCCAACGGTGTACCCCGTGCCGCACACCTACGAAGGCGCTCGACCGCTGATCGACTGGGCGGTCATGCAGGACCCGTTCGGGAACGAGTTCTGCCTCGTCCGCGAGCTCACACGACCCGAGCGCGAGGGCCTGGCAATCGCCTCAGAGCAGGGCCCTGCCGACGACGCACATTGGCGCGCCGTCGCCCGCAACGCACGCGCCGGCTGACAAGGTCTGGCGGTAGCGGGGTTAGAAAGGCTCGGGTGCGCAAGTGTGCGGGAATGTCGCTCGAGCGCGGTCAGCCCTGCGCGTGCCCGAGCGAGTCGATCTGCTCGCGGACACGACGCACAAGGGGCAGACAGCGCTTGCCTTCCCATACGGCCAGCGCTCGCCCGAGCACTTCCCGTGCCTCGTCGACACGACCCGCGTGCTCGAGCACCAAGGCGAGGTCCTCGTTGCTCCAGCCCTGGAGCCAGACGTTGTCCGTCTCAGTCTCCGCCGTGGCTACGGCGCCACGTGCCCGTTCCTCGGCTTGATCGTGGGCGCCGGACCTGCTGAGGAGGAGTGCCTCCACCGCCGGGACGAGAGTTCGCTCCACAGGGTGCCAACCCGCCACTCGAGCGGCGTCCAGTAGAGGCTCTACCTCGTCGATACGGCCCAAGTAGTAGAGGTCGCGCGCAAGCATCGACTTCCACGAGGCCATGACGCCGTCGCTGCCCGGAGGTGCCCCGTCGATGAACTCGGCGGTGTGTCGGCATGCCCGCTCGCGGTCGCCTTCCATCATCGCGATGAGCTCGAGATATTCGGCGCCGGAGGACGCGTTGCCACTCACCTCGCGCAGGTGCTCGGATCGTGCCTCCGCGAGTGGCCACGCTTCGTCGATGCGGCCGAGAATCGCGAGCAGCGTGGCCCGTCCGAAGTCGGACCATCCCGGCGGGCGGCCCTCGCTTATCTCTTCGAATGCGTGCAGTGCCTCGTCGGCCGGACGCGGGCCGAGAATGAGCGCCCAGTCGAGCCCCGCCGTGCCCGAAGGAGAGTCACCCGCGAGCCGGGCGTAGTGGAGCTGCTGCTCGGCCGCCGCGGCGTACTCGTCGTTCTGCATTCGAAAGTTCGCGCAGTAGGCGAGCACGCTCCAGAGCAGCCCGGCCCGCCGAGGATCGCCACGCTCCTCCTCCAGGGGCAGCGCCGCGCGGCAGAGTCCCTCGGGCTCCGCGATGCTGGCCGCGCCGTCACCGCCGTAGATGCGTACAAAGAGCGCCGTGGCACGAGCAAGCATGGCACCCGAGCGATCGCCTGTGGCCTCGGCGCGCTCGGCAATCGCTTCCGCTGCTTCGGCCGCAGCGCGTCCATCGACATCCACCATGTGCCACGCCACCTCGAGCTCGAGTGCAAGGTCGAGCCGGAGCGGGCCCAGGAGGTCGACCGCTCGCGACAAGAGCGCAAGCGCAGCCCGGTAATCGAGACGGTCGCTCGCACGTCTGCCGGCAGCGGCAAGTCGCAGCGCAGCCCGTTCGGCAATGTCCGCATCGGGTTGCCCGAGCTCGCCCATGTAACGGGCCGCCTGCTCGAGGTGATAGCCAACGATCTCGTCGCGCTCTGCAAGGCCGTGGTCGTGCGCGTCGAGCCAGGCGGCGAAGCGGGCGTGGAGATCAGCCCGGATCGCCTTTGGTAGCGCGTCGTAGGCGGCGTCGCGGATCAGCAGGTGACGGAAGCGATAGCCGTCATCTCCGGCAAGCAAGGCGCGGTCGGGACGGACGAGCTGGCGCCGCACGAGTGCGGCGAGCCGGGTCGTGACCTGGGTCTCCTCAGGAGCGAGTGCCTGCACGCCGCCACGATGGAAGATCTCGCCTTCGACCGAGCCGCGCTCGAGCACCCGACGCTCGGCCTCATCGAGCTGGTCGAGGCGAGCTGCCAGTAGAGCCTTCAGCGTCGGCGGCACCTCGATCTCAGCGTCCTCGGCCGTCATCGCGAGCATCTCCGCGATGAACAGCGGATTGCCGCCCGCCGCGCGGGCGATCCGGTCTCGCAGCTCATCGGAGACTCGGTCGCCGATCAGCGCGTCCGCCTGCTCCGCGGGCAATGGCTCGAGTCGCACCCTCCCGGGCCAACTGGGGCGTAGCTCAAGGAGCTCGGGTCGGGCCATGCACACGAGCAGGAGTGGGGCACTGGCCGAGAGCAGCGCCGTTGACTCGACCAAGTCGAGGAACGTCTCCTCACCCCACTGGATGTCGTCGAAGACCGCCACCAGCGGCGCCTCGTCCTCGAGCAGCTTGCGGAACGCCCAGGCGATCTCGTCTGCGCTCGTCGCCACCCCCGATTCACCCAGAAGCGAGCTGATCGCCGCCGCCGCAACAGGGTCGGACGGGAGTACCGCGAGCTGCTTCACGACCTCCACCACGGGCCAGTACGTGATCCCCTCTCCATAGGGCAGGCAGCGGCCCCGGACGACACGAGCCTCGACCGCGTCCAGCGCCTCGGCAACCAGCCGCGACTTGCCCACGCCGGCGTCGCCTACCACAGTCACGAGCTCACAGCGCGTCTGATCCAGCGCCCGATCCCACGCCTCGGCAAGCGATCGCAGCTCCCGCTCCCGACCGACGAACCGCGACGCATGGGAGCGCTCAGGCGCGTCGAGGACAGAGACGAGCCGGAACGCCTGCACCGGTTCGGATTTCCCTTTCAGGGCCAACGGCTCCAACCGCTCCGCCACCACGGCTTCGCGGACCAACGCGAGCGTGGGCTCGCCGATCAGCACTTCACCCGGCGTTGCAGCCTGCTCGAATCGCGCGGCGACGTTGACGGCATCCCCGGTGGCAAGGCGCTCTTGCGTCCCGGTCACCACCTCGCCGGTGTTCACGCCGATCCGGCCAGCGATCCCGAGCTCAGGTAGCGCAGCCCGCATCTCCACGGCCGCGCGGCATGCGCGGAGGGCATCGTCCTCGTGCGCTGCGGGGACGCCGAATACCGCCATCACCGCATCGCCGATGAACTTCTCCACCGTGCCGCCGTGCGACTCGACAATCGTCTTCATCCGGTCGAAGTAGCGGGCAAGCAGCCCACGCAGCGCCTCCGGGTCGGTTGCCTCGCCGAGGGCCGTCGATCCGGTCAGGTCGCAGAACAGCACGGTCACCGTCTTGCGGACCTCCCGCGAAGCTGCCGTCGTTGCGAGCGCCGCGCCGCAGCTGTTGCAGAAGCTGGCCCCTACAGGGTTGTCGCGGCCGCAGCTCGCGCATGTGAGCACGCACTGAGGCTAAGACATTGGGAGGCAATCCCAAAACACCGGCCGCCCCGGCGCGTCAGCCCACCTCGAGGCGCTCGGAGCGTCCGCATCAGCCTGACCGCGACGGATGTGCTTGGCAACGGACCAACGACCACATCGCAGACGATCAAGACTCGCTAGGTAGCCGGGCAGCCTCGCTTGGCGAGCGAGGTCGCGGTGTCGTACGCAAGTGCCCTCTCGCTGGACGGACCGGTCTAGCGGCCGAGCGCCTCGTACCGGAGCGGGAGGCCGAAGAGCGGGAACACCGTCTCGACGTCGAGGAAGAACGTGAGCTCGACGATCCTGCCGTCCTCGACCTCGAGCACCTGGAGCGCCCACGGCTCGTAGCCGTCGCCCGTCTCGCTCGGCTTGTACTGGCCGAACGCCGGCGAGCCGTTCGCCGCGACGGTCGGGATCACACGCGACCCACGGCAGCCGTTGCCGGGCCCGAACCACCACGTGAAGATGTCGTCGCGGCCGGTGAGCCAGAGGTCGAACGGCGGCATCGACTGCTGGGCGTCCTCGTGGATCAAGGCCGTGAGCGCGTCCATGTCGTAGCGCTCGAACGCCTCGACGTAGCGCGCGAGCAGCTCCGCGTCTGCGGCGTCGACCGACGGCGAGGTCGTCGACGGGGTCGCGTCGCTCGCCTCGAGCGTCGCCCGCGCACGCTGGAGCGCGCTGTTCACCGATGCCACGCTCGTCTCCAGGAGCTCGGCGACCTCGGCCGCCTTCCAGCGGAGCACCTCGCAGAGGATGAGCACGGCGCGCTGCCGTGCAGGCAGGTGCTGGAGCGCGGCCACGAACGCGAGCCGGACCGTCTCACGCGCCTCGGTGACGGCGGCCGGGTCACGGTCGGGCACGACGCGGCCGTCCGGCATCGGCTCGATCCAGAGCTGGTCGGGCGTCCTCAGGTTCTCGACGATCGGCTCGCCGGAGGACCGAGGTCCATCGGCCGGGCGCGGCGCTTGCGGCTGTCGAGCATGTCGAAGCAGACGTTGGTCGCAATCCGATAGAGCCAGGAGCGGAGCGCCGAGCGACCCTCGAAGCGCTCGTACCCGCGCCACGCGCGGATGAACGTCTCCTGCACCGCGTCCTCGGCGTCGACCGACCCGAGCATGCGGTAGCAGTACGCGGTCAGCTCCACGCGGTGCGCCTCGAGCTGCTCGGCGACGGACGGCGAGACGGCGAGCGATGCGTCTTGCACGGGCTCCATGCTAGTGATCGCCGCCAGCCGCCCGGAAGCCGGTCCGGCAGTATCCACGACGCGCGTTGTCGGACGACAAGGGGAGCCCGGTGTCCGTGACGATGAGATCGCGATTCCGAGCGGCTGCAGCCGCCGTCGCACCTGCCGTCCTGCTCATCGGCTTCGCGTATCACCCGTACGTAGCCAACGCGACCAACGAGTCCGCGCTCGCCGAAGCCGCCGAAGCGGACACCACGCGTTGGGGCCTCGCACACCTTGCGATCGGAGTCGGGTACGCGCTGCTTGCCTTGGCCTTCATCGCGATTCGGAGCTACCTGCACGAGGCAGGAGAGGAACGCTGGAGTGTCCTGGCATTGCCAGTCGCGGTGCTGGGCTGCGCGTTGTTCCCGATTCTCACCGGTATGGAGTTCGCACTGCTCGCTGCCGCCGGGACGGGCGGCGACGTCGAGGCGGCCCAGTCCGAGCTCGTCCCGTGGTTCATCCCGATCCTCGTGTCGGGTGCGATCTGCTTCGCGCTCGGCGCAATCGGGTTCGCGGTCGCGATCCGGCACAGCGGTGCCCTGTCCGACAGACGCGCGCTGCTCGTCGCAGGCGCGCTCGTCGTGATGGCGGCCGCGCGCTTCGTCCCGCTCGGCGCCGCCCAGATCGTGATCGCTGTGGCAGGCGTCGTCGCGTTCTGGCCGCTGGCGCTCGAGATGTGGCGAAGTCCCGGGGCACGTTCCACCGACCGGGTCGCCGTACCTCTGTCCGACTAACGGCAGGTCGCTCCGGTTGACCGTCAGCGGACGGATGGCACGTCGCTAAGGTGCGCGGTCGATGGCCGCGCTCACACTCACCGGAGGCTGCCTCTGCGGAGCCGTCCGCTTCGAGGTGAGCGAGACGCCGGAGTCCGCGAGCTACTGCCACTGCCGACGCTGCCAGCGCCGCACGGGCACGGCGGCCTCGGCGTCCGCGAAGATCGTGCCCGGGTCGTTGCGGATCCTCTCGGGCGAGGACGCCCTGAGAGCGTGGGAGCCGCCGGACGGGTTCCACAAGTTCTTCTGCTCGCTCTGCGGCGCGCATCTCTGGAGCCGCCACCCGACCGACCCGTCGATCGTCGGCGTCCGCATGGGCGCGTTCGACGAGGATCCGGGCGTCCGCCCGAGCTACCGGCAGTACGTCGCCTACGCGGCGGCCTGGGAGCCGATCCCGGACGACGGGCTGCCGCGCTACCCCGAGCGGCGGCCTCCGGACGCCTGAGGACAGTCGTGCCGTATGCCCGCGTCGACGACGTGACGATGTACTACGAGGAGCTCGGGCCCCCGGAGGCGCCGCCGGTCCTCCTTCTCCACGGCGCCGGTGGGACGGCCGACGACCCGATGGGGGGCTGGGCCGGCCTCGCACCGTCGTTCGCCGAGCGGTACCGCGTTGTGCTCGTCGAGCACCGCGGTCACGGGCGCACGGACAACCCGGCGGGCATGCAGAGCTTCGAGCGGATCGGCGACGACGTCGCCGGCCTGGCGGCCGAGCTCGGGCTCGAGAAGGTGCACGTCGCGGGGATCAGCGACGGTGGGGTCGTCGCGCTCGACTGCGCGCTCCGGCGGCCGGAGCTGACGAGGAGCATCGTCGTGCTCGGCGGCAACTACCAGGCGCACGACGGGATCCGCGCGTATGCGGCCTCGCTCGACCCCGACCAGCTCGAGCAGGCCGCGCCCGAGGCCGCGGCGGCGTTCTCGCAACGGCACGACCACGGCAAGGGGCCGGACTACTGGAAGGAGCTCCTCCGCCAGATCGTCGCCAACAACCTCGAGAATCCGAGCTGGACGCAGGACGACCTCGCGCGTGTCTCGTGCCCGACGCTCCTCGTCGCCGGCGAGAACGACCCCTTCGCCACACTGGAGCAGATGGTCGACATGAAGCGCGCGATTCCCGGGGCCGAGTGGCTCGTCGTGAACGACGCGGGGCATCCGGTGCAGTTCGAGGCGCCGGAATCGTCGGCCCGCGGATCCTCGACTTCCTCGACCGCAACTCCTGACGCCATGGCCGACTGGCGGACGGTGAGCAGGATCGCCGCGAGTTCCCCGAGGTCGAGGAGATCCGCCAAGGTCGAACGACGTGGCGGGTCAAGGGAAAGCTCTTCGCCTGGCAGGCGCGCGAGCGCGACGGCGGCGGGCTCGCAGTGCGGGTCGACCGCGACGAGAAGCAGCTGATCCTGGACGCGGATCCCGAGGTGTACTTCACGAGCCCGCACTACAACGGCTACCCCGCGGTGCAGATCCGGCTCGCGGCGATCTCGCGCGACGAGCTCCGCGACCGCCTGGAGGACGCATGGCTGATCCAGGCGCCGAAGCGGCTCGCCGCCGACTACACGCGCGCTCGTAGCGTGAGCGACTGGGACACCGTTCGTGAGCTGGCGGCGGGTCTTCCGGGCGTCGACGAGAGCACGTCGTACGGCCAGCCGGCGCTCAAGGTGAAGGGCAAGCTCTTCGCCTGGATGAGCCCGAACCGCGAGGCGCCCGGTGCGCTCGCGCTCCGTGTCGACCCGGACGAGAAGCAGCCCATCCTCGAGGCGGGCCATGGCGTGTACTTCACCGTCCCGCACTACGACGGCCTACCCGATCGTGCTCGTGCACCTCGACCGCATCGAGGAGACCGAGCTGCGCGAGCGGATCGAGGACGCGTGGCTGCTGCGCGCGCAATCGCGCCTGGTCGCGGAGCACCTCGCGCAGCGCGGACGACTGACGACTACCGGGTCGCGTCCGCGACGAAGGCGGCGATCGCCTTCGTGAACGCGTGCCGGCTCGACTCCCACGCGTAGAACATGTGGCCGCCGCCGTAGTGCTGCACCGTGAGCGCTCGGCCATCTGCGGGTCGAGCCGCATGAGGTTCCGCAGGCGGTCGCTCGCGAAGTACGGCGTGACGAGGTCGTACTGCCCGTGCGTGATGAACGCCTTCATGTGCGGGTTGAGCGCCATGCCGTAGCGGAAGTCGTCCGTCGCGCCGGGCGGCGGCGCGAACGCATGCTGCTGCTCGGCGTCGTTCCTCCACGCGAGGTTCACCTCGTACGAGAGGAGGACGTACTCGCGGTCCGTCTCGACGCCGATCTCGGAGCGGATCATCCGGTTGACCGCGGTCGTGTACGCAGGGCTGATGCCCGAGAGCGTCGGGTCCGGCCAGGTCATGCCCTCACGATCCGGGAACGGGTCGGTCGACGTGACCGTCGCGTCGTAGAGACCGAGCGACCTTGCGTTCGTCGCGCAGGAGCTCGCGCACGAAGGTGAGGAAGGAGACGCGGCCCTCGGCGCGCAGGACGAGCTCGAGCGGCAGCCCGATGAGGTCGGCGAGCCGGCCGAGTATCCGCGTGCGCTCCTTCGCCGCGATCGAGGCGCCGCGCGTGAGGAACGTCGTGTAGTCGCCGGTCGCGAACTCCTCCGCGTCACGAAGCACCTTCTCGAGGCCACGTGCCCTTCCGAAACGCGCGCGAGCGGCCGTGGTGCATCGCGGCCGCCGCCATCGTCGGCACGCGGTCGATCCAGCCGAGCCACGTCGTAGTCCGTCGGCCCGAGACCGGTGATCTCGAGGGCGGGCGAGATGAGGATCGCGCCGTTGAGACCGATGCCGGTGGTCTCCTGGAGCATGCGCACGAGGCGGCCGACGCGGTAGCCGCCGTAGCTCTCGCCCGCGACGAAGACCGGCGAGCCCCAGCGGCCGTTGTCCGAGAGCCAGCGGCCCATGAACTCGCACAGCGACTCGAGGTCGCGCTTGTACCCGAAGTACTCCTTCGGATCGGGGCGTCCTCGTCGGGCTTCGCATCCTTCTTGTCGTCGCCCTTCTTCTCCGGCTCGATGACGCGGCTGAAGCCCGTGCCGACCGGATCCACGAACACGAGGTCGCTGAACGCGAGCCAGGAAGACTCGTTCTCGACGAGCCGCGCGGGGACGGTCGGGAGCGTGCCGTCGGAGGGGAAGTCGACCCGCTGAGGGCCGACCGCGCCCATGTGCAGGAACGCCGAGGCGGCGCCCGGGCCGCCGTTGAAGACGAACGTCACGGGGCGGTCCTCGTCGCTCCCCTTCGAGACGTACGCCACCGAGAAGATCTCCGCCGCGGGCTTTTCCTTCTTGCGGAGGACAGGTCCACCTGGCGGTGGCGGAGTACGGGATCGCCTTGCGGCCGCGGCCCCACGTCGCGGTGATCTCCGCGCCGGCGGGCGGTTCGTGGTCGGGCTTGGCGTCGGCCTGCTCGGTCTTCGTGTCGTCGGTCATGGGCGCGGAGGCTACCGACAGCCGGGGAAGCGCGCCGACCCTCGAGGACCTGCCAGAGTGGTGAGGCCGATGGACGACCGGCATGACGTATCCGCTGCGCATCGAAGGCGAGCTCGACGCCGGCCTCAGCCGCTGGCTCTGGCTCGTCAAGTGGCTGCTCGCGATCCCGCACTACGTCGTGCTCGCGTTCCTCTGGATCGCGTTCGTCGTGCTGACGCGTCGTCGCGTTCTTCGCGATCCTCTTCACCGGCCGCTACCCGACGGGGATCTTCGAGTTCAACCTCGGCGTGCTGCGCTGGACGTGGCGCGTGGCCTTCTACTCGTACGGCGCGCTCGGCACCGACCGCTACCCGCCGTTCACGCTCGGCGCCGGCGCCCGACTATCCCGCGACGCCTCGACGTCGACTACCCGGAGCGGCTCTCGCGCGGGCTCGTGCTCGTCAAGTGGTGGCTGCTCGCGATCCCGCAGTACCTCATCGTCGGCGATCTTCGTCGGGCGGCGGCTACGCGGCGTCGCAGTCGACGACCGAGCACTGGAGCGCCGGCTTCGCCGGCGGCCTGATCGGCCTGCTCGTCCTCTTCGCCGGGGTCGCGCTGCTCTTCACGACGCGCTACCCGCGCGGGATCTTCGACTTCGTGCTCGGCCTCGACCGCTGGGTGGCGCGCGTCGTGGCCTACGCCGCGCTGATGACCGACGCGTACCCGCCGTTCCGCCTCGACCAGGGCGGCGAGGAGCCCGCCGTGACGGCAGCGCCGGAGCCAGCCGCGCCGGAGCTGCGCCGCCGCGCCGACGCCGGCGAGCCGGGCGGGCGGCGGGCCGGACGCGTCGTGCTGATCGTCGTCGGCGCCTCGCCGGCGCTCCTCGCGTTCGGGCTGCTCGCCGGCGGGTGCGCGCCGCTCGCCGTCGACCGGACGCAGCGCGACGACGACGGCTTCCTCATGTCGCCGACCGAGGACTTCGCGACGCTCGACCTACGCGATCGTCTCCGAGAGCGCCGACCTCGACCTCGACGGCGCCGGACTGGGCGATCGACGACTTCGTCGGACGGTTCGGATCCGCAGCGAGAGCGACCGCCCGTCTTCGTCGGCATCGCGCCGGAGTCGGACGTCGACGGCGCTACCTCGACGGCGTCGAGCACGCCGTCGTCACCGACCTCGACCGCGAGCCCCGACTACTCCGACCGTGCCGGGCGGCGCGCCGGCCGGCCCGCCCGGAGACCAGACGTTCTGGGCCGCGTCCGCGACGGGGCCGGGCGAACAGACGCTCGACTGGGAGCCCGAGGACGGGAGCTGGAGCGTCGTCGTCATGAACGCCGACGCGCTCCGCGGCGTCGACGCCGACCTGAGCATCGGCGCCGAGCTCGACGTCCGTGCCCTGGATCGGCGGTCGCGCTGCTCGTCGCCGGCGCACTGCTCGCCGCGCTGCGCCGCGGTGGCGATCACGGCGGGCGCGCGACGCGGCCGGCGCTGACGCGGGAACGGTAGAACCCCACCGTGGAGATCGGCGTCTTCACCTTCGCGGACGTCCGCGGCGGCATCGCCCCGGCAGAGCGCCTGCGAAACCTCCTCGAGGAGATCGAGTTCGCGGAGGAGGTCGGCCTCGACGTGTTCGGCGTCGGCGAGCACCACCGGCCCGACTTCGCCGTCTCGGCTCCGGCAGTCGTGCTGGCCGCGGCGGCGGCGCAGACGAAGCGCATCCGCCTGACGAGCGCCGTGACCGTGCTCTCTTCCGACGATCCCGTCCGCGTGTTCCAGGAGTTCTCGACCGTTGACCTCGTCTCGGGCGGGCGGGCCGAGATCATGGTCGGGCGCGGCTCGTTCGTCGTCGTTCCCGCTCTTCGGCTACGACCTCTCGGACTACGACTTCCTGTTCGCGGAGAAGCTCGAGTTGCTCCTGCGGTTGCGCGAGAACGAGCACGTCACCTGGTCGGGAGGCCATCGCGCGCCGCTCACCAGCAGGGCGTCTACCCGCGCCCCGTGCCAGGACCCGCTGCCGATCTGGGTCGCGGTCGGCGGCACGCCCGAGTCGGCGATCCGAGCTGGGACGCTGGGACTCCCGATGGCACTCGCGATCATCGGCGGCATCCCCGAGCGCTTCCGCCCCTTCGCCGAGCTCCACCGCGAGGCCGCGCGGGAGGCGGGCCACGAGCCGCCGGCGCTCAGCATCAACTCGCACACGTACCTTGCAGACGATGGGCCTCGGGCACGCGACGAGTACTTCCCGCCGTACGCGGCGATGATGACCGAGATCGGCGCCGAACGAGGCTGGTCGCCGATGCGGCGCCGCGACTTCGACGCCCTCTCCTCGCTGCGGGGAGCCCTCGTCGTCGGCAGCCCGGCGGAGGTGGTCGAGAAGATCCTCTTCCAGCACGAGCTCTTCGGGCACCAGCGCTTCCTCGCCCAGATCGCTGTGGGCTCGCTCGAGCACGACAAGGCGCTGCGCGCGATCGAGCTCCTCGGGACCGAGGTCGCCCCTGCTGTCCGCGAGGAAGTCGCGCGGCGCACGGCGAGCCCGGTGAAGGCATGAGCGACGCGGATCGCTTCGTCGTCGTGCGGCCCGGCGAAGGTCATCGGGTCGGCAACGTCGAGTTCCTCGCCCGGACGACGGACACGCCGCGCTTCAACCTGGCGATCATCACGATCCAGCCGCAACGCCACGGCCCGCCGACCCATGCGCACGAGGCCGAGGACGACTCGTTCTACGTCCTCGAGGGCGAGCTCGTGCTGACGGCCGGGGGCGAGGAGATCGTGGCGGGGCCGGGGACGTTCGTGCTCGTCCCGCCCGGAGTCGAGCACACGTTCGAGAACCGCACTGACGAGGTCGTGCGCTTCTTCAACGTCCACGCTCCCGCGGGCTTCGACCTCCGGCTCGAGGCGGACTGATTGCGGCCGCCGAGAAGCGGTGGGCACAATGCGGAGTCATGTCCCAGGTGATCGACTCACTCGACGCAGCGCGCGACGCCGCTTCTCGACAGGCATGGCGCGAGGCCTACGGAGCCTTCTCGGGAGTCGCGGCGACCGAGCTGACGCCACCGACCTCGAGGCCTTCGGCGAGGCGGCCTGGTGGAGCGGGAAGCTCGAGGAGGCGATCTCGCTCCGCGAGCGCGCCTACGCCGCCTTCACCGCCGCCGGAGACGTGCGGGGCGCCGCGCGCATGGCGCTCGCGCTCTCCTGGGACTACGAGGGCCGGGGCGCGTTTGCGGTCTCGGGCGGCTGGCTCTCGAGCGCCGAGCGCCTGCTCGAAGGGCGCGACGAGTCGCCGGAGCACGCACGGCTGCTGTTGCTGCACGCCATGACCGCGATGTTCGCCGAGGGCGACTACCCGAAGGCGATCGCGCTCCTGGACGAGACGCACGCGCTGGCCGGCAAGGTCGGCAACCGCGACGTGCAGATGCTCGCGCTGTCGGGCAAGGGCCGTGCGCACATCAAGGCAGGCGAGATCGAGAAGGGCCTCAACTTGCTGGACGAAGCCACCGCGTCGGCGATGTGCGGCGACCTCGGCGCGCACTCGGCCGGGCTCGTGTACTGCATCACGATCAGCTCCTGCCAGGACCTCGGCGACTACCGCCGCGCGGCGGAGTGGACCGAGGCGGCCAACCGCTGGTGCGACAAGCTCGACGTCACCGGCTTTCCCGGCGCGTGCCGAATCCACCGCGCGGAGGTCCTCCGGCTTCGCGGTGACTGGCCGGCGGCCGAGGCGCAGGCAGTGGCGGCGTGCGAGGAGCTGCGCGACTTCGATCAGATCGATCACCGCGAGCGGGCACTACGAGATCGGCGAGATCCGGCGCCGGCGCGGCGAGTTCGCCGGAGCCGAGGAGGCGTATCGCGTCGCGAGCGAGCTGGGGCGCGACCCACAGCCGGGCCTCGCGCTGCTCCGTCTGACAGAGGGAAAGGTGGACGCGGCCGTGGCCGGGATCAGCGCCTCGCTCGGGAACACGACTGATCCGCTCAAGCGCCTGCAGCGGCTGCCGTCCCAGGTCGAGATCGCACTCGGCGCGGACGATCTCGCGACGGCGCGCGCTGCCGCGGACGAGCTCGAGTCCATCGTCGACGCGTACAAGATCGGCGAGCGGCGCGCCCCGGCCTTCGACGCGACCGTCCGCTACGCGCGCGGCCAGATCGAGCTCGCCGAGAAGAACCTGCCCGCCGCCGTCACGTCGTTGAAGCAGGCCCGTGACGGATGGCAGGGCGTCGGCGCGCCCTACGAGACCGGCGCGCGTCGCGCGATGCTCGGAATCGCGCTACGGCGGAGCGGAGACGAGCACGCCGGGACGGCCGAGCTCGAGGGCGCGCTGGCGACGTTCGAGCGGCTCGGCGCACGGCTCGACGCGGAGCGCGTGCAGGAGCTCCTGGGACGACTGGAGGTGCGCCGCACCTTCGTCTTCACGGACATCGTCGACTCCACGAAGCTGCTCGACACGCTCGGCGGCGACAAGTGGAAGCGCCTGCTCGCGCGCCACGACGAGCTCGTCCGCGAGCGGATCGTCGAGCAGGGCGGCGAGGTCGTGAAGCAGACCGGCGACGGCTTCTTCGCGTCGTTCGACAACCCGCGAGGTGCGATCGGCGCGGCCGTCGCGATCCAGCGTGCGCTCGCGGCGGAGATCGTCGCCCCGGACGTGCGGATCGGTTTGCACACGGGCGTGGCGTTCAGG
This sequence comes from uncultured Actinomycetes bacterium, assembly GCA_963770595.1. Taxonomy (GTDB): domain Bacteria; phylum Actinomycetota; class Thermoleophilia; order Gaiellales; family Gaiellaceae; genus GMQP-bins7. The sequence goes on along the minus strand of CAVYQG010000003.1, from coordinate 714,189 downwards.
ACGGAGACGGACTACGGCGGCCAGGGCGTGCACGTCGCCGCGCGGGTCGGCGCCGCGGCAGGGGCCGGCGAGATCCTCGTCAGCACGGAGACGCTCGACGGCATCGGGTCGTCGTTCCGACTCTCCGAGCCGCGCGCGGAGACCTGAAGGGCATCGCGGAGCCCGTCGAGGTCGTGTCGGTCGACTGGCGCTAGCCGCAGGCGGCGGGCGGGCGCCCGAGGAAGCGCAGCGTCCCGCGGCAGAGCCCGAGCGCGGCGCGCCGCTGGTACGCCGCCGTCGCGAGCAGTCGGTCGTCGGTCGGGTTCGTCATGAACCCCATCTCGACGAGGATCACGGGCACGTTCGACCAGTTGAAGCCGGTGAAGTCGGCGCGCTCGTTCAGCCCGCGGTCGGGGAAGCCGAGCGCGCGGACGAGCTCCGTCTGCACGACGCGGGCGGCTCGCTTGCTCGACGCGTAGACGTCGTCCGTCCAGCCGCGCCGGAGCGCCGGATGGAGCGTGTGCGTGCCGCGGACGCTCGTGTCGTCGAGCCCGTCGGCGTGGATGCGCAGGAACAGGCGGGCGCCGGCACGGTTGGCGATCCGCGCGCGCGCGACGTTGCCCATGCTCACGCCCTCCGTTCGCGTGCGCGTCATCACGACGCGGACGCCGGCGCGCTCGAGCAGCGGACGGAGCCGGAGCGCGACCCGGCAGGTCGAGCTCGGCCTCCGTCAGTCCCGGAGACGACGCCGCGCGTCCCGCCGCCGTCCTTGATCTTGCGCGTGGACGAGCCCGGCCCGATCGGCTCGGTGCCCGGAGTTCGAGCGCTCGTCGTGGCCCGGGTCGATCACGACGACCGGCGCGTTCGGCTGCCCGGTGGCCGCCGCCGGCACGACGACGAGAGTCAGCACGGCGAGAGGGACGACGAGTCGCGCGCACGTGGCCGCTAACGGGCGCCGCCGCCAGGCGGCGCAGCGAGGCGAGCGGCCCGAGCGTCGCCGCGGGCCGCTTGTCGGATGCGGGGAGCTCGAGCGCGAACCGGTACGTCCGTCCGGGCTCGTACGTCCGGCACGGGTCCTCGCGACACGGCGTCATGCGGAGCTTGCGCACGCGCCTGCCCTGCGCGTCGAAGAAGGCGATCGTCAGCGGCACGAGCGTGTTCTTCATCCAGAAGCCGCCCGTCGTGTCCTCCGGGAAGACGAACAGCATCCCATCGCGCGGGGCGGGATCCCGGTTCATGAGCCCGACCCCCCGTTGACTGCCGGTCAGCGCGGTCTCGGGGCGGAACGGCACGCCGTCGAGCTGGAGCCGCGCGGTCGCGGAGCCGGCGCCGCTCGCAGCAGCGGCACCGAGGACGCAGACACCGAGGATGACCGCCAGGACGGCTCGCGAGTGCATCCCGAGACGATAGGCAAAGCCTGTGTGCCGACTGTGTGCCAACGTCGGCGCGCGGCGCACCGGAGGGCCGCGGCGGGCCCTACCGACCCTGATAGCCCCTATGATGCTCGCGCGTACCAGAGTCGCGCCGATCGACTCAAGGAGCGGAGATGCGTCAGGCGTTCATGTCCATCGAGAAGAGCTTTTCGACCTCGGAGGGTATGACGCATGGCACGGAAAACGCTGAACTTGGGGATCCTGGCGCATGTAGACGCCGGTAAGACGACACTCACCGAGCGGATGCTGTTCACCGCCGGCGTCATCGGCGAGATCGGCAGCGTCGACAAGGGCACGACGCAGACCGACTCGCTGGAACTCGAGCGCCAGCGCGGCATCACCATCAAGTCCGCAGTCGTGTCGTTCGCGATCGACGACGTGACCGTCAATCTGATCGACACGCCCGGTCACCCCGACTTCATCGCCGAGGTCGAGCGCGTGCTGAGCGTGCTCGACGGCGTCGTGCTCGTTGTCTCCGCCGTCGAGGGCGTGCAGCCGCAGACCCGGATACTGATGCGGGCCCTGAAACGCCTGCGCGTCCCGACGCTCGTGTTCGTCAACAAGATCGACCGCCCCGGGGCAGACGACGAGCGCGTGCTGCAGGCGATCTCGGAGCGACTGACGCCTGCGATCGTCCCGCTCGGCTACGCGCGTGAGCTCGGGACGCGCACGGCCGCCTTCGCGTCGTGGGGCTCAGACGACGACGGCTTCGCCGCCAAGCTCGCCTCATCACTCGCCGAGCGCGACGACCGGCTCCTCGCCGAGCTCGTCGACGACGAGACGAGTGTTCCTTACTCCAGGCTGCGCGCGGATCTCGTCGCCCAGACCGGGCGCGCACTCGTGCATCCGGTCTTCTTCGGCTCGGCACTGACCGGAGCCGGAGTCGAATCGCTCATGTCCGGCATCGCCGAGTTGCTGCCGGCTGTCGATGGCGACGACCAGGGCCCCGTCTCGGGCACGGTCTTCAAGATCGAGCGCGGCGACGGCGGGGAGAAGATCGCCTACGCGCGGATGTATTCGGGGACTGTCCGAACGCGCGACAGGCTGCGCTATGGCCAGGATGTCGACGGAAAGGTGACGGCGATCAGCGTCTTCGACCGCGGGTCCGCCGCGGAGCGCGCGGCCGTCACAGCCGGAGAGATCGGAAAGCTCTGGGGTCTCGGCGAGATCCAGATCGGCGACCAGATCGGCCGGACGGGCACCGACACGACACAGCAGTTCGCTCCGCCCACACTGGAGTCGGTCGTCGTCCCGCGCGACGCGGACCAGAAGGGCGCGCTACGCGTTGCGCTGGCGCAGCTCGCCGAACAGGACCCGCTGATCGACGTCCAGCAGAACGACACTCGCCAGGAGATCTCGGTGTCTCTCTACGGCGAGGTACAGAAAGAAGTGATCCAGGCGACGCTGGCAAGCGACTTCGGCCTCGACGTCACCTTCCGCGAGACGACGCCGATCCACATCGAACGCCCGATCGGGACCGGTCAGGCGCTCGAGCTGCTCCACGCCCTCACCAAGACGAACGTCACCGGCAAGAGCTCGCCGCACAGCGCCAACCCGTTCCCCGCGACACTCGGGCTGCGGGTCGAGCCCGCACCGATCGGTTCTGGCGTTGGGGTGCAGCTGGACGTCGGCGTCCGCCTGGTGCCTCTCTACATCTACAGGACCGTCGAAGCCTTCATCGAGCGTATGGGCGAGTACGTTCGCGAGGCGCTGCAGGAGGGCCTCTGCGGCTGGCGGGTCACCGACTGTGCGGTGACCATTTCCGATTGCGGATACCGCGCTCCGGGGACAACGGCTGCCGACTTCCGCAAGCTGACGCCACTGGTTCTCGTGCAGGCGCTCGAGCAGGCGAGGACGGTGGTCTGCGAGCCGATCCTCCGGGTCAGGCTCGAGCTGCCGCCCGAGACGATCGGCGCGGTCCTGGCCGTCCTGGCACGACTAGGCGCCGTCGCGCAAACCCCGTCGCTTCATGGAGACCTCGCCACGATCGAGACGGTGTTGCCTGCGGCGCGAGTCCGAGAGCTGCAGCGGCACCTTCCTGGGCTGACGGCCGGAGAAGGCGTGCTCGACTCCGACTTCGGGGGGTACCGGCCGGTCAGCGGCACGCAACCGACGCGGCGGCGGACGACGGCGAACCCGCTCAACCGCGAGGAGTACCTGACGCAGCTCGCACACGGCACGACACGTACTGCCGGCCCACCACGGCCGGCGAGCGGCTGATGGCGCGCGTCTCCAGTCTTCGTCAGCCGGTGACCGTGACCGGGACGCGCTGCACGGCGTTGTTCACGTAGCCGCCGACGTTCCAGGGCGGGTCGAGCGGCTGGACGTTGCCCTCAGCGTCCCGCGCGCGGCAGCAGAGCTCGTGCTCGCCCGGGTGCGCGTCCCACGCGTAGCGCCACGCGCGCCAGGCCCAGCGGCCGAGCGCGGGCGGCTCGAGCTCGCGCCTCGGCCCAGGTCGAGCCGCCGTCGCCGAGACCTCGACGCCCGCGACCTCCGCCTCGCCGCACCACGCGCGCCCTTCGAGCACGTGCTCGCCGGCGGACACGACGCGGGCGCGCGAGCTGAACTCGGGGATGCCCGGCGGGACCATGAGCGCCCGCGACCTTGATCCGGGACACCTCCTCGCCGACCTCGCCCTCCTCCGCGCGCAGGCGATAGCGAGTGCGCCTGCTGGTAGCCGTCGAACGGCGTGTCGATCAGCGTGATGCGGGCGAGCCACTTCACGCTCGTCATCCCGTACCACCCGGGCACGAGGAGCCGCAGCGGGTAGCCGTGCTGGGGTGGCAGCGGCACGCCGTTCACCTCGTACGCGAGCAGGACGTCCTCGCGGCGCGCCTCGTCCAGCGAGAGGCTGCGCGCGTAGTCCTGCTCCTCGCCGCCCTCGACGCCGCGGTCGAGACCGGTGAACAGCACCTCGATCGCGCCATCCGCGACACCGGCCTCGTCGAGCAGAGACGCGACGCGGAACTCCGCGCCAGCGCGCGGTGCCGACCGCCTCGAGCAGCCACGGCTGGCTGACGACGTGCGGCTCGACGAGCGCCCGCCCGTTCCCCGCGCACTCCATCGTCGACACGACCTCGACCGCGGGCCGCGCGCGCAGCTCCTCGAGCGAGAGCGAAAGCGGCCGCTCGACGAGCCCGTCGACCTCGAGCCGCCACGCCGTCCGGGTCGACGTGCGGGATGTCGTAGTGCGTGAGGAGGTAGTGGAGGCCGACCGGCGTGAGGTCCCAGCGGAGCGCCTCGAGCGGCATGCCGTGGTTGCGCGCCGCGAGCTGGAGCTCCTCGATGCTGATCGGGCCGGACACGCCACGCACGTTAACCGCCTGCGAGACGCCGGGGAAGCGCATCGCGTTCTGGTTGACTCGAACGATGGACCCGGCGCCCCGACTGCTCTCGCGCCAGTTCATCCTGGCGGTGCTCACGATCTTCGGCGTCTCGCTGTCGATCGGGCTCCTCCTGCCGGTGCTGCCCGTGTACGCGAAGGACTCGCTCGGGGTCGGGAGCGTCGGCGTCGGCATCGCGGTCGCGGCCGCCAGCCCGACCGCGCTCCTGTTCCAGCCGATCGCCGGGCGACTCGGCGACCGGCGAGGGCGCCGGATCCTCGTCATCGCCGGGCCGCTGATCGTCGCCGTCTCCGTGGCCGCGTACACCTTTGTGGACGCGCTCTGGACACTCGTCCTGCTGCGACTCGTAACAGGCGTCGGCGAGGGGTTCGTCTTCGTCGGCGCGGCGACGGTGATCAACGACCTCGCGCCGGAGGCGAGGCGAGGCGAGGCGGTGAGCCTGTACTCGCTCGGCGTGTGGGGCGGCCTCGCGATCGGCCCGGTCCTCGGCGAGGTCCTGCTCCACCACGGCAGCTACGACACCGTCTGGCTGACGGCCGCCGCGGCCTCGCTCTTCGCCGCGGGTGCGGGGCTCCTCCTCACGGAGACGCGACCGGCTTCTTCCGTCGAGCACGCGCACGGCCGGCTGCTGCACCCGGCTGCAATCGGCCCCGGGCTCGTCCTCATATGCTCGGCCTTCGGCTTCGCGGGCTTCAACGCGTTCGTCGCGCTCTACGCGCGCGACCTCGGGCTGGGCGGCGCGGGGTGGGTCTTCCTGCTCTACTCGGTGATCGTCGTCGCGATCCGCATCTTCGGGCGGCGGCTCCCGGATCGCCTCGGCCCGAAGCAGGCGTCAGGGTCGGCACTTGCATCGCTTGCGATCGGGCTCCTCGCGATCGGAGTGTGGAACGAGCCTGCCGGGCTGTACGTGGGCACCGTGCTCTTCGCGATCGGCACGGCGCTCGCGTTCCCGGCGCTGATGACGCTCGCCGTGAACCGGGCCGAGCCGGCCGAGCGGAGCTCCGTGATCGGGACGTTCAGCGCGTGCATCGACGTCGGCTTCGCCATCGGCGCACTGTCGCTCGGCGGGGTCGCGGCGTTCGCGGGGTACGACGGCGTCTTCGTCGCCGGGGCGCTGGCGGCAGTGGTCGGCGCCGTGCTGCTCGCGCGCCTGCCGACCGGCCCGCCCGCCCGGGTGGCGGAGGCGACGTCGTGACCGTGTCGCAGCGCGAGGTCGGGCGAAGCGGGATCTCCGTCTCGAGCTTCGTCCTGGGCTGCGGGAACTTCGGGGGCGTCGGGTCGTCGCCCGCGTTCTACGGGCAGGGGATCCCGGAGGACGAGGCGTTCCGGATCATGGACGCCGCGTGGGACCTCGGCTTGACGACGTTCGACACCGCCGACGCCTACGGGGGCGGCCGCAGCGAGTCGTGGATCGGCGAGTGGCTCGCGACGAAGGGCTCGGCCGTGCGCGACGCGATCACGATCGAGACGAAGACGTACAACCCGACCTCGGAGGAGGGAGCGGACCGCGGTCTCTCGGCCGGACGGATCCGCAGGCAGATAGACACCAGCCTCGCACGGCTCGGCGTCGAGCGCGTCGCGCTCTACTTCGCGCACGAGTTCGACCCGGACACCCCGCAGGAGGAGACGCTCCGGGCGTTCGACGAGCTCGTTCGCGCGGGCAAGGTGGGCGCGATCGCCGCGTCCAACTTCAGCGCGGAGCAACTCGCCGAGGCCGTGGAGCTGTCCGAGCTCGAGGGGCTCGCGCGCTACGAGGTCGTCCAGAACTCGTTCTCGCTCCTCGACCGAGGCGACGAGGAGACCGTGTTCCCCGTCTTGCGCGAGCACGGCCTCGGGTACGAGGCGTTCGGGCCGCTCGCGGGCGGCTGGCTCACCGGGAAGTATCGGCGCGGCCAGGAGTATCCGGCCGGCTCGCGCATGACCCAGCGCCCTGATTCGTACCTCCGCTACGCGAACGACCTCGTGTTCGATGGGCTCGAGGCGCTCGAGCGGGAGGCGCTCGCGCGCGGCGTCTCGATGGCGGGACTCGCGCTCGCGTGGGCCTACGGCGAGCCTCAGGTCACGGCCGTCGTCGCCGGGCCGACGCGCGCGGAGCACCTCGAGCCGGTGCGAGAGGCGCTCGGGCTCGAACTGGACGCGAGCGAGCGAGCGCTTCTGCGAGGCTTGTTCGCGTGACGGCTTCCCGGGAACGGTCGTCCAGGACGAGGCAAGCCTCGCCCCTACGGCCTGCGGGCATCTCGTGATCGTCCTCTCCGAGCACGAGGTTCGGGAGCTCCTCGACATGGAGTCGTGCGTCGAGGCGATGGAGGAGGTCCTGTCCTCGCTCGCGCGCGGCGAGCTGTACCAGCCGCTCCGCTCGATCGCGCGCCCGCCCGGTGCGGACAACCTCTTCGGGCTGATGCCGAGCTACCGCGGCGGCGCGTCCCCGTCCTTCGCGCTGAAGGAGATCGTGGTCGTGCCGGGCAACTCGGCGCGCGGCCTCGACACGCACATGGGCGGCGTCCTCCTGCACGACGGCGACACGGGCGAGCTCGTCGCGATCCTGAACGCGTCCCCCGTGACCGAGATCCGCACGGCCGCAGTGTCAGCGGTCGCGACCCGCGCGCTCGCCCCCCCCGGCGCGCAGCGCGTCGCGATCCTCGGCGCGGGCGCGCAGGCGCGCGGCCACGTCCACGCGATGCGCGCCGTGCTCGACGACCCCGAGATCCGCATCTGGGCGCGAAGGATCGAGGCGGCGGAGGAGCTCGCCGGCGAGGTCGGCGCCACCGTCGCGCCGTCCGTCGACGCGGCGCTCTTCGGCGCCGAGGTCGTCTGCACGACGACCTCGTCCGCCGAGCCCATCGTCGAGAAGCGCTGGCTCGCGCCGGGTGCACACGTCAACGCGGTCGGCTCGAGCATCCCGACGACCCGCGAGCTCGACACGGAGACCGTCGCGACCTCCTCGTTCTTCACCGACCGACGCGAGTCGTGCGTGAACGAGGCGGGCGACTTCCTCATCGCGGCGGCCGAGGGCGCCGTCGGACCGGAGCACATCAGGGCCGAGCTCGGCGAGGTGCTCACGGGGCAGCACCCCGGCCGGGAGACCGACGACGAGCTCACCGTCTTCAAGTCGCTCGGGATCGCCGTCGAGGACCTCGCCTCCGCCGAGCTGGTCGTCCGCCGCGCGCGCGAGCGCGGCGTCGGTACCGAGGTCGACTTCTGATCCCGATCGACGAGATCGAGGACGCGCGCGTCCGGATCGCGACGGTCACGACGCGGACGCCGCTCGTGCGGCTCGCGATCGACGAGGCGCCGGCCGAGATCTGGCTCAAGCTCGAGAGCCTGCAGCCGATCGGCTCGTTCAAGCTCCGCGGCGCGGCGAACGCGATCCTGAGCGCGCCGCGCGCCGAGCTCGCGAACGGCGTCGTCACGACGAGCACCGGGAACATGGCGCAGGGCGTCGCGTGGATGGCGCGCAGCCTCGGCGTCCCGGCGACGATCGTCGTGCCCGACAACGCATCCACGGCCAAGCTCGCGGCGGTCGAGCGCATGGGCGGGCGCATCGTGCGCGTCCCGTGGGAGGCATGGTGGGCGGCCGTCGAGTCGGGAAGCCCGAAGGAGGCCGCCGAGGACATCGAGGGCTACTTCGTCCATCCCGTGCGCGACCTGCCCGTGATGGCCGGCAACGGGACGATCGGGCTCGAGCTCGCGGAGCAGCTCGAGGACATCGACGCAGTGCTGATCCCCTGGGGCGGGGGCGGGCTCACGACCGGGGTCGCGAGCGCGCTCCACGCCGTCTCGCCCCGGACGAAGGTGTACGTCTGCGAGCCGGAGACGGGCGCGCCGGTCTCGGCCGCGATCGCGAACGGCGGCGTGCCGACGCCGACGGAGTTCACGCCCTCGTTCGTCGACGGCGCCGGGTCGGGGAGCCTGCTCCCGGAGATGTGGGAGCACGCGCGGCCGCTGGTCGAAGCCGCGTTCCCGATCTCGCTGGAGGCAACCGCGGCAGCCGTGCGCCTGCTCCTCGAGCGAGGCCGCATCGTCACCGAGGGGGCGGCCGCGCTGCCGGTGGCGGCGGCGCTGGCCGGAGCGGCCGGCACTGGGCGCGTCGTCTGCATCGTCTCCGGTGGGAACATCGACGGCTCCCGGCTCGCCGAGATCCTCGCCGGCCGCGTCCCGGACTGACTTCACTAGGGTGCAGCCCGTGCGGACGATCTCCGCCACGGCGGCGCGACGGCTCGCGATTGCGGCACAGGGCTATGCGACGCGCGGGCGCACCGGCACGCGCCGCGAAGTCGAGGAGACGGTCCGCCGGCTCTCCTGCGTCCAGCTCGACTCGATCACCGCGGTCGAGCGGAGCCATCGCATCGCCCTCGGCTCGCGCGTCGGCGACTACCCCCGCGAGACCGTCTCGCGGCTCCTCGGCGAGGGCCGGATCTTCGAGTACTGGGCACACGAGGCTTGTCTCATCCCGTCCGAGGAGTGGCCGCTCTTCCGGCCGGTGATGCGCAATCGCCACCCGTGGCGGGGCGACGTCATCGGGAAGGACCCGGCGCTCGCCGAGGAGGTGCGGGCGGTCGTGCGGGAGCGCGGGCCGGTCGCGTCGCGGGAGTTCGAGGGCAAGGGCGGGGGCGGCATGTGGAACTGGAAGCCGGCGAAGGTCATGCTCGAGGCGCTCTGGAACTCGGGCGAGCTCGTGATCGCGGGACGGGTCAGCGGTTTCCAGCGGCTGTACGACCTCGCCGAGCGGGTGCTCCCGCGCGACGTCCTCGAGGCGCCCGAGCCCGACGAGGCGACCCGGCTGCGCGAGCTCGCTCACCGGGCGGTTCGGGCGCGCGGCGTGCTGACCGAGGCCGCGGTGGTGGAGCACTGGCGTCTGCGCGGAGGCGTCGCGCGGATCCGTCCGGCGATCGACGCGCTGGTGGCGGACGGTGTGCTCGAACGCATCGCCGTCGAGGACGGCGGAGCTGACGTACTCGTTCCCGCCGACGCGTCGCTCGACCCGCCCCGACCAACCGTGGCCGCGCTCCTCTCGCCGTTCGACAACCTGCTCTGGGACCGGCGCTTCGCAGCGCGCATCCTCGGCTTCGAGCACCTGATCGAGGTCTACAAGCCAGCGCCGCAGCGGCGGTACGGCTACTACGTGCTGCCATTCCTCTGGCGCGATCGGATCGTGGGGCGGGCGGACCTGAAGTCCGAGCGCGCCGAGGGCAGGCTCGTCGTCAGGTCGTTCCACGTCGAGCCCGGCGTCCGCAGGTCGGGCGCGCTCGACGACGCACTCGAGCGGGCGCTCGACCGTCTGCGCCGTACGATCGGGCTCGAGCACGTGCGCCGCAGCTGAGCAACGCTCTGCGAAGCTCCTGCCGTGCACTGGTCGCTCGCGATCATCGCCTGCACCCTCCTCGCGTACGCGGCCGTCTCGGCCCGGCTCGACGGCACATCGCTCACGGCGCCGATGTTCTTCACCGCGGCAGGGCTGCTCTTCGGCGTCGATGCGCTCGACCTGGTCGACCCGTCCGCGACCGGGCTCGAGGTCAAGGCTCTCGCCGAAGCGACGCTCGCGGTCGTCCTTTTCTCCGACGCATCGCGAATCGACCTGCGCGCGCTCCGTGGGGAGCTCGGTACGCCGTCGCGCCTTCTCGGCATCGGGCTCCCACTCACGATCGGCGCCGGGTTCCTGGCTGCGCTCGCGCTCTTCGGCGAGGTCTCGTGGACGGCGGCGCTGCTGATCGCGATCATCCTCGCGCCCACCGACGCAGCGCTCGGGCAAGCCGTCGTCACATCGAGACGTCTTCCGCTGCGAGTCCGACAGAGCCTGAACGTCGAGAGCGGCCTCAACGACGGGATCTGCGTGCCGCTCTTCCTCATCGCACTCGCCATCGCGCAGGCCGAGGAGGGAGCGATCGGAGACGGCGAAGCGGTGCAGCTGGTCGCGGAGAAGATCGGCTACGGCGTCGTCGCGGGCGCTCTGGCCGGGGCCGCCGTCGCCGCTGTCGTCGTCCTCGGCGGAGACAGACGCCTCGTAGACCGGAACTGGATGCCGACCGTCCCGCTGGCGGGAGCTTTTCTCGCGTTCGGGTTGGGCGAGGCGATCGGGGGCTCAGGTTTCATCGCGGCGTTCGTCGGAGGAGCGGTCTTCGCCGGGCTGGGCCGCGGGCGCGGCGCCGAGATCTCGACCCTCCTCGAGCAGGCGGGCTCACTGCTCGCTGCCGTGACGTTCGTGGTCTTCGGCGCAGTGCTCCTCGGCCCCGCGCTCGGCGACCTGACCTGGCAGATCGCCGTCTACGCGCTGCTCAGCCTGACGGTCGTCCGGATGCTGCCCGTCGCCGTCGCGATGCTCGGCACGGGGGCGCGTCGGCCGACGGTCGGGTTCCTGGGCTGGTTCGGCCCGCGCGGAGCGGCGTCGATCGTGTTCGCGCTCATCCTCGTCGAGGAGGGGGGCGTGCCGGGCGGCGATGTCGTGCTCACCACCGTGTTCGTGACCGTGGGGCTGTCGGTTCTCGCCCACGGGCTGACCGCTGCTCCACTCGCACGCCGGTACGCGGACTGGCTCGACGCGAACCCGCGACCGGAGCCCGCGCCGGTGGAGTCGGGCGAGGGCGCCGTCGTGAGGTGGCGCCTGCAACCACCGGAGAGCGACGAGTGACGCCGATCGTCTCGACCGAGGAAGCACGCCGCATCGCCGTCCGCGCCCAGCTCCTCGACGGCTCCGCGACGAGCGTCCTCGACACCGTGCGCCGCATCGGCTTCCTCCAGATCGACCCGATCTCGACCGTCGCACCCCCACAGCAGCTCGTCCTCTGGAGCCGGCTCGGCGACTACGACGTCGACGAGCTCGACCGGCTGCTCTGGGAGGAGAGGAAGCTCTTCGAGTGGAACGCGTACGTCTGGCCGATCGAGGATCTCCCGCTCATCCGCGCGCGGATGCGGCGGCGGCGGAGCAAGTACGTGTGGGAGCGCCGCGGGACGGAGTTCCTGCAGCAGAACGCCGCCTACAAGCGCTACGTCCTCCGGGAGCTCGAGCGCCGCGGGCCGCTCCTGTCCCGAGAGCTCGACGACGACTCGGTGCGGACCTGGACGTCGCACGGGTGGTACGGGACCCGGAACACGGCCGTCCTGCTGGAGATCCTCCACGGCCGCGGCCTCGTCGCGGTTGCTGGCCGCCGCAACGGCCAGCGGCTGTGGGATCTCGCCGAGCGCTGGTACCCGGTGATGGAGACGATCCCGCTACGCGAAGCCGACCGGCTCCTCGCCGAGAAGCGGTTCCGCGCGCTCGGGGTCCGGCTCACGAAGGCGGGCTGGGAGGCGCATCCGGATGTCGCCGACGGCCCGGTGCCCGAGCGCGTGACGTTCCTCTCCCCCTTCGACCGCCTGATCCACGACCGCGACCGTGCGGAGGCGCTCTTCGACTTCCGCTACCGGCTCGAGATGTACGTGCCGAAGGCGAAGCGCGAGTACGGCTACTACGTGCTCCCGATCCTCGTCGGCGACCGGATCGTCGGGCGCATCGAGCCCCGCTTCGACCGCAAGACGAGGGTGCTCGAGGTGGTCGGCGCCTGGGGAGACGCGTCCCACGCGGACGAGGCCCTGGCGAGCCTCGCGACCTGGCTCGGTGCCGGGGAAGTCCGCAACTAGGATCACCGCGTGGACTTCGAGACGCGCGCGATCCACGTCGGCCAGGAGCCCGACCCCGCGACCGGGGCGATCACGACCCCGATCTATCAGACGTCGACGTACGTGCAGGACGCGGTCGGCGTCCACAAGGGCTACGACTACGCGCGGGTCGCGAACCCGACGCGCACCGCGCTCCAGGAGTGTCTCGCCTCGCTCGAGGGCGCAGCGCACGGCCACGCCTTCTCGTCCGGCCTCGGGGCCGCGACCACGCTCATGCACCTCGTCTCGCCGGGCGACCGCGTCGTCTCGGTCAACGACGTCTACGGCGGGATCTACAGGATGTTCACGCAGGTCTACGAGCCGAAGGGCTACGAGTTCACGTTCCTCTCCGCCGACGAGGTCTCGACGGGCCTCGCAGCGCACCTCGACGAGCGCGTGAAGATCGTCTGGCTCGAGACGCCGACGAACCCGGCGCTGAACCTCGTCGACATCCGCGCCGCCGCCGATGCCGCCCACGCGGTCGGCGCGCTCGTCGTCGTCGACAACACCTTCGCGACGCCGTACCTCCAGCAGCCGCTCTCGCTCGGCGCCGACCTCGCGCTGCACTCGACGACGAAGTACCTCGGCGGGCACTCCGACGTCGTCGGCGGCTTCGTCGCGACGAACGACGACGCGCTCTCCGATCAGCTTGCGTTCCTCCAGAAGTCGCTCGGAGCCATTCCCGGCCCGTTCGACGCCTGGCTCGTACTCCGCGGTCTGAAGTCGCTCGCCGTACGGATGGACCGCCACTGCCAGAACGCGAGCGCGATCGCCGCGCACTTCGAGCACCACTCGCGGGTCCAGCGCGTCCTCTACCCCGGCCTCCCGACGCACCCCGGCCACGCGATCGCGGCGAGGCAGATGAGGAGCTTCGGCGGCATGCTCTCGTTCCTGCTCCCGACCGAGGACGAGGCCGTCGCGCTGGTCGGCCGCACCCGGCTCTGGAAGCTCGCCGAGAGCCTCGGCGGAGTCGAGAGCCTCATCGAGCACCCGACGCGGATGACCCACGCCTCCACCGCGGATGCCCCGTTCGCGGTCCCGGGCAACCTCGTCCGGCTCTCGGCGGGAATCGAGTCCGCCGAGGACCTGATCGAGGACCTCGAGCTCGCCCTCGCGGGATGACCTTCGAGCCGATCGATCTCCTCCACCTAGGGACGCCGCACGTCATCGGCAGCTACCTCCTCGAGACCGCCGACGGCCCGGCGCTCTTCGACTGCGGGCCGACGACGTGCATCCCGCACCTGAAGGCCGGTCTCGCGGAGCGCGGGCTCGACCTGAGCGACGTCCGCCACCTCCTGCTCTCCCACATCCACCTCGATCACGCGGGTGCCGCCGGTGTGCTCGTCCGCCAGAGCCCGTGGCTCCAGGTGCACGTCTCCGAGATCGGCGCTCCGCACCTTGCAGACCCGTCGAAGCTCGAGTCGAGCGCGCGGCGTCTCTACGGCGACGCCTTCGACGACCTCTGGGGCGAGCTCGCCCCGGTCCCGGCCGAGAACCTCCACGTCGTCGGCGAGGAGGTGGTCGGGCTCGCCTGCTTCCCGACCCCCGGCCACGCGTGGCACCACGTGAGCTACCTGCACGAGGACGGGACGCTCTACGCGGGCGACGCCGCCGGCGTCCGCATCCCGTCCGGCCGCTTCGTCATGCCCCCGTGCCCGCCACCCGAGCTCGACCTCGAGGCGTGGGAGGCGACGATCGAGGAGATCGAGCGGCGCGCGCCCGGCCGTCTCGCGCTCATCCACTTCGGCGTCGCCGACGACGTGCAGGAGCACCTCGCCGCGCTTCGCGACACGCTGCGGAGCTGGGCGGGGCGCGTTGAGGACGGGATGGACGAGCAGACGTTCGTCGCGGCCGCCCGCTACGACGTCACGCAGGTCGACCCCGAGCTCGCGGACGTCTACGACCGCGCCGCTCCCTACTGGCACCACTTCCGCGGGCTCGAGCGCTACTGGCGCAAGAAGCGCGAGCCGGCGGCTTCAGGCTGACGCCAGCCGCTCGCTGAGCTCGAGCGCCGTTCCCGGCCGGTCGAGCGAGGCGACCGCGACCAGCCCGCCCCCACGGCACACGAGCACGAACGTCCGGCGCCCGCGGAGACGCTCGCCCGTCGAGGCTGCGCGCACCGCCGCGATCTCGCCTCGCGCCACTCGTAGCGCGACGCCCCGGCCCTCGCGATCCACTCCGCCGAGCTCCACGTCGTCGCCGAGCTCGAGCTCGCCCACGCAGATCGGCCCGTGATCGACCCGCCAGGCAACGGCATACGTCTGCGCCATGGAGGAACGATGCCGCCCGGCGCGCGTCCTGTATCCGGCGACACGCCGCAGAGAACGTGCGGACAAGCCGCAGCCCGCCTGCGCACCGCGACGGATGGGTGCCCGATCGAGACGCCGTATCGTGGCTGCTGGAGCAACCAGAAGGAGGAGACGATGAGACGCATGTTCGAGATCGGAGGGTTCCTCGCAGGAGGGCTCCTCATCATCTTCGGCGTCGTCGCGATCTACATGGGCATCGACGGCGGCAAGACCGTCCGCGACAGCCTCGAGCAGGAGAACATCACGTTCGCAACCGCCGAGGATCCCGCCGTGGCGGAGCATGCCTCGGAATGGGCCGGCGAGCAGGTCAAGACGGGCGAGCAGGCCCGCGCGTTCGCGCTCATCATGCGCGATCACGCGCTCGAGGCGAGCGGCGGCCTGACGTACGCCGAGATGGGTCGGTTCGTCGCTGCCGACGATCCGGAGAATCCCGCCGGGACGAGCGACGAGGAAGCCGCGCTCCTCGATGAGGAAGGCAACCCCGTCCCCAACACGGCCCGGAACACCTGGGTCACGGCGACCGCGCTCTCGACGGCCCTGAACATGAGCTACATGGCCGAGCAGCTCGCGCTCTTCGGCATCGTGGTCGGCGTCGCCCTTCTCCTGACGGGCATCGGCCTGATCATCCTCGCGTATGCGGTTCTCGGCCGCGCCCAGGCAACCTCGACGACCGCCGCCCCTGCCCCGGCGGTGGCTGGGAGCTGATCGCCGATGGCAGCGAGCACCACGTACACGCAGCGTCGCCGCGACTCGGGCGACTCGGGGGCGACGGCCAAGGTCGTCGCCCTCCTACTCGGGATCCTCGTCGCCGTCCTCGGGTTCTTCGCCCTCCTCATGTGGGCGGACGCCCGCGACGCACGCGACGGGACAGCCACCGCAAGCACCACGGAGCATGCCGACCACAACGTCGCGCTGCCCCTCGCGAGCTTCGCGGGCCAGGTTCCCGAGAACGCCGAGGAGCTCGCCAAGGCGCACCAGCCCTACGACGCGGTCATGCCTGCCATCCCGGCCGGCAACCTCGCGAAGGTGCAGATGACCCTCAAGGACATGGTCGTCGAGATCGCCCCGGGCGTGAAGTACAACACCTGGGCCTTCGACGGGCACGGCGCGCCCGGCCCGGTCGTGCACGTCCGCGAAGGGCAGACGGTCGAGATGACGTTGACCAACGGCGGCGGCGATCCCGCACTCGATCGACTTCCACGCCGCGCGGATCGCGCCGGACGTCGCCTTCCGCGACGCCGCGCCCGGCGAGTCGTTCACGTTCCGCTTCACCGCGAACGACCCCGGCGTCTTCATGTACCACTGCGGCACGAAGCCGGTGCTCGCGCACATCGCGAACGGGATGTACGGCGCGATCGTCGTCGAGCCGAAGGAAGGCGCTGCCGCCGGTGGACAACGAGTACGTGCTCGTCGGCAGCGAGTGGTACATGAACGGCGACGGCATCGACGAGCCGGCCTCGCTCGACATGGCGAAGGCGCGCTCGAGGCTCGCCGACTGGGTGACGTTCAACGGCTACGCGAACCAGTACGTCACGCACCCGCTGACCGCGGACCCGGGCGAGACCACGCGCTTCTGGGTCGTCGCCGCCGGGCCCACGAACAACGTGAACTTCCACGTCGTCGGCACCATCTTCGACCGCGCGTGGGAGAACTCCGATCTGACGAATCCACCGCAGCAGGGCGTCCAGACCGTCGTCGTGCCTGCGGGCGGCGGCGCCGTCTTCGACGTGAAGGTCGACGACCCGGGGATGTACCCGTTCGTCTCGCACGCGTTCGCCGACGTCGACCTCGGCCAGGTCGGGCTGCTCAAGGTCGGCAACCCGAAGGGCGCCGGCACGCACTGAGTTGCTCCAGCGGGGCCGGGCAAGCGCCCGGCCCCGCTACGTCTCGTCGAGCATCCCCTCGGCGAGCGCGTAGCGGACGAGCTCGGCGCGAGTGGACAGGCCGAGCTTCTGCATGACGTGGGCGCGGTGCGTCTCCGCCGTGCGGACCGAGATGTAGAGGAGCTTCGCGATCTCCTGGTTCGTATGGCCGAGGGCGAGCAGGCGGAGCACCTCGCGCTCTCTCTCGGACAGGGGATCCTCGGCCGCCCGCTTGCGCTCGGCGACCTCCGCTGCGACGAGCCGGGCTCCGAGCGCCGGGTGGACGTACCGGCCGCCGGCGGCGACCTCGCGCACGGCCGCGACGAGCTCCGTGTCCGCAGCCTCCTTGAGGACGTAGCCGCTCGCCCCCGCCTCGAACGCCTCACGCACGTAGCGCGGGTCGTCCTGCATCGAGAGCACGAGCACCTTGAGCTCGGAGACTGCCCGCAGCAGCTCGGGGATCGCCTCGATCCCGCTCTTCCCCGGCATGACGACGTCGATCACGATCAGGTCGGGCTTCGTCTCGAGCGCCTCGAACACGGCGCGTTGCGCGTCCCCCGCCTCCCCGACGACCTCGATGTCGTCCTCCGCCTCGAGCACGCGCCGCAGACCGCTGCGCACGACGGCATGGTCGTCGACGATGAGTGCGCGGATGCTCTTCGCGTTCATGGCAGCGGGACCTCGGCGACGATCGTCGTTCCCCGATCGGACGCCGTCTCGATCTCGAGTCTGCCGCCCAGCAGCGCGAGCCGCTCGCGCATGCCGACGATCCCGAGCCCGTCAGTGGCCCGGTCGAGCTCGAACCCGCGCCCGTCGTCCTCGACGACGGCGGTCACGACGCCGCGCCCCTTCCCGAGCACGACGCTGATCGAGCTGGCCCGGGCGTGCTTCACGACGTTCGTGAGCGCCTCCTGCACGATCCGGTAGATCGCGGTCTCGACGTCGGCCGGGAGCCGCTCGTCGATGCGCGCCTCGAGATCGACGCGCAAGCCGGTCTGCTCGCCGAAGCTCTCGAGGAGCCGTTCGAGCGCGGGGACGAGCCCGAAGTCGTCGAGCGCCTTCGGCCGCAGCTCGACGGCAAGCCGACGGACGTCGCGCAGCGTCTCGAGCACCTGCTCGCGCACCGATCCGAGCGCGCGCTCCCGCTCGGCCTCGTCGGGCGCCTTCTCGACCGCCTTCAGGCCGAGCAGGATCGACGTCAGCTCCTGCCCGGTCTGGTCGTGGAGCTCGCGTGCGAGACGCCGGCGCTCGAGCTCCTGGGCCGCGACCGCGTGCCGGAGCGCATCGCCCGCGACTCGCTCCGAGAGGTCGACCGCGACCGCGGCCCGGACGGCGAACGCCTGGGCGATCCGGAAGTCGTCGTCCGTGAACCTGGGGTCGTCTCCCCGCTTGTCGTGCGCGACCACGATCCCGATCGGTCGGTCGCGGACGACGAGCGGGACGTAGAGACCCGTGCGCAGGCCCAGGCGCAGCGCGGTCTCACGGTCGACCTCGGCGTCGCCTGCGACGTCGTCGACCCGCTCCGGGACCCCGCGCTCGAGGACGCGGCCGCTCTTCGACCCGGCGGGCTCGAGCGGGACGCCGACGATCACGTCGGACGACTCGCCTGCCGCCGCGCGCACGACGAGTCGCCCGTCCTCGGCCGGGAGCGCGATCGTAACCAGCCGCGCATCGATCAACTCGCCCAGGCGCTCCGTGACGAGCGCGAGCAGCCGAGGCAGCTCGATCTCGCCCGCGAGCGCGGTCCCCACCTCGTTGAGCGCCTCGAGCTGGCGCGACCAGAGTGTCGCGGACTCGAACAGCCTGGCGTTCTCGACGGCGACCGCGGCCTGGCTCGCGAGCATCTCCACGAGCCGCTGGTCCTCCCCGGTGAACGGCGCCCCCTCCGCCTTCTCGCTCAGGTACAGGTTCCCGAAGGCGCGGCCGCGGAGCACGATCGGCACTCCGAGGAACGTGCGCATCGGAGGATGGTTCGGCGGGAAGCCGGCGGAGCGCGGGTCGTCGCTCAGGTCGTCGAGACGGAGCGACCTCGCGTCGCGGATCAGCGCACCGAGGAGCCCGCGCCCCTGCGGAAGGTCACCGATCGCGTCCGCCTGCTCGCGGTCGATCCCGGTGTACACGAAGCGCTCGAGACCGCTCCCCTCCTCGTCGATGACCCCGAGCGCTGCGTACCGCGCGCCGGTGAGCGAGGCAGCCGTCTCGACGAGCCGGTGCAGGAGCGCCTCGAGCGACAGCTCCGAGCTGAGCGCGATGCCCGCCGCGACCAGCGCCTCGACACGGCCCGGCTCGCTCATTCGGCCGGGGCCGCGTGCGCCTCGAGGTCCGCGAGCGAGACGAACTCGAGTGCGGATGCGTGCGTCGCCTCGAGGACCACCGGCGGGGCGAAGCCCGCCTCGCAGGCCTCCTGCCAGCGCGCCGCGACGACGCACCAGCGATCGCCGGGCACGAGGCCGGGGAACAGGTACTGCGGCTGAGGCGTCGACAGATCGTTCCCGACGGAGCGCGAGAACTCGAGGAACTCCTCCGTCATGACCGAGCAGACCGCGTGGAACCCCGGATCGCGACCCTCGGTCCGACAGTAGCCGTCCCGGAAGAAGCCGGTCACCGGGTCGAGCGAGCACGGCTCCAGGTCGCCGCCGAGAACGTTCACGGGGCGAGCTTAGAGCGCCTCGCGAGTGAGAGGTTCGGAAATCCGCACCACGAGATACCGGTAGCCCGCCTCCCACGCGCGATCGACGACGGGGCACACTCCTCTCCTGACCTCGATCGCGAAAGGAGACGCGCCATGACGACGCGCATCGACGCACCTGCGGCCCGCTTCCTCCACCGCCAGGCCGCGACCGGGCCTGCCTACTGGGGGCCGGCCGACCACTACACCTTCCTCGTCACCGGGCAGGAGTCGGGCGGCGCGTACTTCGCGATGCAGGCGCTCGTCCCGGCGGGGGGCGGGCCGCCCCCGCACATCCACACGCGGGAGGACGAGACGTTCTACCTCCTCGAGGGCGAGCTCGAGTTCCGCGTCGGCGACGCGACGATCACCGCCGGAGCGGGCGATTTCGTGAGCGTCCCCCGCGGGACCATCCACAACTTCCGAAACGTCGGCACGGAGACGGCGCGGATGGTGCTCACATTCACCCCGGCAGGTATCGAGGGCTGGTTCGAGGAGACGCTCGAGCCGGCGCCGAACGAGGTGCGGGCCGAGGACGTGCCCGACAACATGGACGAGGTCGTCGAGCGCTTCGTCGCCGCCGGGCCGCGCTACGGCATCGAGTTCGTCTGACGACCCGGCGGGAGGCGGGCTCCCACCTCACTGCTGAGGCGGTCAGGGCGGCACGACTGCCTGCGCGAGCTCAGGAGTGTCGCTCGAGGATTGCCTTCCTCGGAGTTCCCCCGAGAGCGCCCTGCCGCCACTCGGTGGTCTCTGCCGCGTGAGTGGCCAAGGTCCCAGGCGGCTCTTCCACGAACTGAGTGAACGCGCCGCCGTGCTGTACCGCGATCGCGTGGAAACGACTCGCGTAGCGGTCGCGCTCGTCGCCCGGGAAGGGCAGTTGCCGTCGTCCGAGGCTGAGCCATCCCGTGCTGTCTTGCTGAACGTCGACAACGAATCCGACCGCACGCGCATCGCGGGCGGCCGCCCTTGCATCGTCCACGGCTTCGAACTGTGCTTCGAACCGTCCGCGCAAGAGGCGAACTGCGCCGCCTCCGGCGGGGTCGACTTGCGACTTAATCGAGCCCTCAGCGGAGTCACCAGCGAGAGCTGTCATGAGGCTCGGAGTGCGTGGAGACGCCGACAGATGCCGACATGCCTCGCAAGCCGCTGACGCTCGTCGCTCAGCTTCCTGAGCTCCCGCATCTCGAGCTTGCTCAACGACGACCAACTGAGGAAGAGAGTCGACATGCGCTCGTCGCGATCCTGCCTCGCATTGCAAAGCTCGTCGTCATCGAGCATTGCGAGACTCTTGGGAAGGCTCTCGATCACCTCGGCAAGCATCTCAGCGGCCCCATGCGCCGGCGCCGTATGGCACTTTGGCCGGCCTCCTGCCGAGTGACCCCAACCACTTCCGGATCCTCGCGGACAAGCTACGCGTGACCTGCATCGGCACCTCGCTTCCGCCGCCCTCGGCGCAATGGCCAGAGGGGTCACGCGGAAAGAGAGGCTCAGGAAACGGAATCGTAGCCGTTCGCCCAGGGCTCCGGGCCGGACGCCGGCTGCTCGAAGTCGTCGGTTACTCCAGATCGAGGACACCACCGGTCGAGCGCCTCTTGGTCGAGAGCGTTCTGGCCTTGAGCAACTAACTGCGCGAATGTGCCTTGGCGCGAAGCGCTAGTCGTGCGGGAAACCCGGCCCTGGAACGAGTTCGATCTCGTCGTTGGCGAGAACGGGTGTGCCCTCCGGCACGAGCGCCGCGATGACGGGTGTCTCGCTTCCCTTGACGCGCAGTAACCGCATGGGCTCGCCGCAGACGTACTGATCGCCCCACTGACGTAAGGCGTTCAACGCGGTGAAGAGGTCAGAACCCTTCTGCG
Source organism: uncultured Actinomycetes bacterium (assembly GCA_963770595.1). Taxonomy (GTDB): domain Bacteria; phylum Actinomycetota; class Thermoleophilia; order Gaiellales; family Gaiellaceae; genus GMQP-bins7. Next base: position 693,103 of record CAVYQG010000003.1, on the reverse strand, counting down.
TCAGTCGGTACTCGAACCGCGCTGGACGCTCGTTGTACAACGCGCGCTCGAAGAATCCCCTCCTCGACGAGCCGAGCCAAACGCTCGTGGAGCACGTTCGGGGCAATACCGAGGCTCTCTCGAAATGCGCCGAACCTCGAAAGCCCGAGAAAGGCGTCACGGATCAAGAGCCAGGTCCAGCGGTCGCCCACAATCTCGAGCGTCCGCGCGACTGAGCACGACTCCTGTCCGACGTAATCGCGCTTGAGCACGGACGAAGAGTACGCGTTTGGTTGCGTGAAGCTAGTGACTCTTGTAGGGTCGGTTGCGTCACGCAATTGACTAGCCGAGGAGGCGAACATGGCGAACGAATCCGCGCCCGACACCATCGTCCTAGTCCATGGTCTCTGGATGACACCCAGGAGCTGGGAGGAGTGGGTGCCCTACTACGAGGGCAAGGGGTACAAGGTCGTCACCCCCACGTATCCGGGCTTCGAGGTGGAGGTCGAGGCGCTGCGCGAGGACCCGCTGCCGATCGCCACCGCCACGGTGCCGGCCACGGTCGCGCACATCGCCGAAGCCATCACGGAGCTCGAGACGCCTCCGATCATCATGGGCCATTCGTTCGGAGGGACGCTGACGCAGCTCCTGCTCGACCGCGGCTGCGGCGCGGCCGGCGTCGCCATCGACTCCGCGCCGACGGAGGGCGTGCGCGTCTCTCCCCTCTCGCAGATCAAGTCGCTGTTCCCGGCCCTCAAGGATCCGCGGAACCGGCACAAGGCGTTCGGGTTCACGCACGACGAGTTCCACTACGCGTTCACGAACACGCTGACCGACGAGGACTCGCGGAAGGTCTACGACCGGTACCACATCCCTGCGCCCGGCAACTGGATCTGGGCCTATGGGCTGATCGCGAACCTCAAGCCCGGCCACCAGGAGACGTGGGTGAACTACAGGAACCCGAACCGCGCGCCGCTGCTCTTCATCGGCGGCAGCGAGGATCACATCATGCCGCCGTCAGTGAACAAGTCGAACGCGAAGCACTACAAGGGCGAAGACACGATCACCGAATACTTCGAGTTCGAAGGCCGCGACCACTGGACGTGTGGCGCTGCGGGCTGGGAAGCAGTCGCGGACCACGCACTCGAGTGGGCGGTGGCACGCGCCACCGGCGCTGAGGTAGCGATCGCAACTCCAGCGTAGGCGCTACTCACCGAAACGAAGCTCGCGGGTGGGCCTGGAGACGGGTCCTTCCGCGGCCCGAGGCTACTCCACCAGCGCGATCGCGCTCACGTTGTGGGAAGTTCTTCGCGCCTCTGACGTCCGCGCGCGTGAAGTTCGACTTCGTGGTTCCCGCGACGAAGTTGGCGCCGTTCTGTCCATGGTCGACTGACTACTCGCGGCGCGCAGGCGTCAAGGGAGCGTCAAGACTCGCGCACCCGGCGTAGAGCTTGCATCAGGAAGCGCGTCGGACGGCGTCACGGCCGCTACGAAGGAGCGCACATGCGCGACGCCATCTTCCTCGGGCTCGTCATCGTCTTCTTCGCTCTCGCGACGGTGTTCGTCGCGACCTGCGAGCGCATCGTCGGCCAGGCGAGCGCGGGGAGACGAGCGTTGAGCTTCGAGGACGCGCTCGGCCTCGTGCTCGCGGTCGCCGTCCTCGCGTACCTCGTGTACGCGCTTCTCGCGCCGGAGAAGCTCGGGTGACCACTGCTCTCGAGGGCGCGATGCTCCTGGTGTTCCTCGTCGGCCTCGGGCTCGGACTGATCGTCCTGGCCCTGCTGTTCAGGGACCTCCGTAAGTGAGCGTCGCCGGCTGGCTGCAGCTCGCCGCGCTCGTCGTCCTCGTCCTCGTGACGACCCGCGTGCTCGGCGCGTACCTCGCGCGCGTGCTCGAGGGCCTTCCGTCGCGCGCCGACCGCGTGTTCCTGCCCGTCGAGCGAGCCGTCTACCGCGTCGCCGGCGTCGACCCGTCGAGCGAGCAGCGCTGGACCGTCTACGCGCTGTCGCTGCTCGCGTTCAGCGGCGTCTCCGTCGTCGGCCTCTTCCTGCTCCAGCGCCTCCAGGGCGCGCTCTTCCTGAACCCGACCGACATGGTCGGCGTCCCGCCGGCACTCGCGTTCAACACGGCCGCGAGCTTCGTCACGAACACGAACTGGCAGAACTACGGCGGCGAGTCGACGATGAGCCACCTGACGCAGATGTCGGGGCTCGCCGTCCAGAACTTCGTCTCGGCGGCGGTCGGCGATCGCGGTCGCCGTCGCCCTCGTCCGTGGGTTCACCCGACGGCGTTCCGACACGATCGGGAACTTCTGGGTCGACCTGACCCGCGTCACGACGCGAGTGCTCCTTCCGCTGTCGGTCGTCGTCGCGCTCGTGCTCGTCAGCCAGGGCGTCGTCCAGAACCTCGCCGGCTTCACCGAGGCGACGACCGTCGAGGGAGCGCACGCAGTCGATTCCCGGCGGCCCGATCGCGAGCCAGGAGGCGATCAAGGAGCTCGGCACGAACGGCGGCGGCCCGTACAACGCGAACTCCGCGCATCCGTTCGAGAACCCGAACGGCTTCACGAACCTCGTCGAGATGTGGGCGCTCCTCGCCATCCCCTTCGCCCTCACCTACGCGTTCGGGCGGCTCGTGCGCGACCAGCGTCAGGGCTGGGCGGTCTTCGCGGCGATGTTCGTCGCTCTGGATCGGGTCGGCCGGGCTCGCGATGGGCTTCGAGATCGAGGGCAACCCGCGAGGTCGAGGCGCTCGGGACGACCGACGCGGGCAACTACGAGGGCAAGGAGGTCCGCTTCGGCCCACCGCCTCCGGGCTCTTCGCCGCCTCCACGACAGGAACGTCGACTGGCGCGGTCATCGCTGCGCACGACAGCTTCACGCCGCTCGGCGGCGGCGTTCCCCTCGTGAACATGATGCTCGGCGAGGTGAGCCCGGGCGGGTGTCGGAGCGGGCCTCTACGGGATGCTGATCTTCGCGCTGCTCGCGGTCTTCATCGCGGGCCTGATGGTCGGCCGGACGCCCGAGTACCTCGGCAAGAAGATCCAGGCGACGGAGATGAAGCTCGTCGTGCTCTACCTCCTCATCGTCCCGACCCTCATCCTCGTGTTCGCCTCGGTCTCGGTCGTGCTCGACGAGCCGAAGTCGTCGATCCTGAATCCCGGCCCGCACGGCCTCTCCGAGGTCGTCTACGCGTTCACCTCGGCGGCGAACAACAACGGCTCGGCGTTCGGGGGCCTGACCGGGAACACCGACTGGTACAACACGACGCTCGGGCTGGCGATGCTCGCCGGCCGCTTCCTCCCGATCGTGCTCGTCCTCGCGATCGCGGGCTCGCTGGCGCGCAAGCAGCCCGTCCCCGTCACGGCCGGGACGTTCCCGACCGGGACGCCGCTCTTCGCCGGCCTCCTCGTCGGCGTGATCCTGATCATGGTCGGGCTCACCTACTTCCCCGTCCTCGCCCTCGGGCCGATCCTCGAGCAGCTGGGGCTCTGACGCGATGGCCAGGCAGCCGCGCTCGCTGCTCGACCCCGCGATCCTCCAGCGCGCCGCCGGCGAGAGCGTCCTGAAGCTCGACCCGCGGCGCATGGCCCGCAACCCGGTGATGTTCGTCGTCGAGCTCGGAAGCGTGCTCGTCACCGTCCTCTTCGCTGAAGAACTTCGCCGACTCGTCGACGCAGGAGAACGTCTTCGCCGGCCTCGTCGCCGCCTGGCTCTGGTTCACGGTGCTCTTCGCCAACTTCGCCGAGGCGGTCGCCGAGGGTCGCGGCAAGGCGCAGGCCGACGAGCTCCGGAAGACGCGCGCGGCGACGATCGCCCATCGGCGGCTCGCCGACGGGCACGCTCGAGGACGTCCCGAGCGTCGGGCTCCGGCTCGGCGACGAGGTCGTCGTCTCGGCCGGCGAGGTGATCCCCGCCGACGGCGAGGTGATCGAGGGCATCGCGAGCGTCGACGAGTCGGCGATCACCGGCGAGTCCGCGCCCGTGATCCGCGAGTCGGGCGGCGACCGCTCGGCCGTCACCGGCGGCACGCGCGTCCTCTCCGACCAGATCGTCGTGCGCGTCACCGCGGTGCCCGGCGAGAGCTTCCTCGACCGGATGATCGCGCTCGTCGAGGGCGCCGAGCGCCAGAAGACGCCGAACGAGATCGCGCTCAACATCCTCCTCGCCGGGCCTGACGATCGTCTTCCTGCTCTCGGTCGTGACGCTGCAGCCGTTCGCGATCTACTCGGGCGCGGAGCAGAACGTGATCGTGCTCGTCGCGCTGCTCGTCTGCCTGATCCCGACGACGATCGGCGGGCTGCTCTCGGCGATCGGCATCGCCGGCATGGACCGGCTCGTGCGCCGCAACGTCCTCGCGCTCTCGGGTCGGGCGGTCGAGGCCGCGGGCGACTGCTCGACGCTGCTGCTCGACAAGACGGGCACGATCACGCTCGGCAACCGGCAGGCGACCGAGTTCATCCCGCTCCCGGGCGTCACCGAGCTCGAGCTCGCCGACGCCGCGCAGCTCGCGAGCCTCGCCGACGAGACGCCCGAGGGGCGCTCGATCGTCGTCCTCGCCAAGGAGCAGCACGGCCTCCGCGAGCGCGAGGTCGGCGCGGGCATGCTCGTTCCCGTTCACCGCGCAGACGCGCATGAGCGGCATCGACCTCGACGGCCGCTGATCCGCAAGGGCGCGGCCGACTCGATCCGCGACTGGATCGAGAGCGCGGCGGCGACGGTGCCGGCCGAGCTCGGACGCGATCGTCGACGGCATCGCCGCGTCGGGCGGCACGCCGCTCGTCGTCGCCGAGGACGGCCGCGCGCTCGGCGTCGTCCACCTGAAGGACGTCGTCAAGGAGGGCCTGCGCGAGCGCTTCGCGGAGCTGCGGTCGATGGGGATCCGCACCGTGATGATCACCGGCGACAACCCGCTGACGGCGAAGGCGATCGCCGACGAGGCCGGCGTCGACGACTTCCTCGCCGAGGCGACGCCCGAGGACAAGATGGCGCTGATCCGGCGCGAGCAGGCGGGCGGCAACCTCGTCGCGATGACCGGCGACGGCACGAACGACGCGCCCGGCGCTCGCCCAGGCCGACGTCGGCGTGGCGATGAACACCGGCACGCAGGCGGCACGCGAGGCCGGGAACATGGTCGACCTCGACTCGAACCCGACGAAGCTGATCGAGATCGTCGAGATCGGCAAGCAGCTCCTGATCACGCGCGGCTCGCTGACGACGTTCTCGATCGCGAACGACGTCGCGAAGTACTTCGCGATCATCCCGGCGATGTTCGCCGGGCTCGCTCCCGGTGCTCGACCGGCTCAACGTGATGGACCTCGCAGAGCCCGCGCTCGGCGATCCTCTCCGCGGTCATCTTCAACGCGCTGATCATCGTCGCGCTGATCCCGCTCGCGCTGCGCGGCGTCCGCTTCCGCGCGCGCTCGGCGGCCGCCGTGCTGCGCCGCAACCTCCTCGTCTACGGCCTCGGCGGCATCGTCGTCCCGTTCGTCGGGATCAAGCTGATCGACGTCGTCGTCAGCGGGCTGGGGATGTCGTGATGCGCCGCCAGCTCGCTCCCCGCGCTGCTCGCCTTCCTGGCCCTGACGGTGCTCACGGGCGTCGTCTACCCGCTCGTCGTCACCGGGGTCGCGCAGGTCGCGTTCCCGGGCCGCGCCGACGGCTCGCTCGTCGAGCGCGACGGCGCGGTCGTCGGCTCGCGGCTCATCGGCCAGAGCTTCGCCGGACGGCGGCTACTTCCACCCGCGACCGTCGGCCGCCGGCGACGGCTACGACGGGATGGCGAGCTCGGCGTCGAACCTCGGCCCGACGAACCACGACCTCCTGAGCGCGGTCGAGGAGCGGGTCGCCGCCTACCGCGAGCTGAACGGCCTCGCCGCCGACGCCGAGGTGCCGGTCGACGCCGTCACCGCCTCCGGCTCCGGCCTCGACCCGCACATCTCGCCCGAGAACGCGCGCCTGCAGGCGGCGCGCGTCGCCGAGGCGCGAGGGCTTCCGGTCGACGAGGTGCTCGACGCTCGTCGACGAGCACACCGACGGGCGCTCGCTCGGCTTCCTCGGCGAGCCGGGCGTGAACGTGCTCGAGCTCAACCTCGCGCTCGACGCCGCCGGCCCCTAGCGTCACGCTGTAGGCATGGCGCGAGGGACGCTCCGCATCTACCTCGGCGCCGCCGCGGGCGTCGGCAAGACCTTCGCGATGCTGAACGAGGGCCGCCGGCGCCGCGACTACGGCGAGGACGTCGTCGTCGGCTTCGTCGAGACGCACGGGCGCCAGAAGACGGCCGCGCAGGTCGGCGACCTCGAGGTCGTGCCGCGCACGCGAGCTCGAGTACCGCGACGCCGACTTCGAGGAGATGGACGTCGACGCGGTGCTCGCGCGCAGGCCGCAGGTCGCGCTCGTCGACGAGCTCGCGCACACGAACGTGCCCGGGCTCGCGGAACGAGAAGCGCTGGCAGGACGTCGAGGAGCTGCTCGAGGCCGGCATCAGCGTCATCTCGACGCATGAACGTCCAGCACCTCGAGTCGCTCAACGACGTCGTCGAGCAGATCACCGGCGTCGAGCAGCGCGAGACGATCCCCGACGAGGTCGTGCGGCGCGCGGACGAGATCCAGCTCGTCGACCTCACGCCGCTCGCGCTCCGGAACCGGCTCGCCCGCGGCGACGTCTACCCCGCCGAGCGGATCGACGCGGCGCTCGCCAACTACTTCCGGCCCGGGCAACCTCACCGCGCTCCGCGAGCTCGCCCTCGCCTGGCTCGCCGACCGGGTCGACGAGGCCCTCGCCGAGTACCGCGAGCGGCACGGGATCGACGAGCCGTGGGAGACGCGCGAGCGCGTGCTCGTCGCGCTGACCGGCTCGCGCCGACGGCGAGCGGCTCATCCGTCGCGCCGCGCGCGATCGCGCAGCGGTCGAAGGGCGATCTCGTCGGCGTCCACGTCATCCCGCAGGACGGCCTCGCGGCGCCGTCCGCCGCGCTGCTCGAGCGAGCAGCGCGAGCTCCTCGAGGAGCTCGGCGGCACGTACCACGAGGTCGTCGGCGCCGACGTCGGCGCGGCGCTGCTCGAGGCCGCGCGCTCGCTGAACGCGACGCAGATCGTCATGGGCGCGAGCCGACGCTCGCGCTGGCAGCGGCTGACGCGCGGCTCGGTGATCGGCACGCGTCATCCGCGAGTCGGGCGTCGGCATCGACGTCCACGTCGTCAGCCACCCCGAGCGGCCGCTCGGAGGACGCGTTCGTCGTCCCGCGCACGCGGCGCCCGGCCGCGCTGCCACGCGACGCGGTCCTGCTCGGCTTCGCGCTCGCCGGCGCTCTGCGCTCCCGCTCCTGACCTGGGTCCTCGCGCAGCTCCGGGACGACGTCGGCCTGCCGAGCGTGATGCTCCTCTTCCTCCTGCTCGTCGTCGTCGTCTCGGCGGTCGGCGGGCTCTGGCCGGCGCTGGCCGCGGCGATCGGCGGCTTCCTGCTCGTCAACTGGTACTTCATCCCGCCGCTCTACACGTTCACGATCGGCGAGGGCGAGAACATCCTCGCCCTCGCCGTCTTCCTCGCCGTCGCGGTCGTCGTGAGCGGCTTCGTCGCGCTCGCCGCGCGGCGGGCCGTCGAGGGCCGGCGAGCCCGCGCCGAGGCCGAGGCGCTTGCTCCGCCTCGCCGGCTCGTCGCCCGCGTCGGCCGTGCTCGACAGCCTGCGCCGCGTGCTCGGGCTCGACGGCGCCGCCGTGCTCCACCGCACGGACGAGCGGCTGGCGGGTCGAGGCCGCGAGCGGCGATCGCGTGCCGGAGAGCCCCGAGGCGAGCTCGCTGGACGATCGAGCTCGACGACGAGCACGTGCTCGCGCTCGCCGGCGCGCCGATCCGCAGCGAGGACCAGCGCGTGCTCGACGCCTTCGCGAAGGAGCTCGCCGCCTCGGTCGAGCTCGGTGAGCTCGAGGCGGAGGCCGAGACCGCCGGAACGCTCGCGGCGGCGAACGAGCTCCGCGCGGCGCTGCTCTCCGCCGTCTCCCACGACCTGCGCACGCCGATCGCCGCGATCAAGGCCTCGGTCACGAGCCTGCTCCAGGACGACGTCGACTGGACGCCGGAGGCGCGGCAGCGAGTTCCTGCGGACGATCGACGAGGAGACCGACCGGCTGAACGCGCTCGTCGGCAACCTGCTCGACATGAGCCGCCTCCAGGCCGGCGCGCTCGAGATCAGCGCCGACGCCGGTCGGCCTCGAGGAGGTGCTGCCGGCCGCGCTCCACAGCCTCGGCGTCGGCGACGGCGCGGTCGAGCTCGACGTCTCGGAGTCGCTCCCGCGCGTGCTCGCCGACCCCGGGCTGCTCGAGCGGGCGCTCGCGAACGTGATCGAGAACGCCGTCCGCTTCTCGCCCGCCGGGATGCACGCCGCGCGTGACCGCCGGGCGCGGTCGACGGCGTCGTCGACGTGCGGGTCGTCGACCGCGGCCCGGGCGTCCCGCGCGCCGAGCGCGATCGGCTCTTCGTCCCGTTCCAGCGGCTCGGCGACTCGGCGCAGGGCGAAGGCGTCGGCCTCGGCCTCGCCGTCGCGAAGGGCTTCGTCGAGGCGATGGGCGGCGAGATCGAGGTCGAGGACACGCCCGGCGGCGGGCTGACCGATCGTCGCTGCGGCTGCGAGCGGCGGCAGTGACCCGCATCCTCGTCGTCGACGACGAGCCGCAGATCCTGCGCGCGCTCGGCACGAACCTGAAGGCGCGCGGGCTACGACGTCGACCTCGCGCCCGACCGGCGAGGCGGCGCTCACGCTCGCCGCGCGCAAGCACCCCGACCTCGTCATCCTCGACCTCGGGCTCCCGGGGATCGACGGCGTCGAGGTGATCCGCGGCCTCCGCGGCTGGACGCGCGTGCCGATCATCGTCCTCTCCGTCCGCGAGACCGAGCGCGAGAAGGTCGACGCGCTCGACGCGGGCGCGGACGACTACGTCACGAAGCCGTTCGGCATGGACGAGCTGCTCGCCCGCCTCCGGGCGGCGCTCCGGCGCGCGGCGCCCGGGCGAGGAGGAGGCGGTCGTCGAGACCGAGGCACTTCGCCGTCGACCTCGCAGCCAAGCGCGTGACGACGGGACGGCGGCGAGGTTCGGCTGACGCCGACGGAGTGGCACATCGTCGAGGTGCTCGTCCGCAACCCGGGCAAGCTCGTCACGCAGCGCCAGCTCCTGCAGGAGGTCTGGGGGCCGCAGTACGAGAAGGAGACGAACTACCTGCGCGTCTACCTCGCCCAGATCCGCAAGAAGCTCGAGCCCGACCCGGCGCACCCGCGCTACTTCGTCACCGAGGCGCGGATGGGCTACCGGTTCGTGCCCTACGACGAGGCGGTGCGCCGCATGATCCACCTGCGCGTGGTCGCCCCGCCCGAGCTCGCCTACGCGACGCACCGCGCGCTGCTCGAGCATCCCTCGGCGGTCAACGTCGTCCGGATCCGCGACGTGGCCGAGCGACCGGGAGGCGACCTCATCCTCCTGCGACGTCGCGCGCGAGGACGCGAGCGTCGTCGTCGCGCAGCTGCGCGAGCTCGGGCTCGAGCGCGCCGGCTCGATCGCGCTCGAGCCGGTCTCGGCGATCGTCTCCGACGCGCCCGGCGCGCGGAGGAAGCGGCGGTCGGCTCGCCCGCCGACGCCGTCGTCTGGGAGACGGTCGAGCTGCAGACCTCGGAGAGCGCGGAGCTCTCGGTCAGCTTCCTCGCCTTCATGGTGCTCGCGACGATGATCGCGGCGCTCGGGATCCTCCAGGACTCGCTGATCCTGATCATCGGGGCGATGGTGGTCGGCCCGGAGTTCGGCCCACTCGCCGGGCTCTGCGTCGCGCTCGTGCAGCGCCGAGCGTGGCCTGGCACGACGCTCGCTGCGCGCACTCGCGATCGGCTTCCCGCTCGCGAATCGCGGCTGCGTTCGCGTCTTCACGCTCGTCCTCGTCGCGGTCGGACTCCGCGCCCGGACGAGCTGCGTCGAGGTGTCGCGACCCGCGACGTTCTTCATCTCGCACCCGGACGAGTACTCCGTGCTCGTCGCGCTGCTCGCGGGCATCGCCGGCGCGCTCTCGCTGACGACGGCGAAGTCGGGCGCGCTCGTCGGAGTCCTGATCTCGGTGACGACGATCCCCGCGGCGGCGAACGTCGGCGTCGCAGCCGCGTACGGCGAGTGGAGCGACATGCCGGCGGAGCGGCGGCCCAGCTTGCGGTCAACCTCGTCTGCATCGTCACGGCCGTCGTCGCCACGCTCTCGTTCCAGCGCTGGGTGTACCGGCGCGGCGAGCGCGTCCGGTAGCCGGGGCGACCTAGCTCAGGCCCAGCCGGTGACGAGCCAGCGGCCGCGGCGGAAGCGGACGTCATCAGCGTCAGGCGCACGAGGATGAGGACGACGAGCGCCGCCCAGACGCCGCGAATCCCCCAGTCGGACTCGAGCGTCGACGACGCAGCACGCGTCGCGCAGGCGACGAACGCCGCGACCATCGAGAGCGCGAGGAACGGCCCGTCGCCCGCGCCGATGAGGATCCCGTCGAGCGCGAACACGGCACCGTTCAACGGCTGCATGAGCGCGAAGAGCGGCCACAGGAGCGCCGCCTCGTCGAGCACCGACGCGTCGCCCGTGAACGCGCGCGGCAGCACGTCCGCGAGCCGCAGCATGAGCACCGTGAACACGCCGCCCAGCGCGACCGACAGCCAGATCATCCGCTCGCTCGCCGCCGTAGGCGTCCTCCGGCCGGCCGGCGCCGAGCTCGCGCCCGACGATGATCTGACCTGCGATCGCGACCGAGTCGAGGACGAGCGCGAGGAAGATCCAGAGCTGGAACGCGATCTGGTGCGCGCCGATCGAGGCCTCGCCGAAGCGTGTGGCGACCGCGCCGGCGAGGACGAACGAGCCGCATGAGCGCGGTCGTGCGGATGAAGATCCACTTCCCGAGCGAGAGCACGCGCCGCGCGAGGGCGAGCCGGAGCCGCGCCTCGCCGGGTCGCAGCCGCCGCAGGATGACGACGACGAACGCCGCGCCCATCCCGAGCTGTGCGATCGCCGTCCCCCACGCCGAGCCCGCGATCCCCCAGTCGAAGCCGTAGACGAACAGCACCTCGAGGACCACGTTCACGACGTTCCCGGCGATGACGATGACGAGCGGCGTGCGCAGGTCGGCGATCCCGCGGAGGTACCCCTGGCCGCCGAGCGCGAGGAACGCCGCCGGGAACCCGATCGCCGCGATCCGCAGGTACGTCACCGCGTAGTCCGCGGCCTGGCCCTCACCGCCCATGAGCGACACGAGCGGCTCCGCGAGGACGGCGACCAGCGCGGAGACGCGCGATGCCGAACGCGAGCGAGAGCCACACCGCCTGCGCGCCGAGCCGCCGCGCGGTCTCCTCCTCGCCCGCCCCACCCGCGCGCGCGACCTGTGCCGTCGTCCCGTACTGGAGGAAGTTGAAGATCGCGAACAGCGCCGCCGAGGATCACGGCACGCGATCCCGAGCGCCGCGAGCTGCGACCGGCCGAGGTGACCGACGATCGCGGTGTCGACGAGGAGGTAGAGCGGCTCCGCCGCGAGCGCGCCCAGGGCCGGAAGCGCGAGCCTGAGGATCTCGCGGTCGTACGGCGAGCGCAGGCTCACGTGCGCGTGGCTGCGATCGTCGCCTCGTACGCGGCGACGTAGTCCGCGACCATGTGCTCCGGCGAGAAGCGCTCCTCGACCTCCCGGCGGATCACGGCCGGATCGAGCGAGTCGGCGAGCTCGAGCACCGCGGGATCCTCCATCTCGCGGTACTTGTCGACGATGACGCCGGTGCGGCCGTGGTCGACGATCTCGGGGACGGCGCCGCGCCGCGTCGAGATGACCGGCGTCCCGCACGCCATCGCCTCGATCATCATCAGCCCGAACGGCTCCTCCCAGTCGATCGGGGAGATGAGGGCGCGCGCGCCCATCAGGAGCTCGACCTTGTCCGCGTGGCCGACCTCGCCGACGTACTCGATCGCGCCGCCGAGGTGCGGCCGGATGAACTCGTCGAAGTAGCGGATCTCGAGCGGCTCGCGGCACTTCGCGGCGATCTTCAGCGGCAGCCCGGTCTCGAGCGCGACCGCGAGCGCCCGATGCGCGCCCTTGTCCGGGCTCATCCGGCCGAGGAAGAGCGAGGTAGTCGCCGCCCGACTTGCGCCGGAACGGGTACATCGAGAGGTCGAGCGCGTTCGGGCAGTTCGCGATCCAGGGGAGGTCCGGCTTCGGCTTGCGCTGGTTCATCGAGATCGAGATGAGCTTCGCGTTCGGCGCGAGGTCGAGCACCTGCTCGTAGAGCCGGCCCGGCTGCCCGTCGAGCGGCCCGTGCACCGTGTGGCAGAACGGCGTCTCGATCAGCCCGCCGAACGCGAGCCCGAGCATCCCGGTGTGGTCGTGGACGACGTCGAACTCGTCGGCGCTCCGGAACGCGTGCACCGCGTGCTGCATCTCCCAGTACGTGTGCCCGATCCACTCGCTCGGCGCCGTGTGGAAGACGGACTCGAGCCGCGCGCGCGTCTGCGAGTCGCCCGACGCGAAGAGCGTGACGTCGTGCCCCGCGTCGACGAGCCCGTCCGCGAGCAGCGCGACGACGCGCTCGGTGCCGCCGTATGCCTCCGGCGGCACCGGGAACCACGCAGGACAGATGAGTCCGACGTTCATCAGCGCCTTCGCTGATCGTTACACGGCCACGCTCGACGGCGATGACCCAGTTCCGGCCGAACGCGCGAACGCCCTCGACGCGCAGCCCGTCGAGCCAGCTCGGCAGCTCGTCGGTCACGGTCGAGACGAGCCGCTGGCGCACGCGGTCGGGCTCGATCCCGAGCAGGACGCGGACGAGGAGGATCGGCGTGCCGGCCGCCCACGCCTGCGGGCGCGCGGCGGTCGGATAGGCGATCGGGAAGGGCGTCTCGTCGCGCGCGTACCCGGCGAAGACCTCGGGCAGCGACCAGTCGAAGTGGCCCGCGGCCTCGATCAGCGCGCGCGCGATCCGCCGCGCCGGCTCGACGTACCCGTGGCGCGCGAGACCCCAGACGCGCGAGCGCCGTGTCGTGTGGCCAGACCGTGCCGTTGTGGTAGCTGATCGGGTTGTAGGCCGCCTCGTCGCTCGCCATCGTGCGGATGCCCCAGCCCGACCAGAGCGCCTCGGAGAGGAGCTGGTCGACGACGGCCGCGACACGTTCCGGCGGGACGATCCCGCTCCAGAGCAGGTGCCCCATGTTCGAGCAGCGTGCGTCGACAGGCTGCTTCTCGCCGTCGAGCGCGAGCGCGTAGAAGCCGCCGCGCTCCTCCACCCAGAACGCCTCGTCGAAGCGCGCGCGCAGCTCCTCGGCCTCCTCGCTCGAGCCGATCCGCGAGCCGCGCGCTCGCGCCAGACCTCGCGCGCGATCTCCGCGAGCCCGCGCTTCGCGTCGTAGACGTACCCCTGCACCTCGACCGGCGCGATCGGCGCCTCGGCGAACCGGCCGTCGTGGAAGCGCTGCGAGTCGCCCGAGTCCTTCCACGACTGGTTCGCGAGCCCGTGCGGCGCGCGACGGAGGTACTCGACGAAGCCGTCGCCGTCCCGGTCGCCGTGGCGGTCGATCCACTCGAGCGCCAGCGCAGCGCCGGCTCCTGGAGCGCGGCGACGAGCGCGGCGTCGTCCGTCCAGCGCCAGGTCTCCGCGAGCAGGACGAGGAAGAGCGGCGTCGAGTCGACCGAGCCGTAGTAGCGCGGGAACCAGACGCGCGCCGCGCGACCGTGGCGCACCTCGTGGACGATCTTCCCCGGCTCGGCGTCGATCGAGCCGGTCGTCCTCGCGCGCCTGGAGCTCGGCGAGCGCGTCGAGCGCGCCGATCGCGAGCTCCGGCCCGAGCAGGAGCGTCTGGAGCGACGTGATCGCGGTGTCCCGCCCGAACACGGTCATGAACCACGGCATCCCCGCGGCGAAGAGCGGTCGCCGGTACTCGCCCGTCCGCATGCGCAGTGCGGCGAGATCGGCGATCGAGCGGTCGAACGAGCGGCGGAGGCTGTCCCAGCCGCCGCGCACGCGCGGAGCGCGCAGCGTCCAGGCCGCGACGACGTCCCCGGCGGTCTCTCGCTCCTCGTCGAGCTCGAGGACGTCGACCGTGGCGCGCGCCGTCGAGCGAGGGCAGCACCTCGACGTCGAGGTCCCAGCGTCTCGTGCGGGTCGAGGTCGAGCGTCGAAGACGAGCGAGCCGTCCACGAGCCGCGCGTCCTGCGACAGGACGATGCGCGTCCGCAGGTCGCCGTCGGGGTCCTCGATCACGAGCTCGCGGCCACCGGCGCGGAGCGTCGCCGGCGCGGGCGGCGGGAGCGGCTCGGCGTGCTCCGGATCGCCGAGCGCGAAGTCGTGGAGCTTCACCGAGATGATGTCCGCGAAGTCCGCGGCGACCTCGAGGCCGAGCGTCGAGCTCGAGGCGCTCCATGCTCTCGTTCCGGACGCGGATCCGCTCCTGCATCCCGGTGCCGACGAAGCGCTCGCGCGCGACCGAGAGCGAGTCGCTCGGAAGCCCGGTCGACGTTCGCGTTCCGCAGGTAGAACGCGGCCGCGAAGTGCTCGACCCGGCCCGACGAGAGGAGCAGCGGGCGCGTCCCGTCGACCCGCAGCACGAGCCGCGAGAGAAAGCGCGTGTCGTGCGCGAAGAGGCCGGTCGTCTCTCCGGCGATGTCGCCGCGGTCGTCGCAGAGGCAGAAGGTCGAGCCCTCGAGGATCGTCAGCATCCGACTCAGCTCGGTCGCGGCGCACGATGCGGCCGCCGCTCGACTGCGCGAGAGCCTTGATCACGATCTCGTCGACGTTCACGTGCAGCGGCCGGGTGAGGGCGAAGAGGACGCAGTCGGCGACGTCGTCCGGCGTCAGCGGGTCGACGCCCTCGTACACGGCGCCTTCGCCGCCTCCTGCGTCGCCCTTGAAGCGGACGAGCGAGAACTCGGTCTGCGCCGAGCCCGGCGTCGACGGTCGTGATGCGGATCGGCCGCCCGAGGAGGTCCTCGCGCAGCCCGTAGACGAAGCCGCGCAGCGCGAACTTCGCGGCGACGTACGACGGCGGCGTTCTGGTACGCCTGCCGGCCGGCGACCGAGCCCGTGAAGAGGATGTGCCCGCCGTCGCGGACGTGCGGCAGCGCAGAGGCGTGTCATGCGAAGCACGCCGTCGACGTTCGTGTGCAGCACGGTCGCCTCGTCCTCGAGCGTTGGACTCCGTGAACGGGTACCGGCCGAGCGCGAGGCCCGCGTTGTTGTAGAGGATGTCGATCCCGCCGAGCTCGGAGGCCGCGCGCGCGACGAACGCCGCGCAGCTCTCCTCGTCCGTGACGTCGAGCGGGAGCGCGAGATCGGCCTCGATGCGCTCGACCCGCCGCGCGCCGCCGGCGACCCGCACGCCGGCCTCGCGGAGCTTGCGCACCGTCGCCGCCCGATGCCGCTCGACGCGCCCGTGACGATCGCGGTCTTCCCGGCGAGATCCACGCGCCGGAGCCTAGCGGCGCCTGGTCTGCGGCTCTCCGTCAGCCGAGCGCGACCGACTCGATCGTGATCGGCTCGAGCGGGCGGTCGCGCGCGTCGCGCTCGACCGCCGAGATCCGGTCGACGACGTCCTGCCCCGACGTCACGCGCCCGAACGACCGTGTGCTTGCCGTCGAGCCACGGGCAGTCGTCGGCGGTGACGATGAAGAACTGCGAGCCGTTCGTGTTCGGCCCCGCGTTCGCCATCGCGAGCGCGCCGCGGTCGACCTTGTGCTCGGTTGAACTCGTCCTCGAACTCGTAGCCCGGGCCGCCGCGTGCCGTCCCCTCGCGGGCAGCCGCCCTGGATCATGAAGTCCGGGATCACGCGGTGGAACACGAGCCCGTCGTAGAAGCCCTCGCCGGCGAGCTTCGTGAAGTTCGTCGACGGTCTTCGGCGCCTCCTCCGGGAAGAGCTCGAGCTCGATCGTCGCCCTTCGCTGGTCTTGAGAACGGCGCGCGTGACATGCTCGCGAAGCTACCGAGCACCAGCCTCAGGCACCGGAGCGCCGACGCGGCGCGGTTCCGGACACGCTCGCCAACAACTGATCGAAAGGCGTCCGAACAGTTCAAGAGTGGCGACCGAAGCCGCGCGGCATCAGCGGATTTCCAGGACAGCGAGCTCTCCAGCGAGCTCGCGAGCCAGTGGCGCCGTCTGACGCGCGCCGCCACGATCGTCGCGCTGCTCACGGCACCGGCGGTCGTCGTCTGGCTGAACCAGACGCAGGGCTGGTCGTGGCTCTGGTCGATCGTCGCCGCGCTCTTCCTCGTCATCTGCTTCCGCGGCGTCGTCGACCTCGTCTTCCACCGCCTGATCCCGCGGCCGAGCCTGTTCGGGCTCGAGAGCCGCGCAGCTCCGCGAGGAGGACGTCGTCGCGCGGCGCCGCGTCTGGTTCTGGCGGTTCTGGCTGAAGGTCGGCGATCGTCATCGGGATCGTCGGCGTTCCTCGTCGTGGCGCTTCTTCGACGCGGCGCTGCTCGTCCAGGTCCTGCCGCTGCTGATCATGCTGCCGCTCTTCCTCGTCTTCAACTTCGTGATCCTCTTCGGCCCGCTGCTGATCATGAACCTGTCGCAGATCCAGGCCTTCGAGCCGGGCGACGCCGAGTGGGGCGTGAAGCTCGGCGACGTCCGCGGCCAGGCCGAGGCGAAGGAGGAGGTCCGGCGCGTCGTCTCGATCTGGCAGTCGGGAGAGGCGTTCGAGCGCGCGGGCGGCAAGCGGGAGCGCGGCCTGCTGTT
This sequence comes from uncultured Actinomycetes bacterium, assembly GCA_963770595.1. Classification (GTDB taxonomy): domain Bacteria; phylum Actinomycetota; class Thermoleophilia; order Gaiellales; family Gaiellaceae; genus GMQP-bins7. The sequence goes on along the minus strand of CAVYQG010000003.1, from coordinate 676,403 downwards.
CCTCGGCGCGCCCGGCACCGGCAAGACGATGCTCGCGAAGGCCCTCGCGACCGGCTTCAACTCGCCGTTCGTCTCGATCCCGGGCTCCGGCTTCGCCGCGACCTTCATCGGGATCGACGCGATCGTCGTCCGCCTCCTCGCGCGCCGCGCGAAGAAGCTCGCGCGCAAGTGGGGCGGCCAGTGCATCGTCTTCATCGACGAGATCGACGCGGTCGGGATGCGGCGGCAGGCGCTCAACCCGGGCTTCGGCGGCGCCGGCGGGCATCGCCCGGTCGACGTCCACGACCTCCTCTTCTACGGGCCGAACGGCGCGCTCAACCCGAGCGGCGACCTGATCCTCGAGACGCGGCAGTGGCGCGAGCGGCTCTTCGCCGAGCGCGCGCCGCGTCCCGCAGGCCTCCGGCTCGTGACCCGCCTGAACGGCGTCGCCAACTTCATGTTCCCGGGCGGCATGGGCGGCGGCGGCTCGCTCGCGCTCAACCAGCTCCTCGTCGTCATGGACGGGATCGACAACCCGCCCTACTTCAAGAAGCTCTTCACGAACAAGATCAACACCCTGCTCGACGGGATCTACATCGTCCCGCGCCGCGTCGGCCGCTTCTCGCTCCGCATCCCGCGGCGCGCGCCCGCGCAAGGAGCAGATCTACTTCATCGGCGCGACCAACGTGCCCGTCGACCGGCTCGACCCGGCGCTGACGCGCCCGGGCCGCATGGGCCGCCACGTCTGGTTCCGCACGCCGACGAAGCAGGACCGGCTGGACATCCTCGACCTCTACCTCGGCAAGGTCGCGCACGCGCCCGAGCTCGATCAGACCGAGCAAGCGCGAGGAGATCGCGCGCGTCACGAACGGCTACGCGCCGGCGATGATCGAGCAGGTGACGTCGATGGCGCTGACGATCGCGCACCACTCGAGCCGCGAGGCGCTCGAGTGGGACGACCTCGTCGAGGCGATGACGACGCTCGACGCGGGCACCGCCGTCGGGGTCGACTACGTACCGGAGGAGAGCCGCGCCGTCGCCATTCACGAGGCTGGCCATGCCGCCGCCGGCCACGTCTACCTGAAGGGGGCGGAATCGACGCGGCTCTCCATCCGGATGCGTGGGGGCGCGCTCGGCCACCACCAGGCCCTCGAGAAGGAAGAGCGGTTCAGCCGCTTCCGCAGCGAGGAGTTCGCGCGACTCGTCTGGGGCCTCGGCGCGATGGCGGCCGAGCACGTGTTCTACGGCGAGAACTCGAACGGCGTCGGCGGCGACGTGCAGAGCGTGACCGCGCAGGCCGCGCTGCATGGTCGGCGCCTCGGCCATGGGCCCGCAGCCGTTCGAGATCAGCCCGCGAGAAGGTGAGACCGACGAGGAGCGCGCGCGAGCGCGTCCTCGAGCGCTTCGAGAAGATCGGCCTTCAGATCATGAACCGCACGGGTGGCGGCGGCCCCTTCGCCGAGAACCCGATCGCGTCCGTCCTCTCCGACGGCGCCAAGCGTGCGATCGCCGCGCAGGTCATCGGCCAGGCCTACGTCGCCGCGTACAACCTCGTCCTCGCCAACCGGGACGCGGTCGAGCACATCGCCGACGTGCTCGACGCGCGCCGCGAGCTCTTCGGCGACGAGCTGCTCGACCTGCTCGAGGAGTCGAAGCTCGAGATCCCCGAGGTCGACCTCGCCGAGGAGAGCTCGTGGCCGACGACCTGATGCGAACGACCGCGGCCGACGCGCAGGCGCAGCCGAAGGGCTCGGTGCCCGCGGCGCTCCCGAAACCCGAGTCGCGCGCCGACCGCGCGCGCCGGCTCGTCTACCGCGGCCGCTTCGCGCTCCTCTACCTCGGCCTCGCCGTCGTCGCCGGCTGCGCGGTCGGCGCGCTCGTCGTCCTCGTCGGCCGCGGGAGCCCGGCGCCCGCGCCCGCCTGGTCGACGTTCGAGCCGGAGGGAAGCACCGAGCGGCAAGCCGCGCTCATCGGCGACCACGTCTCGGACCAGTACCGACTGCCGAGCGGCAGCGCGCTCGCGACGGTGACCTACGCCGGCCCGCCCACGATCGCCAACAACGACGGCTCCGCGCTCCAGGTCCGCGCGCTCGCCGTGCAGAGTGAGGCGGCAGAGCGCCGCCGAGGACATCGACGCGTTCCGCGCCGAGACGAACGTGATGTACGTCCTCTGCGGCCGCGGTGCGGTGTGCTCGATCCCCGAGGGCCGGGAGTCCGTCGAGCGCACGCAGCTGCTGCGCCGCGAGGCGCTCGAGCTCGCGCTCTACTCGTTCAAGTTCCTCGACGGCATCGACAACGTCCTCGTGCTCCTGCCGCCGCGCCGGGGAGCGCAGCAGGCAAACGTCGTCTTCCTCGAGCGCGACGACCTCGCACCTGCGCTCGACGCGCCGCTCGGCGAGACGCTCACCGCGCCCATCACGCCGGGCATCGGCGAGGTCTCGGTCGACGAGGCGCGCTCGATCGATCGCTACACGCGCACCCGCGTGTTCCAGGCGAGCCCGCTGCAGCAGCAGGACGGCAGCCTGATCATGGTCCTCGTGCCCGCGCTCACGTAGGCCCGTGCTCGATCGGCATCGCGCCGCCCTCGCGCGCGCGAAGGAGCGGCTCGACCGGCTCGACTACTACCCGTCCCCGGTTCGCGCCGACCGCGTTCGCGTCGTCGTCACGCCCTGGTTCTTCCGCATCCCCGGGTTCCGCCGCTACACCGGCTACGCCCTCTGGCGCACGATCCTCGTCCGCCGCACGGACGTCTCCGACGACCTGATCACTCACGAGCTCTGCCACGTCTGGCAGAGCGAGCACCGCCCGCTGCACACGAGCTTCAAGCTCCTGACGACGCGCTACCGCGACAACCCGTACGAGCAGGAGGCGCGGCGAGCGGTGGCCGAGACGCGCTAGCGCCCCGGCCGGTCACTCGTCCGAGGGAAGTACGCAACCCCGCGGGTGCCGACACCCATCGCATGCTGCGGCGATCTCTCGCTCTGCTCCTGCCCGCGCTCTGTGCCGCCGCGGCACTCGCTTCCGCGGGGGCGAACGCGTCGAAGATCCCCGCTCCGGACGTCGTCTCGATCGAGCCGCGCCCGTTCGGCGCGGTCGTCGGCTGGCGCGTCCCGGCCGCCGGCCGGGTCGTGGTCGAGGTCGGTGTCGACGACCGTTACGGCATCTGGTCGCTGACGAGCGTCGCCGCCAGGCCGCAGACCGGGAAGACGACGCTGACTGGCCTCGAGCCGGCGACGACGTACCGCTTCCGCGTCCACGCACGCTGGCGCGACGGCACGCGGGCGGAGGCGCGAGGCTCGTTCCGCACCGACGCCTGGCCCCATTCGGCGAACGCAGTCGCGACCCCGAGCGCCGCGCAGAGCTCGTCGTCGAGCGGCGGATCGCCGTGGATCCTGCCGCCGGCCGTCCCGCCGGGCGGCAACCCCGGTGCCCAGCCGCCCCCGCGACTCGCGCCGAAGGGAACGCCCGGCCCGGAAGCCTCCGCCCCGCTCCGCGTCGACGGCCACCCGATCTTCCCGCGCATGGTCTGGCGGCAGTGCCCGACGTACTACCCGACGTCCATCGCAGCAGGGATCAACCTCTTCCTCGGCGTCGAGTGCGACTCGGCCGAGGAGGGGCTGTCGCGGCTTTCGGGGCGCGGGATCGCCACCGTCGACGCGGCCACCCCCGGCATCTCCGGTCCCGGCGTCGTCGGCTGGCACCTGCCGGACGAGGCGGACGTCTCGGTCGGCCTCCCGTCGAAGGTGCCCGAGCCGAAAGCCGACGGCCGGGTCACGTTCCTCACCCTGACCGACAAGTTCTCGGCCGGTGCGGCGCCCGGCCCGTACGGCAAGGACCACTACCCCGAGTGGTTCCGGCGCGCCGACGTCATCGGCTTCGACACGTACCCGATCGAGGTGCGCTGCTCCGTCGAGCAGATCGACAACGTCTACTGGATGCAGCGCGAGCTGATCCAGCTCACCGGCGGCAAGCCCACGTTCCAGTGGATCGAGGCCGGCCCGATGGAGCACTGCCGCGAGAACGAGGACCCGACGCCGGCGATCGTCCGCGTCGAGACGTGGCTCGCGATCGCAGGAGGCGCGCGCGGCATCGGCTACTTTCCGGACTACTGGGTCGAGGACATCCGCAGCGAGGTGCGCGCGACGAATCGCGAGATCCTCGCGCTCGCGCCCGCGCTCCTCTCCCCCTCCGTGCGCGCCGGCTGGTCGGCCGAGAACCCCGTCCGCATCGCCGTGCGCCGCCTGAACGGCGCGGTCTACGTCATCGCGGCGAACACGTCGACGGCGCCTGCGACCGCGTCCTTCACCGTGGGCGGGCTCGGGGGACGCAAGCTGCAGGTCTTCCGCGACGGCCGGATCGTGAAGTCGATGGGCGACTTCGTCGTCGACCGGCTCCCCGGCCTCGGCGTCGCGTGTACGTCGCCGCGCCGGCGGGTTGGTGAAGCGGGTGCCTGTCGTCGCAGGTGACAGACACCGGACTCGCGGCTGGTAGACGCGCCCAGGCTCTGAGAGAATCGCCGGGTGGGCGAGCCGAGCCCTCTCGGAAGTGCGACGCTGCTCGGCCTGCTCTCGCCCGCGCTCCAGGACGAGCTCGTCGCGGCGGCGAGCCCCGCGCAACTCTCCGCGCAGAGCTGGCTCTTCCGCGAGGGCGAGCCCGGCGACAGCCTCTACCTCGTCGTCTCCGGGCGTCTCCGCGTCGTCGCCGAGCGAGACGGCGTCGACCGCGTCCTCACGACCCTCGGTCCCGGCGCGGCGCTCGGCGAGCTGGCCGTGCTCACGGGATCCCCGCGCTCGGCGTCTGTTCAGGCGGTTCGCGACACCGAGCTCCTCGAGATCGAGGGCGGGCGCTTCGCCGAGCTACTGCGCCGCGATCCCGAGCTCGGAGTCGGCCTGGCGCGCGCGCTCGCCGAGCGGCTCCAGCGCGGCGGGATGCTCGAGCCGCCCGACGCGCCGGTCGCGATCGTCACGCTGGCGACGCTACCGGGCGAGCCCGCGCCCCGGTTGTGGGACGAGCTCCGCGCGTCGTTCTCCGAGCTCGGAGACACGATCGCGTTCGAAGAGCCCGGCGGCGACTGGACCGACCTCTGGACCTGGGGGCGCTGTCTCGGCGAGCTGGAACGTGCGCACGAGCACGTCCTCCTGCACGCCGAGCTCGACGACTCCGACTGGTCGGCGTTCTGCCTCCGCCAGGCCGACCGCGTGCTGCTCGTCGCGGACGGTACGCCGCCCGACGTCTCGCTGCCGGCCGGCGCGGACGTCGTCTTCCTCGACACCCCCTCGGTCGAGGACGTCGCCGAGTGGGTGCGGGTCGCCGCCCCGCGCGCACATCACGTCGTCGCCCTGGCGAGCTCCCGCAGGCGACGCGACGCCTCGCACGCCGCCTGACCGGCCGCTCGCTCGGCCTCGTGCTGTCTGGAGGCGGAGCCCGCGCCTTCGCCCACGTCGGCGTCCTCGAGGTGCTGACCGCGGAAGGAATCGTGATCGACCGCTTCGGCGGCACGAGCATGGGTGCGTTCGTCGCCGGGCTGGCCGCGCTCGGGTGGACGCCGGAGCAGATGATCGGTACGTGCAACGCCGAGCTCGCGCGCCGCGCTCCGTTCAGCGACTACACATTCCCGCGTCACGCCCTCATCCGCGCCCGTCGCGCAGCGTCGATGCTCTGGCGCGTCTTCGGCGATGTCGCGGTCGAGCAGCTCTCGCGCCCGCTCTTCACCGTGAGCGCCGACCTGCTCTCGAGCCGAATGGTCGTCCATCGCACCGGCCCGCTCGCGGAGGCCGTGGGCGCGAGCATGGCGATTCCCGGCCTCGCGCCGCCCGTCCCGCGCCACGCCGAGCTCCTCGTCGACGGCGGCGTCCTCAACAACCTGCCGATCGACGTCATGACGGCCGGCGAGGCAGGACCGGTGATCGCGGTCGACGTCATGCGCCGCCTCGAGGGCGACCCGACCCAGGTCGCGCTCTTGCCCACGATCCTGGAGACGCTCTCGCGCGCCACCGTCCTCGGCAGCGTCGAGCGCGCCGAGTCGAACCGCGAGCTCGCCGACCTCCTGATCACGCCCGACGTGCAGGAGATCACGCTGCGCGGGTTCCGCCACCTCGATCGCGCCGTCGACGCAGGTCGGCGCGCGGCGGAGGAAGCGCTCGCGGCAGGCGCGAAGGAAGCGCTCACACGCCCTCAGCACGACAGGGCGGCCGCGAGGATGGCCGCGGCACTCACCTGACCTCCACCGCCGCGGCCCCAACCGCGACGGTTCCCGCTTGACGGCGGCACCGAGATTCCGGAGACTCGCGCGTACTCGGAGGGGCGGGGCGCCTCGGCGCGCCCGCATCAGTCACTAGGGGAAAGGGTGAAGATGTCAGTACGCAGAGCGCGGCATGCTGCGGGGCTGCTCGTGGTCCTGGCGGCGTGCCTGATGGTCGCAGCGGCGGCGAGCGGGCAGACAAGCTCGGCTCCGTCGAAGCTCGGAAAGCACGACCGCGAGCTCATCACCAATGCCCGGCTCGCGGGCGAGTCCGAAGTGACACTCTTGCTCGCGTCGCGGGACGGCCAGAACGCCGCCGCCATCGCCGGGCTCGAGGGCCAGGGCGCGAAGGTCGAGTTCCGCGCCGACGACATCGACTACTTCCGCGTCTCGATCCCGGTCGACAAGGCCACGGCAGTCGACGCGATCGACGCCATCCAATCCGCCGACGTCGGCGAGGTCATCCCGCTGCCGGAGCCGTCGCCGCAGGCGAGCGCGCCGGTGACGCCGCAGCCGGCGCCGGGCCCAGGGACGCCGAAGGACAACCCGTACATGCCGATCGGCGAGATCGGCTCGGCGGCGTTCCTCGCCGCACACCCGACCTGGGACGGTCGCGGCATCACGATCGGCATCGTCGACTCGGGCGTCGATCTCCACCACCCGAGCCTGCAGACCACCAGCACGGGTCAGCGCAAGATCGTCGAGTGGATCACCGGCACCCATCCGGTGACCGACAACGACCCGACCTGGCTCCGCAGCGACACGGCGGTCACGCTCAGGGACAGCAAGTTCACGGTCGGGTCGGACACGTACACGGCTCCGTACCGGCGCGGCACCTACTACTTCGCCGCCTTGAACGAGGCGGATGCCCGCTTCACCGGGAGCGAGTACGGCAACGACCTGAACCGCGACGGCAACCCCGCGGGAGCGCGCCGCACGTTCGGCGTCTTCCGCGACACCACGACCGTCTGGGTCGACACCGACCAGGACCTGAGCTTCACGGACGAGACGCCACTCCGCGAGTACAGCCGCGGCAACAAGTTCGACTACCTCGGGACGGACAACCCGTCGACCCCGGTGCGTGAGGAAGTCCCGTTCGTCGTCCAGTTCGCGAAGGCGAACGTCGGGACCCCGCCGGTCGAGACCATGTTCGTGAACATCGGCATCGTCTCGGGGGCGCACGGCTCCCACGTCGCAGGCATCGCCGCCGGCAACAGCCTCTTCGGCGGCGCGATGAGCGGCCAGGCGCCGGGCGCGCAGATCATCTCCACGCGCGCCTGCCTCTTCAACACGGGCTGCACGAACTTCGCTCTGACCGAGGGAATGATCACCACCTGGCGCCTCGGCGCGGACATCATCAACATGTCGATCGGCGGACTGCCGGCGCTCAACGACGGCTTCAACGCCCGCTGCGACATCTACAACCGCCTCGTCAACCAGAAGAGCGTCCAGCTCGTGCTCTCGCAGGGGAACAACGGCCCCGGCGTGAACACGGCCGGCGACCCTGGCGTCTGCACGTCGGTCATGGCGATGGGTGCGTACCTGTCGCAGGCGTCGATGCGGAGCAACTACGGCCAGGACACGCCGTTCGTCGACAACCTCAACTACTTCTCCTCGCTCGGCCCGCGTGAGGACGGCTTCTTCAAGCCGTTCGCCGTCGCTCCGGGCTCGGCCGTGTCGACCACGCCGATGTGGCAGCCGGGAGTCCCGGTCCTGGGCACGTACGCGCTGCCGCCGGGGTACCAGATGTTCAACGGCACCTCGATGGCGTCACCGCAGGCCGCGGGCGCGGGAGCGCTGCTGCTCTCGGCCGCTCAGGCCTCGGGCCTCGGCGACATCAAGCCGGCCCAGCTCCGCAAGGCGTTCGCCTCGAGCTCCCGCTACCTCGATCCCGAGCGCTTCGGCGCGATGGCTCAGGGCAACGGGCTGCTGAACGTCACGGCGGCATGGGAGATCCTCAAGCTCAAGCCGGACACGATCGACATCTCGGCGACCGTGCCCGTGAACACGATTCTGAGCGGCTTCCTGACGCCGCCGGGGATCGGCACCGGGATCTACGACCGCGAGGGCGTCACGGCGGGCGTTCCGTACACCCGCACCTACACCCTCACGCGCACCAACGGCGGGAACGTCCCGCTGACGTTCAACCTGAGCTGGGTCGGCAACGACGGGACGTTCAGCACTCCGTCGTCGATCACGCTCCCGCTGAACGTGCCGACGCCGCTCACGGTGAGCATCAATCCGGCCGTCGGGGGGCACTCGGCGATCCTGAACTTCGACACCCCGTCGTTGCCGGGCGTCGAGTTCCAGACCATGAACACGGTGATCGCGCCGTACGTGTTCAACGCCGGGAACGGGTACACCCAGTCGGTGGACGGCTCGGTGGGCCGCGGACAGCAGCTGCACTACTTCTTCCGCGTCCCCGCCGGCGCGCCGGCATTCAAGGTCGACCTGGAGACCGCGGCGTCGACCACGCCGGGAACCGGGCAGATCCGGTTCCTGCGCTGGCACCCGTTCGGCCAGGCGATCGACGACAACGCAGTCTCGAACTGCTACCAGCCGCCGCAGACCACCTGCTCGCACGGGTAGCCCGACGAGCCGCACGGTCACGAACCCGGCCCGCCGGTGTGTGGGAGGTCACGGTGGACGCTCGCCGGACGTCCGACGCGGCGTTCACACCGTTCAAGCTCACCGGGACGCTCATCGGCGCCACGGTGTCTCCGAATCCGGACATCATCGCGACCGCCCAGATCGGCGTTGGGGTGGCGCGCTCGTACACGCTTACGAACCAGTTCGGCCCATTCACCGGGCGCGCGGTCGGAACCGCGCTCGGCAGCGCCCGGGTCGGGCCGTTCACCATCGCGCACCTCGCGCAGCAGCAGTACACGACGGTGATCCCGGCCGGGACGAGCCAGTTCCGGGCGACGATCGGCAGCCCGTCCGATCCGGCTGCGGACCTCGACCTGTTCGTCTTCCGCTGCAACCCGGGTTGCGTGCAGGTCGGCGCGAACGCGGACGGCGACTCCGAGGAGTCGGTCACGCTCAACAACCCGATCGCGGCCACGTACATCGTGCTCGTGGACGGGTTCGACGTGCCCGCCGGAACGACGTCGTACAGCTACATCGACGTGTTCACGAAGGCCCCGTCCTTCGGGCAGATCGCGATCACGGACGCGAACGCGCTGCGTCCGGCCGGATCGTCCTGGACGGTGCCGGCCGCGGTGACCGCCGCCGAGGCACCGGCCGCCGGCCGCGTCCTCGCCGGCAACGTGGAGGTTCGCACCGACGGGAACCTCCTCGTGGGCTCTGGGCAGGTCATCGTCCAGAACGTCACGCCGTAACGAGGCAATCGACGGAGCAGAGGGGCCACGCACGCGCGTGGCCCCTCGCGCTTCTGGGACACTTCGGAGGTGCGGATGGCTGCGCTCGTGTCGTCGCTCGTCGTCCTCGTCGCCGTGCCCGCTGCTCTCGGCGGCGACGACGCACGGCGCCCGACGCTGAAGATCGTCGACCTGTCGCCCGTGACGGTCCTCGGCACCGGCTTCAGGCCAGGCGAACGCGTGACGCTGCTCGTCGGCTCGCCCAGGCCACTGTCGAAGTCGGTGAAGGCCGGGCGCCGGGGAGTCTTCACGGCTCGCTTCACGCTACGCGCCGGTCACGGCGAGGCCGTCGTCGTGCAGGCGATCGGAGCCCGCGGAAGCCGCGCGCACGCCGACGTGACGATGCCGCACGGCTCGCGCCCCTGACGGGCCGCGGCCCGGTCGTATAGCCAGGAACGTTCCCGACCATCGTCCGTTTCCGCCCGGAGCAGTCGCTCGTAGGCTGTGCGTTGGGGGTCGGGGAAGGGTCTTCAGGGAGAGGTCGTGCCGAGTTTCATGCATGTTGCGGCCGCAGCCATTGCGGCCGCTTTTCTTTCGTTCGCCGGCGACATGCGAAATGGGCGGTGCAGGACTCGAACCTGCGGCCACTTGCGTGTAAAGCAAGCGCTCTACCAGCTGAGCTAACCGCCCGCGCAGCGGACAGAATCACACAAACTGCTCCGGGCGACGCCGGGCCGAAGAAGGTCCAGACGAATGGCTAGCGACGCCGTGCCCCGCCACGGATAGAGTGGCATCGAAGCTACCTCGCGGCTTCGTTCCCCCAGTTCGCCCCCGTGCGGGGGTAGCTCAAGTGGTAGAGCGCGGCGCTACCTGCGTCGAGGCCCAGGTTCGACACCTGGCTCCCGCTCCTCGATCGACGGCTGCGCGCGATCAGCCGAACAGTGCCCCCAGCGGGATTCGAACCCGCGCTACAGCCTTGAAAGGGCTGTGACCTGGGCCGCTAGTCGATGGGGGCCCCGCCGGGCAGTCTAGAGGCGCACGACTTCTACACTGCCTCCGCGCGGGCCGGTAGCTCAGCTGGTAGAGCAGGGGACTTTTAATCCCAAGGTCGTTGGTTCGAGTCCAACCCGGCCCATCTGCGCCAGTGCCTACGCTCGCTGCCGCTGCACGCTGTAGGCGGATGCGAACCAGTAGTCGAACACGCGCTGGCGCTCGTGGTCCGGCATCTCCGCGCTCTCCCGTTCGAGCTCCGCGAGCCAGGCGTCGATGCCGACGTCGACGACCGCTTGAAGGACGTCCAGGCTCCGCTCCAAGTGGTTCGGCTCGACGATCTTCCCGTAGACCTCCGCGGCGAGTGCGCCCCACGCGCCGGCCTCGGCACGCTCGGACCACTGCATGAAGTCGAAGAGGGCCTGCCGTACGACCGGTGTCGGGAGAAGATCCGGCCGACGGTTGGTCACCTCGGTCGGCAGGCTGCCGAAGATCCAGTCGCCGTACTTCCTGCCGTTGCACGCAACATAGTCGGCAACCACTGTCGCGACCGCCCCCGGCTCGTCCCACGGCTCGACCGCGGCCAAAGCCCGATAGGAGGAGATCTCGTCCCACGCGCACAGGTGCCGCCGCTTTCCCGCACCCACCAGCACGAGACCGGCGCCCGAGCTCATCGGCCCGAACCCGTCCCAGGAGAAGGAGAGGAGCGACACCCGCGCCTGCTCCTCCTCCAGAAGCTGCCCGACGCTGCCAGGCCAACCTTCGAGCGAACCGTAGTACTCCACCTCGTCCTCGGTCATCGCCCGCTCCATCGCTCCGGTGAGCGCCAGAGGGCGCCTTCTCCGTACGACGATCGCGCCGCCCACCCTCCGAGGCTTCGCTCGGAACGAACGAGCCAGCTCGCGCTCCACCTTTTCGAGATCCACGATCGACACACCTCCTCGCGATGCCGCCACACGCCGCTCGTTCTCGCCGTTGCCCGGAGACCGGGCCGCATCGTTTGACCCACCTTGCGGCGAGGCAGGTTGGCGGACGATCGGGCATAGCCCTCATGTCGCTCTCGATGCAGTCACGAAGGAGTCGAACTCCGTCCGCCGGTTTCTTACTCTCCTGTCTTCAATACGGTCAGACGGTGCACCTGCTCTTCCTCGACGAGTCGGGCCAGCTCTCCGATCGCAAGCTCTTCGCGCTCGGCGGGATCGCGCTCCGCGACTCGGACTGGCACGAGCTACGCGACCTCTGGCAGGAAACGCTCGACGCCCACGGCTGGCCGGCGGACCGCGAGGTCAAGTGGCACGGCATCCGCAAGGGCGAGGTGCCTCCCGCGCTCGCGGACGCCGTCGTCGCGACGCTCGCCCGCGCCCCGCTCACCTGCTACGTGACGCTGCTCGACATGGAGCTCGGGCTCGAGGCCGCGCCCGAGTTCTTCGCAACGGACGAAGACACGTACGCGACCGGACTCATGTTCCTCGCCGAGCGCTTCCAACGCCTGCTCGCGGACGAGGACGCCGTCGGGCTGATCGTCGTCGACAGCCGCTTCCGCGAGGAGGACTCGCGCCTGCGCCGCTTCTTCGCCGACCTGACCAAGGACGGCACGCCGTACTCGCGCCTCGACCGGATCGTCGAGGGCCTCTTCCTCGGCCCGTCACACCATTCGATCGGCCTCCAGTGCGCGGATCTCGTGGTCGCGATCACCGCTGCCGCCGAGCGCGGGCAGGGGCAGGGGCGCGGCTACCTGAAGACGCTGCTGCCGAGGTTCGCGGTGCACCCGATGACCGGTGAGCTCGAGGGCGTCGGGCTCAAGCGGTTTCCGGAGCGAGCGCAGCGGCCCCGCGAGGAGACGAAGCTCTTCTGAGCACGGGCGAGACGTCGATGGGCCCTCGGCGTCTCTCGCATCGTGCATCGGTGCCTCCATACGATGCCGGTGTGAGCCACGACCAACAGCGCCAGGCCTCGCTCGAGACCTGGGAGACGATGGCCGGAGGATGGGAGCGCTGGCGCGCGGTGATCGAAGCGACGTCGACGCCGATTCGGGAGTGGATGCTCCGCGAGCTCGACCCGCAGCCGAACGACACCGTGCTCGAGCTCGCCGCCGGGCCCGGCGACACGGGATTCGCCGCGGCGGCGCTCGTCGGCGAGAGCGGTCGCGTCATCTCGTCCGACTTCAGCCCGGCGATGGTCGAGGTCGCGCGGCGGCGCTCGGTCGAGCTCGGTCTCGCGAACGTCGAGCACCGGGTGCTGGATGCGGAGCGCATCGAGCTCGAGGACGACTCCGCGAACGGCGTGCTCTGCCGCTTCGGGTACATGCTCATGCCCGATCCGGCGGCGGCGCTCGCGGAGACGAGGCGCGTGCTCCGGCCGGGCGGCCGGCTCGCGCTCGCCGTGTGGCGCGAGGCCGAGCGCAACCCGTGGATCTCGGTCGTCGGGCGCATGCTCGTCGCACGCGGACACATGCCGCCGCCCGAGCCCGGCGCGCCCGGGATGTTCGTGATGGCGCGCGACGAGCGGATCCGCGAGCTGCTCGAGGGCGCCGGCTTCTCGGTCGCGCGGATCGAGGAGATCCCGGTGCTCTTCGTCTACGAGAGCGTGGACGACTACATCGTTCGCGCGCGCGAGACCGGCGGCATGTTCGCGCGCATGTGGAGCGGGCTGGACGACGGCAAGCGCGGCGAGCTCGAGTCCGAGCTCGCCGCGGCGTTCGAGCCGTACGCGGTCGGCGGCCGCTACGAGCTCCCGGGCCTCGCGGTCGCGGCGGCTGCCGAGTGACCCCGTTCGAGGTCCTGTTCGAGGAAGCTGGCCTCCCAGCCGTGGAGCTCCCGCCGGAGCTTCGCGACACGTACGGCGCCGACCTCGGCTTCGACGAGCTCTGCGTGTACGCGAACTTCGTCTCGACGGTCGACGGCGTGGTCGCGATCCCCTCCGTGCCCGACTCGAACCAGGTGATCGCGGGCGGCAGCGAGGCAGACAAGTTCCTGATGGGAGTGCTGCGCGCGTTCGCCGACGCCGTCCTCATCGGCGCGGGCGTGCTGCGTGCCGCGCCGAATGGGACGTGGCAGCCGGAGAAGGTGTACCCGCCGGGCACCGAGGCGTTCGCGGAGCTGCGGCGACGTATCGGGCGCGAGCCGCGACCCGAGGTCGCCGTCCTCACCGGCTCGGGCTCGGTCGACCCAGGTCATCCACTGTTCGCGGCCGGCGCGCTCGTCCTCACCGGCGAGAGCGGAGCCGCGCGCCTGAGCGAGCTCCCCGAAGCATCGACGGTCGTCTCGCTCGGCGAGGGCACGCACTTCGACGGCCGGGTCGTCGTCGACGCCCTCCGCGAGCGCGGCCACCGGCTGATCCTCTCCGAGGCCGGGCCGCACGTCTTCGGAAGCCTCCTCCAGGCCAAGGCGGTCGACGAGCTCTTCCTCACCGTGTCGCCTCTCCTCGCCGGCGCGGCCGGCCCGGGAGACCGGCTGCGACTCGTCGAGGACGCCGACCTCCTCCCGCTCCTGGAGCTCCGACCGCTGAGCATGCGGCGACACGACGAGCATCTCTTCGCGCGCTACCGAGTCGGCACGTAAGACTCGGGGAGCCCCAGCGCGACTCCTCTGCACGAACGAAAGGAGTCGCATGATCCGAGACATCGCCCAGATCGGCGAGCCCGTGGAGAAGCGCGGGATCGTCGTCACACCGCTCTTCCCGCGCCGCGACCCGGTCGTCGAGTACCTGACGCTCGACGAGGCGCTCCCGCGCGGCCTGCGCATCGCCGAGACGAGCGAGTCGGGCTCGGTGCCCGAGCTCGTCGTCGAGAACCCGCTCGACGCGCGCATCCTCCTGTACGACGGCGAGGAGCTCGTCGGCGCGAAGCAGAACCGCATCCTCAACGTCAGCGTCCTCGTCGACGCGTGCTCGAAGCTGGCCATCCCCGTGTCGTGCGTCGAGCAGGGCCGGTGGAGCCGGCAGTCCGAGCATTTCCTCGCGGCGCCGCACATCTCGCACGGAGAGCTCCGGCGCCGCAAGGCGGAGGCGCAGGCGGCGCGGCCGCTCGCACGCGGTGTCGCGCAGGGCGAGGTCTGGGACGCAGTGCACGCGAAGGCGCAGCGCATGAGCGTCGAGTCGGTCACCGGCGCGAGCTCGGACATCCACCGCGCGTACGAGCGGGACATCCGCTCGCTCGAGGACGCGTTCCCGGCGCAGCCGGGGCAGTGCGGCGCTGTGCTCGCGCTCGGTGATGTGCTCTGCCTCGACCTCGTGTCGCAGCCGGACGCGTTCGCGCTCCTCTGGCCGAAGCTCCGCGCGGGCTACCTGCTCGACGCCCTCGAGCGGCTGAACGGCAAGCCGGCCACCGCTGACGCGATCGACGGGTTCGTCGGTGCGCTCGACGGGGCGCTTGCCACACGGCAGCCGTCGGCCGGGCTCGGCGACGACCTGCGCCTCCGCGCGCCGGGCGTCATCGGCTCGGGGGTCGAGCTCGACGGCGAGGTCGTCCAGCTTTCGGCGTTCACGAGCGACGACAGCGGCGAGCGCGCGTTCGGGCGCATCGCGCGGCCGAGCCGGAGGCGGTGAGGCGAGGGGTGCTCCTGCCGACCGGACGCTTCGGGCTGACGCATGCGCTGCTAGCGTGGCCGCGTGGAGCGCTGGCATCTGCCCTCGGTCGAAGCGAGCGGGAAGCGTGAGCCACGGGTGCTCTTCTCGCAACGCGAGGGGCGCGCGGTCCTCATCGACCTGAACGCCGGCGACGAGATGGGCGACCACCGCCTGCACGAGAGCGCGATCCTCCAGGTCGTGTCCGGCCGGCTCGGGGTCGCCACCGGCGGGCAGGAGATCGAGTGCGAGGCGGGGATGCTGCTGACCTTCGCGGCGGGCGAGACGCGCAGCGTGCGGGCGCTCCAGCCGTCGCGGATCCTGCTCCTCCTCGCACCGTGGCCGGGCGACGGGCACTTCGCGGACGGCGAGGACGCGGACCCGGCGCGGATGCCGACGAACGCAAGCGCGCCGCCGCTGTCCTAGAGTCTCGCGCCATGGGCGACTACACCGTGAAGCGGCTCGAGGAGGTCGCGGACGTCCTCGGCGACTACCCCGGCGAGATGCGGATGATGACGACCGACCTCGGGGCCGAGCAGGTCGCGTTCACGTATCGACGGATGCCGCAGCACACGGGCGGCAAGGGCTCCTACGGGCATCGGCACAAGGAGCAGGAGGAGGTCTACTTCGTCGCCTCCGGGAAGCTCCAGTTCAAGCTCGGCGACGAGGTGATCGAGCTCGAGCAGGGGGCCGCGATCCGCGTCGCCCCGGAGACGTGGCGCTCGGTGTGGAACGAGGAGCCCGAGGACGCGGAGCTCATCATCGTCTCGAAGGTCGTCCCCGGCGGCTCCGGCGAGGACGCCGAGTACATCGAGGGTTTCTGGCCCATGTAGGGGCGAGATGAATCTCGCCCCTACGAAACCCTAGGAACGAGGCTTGCCACGCGCTAGCCGCGCGGCCAACCGGCGACGTCCGCGACCGGCTTCCGCCACTGCTCGTGGAACGCCGGGCCGCGGGGACCGCCGCCGAACGCCTGCGGCTGGCTCCCCGGGACGTGGAGGTACTGGTCCTCGCCGAAGCGGCCGGCGAAGGTCATCCACGGCGGCGACGTCGCCGTCACGCGCACCAGTCGCGGACGCACGACGCGTCCGTACCCCGTGTTGTCGACCGGCTGTGCGCCGGCCTCGCGAATGATCCGGATGAGGAGCGGCTCGACGATCCTCGGGTCGAAGCGCTGCCGGCCTGCCGTGAAGTAGCTCGCGTGCGAGCCGAGCGCGACGTAGGCGAGCGGGCGCAGGCCGCGCTTCGGCGCCCTCGCCCAGTCGCGCCGCTGCCCGGCGCCGTGCTGCGAGAGGGCGACGACGAGCGGCTTCCCTTTGCGATCGAGAAGGACCGAGACCGACTCCCAGTCGCCCTCGTGCGCCTGCCACACCTCACCCGGGGGAACCGTCGGGCTGTACGGGTTGAACGGGTACCAGAGCCAGTACTGGAGCACGATGCGCGTCCGCGTCCTGAACGCGGCGCCGTACACGACCAGCGCCGAGCCGTGCGCAGCCTCGGCCGCCGCGTAGCACGGCGTCGCGGCCGGGCCGTCGATCGCGCGGCAGCTCCACTGGTCCAGCCGTAGCGCCGCGCCGCCCGCGGGCAGCGGCCCGTCCACCTTCGTCCAGCCGGTCGCCGTCTGCTCCTGGAGGTCGGAGTCGGCGAGGAAGCCGTCGATGGCGACCGGCCCGAGCTGCTCCGCCGGGTGCAGCACGAGGATAGGGACGTGCCGCCCGAGGAGGATGCCGGGCGACGGTGTCGCTTCCGTTCGTGCCGCCGCCGCAGGAACGAGCACGACCACGAGGACGACGGCGGACAGCGACAGGCGTCGCACCGGCCGAGTATGCCGCGTCAGACCTGGTCGGAGAGCGAGCGGGCCCGGGGCGGGAGCGGGCATGCGACGAAGCGCCGACCGGTCAACAAATAGCCGAGCTTGTACGCCTCGCACCCTGCGCAGAGCCCGGTCCCCGCGGCGAGGAGCGCAAGTGCGGCCACGAGCCCACCGAGAACGAGACCGAGCATCTCGGCGCCGGCGGCGTACACGAGTGCCGCAGCGCCCAGGAACGCCACCCCGACCATGTTCGCGAAGCGAGGCGGCCGGGCGTCCTCGAGCGGGCCCTCGCCGAGAACGGGTTGCACGAGCTCGAAGTACGCGAGGCACGGGAGGCAGTAGCGCCTGCCGAGCGTGAGCCCGACGACGAGCTGGAGGGCGAGGAGCGCGAGGAGCCACCACCAGCCGGTCGCGACTGCGACGAGCGAGAGGGTCCCCACGACCGCCTGGTTGAACCGCGGCGCGCGCGAGTCGATGACGTCGAGGTCGTGGTAGGGATCCGCGCTGCGCGCAGGCACTCGCTTCACTTCGGAAAGTATTACCGGATCGGGGCGGCGCCCGCCCAGCGAGCGAGTGCCTCGAGCACCACGCCGAGCTCGTGGCCGTTCGCGGTGAGTACGTACTCGACGCGCGGCGGCCTCGCATCCCGCACCTCGCGGCGGAGGAGCCCTGCGTCCTCGAGCTCGACCAGGCGCTGGGTAAGCGTTCGCGGCGAGACCTCGCCGAGCGCCTGCCGGAACTCCGTGAACCGCGTGCACCCCTGGAGCGACGCGTACAGGATCGAGACCGCGTAGCGTCGCTCGAGGAGGTCCACCGTCCGGCGAACCTCCTCGGGGACGAGCTCCTGTGTCTTACATCGCCACATTCGACTCGACCGGTTGCTCCTCGAGCGCCAGGGAAAGCACCTCGTCGATCCCGATGACCGGGTGGAAGGTGACGTCCTCGAGCACCCTCTCCGGGATGTCCTCGAGGTCGGCGCGGTTCCGTTCCGGGATGACGATGTCCGTGATCCCGGCAGCGTGGGCGGCGAGCACCTTCTGCTTGAGACCGCCGATCGGAAGGACTCGGCCCTGGAGCGTGATCTCGCCGGTCATGCCGACCGTGTGCTTGACGGGGCGGTCGGTGAGGAGCGATGCGATCGCGGTCGCCATCGTGATGCCGGCGCTCGGCCCGTCCTTCGGGATCGCGCCCGCCGGGACATGGAGGTGGAACGCGCGGTTCTCGAACGCGTCCTCGTCGATCCCGAGCTTGTCGGCGAGCGCGCGGACGGAGGAGAGCGCGATCTGCGCGGACTCCTTCATCACGTCGCCGAGCTGGCCGGTGAGGACGAGCTTGTCGCCGTCCTTGTGCGACGTCGCCTCGATGAAGAGGACGTCGCCGCCGGTTGCCGTCGCTGCCAGCCCGGTCGCAACACCCGGCACGGCCGTGCGCTCCGCGACCTCGCGGAAGACCTTCTGCCGACCGAGCGCCTCGCGCACGGCAGCCTCGTCGATCTCGATCGGCGGCTCGGCCTCGGCCGACGCGATCTTCGTCGCCGTCTTGCGGAGGACCGTCCCGAGCTCACGTTCGAGCTGGCGGACCCCTGCCTCGCGCGTGTACTCGGCGACGACTCGCTCGAGGCTCTCGTCGGTGATCGTGACCTCGTCCTCGCGCAGGCCGTTCCGCTCGCGCTGCCGCGGCCAGAGGTAGTCGCGGGCGATCGCGACCTTCTCCTCGGTCGTGTACCCGTCGAAGCGGATGACCTCCATGCGGTCGAGGAGCGGCCCGGGGATCGTCTCAGCCATGTTCCCGGTCGCGATGAAGAAGACGTCCGAGAGATCGAGCTCGACGTCGAGGTAGTGGTCGCGGAACGAGTGGTTCTGCGCCGGGTCTAGCACCTCGAGCAGCGCCGAGCTCGGGTCGCCGCGCCAGTCGGCGCCGACCTTGTCGACCTCGTCGAGCATGATCACCGGGTTCATCGTGCCGGCGTCGCGCAACGCGCGGACGAGCCGTCCGGGGAGCGCGCCGATGTACGTCCGGCGATGCCCGCGGATCTCGGCCTCGTCGCGGATCCCACCGAGCGACATGCGCACGAACTCGCGCCCGGTCGCGCGGGCGATCGACTCGCCGATCGACGTCTTGCCGGTGCCGGGCGGGCCGATCAGCGTGAGGATGACGCCCGACTTCTTGTCGTCCTCCACGCCGCGCTCCTTGCGGAGTTTCTCGACGGCGATGTGCTCCACGATGCGGTCCTTCACGTCCTCGAGGCCCGCGTGGTCCCTGTCCAGGACCTCGCGCGTGTGCTGCGGGTCGAGCCGCTCCTCGGAGCGCTTCGACCACGGCACGGCGAGCAGCCAGTCCAGGTAGTTGCGAATGACGGTGGCTTCCGGAGTCTGGTCGCCCATGCGCTCGAGCCGTGTGAGCTCGCGCTCGGCCTGCTCGAGGACGTTCTCGGGCATGCCGCCCTCGGCGATCTTCTGGCGGTACTCCTCCACCACGGAGGCCTCGTCCTCGCCGAGCTCCTTCCGGATCGAGTCCATCTGCTTGCGCAGGATGTACTCGCGCTGTTGCTTCTCGACCCCGGACTCGACGTCGTCGGCGATCCGGCGGCGGAGCTGCATGAGCGTCAGGCGCTCCTTCTGCAGCTCGAGGGCGAGCTCGAGGCGCTCCCGCACGTCGACGGTCTCGAGGAGACGCACCTTCTGCTCGAAGGTCAGGTCGGGGGAGTAGCCCGAGGTGTCGGCGAGGGCGCCGGGCTCGGTGATCGAGCGGACGAAGGCGGCGATGCGCCCGTCGTCGCCCCGCAGCTCGAGGATCTCCTCGACGACGGCGCGGTACTCGGTCTCGAGCTCGCGGATGCGGCCGTCGGCATCCTCGGGGTCGGGACGCTCCTCTACGTCGACGAAGAGGCGGCCCTGCGAGTCGGACGCAGCCGCTCCGGCGACTCCGCGATGGAGCCCCTCCAGCGCGATCGCGCGGCCGCCGCCGGGCAGGCGGATCCGGTCGGTCACCTCGGCGACGGTGCCGACCTTGGCGTACTCGTCGTCCGACTTGGGGACGAGCAGCACGCGCTCCTCGTCGCCGACGTCGACTGTCAGCGTCACGTTCATGTTCGGGAAGACGACGAGGTCCTCCAGGGGGACGAGCAACAGTCGCGTGGTCTCGGGGCTCTCGATCTCGCTCAACGGACGATCCTCCTCGGCGCTACGGCTGAACTTAGTTCAAAGAGTGTAGCGACCCCGTGCGGGGTGACCGCGGAGCGCTCAGCGCGGGAGGCGGCGGAAGCGCTCGAGCGTCTTCGCGGCGATGCGTCCGGCGAGGATGTCGCTCGAGGGCCCGACGCCGTAGGAGCGGTAGGTCATCACGGCGACGGCGAAGACGCCGCCCTGCCAGAACACGAGCCCGGTGTCGTGACGCGAGCTCGAGATCCAGCCGGCCTTGTGCAGGACGGCGATCCCCGGGCGGTCGCGCAGCTGCCGGTCGAGCTTCGGCGTGTCGCGCACGTGCGCCAGGAGCCAGAGGAGGTAGCGCGCGTCCGCCGGAGTCAGGCCGGGGCGTGCGTCGCGCAGCGGGCCTTGCCCGCCGGACGCCAGCCAGATCGCGCGGTGGAGCATCGCCATGTCGTGCGCGGTCGTGTACTTGCCGACGCCGAACGCGGGTTGCTCGTCGACGCGGACCGGGATCGGGCCCGAGAGCGACCGCGTCTCGTAGCCGCCGTACATGATCGAGTCCTCGAGACCGATCGAGCGCATGAGGTCGTTCACGTGGTAGCCGCCTGCGCTCGTCGAGCCGGCGAGCCAGACGAGCAGCGAGTTCGCGGCTGCGTCGCCGGAGGGGACGATCATCTCGCGCATGAGGGAGTCGATCGACGACCCGGGCGGCGGGAGCCCCGAGTGGCGGGCGAGCACGGCGGTCGCGATCGCGAGCTTGAGCGTCGACGCGGCCGGGAAGCGGGCGCGCGCGTTCCAGGCCGCGCCGGTACCGCCCGTCAGGTTGCGCGCGTAGAACGCAGCCGTCCCGCCGAACTCGCGGACGAGCGGGCGGAGCGTGCGTGCGAGGCTTGAGTCGTTCCGCGATCCGAACCTCACGCGGACGTGACGCGCTCGGGAGCCCGAAGACGTCGCGGACGACGCGGCTCGAGCGGCGGCTTCGGGCCGGCGACGGTGGTGACTCGGAGCGTGAGATCGCCGGTCGGCAGGGCGACCCGAATGGAGAAGCGCCGTCCGCGCAGCGGCTTGGACGCCAGCTCCCGCCCGTTGGCGGTGACGATCACCAGCCGCGTCCCGCGAGCCGCGCGGCCGGTCACGAGCCCGTACGACACCTGTCGCGGCGCGGGCTGCTCGATCGCGGGCGGTGGAAGCGGTGGCGCGTCCGTCACAGGCCAACGATAGAGCGCGCCGGCACAGCGGAAGGAGCGCGCTACGCTCGCAACCTGGGAATGGGCATCTCGGCTGAGCCGGAGCTCGTCCGCTCCACCGACGGCACGTCGATCGCCGTCTGGCGAACCGGCGCCGGAAGACCGCTGCTCCTCGTGCACGGCACGACCGCGGATCACGGCCGCTGGGCGCCGGTGCTGCCTGCCTTCGAGGAGCACTTCACGGTGCTCGCCATGGATCGCCGCGGTCGCGGGCAAAGCGGGGACGCGGAGACGTACGCGCTCGAGCGCGAGTTCGAGGACGTCGCAGCCGTGATCGAGTGGGCGGACGATGGCGTGTTCGTGCTCGGGCACTCCTACGGCGGGATCTGCGCGCTCGAGGCCATGCTCCTCGTCGATCGCGTCGACAAGCTCGTGCTGTACGAGCCGCCGCTCGGCTTCGTGAGCTCTCCGCCGGAGGTGGTGGCGAACCTCGACGCCCTGCTCGAGAGCGGCGAGCACGACGAGCTCGTCGCAGCGTTCATGCGGGACGTCGCGGGGCTCACCCCCGACCAGGTCGAGCATCTGCGGTCACCTCCCTGCGTGGCAGGCACGCCTTGCGGCGGCGGGCACGATCGCACGCGAAGAGCGCACCAACCGCGAGTACGCGTTCTCGCCCGACCGCTTTCGGGCGGTCCGCGTGCCGACGCTGTTCCTCGAGGGGAGCGACAGCCCTGAAGCGTTCCACGAGGCAGGCGAGGCCATACGCAACGCGCTCCCCGACTGCAAGGTCGTCGTGCTGGAGGGCGAGCGGCACGCGGCGATCGACACCGCCACGGAGCTCTTCACCGGTGAGGTGCTCCGCTTCCTCCTAGACACGTAGCGCGCCTCTAGCCTTGGCGCGTGCCGATCCTCGCGCATCTCGACCTCGACGCGTTCTTCGCGGCGGTGGAGGAGCTCGAGGACCCCTCGCTCCGCGACAGGCCGCTCGTCGTCGGCGGCGACCCGCACGGCCGCGGTGTCGTGTCCACCGCGAACTACGCGGCACGGACGTTCGGGATCCACTCCGCCATGAGCTCGGCCGAGGCGCTCCGGCGTTGCCCGCACGCGGTCTTCCTGCGCCCGCGCCACGCGCTCTACCGCCAGTACTCGCAGGCGGTCTGGCAGACCGTGGGCGAGCTCGTCCCGCGCATCGAGCGGACGGGGATCGACGAGGGCTACCTCGACCTCGGCACCGTGGTCCGGGATTTCACCCGCGCGCGCACGGTGGCGACTGCCGTGCGCACCGCGGTCCGCGCCACCACGAGCCTCACCTGCTCGCTCGGCGTCGGCACGTCGAAGGTCATCTGCAAGATCGCGTCCGACCGCCGCAAGCCCGGCGGCATCACCGTGGTCCCGCGCGGCCACGAGGCGCGCTTCCTGGCGCCGCTCAACGTCAGGCTCCTGCCGGGCGTCGGCCCGCGGGCGGAGGAACGGCTGCGGAGCGCCGGGGTGGACACGATCGGCGGCCTCGCCGCGCTCACGGACGCCGAGCTGCGTGCGCTCCTCCCCGGCACGTTCGGCGTCCTCCTGCGCGACCGAGCGCGGGGGATCGACCCGCGCGACCTCGAGCTGGCAGGAGATCCCGTGTCGGTCTCCGCCGAGGACACGTTCGCGCGCGACGTCACGGAGCAAGAGGTGCTCCACGCCGAAGTCCGCCGGCTCGCCGAGCTCGTCGCGCAACGCCTCCGTGACTCGGGGCTCTCGGGCCGAACGGTGACGGCGAAGCTCCGCTACGGCGACTTCTCGATCCGGACTCGCTCGACGACGCTCCCGGCCGGGATCGACGAGGCGGAGGTGATCGGCGACGTCGCGTGCGGTCTCCTCGACCGCGGTCTGCGCGATCGCCCGGGCGCGTTGCGGCTGGTGGGCGTCGGCGTCTCCGGGCTCTCGACGTACCGGCAGCTGACGATCGAGGCCTAGGATCCGCGGATGCTGGAGGCCGCCCTCTGGGGCCTGATCACCGCCGGATCGCTCTGGGTCGGCGCCGCGATCGCCGTCGGAGCAAGGCCGCGAGAGCGCTGGATCGGTCTCGCGATGGCGTTCGGGGCGGGCGCGCTCATCGCGGCAGTCGCCTACGAGCTCGTGATCGAGGCGTTCGAGACGGACTTCACGCTCGCGGCCATCGGGTTCGCGTCCGGCGCGCTCGCGTTCTACGTCGGCGACTGGGTCGTCGACAGCCGCGGCGGACATGGCCGGAAGAGCATCGCCGGCAAGCACCAGCTCGCTGGGAGTGCGAACGCGATCGTCCTCGGCACGGTGCTCGACGGGATCCCGGAGTCGTTCACGCTCGGCGCCTCGCTGCTCCAGGACGGCGCCGTGCCGATCGCGGTCGTCGTCGGCGTGTTCGTCTCGAACGTCCCGGAGTCGCTCTCGGGGACGACCGGGCTCCTCGAGGCGGGCTGGACTCGCGGCAAGGTCTTCGCGATGTGGAGCGTCGTCGTAGCGGCGTCGGTCGTTGCAAGCGCAGGCGGTTGGCTCCTGCTGGACACGATGCCGAACGCCGCGGGTGCGTTCGCTCTCGCGTTCGCGGGTGGGGCGCTCGTCGTCATGCTGGCCGACACGCTCATTCCGGAGGCGTTCGAGCTCGGCGGCCGCGAGGCGGGCCTCCTGACTGCGCTCGGCTTCGCGGTCGGCTTCTCGCTGTCCTAGCGGCTCAGTCTCGGAGGAGCGGGCGCGTGAGGCAGGTCGGCCCGCCGTCGCCCTTGCGCGAGATCTCCTCGCCGCGGTAGGTCACGACGTCGACGCCGGCCTTCTCCATCCGGCGGCGGGTCTCCGGGTTGCCGTCGAGCGCGAGCGCGCGCCTCGGCCCGAGCGCGAGGACGTTCGGGCCCTGGCTCTCGAACTCCTCGTCGGGCACCTCGACCATCTCGATCCCCCGCTCCGCGAGCAGGGTCATGAGCCGCACCGGGGCGAGCCGCGAGTACACGAGCGCGAGGTCGCGATCGAGCGGCGAGACGAACGACATCAGGTGCATCACCTCGCCCGCGCCGTTCCAGTGCGGGAGGTCGAAGGCGACGACCTCGACGCCCGGGAACGCAGCCTCGAGCGCCGGCACCGCGTCCGGGCTCGTGCGGTAGCCGATGCCGACGAGCAACGTCTGCTCGTCGAGCCAGAGCGTGTCTCCACCCTCGGCGATGACGGGCTCCTCGAGTTCGCCGGCCACCGGGACGCCCGCGGCCTCGAGCGACGAGGTGATCGCCGCCGGCTCGCTTCTCCGACTCTCCTTGCCGGGCCGCAGGAGCACTGCTCCCTCCCGGCCCACGAGCACCGGGTCGTAGACGTAGATCGCGTCGGGGTTGCCCGGGTCGTGCTGGGAGACGACGACCTCGGCGCCGGCCTGCTCGAGGAGGCTCGAGAAGACCTCGTGCTCCGTCCCCGCTGCGGCCGGATCGGGAGCGGAGCGCCAGCCGTGCTCGCGCCAGTGGCCGGCGTCCTCGGGCAGCGGCGGCCGCACGAGCACGCGCCTGAGCGTCCCCGTCATCGACGCGCTGCCGAAACCCCCCACGCGCGGGACGCTACCCGTCGAGCACGCGCGCGCGATGCGCGCTCGAGTACACGTCCTTGCGCGCGATGAGCCCCTCGCGGAACGGGAAGACGTCGATCCCGTCCCACTCGAGCCGCTTCCCCTCGGCGTTCGTCGCCGTGGCCGTCCACTCGTTGACGACGAGACCGTCACGCGCGTACAGACGGCGACCCCGGAACTGGAGGTCGGGCCAGTTCTCGAAGATCCGCGCGATGTGCGGGCCGACCGCGTCGCCCTCGACGCGCTCGCCGGCCGTGTGGTTCTCGAAGACCATGTCCTCCGTGTGGAGAGCGCAGATCGCGTCGACGTCGTGCGCGTTCCAGGCGTCGTTGTAGCGCTCGATCGTGCGCTCGAGGTCTGCAGCCGAGTCGGGCGCGGTCACGAGGGCGAGTATCGACGCGCGAACGGACATTGACAAACGTCGATGCCTTGCGCTAGGCTCATCCATCGATGAACGTCGATCTTTCGGAGATGGTCACGCCGGTCGCCTGCTGCCGTCCCCTCGACGACGACGGGCTCACCCGCGAGGACGTCGAGGCGACCGCCGCCGTGTTCAAGGCGCTGTCGGACCCGGCCCGCGTGCGGATAGTGAGCCTCCTTGCGCGCAGCACGGAGCCCGTGTGCGTCTGCGAGCTGACTCCCGCGGTCGGGCTCGCGCAACCCACCGTCAGCCATCACCTGAAGAAGCTCGTCCAGGCTGGCCTGCTCGTCCGCGAGCAGCGCGGCGTGTGGGCGTTCTACACGCTCGACCGTGACGGTCTCGCGCAAGCAGCGAAGGTCTTCGACCTGGAGGGAGCACTGGCATGAGCACGACGTCCGAGACACGCGAGCTCGTCCGCGCGCGCTACGCGGAGGCAGCGGAGAGTCTCTCGAGCGGCTGTGGCTGCGGTTGCGACTGCGAGAGCATCGGCTGCTGCGGCGAGGAGGCGACGACGCTCTTCGGCCAGGGCCTCTACACGCAGGGCGAGCGGGCAGAGCTTCCAGGCGACGCGGTCACCGCGAGCCTCGGCTGCGGCAATCCGGTCGCCGTCGCCGCAGCTGAACGAGGGCGAGACCGTCCTCGACCTCGGCTCGGGCGGCGGAATCGACGTGCTGCTCTCGGCGCAGCGGGTCGGACCGACCGGCACCGTCTACGGCCTGGACATGACCGACGAGATGCTCGCCCTCGCGCAGCGCAACGCGCGCGAGGCCGGCGCCACGAACGTCCACTTCCTGAAGGGCCTGATCGAGGCGATCCCTCTCCCGGCCGAGAGCGTCGACGTCGTGATCTCGAACTGCGTCGTCAACCTCTCTCCCGAGAAGGACCGGGTGCTCGCCGAGATCGTGCGCGTGCTCAAGCCCGGTGGGCGCATCGGGATCTCCGACGTCGTCGCCGAGGACCGCCTCACGAGAGCGGATCGCGCGGAGCGCGGAAGCCATGTCGGCTGCGTCGCGGGCGCGCTCTCCGAGAGCGAGTACCGGGACGGGCTCGGAGCGGTCGGCTTGACCGGCGTCGAGATCGAGCTGACCCACGCAGTCGCGGACGGCATGCACGGCGCGATCGTGCGGGCGATCAAGCCGGCCTGAGATTCCTCGCTCGATTACGTTCGAAGTCACTCGGGTCGCCGCCTGGAACTGTCGAAATATCTTAACGTGGATCGACTTGCATATCGGTGCAGCTTCGTCTACTCTCCGCTTTCCATGTTCCAGCACTACGTCATTGACAGACTTCCCACGACCCAAGCGGCGAATGCCGCGTTGGTCTCACCGCGCCGGCAGGAGCTTCGATCCGAAGCGCCGGCCCGGTGCCATCCTAGCCCTCGCTGGGAGGTGTGCGCGCTAGTCCCCTAGCCGTATACCGAGCCAGTCGAGGGCGACCCAACCGGGTCGCCTTCGTCGTTTTGGAGGCGCGATCAGCGAGCTCGAAGAAGGAGGTGTTGCTCAGCTTGAACAAGCGCTAGATCGAATCGAGGCCCCGCCTGAGAGAGAAAGACCTCTCGGCGTCGAGCGCCGAATGGCGCACGCGTATTCGCGCTGGCTTTTGCCTACGCATTCGCAATCGACGAGCGAGGGATCGGGCTCCAAAGCCCCTCCACGTAGGACGCCGATCTGCGGACATGCATGTCCGTCGGGCCGGCGATCCAGGGTCGAAGGGTAGGCGAGTGGCATGGACATAGGAGGCTCGGCAGCGAGGCCGAGCGCCGTCGGCAACGAGCAGCAAGTGCTTCTGCGTCGATCTCCCTCGCGGGTGATGGACGGAGATGCACCGCGCCCGTTCCGGGATCGTCTAACCGGTAGGACGCCGCGCTCTGAACGCGGAGATCGAGGTTCGACCCCTTGTCCCGGAGCTCCGCATCCAGGTGGCGGAAGGCGGTAGACGCGCGGCGTCGAGAACGCCGTGGGCTGACAGCCCGTGAGGGTTCGATTCCCTCCCTGGGTACTCACGAGGGCGAGTAGCTCATCGGGATGAGCGCTTGTTTCACACACAAGAGGTAGCTGGTTCGATCCCAGCCTCGCCCACTTCCATCTCTCGTGACCGAAGCTCGGACGGTAGAGCGCCCGCCTGAAACGCGGGGCGTCGCAGGTTCGACTCCTGCCGGTCACACCTCACTCGATCCTGGCTCCGTAGCTCAACACGGCAGAGCTCCCGGCTCTTACGCTCCTCCTTTCCGCAGTCTGCGCTTGCCTAGCGGCAACCGCAGACGCGAGATCCCTGAAGCGGCCGCTCCGCTGCCGACGATCCGTCTCATCGCTCACGTACATGGCTCCGTAGCTCAAACGGCAGAGCTCCCGGCTCTTACCCGGGGACGTGCAGGTTCGAAGCCTGCCGGGGCCACCTCTGGAAGGACTGCCACTGGCGCGGTACCCCGTCTCGAAAACGGGTGGCCTCACGGGCCTTGGGGGTTCGACTCCCTCTCCTTCCGCCTTGGAGGCATGGCCGAGCTGGGAAGGCAGCGCGTTGCTATCGCGCAGACGGTCACCACCGTTCGCAGGTTCGAGTCCTGCTGCCTCCGCTCACTCGCCCCGTAGCTCAGTCGGAGAAGAGCAGTGGGTTTCGACCCCACGCGCGCCCGTTCGAATCGGGCCGGGGCGTCTTCGTCACACGATGCGACGTCGTTCAACGGTAGGACGGCCGGCTGTTACCCGGAAGATGCTGGTTCGACCCCAGCCGTCGCAGCCTTGCGCCACGCACACGAGCCCCGGTCGTCTAGCCCGGTCGAGGATGCCGGTCTCTCACATCGGCGACGCGGGTTCGAGTCCCGCTCGGGGCACCTACGCTCTCGGACGCGTCTGGAGACGCGGCCCGGCTGTCTCCCGGGTGAGGCGGGTTCGACTCCCGTCGAGAGCGCTTCCTCGCCGTAGCTCAACGGATGAGCGCCGCGCTCCTACCGCGGGCGATGGGGGTTCGACTCCTCCCGGCGAGACTGCGTCGCAAGGCTAGTAGCGAGCCCCCGGGTTGTGAACCCGTCGAGCAGGGTGCGACTCCCTGGCGACGCCCCACTCTGTGCGCAAGATCGGAACCCGCTAGCGCGGCTTCCGATCGCGCGAAGATCCCTGAAGCCGGCCGCCTGCGCGGCCGGGTCCCCTAGCTCGAAATCGCACCCTCGACGACCTGCCGGCCGGGCCGGCGCCGCTCTGATACGGCGGTCGAGCGTGGTTCGACTCCACGGTCGTCGACTTCCCGGGCACCGCCAGGGCCGTGCCCGGGACTCTCGACGTCCGCACGTGGTAGCGACCGCGAAGCGGGCGCCTTCAGGGGTCCACGCGTGGGGAATCCGCGCTAGCGGATTCCCACTTGCGCAAGAAGCTGCCTGGCTGTAGGGAAGACGGTCAACCCGCCGGTTTCGGGAACCGGAGATCGCTGGTTCGACTCCAGCCGGCCAGATCCATCGCGCGGTAGAGGAGGGGCTGTCCTCGCGAGCCTCATGAGCTCGAGACCGTGGGTTCGAATCCCACCCGCGCCACTCTTGCGGACGCTGAGCACGGGAGAGCTCACCGCGCTGTAACCGCGTCGCCTCAGGCTGTGGTGGTTCGACTCCACCCGTCCGCACACTGGCTCGGGCGGCGCATGCCGTCGCTCGAGCCTCACTCGGGGACGCGCTCTGGGAGCGCCTGTCGCTTGCACCGATCAGGACGTGGGTTCGACTCCCACCGTCTCCACTCATGCCTCCGTAGTGTCAACGGCAAGCACACACCCTTTGTACGGTTGAAGTGCGGGTTCAACTCCTGCCGGAGGCTCTTCTCGTGTTGCCAAAGACCGCTCGCACCGCTCGGGCAGAGGGCTTCAGTGGAATCCACGGTCGCACCGCCCGAGTGCCAGGCGAGTCGTGAGTGCGAGAGCACGAGATCGAACGCCCGAAGCTCAGCGGACTCGAGCACTGCCTTGCGAAGGCAGCGGACGCTGGTTCGAATCCAGCCGGGCGTACTTCTCGCGGACGTAGCTCAGACGGCAAAGCGCCGGGTCGCCAGCCCGGAGAGGCCCGTTCGATTCGGGTCGTCCGCTCTCGAAGGCCTGTGGTGTAACGGAGAGCACGCCGAGCTCCAACCTCGGTGGTCCGGGTTCGACTCCTGGTGGGCCTGTGCAACAGCAGCGTCGTGGGCCGGAGCGACTCGGTTATCTCATGGACAGAGGGCCGAAAGCCAGGCGGTTCGATGCCGCCGATCCCGAGCGCATTCCACGACCACGACGACACATCCTGCTGCGGGCCGGAAGGTTCCGGTTATCGACTACGAATCGACAGGTCGCGGGTTCGAGTCCCGCCCGGAGCACTTCGCGCCTCGGTAGCTCAGTGGGTAGAGCAGTTCCGGGCCAGCCACACGACCGCAGCAGCTAGACGCACCAACCCGTCCGCGGGCCGGAAGGGAGCGGTTATCGGGTAGAGCGCCCGGCGCGAGCCGGGAGGCGGCGAGTTCGAGTCTCGCCCGGGGCGGCCGCGCCGCCCTGTAGCTCAGCTCAAGGATCCGCCCTCGCCCACACGACCGCGGCTCCGACGAGAGGAGGGACGCGATGTCCTACCTGACGCTGCACGCGCTTCGGCGTCCCGCCTCGATCCGTCGCGGTACGGCGAGGCAGCACGGGTCGACGAGGAGACGCTCCTCAACCACCCGGAGTTCGACGGCAGCGCCCACGTGCGCGTCTTCGTCGAGGACACGTCGGCGCACCGTGTGCGCCGACGCCGCGCTGCCGTCGCCGCGGCTCAAGCTGCGGATCACCGACTGCACGAACGAGATCCACCTCGAGTTCTCGGTGGACTCGCCGGCGCTCCGCGAGAACTCGGAGCACAAGATCGAGACCCTCATCGCCGCGCTCGAGCGCTTCCGCGCCGGGCTCGCGGCCGAGTCGGAGCTTCGCGCGCGAGCGCGAGCGCGGCTCGTGACCACGAAAAGGAGACGTGATGTCGTACCTGAAGCGAATCGGCACGAGTCGCGTGCCACAGTCGGCGCCGATCCCGGGCTCGGGCCAGGTGCCGAACTCGGCAGGCGGCTTCGCGTGGGCCGTGGACGACTGGACGCGGCTGCGGCGCTTCCTCGATCCTCGGCTCGGAGGGCGGGAGCTACTACGCGTCGGAGGCGAGCTCACCCGGCGAGAACGCGACGGCGGTCGCGCGGTGCCTCGCCGAGGACGGCCCGCGCGCGGTCGCGGAGATCGTCCGCGTGAGCCGAGGAGGGCCGCGCGCCGAAGAACGACCCGGCGATCTTCGCGCTCGCGATGGCGGCAGGCTGCGACGACGAGGCGACGCGGAAGGCCGCGCTCGACGCGCTGCCGCTCGTCTGCCGAACGGGCACGCACCTGTTCCAGTTCGCGACGTTCGTCGAGGGCTTCCGCGGCTGGGGCCGCTCGCTGCGGCGGGCGGTCGGCCGCTGGTACGCGGCTCAGAAGGCGGACGCGCTCGCGTACCAGGCGGTCAAGTACCGCCAGCGCGAGGGCGTGACGCACCGCGACCTGCTGCGGCTGGCGCACCCGGCCGAGCGGGTGAGCGCACGCAACCCGACGCTCGACGTGTCGAGTGAGCACGCTCGCCTGTTCGAGTGGATCGTCCGCGGCGGCAGCTCGGACGGCCTCCCGCGCATCGTCGAGGGCTTCGCCCGGGCGCAGGCGGCCGGCACGCCGCGGGAGACGGCGGAGCTCGTCGCGCGAGTACCGGCTCCCGCGAGAGGCCGTGAAGTCCGAGCACCTGTCGTCGCCCCAGGTCTGGGAGGCGCTGCTCGAGGAGATGCCGATGACGGCGCTCATCCGCAACCTCGCGACGATGACGCGCGTCGGCCTGCTCGACGCCGGGCTCGGCCGGCACCGTCGAGGTGGTCGCGCGGCTCGGCGACGCCGAGCGCATCCGGCGCGCACGCGTGCACCCGATCGCGGTGCTCGCGGCGCTCCGGACCTACGCGTCGGGTCGCGGTGCTCGAGGCCGGAACGAGTGGCGGCCGGTCCGGCAGATCGTCGACGCGCTCGACGCCGCGTTCTACACGTCGTTCGGCAACGTCGAGCCGACGGGCAAGCGTCTGCTGCTCGCGCTCGACGTGTCGGGCTCGATGGAGAGCGGTCAGGTCGCCGGTGTGCCGGGCCTCACGCCGCGAGACGCTCGGCCGCGCTCGCGCTCGTGACGGCCGCGACCGAGCCGGACTACGAGATCGTCGGCTTCTCGCCGGCCGTCGACGGCTGGAAGGCGCGGCGATCGACGCCAGTACTACCTCGGCGAGGACGGCATCACGCCGCTCTCGATCTCGCCGCGCCAGCGGCTGGACGACGCTGTCCGGGCGGTGTCGGACCTGCCGTTCGGCGGAACCGACTGCGCGCTGCCGATGCTGTACGCGCAGGCGAAGGAGCTGGAGATCGACACGTTCGTGATCTACACCGACTCCGAGACGTGGGCCGGCGACGTCCACCCGGCGCAGGCGCTCCGCGACTACCGTCGCGCGTCGGGCATCGACGCCCGGCTGGTCGTGGTCGGGATGGTCTCGAACGGCTTCTCGATCGCCGACCCGAACGACGCGGGGATGCTCGACGTCGTCGGCTTCGACACCGCGACGCCGCAGCTCGATCTCCGACTTCGCGCGCGGCGCTCTCTGACAGGGGCGCCTCGCGCGCCCACCGAAGAGAGGAGAGCGACATGCACCTGCACCTCGTGCGGGTCGCGGCACGCCCGGCGAAGCGTCCGCGACCGGCGAAGGTCATCGTCCTCGAGACTCGCCGCCAGGCGCGACTCGAGGCCGCACGGCCGCAGCGGCTGCCACCGAAGCCGGCCGCGTAGGCATCCAGTTACGACGGCGCCTCGCCGAGCCGGTCAGGCGAGGCGCCCCCGGCCCGAAGGAGGAGAATCGCGCGATGGACTCGAGAAACATCGTCGAGCAAGGCACGATCCTGCGTGCGACCGTCGGATCGACCGTCCACGGACTGCACCACGGCGGACAGGACGACCGGGACGAGATGGCGGTGTTCGTCGAGCCGCCCGAGTACCTCGTCGGGCTCTCGCGCGCGCGGGGCATCCGCGGGGGGCTCTACGGCTTCGAGCACTTCGTGGAGCGAACGCAACCCGAGGGCGCCCGCTCGGGACCGGGCGACCTCGACCTGGTCGCCTACAGCCTGCGGAAGTACGTGCGCCTCGCGATGAAGGGGCACCCGACGATCCTGTTGCTGCTGTTCGTCCCGCCCGAGCTCGTGCTCGTCGAGACGTCGCTCGGCACGGAGTTGCGCGAGCTGCGTCCGGCGCTGCTCTCGAAGAGAGCCGGCCGGGGCTATCTCGGATACCTCCACGGGCAGAAGGAGCGACTCCTGCGGGTCGCGTGGGCAGAAGAACGTGAACCGCCCGGAGCTCGTCGCGGCGCACGGTTTCGACACGAAGTACGCGATGCACGCGGCCCGGCTCGGCTACCAGGGCCTCGAGCTTCTCGACACCGGCGACCTCACGCTTCCGATGCCCGAGCCGGAACGATCGCGAGTGATGGCGATCCGTACCGGCGAGCGAACCTTCGACGAGGCGATCGCCGAGATCGACGAGGTCGAGCGGCGGCTCGCAGCGGCGTTGGAGCGGACCCGGCTCCCGGTCGAGCCCGACCGCGCCGCGATCGACGCCTTCCTGGTCGAGGCCTACCGCCGTCAGTGGGGCTGGTAGCGGCTCGGTCAGATACGCGGGTGTGGCGCAACGGTAGACGCGCCGGTCTCAGACACCGGATGTTGGGGGTTCGAATCCCTCCACCCGCACTGTGCGCAAGATCGGGATCCGCTAGCACGGATCCCGATCGCGCGAAACCCCTGAAGGCGTCCGCTTCGCGGCCGCATCCTTGCCTCCGTAGCTCAACTGGCCAGAGCACCGGGCTCCCAACCCGGAGACAGCGGCTCGACACCGCTCGGGGGCTTTCGCACGACACGAGCAACCGGGTCCGTCGCGACACCGTGGCCGAGAGGCGAGGCACGCGCCTGCAAAGCGCGCTCACGGCGGTTCGAATCCGTCCGGTGTCTTGTCACGACGACAGAGGGAGAGGAGGATCGGCAGATGCAGATCAAGACGTTCGGCGACGTCGATCAGCGGCAGCCTCGAGCAGCTCGAGCGCTGCATGGAGGCGGGCGACGCCGAGCTCGGCGTCCTCTGCGCCGACCACCACCCGGGCTACTCGCAGCCGATCGGTGGCGGCATCGCGTACGAGGGCTACGTCTCGCCCTCGGGCGTCGGCTACGACATCGGCTGCGGCAACAAGGCGGCGCGAACCGAGCCTCACGCGGGCCGACCTCGACGCGCTCGGCGGTGTCGAGCCGATCATGGGCGAGATCACGCGGCGCATCTCGTTCGGCGTCGGCGTGCCCGCGCAGGAGCGAGTCGACCACCCGGTGCTCGAGAGGATCCGCGTCGCGGACTTCGCAGCCGCAGCGCAAGCTCGCGCAGCTCGCGGAGTCGCAGCTCGGCACCGTCGGCTCGGGCAACCACTACGTCAACCTCATGGAGGACGAGGAGGGCGCGATCTGGGTCGGCGTCCACTTCGGCTCGCGCGGCTTCGGCCACAAGACCGCGTCGGGCTTCCTCGCGCTCGCGCAGGGCCTGCGCTTCGGCGACCGCGCGCACGAGGGCGAGATGGACTCGCCGCCGGTGCTGTTCGAGGTCGACTCGGAGCTCGGCGAGTCGTACGTCGCGGCGATGGAGCTCGCGGGCGAGTACGCGTACGCGGGCCGCGACACCGTCGTCGTCGAAGGTGCTCGAGATCCTCGGCGCCGAGTCGACGCACGAGGTCCACAACCACCACAACTTCGCGTGGCGGGAGGAGCACTTCGGCCGCACGTACTGGGTGATCCGGAAGGGCTGCACGCCGGCCCGCCCGGGTCAGGAGGGCTTCGTCGGCGGCTCGATGGGCGACGACTCCGTCATCCTCGAGGGCGTCGAGGGCCCGGGCGCCGCGGAGTCGCTGTACTCGACGGTGCACGGCGCCGGTCGCGTGATGAGCCGCTCGCAGGCGGCGGGCCGCGTGCGTCGGCGCACGAAGTGGACGTGCCGGAACCGGGACTGCGAGCGCGTGCTCGACGACGAACACGCCGTGCCCGGAGCACCCGGACGCGGGCGTGATGAAGACGCAGGGTCGAGGAGCAGCTCGCGTCCGGGCCTGGTCGACTGGCCGGCCGTGCAGGCTCGCCTCCGCGAGCAGGGCATCGTGCTCCTGGGCGGCGGCGCGGACGAGGCGCCGGAGGTGTACAAGCGCCTGCCGGACGTCCTCGCGGCGCACGCCGGCTCGATCCGCGTGCAGCACACGCTCCGCCCGCTCGGCGTCGCGATGGCCGGGCGGGACGTGCAAGACCCGTACAAGGACTGAGGCCGCCGGAAGGCGGCCTCCGTCGTTCTCAGGCGAGGAGCGCGCGGTTCGCGGCGAGCGCTTCGAGGATCCGCGTCGACGTCCTCGCGCACGTTGTAGAGGTGGAGCGAGATGCGGAGGTTCGAGTCGCGCTCCGAGGTGACGATGCGCTCCGCCTGAAGCGCGTCGACGAGCGTCGGCGCGTCGGTCGACCTCACGCAGACGAGCGGGCCGTGCTCGTCCTCGCCGCGCGGTGTCGCGACCGTGGCTCCCAGCTCGTCGAGCCCGGCGAGAAGCTCGACCGACGAGCCCGCGGACGTGCGCCTGGATCGGCCCCACCCCGACCTCGTGCACGATCTCCATCCCGGCGAGGCCCGCGTAGATGTTCGGCACCGGCGGCGTGCCCGCGTCGAACCGGCGCGCGTCACCGGCCGGCGAGTAGTCCGCGATCGACATGGCGAAGATGTCCTCGTCCGCGAACCAGCCCGTCTGCGTCGGCAGCAGCTTCTCGTGCAGGCCGCGCCGCACGTACATGAACGCGAGCCCGGCGGACGCGAGCAGGTACTTCACCGTTCCGGCGGTGAGGAAGTCGACGCCCAGAGCCTGCGACGTCGAGCGGGACCGCGCCGGCCGCCTGGTAGCTGTCGGCGAGGCAGAGCGCGCCCTGCTCGTGCGCAAGCTTCGCCACCCCGGGGACGTCGATCCGGTAGCCCGTTCGGAACGAGACCGCGGTGCAGCAGACGAGGGCGGTCCGCTCGTCGATCGCCTCGGCGAAACGCTCGAGCGGGATGCGGCCGTCCGGGTCGGGGCGCACGTGAACGACCTCCGCGCCGCGGAGCTCCTGCGCGTGCGCGATCTGGCCGACGGTCGGGAACTCGAACTCGGAGATCACGATCCTGCTCCGCCCGCGCTCGAGCGGAAGCGCGCTCACGAGGCCGCTCACCGCCTGGGACACCGAGGTCGTCACGGCGACCTCGGCCGGGTCCGCGTTCACCAGCCGCGCGAACGAGGCGCGCGCGGCCTCGGCCCGCTCGACCCAGTGCTCCCACTCGGCGCCGTGCTCGTCCCAGCCCGCGAGGTACTCCTCGTACGCGCGCCGGACGTCGTGGGAGAGCGCCCCCTGCGAGCACGAGTTCGCGTACGTCGTCGTCTCGAAGATCGGGAACCGGCCGCGGATCGCCTCGCCGACCATCAGCGACCGAGATACGCCTTCCGGAGCTCCTCGTGCTGGATCAGCTCGGACGCCTTCCCCTCCAGCACGATCCGCCCGGTGGAGAGCACGTAGCCGCGATCGGCGATCGAGAGCGAGACGTTCGCGTTCTGCTCGACGACGAGGAGCGCGACGCCCGCGTCGTGCACCTGCTTGATGATCTCGAAGCTCCGCTCGACGAGGATCGGTGCGAGGCCCATCGACGGCTCGTCCATGAGCATGAGCTTCGGACGCGCCATGAGCGCGCGTCCCATGGCGACCATCTGCTGCTCTCCGCCGGAGAGCGTGCCTGCGAGCTGCTTCCGGCGCTCGGCGACCTGCGGGAAGATCTCGTAGACGCGGTCGAGGTCCTCGCGGAGGTCGGCGCGCGGCCGCAGGTACGCGCCCATCTCGAGGTTCTCGAGAACGGTCATCGGCCCGAACAGCCTGCGGTTCTCGGGGACGATCGCGAGTCCGCGCTCGATGCGGCGCGCGGTCGAGTAGCGCGTGACGTCCTCGCCACCGAAGAGAACCGAGCCGGAGCGCGGCGGCACGATGCCGAGGACGGTCTTGAGCGTCGTCGACTTCCCGGAGGCGTTGCCGCCGAGCAGGCAGACGAGCTCGCCCTCCCCTACCTCCAGGTTGACGTCCTGGAGGATGTGCATCTGTCCGTAGTACGTGTTGACGCCCCGGAGCCGGAGGAGAGGCTGTCCCGCCTCGGGCGAGGATGAGGGCGCGGGTGCGGGCGAGGCAAGCCTCGCCTCTACGGATCCCTGGACCTCGCTCACTTCCGCTCCG
Source organism: uncultured Actinomycetes bacterium (assembly GCA_963770595.1). GTDB lineage: Bacteria > Actinomycetota > Thermoleophilia > Gaiellales > Gaiellaceae > GMQP-bins7. The sequence goes on along the minus strand of CAVYQG010000003.1, from coordinate 639,859 downwards.
TCGCCGACGTCCCGAGGTACGCCTCCACGACCCGCGGGTCGGTCGCGACCTGCTCGAACGTGCCCTCCGCGATCTTCACGCCGTGGTCGAGCGCAACCACGCGGTCGGAGATCCCCTCGACGACGTGCATGTCGTGCTCGATGACGAGGATCGTGTAGCCGCCCTCGTCGCGGAGCCGCGCGATGAGCTCCGTGATCTCGTGCGTCTCGACCGGGTTCATCCCGGCCGCCGGCTCGTCGAGGAGCAGGAGCCGCGGGTTCGCCGCGGTTGCGCGCGCGATCTCGAGCCGGCGCCGGTTGGCGTAGGAGAGGCTGTACGCGGGCTGGTTCCAGCGGTACCCGACGAGGCGGTCGCCGAAGAACCCGAGGCGCTGCTCGGCGAGCTCCTCGATCTCGCGCTCCTCGCGGCGCATACCCGGCGTGCGGAGGACCGAGCGGAGGACGCCGGCCTTCGTGTGGCCGTAGGCAGCGGCCATGACGTTCTCCTTCACCGTCATGTTCAGGAACAGGCGGAGCGACTGGAACGTCCTCGCGATACCTCGGCGCGCGATCTTGTGCGAGTCGAGCCCGAGAATGCTCTCCCCCTCGAAGAGGATCTCGCCCGAGTCCGGCGGGTAGACGCCCGTGATGACGTTGAAGAACGTCGTCTTCCCCGCCCCGTTCGGCCCGATGACGCTCACGATCTCGCGCTCGCCGACGTCCAGATCGAGATCGTCGAGACAAAGAAGCCCGCCGAACGAGAGCGAGATGCCCTTCACGTCGAGCAGGGGAGCGGTCACGGGCTCCGCCATCACACGATCTCCACTCGCTGCTTGCCGAAGAGCCCCTGCGGACGGACGGCCATGAGCGCGACGAGCATCGCGCCGATCAGGAGAAACCGCGCCACAGCGGGCTGCGCGAGCAGGATGTTCTCCCACACGCAGGCCGCCAGGTAGAGGACCGGCACCAGTGCGACCGCTCTCCACACGTGGCTGCGGATCAGCGTCGAGCCCGAGGATCGCCGCGACCAGGCCGATGTAGGCAAGACGGGCGAATGCTCCCGTGGGAAGCCCGTCCGGGCCGACGGCTCCCTCGGGGATGAGCACCCACGAGTCGACCAGCTGGTCGATCCGGGCCGTGCCGAAGGTCGTGCCCGAGACGAGCGAGGGTCTCACCTCCTCGGCAATCGCATGCACCACCACCCCGAACACGGCCGTCGCCCCGAGGACGGCGACCGGCAGCCAGCGCGGTCGCATGAGCAGCACGAGAGCGGCCACGACCACGGCGTAGAAGAGCCAGCTCGCGTCGTCCGGGTCGCGCAGCGCCTCGAGCGACGCGTTGATCAGCACGGCGCCGACCGTAACCCCGACGATGCTCCCTGCCCCGCCGAGCACGACCATCGCGTACACGGTGATGAGAAGCACGATGTCGAAGTTCGCCGGGAAGACCGCACCCTGCTGCGGCGCAAAGAGCGCACCCGCGACCCCTGCGATTCCCGCGCCGACCGCGAACGCCATCAGCTTGAGCCGGTTCACCGGCATGGTCATCAGCTCGGCGGCGAGCTCGTCCTCCCGCAACGCGCGCCACGCGCGACCCGTGCGCGAGCGGTCGAGGAGGTAGAGGAACGAGACGATCAGGACGAACGCCGCGAACGTCACGTAGTAGTAGCCCCGGAGCGACACGATCTCGCGGCCGAAGATCTTCAGCGGATAGATGTCCGCGATTCCGTTCGGGCCCGCGCGTGAACGACGCGTTGATCGAGGACGACGAGCCAGATCTGGAGGAAGAAGAGCGTCACGATTGCGAGGTAGTCGCCGACCAGGCGGCGCGACGGGAGGCCGACGAGGAAGCCCGGTCGCCGCGACGGCGATCGCGATCGCGGGCACCGCGAACTGCGCCTCCCAGTGCCTCCCCGCGTACTCCGACGCGACCGCGGCGTACAGGTAGGCACCGAGACCGAAGAACGCGACGAATCCGAGGTCGAGCAGGCCGACCCAGCCGACGGCGACGTTCAGCCCGAGCGCGAGGAGGACGTAGATCAGCGTGTCGACGCCGACCTGGGTCAGGTAGTCCGACTCGACGAAGAGCGGGAAGATCGCGAACGGCAGCGCGAAGCGCGACGAGCTTGGCAGCGGCTGGTGCGCGCTCGACCGCATCCTCGATCCGGCCGCCGAGAGACCGCTGGCGGCGCTCGTCGGCGCTCGCGACCCACTCGTCGACGCCGATGCGCGGCTGCTCGGGAGGGGGCGTGCCCTCGCTCAAACCTTCTTCACCTCCGGCTTGCCGAAGATGCCCTGCGGCCGGACGAGCATGAAGACGACGAGGATCAGGAACACGATCAGGTCGCTGAAGGCGCTCCCCAGGCGGCCGCGCGTGAAGTCCTCGATGTAGCCCACCGAGAACGCCTCCGCGAGTCCGATGAGGAGCCCGCCGAGCATCGCGCCCGGGATCGAGCCGATCCCGCCGACGACCGCCGCCGTGAAGCCCTTGAGCCCGTAGTTGAAGCCCATGAAGTGGTTGATCGAGCCGAAGACGAGCCCGACGAGCACGCCGGCCGCACCGGCGAGCGCAGAGCCGATGAAGAACGTCTTCACGATGACACGGTCGACGTCGATCCCCATCATCGCCGCGGCCTCGCGGTCGAACGCCGTCGCGCGCATCGCCTTCCCGAGCTTCGTGCGCGTGACGAGGATCCAGAGGCCGAGCATCATCGCGAGCGCGGAGGCGAAGACCACGACACGCAGGATCCACACGTTGAGCGGGCCCCAGCTGACGCCGACCTCGACGTCGACGAGGTCGAACGACTCGTAGCTCCGGAAGTTCGCGCCGAACAGGAGCAGCACCGAGTTCTGGATGAAGAAGGAGACGCCGAGCGCGCTGATGAGCGGCGCGATCCGGGGGGCACGTCGCAAGGGCCTGTAGGCGAAGCGCTCGATCGCGACGCCGAGGAAGCCGCCGCCGACCATGGCCACGAGGATCATGAGGACGATCAGGAGCCAGACGGCCACGGTCGGGTCCTGTGCGCCACCCAGCCAGCCGAGCACGCCCCAGCCGATGAACGCACCGACCATGAGCACGTCGCCATGGGCGAGGTTGAGCAGCTTCAGGATCCCGTACACCATCGAGAACCCGAGCGCGACGAGCGCGTAGACGCTGCCCAGCGTGACGCCGTTGACGATCAGCTGGACGAGCTTTTCCCAGTCCACGCGCGGGTTATTTCACAGATGGCCGGTAATGGACGAGCGGCCCGCCGCGTTGGGCGGGCCGCTCGCTGGTTCTCGACGACGACTACCGGACTGGCGCTGTACTTCCCGTTCGTGATCTTGTAGATCACGAACGTGCCGCCGCCCCGAAGGTCGCCCTTCGCATCGAACCGGATCCGCGGCCCGATGATCGACGGAACGTTCGCGCTCCGGGTCAACCGCACGACCTCCGCCCGCGTGGCGGAGCCGTCCGCGCACGCCCGCTCGATCGCATCCATCGCGACCCAGCCGGCCATGTACGTCGCCGGCCCGAACGCACCGGACACGTCCTTCGACACGAAGTTCCGGTACTCGCGGATGATCGCGCGCGCCTTCGGATCGAAGTGCAGATCCGGGGCGAACACGGACACGTAACCGCTCCTCGGCTTGAACTGCGACGGCGAGTAGGCGCCGTCCGTCCCGAACACGATCGCCCGCTTGCCCTGCTCGCGGAGCTGGTTCGACAGCGTGTTCGCCGCGGTCGCCACCTGAGTGGCGAAGATCACGACGGTCACGTTCGAGGCGACGTTGGTCACGACCGACGAGAAGTCGGTGTCGTCCGCCGAGACGGACTCGCGGTCGACGTCGACGTTGCGCTTCCGGAGACCGCTCGTGATCGCTCGCGCGAGCGGGACCGAGTAGTCGTCCTGCGAGTCGATGACGACGACGTTCCGCGCCCTCAGGTTCGACGACACGAAGCTGATGACGTCGGGGCCCTGGATGCCGTCGTTCGGCACGACCCGGAAGAACGACTTGTACGGCCGACCCTTGGTCAGGTCGATCGCCGTCGCAGAGCCCGAGACGGACGCGAGGTTCGCGTTGCCGAAGAGCTTGCCGGTGACGCGCACGGCCTGGCTCTCCGAGCCGCCGATCACGGTCATGATCCTGCTGTCACCGATGAAACGCCGACCGACGGTGCGGGCCACGGGCGCCTTCAGCTGCGTATCGCCGAGCGCGACCTTGAAACGCGTCCCTTCGGCCTTGTTGTACTTCTGGACGCCGAACCGCAGCCAGGAGAGCTGCTCCTGGCCGAGGAACCCTGCCGGCCCCGTGAGCGGGCCCAGGAAGCCGAGCGACACGTTCGTGCACGCCGCGACCTGTGCCGGTGTGGCCTCGGCAGCCGGCTTCGCTACCGCCGCCGTGACGACGGCCGCCGCGACTAGCACCGCGAGCCCGGCTGCGATCAGTCCCTTCCGCATCTATCCCTCCTCGAGATGACTTGCCTGCCCTGCTTCTGACGACGCCGGGGTGCGCTTGTTGCACGCGGCGGTCGCCCGAACGAAGCGCGTGCCGTGCATCACACCGCGTTCGCGCTTTCGTGTCAATCGAAACTCGGTCTCAGAAGAAGTACTGCCGCCATGCCTCGAGCCACGTCTCGGCGCGTGAGACGACGGTGCGGTCGTCGACGCGTTCGACGCCGGGGCGGAAGCGAACCCCGTCGGCAGCCTGCGTGGTCTTGAACTCGACCCGGATCTCGGACGGGGAGCCGGGATACCACGGCGGGACCGCGGAGAGGTCCGAGAGAGCGCGCTTCGCGCCATCCTCGATCAGTTCGCGGGCACGGGTCGGAGTCACCATCCGGGCAGAGTGCGCGCCGAAGCCGCGCTTCACCGCCACGGTGGTCAATCCCTCGCCGAGCAGGTCGCGCGCCTCGGCGCACGTCGCCTCGTCGCCGGTGACGAGGAGCACCGGGCAGCCCCAGTGCCCGCACAGTGCCGCGTTGATCCCGGTCTCGCCCACGAGCGTGTCGTTGAACCAGAGGTTCTGGTAGTCGCGCCCGGAGATCGTGTGGCTCATGACGCCCGTCGCGGTCCCTGCTCGTGCGTGCATCCCGACGAAGAGCGCGGCGTCGCAGCCCTGCTCGAGGAACTCCGTGTACTCCGTCCACTCGTCCTGGACGACGTACTCGCACGCGGGGTCGAGGTCCTCGTGGATCAGCGAGTTGAACGTCCATCCCTTCCCGGCGCCGTGGCAATCCATGACCACGACCTCGGTCGCGCCGGCGGCCTTCGCGCCGCGCACGGCAGCGTTGATCTCCTGCGTGTAGAGCTTCCGGCCCTCCTCGTACAGCGACTCGCCGCCCATCGTCTGCTCCCACTTGACGATTCCGGCGACGCCCTCCATGTCGCTGATGACGTGGACGCGCACGCGAGTAGCCTACGTCGCACGGACACGGGGCTTCAGGGCAAGGGTGTGGTCGTCACAGGCGGGTCGGGCGGCATCGGCTCAGCCTGCGCGCGGGCGCTCGCGGCCGAGGGCGCACGCGTCCTCGTCCACTACCACCAGGGCGAGGAACGCGCGCGAGCGGTGGCCGAGGCGACAGGCGCGGCAGGCGTCGCGCAGGCCGATCTCACGCGCGAGGACGAGGTCGAGCGCCTCTTCGACGACGCCCGAACTGCACTCGGGCAGGTGGACGTCTGCATCGAGGTGCAGGGAGTGTGGCCGCGCGAGGACGTCCCCGTGTGGCAGCTCCCCCTCGAGCGCTGGGAGGAGACGCTGCGCGCGAACCTGACGACGACGTTCCTCGTCGCGCGGGCGTTCCTCCGCGAGGTCGAGCGAAACGGGCACGGCTCGCTCGTCCTCGTGGGCTCGACGGCCGGGGTCTTCGGCGAGGCAGGGCACGCGGACTACGCCGCCGCCAAGTCGGCCGTGACGGGCGGGCTCCTCCTCTCGCTCAAGAACGAGATCGTCCGGATCGCACCGCGCGGGCGTGTGAACGCCGTCGCGCCGGGGTGGACGGAGTCGCCGATGACGCGCGGGCTCGTCGACCCCGAGCGCGTACGGGAGGTCTCGCGCACGATGGCGCTCCGCAAGGTGGCGCAACCCGAGGACGTCGCCGCGCAGGTCGTCGTGCTCGCGTCCGACACGCTCTCGGGGCATGTCACCGGCCACCTCGTCGTCGTCGCGGGCGGGATGGAGGGTCGCACGATCCATGAGTGAAGGAGGCGTCATGCCGCCGGAAGGGCGTCGCACGGTGAACGCGAGCACGACCCCGTTTCTCGAGTACGACCTCGAAGGGCCGGTGCAGCCGGAGATGGGCTGGCTGCCCGTGAGCTACGACCGCGAGACCGGCGAGGGCAGTTACCTCATGCGGATGGAGGCGGGCGCGGTGACGATCGCCCACGAGCACGCGGGCATGGAGGAGTTCCTGATCCTCGAGGGCGACCTCGTCGACTCGGACGGGACGGCGTTCGGCCCCGGCGACTTCGTGACCTACGAGCCCGGCACGCACCACAACTCGTGGACCGTAGGCGGCTGCCTGCTGGCCGTCTTCGAGTGGAAGCGCGAATAGCGGAGAGCGGGCGGCGCTGGAGAGGTAGGAAGCCGCCGCGACAGCGGCGGCCTTCAGGGATCTCCCGTTCGGAATCCGCGCTAGCGGAGAGCAAGCGGCGCTGGAGAGGTAGGAAGCCGCCGCGACAGCGGCGGCCTTCAGGGATCTCCGCGTTCGGAATCCGCGCTAGCGGATTCCGAACTGCGAATAAGAGAAGGGCGGCGTCGTCCGCCGCCCCTTCTCGACACTCGCCGGATCTGGTTCGTGATTGCCGTCAGTCCCCAGTCGGGAGTCGCTGCTCGTATCGGCAGCGCATCGGGTGAGCTTGAGCGAGACCGGGGAGAGGGACCGGGGCGGGGTTGCCGCCAAGCCCCCGCCCTCCGTCCCGGCAGGCCCCTCGGACGAGGAACCGCACTCTCCCTCTGACGAAACCTCACCCTGGCGCCCGCCGCATCGTCGCCCTCGGTGAGTGAACGGAGCATGGTTCACTCACCCACCGCGGGCGTCACCCGGGAGAAGTTGACTCGTCCCCCGAACGGCGTTGACCGCCGTGCTTGACCGCCCAGCCGACCGTCTACAGTGGCGCGCGTGTCGAACCGCTTCCTCGAACGGCTGCACGACGGGCCGCCGCTCGTCGGCGACGGCGGCATGGGCGTGCTCGTCTCGAGCGCGGTCGGGCGCCTGCGCTGCCCCGAGGAGGCGAACCTCAAGTCTCCCGAGAGCGTCCTCTCGCTCCACCTCGGCTTCATCCGCGCCGGCGCCGACCTGATCGAGACGAACACGTTCGGCGCGAACCGCCGGAAGCTCGCCGAGCACTACCTCGAGGACGACGTGAAGGCGGTCAACGAGGCCGCCGTGAAGATCGCCCGCGACGCGCGCGAGGTCGTCTGGGCGGGACGTCTTCATCGCAGGCTCGATCGGGCCCCTCGGCGGGCCGGTGAAGGACCGAACGGCGGTCTTCGCGGAGCAGGCGGAGCTGCTCGAAGGCCGGGGCGTCGACCTATTCGTGATCGAGACGTTCTACGAGCTGGACGAGCTCCTGACCGCGATCGCCGCGGTCCGCGCAGGCTCGTCGCTCCCCATCGTCGCGCTCATGACGTTCGACGAGGACGCGCAGACGCTCGGAGGCGTCGACGCCGCCCAGGCCGCTGCCTCCCTGCGCTCCGAGGACGTGGCGGTGATCGGTGCCAACCACGGCGTCGGGCTGCAGGCCGGGCTCCGCGCGATCGAGCGCATGGCCGACGCCGGAAAGCCGCTCGCCGTCCTCCCCAACGTCGGTCTCGCCAGCCTCGCCGGAGAGCGCGTCGTCTTCCCGCACGCGACGCCCGAGTACTTCGCGGAGTTCGCGGCCCACGCGCAGGAGCTCGGCGCGCGGCTCGTCGGCGGCTGCTGCGGGACGACGCCGACCGAGATCGCGGCCATCCGGGCGGCCGTCGACGAGAGCCGGCGTCCCACGGCGCCGCTCGTCGTCCGCGAGCGCGAGATCGTCGTGTCGGCGGCGGAGCCGGAGCGGGAGACCCTTCTCCAGCGGAAGCTCCGCGAAGGCGAGTTCGTCGTCTCCGTCGAGATCGACCCGCCGCGCGGAGGCAACGCGCACGCGATGCTGGAGCTCGCGCGGACGCTTCAGGCCTCGGGGCACGTCGACGTCGTAGACGTGAACGACAACCCGCGCGCCCGTGCGCGCATGAACGGGCTGATCGCGTCGTCGACGATCGAGCGCGTCGTCGGCATCGAGACGATCCCGCACCTGACGCCGCGCGACTCGTCCATCGCCGGTCTCGAGTCGATGCTCCTCGCCGCGCACGCCGAGGGAATCAGGAACGTGCTCGCGGTGACCGGCGATCCTCCCGAGGCCGGCGACTATCCGGGCTCGTCGGGCGTGTACGAGGTCGACTCGATCGGGCTCTCGAAGGTGATCACGCAGATGAACGCGGGCGAGGACTTCAACGGACGCGAGATCGATGCGCCGACGTCGTTCTTCCTCGGCGTCGCCGTCAACCCGGCGTCCGACGACCTCGACTTCGAGATCGAGCGCTTCCGGCAGAAGCTCGACGCGGGCGCGAAGTTCGCGATGACGCAGGTGCTCTTCGACCTCTCGTACCTCGACCGCTTCCTCGAGCGGCTCGGCGCCCCGTGCCCGATCCCGCTCCTGGTCGGGATCTTCTACGTGCGGAGCTTCCAGCTCGCGCTTCGCCTCCACAACGAGGTGCCGGGGATCGTCGTGCCCGAGCACGTCCAGGCGCGACTTCGCGACGCGGGCTCGGACGCGGCCGCGGTCGGCCTCGCGCTCGCGCAGGAGCTCCTCGCGGAGTGTCGGGACCGGGTGGAGGGCGCGTACGTCATCCCGCCCTTCCGCCAGCCGCTCGCCGCGCTCGACCTCTTCGGCTAGCGAACGCACGCCGTGCTGCCGAGCGGCTCCGCGCCGGCGTTCCGCACCGCCGCTCGCACGAGGTCCGCGGGCACGCCGAATCCGCCCTCGTCGCCCGGGCGCCGGGCGAAGACGGTCGTGCGGACGCGGCCCTCGGGGTCAATCCCGGGCCCGCCCGAGTTCCCGGGCCGGACGATGCCGCGCAACGTCGTCACCCTCCGCGGGAGTGGGCCGCGCCCGTAGGCGTCGCGCGTGAGCACCTCGCTCGTCCCGCCGAGACGCCCTGGCGTGCGCGTCGAGCGGGCCGTTCTCCGGGTAGCCCACGATCGCGATCGACACGCCTCGCTCCGCGTCCACGAGCGGCAGGGGCGCTCCGCCCAGGTCGGGGACGCGGAGCACGGCGAGGTCGTTCCGCTCGTCGAACGCCACGACGGTCGCCGGGCGTGACGCCCCGTTCGGGCGTTCGACCCGCGGCCGCGCCACCCCGGCGACGACGTGCGCGTTCGTCACGACGAGCCCGGGCCCGACGATCCAGCCGGAGCCCTCGACTCCGAGCCCGCAGGCGATTCCGCGGACGCGCACGACGCTCGCGGAGGCGCGACGCACGTCCGGGTCGCGGCCGACCCCCACGTCCGGCGGCGGCACGAGCGCCTCCGGCCCGCCGAGCACGCCGAGCGGGTCCACGCGCTCGATCGTCTCCAGGAGCCGCTCGGGCGGGAAGCGGTCGTTGATCCGCGAGAGGATCGCCGAGGCCTGCACTGCCTCGCGCAGCCCGGACTGCCCCGGGAGATAGAGGAGCACGGCGCCGACGGCCCAGCACATGACGATGCCTGCGGCGGCGCCGAGCACGAGCCCCGCGAGCGAGTCGAGGAAGCGCAGCCCGGGCACCATCCCGATCGTCGTCCGGAGCGTGCTCCCGAGCATCCCGGCCAGCGTGCGGAGAGCCGTGCCGCCGAGGATCGCGCCGCCGAGCGCGACGAGCGGAGCGTACGGCGAGCCGTCCGCGAGCAGCATCGGCGCGACCCGTGCGCCGAGGTAGGCGCCGAACGCGAACCCGGCGAGCGAGAGCGCGCCGCGGACGAGCCCGTTCGTCAGCCCGTAGACCGCGAACAGCGCGACGACGCCGAGGACGATCCAGTCCGCGGTGGACACGCGGAGTGGCTACGCCCCGGGAGTGCCGATCCCTGCGCCGCGGCTACACTGTCGCGGCCCTCGGGGGCGTAGTTCAGTTGGTTAGAACGCCGGCCTGTCACGCCGGAGGTCGCGGGTTCGAGTCCCGTCGCTCCCGTCCTTTGTACAAGCCGTTTCGGCGCTGATGACGAGGGCTCGGACTACTCCGAGCCCTTCGTTTTGTCAGCTTTTGTCAGATTCCGGCCGCCGCCGGAAACGCGACCATGACTCAGCGCCAGCTCATGTGATGTGTGTCTCCGTGACATCAAGAGACTCCTGAGGAACACCAGAGTTTGATGGATTGGCTTCGAGAACTGGAACGTCTTCTCGCGTAGAGACTCAGGCAACGAACGGTTGGCAGGGTGCGGGCGGCCGCCTCGGGACGCCGAAGGCGTGTGGCCAACCACAAAGCGCGCAATCGCGGCTCGTGCTCGGTGCGAGGGGAACCTACGCGCTCCCAACGACAAACGTCAAACCGACGAGCCAGCGATTCGTGCAATTTGCGGGCTTCCTCGATCGCGGGCACCAACCCGCGCCAGGACGTCTCGGCCTCTGAGTACGACAGGCTAGAACCACCCCGTCCCCCTGGGACGTCGGCTCGAACTGTTACGGGGGATCCTCATGAAGGACGGGCGGGAACATGCCCCCGGTGTAAGCGACGCCGCGTGGATGCCGGATCCCGATTGACCGACCCCCGGCTGTCGAAGTCGGAGGCCACCCCCTCGACGGACTACTCGCGCCGGGACATGGATGAGGGCAGCCGAGTTCTCCGATCTCGCATCGAGAGGTCAGGTGTGGAGAGCGTAGTCCACGACCTCCTCGAAGGTCATCTCTCGACCGAGCGCGAGGGCGGCGGCGAGGGGTTCCCGGCCGAGTTCGGACACAAGGGCGGTTCTCGTCTGCTCGTTCAGGCGTCGTTCACCCGGCTGAGGGGCATGCCCGGTTTCCTCACGGAGCGTATCGATCGAACCCGTGAGCTTGGCGGCCCGCTCCCCGTCGCCTCTGGAGACCGCGAGCGCCGCTAGTTCTTCCAGACACCAGATCGCCAACTCTTTGTCGACCAGCACCCGGGCACCCTCGAGACTCTCGTGCAGGAGTGCGTCCGCCTCGTCGATCCTGCCCTCGCGAGCGGCCAGGGATCCCAGGTTGCAGAGGGCTACGGCCGCGAATCTGTTGTCGCCGAGCTGGCGGAAGAGAGCGAGGCTCTCCTCGGTGCGGACTCTCGCCTGCGCGTAGTCCTCTTGCTCCTGCGCGAGAGCGCCCAGGTTGCCGGTCGCCATCGCAAGGATCCAGGTGTGGCCTCCCGCACGCGCAAGCTCGGCGCTTTCCGTGTATGCGGCTACTGCTCGCTCGTCGTCCCCGAGCGCGTTAGCCATCACGCCCACGCCCACTAGGGAGCTAGCGATAGCTTCTGCGTCGCCCAAGAGGCGAGAGAGCTCGAGACGCTCCTGCGCGAGCACGTCTCCCCGCTCGTATTCGCCAAGCCGGTGCGCGAGCAGGCAGGCCCCGAAAAGGGCCTTCACACGAGGCAGCGACTGGTCGTCGTGCGCGGCGAGTGCGTCGTCGCACCGCCTGCTTCCTTCGCGCAGATGACCGCGCTGGTACCAGAAGCGCATCAGTGCACCTACCAGCCTGAGCTCTTCGGCTCCTAAGCCTGCACGGCGCAACGAATCCAGGCAGAGGCGCAGGTTTTCATGCTCTGTCTCGAGCCGTTCCATCCAGGGTGCTTGCTCTGCCCCAGTCAGATGAGGCTCGGCTTCCTCCGCCAGGCGCAAGAAGTAATCGGCGTGGCGCTGACTGAGTGCGTCACCGTCGCCTTGGAGCTCGAGCCGCTCGGCCGCGTACTCGCGAATCGTCTCGAGCATCCAGTAGCGCGGCTCTGCTTCCGATTCGCGTTTGCTGACGAGGCTCTTGTCGAGGAGCGACTGCAGCGTGTCCGGGTCTGCGTCGGCGACCCGCTCCGCGGCCTCGTACGTGCAGCCACCGGCGAAGACGGAGAGGCGGGCGAAGAGCGCCTGCTCCTCCTCGCTCAGGAGGTCGTGCGACCACTCGATCGTGGCTCGCAGCGTCTGCTGGCGGGGATCTGCGTCGCGCTCGCCCTTGAGCAGGTCGAGACGCTCTGAGAGCCTCTCCAGGAGCTGCCTGGGGCTGAAGAGGGCCGTGCGGGCGGCTGCGAGCTCGAGCGCAAGCGGCAGCTCATCGAGACGGAGGCAGAGCTCATCGACAGCCTCGTCTGAGGCGAAAGCGGGATCGACGGCCCGGGCACGGGCGCTGAAGAGCGCCACTCCGTCCGACTCGGCGAGCGGCGGCACCGGGTAGGTCTGCTCGCCCCGCACCCGCAAGCGCTCCCTGCTCGTGACGAGGAGCTCGAGGTTGGGGCAGGAGGCGAGAAGGCCAGCGAGTTCGGCACCGGCGTCCACGACCTGCTCGAAGTTGTCGAAGAGGCAGAGCATCGACTTGTCGGAGATGTGCTCGGCAAGGCCGTTCTTCGAGCCGACGACTTGGGCCGCGGTCTCGAGCACGAGTGCGGGGTCACGAAGGGGAGCGAGCGGTACCCACCAGACGCCGTCCGGGAACGCCTCCGAGGCCTCGGCCGCGGCTTGCAGCGCAAGGCGAGTCTTCCCCGTGCCGCCAGGCCCTGTCAGCGTGAGGAGCCGCGTGTCCTCGGACGAGAGGAGCGAGAGCACCTCCGCGAGCTCGTCCTCGCGACCGAGGAAGGGGGTGGCGGGCACGGGCAGGTTCGTGCGGTAGAGCGACTTGAGCGCCGGGAACTCGCCCTCACCGAGCTGGTAGATGCGCTCGGGGGCGGAGAGGTCTTTGAGCCGATGATCGCCCAAGTCCGAGAGCTCGAGCTCGCTGAGCTGAGCGGTCGAGGACGAGACGAGCACCTGCCCGCCGTGGCCAGCAGCAGCGATGCGGGCGGCGCGGTTCACGTCGCCTCCGACGTAGCCCTCCTCGGTGAGGAGCGGCGTCCCGGTATGCAGGCCGACCCGCACCCTGATCGGCCCCGGGGCCAGCTCGCCGGTCAACGTCTCGGCGGCCGACAGCGCACCCGGCGCGGTCGGGAAGGCGAAGAAAAAGGCGTCCCCCTGCGTGTCGACCTCGACACCGCCTTGCGAGCGACATGCCTCACGAACGACGCGCCGGTGCTCAGATAGAGCATCGGCGTACGCCTCCGAGCCGAGCTCGTGCAGCAGCTTGGTCGATCCCTCAACGTCGGTGAAGAGGAATGTGACGGTGCCGGTCGGGAGATCGGATCTCACGCGACGTGATCATCCGCCGAAGCGGAGCTCGCGTCTAGCTCGACCACCCTCCCCTCGCGATGCTCTCGGGGGTGGAGCCTGCTGGCCAGACTCGCCGGTCGCTCTTCGGATAGCCCAGGATGCTGGTGTCGCCGAGTTGTCCCACACCCGGGAACGACTGCGCCGCTTCCTGATTCGTGCCATGTCGGGCGCGCACGGAGGCGTCTACCGTGCCAGCGGAGGCCGCCTCCTAGGCCGCGTGGCCGGGATGCCGGTGCTGCTCCTGACGACGACCGGGCGGGGGTCAGGGAAGCCGCGTACAGCCGCGCTCACGTACTTCCGCGACGGCGTAGACCTCGTCGTGATCGGCTCCTTCGGCGGTTCGGACCTACCGCCCGCTTGGTGGCTCAACCTTCAGCGCGATCCCCGGGCAAGCGTGCTGATCGGTGGGACGACCTCAAGCGTGACGGCGAGGGCCGCCACCGCCGAGGAGCACGACCGGCTCTGGCCACTCGTGACGACGACCCACCCTGGGTACGCCCGCTACCAGGAGCGCACAGCAAGACTGATTCCTATCGTGATGTTGACGCCCGAGGACGCTGAACCGCAACGCAGCTAGCGGCGGCGGACCGCACGTCGCCCGCGTGCACAGATCTGGTTGACCACGGGTTGACCACCCATCCGCAGCCCCAGTGTGGATGCCGATGGATCGCCGAACGAGGCTCAGTGCCTTGGGTTCGTGCGCCTGACCTCTTCGACCAGACGCGCCATCGCACGCAGCATGTCCTTCCTCCATCGCGCCCGCCGATGCCGACCAGGGCCGCGCTGTTGTCGTGACGAAGAACGCGTAGGGCGCTCTGTCGCAAGGTGTCGCACGTTGCAACGCGCGATGGGTCCTCAACCGGAGCGGGCCCTCGCCAAGGTCGCGTGAAGCAGGGTGCAGATCTGACATCCGTGTGACACGCCTCTGAGAGACGAGTGTTCATCAAGGTTTCCGAGCGACCTCCGACCATGCCTGCCGGTCATCCACCCCACCCCTGCGCTCCGCTCTTCTGCACGGCACCCAACCCCGGCACCCCCGCGCAGCGATTGCGGCTACTGGGTCCTCTCCTGGAATCGCCTCTCTCAGCACTGAAGTCGGCGCTTAGTCGGACTCTTCCGCCTCGGCCGCGCGGAGCGCCCGCTCGAGGCAGGCCAGATTGGCGGCGCGAAGCCCGACCCGGTCGCGACCGTGGCGGCAGCCTCGATCGTGGCCAAGGCGGCCCGCGATCGCCTCATGACTCGCTTGGGCGAGCGCTACCCGGGCTACGGCTTCGAGCGTCACAAGGGCTACGGGACGAAGGAGCATAAGGCCGCGGTCGCGAAGCTCGGGCCGAGCCGCGAGCACCGCCTGACCTTCGACTTCCGCCGCCTCACCGAGACCGTCGTCGCCGCTGCTCCAGCCCGTCCCCGGAGACCGCGCCGCGGCTCCTGGCGCGGGTTGCCCGCCGCAGAGATGGCCGCCCATTTGCTCGAGACGCCCACGATCACCGACCGCGCCTGGACGGACGAGCCGCGTCTGCCCCGCGAGATCCGGACCGCCTTCATCCGCCGGATCCTGCTCGACGAGACGGAGCCCGTCGACGCTCCCGAGGGCGAGACCGCCGCGACGGAGTTCGAGACGTAGTTCAGGCGTCAGGCGCTACGGCTGCGCCAGTGTTCGGGAATGTCACCCGAGGTTCTGACAGTCGACCGCACGGGGACTTAGTCCTCGATCTGCGCCGATCCGTTCCGCTGCAACGCATCGAGTGCGGCTTGCATGGCCTCGAGCTTCGCGGGCGAATGACCGACCCAGTCGACAAGCTCGCGAACAATGCGCAGCGGCTCGCGGCTACGGAAGGATTGCGTTGGATTCCCCGGGAACTTCTTGTCGGTCAAGTTCGGGTCGTCCTCGAACGCCCCGGTTGGCTCGACGATGTAGATTCGCCCGCGGCCCTCACCGCTGGCGAGCTCGGCGCCCCAGACCGCGGCGTCGAGAGTGGCGCTGAAGTAGACGTAGTTCATCACGCGGCCGGTCTCGAAGTTCGATTCGCGCCCCGGGGCCAGCAGATCGCCCACCGCGAGCTCTGCCTTCGTACCGTGCAGGTACACGCCCACCTCGTACACCTCGAACGGCACCGGCTCACGCAAGGCGCTCATGCGACGATGCTAGCCCCACGCAACAGCGGCGACTGCACGGGGCCGCACCGTCCGCATCTTGACGTCCGGGCAGCAGCGGGTCGCCTGCTCGAGTGTTCGGGAACGAGAGCCAAACCGCGGAGCCGGCGACCGTGGCCGCCTCGCCGAGCAGGGCGAAGATGCCAGCGCCGACCATGGCGCCGATGCCGAGGAAGGCGGCGCCGCGAACTGTCCACTTATTGGGATGGGCTCGTCGGCACTGGCGGTGCGGGTGTGTGCCCACCGAAGAAGAGCCACACGATGACGATGCCCGCAAGCGCCGTGACGATCCAGCACACTTGCAGCGGGAGCTGGAACGAGTGGTCGATGACGCGTTTCCCGAGTGAAGTCGTACCGGTCGTATCCGCTTCCGCAGCGGCGATCTGCGTTCCGTCGCGGGTAGGAAGAGGACGCCGACGACGGCCGTCCACATCGCGATCATGTAGCCCGCTCCGATGCCGAGCGTGAGGCCGAGCGGGACCATCGTCCTGGTCGCCGCGGATTGGCTCGTCGTCAGGGCGCGACCGCGAAGATTGCCACCGCGATCATGAACGGCCACCTCTCCGCCAGGTTGCCGAGCGCGAGGACGATCGCGTCCTCGTTGTTGGCGATGAACGTGTCGGCCCTATGCGCGGCTGGCGAGAGTGTCTCGCGAAATCCCCTTGGCGATCTGGTTAGCCGACCTTGTGGGACGATAGTCGTCGCAGCGCGGAGACCGGGCGCTGCTGTCCGGAAGGAAGCGCGCCACGCCGTCAGATCGCCCCGAGCTCTCGAGCATGGCAGACGACTACGCGCGGCACGCGCTCTCGCAGCGCGCCGCGTTCGCGGCGACCCACCCGGCCGTGCTGGCCGCGGCGCGGTTGTTTGCGGACGAGCCGGTGCTCCGCGTGGTCGATCTCGGCGCCGCCGACGGCGTGAACTCCCACGGCCTGATCCGCGAGCTCGCGCGGGAGCGCGCCGGCCGGCCGCTGATCTACGCGCTCGTCGACCTGCCGACGAACGCATGGGGCGTCGCCGCCGACCACCTGCGACACGCGTTCGGTGGAGCGGCGGACGGGCCCGAGGCCGTCGTTATCCCCGCGCCGGGCGACGCCGGCCTGGGAGTCGCCGATGCCGGCACTGGGGCCCACTACGCCTCGCCGGAGGCCCACGGCGAGGCGTGCCGCCGAGCGGTCGAGCACAGCCCGCCCCCCGCCTTGGTGATCAGCATGGCGGGCATCCCCCTTCAGCAGGCGCCTTGCCTGCCGTCGGGCAGCGTGCACGTCGCGGTCACGGGGACGGCGATGCACTGGGTCGCCGACGCGGCGGGCCTGGCCTCGACTGGGTCCGTCTTTCCGGGCTACCCGGACCACATTGACGAAGGCGAGCGGCGGGCCTGGGGTGTGGCCGCGGCGCGGCAGTGGGAGCGGCTGCTCGAGATGCGCGCGATGGAGCTCGCGCCGGGTGGCCGGTTCATCGCCGCGCTCCCGGCCTCCCCCGCTCCAGGCCGCGAGAGGACGGGGCTGTACGTAGAGATCATCGGGGACATGAACCGGGTGCTTGCCGACTGGTGCCGCGCGGGGCGCATCGACGCCGGGACCGTCGCCGCGATCGTCGTTCCGGTGTGGATGCGCACGCTCGACGAGATCCGGGCCCCTTTCGAGGCGAGCGGCGGGCGCGTGGCCGGCCTCGAACTCGAGAGCGCCGAGCTCTTCCGTCTCGACAATCCCTATTGGCACGACGATCCCGCCGTGTTCGCGCAGGGCTACGTGCGCAGCGTGACTGCATGGGGCGGGCCGATCCTTCTCCGCGCTTTCGCGCGCGAGGGCGAGGACCGCGCCCCCGCCTCCTCGCCGCCTTCCTCAAAGAGCTCGAGGAGCGCGTCGCGGATGCCCCCGACCGCTATCGCTGGGACTACGTCGAGGCGCTTCTCATCTGCCGCAAGGCGGACAGCCCGGCGACACCGTAGTGCCTCGGGCCGGGCCCTGCGAGCCGCGAGACATGGCTAGGCTGGATGGGTAGCGATGAGCTCGACGAGCTACGACGAGATCTGCGCAGGTCATCGCTGGGAGGTGCCGGCGCGGTACAACATCGCCGCCGACGTCTGCGACAAGCACGCGCGTCACAAGCCGGCGATGATCTGGGAGAGCTTCGACGGCTCGACCCGTGAGCTCGAGTGGGGCGAGCTGCAGGACCTGGCGAACCAGGCGGCGCACACGCTCGCCGCACGCGGTGTCACGCAGGGCGACCGGGTCGCGGTCGTCCTACCGGCGACGCCAGAGGCCGCTGCGATCTTCTTCGGAGTCTGGAAGCTCGGCGCGATTCTGCTCTCGATGTCCGTGCTGTACGGCGACGATGGGATCGAGCATCGGCTCTCGGACTCGGAAGCCAAGCTGCTCGTCACCGACCCCGGCAACGCGCCGCGCTTCGACCGACCGTGGGCGCCGGACACGCTCGTGCTCGAGCCCGATACGCTGGCAGCGGCCCCGACGGATTTCGTCTGCGCCGACACCGCGGCCGACGACCCTGCGCAGCTCTACTACACGTCCGGGACGACGGGGCTCGCGAAGGGGATCGTCCACGCGCACCGCTACATCCTCGGCCACGAGGAGTTCCGCTACTGCCACGAGGTACGAGGACGGCGAGCGCTTCCACGGGATGGGCGAGTGGGCCTGGGCCGCGGGGATCGCGCCGCTGCTCGGCCCTTGGCGGCTCGGTGCGCTGCAGTGCGTCTACCGGCGCGAGGGCGGCTTCGACCCGCACAAGCAGCTCGACTTCCTGAGCCGGCACTCGGTGACGAACGTGTTCACCACGCCGACGGCGATGCGCTCGATGATGGCGGTCGAGGATGCGGGGGCGCGCTACCCGCAGGTGTTCCGCCGCGTGTGCTCGGCGGGAGAGCCGCTGAATCCGGAGGCGATCCGCTGGTTTCGCGAGCAGTACGGCGTGACCGTGCTCGACTACTACGGCCTGACGGAGTCGTATCCACTCGTCGCGAACTACCCGTTTCTCGAGGTGCGTGAGGGCTCGATGGGCAAGCCGATGCCGGGCTGGGACGTGCAGCTCCTCGACGAGGACGAGCAACCCGTCGGACAGGGGGAGCGAGGCGAGATCTGTCTGCGCGCCCGCTCGAACCCGCACTATCCGCTCGGTTATTGGCGCAACGACGAAGCGAGCGTCGGAGACCTTCGGCGGTGAGTGGTTCCACACGAAGGACGCCGCCGTCCGGGACGAGGACGGCTACATCTGGTACGTCGGACGCGCCGACGATGTGATCATCGCAGCGGGCTACCGGATCGGCCCGTTCGAGGTCGAATCGGCGTGCCTCGAGCATGCCGCGGTTCGCGAGGCAGCAGTCGTCGCGTCGCCCGACGAGCTCCGGGGCAACGTCGTGAAGGCATTCATCGTCCTCGCAGACGGATACGAGCCGTCGGAGGCGCTGGCCGACGAGATCAAGGGCCACGTCCGCGAACGCCTCTCCGCGTACGCGTACCCGCGCCGTGTCGAATTCGTACCCGAGCTGCCGAAGACGCTCACGGGAAAGATTCGCCGAATCGAGCTCCGTCAACTCGAGCTCGACCGCGCCGGCACGGACACGCGATCCTGACAACGTCAGCGGGCCGTGCAACTGTGGTTAGTCTTCATTCGCCGCGAGAGTGAAGAGCGTCAGTCGGGCACGCGCGCGCGCACGCAATCGAAGAGGATCTGTACGCGCACGGCCTCAGACACGTCGAGGTGCGGCTCGGTGGGGATCGCGCCTCCTCCATGTCGAGGGCCGAGCCGTCGCTGGACCCGGTTCGCGAGATCGTACGCCCGAACGCCCGCCTCGATGATGTCCGTCCCTGGGACGTAACGCGAGAGAGAACTGCTCCATGGGCAAGCGTCCTCTCGCTTGAATGCTTTTGCGTGTCAGATTTGTGTCAGATCAGACTGACCACCGTCGACCACTCCGGACACCGGCTGGGCCGCAAACCGCGCAACCGCCGCGTCCCGACTTGCGCTGACCACGGCTAACCAGCACTGGACAGAACTGTCACGCCGGAGGTCGCGGGTTCGAGTCCCGTCGCTCCCGTCCTTTGTTCAAGACATTCGCGCCGCGATGGAGAGCCTGTCAAGGTCGGCCGAATCGTGGATTGGTCAGATTTGGTCAGATCTCAGACACGAACCAGACCACCCAGAGCAGCAGCCAGGCGCTCGCCAACGTGATCCCGACGCCGGGCGCGGTCTCAAACTCATGGACATACACGTCCATCGTGATCGAGGGCCGCGCATGCCCTAGCTGCCGCTGCACCCCAACCGGGTCGAGTCCGCTCCCCGAGTGTGCGGGAATGTCGCTTGAGCTGTCTGCGGCGAGGGACGACGGCAGCTAGGTCTTAGGCGCGCCGTGTTCGAGCTGGCGGTCGTATTCGTCCTGGTCGTAGCTGCCGCGCGACACGGCGACGAGGCCATCGTCTCCGAAGGTCCACTCCTCGGAGCCGGTGATCCGGACGGCCTGTCCGGTACCGCTCGGCCCGTGTTCGTGCCTGTGAACGTCCAGTGATACTCGACCGTCTCGTCGTTGAAGAGGACGTCGTCCATGAAGACCTGAATGTCCGGAAAAGCCTCGATGAACGAACGAGCGACCTCCGTGACCTCGGTCGGCTCGCCGCCGTTGATCGCGATCGTCCCGCCGCTCACGAAGTGATCGGCAACCCTCTTGGGGTCGTGCCACGCGTCGGTGTAGCTGCGGGCGGACTCACGTATCCGAGCCTGATCGTGCGCCACCGGTGCCTCCTGTCGTCGAGATCGCGCTGCACGACGGCTCGACCCTAGTGCGCACGTTCTGGTGAGACAACATCGGCGTGCCCGAGTGTGCGGGAATGTCGCTTGAGCGACGTGGATCGTCGACGCCCTCTCAAAAATCGCCGCTGATGTAGTACGGTCGGCCCTACCCAGGCCGCAGACTGCGACACGAAGGGAGTCGTTATGCCCAAAGTCGTCATCACGCATGCCGTTGAAGACATCGACCGCTGGCTGCAGGGGAAGGCAGAACGCGCCGCTGCCGTCGAATCGGGTACGGGCAGCAACGTGACCGACTACGTTGCCGCCGACGGGAGTACCAACGTCGCAATCACAGCCGACGTATCCGATGTTGCAGCCATGCAGGGGATGCTCGCGTCGCCGCCGCCTGAAGTCCTGGCCGCCATGGAAAACCACGGTGTCGTACAACCGATCACTGCGTACGTCGAGAAGTAGGCACAGTCAGGCGCCGCTGAAACCTTGTGAGCGCACTCGCGGAGGCCCGCTTCGGCGGGTCTTCCCGTTTTCCAGCACGGTCGCCACGATCCCTAGCAAGCGTCGGTTCTCAGTCCACGTCGCCCCGGTCGACGCTGCAGCTCGAGCAACGAGGGCGCGAAACGGGCGGCTCCATCTCACTCCACGGCTCTGAGAGACTGAACTCCAGGATGCAGGTGCACGTTGTCGGCGCAGGACCCGTGGGTCTGATGCTCACGGCATTGCTCCAGCCGATGGAGGGGCTCCCCGTGCGCCTGTACGACAAGCGTCGCGAGTACACGCGAACGCGCATGGTGCAGCTCGCGCCGTATCTCGTGGCGGATTCGATCGAGAGCTACCGAGCGGACGCGATCGACGGAGACAGCGTCGAGGCCATCTTCGATCCGTCCGAGCTCGATCGGGGGCTCGCGTTCAGACAGTCGATTGCTCCGGACCTACGTGCACTCCTGCAGAACTGGGTGCTGGGGTTCTGCCCGCTCAACTCCATCGAGCGCTCCCTCAGCGATCTGATCGATGCGCGCGGGCCGAATGGGGTGGAGCGCACCGCCGCGGTCATGACTGCGGAGGACGCGATGGCGATGCTCCAACCGGGAGACGTCCTCATCGACGCCACGGGCAGCAGGTCCCTGCTTCGAGATCACCTCGTTCCCGGCCCCGGGGAGGTGACCGAAGGCGCGAACACGGTCAAGGTCCGGCTGGAGTACGCGCTCGTCATCACCTTCCTGTACGGACAGCCGTACGACTGCAACGAGCACTGCAAGTACTACAAGAACATCGAGAACGCGCACTACAAGTTCATCCCGATGGTGCACCGCACGCACTACGACGGCAGCGTCAGCCACGTCACGGGCATCGTCAACATCAGCGCCGAGGAGTACGAGGCGATGCCGTCCCGCTTCGACGGTGAATGGCTTCGGAGCAACTTCCCCGACGTCGCCGAGTCGATGGACAGGTTCATCGACAAGATCAAGGAGGAAACACACGGGGAGATACTCGGCGAGCTGGAGATCGTCCGGATACCACTGGATCTCTACCGCGCGCGCAATGCGACGAACCGGCAGTGGCTCGAAGCGCGGCCGAGTGACCATCCGTTCGCCAGTTCACCGGTGTTCCTTGCCGGTGACTCGGCCATAGGCTCGCCGTACTTTCAGTCGATCTCGCTCGGCTTCGAGTGTGCGATGTTCCTCGCGGGGCTCATCGCACAACGCGACCTGACGCTACGAGAGATGCTCGACCGCTATGAGCTCTATATCTACAAGCAGTGGCTCCGGGTCTACATGCGCAGCAAGATGATCAAGCACAACAAGGATCTGTTCGAGTCGCTCGACGACCCGCTCGCGCTGCTGGACAAGCTGCACATCTACTAGCCGGACGCCTGTCGTTTGGTCCCGTGTCGTCGTATCGTCTTCGACCTATCGTGGGAAGCGGGGCTCGAGCAACCGACGCCCACGTTCGATGAGGCGCCTGCTCGTGTTGACCAGCGATACGACGAGCACCGTCGTCACGACTGCACCGATGACGAGGCTCAGCTCGGATCCTGTGCCCGCAGCGTTTGCGACGAGCCCCACGACGACCCCGGCGAGAGCTGCGTTGATCACCGCGACGAGCGTGGAAGTCTCGCCGATCAGGCGGTAGGACCGGCTCCCCGTGCCCGGGCCATACGTCTCGTCCAGACCCTGCTCGTCGTCGTGGTGGCCCGTCACGAAATACGGCTCGAGCCCCGGCGAGATCTCGAGATAGGCGTGACGGATGCGATTCATGCCGGACAGGAGCCAGAAGTCGTCGATCCGGGCTTCGATGAGGCGGATGTATGTCGCCACCCCGACGAAGAGAGCGACCGGCAGAACGAGGAGTGCAAACGCGGTGAAACCGTCGCCGAACTCGGTCGCACGAGCGACCAGGGCCAACGCAACGACGCTCGCGGACACGACAGTCAGAAAGATGGCGGCCCGACTGAAGACCGCGCGGTAGGTGACGTCCCTCGCCGCGAGCAGGCTCCAATGCTCGGTCGCGAGGATCTGGGCACGCACGCTCTGGGGCACGTCGGCGCGCGGAGAGGACGGTGGCTCCTGCTGTTCGTGCATGCGTCCGGCTTCCGCCGATCGGGCGAAGCGGGGTTCGAGCCTGCGACGCCCGCGCGCAATGATGCGCCTGTCGGCGTGGACAAGCAGCGCGACGACCACTGAAGTCACCACTGCGCCGATGAGCAGGCTCAGCTCGGATCCTGCGCCCACGACCTTTGCGACGAGGCCCCCAACGACCCCGGCGAGAACGGCGTCGAGCACCCCGACGACCGTGGACGTGCTGGCAATCAGGCGGAGGACTCGGTTCTCCGTGCCTGGGCCGTACGTCTCGGACAGGCCTCGTTCGTCGTCGTGATGGCCCGTCACGAAATACGGCTCGAGCCCCGGCGCGATCTCGAGATAGGCGTGACGGAGACGATTCAGGCCGGACAGGAGCCAGAAGTCCTCGATCCGGGCGTCGACGAGGCGGATGTATGTCCCCAGCCCGATGAAGAACGCAACCGGCAGAACGAGGAGTGCGAACACGTAGAAACGGTCGCCGAACTCGGTCGCCTCGGCAGCAAGGGCCAACGCAACGACGGCCGCGGACACGACAGTCAGGAAGATGGTGGCGCGGCTGTAGATCGCGCCGTATGTGATGTTCCTCGCCGCGAGCAGGCTCCAATGCTCGGTCGCGAGGATCTGTACGCGCACGGCCTCAGACACGTCGAGGTGCGGGTCGGTGGGCATCGCGCCTCCTCCATGTCGGGGGCCGAGCCGTCACCGGACCCGGTTCGCGAGATCGTACGCCCGAACGCCCGCCTCGATGATGCCCGTCCCTGGGACGTAACGCGAGAGAGAGAACTGCTCCATGGGCGAGAGTACTGTCGCTCGAGAGGCAGTCGGGAATAAAGACTACTTCGGATCGCGCGTGCTAAAGGCGTGCCAAACGTCCCGGCTAGCGGCCGATCGCGAACCGCGGAGCCATGCGGCCGAGCCCGCGCAAAACCCGCATGGCTAGTGGGATTCGTCGCCTTTCGTCCTCGTCCGTCGTCTCAACGAATCTCGGGCGGCGCGGCCTGTCACGCCGGAGGTCGCGGGTTCGAGTCCCGTCGCTCCCGTCTCTCGAAGTGCCTGCTTGCGGGAACTTCCCTTCGGTGGGGTCTTCGGCGATCGCCCGCGACCATTCAAGCCGTTCACCGGCGCGCCGGTGACGGACCGCGCCGATCGTCCTCCATCGACGCGCGTACCAGATACCCCACAATGAGGGCCGTGAGCATCGAGACTGGCTCGGCCCGACGCGCGCTCGAGCGCGGCCGCGCCTCGTACGCGACACATGCGTGGCGCGATGCCTACGAGTCGCTTTCGCGCGCCGACGACACGGGCCGGCTGGAGCCGGAGGATCTCGTGCTGCTCGCGACGTCTGCCTACATGCAAGGCCTGGACGACGAGTACGTTCGTGCCCTCGAGCGCGCTCATTACGCCTACCTCGACTCGGGCGAGGTGCCGCGGGCGGCGCGCTGTACCTGGTGGATCGGCCTCAACTTCCTGGTCCGCGGAGAAGAAGCTCCGGCGACGGGCTGGTTCGCGCGCGGGGAGCGGCTGCTCGAGGGCGAGGAACGCGACTGCGTCGGAGCGCGGTTACCTCCTCCTCGGATCGATGCTCGAAAGCTTCGCGGAAGGCGACTTCGAAGCAGCAAGGGCGAAGGCAGCCGAGGCCCTCGCCATCGGCGAGCGCTTCGGCGACCGCGACCTGATCGCGCTGGGCGTGATGGACCTGGGTCATGCGCTCCTCGAGCTCGGACGCGCCAGAGAGGGGCTGCGGCTCGTGGACGAGGGCATGGTGGCGGTGACGAGCGGCGAGCTCTCGCCGATCGTGGCCGGCATCCTCTACTGCAACACGATCTCGGTCTGTCAGAGCGTGTACGAGCTGCGCCGCGCCCGGGAGTGGACCACCGCCCTCACGCTCTGGTGCGAGCGTCAGCCCGACATGGTGGCCCACACCGGCGTCTGCCTGGTTCATCGCGCCGAGATCATGCAGCTGCAAGGAGGCTGGCAGGCGGCCCTCGAGGAAGCAGAGCAGGTCGCGGCGCAGGGAGTGCTGAACCAGCGAGCCTTCGGCCGGGCGCTGTACGTGCAAGGAGACCTGCATCGCCTGCGTGGCGACTTTGAAGCAGCCGAGCGGGCGTATCGCGCAGCAGCCCGGCGGGGCGCGCAGTCCCAGCCGGGGCTGGCACTGCTCCGGCTGGCGCAGGACAGCGTCGACGCCGCAGCTGCCGCGATCCGCCGGGTCGTCGGTGAGTCCAGCCAGCCACTGAAGCGAGCGGCGTTGCTTCCCGCGTACGTGGACATCGCGCTCGCGGCCGGCGAGATCGAGGAGGCCGAGCGCGCGAGTGACGAGCTCGCGGCGATCTCGCGAGGTCCACGAAGGCGACGCGCTGGGAGCGATGTCGGCGTACGCCGAGCGGAGCCGTGGCGCTCGCCCGAGGCGAGCCCGCGGACGCCCTGACCGAGCTGCGTCGCGCGTTGCAGGTCTGGCAGGAGCTCGGCGCGCCGTACGAGGCCGCGAGAGCGCGAGTTCTCGTCGGGCTCGCCTGCGCAGGGCTCGGCGACGAGGAAGGCGCCGCGCTCGAGCTGGAGGCGGCCCGCACCGTTTTCGAGGAGCTCGGCGCGCGGCCGGACGTGTCCCGCGCGGACTCGCTGCGGACCTCGCCCTCGGTGCCGGACACCCACGGGCTGAGCCCCCGAGAGCTGCAGGTGCTCCGCCTGGTCGCGTCCGGCGAGACCAACAAGGCCATCGCGGCTGCGCTGGTCCTCAGCGAGAGGACGGTCGACCGCCACGTCAGCAACATCTACGCCAAGCTGCGGGTGTCGTCCCGCGCGGCGGCCACCGCCTACGCGTACGAGCACGGGCTCCTCTGAGCCGAAGTACCCATTCCGCGACTGGGCGGAAGTTGGGTAGTTCAACCGAAGAGCCTTCGCCTCATGACTCCTACGTTCGGGGAGCGAACCGTGCATCCGACGAGGAGGAGTCTCATGAACCGTGCATACGACGCGATCGTGGTGGGAGCGCGTTGCGCCGGGTCGCCGACGGCGATGCTGCTCGCGCGCAAGGGCTACCGCGTGCTGCTGGTCGACCGGGCGACGTTCCCGAGCGACACCGTCTCCACCCACATGATCCATCCGCCGGGCGTGGCGGCGCTCGCACGATGGGGACTCCTCGACCGCGTCGTCGCGTCGGGCTGCCCGCCCGTAGACACCTACGAGTTCGACTTCGGCCCCTTCACGATCAGCGGTCGGCCCGCGACCGCTGAGGCGCCGATCGCGTACGCGCCCCGGAGAACCGTGTTGGACGCGCTGCTCGTCGACGCCGCGGCCGAGGCGGGAGTCGAGGTGCGCGAGCAGTTCACGGTCGAGAGCCTCGTGTTCGAGCATGGCCGTGTCGTCGGCGTCCGCGGTCACGAGAGGGGCGGCCCAGCCGTCACCGAGCGCGCCAGCGTGGTCGTCGGAGCGGACGGCCGGTACTCGTTCGTCGCAGACGCCGTGGACGCGGAGGAATACCACCAGAAGCCGAAGCTCCTGGCCAGCTACTACAGCTACTGGAGCGGGCTGCCGCTCGACGGCCGCTTCGGGAACTGGATCCGTCCCCATCGCGGGTTCGCCGCCTGGCCGACGAACGACGACCTGACGCTCGTCATCGCCGGCTGGCCGTACCGGGAGTTCGAGGCAAACCGGAACGACGTCGAAGGCAACTTCCAGGCCACCATCGACCTGGCGCCCGCCTTCGCAGAGCGTCTCCGCGCCGCAACCCGCGAGGAGCGCTACGTCGGCGCGGCCGTCCGCGGGTATATCCGCAAGCCGTACGGCCCCGGCTGGGCACTCGTCGGCGATGCGGGCTACAACAAGGACTTCATCACCGCGCAGGGCATCAGCGACGCCTTCCGCGACGCCGAACTCTGCGCGGCCGCCCTGGATCAGGCGTTCTCCGAAACACGCAGTTTCGAGGAGGCGCTGGTCGAGTACCAGTCGACGCGCGACGCGCACGTGCTGCGCGATGTACGAGCTCACGGCGGAGTTCGCCTCACTCGAGCCGGCGTCGGCCGAGCTGCAGCAGGTCCTGGCAGCCGTGCACGGGAACGAGACGGCGATGGACGACTTCGCACGGGTCATCGCCGGGATGACGTCGCCTGCGGAGTTCTTCTCGGAAGAGAACGTGGGGCTCCTACTGGCGGCGGCTTGAGGCCGGGACATTGGTTCGTCGCAGCCGCCGTCGAATGTTCGATGCCTTCCTCGGCAATGCGGTGCAAGCTAGGGCTTCACGGTCGATGTGCGGAAGGCGATCCGAGCGCAGTCCGACCGCGGTCGGTCGGTTCCTGCGAGGCGGGATAGAGTCCGGCGCGTGAAGCGTGTCGAGGCCGCTCACCGC
Organism: uncultured Actinomycetes bacterium; assembly: GCA_963770595.1. Taxonomy (GTDB): domain Bacteria; phylum Actinomycetota; class Thermoleophilia; order Gaiellales; family Gaiellaceae; genus GMQP-bins7. The sequence continues at coordinate 612,710 of CAVYQG010000003.1, read as the reverse complement.
TACGACGTGCCCGTCGAACGTGGTTTCGCCTTCATCACGGACACGGCGAACTGGTCGAGGTTCTGGCCGGGCTACGTGCGCCTGATAGAGGGCTCGCGCTGGGGCGCTCCCGGTGACACGGCTCGCCTGGTCACGCGGCTGCTGGGGCGCGAACGCAAGCTGGAGATGACGATCACGGCGTTCGAGCCGAACCGGCGGGTCACCTACACCAGCACGCAGGCCGGCCTGCCTGACGCGCGGCATGAGCGCCACTTCGAGCCCGACGGCGACGGATTCGGCTACCGGCTCGTCGTCGAGTACGAACCGCGTGGCGGGGTCGCCGGCGTCTTCGACCGGTTGCTGCTCGCACGCGGGATACGGCGGGCGTTCAGGAGCACCTTTGAGGCGCTGGAGGGCGAGCTACGCCGACAGCCGTGAGGCTGCGGGTGCGCCGATCGTCGGTGCCGGCATCGCGGGGCTGGCTTGCCCCCACCCTGCGGCTGCGCGGCGTCACGGCCGACATGGGCGAGCGCCCAAGCCAGCCGCGGCAACCGCCTCTCCTGCACGCTCGACTTGCTCGTCGCACTCGCGAGAGCGTGTGCGCAGCGCTTCGCGGTGACACTTCCGCGAGCCCGATCGCCCTCCGCAGCACGTGCTGGTGCCCCCATCACCCCTCGTGAGGCGCTCAGCGGGGGCCTGCTTGCGGGGCCGCGTCCGCCGACGCGCCTAGCTTGCGCGGGCAGTGTTCTTCTCACTCAGCAGTTGGGAGCTCGGGCTCCTCATCTTCGCAGTGATCGGAGGCGCATCCGCCCTCGGCGTCCTCGCGGGCAGGCACCTCCGAGCAAGCTCCGAGGGATATCGCGAGCCGATCGGTGTCCTGCAAGGTGCCTTACTGGGAGTCGTCGGCCTGATCCTCGCCTTCGGCCTCTCTCTCGCCGTAGGCCGCTACCAGGATCGCCGTGCTGACGTCGTTACCGACGCGAACACCATCGGCACGGCATACCTTCGAGCGCAGACGATCGCCGAGCCGCAGCGCACTCGCTCACTCGCGCTCCTCCGTAGCTACAACGACCTCGCGATTCGCGTCACGTACGAGATCCCCGGCAGTGCAGCCATCGGCGCAACCTCCGCGCAGCAAGGGCAGTTGCAGCGCCGACTCTGGCGTCTTGCCGGCGAGAGCGTCAACGCCCGTCCCCGCGACAGTGCCCCACGGCTGTACCTGGAAAGCCTCAACGACATGATCGACCACCAGACCGTTCGACTGTCCGGGTTGAACAACCGCGTGCCCGACCCGGTGCTCTGGCTCGAGCTCGTCGGTGCGGCGGTCGCGCTCGGCCTCCTCGCGCTCTACCTCTCGGTGCTCGGCAAGGGCCTGATCCCCATCGTCGTGGCTGCGGTGATCGTCAGCTTCCTCGTGTTCGTCACCTTCGACCTCGACCGCCCGACGCGGGGCATGATCCAGATCCCTGCAACTCCGCTTCTGGCCGAGAGGGCAACGATGAGCCTGCCTCCAGCAGCTCCTGCGCCTCGCTGAACGAGAGCGAGCCCCGTCGCTCCGGTCTCGATCAGCAGAGACCTCACGCCGTCGTCGCCGAGCTCGAGCGGCCTACGTGATCCGAGCAAGAGCACGTGTTTGCTCGGCGTGCCACTCCAGGTTCATCGCGTCGAAGGATGCTGCTGCCTGCTCGAGGAGCTCGCGTTTCTCCCGGACGACGCCGCGCGCGCGGAGGGCGAACGGCTCCAGGTAGGTGCCGGGGCGAACGAGGGCCGGCGTCTCGGCCTCGATCCGCTCGCGGTCACGAAGCGCCGCTAGGGCATCGAGGCGCACCGAGAGCTGGAAAGCGGTATTGGGCGGCCGACCTCCGCGAGGAGGCGGCTCGTCGGGCAGAAGGGCGGCGACAGCGCCGAGGTCGCCCCGCGCCAGCTCGAGCCAGATCTCGGCGGTGCGGACGGTGACGGACGCCGCCTCACGCGGCAGTTCGTCCGCGAGCTCATCGAACCGCTGCGCCTCCGCGAGCTCGCCCACATGTGCGTGGGCTGTGGCACATGCGAGGAGCGTCCAGTTGTTGAGGAGGCACGGCGTGTCGATGTTCTCGTCAACTGCCTGGGCCGCGCGTTGTGCCTGCCCTCGAATCGACCCCCATCGGCCGGCGAGCGAGTCGACGAGCATCGTGTAGCCAACGGCGTGAAGCCGGTGATGTGGCGTCAGCTCTGCGCTCACCTCGCGCAACAGGGCGGCCAGGCGCTGCGCGTCGGGAAACCGGCCGACGGCAACGTAGGCGCAGATCGCGGTGAGGAGGGCCTCGGACCGATGATCAGGGTCGGCGATCCCCTCGACGAGGTCGAGCCGGAGCTCGGCCCACTCCGAGGCGCTCTGGAAGTCGAGGGCCGCCGTCGCGGTCGCAGTCAGGCCCTCGACGGCGAGCGAGCGAAGCTCGACGTCGTCGCGTCGCTCGGCGATCTCGAACGCCTCGCGGGCGGCGTCCTCGGCCCCGGCGTGGACGTACGAGTAGGCGGCGAGCGCTTTCGCGCGAGCGGCGCTCTCACGCGGTGCAAGCTCGAGCGCCTGCTCGATCCAACCGTCGAACGCATCGTTGGGTGGTCGCGATCGCCACATACCGGACCGGGTCGCCGTCTCGATCGCGAGCTCCGCGTAGATGTCCGCAAGCCGCTCGGGCTCGCGGCAGAGATCGGCCGCGCGCAGCATGGCCGACCAGAAACCCTCCCCGTCGAACTTGAGCACGCTCGCCTGGCCGATCGCGTGCCAGAGCTCGGCCTGCTCGGCCTCGCTCGGTCCCAGCGACAGCGCCTTGTGGAGCAGCTCGAGCGCGTCGTCGATCGCGTACCCGGCAACCGCGCGCTCGGCAGCGCGGCGCAGCCACACCAGGGCCTTCGCCTGCAACCGCTCCGCCTCGTCGACGTGACCGAGCCAGAGCAGATCGGCATCCTCGGGCCGCACGGACTCGAAGTAGTGATGCGCGAGCTGCTGCGCGTGCGTGTCGCCGCCGCCGAGCCGCTCGAGCCACGCGGCGAACTGCGCGTGTAGCCGGGCGCGGCTTGCCTTCGGAAGGCCTGCATAGGCGACTTCGCGCGTCAGCTGGTGTTTGAACACGAACTCGGTCTCGCCCGGGATCGACGAGCCCGCGCGTCGGCGAACGAAGCCCCGGTCCTCGAGGACGCGAAAGTCAGGCGCCGCCTCCGGGAGCAGCTCATAGATCGGCCCGGTCCAGAAGGACCGTCCGATCACGGACGCGGCCTGGAGGGTCGCCTTCTCATCCGCGCCGAGCAGATCGATCCTCGCTGACAAGAGGGCCTGCACGGAGTCGGGGAGCTCGAGTCCCGCTGGTAGCGCGCGAAGGGTCCAGCCCCCGTCGGCCGATGCCAGCAGGTCCCGGTCGATCAGTGCAGCGAGGAGCTCCTCGATGAAGAACGGGTTTCCCTCGCCCAGATCGACGACGCCGTCGAGTTGCGGCGGGATGTCGGAACCGAGCAGCAGCTGGACGAGGTGACTCGAATCGGCCCGAGACAGCGGCTCGAGCATGACGGTGGATCCGGCACGCCGTGCTCCTCCCCAGCCCGGGCGCTGGTCAAGCAGCTCGGGCCGGGCGGTGCAGAGGAGGAGCATTGGCCCGTGCACCCCCTCCAACAGAGACTCGAGTAGGTCGAGGAGGTCGTTGTTCCCCCAGTGCAGGTCCTCGAGCAGGATCACCGCCGGCTGCTCATCGGCCAGGTCCATGAGAAACTCGGCCCAGGCGTCATGCAGGCGGTCGCGCGCGAGGAGCGGGTGGATGCCGGCGGCGACGTCGAGGCCGAGCGTCAACCCGAGAGTCTCGCGGGAGCCCAGCCGGGCGAGGACCGAGTCCGGATCGTCGCGCTCCGACATGCCGAAGTGCTCCCTCAGCACCTCGCCCAGCGGCCAGTAGGTAGTGGCACGCCCCTGCGGCTGGCAACGGCCCGTGCGTCTGAGCGGTTCCGGCGACAGCGCGCCGAGCCAGAGCCAGAACTCACGCACCAGACGCGTCTTCCCGACGCCCGCCTCTCCGAGGACCGTGACCAGCTGGGGACGTCGTTCCTCGGCAACCCGGTCGTACGCCCCCTGCAGTTGCTCGAACTCCGTATTGCGGCCGACGAAAGCGAGCCCGAGGCCGCCGATGCCGCGCGGCCTCATCAGCGAGAGGGCACGCAGGAGCCGCCGGCACGGGACGCCTTGCGGCTTTCCTTTCGCCTCGACCGTGGTCGGCGCCGCGAACTCGAAGGCGCCCCGAACCGCGCGCGCTGTGCGTTCTCCGACCAACACCTCGCCCGGCTCGGCCGCCTGCTCGAGCCGTGCAGCGACGTTGACGGCGTCCCCTGTGACGAACGAGCTGCCTTCTCGCGCTCGACCGAGGGCCACCTCGCCGCTGTTGACGCCGATGCGGAGCGACAGTCTCTCCCCGAAGATCTCGTCCAGTCGCCGAAGCATGGCGAGGGCCGCATGGAGCGCGCGCTCGGCGTGGTCCTCCAGCGCAGCGGGCGCACCGAACACGGCCACGACGGCATCGCCGATGAACTTCTCGACCGTACCGCCTGCCGCTTCGATCTCGGACGCCATGGCGTCGTAGAACCGGTCGAGGAGGAGCCGTGTGCGCTCAGGGTCCTGCTCAGCGCCAAGCTCTGTCGAACCGACCAGATCGGCGAAGAGGATGGTCGCAAGCTTTCGCTCCTCGATCGGCGGATCGCCGAGCGGGGGCGTCCGAGATCCCATCTGCTCCTCCAGTACGTCGGAATCTAGCGCTGCGGGCGCTATGGACTGAGGCGTCGGGCAACAGCGTCGGTGTCAGCAATACAACAGGGGCGAAGGATCTCGACAAGCCAACACCAACCCGCGCACGCAAACCGGTTCCTGGACTCCAGCTCACGGTGACCTCCCACTCGCTCCGCCCCGACAGACCTGTAACGCCGGACGGCTCGTTCGCGCCGGCCATAGGGCAGCATCCCCCGCACGATGGCGCACGTCCTATCCCGGCTGGTCGACCCGCCGCGGCTGCGGACGACCGAGAACGGGGCACACGAGACGGCGAGACTGGCGGGCCGCCGAATAGTCTCGTCGGCGGGGACTCCACCTAGCCGTCGCGGTTCCCTGGCTCGCTGGGATGGCCATGTGGAAGACGGCCACGACGTTGTCGCCGTCGGGATCGAAGGCGAACGCGCGAGATCCCGGTCCAGCCTAGGATCGCGTGATGGACGCGGACGCCATCGTCGTCGGCGCGGGCCTCGCGGGGCTTACCGCCGCGGCCGAGCTCGCCGACCGGGGCAAGCGGGTCATCGTCCTCGAGCAGGAGCCGGAGGCGAGCCTCGGCGGGCAGGCGTTCTGGTCGCTCGGCGGCCTCTTCATGGTCGGCACGCCGGAGCAGCGGCGCATGGGGATCCGCGACTCGCGCGAGCTCGCCTGGCAGGACTGGCTCGGAAGCGCCGGCTTCGACCGCGCCGAGGACCACTGGCCGCGTCGCTGGGCCGAGGCGTACGTGGACTTCGCCGCCGGAGAGAAGCGCGCGTGGCTTCGGGCGATGGGGCATCGCATCTTCCCGGTCGTCGGCTGGGCCGAGCGGGGCGACGGCAGCGCGACCGGCCACGGCAACTCGGTGCCGCGCTTCCACCTCACCTGGGGAACCGGCCCCGGCGTGCTGGAGCCGATCGAGCGCCGGGTGCGCGACGCAGCCGACCGCGGCCTCGTGACGCTCCGCTTCCGCCACCGGGTCGACGGCCTCGACGCCTCGGCCGGCAGCCTTGCTGGCGTCCACGGCGCGCTGCTCGAGCCGAGCACGGTGGCGCGGGGAGAGGAGAGCTCGCGTGTCGAGGTCGGCGAGTTCTCGCTCTCGGCCTCCGCCGTGATCGTCACGTCGGGAGGCATCGGCGGCGACCACGACCTCGTTCGGGCGAGCTGGCCGGAGCGGCTCGGCAGGCCGCCGGCGCACATGGTCGCGGGGGTCCCTGCCCACGTCGACGGCCGCATGCTCGCGATCTCGGAGGCCGCCGGCGCGAACGTCGTGAACCGCGACCGCATGTGGCACTACGTCGAGGGTCTGCACAACTGGAGCCCCGTGTGGACGAACCACGGCATCCGCATCCTGCCCGGCCCGTCGTCGCTCTGGCTCGACGCGCGCGGACGGCGCCTGCCGGCCCCGCTGTTCCCCGGGTTCGACACCCTCGGGACGCTCGAGCACGTCATGCGCTCGGGCCACGAGCACACCTGGTTCGTGCTCACGCAGCGGATCATCGAGAAGGAGTTCGCGCTCTCCGGCTCCGAGCAGAACCCCGACCTCACGAGCAAGAGCGTACGCCAGGTCCTGGGCCGCGCACGCGGAGGCGCGCCTGGCCCGGTGGACGCGTTCAAGCGGAACGGCGTCGACTTCGTCGTGGCCGACACGCTGCCCGAGCTCGTCCGGCGGCATGAACGAGCTCGTCGGCGAGGACCTGATCGACGCCGCCGAGGTCGAGCACCTCGTCCAGGCCCGCGACCGCGAGGTGGACAACCCGTTCACGAAGGACGCGCAGATCACCGCGATCCGCGGCGCGCGCCGCTACCGGGGCGACCGGCTCATCCGCGTCGCCAAGCCGCACCGCCTCCTCGACCCGGCTGCCGGCCCGCTCATCGGCGTCCGCCTCAGCATCCTCACGCGCAAGACGCTGGGCGGCCTCGAGACGGACCTCCAGGGACGCGTGCTGCGGCAGAGCGGCGAGCCACTCGCCGGGCTGTACGCCGCGGGCGAGGTCAGCGGGTTCGGCGGCGGCGGCATGCACGGCTACCGTGCGCTCGAGGGCACCTTCCTCGGCGGGTGCCTCTTCTCGGGGCGGACGGCGGGCCGGGCCGCTGCCGGCGCGCTCGACTAGGACGTGACCGCGACTCCGGCCCCGCGAGCGCGGGGCCGGAGTCGCTCTGGCCTAGGCCGAGACGGGCGCCGTCTCGATCTCACGCTCCGACGCGGGGGCACGGTGCTCGCCCCCAGGGAGCCACTGGAGCCACTGCGGCAGGTACCAGTTCCAGTCGCCGAGCAGCTTCATCGACGCGGGCAGGAGCACCGCGCGGATGATGGTGGCATCGATCAGGATCGCCGTGGCGAGCCCGACGCCGAACTGCTTGAACATCAGCATCGAGAGCACCGCGAAGATCGAGAACACGCCGACCATCACGACCGCCGCGCTCGTGACGACGCCGGCCGTGCGCTTTATCCCCTGCGAGATGGCGTCGTCCATGGACGCGCCGCGGTCGTACACCTCGCGGATCCGCCCGAGGACGAGGACGTGGTAGTCCATCGAGAGGCCGAACAGGATCACGAACAGCAGCAGGGGCACGACCGGGTCGATTCCGGCGGTCGAGCCGAACCCGAGCAGGTCCTGGGCGACGCCGTGCTGGAACACGATCACGAGCACGCCGTACGCGGCCGCGACCGACAGCAGATTGAGGACGATCGACTTGGCCGCCACGACGAGCGAGCGGAAGGCGACGAGCACGAGCCCGAACGCGAACACGAGGACGAACGCGACCACGAGCGGCAGCGTCGACTTCATCCGGTCGGTGCCGTCCTTCCACTGCGCCGACGCCCCGGTCACGCCCGCCTCGGCCGCCGGAAGCGCACCGAGCGTCTCGGGCACGATCTGCTCTCGAAGAACGGCGAGTGCGGCAATCGACTCGTCGTCGGTTCCCGTCCCGTCGATCGGGACGGTGATGTTCGCGACGGTCGCATCACCGTTGACGGCGACCGTGATCGGCTCCTGCATCCGGCCGCTCGCGAGCGCGCGCTGCTCCAGTCGCTCGATCGCTTCCCGGACCTCGGGGGCGTTGACGTTCGGCGCCTCGACCACGACGTTGGCCGGCAGCGCCGTGCCCGGGAAGGCCGCCTGCATGCGGTTGTAGGTCTTCACGACCGGGAGGGACTGCGGGAACGTGTCCGGGCCGGGCGCGACCATGCGGAGCTGCAGCGCCGGCGCCGCGAGGGCGAGCAGCAGGCCGCCCGCGACGACCACGGACACGACGGGCCGCCGCAGGACGCGATCGACGATCGCACTCCAGAAGCGACCCTCACCACCGCTTCGGCGAAGACGGCCGACGAGCGGGACGTGCAGCCGGTCGACCCTGTCGCCGAGCTTCGACAGCAACGCCGGCAAGACCGTGAGCGAGCCGATCATCGCGATGGCGACCACGAGGATCGTCGCAACGGCGAACGAGGCGAAGGTCGGATCCGCGGTCAGGAACATGCCGGCCATCGCGACCATGACCGTCAGGCCGGCGACGAGCACCGAGTGGCCGGAGGTCGCTGCCGCGGCTTCGATCGCAGCCCGCTCGCTCCGCCCCGCGGCACGCTCCTCGCGTTCCCGCCGCAAGTAGAACATCGAGTAGTCGACGCCGACTGCGAGCCCGACCAGGAGCACCATCGCCGACGCCTCGGGGGCGATCGGAAGGAGCTGGCTGGGCAGCGCGATGAGCCCGAACGTCGCGAACACGGCCGTCAGGCCGAGCAGAAGCGGGATGCCGGCCGCCACGAGCGCCCCGAACGCCACCACGAGGATGACGAGCGTGACCGGGAGCGAGAAGAGGCCCGCCTTCGCGAGATCGTCGGCGAAGGCCGTGTTGATCCCGGCAACCGCGCTGGCGTCGCCGAACTGGCCGATGAAGAGCCCCGGGTGACTCTGCTGGAGCTCGTCGACCCGGTCGAGGACGGGGTCGATCCGGTCGACAGCCGTCTCGGCGTCGCCGCGGATCTCGAACTGGACGAGCGCCGAGTGCCCGTCCGGTGCGATCTGGCCCCGATTGGCCGGATCGAGCGGGGAGCGGACGTTCCGGACGACCTGGAGCTCCGAGATGCCCCCGACGACGTCCCGGATCGCCGCCCTGAATGCCGGATCGCCGGCCTCGAGCGTCGTGCTCTGAATCAACACGCTCTCGCCGGCGGGCTGTTCGAAGCCGGCGTCGAGGATCCTGTCCATGCGACCGGACTCGCCCGGCCCCGACGTGTTCGGGTCGAGCGTCCTGGTGCCGACCGTGCCGCCGAGCGCGAATGCGACGACGACGAGCGCGAGCCAGCCGAACGTCGCGGTCTTCCAGTGGGCTGCGCTCCACCGGCCCATGCGTCCTGCGAGGTTGAGGTGTGGGTGCTTCGTGCTGGACATCGAAGGTCTCCTTTCGAGTTGTCGTCTCCGGCCCTCGTCAGGCCGCGTAGGCGAAGGGGTGGTAGAAGGCATCGCGTGCGCGCTCGGGCGCGACCGCGATCTGGAAGCGGTCTCCGTCGCGGGCGTCCTCGACGAGCACGGTCAGCGCGTTCGCGTCCGGGTGCCAGAGCAGCTGGACGTGGACGCCGTCGTTGTCGCGAGCGGCAAGCTCGCGGGTCTGCGATGCGGGGCTCATGGCCTCTCCTCTCGGGTCGACGTGCATGACTCGACGCTAGGAGCGCGGCCGTGAGACGACCTCGTCGAAAGGGCGGATTCGAGCTACGACCAGCCGACGATTCCGACTCCTACTCAGGTAGGAGGCAGTGCGCGAAAGGCTGCAGTACGTTCACCGTGTGAGCCGGATCGGACATCTCGCGCGTACCCGTGGGTTCGACGCCCTCGTGATCGCGCTCGTCGTCGCCGCGATGATCGAGGTCACCGTCAGGCAGGACGAGGCGGACGCGCCGCAGACGACGCTGTGGTTCGTCCTGCCCGCGCTGGCCGTCATGGTGCTGCCGCTCTTCGCCCGTCGGCGCCATCCCTTCGCCGCTCCTGCCGCGTACTGGGGACTGGCCGTCGCTCTCTCGTTCGTGGACGAACGCCTCGTGCCGTTCATGACGAGTGTCTTCGTGCTCGGGATGGCGGCTTCGTTCCTCCTCGGGAACCTCAGGGACGCGCGCGAGGCGTGGGTCGGGCTCGGCGTCTCCCTCGGCGGAGCCGTGATCGTCGTCTTCAACCGTCCCGAGCACTCGGCCGGCGAGCTCGTGTTCATCCCGCTCCTCTTCGGGATCTGCTGGCTCGCCGGCTTCGCCCTGCGGGAGCGGGCCGAGCAGGTCGAGGCGGCCGAAGCACGCGCGGCGCTGGCCGAGCGAGAGCGCGAGGTGGCGACGCGTATCGCCGTCGCCGAGGAGCGAGCCCGGATCGCCCGGGAGCTCCACGACGTCGTCGCCCACGCAGTCAGCGTCATGGTCCTCCAGGTGGGGGCAGTGCGGCACAAGCTCCCGGATGCCCTCGCCGACGAGGAGGATGCGCTCCGCGGCGTCGAGCGCACGGGCCGGACGGCTCTCGTCGAGATGCGACGCCTCCTCGGAGCGATGCGCCGCGATGACGACGGCCTCGAGCTCGGGCCCCAGCCGGGCCTGGACGAGCTGGACGCGCTCCTCGACGAGGTCGGTCGCGCCGGGCTTCCCGCACAGCTTCACGTCGAGGGCGAGCCGTTCGCGCTCCCGCGGGCGATCGACCTCTCCGCTTACCGAATCGTCCAGGAGGGACTGACCAACGCGCTCAAGCACGCGCGCGCCGCCCACGCCGACGTGACCGTCCGCTACAAGCCCGACGAGCTGCGGCTCGAGGTGCGCGACGACGGCGCCGGCACCGCGAGCAGCGACGGCCTCGGCCACGGGCTCGTCGGCGTCCGCGAGCGCGTCACGATCTACGGTGGCGAGATGACGGCCGCTGCAGCGCCAGAAGGCGGCTTCGTCCTCAACGCGCGCCTCCCCCTCGAGGGTGGTCGACGGTGAGCATCCGAGTCCTCGTGGCGGACGACCAGTCGCTGGTCCGTGCCGGCTTTCGGATGCTCCTCGGCGACGAAGCGGGCATCGAGGTCGTGGCGGAAGCGAGCAACGGGCTCGAGGCGGTCGACAAGGCCGCCCGCTTCGATCCCACGGTCGTGCTCATGGACATCCGCATGCCCGAGCTCGACGGGCTCGAGGCAACCAGACGGATCCTCGCGGCCGACGACGCGGCACGTGTCCTGATCCTCACCACGTTCGACCTCGACGAGTACGTCTACGAGGCGCTCCGCGCAGGCGCCAGCGGGTTCGTTCTCAAGGACGACCCGCCCGAGCAGCTCATCGCCGCCATTCGCGTCGTCGCCGCAGGAGACGCGCTGCTCTCACCCGTCGTCACGAAGCGCGTGATCGAGCGGTTCACGCGGATCCCGCAGGCCGCGCCGCCGAGCGAGGTCGAGGAGCTCACCGAGCGCGAGCTGGACGTGTTCCGGCTGGTCGCCCGCGGCCTCTCGAACGCCGAGATCGGGCAGGAGCTCTACATCAGCGAGACGACCGTCAAGACACACGTCACGCACATCCTCCAGAAGCTCGGGCTTCGCGACCGCGTGCAGGCGGTCGTGCTCGCGCACGAGACGGGGCTCTTCGGCGCGGAGGCTCGGCAGCCGGCGCCCCCCACTCCTCCCGACCCGGCTCGCTCGTAGCGCGACGTCGCGGAGCTATCGCGACCGCTCCGCCTTGATCGCCTCGAGGCGCTCGAGGCTGGCGGCCGGCCAGAGCTTGCTCGTGTCGTAGTAGGTCGCAACCGCCGGCACGGACTCCGGGAGCACGACCCAGGGCACCTTCGACCGCGTGTAGATGTGCACGTCGGGCGTCACCGAGGACGGGTCGTCCAGCGTTCCCGCGCGAACGAACCGCATCCTCGGGCTCGTGTACTTGCTGAAAACTGCGACCTGGCACGTCGGGCAACGCCAGATCCGCTGCTTGCCGCGGTCCCGAGGCACGTCGACCGGCTGCGGGTCGCCCGCGAGCACCTCCACCCGGTCGGTCTCGATCAGCACGTTGACGACGAACGCGCTCCCGGTCTGGCGCTGGCAGTTCAGACAGTGACAGCAGTGAACGAAGAGCGGATCGGAAGTGAGCCGGTAGCGAACCGCTCCACAGGCACAGCCGCCCTCGAGCGGGGTGCTCGTGCTCTCTGGTCCCCGGTCGTTGCCCACAATCGCCCGCGCCCGGGCTCGGCTAGGGGCCGGCGCCGGGTGGGCCGGCGCCGCTCATTGCGGGAGGCTCGGGCTGCGGCACCGGCTCGGCGTGGTGCTCGCCGCGCATCCCCCAGCGATGCTTCACGCGGATCAGCGCTGTCGCCGTGATTGCCAAGGCGATGGCGAAGCCGATCCACGCCCAGATCGTCTGGAACTCGTTGTCCGTGACGAGCTTGAAGAGCACACAGACCGACAGCGCGATCGAGAGGAGCGCCGTCACGATGGCCGTCTGCCAGCCGCGCATCCCGAGCTTAGGGATCACGACCGGCAGCAACTCCCAGACGAGGATCGCCACGGCCAGGAGCGCCGCGTAGATGCCCCAGCTCGTGCCCTCGTAGGCCGTGCGCCACCCGCAGATCCGCGGGTCGTCGCCGCTCTGCACGGCGCAGATGCGCTGCCAGGGCGCGACCATCTCGATCAGAAGGGCGACGCTCAGGAGGATGATGAGCTTCGAGCCGAGCGGCCGGTCCCAGAACCCCCGCATTGGGCGGGAGTCTACGCCGCGGACCGCGGACGGGTATGTGCGCTACGTCGCGAGGCCGATGCCGACAGCGATCGGCACGATGATGAAGGCGGCGAGCGTCAGACCGACCGAGATGATGATGAACGTGCGCGTCCGCGCCCTCGGCGGCTGCCCGCACCACCCGATGGCGTTCCACAACGTCTCCTGCGGTGCGCGCGTCGCGAGGCGAATGCGCCGCGACGCCAGCGCCGCGCCACGGAGGATCACCCAGGACGCGGCGAGCGCGATCAGCATCCCGACAACGCCGATGATCGTGGCCCAGAGCCCGCTCTGGAGGATTCCCGTCGCACGCCCGATCGACGCCAGGACCGGCACCGCTGCTACGCCGATGAGGAACGTGGGCAGCCCCAGCTCCTTGGTCTGAAGGGCGTCGACCATGCGATCGGAGTCCCGACGCGCACGGCTGAGCTCACGGCGCTCGTCGCTGCCGGGCAGCGCCTGGATCTCGCGCAGGCCGTAGAGGTTGCGCATCTGGTTCGAGGTATTGCGGATGTGCGAGACGACGAGGTAGCGCGCCACCAGCTGGACGCCCCAGCGGGCACCGGCGCGGATCGGCCCCGTGGACTGGCCGGCCGTCGTCCCGTGATACCCGTGCCGCGCGAGCGACTCGAGCGCCTCGACCATGTTCCTGTGCGCCTGCGGGAACAGGTCCGGCCGGGCGAGCGGGCGCGTGCGTGAGATCTCGTGCAGCATCTCGCGCTCGCGAGGGCTCGTGACCTCCATCGCGTCGAGGTACTTCGAGATCTCGTCCTCGTTGCCCGAGAGCAGCTTCAGGCGCTCGATCGGGTTGTCGATCTCCTCGAGGACCTCGTCCGGATCCTCAGGTGTGGCGCCGCTCACAGCTGGATCGCCCACGTCCTGGCGATACCGCGGTCGTTGCTGGTCGGATGCCGGTCGGCGCGAACCGAACGGCGGACGGCGATGCCGTCCGCCGTTCACCAACCTCCAGCCGACGCTACGCCTCGGTGAGGGCGGCGCGCACCGAGTCGTTGGACGGGATGACGCCGTCCGGGGTGACCTTGTCGACCACCTCGGGGAGCACCTTGCTGAGCTCCTCGGCCGCCTCGTCGACGCTGATCCCCGAGTCCGCTGCAAGCCGCTCGAGGCCGCCTTCGGTGGCCATCGACTTGACCTGGTCGGCGGTGATGGGCTTGTTCTCGCCCGTCCCCACCCAGGAATCGAAGATGTCGCCGAGCCCGGCCTTGTCGGCCTGGTCCTTGAGCCCCGAGATGTTGATCTTCCCGTCGGCCATCATCGTTCCGAGGTTCTTGACCAGGCTGTCCTGCATGCCGCTCGACTTGAAGAGCCCCATGAGGCTGTCAATCAGGCTCATCTAACCCCCTCCTTCATCGGTTCGTTTCGACTCTACCGCACATGTTGCGAATGTATCGAGTGACGATCCGGCCTCGATCGGCGCGAGCTGCAAGCGCTCGTCGACGAGTGGTCGCCGATCGTCGGCGACTACGCGCACGAGCTCACCGAGCCAGCCGAGTAGCCCGCGAGGGCCTCAGTTGTTCTCGAGATACTTCTTGAGGCCGAGGAACGGCAGGATGAAGGCCGCCAGGAGCGCCGCCCCCCAGACGATGACCGTCGCCCCGAGCCACGCGCCTATCCCGTCGATCGAGAGCCCGTCGGAGATGAGGACGGTCACGATCAACGCGGCCAGCGTCGCGATGAGCGCCACGCCCCCGAGCGCGCTCGCGTTCGCCTGATTCCGGCGCAGCGTGCTCACGAGGAACGGCTGCAGCAGCGCCATCGCGATCGTGAAGACCACGACCGCGATCAGGAAGCCGGACGCGTTGAGCTCCATGTCGTCGAGCAACGCGTTCGCGACGAGGAGGCCGACCGCGTTCGCCGCGAGCAGCACAGCCGTGCGGACGATGAGGCGGATCACGCGCACGACTCTAGAGCACGAATCGGAGAGCGGTCAAGTTCTTGTCGACAAGACCCTAACTTCGTGCTACGGTAAGAGTCGTGTCGACCAGAACTCCCTTCGCAGAGTACGACCCGTCGCAGTTCCCCGCATTCGCGGTCACGGTCGACATCGTCATCCTCACCATGTCCGCGGGCACGCTCCAGGTGCTGCTCGTTCGCCGCGGCGAGGAGCCGTTCGAAGGCATGTGGGCGATCCCCGGCGGCTTCAAGCGCCCGAACGAGACGCTCGACGAGGCAGCGAGGCGGGAGCTGGCCGAGGAGACCGGCGTCGACGTCCCGAGCCTGCTGACCCAGTTCGGCGCCTACGGCGATCCGGGGCGCGACCCACGCATGAACGTCGTTACCGTCGCGTACCTCGCGGTGCTTCGCGACGTGGGCGCGCTCGCCGCGGGCACGGACGCGGCCGATGCCGCACTGACCCCGGTGTCCCAGGTGCTGAACGAAGACCTCGGTCTGGCGTTCGACCACCTGCGCATCGTGCGCGACGCGGTCGAGCGCGTACGCGTCGAGCTCGAGGTCTCGGGCATCGCGACCGCCTTCGTCGGCGAGACGTTCTCGCTGACCGAGCTGCGGGCGGTGTACGAGGCGATCTGGGGCGTTCAGCTCGACGCCGCGAACTTCCGTCGCACGATCGTCGCCGAGGACGGCTGGGTGATCCCGACCGGGCGCCGAGCCCAACCCGGCCCCGCCGGCGGCAGGCCCGCCGAGCTCTATCGCGCAGGGCGCGCGTGGAGCCACGGCGGCCCGATTCATCGAAGCGAGCGGAAGTGACGGCATGAAAGCGGTCGTCCACGACGAGTACGGGCCTCCGGAGGTTCTGCGCCTCGAAGACGTCGAGCGGCCCGTCCCGAAGGACGACGAGGTCCTCGTCCGAGTCCGCGCCACCACGGTTACCCGGACCGACGCCGGGCTTCGTAGCGCCGAGGTCTTCATCAGCCGCTACGTGACCGGGCTCCGTCGGCCGAAGCAGCGAGTCCTCGGCCTGGAGCTGGCCGGCGAGGTCGAGGAGGTCGGCGCCGCCGTCAGCGCGTTCGCGGTCGGCGACCGGGTCTTCGGCGTCCGCTCCGGCGCACATGCGGAATACGTCTGCGTCCGGGAGAGCGGCGCGCTCGCGCACATGCCGGACGGCGTGAGCTTCGAGGAGGCAGCGGCGGTGTGCGACGGAGCCGCTCTCGCTCTCGCCTGCCTCCGGAAGGCGCGACCGTTGGAAGGGCGGAGCATCCTCGTCTACGGGGCGTCCGGATCCGTCGGGACCGCCGCAGTCCAGCTGGCTGCCCACTTCGGCGCGGACGTCACGGCCGTCTGCAACACGAAGAACGTCGATCTCGTTCGGTCGCTCGGTGCGACCCGCGTGATCGACTACACGAGGGAGGACTTCACGAAGAACGGCGCGACGTACGACGTCGTCTTCGACGCCGTCGGCAAGCACTCGTTCAGACGGTCCAGGCGCTCGCTGAACCCCGGCGGGACGTATCTCGAGACCGACCTCGGCTTTGCCTGGCACGTCCCGCTCCTGGCGGTGCTCACGCGGCGGATCGGCAGCAAGCGGGTACGGCTCGGGATCACGAAGTACAGCCGGGAAGACGTCCTCTTCCTCAAGGAGCTCATCGAGTCCGGCGGGTACCGGGCCGTCATCGACCGCACCTACCCGCTCGAGGACGTGGTCGAAGCCACCAGGTACGTCGAGACCGGAGAGAAGACCGGGAACGTCGTCCTGACCGTCAGCACGCGCGACGAAGCGGGCGAGGACGATCCGCGAGCCGGCGCGCCAACGAGTCGACGAGAGGACGTGAGGGCATGAGAGCAGTCGTGCACGACAGGTACGGGCCGCCCGAGGTCCTGCGGATCGACGACGTGGATCCGCCCGTCCCGAAGCCGGGCGAGGTCCTCGTCAGGGTCCACGCCACGACGGTCACCCGTTCCGACTGCGGCTACCGCGGCGCCGACCCGTTCTTCTCCCGCGTGTTCACGGGGGTCCGCAAGCCGAAGCAACGAATCGTGGGGACGGAGCTAGCCGGCGTGGTCGAGGAGGTCGGCGCCGGGGTCACGGAGTTCGAGGTCGGCGACCGGGTCTTCGGCCTCCGTTCCGGTGCGAATGCGGAGCTCGTCTGCGTCCGCGAGCAGGGCGCGCTGGCGCACATCCCGGGCGAGCTCGGCTTCGAGGAGGCCGCCGCGCTGTCCGACGGAGCGAGCATCGCGCACGCGTGCGTGCGGGCGGGCGGCGTGGCGCCCGGGCAGAGAGTCGTCGTCTACGGCGCGTCGGGCTCGATAGGGACGGCAACGCTCCAACTCGCCAAGGCGCTCGGCGCCGAGGTCACCGCCGTGTGCGACACCGCGCGCGTCGATCTCGTCCGCTCGCTCGGCGCGGACGAGGTGATCGACTACACGCGACGAGGACTTCACGCGAAGCGGCCTGACGTACGACGTCGTCATCGACGCCGTCGGCAAGCACTCGTTCCGCCGCTGCCGGCAGTCGCTGCAGCCCGGCGGGACCTACGTCGAGACGGATCTCGGGTTCATGTGGCACGTCCCCCCGCTCGCGCTCGTGACGCGCTGGATCGGGGACAAGCGCGTGCGGCTCCCGATCCCGAAGTACACGAAGGAGGACGTCCTCCTGGTCGCGCGGCTCGTCGAGGAAGGGAAGTACCGGGCGGTCATCGACCGCACGTACCCGCTCGAGGACGTCGTCGAGGCGACGACGTACGTCGAGACCGGGCAGAAGACCGGGAACGTCGTCCTCACCGTCGGGCGCAACGGCGCGCACGCGAAGGGAACGTCATGAGAGCGATCGTCCACGACCGGTACGGGCCGCCGGACGTGCTGCGGATCGAGGACGTGGAGCGCCCCCAGCCGAAGGACGACGAGGTGCTCGTGCGCGTCCACGCGACGACCGTCACCCAGACGGACTGCCACATGCGCGCGGCAAGGCCGTTCTTCTGGCGCTTCATGCTCGGGCTCCTCCGCCCGAAGCGCAGGATCCTCGGCCTCGAGCTCGCGGGCGAGATAGTCGCCGTCGGCAGCGCGGTGACCGAGTTCCAGGTTGGCGACCGTGTGTTTGGCGCCCGGAACGGCGCGCACGCGGAATACGTCTGCGTTCGGGAGGCCGGGCTGCTGGCGCACATCCCCGCCGGCATGAACTTCGAGGAGGCATCCGCGGTCGTGGACGGCTTCTACCAGGCGCTCGGGCACCTGAAGCGGGCGAACGTCGGCGAAAGCACCCGCCTCGTCGTCTACGGCGCTTCAGGGTCCTGCGGAACCGCAGCCGTCCAGCTCGCGAAGCACCACTTCGGCGCCCACGTCACCGCGGTGTGCAACACGAAGAACATCGAGCTCGTCCGCTCGCTCGGAGCCGACCGCGTCATCGACTACACGCACGAGGACTTCACGAAGCAAGGCGAGACGTACGACGTCGTCCTCGACGCAGTCGGCAAGCACTCCTACCTCCGCTCGAGGCGCGCGCTTGAGCCGCGCGGCCTCTTCGTCGCCACCGACGGGCTCCACAACTTCCCGCTGGCGCTCCTGACCTCCCGCGTCGCCAAGAAGAAGGTCGTGTTCTCCGGCGAGCGCCCGACGAAGGAGACCGTCCTGCTCCTCAAGGAGCTCATCGAAGCGGGGAAGTACCGCGCGGTCGTCGATCGGACGTACCCGCTCGAAGACGTGGTCGACGCGACGCGGTACGTCGAGACGTTCCAGAAGACCGGGAACGTCGTCCTGACTGTCTGAAAGGAGAACCCATGCTCATCCCGACATTCCCATTCGACTATGCGACGCTGCTCGATACGACGGACCGCGTTCGGCGCACCCGGGCGCGCTCGCCCGGCAGCCGGGTGAGGCGCGTCAGGCTCGGCGGGCCGCCACTGTCATGAGAGCAGCTGTGCGTGACCGCTTCGGCGACCCGTCCGACGTCGTGGAGATCCGCGAGGTCGACGAGCCCGTGCCCGCGGACGACGAGGTGCTGGTGCAGGTTCGCGCGACGTCCGTCAACGCCGCGGACTGGTACGGCGTCATGGGGAGGCCGTACATCGCTCGCCCGCTGGAGGGGCTGCGCCGTCCGAAGAGCAGTCGGCTGGGAGTCGACTTCGCGGGGACGGTCGAAGCGGTCGGCAAGGACGTCACGCTGTTTCGCCCGGGCGACGACGTCTGGGGCGGGAGAGACGGCGCCTTCGCCGAGTACGTCTGCGTCCGCGAGGAGCGAGCCGTCGTTCGGAAGCCCGCGAACGTCTCGTTCGAGGAGGCGGCGGCGGTCCCGATCGCGGGGCTCACCGCGCTCCAGGGCCTCCGCGACAAGGGGCGGCTCGAGCCGGGGCAGAACGTGCTCGTCAACGGCGCGTCGGGTGGCGTCGGCACGTTCGCCGTCCAGATCGCGAAGGCGCTCGGGGCGCACGTGACGGCGGTCTGCAGCAGCGGGAACGTGGACGCCGCGCGATCGCTCGGCGCTGATCGAGTGATCGACTACACCAAGGAGGACTTCACGCGGACCGGCGAGCGCTACGACCTGCTGCTCGACGTCGGCGGTAGCAGGTCGTGGTCGGATTGCAAGCGGGTGCTCGCCCCGCGGGCGACGCTCGTCGCCGTCGGCGGGCCGAAGTCGAACCGCCTGCTCGGGCCCCTCGGCCACGTCGTCAGGCTCCGGCTCGGCTCCCTGCGGAGCAGCCAGAAGGTCGCCTTCTTCATCGCGAAGTTCAACAAGCCGGACCTGGAGGTCCTGAACGAGCTGCTCGAGAGCGGCAAGGTGCGATCGGCCATCGACCGGCGCTACGAGCTCGACGGGATCGCCGACGCGCTCGAGTACCTCGGCGAAGGGCACGCGAAGGCGAAGAACGTCGTCACGACCTAGCCGGGGCGAGTCCGGCAGACGCCACCGCCAGAATCATCATGTGGCTCTTCCGGTCCGACTCGTCGCGCTGGCGGGCATCGTCGCACTCGCCCTCGTCGCGGCCCCGCTCGCCAGCGCAGACCTCGCGGACGAGACGGCGCTCGCCGAACGGTTCGCCCCGGTCGTGCGGATCGTCGACCAGGCGGAGGAGTGCGGGTACGGCGAGCGGTACGGCCCGATCGACGTCGACCTCCTCTTCGACGAGCCGACGGTCTCGCTCCGCGGCCCGTGGAACACGACCGACCTCATCGAGATCGCGCCCGCGTCGACGGACCTCGCCGACCGGTTCGAGTACCACATGGACTTCCCGGGGAACACGCTCGAGCCGGGCTGCACGTACGAGCGCTGGGTCCGGCGGCTCGCCGAGGGGAGCGAGCCCGCCGTCTACGCCCACGTGGTCGGCGATCCGGGCCATCCCGGGAAGCTCGCCGTCCAGTTCTGGCTGTTCTACGCCTTCAACGACTGGAACAACACCCACGAGGGCGACTGGGAGATGATCCAGCTCGTCTTCGACGCCGACGACGCGCAGGGCGCTCTCGAGCAGGTACCGGCTCTCGTCGGCTACAGCTCGCACGAGGGTGCCGAGAGCGCCGACTGGGGCGACGACAAGCTCGAAATCGTCGACGGGACGCATCCGGTCGTCTACCCGGGCGCCGGCTCGCACGCGAACAAGTACACCGAGGCGCTCTATCTCGGAAGCTCGGCCGACGCGGGAGTCGGCTGCGACGACACCCGCGGGCCGCACGACGAGCTGCGGCCGGCGGTGAAGACGATCCCGTCCAACCCGGCGGCGGCTCGGGAGGCGTTCCCGTGGATCGTGTTCGAGGGGCGGTGGGGAGAGCTGCAGCCGGCCTTCTTCAACGGCCCAACCGGTCCCGAACTTGAAGCGGCAGTGGACGGAGCCGATCGAGTGGTCGCTCGAGTGGCGGGACCGGAGCTACGCCGTGCCGACCGCAGGCGCGTTCGGCACCGGAGCGACCGACTTCTTCTGCGAAGCCGTCGCGGCCGGCTCCCGAGCGCTCGTCCAGCTCCTGAGCGATCCGGTCGTCACCCTGCTCGTCCTCGCGGCGCTCCTCGCCGTCATCGCCTTGGCGGTCACCCGGACCAGGTGGCGGCCGGCCGTCCCGCTACGCCTGGCACGGCGACGGCGCTTCGGGCAGATCCTCTCGGCGGCCGGCCGCATGTACCTGCGGCGACCCCTCCTCTTCATCGGGATCGGCCTCCTGTTCATCCCCCTGAGCATCGTGATGTCGCTCCTCCAGGCACTCCTCATCGGCGGCTTCGGCCTGTTCGGCGTGGACACACCGGTGAGTCCGCCGGCTGGCTCCGGTCGTCCCGTTGCTCTCGGTCGGCACGATGCTCGCACTACTCGGCCTCGGTCTCGTCAGGCCGCCACCGTGCGAGCCCTCATGGAGATCGACGAGGGCCGGAGATCGACCCGATCGGCGCCTACCGCTTGGCGCTCGAGAGCTCCGGCCGCTGCTCGGCGCGCTCGTGATCGCCGTCGGGATCTGGGTCGTCCTCGGTGCGACCGGCATCCTGCTCCCGATCGCGATCTGGCTCGTCGTCCGCTGGTCGCTGCTCGTCCCCGTCGTCGAACTCGAGGGCCACGATGGTCTCGGCAGCCTGCGTAGGAGCGTCCAGCTTGTGCGCGGCAGGTGGATCCGGGTCGCGTCGCTCGTCGGGCTCGGGACTGCTCTCGCGCTGGTCACCGGCCCCCTCGTCGGCGCCGTGCTGATCCTCGTCTCGGATCTGCCCCTGGCGCTCCTCAACGTCTTCGCCGGGATCGTGTACGCGGTGGCGCTGCCGTTCGTCGCGCTCACGACGGCGTACGTCTACTTCGACGCCCGCGTCCGGGAGGAGCTGGCGCCGGAACCCGCGCCCGACGAGCTGCCCGCCGAGATCTCGCTCGCCAGCTGAGCCGATCGACGCGCGGCTGTGCCCGACCGCTTAGGATCGCGCCAGCCCGTCGTCCCGACTCGAGGAACGGATGCCGCAGCCGTCCGCCGAGACCGTCAACTCGTTGATGCCGCAGCTCGAGGAGGAGCTCGCGCGACTTGTGGCGATCCCGTCGATCTCGGCCCTCGGGTACCCGGAGCACACGCGGCCCGCGCTGATCGAGACGCACGACGCGATCGTGGAGCACCTTCGCGAGCTCGGCGTCCAGCTCGACACGCTCGAGCTTCCGGAGACGGCGCCGGTCATCCTCGGGGAGATACCAGGGCCCGAGGGAGCGCCAACCGTCCTTCTCTACGGCCACTACGACGTCGTCCCGGTCGGCGATGAAACGAAGTGGGAGTCGTCCCCGTTCGAGGCGACCGAGCGCGACGGAGCGATCTACGGCCGCGGCTCGGCCGACTCCAAGTCGAACATCCTCAAGCACGTCGGCGCGCTACGGGCGTGGGAGGGCAAGCCGCCGGTGGCGATCAAGATCGTCATCGAGGGCCAGGAGGAGACGGGCAGCGCCTTCACGACGTTCCCGCCGACCCGACCCGAGCTCTTCGCCGCCGACGCGATGGTGATCGGGGACATGGGGAGCATTCGCCCGGGCGTGCCGACATTGACGATCGGCCTTCGCGGGATGGCGGTCGTGACCGTCGAGGTGCGAACGCTTGCCGGCCCGAAACACTCCGGCCAGTTCGGTGGAGCCGCTCCCGATGCGCTCCTCGCCGTGCTCCGCGCCATCGCATCGATGCACGACGAGCACGGCGACGTCGCCGTCGAAGGCCTGCAACGCGAGGAGTGGACCGGGGCGTCCTTCAGCGATGAGGAGTTTCGCGACCTCGCGGAGATCGAGGAGGGCATGCCGTTCATCGGCACGGGCGGGCTCGGCGAGCGCCTCTGGTCCGGTCCCGCGCTGACCGTGACCGGCATCGACGTGCTCTCCGTGGAGGACGCCGTGAACGCGGTCGTGCCCTCGGCGCGCGCGAAGATCAGCTTGCGCATCCATCCCGCGCAGGATCCGCTGGAGGCGCAGGCCGCCCTCGTCCGGCACTTCGAGGAGCTGCGGCCTTTCGGAATCGAGCTCGACGTGCGGGCCGCAGAGACCGGCAGGGGATTCTTCGCCGACACCTCGGGACCGGCCTACGCTGCTGCGCGCGCTGCGCTCGCGAGCGCGTGGGGCGCCGAGACCGTGTTCGTGGCCACCGGTGGCTCGATCCCGCTCGTGAGCGCCCTGAGTGAAGCGGCACCGGAGGCGGAGATCCTGATGTTCGGGACGACCGACGGCTTCGCGAACATCCACGCGCCGAACGAGCGCGTCCTCCTCGACGAGTTCGAGAAGGCAGTCCTCGCCGAGACGGAGTTCTTCGGCCGGTACGCGGCGTCATTCGAACCGCGAGAGGAGACATCGTGACGAGCGCGCCGGCAGCGATGCCCGAGAAGGCGCCGATGATGCAGCGGATCCTGGGCGCGATCGAGCGCGGCGGGAACAAGATGCCGAACCCGGCCATCCTGTTCGTCTGGCTGTGCGTGATCGTGATCGTCCTCTCCGCCCTGCTCGCCTGGGTGGGCATCAGCGTCACCTACCAGGTCATCGAGCCCCCGCCGGTTCCCGTCGAGGAGGTCGTCCAGGGCGGTTCCACCCAGCCCTCGGGCGGCCTGCCGGACGCGTCCGTCCAGGAAGGCGACTACACGCTCCAAGAGGAGACGGCCGAGATACAGAGCCTCCTGTCCGCCGACGGCGTCCGCTTCCTCTTCACCTCGTTCGTCGCCAACTTCCGCAACTTCGCCGCGGTCGCGATCATCCTCGTCGTGATGATCGGCGTGGGCCTCGCGGAGGCTGCAGGCCTGATCGGCGCGCTGATCCGCAAGCTCGTCGCCGTCTCGTCGGAAGCGATGTTGACGCCGATCATCATCTTCATCGGCGTGCTCTCGAGCATCGCCTCGGATGCCGGGTATCTCGTGCTGATACCTCTCGGCGCCGCCGCGTTCAAGAGCGTGGGACGAAATCCGCTCGCCGGCATGGCGGCTGCGTTCGCGGGCGTCGCTGCTGGGTTCGGCGTCAACTTCCTCATCACGCCGCTCGACGGCGTGCTGACCGAGATCACGAACGACGCGAGCGCGCTCGTCGACCCCGACCGCTCGATCGACCTCGCGGCGAACCTCTACTTCGGCATCGCCTCGACAATCCTGGTCACGATCGTCCTGACGCTCGTCTCCGTGTACATCGTCGAGCGAGGACTCGGGAAGCACGACACCGCACACGAGAGCGACGACGAGTCGCTCGACGCCGACAAGGGCCCCGAGGTATCGCCGGAAGCGGAAGCGAGGGGGCTTCGCTACGCCCTCATCGCGACTCTGGCCGTCCTCGGCGTGATCACGTTGCTCACCGTGCTCCCGGACGCGCCGCTGCGCGACCCGGTGACGGGCGACATCATCGGGGACTCGCCGTTCATGGACAGCCTGATCGTGATCATCACGATCATCTTCTTCGCGGCCGGGCTCGCCTACGGGCGTGGAGCCGGGACGATGCGGACGAGCGACGAGGTGCTCGCGTCGATCACGAAGTCGTGGGCCGGCCTCGCGAGCCTGCTGTTCCTGTTCCTGCTGATCGCGCAGTTCATCGCGTACTTCAGCTACTCGAACATCGCGCAGGTGTCGGCGGTGAAGCTCGGCGACTGGCTCGAGGAGGCCAACATCGGGGTGGTGTGGCTGCTGATCGGCTTCGTCTTCGTGACGATGCTGGTCGACATCGTCATGCCGGCGGCCATCGCCAAGTGGGCCATCCTCGCCCCGATCTTCATCCCGCTCTTCCTGCGACTCGACGTCGCGCCACAGACGGTGCTCGCGGCGTACCGCGTCGGCGACTCGCCGTTCAACGTGGTCACGCCGTTGATGGCCTACTTCCCGCTGATCATCATCTTCGCGCAGCGCTACCGCAAGGACGCCGGCATCGGCACCGTCGTCGCGATGATGCTCCCGTACGTCGTCGTCCTGTCGATCATCTGGACGCTCTTCTTCGTCGCCTGGTACCTGACCGGAATCCCGCTTGGCCCAGGGTCGCCCGTGCACCTCGACTAGCGAGCCGGGAGTGCATGAGCGAGGAGGCGGCGCGCTCGCCGCCGTGCTTCTCTATCGAATCGCGACGTACGACGTACCGCACCGATTCGCGTGACCGAGCCCTTCGTCTCGACCGGCAGCCTGCCCGCGGCGGAACGCGTTCGCTCGCTCGTCGACGAGGCGCACGAGCTGTACCGCTCGAACGCCGACGGCGCGTGCTCGAGCGTGTACCCGGCCCTCGCCCGGGTGCCGCCCGACCTGTACGGCATCTGCGTCGTCAACTCCGCGGGCGACGTCTACGCGACGGGCGACGCCGACCACGAGTTCACGATCATGAGCGTCGCGAAGCCGTTCGTGTTCGCGCTCGTCTGCGAGGAGCTCGGGCACGAGGAGGTCCGCCGCCGGGTCGGCGTCAACGCCACCGGGCTTCCGTTCAACTCGCCGGAGGCGATCGAGCGCAGCGAGGACGGTCGGACGAACCCGATGGTGAACGCCGGTGCGATCGCGACGACGAGCCTCGTCGGCGGCGCGAACGTGGACGAGCGGTGGGAGCGTCTCCGACAGGGGCTCTCGCGCTTCGCCGGACGCGAGCTCGCGTTGGACGACGAGGTCTCTCGCTCGGCCTCGGAGACGAATCACCGAAACCGCGAGCTCGCGCGACTTCTCGACGCGCGCCACGGGATCGAAGGCGACCCCGCAGAGGCGGTCGACCTGTACACGCGGCAGAGCTGCCTCGCCGTGACGGCGCGCGACCTGGCCGCGATGGGGGCGACGCTCGCCGACGGGGGCGTCCAGCCGCTGACCCGCGAGCGCGTCGTCTCCGAGCCGACCTGCCGGCACACGCTCTCGGTCGATGACGACGGCGGGGCTGTACGAGACGTCGGGAGACTGGCTGTACGACGTCGGGACTGCCGGGGAAGAGCGGGATCGGCGGAGGCATCGTCACGGTCTCGCCCGGCAAGGGCGGGCTGGGGACGTTCTCGCCGCCGCTCGACGAGGCCGGCAACAGCGTCCGCGGGCAGCTCGCGGCGCGCTTCCTCTCGCGAGCTCTCGGGCTCGACCTGTTCGCGTCCCGCGCGGAGGACTAGGCGCGGCACCTCAGCGCGAAGCGCTCACCTCCGACAACGACCACGTGTAGCGCGTGAGGCTGTCGTCGGGCGCGATGCCGCCGGGGCGTAGGCCTCGCCGCACGAAGATCGTCGTCGTGCGCCCGAGCTCCGAGAGCCGCGCCCGCACGCTCCCCAGGCCGCGTTCGGGCCAGTCGTCGGGAATTCCCACGACGACGAGCCTTCCTCCCGCAGACGCCACGACGAGGCTGTCGACCCCGGGCGCGAGCAACCCCGGCTCGGTCGGCACACCGACGAGCTGCTGTACGGCAAGGGAAGCCGCCGCCAGCAGCCGGCTGGCGTCACGCCTCCCCGCTGCGGGATCGCCGACGACGCCGAGGAGCCGCAGCGTGGTGCCGTTCGCGCTCGCGAGCCAGGCGCCGAGCTCGAGCGCCGCCCAGTCGTGAGCGCCGCCTCCGAACGGCACGAGCACGGGCCCGACCGCCGCCTGCTCGGCGCGACCGAGGAGGCACACGCCGACGTCGCACGGCGCGTCCGTCAGCACAGCGCGGAGCTCGTCGTCGATCTCCCCGTCTGCGAGCGCGTCCCGGGCGCGCGTGAGGAGGATCAGGTCGACCGCCTGCTCGGACGCCAGACGCACGATGTCGGTCGCCACGGCTGCCGAGGTGAACGTTGCGACGCGCGCGCCGATCCCGCGCTCTCCCAGGCCGGCACGAAGCTCGTGCAGCTGCGTCGACGCCCTGTCCAGCGAAGCGTCGAGGTCGGTCGCGTCGCGGCCACCCACCTCGACGAGCTCGGCGACGATGAGCTCGTGCGGGACGAGTGACTGCGCGAGCGGGACTGCCACCTCGACGAGCTCCGCGGCCGATCCAGGCTCGGGGAGGATCAGGATCGAGCGGCGCGGGGCGTCCGCGGCGCTCTGCTCGTCGGTCCTCGGGGCCGGGAACCCGTCCTGCAGGCCCGCCCCCACGAGCTGGAACAGGTGCTCGGCCTGCGTGAGGTCGCGGAGACGGTGCTCGCCGAGCGACCGAAGCTCGACGTCGGCCGCGCCCTCGAGCAGGTCGGAGGTGGCACTCGAGACGAGCACCTGGCCGCCGTGCGCCGCGTCGCAGATCCGCGCCGCCCGGTGCACGTCGAGGCCGACGAAGCCGTCGGCGACGGGCACGGGCTCTCCCGTGTGGACTCCCATCCGCACCCGAACGGGCAGCTGCCCGGGCCAGGGGTACGTCGCGAGCGCGCGCTGCGCCGCCGCCGCGGCGGCCAGGGCGTCCGCCGGCTGCTCGAACACGGCGAAGAAGCAGTCGCCGTAGTTGTCGACGACGCGTCCGCCTCCGCCCTCGAGTGCCTCGCGCAGGATCCTCCTGTGCTCGACGAGGACCTGCGCGTAGTCGTCGCCGAGCCGGTGGAGGAGCCGGGTCGAGCCTTCGATGTCGGTGAAGAGCAGCGTGAGCACGCTCACGGTCGTCACCGGGCGGCTGACGGGTGTGAGGTCGAGCGACGGGTCCTGCAGGAGGATCTTCCGCTCGAGCTCCTGGAGCGCCCGCGTCGGCTCGATCCCGAACTCCTCGATGAGGACGCGCCGCGCCTCCTGGTACGCGGCGAGGGCCTCGCTCTGGCGCCCCCCGCGATACAACGCGAGCATCTGGTGCGAACGCAGGTGCTCGCGGAGCGGGTACTCGGAGACGAGCCCCTCGAGCTCGCCGACGAGCTCGGCGTGCCGCCCGAGCTCGAGATCGGCGGCGATCCGCTCCTCGAGGCAGCTGAGGCGAAGCTCGGCCAGGCGGCCGATCTCGACCTGGGCCCAGCTCTCGTACGTGAAGTCGGCGAGCGGGGGCCCGCGGAAGAGACCGAGCGCGTCGCGAAAAGCCGTCGCAGCCTCGGCCGCGCGCGCGGCTGCGAGAGCGTCGCGGCCGCTCCGGACGAGGCCCTCGAATCGGAAGAGGTCGAGGTCCCCGGGTGCAATCTTGAGGCGGTACCCCGCGGGCTCGGTGACGATGGCCTCGAAGGGATGCTCCGGGTCGAGCACCTTGCGGAGCTGGGAGACGTAGCCCTGGATCGCCGTCTGCGGCTTGCCGGGAGGGCTTCCCGACCAGAGCGAGTCGATCAGCTCGTCGGTCGTGACGACGCGGTTCGCGCCGAGCAGGAGGAGCGCGAGGAGGGCGCGCTGCTTCGCGCCCCCCAGCGGGATCAGCTCCTCGCCGCGCGCCGCCTCGAGCGAGCCGAGGATCCGATAGTCGACCCCGCCCATGCTCCCGGCGACGCTAACAGCCACGCGTGCTCCTCAAGACCCGACCGACGAGACGAGCTTGCGCGGCCAGCGGCCGTCTAGCAGCCCTCTAGCCGATCGCCCGAATGTGGTCTCCACCGGACGGCACAGAGTCGTCCTCGACAAAGGAGACCACCGTGAAGCGCATCGTCACCCTCTCATCGTCGTCCTCGCTCTCGCGACGGCGCTGGGCATCGGCACTCCCGAAGCGGAGGCGCTCAACCCGAACCAGAACACGGTCCAGGGCGTCGTCAACACCCTCTACTGGGATCTCGACACGTTCTGGGGCAAACCCGCGCAGAAGCCGGGCGTCGGCTACTACAACTACTGGGGCAACGGCTCGATCTACCACTACGCGACGTCCTGCGGGAACACGAGCGGGTACGTCGACGTCCAGGGCTTCTACTGCAACGGCGGCCACATCCACTTCGACTTCACCCAGCAGTCGGGCCACCTCGCGTCGATCGGTGACGGCGCAGTCGCGCTCTGGCTCGCCCACGAGTACGCCCACCACGCCGAGTGGCTGCGCAACATCAACTGGCCGAAGCCGTACCACGAGCTCCTCGCGGACTGCTTCGCCGGCCTCTACTTCCGCTACGGCGTCTACACGAGCGGCAAGCTCAACTACAACGACTACCTCGAGGCGCGCATCATGCTCTCGCGCACGGCCGCGACGAGCCCGTCGCACGGCGGGGCGGCTCGCCGGCTCAAGGCCTTCGACTACGGCTTCCAGCGCATCGGCTGGACGAGCTGCACCGCGGGCTGGCAGGCCTGGTAGCACCGCGTACCCCTCCGCTCCGCTCGCACCGCGAGGCCCGGCAGCCGCCGGGCCTCGCTGCGTGTCGGGCCGCGGGTGGCCGGCGGATCTAGCGGCGATCGAGCGCGCGTCTAGCGCGTCGCCGCATCGTGCTCCCATCGAGGACGCACCGAGCGGCCTCACGGAACAAGGAGAACGAAATGACCCGCACGCACACCATCGGCAAGCAGCTCATCGGAATCGTCGCCATCCTCGTCGCCGCCGTCTCGCTCACGTTCACGGCGAACGCGGCCGACGCGGCGATGAACGCGTCCGTGACTGCCACCTGCTACAGCGACGGCTACATGACGATCTCGGACGGCGGCAACGTCCAGCCGCAGGCGAAGTTCCTCCAGCTCCAGGTCGCGTACCGCACGGCGACCGGCTGGAAGTGGCAGACCTACAAGTACCGCTCGATCAACGGCAGCACGTTCCGCCTGAACGCCACGCGCGGCGCGCACTACTACCTCTACGCGACGATCGCCACCCAGACCGGCAGCGGCTACAGCTACTCGAGCGACTGGGTCCCGGTCACGAACGTGAAGGTCTCCCCGATCGGCGCAGTCCAGGTCGACTCGCGGACGTCCGGTCTCTGCAAGACCTGATCCGGGTTCCTGTCGAGACGTCGAAGCGGCGGGCTGATGCCCGCCGCTTCCGCGTTCGGGTGACAGGGGGCTGGAGAGCTTGTGGGATCCTCTCCCTCGTGACCGACCGGCGCGGCCCACCGAGCGAGGGCGACAGCCTGGGCTCGTACACCCTCGGGCCGAAGCTCGGCGAGGGGGCGACGGGCACCGTGTTTCACGCCATCCGCTCGACCGACGGGGCCGAGGTCGCGCTGAAGCTCCTGAAGCGCGCCCTGTCCGCCGACAGCAGCTACCTGGCGCGCTTCAAGCGCGAGGCCCGCGTGGCGACCGAGGTCCAGCATCGACACCTCGTCCCGGTGCTCGAGTTCGGAGAGGTGGACGGCGAGGCGTACATCGCATCCGCCTTCCGGGACGGTGGCTCGCTCGGCGACCTGGTCGAGGACGAGGGCCGGCTCCCCGTCGACGAGTGCATCCGGCTCGCGGCCGAGATCGCAGCGGGCCTCGGCGCGCTGCACGAGCACGGCATCGTGCACCGGGACATCAAGCCGTCGAACGTGATGCTCGACCGCGCGGGAGCCGCGGCGCTCACCGACTTCGGCCTT
Organism: uncultured Actinomycetes bacterium; assembly: GCA_963770595.1. Lineage (GTDB taxonomy): Bacteria > Actinomycetota > Thermoleophilia > Gaiellales > Gaiellaceae > GMQP-bins7. Next base: position 583,125 of record CAVYQG010000003.1, on the reverse strand, counting down.
GCGCGCGGGCACGCGTACACGGTGCTGACGCGGCCCGGCCAGATCCTGGGGACGCTCGACTACCTCGCGCCCGAGCTCATCGAAGGGAAGGACGCGACGCCGACGAGCGACGTCTACGCCCTGGGCTGCCTCGTCTACGAGTGCGTCACGGGAGCACCGCCCTTCTCCGAGAGGGGGGTGTTCGAGGTCGCCGTCGCGCATCTCGAGGACGAGCCACCGGACCCGCGCGCGAGGCGCGACACGCTGAGCTCCGAGCTCGCCTGGGCGCTGCTGCGCGCGCTCGAGAAGGATCCGGCGAACCGGCCGCCGACGGCGGTGTCGTACGCCAACCTCCTCACGGTCGCCGTGCGCTCCTCTCGCTCCGGCCGTACCGATTGACACGAGTGACACCTTCTGATTGGGTGCGCGCGGCGGCGCCTATGCGCAAGGGGGGGAGCCGTAGGGGAAAACTCTAGAAAGAGAGGAAAGATGCGGCTCTACCTCGTCCTCGTCGCTCTCGCGGCGCTTTCGCTCGTCGGCGCGCAAGGCGCGCTGGCGCAAGAACCGACCGAGCTCTCGGATACCGATCGCATCCAGTCGCTCGTCCAGCCCAGCATCGTCTACCTGGAGTCGACGTACTCGGCTCCGGTCAAGGACGTCAACCCGCGGTATCGCGGCACCGAGCTGGGCGGTGTCCAGTTCGGGGGCGAAAAGCTCTCGGCCACCGGCCGGTGCACGGGCTTCTTCCTCCATCCCGACGGGTGGGTAGGCACCGCGGGCCACTGCGTCCTGCCCGACGAGCAGACGAAGTCGTGGATCCTCGAGGCCGCGGCAGCACGCGCCCTCGAGGAAGGGCAGTTCGGCGACGACGGCACCATCGAGGAGGCAGTCGAGTACGCGGAGCGGTACTTCAAGCTGGCGGGGCGGGTCTCGAGCTCGTACCTCGTCGCGTACCCGACCGACTCGACCACGGTCTCGAGCGACGAGTCGGTGGCAGCGAGGCTGGTCGGCTATCGAGGCTTCGACAAGGGTGACGTCGGCCTCCTGAAGTTCGAGACGAGAGGCGTCGAGATGCCGGGCCTCGAGCTCGCGCCCGACGACGCCGAGGTCCGGGTCGGGACGCCCGATCGTCGCGGTGGGCTTTCCCGGGAACGTCGACGACGTCGTCGACGAGGACTACAACCCGAGCTTCAAGAACGGCGAGATCAGCTCGGTCAAGACCGTCGAGGGCGGGCAGTTCTCCCTCTACGAGCACGACGCCTCGGTCTCCGGCGGGATGAGCGGCGGCCCGGTCGTCGACGCAGACGGTCGCGTCATCGGGGTGACGAGCCGCGGGACGAACGCGATCGCCGAGGGATTCGACTTCGCAGTGCCCGTCGCCGTGCTCCAGGAGATCATGGGCGGACGCGTCGAGAACGACGTCGGCGACGTCGGGCGCACGTATCGCGAAGGCGTCGAGGCGTTCTACGACAGCAAGAAGAGCACCGCGATCGATCGCTTCGAGAGCGTTCTCAACAACCCCGGGAGCCCCACGCTGGCGCTCGCCGCGGACCTGCTCGAGCGGTCGGAGACTCTCCCCGACGAGGGCTTCCCGTGGTGGGGCTACGTGCTCGTCGCCCTGGCCATCGCAGGCCTGGCCGCCGGTGGGTACTACCTGTATCGCCGACGCGGGGCGGCCGCGGTCACGCCGACTCCCGCGCTGGCGGGCGTGCCCGCAGGCGCAGCCGCGCCGGCCGGTCCGGCAGCCGCAGCTCCGGCCGTGCCGTCGTACTCGACGGCGGCTCCGCCCGCGCCGCCGGCGGCGGCGACCGCGGCCGACGACTCGAAGCCGGCGGTCGTCATCGTCGGCGCACGTGGCGACACGGCCATGCGCTTCCTCCTCGAGGGCGAGATGGTCATCGGCCGCGAGGCGACGGACATCCTGCTCGATGACGACCAGGTCTCGAGAAGGCACGCGCTCATCCGCGTCGACAACGGCACGGTCGAACTGTCCGACCTGCGGTCGGCGAACGGCACCGAGGTGAACGGCGAGCGGATCACGTCGACGGTGAAGCTGGGGCACGGCGACGCGATCAAGGTCGGGAACACGACCTTGCGGATCGAGCTCCCGTCGTCGATGCGCGGGCCGGGGCCGGCGGGCGCGACCGTGATCGTGCCGAAGCCCGGCGCGTAACGCGGCGTTCCAAGGCTGCGGGTCCGCCTAGCGGACCCGCAGCCTGAACCTGTGCGTGAGGGTCTTCCCCTCGGACACGACGACGATGACGCCGCGGAGTGTGCGTCCACTCGACCCGAACGGCACCTCCCATCCGCAGAGGACGTCCCCGTCGCCCGCGCGCACGCGGCCAGGCCGCACGGTGCGGAGCTTCCTGCCGTCGATCGAAGCGGTGCAGGTGACCCGCCCCTTCTCGATCGGGACCGGCTTCCCGGTACCGCTGCGGACGACGACGTTGAGCGCGTACAGGAACTGCGAGCCCGAGGCCGGCCGCGCGGGCACGGTCGTCACGGCGTTCGGCGGGATCGCGAGGCTCACGCGAGGCGACGAGACGCGACCGGTGAACCGCCGCACGACCACCGGGCCGCCGCCCTCGTTGACGGAGATCGTGCCGCGGATGCGCTTCCCCGCGGCGCTCGCCGGGATGTCCCAGCGGCACGCCGCGCGGCCGGGAGAAACCGAGCCGAACCAGCGCGTCTGGACGCCGGGCAGCGTGCTGCAGTAGACGACGCCGAGGAAGCGCCCGGGCTGCCCGACCCTCGCGACGTTCACGGAGACCGTGAAGCTCTCGCCGGCGACGGGCTGCGCCGGGGTCCTCGTGAGCCCCGTGATCGCGACGCGATTCGTGGCCGGCGGCGCGACCCTGACGTCGTACGCGTACTGGCCGGTGTTCGGGGCGAAGTCGCTCTGCGCGTTCGCGAAGCTCGCGGTGCCGGCGCCGTCGAACGTGACGCCCGCGAACGTGAAGACCTCGAACTCGAAGCTCGCGGTGCTCGCGAGCTCGGAGGCGTTGATGCGGACCGTGGGCCCGCTGGACCATGAGTAGGACAGCGTGGTGGCGGGTGGGTTCCCGCCCCCACGTGTGAAGTTGGTCCCGTCCCAGCGGAAGAGGCCGACCTCGGACTGGAAGACCTCGATGTAGTAGTCGCCCCCGTCGAAGTCGGGATCCCCGGTACTGGCGTTCTTGTCCGTGTCGACGACGATCGCCGCGTAGAGGTCACGCGTGAACGAGGCCTTGTTCGGGGTGTTCACCCGGAAGGTGATCGCCCTCGCGTCGTCGTTCGAGACGGTCACGGTCGTGATGTCGGCCGCCTGCGCGTTCTCTCCCGTCGCGTCCTGGTAGGACATCGAGTTTGCGGCGACCCCGGCCGCGGAGCCCGGCGAGGACGCGTCCTGCGTGCCGGTGTGAGCGGGCAGTACGAGGACGAGCCCCGAGATCGCGGCAGCCGCGAGCACAACGCCAGCATGAGCACGCGCCGCCACAGTGCGCGTCATCCTGCAGATGGCGATGACGCCCGTCAAGACCGGACGAGCCATATCAGGGCGGGTCCGGCTGCGTCGTGATCGTGGGCGGCGGGCGTCGTGGTCGTCGGGTCGGGCGTGGTCGGGTCGGGCGTCACCTGCTGCGCCCGGACCACCGACGTCGGGTTCGACCGGGCGCTGCCGTTGCCACCTGGACCGGCCGCGCGGACCTCGACGCGGATCCGACGCCCGATGTCGGCCGAGCGGATGTCGTACGTGTCCCCTCGCGCGCCCTGGACGACCGTGCACGAGCCGCCGTTCGCATTGCAGCGCAGCCAGGCATAGGTGTAGTCGAGCGGGCCGGAGCCGCGCCACGTCCCACGCGTCGCCCTCAGACGCCCGCCCTCCACGGTCGATCCCGACACAGTAGGTCGCGCGACGACGACCGGTTTCCGAAGCGGCGGCGCGACGACGCTCGACGCGTTCGAGACGGTCGTCCGGGTGCCGGCGGCGTTCTCCGCCGTGACCGCCACGCGCAGGCGTCGCCCCGCGTCGGCCGGAGCCAGTCGATAGGTCTGCGACGCGGCGCCCGCGATCGGCGCGCAGTCACCGCCACGCGGATCGCAACGCCGCCACTGGTAGCGGAACGTGTCCGGCGAGCCGTTCCACGTGCCCTCGCCGGCCGTGAGGACCGCTCCCACGCGGGCGGTGCCCGAGAACGTCGGCCCCGCCTCGACCGTCGGCGCGACCACCGACGTCGTCGTCGTCACCGTGTCGGAGGTCGTCGCGCCGCCTTCGTCGTCGCCACCCAGGACGGAGAACGCGACCCAGCCGCCGAGGACGACGAGGAGCGCGACGGCGGCGGCGATCGCCGCGATCCGCCCCGTGCGTGACGGCGGAGCCGGGGCCACGACGTCCGCCGACGACCCGACAACGGTCTCCGAGGCGGCTCCGATGACGGTCGCGGCCGCGAGACCCGCGGCGGCCGGCTCCATGGCCTCCGCCTCGAGCCCCGCCTTCGAGACCGGATCGTCGTCACTCGACTCCACGGCTTCGAGCGGCGCGTCGCCCGTCTCCTCCGTCGTAACGGTCGACCGCGGGGCGTCTGGGACGACGGTCTCGGTCTCCAGCGGCGGCTCGAAGGCGTCGGGTGCGTCGGCCGCCTCGTCGAGGACGGGAGCCTCCACGTCGGAAGAGGCGATCGCAGCGGCAGAGGCGATCACGGTCACCGGGGCAGCCGGGACGACAGGCGTCTCGTCCAGCGGGACGATCGGCTCCGCCTCGACCTCGACGGGAGGATCGGGAGGCTGTGCGGGCACGATGACGGTGGCCGCAGCCGGGGCCCCGCTCGGCGTCGGCTCGACCGGCCTGACGACGGTCGCGGGCGCAGCCGCGACGATCGGGAGGGGGCCGGCCTGCGAGTCCGCGCCGAGTGCGTCGCGCGCGGCGCGCACGACGTCGCCGCAGGACTCGTACCGATCGCCGGGCTCCTTCGCCATCGCCTTCCCGACCACCTCGTCGACCGCCTGCGGGAGGCCGTCGCGAACCGTCGAGACGTGGCGCGGCGCCTCGGTCATCTGCGCCCACAGAAGCGCGGCCTCGCTCTCCTTCTCGAACGGCACGCGCCCGGTGAGGCACTCGAAGAGGACGCAGCCGAACGCGTACACGTCCGTCCGTCCGTCCACCTGCTCGCCCTTGATCTGCTCGGGCGCCGCATACAGCGAGGTCCCCACGAACTGCCCCGTCCGCGTGAAGTCGGACTCGGACCCCGTGTACTTGCTGACGCCGAAGTCGGTGAGGTACGCGTGCTCCCGGAACTCGGAGGCCCCGCCGCGGGCGATGAGGACGTTCCCGGGCTTGATGTCGCGGTGGACGAGCCCGATCGCGTGCGCCTCGTCGAGCGCGCTCGCGACCTGGCTCAGGATCGAGAGCGACCGCCGAGGGTCGAGCGGGCTCTCGTCGTCGACGAGGTCTCGAAGCGTCGGCCCGTTGACGTAGCGCATGGCGATGTAGCGGATCCCGTCGACCTCACCCGTCGCGTAGACCGGCACGATGTGCGGGTGCTCGAGCGACGTCGCCATGTGCGACTCCCGCTCGAAGCGGTCGCGGAACCGGGTCTCCTTCGCCAGGCCGGTGCTCAGCAGCTTGAGCGCGACGACGCGCGTCTCGCCCTCTCGCCGGGCGAGATAGACGTCTCCCATCCCGCCGCGTCCCAGCGGGCTCTGGATCTCGTAGCCGGCGAGGATCGTCCCCGGCTCCAGCTGCCCGATCACGCCGACCTTCTACACGGAGTCATGAGCCGTGACAACCGGCCGAACGGACAGGATTTCTACTCTGCGACCGTGGACTCCGCACGCGGAGCGACCTGCGAGCGCGAGCGGAACCCGATCGTGAGCCTGCGCTTCTGCTCCTGGTCGGAGACGCCCATCTGCGCCCGTGCCTCCTCGAGGTTCTCGACGTGCACCTCGGCGCGGAGCCAGCCGGCGAGCGCGGCCGCTCGGAGATCCGGCGGGCGCACGTCGTCGGGCCGGATCACGACGCGCTGGAACTCCTCGGAGAGACGCGCATCCGACTCACCGAGCACCGAGCTCACCTCGGCGAGGAGGGAGTCGATCTCGGCGTCGAGCGCCTGGAACCCCGCCGGGTCGCGAGGCATCCGCGTCGCGTTCAGGAGCTCGTCGGCGAGCCCCGTCATGCGCATCAGGCGCTTGCGCTCTCCCCAGGCAAGACCCATCCGCGCGAGTGTAGTCCCAACCACAGCGGGATGCCGTCGTCTCACCCTGCGATGAGACGAGCGCGCCTCGCCTCCGTCGTGCTCGTCGGCGGCCTGCTCGCACTCGCACCGCTCGCCGAGGCGCGGCCCGCCGCCGAGCCGGTGCGCGTCCTCTTCGTCGGGAACAGCCTCACGACCACCAACGACCTACCGGCGAACGTCGCGGCGCTCGCGCGGGCAGGCGGGCGGGCCATCGAGGTGGGGAAGGTCACGTACGACGGCTACGCGCTCGAGGACCACTGGAACCGAGGAGACGTGCGAACCGCCCTCGCGAGCGGCGACTGGGACGTCGCGATCATGCAGCAGGGCCCGTCCGCCCTCGTCGAGAGCCAGGTCAACCTGCGCGAGTGGGCCGGCCGGCTCGCGGACGAGGCCCGCGCAGGCGGAACGCGGCCCGCGCTCCTCACCGTGTGGCCCGAGTCGTACCGGCGCGAGGCGCTGACCGACGTGATCGCCTCCTACCGGATCGCCGCCCAGGCGGCCGGGGCGGAGCTCTTCCCGGCGGGCGAGGCATGGCTCCGTGCATGGCAGTGCGAACGCCGCCTCGGCCTCTACGGGCCGGACGGCTTCCATCCGAGCAGGCTCGGGACGCAGCTCGCCGCGCTCGTCGTCTACGGGCGCCTGTTCAAGGCGCCGCTCCTGACGCCTGCACTGCGCCCTGTCGGCGTGACGGCGCGGACCGCGCGGCTGCTCCAGTCCTCGGCCGCCACCGCGCTCGGGCGACGGATCCCCGCCGCCCGTCGCTGTGGTGGGTAGCCGCTAGAACGTCGCCCGGGCGCTGCAGACCTCGCCGGACGGGCTCACCGCGCGACCGCTGATCACGTCCGCTCCGGAGCGGTTGGGCCGGACGACGCGGGCCTCGAAGGATCCGCTCGGCGGCCGCGTGACCCGGCTCATCCGCGCAACCTGCCGGCCGTTCTGGACGATCCGGACGCTCCAGCGGACGCCGTTCCGGTTCTGGTCGACCTCGAACTCGACCTCGATCCGCCCGTTCTCCTCGCTCAGCTTGATCTTCGAGGTGCTGCCCTGCGTGCACGAGCCGGCGACGCGCACGTCGCCGCGCTTCGCCACCGCCGTCGGCGCTGCCACGAGCGCTGCCAGCGCGAGCGCTGCGATCGCGGTTGCCGTGAGTGCTCTCGTCATCGTGACCCCTCTCGTCGTGGTGAACACGAGGGGAAGCGTCGCGCCGCGCGGGTCGGCGGCACAACGGGACCTTGGTCCTACGCCGTAGCCGGACACGCCGGGCGGCGGCGATACTCGGGCTCGACGTGAGCACGGGAGCCCAGCCGGATCGCGGTCCCGTGGCCGGGGCCGTCACGAAGTTCGCGCTCGCGGGCCTCGCCGCGCTCGCGGTGTTCCTCGTCGGCTCGATCGTCGTGCTCCGCGACCTCGGTCGTTCCGAGGCAGTGCGGGACGCGCGTCAGTTCGCGGTGCTGACCGGCCAGGGGATCGTCGAGCCGGCGCTCCGGGACGGCCTCGTTGCCGGCGACCCCGGGGCACTCTCCGCGGTCGACCGCATCGTCCAGGAGCGCGTGCTCGGCGAGCGGATCGTCCGCGTGAAGATCTGGACGCGCGACGGGAGGATCGTCTACTCGGACGAGCCACGCCTCGTCGGAGCGACCTATCCGCTCGACGAGTCGAAGCTCGACGTCCTCGAGAGCGGGGGCACGCGCGCCGAGCTGAGCGACCTGAGCGGCCCCGAGAACCGGTTCGAGCGGGGCGAGGGCAAGCTGTACGAGGTGTACCTCGGGATCCGCGCGCCGGACGGCACGCCGCTCGTCTTCGAGACCTACCAGCGCGCCGACGAGGTCACGTCCACCGGGCGGCGCATCTGGCTCCCGTTCGCGGCGCTGCTCCTCGTCTGCCTCCTGCTGCTGTGGCTGACGCAGGTGCCGCTCGCCTGGCGGCTCGGGCGCCGGCTCGAGACGAGCCAGCACGAACGCGAGCGGCTCCTCCAGCGGTCGCTTGAGGCGTCGGCCGACGAGCGCCGCCGGATCGCGGGCGACCTGCACGACGGGGTCGTCCAGGATCTCGCTGGGATCTCGTACTCCCTCGCGGCGGCGGCCGAGCGCAGCGACGCGCCCTCGCCCGAGCTCCGGGCGACGCTCGACGAGGCCGCGGTCGGCACCCGTGACAGCATGCGCCGCATCCGGTCGCTCATCGTCGAGATCCACCCGCCCAACCTGCGCGCCGCGGGGCTCGAGGCCGCGGTTCGCGATCTGCTCGCGCCGCTGCACGCACGCGGTGTCGAGACGAGCCTCGACGTCGAGACCGGCCTCGACCTGACGGACGACGTCGAGCTCCTCGTCTACCGCGCCGCCGGCGAGGCGCTCCGGAACGTCGAGCGCCACGCACGTGCGAGCCGCGTCGCCGTCCGCGTCGATTCCCACGAAGGCAGCACGCGGCTCGTCGTCCGCGACGACGGTCGCGGCTTCACCTCCGGCGAGCGCGACCGGCGGCGAGAGGAAGGGCACGTCGGCCTCTCGTTGCTCGAGGAGCTCGCAGGGCGGATCGGAGGGAGCCTCGACGTCAGCTCCGCGCCCGGCGCGGGGACGACCTTCACGCTGGAGGCGCCTCGCTCGTGATCCGCGTGCTCATCGCCGACGACCACGCGGTCGTGCGCACCGGCCTCACCCAGCTCGTCGGGACCTTCGACGGCGTCGAGCTCGTGGGAGCGGCGGCAAACGGCGAGGAGGCAGTGGCACTCTGCGCGGAACGGGATCCGGACGTCGTGCTCATGGACCTCGAGATGCCCGTGCTGGACGGGATCGGCGCCACGGCGCGAATCACAGCGGAGCAGCCGAAGGTCGCCGTCGTCGTGCTCACCTCCTTCTCCGACCGCGAGCGGATCCTGCGGGCGCTCGACGCCGGCGCGGTCGGCTACCTGCTCAAGGACTCGGAGCCCGAGGAGCTCGCGCGGGCGATCGAGGCGGCGGCCCGGGGCGACGCGCCGCTCGACCCGCGGGCGGCAGGCGCGCTCCTCTCCGCCCGCCGTTCGGCGCAGCCTGCTCAGGAGCTGTCCGAGCGCGAACGGGAGGTCTTGCTCATGGTCGCCGAGGGCCTCCCGAACAAGCTCATCGCGAGGCGTCTCTCGATCAGCGAGAAGACGGTGAAGGCGCACCTCACGAGCGTCTACCGCACGATCGGCGTCACCGACCGGACGCAGGCCGCCCTCTGGGCCGAGCGAAACGGGCTCACGCGGGAGTCGTAGGACCGATGTCCGATTGCGAGTCACCGCCGTGCGGCGGCACCATCGTCAGGATGGCCCGGATCCTCGCTCTCGTGCTCGCGCTGGCCGTCCTCGCCGCGCCCGTGGACGCGCTCGCGGGTCGAGTCGACGAGGACGACGACGTCCGCGTCGCGGGCCGCTGCTCGGGCACGAGCGAGGCGAGCATGCGTCTCCGCGCCGACGACGGCGAGATCCGGGTCGAGCTCCGCGTGGACACGAATCGCGCGCGCGCGCCCTGGCGCGTCGTCCTCCTCCACGATCGGCGGCTCGCCTTCCAGGGAATGCTGCGGACGAACGCGAGCAGCCGCTCGCTCCGCCTCCGGCGCGAGCTCCCGGACTGGTTCGGCCGCGACTCCGTGGTCGCCCGTGCGACCGGCCCGCGCGGTGAGACGTGCCGCGTCTCGGCGACGATCTGACGCTGGCCCGCCTGATCGCGTCCCGGCCGGCGATCCGGTAGAAACCGCGTGTGACCGGCGATCCTCCGTGGCTCGACGCGGTCGGGATGATCTTCACGTCGATCCCCGACCTGGCCACGCCGCCGCAGGTGCAGGCCTCGCTGCGCGAGATCCTCGGCGATCCCGGCCTCACGATCTTCTGGTGGGACTGGGAGGCCGAGTGCTACGTCGACGTCGCCGGGGAGCGCTGCGAGATCGAGGACAGCAGCTCCGGGCAGACGTTGACCTACATCGCGTACGAGGCCCGCAAGGTCGGCGCGCTGCTCCACGATCCGCGTCTCCTCGACCGGCCCGAGTTCCTGAGCGCCTTCGTGCCGACGATGCGGATCGCGATGGAGCGCGACCGGCTCCACCGCGACCTCGTCGTCAAGCTCGAGGAGCTGCGGGCGTCGCGGCTGCGCATGGTGACCGCCGGCGACCAGGAGCGCCGCCGGCTGGAGCGCAACCTCCACGACGGCGCCCAGCAGCGGCTCGTCGTCGCCCTGCTCACGCTGCGCCGGCTCGAGCATCGGCTCGAGCAGGAGAGCGAGGAGGTGCCACCCGAGCTCCGTACAGCGCGCCAGGACCTCGAAGGCGCGATCGAGGACCTGCGCGAGCTCGCACGCGGGCTGCATCCGCCGCTCCTCGCCCGACGGGGGCTCGCCGCGGCCATCCGCTCTGCGAGTGCCCGGTCGGCGATCCCCGTCGAGCTCGACCTCCGGATCGGCGAGAGCCTGCCGCCGGCGGTCGAGGCGGCCGCGTACTACGTGTGCGCCGAGGCGGTGACGAACACGGTCAAGCATGCGAACGCGTCAATGGCCTGGATCCGCATCGCGCAGGAGAACGGCCGGCTCGAGGTCGACGTCCGCGACGACGGCGTCGGCGGCGCCTGCATCGACTGCGAGGGGGAGTCGTCCGGCCTCGGCGGCCTGGCCGACCGGATCGAGGCGCTCGCCGGGAGCCTCGAGCTCACGAGCCCGGCGGGCGAGGGCACGCGGATCGTCGTCGTGTTCCCGCTCCAGAGCCCCTGAGGTCATGAGGTCGCCGGACAGCGACTGGCACGCCCGAGAGGCCTCGGCCTCCGAGGCGATCTCGGCGATCCGGCCCGGCGACCACGTCTTCGTCGGGAGCGCGTGCGCCACTCCCCGCGCGCTCGTCGAGGCGCTCGAGAACGTGCCGCGCCCGCTCGACGGCGTCGTCCTCGTCCACTCGCTCACCGACAGGGTCGGCATCGGCGACCCGCCGAGGACGAGCTACCGGCATCGCGTCTTCTACGTCGGCCGCGACGTCCGCGCGCTCCTCGCGACCGGGCTCGTCGAGTACGTGCCCGTCTCGCTCCCGGAGGTCCCGCGCCTCCTCCGCACGGGACGGCTCCGGATCGACGTCGCGCTGATCCAGGTCGCCCCGCCGGATCCCGACGGGACCTGCAGTCTCGGCATCTCGGTCGACGTGACGAAGGCGGCGGCGCTCGCCGCGCGGACGGTGATCGCCGAGGTGAATCCCGCCATGCCGCGCACGCGCGGCGACAGCCGCATCCCGGTGGATCGCATCCACCGCTTCGTCCCGGTCGAGACGCCGCTCGTCGAGTACGTGCACGACCCCGCGGAGGACGTGGCGGAGCAGATCGCCCGCTATGTCGCCCGCCTCGTCGGCGACGGAGCGACGCTCCAGGTCGGGCTCGGCCGCGTCCCGAACCGGATGCTCCCTTATCTCTCGAACCGCCGCGACCTCGCCGTTCACTCCGATGTGATCACGGAGCCGGTCGTCGACCTCGTCGCCTCCGGAGCGATCTCGGGTCTCGTCGTCGCAAGCACGGCGATGGGGACCCGGCGGCTGTACGAGCTCCTCGACGACAACCCGCAGTTCTCGTTCCACCCCGTCGACGTCGTTTGCGACCCGGACATCGTGTCGGGCAAGGAGCGGCTGGTCTCGGTGACGCAGGCGTTCTCGATCGACCTCACGGGCCAGGTCTGCACCGAGAGCGTCGGCGGGGCGCTCTACGGCGGAGTCTCCACCGGGCCCGCGTTCCATCGCGGAGCGCTGGCCTCACCCGGAGGACTGGCGGTCATCTGCCTCGCGTCCCGTGCTCCCGACGGCACGCCCGCGATCCGGAGCGAGCTCGGGCGCGACGAACCGGTGACGATCCCGCGCTCGGACGTCCACTGGGTCGTCACGGAGCTCGGGACGACGTACCTCTTCGGCCGCTCCCTGGCCGAGCGCGCGGTCGCGCTGATCGAGATCGCGCATCCCGACGACCGCGACGACCTGCTCGCGGCGGCCGTCGAGCGAGGCCTCCTCCCGGCGGGCCAGCTCCTGCGTAGTCGCGGCGCCTACCCCGTCGGCGAGGAGCGCGATCTCACACTCCGCGACGGGCGCGAGGTACGAGTGCGCCCGACCCGCACCACGGACGCCAAGGCGATGCAGGAGCTGTTCTTCCGGCTGACCGAGGACGACGTGCGCGGCCGCTTCTTCCAGCAGCTCGGCTCGCTCACCGACTCGGCCGCGCAGCATCTCTCGAGCGTGAGCTACGACGACGAGATGGCGTTCGCGGTCGTCGTCGGCCCGGTCGAGCGCGAGCGGATCGTGGGGACGGGCTGCTACTTCCTCGACGCCTCGACCGGGCTCGCCGACGTCGCGTACATGGTCGATCCCGAGTGGCAGGGAACGGGCCTCGGGACGATGCTGCACGAGCGGCTCGCCGAGTACGCCCGGGCGCGCGGAGTGCGCGGCTTCACCGCGGACGTGCTCGCGTCGAACACGGGAATGCTGCGCGTGTTCCAGCGCGGCGACCACTCGTTCGAGACCACGCTCGCCGGCGGCGCGTACGAGGTGACCATGATCTTCTCCGGCGAGTCCTAGGCCCGAGGTCCCATTGCGGGACGGACCGGGACGCGGCGAGCCTCCCGTCGTCAATCGATCCCGAGGAGGTCTCGTGTCTCGAACACTGCTCTTCCTGCTCGCCGTCGCGCTCGCAGCGACGTCGCTCGCCGTCACGGCCGCGGCGGCCGCCCCGATCAAGGTGGTCGCCACGGTCGGCCCCGGCGAGACGATCGGAATGCGCGTCGGCGGCAAGAAGGTGACGAAGCTCAAGGCCGGAGCCACCTACCGTTTCGTCGTCTCCGATCGCTCGGAGGACCACGACTTCCGCCTCGTCGGGCCGGGCACGAGCCGCGTGCTCACAGGCGTGGAGTTCGTCGGGACGAGGACGGTGACGCTGAAGCTGAAGGCGGGCGCGTACCGATTCTTCTGCGCGCCGCACGCGGACGACATGAACGGCAGCTTCCGCGCCGCACGCTGAGAGAAGCGGGTGACTGTCACCGGCTCGAGCCGGTGACAGTCACCGTCAGACTCACGGTCAGACGCGACCGTCGAAGGTGTTGCAGGAGTTCGGCGTCCCGCCTTCGATCCCGCGCACGAACCAGCTCTGCCGCTGATCCGACGAGCCGTGCGTCCAGGTCTCGGGATTGACCTGGCCCTGCGCCTGCGCCTGGATGCGGTCGTCTCCGATCGCCGCTGCGGAGGTGAGCGCGTCCTGGATGTCCGCGCGCGTGATCTCCTCGACGAGCCCGGTGCGAAGCGCGTTCGCGACCCAGGCGCCCGCGTAGCAGTCGGCCTGGAGCTCGACGCGGACGGCCTGGCCCTGCGGGCCGGTGTCCTGGCTATTCGCGCGCTCGAGGACGCCCGTCAGGTTCTGGACGTGGTGGCCGTACTCGTGGGCGAGCACGTAGGCCTGCGCGAGGGGGCCCGACGAGCCGCCGAACGACTCGAGCTCGTCGAAGAAGCCGAGGTCGATGTAGACGTACCTGTCGTTCGGGCAGTAGAACGGGCCGACAGCGGAGCTCGCGACTCCGCACCCGGTCGAGACCTGACCCTCGAAGAAGCGCGTCCTCGCGGGCTCGTAGCCGCGGAGCGCCTGGCCCCAGTACGCCTGGACGCTGTTGACCACGGCCAGGATCCGGCAGTCCTCGTACTGGTTCGCGTCCTCTCCGGTCTGGCAGTGCTCGAGGACACCGCCCGGCTCGGTCGCGCCGGCGGTCTGCCCCGTCAGGTCGCCGAGCCCGCCGGTCGACCCGCCGAGCGGGTTCCCGCCGAGCAGCACGATGGCGAGGACGACGATCAGCGTGACGATCCCGCCGCCGCCGAGCGCGAGCCCGCCTCCGCCGCCCATCCTGCGGCCGCGGTAGTCCTCGACCTGGGACCGGTCGAGCTTGGCGTCCTTCCGGAAGCGCATGACCCGCAGCGTACCCCGGTTCCCGAGCATCTACTCTCCGCCCGTGAGCACGCGCGAGATCGTCCCGCCGGCCGACGACTCGCCGCTCGCGCTCCGCGAGCTGGCCGCGGGCACCGGGGTCGTCGTCGGCGATCCCGAGGCCGACTCACTGCTCTACGTGGCGGCCGGCTCGGGCACGCTCGAGCTGGACGAGCGAGGCGCACCGAGCTCGCGACGGGTGCAGCCGCGCTCGTCCTCGCGGGCGAGACGGCGCGCGTCTCCGGTGACGGCCTCGTCGTGCTCGAGGCGACGGTCGGCGCGGATGCCGACCGGCACGCGCCGCTCGGCGCGCGCGAGGTCGTCGCAGCGCCGGACGCGGTCGAGAAGGCGACGGGAGCACGCTCGTTCCGGCTCCTCTTCGGCCCGCACAACGGCTCGACGCGGGCGACGCTCTTCGCAGGCTTCGTCCCACCGGGCAAAGCACCCTGGCACTACCACCTGTACGACGAGATCGTCTGGGTCGCGGACGGGACCGCCCGGCTGCACAGCGGCGAGACGGTGACGGAGCTCGGCGCGGGCTCGGCGATCCGGCTCCGCCCCCGCGAGGTGCACATCCTCGAGAACGCCGGCGACTCCGAGCTCGCCGTGATCGGCGTCTTCACCCCCGCCGGCAGCCCGTCCGCGGCGTACCTCACGCCGGACGTCGCCGCCGAGTACCGCTTCGCCGGCTGAGCCGTGGGGCTCTCGCTCCCGGTCGTCTGGTCGGACGCCCATGCGTCTCACGCGCCGACGACCGGCGTCTGGGTCGGCGTTGCAATCGCGACCGACGAGCTACCTGCCCGCGCGACGGCCATCCGGGCGACGCTCGAGGCGTCGGGAGCACCGATCATCGCCGCCGAGGAGCATGCGGACGATGCGCTGCTCGCCGTGCACTCGGAAGGACTCGTCTCGTTTCTCCGCGACGGATGGCGCGATTGGGAAGGGAGCGGCCTCGTCGAGGACCCCGGGCAGCCGGATGTGGTCGGCTACGTCTTCCCCACTCCCGGCCTCCTCGCCGGGCTCGAGCCGCACGTCCCCACGGCGCCCTCGGCACGGACGGGCGTGTTCGCCTACGACACGCTGACGCCGGTCACGGCCGGGACGTGGACCGCCGCCCGAGCAGCGGTCGACGCGGCGCTGACCGCCGCGGACCTCGTCCTCGCGGGAGCCCGCGCCGCGTACGCCTGCTGCCGCCCGCCCGGGCACCACGTGACGCGGGACGCGTTCGGCGGCTCCTGCTACCTGAACAGCTCGGCGGTCGCCGCCCAGCACCTGCGCGACCGCGGAGTCGGCCGCGTCGCGGTGCTCGACGTCGACGCCCACCACGGAAACGGTGCCCAGTCGATCTTCTGGGAACGGGAGGACGTGCTCACGGCCTCGGTTCACGTCGACCCGGGCGCCGGCTGGTTCCCCCATTTCCTCGGCTTCGCCGACGAGCGCGGAGGGGCTGCAGGCGTCGGCACGAACGTGAACGTGCCGCTCCCGCCGGGGTCGGGCGACGCCGAGTGGCTGGGCGCCGTGGACGCGCTCGTCGACGCCGCACGACGACACGGGAGCGAGGCGCTCGTCGTCCCGCTCGGGGTCGACGCCGCCGCAGGCGATCCCGAACTCACCGCTCGCGGTCACCGAGGACGGCTTCCGCGAGGCCGGGACGACGGCTGGGCGCGCTCGCGCTGCCGACCGTGCTCGTCCAGGAGGGCGGCTACGACCTCGAGACGCTGGGGCCGCTCGTGCGCGCGGTCCTCGAAGGATTCGAGGACGCATGACGCGCGCGACCCTCCTCTACGACGCCGACTGCCGGCTGTGCCGTTTCGCCGCCCGCATGGTCGTGCGGCTCGACCGCAAGCGGGAGCTCGACGTCGTCCCGCTCCTGGATCCTGCCGCTGCGCTCCTTCTCGCGCGTCTCCCCGAGGACGAGTGGCTGACGACGTGGCGTGTCGCGCTCGACGACGGCTCCCTCGCCGGACGCGGCGCGGGCGCGCCTGCGCTGCTCCGTTCGATGCGATTCACGCGGCCGGCCGGGAGGCTTCTCGCTCGCGCACCGAATCGCGCGCTCGATGCGGCGTACGACCTCGTCGCTCGCAACCGGAGCCGCCTCGGGCGGCTGGTGCCGGACGGCAGCGCGCCCCGCCGCGTGGCCTAGTCCCAGACCCCCGCGAGCCCGGCCCAAACAGCCGGCGCAACGCGGCCACGACCTCCGCTAGGGTCGAAGCGACGAACCTCCGAGACGAAGAGGGGGCATGGCCAAGACACCCGCTGAGGTGACGGCTCCGGTGAAGGGGATGGCGTGGATACCGGGCGGCACGTTCGCCATGGGCTCGGAGCGCCACTACCCGGAGGAGGCTCCCGTCCGCGAGGTCACGGTCGACGGGTTCTGGCTGGACGAGCACCCCGTCACCAACCTGGACTTCCTCCGCTTCGTCAAGGCGACCGGCCACGTGACGTGGGCCGAGCGAGAGCCCGACCCGGCCGACTACCCGGACGCCGACCCCGAGATGCTGTTCGCGGGATCCGTCGTCTTCCAGAAGTCGACGGGGCCGGTCGACCTGAGCAACCACTTCAACTGGTGGACGTGGACCCGGGGGGCGGACTGGCGCCACCCCACCGGGCCGGAGAGCTCGCTCCACGGGCGCGAGCGACACCCGGTCGTGCACATCGCCTACTCGCGACGCGGAGGCCTACGCAGCCTGGGCCGGCAAGGAGCTGCCGACCGAGGCGGAGTGGGAGTACGCCGCGCGCGGTGGCCTCGACGGCGCCGAGTACGCCTGGGGCGACGAGTTCGCGCCGAAGGGGAAGCAGATGGCGAACACGTGGCAGGGCGAGTTCCCGTACGAGAACATGCTCCTCGACGGCCACGAGGGCACGTCGCCGGTCGGCTCGTTCCCGCCGAACGGCTACGGCCTCTACGACGTCTGACGGGAACGTCTGGGAGTGGACGACCGACTGGTACTCCGTGCCCGCCGACGTCCCGTCTCCCTGCTGCGGCGGCGACCTACGCGCTGCGAGCGTCGACCCGAACGACCCCTCCGCGATCCCGCGCCGGGTGATGAAGGGCGGCTCGCACCTGTGCGCGCCGAACTACTGCCGGCGCTACCGGCCGGCGGCGCGCATGGCCCAGGCAGTCGACACGTCGACCAACCACCTCGGCTTCCGCTGTCTCGTGCGCGCCTAGCCGGGCCCATCGAACGGAGGCAGACGCATGCCCAAGGACAAGCCGAACATCCTCGTGATCTGGGGCGACGACATCGGGATCACGAACCTGAGCTGCTACAGCGACGGGCTCATGGGGTACCGGACGCCGAACATCGACCGCATCGCGAACGAGGGGATGCGCTTCACGGACTCCTACGGCGAGCAGAGCTGCACCGCCGGGCGGGCGTCCTTCATCACCGGGCAGAGCGTGTTCCGCACGGGGCTCAGCAAGGTGGGCCTCCCCGGCGCGCCGGTCGGGCTCCAGGCCGAGGACCCGACGATCGCCGAGCTCCTCAAGAACCACGGCTACTCGACCGGCGCAGTTCGGCAAGAACCACCTCGGGGACCAGAACGAGTTCCTACCGACCGTGCACGGCTTCGACGAGTTCTTCGGGAACCTGTACCACCTGAACGCCGAGGAGGACCCGGAGGACCCCGACTATCCGGCGAAGCACGGCTTCGAGCAGTTCCACGAGCGGTTCGGGCCGCGCGGCGTGCTCCGCTGCAAGGCGACGAGCAAGGACGACCCGAAGGAGCACCCGCGCTGGGGCCGCGTCGGCAAGCAGCGGATCCAGGACACCGGGCCGCTGACGCGGAAGCGGATGGAGACCTGCGACGACGAGTTCGTCGACGGCGGCGTGCGACTTCATCCGGCGCCAGCACAACCGGCGCAAGCCGTTCTTCTGCTGGGTGAACACGACACACATGCACCTACGGACGCACACGAAGCGACGGAGCCTCGGGCAGGCAGGACGCTGGCAGTCGCCGTACCACGACACGATGGTCGACCACGACAAGAACGTCGGTCAGCTGCTCGACCTGCTCGACGAGCTCGGGATCGCGGACGACACGATCGTCCTGTACGGCACCGACAACGGGCCGCACATGAACACGTGGCCCGACGCGGGGATGACCCCGTTCCGCAGCGAGAAGAACACGAACTGGGAAGGCGCGTTCCGCGTCCCGCTGATGGTGCGCTGGCCCGGCAAGATCCCGGCGGGCGTGGTCTCCAACGAGATCGTCCAGCACCACGACTGGCTGCCGACGTTCCTGGCCGCCGCGGGCGAGCCCGACGTCGTCGAGAAGCTGAAGAAGGGCCACGAGGCCGCGGGCAAGAACTTCAAGGTGCACATCGACGGCTACAACCTGCTGCCGTACCTGACGGGCGAGGAGGAGCAGAGCCCGCGCAAGGGGTTCATCTACTTCTCGGACGACGGCGACCTCGTCGCGCTGCGCTTCGACAACTGGAAGGTCGTCTTCATGGAGCAGCGGTCGCCCGGCACGCTCGCGCTGTGGGCCGAGCCGTTCACGACCCTCCGTGTGCCGAAGTTCTTCAACCTGCGCACTGGACCCGTTCGAGCGCGCCGACGTGACGTCGAACACGTACTGGGACTGGTACATGAACAAGGCCTACATGATCATGGCCGCCCAGGCGATCGTGGCCGAGTTCCTCGCGACGTTCGAGGACTTCCCGCCGCGCCAGAAGGCTGCGAGCTTCACGATCGACCAGGCGCTCGAGAAGATGGCGGACGCCGCAAGCGGAGCACGCGGGTGAGCGAGCTCTCCGCCTGGAACGACACGGCGACGCTCGCGGCGATCGTCGAGTTCGTCGAGGCCGCCGCCCGCTCGCTCCCGCCGGAGGAGCGGGTCGCCGTCTTCGACAACGACGGGACGCTCTGGTGCGAGAAGCCGATGCCGATCGAGCTCGGCTTCATCCTGGAGCGGTGGGCGGCCATGGCCGAGAAGGACGCGTCACTTCGGGAGAAGCAGCCCTGGAAAGCCGCGTACGAGAAGGACTACGCCTGGCTGGGCGGTGCGATCGACAAGCACTACGCCGGCGACGAGAGCGACGTCAAGGTACTGATCGGCGGGGTCCTGCAGGCGTTCGCGGGCAAGACGGTGGAGAAGTACGCGGAGGCGGCCACGGCGTTCCTCGCGGAGGCGCCGCACCCCACGCTCGGGCGGCGGCTGCGGGACTGCGGGTACGTGCCGATGATCGAGCTGCTGCGCTACCTCGAGGGGCACGGTTTCACCTGCTTCATCGCCTCCGGGGGCAGCCGCGACTTCATGCGGGCGATCACGGGCGAGATCTACGGCATCCCGCCCGAGCGCGTCGTCGGGAGCTCGAACGGCCTCCAGTACACCGACGACGAGAACGGCGGCTCGCTCGCGTACGTCGCCGAGCCCGACGTCTTCGACGACGGCCCGGCGAAGCCGGTGCGCATCTGGAGCAGGATCGGCCGCCGACCGCTCCTGGCTGGGGGAAACTCGAACGGCGACATCCCCATGCTCCGCTTCGTGGGCGGAAACGGCAGGCCGGCGCGGCGGCTCCTCGTCCTGCACGACGACGCCGAGCGCGAGTTCGACTACGTGAAGGGCGCCGAGCAGGCGTTCGAGCGGGCGAAGGCGGAGGGCTGGACCGTCGTCAGCATGAGAGACGACTGGGCCACGGTCTTCGCGAGC
This sequence comes from uncultured Actinomycetes bacterium, assembly GCA_963770595.1. Classification (GTDB taxonomy): domain Bacteria; phylum Actinomycetota; class Thermoleophilia; order Gaiellales; family Gaiellaceae; genus GMQP-bins7. The sequence goes on along the minus strand of CAVYQG010000003.1, from coordinate 563,352 downwards.
GCGTGAGAGCTGCATGACGCCCGAGCCCTCGCGATCGCATGAGATCGACGAGTTCCTGGCCGGTCTTCCTCCGGAGACGCGGCACGCTCTCGAAGACCTCCGGCGCACGATCGCGGATGTCGCACCGCGCGCCGAGGAAGGCATCGGCCATGGCGTCCCGGCGTTCAAGTACCGAGACCGACCCCTCGTCTCCTTCGGCGCGGGCAAGAGCCACTGCGCGTTCTACGTGCAGAGCCCTGCGGTCATGGACGCATTCCGCGCCGAGCTCGAAGCTCGCGACACGTCCAAGGGGACCATTCGCTTCACTCCCGACGAGCCGCTCTCCGCGAGCCTCGTCACGAGGATCGTCGAAGCGCGGGTCGCGGAGATCGACGCCGCCTCAGGGACGTAGCGCGGAGCACGCATCGAGGCGCCTCCGCCAGCTAAGCCGCCGTTACCCTCTCCGTAGAAGTACGACTGCGCGTCCGGTAGTGTCGATGTCCAAGGCGCGTCAGGACGCGGGTGGGCGCGCGACGCCGTAGAGGAAGGAGTCACAACCGCGATGAGCATCGGTCCAGTCGAGTACGTCATCCTCAAGTTCCCTGGGAACAAGTTCAAGGGCGAGATCATCCCGGCCCTCGCCGAGATCGTCGAGAACGGGACGATCAAGATCATCGACCTCGTGTTCGTCTACAAGGACGCGGACGGGAACGTCGCGTCCATCGAGCTCGCGGACCTGCCGGACGACGAGGCGTCCGACTTCGGCGCGATCGCGGCGTCGGGCGGGCTCCTGAACGACGAGGACATCCAGATCGCCGCGGACGCGCTCGAGAACAACTCGTCGGGCGGGCTGCTCCTCTTCGAGAACGTCTGGGCGGCGAAGTTCGCAGATGCGGTTCGCAACGCCGACGGCGAGCTCGTCGCGAACGCCAGGATCCCTCACGACATCGTCGAGGCGGCCCTGGCCGACCTCTCGGCGAACCCCGAATAGGTCAGGAGGCGTAGAGCACATGATGAGACGAGCGGGACGGCCCGGCCTGGTCGGGACGATGGCGCGCACGGCGGTGGTCGCTGGAACGGCCGGCGCGGTGGTCCACCGCCAGCAGAACAGGTACGCGGCGAAGGACCAGCAGGCAGCCGACGCCGCCGCCTACCAGCAGCAGCAGGCGGAGGCCGCCATGGCCGCACAGGCTCCGGCTTATCCGGCGGCGCCGGCTGCTCCGGCCGTCGACAAGGTGTCCGAGCTCCAGAAGCTCGCCGACCTGAAGGCGCAGGGCATCCTCACCGAGGAGGAGTTCGCGGCCGAGAAGGCCAAGATCCTGGCGATGTAGGCCGGGTCGGTAAGCAAGCGCGGAAGGGCGGCTTCGGCCGTCCTTCGCCCGTTCTGGGCCGCTCGCGTACGGCCCTCGACGAATCAGGGACGACGTTCGAGGCCGGCGGCGTGGACCGCGAGCCACACCGCCGGTGGCTGGACGCTCGTCCGCTCGACGCGATGGCGCGCACCGGCCCGGATCAGCACGTGGTCGCCGGGTAGGAGCTGTTGCCGGGAGCCGTCGTCGTAGGACAGCTCGGCGTCGCCCGCGAGCAGCACCACCCACTCGTCGCGATCCTGCTCGAGCCACTCCCCCGCGGGCGTCGACTGGCCGGTCGACACGATGCGCTCGACGACCACCGCCTCGGAGCGTGCGAGCGTCTCGGAGAGCTCGGCGGAGCTCGTCGCCCCTGGAAGCGCGAGGAGGTTCCCGTCCGGCGAGCGGTCAGGCAGCGGCGACCTCGCGCGCGAGCGAGTCGACGCTGAACGGCGAGCCGAGACCTGCTCGACGAGGTGGTCCCAGCGCACCGACTCGCCGTGCGCAGAAGAGGCGCTCGGCGAGCAGGGCGCCTGCCTCGGGCCGATCGACGATCCCGCCGACCGCGTCGTGCAGCGTGTCCCGGAGCTGGAGCGCGACGATCGACCCGTAGAGGTAGGTGTGGTAGTAGACGGGCGACACGGCGACGTGGATCTTCGCCGCCCAGTCCGGAGCAGCGCGGCCGGGTGGCGGCGTCACGAGCTGGTGCTGCGAGACGAGGTCCCACCACGCTCGGTCGAGGTCGCCGTCCGGGTCGGCGTAGAGCTCGCGCTCGAACCCGTTCATCACGAGGACCCAGCGCGTGAAGACGAGGAGCTCGGCCGCCCGCGCGGCCCGGAGCCGTCCCGCGAGCTCCGCTCCCTCGGCCGCGTCCATCCCCAGCACCCTCTCGAGCCAGTCGCGATCGCCGGCGAGCGCGCCGAAGAGGATCGCGGTGGCCTCCGTCGTCACCAGGTGCGTCGAGCGCAGCGACCAGGGCAGGTCGTCGTCGAAGCCGAGGTCGTACACGCCGTGGCCGAGCTCGTGGAGCATCGTGTCCGTCCAGCTCTGGTTGGCGACCACGTTCGCGAGCACGCGCACGTCGCCGCTGCGGTCGATGTCGATGCAGAACGCGTGCTGGTTCTTCCCGTCCCGCGGGATAGAGGTCGCTGCGCGAGACGATCCCCTGGACCTCGAGCCCGATGCCCTCGAAGGTCCGACCCGCGAGGGCGACCACGTCCTGCCCCTCGAAGAGCGGATCGAGGTCGACCGCCCCGTCGGGCGGGAGATCCTGGAAGAAGGGATCGGCGTAGTGCCAGGGGAGGAGCTCCGTCGGGGCGACGCCGAACCGGGTCGCAAGCCTCGCGTCGAGCGCCGCCTTCCAGCGGGCGAAGGGCTCCGCGGTCGCGCGGTCGGCGGCCGCGAGCGTCGCCGCGAGCTTTCCCTCGTCCATCTCGTCGACCTCGAGCGAGAGTGCGTACCAGTCGCGATGGCCGAGCGTCCGCGCAGCCTCGTTCCGGAGCCGCGCGAGCCGGCGCACGTCGTCGGCGACGGCTGCCCCGACGGTCTTCGACGCCTCCCAGGCCTCGCGCCGCTCGCTCGGGTCGTCGCTCTCGCGCAGGACCTGCTTGATCGCGTTGTCGTCGACCTCGTCGCCGCGGACCACCCCGCGATGCCGCGAGAACCGGGACTCGACCGAGGCCTCGAGCTCGACGATCTCGCGCCCGCAACGACTCGGGCACCTGGTGCGGGAGCATCGCGCTCGAGAGCAGCTCCAGGCGGCGGCGCACCTGCGGCTCGCCTCCGTCGGCGCGGGCCGCCTCGACCTGCGCGAAGAGCTCCGTGTCGGCGAGCAGGTTCGAGTACGCGAGCTCCGTGTCAGCGCGCCGCCTCGCATTCTCGTCCGTTGCCGCGAGGCTCGCGTCCCACCACGCGGCGTTGCGCTCCCGGGTGACCGGCGCGAGGAGAGCCTCCGCCGACTCGACGAGTGTGAGCGCGTCCCCCATCGGCGGCGAGCATAGCCGCGACGACTCGTCCGCATCTCTCTCCCTGGGAAATCAACCACTCTCATCCGGCGTGGCGTCCACGGCTTCGCAGCACGCGCACCGGTTCGAGCTCATCACCCGGCTGCCGCTCTTCCGCTGGGTCGCCGAGCTCGCCGCCTGACGAGGCTAGAGTCGGGCCGTGGCGACGGTCGACCGGACGCGCACCCTGCCGTGGGGCTGGTACACGGACCCGACCGTGCTCGACCTCGAGCGCGTGCGCATCTTCCGGCGCTCGTGGCAGTACGTCGGCCACGCGGGCGACGTCTCCGAGGTCGGCTCGTTCAGCGCTACACGCGTCGGTGACGTGCCCGTCGTGCTCGTCCGCGACCAGGAGGGCATCCTGCGGGCGTTCCTCAACGTGTGCCGGCACCGCGGTTCGGTCGTCTGCGAGGGCGCCGGGAGGCGATCGACCCTGCAGTGCCCGTACCACGCCTGGACCTACGGGCTCGACGGCCGCCTGCTGACCGCGCCGCGCGCCAACCGCGAGGGCGGCATCGAGACCGACGAGCTCGGCCTCGTCCCGCTCCGGCTCGAGTCCTGGGGCCCGTTCCTGTTCGTCAACCCGGACGCGGACAGCGCGCCGCTCGCGGAGTTCCTCGACGGCATCCCGGAGCGGATCGCGGGCGCGGGCATCGACGTCGACGCGCTCCGCTTCCTCCAGCGCTCGGAGTCCGAGTACGACGCGAACTGGAAGATCTGCGCCGAGAACTTCCTCGAGTGCTACCACTGCCCGACCGCGCATCCGGGCTTCTCCGCCGTCATGGACGTGTCGCCGGCGTCGTACCTGCTGGAGACGAACGGGAACCGGATGACGCAGCTGAGCCCGCCGCGGCCGGAGCCGCGCGGCACGCTCGACACGGCCGGCGAGGTCGAGCGCGGCCAGTTCCACCTCCTCTTCCCCGGCACCGTCGTCAACGTCATGCCGGGGCGACCGAACCTCTCGATCGGGCCGCTCTACCCGACTTCCCCCGAACGGGCCTTCCGGTTCCTGGACTACTTCGTCTCGCCGGACGCGGACGAGGGCTGGATCGAGGAGTCGCTCGCGTTCGACGCCCAGGTCGGCGCGGAGGACCGCGTGCTCGTCGAGCGCGTGCAGGCGGGGGTCCGCTCGGGCCTCCTCGACGCAGGGTCGCCTCATGCCCGAGTCGGAACAGCTCGTCGCGCACTTCCAGTCGCTGCTCGTCGACGCGCTCGCCTGAGCCCGCCGCGACCCGATTGTCGCCGTTTGGTTAACGTCCCGCGCGCATGCGGATCAGCCTCACGCCGCGGACCTCGGAGTTCTTCGCGCTCTTCTCCGAGGCCGGGGAGAACGCTCTCCAGGTCGCCCGCCTCGTCGAGCGCCGCTTCCGTGAGCACCCGAACTCCGGAGTGACCCAGGAGCAGGTGAAGGCGGAGGAGACGGACGGCGACCGCATCACGCGCGACATCATCAACCTCCTCAACACGCAGTACATCACCCCGTTCGACCGCGAGGACATCTACCTCCTCGCGACCGAGGTCGACGACGTCGTCGACTACCTCGAGGAGGCGTCGGACCTGCTCGGCCTGTACGGCGTCGAGCTGCCGACGCGACACGCGCTCGAGCAGTGCGCCGTGATCGTCAAGGCGTGCGAGCAGCTCGCGATCGCGTGCGAGAACCTGAAGGGGATGCGCGGAGTGCAGGAGGCGCTCGTCGAGCTCAAGCGGCTCGAGGACGACGGCGACCAGATCCTCAGAGACGCGCTCGGCTCGCTCTTCCGGAACGACGGGATCGACCCGCTGATCGTCATCCGCTGGAAGGACATCTACGAGGGGCTCGAGCGAGCGCTCGACGCGTGCGAGACGGCGGCGACACGTCATGACCAACATCGTGGTCAAGAACTCCTGAGCGCGGACGATCGGACACTCGACGCTCTCGCCGCGGTCGTCGCCGTCGCGCTCTTCTTCGACTTCACGAACGGGTTCCACGACACGGCGAACTCGATCGCCACGAGCGTCTCGACACGCGCGCTCCCGCCGCGCACCGCGGTGATCCTCGCCGCGATCCTCAACTTCGCGGGCGCGTTCGTCTCGCTCGAGGTCGCCGCGACCGTCGCGACGGGCATCGTCGACGTCGAAGCGGTCACGCTCAGCGTCGTCCTCGCCGGGCTCGTGGGCGCGATCACCTGGAACCTCGTCACCTGGTTCTACGGGCTCCCGTCGAGCTCGAGCCACGCGCTGATCGGCGGCGTCGGAGGCTCCGCGATCGCGGCGTCGGGCTGGGACGTCATCCAGTGGGACGGCATCTGGAACAAGGTCGTGAAGCCGTCGGTGCTGGCGCCCACTCTCGGGTTCGCGATCGCGATCGCGCTCATGGTCGCCATCACGTGGGTGATCAGGAGGCGCTCGCCGAGCCGGGTCAACCGCGTCTTCCGGCGCGCGCAGATCGTCTCCGGCAGCTTCGTCGCGTTCACGCACGGCACGAACGACGCGCAGAAGACGATGGGGATCATCGCGCTCGCGCTCATCGCGACCGGCCACCTCGACGCCGAGGAGTTCGACGTGCCGCTGTGGGTGATCGTCAGCGCGGCGACCGCGATGGGCCTCGGCACCTACGCCGGCGGCTGGCGGATCATCAAGACGATGGGCACGCGCATCGCCAAGATCGACCCGCCGCAGGGCTTCGCCGCGCAGACGGCGTGCGCCGGGATCCTGTGGACGACGGCGCACCTCGGCTTCCCCGTCTCGACGACGCACACGATCTCGGGCTGCGTCATGGGCGCGGGCGCCAGCCGCCGCTTCTCGGCCGTCCGCTGGGGGATGGCCGGGAACATCGTGATCGCGTGGATCCTCACGCTCCCCGCGGCCGGGCTCGTCGGCGCGCTCATGGAGGTCGTGACCCGGATCCCGGCCGGCGACCTCGTGGTCGTCCTCCTCGCAGCCGGGATCGCGACCACGGCCTTCCTCGCGAGGCGCTACGACACACGGCGCCGCCTCGTGCCGGCGACCGCCTGAGCGACGTCCAGGATTCACCGGATCTCTACCCCGGCGGGCGAGCTTCCGATACAAGATGGAGCGATGGCCACGCGCGTACGTTCCGAACCCGAGCCGCAGGAGCGGCTGCTCAACCGCGAGCTGTCGCACCTCGAGTTCCACGGCGCGGGTGCTCGAGCTCGCAGAGGACGAGACGATCCCGCTCCTCGAGCGCGTCCGCTTCTGCTCGATCTTCTCCTCGAACCTCGACGAGCTCTTCCAGGTGCGGGTCGCCGGGCTGCTCGAACTGGCGGAGTCGGGGCTCGTCGTGCGCTCCGCCGACGGGCTCACGCCGCAGCAGGCGCTCGCGCGCATCCGGGTGCGCGTCCTCGAGCTGATCACGCGACAGTCTCGCCTCTGGAAGAAGGAGCTGCACCCGGCGCTCGCAGTCGAGGGCATCGTCGTCGGGGGCATCGAGGACTGCGCGCAGAAGGAGCTGAAGCAGCTCGAGCGTCACTTCCAGCGCGAGATCTACCCGATCCTGACGCCGCTCGCCGTCGGCCCCGGCCAGCCCTTCCCGTACATCTCCGGCCTGTCGCTCTCGCTCGCGGTCTTCGTCGCAGATCCGGAGTCCGGCGAGGAGCGGTTCGCCCGCGTGAAGATCCCGGAAGGGCTCCCGCGCTTCCTCGAGATCGGCGGGCGCGGGCTGTACGTGCCGCTCGAGCAGGTGCTCGCGCACTTCCTCCCCACGCTCTTCCCCGGCGCGACGATCGTCGAGCGCGCGGCGTTCCGCGTCACCCGCGACGCGGACTTCGAGGTCTCGGACGACGGCGCCGACCTGCTCGAGGCAGTCGAGAGCCAGCTCCTGAAGCGGCGCTTCGGCGACGTCGTGCGGGTCGAGGTGAGCTCGTCCGCCTCGGCGGAGATGGTCGAGCTGGCTCACGCAGCGGGCTCGGTGCCGACGAGACGCAGATCTACCGGATCAAGAGCCCGCTCGACCTCTCCGAGCTCGCCGAGCTCGCGGAGCTCGAGCGCCCCGACCTGAAGTTCGAGCCGTGGGTGCCGGTCGTGCCGCCGCGACTCGCGGCAGCGCAGACCGACATGCCGCGGATCTTCGACGAGATCCGCCGCGGCGACGTCGTCGTCCACCAGCCGTACGAGTCGTTCCGCGGGTCCTTCGAGGTCTTCGTGCAGGCCGCCGCGAAGGACCCGGCCGTCATCGCCATGAAGACGGCCGTGTACCGGACGAGCGACGACAGCGCCCTCGTCGGCGCGCTCATCGACTGCGCCGAGGAGGGCAAGCAGTCGGTGTGCCTCGTCGAGCTGAAGGCACGGTTCGACGAGCGCCGGAACATCGAGTGGTCGCGAGAGCTGGAAAAGGCGGGCGTCCACGTCGTGTACGGGTTCCCGGACCTCAAGATCCACTCGAAGATGACGCTCATCGTCCGGCGCGAGGGGAACCTGCTCCGCCGGTACGCGCACATCGGGACCGGGAACTACCACTCCGCGACCGCGCGCCTGTACGAGGACGTCGGGATCTTCACGGCCGACGAGGAGATCGCCGCCGACGTCGCCGACCTCTTCAACTTCATCACCGGCTTCGGTCGGCCGCAGCGGTTCCGGAAGCTGCTGGTCGCCCCGTTCACGCTGCGGAGCGGCCTCGTCGACGAGATCCGGGCGGTCGGAGCGGCCGCGGCTGCGGGCGAGCTCGCACGAATCCGGCTCAAGGTGAACCATCTCGTCGACCCCGGGATCGTCGAGGAGCTGTACGCGGCGTCCAGGGCCGGGGCCCGGATCGACGTCCTCGCGCGCACGACGTGCGCGCTCCGACCGGGTGTCGAGGGCATGTCCGAGAACATCAGCGTGCGCTCGATCGTCGGCAAGTTCCTCGAGCACAGCCGCATCTACGCGTTCGAGGCGGGCGAGCGAACGGCGACCTACATCGGTAGCCCCGACCTCATGCAGCGCAACCTCGACCACCGGATCGAGGTGCTCGTGCCGGTCGAGAACGCCCGCGTGCGGCAGGAGGTGCATGCGATCCTCGACAGCGCCCTCGCGGACGACGTCGACGCGTGGCTGCTCGGCGCGGACGGATCGTGGACGCGCGCGACGGGCTCGGACAAGCCGCACTCGCATCACGCGACGATGATCCGACGCGCGGCAGACGCGAGCCCGGCGCGGAACGCGCGCTCGCCGTGGAGGTTAGGCCCTCCGACGCGACGGGGAGAATCGTGACTGTGCGGGTCGCGATACTCGACATCGGCTCGAACACCGTCCGCCTGCTGGTCGCGACGGTCGACAAGGGCGGCCGGGTGGAGCAGGTTCGTCGCGAGCGCCGCTACCTGCGGCTCGGCGACGACGTCCACGCGCACGGGAGCATCGGTCACCGCAAGCTCGAAGAAGCAGGTGAGGTCGCGGCACGCTTCGCACGCATCGCGCGCAAGACGGGCGCGGAGCGGATCGAGACGATCGTCACCGCACCCGGGCGGCAGGCGGAGAACGGGGCCGAGCTCCTCCGACTCCTCGCCGAGCGGACGGGCGCTCCCGTGGTGCTGCTGAGCGGGGACGACGAAGGCCGGCTGGCCTGGGAGGGCGCGGTCGCGCGGATGGAGGACCCGCCGGAGATCGTGGCCGTCGTCGACCTGGGCGGAGGATCGTTCGAGATCGCAGTCGGTACGCCGAGCGCAGGCCCGGCGTGGATTCGCTCGATCGACGCGGGCGCCTTGAAGGTGACGCGGGAGCTCCTGGGCGACGAGCCTTCGAGGAAACGGGTCGAGCGCGCACGCGGAGCGATCCGCGAGCTCGTCGCGGACATTCGCCCGCCTCGACCCGATGAGGCGCTCGTCGTCGGCGGCACTGCCCGCGCCATCGGCCGCATCGTCGGCCCGCGCTACGGAGTGACGGAACTCGAGCGGCTCGCCGAACGCGTCGTCCGTGGCGGCGCGGACGCCCTCGCCGAGCGACACGGGATGACCGCGGAGCGCGCCCAGACGCTGCTCGGTGGGACGCTCGTCCTCACCGAGGTCGCTCGTCTGCTCGACGCGCGAGCTCGAGGTCGGGCGCGGCGGCCTCCGCGAAGGCGCGGCCATCGCGCTCGCCCGGCATCGAGCCGCCGTCGCCTAGGCGTTCACTCGATCTTCACCACGTCACGACCAGGCAGAGACACGCGGCCGCCCCGCGTTGCGCAAGACTCAGCGCGTGGAGACGGGTCTCGGGGAACTCGACAACGTCACACTGCACCACGTCCGCAAGCTCGGCGAGGCGCTGGCGGACGAGTTCGCCGGCGTCTTCTCCCGTGAGACCGTCGAGCGATTCATCGCCGAGTCCGCCGACCTGCTCGCGATGTCGAAGGTCCAGACCTATGTGCCGGTGCTCGTCCACCGTTTCGCGCGCGAGCGCCTGAAGGCGCTGGCGCAGTCGGAGGGCAGAATGACGAAGGAGATGCCCGAGGTGCTCTTCGTGTGCGTGCAGAATGCCGGCCGCAGCCAGATGGCCGCGGGGCTCGTGCACCTCCGCTCGAATGGCCGTATCCACGTCCGCTCGGCCGGGAGCGACCCAGCGGAGAGACCTGAATCCGGCCGTCGTCGAGGCGTTGGCCGAGATCGGCGTCGACCTGTCCGAGGAGTTCCCGAAGCCGCTGACCGACGAGGTCGTCCGCGCCGCCGACGTCGTCGTCACGATGGGTTGCGGCGACGCCTGCCCGATCTACCCCGGCAAGCACTACGAGGACTGGGACCTGGACGATCCCGCTGGACAGGGCCTCGAGGCGGTGCGTCGGATCCGCGACGACATCGACGCGCGAGCGCGGCGTCTCGTCGACGAGCTGCTTCCCGCCGAGTGAGCCACGCCAGACGGGCTCTGGCCGCCGAGCTCGTCGGGACCTTCGCGCTCGTGTTCTTCGGCTGCGGCGCCGTGATGGTCGACGCCGAGACCGAAGCGCTCGGGCTCGCCGGAGTCGCTGCGGCGTTCGGGCTCGTGATCGCGCTCATGGTCCTCGCCGTAGGAGGCGTGTCCGGCGGGCACTTCAACCCGGCGGTCACGCTCGCGCTCGGCATCGGCGGCGGGTTCCCGCGCGAGCGGATCGCGGGCTACTGGGTCGCGCAGGTCGCCGGCGCTGTCGCTGCCGCCGTGGTCCTCCGCCTCACACTCGGCGACGCTGCGGAGCTCGGCGCGACACAGCCGTCCGGCTCTGCAGCCGAGTCATTTGCGTGGGAGGTCGCTCTCACGCTCTTCCTCCTCGGCGTCATCGCGCGTGTCGTGTCGGGCACGCCGGTGTCGCCCGGCGCCGCCGCGGCAGCGATCGGCGCCGCGATCGCCCTGTGCTCTCTCGTCGGAGGTCCGATCTCGGGAGCATCGATGAACCCCGCACGCTCACTCGGCCCCGCGGTCGTCTCGGGAACCGTGGACGACCTCTGGATCTATCTCACGGCGCCCCTGGTGGGCGCGGTGCTCGGCGTGCTCGGCTACGCGTTGGTCGCGCGCGGCGACTAGAGGAGCGCCGTACGAAGGGTGTCCGCGAGGGCGCTCGACGGCGAAGGAAAGTACGCGACCGGAGCCCAACTGCCGCTCCGTCGCTCGAGTTTCCAGGCCGCGCCCTTCTCGCACGTCACCGTGGGACCGAAGAGGCGGCCGAACACCTCGCGGTGCGTGCACACGAGCGACGCGTCGGGCAGCTCGGCGAGGAGCCGCTCGACGTCCCCGAGCGGCGCGGCGGGCAGGAGCTCGTCCCGCTCCTCGACGCGAAGGTTGCGACTCCGAGCCAGCGCGCCGACCGTCTCGACGCAGCGGGCGAGGGGGCTCGAGACGACGCGCTCGATGCCGTGCGCCGCGAGTGCCTCCGGAAGCTCGCGTGCGTCCGCGCGACCGATGCGGTCGAGGCGGCGCGCGCGGTCGAGGCTCGCCGACGAGAGCCGGTCACCTGCGCTGGCGTGTCTGAGTAGCAGCATTCGAACGCTCACCCGGCTCTCTCCCGCGAGCCGAGGCGGGATTCTCCAGCCTCGCGCAGCGTTCGTCAAGCGTCGTCGAGCGCGTCGAGCAACGCAGCGTCACGCCCGTACGAGAGCCGAGCGCGGGCCTCGTCCCCCGTGAGCCAGACGGCCTCGTCGACCTCGTGCTCGAAGGCAAGCTCCCCACCGGCCGGAACCATGAGCCAGTAGCGCACGCGCTTCTGTCGCCCGCGCGCGTCCACGTACTCGGTCGCGGGAAGCTCGTCGCGGAGCTCGCAACGAAGACCGGTCTCCTCCTCGACCTCCCGGAGCGCGCACTCCTCGTCCGGCTCGCCCTCCTCCGCCTTCCCCTTCGGGAACGACCAGTCGTCGTACCGCGGCCGATGGACGACGAGCACCTCGCGGCCGCGCTCGCCGTCGCGCACGACGAGCCCGCCCGCCGCGCGAATCACGGCCTCGCCCGGCGCGCGCGGCGGTCGAGCTCGTCCCACCCTCCCGGCCAGGCCTTGCGCGCCTTCACGCGGCGGCGCTGCTCGCGCGCCACGAGCTCTCCGGCCGCGGCCTCGGAGCCCGGTGTGGCCGCCGACCACGTCTCGATCCGTGCGATCGCGACGGTCGCGTCCTGGTGGTCGCCGAGGACGTCCTGCAGCTTCTTCGCCGCCGCGACGAAGCGCTCGCCCGGCTTCCCGAGCCCGCTCCGGGCCAGCTCGGCCGCATACCGCGCCCGCTTGACGTCGATCCGCGCCGCGTGCAGCTCGTCGTCGCTCGACTTCGGCCCCAGGCTGCGAGAATGCGCGCCGGGCCTTGCGGAACGCTCCCCACCACAGCTGCGGCAGCGTCGCGGTCGCTCCCTCGGCGGCCTGCGGCTCGGCGCCCTCCAGACGATCGAGCAGACCGAGATAGCGCTCGTCCGAGAGAGCCGCGAGCGCGTCGGCACGCGCGGCGGCGTGCTCCTCCTCGAGCGCCTCGACGAGCCCGCGTGCGTCGCTCGCGTGGCCCCCCGCGTCGACATCGGCGCGGATGCGCTCGAGGAGCACGTCGAGGTCTCGCGCCGGGCCGAGGGCTGCGCCGAGCCAGCCGAGCTCTTCGCGTAGCGGCCCGCTCCACGCGGGATCCACGATCGAACGCACGGTTCGCAGGAACGCGCGCGCCCGCCGTGTCGCGACGCGCATCTGGTGCAGGTCCTCGAGATCGGCGCCGAGCCTCGTCCCCGGGTCGTGCGCAAGGAGCGCGTCGTACTGCTCGTGCAGCGCGGCCGCGAGCACCTCGAGCGCCGGAGCATCCGCCGGCAGCTCGACGGGCTCGACGGGATACGCGAGATCGAGGACGCGGTAGAGCTTCGGCCGGAACTCTCTTGCCTCCGCCCCGGCGTCGCGCAACGCCCGCTCCAGCCGGCGAAGCGTCTCCTCGTCACCGTCGACGAGCTCGACCTCGAGCTCGCGGAAGCGCGAGGTGACACGCTGGCCCTCCAGGACGGCGACGGAGTCCTCGACGACGTCCGCGCCGTCCGCGTGGACTCCCTGCCGGCGCGTGCGCAGCCTGGCGACGCGGACGAGGTCGGCGCCGCCGCGCAGGTGGGCTGCGAGCAGCTCGAGGAACGCTCGCGGAGGTCGCGCCGGCGGGCCCGGCTCCTCGAGCTCGAGCCGCGACGCGCCCCGCGGGAGCTTCAGCTGCCACGCGCCCGCGCCGCCCTCGAGCCGGTGCCGAAAGGTGACGCCGTGCCGAGCGAGCCGGAGGTCGGCGGTGTCGTGGTACGTCGAGACGAACGCCCGGTCCGGAAGCGGCCTGCCGAGCTCGGGGAGCTTGAAGCCGTCGCCGGGGACGAGCTTCACCTCGCGTTCGATGGTCCTCTTCATCCGTGCCTCAATCTAGTGCGGAACGGCAAAGGGGGCGACCACACGGCCGCCCTGCTTGGCTGGCGCAAGCTCAGCATCCGCGAGTGCGGATGCCGAGCGCGCAAACACCCCTAAAGGCGCCGCTTCGCGACCGCAGGTCGGTCACGAAACGGCCGCCACGGGGACGGACACTCGGTCGAGTAGGAGCTTCAGCCTTTCCTGCTGGCGGCCACCGCGAGATGGAAGTTCGTGCGGGCGCGCTTGAGCTGCAGCTTCGTCAGAGGAACGAACCGCGACCGAGTGGCGATCTGCACCTCGTGATCGAAGATGTAGTCGATGAACGCCTGCACCTCGCGTCGCTTGAACGACGAGCCCTTCGCGTAGATGAAGAGCGGCCGCGACAGCGGCTTGTACGCGCCCGAGTGGACCGTGTTCACGCCGGGCGTGACGCACTGCTCGGTCTTCGGGTTACGCACCTGAACCGCGTTCAGCCGGCTCCGGTTCTCCGTGTAGTACGAGTACCCGAAGTAGCCGAGTCCACCGCGCTCGCCCGAGACGCCCTGCACGAGCACGTTGTCGTCCTCGGACGCCTGGTAGTCGGAGCGGCTCGACCGCGCCCGGCCGTTGATCGCCTCGGTGAAGTACTCGAACGTCCCCGAGTCGGTGCCGGGGCCGAAGAGCTTGAGCGGGACGTCCGGGAAGCCCGAGCGCACGTCGCGCCAGTTGTCGACCTTCGAGCCAGGCTCCCAGATCTTCTTGAGCTCCGCGACGGAGAGGCACTGGGCCCAAGTGTTCTGCTGGTTCACGACCACCGTGAGCGCGTCGTTAGCGACCGTGAACGCCCGCCAGGCGCCGATGTTGTTGTCCTTGCACGACTTGGCCTCGGTCTGGCGCATCGGCCGCGACGCGTCCGACAGGTCGATCTCACCGCGGCAGAAGCGCTGGAAGCCTCCGCCCGTGCCGGAGATGCCCACAGTAACGCGCACGTTCGACGCACCCGCGCGCGCGAAGAGCTCGGCGGCGGCCGTCGTGTAGGGACCGACTGTCGAGGAGCCGTCTGCCGTGATCGAGCCAGACAGCCCCTTCAGGTTGTACGTCGGGTTCCGCACCGACGCTGCGCCCACCGCAACGGACGCCAGTACGAGGCAAGCGGTGACACCGCCTACGATCGCGATCGCGCGGCGCCCAGAGAAAAGCTTCATGTCGTCCCAACTCCTCCGTCGATTGACGATGCCGCAGCGATCGTCGCGGCCTGGTCGTCCGACGTGGGGCGAGAGGAAGTGAACGTCGGGTCGCGAGGTGGTGAACGGAGCTGGCGCTGGTGAACTAGCTCAGCGGGCGCGGGTCGTGGCTCGCGTCGGTGAACTCTCTGAGCTCGCCCGTGACGAGGAACGCCGTCTGCTCGCCGATGTCGACGGCGTTGTCGCCGATCCGCTCGAAGCAGCGCGCGACGGTGATCTGACGCATTCCCCACTCGAGCGCCTCGGCGTCGTGGACGTAGCCGAGCACCTCGTGGAACACCTGACGATTCGCGCGGTCGACGAGGTCGTCGAGCGAGTGCAGCGAGCGCGCCTGCTCGACGTCGCGATCGGCGAACACCCGCAGCGAGAGCTTGACCATCTCGGCGCAGCGTTCCCCCATGTCGGCCAGCCCCTCGACGACCGCCTGCTGTGTCCCGAGGTGGCTCGAGAGCTTCGTGAGCTTCGCGATCGTGACGCACTGGTCGCCGATGCGCTCGACGTGGAGCGCGGAGTGGAGGATCGCAAGCACGAGCCGCAGGTCGCTCGCGACCGGGGTCTGCCGCGCGAGTGTCATCTCGACCTGCTTCTCGAGCGCCATGTACCGCGTGTCGACCTCGTCGTCGAAGGCGATCACCTCGTCGCAGAGCTCGACGTCCTGCGTCCGCAGCGCGTCGAGAGCGCCACGAATCGACCGAACCACGATCTCACCTGCCTCCTGGAACCCCGCTTCGAGGGAATCCAGCTCTGCCTGCAATTCGACTCTCATCCGAACCTGCCAGTCACGTAGTCCTCCGTCCGCTTGTCGGACGGGGTGGTGAAGATCTTCGACGTCGTGTCGTACTCGACGAGGATCCCGCGGCGCGCGCTCCCGTCCTCCGCCACGACGACGCTGAAGAACGCGGTCATGTCGGCGACGCGGGCTGCCTGCTGCATGTTGTGGGTGACGATCACGATCGTGTACTCGCGCTTGAGCTCGTGCATGAGGTCCTCGATGCGCGTGGTCGAGATCGGGTCGAGCGCCGAGGCCGGCTCGTCCATGAGGATCACGTCGGGCTCGACGGCGAGCGCACGTGCGATACAGAGGCGCTGCTGCTGGCCGCCGGAGAGCCCGAGCGCTCCGTCCTTGAGGCGATCCTTGACCTCGTCCCAGAGCGCCGCGCGGCGCAGCGCCCCCTCGACCCGCTCGTCGAGGTTTCCCTTCATCCCGAGCACGCGCGGGCCGAAGGCGATGTTGTCGTAGATCGACTTCGGGAACGGGTTCGGCTTCTGGAACACCATGCCGATGCGCCGGCGGATCTCGACGGGGTCGACGTCGCGGCCGTAGAGGTCGGCGCCGTGGTAGAGGACGGTGCCCTCGACCTTGGCCCCGGGAATGAGGTCGTTCATCCGGTTGAAGCAGCGGATGAACGTGCTCTTCCCGCAGCCCGACGGCCCGATGAACGCCGTCACCGTGTTCCGGTGGACGTCGAGGTTCACGCCCTCGATCGCCGACTTGCCGCTGTACGAGACGGCGAGGTCGGACACCGAGAAGACCTTCTCGCGGCGCTCGATCTCGGCCCGCTCGAGCGCGCCACGCGAGGACTCGGCGATTCGCGTTGAGTCGATCTGCGGAGTCTCCATCTGGGTCATTGCCTCACTCACCATTGCTTGCGATAGCGATTGCGGAGAAAGATCGCCACGGCGTTCATCGAGAGGACGATAACGAGGAGGACTATCGCCCCTGCCGCGGCGAGGGTCTGGAAATCCGGGTCGGGCTGCCTGGTCCAGTTGTAGATCTGCACCGGCAGTGCCGTGTACGCCCCGAACAGCTCCGGGTCGAAGGCGACGTACGTGATCGCGCCGACCATGATCAGCGGCGCCGTCTCGCCGACCGCACGGGAGAGGGCGAGGATGGACCCCGTCGCCATGCCGGGGATCGCCGCCGGGAGAACCTGGCGCCACACGACCTGCCACTTCGTCGCGCCGAGCGCGAACGCGCCCTGCCGGATCGAGTCCGGGACGGCGCGGATCGCTTCCCGAGACGCGACGACGACGGTCGGCAGGACGACGAGCGTGAGGATGAGCCCGCCCGCGAGCACGACGCGACCGACTCCGATCCCTCGGACGATGAACGCGAGCCCGAGGATGCCGTACACGATCGAGGGCACCGCGGCGAGGTTCTGGATGTTGACCTCGATCAGCCGGTTCCACCAGCGGTCGCGATCCGCGTACTCCTCGAGGTAGATCGCGGTGAGGATCCCGATCGGCACCGAGAGCAGGAGGACGAGGAAGCCGAGGTAGAGCGTCGCGAGGATCGCCGGGCGCGCCCCGGCCTCTTCCGGCAGCGTCGACGGCGGCTCGCTGAAGAGCTTCCACTCGAACGCCGGCCACCCCGTGATGATCGTGTCGATCAGGAGCAGTGCGAGCGTCCCGAAGGCCACGAGCATGGAGAAGAGCATCGCCGCCTTGAACAGGCGGTTCCTCCAGACCCGACCGCTGCGGGCGGCCTCCTCGGGCGCAGGTTCGTAGTCGCGCTCGACGTGCGGCTCGATGACGGTCACTCGTAGATCTCCCGGTACTTGCGGACGAGGCGGATCGAGATCAGGTTCATGACGAGCGTCATCACGAACAGCGTGAGCCCGACCGCGAAGATCGTCTTGTACTCGATGGACCCCGTCGGGACGTCTCCGTTACCGGTCGCCCCGATGAAGGCGGTCATCGTCTCGATCGTCTCGCGCGGGTCGAACGTGATCTGCGCGAGCTGGCCCGCCGCCAGCAGGACGATCATCGTCTCGCCGACGGCGCGCGAGAACCCGAGGACGAACGACGCGATGATCCCGGAGATCGCCGCGGGGACGACGATCTTCGTCGAGACCTGGAGCTTGTCGGCGCCGAGGGCGTAGCCGCCGTCACGCAGATCGCGCGGCACTGCGGCCATCGCATCCTCGGAGAGCGACGCGATCGTCGGGATGAGCATGACGCCGAGGACGAGGCTCGCCGCCAGCGCGTTGAAGATCTCGACCTGGACTCCGATGTCGCGCAGGAGCGGCGTGACGAACGTGAGCGCGAAGTACCCGAGCACGACGGTCGGGATCGCAGCGAGGATCTCGAGCACCGGCTTCAGCACGCCGGCGACGCGGGGTCGCGCGTACTCGCTCAGGTAGATCGCGACGCCGACCCCGAGCGGGAACGCGATGAGCGCCGACCAGAACGAGATGACGAACGTCCCGACCACGAGCGGCACGACTCCGAAGCTGCCCGGCTCGAAGAGCGGCGCCCACGTCGTCCCGAACAGGAACTCGGTCGGGCTGATCTCGCGAAAGAAGTCGATCGCCGGGAGGAGCAGCGAGAAGACGATCCCGACGGTCGTCAGCACCGAGATCGCAGCTGCGAGGAAGAGGATCCCCTGGACGAGCACCTCGCCCCAGCGAATCCTCTTCCGCGGCAGGGAGGCCGCGCCTGCCCCGGCCTGGTCGACTGCGACGGACGAGGCCACTACGTCGTGGCTTCCTCGAACGTCGCGAGCTGCTCGGTGACCTGGTCGGCGCTCAGGGGGACGAACTGCGCCGCGGTGGCGATCGACTCGTTGTTCTCGAAGATGAACTCGACGAAGCTCCGAACGTCCTCGTTCTCGTCGAGCGAGCTCTGCTTGACGTAGACGAAGAGCGGCCGCGAGAGCGGCGTGTACGAGTCGTCCTGCGCGGCCGCGACGCTCGGCGCGACGCAGCCGCTGCCGCCGTCGACCTCGAGCGCCTTCAGCGTGTCCTGGTTCTGCTCGAAGTACGAGAACCCGAAGTAGCCGAGGCCGCCAGTCTCGCCGGAGACGCCCTGGACGATGACGTTGTCGTCCTCGCTCGGGGAGTAGTCCGTCCGGCTCGCGCCCTCCTCGCCGTTGATCGCGTCGGTGAAGTAGTCGAACGTCCCGGAATCGGTGCCGGGCCCGAAGAGGCTCAGCGACTCGTCGGGGAACGACGGGTCGACCTGGTTCCAGTTGGTCACCTTCGACCCCGGCTCCCAGATCGCCTTCAGCTGATCGACGGTGAGGCAGTCGGCCCAGTCGTTCTCGACGTTCACGACGTTGGTGAGGGCGTCGGTGGCGACGCGGAGCTCGACGTACTCGACTCCTGCGTCCTCGCAGAGCGCTGCCTCCTCCTCGTCGATCGGGCGGGAGGCATTGGAGAGGTCGGTCTCGCCGGCGCAGAAGCGCTCGAAGCCGCCGCCCGTCCCCGAGATCCCGACGGTGACGTCGGCGCCGCCGTCCGCCTTGAAGTCCTCCGCCGCCCTGGTCACGAACGGCCCCACGGTGCTCGATCCGTCGGCGGCGATGACGCCGCCTCCCCCGTCGTCTCCTCCGCCACAGCCCGCCGCGGCAACGACGAGGATCAGGCCAGAAGCTGCGAGTGCGGAGAGTCGAATGCTCATGTCGCCAGTCTCCCGAGCGGACGACGTCCTGTCGGGTGGCCAGACTGGTGAACCTCCGGTGAAAGTCCGGTGAACGAGGGTCGCTACGCCCCGGTTGGGAACGAACAGCGGATCTCGAGGCCCCGGCCGCGACCACCGCGCGCCTCGACCGAGCCGCCCGCCTGCGTCACGACGTGCTTGACGATCGCGAGGCCGAGGCCCGTCCCGCGCGACGCCCGCGCACGGTCCGCGCGGTAGAAGCGCTCGAAGAGACGCGGGATCTCCGTCTCGTCGACGCCGGAGCCGTCGTCCCGCCCGATCAGCGCCACGGAGTCGGGCTCGCGCTCGACCTCGAGCGTGAACGTCGCGCCCGGACCCGCGTAGCGGATCGCATTCTCGGCGAGGTTGCGCGCGACCACGCGCAGCATCCGCGGCCGGATCGTGAGCTCGACGTCCCTCTCGCCGGTGAGCGCAAGCGCGACGCCCGCGCGCGTCGCCTTCTCGTCCAGCTCGGCTAGAGCGTCTTCGAGCACGGGCCAGATCGCCTCGGGGCCGAGGGAGACGACGCGAGCGCCCGACTCGAGCTCGCTGAGGAACAGCACCTCGTCGATGAGCTCGGTGATCTGGTCGACTTCGTTCGTCGCCTGCTCGATGAGCTCCGGGACGTCCTCGCCCGGCAGCGTCGCCGTCTCGAGCAGCGTGAGGAGTCGCGCCAGCGGCGTCCGCAGCTCGTGGGACACGGCGGCGGTGAAGCCCGAGCGCAGCTCCTCGTAGGCCGCGAGGTCACCTTCGCGCGAGAGGTAGACGAGCCGCTCGACGCGCCCGGCGACCTCGTACGAGACGACGAAGGGGATCACGCCGCGCTCGCCCGTCATCAGCTCCGGCGGCATCCGCTCACCCTCGCGGACGCCCTCGTACGTCTGGCGTGCACGCCGGCTCGCGAGAACGACGCGGTCGTCCGCGTCGAGGACGACGACGGCCTCGCGGCTCTCCTCGACGAGCGCGCGGCCACGGAGTGCGTCGGCATCCATCGCACAGGCTTCTAACACAAGGTTTGCGCAACGCTTTCCTCGACCTCATCGCACCCGAACTCACATGTCGGTGAATGCATCCCGTCACGCAACGACGACGGGAGGAGCTGGGATGAGGCTCAAGGTCTTGGCGGTGGCGGGATGCGCAGCGATGACGCTCGCGCTCGCGACCGCCGGTGTGGCGGCCGTGATCAACGGCACGCCGGGCGACGACACCCTGCGCGGCACGCAGCAGGCGGACGAGATTCGCGCGTTCGCGGGGAACGACACGGTCTCCGCACGTGCCGGCCACGATCTCGTGCGCGCCGGCTCCGGGAACGACGTGGTCCGCGGAGCCGACGGAGCCGACGTCGCGTACGGAGGTAGCGGCGCGGACGCCGTGTTCGGCGGCGACGGCCCCGACCGCGTCTACGGTGGATCCGACGCGGACCGGGTCGGGGGCGGGAACGGCGACGACCGCGTCGCCGGCAACCGTGGCGACGACGTCGTCACGGGGGCGGACGGCTCCGACACGCTCTTCGGCGGCTGGGGCGCCGACCGTGTGTACGGCGGCAACGGAGACGACCGGTTGCACGCGCTGGCCGCGGACGGCCAGGTCGACGTGCTCCACTGCGGTGACGGCTCGGACGAGGCGTTCGTGCTCCGCTGCCGAACGGCGGCTCACGCGCCTCCACGGGTGCGAGCGGCTGTACCTCGTGGTCGACCTGACCGCCGACCAGGCGGAGGGCGAGACGTCCGAGACGGACGAGCAGGCCGACGGCTAGAAGCGCGCTCCGCTGCGGGTTCACCACCCGGAAACCAGACGGTAACCAGTAGGCGGCCCCCGGCAGCCCCGGGGGTCGCCATGATTCCGACCGGATGGCGAAGGTCCTGATCATCGAGGACGACGACGTCATCGCCCGCGGGATGGCGAGGCACCTCGAGACCGCCGGATTCGACGCGGTCGGCGTCGCGAGCGGCGAGACCGGTCTCGCGCGCCTTCGCTACGAGCGCCCCGACGTCTGCGTCCTCGACCTCATGCTCCCCGGCATCGACGGCTGGCGCGTGATCGAGCAGGCGCGCGACGAGGGCATCGGCACGCCGATCATCGTCGTGTCGGCGCGCGGCACCGAGCACGATCGCGTGCACGCGCTCGAGATCGGCGCCGACGACTACCTCGTGAAGCCGTTCTCCATGAAGGAGCTCGCCGCCCGGGTTCGCGCCGCCGCCCGGCGCGGTGTCAGCGACGCGGAGCCACGTCGCGGCGACGAGATCGTCATCGAGGAGCTGCGCCTCGACCCGAACAACGTGCAGGCGTACGTCGACGGGACGAGCGCGGAGCTGACGCCGACGGAGTTCCGGCTCGTCTACACGCTCGCCCGCGAGCAGGGCCGCGTGCTCACGCGCGACGAGCTGCTCCAGCGCGTGTGGGGCCGTCGTGCGACTCACCGCGACCGAACCGTCGACGTCTTCGTCCGCAAGCTGCGCGAGAAGATCGACCGGCGCGCGTCGCAGCACGCGTTCATCCACACGCGGTACGGCGTCGGCTACAAGCTCGAGGCCGAGCCGAAGTAACGCTCGAGCGAGCAAGAGCTCACGCAGGCGCTGAGGGCACGGCTTCGACGCTCTTCCGCTGTGACGCGGTCCTCGGGACGCGGAAGCACGGTGGTGACGAGCCAGGCCATGGCAGCGGCGAGAACCGCGATGGGAGCGACGTCGAATGCAGACGCGCCCATGAGGAGCGACACGAGCAGAACGGCGGTGAAGGGGACTCGCAGCACAGCCGTCGTCCCGGCAGCGATCCCGGCTGCAACTGCCGCCGTCGTATTCAGTCCGGGGAGAAGGTTCGCGGCGACCATCGCGGTGGCGACGCCGAGCGCGATCGCCGGGAACACCGGCCCACCTCGGAACCCGGCGCCGAGCGACAGCGCGTAGGCGAGGCCCTTGGCCACGACGAGAAGGACGAGCACCCCGGCTGACCCCTCCGCGACGACAGCCGGCAGCTCGGCCTGACCCGAGAAGAGGACGAGGTCGACCGGCTCGTCGGTGATCGCACGAAAGAGAACCGCCAGCACACCGACGACGAGCCCGGCGACCGTGAGCAATGCGGCAGGGGCGAGTACCGATTGCGCCGCGATGCCATGCGCCAGGTGGCGGACGGCAACCACGAGCGCGGCGATGACGACCGCCATCAGCAGGCACCAGGCCAGGTCGGTGATACGCACGCTGTCGTAGGGCGGGAGCGACGGAATCGCGAGATTGGTCTGGTGCAACCCGCTCCAGCCCGCAACCCCGGTGAAGACGATCGCTCCGGTTCCCGCGGCCACGAAGCCGGGGAGGAGCGCACGGCCAATCTGCTGCGCGGGAACCTTCCCGCCTGCAGCGGTCACCTCGAACAGGAGAAAGGCGGCGACCAACGGCCCCCCGAAGAGTGCAGCGACCGCCGCGAATGCACCCGCGAGGACGAGGAGCTGAGCTTGTGTCCCCTCCAATCGAACGAGCCTGGCCGCGATCGCACCGAGACCGAGCCCGAGTGCGATCAGCGGAGCCTCGGGGCCGAGAACGAGTCCGAGGCCCAGAGTCGCCAGTGCGGCGGGAAGGATGCTGGCGAGTGCGATCGGGGGGATCGGGTCAGCCCCGAGCCCTTCCAGCGGAGAGTGTCCGCCGTGGCCGGGCAGGCGAACAGCCGCGGCAACCAGAAGCCCTGCCAGTCCGGGTACGAGGACGACGTACCACCAGGCCGGCTCGCTCCAGCCGAGCTCGTCGGGGATCACGTCCCACACGAGGTGGATCAGGTCGTGGACCGCGGTCTGGAACAGCACCGCAGCGAACGCCACGGGCAGGCCGAGCAGCGCGGCGAGCACGAGCGTTCGGACGTATGCCCTCGCTTCCGGGTCGAGCACGGGCTGACACTACTCGCGCGAGAGAGGGCCGACGGCGCGTGACGTGTCGAATGATATCGTTCGCTACGTTAATGGTTAGCGAGGTTACTCTTACTCCGGACGCTGTCGCCGCCGATCTGCGGCCCGTTCTCCTCCGGCTCGCACGCGAGCTGCGCAAAGAGACCGAGCAGCTCGGCATCACGGCGCGTCAGGCAACGTTCCTCTGGCTCGTGAAGCGAAGCCCAGGGCTCTCTCTGGCGGAGCTCGCCTCCGAGGAGGGCATCTCGCCTCCGGCGATGTCGGGCCACGTCGATCGGCTCGAGCGCGCCGGGCTGATCGAGCGCGAGCGTTCGCAGGATGACCGGCGCCGTGTGGGGCTCAAGCTCACCGAGGAGGGCGAGCGGCTCATGCGTCGGATTCGCGCGCGCCGGACGACCTGGCTGGCGGATCGGCTCCGGACGCTCGACTCGTCCGAGCTCGAGACCGTCGAGGCCGCGCTGCCGGCGCTCCTTCGGCTCGTCGGGGAGCCCGCGTGACCCGCGTCGCGATCGCGCTCCGCACACGCACGTTCCGGAGCCTCCGCCGTCACCGCAACTACCGGATCTTCTTCGCGGGGCAGCTCGTGTCGCTCGCGGGGACCTGGATGCAGAACGTCGCGCTCGCCTGGCTCGTGCTCGAGCTCTCGGGCTCGCCGCTCGCAGTCGGCGCGCTTGCGTTCTGGCGCTTCGTCCCGTTCACGATCTTCGGGCTCGTCGCGGGCGTCCTCGCGGACCGCTTCGACTCCCGCCGCCTCGTCATGGCCACGCAGGGCTCCGCGATGCTCGTCTCGATCGCGCTCGCCGTCGTGACGCTGACCGACACGGCGACGCTCCCGATCGTCTACGCCCTGGCTGCGCTCGGCGGAGTCACACTCGCGTTCGACGCGCCGGGCCGGCAGTCACTGACGTTCCAGATGGTCGGCAGGAGCTCGCTCCCGAACGCCGTCGCCCTGAACGCCGGTCTCTTCAACGGCTCGCGCGTCGTCGGCCCGGCCATCGCCGGCCTCGTCATCGCCGCCGGTCGGGATCGGGCTCTGTTTCGTGCTCAACGCCTTCAGCTTCCTGGCCGTGCTCGTCGCGCTCGCGACCCTGCGCGGGGACGACCTCTACGCCGTCGCGAAGGACCCGTCGGCGCGCATCCTCGACGGCATGCGCCGCGCCCTCTCGTTCGCGCTCCACGACCCGCAGCTCCGCGCCGTCCTGGGAGTCGTGACCGTCGTGAGCACGGTCGGCTTCAACTTCCACGTCCTCGTGCCGCTTCTCGCCGCCGACACGGTCGAGGTCGGACCGGAGGGATTCGGCTTCCTCTCGGCGTCGTTCGGGCTCGGCGCGCTCGCCGGCGCGCTCGTCACGGCGACGCTCCGCGGAGCGAGCTGGCGGATGTTCTCTGCGGGAGCGGTCGGCTTCGGCGTCAGCGCGCTCGCGCTCGCGCCCGTCGAGGACGCCGTGCTCGCGGGCATCCTGCTACTCGCGGTCGGCGTCTCCTTCACCCTCTTCACGGCGAACGCGAACGCGCTCGTCCAGCTCGGTGCACCCGATCACCTACGCGGCCGGCTGATCGGCATCTACCTCTTCGCCTTCGTCGGGACGGCACCGCTCGGCGGCCTGTTCGCCGGCTGGCTCGCGGACGTCGGCGGCACACAGCTCGCCTTCTCCGTCGCAGGCCTCACGTCGCTCGCGACCATCGCCGTCGCGAGCCTGCGGCGATCGCGCATCGTCGTTCCGCGCGACCAGCCGGCGTAAGCGTCAGTCGCCGCTCGGCCGGTCGAGCGTGCGGATGTCCCACAACGGGCTCCCGTCCATCGACTCGGTGAACGCCATGACGGAGAGCTGGCGCGTATCCGGGTACTCGACGGCCTCCGGCGAAGGGCGGTTCGCGACCATGAGGTAGCGGACTGGCTCGTCCGTGTGGTTGGTGAGCTGGTGGGCGCCGTCGGGGCCGACCGCGAAGTGCACGACGTCGCCCTCGGCGAGGACGCGCTCGCCCGCCGGCTCGCGGAGTGTCGGCGACCCGCGCAGCACCACGAGGAGCTCTTCCGCGCCGTGGTGGAAGTGGTAGAAGCCGCTCGTCCGGCCCGGGTCGATCTCGTACAGCGTCGCGCCGATCTGCCGTCCGCGAGGCAGCCGCGACGCCTTGCCCGCCGCCCACTCCTCGTCGCTCTCGAGCTCCCAGTCGTCGCCCCACACGTTCCTCGTCTCGCTCATCGCGCCCTCCTCGTCATGATTGCCGGATGGAGTACTACCGGACGCCGGACGAGCGCTTCGAGGGGTTGCCCGGACTACTCGTTCGCGCCTCGCTACCTCCAGCAGGACGGGCTGCGGATGCACTACGTCGACGAGGGCGAGGGCGACCCGGTGCTCCTGCTCCACGGCGAGCCGTCATGGGCGTTCCTCTATCGGAAGATGATCCCACCGCTCGCCGAGGTCGCTCGTGTCGTCGCGCCCGACTACTTCGGCTTCGGGCGCTCCGACAAGCCGACGCGGATCGAGGACTACTCGTACGACTTCCACGTCGAGTCGATCCGGCGGCTCGTCGAAGCGCTCGACCTGACCGGGATCACGGTCGTCGTCCAGGACTGGGGCGGGCCGATCGGGCTGCGGCTCGCGGTCGAGCATCCCGAGCGGTTCGCACGGCTCGTCATCCTCAACACGGGGATCGGCGCCGGGCGCGCGCCATCGCCGGAGTGGCTCCGCTTCCGGGAGTTCATGCGCCGCGTCGGGACGGAGATCGTCGCCGGGCAGCTGATCCGGATCTCGAGCGTGGCCGAGCTTTCCGACGAGGTCGTCGCGGGCTACGACGCGCCGTTCCCGACGCCCGAGTCGAAAGCGGGCATCCTCGCGTTCCCGGAGCACGTGCCGACAGAGCTCGAGCATCCGACGGCCGCGAGGATGCTCGAGGTGCGCGCCGCACTCGAACGCTGGGAGAAGCCCGCGCTCGTCCTCTTCTCCGACTCGGACCCGATCTTCACGCCCGTCGGCTGCCGAGCGCCTGGCCTCGCGCATCCCCGGCGCCGGCCCGGCGGAGATCGTCGCCGGGGCCGGGCACTTCCTGCAGGAGGAGAAGGGCGAGGAGATCGCGGAGCGGATCGTGCGCTTCCTTGCAGAGACCAGCCTCTAGCTTCCTCTTCGTGCGCCGGGAGCGCGAGCTCCGACCCATGCGCCGACGCTGACCGATACCCGCCCTCGTCGTTCCTCAAGGAGGTGGTCAGCCCATGGCGCGTACTCGCGGCGTCCTCGCGGCTCGCTCGGTCAGCAAGTCCTTCGGCGACACGGTCGTGCTCGACCGCGTCTCGCTGACGGTCGGCCCGGACAGCCGCATCGGCCTCGTCGGGCCGAACGGGATCGGAAAGTCGACGCTGCTCCGCGTCCTCGCCGGGCTCGAGGAACCGGACTCCGGGGCAGTGAGCCGCGAGCCTTCGGGCACGAGCGTCGCCTACCTCGCGCAGGAGACCGCCGCCCCCGGCCTCTCGGGTGGTGAGGTCGCGCGCGTGCAGCTCGAGGCAATCCTCGCCTCGGATGCCGAGGTGCTGTTGCTGGACGAGCCGACGAACGACCTCGACACCGCCGGGCTCGCGCTGCTCGAGCGCTTCGTCGACCGGCACCGCGGCGGGCTCGTGGTCGTGTCGCACGACCGCGCCTTCCTGGAACGGATGACGTCCATCGTCGAGCTCGAGCCGGAGACGCGCCGGGTGCACGAGTTCGCCGGAGGCTGGAGCGACTACGAGGTGGAGCGGCAGCGGGCGCGCGGTCGACACGAGCGCGCCTACGAGCGTTACGCCGGGGAGCGGGCACGGATCGAGGAGCAGGCGGTCGCGATGCGCCGCTGGGAAGAGCGGGGGTACGGGCAGGGGCGCAAGAAGAAGAAGACGAAGGACGCAGGCAAGCTCTTCGAGAAGAAGCTCGACCGGCTGGAGCACGTCGACAAGCCGTGGCTGCCCTGGCGGCTCGAGCTGGAGCTCGTCCCGGCGCGACGTTCCGGCGACGTTGTCGCGAGGCTCGAGCAGGCGGTGATCGAGCAGGGACGGTTTCGGCTCGGCCCGCTCGACCTCGAGATCAGGAACGGCGAGCGCCTGGCGCTGCTCGGGCGGAACGGAGCGGGAAAGACGACGCTCCTCCGCGCGCTGCTCGGCACGCTCCCGCTCGCCGCCGGCCGGCGCTGGGTCGGTCCCGGCGTCGTCCTCGGTGAGCTCCCCCAGGGGGCCGGGCCGTTCTCCGGCGGCGAGAGCCTGCTCGAGACGTTCTCCACCGCGTCGGGCACCGACACCGGAACCACGAGGACGCAGCTCGCGAAGTTCGCGCTCGGCGCGGACGACGTCCACCGCCCTGGCCGCTCGCTCTCCCCGGGCGAGCGGAGCCGCGCCACGCTCGCGCTGCTGTCCACGCAGGGAGTGAACACCCTGCTTCTCGACGAGCCGACGAACCACCTCGACCTGGAGGCGATCGAGCAGCTCGAGCTTGCGCTCGAGGGGTTCTCGGGCACGGTCGTGGTCGTGACGCACGACCGCCGCTTCCTCGAGAGCTTCCGCGCGACGCGGACGGTCGAGCTCTAGCCCGCGACCGTCCAGGTGTCGCCCGAGTGGAGAAGCGCCTCGAGATCGCCCTCGCCCCGCTCCGCCCGCGCTGCTTCGAGCTGGTCGCTCATCAGGTCGTCGTAGACCGGGCGCTCGACCGATCGAAACACGCCGAGAGGCACCGCCCCGTGCGTCTCGTACGTGATCCGCGAGAGCGCGAACGCGAGGCTCGCCTGGTCGTGGCTCGCGTCGTGGACGAGGAGCGAGTTCTCGCCCGCCTCTGCAACGTCGACGACCCGCAACGACCCGTCCGGGTACTGCTGGACGCCCTTCTCACTCTCGACCCCGAAACGGATCCTCTCGCCGTCGGCGAGGTAGACGCGGTTCCCCTTCTCCTCGCGCACGAAGTCGAACGCGCCATCGTTGTAGATGTTGCAGTTCTGGAGGATCTCGACGAACGCCGACCCACGGTGTCGGGCCGCGGCGCCGAGCACCTCGGTCAGCCCCTTCTTGTCCGTGTCGATCGCGCGCGCGACGAACGACGCCTCGGCGCCGATCGCGACCGAGAGCGGGTTGAACGGGTAGTCGAGCGAGCCCATCGGCGTCGACTTCGTCACCTTCCCCACGCGCGACGTCGGCGAGTACTGGCCCTTCGTGAGCCCGTAGATCTCGTTGTTGAAGAGGAGGATCTTGAGGTTGACGTTGCGGCGCAGCGCGTGGATCAGGTGGTTGCCGCCGATCGACAGCGCATCCCCGTCGCCGGTGACGACCCACACCGAGAGGTCGGGCCGCGACGTCGCGAGCCCGGTCGCGATCGCGGGCGCACGGCCGTGGATCGAGTGCATGCCGTACGTCTGCATGTAGTACGGGAAGCGCGCCGCGCAGCCGATCCCGGACACGAACACGATCCGCTCGCGCGTGAGCCCGAGCTCGGGCATGAAGCCCTGGATGACGTTGAGAATCGCGTAGTCCCCGCAGCCCGGGCACCAGCGCACCTCCTGATCGGACTTGAAGTCCTTCGCAGAAAGCTGAACGAGGTCGCCGTTGCCTTTGCTCACGAATCCACCAGGGCCGTGATCGCGTCCTCGAGCTCGGCCGCGCGGAACGGCCGCCCGCGCACCTTGTTGTAGCCGATCGCGTCGACCAGGAACTGGGCGCGAACGAGCATGCGCAGCTGCCCGAGGTTCATCTCCGGGATCAGGACCTTCTCGTAGCGCCGGACGACGTCGCCGGTGTTGCGGGGGAACGGGTTGAGGTGGTGGAGGTGCGCAGTGGCGACGGTACGTCCGCTCGCGCGCACGCGGCGAGCCGCGGCGGCGATGGCGCCGTACGTCGAGCCCCACCCGAGCACGAGCGTGTCGGCGCCGTCCGGATCGTCGACCTCGAGCTCGGGGATGTCCGCGGCGATGCCTGCGACCTTGGCAGCCCGCAGGCGAGTCATCAGGTCGTGGTTCTCCGGGTCGTAGGAGACGTTGCCCGTCCCGTCCGCCTTCTCGAGCCCGCCGATTCGGTGCTCGAGCCCCGGCGTCCCGGGAATCGCCCACGGCCGGGCCAGCGTCTCGGCGTCGCGCTCGTACGGCAGGAACGCCTCGCCCCCGGTAGCCGGCTTCGCGAACGAGGTCGAGATGTCGGGCAGCGATGCGACGTCCGGGATGAGCCAGGGCTCGGAGCCGTTCGCGAGGTACGCGTCCGAGAGCAGGAAGACGGGCGTGCGGTACTTGATCGCGATGCGCGCCGCCTCGATCGCGGCGTGGAAGCACCCGGCCGGTGTCGACGCGGCGACGACGGGCACCGGCGACTCGGAGTTCCGCCCGAAGAGCACCATCAGGAGGTCTGCTTGCTCGGGCTTCGTGGGCATCCCGGTCGACGGGCCCGCGCGCTGGACGTCGACGATCAGGAGCGGGAGCTCGAGCGTCACCGCGAGCCCGACCGTCTCCGACTTGAGCACGATCCCGGGGCCCGCGGAGGTCGTGACCCCGAGCGAGCCGCCGAACGCGGCTCCGAGCGCCGCGCCGGACGCCGCGATCTCGTCCTCGGCCTGGAACGTGCGGACGCCGAACTGCTTCAGCTGCGCGAGCTGCTCGAGGACGTCGGACGCCGGCGTGATCGGATACGCGCCGAGGAACAGGGGCAGCCCGGAGAGCTTGCTCGCTGCGACCAGGCCGTACGTGAGGGCCGTGTTGCCGGAGACCTGGCGGTAGGTCCCGGGCGCGAGTCTCGCCGGCGCGATCTCGTACGACACGGCGAAGTCCTCGGAGGTCTCGCCGTAGTTCCAGCCGGCCTTGAATGCCTTCGCGTTCGCCTCGACGATCTCGGGTCGCTTCGCGAACTTGGCCTCGATGAAGTCGAGCGTGCTCTCCACGGGGCGCTGGTAGAGCCACGACATGAGCCCGAGCGCGAAGAAGTTCTTCGAGCGCTCCGCCTCCCGCGAAGTCACGCCGTCGATGCCTTTGAGCGCCTCGACGGTCATCGAGGAGAGTGCGACCTCGTGCACGTGGAAATCCGCGAGCGCGCCGTCCTCGAGCGGGTTGGTCTCGTAGCCCGCCTTCTGGAGATTGCGCTCGTTGAAGGCGTCGGTGTTGACGATGACGGTGCCGCCCTTCGCGAGGTCCCCGAGGTTGACCTTGAGCGCGGCCGGGTTCATGGCGACGAGGACGCTCGGCTGGTCGCCCGGCGTGAGGATGTCGTGGTCGGCGAAGTGGACCTGGAAGCCGGAGACGCCCGGCAGCGAGCCCGCCGGAGCGCGGATCTCGGCGGGGAAGTCGGGCAGCGTCGCGAGGTCGTTCCCGAACACGGCCGTCTCGCTCGTGAAGCGGTCGCCGGTGAGCTGCATCCCGTCCCCGGAGTCGCCCGCGAAGCGGATCACCACCCGCTCGAGCTGCTCGACGGGCTTCGCCTTCGGCATCACCCGAGGTATAGCTGACGGGGAGGAAGTGGGCATCCCCGGACGGGAAAGCCCGGGCCGTGCCCGCAGGTGAACGTCGCGACCGGCCGCGCGTGGTCGCGGTCGAGCGGGATCAGCTCAGGCGGTAGACGATGCGGCCGCGCGTGAGGTCGTACGAGGACAGCTCGATGCGCACGCGGTCTCCCGGGAACACCCGGATCCGATAGCGCTTCATCCTGCCCCCCATGTAACCGAGTGCCTCGTGCCCGTTGTCGAGCCGGACCCTGAACATGCGACTGCGCAGGGCCTCGATGACCTCACCCTCGACTTCGAGCTTCTCTTCCTTTTCCTTCATTCGACGCTCCTCGTTCGGGTGAAGAAGGAGAGCCGTGGCCGCTCACGCGGCCACGGCTCGAATCCGCCTTACCCGGCGGTGACGACGTTGGTCGCCTCGGGGCCCTTTGTCCCCTCACGCGCCTCGTACTCGACGCGCGCGCCCTCGGCCAGGCTCTTGTAGCCCTCTCCGACGATGTTCGAGTGATGCACGAAAAGATCCTTCGTGCCCTCGTCCGGGGTGATGAAGCCATACCCCTTGCTGTCGTTGAACCACTTAACGGTTCCGCTTGCCATATCTAACACCTCCCTCACGTACTCACGAACGGGTTGGGAAGGCGCCGAGCTGTAACTGCAAACGCGCGAACCGTACTCGCTCTGGTTTTCGAGGCGGAACGTTAGCAGGCTAGGGCGCCTCGGCGAGGAGCAGGCCCAGATCCAGAGGTTGCGTGAACATTGCGACCTGGCCGCCGTCGGCCGTCATCGGCCACTCCTCGCGCGGCCGGTCGCGGTACAGCTCGACGCCGTTCCCGTCCGGGTCGCGGAGGTAGATCGCCTCGCTGACGCCGTGATCCGAGGCGCCCTCGAGCGCGATGCCGGCGTCGAGCACGCGGCGGACCGCGGCCGCGAGAGTCGCGCGGTCGGGGAAGCGCACGGCGACGTGGTACAGGCCCGTGGTGCCCGCCGGCGGCGGCGAGCCTCCCGCCGACTCCCAGGTGTTGAGCCCGATGTGGTGGTGGTAGCCGCCGGCGGAGACGAACGCGGCCTGGTCGCCGAGACGGGCCTGTTCGTCGAAGCCGAGGACGTCGCGCCAGAACCCGAGTGCCCGGTCGAGGTCGGCGACCTTGAGGTGGACGTGGCCGATGTCGACGCGGGGGTCGAGCGTCACGCGGTGCCCTCGTCGTGCTCCTCGTGTCCTTCGTGCTCTCCGTGCTCCTCGTCCACGTCGGGCACGGTAGCCACTGACTGCGGCCCCGGCGACACCGCGATCCCGGCCGCCGCCCACACCGTGACCGCGAGCCAGTGGATGCCGATGACGTCCGACTGGAGGGCCAGCGCCAGCACCGAGGCGAACGCCGCCGCCAGCCAGGCCTCGCGTCGCCACAGGCCGCGAAGGAGCGCAAGGCTCCAGAGGACGAAGGCGGTGAGGCCCGCGATGCCCGCGTCGACCCCGAGCTCGGTGTACGTCGACTCTCCCGCCTTTATCTCCACCCCGGTGCGCTTGGCGACGACCCCCGCGTTCCCGAGGCCGTAGCCCTGTGGGTGCTCCGCGACGACCCGGATGCCGTCCCGCAGGTTGTTCAGGTGGCTCTCGGTCGACGACTCGTCGATCGCGAGCGGGTCCTCGCTCGCGTCGGGATCACCCTCGGCGTTCTCGCGCAGCCACTCGAGCTCCTCGGGCGTATAGCTGGTCGAAGGACCGATCGACTGGTACGCGACGAGGAAGGCCGCGCCGACCGAGATCGAGGCGAGAGCGAGCATGGCCGGCGCGAATCGCCGCTGGACGAGCGCAAGGACGAGGAGCCCGACCGCGAGGGCGGCGAGGGCGGCCCGCGTGTGCGTGTACAGCAGAGCGAAGTAGAGGAAGATCCCGGCGAGCGCCCACCACACGCGGAAAGGCCGGCTCGCGACGTAAAGGAGCGCGACGACGAGCACGTACCCGCTCGCGAGCGGAGACAGGAAGGTCGAGACGAGCCGCCGGATCGGGTTGTCCTCGTCGCCCGTGTTGTAGACCCAGTTCTCCGGCAGACCGGAGAGGCCCTCGTACTCGAGCCCGAGTTGCTCGGAAAACCAGCCGGGCACGCCGGAGTCACGCCAGGGCTGGAGCGGGATGAACGCAAGGTCGACGAGGCCCACGATCGCGACCACGGAAGCGGTCAGCAAGACGACTCCTCCGAGCCGGTCGCGCTCTCCCCAGGCCGCGCCTCCGAGGCGGCCGAGCGCGTACGCCGCGACGGGGAGCAGGTGGTGGCGGAGAGCGAGCAGCTCGCCCCGCGTCGTCGCCTCCCCGCCGAGCCAGTCCTGGGGGATGAGCGCGTAGACGACGATGACGACTGCGTACGCGGCAGCAAGGACGTCCGCCGCACGCACCGTCGAGAGCCCGCGTGCCTTCCATGCGACGAGGACGAGGGCGAGCAGGAGCAGCGCCTCCTTCCACGCCGCGGCGACGTCGAGCGCCGAGCCACGGACACCGAGCTCCCAGAGCTGCGCCATGGCCGCGTTGTGGAACGCGAGACCGACGACGAGCGCGAGGAGCGCGTAGCGCGAGATGCGCTCAGCCGACAACGGCCACCAGGGTCAGCCCGAGGTTGACGATGCGGACGCGACCGGGGAACAGAGACCGCAGGTCGCCGGCTGTGAGGAGGTCGATCTCCGTCGCGAAGTCCTTGCCGAGCGCGCGGTACACGCGGTGCGACGCCTGGTCCGGGAGCCAGTGCACGAGCGGCAGCCGCGTGTGCACCTCGATCGGGAAGCGCCGGTTCGGCGTCGTGACGAACACGCGGCGGCCGACGCGCACCGCCTCCGACACGAACGCGCGCTGGCGGTCGCGCCCGCCGACGTGCTCGAGGACGGCATTCGAGAAGACGACGTCGAAGGAGCCGTCGTCGAATGGCAGCGCGCACGCATCGCCCTGGACGTACGGGATCCCCGGATAGCGCGCGCGGAAGCCGGCGCCGTCGTGGAGCCCGAGAGCCGTGATCCGCTCTGGCCACGGGTAGTGCTCTTCGAAGAAGTTCAGCGTGGCGCAGCCGTCGCCCTCACCGAAGCCGAGCTCGTCCGCGCCGACGTCGAGCACGGTCGTCTGGGCAGTGGGGCGGAGCTCGTCGAAGAAGAGGCGGAGCTTGCGCTTCCGGGAGCGCAGGGAGATCGCGTCGGCCAGCTGCACGCGCGTAAGTATCGGGTCAGGGGCTGCGAGTAGGGTGGCGTTGTGGTCGAGGCCGCGCTCCGACCGAAGGGCCCGTACTCGCTGCGGCTGACTGCGCGGACGGACGCATGGGAGCGGAAGCTGCGCGGAGGGCGCTGGGCGTCCGCGCGACAGCTCCCGGACGGGACGGTGCTGCTACGCGCGTCCTGCGAGCCTGCGGTCGACGAGGCGCGCTTCGTGCTCGCGATCGACGACGACACGACCGAGTTCCACCGCCGCTTCGCGCGCGACCCTCTGCTCGGGCCGGCCACGCGCGCGCTCCGCGGGCTGCGCCCGCGCCGGACCGCGACCGTCGCGCACGCGGCCCTGAAGGCGGTGTGCGGCCAGCTCGTTCAGGCGGGTCGCGCGCGCGAGATCGAGCGGTCGGTGATCCGCGACTGCGGTGAGGACCCGCCGACACAGGAGGCTTTGAGAGGGCTGTCCACCGCTCGCCTCTGCCGTTCCGGCCTCGCCGCGAGCCGCTCCGCCGCGCTCGGCAGGCTGGTCCGCACCGTCGACCTCGAGCGCCTGCGCGACGAGCGCGAGACCGCGCTGCGCCGGCTCGGGCGGGAACGCGGGATCGGGCCGTGGAGTGTCGGAGTCGTGGCGCTCCAGGGGCTCGGCCGCTACGACGCGGGGCTCGAGGGCGACCTCGGCCTCGTCAAGCTGCAGGCGGCCCTGACCGGACGCTGGCCGGAGCAGGGCGAGACGCGCGAGCTGCTCGAGCCGTACGCCGAGTGGAAGGGCCTCGCGAGTGTCTTCCTCCTGTCCGGCCTCAAGCACGGGCTCATCCGCGGGGCGAGCACGGATCGCGCGCGTCTCGTCCGCGCCGCGCGTCACTCCGGCTCGCCGCGTCTCGCCTCCTAGACTCCACGCATGATCGACGAGCGCAAGGTCGCGGTCCTCGGGGCCGGCCGCATCGGCGAGGCGCTCATCTCCGGGCTCCTGTCGTCCGAGTGGAGGGCGCCGGCAGAGATCTCGGCGACCTCGCGGCGAGCCGAGCGAGTCGCCGAGCTCGCCGAGCGCTACGGCGTCGCGGCGACGCTCTCGAACCGCGACGCAGTCGCAGGTGCCGCGCTCGTCGTGATCGCGGTCAAGCCGCAGGACATCGAGGCGCTGCTCGGCGAGGTGGGCGGCCTCCTGCTGCCGGAGCAGACCGTCCTCACGGTGGCGGCCGCGATCCCGACGTCGAAGATCGAGAGCCGGCTCTCGAGCGGCGTCCCCGTCGTGCGCGCGATGCCGAACACGCCGTCGACCGTCCACGAGGGGATCGCCGGGCTGAGCGCCGGTGCGCACGCCGGAGACGAGCACCTCGACCTCGCCGAGGAGGCCCTCTCGCATCTCGGCGCGGTGGTACGCGTCCCCGAGAGCGCGCTCGACGCGATCACCGCGGTCTCGGGATCGGGCCCGGCGTACTTCGCGCTCCTCGCCGAGGCGATGATCGAGGCGGGGATCCTGCTGGGGCTGTCGCGCGAGATCTCGACGCAACTCGTCGTCCAGACGATGCTCGGGACGGCGAAGCAGCTCCGCGACGAGAAGATGCATCCCGGTCGAGCTCCGGGAGATGGTCACGTCACCCGGCGGCACGACGATCGCCGCCATTCGCGAGCTCGAGCTGGCGGGGGTGCGCGGCGCGTTCCTGAACGCGATCGAGGCCGCGATGGTGCGCGCCCGCGAGCTCGCCGCCGGCCAGCCGTAGGGCGAGATTCAGCTCGCCCTGTCTCGCTCTTGGCACGGGCGAGGCAAGCCTCGCCCCTACGCAGCGGGTGTGAGCGGCGACTCGAGCACGGGCGCTGCAAGCCCACGCTCGCGGGCGAGTCGCTGGAGCGCGAGGACGGTGTCCGCGACCGGCGTGTCCTCGAGGAACTCGGTGCGGCTCTCGAAGTCGGCGACGAGGGCACGGATCGCGTCGCCGTAGGCGGTCGCGTCGTCCGACGCCAGCGCGGCGAGCGAGTCGGCGACCGGGCGCGGGAAGTCGTCACGTGCCCGGAGCCCGGGAACGAGCGCGGCCGCTTCGGAGCTCTCGCCGAGGACGAGCTGCGCGAGCGCGGCGGCGTAGCGTCCGATCGGGCTCTCCGAGTCCGCGGCGCCGGCCTCGAGCGCCCAGCGCGCGTCGTCTCGTGCGCCGTCGTAGTCGTCCGCGATCAACCTCGACTTCATCGCGCCGATCGGTCGCCCCCAGCTTCCGGGCGGCGCGTCGGGCCAGCTCTCGCGATAGCGCTCCGCCGCCCGCACGAGCCAGGCGCGAGCGTCATCGGCCCGACCGGCCATGAGGAACGAGAGACCGGCAGCCCAGGCCGCGTTCCCCATGCGCGTGAGCTGACGTTGCCGTTCGTCACCGTCCTCGGGCAGCCGAGCGGCACCGTCGTCGTGCCGAGCGACCGCACGCGCCGCGCGTTCCTCCCAGTCGACCATGAGGGTGGAAGTATGGTCTCGCCCGATGGCGCGCACGCTGAACGAGGTCGTCTACGTCGACGGCGTCCGCACCGCCTTCGGGCGCGCGGGCGAGGGCGGCGCGTTCTGGAGGACACGAGCGGACGACATGGCCGTCAAGGTCGTGCGGGAGCTGCTTCGGCGGAATCCGACCCTGCCGCCCGAGCGGATCGACGACGTCGTCCTCGCTGCGACCGCGCAGGTCGGTGACCAGGGGCTCACGCTCGGACGCGACGTCGCCCTGCTCGCCGGCCTTCCCACGAGCGTTCCGGGCTTCGCGGTCGACCGCATGTGCGCGGGCGCGCTCACCGCGACGACCGCCGGTGCCGGCGAGATCGCGATGGGCGCCGCGGACGTCGTCCTCGTCGGCGGCGTCGAGCACATGGGGCACCACCCGATGGGCGAGGACGTCGACTTCAACCCGCGGTTCGTCTCCGAGCGGCTGATCGACGAGTCGGCAGCGGTAATGGGTCAGACGGCGGAGAACCTCCACGACGCCTTCCCGCACCTGACGAAGGAGGCCGCCGACGAGTACGCGGTCGCCTCGCAGCGCAAGGCTGGCGCGGCCTGGGACGCGGGCGTCATGGACGAGGTCGTCGTGCCGATGTCCGTCTTCACGGACGACGGCTGGAAGGTCGCCGACCGCGACGAGTTCCTCCGTCCCGACACGACCGTCGAGGCGCTCGCCGGGCTCCGGACGCCGTTCCGCACCGCCGGCCGCGTGACCGCGGGGAACTCGGCGGGGCTCACGGACGGCGCGACAGCGGCTCTCATCGCCTCCGAGCGGGCGGCCGAGGAGCTGGAGCTCGAGCCGCGGATGCGCCTCGTCTCGTTCGCCTACAGCGGAGTCGAGCCCGAGCTGATGGGGCTCGGGCCGGTGCCCGCGACGAAGCGCGTCCTCGAGCAGGCGGGCATCTCCATCGACGAGGTGGGGCTGTTCGAGCTGAACGAGCCCTTCGCCGTGCAGGTCCTCACCTGGTGCGACGGTGTCGGCGTGGCGCCGGACGACCCGCGGCTCAACCCGTACGGCGGCGCGATCGCGTGCGGCCACCCGCTCGCCGCGACGGGCGTCCGGCTGATGGCGGAGCTCGCGCGCGGCTTCCGCGACCGTCCGGACGTGCGCTACGGGCTAACCGCGCTCTGCATCGGGCTCGGCATGGGCGCAGCCGTCCTCTGGGAGAACGTTGCCCGGCGTAGGCTCGACGGAGCCGGCAAGGGAGCGGAGGCGGCGGCTTCGCCGCGCCGCAGCGGGAGAACGGTGGCTAGCCCTCCCACCGAGTTCAAGCTCCAGCGGCTGGAGACTCCCGTCGGCGTCGTCGCGCTCGTGACGATGGACAACGGCGAGGACTGGCAGAAGCCGAACACGTTCGGCGAGGCGGCCCTGCGCTCGCTCGAGGCGGTGCTCGACGCAGTCGCAAAGGAGGAGTGGGCCGGCCTCGTGCTCACGGGCAAGCCGTTCGTCTTCGCGGTCGGGGCGGACCTCGACGAGTTCGGCGAGATCACGCCCGAGCGCGCCCGGCAGGGCGGCGAGGCCGGGCACGAGCTCTTCCGGCGGATCAAGGAGCTCCCGTTCCCGACCCTGGCGGCCGTCAACGGCGCGGCCCTCGGAGGCGGCGTCGAGATCGCGCTCCACTGCGACTTCCGGACCATCGCGTCCTCCGTCAGGCACTTCGCCTGTCCCGAGGTGTTCCTGGGGCTCGTCCCCGGCTGGGGCGGGACGCAGCTCGTGCCCCGTCTCGTCGGCGCCGAGCAGGCGGTGAAGTTCGTCGTCGAGAGCCCGCTCAGGCAGAACCGGATGCTCAGCGCTCCACAGGCGTTCGAGGCGGGCTACGCGGACGCGCTGCTCGAGCCGGTCGAGTTCCTCGACGAGTCGATCGCGTGGCTCGTACGGGCGATCGAGGAGAAGCGACTGCCCCGCGAGCCGGCCGACCTGTCCGACGTCGCCGAGGTCGTGCGCAAGGCCCGGTCGCGCCTCGACGGCCAGGTGCACGGCGCGGCGCCCGCACCCTACCGCGCGCTCGACCTGATCGAGGGCGCGGCGACCTGGTCGCTCGAGGAGGGCTACCGGCACGAGGAGGACGCGCTCGCGGAGCTCCTGCCCGGCCCGCAGGCGCAGGCCTCCGTGTACGCCTTCCATCTCGTCGAGCGACGCGCAAAGCGCGGGGTCGGCATCCCCGAGGCCGAGCCGCGTCGCGTGCAGCGCGTCGGAATCGTCGGCGCAGGCCTCATGGCGCGCCAGCTCGCGCTGATCGCGCTCCGCAGGCTCGAGGTGCCGGTCGTTCTCCGCGATCTCGTCGCAGGAGCAGGTCGACGAGGGGATCGCCTGGATCGCCGACGAGCTCGGCGAGCTCGTGAGGAAGGGGCGGCTCGGCGAGGGCAAGGCCCGCTTCCTCGGCTCGCTCGTGAGCGGAGGAGTCGACTGGGAGGTCTTCGCGGGCTGCGACCTCGTTCTCGAGGCGGTGTACGAGGAGATGGCGGTGAAGAAGGAGGTCCTCGCCGAGCTCGAGCGCGTCGTCTCGCCCGAGTGCATCCTCGCCACGAACACGTCGTCGCTCTCGGTCACCGAGATGGGATCCGACCTCGAGCACCCGGAGCGCGTCGTGGGCATGCACTTCTTCAACCCGGTCGCGGTGATGCCGCTCGTCGAGCTCGTACGCACCCCGCAGACGGATGACGTCTCACTCGCGACCGCGTGGGCCGTGACGAGAAAGCTCCGCAAGACCGGTGTGCTCGTGCGCGACGCGCCGGGGTTCGTCGTCAACCGGCTGCTCGGCCGGCAGGGCTCGGTCGTGATGGACGCGCTCGACCACGGCAACACCGTCGACGAGACGGACGAGGCTGTGCTCCGGATGGGCCTGCCCATGGCGCCCTCGGTGCTCCTCCAGCTCGTCGGGCCGAAGGTGGCGAGTCACGTCCGCCGAACGCTCCACGAGGCGTGGCCCGACCGGTACGTGCTGTCCGCGACGCTCGAGAGCCTCGCGGAGGGCGGCGAGCAGGTGGTCGTCGAGCACGCTCCGCGCAGCGTCGAAGAGCTCCACGAGGCGGTGCTCGAGGCGCTCGCGGACGAGTCCGCGCCACATCCTCGACGACGGCGTCGTCGCCGAGGCTGCCGACATCGACACGTGCCTGCTCCTCGGCGCCGGGTTCCCGTTCTGGCTCGGCGGCATCACGAAGCACCTCGATCAGACCGGCGTCTCGGAGCGGGTCGTCGGCCGCCCGCTGGCGGAGCTCGGCACGCCCGTCAACGCCTGAGAGAGCACGCCTGGACGGTCTGTCCGGCCCAAGCTGAGGTATGCTCCGACGGTACCGCTCGCCGGGTATCGGGCGAGCGCACTCTTCGGAAGGAGCGGCACAGCACCACGTGCTGCGCGATGCACGACGTAACGACCATCTCGACGCTGACGTCGGAAACCCCTGAGATCCTGGCTGCGGCGGCCCAACGGGCCGAAGCGTGGTTCGGCGAGCCGTTCCTCCACGACGGCGAGGAACCGCTGGTCGCGCTCGCGCCCGGAACCGCGCGGCGTGCAGCGCTCGACGACGCGCTCGCCGAGATGGACGCCGGGCTGGACAAGCCGTCCCCGGGCTGGAAGGTGCGCTACGGGCTCATGCTCGGCCTCGAGCGCGTGCTGATGCAGGTCCCGCAGCGAACGGCCGCCGGCACGGAGCTCCGGCGGCACCAGGTCGACGCGCTGACCGGGATGCTCGCCGAGCTCATCGCGACGCAGCAGCGCTCGGTCGACGAGAACGGGAACGGCAACGGGAACGGGCATGCAGCCGCGAACGGGGCCGTCGCCGAGGCCGAGGCGGACGATGACCCCGAGGACGACTACGACGCGGGGTTCATCGACGAGGCCGAGCTGGAGCCCACGTTCCACGGCGCCGACCCTGGCGCAGTCCGGCGCTATCGCTTCCGCCACCCGACCGCTTCCGGGAAGACCATCGCGGCCGCAGGGTTCGTCGAAGCGGCGCGACGGCTCGGAATCCTCATCCTCACGCACCGCCGCCTGCTCGTCTCCCAGTTCCGGGGCGACCTGACGACGGAGGGGTACGGGGACCGCTTCACCGACGCCGTCCTCAAGGGCACGAAGGCGCCGCGCGACAACCCGATCACGATCCAGACGTACGCGTGGTTCGCGCGCCACGGCTCCGAGCTCGACCGCGAGACGTACGACCTCGTCGTCTGCGACGAGGCGCACACGGCTCTCGGGGAGAAGACGAGCGGGGCCATCCGCGCGTTCTCGGAGCCGCTCTACATCGGCATGACCGCGACGGAGCAGCTCATCGCGAAGCAGGTCTCGGACGTCTTCCCCGCCTCCGTCGACGACCTCCCGCTCGGCGATGCCGCGCGACGCGGCCTCATCGCTCCGCTTCGCTCGCTGCGCGTGCCTCCGGCGGCGGCCATCAACTCGGTCCCGATCGTCGGCGGCGACTTCGAGGAGCGTGCGCTCGCCGCGGCGCTCGACCACGAGGCGCTGAACCAGGCCGCGGCGAGCCTCTACCGCGAGCGCTTCGGGCCGACGCCGGGGATCGTGTACGCGGCCGGCGTCGACCACGCGTACAACCTCGCGCAGGAGTTCCGCGCGACCGGCCTGAAGGCCGAAGCGGTCTCGGGACGCACTCCGCCCGCACGGCTTGCCGAGACGCTCGCGGCCTACGAGCGCGGCGAGATCAACGTCCTCATCAACGCGCAGCTCCTCGCCGAAGGCTGGAACTCCCCGCGCGCGACGGTCTGCATGCACCTCGCGCCGACGGCGTCTCGCCGCGTGTACCAGCAGCGAATCGGTCGCATCATGCGGATCCACCCGCGCAAGGAGGCCGGTGTCGTCGTCGACTTCGTCCCGAAGGGCGCGACGCACAACGAGCGGGTCGTCTCACTGCACGCCCTCCTCGACGCCGACTTCTACCGCGAGGGCGCGCGGGTCACGCCGGCCCCGCGCCGGCGCCAGCAGCGCCGCGCCCGCCGCAAGCTGTCGCCGGTCCCGTGGCTCGTTCCCGTGACCCCCGACGTCGCGCGGCGGCTGCACGTGATCCAGCGCGAGTGGCAGAGAATCGACCCGAAGTACCTCGACGACGACGAGCAGCGCTTCTGGGCGACGATCGCCGGACGCCAGATCCGGTTCGACCAGCGCGCCGAGTTCGCGCGCAAGTTCACCGAGGGACGCGCGACGAAGGGCGCGCTCGAGCAGTTCCTCGCGACGTGCGCGGCGGAGAACCCGAACCGCCGCCTGCGCATGACCGCGCTGCTCGACCGCGTGGCGACCCCGGTAGAGCGCGCGGACTACGACGACCTCGTCACCCTCGTGACGCAGGCGCCGACGTGGGAGAAGGACCGCGCGGCGGGCGTCCGCATCCTCCTGCGCGCGGTCGGCGAGGGGAAGGCGGCGGCGCCGGAGCAGATCCTCGCCCGCTGGACCTGGCGCCTGGCGCGCGCGACGCGCAAGGTGCAGGACCGCAGGGTCTCGACGGAGTTCCCGGAGGCGAAGAGGCTCCTGGGTGCGGTCGCGAACTCGCGCGGCTACCGGCACGAGGAGAACGTCAACCGGCTCGTCCAGGTCGCGAGCTCGATGCCGCTCTCGGTCGGTGCGGCGCTCCTCGCCTCGGCCGACGGCTACACGCCGCGGGCGAACGCCGCGCTCGACAAGGCGCGCGAGGAGCTCGGGACGATCGAGGAGATCGCGAACGCGCTCGCCGACAACCTGCCCGCGCCGAAGCTCACCGCCCGCAAGTCGCGCCGGCGGCGGCGTAAGCGCAAGAGCCAGACGACTCCCGCCGAGGCATCCGGCGACGGCGCGCCCGTCGAGGCGGTCCCGCTCTCCGCCGAGCCCGAGGCGCTGCCGGCCTCGGCCGAAGACGCCGCGTAGCAGCTAACCCGGCCCGCCGGGCTCCGGCTGACCGCCGTCGGACTCGCGCTCGCGGAGGAACCTCGCGATCTCCGCGGCGAGCGCCTCTCCCGACGGGAGGCCGCCCGACTCCTCGAGCCAGTCGAGAGAGTCAGCGCGCTGCTCGAGCTCCTCGACGTACGAGGCGGTG
Source organism: uncultured Actinomycetes bacterium (assembly GCA_963770595.1). Taxonomy (GTDB): domain Bacteria; phylum Actinomycetota; class Thermoleophilia; order Gaiellales; family Gaiellaceae; genus GMQP-bins7. Next base: position 521,641 of record CAVYQG010000003.1, on the reverse strand, counting down.
TCGGCGTCGCTCGCGACAGCCTGCGAGACCTGGTCGACGTACTCCTCCTCCGCCTCCACGAGCTCGGCGACGTCGATGTCGACGCCGAGGACCGAGCCGAGACGCTCGACGAGCGCCCTCGCCGCGCGCGGGCTCGGCGCGAGCGAGACGTAGTGCGGTACCGCAGCCCAGAGGCTGACCGACGGGATGCCCGAGCGCCGGCACGCATCGAGCAGCACGCCGACGATCCCGGTCGGCCCCTCGTAGCGCGAGAGCTGGAGCCCGAGCTCGTCGACGAGCTTCGGGTCGCTCGCGGCCCCCGTCACCGGCGACGGGCGCGTGTGCGGGACGTCGGCGAGGAGCGCGCCGAGCGTGACGAACATCTCGATGCCGAGATCGGCCGACAGCTCGGCAACGAGCTCGCTGAACGTGCGCCAGCGGTAGTTCGGCTCGACCCCGACGAGGATCACGGCGTCGCGGTTCTCGCCGGGGATCCGCGCGCGGAAGAACGCGTTCTCCGGCCACTCGATCTTGCGCGTCTGACCCTCGTCCAGCGTGACCTGGGGGCGGGTCGCCTGGAAGTCGACGAAGAGCTCGGGATCGATGTCCGCGAACTTCCGGGCGCCCCACAGCCGCGCGAGGTACCCGGTCGCGAGCGTCGCCGCCTGTCCGCCGTCGTTCCAGCCCTGAAACGCGCCGATGAGCACCGGCCGCTCGAGTTTCGGACGCTCGTAGAACCGTAGCTCCTGCGCCATTCACGGAGCTTACTCGGGGCATACCGATCGCCCGTTGCCCCTCGTAGCGCCGATACTCGACCACGATGTCCGGCAACCGCAAGAACCGGCGAGCCGAGCGTAGTCGTGCGGACCTGCGACGCCTGTCGTCAGCACTGCCCGAGCTGGAGAGACGATTCGTCGTGCTCCGATTCGGCCTCGACGGCGAGCCCTCCTCGCTCGACGCGATCCGCCGAGAGCTCGGCTTGACCGCCGAAGGCGTCCGGAGGCTCGAACGCGAGGTTCTCGAGCGTCTGGAGGCTGCGCCGCCGGAGTGGGATGGCCACCGCATCGTGATGCACGGAGTCGGCGTGGATCCCGACGGTCTCCCGCTGAGCTGTCTCGTCGTACACTGGCCGAGCGGGGGCAAGTACGTCGAGCAGCACGAGTTCTTCGTCGTCGAACGCGGGCCTGGCGCGTATGCGCGGAGCATGGAAGGCCCCGGACGCACGCTCGACCGGATCGTCGCGGACTACCGAGACGATTACGAGCTCGTCTGGATCGACCTGAGGGACTGACCGCTCCGGGCCAGCGACGCGGGCGGGCGCCAGAGGACGTGCGCGAGGGCGAGCGCAGCGGCCCAGATCGTCGCGGCCAGGAGCACGTGCACGAGGACGAGGCCCCACGGAAGCGCGTTTCGGTACTGCACCTCGCCGAGGATCGCCTGCGCGACGAGAACGCCGAGGAGCACGGCCCAGAGCCGGAAGACGCCCGGGTACACGTCGCGCAGCCTCCACAGGAACCACCCGAGCGCGAGCACGCCGATGCCGAACACCGCGGCGGCGCGCACGTGGACGTACACCGTCTCCGTGATCGCCACGCCGAGGCGCTCGACGTCCTCGCTCGCGCCCGGATGGGGCCCGGAGGCCGTCGCGACCGCCCCGGTGACGACGAGCGCCGCGCAGACGGGGAGCCCGGTCCAGGTGACCACGTGCCGCAGCCACGACGGGCCGACCGGCTCCGCCCGGCCGGCGGCGAGGCCCCAGCCTTCGATCGCAGCGACGACGGCGAGGCCGAGGCAGGTGAGCCCGAGCAGGAAGTGCGTCATCACGGCAAGCGGATGCAGGTCGAGCGCGATCGTGAGGCCTCCCATCGGGATCTGCGCGATCGCGACGAGAAACGCTCCGAGCGCCGCGTAACGCCCGAGCCGCGAGAGGCCTTCGACGCGCCTCGACGCGAGCCAGGTGACAAGGGTGAGCACGATGCCGACGAGCGCCACCATGCGGTTCCCGAACTCGACGAACGCGTGGAAGCCCTGCTCCGGATACGGCTTGTCGCCACAGCGCGGCCAGTTCTCGCAGCCGAGACCGGACCCCGTCAGCCGGACGAACGCGCCGGAGGTGACGACGACGAAGAGCGCGACGCAGGACGCGGTTGCGAGTCGCAGGAACCCACTCGGAGACAGCACGCGCGCGCGCGCCGCGACGGTCGCCATCAGCGCAGGACGACTCCCGAGCCGGGCTCCACGACGCCGATCCGGGTCAGTGGGACGCCCGCTGCGGCGAACGTCGCGACCAGGCTCGCTCCGCGGTCCGACGGCAGCGACACGAGCAGGCCGCCCGCGGTCTGCGGGTCGTACGCGAGCGCCTCGTGCACGGGTCGCGCTGTCGACTCGACGTGACGCTCCGCGAACTCGCGGTTCCTGCGGTCGCCACCCGTGCGGACGCCGGCCTCGGCGAGCTCCAGGGCCCCGGGCAACGCCGGGAGCGACTCCGCGTCGAGCACGGCGCGCACGCCGCTCCGCGACGCGAGCTCGTGCGCGTGGCCGAGCAGACCGAACCCGGTGACGTCGGTGACGGCGTTCGGCGCGAACGGACGGAGAACGTCCGCCGCGCCGCGGTTGAGCTCCACCATCGACTCGATCGCCGCGTCGAGAGCGCCGGGCGGCGCGTCCCCGTCACGGTGCGCCTGGAGCACGATCCCGGTGCCGAGCGGCTTCGTGAGGAACAGCGCGTCGCCTTCGCGAGCACCGGCCTTCGGCCAGATGCCGTCCGGGTGCACGGTCCCGACGACGGCCAGCCCGTACTTCGGCTCGTCGTCGCGGATCGTGTGGCCGCCGGCGAGGATGGCGCCCGAGGCCCGCACGCGCTCCTCCGCCCCTGCGAGCACGTCGCCGAGCACCTCGGTGGGAAGCTCCTCCGGGAAGGCTGCGACGGACAGCGCGAGCAACGGCGAGCCGCCCATCGCGAAGACGTCGTTCAGAGCGTTCGTCGCCGCGATCGCGCCGAAGGTGCGCGCGTCGTCGACGAGCGGTGGGAAGAAGTCGACGGTGAAGACGAGCGCGCGGTCGTCGTCGAGGCGATAGACGGCCGCGTCGTCGGCCGGATCGAGCCCGACGAGGAGGTTCGCCTCCTCAGCGGGGACGAACCCGGCGAGCAGCGTCTCCAGGCGCGCGGCCGCGTACTTGGCCGCGCACCCGCCGGCCCGGGCCAGCGACGTGAGCGGGACGGTCTCCACACCGGAAATCTAGGGGGAAGGAGACGTCCGACAGGTAACGAAGAATCCGCAGGAGAGATTCGTCCCCCTTCTCCTCTCCCCCTGACGACAGCGGCCGCCGCCCCCTCGGCGGCCGCTGCATTTCGGAGGCGGCTCGGCGCGAGGACGGGCGTGGGATACTCGCCGCCGTGAAGTCCGCCCTCGTCACCGGAGGCTCGGCCGGGCTCGGGCTCGGGATCGCTCGCATGCTCAAGGAAGAGGGATACGCCCTGACGCTGGCCGCGCGGCGCCCGGAGCCGCTCGAGGAGGCCGCCTCGGAGCTGGGCGCCGACGCCGTGGCCGCGAACCTGGGCGACGCCGACGAGTGCGTACGCGTCGTCGCCGCCCATGCCGAGCGGCACGGCGGGCTGGACGTGCTCGTGAACTCGGCCGGCATCGGCATCGGCGGCGCGTTCGCCGACCTCGACGACAAGCGGATCGGGCTCCAGCTCGACGTCAACCTCCGCGGCGCGCTGATCGTGACGCGGGAGGCACTCCCGCACCTGAGGAAGACGAGCGGTCACGTCGTCAACCTCGCGTCGATCGCGGGCACGATCCCGACTCCCGGCCTCGCGGTCTACGGTGCGACGAAGGCGGCGCTCATCTCGTTCACGAACAGCCTCAACCGCGAGGAGGCCGAGCACGGGATCCGCGCGGTCGCGATCTGCCCCGCCTTCGTCGCCACGAAGATGACCGACTGGACCGGGATCCCGCGGGAGGAGATGATCCAGGTCGAGGACGTCGCCGAGCTCGTGCGCACCGTGCTGCGTCTCAGCCCGCGTGCGCGCGTGCCGGCAGATCGTGATCGAACGCGTCGGCGACGTCGTCTGACGCCCGCCGCCTGACGGACTAGCGCTCGATCGGAACCTCCACGAGGTTCCCCCACTCGGTCCACGAGCCGTCGTAGTTCCGCACGTGCTCGTACCCGAGAAGCTCGCGCAGGACGAACCAGGTGTGCGCGCTCCGCTCCCCGATCCGGCAGTACGCGAGCACCTCCTTCGCGGGGACGACGCCCTGGGCGTCGTACATCTCGCGCAGCTCGTCGGCGCTCTTGAACGTCCCGTCGTCGCGGACGGCCGTCGCCCACGGCACGCTGGCGGCGCCGGGGATGTGGCCCGCGCGCATGGCGCCCTCCTGCTCGTAGCCGGGCGGAGCCACGAGATCGCCCGCGTACTCCTGCGGGCTGCGCACGTCGACGAGCGCGACCTCGGCGACTGCCGAGCTTCGCGAGCACCTCGTCCCGGCGGACCCGGATCGACTCGTCACGATCGCTCGCCGCGTACTCGACCCGCGAGGGCTCGACCACGTCGGTCATGAGCTCGCGCCCCTCCTCGATCCACTTCTGCCGACCTCCGTCGAGGAGCCGGACGTCCTCGTGGCCGTAGATCTTCAGGTACCAGTACGCGTAGGCAGCGAACCAGTTGTTCTTGTCGCCGTAGAGGACCACGGTGCTCGAGCGGGAGACCCCGCGAGCTGCCCATCAGCGCCTCGAACGCCTCGCGCGTCACGACGTCCCGCACGAGCGGGTCCTGGAGGTCGTCGCGCCAGTGGAGCTTCACGGCCCCGGGGATGTGGCCTTCCTCGTAGAGCTCCGTGTTCTCGTCCACCTCGGCGACGACGACGTCGTCGCGGCCGCTGCTCTCGGCCAGCCAGTCCGTCGTGACGAGGACGTCCTTCGCGTAGTCGCCCATCCCGACGAGCCTAACGCGTCCTTCTAGCCGCCCGCTTCGAGCTCGTCCCGCATCGCCTGCTCGAGCTCGTCCACCGAGACGACTCCCTCGTAGCGCTCGACGATCCGGCCGTCCGCACCGACGAGGAAGGTCCACGGCTCCGTCTCGAGCTTCCACTCCTCCATCCAGCGGTTGAAGCCCTTCGCCGGGTCGTTGCCCTCGTACACCTCGACGTGGATGAAGCGGGCATCCTCGCCCTCGAAGCGCCTCGCGACCTCCTCGACGACGTCGACCACCGGCCCGCAGGTCCGGCTCGAGCAGAACTTCGGCGTCGAGAACGTGACCACGAACGGCACCTCGGCCTCGATGGACTCCGCCACCGAGTGCTCGAGGAGGATCTCGTCGGGCGGCACCCTGGTCGTGATCTTCGACGCATCGCCGCCGACCGACGCGAGCGTCGGCGTCTCGGAGGCGGGCGCCGGGTCTCCGACGTTCGGCTCCGGGCGAGTCGCCTCGACGACGACGTTCCCGAGCGCCTGCACCTTGTCCGGGCCTCCCTCGGGCTCGGCGAGAAGCCAGTACGTGCCGGCCTCCGGGAGCTGCAGGTGCGAGACGTAGATGTGCGACGCGTCGGCCGTGTCGCCGCCCGGGACTCCGATCCGCTCGAGCTTCGCGGACGACTCGAGGAACGGCGGCTCCTCGAGTGCCCGCGAGACCCACACGCGCGCCGTGGGAAGGGTCACGACCCGCCCCTCGGCGTCGACCACGAGGAACGAGACCCGGACCTCGCCGGGGACGTGGCTGGCGGTGCCGGGGACCACGGCGACGTCGTCGCCCTCGGCACGCCACAGCTCCTCGAGCGTCTGCCCGCCACCTGGGACCGTGTCTGTCGGCGTCACTTCCTCGTCCGAGCCGCCGCAGCCGACGAGGAGCAGGCACGACACCACGGTCAGCGCCGCAGCGGAGCGCATCACGCATCCGAGTCTAGCCGCAGGTTGTCGAAGGCCTTAGAAGTAACCGTCAGGCCAGGAGTCCCGCGAGAACCCTCCGAGCCAAGCCGCCAGCGATGCGAGCGTGACGACCAGATAGATCAAGCGTGCTCTCATGGCGACCTCCTCTCTAGAAGCGGATTTCCTGGAGCGCCTCGGCGGCGTTCCGGTACAGGCGTGCGGACTGGCGGTCGTCCCCACGACGCGCCGCCAGATCACCCAGTGCAACCCACGCCTCCGCCCGGTGGCTGATCGACGCCAGCTGCTCGGCTGCCGCGTCAGCTGCCCGGAAGCAGTCCTCCGCCTCCTCGAACCGCCCGCGCTCCATCAACGCTCGTCCCAGTACGAGCTGCGACGGACAGATCTCGTGCAGGTAGTCCTCCCGACCACCGAGCAGATCGAGCGCCTGGCGCGCGAGCTCGTCGGCCTGGTCGTACTCGCCGCGGTTCAACGCAACCCGGGCGAGACCGCCGACGGCCTGTGCGGCGTCGGCGGGTGAATCGCTTTCGAGCGCCCTCGAGAAGGACGCCTTGAGATGCTCGACGGCCTTGTCCTCGTCCCCCAGGAGGAGGGTCAGGCCACCGAGCGCGAGCAGGAGCCGCCCGACGTTCCTCTCGTCGTTGAGCTCCTGGTACAGATCCTTCGCGCGCTGCGCGTAGTTCCGCGACAGGACCCAGTGGCCCTGACGCTGGGCGATCAGCGACGCCATGAAGTACGTGTTCGCGATCGCGCGGCGATCGCCGAGGTCCTGCGCCAGCTCGAGCGCACGCTCGACGTCCTCGCGCGCCGCGACATAGTCGCGCTGCCGGCGATGACAGCGGGAGCGCCAGTTCAGGATCTCCGCGCGGAGAAGGTCGCACGGAAGGCCGGACCGCTCCGCGAGGACGAGCGCCTCGTCCAGGAGCGCGACTGCCGTCCCGATGCTCGAGAGCTTGTAGCGGCAGACGCCGAGCCGGAAGAGGACGTCCGCCCGGTCGACGTCCGAGAACTCGGGAGCCTCGGTGACCTCGCGGGCGCGGAGCAGCAGGTCGACGGCATCGGTCGCCTCGCCGCCCTGCTGGAGAGCCCACGCCTCGCCGACGAGCGAGCGGAGCTCGAGCGCCACCGCCCAGCCGGTCTCGGCGGTGGCACGCACATCACGGAACGCGGTGACCGCCTCCTCGTAGCGATGCGCCTCGGTGAGCGCCTCCGCCCGGACGAGAAGCGCCTCGAGCTTCGTGCGCTCCTCGGTCGAGACGCCCGCGGAGATGAAGGCGGGGTCGGCACCGAGTCGTTCTGCGAGCCAGGCGATCGTCGACTCCGTCGGTCGCGTCTTGCCACGCTCGATCTGGCTGATGTACTCCTTCGAGAACCGCCCCTCCGCGAGGTCGCTCTGCGTGAGCCCGGCGGCGACCCGGAGCGCGCGGACGCGCTCGCCGAGACGTGTCGCGGCAGTCGTCGAGGCACCGGTGAGGGCGGTGGCGGTCATGGCGGTCTCGTGCATGCCCATCGGAGTGAACCCGTCATCCGGCCTGGGCGCTGTCCCTCCGGAGGGGGATGTCCGCCTGCAGCCTTTGGGTCAAGTAACGATAGCCGAAATCACTTGACCGAGCTACTTGACTTTTGTGGACACGGCTCCTATAGTCAGGCCCACACCGCAGCCGATCGGACGCCAGATCGGATGCGCGGGCGCCACCGCCGGATCCGCCGACGGGCGCAGGACGAACGTGGCTGGGCCGCAGAGCCACGATCTCCGGCTCGTCGTCCCCGGGAAGGGGTCGCCTCGAACGGAGAACGCCCCCGGAGCCGCAGCCGGGGGCGTTTTCACGTGGGGGGAACCTGGCGGTTCCCCCCACGAGCCCCCTCCATGGGTCGCTCGCGGACGCAGCGTCCTGCGAGGCCTACGGGCGAGTGAATCGCCCTTCGGCCTGCGAACGTCCTGCCAACTGGGTTATTCCTCGAGCCGCGGTTGCAGGAGGCGTCCCGCGTTCTCCTCGGAGAAGAAGTCCGCGGGCGAGGTGATGCCGGCGAGGACGCAGGCGAACTCGTCCATCGCCTCCGCCGAGCGCGACACCGCCGCGAGCAGCTGCTGCAGGTCCGGTGGCGGAGGCTCGAGCGACGCGAACTCGGCGGTGAGCTCGTACATCGCCTTCACCTGGCCGTCCCGCGTCGTCCTGTAGCCCTCCATCGCCTCGTCGAACGGGCGCTCTCCGGAGAGGGCCGCGTCGCAGCGCATCCGCGCAGAGCTCGGCGTGCCGGAACGCGTCGGTGATCCCCTGGGCGGTGATGAAGTCGGTGTTGTAGCCCGCGTCTCCGACCAGCGCCCAGCCCGGACCGTACGGCTTGCGGAAGTAGCCGGGCACGGCGGCGCCGACGAAGCGCTCCTCGCGAGTCGCGGTGCGAACGCGCTCCGCGAGCTCCGGCGCGGTGTCCAGCGTCGCGAAGAAGTGACTCTCCACGTCGTCCCGGTTCGCCTCGAACTCGCGGTACGGCCAGCCGGCGATGACGAGCGTCAGGCCGTCGTTCGTCGGCCACGCGGCCATGCCACGATGCGGCCGGACCGTAGTTCTGGAACCGCCCGTCCATCGGCAGGCCGCTCCAGTAGCTGTAGTAGGCGGCGAGCAGCTTCGGCTTCGTGTCGTACTCCTCGGCGTTCACGGCGTCGGCGACGCGCGAGTAGCGACCGTCGGCGCCGACGACCACGTGGGCGCGTTCGGTCACGGTCCTCGCGCCCTTCTCGTGGCCGCGGATGCCGGCGACCCGGTCGTCCTCGACGACGAGCTCCTCCACCGTGAAGCCCTCGCGGATCTCGGCGCCGGCCTCGGCAGCGGCGTCGACGAGCAGCTTGTCGAGCACCGTCCGCCGCGGCGCGTACGCGGCTCGCCGGCCGGGTTGCCGGTGATGGTGAACGGGCCGAAGTCGAGCGCGTACGTGTCGATTGGCGGCACGCCGGTCGCGGTCAGGCGATCGAGCAGCCCCCAGCGCCGCGAGCGCATCGACGCCCGGCGGATGGATGAGGTGCGTCGAGATCGTGTCGCTCGGGAACGTCGCGCGATCGACGACGAGAACCCGGTAGCCCTTGCGTGCGAGCAGCATCGCGGTCGGTGAGCCCGCACACCGCGCGCCGACCACGATCGCGTCGTATGTCGTCGCCATGACTCCTCCCTCGGTCGAACTTCCTGCGCCGAGACTAGAAGCGGCCGCGCGCGCCGACTTCGGCAGAACCACCCAATCTCGAGGGCGGCGCGAGCTGGGTACTTCAGACCAGGTGCAGCTCGTACGCGCGGGCGGTCGCGGCCGCACGCGAGGAGACGCCGAGCTTCGCGTAGACGTTGCTGACGTGCCGGTCGACCGTCCGCTCGCTGAGAACCAGGGCCGATGCGATCGCCCTGTTCGTCCGGCCCGTCGCGAGGTGGCGCAACACCTCCAGTTCGCGAGGGCTCAGGCCGTGCGCGTTCCGCGAGGCGGGCGCCCCCGACGACGACTCGAGCCGCTCGAGGTCCGCTCGGGCGCCGAGCTCCTCGAACGACGCTCGCGCGGCCTCGAGCTCGAGCGCGGCACCGTCGTGATCGCCATGCTCCGTGCAGACACGGCCGAGCAGCACGCGCGTCCGCGCCGCCTCGTACGGGGCCTCGAGGGTAAGCCACAGCAGCAGCGCCTCGCGGAGCGCGGTCGACGCCTCGTCGATCTCGCCCCGCGCGAGCGAGGTGTGGCCGCGGGTGAACGCAGACATCGCGCGTAGCGCATCGCCCCCGTGCGTCTCCGCGAGCGCGGTGAGCTCGTCGCTCGCACGCGCCGCTTCGTCGACCTCGCCGACCGCGAGCGCGATCTCGACGTATGCCGGAAGGAGCCTCGCGCGCTGCAGGGGCACGGTGGTCTCGGCCGCCGCTCGTCGGATCGCCGCGACCGCCGCTTCGCGCTTACCCTCGGCGAGACGCAGCAGCGCCATTCCCGGCTGCGCGTCGCCGCCCTGTCTCGCCGAGAGGCGGAAGGCCTCCTCGGCGGCGTCGAGCTCACCGCGCAGGCGGTGAATCTCTCCCTGGACGTAGAGCCCCGCGGCGGACGCACGTCGATTCAGCAGGCCCTCGACCGTCACGTGCGCTGCCTCCTCGAGAGCGTCGGTCCACGCACCCTGGAGCTGCATGATCTCGGCGCGGTGCGCGAGGCACACGCCCTTGTGAGCGACCATGTCAGGTTGCCGCTCGCACCACGCCGTGAGCGCCGCTGTCCACTCCCGCGCGCGCCGGACCTCGAACGCGTCGCGGCAGACGGCGATCGTGTTGCAGTAGAGGATCCCGGCGACGATCGGGGAGAGCTCGCCGCTCGTGACGGCGACCATGCTCTCGTCGATCAGCCGCAGGCCGTCACTCGTGCGTCCGAGCTCCAGGAGCGCATGTCCCTGGTCCATCACACCGAGCGCGACGAGGTCGCGATCGCCGAAGCGCTGACCGATCTCGATCGCCGCGGCGGCGGCATCGGACGCTGCCAGGAAGTCTCCGTCGGCGAACGACGCGAGCATGCGCCGGTCAGGTGGCCGGCTAGGCGCAGGCGCGCCCGTCGCCGTGACGGGCTCGTAGGGGCGAGGCTTGCCTCGCCCTCGCCTTCGCCCTAACGCTCGCCGGTCAGCCAGCGCTGGCGCTGGGCCTTTATCGCGTCGAAGTCGGACTCGGTGAGCGGGCCGCCGAGGCGATCGGCGACGGAGACGAGGAGCGTGCCTGCGACGAAGACCCAGGCCTCGGCCTCGGGGTCGCGGTCGGCGGCGATCACGCCCTCGGCCTGCAGGCGACGCAGCACCTCGGCGAAGTAGTCGTGCACCTCGCGCATGTGGGCGCGGACGAACGTCCGGATCTCGGGATCCTCGCCGGCCTCCGTGATCGCCTGCATCCACAGGCTCGGGAGGAGCACCTTGACCTCGCGCAGCGTCGCCGGGCCGAGCGCCTGCCAGCCGCGCTCCGCCCCCAGCTCGTCGATCGTCTCGTCGACGCGGGTGCGGATCCGGCGCCAGGCCTCGTCGAGGCAGGCGAAGTAGAGCTCCCGCTTCGACGCGAAGTGGCGGTACAGAATCGGCTCGGAGACGCCCGCCTCGCGCGCGATGCCGGCGGTCGTCGCGCCGGCGTAGCTGCCGTTCGAGAAGACGCGCAGCGCCGCCTCGACGATCTCACGGCGACGCTCGGCAGCGGGGAGTCGGGTGGCCGAGGTCACGCGACCGGCTCCGCGACGGGCTCGTCCACCCGTCCGGCTCCCTCGTGCGGGCGCACGAGCACGTACGCGACCACCGCGCCGACGACGGCGATGCCGGCCGCGACGAGCAGAGCGGGCTCGAAGCCGCGCATGAATGCCTCCGGCGTACGCTCGCCCCCGGCCTGGTGGGCCATGATCGCGCCCATGACCGCGATACCCATGGTGCCGCCGACCTGGCGCGCGCTGTTCAGCACCGCGGCCCCGACGCCGGACTTCTCGACGGGCACGCTGCGCGTGGCCGCGGCCGCGCTCGGCGTCATCGTCAGCCCCATCCCGATGCCGCCGAGGACGAAGGCCGGGAGCAAGGCCCAGAACGTCGCGTCCAGGCCCAGTCGCGAGAAGTACGCGAGCTGGACCGCGATAAGGATCATCCCTGCGGTCATGAGACCCGCGGGAGCCGATGCGGTCGGTCGTCCTCCCGGCGACGGGGGCGACGAGGATGATCAGGATCGTCAGCGGCAGGAACGCCGCGCCCGTCTGGACCGCCGAGTAGCCGAGGATCGTCTGCATGTACAGCGACATGAAGAAGAAGACGCCGAACATCGCGAGCGCCACGAGCAGCACGACGAGGTTCGCCCCGGTGTACGTGCGGTTCCGGAAGAGCTCGAGCGGCAGCATCGGCGCGCGCTGGTGGCGCTCGAGGAGGACGAACACGACGAGGGCGACGGCCGCGACGGCGAACGCGCCCAGGATCCGCGGCGACGTCCACCCGTACGTGTTCGCCTCGATCAGCCCGTACGTGAGCGCGAAGAGGCCGAGTGCCGACGTCGCGAGCCCGGGCAGGTCGAGGCGCTCGTGCGTCTCGTCGCGGGACTCGTCGATGAACAGGAAGCTCGCCACGATCGCGACGACGCCGACCGGGATGTTGACGAAGAAGATCCAGCTCCAGTCGAGGTGCTCCGTGATCAGCCCGCCGACGAGCGGTCCGATCGCCAGCGCCATTGCCGACACGCCGGCCCAGATGCCGATCGCCGTCCCCCGCTGCCGCGGCGGGAACGTCGCCGCGATGATCGAGAGCGTCGCCGGGTTCATCAGCGCTGCGCCGGCGCCCTGGACGATGCGCGCCGCGATGAGCTGCTCGCTCGACTCGGCCAATCCGCAGCCGAGTGACGCGAGCGAGAACACGACGATTCCGATGACGAAGACGAGCCGGCGCCCGTACGCGTCGGCGACCTTGCCGCCGATCAGCATGAGCGCCGCGAACGTGAGCGCGTAGCCGGTGACGATCCACTCGAGCTCGGAGAGGTCCGCGCGGAAGTCGCTCTGGATCGACGGCAGAGCGACGTTCACGACCGTGTTGTCGAGCATGATCATGAACAGGCCGAACGAGACCGCCGCCAGCGTCAGCCACTTCCGGTTCTCCTCTGCCAAGATCCGAGCCTTCATCGCGTCCCTTCGTCGAGGTGGAGTTAGTGGGCACTAAGCTAGCAGACACTAACAGTGCACCGGACGACCGGTTCACGTGGGTCCCCTCTCGGGAGCAACTCGAGGCCGCCGCCATCACGCGGCTCGCCCGCCGGCTCGGCTGCGAGGACTACGCATCGCTGCACCGCGTCTCGGTCGAGGAGCCCGACCGGTTCTGGAGGACGGTGCGGGACGACCTCGGAGTCCCGTTCCACCGGGACTGGGACGCGGTCCTCGACAGCTCGCAGGGGATCGAGTGGACGACGTGGTTCGCGGGTGCACGCCTCAACCTGGCCGAGGCCTGCGTCCACCGCTGGGCCCGAGAGACGCCGGACGCGGACGCCGTCGTCTGGCAGTCCGAGGACGGGCAGCGCCGGGCGCTCGACTGGGCCGAGCTGTCGCGCCACGTCACGCGGCTCGCGGAGGCGCTGAGCGGGCTCGGCATCGGGAAGGGCGACGCGGTCGGGATCTACCTGCCGATGTCACCGGAGGTCGCGATCGCCTCGCACGCATGCGCGCACATCGGCGCAGTGCAGGTGCCCATCTTCTCGGGCTTCGCGGCACCGGCGATCGTCTCGCGCCTCGTGGACGCCGGAGCGCGGGCGGTGCTCACCGCGGACGGCTCGCTCCGGCGCGGCTCGGTCGTCGCGATGAAGGAGACCCTCGACGAGGCGCTCGCGAGCGTGCCGTCCGTCGAGCACGTCGTCACCTGGAGACGACTCGGGATCGAGACCCCGGCTCGACGGCGGGCCGAGACCACGACTGGGACGAGCTCGTCGACGAGGCGCCGGGGACGCTTCCTCCGCTCGAGGTGGAGAGCGAGGCCCCCTACCTCCTCGCGTACACGTCCGGCACGACGGGCCGGCCGAAGGGCGCGCTGCACGTCCAGGGCGGCTTCCTGCTCTCGATCGCGCGCGAGGCCGCGTACCAGGCCGATCTCCGGCCCGGAGACCGGGTGCTGTTCGCGACCGACATGGGCTGGATCATGGGGCCCTGGACCGTCGTCGGCGCCGGAGCGCTCGGCGCGACGACCGTCTTCATGGAGGGCGCCCCGGACTGGCCCGCCGACCGGCTCTGGCGGCTGGTCGAGTCGGAGCGCGTCACGATGCTCGGCCTCTCACCCACGCTCGTTCGCGCGCTCATCCCGCACGGCGAGCCCGCCTCCGACCTCTCGTCGCTCCGCGCCGTCACCACGACCGGCGAGCCCTGGAACCGCGGCCCGTACGACTGGCTCGACGAGCACGTGTGCGGCGGCGGCCACATCCCGATCGTGAACATCTCGGGCGGCACCGAGGTCGGCGCGTGCTTTCTCTCCGTGTCGCTGCTGGAGCCGACGAAGCCGTGCTCCGCTCGGCTTCCCGGCGCTGGGCCAGGACATGGACGTCGTCGACCCGGACGGACGGCCGCTGCGCGGCGACGTCGGCGAGCTCGTCTGCCGACGGCCGTGGCCGGGGATGACGCGCGGGATCTGGGGCGATCCGGAGCGCTATCTGGAGACGTACTGGCGGCGGTTCCCCGGCATCTGGACGCACGGCGACTGGGCGTCGGTGGACGCGGACGGGTACTGGTTCCTGCACGGGCGCTCCGACGACACGCTCAACATCGCGGGCAAGCGCATCGGTCCGGCCGAGCTCGAGTCGGCGGCGGTCGCGCATCCCGCGGTCGCCGAGGCAGCGGCGGTCGGCATCCCGCACGAGGTGAAGGGCGAGGTCGCATGGATCTTCTGCGCGCTCAAGCCGGGCGCCGAGCCCGATGCCGAGGGTGTCGCGCGCGCGGTGACGGACGAGCTCGGCAAGGCGTTCAGGCCCGACCGCGTCGTCTTCGTCTCGGCCCTGCCGAAGACGCGCAGCGCGAAGATCGTGCGTCGCGCGGTGCGGGCGAAGGCGCTCGGGCAAGATCCCGGAGACGTGTCCACGCTGGAGAACCCGGAAACGCTCGAGGAGATCGCGAATGCCGTCTGACGGGCTCTCGGGCGTCGCGCTCGTCACCGGCGGCGGCCGCGGCATCGGCGCCTCCGTCGCACGGGAGCTGGCCGGCGCCGGCATGCGGGTCGCCGTCACGAGCCGGACGCGCGAGGAGGTCGAGGCGGTCGCGGCGGAGATCGACGGACTCGCCCTCGTCGGCGACGTCACGCGGGAGGACGACGTCGCAGGCTGGGTCGAGCGGACGGAGACGGAGCTCGGCCCGATCGAGCTGCTCGTGTGCAACGCGGGCATCAGCGGCAGCGGGAAGCCGTTCCTCGAGGAGGCACCGGAGGAGTGGTGGCACGTGTTCGAGGTCAACGTGCTCGGCGCCTATCTCTGCTGCCGTCACGTCGTCCCGCGCATGGTCGAGCGAGGCAGCGGGCGCATCGTGAACATGGGGAGTGGCGGCTCGTACCTCCCGATCACGAACCCGACGATCGCACTCGGGACGTCATACGGGCCGAGCAAGGCCGCCCTCGGCCGCTTCACCGAGACGCTTGCTGCCGCGCTCGGATCGGCCGGCGTCCGCGTGTTCGTGATGAGCCCCGGGCTCGTGCGGACGGCGATGACGGAGCGGTTCGGCGACGACGCGCCGTGGACGCCGCCCGAGCTCGCGCCGCAGCTCGTCCGCGTCCTCGCATCCGGACGCGCCGACGCGCTCGCCGGGCGCTACATCCACGCCGAGCACGACGACATCGAGGACCTGATCCGGCGTGCGGACGAGGTCGTGGCCGAGGACCTGAACGCGCTCCGCCTGCGTCGCTGACTTAACGCACGACGAACGCGTCGCTCCGTACCCTGCGGCGCGTGCCGTACTTCATCTGCCCGAACTGCAAGCAGCGTTCGGTCGACCTCGACGGCCGCGACGGTTTCACGCAGCAGACGGTGCAGTGCCGTACGTGCGGCTTCGGGTTCCTGTTCGAGCTGCTCGAGGACTACTACCCGGCGCCCGAGACCGGGTTCGTCGTCTGCGACCGCGACACACGCGTGCTCGCGGCAGGACGGGGCGTGTTCGAGCTCACGGGGTTCCGCGAGGCGGACCTCATCGGACGCCGGGTCGTCGACGCGCTCGGGCTCTCGGACGCCGCTCCGATCGAGGTCGTGCGCGAGTGGGGCGTCCGCAAGCTCGGCCAGCCGCTCGCGATCCGGACGAACGTGGGGATCGAGAAGGACGTGACCGTGGACTTCTTCCCCGGGTACGACGACGACGGAGGGCTGCTGCTCGCGTTGACTCCGCGGTCGTAGGGCGAGCGCGGCCACCTCCGCCGCTACGGGCGAGGCTCGATCCACGTCTGCCGCGCCAGTGCCAGCAGGTCGCCGCTCGCGCCGAAGAGCGCGGTGCCGGCGAAGAGCTTGCGGCCGTCCTCGCCGAGCGGCCACGCGACGACGACGCACGGCTCCGACTCTTCGGGCGCGCGGAGAACGCGGGCCGTCATGCGCCCGAGCACGACCTCGCCCCGGCCCTCGGCGCCGACCGCGTACGCGCCGGGGCAGTCGATGGCGGCCCAGACGACCTCGGCCGACGGCTCGGCGGCGACCCAGGTCCCGGCGCGGAGCGACTCACGCCCGGCCACGGGGCCGACACGGATCTCGAGGCCGTCGTGCTCCGCGCGGGTACCGCAGACGAAGCACTCGCGGAACGCGTCCGGCCAGGTCACGACTGCCCGCTCGGACGCCGACGCGGCCTCTGCCAGCGAAACGGGATCCGGCGGCTCGAGCTCGAGCACGGCGGGAACGGCCTCCGCGACGAGGGCGTCGCCGTCCACGAGCAGTGCGCGCTCGCCCTCGCGACGCACGGCGAGCGGACGCTCGAGCGGTGGCGGGAGCCGGAGCGTCACCTCGACGCTCGGCGCATCCACGAGCTGCGCGAGTCGACCCGCGGCATAGCCCCCGTTGGCCGAGGTCAGCGGCCCGCGGAAGCGCCGATCGAACACGATCTCCATGGCGACTGGACTCTAGACTATGTTTCCGACTGTGAGGCGAAAACCCTGAGGATCGCGCTCGCGCAGCTGAACGCGGTCGTCGGCGACCTTGCCGGGAACCGCGCGAAGATCGGCGAGTCACTCGGCGCGGCGCGCGAGGCCGGGGCACAGCTCGTCGTCTTCCCCGAGCTCGCGGTGACCGGGTACCCGCCCGAGGACCTGCTCCTGCGGCCCGGCTTCGTGCGCGACGCGCGGACGGCGGTCGAGGAGATCGCGCGCGCGACCGACGGGATCGTCGCGCTCGTGGGCACGCCGTGGTTCGACCGCGATCTCGCGAACGCCTGCGCGGTCTGCGCAGCGGGGCGCGTGCAGGCCGTCTACCGCAAGCACTTCCTCCCGAACTACGGCGTCTTCGACGAGCACCGCTACTTCGCCGCGGGGCGTGACCTGCTGCTGCTCAGGCTCGGAGACGTCCACGTCGGCCCGACGATCTGCGAGGACGTGTGGCAGCCCGGGCCGCCGGCGACCGACCTCGCGCTCGCTGGAGCGCAGCTGCTCGTCAATCTGTCCGCGTCGCCGTTCCACGTCGGCAAGGCCGAGGAGCGCGAGGAGATGCTCGTCACACGCGCCCGGGACACGAGCTCGTACCTCGCCTTCTGCAATCTCGTCGGCGGCCAGGACGAGCTCGTCTTCGACGGGCACTCGCTGGTGCTCGACGACGCGGGCGAGGTCGTCGCCCGCGCGCCAGGCTTCGAGGAGCACCTCCTCGTCGTCGACGTCGAGCCGACCGACGCGCTCGCGCGCAGGCTGCGCGACGTGCGCAGGCGCGAGCTCGACCGCTCGCGCGAGACGCTGCCCGCGGTCGAGGTGGTCGAGCTGGAAGCGGGTGACCAGTCAGCCATGGCGGGTGACAGTCACCTCGTCGTGCCGTTCGAGCCCGAGCTCGAGCAGATGCGCCGCGCGCTCACGCTCGGCCTCCGCGACTACGTCGAGAAGAACGAGTTCTCGGACGTCGTCGTCGGGGTCTCGGGCGGCATCGACTCGGCCGTCACCGCCGCGCTCTGCGTCGACGCCCTCGGCGCCGGGCGCGTGCACTGCGTGTCGATGCCGTCGCGCTTCTCGTCCGAGGGGACGAGGACGGACGCGGCCCGGCTCGCCGAGAGCCTCGGCGCGAACTTCCGCGAGATCCCGATCGAGAGCGTCGTCGCCGCGTTCCACGACGTGCTGCTCGAGCCGACCGGAGGCGGCCCGGACGGGCTCGCGGCCGAGAACCTGCAGGCGCGCGTCCGCGGCGTCGTCCTGATGGCGCTCTCCAACACGTACGGCTGGCTCGTGGTCTCGACCGGGAACAAGTCGGAGCTCGCGGTCGGCTACTCGACGCTGTACGGCGACATGGTCGGCGGCTTCGCGCTCCTCAAGGACGTGTTCAAGACCGACGTGTTCCGGCTCGCGCGTCACCTCAACGAGCAGGCGGGGCGCGAGCTGATCCCCGTGACCACGATCGAGCGACCACCGAGCGCCGAGCTGCGCGACGATCAGCGCGACGACGACTCGATCCCGCCGTACGACACGCTCGATCCCGTGCTGGAGGCGTACGTCGAGCTCGACCGCTCCCGCGAGGAGCTGCTCGAGGAGTTCGACGCGGACGTCGTCGAGCAGGCGCTGCGACTAGTCGACCGCGCGGAGTACAAGCGCCGGCAGGCTCCTCCCGGCGTCAAGCTGCGACCGAAGGCGTTCGGCCGCGATCGGCGGACGCCGATCACGAATCGCTTCGAGGGTTGACTCCTGCTTCCGTAAGTTGTAACTTACGGTAAGTGCTGACTAACGGACATCCTCTCGACGCACTCGGCGACTCGACGCGACGCCAGGTCTTCGAGCTGCTGCGGGAGGGGCCGAGGTCGGTCGGCGAGCTCGCCGCCGAGCTGCCCGTGTCGAGGCCCGCGGTGTCGCAGCACCTGCGCGTCCTCGAGAACGCAGGCCTCGTCGTGCACCGAGGCAGGGGACGAGGCACCTGTACGAGCTCGACGCAGCCGGGGTCGTCGACGCTCCGCGACTGGGTCGACGGGTTCTGGGACGAGGCTCTGGCCCGCTTCAAGGCGGCGGCCGAGAGCTCCTCACGAGAAGGAGGTACGCCATGAGCGACGCTCTGGTGCTGGAAGTAATCCGCAAGACGGTCACAGTGGACTGCGCGGTCGAGGAGGCGTTCCGCGTCTTCACGGCCGACGCGATCAGCTGGTGGCCGGTGGCGACGCACTCGATCCACGAGATCCGTGGACGAGATCGTCTTCGAGCCCGAGCGTCGGAGGGCGGCGAGGTGTACGAGATCGGGACGAACGGGGAACGCGGGCACTGGGCGACCGTGCTCGAGTGGGAGCCGCCGTCCCGGCTCGTCCTCTCCTGGAACATCCTCGAGCGCGCGGGCGACGCGACCGAGGTCGAGGTGCGGTTCCTGCCCGCCGGGGACGGGACGCGCGTCGAGCTCGAGCACCGCGGCTGGGAGAACGTCGAGCTCGAAGGCGCAGCGAAGCACTCGAACTACGACACCGGCTGGGACCACGTGCTCGGCTCCTACGAGCGGAGGCTCGGCTAGACGCCGACGTCGATCGGGCTCGGCGGGCGGCCCGTGCAGGAGCAGCCCGCGGACGAGAGCAGGGAGGCGGCGGGGCGCGAAGAGGGTGTCCGTCGCCTCCAGCTCGCTCGAGCGTCCACCAACGAACCGCGGTGACACCCCTCGCTGCGCAGCTCCTCCCACGTGAGCCGCGGCGCGGGCTCGAAGGCCGGCACGCGGACGAGGTAGTACCGCTCCTGCTGACCGTCCCACTTCCCCCCGCTGAGCGGCACGACGTGCGTCCGCGTCCAGACGAGCGGGCCGAGCTCGAAGTCTTCGAGCCCGGCCTCCTCGGCGAGCTCGCGCCGGAGAGCGAGCTCGTCGCTCTCGCCGTGCTCGATGCCGCCGCCGGGAGTCGCCCAGACGACGCGGTCGGGGAACTCGAATCGGACGAGCAGGGCACGATCGTCCGGATCGAGCAGGACGGCCCGTGCCGCGGGCCGCAGGCGTAGCGTCACCCGGCGAAGTCTCGCAGCGCCCGGAACCAACGCAGCCTCTCCTCCCACCGCACCGCGGCGTTCGCGGGCGAGGTGGACGGCAACACGAAGAGCGCCGTCTTCGCGAGCGACTCCGACTGGAGACCGTGCTCGGGGCGCCCTCCGAAGACCCCGCTGAACGCCGTCTTGCCGACGAACGCGATCACGCACGGCTCGAGCGTCACAGCGATCTGCTCGAGGCGCTCCCTCGCGTCCGCGAAGTCCCCGCGTCGAAGGTCGCCCGAGCCGCGAGTCGTCCGGCGCGCCGCGTTCGTGAGGCCGATCTCGAGCCCGAGGAGCTGCGTGCTGCTCCTCGGGCTCGTAGAGGCGCGGCGTGAAGCCGGCCGCATACAAGCAGTCGCCAGAAGTCGTTGCGCGGGTTCGCGAAAGCCGCGCCCGCAGCTGCGCTCGCGCGGCCGGGGTTGATCCCGCAGAAGACCACCCGGACGCCCGGCCCCAGCACGTCCGGGACCGCGCTCTCCGCCAGGCGCGTCACGCCACGAGGTCGAGGACCTGCGGGATCGCCGTCACCCGGGGCCCCGTCCAGTCGCCGAGCCCGTCCCATGGCGAATCCCTCCCGTCGAGCTGGACGAGCACGGGAGACATGCCAACTCGTCTGGCCCCTGCGAGCTCATCGTTCGCGCCGTCACCCACGAACAGCGTCTCCGCAGCCTCGACGCCGAGCTCGTCGAGCGCCAGCTCGTAGATGCGACGGTCCGGCTTCATGCACCCCGCCGTCGCCGAGAACACAGTCGCGTCGATCAGCCCGGCGAACGGCGACTCGTCCCAGACGAGCGCGACCTCCTCGGTGCAGTTCGAGATCAGGCCGGTCGTGATCCCGCGCCGACGAAGCTCGAGCAGGGTCGACACGGCGCCTGCGACGGGCACGAGTGCGTCCCGGGTGAGCCCGCGCCGACGGTCGAGGAGATCGTTCATGTCGGCGCTCACACCGAGGTCCGCGTACAGCTGCTCGATCGCGACGGCGATCGGCCCGGTCTCGCGCTTCCGATAGAGGTCGCCGGTGTACCAGAGCTCGTCCAGCCGCTGCTCGGCGACGCCCAGATCGTCCGCCCACGCACGGCGCAACTCGGCCGACCTCTCTTCCGGCCATGACGCCAGGGTCTGCCAGAGGTCGAAGACGACAGCGCGGACCATCGTCGAATCCTGCCTGGCGGCGCGGGGAGCTACGCGGCTTCGGGCTCGCGCGCGTCGAGGCGGAGCTCGAGCAGGCGGCGCAGGCGCTCGCCGACCTCGGACGGGTCGTCACGCAGATCGGGCTCGACCCGGAGCACCTTCACGGTGTCCTCGCTCCACCGCCAGCCATAGCAGCGCTCGTAGCACTCGGCCTCGCTGAGCGTCCGGAGCCGCTCGTCCATTCGCGCGCACCCTAGGCGATGCCCCGGACGGCGAGGCTAGGCTCCAGCGGTGCCGGCGCGCGCGAAGGTTCTCGAGTTCGACGTCACGGTCGACCAGGATCGGGTCGCACGAAGCACGCTCGGGGGGAGCGCGCTGCCGCGCGAGGCCGAGTGGTGGGCGGAGCACGTCGTCCTCGCCGGGCTCGTGCGCTGCACGCTGGCGAGCATGGACCACTCCGCGCGGAAGGCGGGGTGCAACTCCGTCGGCTCGGGGACGGCTCACGGCGTCGTGACGAAGCGCGAGGAGGACGGCCTGTACGCGTTCGTCGAGATCCAGACCGCCCTCGACGTCCGCCTCGCGCCGGCACCCGATCCGAAAGTGCTCGGGGAGCTCGTCGCAGCTGCGGAACGAGGCTGCTTCGTGAGCAACTCCCTGACGGTGAAGCCGCAGCACCGGTGGACGGTCAACGGCGAGGCGTTCGCATGAGCACGACCGCACTCGACATCCAGGCGGTGCGCGCGCGCTACTCCGCGCTCGACCGGCCGCTGGCCTTCTTCGACGGGCCGGGCGGGACACAGTGCCCCGACGAGGTGATCGATGCGATCTCGTCGTACCTGCGCGAGTCGAACGCGAACATCGGCGCTCCCTACGAGACGAGCCGCCGCACGGACGAGATCGTCGACCTCGCGCACGAGCGGGCCGCGTCCTTCCTGGGCTGCATGGCGAGCGAGGTCGCGTTCGGGCCGAGCATGACCGCGCTCAACTTCCTCCTCAGCCGCGCGCTCGCACGGACGCTCCGCGAAGGCGACGAGGTCGTCGTCACCGCGCTCGACCACGACGCGAACGTGTCGCCGTGGCTCGAGCTGGCTCACGACCTGGGGATCGTCGTTCGTGTCGCGAGCCTCACCGAGGAGCTCGAGGTCGACTACGACGGCCTCGCCGGGCTGCTCGGCGAGCGGACGCGCGTGGTCGCGTTCCCCGTCGCGGCCAACTCGGTCGGCACCGCGCCCGACGTCGCGCGGATCGTGTCCCTCGCACACGACGTCGGCGCGCTCGCGTGGGCCGATGCCGTCCACTACGGCCCGCACGGCCCGATCGACGTGACCGCCTGGGACGTCGACGTCCTCATCTGCTCGCCGTACAAGTTCTTCGGCCCGCACATGGGCGTCGCGTTCGGGAGACGCGAGCTGCTCGAGTCGTGGCGCCCGTACAAGGTGCGCCCGGCCGCCGACGATCCGGTCGGCCATCGCTTCGAGCTCGGGACGAGCCAGCACGAGCTGCTCGCGGGATTCGTCGCGACCGTCGACTACGTCGACTCGATCGGCTGGGACACGATCCGCGCCCACGAGCACGCCCTCGGCGACCGCTTCCTCGCCGGGCTCCCGAGCGGGGTCGAGCTCTACGGCCTGCCGAGGATGAGCGGCCGCGTGCCCACGTTCTGCTTCAACGTCCGCGGACGAACGCCGGAGGACGTCGCCGTCCGGCTCGCCGAGCGAGACCTAGCGGTATGGCACGGCAACTACTACGCCGTCGAGACGATGCGGCACCTCGGCCTCGCGGACGGCGCGGTGCGCGCCGGCATCGTCCACTACAACACCGAGGACGAGGTCGACCGCCTGCTCGCCGGGCTCGCCGAGCTCGCGTGAGGCTCCTCGTCCTCGGCGGGCCGCGCTTCCTCGGGCGGGCGCTGGCGGACGCGGCCCTCGCGCGCGGCCACGAGCTGTCGTTCTTCAACCGCGGCCAGCACCAACGCCGAGCTCTACCCCGAGGTCGAGAAGCTCCTCGGAGACCGCGAAGCCGACCTCGCCGCGCTCGAGGGCCGAGAGTGGGACGCCGTCGTGGACACGTGCGGCTACCTGCCCGACGTCGTGCGCGCGTCCGCCGGCACGCTCGCGGGCTCCGGCCGCTACTGCTTCGTCTCCAGCATCTCGGTCTTCGCGGATTTCCGCGTGCGCCAGGACGAGTCGGGCGCGGTCGCCGAGCTCGGCGAGCTTCCCCGGGACGAGGTGACCGCGGAGAGCTACGGGCCGCTGAAGGCGCTCTGCGAGGACGCCGTCCGCGATGTGTTCGACGAGCGCGCGCTCGTCGTGCGACCGGGCCTCATCGTCGGCCCGCACGATCCGACGGGGCGCTTCACCTACTGGCCGCACCGGATCGCCCGCGGCGGCGAGGTGCTGGCGCCGGGGCCGCCGGAGCGTAAGACCCAGGTGATTGACGTCCGAGATCTCGGCGACTGGATCGTGTCCCTCTGCGAACGGGACATAGTCGGCACGTACAACGCGACGCATCCCGGCTGCACGTGGGCCGAGCTGCTCGAGACGTGCCGGGAGGTCAGCAGGAGCGACGCGCGCGTGACCTGGGTGACCGACGAGTTCCTCCTCGAGCAAGAGGTCGGAGAGTGGATGGAGCTCCCACTGTGGCTCGCCGATCCGGCCTTCGCGGCATCCGACGACGTGGATGTGACCCGAGCGCTCGCCGCCGGCCTCACGTTCAGACCACTCGCCGACACGGTGCGCGGCACGCTCGACGAGGCCGAGACGACGGATGCGGCCGGGCTCGCTGCCGAGCGCGAGGCGGCCCTGCTTGCCGCGTGGCATGAGCGCTGACTACTCCGGCACGCCGCTCGCGAGAAAGCTCGGCGCCAAGTCCGGCGCCGGTGTCGTCGTCTTCTTCACGACCACGCGCGCCGACCTCGAACGACGCTTCGACGGGCTGAAGGCGACGCTCGACCCGGCCGACGGGCTCTGGATCGCGTGGCCGAAGAAGGCCGCGAAGATCGACGGCGACCTCACGTTCGAGGCGGTGCAGGAGATCGGGCTCGCGCACGGGCTCGTCGACAACAAGTCGTGCTCGATCGACGAGAGCTGGCAGGCACTGCGCTTCGTCTACCGGCTCGAGGATCGCTGAGCCCGCCCCGCCGTGTTAGGCATCTGACGCACGCCAGCCGCCGGGTGCGTACGACGTGCGCACCGTTTCGACGTAGGGCACCGGA
The DNA here is from genome assembly GCA_963770595.1 of uncultured Actinomycetes bacterium. Taxonomy (GTDB): domain Bacteria; phylum Actinomycetota; class Thermoleophilia; order Gaiellales; family Gaiellaceae; genus GMQP-bins7. Next base: position 497,813 of record CAVYQG010000003.1, on the reverse strand, counting down.
CAGACGACGGCGCCGAGCTCGACCTGCACATGGGGCTCGACGGTGGGCTTCGCGGTGCCGCCGGCTTCCTCCCCCCATACGAAGGTCACCTCGGTCCCAGGCTCCGCGTGCTCGGCGTCGAGGACCGCGAGGGTCAGCATCTTTCCTTCGTTCGAGCTGTAGCCGATCCACGTCGAGACGCCGACCGTCTCCCCTTCGACCGTGACCCGATCGAACTGGTGCATCGAGTACACGGCCGACGGCCAGTCCATGAACTTCGCCCGCTCGCCTCGCTGGAACATCGTCCCGATGGTGCGGGTCACGTCCTCGTCGTCGAGCGCGAGCGTGACTTTCCGGCGGTGATCCCCGCCGGCCATCTCCTCCAGCGCCTCCTGCCCGACGAAGTCGTGGTCGAACTTCACGTAGCTGCCGTACCCGAGGTCCCACGGGGTGAAGTAGTAGTCCTCGATGTCGTCGGAGGCGAAGCTGCCGCCGATCGACGCGGACCCCTCGTATCCCGACGCCGGCAGCCACTCGCGGTAGGCCTGCATGCTCTCGCCCGAGTACACGGCCGGAAGCGGCGAGGGGATCCACCCGGACTCGAGCGTGTTGGACGAGTACGCCCGTCCCCCGGCCCGTCTCAGACCGAAGCCCTCCCCGGCGGTCACGAGCGCCTCCCGCACGGCATCCACGTCGTCCCAGGGACCGAAGAGCTCCCAGCCCGGCTGGCCGACCATGCCGTGGCGCAGCGCGCCCGCTGTCCTGCCCGCGATCGTCACGGTCGTCGTGTGGAAGAACCCGAGCTCGGGCGGAGCGCCGCCGAGGGCCTTCTCGATCACCTGCATCGCGTTCGGGCCCTGCACCTGGAAGCGGTACGACCTGCGACGACCGTCGGTGCGCAGCGCGGTCCTGAGGTCGAGCTCGACGGTGACGTCGTATCCGCCGGTCTCCGCGTGGAAGATGATCCAGTTGAGCGCGGGAGCCCGGCCGACGAGGTTGAAGCGCTCGTCCTCCTGAGTAAACAGGATGACGTCTCCGATGACGTGACCGTCGGGGCTGCAGGGCACGAAGTGCTTGGCGCGGTCGGAACGGAATCCGTCGAAGCTGTTGACCGCGAGGTGGGAGAGCAGCTTCAGCGCGTCCGGGCCCTCCACCGCCAGGTCGTTCATGTGGAACGACTGGTCGAAGAGGACGCAGCTCTCCTGCCAGGCCCGCTGCTCGTCGCGCCAGTTCGTGAACTCCGGCGGCACTCCCGGAAAGACGTTTGCCCCGGTCTGCGAGTTCCGGAGCAACTCGACCGGGCTGGCCGCCGTCGCCAGCAGGTCTTCCAGGCTCCGATGGCCCACGTTGCGCTCCCTCCTCTTCCGGCAGTATCAGGCGATTGTCGACGATTTTCCGGATCGACGGCGCGGAGCGCCCGATGAGCACGGCCGTGGTGGCGGTGCTCGGGCTCGGCGAGGCGGGCGGCACTCTCGCTGCCGATCTCGCAGCTGCAGGGACGAAGGTGCGGGGCTACGACCCGGATCACGGCCGCGACGTCCCGCAGGTGGAGCGTGCTTCCGATCCCGCGTCTGCCGTCGCGGGCTGCGACGCCGTGTTGAGCGTCAACGCGGCCTCGGTCGCGCTCGCCGCGGCCGAGGCCGCGCTGCCCGCACTCGAGGCGGACGTCCTGTATGCGGACCTGAACACTGCCGCGCCGGAGCTAAAGCGTGAGCTGGCGGAGCTGATCGCCGGAACCGGAGCGCACTTCGTGGACGTCGCGTTGCTCGGCCCGATTCCACAGCGAGGCCTCCGCGCTCCGGTGCTCGCATCCGGCCCAGGAGCGCGCGCGTTCGCCGACCTGTTCGGACCGCTCGGCATGCCGGTCACCACCGTCTCGGAAGAACCGGGCGACGCCGCCGCACTGAAGCTCGTGCGCTCCGTTTTCATGAAAGGGCTTGCAGCCGCAGTCGTGGAGAGCATGGAGGCGGCGGAGGCGATCGGGCACGGCGGATGGCTCGCGGACGAGATCGAGCAGATCGTCGGCAGGCCGTACCTCGAGCGAGCGCTCGACGGAAGTAGGACGCATGCGGTACGACGCGTGGACGAGATGAAGGCGGCTCGCGAGCTCCTCCTCGGGCTCGGAGTCGAGCCCCGTGTCGCTTCCGCGAGCGCCGCCCAGCTGAGCGATCTGGCCGCCGCGAAGGAGCGATAGGGTCGATCCGATGAAGACGCAGTCGCACGTCGGGGCCGGGCCGACGGAGCGCGCCCGGACCCTCGTCGAGGGCGCGTACGACTTGCACGTCCACGTCGCTCCCGACGTGCCTCCGCGCCGCATCGAAGACCGCGAGCTCGCACGACGGTTCGTCGAGCTCGGTCTCGCCGGCTTCGCCCTCAAGTCGCACTACACCTCGACCGCCGAGCGCGCCCGGGTCGTCTCGGCGCTCTTCCCCGACGTCGCGGTGATCGGCACGCTGACCCTCAACTGGGCGGTGGGCGGCATGAACGCTCTTGCGGTCGAGATCGCCGCCCGCGAGGGAGCGCGCATCGTCTGGATGCCCACGGTCGACTCGCCCGCGGAGACGGCTGGGAGGACGGAGCCGAAGGAGGGCGACAAGGTCCCCCAGTGGGCGCGGCTGCAGCACGAGCTACGCGGCCTCGGTCTGAGCGTCGACCCGGTGAACGTCACCGACTCGGGCGGGCGTGTGCTGCCCGAGGCCCGGGACGTGCTGCGGGCGATCGCCCGGCACAGCCTCGTCCTCGCGACGGGCCATCTCGCGCGCGACGACACGTTCGCGATCGTCGAGGCCGCATTCGAGGAGGGTGTCGCCGACGTCGTCGTCACGCATCCGGAGTTCCCGTGTCAGAACTTCTCGATCGAGGATCAGCGGGCGCTCGCCGCGCGGGGCTGCCTGATCGAGCGGTGCCTGACCACGCCGTTCAGCGGCAAGACGACGTGGGAGCATGTCTTCGACGGCGTGCGCGCCGTGGGCGTCGAGCGATCGCTCTTCTCGAGCGATTGCGGGAACCCCGACTACCCGCCGGTCGAAGACGGGCTCGCGCTCTGGGCCGACCGTCTTCTCGAGGCCGGGTTCGACGAGGACGAGACGCGCGAGATGATCGTGGGGCAGTCGCGCAAGCTGGCGGGCGCGTCATGAGTCGGAAGCTGATGGTGATCGGTGCCCACTCGGCGGACTTCGTCTGGCGCGCGGGCGGTGTCATCGCAGTGACGACCGCGGGCGGGGGCACGGCTCACGTCCTCGCGCTGTCGTACGGCGAGCGGGGCGAGTCGGGTGAGCTCTGGAAGGAGCCGAGCCAGTCGGTCGAGCGGGTGAAGGAGACGCGGCACGGAGAAGCGGATCGCGCCGCCGGCGGCGCTGGGCGCCGACTTCGCCTGCCTCGATCTCGGCGACTACCCGCTCGAGATCGACAGGGACGGTCTGGTCGCGATTGCCGATCACATCCGCGAGTTCGCGCCGGACGTGCTCGTCACGCATACGGACCGCGACCCGTTCAACCCGGACCACGCGGCGGCCTTCTTCGCCGTCGAGAAGGCCCGTGCGCTCGCTGCCGGCGCCGGCGTCCCGAGTGCGTTCGAGACCGTCGAACCGCCGGAGCTGCTCCTCTTCGAGCCTCACCAGCCCGAGCTCTGCAACTTCGTGCCGACGACGTTCGTCGACATCACGCCGGTGATCGAGCAGAAGAACGCCGCGATGGCGGAGATGAAGGCGCAGTCGTACCTCCACACCTACTACTCGCAGCGCGCCGAGCAACGCGGCAACCACGCGCGGCGCTCGTCGGGGAACGCCGCGATCCGGTATGCAGAGGCGTTCCAGCGCGTGACACCGCAGGTCGTGAGCGCCCTGTGACCGACTTCGCGGAGCTCGCTCGGCTCGGCTCCGCCACGGTGCACGAGGCCGCTGGGCGCGCTCAGGTGGTCGACGTGCCGCTGATCCAGGTCGTGCAGGGCTCGCGTGCCGCCGGGCCGGCGCGAACCGTGCGCTGTGGCCAGGACGACAACCTGATGGTCCACGCGGCGGTGGCCGAGGCCGAGCCGGGCGAGGTGCTCGTCCTCACGATGCCCGAGCCCAGGCCCGTCGCACTCGTCGGTGAGCTGCTCGCGACGCAGGCGAAGGTCGCAGGCGTCGCCGCGCTGCTCGTGGACGCCGCGGTGCGCGACCTGGAGGAGCTCCAAGAGGTCGGGCTGCCGATCTGGACGCGGTACGTGCGCGTGAACGGAGCGGAGAAGCGCGTCCCCGGCGCGATCGGCGAGCCCGTCGAGGTCGCGGGAGCGCACATCCGCCAGGGCGATGTCGTCGTGCTCGACGTCGACGGCGCGGTCGTCGTCGAGCGGGAGCGGGTGAATGACGTGCTGAAGGCGGGCCTCGCGCGGGCGGATCGGGAGCGCGAGAAGCGCGCGAAGCTCGAGGCGGGCGAGCTCTCGTACGACCTCGACGACCTGCGGAAGCTCGTCGAGCAGTGAGCGTGCCGATCCACGACCTCGCACGGCTCGGGCATGCGGAGCTCCTGACGCCCAAGCCGGAGGAGAGCCTCCGCTTCTTCGTCGACGTGCTCGGCATGGAGGAGGAAGCGCGCGACGGCCAGTCCGTGTTCCTGCGGGGCTGGGGCGACTACCTCCGCTACAGCCTGAAGCTGACGGAGTCGTCCAGAGCCGGGGTCGAGCACGTTGCGCTGCGGGCGTGGAGCCCCGAGGCGCTCGACCGCCGGGTCGCGGCCGTCGACGCCGCGGGACGCGGGCTCGGCTGGGTCGACGGGGACGTGGGTCACGGCCCGGCGTACCGCCTGACGGACCCGGACGGCCACGTCTTCGAGCTCTACTACGAGGCGGAACGCTACGAGGCGCCCGAGCACCTGCGGCCGTCGTGGAGGAATCAGCCGCAGCGCTACGTCGGCCGGGGAGCCGCGGTCAAGCGGCTCGACCACGTCAATCTGCTCGCGGCGGACGTTCGCGCGAACAGCACGTTCGCCCAGGACGTGCTCGGCTACAGGCTGTACGAGCGGATCGAGCTCGACGATGGGACCGAGACAGGTGCGTGGATGAGTCTGACGATCGCCGCGCACGAGCTCATCTACGTCGCGGATGCGTACGGCGCGACGGGACGGCTCCACCACCTCGCGTTCTGGGTCGACACGCGCGAGGAGTGCCTGCGCGCGGCCGACCTCTTTGTCGACCACGACGTCACCATCGAGGCGGCGCCTTCGAAGCACGGGGTCGCGCAGGGCTTCTTCCTGTACGGCTTCGAGCCCGGAGGCAACCGCATCGAGGTCACGACCGGGGGGTACTTCGTGTACGACCCGGACTTCGAGCCGATCACGTGGAGCGCCGCCGAGCGAGCCCGCGGCCAGTACTGGGGCGTGCAGACGATCGAGAGCTTCCACACGTACGGCACTCCCGACGTCGACGGCGAGGCCTGACCTCGTGGGCTCGCTACGCGACGCCCTCGCACGACCGGGCGGGTTCGTCATCGTCGCGGAGCTCGTGACGAGCCGTGGCCCGATCACCTCCGAGGGGGGCGCCAGGGTGCTGGCGCTGGCGAGGGAACTGTCCGCGGACCAGAGAATCGACGCGCTCTCGATCACCGACAACCCGGGCGGGCACGCGATGCTCTCGCCCGACGCGCTCGGGACCGATCTGATCTCGCGCGGGCAGGAAGTGATCATCCACCTCGCCTGCAAGGACTGGAACCGCAATGCGCTCGAGAGTCGCGGCTGGCAGCTCAGCTCGGGGGGTTTCCGCAACGTGCTCGCACTGTCGGGCGACTACCCGGTCATGGGTCACCGAGGCCTCGCAGCGCCGGTCTTCGACATCGACTCGGTCGGCCTCATCAGCCTGCTCTCGGAGATGAACGCGGGCCTGCCGGACACGCGCCGGCCGGCGACCCGGCTCCGGCAGACGGACTTCTTCCTCGGCGGTGTCGTGACGAACCACAAGCGGCACGAGCGCGAGGTGATGCCTCAGTACTTCAAGCTGCGCAAGAAGGTGCGGGCGGGCGCTCGTTTCGTCATCAGCCAGGCCGGCTGGAACACACGCAAGGACGACGAGCTCGTTCGCTGGATCCGCCGCGACGGGCTCGACCTGCACGTCCTCGCCAACGTCTACCTGCTCTCTCGCACGGCTGCGCACGCGTTCCACCGCGGGATCATCCCCGGCATCGTCGTGACCGACGAGCTGCTGGCGCTGGCCGAGCGACACGGCGCCAGCCCGGACAAGGGGCGCGCGTTCTTCGTCGACCTCGCGTCGAAGCACCTTGCGGTCGTCCGTGGCCTCGGTTACGACGGCGTCTACCTCGGGGGCCACATGCCGGCGGAGACGTTCGGCGAGATCGTCGACCGCGCCAACGCGTTCGGGGCGGAGGACTGGCGGGAGTTCGCGCGCGAGATCCAGTTCCCGCGTCCGGGTGAGTTCCACTTCCTCGAGCGTGATCCGGAGACGGGCCTTTCGTCCGACGTCGTGAACGCGGCCTACCTCGCGTCGAAGCGGCAGCGTCGAACCGACCTGCGGGTTCCCGTCAAGTACCGCTTCAGCCGCCGTCTCCACGAGGCGGTGTTCGCGAGCGACGCGCCGCTCTTCAAGCCCGGGCAGAGCCTCTACGGCCGCATCGAGAAGGCGCCGCGACCCGTGAGGAAGGTCGCCCATGCGCTCGAGCAGGCGGCCAAGGTGCCGCTGTTCCGGTGCAAGGACTGCGGCGACTGCTCGCTCCCTGAGATCGCCTACGTCTGCCCCGAGTCGCAGTGCGCGAAGAACCAGCGCAACGGCCCCTGTGGTGGGACGCGCGACGGCCTGTGCGAGGTCTACGACACCGAGTGCATCTGGTCGGAGGCGTACGAGCGGCTCAAGGCCTACGGCGAGGAGGAATCGATGCTGGACGGCCCGGTCGTCGTCAAGGACAACGCACTGGCCGGGACGAGCGCATGGGCGAACACGTTCCTCGGACGCGACCATCAGGCGCGCGAGGGCTCCGGGGCGGGCTCACCGTGAGGCGAGCCCAGGCTTCCCTAGTATCCGCATGACGCTCCGAGGAGGAGGGAGGAGAGCATGAGCTTCACGAGCCTCGAAGAGAAGCTGCAGGCGGCCGGGAGCGCCGTCGAGATGGCGCGCAACTCGCAGATCGGGCCGTACGTCTATCCGGCGGTGCCGGCCGAGTTCTCGAACTGGCGGGACGAGCAGGTGGCCTGGCGTGAGACGTCTGCGCTGTTCGATCAGTCCCACCACATGCTGGACCTCCAGATCGAGGGCCCGGACACGATCGAGCTCCTCTCCCACGTCGGCGTCAACACGTTCGACGGCTTCGCCCCGAAGAAGGCGAAGCAGCTCGTCGTCTGCAACCACGAGGGGTACGTCATCGGCGACGCGATCCTCTTCCACCTCCAGGAGAACAGAGTCCGGATCGTGGGACGACCGTCGGCGCACAACTGGGTCCAGTACCACGCCGAGACAGGGGACTTCGACGTGCAGGTGTCGCGGGACGAGCGAACCGCCGTCAACCCCACGGGAGGGCGACAGCTCTACCGCTTCCAGGTCCAGGGGCCGACGGCGATGCAGGTGCTGGAGAAGGCGAACGGCGGCCCGCTGCCCGAGATCAAGTTCTTCAGCATGGACGAGCTCACGATCGGCGGGCGGCCCGTGCGCGCGCTGCACCACGGCATGTCGGGCGTGCCCGGGCTCGAGCTGTGGGGGCCGTGGGACGAGCGGGAGGACGTCAGGGGCGCGATCGTCGAAGCCGGAAAGGACTTCGGGTTGCGCCAGGTCGGGTCGCGCGCGTACGCGACGAACACGCTCGAGTCGGGCTGGATCCCGTCTCCGCTTCCGGCGGTCTTCACGGGCGATGCGCTGAAGGCGTACCGGGAGTGGCTGCCTGCCGACGGGTACGAGGGAACCGGCTCGCTGGGAGGCAGCTACGCCTCCGAAGAGATCTCGGACTACTACCTCACCCCGCACGACCTCGGGTACTGGCCGTTCGTGAAGTTCGACCACGACTTCGTCGGGCGGGACGCGCTCCTCGCGATGGCCGACCGGCCGCGCTGGAAGAAGGTGACTCTCGCGTGGAACGGCGCGGACGTCGCGCAGGCGATCGGATCGCACTTCGAGAAGGGCGATCCCGTCAAGTACATCGACGTCCCGCTGTCCAACTACTCGACGTGGCCGTACGACAAGGTGCTCCACGATGGTGAGCCCGTCGGCGTCTCGACCTTCTCGGGGTACAGCTACAACGAGCGCTCGTACCTGTCACTCGCCATGGTCGACGTGGACGTCGAGATCGGCGCCGAGGTGACCCTCGTCTGGGGCGAGGAGGGCGGCGGGTCCTCGAAGCCGGTGGTCGAGCGGCACCGGCAGGCGGAGCTCCGCGCGATCGTCAGCCCCTGTCCTTACTCCGAGGTGGCACGCAGCTCCTACCACGAGGGCTGGCGCACGCAGGCCACCGCCTGAGCCCGGTAACCCGCCCGCGGGAGGTTCAAGCGGCGGGAAGCCGCAGCAGCGTCGAGCCCGGCAGGTGCTCGAGGAGGTGTCGGTTCTCGAGTGCGATGTCGAGGTTCCGGCGTGCGATGCGCGCGTGCTCCCGCGCGATCGCGTCCGCGCGCGCTCCCTCGCGCCGGCTGATCGCGTCGATGAGCGCGTGGTGCTGGTGCTGCGCCACGAGCAGGATCTCCCACGACTCGGGCAGCGCTGCGTGAACCATGAGCAGGGCACTCGCGGGCGCGAACGGGAGCGCGAGCACGTGCTCGAGCGCGCGGTCGAGCTGCGGGCTTTTCGCCAGCTCGCGAAACCCGTGATGGAACTCCTCGTTGAGGCGGAGGTACTCCATGAACGTCTCGATGCTCTGCGTGCGGACGACGGCGTCGAGCTCCTCGCAGCAGGCATGTAGGGGCTCGAGCTCGACCTCCGACTCGAGCCGCTCCGCCGCGAGACGCGCTGCGGTGCCTTCGAGCACGCCGCGGAGCTCGATCGCGTCGTCGATGTCGGTGCGTGTGAACTCGCGCACCACGAAGCCGCCGCCCGGGAGCGTCTCCAGAAGCCCCTCGTGCTCGAGTGTCATGAGGGCGATCCGGAGCGGTGTCCGCGATACGCCGAGCTCCTCGACGAGACGGAGCTCGGGAACTCGCTCGCGCGGCTTGAAGGCTCCACCGAGCAGGAGCTCGCGGAGCCCGAGCGTCGCCTTCGTCGTCTGCGAGTTCGCGTGGTTCCCGCGCGGCACGATCGCCAGCGTAACCGTGCGCAGCACGTATTGCGTGCAATCGAGTCCTCTCCTGTGGTTCGAGTGGCGAGCCGGGGCTCGTTCTGCATGCATGAGCGCCGGAAGCGACGAGCGGTCGGTTACTCGTGAGACGTCTCGAGCTCCGGCTTGCCACGACGCGGGCCGAAGACGCGATCGAAGAGCGACACGATCGCCTGCACCACACCGTGCCTGAAGAACAGGAAGATCGCGATGACGAAGACGCCGTACAGAACCTCGCGGAGCTCGAGGCTCGCCGTCAGCCGCTCGTCCAGGACCGCGAAGACGCCTGCCCCGATGACCGGGCCGAGCAGCGTCCCGAGGCCGCCGAATGCGACCATCACGAGGACGCGCACGTCCACGCGGTCGAAGCTGTACGTCGCCGGGCTGATGAATCCTGCGCTGTAGGCCAGCAGCGCTCCGGTGAGGCCGATCATCGCCGAGCCGATGGTCGCCGCGTAGATCCGGTAGCGCGAGACGTTCACGCCCGCGAGCTCGGCGGCCACCTCGTCGTCGCGGAGCGCGCGAAACGCCCAGCCGAAGTGCGAGAGCTGCAGTGCGCGGAAGACGAGCAGGAAAGCGATGAGGACGCCCGCGAAGAGGTAGTAGCCACCGACGCTGTCGTCGGCGAGATCGGCGGGAGCCCCCTCCACGACGAGACCGACCTCGGATCCCGTCAGGTCTCGCTGGCCGAGGAGCAGGTTCGCGAAACCGAGCGAGAACACGAGCGTGACGACGCCTGTGAAGATGACGCCGAGCGAGCGCCGCACGGCGATCCAGCTCAGAAGCCCTCCGACGATGGCGGCGCTCGCCGTTCCCACGATCACGCCCGCGACCATGGGCAGAGAGCTCTCGTTGGCGAGGATGCCCGCGCCGTAGCCACCAACACCGGCGAGAGCGCCGACGCAGAGGAAGAGCTGGTTCGTGCTCCCGAAGATCAGGTTGAAGCCGACGCCGTATGAGGCGAACACGAGCGCCTGTACTGCAAGCGACGTCGTGTACGGCGAGTCGCCGAACCAGACCGTCGGGAGCGCCGCGAGCAGCGCCGCCGTGACGAGGATCGGCAAGAGCGCCCAGCCGATCCTCCCGAGACGCGGCAGCGTTCTCGCCTTCTCCATTTCGCTCATCGGCCGAGCAGCCCCCGAGGTCGGATGAGGATCGTCAGGGCGGCGGTGCCGAGAAGGATGATGGTCGTGATGTATTGCCCGATGTAGTGCGCGCTCAGCGCGTTCACCACTCCGAGGAGCACGCCCGCGAGAAACGCTCCCGCAACACTCCCGAGGCCGCCGACCACGGTGACGATCAGCGCGAACGTGGTGAGCTCGAAGCCCGCGTTCGCCGTGAGCGGCCCGCTCATCGACTGCGCAATCGCGACCACGCCGGCAAGTGCGCCGCTCAGTGCCCAGATGACGGTGCGGACGAACGACGGGTTGATACCCACGAGGCGCGCGCCGGTCTCGTCCTGGATCACCGAGCGCACGCCGCGCCCGAACGTCGTGGCGCCGAAGAACAACAGGAGTGCCGCCGCAACCGCCAGCGCGATCGCGGAGGCCCAGATGCTCCCCACCGTCATCGGGACCCCGATGACGGAGATCGGGTCCCCGCTGACGAAGATGTACAGCGCGCCCGCGGGATACCGCCAGACGAGGAGACCTCCGATGACGAACGCGGCTCCGAGCGTCAGCAGGAGGCCCAGGAGCGTCCGCTCTTCGCCGTGCTGGCGGTAGACCGGTCGCATCAGCGTGAGGTCGAGCAGAACCGATACCGCGGCGGCTGCCAGCACACCTATGAAAGCGGCGAGAACCGTCGCGACGCCGTCCTCCATGAGGAGCGAGATGACGATCGCCGCAAGCACGACGATCTGCCCGTAGGCGAGGTTCAGGACGCCGCCGAGACCGTAGATCAGCGTCATGCCGACGCCGAGCAGGCCGAAGGCCAGGCCGACCACGAGCCCGTCGAGGATGACCGCCCTCATACCCGCTCCCCGCCTCCGCCGCGCCGACGACTCATGCGACACCCAGATACGCGCGCCGTACCTCGGGATTCTGGTCGAGCTCCTCCGACGTCCCGGTCAGCCGGATCCGACCGTTCTCGAGCACGTAGCCACGGTCGGCGACCGAGAGCGCGAGCGGCACCTGCTGCTCCGCGATCAGGAGGGTCATTCCCTCTTTCTTGAGACCTTCGAGCGCCTCGAACGCGACCTGCGCGACCTTCGGCGCAAGGCCGGTCGTGGGCTCGTCGAGCATGAGCAGCCGCGGTCGCGCCATGAGCGCGCGAGCGACCGCGAGCATCTGCTGCTCACCGCCGCTCAAGGTTCCTGCCTGCTGGCGCTGCCGCTCCTTCAACCGCGGGAAGAGGTCGTACACGAGTTCCACCGTCGCGGCGTCCGGCCGCCTGGGATACGCGCCGAGGACGAGGTTGCTCTTCAGGGTCATGGCCGGGAACAGGTGCCGCTCGGCCGGCACGTACGCGATTCCCGCGCGCGATCTGCGGTGGGCGGGACGGCGCGTCAGATCCTTCCCGTCGAGGACGATCCGACCAGCCATCGCCGGAAGCAGCCCGGCGATCGCGCGGAAGAGCGTCGACTTCCCCGCGCCGTTCGACCCGACGATCGCCACCGCCTCGCCCGTACGAACCTCGACGTCGATGCCGTCGATGACCCTCTCGCCGAGGTATCCGGCCGCTAATCCGACGACTTCAAGCAACGCGAGCCTGGCCGAGATACGCCTCGACGACCTGCGGGTCTCGCATGACCACCTCGGGCGCACCCTCGGCGAGGACCCTGCCGAAATCGAGGACGATCGCGCGCTCGGCGAGCTGGATGACGGCGCTCATCACGTGCTCGACCCACAGGATGGTCGTTCCGAGCGTGTCGCGGACGCTCCGCACGATCTCGACCGAGGCGGCGAGCTCGGACTCGTTGAGACCCGCCATGACCTCGTCCAGCAGCAGCAGCTTCGGCTGACCGGCGAGCGCCTTGGCCATCTCGAGAAACCGCTGCTGGTGGAGGTTCAGGCTCGTAACCGGCTGGCCGGCTCGTTCCTCCAGCCCGACGAACGCAAGGGCGTCGGCCGCTCTCCGCCTCGCCTCTCGCTCGCTCGGGGCGCCGTGCCCGACGCCGAACATCGCGCCGAGGAGCGCGTTCTCGAGGACCGTCATCGACCCGAAGGGAAGCGGTCGCTGCATGGCCATCGCGATGCCCTTGTGCCTGACCCGATGGGCCGCCAGGCCGTCGATCCTCTCGCCGTTCAGCCGGACGCTGCCACGTGTCGGTGAGTCCAGCCCGACGATGAGCTTCAGCAGTGTGCTCTTCCCGGCCCCGTTCGGACCGACGACGGCGACGATGTCGCCGTCGTCGATCCCGAATGTCACGCCGTCGACGGCCGGGAGACCGCCGAAGCGCTTTGTGACCGCGTCAACCTCGAGGAGCAGGTCCGGCCTCCACGGCTACGACGGAGGACGGTACGGGGTCAGCGGCTGCGACTTGAACAGCACTCTCGGCCAGAAGGTCGTGCTGGCCGTGTTCAAGCCGGACTCCGGCGGCGCGCCCCTCGTCAGGACGGCGAACTGGACCGTCGGTCTGTTCAGCTCACCCCACGCCGTCCAGCGCAGCGGGAACGCATACCCGGGGATGTTGAACGTGTTGGCATGGACGTACGCCGCGATCCTCTGGCGGTTCGGCCCGACCCTGCTGATCGCCTCCGCGACGATCTTCACGTACGCGTAGCCGGAGAGCGCGTCGTCCTCCATGAACTCGTTCTGCGGGAACGTCCGCAGGTAGCGCTTCGCGAGCGCCTTGTACCCCCGCGATGCCGTGGCCATGCACTTGAAGTCGCTCCAGCGGCCGAACGGGGCCGACCCGGCGTTCCTCGCGGTGAGCGAGTACGGCGAGTACGCACCCACCACCGGCGCCTTCATGCCGAGCTGTCCTGCCTGGGCCAGGATCAACCCGCCTCCCGGGGGATGACCGGTCGCCACGATCAGCGACACGTCGCCCAGCGCACGCAGGTACGGCGTGAAGTTCTGCGTCGGCAAGGGCGCAACCTCGACGTTGAAACTGATGTTCGGCGCCTTCTTGGCCTCCTCCTCGAGCGAGGACTTGAAGGACTGGCCCCAGGCATAGTCGGCGATGATCACGCCGACGTTCCTGATCCCCCGCCGCTGCGCGAGCTGGACGACCGATACCGCCACCATGGCGGCACTGGGCAGACACGTGCGGAACGTGTAGCGACTCGACAGCGTCAGGATCTCGTTGTTTCCCGACTTCGTCAGGAACAGCGGGATCTTCCCCTCCTCGGCGAGCCGCGTGAGCGCCCCCCCGACGGGGCTGCCGATGATGCCCCCGACCGAGACGACGTTCTCCTGCTGGGTCAGCCGCCTGAAACCGTCGATGGCCAGGGTCGTGTTCGTGCCCTGGTCGTCGGCGACGACGAGGTTGAGCCGGCGGCCCTGCCCCCGTCCCTTCACGCCGCCGGATCTGTTGATCTCGTTCACGGCCAGCGCCGCACCGGCACGTACCTGGACGCCCCATGGCACGAAGTTGGAAGCACCCGGAGTGAGCGGCGTGATCACGCCGATCTTGATCGGATTTCCCTGCGCGGACCCGCTCGGGCCGCCGTATGCGCTCGACCCGCTCAACGCGGCGATGAGCATCACGACAGCGCCCACGGCCACGATCAACCTGTACCGCTTCACGCCCTCTCCTTCCGTCATGCCTGCCAACGCGCAGGCTGAGACGATTCTCGTCCCGAGGAGCGGGTCCGTGCAAGACCCCGGCCCGACCTCCTGTGCAGTCGACATCTCGGACGACGCATTCGCTCCGGTTGTTGCGCGAACCGTGGGACAACTCCCCCCAGCGGCTCGACGAGAGCGTCGCGAGGACATCGGCGCATGTATACAACACCCGCCGAGTCGAGTCCAGCAGGCGCCTCGTCGTGCTGCATCGCGCCCTGCGCTTGCATACAAGCGTGGTTAGGCTCCGTGCCTCCGGCGACGAAAGGGATGTCAGGGATGGCGATTGCGAGCGGCCCCATCGAGCCCGAGGAGGCGGTGTCGGCGATCCGCTCGGGCGACACGGTGATGGTCGGCGGGTTCGGGCTCGTCGGCGCGCCGCTCACGCTCATCGACGCCCTCGTCGAGAGCTCCGACGCCGACGAGCTGACGATCGTCTCGAACAACATCGGCGAGCCGGGTCGCGGGCTCGGGAAGCTGCTGCGCCAGGGACGGATCAAGCGCGGCATCTCGTCGTACTTCACCTCGAACCCCGAGGCCGTCGCGGCGGTGAACGCCGGCGAGATCGAGGCGACACTCGTCCCGCAGGGGACGTTCGCCGAAGCCATTCGCGCGGCCGGCGCCGGGATCGCCGGCTTCCTGACGCCGGTCGGCGCCGGCACGCTGCTCGCCGACGGGAAGGAAGAGCACGTCGTCGACGGCGTCCCGCACGTGCTCGAACGGCCGATCCATGCCGACGTCGCGCTCGTGTACGCGGCGCGCGGCGACGTGCTCGGCAACCTCTGGTACCGGCGCACGGCGAGGAACTTCAACCCGTTGATGGCGACGGCCGCACGGGTGACAATCGCCGAGGTGGGAGAGATCGTGTCAGCAGGCGAGCTCGAGCCGGAGTCGATCCACACGCCTCATCTGTACGTCGACGAGCTGGTGCTCTCACGATGACGGGCGACGTCAAGACGTCGATCGCGACCCGCGCCGCACAGGAGCTCCGGTCCGGCGAGGTCGTCAACCTCGGCATCGGTATCCCGAATCTCATCCCCGGCCTGCTCGCAGAAGGCGCGAACGTCTTCCTGCACACCGAGAACGGGCTCCTCGGTGTCGGGCCGCGACCCGGCGAGGGCAAGGTCGATCCTGACCTCGTCGATGCCGCGAAGCGACCGGTGACCGCGCTCCCCGGCGCCGCGTACTTCGACAGCGCGCAGAGCTTCGCGATGATCCGCGGCGGGCACATCGACGTCGCCGTGCTCGGCGCCCTCCAGGTCTCGATCGCGGGTGACATCGCGAACTGGGCACTGCCGGGGAAGGACGTTCTCGGCGTCGGCGGCGCGATGGATCTCGTTGTCGGGGCACGCCGCGTGATCGTGACCATGACCGCGACGTCGTCGACGGGCGAGCCGAAGGTCGTCTCCGAGTGCGACTACCCACTCACGGCACGTGCCGCCGCCGACGTCGTCGTCACCGAGCTCTCCGTGTTCCGACTTCGAGGCGGAGCGCTCGTCCTCACGGAGCTGCTGGGCGACGCAACTGTCGAGCAGGTGCGCGCGGCGACCGGCGCTCGCTTCGACGTCGACCTGGAGGATCGCCGTGCAGCCTGAGACCACGTTCGCCCGCGTCTCGGACACCGCTCTGACGGGGACCGATCCGCCGCTCCTCTACCCCGACTACGTCGGCACGCGGCTCCGCGCGCCGAAGAGCGCACTGGTTCTCGTTCCGTCGTCGCTGTCGGAGCTGACCGGGCCCGTGTTCGGCAACGGCGTACTCCGCGAGACGGACGCCGATCTCACGCGCCAGCACGCCGGCGAGCCGCTCGGTGAGCGGATCACCGTGACCGGACGTGTTCTCGGCTCGGACGGCAAGCCGCTGCGCGGCCAGCTGGTCGAGATCTGGCAGGCGAACGCCGCCGGGCGTTACCGGCACGCGGTCGACACGCACGACGCGCCGCTCGATCCGAACTTCAGCGGGTGCGGGCGCTGCCTGACCGACGACGACGGCACGTACCGCTTCACGACAGTGCTTCCAGGCGCGTATCCGTGGGGGAACCACGCGAATGCATGGCGGCCGAAGCACATCCACTTCTCGCTCTTCGGCCGCGCTTTTCCGGAGCGACTCGTCACCCAGATGTACTTCCCGGGCGACCCGCTCTTCCCGTTCGACCCGATCTTCACCTCCATCCCTGACGAGCGAGCCCGGCAGCGGCTCGTCGCGAAGTTCGAGCTGGAGCTGACCCAGCCCGACTGGGCGCTGGGATTCCGATTCGACATCGTGCTCGGCGGACGCGAGGCAACGCCGCTCGAGGAGCCGCATGACGACTGAGATCGCGCTCACCCCGTCTCAGACCACCGGGCCGTATCTGGAGATCGGGCTCCTCGGCGGCCCGATCTCGAACCATCTCGTCGACGAGTCCGACCCGCGCGCGATTCGCATCTCGGGCGTGCTTCTCGACGGCGCCGGAGACCCCGTCCCGGACGGCATGATCGAGATCTGGCAGGCGAACACCACCGGTCGCTACGCGCATCCGGCCGACGATCGCGAGGAGGTCCCGCTCGAGACGGGCTTCACGGGCTTCGGGCGGTCGGGCACCGGCAGTGCGGGCCGCTTCGAGTTCGTCACTCTGAAGCCCGGCCGCGTTCCATGGGTGGACGGTCGGCTCCAGGCGCCGCATCTCCTAGTCGGCGTCTTCGCTCGCGGTCTCCTGAAGCGCGTGGCAACCCGCATGTACTTCCCCGACGAGGAGGCCGCGAACGCCGAGGACCCCGTGCTCCTCGGCCTCGAACCGGCTGAGCGGAAGACCCTCGTCTCGCAGGTGGAGGACGGCGCGCTGCGCTTCGACATCGTCCTCCAGGGCGCGGGCCAGACGACGTTCTTCGCGGTGTGACGCCCTTCTCGGCCATCTTCGTGCCGGAGGAGCTGCGCGAGGCGGTGTCCGACCGCGCGTGGCTGCAGGGGATGCTCGATGCGGAACGCGCTCTCGCGAAGGCATGCGCCGCAGCTGGTCTCGTCCCGGCTGCGGCCGCTGCTCGGATCGGAGAGGTCTGCCTCGCCGAGCTCTACGACGCGGCACGCCTCGCGGGCGACGGCCGCGCTGTCGGGAACCCGGCGGAGCCGCTCGTCCGCGAGCTCCGCTCCACCGCCGGCGACGAGGCTGCCGACTACGTCCACCTGGGTGCGACCAGCCAGGACATCGTCGACACGGCCGCGATGCTCGTCTCGCGTCGCGCCGTCACACTCGTGCTCGCGGAGCTCGACCGGCTCGCCGGCGGATGTGCCGCGCTCGCACGCGCGCACCGTTCGACACCCATGGCGGCGCGCACCCTACTGCAGCAGGCGGTGCCGACGACGTTCGGGCTCAAGGCGGCTGGCTGGCTCGTCGCAGTCCTCGAGTCGCGGGAGAGGCTCGTCGCCGTGCGAGGCGAGCGGCTCGCAGCGCAGCTCGGCGGTGCCGCGGGAACCCTCGCCGCTCTCGGGGACCGGGGACCTGAGGTCGCCCGGCTCTACGCAGAGGAGCTCGGGCTCGCGGAGCCAGTGCTCCCCTGGCACGCGAACCGCCAACGCCTGGCGGAGCTCGGCGCAGCACTGGACGGCGCCGCGGGCGCAGCCGCGAAGGTCGGCCGCGACATCGTGCTCCTCGCGCAGAGCGAGGTGGGCGAGGTCGCAGAGGCGCCGGGCGGACGGTCCTCGACGATGCCGCAGAAGCGCAATCCCGTCCGCTCCACCCTCGCGGCGGCGTGTGCGCGCCTGACGAACGCGCACGCGGGCGTTCTGCTCGGCGGGCTCGAGCACGAGCACGAGCGCGCGGTGGGCGGCTGGCACGCCGAGTGGGAGGCGCTCTCCGGCGCGCTCGCATTCGCCGGCGGGTCGGCAGCGGCCGCGGCGGACGCCGTCACCGGCCTAGAGGTCGACACCGAGAGGATGCGAACGAACCTCGACGCGGGCGGCGGCATCGTCGTCGCCGAGCGCATCTCGTTCGCCCTCGCTCCCCGACTGGGCCGCAGCCGGGCGCACGAGGTCGTCGCCGAGGCCGCAAGCGCCGCCTCGTTCCGTGACGCGCTTCTTGCCGACGAGAGGACGGGTCTCTCCGCAGACGAGCTGGATGCGCTCCTCGACCCGACGGGGTACCTCGGAGCGGCCGAGACGCTCGTCGACCGTGCCCTCGGCGAGTACGAGGACGCGAAGGGATGACGCTCGACCATCGCCTTCACGGCCCCGAACGCGCACCGGTCGTCGTGCTGTCCAACTCACTCGGTACGACACAGGAGCTCTGGGAGCCGCAGCTCCCTGTCCTCGCCGAGCACTTCCGCGTTCTCACCTACGACCACCCAGGCCACGGCTCGTCCGCACTCCCGGAGGTGCCGTGCACGGTCGCGTCGCTCGCGAACGCCCTGCTCGCACTCCTCGACGAGCTCGGGCTCGAGCGCGTCTCGCTCTGCGGGGTCTCGCTCGGAGGGATGGTCGGGATGGCGCTTGCAGTGGTCGCGCCCGCGCGCGTGGAGCGGCTCGTCCTCGCCTGCACTTCGGCGTACCTCGGACCGCCCGACGGCTGGGCGGAGCGCGCGCGGATCGTCCGTGCCCGAGGAATGGAGGAGATCGCGGATTCCGTCGTCGGACGGTGGTTCACGCCCGAGCGCGAGGTCGCAGAGCCCGAGACGGTGGCTCGCTTCCGGGCGCTGCTGGCTGCGACGCCGCCGGAGGGCTACGCGCGCTGCTGCGAGGCCGTCGGTGCCTGGGACGCGCGAGAGTCCATCTCTGCGATTGCCGCGCCCGTGCTCGTCATCGCGGGAGCGGACGACCCGGCGACGCCGGTCGAGCACGCCGAGCTCATCGCGTCCCGGATACCGCGCGCGCGACTTCAGGTCCTCGAGCGCGCGGCACACCTCGCGAACGTCGAGCGCGCGGAGGCGTTCTCGGGCGCCGTACTCGAGCATCTCGAACAGGAGGTGGTGGCAGCGTGAGCGACGACGGCATGAAGACGAGACGGGAGGTGCTCGGGGACGAGCACGTCGACCGGGCGATCGCCGGCACGACAGACTTCACGACCGACTTTCAGGACCTCATCACGCGCTACGCATGGGGGGAGATCTGGTCGCGACCGGGCCTCGACCGCCGGACGCGGAGCTGCATCACGATCACGGCGCTCGTCGCATCCGGCCGCGAGCACGAGCTCGCGCTGCACGTGCGCGCCGCGCTCCGCAACGGGGTCACTCCGGACGAAATCAAGGAGGTCCTGCTCCAGTGCGCCGTCTACTGCGGGGTGCCTGCGGCCAACGGCGCCTTCGCAATCGCCCAGCGCGTCCTGGAGGAGGAAGGCAACGGTTGAGTCGCACGCGCACGCAGGTGGGCATCGTCGGGGCCGGTCCAGCAGGGCTCACGCTGGGCCACCTCCTCCAGCTCGAGGGCATCGACACGGTGATCCTCGAGGACCGGAGCCGCGAGTACGTGGAGGCGCGAATCCGTGCTGGGGTCATCGAGCAGGCGATCGTCGACCTGCTCGTGGAGGCGGGCGCGGGCGAGCGCCTGCAGCGCGAGGGGCTCGTCCACCACGGGATCGAGCTCCAGTTCGCAGGCGAACGCCACCGGATCCCGCTGAGGGACCTCGCCGGCGGGCGCGCGATCGTGATCTACGGTCAGACCGAGCTCGTCAAGGACCTGATCCATCGTCGCCTCGAAGCGGGCCTGCCTCTTCATTTCGACGCCGCGGACGTCTCGGTGCTCGACATCGAGACCGACGTCCCGCTGATCCGGTACCGGCACGAGGGCCGCGACGAGGAGCTCCAGTGCGACGTGATCGCGGGCTGCGACGGGTTCCACGGCATCTGCCGCCCGAGCATCCCTGCAGGCGTGCTGTCCGAGTTCTCGCGCGAGTACCCGTTCGGCTGGCTCGGAGTCCTGGCGGCGGTCGCCCCCTCGTCCGACGAGCTCGTCTACGCCCACCACGAGCGCGGGTTCGCGCTCTCGAGCCTCCGCTCTCCCGAGCTCAGCCGCCTCTACGTGCAGTGCCGCCCCGACGAGGACATCGCGGAGTGGCCCGACGACCGCATCTGGGAGGAGCTGCAGGCGAGGCTCGGCCTCGACGGATGGACGCTCGCCGAGGGCCCGATCCTCGAGAAGGGAGTCACGGGAATGCGCAGCTACGTCTGCGAGCCGATGCGCTGCGGGCGCCTGTTCCTCGTGGGCGACGCCGCGCACATCGTGCCGCCGACCGGCGCCAAGGGGCTCAACCTCGCGCTCCACGACGTGGGCGTGCTGGCCGAGGCGCTCGTGGCCTGGTTCCGGACCGGCAGCACGGCCGGTCTCGACGCCTACTCCGACACCTGCCTGCGGCGCGTCTGGCGAGCCGAGCACTTCTCGTGGTGGATGACCCACATGCTCCACCGCCCGGAGGGCCAGGACCTGTTCGACCTGAAGCTCCAGCTCGCCCAGCTGCGATACGTCACGACCTCCCACGCCGCCGCCACGTCCCTCGCGGAGAACTACGTCGGGCTGGAGATCGTGTAGACGGGCGGTCTACCGGAGGTCGTCGATGACGTAGTGCTCCGGTGTGTCGAGGGTGGGCTCACCGGGCCGAAGGTGCATCGCGACTCCGATCTGCTCGATGCGAAAGGCACGGGAGAGCACGCGCCGATACGCGTCGACGCGAGCGGCGCTGACTCCCGCGACGAACCGCTCCAACGCCGAGTCGGCGGCAAACGCCTCGCAGGCGTCGAGGAGTCGCTCGAACCGGTCCGCCGCTCCCACGCCCGGACGAACGGCCGCGAACTTGACGTAGCAGGTGTTGCTCCCCGCTT
This sequence comes from uncultured Actinomycetes bacterium, assembly GCA_963770595.1. Lineage (GTDB taxonomy): Bacteria > Actinomycetota > Thermoleophilia > Gaiellales > Gaiellaceae > GMQP-bins7. The sequence goes on along the minus strand of CAVYQG010000003.1, from coordinate 477,109 downwards.
CGCTCCCTGCTCCGCGGTGACAGACGGCCACGCCGTCCAGCTCGTCGTCACCGGGGAGCAGCAGCGTGTCGCCGATCCGCTGCGTCGCCGCGGCGACGATCTCGCTCTCGAGGTCGAGGCCACCGAAGACTGCGTCCGTGAGCCGGCGAACCTCGTCGAGCAGCGTGGCACGGCCGCTGGCGATCTCCTGTGAGGCGAGTGCGTAGAGGCCGTTCGCATTCGCGGAGACGGGCTTGGCGGCGACCACTGTGAGACTGCCCGGTCGGAAACCGTGTTTCTGGTAGAGGCCGATGTGCTTGGGGCTCGACGCGAAGGTGAAGAGCCCGGCCTGCCTGACGCCCCACCGTTCGAACGACTCCAGGACCGGATGGAGCATCCGGCTCGCGATCCCACGATCCCAGTACTCGGGATGGACCGTCAGCGGGCCGAGGAAGCCGAACGAGCCCCAGCGGGCCGCGAACACCGATCCGACGACCTCGCCTTCGACCTCGGCCGCCCATGCACGGTCCGGCGCGGCCCGGAACCGCGTCCTCACGTAGTCCCTGTCTCCGAACGCTGCGGCGGGATCGGGCAGACCGCGAAACGTGCCGAACGCCAGTCGCAGGACCCGATCGGCGGAGTCGAGATCGTCGGCTAGCAGCGGCCTGACACTGACCACCTGCTCGGAGGAGAGGCGGCTCAGGCGTACGCCTTCCGGGCGCGGTCCCACGGCTCTTCGTCCCAGCGGATCAGGTCCGGGTCGAGCCCCCGCGCCTCCGCGAGGTCACACGTCAGCCGTTGGAAGCGGACGATGTCGACGACTGGATGGCTGGTGGGCACGAGCAGTGCCTCGGCTCCGATCTCCCCGAGCGCACGCATGACGTCGACGGCCCGCTCGGCCGCACGGCCCTCGCCCTCGCCCTCGAGCACGAAGCAGCGCACCGTGGTATCGATCGCGGCGAGGTGGCCGTGGAGCAACTGCTCGGTGTGGTGCGCCTCCGCTGCGACGTGAGCTCCCTCGCGTAGCTTGAGCACGGCCTCGAGCACCGTCGCCTCGTCGCGGCCGGCGCCGACGACCGCGATCCGGTCGTGGCCCGACGCACCGAGCGGGTCTGCCGCCAGCTCCACCTCGACCGCGGCGGGCAGCGCGGACACGTCCTCTCCGCGCAGCGCGCGTCCCGCCGCGACGGCGCACGTGTAGCTCACCGTGTGGCAGTAGCTCTCCTCGATCGCGGGCGTCGCGACCACGACGACGTCCGCGGCCTTCGCCAGCGCGCTCTCGGGCGCGCCCGTGATGAGCCACGTCTCGCCCGCGAAGGCCTCGATCGCCTCGAGCGTGAGCTTCGTCCCTCCCTCATGGCTCACGGCCACGAGGACGTCCGCCTCCGGACCGTTCCCGAGGACGAGCTCGAGCGCCTGCGCGGCCGAGCCGCACGCGAGAGCCGCGTGGTACGACGTCCCGCACCCCGTGAAGAGGACGCGCGCGCCCTCCGGCAGCCTCCGGTCACCGACCCGTTCGGGCACGTCCCGAAGCCACACGGGCTGCGAGGCGATGGCCGTTCGGGTCAATTGTCCGGGCACGCACGCCGTCTATACCATCGACGCGCATGGCGATCTTCGAGAAGTCGACGCTCGGGAACGGCGTCCGCGTCGTCACGGCGGACATGCCGCAGGTCGGGTCGGTCTCCTGCTTCGTGATGTTCGCAGCGGGATCTCGCTACGAGACGCCCGAGTCCAAGGGCATCGCGCACTTCGCCGAGCACATGTTCTTCAAGGGCACCGAGCGCCGGCCGACGGCCCGCGACATCGCGACCGAGATCGACGCGATCGGCGGCGAGTTCAACGCGTTCACGGGCAAGGAGCTGACCGGCTACTACGTGAAGTGCGGCGCGGAGACGCGCGACGTCGCCCTCGACGTGCTCACGGACATGATCCTGAGCTCGCGCTTCGACCCGAGGAGATCGACCGCGAGAAGGGCGTGATCCTCGAGGAGATGAACGTCTACCTCGACACGCCGCAGCGCTACGTCGGCAGCGTCTACGACCGGCTCCTGTACGCCGACCAGCCGCTCGGCTGGGACATCCTCGGGACGCGCGAGACGATCGAGGGCACCACGCGCGAGACGTTCACCTCGTACCTCGACGCGTGGTATCGGCCCGAGCGGATCGTCGTCGGTGTCGGCGGCAGGATCGGCGACGGCCTCGACGACCGCCTCGAGGAGCTCCTCGGCGGGATCGACCCGCGACCCACGGGCAAGCCCGCGCCCGTCGAGCTGCCTCCGGACCGCTCGCCCGTGATGCTGCACACGAAGGCGTCGGAGCAGGCACACCTCATCCTCGGCGTCCGCGGGTACCCGATCGGCCATCCCGACCGCTACGCGCTCCAGCTCCTCACGGTCGTCCTCGGCGGCGGCATGTCCTCACGCCTCTTCACCGAGGTGCGGGAGCGACGCGGCCTCGGGTACTACGTGCACGCGGCCGGGTCGTCGTACACGGACACCGGATCCGTCTACTCGGGCGCCGGCGTCGACGTCGCGCGGGTCGACGAGGCGATCACGACGATCCTCGCCGAGCTGCGGAAGACGGCGGCCGCGCCCGTCCCCGCGGACGAGCTCGAGAAGGCGCGCGGCTACGCAAAGGGCCGCTTCGTCCTTCGCCTCGAGAGCCCGCAAGGGACGATCCAGTACGGGCTCCGGCGCGAGCTCCTCGAAGGCGAGATCGAGGAGCCGGACGAGCTCCTCCGCCAGCTCGACCTCGTCACCGTCGAGGACGTCCAGCGCGTCGCGCGCGACCTCTTCGAGCAGAAGCGGCTGTACCTCGCGGTCGTCGGGCCGTTCGAGGATCCCGAGCACTTCGAGAAGCTGCTCGCCGCGTAGCCCGACCTCGGCGCGGCGCGCTTAGGATCGCGCGATGGACGACCTGAGGGCGGCGCTCGAACGGGCCGTGGACACGATCGTCGAGTATCGGAACCGGCCTCGACGACATGCGGGTCACGCCGGTCGTGAGCCGCCGCGACGTCCGTGAGGCGCTCGGCGAGCTGCGTGACGGCCCGACGCCGCTCCCCGAGGTCGTCGACGAGCTCGTGCGTGCGGCGGAACCGGGCCTGATGGCGTCGGCCGGGCCTCGCTACTACGGGTTCGTGATCGGAGGGACCCTCGACGCGGCGCTCGTGGCCGACGTGCTCACCTCCGGCTGGGACCAGTGCGCGTACAACGAGGCACTGTCACCTGCGGCCATCGCCTTCGAGGACGTCGCCGGAACCTGGCTGAAGGAGCTCCTCGGGCTGCCCGGCGACCGCCTCCGTCGGTTTCGCGACGGGCGCGCAGGGCGCGAACACGATCGGGTTGACCGCGGGGCGCTGGCAGGTGCTGCGACAGGCTGGCTGGGACGTGGGCCGCGACGGCCTCCAGGGAGGGCCGCGCGTGCGGGTCGTCGTGGGCGCCGATCGTCACGCGACGATCGACAGGGCAGTGCGCCTCCTCGGGCTCGGCGAGAGCTCGCTGGTCGTGGTCCCTGCGCTGCCGAACGGCGCGATGGACACGGATGCGCTGCACGACGTGCTCGGGGACGGCGACGGCCCCACGATCGTCTGCGCACAGGCGGGCAACGTGAGCACCGGCGCGTGCGACGACCTCTCGGCCGTCGTCGGGGCTGCCCACGCAATCGGAGCGTGGGTCCATGTCGACGGAGCCTTCGGGCTCTGGGCGGCGGCGAGCCCACGCACCGCGCACCTCGTCCGCGGGGCCGAGCTGGCCGACTCCTGGGCCTGCGACGGGCACAAGTGGCTCAACGTCCCGTACGACACCGGCTACGCCATCTGCGCCCACCCGGACGCCCACGCGACCGCGCTGTCGTACTCGGCGGCGTACCTGACCGGCCAGGTCGCAGGGCGCGAGCTCGGCGGCGGCGACTTCGTCCCCGAATCGTCGCGGCGAGCCAGAGGATTCGCGACCTGGGCGGCGCTCAGGTCGTTGGGACGCTCCGGTGTCGCAGAGCTCGTCGAGCGCTCGTGCGACCTCGCGGTCGAGCTCGCGGGCCGGCTCGCGGAGCTTCCGGGCTGCACGGTGCTGAGCGACGTCGTCCTCAACCAGGTGCTCTTCCGGTTCGCGGACGACGAGACGACGACGGCCGCGCTCGCGCACGTGCAGGCGAGCGGCGAGGCCTGGATGGGCGGGACGACCTGGGACGGACGGCCCGCGATCCGCATCTCGATCTCGAGCTGGCGGACGACCTCTCGCGACGTGGAGCGAACGGTCGCGGCCTTCGAGAGCGCGCTCGCGAGCGTCTAACCTGACGCGATGGACGCGACGTGGGAGCTCCGCTCGGCAGTGCCCGCCGCGGCGCTCCGGCCGTACGTCGTGCGCTACGAGGGATACGTCGAGTCGGCAGCATCGGAGCCCGTCGTGCGCCAGCAGGTGCCGACGACGCGGATCCCGCTCATCCTCAACTTCGGCGCCCCGTGGCGGATCGCGGACGACGAGGGCGGGGCGCACGCGAGCCTCGCGGACAGCTTCGTCGCGGGCATGTTCCAGCACTCGGTCTTCGTCGGCGCGTCGGGACAGGCCGCGTGCGTCCAGGTCGACGTGACGCCGATCGGGGCGCACATGCTCTTCGGTCATCCGATGCACGAGCTCGCGGACCGCGTCGTCGACCTCGCCGACGTCCTGCATTCGTCCGAACGCCGCCTCGCCGAGGAGATCGCCGACGCGCGGTCGTGGTACGACCGGTTCGCGCTTCTCGACCGCAGCCTTGCACGGAGGCTCGCCGCGGCGAGCGCCTCCGTCGCGCGAGGTCGTCTGGGCCTGGGACGTCCTCGAGCGCTCGCACGGCCGAGCTCCCATCGGCCTCCTGGCCGACCGCCTCGGGCGAAGCAGGCGCCACCTCGTCGCCCGCTTCCGCGAGCAGATCGGGCTGCCGCCGAAGACGGCCGCGCGCATCCTCAGGTTCAACCGGGCGGTCGACTTGCTTCGAGCCCACCGCGCGAATGGGCTCGCCGAGCTCGCGTTCGAGTGCGGCTACTACGACCAGTCGCACCTGAACCGCGACTTCCGCGCGTTCGCAGGAACGAGCCCTGGTGAGCTGGCCCGCCGGATCGCGCCCGACGGCGCAGTCGTCGCGTAGGTCACATTCGTCCAAGACAGCTCGCTCACGGAGGCCTACTCTCGACGCACCACGAGAGGAGGACGGAATTGAACTGCATTGCCTTCCTGAGCTACGAGGACGCCGCGGGCGCCCTCGACTGGCTGGAGCAGGCCTTCGGCTTCGAGCGGACCCAGGTGCACGAGGGGTCCGACGGCGCGATCGTCCATGCGGAGATGCGCTTCGACGACGGGCTGATCATGCTCGGCCCCGCAGGCCCGAACGGGTTCGGCCTCAAGACGCCACGGGAGCTCGGCGCCGTCACGCAGGGTGTCTACGTCATCGTCGGCGAACTGGACGCGCACTACGAACGCGCGCGGGCCGCCGGCGCGGAGATCCTGCGCCGGCTCGCCGACACCGACTACGGCTCGCGCGAGTACATGGCACGCGACCCGGAGGGGAACATCTGGAGCTTCGGGACGTATCGCCCCGAGTAGGCTGTGCCGAATGCCACACGCGACCGTCAACGGCGTGAGGCTCTACTACGAGGAGCGCGGTGCCGGCACCCCGATCCTCGGTCTCCACGGCGCGGGGAGCTCGGCCGTCTTCTGGGAGGACGCCGCCGAGAAGCTGTCCGAGCTGGGGCGGGTTATCACCTTCGACCGCCGCGGTAGCAACAGGAGCGAGCGGCCCGAGCCGTACGAGACGACGAGCGTGGGCGAGCACGCGGACGACGCGCTGGCGCTCCTGCGCGAGCTCGACGCGGAGCCGGCGGTGCTGATCGGCCGCAGCTACGGGGGAACCGTCGCGCTCGACCTCGCGCTGCGGCAGCCGGACGCGGTTCTCGGGATCGCTCTGCTCGAGGCCGGGCCGATGGGGCTCTCTCCCGAGTACGACGCCTGGTTCGAGTCGCTCGCTGCGACGCTCGAGCAGGTCGTCGGAGAGCGCGGAGTCGACGCGGTGGGGGAGGCCGTGGTCCGCGAGGTCTTCGGCGCGTGGGAGGAGCTGCCCGAGGTGTGGCGCGAGGTCTTCACCACGAACGGCCCTGCCCTCCTCGCCGAGATCCGCGGTGGGGAGCGGCTGAGCGACAACGCGCTGCTCGCGGAGCTTCGCGTTCCGACGCTCGTCATAGCCGCGGAGGACTCGCTGGAGCCGCTCCAGCGCGGGACGGACGGGCTCGTCGCCGCGCTTCCGCAAGCCCGCTTCGCGCGCGTGCCCGGTGGCCACGCGATCGACCCGGCCGGTCCGGAGGTGCTCGCGTTCGTGGCCGAGGTGAGCGGACGCTAGCGAAAAGCGGGTGACTGTCACCGCTGGTGACAGTCACCGTGCTTCACTCGTCGGCCGCGCCTCCCGCCGCGCGATCGGCGATCTCCGACACGACCGCGGGATCGGCGAGCGTCGTCGTGTCCCCGAGCGGCCGGTCCTCGGCGACGTCCTGCAGCAGCCGCCGCATGATCTTCCCCGAGCGGGTCTTCGGCAGCTCGGGCGTGAAGACGATGTTCGCGGGCTTCGCGATCGGCCCGATCTTCACCGCGACGTGGTTACGCAGCGTCTCGAGCATCTCGACCGTTCCCTCCTGGCCGCCCTTCAGCGTCACGAAGGCGACGATCGCCTGCCCGGTCAGCGGGTCCGCGCGCCCGCAGACTGCCGCCTCGGCGACGCTCTGATGGTCGACGAGCGCGGACTCGACCTCGATCGTCGAGATCCGGTGGCCCGAGACGTTCATCACGTCGTCGACGCGGCCGAGCAGCCAGAAGTCGCCGTCCTCGTCGATGTGCGCGCCGTCGCCGGCGAAGTACATCCCGGGGAAGCGCTCCCAGTACGTGGCGCGGAAGCGCGACTCGTCGCCGAAGATGCCGCGCGTCATCGCGGGCCAGGGCCGCTTGAGGACGAGGTACCCGCCTCCGCCGGGCCCGACCTCGACCCCGAGGTCGTCGACGACAGCGGCGTCGACGCCGGGGAACGGCTTCGTCGCCGAGCCCGGCTTCGTGGTCGTGACGCCCGGCAGCGGCGTGATCAGGATCATCCCCGTCTCCGTCTGCCACCAGGTGTCGACGATCGGCAGCCGGTCGGCGCCGATGTGCTCCCGGTACCACATCCAGGCCTCCGGGTTGATCGGCTCGCCGACCGTCCCGAGGAGGCGCAGCGACGAGAGGTCGTGCTTCGCCGCGTGCTCGGGCCCCCACTTCATGTGTGCGCGGATCGCGGTCGGGGCCGTGTACAGGATCGTCGCCTTGTAGCGCTCGACGATCTCCCACCAGCGGGCCTGGTCCGGGAAGTCCGGGGTCCCCTCGTAGAGCACGCTCGTCGCGCCGTTGCACAGCGGCCCGAAGACGATGTAGCTGTGCCCGGTGACCCAGCCGATGTCGGCGGCGCACCAGTAGACGTCGGTGTCGGGCTTCAGGTCGAAGACGTAGTGGTGCGTCGTCGCCGCGCCGACGAGGTAGCCGGCGGTCGTGTGCGCGATGCCCTTCGGCTTCGCGGTCGTCCCGCTCGTGTACAGCAGGTAGAGGAGATCCTCCGAGTCCATCGGCTCGGGCGGGCACGTGGCCGGATCGGACGACTGCCCCTCCGTCAGCTCGGCCCAGGTGATGTCGCGGCCGGCGACCATGGGGACGTCCGCGCGCGTCCGCTGCCCGACGACGACCTTGCGCACGGTCGGCGCCGACTCGACCGCCTCGTCGGCGTTCCGCTTCAGCGGGACCGTCGTCCCGCGCCGCCAGCTCTCGTCCTGCGTGAGCAGGATCTCGCAGCGCATGTCGTTCAACCGGTCGGCGAGCGCCTCGGCCGAGAAGCCGCCGAAGACGACGGTGAACGGCGCCCCGAGCCGCGCGCAGGCGAGCATCGCGACGGGCAGCCCCGGCCCCATGCCCATGTAGATGCCGACCGGGGTTCCCTTACGGACGCCGATCGCGCGAAGCCCGTTCGCCGCCTTCACGACCTCGTCGAGGAGCTGCGCGTACGTGATCGGCGCGCGCTCGCCGACCGGCTCGCCCTCGAAGTAGTAGGCGACCTTGCCGCCACGCCCGGCCTCCACGTGCCGGTCGAGGCAGTTGTAGGCGACGTTCAGCGTGCCGCCGAGATACCACTTCGCGTAGGGCGCCTCCCACTCGAGGAGCGTCGTGAACGGCTCGAACCAGGTCACACGCTCGCGACCCTCCCGCTCCCAGAACTCCTCGAACGGGACGTCGTAGATCTCGGCCGTCGCGTTCGCCTGCGCGGCGAACTCCGGCGAAGGCGGATACCGACGCTCCTCGTCGAGGAGTGTCTCGATCGCTTGGTCGCTCATGTTCCGGGCTCCAGGTCGTAGGGGCAGTCGGTCAGGCGCTCGTAGCCGTCGTCCGTCACGAGGAGCAAGTCCTCGACCCTGACGCCTCCGAAGCCGTTCTTGTAGAGGCCCGGCTCGACGGTGACGACGTCGCCCGCGACGAGCTCCTCGCCGAGCATCCCCATCCCCGGCGACTCGTGCACCTCGAGGCCGACTCCGTGGCCGAGCCCGTGGTAGAAGCCGTCGCGGAGGACCTCGCCCTCCGCCTTCGTCAGCTGCGTCGGGAAGCCGTGGTCGGCGAAGAACTGCGACACGAGCCGGTGGAGATCGCCCCCGTTCGCTCCGGGCCGCACCTCTGCGACGGCCAGCTCGAGCGCCTCGCGGCAGAGCGCGTGCCACTCCGCGAGCTCGGGCGGCGGCGTGCCCACGAGGAGCGTGCGCGTGAGGTCCGCGTAGCAGGCCGACTCGAGGTCGACCGGGAAGAGGTCGAGGATGAGCACGTCGTCCGCCGAGATCGGTCCCGAACCCATGTCGTGGCCGATCGCGGTCTGCGGGCCGTGCGACACGATCATCTCCTCGGCGAGCGCCCCGTGCGCAAGGAAGGTCGCCTGGATCCGCTCCTTCAGGAGCTCGCACGTGAGCGTCTCGCCGTCGAGTGTGAGTCCGCCGTTCGCCGGCTCGGCCGCGGCGAGGAGCTCGCGCGCGGTCGCGATGCCCGCCTCGGCGGCCTTCTGCGCGCGCCGGATGCCCGCGAGCTCGTGCTCGCTCTTCCGGCGCCTGCGGTCGTCGAAGAGCTTCTGGTCGACGACCAGCTCGACGCCCTTGGCGCGCACCGCGTCGGCGATCCCGAGTGGGAAGCTGCGCGGGACGACGGCGCTCTCGATTCCGAGGCCCTCGACGATCCGTACGGCCTGCGCGGTCGCGGCCGCGTGCACGTCGAGACCACTCCGCCGGATCTCGTCCGCGCCGAACTCCTCGGTCGGACGCACCTCGAGCCCCGTCCCCAGGGCCTCGACGCGCATCGCCTCCATCGACGAGATCGCGACGATGCGCCTCCCGTCGACCTCGGCGTAGAAGAACGCGTCGGGGATGCCGAGCGGCACCTCGTGGCGTAGCTCCGGAACCCGAATCGTGTCACCGGCGATGAGGACCGTCACGGGCTCCGATCCTATCCCGCATCGGTAGAGTCCTCGCCGGTGGACGCCGACCTCCGCACGCTCAAGGAGCGCATCGCCGAGATCTCCGACCTGTATCGGACGATGGGGGTTCTCGGGTGGGACCAGAAGGTCACGATGCCGCCCGGCGGCCATCCCGCGCGTGCCGAGGCGATGGCGACGATCGCGCGGATCGCGCACGAGAAGTTCACCGACCCGGAGCTCGGGCAGCTGCTCGAGCGCCTGCGCCCGCTCGAGGAGTCGCTCGACTACGACTCGGACGATGCGAGCCTCATCCGCGTCGCTCGCCGCGACTGGGAGAAGCAGGCGCGCGTGCCGGTCGAGCTCCGCACCGAGATGGTGCGCGCCTCGGCGCTCGGGAACCAGGTCTGGATCGAGGCGCGAGCGAACGACGACTTCGAGAAGTTCCTGCCCGCGCTCCAGCGCAACATCGAGCTGAAGCGACGGTACGTCGACTGCTTCGAGTGGGCCGACTCCCCGTACACGCCGCTCCTCGACGACTTCGAGCCGTTCATGCTCACGTCCGAGGTGACCGAGGTCTTCGGGGCGATTCGGCCGGTGCTCGCGGAGCTCGTCCGCGAGGCGCCCGAGATCGACGCGTCGTTCCTCGACCAGCACTTCGCGCCCGACCTCCAGCGTGCTTTCTCCGAGCGGATCCTCGCGACGATCGGCTTCGAGGACGGGTCGTGGCGACTCGACCCGACCGTGCACCCGTTCTGCACGTCGTTCTCGACCCGCGACGTCCGGCTGACGACGCGGTTCAACGAGAACGGCCTCGACTCCCTCTGGTCGACGATGCACGAGGCCGGCCACGGCCACTACGCGCACGGCATCTCTCCCACCCTCGAGCGCACGCTGCTCGCGACCTCGCCCTCGCTCGGGCTCAACGAGTCGCAGAGCCGCACCTGGGAGAACCTCGTCGGGCGCAGCCGACCGTTCTGGACGCACTGGTACGAGCCGCTGCAGGAGACGTTCCCGGACCAGCTGGGCGATGTCGGCCTCGAGACCTTCCTCGCCGGCGTCAACCGCGCCGAGCCGGGCCTCATCCGTGTCGAGGCCGACGAGACCACGTACAGCCTGCACATCATCCTGCGCTTCGAGCTCGAGCAGCAGCTCGTCGAGGGCACGCTCGAGGCTGCCGATCTTCCGGCAGCCTGGAACGAGGGAATGCACGACATGCTCGGCGTCGAGGTCCCGGACGACAGGCGCGGCGTGCTCCAGGACATCCACTGGTCGCAGGGCGGGATCGGGTACTTCCCGACGTACGCGCTCGGCAACGTCATCTCGCTCCAGATCTGGGCGGCGGTGCGCGACGCGCTCCCCGACCTCGACGCGCAGATGGAGGCCGGGGAGCTCCGCGAGCTCGCGGAATGGCTCCGGGCCAACCTCTACTCGCTCGGCCGCAAGTTCACGCCGAAGGAGACGATCGAGCGCCTCACGGGCTCGCCGACGATCGACCCCGAGCCGTACCTCGCGTACCTGCGCGAGAAGGTCTCAGCCCTTCCCGCAGGTGCATGAGCCGGTAGCGGTCGTCGTCAACGGCGAGCCGCGGTCGCTCGAGGTCGAGGGGCGCACGCTCCTCGTGCACGCGCTGCGCGACGGGCTCGGGTTGACGGGAGCGCACGTCGGCTGCGACACGAGCCAGTGCGGGGCATGCACCGTCCTCCTCGACGGGAAGGCCGTGAAGAGCTGCACCGTCCTCGCCGTGCAGGTCGACGGGCGCGAGCTGACGACGATCGAGGGGCTGGCGCGGGACGGCAAGAACCACCCGATCCAGGACGCGTTCGTCGAGCACCACGGGCTGCAGTGCGGCTTCTGCACTCCCGGCGTCATCCTCACCACCGTCGATCTCCTCTCACGGGATCCGGACCCGGACGACGGGACGATCCGGCACGCGCTGCGCGGGAATCTCTGCCGCTGCACCGGGTACCAACCGATCGTCGAGTCGATCCGCGCCGCCGGTGCGGCGCTGCGCGAGGGCGCCGCATGATCCCCGCGCCGGTCCGGTACGCGCGCGCGGGCTCCGTCGCCGAGGCGCTCGAGCTCCTCGGCGAAGAAGACGCGAAGATCCTCGCGGGCGGTCAGTCGCTCCTCCCCGTCATGAAGCTGCGGATCGCGCGGCCCTCGCTGCTCGTCGACGTCGGAGGCCTCGAGCTGCGCGAGATCGCGGAGCGAGACGGCGAGCTCCGGATCGGCGCGCTCGCGACCTGGGACGACCTCGTGCAGTCGACTGCGATCGACGGCCCCGAGCTGGCCGCGATCCGCGACTGCGCAGCCGACCATCGGCGACCTCCAGGTGCGGAACCGCGGGACGATCGGAGGCAGCCTCGCGCACGCGGATCCCGCGTCCGACATGCCGGCCGTCCTGCTCGCGCTCGGCGCGCGAGTCGAGGTCGAAGGCCCCGAAGGCACGCGCAGCATCGCCGCGCCGGACTTCGCGGTCGGGCCGTTCCTGACCGCACTCGACGCGCGAGAGCTCGTGACCGAGGTCGTCGTCCCCGTTCCACCGGTGGGCTCCGGCTCCGCCTACGTCTCGGTCGAGCATCCCGCCTCCGGCTTCGCGCTGGCGGGCGCCGCGGCGCTCGCGCGGCCGGACGGAACGACGAGCGTCGCAGTGACCGGAGTCGGCGCGACACCGCTCGCGCTGGGAGACGATGCGGAAGCCACGCTCGCAGGCGCCACGGTCTACGGCGACCGCTTCGCGCCCGAGGAGTACCGCCGCCGCCTGGCCGCGGTGCTGGCCGGACGAGCCGTCGATCGAGCGAGAGCCCGGGCGGAGGAGGCGCGATGAGCGAGACGCTGATCGGCGTCGCCCGCCCGCGCATCGACGCGCCGGACAAGGTGACCGGCGCGACTCGCTACGCCGCCGACGGCTACGTCCACGGGCTGCTCCACGCCCGTCCCGTCCTATCCGTCGAGTCGCACGCGCGGATCCGCGGAGTCGACGCGGACCAGGCGCTCGCGCTGCCCGGCGTGGTCGCCGTCCTGACCGCTGCCGACCTTCCCATCGTGAGCTCCGGGAACGACCGCACGGCGGAGCCGCTCGCCCGCGCCGAGGTCGTGTTCGCGGGGCAGCCGGTCGCGCTCGTCGTCGCGGAGACCGAGGCTGCGGCTGCGGACGGCGCCGAGCTCGTCGTCGTCGACTACGAGTCGCTCCCGCCCGTGATCGACGTCGAGGCCGCGATGGCTCCGGGAGCGCCGCTCGCCCGCCTGCAGGACGAGGCCGAATCGGGCGGCGACCTCGAGTCGATCCACGCGAGCGTGGACAAGGGCGGCCGAGGACGCCGAGCAGGAGCCGCTCTCGCCGAACGTCCTCGACACCGTCCACCGCAGCCGCGGTGACGCGACGGCGGCCCTCGAGGCGAGCGACGCCGTCGTCTCGGGGACGTTCCGCACGCCGTGGGTCCACCAGGCGTACATCGAGCCGCAGGTCTGCACGACGTGGCTCGAGCCGAACGGGACGCTCGTCGTCTCCACGAGCACCCAGGGCTCGTTCGTGACGCGGAGGGAGCTCGCCGGCGCCTTCGGCCTCCCACTCGAACGGATTCGCGTGGTCGCAGAGCCGATCGGCGGCGCGTTCGGCGGCAAGTTCGCGCTCGTGGAGCCGCTCGCGGCAGGCGCAACGCTCGTGCTCCGGCGTCCCGTGCGCCTCACGTTCACGCGCGCGGAGGACTTTCAGGCGACGAACCCGGCGTCTGCCCAGGTGAGCGAGCTCCGCGTCGGCGCGCGGAAGGACGGCACGCTGACGGCGATCCAGGGCGCGGATGATCGTCGACCGCGGGACGAATGCGGGCTGGGGAGTCGAGGGGATCACGTCTCTGCTCGCAGTCGGTCCCTACCGCTGGGAAGCCTTCGACGTCCGCGGCTACGGCGTGCAGACGAACCGCTTCACGTTCGGCGCATATCGTGCCCCGGGCGCTCCGACCGCGGCGTTCGCGCTCGAGTCGCTGCTCGACGACCTCGCTCGCGAGCTCGACCTCGACCCGCTCGAGCTTCGCCTGAGGAACGCGGTCGTCCAGGGCGACATCGGGGTCAGCGGCAACCCCTATCCGGTCATCGGCACCGTCGAGGTGCTCGAGCGCATCCGCGAGCACCCGCTCTGGGCGCAGCGCGACTCGCTGCCCGAGGGGGAGGGCGTCGGCTTCGCGGCCGGCGTACTGGCCCGGCGGCACCGAGCCCGCCGCCGCCGTCTGTCGCGTCGACGCGGACGGGTCGCTGACCGTGGTCACGTCGGCGGCCGACATGAGCGGCGTCGCGAGCGGGTTCGTCACCATCGCAGCCGAGGCGTTCGGGATCTCGCCGGACAAGGTCCGCGTCGTCGCCGCCGACACCTCGAGCGGCCCGTACGCCGGCGCGAGCGGGGGCTCGAAGATCACCTACACCGTCGGGGCGGCGGTCCTCCGGGCGGCGGAGGCCGCGCGGCAGAAGCTCCTGACCGCCGCCTCCGAGGAGCTCGAGATCGCCCCGGACGACCTCGAGGTCGTCGACGGAGTCGTTCGCGCGGTCGGCGCGCCGGACCGCTCGATCACCGTCGAGGAGATCGCGAAGCGCACCCTGCGCTTCGGCGGCCGGCACGAGCCGATCGAGGGGCACGGCGGCTCGGCGCAGACGAGTGGCGCGCCCTCGGTCGCAGCCCACCTGTCGCATGTCCGCGTCGACCGCGAGACGGGCGAGGTCGAGCTCCTGCGCCACGTGATCGCTCAGGACGTCGGCCGCGCGCTCAACCCGGCGCTCGTCGAGGGGCAGATGCTCGGCGGCGTGGCTCAGGGAATCGGCTGGGCGCTGTACGAGGAGCTCGCCCACGACGAGGACGGCCGGCTCCTCACCGGCTCGTTCCTGGACTACGCGATCCCGACGGCGCAGCACGTGCCGGAGATCGAGACGCTGATCGTCGAGGTGCCGGCGCCCGACGGGCCGTTCGGTGCGAAAGGCATCGGCGAAGCGCCCGTCGTGGCCGCTCCGGCGGCCGTCGCGAACGCTGTCCGGGCCGCGATCGGGAAGCGACTCTACGAGCTGCCGATGACCGCGCCGCGCGTCTGGGAGGCACTGAGGTCGTGACGCCGCTCGAGCAGTCCCGCGCCCTCGTCGAGACCTGGAACGACGAGCTGCGCCGCGAGCTGCCCGAGCATGCCTTCCTCTTCGACGCGCACACGCACCTCGGAAACGACATCGACGGGATGGTGGGCGGCTACGACGAGCTCACCTCGACGCTGGACCGGTACGGGTTCGGCGGCGCATTCGTGTTCTGCCTCGACGAGGCCGATCGTGAGCCGGCCTTCACCGCGCCGAACGATCGCACGCTCGCCCACGCCGCGCGGTCGGAGGACAGGCTCGTCCCGTTCGTCCGCCTCGATCTCACGGCGAGGCCGCTCGAGGAAGCCAGGCGGTGCCTCGACACCGGCGCGCGGGGGATCAAGCTGCATCCGAGAGCGCAGGCGTTCGCGTTGAGCGACGAGCGCCTCCAGCCGGTGTTCGCGCTCGCCGTCGAACGAGGCGTTCCGATCCTCATCCACGGCGGCCGCGGCCTGCCGCCGATCGCGGAGGACCTCGAGGCCCTCGTCCGCCGCAACGAAGGCGTGCAGCTGATCGTCGCGCACGCCGGGATCGCGGACATGGCAGGCCTCGCGGGGCGGCTCGGCGGCATCCCCGGCGTCTTCTTCGACACATCGGTGTGGAGCGGACTCGACCTCCTCGACCTCTACCGGCAGGTCGCCCCCGAGCAGGTGCTGTACGCCTCGGACTACCCGTACGGACGACAGCCGAACTCGCTGCTCGTCGCCGTCCGCACGGCCAAGCTCGCCGGTTTCGACGACAAGCAGCTCCGGCTCATGCTCGGCGGCAGCGCTCGCCGCATGCTCGCGGGAGAAGCGCTCGAGCCGCTGACCGGCCCGAAGGGGCCGACGTCGCTCGTCCAGCCGCTGACCTTCGCGCGCATCCACCAGTACATCTCGATGGCGGTGCCGCTGTTGTGGCTTCGCCAGCGCGACGCGATCGGCGCGCTCGGGCTCGCCGTGAACGCGTCCCGGGAGCGGAGCAACGGGCATCCGGACGCGTCGGAGCGAATCCAGGAGCTCCTGGTGACGGCTCAGGACCTGTGGCGTGGCGGAACGGAGATCGAGGACGACGACGAGCGCGTGGCGACGTTCCGCGCAGCCATCCAGCTCGTGAACCTCGCGGACATGGTCTCGCTGACGACCCGCGCGTAGTGCAGTCAGCGCGCGGCGAACACGCGGCGGAGGTCCTTCGATGCCCTTCAACTCGTGCTCGCCGCGATCCTCGAACTCGAGGCCGGACCCGGCGACGAGGTCCTTCGTTGTCGAGCTGACGAGAACGTCGCCCGCGTCACCGAGCGACATGACGCGGGCACCCACGTGCACGGCGATGCCGCGCGGCTTCTCGCCCGTACGGCGCTCGACCTCGCCCGTGTGCACGCCGGCACGCACCGCGAGCCCGAGCGCGCCGAGAGCGTCCTGGACCGCTTGCGCGCAGCGGATCGCGCGCGCCGGCCCGTCGAAGACCGCGAGGACCCCGTCCCCGGCGGTATCGATCTCCTCGCCGGAGAAGCGGTCGAGCTCGCGTCGCACCGCCTCGTTGTGCGCCGATAGAAGCGACGCCCAAGGTGCGTCTCCTAGGCTCTGCGCTCTCTCGGTCGAGCCGACGAGATCGGTGAAGAGGACCGTGGCGAGGACGCGATCCGACGCGAGAGCCGGCCGCACGCCCGTCAGGAACTCCTCGATCTCGTCGACGACCTGATCGGGGTCGATGCTCAAAGAGTGGTCGTCGCCGCTCAACTCGGTGAAACGCGCGCCCGGAATCCGAGACGCGATGTAGCGACCCTCGTCCACGCTCAGCTCGAGATCGCCGGAACGGTGGAGGACGAGTGTCGGGCACTGGACGCTTGGGAGAAGCTCACGGACGTCGGTCTCCGCATTCATGAGGATGACGTCGCGCACTCCCGCCGGGCTCAGCCCGGCGCGCCCGCGACGCCGGATCCAGGCGACGGTCGCCGGATCGGCGCTCGGCGCCATCGTCCGATGATCGACATCCTCGCCCCAGGTCTCCTCGAGCTGGCCGGCGTGTGCGACCCGTTGCTCCCAGGTCGGTGCCCACGGATAGTCCTCGTCCGGATCGGAACGCTTCGCGTACGTCCCGTACAGAGCGAGCGCGCGCACCCTGTCGCGGGTAGGTTGCCGCGAAGACGATGCACATCGGCCCGCCCTCCGAGTAGCCGAAGAGCGCGGCCTGCTCGCTTCCGACCGCGTCCATCACAGCGCGCACGTCGTCCATTCGCGTCTCCAGGTCGGGCAAGCCGACGCCTCGGTCCGAGAGCCCGGTCCCGCGCTTGTCGAACCGGATCAACCTGCGCGAGCGAGCCCAGCCGCTCCAGGCAGCGTGCGTACCCGGGATGCTCCCAGTCGATCTCGAGGTGCGAGAAGAAGCCGGGCACGTAGACGAGGTCGAAGGGCCCTGTGCCCGTGACCTGGTACGCGATGTTGACGTCGCCGCTACGCGCGTACCGGATCGGAGCGCTCATGTCAGCTCGGAGTAGCGGAAGCAGTCGACCGTGTGGTCGTTGACCATCCCGACCGTCTGCATGAACGCGTGGCAGACGGTGGGGCCGACGAAGCGGAAACCCCGCTTCTTGAGGTCCTTGGACATCGCCTTCGACTCGGCGGTCTCCGCCGGCAGCTCGGCGAGCGAGCGCCGCCGGTTGACGAGCGGCTCGCCGTCGACGAACTGCCAGAGGTACGCCGCGAGGCTCCCGTGCTCGGCCTGCGCCTCGAGGACGCGGGCCGCGTTCGCGACCGTCGACTCGACCTTGAGCCGGTTGCGCACGATGCCCGTGTCCGCGAGCAGACGCTCGACGTCCTTCGGGCCGAAGCGCGCCACCGCCTCGGGGTCGAAGCCGGCGAATGCCCGACGGTAGCCGTCGCGCTTCCGGAGGATCGTCGACCACGAGAGCCCCGCCTGCGCGCCCTCGAGCGTGAGCATCTCGTACAGGTGCCGGTCGTCCCGCGACGGCACGCCCCACTCCTCGTCGTGGTAGGCGAGCATCTCCGGTCGAGCTGCCCGTCGGCCCATTCGCAGCGCGTCGTCGGTCATCGTCGCCGGGTAGGATCGCACGCCGATGCGCGCCTTCTGCCTCCTGCTCGTCCTCGTGACCCTGGTCGCCGGCTGCGGCGGTGACGACGACGAGGCGCAGGGCACGACGCCGAGCCACGAGTGCGCGAGCGTCGAGGCGCCCGGATGCGCGCGACGCGGAGACGCTCACCGCGCCGACCGGAGCCTCTCGATCCGAACACGACGCACGCGCTCGTCTTCGACACCTCGTGCGGCTCGTTCACCGTCACGCTCGACCAGGAGCTCGCGCCGAACACCTCGGCGTCGCTCGTCGCGCTCGCGGGCGACGGCTTCTTCGACGACACGATCTTCCACCGCGTCGTTCCCGACTTCGTGATCCAGGGCGGCGACCCGACGCAGACGGGCGCCGGAGGTCCCGGGTACTCGACCGTCGACGTGCCTCCGGACGACGCCGCCTACGTGAAGGGCGTCGTCGCGATGGCGAAGACGGAGCTCGAGCCGCCGGGCACGTCCGGCAGCCAGTTCTTCGTCGTCACCGGAGCGGACATCGGGCTGCCGCCCGAGTACGCGATCGTCGGCGAGGTGACCGAGGGGATGGACACGATCGACCGCATCGCCGCGCTCGCCCAGGGCGACGGGCCGCCGTCGCAGCCGGTCGTCGTCTCGAGCGTCACTGTCGAAGAGGGCTGATGACGGTCGCCGCGGTCGTCCTCGCGGCCGGCGAGGCGACGCGGTTCGGCTCGCCCAAGCAGGTTCTCCTGCTCCCCGCCGTCCTCGACCGGCTGGCACACGCGCCGGTCGACGAGATCGTGGTGGTCGAGGGCGCGCACGACCTCGCACCAGGACGAAGGCACCGGCTCGTGCACTGCGCCGACTGGGGTCTCGGGCCGGGTGCATCGCTCCGTTGCGGTCTCGCCTCGCTCGGCGGCGAGGTCGAGGCGGCGGTCGTCGTGCTCGCGGACGGCCCCGAGCTCGCGCCGGAGGCCGTCGCCCGCGTCCTCGACGCCTGGCGCGAGGGGGGCGGCATCGTCGCCGCCTCCTACCGGGGCGACCGCGGCCACCCGCTCGTCGTCGGACGCGAGGACTGGCACGGCATCCCCGCCGTGGGGCTGCGCGACCTACCCGTCCGCCTCGTCCCGTGCGACGACCTCGGCTGGCCCGGCGACGTCGACCGGCCGGAAGACCTCTAGGCGGTCGCGTCGAGCCCGCGAAGCTCCTGGAGCTTCGCCATGAGGCCCGGCGGCATGCGCTCGGCGGCGCTCAGCTTCACGTAGCGCCGGAGGTGCTCCTCGAACTTGTAGCGCCGCGCGCAGTACTCGCAACCGGAGAGGTGCTTCTCCGCCTCCGCCCACTCGGCATCCGAGAGCGTACGGTCGAGGAATTCCTGGAGGAGCTCCTCGCAGCGGTCGCAGGGATCGCCGCTCACGTCAGCGCCTCCTCGGCGAGCTTCTGCTTGAGCGCGCGACGTCCACGGTGCAATCGTGACATGACCGTGCCGATCGGGACGTCCAGGATCTGGGCCGCGTCCGCGTACGTGAAGTCGCCGATATCGACGAGCAC
This sequence comes from uncultured Actinomycetes bacterium, assembly GCA_963770595.1. Lineage (GTDB taxonomy): Bacteria > Actinomycetota > Thermoleophilia > Gaiellales > Gaiellaceae > GMQP-bins7. Next base: position 457,967 of record CAVYQG010000003.1, on the reverse strand, counting down.
CACGACGTCGCGGAACTGGGGGGAGATGTCGGCCAATGCCTTGACCACGGAATCTTGCGACATGCGCTCGACGACGACGTCCTGATCGAGCACGTCCTCGCCTCCCGCCGACGCGAGCTTGTTCGCGAGGTAGTAGTCGGTCTCCTCGAGCGGCTGCGTCTGCGGCGTCCGCTGGATGCGGCGCCCGCGGTCGACGTTCAGGTTCGTGAGGATGCGGAGGAGCCAGGCGCGCATGTTCGTGCCAGGGGTGTAGGAGCGCCAGCTCCGGAATGCTCTCGCGTACGTCTCTTGCACCAGATCCTCTGCCTCCTCGCGCGACGCGACGAGCCGTCGCGCGACCCGGTAGACCTGGTCGGCGAGACCGAGTGCCTCGTCCTCGAACCGGGCGCGATCGCGTGCGTCGGCCGCGATCCGCCTGGCTTCGGTGGACGGCTCCGTCTCGCTCACCGGACTACCGTACCGTCGCGTTACACGAGCCTGCAACGCGGCCCGGAAGCGCCCTATTCCCGCTCGCGGAAGCCGGCTCGCGCGAGGAGAGCGACGATCGCCTCGCGCGTCGTGCGCTCGTCGTCCCACGCGAGCGTGACGTCACCCATCAGGTTCGCGTTGGCCGCCTCGAGCCCCTCGTGACCGCGGAGGGCCCCCGCGAGCCGCCCGACGCACCGCTCGCAGCGAACGCCGTCCACGCGCACCGTCTCCGTGACCGTCGCCATCAGCTCGATGCTACCCGCGCCGCCTCGAGCCGGACCTCGCGGTCGGCGAGGCCGACGAGGATCGGATCGTGCGTCGCGCAGACCACCGTCGTGCCCGTGCGCCGCGCGAGCGTCGCGAGCAGTTCGCCGACGGCGAGCGTGCTCGCCGCGTCGAGCCGCGCGGTCGGCTCGTCCGCGAGCACGACCGAGGGACCGGCGGCGAAAGCGCGCGCGAGCGCCACCCGTTCCCGCTGCCCGGCCGAGAGCACCTCGACGGGGCGATCCGCGTGCTCGGCCAGCTCGACGCTCGCGAGCGCCTCGGCCGCACGCTCGCGTGCTTCGCTGCCAGACCGCCCGCAGAGAGCGAGCCCGAGCTCGACCGTCTCGCGCGCCGTCAGGAAGCCCGGAAGCCGCGGGTCCTGCAGCACGACGGCGACGCGGCCCTGTCGCAGCGCAGCACGAGACTCCCGGTCGAGCGCGGACACCGAGACGCCGTCGAGCAGGATCTCGCCCTCGTCCGGGACGTCGAGACCGGCGAGAAGCGCGAGCAGCGTCGACTTGCCGGAGCCGGACGGTCCGGTGACGACCGTGAGCTCGCCGGGCAGGAACGTGACGTCGACGCCGTCGAGCGCGGTCTCCGGGCCGTAGCGGCGGGAGACGTCCCGCGCCTCGAGAACTGCGCCGGCCGACCCGCGGACGCTCGCGCGGAGCTCGCGCAGGCGCGAGATCGCTGCCGTGCGCGGGACGGAGCTCGACGACTCCGTCGTCGACGACCACACGCGCGCGATCGACGATCCCGGCCGCGCGCAGGGCTTCCTCGGGGACGCGCAGCCAGCCTCCCGCTCCCACGACCGCAGTCTCGGCGTCGCCCTGCCGCTCCTCGCTCACGCGTCCGTCGCGCAGGTGGATCACGCGGTCGGCGATGCGGGTCGAGCGCCGGGTCGTGGCTGACGACGACCGCCGTCGCGCCGTGCTCGTCCACGAGCTCCTGCAGGAGTGAGTAGCACGTCGTCGGCGGTCCTCGCGTCGAGCTCCCCGGTCGGCTCGTCCGCGACGAGGAGTCGCGGGCGATGCGCGAGCGCCGCGCAGAGCGCGATGCGCTGCTGCTCACCGCCGGACAGCTCACCCGGCTGTGCGGTCGCGCGGTCCAGCAGGCCGACCCGCTCGAGGAGCTCGCGCGCGCGCCGCGACGCGTTCGGCTGGCTCGACCCCGAGCAGGCCGAGCGGCACTGCGACGAGCTCCTCCGCGCTCAGCTCGCCCGCGAGCGCACGCCAGTAGTGCTGATCCGCGTAGCCGAGGACGCGGCTCCGGTACTCGGCGACGCGGCGGCGCGGCGCGCGGCCGAGATCGAGCCCGGCGACGACGACCGAGCCCGCGGACGGCCGCTCGAAGCCGGCGAGCATGCGCATGAGCGTCGTCTTGCCGGATCCGCTCGGACCGAGCACGACGCAGATCTCGCCCTCCTCGACCGACGAGCGTCAGGCCCTGCAGCGCGGCGACGCCTCCGTCGGCGGACGGGTAGACGCGAACAGGTCCCGGGTCTCGACGAGCGCCGGCACTACGACCTCCTGCGCCGTCAGCGGGCCTCGCGGCTCTGCGAACGCGCTGCGCGTGGCCGCCCCGACGAGCAGCACCGCGAGGACCGCGAAGCCGGCGACGCCCAGCGCGACCACGGCGACGTTCACGGTGGCGGCGAGCGGAGGCTCGGCGAAGCCGCCGCGAGCGGTCACGGAGACGACGCGCGTCACGAGCGAGAGCAGGACGCAGGCCCGTCAGCGATCCCGGCGAGGACGCCCGCGAGCGCGACCGACGAGCGCGCGGACGCGCACGACCCGCCGCAGGAGCGACGGCGACGCGCCCTGGGCCTCGAGATCGTACAGGTCGCCGCGCTCGTCGCGCAGGTCGGCAGCGGACCGTGAGCGCGAGACCGAGGGCCGCGAGCAGCAGCGACGACGAGCGCCGCCGCGTCGAGCGCGAGGAGCGTCCCGTGGGCGAGCGGATCGTCGTCGCGCCTCGGCCTCGAGCTCCGCCCGCGACGTCACCGCTCGACGCCGCGGAACGGCGGCTGCGCGAGCGTCGCCAGCGGCGTCCGTGGCTCCGCGCCGAGGTCGAGCCACACCTCGTTCGTCTCGCGCGGCGCCGGGCGAAGCTGCGTGTTGACCGCCGTCGCGAGGGCTCCGCGGTCGCCGACGACGACGTCGCCCGACGTTCCGGGGAACCGCTCGACGACGCCGGCGACGCGCACCGGGACGACGACGCCGCTCGACCTGCACCGGCAGCGAGCCGCCCACTCCGCCGGCGAGCGCCGCGAGCCGCGGCGTCACGAGGACCGCAGGCGGCGCTCGCGTCGGTGACCTGGCGTGCCCGGATCCTGCGTCGTTCGCTGCCGCGTGAGCACGAAGCGAACGTCGACCCCGTCTCCCGCCGGCGAGACGGTCGCGCCGTCGACGCCGACCCAGTCCGCGAGGTCGCTCCCGAGCGGCCGCCGAGGCGAACGACGCCCGGGAAGGCGATGCCCGCGTCGGCACCTCGTTCGATGAGGCGAGGCGGCGGGACGAGCTCGAGCGAGACCACGCGCGATCCCGGCGGAACCGCGGCCGACAGGCGTGGTCCGTCGGTTCGGGCTCGTCTCGTCGAGCTCGATGCGGCGGAAGTCGCCGTCCGGGGTCTCCACCGTCGCGACGAGCGAGACGAGGGTCGGCCCCACGCGGAGCTCGAGCCGAGCCGTCCTCGAGCTCGGCGCCGCCAAGGGCCACGGCCTCACCGGGATCCATCAGCTCGGCGAGCTCGGCGCGATCCCGGCCGCCCGCCCACTCGGGGCGCCAGACGCCGAGGCGCTGGACGACGCTCCGGTCGAGGCCGAGCACCGTGACGCCCGTCACCTGCTCGGCCCGCCCGGCGCTGCCGCTCACCCGGAGCACCGGAGAGCGTCGCCGCCGGCTGCCGGCGACGCGCCCGGAACCGCTCGAGCGGGGCTGCGTCGAGCACGGGGACGAGCGCGTCAGGTCCTCGCGGACGACGACGTCGAGGGGAACCTGCGAACGACGCCTGGTCGCTCTCGCCGCGCTCGAGCGTCGAGCGGTAGCCCTCGGCGAGCAGCGCGAGCGCGAACGCGAGCGTGAGGAACGCGACCGTGACGGCTGCCGCCCCGGGCCCGCGAGCCCGAGCGTCGCGAGCCGCGTCGCAGCGAGCCGCGACGCTGCGGTCGGCGACGGCGCGAGCGGCGAGCGGCGAAGAGCGCGGGCGGCCACGACCGCGGCGGCGAACGCGATCAGGCCGGGCAAGAGCAGGAGCAGCAGCGCCGAGCTCTCTGCCTCGGCGAGTCGCTCGACTCGTCGGCGGCGCCGCCGAGCAGCGCACCGCGACCACGAGCGCGATCCGGCCGCGACCGCTTCCGGCAGCCCGAAGCGACGCCGTCGTGCGCCGGGATCGAGATCGCGAGCGCGACGAGCCCGCCGGTCGACGAGCGCGACGCCGGCGGCGAGCGCGAGCCCGGTCGGCGAGACGACGCTCTCGCGCAGCACGGCGCCGGCCGGCGCTCCCGCCGCGGGCGCCGCGATCGCGCCGACGACGACTCCCGACGAGCCCACCCGAGCACGACGGCGCCGCACGGCCACGAGCGCGCTCTCGATCGCGGTGAGCAGGCGCAGCTGCCAGCGACGGGCGCCGTACCACGTCAGCCGCCTGCGCGCCGCCGCGAGATCGCGCCGCATGCCTCGCGCGGCGAGCAACGGCGAACGCGAAGAGCAGCGCGGCGGCCTCGCCGCCGACGAGCAGCAGCCGCCGCCCCGCGACCGTCGCGCGCGCCGCTCGGTCGCGCGCAGCTCCTCGTCCGGGGCCTCGCACGCTGTACGCCGATCGAGATCGCCGGCGAGCGCGGCGCGCGCGCCGCTCGCTCCTGCCGACGAGGCCGTCGATCTCCCAGAGCCGCGGGCTGCCGGCGGCCGAGCGGCCAGACCCACGCGTAGCTCCGGTACGTGTTCGGCGAGGTGCGGCGAGTGCCCGCGTAGGCCGGCGATCCCCTCGGCGACGACGAGCGGCGCCGGCGCGGGCCGGTGGTAGCGCCCGCTCCCGCTGAGCGCCGGTGCGAGCTCGCGATCCGCGAGTCGCGTTGTCGGTCGGCGCGAGGAAGTCGCCGAAGAGCTGGCTCGAGCGGAGCGTCGCCGTCCCGACCTCCACGAGGCGCAGGCCCGGCGCATCCGGAAGCGCTCCGCGTGCCGCGCAGGCGAAGCACCTCGCAGCGCGTCGGCGTGCACCGGCGCGGCAGGCGGCCCGCTCGTCAGCTGGACGTGCGCGCCGAGCCCGTCGACGCCGCGCCAGGCGAGACGAAGTGGCCGGCGACGGTGCTCTCGCGGAAGAGGACGATGAGCCGTCGGGCCGGGCAGCCCGAGCCCTTCGAGCTGACGCCCGTGCGTCCTCGTCGAGCGCGGGATACGCCTCCCCGTCGCCCGACCGGGACGCCGAACCAGACGGCGCGAACCGAGCGATCGAGCCGGCGGGATGCGCTCGACCGCCTGCGAGATGGCTGCGATCCTGCGCGATCGTCGTCCCCGCGAGGACGCCGACCAGCACGGCGTCCGCGATCGCGATCCCGAGCGCGGCGAGCAGCGCGCCGCGACGACCGGCGCCGGACTCGCCGCCAGGCGAGCCAGACGACGTAGAGCGCCGAGCTCATCGTCCCGCCCGCCGTCGCCGGTACGCCGCGGTCTTCGTCCGGTTCCCGCAGATCGTCATCGAGCACCAGTTCGACGACACGGTTGCGCGACTCGTCGTAGAAGATCCACCCGCAGCTCTCCTTGCGGCACGCCTTGAGACGCCGCCACGAGCCGGCAGCCTGCGCCGCGGCGACGACGGTCGCGGCGAGCGTCGCGAGCGCCGCGCGCTCCCGCCGGAGCCCGCGGCCGTCGTCACCAGGCGACCGGCCGCGTCGACCTCGAGGCGGAGCTCGAGCCCCGACAGCGCCGCTCCTAGCCTCGCGCGGAGCTCGGCGCCGGGCGGCTCGCCGAGCGTGTTCGCGAGCGCGAGCGCCCGCACGCATCGCCCGGAGCTCGCGCGCGACGACGAACTCCGCGTGCCAGCACGGTCTCGCTCCGTCTCGAGCAGCGCCCGCGAGCGGAACCACGCCGCGAGCGGCCGGGCGTCGCGATGTCGTCGCGCGCCCACTCCGGGATCTCCGTGTTCACGAAGTCCTGTACGAGGTCGAGCGGAGGCGGCGCGGGCGCGCGGCCGGCCGGCTGGAAGGGTCTCGCTCACGCGTACGGAGCGTAACACCGTGTCAATACCGCGTTGCCGGTTAGTCAGCCACCAGCGAGCGCTCTTCGGCGGTCGCTACTTCCGCCTTCACGCCGTGGACGGGCCGGCCGGCTGCCTCCCACGCGTAGTACGACGCGCTCGGCCCGAACGCCGGTCTCGTAGCCCACGATCCGCGGATTGCGGCCGACCTCCTTCGCGCGCTGGGCGTGCCAGAGGAGGTTCGGGTCGTCCCGCTCCTCCCAGACGAGGACGAGGTGCGCGGCGGTCATGAACTCCGCCACGAACGTGCAGCCGGTCGCGGGGCACGGGAACGGGTCGGTCGAGACGCAGAACCAGCCGCTGCGGTCGGCGTCGTCGTCGCGCCAGATCTCCTCGTCCGACTCGATCCCCGTGTCGGAGAGGACGACCGAACCGCGCCTGACCTCGGGTTCCACGGCGGCACAATAGCCACGTGACCGACCCCGGCAGCCGCGACGTCGCGCTCGTCCTCTCGGGCGGGGGGATCAACGGGATCCTGCTCGAGCTCGGCTTCCTGAAGCGCCTCAGCGAGTCTCCGGTCTGGCGCCGTGTCGGCTGGATCTACGGGACCTCGGCCGGCGCGCTCTCCGGCTCGATGGCCGCGCTCGACCGTCTCGACGTGCTCGAGGAGTTCCTGTTCGAGCTGCAACCGGCCGACGTCTTCCGGCCGCGCCGCGTGTGGCAGTTCCCGGGCGGGCTCCACGACTACACGCTGCCGAGCACGATCGCGGAGCGTCTCGGGTCGCCTCTGGCGCTGGGTGACGACCTCGCCGCGGCTCCCGTCGAGCTCGTCGTGTTCGCGACCGACGTCAGCGAGAACTACCAGGGCGACGAGACCCGGCACTTCGAGCTCGCGTACTCGTCCCGTTCCACCGAGCCCGAGACGATGGGCCACGCGCTCCTCGCGTCGGCCGCCGTCAGCGCCCTCGTGCTCCCGGTCACGGTCGACGGGGTCGTGGCGACGGACGGGAGCTGGGTCCGCAACTTCCCGCTCGAGCACGCCTACCGGAACCCGGCCACCGAGGCGATCGTCGGCTTCCGCTACATCGCGACCTACCGCCCGACCGACGTCGCGGTCCTCGGCCGGATGCGGGAGCGCCTCGAGCGCTTCCGCGCCGTGGCCCCGGTGCGCGCGCTGCTCGCAGAGATCCAGCTCGCGGAGGAGCGCGCCTCGCGTGGCGAGCCGGCCCACTACGCCGAGCTCATCGTCCGCCTCATGCGCGTCGCGATCGCGCGGAACACGGTGCTCGAGGAGCGCCTGGCGACCGAGCGCGACGTCTCCGTCGCGGAGCTCCGCCGGATACGTGAGGAGGTGGTCGCGAGCGCGGTGGCCGCGGCACCGCGACGCAAGCGCGCGAGGCTACGCGAGGAGCTCGAGGCGATCTTCTCGTCCGCGGACTTCCCGTTCCGCCACGAACGCCACGTCCCCAGCCTGATCGTGCGCGGCAGTCCCGGCGAGAACGCGCTCGATCCGTCCTTCCGCGCCGACGAGACGTGGCCCGACGAGCGCAAGCGGGCCCTGGTCGACCACGGCTACCGGCTCACCGACGACGCGGTCGAGGCCGCACCCGCCGAGCTCGGGCCGTACCTGGAGCCGTAGGAGAAAAAGGTCGGCAGGGGTCCGGGCAGGCGGTCGGACCCCTTGCCGATGTAAGGCAGGCCCCGGCAAGCCGGGGCCTGCGCTGGCGACTAACCCTGGGGGGAGGCGGGTTGACGCCCGAGCGTCACGTGTCACGCTCGTCTTGGTCGCGTCGCGGTAGATCTGGAGCTCGATCTCGTCGCCGGGCTTGTGCGCGGCGATCGCGTCGCGAAGGTCTTCGATTGAGGTGATCTGCTTGCCGTCGACCGAGACGATGATGTCGCCGCCGAGGACGTAGGTCTCGCCGGCGACGACGACGTCGGTCTGCCCGCCCTCGAGGCCCGCCTTGTCGGCGCCCGAGCCACTCGTGACGGACTGGACGAGAATGCCCTGCTTCACCGGCAGGTTGTACGAGTCGGCGAGGTCCGCGCTCACCGGCCGTCCGGCAATCCCGAGGTACGCGTGGTCGACGCGCCCCGTCTGCAGGATCTGCGCGAGGACGTCCTTCACGGTGTTCGACGGGACGGCGAAGCCGATGCCGACGTTGCCGGTCGACACGCCTCCCGTCTCGATCTGCGTGTTGACGCCGATGACCTGTCCGCGGCCGTTCAGCAGCGGCCCGCCCGAGTTGCCCTGGTTGATCGGCGCGTCGGTCTGGATGACGTGGTCGATGGTGAACTGGTTCGGCGCGCTGATCAGGCGCTGGAGCGCGCTGACGATCCCCGCGGTCGCCGTGCGATCGAGCCCGAACGGGTTGCCGATCGCAACGACCGGGTCGCCGACCTCGACGAGGTCGGAGTCACCGAGCTGGAGCGGCTTCAGCGCCCCCGCGGTCGCCTCGACGCGGAGCACCGCGAGGTCGGTCGACGCGTCCGTGCCCACGATCTCGGCCGCGACGGAGTCCCGGTTCGAGAAGCTGACGCGAATCGCGTCGGCGCCCTCGATGACGTGGAAGTTCGTGACGATGTTCCCGGCCTTGTCCACGACGAAGCCGGACCCGAGCGCACGCCGCTCCGAGCCGTTCAGGGTGTTGATCTGCACGACGCCCCGGGCGGTCCGCTCGTAGATGTCGTTGACGCTCCACGGAGCGGTCTCCGGAACGGTCGAAGAGGCGTTGGACGACGGCGTGGTCTCGGTCACCACGGTCGTGTCGCCGTCGAGCCCGCCGAGAACAGCGACGGCGCCCACCGCAGTGGCGCCTCCGAGGACGGCAGCTGCGAAGAGCGCTCCGTACGGTCGCAAGGCGCGGAGAGAGGACATGCCCGTCCGTTATAGACAGACCGCGGTGTACGTCGGGTTAGCGGCCGTTAAGCCGCCGTTGCGGAGCGCTAGCCGGCGAGGATGCCGGTCAGGTACATCGCCGCGACACCGGCGATGAAGCCGACGATGGCGTGGCCCGATCGCAGGCCGCCGGGCGCGTGCCTCGCGACATAGCGGCCGACCTCGACCACGACCTGGAACGCCGCGCCCGCGGCGATGCCGAAGAAGAGCGGCGCGAGGACGTCGCTCGAGCCGTAGCCGCCGATCCACGCGCCGAGGATCGTCGGCGCGCCTGCGATCAGCACGAGCCCGGCCAGCGCGGCGATGGTCACGCGCGACTTGGCGACCGGCGTGGCGATGCCGAGCCCCTCGGTGACGTTGTGGATCATGAACCCGACGATCAGGAACGTCCCGAGCTGGAGCTCGCCGAGCGCGAACGACGCCCCGATCGCGAGGCCCTCGCCGAAGTTGTGGACGCCGATGCCGACCGCCACGAGGAGCGCCAGGGCGAAGCCGGTCACCTCCGCGCCACGGCCGAGCCTCCCGGAGAGCGCTGTCATTCCGAGGAAGCTGAGCGCGACCCCGAGCAGCACGAGGCCGCTTCCCCCGAGCCCGGCCGGCAGCACGGCGCTGAGCTGGAAAGCCTCGCTCAGCGCCTCGACCCCGAGAAACGAGAGCAGGCCCGCCGTGAACGCCATGAAGGCGCCGAGCCAGACCGGGCTCGCCTGTCGCAGCGCGGGGAGCCAGAGCAGCCCGAGCGCGACCGGGAGGATCCCCACGAGCGCGCCGATCAACGCGTAGCCGAGGAAGCCGTCGACCGACGGCTCCGGCGTCGGGATCGCGGCCGGGATCTCCTCGACCGTCTCGATGCCGGTCGAGCTCGTCACGCCGACGGTCATCGGGTCGCCCTCGACCCAGTCGAACGGGACGACGATCGTGCTCGAGCGGAGCCGGCCGAGCGTCGCTCGCCCGTCGACGGTGTAGGGGACGATCGCGTCGTCGACGTTCACGTTGGCGATCGTCAGGTCGTCGGCCTGCGGGTTCCGGACGACGATCCGGATCTCGCCGGGCGAGAACTCGACGCGCCGGATGTCGAACTCGTCGGCGGCGGGCGGGTTGGTGCCGATGAGGTCGGCGAGCGACGACCCGCTCGAGACGACCGCTCCGACCGCGAGCGCGAGGAGCAGCACCGGGACGACCGCCCAGAGCCGCCAGCCGAGGCGCCCGCGCTCCGCGGCCGAGCCGGCCTCCACCTAGTCCACGACCTCGAAGAAGCCCATCCAGCCGAGCTCGGCGAACTCGGACTGGTGCGCGTGGAACATGTGCATGCCGGTCCCGCGAACTCGATCTCGATCACGCCGCGCTGGCCCTGGCACTGCATGACCGTGTCCGTGTACTCCCAGTGGTCGCCCGTGCCGGTCGGCTGGTGGCGGAAGAAGTCGGCGTGCAGGTGGAAGGAGTTGATGAGGTCGAACTCGGTGAGGTTCGCGAGGTAGATCCGCACGAGCTCCGACCGCTTCACCCGGATCGGGTACTTCGCGTAGTAGAACGAGCGCCCGTTGACGGTGTAGAAGTTGTTCCCGCCGTCGCCGTCGGTGTCGAAGCCGTTCATCACCATCACGAGCTCCTGCGCCGGCGGGCGCGGCTCCTTCGGATCGATGATGAACGCGCCGTACAGGCCCTTGTGGATGTGCTTCTTGAGCGGCGTCGCGTGGCAGTGGTAGAGGTGCAGCCCGGCCGGCTTGCGCCTCGAACTCGTACGTGAACTCGCCTCCCGGCGTCGACGATCTCGAAGACGCCGTCCATGTTCGTGGGATGGATGCCGTGGAAGTGGATCGTGTGCGGGTGCGAGCCCTCGTTCCGGAAGCGGACGCGCAGCGTGTCGCCCTCCGTCGCGCGGATCACCGGGCCGGGCGCCGTCCCGTTGTACGTCCAGGCGGGGAAGAAGACACCGGGCGCGACCTCGAGCTCGTTGTCGACCGCGACGAGGTCGTACGTCCGGACGCGACCGGGCTGGTAGGGACGCGCAGGCGGCGGGTAGAGCAGCGCGTCGAGGTCGTTCGGCCCGCCCACGGCCGGCACGTCCTCGCCGATCATCGCCGCATGACCCGTGGCGTGCCCGCCGCCCACTACGCGTGCGGTGTCGTCGGCGTCGATGTGACTCGCCAGGTGCTCGTGACTCGAGTGGTCGTGAGCGGCCTCCGCCGATCCGTCGAGCGCGAGCTTGCCGACGAGCGGCACCGCGGCCAGCGGAGCGGCGGCTGCGAGGAGCTTCCGGCGCGAGAGTTTAGGCATAGCTAAATCCGATTCCGAGTGTAACCTAAGACGCGCCGCATGGGTACCCAGGCCGCAGACCTCACCGTCGCCGTCCAGGACTACCTGAAGGCGATCTACGCGCTCGAGACGGCGGGCGAGCGCGTGACGACGTCCGCGCTCGCCGCGCGCATGGGAGTCAGCGCCCCGTCGGCGACCGCGATGACGAAGCGCCTCGCCGACCTCGGGCTGGTCGAGCGCGCGCCGTACCGCGGGGTCGCGCTGACGGAGGAGGGCCGCACCGGGGCGCTCGAGGTGCTGCGCCACCATCGCCTGCTCGAGCGCTACCTCGTCGACCGGCTCGGGCTCTCGCTCGACGAGGTGCACGCCGAGGCCGAGCTCCTCGAGCACGCGCTCTCGGAGGAGCTCGAGGCGAAGATCGACGCCGAGCTCGGGTTCCCGACGCACGACCCGCACGGCGACCCGATCCCCGACCGCGACCTCCGGCTCGAGCACGGTCCCGGCCGGACGCTCGTCGACCTGGCGCCGGGCGAGCGTGCCGCGGTCTCACGCGTGCCCGACGGCGACCCGGAGCTCCTCCGCTACCTCGCCGAGCTCGGCCTCGTCCCCGGGTCGGGCGTCGAGATGGTCGCGCAGGCGCCCTTCGGAGGGCCGGTCACCGTCCGCACCGAGCGCGGGGACCACGCGATCTCGCGCGAGCTGGCGGATCGCGTCGGCGGCGGCGTAGCGGCTAGGCGAGCTCGAGCTCGACGGCCTTGACCGCCTTCTCGCGGTCGGCGCCGAGAGCCTCGTCGATCTTCTTCTCGAGCTCGCCGGACTCGAGGAGCTCCTCCGTGATGTCGGCGCCGCCGATCAGCTCGCCCTTCACGAAGACCTGCGGGATCGTCGGCCAGCCGGAGAGCGCCTGCAGCTCCTGCCGGATGCGCGGGTCGGGGAGGATGTCGACGGTCGTGACCGGCGCGCCCACCGCCGCGAGCGCGTTGAGCGCGCGGTACGAGTTGCCGCACATGATCGCCTCGGGCGTGCCCTTCATGAACAGCGCCACCGGCTGCTGCTCGATGACGTCGGAGATCTGCTCGGTGAGCGTCTTCATGCAGTTCCTTTCGTCGCGGTCGTCTTGATGCGGAGCTCGTGGATGGAGCCGTCGGCGAGCGGGGCGGCAAGCGCCTCGTTCACGCGCCGGTGCTGGTCGACGAGCGAGAGGCCGTCGAACGACGGGCTCGCGACGTTGACCTGGAAGTGGTCGCCCGTGCCAGTGCGATCCTCGACCGGAGCTCGGCGGCGTCGGGGAACGCCGCCTCGAGGATCGCGCGGATCGACTCGGCCTCCATCCCGCGGATGCTAGCCGCCGGTACGCTCGAGGCCGATGCGTCTCCTGCGGACACTCCTCCTTCTGAAGCTCGGCGCCTGGGTGGGGATGCTGGTCGCCGCCGCGATCGCGAAGCGCGCCGTCCCCTCCCGCGGCGACGAGGAGAGCGACGAGCTGGCGCTCGTGGCGATCTTCGACGGCATCGAGCTCAAGAGCCACGCACCCGCGTTTCGCGGCGGCTCGATGTTCTCGTGGTTCGGCGGCATCGCCGTCGACCTCCGTGAAGCGCAGCTCGCTCCGGAGGCGAGGCTCGAGGTGACGTCGTTCCTCGGCGGCGTCGCGATCCGCGTCCCGCCCGGCTGGCGGATCGAGTCGACCGCGACGGCGATCTTCGGAGGCGTTGCGAACGACGTTCCCGAGCCCGACGACCCGAACGCGCCGACGCTCGTCGTCCGTGGGCACGCGCTGTTCGGAGGCATCGCGATCGGCACGAAGGCCGTCGAGGAACTCACCGAGAGCTGACGCGTGAATCGCGCCGCGCGCTTCCTCGTGTCGCTCCCCGAGCGCCTCGTCCGCGCGGTCGCCGTCACAGCCGGCGGCACGATCCACGAGACCGCGGAGCTCGTGCTCCCGAGGCTCGTGCGGCGCTCGCGGCTGTACGAGGCGACGGCGAAGAACCTGCTGCGGATCTCCGTCGAGCTCGTCGGCGGCGTCGAGCGGCCGCAGGCCGAGGTCGCGGGCGAGTTCGAGCCGTCGCCGCGAAAGCTCGCGGTGCGCAAGGGGGCAGGGAACGCCGTCGAGCTCGGGTCGATCTTCGCGTTCGGCTTCTCCCCCCTCTGGTTGCTCGCCGCTGCCGCCGACGTCACGCGCGGCACCCGTGTCTACCTCGACGCGCTCGTGCTCGAGCTCAAGGGAGCGGGTGTCGTCGCCGAGGATCTCGAGTTCGCGTCGGTGGACGAGCTGCTCGCGGCGCTCGAGGGCGCGAGCGGCACGACCGCGCGCCTCGTCGACATCCCGCCGCTCGAGCTCGAGGCGCTCAAGCAGTCCCTCGCCGACCTGCGGGAGAACGCCGAGGGCCTCCCGACCCCCGAGGAGCTCGCGTCCGTGTACGAGGGGCTGCGGCGCGAGGCCGACCGCGAGAACCGGAGCGTGCTCGAGGTCTCGGTCGGGATCGGGCTCGCCTTCTTCAACTCCGCGCGCAAGGTCGGGCGCCAGCACGTCCTCGAGCCGTACTCCGAGGATCTGAGGCCGGTGCGCGACGAGGGCTTCGGGAGCTACGCGCTCCGCGTGGGACGACCGTATGCCGCGGCCGTCGTGCGCCACTTCGACCCCCGGCGCCCGTCGTTCACCGAGCGAGGGCTCGACCGGCTGGGGCGCTCGAAGCTGCTTGAATCGGGAGCGATGACGCATCCGGACAGCTTCGGCGCGCGCGCCGGCCGCGAGTACGGCGGCCGGGAGCTCGAGGTCTTCCGGATCGAGGCGCTCCAGGAGCGGTACGACGTCTTCCGCCTCCCGTACACGCTGCGGATCCTGCTCGAGAACGTCCTTCGCCACGAGGACGGGGTCACGGTCACGGCGCGTGACGTCGAGGCCGTCGCAGGCTGGGTCGCCTCGGCCGAGCCGTCGCAGGAGATCTCCTTCGCGCCGGGCCGCGTCCTGCTCCAGGACTTCACGGGCGTGCCCGCCGTCGTCGACCTCGCGGCCATGCGGAACGCGATGCGCGACCTCTCCGGCGATCCCGAGAAGATCAATCCGCAGCTTCCCGCCGAGCTGGTCATCGACCACTCGGTGCAGGTCGACGAGTTCGCCAGCCGGCGCGCGATCTTTCGCAACGCCGAGCTCGAGTTCGAGCGGAACCGCGAGCGCTACGCCTTCCTGCGCTGGGGTCAGGGAGCCTTCCACGACTTCAAGGTCGTCCCCCCGTCGACCGGCATCGTCCACCAGGTCAATCTCGAGTTCCTCGCGCGGGTCGTGGACGAGCGCGACGGCGTCGCGTTCCCGGACACGCTCGTCGGGACCGACTCGCACACGACGATGATCAACGGCCTCGGCGTGCTCGGCTGGGGAGTCGGCGGGATCGAGGCCGAGGCCGCGATGCTCGGCGAGGCGATCTCGATGCTCGTCCCGCAGGTCGTGGGCTTCAAGCTGATGGGCGCGCTGCCGGAGGGCGCGACCGCGACCGACCTCGTCCTGACGGTCACGCAGATCCTGCGCGAGACCGGCGTCGTCGGGAAGTTCGTCGAGTACTACGGGCACGGGCTCGAAGGACTGCCACTCGCCGACCGGGCGACCATCGGGAACATGTCGCCGGAGTACGGGGCGACGTGCGGCTTCTTCCCCGTCGACGCGGAGACGATCCGCTACCTGCGCCTGACCGGGCGGCCCGACGAGCGGATCGCGCTCGTCGAGGCGTACTGCAAGGAGAACGGCTTCTGGCACGACCCGGACGACCCGCCCACGTACTCGCAGGTCGTGGAGCTCGACCTCTCGACGGTCGAGCCCTCGCTCGCCGGCCCGCGCCGCCCGCAGGACCGGGTGCCGCTCCGCGAGGCGAAGAGCGCCTTCCTCGACGCGCTGCCGAGCTTCGGCATCGACTACGGGAACGCACATGACGAGGCCGTCGCGGAGACGTTCCCGGCGAGCGACCCGCTCGCGTCGGCGGCGCCGGGCCACGAGCCCGAAGGCGGGGACGGAGCCATCGTCTCGACGACACCGCCCCTCGTCCTCGCCGAGCGTCCGGCGATCGAGGTCACGCGAGACGGCGAGACGTTCCAGCTCGACCACGGCGCCGTCGTGATCGCGGCCATCACGTCCTGCACGAACACGTCCAACCCGTTCGTCATGGTCGGCGCCGGGCTCCTTGCGAAGAACGCCGTCGAGCGAGGCCTGACCCGAAAGCCCTGGGTGAAGTCGAGCCTTGCGCCGGGCTCGAAGGTCGTCACCGAGTACTTCGACAAGGCCGGGCTGACGACGTACCTCGAGGAGCTCGGATTCCACACGGTCGGCTACGGGTGCACGACCTGCATCGGGAACTCGGGGCCGCTCCCCGAGGAGATCTCGGCGGGCGTCTCGGAAGGCGACCTCGTCGTCTGCGCGGTGCTGTCGGGAAACCGCAACTTCGAGGCGCGCATCCACCCCGAGGTGAAGGCGAACTACCTGGCGTCGCCGCCGCTCGTCGTCGCCTACGCCCTCGCCGGGCGCATGGACGTCGACCTCGTGACCGAGCCGCTCGGAGTCGGGTCGGACGGTGAGGACGTGTACCTCGCGGACATCTGGCCGTCGCCGGAGTCGGTCCGCGAGACCGTCGCGGGGGCGATCGGAGAGGAGATGTTCCGCGCGACGTACGCGGACGTGTTCACCGGGGACGAGACGTGGCAGCACCTCCCCGTCCCCGCCGGCGAGCTCTTCGCGTGGGACCCCGGCTCGACCTACGTGCGGCTTCCTCCGTACTTCGACGGCATGTCGACCGGGGCGGGAACCGTCGAGGACGTCGCGGGCGCGCGGTGTCTCGTGTCCGTCGGCGACTCGGTGACGACCGACCACATCTCCCCCGCCGGCTCGATCAAGCCCGACTCGCCGGCCGGCCGGTACCTGACGGAGCACGGCGTCGAGCGCAAGGACTTCAACTCCTACGGCTCACGCCGCGGGAACCACGAGGTCATGGTCCGCGGCACCTTCGCGAACGTGCGCCTCCGGAACCTGCTCGTCCCGGGCTCCGAGGGCACGTGGACGGTGCACCTCCCGTCGGGCGACGAGACGACGATCTTCGAGGCGGCCGAGCGGTATCGCGCCGAGGGCGTGCCCCTGATCGTGCTCGCCGGGAAGGAGTACGGCTCCGGCTCCTCCCGCGACTGGGCCGCGAAGGGGCCGAAGCTGCTCGGCGTTCGCGCGGTGATCGCGGAGAGCTACGAGCGGATCCACCGCTCGAACCTCCTGATGATGGGCATCCTCCCGCTGCAGTTCCGCGCCGGCGAGACACGCGAGTCGCTGGGGCTGACCGGACACGAGGAGTACGCGATCACGGGCGTTGCGAACGGCGAGGCGGACGAGGTGACCGTGCGTGCGGACGACAAGGAGCTCCGCGCGGTCGTGCGGCTCGATACGCCGCGCGAGCGCGAGTACCTCCGCCACGGCGGGATCCTCCCGTACGTGCTGCGGCGGCTGCTCGCGAGGCGGTGCGCGCGCGAGGCATGCCTCGCGCCTAGAGCCCGAGCTCGGCCGGAAGCGGCCGTGCATGCACGACGACGAGCGTCGTCGTCGGGCGCGTGAGCGCGACGTAGAGCTCGCGGAGGCCCTGGCCGCCCGCAGCCTCGTCCACGATCTGCGCCGGCTCGACGACGATCACGTGGTCGAACTCCATGCCCTTCGCCTCGCGCGGCGTGAGCACCGGGATCCGCGTGTCGTCGAAGAGCGAGCCGACGGTTTCGCCGCCGCGCAGCGACGCCGGCGCGATGACTGCGAGGAGCCCTTCCTCCGCGCCCAGCCGCGCGGCTTCCGTGAACGCCGCCTCGAGCGGCGGTTGGCCGTGCACGAAGCGCGGAGGCTCGGCGCCCGCGCGGTAGGCAAGCGGCGGCTCGGTGCCCGGCGCGATGTGCTCGAGGAGTGGGAGCGCGAGGGCCATGATCTCGCGCGGCACGCGATAGGCGTGCTTGAGCTCCTCGATCTCCGCGCGTCCGCCGTTCGGCAGGTGCGCGAGGAGATCCGCCCAGCGGGTGTACGGGACCGGGCCGGTGGCCTGCGCGACGTCGCCGAGGATCGTGAACGAGCCGACGGAGCGACGCGCGACCATGCGCACCTGCATCGGCGTCAGGTCCTGTGCCTCGTCGACGATCACGTGCCCGTAACGGGTCTCGACTCCGCGCAGAAGCGCCCGCGCTTCGTCGACGAGCGCCAGGTCGGCGACACTCCAGCCGCTTCTCGCTCGACGGAGGAGCGACTGCTCGTCCGGCTCGAGGACCCCGTCGGCGGCGTCGGCCAGGCTCTCCCGCGACGAGAGCAGCCGGCGGACGACCTGCTCCGGCCGCGGCGCGGGCCAGACACGATCGACGAACCCGTTGAGGAAGCCGTCCTTCCGCAACGAGCGCTCGACCTCGTCGAACGAGCGCACCGCCAGCCCGCCGAGCGTCTCGCCGTAGTCCGCGTAGAAGCGCCGGAGGACGTTCATCCGGAACCGCTCGCGGGCTGCCATGGACAGACCGAGCTCACCGCGCGCCTCGCGGAGGATCAACTCGACCTCGTCGGCCTCGACGCCGACGAAGTGCCCTTCGAGACGGACGACGAGCTCCTCGGGGCGTCCCTGCGACCGGAGCTCGACGGCTCGTCCGATCACGTCGACGAGCCGCGTGTCCGCCTTCAGCCGCTCGACGTCGTGCGCGTCGTGGAGCGTCGGCTCGATCCCCTCGACGAGCTCGGACACCGCCCGCTGGTCGACGCTGTCCTCGCCGAGCGACGGCAGGACGTGCGAGACGTAGTCCATGAACGTCGGGTTCGGACCGACGACGAGGATGCGCCGAAGCTCGGTCCTGTGCCCGAAGAGCAGGTACGACGCGCGATGCAGCCCGACGGCCGTCTTCCCGGTGCCGGGACCGCCCTGGATGACGAGCGGCGGCTCCGGCGGACGGGCGATAAGGCCGTACTGGTCGGCCTGGATCGTCGCGACGATGTCGCGCATGCGCGTGTCGCGTGCCCGGTCGAGCTCCTCGAGGAGGAAGTCGTCGACCGCGGAGGCCGCGTCCGCGAGCGAGCCGTCGAGGGCCTCATCGCTGATGCCGGTGAGCTTCTTGCCCTGAAGCCGGAAGCGGCGCCGGAGCGTGACCCCGTGCGGGTCGGCCGGCGTCGCGGTGTAGAAGGGCCGCGCCACCGGCGCCTGCCAGTTGACGACCAGCATCTTCCCTTCGTCGTCGACCCAGCGACGCCCGACGTACAGAGGGTCCGCCACGGAGTCGACGTCGATGCGACCGAAGCAGAGGATCTGCTCGGCCCGCTCGTACGCGGCGAGCCGGCGGTCAACCCACGCTTCGATTCGTCCAGCCGCGATGTCGAAGCCCTCCTCGCCGACCGCCGCAGCTCCGACCGTGTTGAGCAGCGCCTGGCGCATGCGCTCGAGGCAGACGTAGGCGTTGTCGAGGTAGGCCTGCTCGGCGGGGATGTCCGGATGCGCCACCTGCCTGCCTCCTACGCGGGCTTCCAGCCGACGAGCACCGCCCAGCCGAGGTAGTCGCGGCCGAAGCGCAGGTACGTGCGCTTGTAGCGGTCGTGGCGAGAGCGGATGTCGGCGGCGTCAGGATCGGAGCCGTTCTCCGCGAGCCACGTCTCGACTGCCTGCCAGTGCAGCGTCTCGTAGCGGTCGAAGTCGTCCTCGGAGGACGCGATCACGCTCACGACCCGGAGCTCGCCGGACTCGAAGATGGACACCGTCCCCTCGAGTGTGGTGAACGGGCCATCTCTGTCGTCGTAGTCCGCCGGCAGCGGGAGCTTCCGCCAGAAGGGCTCGCCGACGACGACGTGCCCGCCGGGCCTCACGACCGGCTCGAGCGCGTCGAGCGTCCCGGCGAGGGAGCCCCAGACGAAGCTCGCGCCGAGGCACATCGCGACGTCGTGGCCGCCGCCGAGATCGGTCTCGCTCGCCTCCCCGAGCTCGAAGGTCACGAGGTCGGAGACTCCCGCCGCCTCCGCTCGCTCGACCGCGACCGCGTGGAACTCGGGCGCGATCTCGATCCCGCGGATCGTGCAGCCGTACTCCCGAGCGAGCAGCACGGCCGGGCCGCCGCGGCCGGACGCGACGTCGAGCACACGCGTCTCCGGCCCGAGCGCGAGGCGCGCACCGAGGAGCAGAAGCTTCTCCTCCGAGATCGGGTTCTGCAGCTCGTGCTCCCGCTCGGCGACGACGAAGTAGCGCGGGATCACCTCGCGATTGTTCCATGCTCGGTAGCGTCAGCCGCCGATGGCACCCGAGCGGATCGAGGGCAGCTGGGGGATCACGCCTGTCCCCGCACGGCTACGCGTCCTCGGCGGCCTCGACACCGGCCTGCTGTGGGCCAACCTCGGGGTCTCGCTGCTCGTGATCGCCGCCGGAGCAGCCCTCGTCCCGGCGCTGTCGCTCCCGGACGCGCTGGTCGCGATCCTCGTCGGCTGCGTCATCGGGAACCTGATGCTCGCGACGGCGGGCGCGATCGGCGCGGACGTGCGAGTCCCGGGCATGGTGCTGCTGCGAGCCCCGCTCGGACGGCACGGCTCGTACCTCCCGACCGTGGTGAACGTGCTCCAGGGCCTCGGCTGGACGATCTTCGAGCTGCTGATCATCGCGACGGCCGCCGCGGCGCTCTCGGACGAGCTGTTCGGTTTCCGCGGGCAGTGGCTGTGGACGCTCGTCTTCGGCGCCGTGGCGCTCGTGCTCGCCCTGCTCGGGCCCATCGGCTTCGTCCGCCGCTTCGTGCGCAGGATCGCGATCTGGGCGGTGCCGGTCGCAGTCCTTTACCTCACCTGGTGGGCCGTCGACGGGGCGGACCTCGGCGCGCTCTGGGACGCGCCCGGCGCCGGTGGGCTCTCGACGTGGCAGGGAGCGGACGTCGTCGTCGGGATCACGGTCTCGTGGATCCCCCTCGCCGCCGACTACACGCGCTTCTCGACGACGAGGCGCGAGGCGTTCGCGGGCACCGGCCTCGGCTACCTCGTGCCGGACGCGTGGCTCCTCGCGCTCGGCGTCGTCCTCGTCCTCTCACGCGACCTCACCGATCCGGCCGCGCTGCCGATCGCGGTCGTCGCGGGCGGCTTCGCCGCGATCCTTGCGCTCTTCGCGCTCCTCGTGAGCGAGACGGACGAGGCGTTCGCGAACACGTACTCGGCGGCCGTCTCACTCCAGAACCTCGCGCCCCAGGCGCCGCAGGCGCTCCTGATCGTGCTCGTGGGAGGAGTCGCGATCGCCGGGGCGCTCGTCGTCGACCTCGTGGACTACCAGAGCTTCCTGCTGTTGCTCGGCTCGGTCTTCGTCCCGCTCTTCGCGGTCCTGCTCGCGGACTGGCTCGTGGCCGGGGCGCGGTACACCGTCGACGACGTCTTCGGGAGCGCGGCGTGGCGCCCGGGGATGATCGGCGCGTGGCTCACGGGCTTCGCGCTCTACCAGTGGCTGTACCCGACCGGGCCGAGCTGGTGGGTCGACCTCGTCGGCCGGCTCGACCCGCCCGACTGGGGCATCGGCGCCACGGTGCCGAGCTTCGTCGTCTCGTTCGTGCTCGGCGGTGCCGTCGCCGCCGTGTCTCGACGCGCGCCCAGGGCGACGTTCGGCGGATGACCGCGGTCGCGGCGATCGGCAGCCTGGCGCACGACGTCGTCGCGGCCGCTCCCGCACGACCCGGTGGCGCCGTGTTCTACGCGGCTCGCGCGTTCGCACGGCTCGGAGCCGAGGCTCGGATCATCACGCGCTGCGCTGCCGCGGACGCCGACGCGCTCCTTCCTCCGCTCGAGGCTTTCGGCATCCCCGTGACGAGCGCGACGGGAGCGGCGACGACAGCGTTCCGGTTCCACTACGAGGGAGACCATCGCGTGATGGAGGTCGACGCGGTCGGCGACCCGTGGACGCCGGAGGACGTCGCGGGCTGGGCCGGCCGGGGCCTGGAGGACGCAGCGTGGATTCAGGTCGGAGCGCTCCTGCGCTCGGACTTCGGCGTGACCACGCTCGAATCGCTGTCCGCCGGCCGCGAGCTGCTCCTCGACGGACAGGGCCTCGTACGCCTCGCGCAGACCGGCCCGCTGGCACGCGACGCCGAGGTCGACCCCGCCGTGTTCGGGACGCTCCGCGTTCTCAAGCTGAACGAGGACGAGGCGCGAATCCTGGCCGGCGGAGTCGAACCGCACCGGCTCCGGGCTCTCGGCGTCCCCGAGATCGTCCTGACGCTCGGATCGGCCGGGTCGCAGGTGGTCACGAAGACCGAAGCCGAGCGCATCCCACCGGAGCCGATCGACGGCGTGGCCGACCCGACCGGCGCCGGTGACTCGTTCGCGGCCGGCTACCTCGTCGCGCGGGCGAGTGGCGCGGAGCCGGTCGAAGCGGCGCGTGCGGCAGGCGCCCTCACGGCGGCGCTCCTCGCTCCCTAGCGCCTCGCGGCCCAGTCCGTCGGGATGTCCGCGCCGCCCTCCTCGCTGACCCTCGCCCCGAACCGGATCAGCGCCGGATGCGATGCGAGCTTGCCGGCGACGAGGGCCTGGCCGAGCTGGAAGTCGGTCGCCTGCGCGAGCAGCGCCCCGGGAACGAACGAGAACAGCTCGCCGACGTACCCGAGATCGGATGCCGAGTTCATCCGCATGAGCACGAGGTTGTCGCACTGGGATAGCACCTGCTCGTCCACCTTCTGCGGGCGCTGCGTGGAGACGAGGAGGTAGAGGCCGAACTTCCGTCCCTCGGCCGCGATACGAACGGCGTGCTCCGTCGCCATCGCCGTGATCGGGTCGGGCGGCTCGCTCGGACAGACGTTGTGCGCCTCGTCGACGACGATCAGGGTCGGCTGCCTGTCACCGCGCTGTCGCCAGAGCGTCGCGAGCACGACCTCGGACACGAGCGCCTTCTCCTCGAGCGTCTGCAGGGAGCCGAGGTCGACGACGAGGCAGCGGCTGGAGCGGGCAGCCAGCTCGTCCACGATCGACGACCCGTCGTCGCGGGCCCACACCTGCCAGCGGTCGACGCCGAGGTTCCGCAGCCGCTGGCCGAGCGCCCGGGCCTCGGTCCCGCCGCCGGCCAGGAGCTCGTCCAGCGACATCCGCTCGCTCGCCGCGACCCAGGTCTCGAGGAGCGAGACGAGCTCCGCGTACTCCGCACGGTCCACGATCGGGTCGAGCCGGAGCACGGCAGCCTGCACACGGGGATCGAGATCCGCGAAGCGCAGGGCGAGGCGATCGGTCCCTTGCTCGGCGGACCGGCGCACGACCACTTCCGCCCGCGCTGCGTAGCGCGCGGAGGTATCGCCGTCGACGCCGTCCCGAGCCTGCCCGAGGCCGACGAAGTCCGAGTTGGGGTCGAGGATGACGATGCGGAGGTCCGTGGCCAGGAGCAGTTGCTCGAGCATCACCCCGAGCGAGTAGGTCTTGCCCGAGCCCGACTGCCCGCAGAGGAACGTGTGACGGTCGAAGCCTCCCGCGTCGAGCGAGAACGGGACGTTCTCGGCGAGCTGGAGCCCGCCGACGGCGAGCTCAGCGCGGTCCGGCCTGTTCGACTCCAGCCAGCGCTCGACCTCGTCCGGCCGCGCGGGACGCACGAACCCGTCGTGGAACGGCGTGCCGTCGCCGTTGCGGACGACCCCGGAGCCTCGGATGGAGCGAAGGCGCAGCGAGGCCGCGACGTGCTCGTCGTCGAACGACGCGCCTACCTGCGGCCCGTCGACGGTTTCGAGCTCGAGCTCGAGGATCTGCCCGAGCAGCTCGCCACCCCCGTGCTCGACGACGACGTAGCCCCCGGTGCGCACGCCCAGGTCGTGCGGCGACAACTGGCAGGTGAAGTGGCGCCCGTCGACCGACGTCGCGAGCGGGAGGATCGATTCCTCGATCTGCCGACGCAGGGTGCGGTACCGCTCGCCGTACGCGCGGAGGTCGGAGTCGCCCTCGGTCACGCGGGCGAGCATATCCGCGCCCGGAAGGCCCCTGGCAGCGCCGGCTACAGCCGGAACTCGCCGCGCGCGACCACGACCGCGTGGCCGCCGACCGAGACCTCGGTCAGCTCACCGTCGCGGGCATCCGCCCGGGCGAAGAGCGTCGACGGCCGCCCGATCTCCGCTCCCTGGGCGATCTCGATCCACTCGCCCCACTCGACCAGGCCATGCCGGCACAGATGGACCGCCAACGGCCCGGCAGCCGACCCGGTCGCGGCGTCCTCGCCGTCGGGCCAGAACATGCGCGTCTTCCAGCGGGCGCCCGCACCGGCGAAGCAGTTCACGCCCGTGACCTCGAACGACGCGATCCCGGCGAGGTCGGGCGCGAGGGCCGCGACCGCTTCCTCGCTGTCGAGCCCGACGAAGATGTGGGTCGCTCCGTTGTCGTACACCAGGACCGGCAGCGCCGATCCCTCGACGCCGAGCGCAGCGAGCAGCGCCTCGGTGGCCGGTCACCGGCTCCACGGTCGGAAGCGGCTGGGCCATCCGCCCGAAGACGATGCGCCCCGAGTCGTCGCGGTCCAGCGTCACCTCGACGACGCCGGCGCCCGTCTCGAGGGCGATGGCTCCGAGCTGGAGCGGGGCCGCGAGCACGAAGGCTGTCCCGAGCGTCGGATGGCCGGCGAACCGCATCTCGTGCCGCGGGTTGAAGATGCGGAGGCGAGCGTGGCCGCCTTCTTCCGCGGGAAGCACGAACGTCGTCTCCGAGAAGCCGATCTCGACCGCGAGCGCCTGCATCGTGTCCGCCTCGATCTCGCGCGCGTCGGTGAAGACGGCGAGCTGGTTGCCTTCGAGCGGCGTGTCGGTAAACACGTCGACGATGACGTAGCGGAGGCTCGGCACGCGGCCACCCTAGCCCCGGGCCGTCCGCGAAGCCGGGGCTATGCTCGCGCCGTGCTCGTCTTCCTCGTCCGCCACGCGCACTCCGACCCCGGAGACCCGGACGACGCTCCGTGCGCTCTCGGTACGCGGCGAGAACGAGGCCCTCGCGCTGGGGACACGGCTCGCCTCGCACCCGACCCCACCCGAGCTCGTGCTCACCAGCCCGCTGCTGCGCGCGCGCCAGACCGCAGAGGCGATCGCCGAAGCTGCGTCCGCGGAGCTGCGGGTCGATGACCGCCTCGCGCCCGGCTCGAGCCTCGACCTGCTCGAGGAGGCGATCGGCGAAGAGCCCGGCCCCGTCGCCTGTGTCGGTCACCAGCCCGACTGCTCGGAGATCGCCGTCGAGCTGACCGGCGCCGACCCCGGCTTCCCGACGGCCGGCGTCGCCGAGCTGACGCTCGGATCGTGACGTCGAGGGCATGAGCGCGATCCTCGTCGAGGACGTGCGCAAGTCGTACGACGGAGTCGAGGCGCTTCGCGGCATCAGCTTCGAGGTCGCCTCGGGCGAGGTCTTCGGCCTCCTCGGGCCGAACGGCGCCGGCAAGACGACGACGGTCGAGATCCTCGAGGGGTATCGCCGCCGGGACGCGGGCACGGTCTCGGTGCTCGGCCACGACCCCGGCGACGTACCGCGGGCGCTCCGAGAGCGGATCGGCGTCGTCCTCCAGCAGTCCGAGCTCTCTCCGAACCTCACCGTGCACGAGGTGCACCGGATGTTCGCCGGCTACTACGAGCGGCCGCGCGACGTCGACGAGGTCGTACGGCTCGTGGGCCTCGACGAGAAGCGGGACGCGCGGGTGAAGACGCTGTCCGGCGGGCAGAAGCGGAGGCTCGACCTCGGCGTCGCGCTCGTCGGCGATCCCGACCTCGTGTTCCTCGACGAGCCGACGACCGGCTTCGATCCGGCAGCGCGGCGCTCGGCGTGGGACCTGGTCCGTGCGCTCCGCTCGCTCGGCAAGACGATCCTGCTGACGACGCACTACCTCGACGAGGCCCAGCAGCTCGCGGATCGGGTCGCGGTGATCCGCGCCGGTGAGATCGTGAGCATCGGGACACCCGCCGAGCTCGTGGGAGGCGCGCGGAAGACGGAGATCCGCTTCGTGCGTGACGGCGCGCCGATCTCGATCGAGACGGACGACCCGACACGCGTCCTGCACGAGCTCACGTCCGAGGCGGTTGCACGGGGAGCGCCGCTCGAGCACCTGGAGGTGCGGCGGCCCTCGCTCGAAGACGTCTACCTCGAGCTCGTCGACGAGGAGAACGGGGCATGAGCCTGCTCCTCCACCAGCTCGCCTACGAGCAGCGGATCTTCTGGCGCAGCCGCGAGGCCGCTGTCTTCATCTTCATCTTCCCGCTGCTCCTGTACATGCTCCTCGGGTCCGTCTACTCGGGCGAGATCGACGACGTGCCCGCGGCAGACGTCCTACTGGCCGGGCTGTTCGGGTACGCGGCCGCCTCGACGGCGTTCGCGGGCCTCGCGATCTTCCTCGTGACGCGCCGCGAGGCGGGAGTGCTCAAACGTCTGCGCTCGACACCGCTCCCGCCGGCGACCTACCTCGCCGCCGTCCTGCTCTCGACCCTCGTCGTCTTCGTGCTCCAGGCGGTCGCGCTGCTCGCGCTGGGCAGGCTCGTGTTCGACGCGAGCCTGCCCGAGAACTGGCTCGGCTTCGCCGGATCGATCGCGCTCGGGGTCGCGGGCTTCGCGGGGCTCGGCATCGGCGCCGCCTCGCTCATTCGCTCGGCCGAGGGCGTCTCCGCGGTCGTGAACGTCGTCGTCCTGCCCATGGCGTTCCTCTCGGGCTCGTTCGGGCCGACCGACGAGTACCCGGAGTTCCTGCAGAAGATCGCCGCCGTCCTCCCGCTCACCTACTTCCTCGACGTCGTCGAGGACGTGTACATCGACGGCGCGTCGCTGTTCGCCGATCCCAAGGCGCTCGCGATCGTGCTCGCCTGGGGGGCTGCAGGAGTCGCCGTCGGACTCCGTTACTTCGGCTGGATGCCGCGCGACCGCTGAACGACGAAGCCGGGCCCGAGAGCCCGGCTTCGTCCGAACGTGACCTGCTTACCGCGTCAGCGGTTCTGCAGCATCGAGAGGTAGTAGAGGAGCATCGCCACCGCGGCGAGCGCTCCGGCGACGTACGTCCAGGCAGCAGCCTTGAGCACGCTGCCGACACCGGTCGCCTCGTTCGCGGCGACGAAGCCCATGTCGCTCAACTGCCGCTTCGCGCGGTTCGACGCGTCGAACTCGACCGGGAGCGTCACGATCTGGAAGAGGACGGCGACCGAGTAGAGGGCGATCGCGACGTAGATGAAGCCGAGGATGTTGAGGAAGATCCCGCCGATCAGGAACAGCATCCAGATGTTCGAGGCGAACTGGACGGCAGGGAACATCGCGCTGCGGAACTTGAAGAACGAGTACGCCTGCGCGTGCTGGATCGCGTGGCCGACCTCGTGCGCCCCGACGGCGGTCGACGAGACCGACACGCCGTGGAAGACCTCGGGCGAGAGGTGCACCGAGCGGCTGCGCGGGTCGTAGTGGTCGGAGAGCGTCCCCGGCGTCTCCTCGACCGGGACCTCGTCGAGGCCGTTCGCATCGAGGATGCGGCGCGCGACCTGCGCCCCGGTCATCCCGTTTGCGACGGGGACCTCGAGGTTGCGTGCAAACGTGCTCTTCACCCGATGCTGGGCCCAGAAGCCGATGACCATCGGGACGATGAAGGCGATCAGGAAGGTCATGCGGAGATCGTACCCCTGCGCCTCGCGACCGCGGGATAGCTCGAAGGCCGCCTCAGCGCGTTCTTAACGGGGCCGGTGCCGCCCAGTCCGCGCCCACTCCCGGCCATTGCATCGCATCGGTCCCTGGGGCATGCTCGGTGCCAGTCGCACGCGAGCCTCAAGCGGCAACCCGAGAGCCGCGCCGCGTAGTCAGTACCGCTCACTGGGTCGGCGGGGACGGCCCGCGGGGCGAGACTTGCGGCGAAGCGACCGCGCTATCGTGCCGCCGACGCCCCCGTAGCTCAGTGGATAGAGCAGCGGTTTCCTAAACCGCGTGCGCTGGTTCGATTCCGGCCGGGGGCACTCCCTACGGGATCGGCTCGACGAGGTCGTGGCTTCGCCGGTCCGCCCGGACTACAGAAGCCACCTCCGACGCTCGTTCTGCATGCAGCACCGAGAGGTCGTGGCACGAGCGTGTGCGAGGATTCGACGGAGATGGCCGGTGCCGACGACAGTGCTGGGGGCGCCATGTCGGTCACCGCAGAGCCGAGGATCAGCTACGTCATTGCCCGGCTGGAACGTGCGATCAGGGCGGCGATCAACGAGCGCCTTCGACCCCATGGGCTGACGACGCTCCAGTACACGACGCTGAGCGTTCTCGCGTCGCGAGGACAGCCGCTGTCCAACGCCCAGCTCGCACGGCGTGCCTACATGACGCCACAGGCGATGATCGAGGTCCTCACTGCCCTCGAGACGAAGGGCCTGATCCGAAGAGAGCCGCACCCGAGTCACCGCCGCGTGTACCCGGCAAGCCTCACAGAGGAAGGTCACCGAGTCCTTGTCTCGTGCGACGCCGTTGTCGAGGCGATGGAACAGGAGATGCTCGCCGCGCTCGAGCCTGCGGAACGCGCGGCCTTCCGCGATTGGCTCACGACATGCGTGCGGGCGCTCCACGCAGGGCTGCCGTCCGACGGAACCGCGCCAGTGGCCGTCCGTAGACGGGCGCCTTGAGTACAATCAGGTAGCCTGATATAAGTAGGCCGCGTTGCGATGCCTCTTCGTGTCGAGGAACGTCCGGTGAAGCAGCCGGCAGGCGTTCCGCATGCGGCGAACTGCGTGCGTCACGCGTCCCATGACTCCGTTGCCCTTGACCGTCAGGCACGCGAGAATGTCCGGAGTGGCAGGCGACCGTGCCTCCAGGCGCACGGGCCACACGTCCTACAAGGAGGGCATCGATGAGGATGAGAGGGCTGCTCGTACTCGCGACGGCCGTGATTGCTGCATGCTCGGTGGCGTTCGTGCCAGCCGGGTCCTCGACCGGACAACAGCAGACGCGGATCGTCTACATCGGCATGGACGCTCCCCTCACGGGGCCGACGGCGGTCGTCGGCCAGGGGGACCGCGAGGCAGTGAACGCGCTCGTGAACTTCTGGAACCGGGCTCGTGCCTTCAAGAACCGGCGGATCCAGGTCGACATCCTCGACAACGCCTCCAATCCGTCGCAAGCCGTCCAGAACGTCCAGCGCTTCGTCGCCGACCCGAAGTACGTCGCGATCCTCGGCTCGGGTAACGCGGGCGCGGCGATCGCGACGGCACCGCTGGCGACGGCGGCGCAGATCCCGTTCCTGGCCCTGTCCCCCCCGACACCGCTCGTCGTGCCGCCTCGTCCATACGTCTACGTCGCCCTTCCGACTGCGCGACTGTACGCGTACAGCATGGCTCAGTACCTCAAGAGCCAGAACATCCAGCGAATCGCGCTCATGGGTGACAACGGCGCCTTCGGGCGTGACGGTGTCGGTCAGGTCAAGGCGCTCGCGAGGGCGTACGGCTTCACGATCACCGACGAGTTCATCTTCGCGCCGACGACGACGAGCTTCGCGGCAGAGCTCGCGAAGGTGAAGAACTCGAACGCGCAGGCGCTCTGGATGTGGACGGTGACTCCCGCCGGCAACACGATCGTCAAGGAGTTCCGGCAGCTCGAGCTCTCCCAGCGCCTCGTCCTGACGGGCGGAAACCTCTCGTCGCAGTTCCTCGAGGCAACGTGCCCGGACGTCAACGGGGCGCTCGTGAACAGCTTCCTCGGAGTCGTGTCGGGGCAGCTCCCGCGTAACGCCAGAAACAATCAGATTCGGACACGCGCGCAGATAGCGCAGCGGGCAATCGGAAAGCCCCTCTCGGTCTTCCATGTGGACGCATCGACGTCGCTGTTCGCCTTGAAGGCCGCGATGGAGCGAGGAGGATTCACCCGGGCGAGCATCAACAACGCGCTCGAGACGAAGCTCCGCGGGCTCCCGACTCCGGGCGGCCACGTGTACTTCGGGCCGAGGAACCACAGCGGGATCCAGATGGACAGCATGTGGGCCGGGAGAATCGTCCAGTGCAAGCCGAGGGCCCTGTTCGGAGCGGCATTCCGCCGATAGTCGAGTCTCCCGACACGAACGGCGCCGCGGGCCTCGCGTGCGAGGCCCGCGGTGTCACGAAGTCGTTCGGCGCCGTCGCGGCGGTCGACGATGTCGACGTCGGCATCGAGCGCGGGTCGCTGACGTGCCTGATCGGCCCGAACGGCGCCGGCAAGTCGACCCTCCTCGGGTGCATCTCGGGCTTGCTGCGAGTCGACGCCGGCGCCGTCGTCGTCGAGGGCGTGGACGTCACGCGCTGGACAGCCCACCGTCGCGCCGAGGCGGGTCTCGGCACCGTCTTCCAGACGACCCGTCCTCTCGAGCACCTCGACGTCCTCGGGAACGCCATGGTCGGCTGCCATCGGTGGACGCGAGCAGGGTTCGTCGAGGCCATGCTTCGCGTGCCCTGGCAGCGCCGAGAAGAGCGGCAGATCGAGGAGCAGGCGTACCACGCGCTCGAGCTCGTCGGCCTCGCGGACCGGGCTGACGCCCCCGCCGGGTCGCTGCCGCTCGGCCAGCTCCGCCTGCTCGCCGTCGCCCGGGCCCTCAGCCAGCAGCCGCAGGTGCTCCTGCTCGACGAGCCTGCTGCCGGGCTGCGGGGCGCCGAGAAGTCACGCCTCGCGGACACCCTGCTCGCGCTCAAGGAGCGGGGGCTCACGCAGATCCTCGTCGAGCACGACATGGCGTTCGTCGGCTCGCTCGCCGAGCGCGTGGTCGTGCTCGACCGCGGGCGCGTGATTGCCGACGGCACGCCGGCCGAGGTGCGGGAGGACACGAAGGTCGTCGATGCCTATCTGGGATCGGCGACGCTGTGACGCTACTCGAGCTCGAGAACGTCAGTGTGCGCTACGGGCAAGCTGTCGCCGTCGATGGAGCATCGCTCGTCGTCGCTGCGCGTGAGCGCGTCGCGTTGATCGGCCCCAACGGGGCGGGCAAGACGTCACTTCTCAACGCGGCGTGTGGAGTCGTGCGTGCGGCGTCCGGGCATGTGCGGATCGACGGCGAGGACGTCACCGGACGGACGCCGGCCGCAGTCGTCCGGCGGGGAGTCAGCCAGGTGCCCGAGGGGCGCCACGTGTTCTCGACGCTGCCAGTCGAAGCAAACCTCTTGCTCGGCGCGTACGGCCGCGTCTTCCGGCTCGAGATCGTCTCTTCGACACTTCGGTACCTCCGCTCGAAGCCCGAGGTGCACGAGCAGCTCGAGCGTGTCTACGACCTGCTGCCGAAGCTTCGCGAGTTGCGCGAGCGGCCGGCAGGACGGACCTCAGGAGGCGAGCAGCAGATGGTCGCGATCGGACGCGCGCTCATGGCGCGCCCGCGCCTGCTCGCGATCGACGAGCTCTCGCTCGGGCTGGCCCCAGTCCTCGTCCAGTCGCTGGCCGAGTTCCTCGTGCGCCTGAACGAGGAGGAGGGCGTCGCCATCCTGCTCGTCGACCAGAGCGCCTCGCTCGCCTTCTCGCTCTGCGAGCGGGCGTACGTTCTCGAGACGGGCCATATCGCGCTCGAGGGCGCAAGCAGCGATCTCGTGGGACGCGCCGAGGTCCGAAGCGCGTACCTCGGCGGTGGGCCCGAGCAGGCGTCGTGACGACCTTCTTCCAGCTCGTCGTCGTCGGCCTCTCGACCGGCTCGGTGTTCGCGATCGTGGGCATGTCGCTGGTCCTCGTCTACCGGGCGACGGGCATCGTGAACTTCGCGCAGGGCGTGTTCGCGGTCCTCGGCGGCCTCCTGACGTACTCAATCAGCCAGCACGTGCCGCTCCTGCTCGCCGGCGTGCTCGCGGTGCTCGCGACGGCGGTCGTCGCGACCGTCGTGGCGGTGGTCGCCGTCGGCATCCGGGGTCGCACGACGCACCTCGCGAGCCTCATCATCACTGTCGGGGTCGCGATCCTCGCGGAGGCCGTCCTGCTCACGGCATTCGGCGAGGTTCCGCGCTCGTACTCGGCCATCTCCGACGGCGCATGGGACATCGACGGCGTGCTCGTGCAGCCGCAGTACGCGGCGCTCGCCCTGGTCGCCCTCGCGGCCGCGTTCGGGCTCACGCTCTTCCTGCGCCGCACGATCGTCGGCCAGGCGCTCGTCGCCTCGGCGGACTCCCCGCGGGCCGCAGAGCTGATCGGCCTCAACCTGCGCTCGATCGCGGTCATCGCCTTCGCGATCGCCGGCGCGCTCACCGCCCTCGGCGGCGTCCTCCTCGCCCCGACCGTTCCGCTCGCGTACAGCTCCGGCCTGACGATCACCATCAACGGGTTCGCGGCAGCCGTGTTCGGCGGGCTCCTCTCCATCCGGCTCGCCCTGCTCGGCGGCTACGTGCTCGGGATCGTCGAGCAGCTCGTCGTCGGCTACGTCGACCCGCAGTACAACCTGATCATCGCGCTTGTCGTCATGCTCATCCTCATCGGCTGGCGCTCGCGGGGTGAGCTCGCGGTATGAGCGTGCTTCAGGAGCGCGCGCAGAGCCGGCGCCGCGCCACCGCCGTCCGCGTGGTCGGCGTGGTCGCGGCCACCGCCTTCGCCTGCTGGCTGCCGTTCCAGCTCGACGTCGGTGACGTCGGCCTCTACGACCGGATGGGCCTCTACGCTCTCGTCGCAATCGGGCTCACGCTCCTGATGGGCTTCGCCGGCCAGGTGTCGCTCGGGCAGGGCGGCTTCTTCCTGATCGGCGCGTACACGTCGGGGCTGCTCACAGTCGGGCTCGATCCCGACCGGCGGCTGGTAGACCCCGAAGCCGGGATCGACCCCCTCCTCGCCGTGGCCGCCGCGCCGTTCGTGAGCGCGGCGGTCGCGCTCGTGATCGGCGTGCCGCTGATGCGCCTGCGGGGGCACTACCTCGCCTTCGCGACGCTGGCGTTCGCGCTCATCGCCTGGTCACTCCTGTACGCGCAGGACCGGTTCACGGGCGGGCAGTACGGCGTCAACGTCCTCAAGCGGCTCGAGGTCTTCGGCCACGAGCTCACCGGTGCCGCGCATGCGGCGGTCGTCTGGGGCATCGTCGGGCTCGCCCTGCTGCTCTCGACCAACCTCGTCGCGTCGAGGGTCGGCCGCGCGCTGCAGGCGATCGCGGTGAACGAGCCGGCCGCAGCGGCGTCGGGGATCAACGTCGCGCTCTATAAGCTCCAACTCTTCGTCTTCGCGGCCGCACTCGCCGGGCTCGCCGGCGGACTGTTCACGTTCTACGCGCAGTTCCTCGGCCCCGAGGACTTCGTGATCGTCCTCAGTCTGCTCTTCGTCGTCATGGTCTCCATCGGCGGCCTCGGGAGCGTCTACGGCGCCGTCGTCGGCGCGATCACGATCGTCTACGTAGAGCACAAGCTCCGCGACCTCGGCACGCGGGAGACGCTGCTCGGCTGGGATCTCCCGCCGCAGGGACCGTCGATCCTCTCGCTCGGGGTCTTCGGCCTGCTCCTGATCACGATCATGCTCTTCTTCCCGAACGGCCTGCTCCCCGGCATCGTCGGCAGCGTCCGCGGAGCCTGGGCGCGACTCGGGCGCGAGAGCGAGTGAGCCTCAGAGCCCGAGCATCCGGGCGGCGTTCTCCTTCAGGATCAGCGGCCGGACCTCGTCCTTGAAGTCGGCCTCCGCGAAATCCGCGAGCCAGCGGTCGGGCGTGATCAGCGGGTAGTCGGAGCCGAACAGGACCCGCTCGCGTAGCAGGGTGTTCGAGTAACGGACGAGCTGCGGAGGGAAGTATCGAGGCGACCAGCCGGAGAGATCGATGTAGACCTGCTGCTTGTGCAACGCGACTGACAGCGCTTCGTCCTGCCACGGGAAGGATGGGTGGGCGAGGACGATCGTGAGCTCCGGAAAGTCGACGGCGACATCGTCGACGTACATCGGGTTGGAGTACTTGAGGCGGATGCCCCCGCCGCCCGGTAGACCGGACCCGATCCCCGAATGGCCGGTATGGAAGAGCGCTGGCAGCCCGGCTTCGGCGATGACCTCGTAGAACGGATAGAACGCCTTGTCGTTCGGGAAGAACGCCTGGACGTTCGGATGGAACTTGAAGCCCCGAATTCCGTGATCGCGGATCAGGCGCTTCGCTTCCTCCACCGCCTGCTTCCCCTTGTTCGGATCGATCGAGGCGAACGGGATCAGCACGTCGGCGTTCTTTGCCGCAACCTCGGCGATCTCCTCGTTCGGTACCGCCTTGCGCCCGGTGACGGTCTCGGCGTCGACGGTGAAGATCACCGCCGCGAGGCGTCGTTCTCGGTAGTAGGCGGCGACCTCGTCTGCGGTGGGGACCGAGTGCTCCCCGAAGTACGCGCCCGCCGCCACGCGCCATTCGGGTCGCATGCCGTCCTCGCCCGCACGCCCGACCTCCGCGTGGACGTGACAGTCGATTGCCTCGACGGAGGCGACGTCGATCGTCATCGGAGCTCGGCGCGCCCGTCCTTGATCACGGGAGTGCCGTCCGAACCCGCCGCAACGAAACCGTAGGTCTTGCCATCGATCCTCCACACCTCCGTCGTCAACGTGTCGCCCGGGAAGAGCGGGGCCGAAAAGCGGACGGCCAGCCGGCTGATCGCGCGTGGATCGTCGACGGCCGCGGCCTCGAGCACGGCCCGACCGGCGAAGGCCATGGTGCAAAGTCCGTGGACGATCCTCCCAGGGAGGCCGACGGAGCGCGCAAAGTCGTCGTCGAGGTGAATGGCGAAGTGGTCGCCCGAGGCGGCTGCGTAACGAACGGTCTGATCGTCGGCAACAGGGTAGGAGATCTCGGCGAGCGGGGTCAGACCGTCCACTTCGAACCCGTGGTCGGGCGCGCGCTCACCGACCGCCACCGGCGCATCCACGCCGCGGAAGAACTCCGTGACGTACTGCTCGCTCAGCGGCTTGCGGTCCTCCGTTCGCGTGGTGACGTGGATCACGAGGGAGGTTCCGTTCGGTCGTGCGAGAAGGGCAACGGGCGTCGCCTGCGAGACGACCGTCGCTCCGGGCTCGAACGGCCGGTGGAGCATGAAGTCCTGCTCGTAGTGGACGACCCGCGAGCGGACGTCGTCCGAGGCGACCGAGCGCGACGCCAGTACGATCGCAGTCGCAGCCGGGACGATCGCGAACACCGGTCCGCCGGGGCGGTCGTCCGTCGCATCCGCGTACGCGTGGAGCGCCGATTCGGTGACCTCGTATCGCTGCTCCTCGGCCGGACGCCCTATTGCGTCGAGGTCGAAGCTCACGAGGTCATCCCCGTCGTCTGGCCGCCGTTCACGGTCAGCACCTGTCCGTGAACGAAGTTCGACCACGGTGAGCAGAGGAAGAAGATCGCCCCCGCCGCCTCTTCGGGTGTCCCGGGACGCCCTAGTGGGATGATCGTCCCCGCGAGCTCGCGCATCTGCGGCGGGATACCGAGTCTGATCTCGTGCCCGCCCCGCTCGATCGTCTCGCTCTCCTCTACGGACGCGGTGAGACGTGTGTCGACGAATCCGAAGGCAGCCGCGTTGACGTTCACCTTGAACGGCCCCCACTCCCGAGCGAGCGACTTGGTCAACCCGACCAGGCCGGCCTTTCCAGCCGCGTAGTTCGCCTGGCCGAGATTGCCCTGCGTCCCGGAGATCGAGGCGACGTTCACGACCTTGCGGAACACCTCACGCCCGTCCTCCCGATCCTTCTTCCCGGCATCGCGCAGGTACGGCGATGCGGCTCTGAGGATCTTGAAGGGTACGACCGTGTGAATCTCGAGCATCGCCCGGAACTGCTCGTCGCTCATTCTGTGCGCCATTCCGTCCCATGTATAGCCCGCGTTGTTGACGACGATGTCGAGCTGACCGAACGCGTCGACAGCCGCTCGCACGAGCGCCTCGGGGGCGTCGTCGGAGGTGAGGTCGCCCGCGAACACTGCCGTATCGCCATCGATCTCCGACGCGGTCTGCTCGGCAATCTCGCCGTCGAGGTCGCTAACGACAACGCGGGCCCCGTGCGCGCACAGGAGCTCGACCGTCGCCCGCCCGATCCCTCTCGCCGAGCCGGTTACGATCGCGGCCTTCCCGTCGAGGACACCCATGTGAACTCATCCTTTCGCTTGAATCAGGTTCCCTGATAATACTGCGAGCATTCGTGCCGCTACGCGCCGAGCTGATGTGAATCTGGCTGTCCTCCTGACCGAGAGCGCCCAGCGGTATGCCACGCAGACCGCACTCCACTACGACGGCCGCTCGGAGACGTACGCGGCCCTCGAGAGCCGAGCCGTGGGCAGCGCAACGCGTCTCCGCGAGCTCGGCGTCGAGAAGGGTGACCGTGTGGCCGTACGTCTCCCCAACGGACCGGACTTCGTCGCGGTGTGGTTCGGTGCGCTGCGGCTCGGCGCCATCGTCGTTCCGTTGAACCCGCTGCTCGCCGAACGCGAGGTGGACGAGCGTCGACGCATCTCGGAGGCACGACTCCTCGTCGACACCTGGGACGTGCTCGACGAAGTCGTCCCGGCAGACGTCACGCCGGTCGCACGCGACGACGGCGACCCGGCGGTGATCCTCTTCACCTCGGGCACGTCGGGGCGAGCGAAGGGTGCGGTTCTCACCCACGGGAGCATCCGCGCTGCGGCTGACGCGGCTTCGGCCGCACTCGCGCTCTCACCCGGCGACGTCGTGCTGGGAGCAGCTCCGTTCTCGCACGTTCTCGGGCAAACGACAGGCCTGGTGTCGACGCTCTCGGCCGGAGCCTCCGTCGCCATCGTGGAGCGATTCGAAGCCGACGCGACCCTGCGCCTCATGAACGAAACCCGCACGACGATCCTGCTCGGCGTCCCCACCATGTGCATCGCGCTGTGCGAGGCGGTGCGTTCCGCGGTCGAGTTGCCGCCGGTACGAATCGCGCACGTCGGCGGCGCCCCCATGCCGCTCGAGGTCGCGCAGGACTTCGAGCGAACGTTCGGCGGTGAGGTGTACGAGGGCTACGGGTTGACGGAGCTGTCAGGGATCGCGACGACGTACGTCCCGGGACAGCCCCGGAAGCCCGGCTCCGTTGGCATGCCGCTCGCGACGACGGAGATGCGGATCGTCGGGGCCGACGGCGTCGTCCTCCCGGCGGACGAGCCGGGCGAGGTGCAGTTCCGCGGGCCGTCGGTCATTCCAGGGTACTGGGAGGACGACGAGGCAACGACGACTGCGCTGTCGGTCGACGGTTGGCTCTCGACGGGGGACATCGGCTACGTCGACAGCGACGGGTACCTCTTCCTGGTCGACCGCATGAAGGACGTGATCATCCGTGGCGGGTACAACGTCTACCCGCGCGAGGTCGAGGAGGTCCTGTACGCGCATCCGTCGGTCCTGGAGGTCGCCGTCGTCGGAGTCCCGCATCCCACGCTCGGCGAAGAGGTCGCCGCCCTCGTGGTGAGACGGCCCGGGTCCGAGGCCGATGCCGACACCCTGCGGACGTACGCGCGTGAACACGTCGCCGCCTACAAGTACCCGCGCCACGTGCTGCTCGTCGAGTCGCTGCCGAAGGGGCCAACGGGGAAGATCCTCAAGCGCGAGATCGACGTCGAGTCGGTCCTCGAGCGCGGCGACGCAACGCACTGACGACACACGAGATCGTCTGTCGTTGCGTGCGCTCGCGGCCACCGCCCCCAGCACAGATCGCTATAGACGTAAGGCGCGCCAACGGGCTCCGAGTCTACGGAGTCCGCACCTCGTTTCAGAAGCGGCAGATTTGCAGGAAGTACGCCGACGGACGCGCCCCACCTCGCCTACCGCCTTGGCCTTTCCGGCGGGCGACACGGGGACGGAACGAAGCGCGCGCGGCGTGCGGCTGGCTTCTGTACCGGGATGAAGCTATCCAACTGACGTGCACGCGGCGTGTGATGGGAGCAAGCGAATCTTCGTAGACCACCGGGCGTTGTCTGATTAGACACTGTAGAGTTGGCTGCGTAGCGGAAAGGTGGGCTGCTTCTACGCTGCTTCTACGCGATCACACGGCGTTTCCTAAACCGCGTGCGCTGGTTCGATTCCGGCCGGGGGCGCTCGCGTGGAGCCGAGACGGCCGGAAGCGCGGTAGCGTCACCCGGCCATGCGCGCCTTCACGATCGTCGCGGGTCTTGTCGCTCTTCTCTCGGCTGCCGTGGCCTTTTCCACGACGCGCCGCTCGAATCGCGCGGTCGTCGCGGTCGTCGTCGGGCTGATCGCGCTCGTCGTCACGGCCGCGGTCTTCTACGCGTTGATCCTCTTCAACCTCGACGAGTCTCTCTGACATCGTCGGCGACGCTGCTAGCGTCAGCCGCGTGAACGCGACATCACTGGCGGGGCGCACCATCGCAATCGCCGGCGCGACCGGCAACCTCGGGCCGACGGTCGTGGAGCGGCTTGCGCGGCGTGACGCGCGACTGTGCCTGTGCGGACGGGACGGCGCGGCACTCGAGGCGCTCGCGAAGGGGGCCCGCGATGCGGCATTTGACGTCGTCGACCTGCTCGACGCTCGGGCTACCAAGGCATGGGCCGACGACCTGGCCGCGCGCGAGGGGCGCGTCGACGGGCTCGTCCACCTCGTCGGCGGCTGGCGCGGCGGCATGCCGATCGAGGGGTCGACCGACGAGGACTGGGCGTTCCTCCACGACCTGCTCGTCACAACGGTGCAGAACGCGACCCAGGCGTTCGTCCCGCACCTCGTCGCGAGCCGTGGCCGGTTCGTCCTCGTCTCGAGCGGGCAGGCACAGGCGCCGACGCACACGAATGCCGCGTACGCCGCGGCGAAAGCGGCTGCGGAGACGTGGACGCTCGCGCTCGCAGACCGCTTCCGCGGCTCGGGCGCGACGGCGAACGTCGTCGTCGTCGGTGCGATCCTGACTTCGGCGATGCGCGCCGAGAGCCCGGACAAGGACTTCTCCACGTTCACGCCCGCCGAGGAGATCGCGGACGCGGTCGCATACCTCTGCTCGGGCGCGGCAGCCTCGATGAACGGGCAGCGCCTGACCTTGCGCGGCGCGGCCTAGAGGCCGGAGGCGCTCACCGCGCGACGCTCGCGCCGGATCTGGAGCCACGGCACGAGGAGCCCGCCCGCGAGCGCGAACCAGAGGTACGCGACGGGAACACCGGCAACCAGGCAGACACCGAGAACGAGAAGCTGGGTCGACAGCCCCAGGTTCGCGAGCACGACCAGCGTCGCGCGGTCGTGGTACGCAAGCGTCGCAGCCTCCGCTGCCTCCGGTGGCTCGTCCTCGACGATGCGCTCCAACCTCCGCGCCGACTGCCCGCGGATGAACCGGTCCTGCGGCCCGAAGACCACGCGGTACACGGCACCGAGGGCTCGCTCGACGCGCAAGCCCGTGGCAGGTGGATCGAGGACCGCATCCCCTCGCGCCTCGCGGAACGCACGGGAGAGGTTGAAGTCCGCGCTCAGCGTCAGCGTCAACCCGACGAACGCGGCAAGCGCGAGCCAGGGCTCGCCGGTGACATGACCGAGCGCCGCGAAGAGGAGCGCGTTCACCACGAAGTCGGCCTCCGTGTCGAGGTAGCGGCCGAGGAGGCTCACCCTCCCCGACGAGCGGGCGAGCGTCCCGTCCGCGTTGTCGAGCACCGTCTTCAGCTGGAGGAGCAGCGCGGCGGCGGCGAGCTCGCCTCGCGCCAGCGCAGCCACGGCGACGAGGCCGACGGCGGTGTGCGCGAGGACGACCGCCGGCGGAGGCACGCGCAGCGGGAGGAGCGCGGCGACGACAAGGTTCGAGAGCGGACGGAACAGGAGCTCGACGGCAAGCTCCGGGGCGGGCCGCTGCTTCGCGGCCGCGGCGACGCGTGGAGTCGTGGTCTCGGACACGGCCATGGCGGCTCGATCGTAGATACTGGTCGCATGAGCGTTCCGGATCGGTGGAGCGAGGTGGATGGCGCGCTCGAGCGGACGTTCGAGTGCGGCGGCTTCCGACAGGCGCTGGCCTTCGTGAACCGCGTCGGCGACCTCGCCGAGGCCGAGAACCACCACCCCGACATCGCGATCCACTACGACAAGGTCACGATGCGCTGGTGGACGCACTCGGCGGGCGGGATCACGGACCG
This sequence comes from uncultured Actinomycetes bacterium, assembly GCA_963770595.1. Taxonomy (GTDB): domain Bacteria; phylum Actinomycetota; class Thermoleophilia; order Gaiellales; family Gaiellaceae; genus GMQP-bins7. Next base: position 418,978 of record CAVYQG010000003.1, on the reverse strand, counting down.
TGACCGCGACCTCGCCGCGAAGACGAACGATCTCGGCTAGGCCGACTCGACCCTGGATCGAGCCGCGACACCGGTAGGGTGACTTTCGTGGATCCGGACGTGTCCGTCGTCGACGTCGGACCGCGGGACGGCCTTCAGAACGAGCCGGACGTGCTCGCGCCGGACATCCGCGCGGAGCTCGTCGGACGGCTCGTCGGAGCGGGCATGCGGACGATCGAGGTGGCGAGTTTCGTCGACCCGAGGCGCGTTCCGCAGATGGCCGGAGCGGAAGAGGTCGTCGCCGCGCTCGCAGCCGCCGACGGCGTCGTCTACGCCGGCCTCGCGCTGAACGAGAAGGGGTACGAGCGCCTTCTCGCGAGCGGCCTCGGCGAGGTGCGCTACGCCTTCGGCGCGACCGAGTCGTTCAACCGGCGGAACCAGAACGCGTCCGTCGCCGAGTCGCTCGAGTCGGCGCTCCGCATCGTCGCGCGCGCGCGGGTGGACGGCCTGCGGGTGGACGTGACGATCAGCGTCGCGTGGGGTTGCCCGTTCGAGGGCTGGGTGCCGGAGGCCGTCGTCCTCGGGCTCGCCGAGCAGCTCGCCGCCGCAAAGCCCGACGCGATCGTCCTCGCCGACACGATCGGCGTCGCCTCTCCGAAGCCGGTACGTGCGCTCGTCGAGAAGGTGCGCGAGCTCGGCATCCGGGTCGGGGGCCACTTCCACAACACCCGGAGCACCGGCTACGCGAACGCGCTCGCCGCACTCGAGGGCGGCGCGACGATCCTCGACGCGTCGGTCGGCGGCCTCGGCGGCTGCCCGTTCGCTCCGCGTGCGACCGGCAACATCGCGACCGAGGATCTCGCGTACCTCCTGCACGGGGAGGGAGTCGCGACGGGGATCGACCTCGACGCGCTCGCCGGCGTCTCAGCCTGGCTCGAAGGCGTGCTCGGCCGCCGGCTCGAGGGTCAGGTGTACCGGGCCGGCCCGTACCCGCCGACGGCCTGAGCCAGAGGGGTCAGCAGGTCGCGGAGATGATCGTCCCGCGGACCTCGCCGAGCTCGACGTCGCCCGCGCGGCCTCGCACGACGACCTCGTCGCCGTCCTCGAGGAACTCGCGCGTGCTGCCGTCGGCAAGGCTGAGCGGCTTCGTGCCGTTCCATGTGAGCTCGATGAGCGAGCCTTCGCTGCCCGGCTCGGGGCCCGAGATCGTCCCCGACGCGAACAGGTCCCCCGTCCGGATCGAGGCGCCGTTGACGGTCGCGTGCGCGAGCTGCTGCGCCATCGACCAGTAGAGCCCGCGCGCGTTCGTGCGTGACACCACCGTCCCCGCGAGCTCGACCTCGAGCTCGACGTCGAGCGCATCGGGCATGTCGGTCGCGAGGTATTCGAGAGGCGCCGGATCCTGGCGCGGGCGCGCGACGAAGCGGTCGTCGAGCAGGGCGAGCGGCGTGACCCAGGCCGAGATCGAGGTCGCGAACGACTTGCCGAGGAACGGGCCGAGCGGCTGGTACTCCCACGCCTGGATGTCTCGGGCGCTCCAGTCGTTCACGAGGACGACGCCGAAGACGTGGTCGCGGAACGCGCCCACCGGCACGGGCTCGCCCAGCCGGCTGCCCACGCCGACGACGAACCCGAGCTCGAGCTCGATGTCGAGCCGTCGGCTCGGGCCGAACCGCGGCGCCGAGTCGTCGGCGCCCTTCGACTGGCCGCACGGGCGCGTCACGGGCGTCCCGCTCACGACGACCGTCCCGGCGCGACCGTGGTACCCGACCGGCAGATGCCGCCAGTTCGGGAGCAGCGGGTCGCCGTCCGGCCGGAACATGAGGCCGAGGTTCGTGGCGTGCTCGAGCGACGAGTAGAAGTCGACGTAGTCCGCGACCTCGAACGGCAGGCTCGGCGTCACCTCCTCGAGCGGAACCATGTCTGCGCCGTCGTCAACGATCTCGGCGACGCGCGACACCGTGTCCTCCCAGGCGGAGCGGCCCAGTGCGAGGAAGGGCGCCAGACTCGGCCCCGCGAAGACGGAGCCGAGGCCGTGCGCGACGAGGTCGAGGACGCCGTCGCCGACGCGGAAGCCGGCCCGTGGCAGCGCGCCTCCGGCCGAGAACACCCCGAACCCGACTGCGCCCTTCACAGTGGCAGCACCCCGAGGGCCTCGAGCTCCTCGACCGGCTCGAAGAAGCTGCAGCTGCCGATCGAGTTGAATCGCCTGCGGGCTTCCGCCAGCTCTCCGGCGCCGGCCGACCGGTCCCGCCACCGGAACGCGTCCGCGTCGAGCCGGAACGCGTCCGCGTCGTCCTCGCCCAGCGCACGCTCTTCGTCGCCGAACACGACCGCAGCCAGCAGGTTCAGGAATCCGTGCTCGCCGTTCGTGCGCCGGGCGTGGTGCAGCCCTGCGGTCGCCTTGAAGACGACGCCGCGCTCCCGGCACGCACGGACGAACCCGGCGAGCGCCTCGTCGCCCGGAACCGACGCTCCGCCGCAGCGGACCTTCGCACGCAGCCCCAGCGCGGCGATCCTGTCGAGCCGCGCGTCGAGGTCGCCGTCGAGCGGCGTCTCCACGTAGACCTCGCCGACACCCGGGATGCCGCCGTCAGGATCGAACGACGGCCGCGTCTCGACTGCCTCGACGCAAGCGTTCGACGACAGCGGCGCGTCGAGGACCACGCTGACGCCGCGGCCGACATCGGGCAGCTCGTCGAGGAGCGATGCGGGGCACACGAAGCGTCCGAGAAGGAACGCGGACGCGCTCGCCCGCGCCCGCCGGTCCTCCTCCAGCGCCTCCGCGAGCGGGAATGACGCGGGCGGGAAGAGCGGCGCGTGGTCGACGAGCCGACCGAGCAGCGCGACGCGTGCGTCCGACGTCGTCATCGCGGCGGAGATCTTCGCAGAGGCGCGCTCAAGCGGCCCCTGCACTCGTCCGATGACTCCTCGGAGGCATGTCCGACCCTGCCCACAGCCCGTCCGAGCCGACGATCCGGCCGGAGATGACGCTCCTCGAGAAGCAGGTGGCGATCACCGCTGGTGACGTTCACCCGCCCGCCGAGCCCTACCGGCGACTGGCGGACGTCTTCCACGACGTCCTCTCCGAGCAGAGCCTGGACGCGCTCCTCGACCGGATCGCCGACACGCTCGCCGAGCTCATCCCGTACGAGGACGTCCACATCTACGAGGCCGACGAGGCGAAGCGCGAGCTCATCCCCGTCCTCGCGCGCAGCAAGTGGGAGAAGGAGGTCATGCGGGAGACCTTCTCGTTCGGCGAGGGCATCACCGGCTGGGCGGTCGAGAACCGCGAGCCGGTGCTCGCGAACAAGGCGCACCTCGATCCGCGCGTCCGCTTCGTCCCCGGGACGCCGGTCGACCCGGAGGCGCTCATCGCGGTCCCGCTGATCGCGCGCGGCCGGCTCAAGGGGACGCTGAACATCTATCGCGTCGGCGAGGACGCGGTGTTCACCGACGAGGAGTTCCAGCTCGCGACCCGGTTCGGTGACGCAGCCGCCCTCGCGCTCGACAACGCGCACATCCGCGCGCGGCTCGAGCACCAGGCCTCGACGGACGCCCTCACCGGCCTCTACAACCACCGCGCATTCCACGACCGGCTGCGCGCCGAGCTCATGCGCGCCTCGGCCGAGCACGGCACGGTTGCGCTCGTGATGATCGACCTCGACGACTTCAAGAAGGTCAACGACGTCTACGGCCACGGCATCGGCGACGAGCTGCTGCACCAGGTCGCCGACGTCCTCCGCGCCTCCGTCCGCTCGACCGACGTCGTCTGCCGCGTCGGCGGCGAGGAGTTCGCGATCATCCTCCCGGCGGGCGATCTCACGAGCTCGCGCGCGCTCGCCGAGCGGCTCGCGCCGGAGCTCGCCCGGCTGGAGGCCGGGGCCGCGGGCGGCCTCACCTTCTCCACGGGCATCGCGCTCGGTCCCGAGCACGCGGCCAACCCGCGCGAGCTCGTCGCCTGCGCCGAGGCGGCGATGATGACCGCGAAGACGCGCGGCAACGGCCTCGTGCTCGCCTACGACGAGTGCACGCTCGAGCGACCTTCCGCCGAGGACGCGCGGCGTGACGACGTGCGCTCCATCGCGCACCTGAACATGCTCCAGAGCCTGTCGGGCAAGCTCGCCCGGCTCAGCGACGTGGCGAGCATCGGGCTCACGATCGCGGACGAGCTCAGGCTCCTCATCGACTACCACAACTGCCGCGTCTTCCTTCGCGACGGGGACGACCTGCGGCCGGTCGCATTTCGCGGCGACCTCATGGCCGAGGAGCCGGGAGCGTCGATCGAGCTCCTCGCGACCAAGGTCGGGCGAGGTGTCACCGGGCGCGTGGCCGAGACGGGGGCGCCGCTCCTCATCGGTGACGCGGCGAACTGCGAGTTCGGCGAGCACATCGCCGGCACGCCGGACATCGTGGAGTCGCTCCTCGCGGTGCCGCTCACCTTCGGCTCCCGCGTGATCGGTGTCATCGTCGTCTCGAAGCTCGGCTTCGACCAGTTCGACGACGACGACCTCCGGGTCCTCGAGGTGCTCGCCGGGCACACGTCGGTCGCTCTCGAGAACGCCCGGCTCTACGAGGCCCAGAAGCGCGAGGCCGAGAGCGCGACCGCGCTCCTCGCGTTCGCGCGCGACGTCGCCCAGGCCGAGGGGATCTCGGAGGTCGCGGACCGGGTCGTGGACGGCACCGCGCGGATCCTGGGCGGGCACCAAGCCTCGCTCTGGTTGCAGGACGCGACCAGCGGCGACCTGACGAAGCTCGCCGCGATCCCCGCCGCCGCCATGCCCGACGGAGGCGTCACCGCGATCCCAGCGCAACACCTCGGTCCCTGGCTCGCACGCACCGAGCCGTACACGGTCGACGCCGCCGACTACGCGGGCGTCGTGGCGCCGCCGGAGGGCACGGACGGGCGCTTCGCGATCGCGCCGTTCACGGTCGACGGCCGCTGGGGGGTCATCGCGGCCGCGATCCCCGGCGACGACGCGTTCGGCGACCGCGAGCTCGAGCTGCTCGGCGGCCTCGCGTTCCAGACGAAGCTCGCGCTCCAGAGCGTTGCGAGCTACGAGACGCTCGAGCGAACCTTCCTCTCCACCGTCGAGACGCTGGCGAACGCGCTCGAGGCGAGCGACGAGTTCACGTCGACGCACGCCCGCTGGATCACCGACCTCGCGCTCCGAGTGGGCGAGGAGCTCGGCCTCGAGCCACGTGACCTCAAGAAGCTCGAGCTCGGCGCCCTCTTCCACGACATCGGAAAGATCGGGATCCCGGCGAGCATCCTCACGAAGCCCGGGCCGCTCACCCCCGAGGAGCGCGGCATCGTCGAGACGCATCCGCTTCTCGGCGAGCGCATCCTGGCGCCGATCGTCCAGCTCGAGGAAGTACGCCGGATCGTGCGGAGCGCGCACGAGCACTTCGACGGCACCGGCTACCCCGACCGCCTCGCCGGAGACTCGATCCCGATCGAGTCGCGGATCGTCCTCGCGTGCGACGCGTTCCACGCGATGACGACCGATCGCCCGTACCGAAGCTCGCTCGGCGTCGACGAGGCCAGGCGCCGGCTGCGCGAGGCCTCCGGGACGCAGTTCGACCCGAGGGTCGTCGACGCGCTCCTCCGCGTGCTCGACGAGTAGCGCTACGCGCCTGCCGCCTCGGCGTTGCGCAGGCCGAGGAACGCCCACACCCAGAAGACGATGCCGAGCCCGATCGCGAGCGCGAAGGCGCCGAGGACGTGTGGTGCGTCGCCGGCGACGAACCCGCGGCCGGTCTCGAGCAGGTACGTGATGGGGTTCACCGACGCGACCGCCTCGATCCAGCCTTCGAGGAGCTCGAGCGGCACGTAGACCGGCGCGAAGAAGAGCACGAGGAAGACCGGCATCTGCATGAGCGGCGCCGCCTGGATCGACCGGAACCGCATCGCGATCCCTCCGGCCCAGAAGAACCCGCAGAAGTTGACCAGCAGCGCGAGCCCGTACAGCCCGGCGAGCTCCACCACGCTCCCTCCGATCTGCATTCCCACGGCGAAGGCGACGATCGTCAGGACGACGGCGACGAGCGCCCAGCGCACGAGCGCCGCGAGGGCGTACCCGAGCACGATCCCGCTGCGGTGCGGTGCCGCGAGCAGCAGCCGCTTCGCGAACCCGCCCTCGAAGTCGCGCGCCACCCCGAAGCCCGTGAAGACGCCGCCGAACGCCGCTGCCTGGAGCATGACGAAGACGAACTGGAACGCCGTGTACCCGGGCGGGAAGTCGAAGCCGGGAATCTCGCGAAGCTGCGACAGGCCGCCCGCGAACGCGGTGAAGAAGAAGAGCGGGAACGCCATCGTCGGGATGACGATCTGCGGGTTCGTCAGGGCGTTCTTGAGCGTCCGCCACGCGACGCCCGAGACGACGTTCCAGTACGCCTGCACTACGTCCTCGTCATTCGGGTCCGAAGGGCATGCGTCGCGAGCGGCAGCGAGATCGCGCCGAGCACGATCACCATGGCGAAGCCGAGGAAGAGCGCCTGCGCGTCCCAGCCCACGATGATCAGGCTGCGGACGCACTCGATCATGTACGAGACCGGGTTCAGCGTCGCGGCGGTCCGGAACCAGTCGACGGCGATGAGCTCGCGCGGCGCGTTCATCGACGAGATGAAGAGGAAGACGAAAAGCACCGGGAAGAGCGCCTGAATCGACCTCACCCGAGCCCGTCCGGAATGCGAGGAACGCGCCGAGCATCCCGAACGAGAGCGAGACGACGGCGGCGTAGACGAGCAGAACGACGATCCCGAGCGGGCCCGCCGCGAACTCGACGCCGGAGACGAGCCCGACGACGATGTAGAAGACGGCCTGGAAGATCCCGAGCGCGACGATCCCGGCGAGCGTCCCGGAGAGGAGCGCCCAGTCGCGGAGCGCCGTCAGCGAGAGCCGGTTGATGAAGCCCGTCTGCACGTCGCGCGCGAGCTCGGTCCCCGCGTTCATGGTCGAGAAGAGCGCGCCCTGGATGAACGGGACCGCGAGCGCAAAGGCGAGGAACGAGTCCGTCGGGAAGCCCGCGAGCTCGGTCGACGACTGGAGCCCTGCTGCGTTCACGGCCATCAGGGCGACCGGGAAGACGAGCGGCGGGATCACCATCGCCGGCTGCCGTGCCGTGCGCACGAGCGACCGGCGCGCGATCGCCTCGACCTGGGGCCAACTGCTCATACGCTGCGCATCTGCTGCTGCTCTGCGTCGGCCTCCTCGGTCGCGCCCTCGAGGGTCCGGCCGGTCTTGGCGAGGAAGACGTCGTCGAGGGTCGGGGCGCGCAGCTCGAGGTCGGCGACATCGACGCCGTTCGCATCCACTGCACGGACGATGTCCGTCAGCCCGAGCCCCTCGCGGAGCCGCACCGCGACGTCGTTCGTCGACGCCAGCGGCTCGCCGAACTGCGCGAGGAACGCGGCGATCTTCTCACGGTCGCCGTCCGAGTGCGGGATCGCATGGACGCTCGGCCGCCCGATCTCGGCCTTGAGCGCGGTCGGCGTCCCCTCGGCGACGATCTTGCCCTGGTCGATGATCCCGACCCGGTCGGCGAGGACGTCCGCCTCCTCGAGGTACTGCGTCGTCAGGAAGACGGTCACGCGGTCCTCGCGCCGGAGCAGAGACGACCTCCTCCCAGAGCGCCGTCCGGCTCTGCGGGTCGAGGCCGGTCGTCGGCTCGTCGAGGAAGAGGATGCGCGGGCTGTGGATGAGGGCGAGCGCGAGGTCGAGGCGCCGCTTCATCCCGCCCGAGTAGCCCTTGACCTTGCGGTCCGCGGCATCGGCGAGACCGACGCGGTGCAGGAGCTCCTCGGCGCGAGCGCGACGCTGGTCCTTCCGCACGCCCTGGAGCGTGGCCTGGAGACGCAGGTGGTCGCGGCCGGTGAGGAGCGGGTCGAGCGCGGCCTCCTGGAGCGCGACGCCGATCAGCGATCGCACCTTCGGGCCCTCCTTGACGACGTCGTACCCGCCGACGCGCGCCGTGCCCGCAGTGGGCGGCAGCAGCGTCGTCAGGACATGGACGGTGGTCGACTTGCCGGCGCCGTTCGGGCCGAGGAAGCCGTAGATCTCGCCAGGCTCGACCCGGATGTCGATCCCGTCGACCGCGCGAGGGCCCTTCTTGTACTCGCGGACGAGGCCCTCGACCTCGATCCCGTTGGAGAGCTCCATTCGGCCAACGTTACCGGCGGGGCCTCGCGATCCCCGCCTGGGCACTCCTCACGCGTCGCCGAGCGGCTCGAGGGGGAGCTTCGCCGCGACGACGCGTCTTCCGTCCCGCTCGTACACGACGTCGACCGAGTCGTTCTGGCGATATGTGCCCGCGACGCCGACCCACATCGAGAGCCAGCGCCAGAAGCCCAGCTTCCCCTCGGTCGCGAGAGCCCGGTCGAAGACGAGCGTCCGGCCGTCGATCCGGAAGTCGATCCCCTCCGACTGCGCCACCCCGTTCACGTAGACCTCGAACGGGCGCGCGAGGTCGTCCGGCAGGCGGACGCGGGTTCTCGACGGCGCTTCGGCAGGCACGTTCATAGAATGGCAGCCGGTGCTCGCGCTCCTCGGTCAGCTCGTTCCCGTCGACCCGGCGTCTCCGAACGCCGAGGGGATCCGGGACAGCTACATCTTCGTCTCGATCTTCGTCGTCGCGATCTTCGTCCTCGTCGAGGCGGCGCTCGTCCTCTTCGTCGTCAAGTACCGGCGGCAGACGCGCGCCCGCTTCGAGGACGGGGTGCAGATCCACGGCTCGACGAGGCTCGAGCTGCTGTGGACGGCGGCGCCGGTCGTCGTGCTCGTCGCGATCGCGATCTTCGTCTTCGTCGAGCTTCCCGGGATAACGAACGTCCCGTCGGCGTCCGCGAGCGGGACGCTCGAGGTGAAGGTGACCGGGCGCCAGTTCTACTGGCAGTACGAGTACCCGAACGGCGTGATCGCAATCGACCACATGCGCGCGCCCGAGGGCGTCCCCGTGCGGCTCGAGGTGACGGCGCCGGACGACGACGTCGTCCACTCGTGGTGGATCCCCGCGCTCGGCGGGAAGTTCGACGCGATCCCGGGCACCGTGAACACGACCTGGTTCGAGGCGACGAAGACCGGTGTCTTCACGGGACAGTGCGCCGAGCTCTGCGGCCTCGAGCACGCGAAGATGCTCGCCGCGGTCGAGGTGCTCCCGCGATCGGAGTTCGACGCGTGGCTCGAGGAGCGGCGCGCCGACCAGAGCGCCGAGGGATCCGAGCTCGGCGAGGAGCTGTGGACGGGCGTCTGCGCCAAGTGCCACGGCGACGACGGGGAGGGCGGCATCGCGCCGCGCATCGCCGGGTCGCCGGCGCTGGCCGATCCCGACACGATCGAGGACATCGTGCGCAACGGCCGCAGGACGATGCCGGCGGTCGGCTCCGGCTGGAGCGACGAGCAGATGAGCGCGCTGACCACGTACCTCCAGGAGAGCCCGCCAAGTGGCAGCGGTTAGGGTCGACACCACCCCCGCCTGGCAGCGCGGCAAGGTCGCGAGCTGGCTGGTCACGACCGACCACAAGCGGATCGGGATCCTGTACATCGGGACCTCGCTCGTCTTCTTCGTGCTGGCCGGGCTGATGGCGATGGTGATGCGCCTCCAGCTCGCGCAGGCGAACGGCGGCGTCGTCGGCCCGGATCGCTACAACGAGCTCGTCACGATCCACGGCACGGCGATGGTGTTCCTCGTCGTCGTCCCGATCCTGGCGGGCCTCGGGAACTTCCTCATCCCGCTCCAGATCGGCGCGCGGGACGTTGCCTTCCCGCGGCTGAACGCCCTTTCGTACTGGCTGTTCGCCTTCGGCGGGGTGGTCCTCATGCTCTCGTTCTTCGCCGACGGCGGCGCCGCGAAGTCGGGCTGGACGGCCTACCCGCCGCTGTCGACCGAGGCGCCGGGGAACGGCCAGGACCTGTGGATCCTCTCGCTCCACATCCTGACCGTGTCCTCGCTCGTCGGCGCGATCAACTTCATCGTGACGATCCACAACATGCGGGCGCGCGGGATGACGTGGACGCGCATGCCGCTCTTCGTGTGGTCGATCTACATCTTCTCGTGGCTGCTGATGGCGGTGCTGCCGACGCTCTCGGCCGGTCTCACGCTCCTGCTCCTGGATCGCGGGATCTCGATCGGCGGGCTCGAGATCGAGACGAACTTCTTCACGCCGAGCGAGGGCGGGTCACCCGTCCTCTACCAGCACGCGTTCTGGTTCTTCGGGCACCCCGAGGTGTACGTGATGGTGCTGCCGGCGATGGGGATCGTCTCCGAGGTGCTCCCGGTCTTCGCGCGGAAGCCGATCTTCGGCTACAAGGCGGTCGCGTTCTCGACGGTCGCGATCGGGTTCTTCTCGATGCTCGTGTGGGCGCACCACCTGTTCACGGTGGGCATGCCGACCTCGTTGAACATCTTCTTCATGGTCGCGTCGATGATCATCGCCGTCCCGACCGGCGTGAAGATCTTCAACTGGCTCGCGACGCTCTGGCGCGGCAACCTGAGCTTCGACACGCCGATGCTGTTCTGCCTCGGGTTCATCTCGATCTTCGTCGTCGGCGGGCTCTCGGGGATCTACCTGGCCGCGTTCCCGATCGACTGGCAGGTGCACGACACCTACTTCATCGTGGCGCACTTCCACTACACGATCCTCGGCGGCGTCGTCTTCGGGATCTTCGGCGGGCTCTACTACTGGTGGCCGAAGATGTTCGGGCGCATGCTCTCGGACACGCTCGGGAAGTGGCACTTCTGGCTCATGTTCGTCGGCTTCAACGTCACGTTCTTCCCGCAGCACATGCTCGGGCTCGACGGGATGCCGCGGCGCATCTACACGTACTCCGACGAGGGTTGGGAGGGCTACAACCTCCTGTCCACGGTCGGTTCGTGGATCATGGGGCTCGGGATCCTGTTCTTCTTCTGGAACGTGCTGAAGTCACGGAAGGGGCCGCGCGTGGGGAACGACCCGTGGCAGGCGGACACGCTCGAGTGGTACACGACCTCGCCGCCGCCGGCCCACAACTTCGACGACGTCCCGTACGTCACGAGCGCGCGCCCGCTCTACGACCTGCGACGGAGGCTGCGTGAGACACGTGGGATCCGAGCCCAGCTCTGAGCGCCCGCCGGGGCTGCTGCTCCGGCTCGCTGCGCTCGGCGGTGCGGTCGCGACCGGGCTCATCGTCGCGAGCGCGGTGCTCGAGCTCGGGACGACGCACTGGGGCGTCGCGGCTGTCGCGCTCCCGTTCCTCGTCGCGGTGGCGATCGTCACGCGGTACGCGTATCCGCGGCTCGATCGCACGTGCCCTCGCCGCGGTCGCGCTTCTGCTGCTCGCCGTCGCGCTCGGCGGGCTCGTCGCGTGGAGCTCGAGCGCCCAGTGGGCGGTGGCGCTGCACGTCGGCGCGGCCGCGGCGGCGCTCGGCGCCTCGCTGGTCGTCGTCGCCTCGGTACTGAGTGGCGCCCCGACGCCGCTCGCGTCCGCGCGCGACTACCTGACGCTCACGAAGCCGCGGATCATGTCGCTGCTCCTCGTCACCGGGGCGGCGGGGATGTTCGTCGGCGCGCAGGGCGTCCCGCCGCTCGACCTCTTCGTCCTGACGATGACGGGGCTCGCGCTCGCCTGCGGCGGCGCGTCGGCGCTCAATCACGTGCTCGACCGCGACATCGACAGGCTCATGGGCAGCCGGACGCGTGAGCGGCCGGTCGCCTCCGGGAGGGTCACGCCGGAGCAGGCGCTCGAGTTCGGGCTCTTCCTGTCGGCGCTCTCGTTCGCGCTGCTCGCGTCGACCGTGAACCTGCTGACCGCCGTGCTCGCGCTCATGGGGAACCTCTTCTACGTCGTCGTCTACACGCGCTGGCTGAAGCGGACGACGCCGCAGAACATCGTCATCGGCGGCGCGGCCGGCGCCGTCCCACCGCTCGTCGGCTTCGCTGCCGCCACCGGGAACCTGACGCTGCCGGCGCTCTGGCTGTTCCTCATCGTCTTCCTGTGGACGCCGCCGCACTTCTGGGCGCTCGCGCTGATGATCAAGGACGCGTACTCCGCGGCCGGGGTGCCGATGCTGCCGGTCGTCCGCGGAGACCGTGAGACCGCGCGCCAGATCCTCCTCTACTCGATCGGCCTCGTCGTGTTCACCGTCGTCGTCGGGCTCTGGCTCGGGCCGGTCTACACGGTCGCCGCAGTCGTCCTCGGCGGCGTCTTCGTCGCGCTCGCGGAGCTGCTGCGGCGCGAGCTGACACGTGGCCGCGCCCAGCTCCTGTTCCACTACTCGCTCCTCTACCTGGCGCTGCTCTTCGCAGCCGCCGCGGTCGACCCGCTACTGACGTGAGCGACTCCGACCTCGAACGCAGGAACCTTCGCTTCGGCTGGGCGCTCTTCGGCCTCTTCTGGCTGCTGTTCCTCGGAACCGCGATCGTCGCGGTCCTGTACCTGCAGCTCGACTGACGGGTTGAGCCGGGGCGTCCCTCGATCGAGGGACAGCCGACGGGGGACGGGTGCCGACATGAGATGCGATGCGTGCGGCCCGCCTCGCCACCCTTCTCTTCGTCCTGCTCGCGGTTCTCGCCGTGTCCTCACAGGCGAAGTCGCCCGCGCCTGCGAGCGGCCCGAAGAGCCTCCGCGGGTTCCTGCTCCGTCCGAGTGAGCCCGTCCGGCACAGCTTCCCGCGCACGCCCGCCTTCGCCTGGAACCCCGTGCCCGGCGCCGCCTGCTACGAGTTCCAGCTCGCGACGAGCCGGACGTTCGAGGACAGCACGCTCGTCTGGTCGAACGTGCCGACGACCGCACGCGCCGGCCGCTTCTGCGGGCCGGTCAAGTTCACGTCCTTCACGGCCCAGGTCGGCGAGGACGAGGAGACCGCGACGAAGACGACGACGCTGTCGGCGATTCGCATCCCGGCCGTCTCGCTCGACCTGACGCTCCCGTGGTTCTCCGGCAGGCCGTACGCGCTGTACGCGCACGTGCGCGCGATCACGGCGCGCGGCCCGACGAAGTGGAGCCGCTCGTTCGGGTTCGACATGCGCTGGGAGGAGTTCCCGGTGCCGATGGTCGGACGGCCCGGCCTCGTGCGCTGGAACCCGGTCGAGGGCGCGACCGGGTACCAGATCTGGTTCCCGGGTAACCTTCCGGGCTTCCCGACCGGCAAGCTCGTCAGCTCGAACACGAACGTCGCCGACCTGCGCGAGTTCTACTCTTCCATCTCGACGACGCCTGGTGGGCCACGATCCGCTGGCGCGTGCGCGCCGTGCGACAGGTCCAGGGGTCGCTCGCCGAACGGCCTGCCCGCGGTCTCGTACGGGCCGTGGAGCCCCGAGTACGCGGCGACGAACCCTGCCTGGAGCTCGGGGAAGATCCAGCTGCGCGCGGCGCTCTCGGACGTGGTCACCGCGGCGGGGGACTCGGGGTCGCACCAGCTCATGCCCGGGTTCTCGTTCTCCGGCGACCAGGGCCTCGACGGCAACCAGTACCGGCTGTTCCGCCTCTACGCCGCGACCGACCGGCAGTGCGTCAACGTCGTCTTCAAGGGCTCCGTCGTCGGCGGCCCCGCATTCGCACCGCGGACGAGCGGGCCGCTGAAGCTGCCGGTCAGCGGGCTCGATATCGACTGGGCGCAGTACGGCCTGCTCCCGAGCTGGGTCGACGAGAACGCCGAGACACGCACCGTCGAGACGACGATCGTGCGCGCCACCGAGACGATCGGCGAGGACAAGACGGCTCGCGTCGACCTTCCGGATCTCGACCCGCGTACCACGCGCTACTACTGGACCGTCGTCCCGGTCGCCATGGCCTCCGGTAGCTTCGAGTCCGAGACGCTCGTCTACTACGACATCGAATCGCCTCAGGACGCGTGCGAGGCCGGCCGCGTGGCGCGCTTCGGCAAGGTCGCGCGCCCGGCGATCACCTCGAGCGGCACGCCGTATGTCTCGGGCCTGACGCCGAAGGGCCGGCTGCTCGCGAGCGCGAGCAACCGCCCGGTCGTCTACTCGACGCCTCTCGTCGCGTGGAGGCCGGTCGTCGGGGCGACGTCCTACGAGATCCAGTGGTCGCGGACGACGTACCCGTGGCGTCCTCGCGGCAAGGTCACGACGTTTGCGACGTCGGCGGTGCTGAAGCTGCCGGCGGGCACCTGGTACTACCGCGTGCGCGGGCTCAACTCCGTGCAGCTCGGGATCTCGGCGATGACGTGGTCGCAGCCGGTCGCAGTGCGTGTCGCGCGGCCGACGTTCAGGGTCTCGGGCTGAGCGCTCGATAGGGTCGCGCGCATGAGCGCCGACCTCGAGCTCGCCCTCGCGCTGGCGGACGCTGCGGACGCGATCTCGCTGCCACGCTTCCGCACGGGCATCACGGTCGAGGTGAAGCCGGACCTGACGCCGGTAACCGAGGTCGACCGTGCGGTCGAGGCCGAGCTCAAGCGGCTGCTCGCCTCGTCGCGGCCCGACGATGCAATCCTCGGCGAGGAAGAGGGCTCGAGCGGGACGGGAGCCCGACGCTGGATCGTCGACCCCATCGACGGGACGCGGAACTACACGCGCGGGATTCCCGTCTGGGCGACGCTGGTGGCGCTCGAAAAGGACGGCGAGCTGCGCCTGGGTGTCGTCTCGGCGCCCGCGCTCGGTCGGCGCTGGAGAGCTGAACGCGGCGGCGGGTGCCTTCGTCGGCGAGGACCGCCTCCACGTGTCCTCCGTGAGCAGGGTCGAGGACGCGGTGCTCTCCTTCGCGATCGAGGACGACGTTCCGGCGATCGCGCGTCGCGCCTGGCACGCGCGCGGGCTCGGCGACTTCTGGGCGCACATGCTCGTCGCAGAGGGCGCGGTCGACGGTGCGGTCGACGCGGTCGGGGTCAACGAATGGGACCTCGCGGCCGTGCAGGTCGTCGTCGAGGAAGCCGGCGGTCGCTTCACGGACCTCGCGGGCGAGGCACGCATCGACTCCGGCACCGCCGTGTCGTCGAACGGCATCCTCCACGCGGAGCTCCTGGCCGCCCTCGGCGCGTCGACGGCGTAGGGACGAGCGACTCGCCGACGGGACGAGCGCGCCGCGCTTCGACTCGATGCCCTCGAGCAGCTCGCTGAACGAGTCGGAGAACTTCTCGACACCCTCGCGCTCGAGCGTCTCGACGACGTCGTCGTAGTCGACGCCGGCTGCCGCCAGCTCGTCGAGCAACGCGCGCGCATCGTCGATCCCTTCGACGAGCGTGTCGCGGACGACGCCGTGGTCCTGGAACGCCGCGACCGTCTCGAGCGGCATCGTGTTGACGGTGTCCGGCCCGATCAGCTCCTCCACGTAGAGGACGTCGCGGTAGGCGGGGTTCTTCGTCGAGGTCGATGCCCACAAGCACCGCTGGGGCGTCGCTCCTGCCGCGACCAGAGGCTCCCAGCGGACGCCCGAGAAGACGTCCAGGTAGCGCCGGTACGCGAGCTTCGCGTTCGCGATCGCGAGCCTCCCCTGGAGATCGGTGCGGCCGACCTCCTCGAGTCGGCGATCGGCCTCCGTGTCGACGCGCGACACGAAGAAGCTGGCCACCGAGCACACCGAGCCGGGGTCGCCACCGGACTCGACGAGCCGTTCGAGCCCGCGGACGTATGCCTCGGCCACCCCGGCGTGGCGCTCGAGCGAGAAGATGAGCGTGACGTTGATCGAGCGGCCGGCCGCGATGCAGTCCTCGATCGCGCCGAGCCCCGGCTCCGTCGCGGGGATCTTCACGTAGGCATTCGGCCGGTCGACCAGCTCGTGGAGGCGGATCGCCTCGTCGTACGTGCCGTCGCGGTCGTACGCGAGCCCGGGGTCGACCTCGATCGACACGTAACCGTCGATGCCGCCGGTCGCGTCCCAGGTCGGCCGGAGCAGCTCGCAGGCGGCGAGCACGTCGTCGACCGCCAGCTCGAGGAAGACCTCCTTCGGGTCCTCGTGCCGCGCCAGCGCGTCCCGGAGCTGCTCGTCGTACCACTCGCCGGTCGACAGCGCCTTCTCGAAGATCGTGGGGTTCGAGGTGACGCCGACGACCGCGTCCTCCTCGATGGAGCCGGGCGAGCTCGCCGGTCTCGAGGAGCTCGCGCGACAGCGAGTCGATCCAGACGCTCACGCCGTGCCCGGAGAGCTCGTGCAGTCGGCTGGTTGCCACACCCCAACGTTACCGCCCCGCCGGCATCGGGAAACGCCGCCGTACAATGGCTGCGATGGACTCCCCCGGCCGTCGTCGTGAGCTCGCGCAGCAATTCCGCGTCGACTCCGTGCGCATGAGCGCCTGGGCCAAGTCCGGCCATCCCACGTCCGCGATGTCCGCCGCCGAGCTCATGGCGGTGCTCGTGGACGGCTACCTCCGCTACGACTTCGACCAGCCGAAGAGCCCGCTCAACGATCGAATCGTGTTCTCGAAGGGCCACGCGTCGACACTCGTGTACGCGATCTACCGTGCCGCGGGCGTGATCTCGGACGAGGAGCTCCAGACCTACCGTCAGCTCGGGAGCCGCCTCGAGGGGCACCCGACGCCGGTCCTCCCGTGGGTCGACGTCGCGACGGGCTCGCTCGGTCAGGGGCTCCCGATCGGCGTCGGGATGGCGCTCGCGGGCAAGCGGCTCGACCGCGTCTCGAACCGCGTCTGGGTGCTGTGCGGCGACAGCGAGATGGCCGAGGGCTCGATGTGGGAGGCGTTCGAGCATGCCGCGCACTACGAGCTCGACAACCTCACGGCGATCATCGACGTCAACCGCCTCGGCCAGCGGGGCGAGACGATGATCGGCTGGGACGTCGACGTCTACGTCGAGCGAGCGCGCGCGTTCGGCTGGCACGCGATCGCAATCGACGGCCACGATGTCGACGCGGTCGACCGGGCCTACGCGGAGGCCGTCGCGACGAGCGGCAAGCCTACGGTCGTCGTCGCGCGGACGATCAAGGGCCAGGGCGTCTCGGCCGTCGCGGACCGGAACGGCTACCACGGCAAGCCGCTCGACGACCCCGACGCGGCGATCGAGGAGCTCGGCGGGCTGCGCGACATCCGGATCGACGTCGCGAAGCCCGAGGCCGCGGAGCCGCATCGCTTCGGCGACGGCGAGCTCACGCTGCCCCGCTACGAGGTCGGCTCCGAGGTGGCCACGCGCAAGGCCTACGGCGACGCGCTCGCCGCGCTCGGATCCGCGCGAGGGGATGTCGTCGTGCTCGACGGAGAGGTCTCCAACTCGACGTTCGCCGAGATCTTCGCCAACGGAGCACCCCGACCGGTTCTTCGAGATGTACATCGCCGAGCAGCAGATGGTCGCCGCCGCGGTGGGACTGCAGGCGGTCGGGTGGAAGCCGTTCGTCTCGACGTTCGCGGCCTTCCTCAGCAGGGCCTACGACTTCGTCCGCATGGGCGCGGTCAGCCGTGCGCGGTTCTCGCTCGCCGGCTCCCACGCGGGCGTCTCGATCGGCGAGGACGGCCCGTCGCAGATGGGGCTCGAGGACATCGCCGCGTTCCGTGCGATCCACTCGAGCGTGGTCCTCCACCCGTGCGACGCGAACCAGACGGCGAAGCTCGTCGCGGCCATGGCCGACGCCGACGGGATCGCGTACATGCGGACGCTGCGACCTGCGACACCCGTCCTCTACGGGCCCGACGAGGAGTTCGAGATCGGCGGCGCGCGAGTCGTGCGCTCCTCGGACGACGACGAGGTCGCGATCGTCGGGGCGGGGATCACGGTGCACGAGGCACTCGCCGCAGCCGACCTGCTCGCCGCAGACGGCATCTCGGCCCGTGTCGTCGACCTCTACTCGATCAAGCCGCTCGACTCCGAGTGCCTCGTGGCCGCGGCCGAGGCCACGGGCGGTCGCGTCGTGACCGTCGAGGACCACCGGCCGGAGGGCGGCCTCGGAGAGGCGGTGCTCTCCGCCTTCGCCGAGGCAGGCGAGAGCCCGCAGGTCGTCTCCCTCGCGGTTCGCGCGCTGCCCGGGTCCGGGAAGCCGGACGAGCTGCTCGCGACCGCGGGGATCGACGCCGACCACATCGTGAAGGCCGCGCGGAGCCTGGTCGCGGCGCCGGACTCGGTTCGCGTCTCTCCCTAGCCCGGCTGCTACAGCGAGCAGAGCGCGTACGCGGTCACGGTCATCGTCTGGACGCCGCCGAGATTCGCGATGCCGACGACGCCGATCGCCGTCCACACGTTGGCCGCGCTCGGGTAGGACGCGGTGAGATGGACGCGCTCCTTCTGCGCGACCGTCGTCGTCACGAGCCCACCCCCTCCGAGGAGAACCTTGCCGGCCGGGCAAGTCGCCGTCGCCGTGACCGTCGCGTTCCGTAGCGCGCCCGGCGCACTCGTCACGGGTGTCCCGGTCACGAGCTGAGCGCCTGCCGGGCCGGGAATGCCCTGGATCCCCTGCTGTCCCTGGAGCCCTTGTGGCCCCTGCGGTCCCGGGTTGCCCTGGGCGCCCTGGGGCCCTGGATTGCCTTGCGCGCCCTGCGCGCCCGGGTTGCCCTGAGCCCCCTGCGGGCCAGGGTCGCCTTGCGGCCCCTGAGCCCCCTGCGGTCCCGGATCGCCCTGCAGCGCCTTGCGGGCCAGGGTCGCCCTGCGGGCCTTGCGGGCCGATGCTCCCGGCAGGACCGGCCGGACCCGCTGCTCCCGGTCGATCCCGTCGGGCCTTGCGGTCCGCCCGGGCCCTGAGCACCACCGGGGCCCTGAGCACCCGGCGAGCCTTGCTCTCCCTGCGCCCCCTGGGGTCCGGGCGGGCCCATCACTCCCGGAGAGCCGGTCCTGGCCCAGCGCACACGGCGCTCGCCCTTCCGGCAGCGCGTGCGCGTGTCGACGAGCCGCAACTGCCCCGTCTTCCGGTGGTAACAGCCGTGGAAGACTCCGGTCTTGGTCGGGATGGTCGATGCCTTCGTCCCGTGCTCGGGTGCCGCGGACGCGGCATGTGTGAAGACGACGAGGCCGACGATGACGGCAGCCAGGCCGGCCGTCCGGAGGAGGGTTGCCGGGTACGCGTAACTCATCGACGGGGACGGGCCGCAGACCGTCAGCGCCACAGGTAACAGCCCGCGCCGGACGGAATGCCGTGGCCGGGAGACCGGGGAAAGGCGCTTCTCGCTCTACGCTTTCGGCCGATGTCGGTGCTCATCGCCTCCAGCCTCCGCAAGGAGTACTCGGGAACCCCGCTCTTCGAGGGCGTTTCGTTCTCGGTCGGCCGTCGCGATCGGCTCTCCCTCGCGGGGCCGAACGGCGCGGGGAAGACGACCCTGCTGCGCGCCATCGCCGGCGAGACGTCGCTCCAGGGCGGGGGGCTCGCCTTCGCCAAGGGCACCCGGGTCGCCCTGCACGACCAGCGGCCGCCGCTCGACTTCGACCTCACACTGCGCGAGTACGCACTCTCCGGCGCACGCGACCTGCTCGAGGTCGAGGACGACCTCCGGCGTCTCGAGCTGGCGATGGCGGACGGCGCCCACGATGAGCTCACGCTGCGCCGCTACTCGGACGCCCAGGCGCGCCTCGAGCACGCGGGCGGCTGGGCGTGGCGCGAGAAGGCGTCCGCGACGATCCGCGGGCTCGGGTTCGCAGAGGACCAGCTCGACCGGCCGCTGGGGACGTTCTCCGGAGGAGAGCTCACCCGCGCCTCGCTCGCACGCGTGCTCGCGGCCGGCCCGGACCTGCTCCTCCTCGACGAGCCGACGAACCACCTGGACGTCGCCAACCTCGAGTGGCTCGAGCGCGAGCTCGAGTCGATCGACGCCGCGGTGATCCTCGTCGCGCACGACCGCTGGTTTCTCGAGGCCGTGACGACGTCGGTGCTCGAGATGACGCCGGGCGGCGTCCACTACTTCGCCGGCCCGTGGCACGAGTGGAGGCGCGAGAAGGCGGAGCGGGCCGCCGCGGCCGGGAAGGTCGCCGACCGTGTCTCGGTCGACATCACCCGGCTGGAGCGCTTCGTCGAGAGGTTCCGCTACAAGAAGTCGAAGGCGAAGCAGGCGCAGGCAAAGCTCACGCAGATCGGGAGGCTCGAGAAGGAGCGCTCGACCGCACGGCGCGAGCAGGAGTCGCTGACACGGAGGCAGCGCTCGCTCGGGTTCGAGTTCCTGTCGCCTCCGCGCACGGGACGGGTCGTGCTCGAGGCCGAGGGGCTATCGCTCGCCGCCGGCGACAAGTCGCTCCTCGAGGACGCGTCGCTCGTCCTCGAGCGCGGCGAGAAGGTCGGCCTCGTGGGGCCGAACGGGAGCGGCAAGACGACCCTGCTCGAGGCGATTCTCGGCGGCCATCCGTTCGCCTCGGGAGAGGCGCGCTTCGGCCACGGCGTCCAGCCGGGCTACTTCTCGCAGCACACGCAGGAGCTCCCGGACCGCGGCTCCGTGCTCGACACCGTGTCCGGCACGACCGGGCTCACGCGGCCGCAGTCGCAGATGCTCCTCGGGCGCTTCCTCTTCACCGGCTGGGACATGCACGAACGCCAGGTCAGCGCGCTCTCGGGCGGAGAGCGCCGG
The DNA here is from genome assembly GCA_963770595.1 of uncultured Actinomycetes bacterium. Classification (GTDB taxonomy): domain Bacteria; phylum Actinomycetota; class Thermoleophilia; order Gaiellales; family Gaiellaceae; genus GMQP-bins7. The sequence continues at coordinate 398,576 of CAVYQG010000003.1, read as the reverse complement.
CGACTCGCGCTCGCGCTGCTCGTCGCCTCGGGCGTGAACCTCCTGATCCTTGACGAGCCGACGAACCACCTCGACCTCGAGAGTCGCGAGGCGCTCGAGGCGGCACTCGAAGCCTTTCCGGGAACGGTGCTCATCGTCTCGCACGACCGGGCGCTGCTCGACGCGGTGCCGGATCGGATCGTCGCGATCGAGGAGCGCTCGCTCCGCTCCTACGACGGCGGCTGGGCGGACATGCAGGCCGTCGCGGCCGCGCCGGATCCGCCCGAGGAGGCGGCGCCGCCGCGTGCGCCGAAGGCGAAGCGTGGGCGGCCGACGGCGAAGAAGGCGCCGCCGACCGAGCTGGAACGGCTCGAGGCGCAGATCGCCACCGTGGAGACGCGAGTCTCCGAGCTCGAGGGCACGCTCGCCGACGACTGGACGAACATGGACGTGCTGACCGCCCATCGAGCAGCCCGCGACGAGCTCAAGCAGCTCATCGGCCGCTGGGAACGGCTCTTCGAGGAGTCGGAGACCCGGTGACGCGCGCCGGTCCCGGCGGCGTACTGGAGGCATGCACGCGGTGACCGTCGACGCACCCCGCCGCCTGGAGGCCACGACACCGTCGTTCGCCACCGTCGCCGAGGAGCTGCTCGACGACGTCTACGGCTACCTCCTCTATCTGACGAAGAACTGGGCGCTCGCGGAGGACCTGACGAGCGAGACGTTCGAGACCGCGCTCCGGAAGTGGAAGCGGTTCGATCCGCGTCGCGGAACGCCGCGGGCGTGGCTGCTCGCGATCGCGCGAACCACGGCGCTCGACTCGTTCCGCGCCGACGCACGACGCCGGAAGCGCGAGGAGCGAGCCGAGAGCGGAACGCTCCGGGAGGAACGCGAGCCCGCGTTCGGGGAGACGTTCTCCGCGGAGCTCGAAGAGGGCTTGCGCGCCCTGACCGCCGGCGAGCGCGAGGTGATCGCGCTCCGTGTCGTCCTCGAGCTCGACGGCGACGAGACCGCTTCGTTGCTCGGAATCACGCCCACTGCGGTCTCGACGAGGCTGCACCGGGCGCTCGCAAAGCTCGAAGAGAGGATGAGACATGACGTCGTCGCCTGACCTGATCCGCGAGCTCCACGCGAGCCGCCCCGCCGCTCCTGCCGAACTGCGGATGCGCGTCCGCGAGATCACGCGCGAGCCGGCAACCGCGCCGAGCCGGTCGTGGCTCCGCTTCCCGGTACGCCGGGCCGCGCTCGTCGGGGTCACCGCGGTCGTGGCGCTCGCCGTCGTGAGCGCCGGAGCGATCGGCCTCTCGCGGTCCGACACCGGGATCGAGGCCACGCGCGACCAGGCGGTCACCGAGTCGCTCGAGGCGACCTCGCCTCCGGCCGGCACCACCGACCCCGGCGCCAAGTCCGCGCAGGACTCCGCCATCGGCCCGACCGCGGGTCGCGCGCAGCGCGTGAGTGCGACCCTGACGGTCGAGGTCGCCGACGCCGACGCGGTCTCGCGCGCCGCGCAGTCCGCGCTCGACCTGACCCGGTCGCTCGGCGGCCACGTCGTCAACGCCTCGGTGGCGACCGGGGACGAGGGCAGCGCGACGCTCACGGTTCGCGTGCCCGTGGACAAGGTCCAGGAGGCGGTCGTCCAGCTCTCCTCGCTCGGCCGCATCGCCTCGCAGCAGGTGACGATCGACGATCTCCAGGAGGGCCTCGACGAGCTTCAGCGGCGCGAGCGCTCGCTCCGCTCCCAGATCGCGCTGGTGAACGCCCGGCTCGAGTCCGAGTCGCTGGACGCCGAGACGCGCGCCGTGCTGGAGGCTCGACGGCGCAACCTCCGCGCCGAGCTGCGTGGCGTCCGGCAGGGCATCGCGGCGACGACGGCCGAGGCACGCATGGCCACGATCCAGGTCACCGTGGTGACGCCCGGGATGCTGGGCGCCGCCCCGGTCCCGTCGCGGCTCGACCGCACCCTCGACGAGGCGCTCAACGTCCTCGCCTGGGAAGGGATCGTCGCCCTCGCCATCGCGATCGTTGCAGCGCCGTTCGTGCTCCTCGCGCTCGCGGCCTGGCTCGGCCAGCGGTTCTACCGCCGCCGCGAGGACGAGCGCCTGCTCTCGACGACGTGAGGTCGAGGCACCTCGCCATTCCCGATATCGGGGGCGGGTGGGCCGGCGCCAGAGATGAACAGCTCGTGACCGGCTGTCGAAAACCCCGTAGCTGTCCGAAATGGACACGTCCGTATCGGGCTGCAATGCACTAGGGTGGCACCCGAGGCCGCCCAGAGACGCGGGCGGTTCGGACATCGCCGACCGGGGAGACGCTCAGATGCCAGCCGCAGGATCGAGAAGGCTCGCGCCTTCGCTACTCGCATGCCTAATGTTGCTCGCCGTCGTAGCCGTGGCCGTCGCAGGACGCGCGGGCGCGGTCTCGACCTCTCTGGTGATCAACGAGGTCGACTACGACCAACCGGCGACCGACGCGGCCGAGTTCGTCGAGCTGAAGAACGTCTCGGGCTCCGCGACCGGTCTCGACGGATGGTCGGTCGAGCTCTTCAACGGATCGACGGGCGCGCTGTACCAGACGATCGCGCTGCCCGACACGAGCCTTGCGGCAGGGGACTACTTCGTGATCTGCGCGAACACCGCGACGACCACGAACTGCGATCTCGACGTCGCGCCCGACACGAACCTCATCCAGAACGGCGCTCCTGACGCGATCGGGCTCCGCCAGGGGACGACGCTGGTCGACGCGCTGAGCTACGAGGGCGACTCGGCGCCTCCGTACACCGAGGGGAGTGGCGCGGGTCTGGACGACAACGCCGCCTCTGCCACGGAAGGGCTGTCCCGCTGCACCGACGGCGCCGACACGGATCAGAACAACGCCGACTTCGAGCTCCGGGCGATCAGCCCGGGTGCCGCGAACGACTGTCCGACCGCTGGCAAGGTCGTGGTCAACGAGATCGACTACGACCAGCCGGGGACGGACGCCGCCGAGTTCGTCGAGCTCCGGAACGTCTCCGGGGCGGCGACGAACCTCGACACGTACACGCTCGAGCTCGTCAACGGCTCCACGTCGCCCGCGGTCGTCTTCCAGCAGGTCGATCTCCCGAACGTGAGCCTCGCGGACGGCGACTACTTCGTCATCTGCGCGAACACCGCCACGACCGCGAACTGCGACCTCGACGTCTCGCCCGACACGAACCTGATCCAGAACGGCGCCCCGGACGCCGTGGCGCTGCGCGAGAGCGGCACCCTCGTCGACACGGTCAGCTACGAGGGCGACACGGCCGGCTACACGGAGGGCTCGGGAGCAGGGCTCGTCGACGACGGCGCGTCCGCCACCCAGGGCATCTCCCGCTGCCCCGACGGCTCGGACACGGACCAGAACAGCGTCGACCTCGGGCTGCAGACGATCACACCGGGCGCGGCGAACAGCTGCCCGCCACCGCCCGATCCCCTCGGCACCTGCGGCGACGGCGTCGAGACCCCGATCCACGCGATCCAGGGGTCCGGCCTGGCGAGCCCGGTCAGCGGCGCGGCGCACACGGTCGAGGGTGTCGTCGCGGGCGACTTCGAGGGCGCGAGCGGGCTCAACGGCTTCTTCGTTCAGGAGGAGGACGCGGATGCGGACGCCGACCCGCTGACGTCGGAGGGCATCTTCGTGTTCTTCCCGTCGAGCCCAGGAGTCCAGGCCGGTGACGTCGTGCGCGTGCGCGGCACGGTGACCGAGTTCAACGGCCTCACCGAGCTCACGACCGTGACGCGGCTCCGCGATCTGCTCGAGCGGCAACTCCGTCACGCCGTCGACCGCCACGCTCCCGTTCGCAACGCTCACGAGCCTCGAGCCGCTCGAGGGGATGCTCACCACGTTCACGCAGACGCTGTCCGCGACGGAGACGTTCACCCTCGGCCGCTTCGGCGAGGTCGTGCTCTCGTCGGGAGGGCGCCTCTTCACTCCGACCCAGGTCGTCGACCCGGGGGCGCCGGCGATCGCCCAGCAGCTGGCCAACGACCTCAACCGGGTCCAGCTCGACGACGGCTCCAACGTCCAGAACCCACCCGTCGTCCCGTACCTGGCTGCCGACAACACGCTCCGAATCGGTGACACGACCACCGGCCTCACCGGCGTCGTGAGCTTCAGCTTCTCGGCCTACGAGGTGCACCCGACCGGGCCGGTCTCGTTCACCAGGTCCAATCCCCGCCCGACCGGGCCGCCTGCGGTCGGCGGCTCGCTCCAGGTGGGAGCGGCGAACGTCCTCAACTACTTCACGACGCTCGACACGGGCGCGCCGATCTGCGGCCCGTCGGCGACCCTCGACTGCCGCGGCGCCAACAGCGCCTTTGAGCTCGGACGCCAGCGCGCGAAGCTCGTTGCGGCTCTCACGAAGCTCGACGCCGACATCGTCGGGCTGACGGAGCTCGAGAACAACGCGACGGACGGGCCCCTGGCCGACCTCGTCGCCGGGCTCAACGATGCGACAGCGTCGGGGACGTACGCCTACATCGCGACCGGACCGATCGGCACCGATGCCATCCGCGTCGGGATCGTGTACAAGCCGGCGGAGGTGACGCCGGTCGGCGCGCACGCGATCCTCGACTCGGCCGTCGACCCGCGATTCATCGACACGAAGAGCCGTCCCGTGCTCGCGCAGAGCTTCCGCGAGAACGGCACCGACGACGTCCTCACGGTCGCCGTCAACCACCTGAAGTCGAAGGGCTCCGACTGCAACGACGTGGGAGATCCCGACGCGGGCGACGGCCAGGGGAACTGCAACGGCACGCGGACGAGCGCCGCGGAGGCTCTCGTCGACTGGCTCGCGACCGATCCGACGGGGAGCGGGAGTTCCGACCGGCTCATCATCGGAGACCTGAACTCGTACGCGCAGGAGGACCCGATCGCCACGATCGAGGGTGCCGGCTACACGAACCTCGTCGAGAGCTTCGTCGGGTCGGACGCGTACTCGTTCGTCTTCCAGGCTCAGTCCGGGACGCTCGACTATGCGCTCGCCAGCCCGTCGCTCGCAGCGAAGGTGCGCGGCGCCGACGAGTACCACGTCAACGCCGACGAGCCGCTCGTGCTCGACTACAACACCGAGTTCGGCCGGCCACCGTCGCTCTTCAGCCCCGACGAGTTCCGCGCGGCCGACCACGATCCCATCCTCGCCGGGATCTGTGAGGCGACCGCACCGTCGCTTGCGGTGTCCGCGTCGCCGTCGCGGCTCTGGCCGCCGAATCACAGGTACGTGACGGTGCAGGTGTCGATCTCCGCATCGGATCAAGCACCGCCCGCCGTCGTGCTCGTGTCGGCGACGTCGAGCGAGCCGGACAACGCGCCCGGAGGGGCCGACGGAAACACGACCGACGACGTCGTCGCCGTCGACAAGGACACGTTCCGGCTCCGCGCCGAGCGAAACGAGAACGGCTCGGGCCGCGTCTACACGCTCACGTACCGGGCAACCGACGCCTGTGGGAACACGACGACGCGGTCGGCGACGGTCCGGGTCCCGATCTCGAACACGTAGACCGCGTCAACCCCGGCGCTCCTCGTCACCGAGCGTGGCGAGGAGCGCCTCGGCGACCACCTTGAGCGGCCGGCCGGAGATCTGGCTCGCCTTGCGTAGCCGCGCGAACGCCTCCTGCTCGGAGAGGCCCTCGCGCTGCATGAGGAGGCCCTTCGCCCGCTCGATCGCCTTGCGCGCGGCGAGCGCCTCGGCGAGCGAGCCGGCCTCCTCGCGCAGGGCGACCAGCTCGTCGTGACGCGCCTTCGCGGTCTCGATCGCGGGGAGCAGGTCGCTCTCGCGGAACGGCTTGACGAGATAGCCGAACACGCCCGCCTCGACCGCCCGCGCGACGAGCTCCCGCTCTCCGTACGCGGTGACCATCACGATCGGGATCGGTCGCTCGTCGAGGATCCGGCGCGCGGCCTCGATCCCGTCGAGGTGTGGCATCTTCACGTCGAGCAGGGCGACGTCCGGCTCCGTCTCCCGCGCGAGCGAGACGGCCTCCTCGCCGTCCCGCGCCTCCGCGCAGACCTCGAAGCCGGCGCCCTCGAGCATGCCCTTGAGGTCGAGCCGGATGATCGTCTCGTCCTCGGCGATGAGGATCCGCGTCACGAGGGGAACACGACCTCGGCGTGGAGCCCGTCGTCGTTCCGGAGCTCGATCTCCCCGCGCAGCTCGTCACGCACGAGCGCGCGCACGATCGAGAGGCCGGTCCCGGAGCCCTCGCCGCGGATGCCCGCGCCGTCGTCGGCGATCGTCAGCACGACCTCGCCGTTTCGCTGCCCGAGCGTGATCGACACGCGCTCGCCCCCGTGCTCCAGCGCGTTCTGGAAAAGCTCGGTGAAGACGAGCGCGAGCGCCGTCGCCTGCTGGCCCTGGAGCGAGACGGGCGCGAGCTCGGCCGTGACCTCCTTCTCCGCGACGAGCCCCTGGACGAGCATCGCGCGCAGCCGGTCGACGAGCTCGCCGAGGTCGACGTCGTCCTCGCGATGCTCGGTCAGCACCTCGTGCACCGCCGCGATCGCGAGGATCCGGTTGACGGAGTCGTTCAGCGACTTCCGCGCGTCGACGTGCTCGGCGCGGGCCTGGAGCCGCAGGAGCGACGCGACCGACTGGAGGTTGTTCTTGACCCGGTGGTGAATCTCCTGGGCGAGGACGCCGCGCATGACCGCGCGCCCGTGCTCGAGCGCGACCGCCGCGTGGTGCGCGATCGCCTCGAGCAGCGCGCGCTCGTCCTCGGAGAACGGCGTGTCGCGGTCGCAGACGAGCTCGCCGATCTGGCGGCGCTTCCAGCGCAACGGCAGCCGGACCGCGTGGGCGCCGGCACGGCCCTCCGGCCACGCGATCTTCCCGTCCTCGAGCACGAGCGCGGCGCCCGAGGCGTGCAGCGACTCCATCGTCGTCTTCACGATCGCCTCCAACGACTCCTCGAGGTAGAGCGACTCCGACACCGCCTCCGAGATGCGCGCGAGCGCCTCGAGCTCGGCGACGCGTCGCTGCGCGGCCTCGTACAGCTTCGCGTGCTCGATCGTCTGCGCCACCTGCGCTGCGATCGCGACGAGCAGCTCGATCTCGGGATCCGTGAACGCGCGCGCCTCGCGCGTGCGGACGTTGAGCGCGCCCTCGAGCTTGTCGCGGGCCAGGATCGGGACCGCCAGGATCGACTCGTACTCGTCCTCGGGCAGGTTCGGGAAGAGCTTGAAGCGGGGATCGAGGTGCGCCTGCGCCGGGATCATGACCGGCGCGCGCTCCGCGGCCGCCACGCCCGTGATCCCCTCGCCGGGGCGCATGCGGGGTGTCCGCGTCATCTCCTCGACCCGGCTTCCGTGCGTCGCGCGGAGAACGAGCTCGTCCGTGCGCTCGTCGTACAGGTAGACGAAGCAGGCGTCCGTCCCGAGCGCGTCGGCGACGTTGTGCGCGACGAGCTCGAGCACCTCCTGGAGGTCGAGCGACGAGTTGACCGCCGCGATCGTCTCGGTCAGGAGCCGCAGGTGGCGGGCGGTGGCGTCCACGAAGCTCATTGTCGCGTTCGGCTCACGTTTCGTAGGATCAGGGACGTGACCCTGGACGACTGGATCCTGGCGCTCCACGTTCTCAGCGCGTTCGCATACGTCGCCGCGATCGTGCTGTTCTGGGTCCTCATCGTGGCCGTGCGCACGACGGACACGCCCGAGGGCACGATCCGCCTCGAGCCGGTCGTGAAGGTCGGCAACGCCGCGGTCGCCATCGGCGCCGCGGGGACGATCCTCCTCGGCATCTGGCTTGCGATCTCGCTCGACGAGTACAAGCTTTGGGACGGCTGGGTGATCGCGGCGCTCGTCCTCTGGGCGGTAGCCGCCGCGCTCGGGCAGCGCACCGGCGCCGCGTTCATGCAGGGCATGACGAAGGCGCAGGAGCTCCAGACCGCGGGGCAGACGGGCCCGAACGCCGAGCTCCTCGCGCTGAACCGGACGCAAAACGGCGTCCTGCTCCACGCCGCGGTCACGCTCGTCGTGCTCGCGATCATCGTGATCATGATCTGGAAGCCCGGAGCATGAGCACGCTCGCCGCGATTCGTCCGGACGAGTGGAACTTCCCGCTCCTCGTGCACGCCGCCGGCGCGATGATCCTCGTCGGCGGCCTCCTCACCGGCGCGTCGCTGCTTGCCTTCGCGCGCGGAGACGCACGGATGCTCCGGCTCGGATACTGGACGCTGCTCGCAGTCGCGCTTCCCGGCGTACGTCGTGATGCGTATCGGCGGGGAGTGGCTCGCCTCGGAGGAGGGCTGGACCGACGAGGGCGTGGACACGCCGACCTGGCTCAATATCGGCTGGATCGTCGCCGACCTCGGCGCCCTGCTGCTCCTCATCGCACTGGTCGCTGGCGGAATCGGCGTCAGGAAGCTGAAGAGCGGCAAGGGCGCGGGCCTCCTGAAAGCGACGATGATCCTCGCGCTCGTCATCCTCGCCGCCGCCCTCGTCGCAGTGTGGGCGATGGCCGGCAAACCGGACTGAGCCGAGGTGACTGTCACCGAAGGTGACTGTCACCCGCTTTCCAGACCAACGACCGAAACAGAGCAACGCTCGGGCCGGAGGCCGGCTCCGCCGGCCGGGAGGCCTCGCGCAGCGTGCTCCCAGCCCGAGACAGAAGGAGGGGGTCGGTGGGGGAACCATGGGTTCCCCCGCCTACAACGACCACGGGCTCCTCACCTGGGAGCCCGCGATCGGCCGTCAGATACAGGGCGCGTCGCTCGCCTAGCGCCGCGACCTGCAGAGCGCATCATCCGACTTTCGTCGGCTCGGTGCAAGTCCGTTTCACAGAGATGCGAGGTACTTGCCTTTCTCCCACTCGGTGACCTGGACGCGGTACTCGTCCCACTCCTTGCGCTTGAGCTCGACGTAGCGCGGGAAGATGTGCTCGCCGAGCGTCCGCTGCATGAGGTCCGACGCCGCGAGCTCGTCGATCGCCTCGCCGAGCGACTCCGGGAGGGCGATGATCCCGCGCTCGCGGCGCTGCTCGGTCGTCAGCTGGTAGAGGTTGGTCTCCATGGAATCGGGCAGCTCGTAGCCCTTCTCGATCCCCTCGAGCCCGGCCTGGAGCAGTGCGGCGAACGTGAGGTACGGGTTGCAGGCGGGATCCGGGCAGCGAATCTCGGCGCGCGTCGCCTGCTCCGAGCCCGGCTTGTACAGCGGGATCCGGATCAGCGCCGAGCGGTTGCGCTGCGACCAGGCCACGTAGACCGGCGCCTCGTAGCCCGGCACGAGCCGCTTGTACGAGTTGACCCACTGCGCGAAAACAGCCGACATCTCGCGCGCGTGCACGAGCTGTCCGGCGATGAACGCCTTGGCGACCTTCGACAGGTGGTGCTCGTCGCGGCGGTCGAAGAACTGGTTCCTGCCGCCCTTGAACAGCGACATGTGCGTGTGCATGCCCGACCCGTTCTCGCCGAAGAGCGGCTTCGGCATGAAGGTCGCGTAGTAGCCGTGCCAGGCGGCGACCTCCTTGACGATCAGCCGGTACGTGATCGTGTGGTCGGCCATCGCGAGCGCGTCCGCGAAGCGCATGTCGATCTCGTGCTGCGACGGGCCGACCTCGTGGTGGTGGTACTCGATCGGGATCCCGACCGACTCGAGCGCGGCGATCGTGTCGTTCCGCATCTCGGTCGCGGCGTCCTGCGCGGTCATCGCGAAGTAGCCGCCCTCGTCGATCGTCTCGGTGCCCCTGTCGTCCTCGAACACGAAGTACTCGAGCTCGGGGCCGACGTTGAAGGTGTCGAAGCCCATGCTCCTCATCCGCTCGAGCGCGCGCCGGAGCGCGTAGCGCGGGTCGCCCTCGTACGGCTTCCCGTCCGGTGTGACGACGTCGCAGATCATGCGCGCGACCTTCGACCCGATCTCGTGCCCGTGCTCGTCGACCGGGCGCGGCATGAGCTGGAAGCTCGCGGGGTCGGGGATCGCGACCATGTCCGACTCCTCGATCGCATTGAAGCCGGTGATCGACGAGCCGTCGAAGCCCATGCCGTCGTTCAGCGCCTCCTGCATCTCCGACGGCGTGATCGCGAACGACTTCAGGTGCCCCTCGAGGTCCGTGAACCAGAAGAGGACGTGCTCGACGCCCTCGTCCTTGATCCGCTTCAGCACAGCGCGGCGGGCCGCGACGGACGAGGTCGCGCGGTCCTTGCTCTTCACCATCGTGCTCCGCGTCCTGCCGGACGCCTGGGCCCTCGGTCGTGCCATGAAAACCTCCCTCGAAATGGAAAAAGCCCCGGACGGCAGAGCCGCCCGAGGCCTCGTCGCCTCATACAGACCGCGGCAGTCTAGCGGGACTCCGGCTTGCGCGCGACGAAGACGACGAAGTCGTCGTCGCGTGTCGGAGGCCGGTCCTCGTAGCCGGCTCGGAGCTCGACGTCCACGAACCCGGCCTGCTCGAGCAGGAGCCGTACCTCGTGGGTGAAGTACATGTTCAGCTCCAGCGAGTGGTCCTCCTCGGCGACGAGCTCGCCGTCGCGCCACATCCAGGCGCGCATCTCGATCGTGACGTGCTGATCGAGCGGGTCGAGGTCGACGATTCGCGACCGCAGTGCGTACTCCGCGCCGTCCGAGCCGACCCGTCGCTCGCCCGGCGCCTTCCACGAACCGGGCAGCTCCTGGCCACCCTCGCGCGTCCAGCGCGGCCACAGGTACCCGTCGGCGTACGGGACCTCGTTGTCGAGCACGAGCGTGCCACCCGGCTCGAGGTGCTCGTACAGCCGGCGGAGGCCCTCCGCGTCGTCGTCCCGGGTGCCACCGAGACCGAAGCCGCCGCAGAAGACGATCGTGCGATATCGGCGAGGCAGGTCGAGCTGGTGGACCGCCTGCGCGTACAGCGTCGGCGTCAGACCTTCCCGCTCGGCCCGCTCACGACAGAGGGCGAGCATGTCCGGCGAGAGGTCGCAGCCGTCGACGTCGAGCCCTGCGCCCAGCCACGGGATCAGCAGCCGCCCGGTGCCGCAGGCGACGTCGAGCGCGGGCTGCCCCGCCTCGACGAAGCGCCGGAAGAAGTCGATCTCCGGGCCGTCGAGGTTGAACTCCGCCCACCAGCGCGCGACGAGGCCGTAGTGCCACGTCCGCGCGCCGGGGCCGGTCACGCCGAGGCGCCGGAGTAGCGCTTCAGCCCGAAGCGCCAGAACCAGCGTGTCGCTGCGAACAGCACCACGGCGAAGACCGCCGACAGCAGAAGCGTCTGCCACTCGAGCCGGGACGTGACCGCCTCCGCCGGCACGGTCACCGCGAACGCGACCGGGACGAGAAACGTCACGCTGATCCGGAGCCAGCCGGGGTAGATCCCCACCGGCCAACGCCCCGTCTGGAAGAGGCCGTCGAAGAGCTCGGCGACGTGCCACATGTTCACGACCCAGAACGCGCCGGTCGCAATGACGAGCCAGAAGCAGTAGATCATCACGCCGCCCAGCGCGAAGGCGAGGGCGAAGGCCAGCGCGTCGAGCACGCCGACGTCCGTCGTGATCCGCGACAGCCCGATGCCGAGCAGGACGAGGCCGGAGACGACGTCGACGATCTGCCAGATCCGGATCTCGCGAACGCTCGCGAGCACCTGCGCGTCCTCCGGCTTCGTCAGCGCGTAGTCCAGGGTGCCCTCCCGCACCTCGTCGATCACCCGGGACATGTTCGGCTCTACGAACATCCTGATCACCCCCAGCATCAGGATCTGGATGCCGGTCAGGCAGAGGAGCTCCGACTGCGACCAGCCGTTCAGCTCGTCCGTCTGCGAGTACACGAGCGCGAGCACGGCGAGGGCCGGCGACGAGCGTAATCGCGGACTGGAGGAGCTGGACGACGAAGTTCACGCGGTACTGCAGCTCGTTCATCACCCCGACTTTGAGGAACAGCCACGACACGCGTACTGCGTTCATCAGTTGCCCACCGACGAGAAGCGCCTGATCGCGAACCGCCAGGCGGTCTTGAAGATCGCGAACGAGATCAGGATCCAGATCGCCTGCGCCACGAGCCCACCGAGGAGCTCGTTCGTCGACAGGTCGCCCACGAGGCTCTCGATCGGGTAGAAGAACGCCCACTGGAACGGGAGGAACCTCGCGATGTCCTGCACCCAGTCGGGCATCAGCGGAAGTGGGACGAGGCGCCCCGAGAGCAGCAACTCAGCGGTCATGTACAGGTTGAAGACCGCCGCGCCCTTGGTCGTCCAGAAGCAGAGCATCCCGAGCGCGGACTGGAGCATCGTGCGGAGCAGGTAGGCGCCCCAGATGGCGATCGAGAAGACGCCGATCTCGAGCGCGGTCGGGTCGAGCGCGGGATCGAAGAGCAGGACGAGCGCGAATGCAATCGGGAGCCAGAAGATGATCCACACCACCTTCGACCCGGCGAAGTACGCCACGTCGTGATGGAGCGGGTGGAGCGGCCTGAGGAGGTCTCCGGCGAGCCGGCCCTCGCGGATCCGGTACTCCCAGAAGGGAGCGCCGTAGACGATGTTCATGTTCCGGACGAGGGTCCAGACGATGTAGTAGGCGGCGAAGTAGCCGACCGAGAGCCCCTGGATCTCGCCCCCCTGCTGCTCCGCGATGGTGGTCCAGACAACGAGGTAGATGACGGGCTCCGCCACCATCCCGAACATGTAGAAGTAGGTCGCGAGGCGGTACTGGAACTGCTGCTGAACCGCCGTCCGCATCGTCGTCAAGTAGAAGTCGACGACCGAGCGGGTGCGCCCGGCCTCCGGAAGCGACGCGCTCGCCTGCACCACGCTCACTGCTCCGGCCGCTCCTGGGCGAACACCAGCTCGATGACGTCCTCGATCGGCGGATCCTCGACGTTCAGGTCGAGCACCTCCTGCTCGGCGAGCAGGCGGGCGGTAACCCGCGCGGTGTCCGCCTTCGGCACTCGGAGCGTGACGACGCCCTCCTCGTGATGGATGACCTCGCCGTACTCCGAGAGGTCGCCGTCGCCGTTCTCGAGCACGGCGACGATCGTCTTGTGCGCCGTGAACGTCTGCGCAAGCTCCGTGAGCCTCCCGTCGAACAGGATCCGGCCGTGGTGGATCACGATCACGCGCTCGCACAGCGCCTCGACGTCCGCCATGTAGTGGCTCGTCAGGAGCACGGTGGCGCCGTAGCGCTGGTTGTACTCGGCGACGAACGAGCGGATGCGCTTCTGCATCGTCACGTCGAGCCCGATGGTCGGCTCGTCGAGGAAGAGCACCTGGGGCCGATGGAGCAGCGCACCCACGATCTCGACCTTCATGCGCTCGCCGAGTGACAGCTGCCGCACCGGCTTGCGAACCAGGTCGCCGACGTCGAGCAGCTCGATCAGCTCGTCGCGAAGCGGGGCGAAGTCCGGACGCGGCACGCGGTAGATCGCCCGGTTGAGCTCGAACGAGTCGAGTGCGGGCAGGTCCCACTGGAGCTGGTTCCGGTTCCCCATGACAAGCGTGATCCGGCGCAGAAAGGCCTTCTCGCGCTTCGAGGGCACGTGCCCGAGCACGCGAGCCTCGCCCCCGGTCGGGTAGAGGAGGCCCGGACAGCATCTTGAGCGTCGTCGTCTTGCCCGCTCCGTTCGGGCCCCAGGAAGCCGACGACCTCGCCGTGCTCGATGTCGAACGAGATGCCGTCCACGGCCTTGACCTCGCGCGTCTTCCGGCGGACGAGGCTCTTCGTGGCAGCCTTGAGCCCGGCCTCCCGCTCGGGGACGTCGAAGGTCTTGCGGAGCTCCGCGACGTGGACGGCGTACTCGCTCACCGGACGCCGCCTCGCAGCTCGGCGACGACCTCCGCGATGCGGAAGCGCGCGTTCGCGGCACGCGGCGGATGGGTCTCCGCGTAGTACGGGAGCGCGATCAGCGCGGTCGAGAGCGCCCAGCCGCGCGCGCGAGCCCACGTCGCGTCGTCGGCGCCGACCTCCGAGTGGAAGGCGGTTCTCGCCTCCCCGGCGAGCACCGTCCACGCGACCATCAGGTCGCAGGCCGGATCGCCGACGCCGAGGCAGCCGAAGTCGATGACGGCCGCGAGACGGTCATCGTGGACGAGGAGGTTCTCGGGCGTGAGATCTCCGTGCACCCACACCGGCGGCGCCTGCCAGGGCGGCGCCGCGAGCGCGTTCTCCCAGGCGGCCGTCACGCCGGGCACGTCGACGATCCCGTCGAGCTCGGCGATCGCGGCCCGGGTCCGCTCGTCACGAAGAGCGAGCGGCTCGCCACGACCGAAGTTCTGCTCGCCCGCCGGTGGCCCGTCGCTCGCGTCGATCTCCTGGAGCGCGGTCACGAACCCTGCGAGATCGATCGCGAGCTCGCGCGAGTCGACGCCGTCGGGCGGACTCACGCCGTCGAGCCAGCCGTACACCGACCACGAGAACGGGTAGCTCGCAGACGGCTCGCCCTTCGCGAGCGGGACTGGCACGGCGTGCGGCAGGAGCGGCGCGAGCCGCGGCAGCCACTGCCGCTCCTTGTCCACCTGCTCCTCGACGCCCTCCTTGCGCGGAAGCCGGACGACTAGCTCGTCCCCGAGGCGGTAGAGGACGTGGTCGGATCCGGGAGTACGCACGCGCTCGAGCGGCGGGCCGACCCACTCCGGGAGCTGCTCGGCGAGCAGGCCGCGGACGAGCGCGTCGTCGATCGCGACCTCGTTCTCGTGCAGCCTGAGCGCAACGGCCATCAGCCGCTCCTCTTCAGCTTCCCGTGCTTCTTCGCGTACTGCTCGCCGCGGGAGAAGACCCAGAGCCCGAGCGGGATCGACACCGCGCCGATGATCATCAGCGGCCACAGCTCGTCCCACATCGCCGTGAGCCCCTGCCCGTCGATGATCGCCTCCCGGATCCCGTCGAGCGCGTACGTCGCAGGCGAGATGACCGCGATCGCCTGCATCCACTCCGGCAGCACCTCGACCGGGTAGTAGACGCCGGAGACGACGAGCAGTGTCCCTTGCGCGACGAACCCGAGCTGCGTGCCCTTCTCCGGGGAGATCAGCGGCAGCACCGACATCATCATCCCGATGCCTATGAACGAGACCGACGCGACGAGGAGCACGACGAACGCCGCGAAGTACTTGGCGTCCGGCATCGAGAGGTCGAAGAAGACGAACGCGCAGACGATGAACAGGAACGTCGCCCGGACGAGCCCGTACATGATCGCGAACACGCCCTGGCCGGCCAGGTGCATCGCGCGCGAGAGCGGCGCCATGAACGTGTACTCGATCGTCCCCTCCCACCGCTCCCACGCCACCGTCTCCATGAGGAACTCGAAGAGGATGCCCGAGGTACGCCCACACGACGGCGCCGATCAGCAGCGTCGTCATTGTCGCGTTGACGTCGAGCTCGCCGCCCGTCGCCTCGATGCCCTTCGCGATGAAGACGATGGTCAGCGTGTTGGCGACGGTCCAGACGAACCAGGCGACGTCCCACCAGATGTAGCGCTTGGTGAGGTACGCGTTGCGCTCGACGACGCCGCCCGCGCCGACGAGCTCGGCCCGCATGGTCCCCAACATGGCGCGCATCAGGCCATCACCTCCCGGTCGTCGTCGTCGGAGTCCTCCTCGGCCTCGAACTCGCGGCCGGTCGCCGCGAAGAACGCCTCCTCGAGCGTGGATGCGCCGTAGCGCTGCTTGATCTCGTCCGCCGGCTCGAGCAGGAGCAGCCGCCCGCGGTCGAGGATCCCGACTCTCTCGGCCAGGATCTCGGCCTCGCCGAGATCGTGCGTGCAGAGGAGGATCGTCGAGTCGTGCGAGCTGCGGATCTCGCGGATGAAGTCCTGCACCTCGAGCTTCGAGCGCGGGTCGAGCCCGGTCGTCGGCTCGTCCAGCAGGAGGACGACCGGCGACGTGAGCAGCGCCCGCGCGAGCGCGACCTTCTGCTGCATCCCGCGCGAGAGGTTCTCCATCGGCTCGTCGCGGCGGTCCTCCGGGAACCCGACGCGTCCGAGGATCGCGGGGATCTTCTCGCGGGTCTGGCTCGACGTCATGCCGTAGTAGCGAGCCGCGTAGCTCAGGTTCTCGGCAGCGGACATCTTCTTGAAGAACGACGCCTCGACCGAGACCCGGTTCACGACCCGGCGCACGGCGCGATGCTCGGCGACGACGTCGTGGCCGAGCACCTCGGCCGTCCCCCCGTCGGGGAGGAGCAGCGTCGAGAGCAGGCGGACGAGCGTCGACTTCCCGGAGCCGTTCTGGCCCAGGATCGCGACGGTCTCGCCGCGCTCGAGCGAGAACGTGACGCCGTCGAGAGCCACCCGTGTTCGCTTGCCGAACCGGCCCTTCTTGCGGTCGCGGCGTGACGAACTCCTTGCGGAGCTCGCGGACCTCCACGGCCGGCGCCGTTCCGCGGCGGCGGACGGCGTCCATCGGTACTGCCTCCTGTACTTCCGTCATGTCGTGCTCCTTCGAAGAACTGCGTAGCGAGAAACGGGCAAGCGAGAACCGGGCCCTGGAGGGCCGCGACACCGGGTGTCTCAGCTACGGAGGAGCATCAAGCCGAGGAGGATAGCCGCGCGACCGGATGTGGTCAAACGCGGCTCCTTCGAGATGGTCGAAGGAGCTTGGCTACTGCTCGTCCGTGCCGGGAGCCGGGCGTGGCCCACCGCACGGGATCGCGCACATGTGAATCTCACTCACCTGCGACACCTCCTGCCGTGGTTTCACGCTCGCCGCCCAGGGACGGAGCGAGCAGGACTCGGGAACCGTACCGGCTCGGCCGCGCGATTGCTAGAGCGTCAGGCGGCGTTCTCGCCGCGGGCGGCCTTCTCCTCGGCGTCCAGCCGCGCCCAGTGCGCCTTGCGCTCCTCGTAATGGCGCTCGGTGCGCTCGAACTGCTCACGGTGCGCCTCGTACCACTCACGGTACGTCGGGATCTTCCGGTTCCTCTTCTTCTTCTCCATCGTCATCACCACCTTCAACGGAGGCGACGAGCCGCGAGAGCAGCGCTCGCAGGTCGAAGAGCACCTCGAAAGAGTAGCGTCACGTCGTCACGGCTCACCGCCGGCTCGGACATCGCGTCAGCGTGTCGGCACGGCCGACTTCCGCAAGACGCTCATCCGGCCACGTGTTCGACGTCCGTCCGCGGACGCGGCTAAGGTCGGAAGCAGGACGGAGCCGGCGCAGGCTCCGGTCGAGGCGACGTGGCCTCAGGTCTCGAAGCACGAGAGTCCTGGGGTCTTTTCGTTGGTCCGAGAGAGGAGGCGGAGATGTCCGAGGTCGAGGAGAGGCACTACCTGCGAAACGGCGGCGAGACGCTGCCCGACGCACGCGAGGCGCTCGAGTGGGCGACCGAGACGCGCGCGGCGATGGTCGACCTGAAGTTCTGCGACCTGCTCGGGACCTGGCAGCACGTCTCACTGCCGATCAGGGCGTTCGACGAGTCCGCGTTCGACGACGGGCTCGGATTCGACGGCTCGTCCATCCGCGGCTGGCAGGCGATCCAGGACTCGGACATGCTCCTGATGCCGGATGCCTCGTCCGCGATCCTCGACCCCGCGACCGAAGTGCCGACACTCTCGCTCGTCTGCGAGATCGCCGACCCGGTGACGCGTGAGCCGTACGCGAAGGACCCGCGCGGCGTCGCCCGCCGCGCCGAGCAGCACCTCCGCTCCACGAACATCGCCGACACGGCGTACTTCGGGCCAGAGTGCGAGTTCTTCGTCTTCGACGAGGTGCACTACGACCTGGGGCCGAACCGGTCGCACTACTCGGTCGACTCCGCCGAGGGCTACTGGAATTCTGGCAAGCCGGGTCTCGGCTACACCGCGCGGCCGAAGGAGGGCTACTTCCCCGCGGCGCCGTCCGACCTCCTCCACGACCTGCGCACGGAGATGGTGCTCGAGCTCGAGCGGATCGGGATCCCGTGCGAGTTCCACCATCACGAGGTGGCCTCCGGCGGCCAGTGCGAGATCGACCTCCGCTTCACGACCCTCACGCGGATGGCGGATCAGGTCATGACCTACAAGTACGTCGTCAAGAACGTCGCGCGTCGGCACGGGAAGAGCGTCACGTTCATGCCCAAGCCGATCTTCGGCGACAACGGCTCGGGGATGCACACGCACCAGTCCCTCTGGATGCACGGGACGCCCCTCATGGCGGACAAGTCCGGGTACGCCGGGCTGTCGCAGCTCGCGCGCGCCTACGTCGGCGGCCTCCTCGCGCACGCGCCGGCGCTCCTCGCCTTCTGCGCGCCGACGACGAACTCGTACCGGAGGCTCGTTCCCGGCTACGAGGCGCCGGTCAACCTCGTCTACTCGCAGCGGAACCGCTCGGCCTGCATCCGGATCCCGATGTACTCGGAGTCGGCGAAGGCGAAGCGGATCGAGTTCCGGCCGCCCGACTCGGCCGCGAACCCGTACCTCGCGTTCTCGGCCATGCTCATGGCCGGCCTCGACGGGATCGAGCGCGGGCTCGACCCCGGCGGCCCTGCGGACTACGACCTGTTCGAGGACGTGGACGGCGACGTGCCGCAGGTCCCGGGCTCGCTCGAGGAAGCGCTCGACGCTCTCGAGGCCGACCACGAGTTCCTTCTCCGCGGAGACGTGTTCTCGAAGGACCTGATCGAGACGTGGATCGCGTGGAAGCGGGAGAACGAGATCGACGCCGTCCGGCTGCGCCCGCACCCGGCGGAGTTCGCGCTCTACTACGACTGCTGACCCCGCGAGCCGGGCCGCGCCCTCCGGCTCGGCCTCGGATCGCTCAGACTCACGCGCTCGTCGCCACGCGCGACCTGCTCGGTGCTCGGCGAGCGCCAGCGCGAGCTCGCCCGGCCCCGTGACGTGCCGAACTCAGGGGTGACGCCGCTCGAAGTTGCAGGGGTTTCCACGCTGCGGCGGGCGTGATCTCGGCGGACAGTGACTGCATGTCCGCCGGAAGGAGCGTCGGCGTGAGTCGAAGGCAGGCTGCCTCGGAGCGATCGCCTTCAACCGTGTTTCCAGCGCACCTCAATCGCGGCTCGACCCACGTCCACGACCGTGACTCGAGGACGAACCCACGACTCGAGGAGACACGGATGAACGTTCACGAGCCGATCGTACCACCAGGCCGACGACCGGTCGGGGATCGCGCAGCAGGTTCCGGATCGCGGCCGCCTCCGCCAGCCTGGGGGCAATGCTCGCAGTCGCATGCCTGGCGGGCGCCGCCTCGTCCCACGCCTCCCCGGCGGCGAGCGACAGCCCGCCGGCCATGCTCGCGCACGCCCACGCGATCGGGGCCGACGTGAGCGCCCGCGCGCGACTTCTTCCCGGCGTCGAGTTGAGAGTCACCGAGCCGACCCCGACCGACGTGATCGAGTCCTTCACGCTCCTCTCGGACGACCTCCTGGCGACGCGCAACGTGTCGGCCCACCAGGGGGTCTGGTACTCGATCTGCCCCGCCGGCGTCTGCGCGTCACCGGCACCGCGCCTTGCGCGACCGGCTGCGGACTACGAGCCGCGCCGAATGGCACTCGAGCTCGCGCTTCGAACCTTCCTCGAGACGAACGCTGCGGTTGTCGCCGTCTCACTTCCGACGTCCCGCCGCATTGCCTTCGTCGTCGAGCGAGACGAGGTCGTGAGCGACGTGAGATCGCCGTCGCTGTCGAGCGCTCTGAGCGACGAGCCCCAGCTCGATCCCGATCCCCCTGCATGGCTTCGACGTTCGGTGGACGAGCTCACCCGCCCGCGGACCTTCGTCTTCGCCGGATTCGAGCCCGGCGCGACCGGCGGGCCGTCCTGGGCGGGCGTTCCCCGCTGGCCGGTGCGTCACTGAGTCACGCGCTCAAGCGCATCTCCACCCGTTCTCAACCACCGCCGAGGACGCTTCACGGCATGAAACGTGGCCTTGGCGCTTTCGGGGGAGTACGCTCGCAGATCGTGGGACGCGCGACGCGTCACCGGCTGATCGTCGCAGTCGTCGTCGGCTGCGCGCTGGCGCTCGTGCCTCTCGGCGCGGCCTCCCGGGGACCAGGACGGCGGGATCCTCCGTATCAGCTTCACGCCGGCGTCCGGGCTCATCCTCGTCGATCCCGCGCTCTCCTTCACCCAGCCCGGCTGGGCGCTTCTCGACGCGACCTGCGCGCGGCTCATGACCTACCCGGACAAGCCCCCGCCGGCCGGCTACCGGCTTCGGAAGGAAGTCGCCACGAGCTACCGCGCTTCCAAGGACTTCAAGACCTACACGTTCACGTTGAGCTCCGACTTTCGCTTCAGCGACGGCTCGCCGGTGCGCGCGAGCGCGTTCGCCAATGCGATCAACCGCCTGCTTCAGCGGCTGGTCCTGTCGCCAGGTGCCCAGTACGCGCGGGACATCGTGGGTGCGGACGACGTGCTCGCAGGACGGCGACGCACGGCCACGGGGATCGTCGCGCGGGGTCAGACGCTGATCGTCCGCTTCACCAGGCCCGCGCCCGACTTCCCGGCCCGCACGGCGATGCCGTTCTTCTGCGCGGTTCCACCCAGCCTTCCGCCGAGCGCGGAGGGGGTCGGCGCGTTCCCCTCGGCCGGCCCGTACTACGTGCAGGAGTACCGTCCCGGCGAGCGGGTCGTCATCCGGCGCAACCCGTACTACGGAGGCACGCGAAGGGTCCACCTCGACGGCTTCGACGTCGACCTCAGGGCCGGATCGCCGCAGGACATGATCCGGCGCATCGACCGTGACGAGGCCGACTGGGGCCACATGGTCGCCGGCCTCTTCATGGGTCTCGGGCTCGAGGACAGATACGGGATCAACCGGGACGAGTTCTTCGTCAAGCCCGGGCTGACGCTCCGAGCGCTCGCGTTCAACGCATCGCGGCCGCTCTTCCGGAACAACCCGAAGCTGCGGCAGGCGATCAACTTCGCCCTCGACCGGCGTGCGCTCCTGGCTTCGGGCGGAGGCTCGCTCGCAGGGCGCCTCACCGACCAGTACCTCCCGCTCGGCATCCCGGGGTTCCGGGACTCCGCCATCTACCCGCTCGAGGGTCCCGACCTGGCCAGGGCAAGAGCGCTCGCCCGCGGGAACACCAGAAGCGGCAAGGCAGTCTTCTACACGACGAACGTGGCGCCTGCGATCCAGGCCGCCCAGCTCACAGCACAGCAACTGGCACTGATCGGGCTGGACGTCGAGGTCAGGGAGATCCCGCTGCACATCGCATCGGCGGCTTACCTCGAGAAGCTCGCG
The DNA here is from genome assembly GCA_963770595.1 of uncultured Actinomycetes bacterium. GTDB lineage: Bacteria > Actinomycetota > Thermoleophilia > Gaiellales > Gaiellaceae > GMQP-bins7. Next base: position 377,521 of record CAVYQG010000003.1, on the reverse strand, counting down.
GCTCGCGGCGAAGAGTGGGACATCGCGCTCCTGCTCTGGACGCCGAACATCCCGGACCCGCACGCCTACCTGAACCAGCTACTGGACAACCGACTCCTGGACGGCGCGACCATCACGCGCTTCCGCTCCACCGCCGCCAGCCGCGCGCTGCGGCAGGCCGCCCGGACGCTCCAGGTGGAACAGCGGTCGCAGGCGTACGCCCGGCTCGACGCCTTGATCGCTCGCGAGCACGCGCCGCTGGCCGCCCTGAACGTCGTCCAGGAGGTGACGCTCGTCTCCGACCGCGTCGGGTGCATCGTGCTGCGTCCGGTTCTCGATCTCGCGGTCGCCTGCCTCGAGGGCTGACGGCGCTACGCGTTACGGCGCCTGCACGGTGACCCAGACGACTCCGCCCGCGACCGCCACGCCGGATGGCGCGTTCCCGACAGCGATCGTCTCCTCGACCTCGTTCGTCTTCGGGTCGATGCGCGACACGGACCCCTCCACCGTGTTCGCTACCCAGACGGCTCCGCCGGCGACCGCGACGGCTGTCGGCCCGTCACCGACTGGAATGGTGGTCCGGACCGACTCGGAGCTGAGGCTCACGTCGAGCCGCGCCACGTAGTCGTCGTCCGTGCACGCGACCCAGATCGCGCCCTCTCCGGCAGCGATGCCGCTAGGCCTGCGACCCACCGTGAACTCGCCGATGTCGCCCTCTTCGAACGTCAGCGGCGCGAAACGCTGGACCGTGGCGTCGATGTTCGAGACCCAGATCGAGCCGAAGGCGAAGACGACATCGCTCGGCCCACCGGCAGTCGTCCCGAGCCCGTCCTCTCCGAGCGGGAACGTGTCCACGCGTGCAAGCGTCGCGTCTCCGAACGCCGCCCAGAGGGAGCCACCGCCGACGTCGACCCCGGCGCCCCCGAACAAGACGGCCCTCGACGCGAGCAGGAGCGCGTCGGTCACGCGATCGAACCCGGGATCGAGCCGGTAGAGCGTGCCCAGCCGGCCGTTCACGATCCACACCGCCCGCGCGCCGAACGCGACGGCGTCGGGCGTCGCCGGCAGGGGGATGTTCTTGACGACCGCACCGGGCTCCGGGATCGACCCGGCTCAGCGACGCTGTCGTCGAGGTTCCCCACCCAGATGTCGCCGCCGCCGGCTGCGATCGGCCCTGGTCGGATACCGACCGGGATCGACCCGAGCACACGGTTCGTCGACGCATCGATCATGACGACCGAGTTCGGTGGGGCCACGAAGTCGGCATCGTCACCCCGGACGAGCGCGAGCATCGCCGCAGCGAGGGCGACTAGCAGCGCGACGACCCCGAGAACGAGAAGACCTCTGCGGCGTGGGCGGGCGGAAGGCGGCTCGGCTTCAGGACCGTCGGTGGAGACTGGCGCTGCAGGCAGCGCGAGAGAAGCGTCCTGCCGAAGAATCGCCGCCTCGAGATCCCTGAGCTCCGGTCCAGGCTGGAGACCGAGCTCGTCGTCGAGCCTCTCCCGCAGCGCGCGATAGGACTCGAGCGCTTCGGCCTGGCGCCCGGAGCGGTAGAGCGCGAGCATCAGCTGTGCCGCCAACCGCTCCTGATACGGATGCACTGCCGTCAGCGCCTCGAGCTCACCGACGAGCTGCGCATGACGACCCAGTGCGAGCTCGCCGTCGATCTGGTCGATCTGTGTCGTGAGCCGCAGGTCGCCGAGACGCGCCAGGTCGTGGCGATCCGAGCCTTCGAGCTCGACGTCCGCCAGCGGTGGGCCGCGCCAGAGTGCGAGTGCTCGTCCGCGGAGCTCCACCGCCTCCGGCACGGGCGCAACGCGGGCTTCCTCGGTCAGGCGCTCGAACTCCGTGAGATCGAGTGAGCCGATGTCGACGTTCAGGCGGTAGCCGGGCGCCCGCGTCTCGAGAACGCCGTCGCCCAGCTGCTTGCGGAGAGCGTGCACGTACCCCTGGACCAGCTTCTCGGCAGTCGCAGGCGGTCGCTCTCCCCAGAGCGCATCCACGAGCCGGGCGGTGGAGACGATCTCGCTCGGGTGCAGAAGGAGCACTCCGAGAAGCGCTCGCTGCTTCGAGGAGCCGAACCGTACGGTGTTCGAGCCGCTGCGCACCTCCAGCGGGCCAAGGATCAGGAACTCCATGAGCTCGCTCTCCGAGATGACCCGGCGACCGTACCACCGTCCTCGGTCACTTCTCCACCGCCGCTCAACCGAAACTCGACCGCGGGCTGGGAAGGTCGCCTCGGAACCTGCTTCGACCCGAACAACGATCGCAAGGAGGAGTCATGGTGAGGAGGAAGAGAGGAGCCGTCGCGGCCACCGCGTTGCTCGCACTGTCGGCCATGGTCGCAGTTACGGCGATGTCAGCCGCAGCGGCGAAGAGCCCGCCGAAGGCGAGCGCCGGGTTCGCGATCGTCGGCACGTGGGACGTGACGCTGTCCATTCCGCAGCAGCCGCCGGGGCGCGTTCTGGCCACTTTCGAGGGCGACGGCACCACCGTGGAGAGCGCTGCAGTCCCGGGGACGCTTCGCGGCGCGTCGCACGGAGTGTGGGAGCGGATCGGGCCGTACCTGTTCTCGGTGACGAGGGTCTTCTTCCGGTTCAATCCGCAGACAGGGGCGTTCCTGGGTACGCAGAAGGTGAACGCGACGGTGCGGGTCGCGGGGGACGGCAAGACGTTCAGTGCCGTGTCGGTCTCCGAGCAGCGAGACCCGGCCGGAGCGCTCATCGTCGGGGGTCTGCGAAGCACTGCACAAGGGGTCAGGCTCGAGGTCGAGCAGATCCCGGATCGTCCGTAGCGCCGGGAACGAACAGGGGGCGCCGCCGATCAACGGCGGCGCCCTCCGTGTTCGAGGTCAGCGGAGGGAGAACGTGACGCTGATCGTCGCGGTCGTCTCTTGCTGGCCGGGGAGGACCGGTGACGCGGCGTCGAGCGCGGCACGCTCGACGGCGTACGGCAGCGGCTGAGCGGCGGAGCCCTCGACGATCGCAGTGATCTCGCCGACCGAGCGACCGGCGGCCTTGGCAAGCACCTCGGCGCGGGCGCGCGCCTCGTCGACGGCCTTCGCGAGTGCCAGGCGATACAGCTCCTCGGCGTTGGACGAGCTCATCCCGGGGCCGGAGATCTGGTTCGCGCCCGCCTCGACGGCCGCGTCGATGATCGCCGGGGTCTCCGCGACGTCGGCGACCGCCGACACGGAGTTCGACGCCGAGTAGCCCGTGATCGCACCGTTCTCGTCGGAGGTGGGGTAGACACTGACGTACTGGGTCGCGAGCTCGCGTGCACCCGCCTGCCGCAGCGCGTTGATGACACTGCGGGCGGCGCCGGCGTTCGCGGAGACGGCCGCACGCGCCGTCTGTCCCCGCGTCTCGACCCCGAAGGACATCTGCGCCTCGTCGGGCACGGCATTCACGATCCCGACGCCGCTGACGGTCAGCGTGTCCTCGGCTTCGGAAGCATCCTGTGCGCCGGCGATGTCGGGTAGGCCGACGGCGCCGGCGAGGGCGACGACGGTCAGTCCGGCAGCGACGACGAGAAGCAAGCGTTTCATGGGTGAACCTCCGCGGTCGGTGTTTCCCCCCATGTACGCCGCGAGGCGCCGCTCGCGTCACACGCCGTCACCAGCCGCGCTCGAGCACGGCCCGGATCGGGAAGGCCGCTCGCTCCCCGAGGACCCTGCCGACGATCTCGAAACACGCCTCGAGCCCGCCGGCGCCGTTCGTCAGGCAGACGATGCCGCGGGCGTCCTGGCGTGACGCGACCACCACGGACTCGGCGTCGCGGCCGTCGCCCCAGTGCCAGAAGACCTCACCCGCAAGCCCCCAGCCGAGGCCCCACGCGAGCACCTCGTCGACGGCGACCTGCGGCTCGAGCATCGCCTGCCCGATCTCGGACGTCATCGTGTCGGCGACGAAGCGCGCGTAGTCGGGAGCAGTCGTATGGAGACTGAACGCCGCCGAGAGCTCGGCGTCCACGCGGGCGTAAGTCTCGCTCACGGCCGGATCGGGCCAGAGGTAGCTCGTCGACGCCATCTCGAGCGGGCGGAAGACCTCGGCAGCCGCGAGCTGCTCGAGCGAGGACCCGACGCGCTGCTCGACGACGGCCTGCAGATAGGCGTAGCCCTCGCCCGAGTAGTGCCAGCTGGTCCCCGGCTCGAAACCGGCGCGGTCAGCGGCCGGCTTCTCCCAGTTCCCGAGACCGGACGTGTGGGAGAGCACATGGCGAGCGGTGATGCCGCTCTGCTCCGAGAGGGGCGCGTCGAGGTCGAGCCGCCCGCGCTCGCACAGCCGGAGCACGGCGTGGGCGAAGGGCGGTTTCGAGAGCGACGCGACGGCGAAGATCGTGTCCGGCTGGATCGCGCGGTCGGGATCGGAGCGGCTGGAGCCGAAGCCGCCGCCCCACACGACGTCACCGCCCTCGACGAGCGCAGCCGCGATCCCCGGTACGCCCGTCTGCTGCCGCGCGTGCTCGACGACCTCCTCGAGCATGCGGCCGGGCCTACTTCCAGCCGAGGTACGGGGCGGCGCCGCGCTTGAAGACGCCGCGGGAGATGATCGAGCGCTGGATCTCGCTCGTCCCCTCCCAGATGCGGTCGACGCGGAGCTCGCGGTAGAAGCGCGCCGCCGGACTCTCGGTCATGTAGCCGCGGCCGCCCAGCGCCTGCACGGCGCGATCCGCGACGCGCCCCGCCATCTCCGACGCGTAGAGCTTCGCCATCGAGACCTTGCCGTGGACGACGCGCCGGTCCTCGAGCACATCGAACGCGTGCGCGGCGTGGTACGTCAGCAGCCGCGCGGCATGGAGCTCGGTGAGCGAGTCGGCGAGTGGGAACGAGACCCCCTGGTACTCGGCGATCGCCGACCCGAACGCCTCACGCTCCTGCGCCCAGTCCGCGGTCGAGTCGACGAGCCGCAGAGCAGCGCCGCAGCAGCGCGCGGCGATGAAGAGGCGCTCGACGAGGATCCACTCCTTCGCGCCGGCGTCACCACTGGCCGGCACACGGTTCGCCTCCGGCACCCGGCAATTCGTGAAGACGATCTCGGGGTGGTGGTCGATGTACGGGTCGTGGAGGAAGCCGGGGGTCCGGCGGATCTCGAGACCCGGAGCATCGGGGTCGACGAGAAAGAGCGTCTGCTCCCCGTCGGCGACGGCGAGCACGATGTAGACGCCCGGCTCGCCCTCGCTCGTCACGAACCACTTCTCGCCGTTCAGCACCCACTCGTCGCCGTCCCGTGTCGCCGTCGCCTGCAGGCCGCTCAGGTCGGAGCCCGCGCCGGGCTCGGTCAGCGCCCACGCCTCGCGGTACTCCCCGCGCACGATCGGCATGACGTATTTCTCGATCTGCTCGGGTGTCGCGATCTCGTACAGCTCACGCGGCCCGCGGTCGACGACGGCGAAGCCGAGGCCGTTCGTCGCCTTGCCCGATTCCTCTTCGAGCGCGACCTGGCCGAGCATCGAGAGATCTCGCCCGCCGGCGGCCGAGGGCATGTTGAGCATCGAGAAGCCGGCGGCGCGGGCGGCGCGCCGAAGGTCTTCCAGCTCCGCGGGATCGATCGCGCCTCGTTCTGCGATGCGCGCCTCGAGCGGGTAGGCGTGCTCCTCGACGAATGCACCGACCCCGAGCTTGAGCGCAGCAATGTCGGCGGACAGCTCGGGGACGATCATCGCGCGGCAGCCTAGTCAACCGGCGGCAAGGGCACGCTCGAAGACCGCGCGCTCGGCGTCGTTCAACGGCCGCGAGCGACCCTTCTCGCGGTCGCGCGCGACGAGGACCGCCTCGGCCTCCGCCGACAGCTCGCCGTCGCGCGTCCTGATCTGCTCGCGGAGCGTCAGGCTCGAGTTGCCGATGCACTCGAGCCGGCAGGAGACGATCACACCCTCGTCCTCGAGCCGCAGCTCGCGGCGAAAGTCGATCGCGACCCTGGCGAGCACGAAGTCCCACGCGTCGCCCACCTCGGCGAGCGTGCGGTCGACCCACTCGTCGCGGCACTCCTCGAAGTACGTCGCGTAGACCGCGTTGTTGACGTGGAGGTACGCGTCCACGTCGCTCCAGCGGATCTCGATCGCCTTCTCGTGCGCCACGCCGAGGACACTAGGGCGAGAATGCGCGCCGTGCCGTCGCAGCTTCCGTCCCCGAGCGTACGCGCGCTCCTCTTTCCCCGCTCGCTCGCCGTCGTAGGCGCGTCTCCGCGCAACGCCGAAGCGGTCGAGACCGTCGTCCGCAGCGGGGTGACGGCATGGGGCGTGAACCCGAACCGGGACGAGGTCGCCGGCCTCCGCTGCTTCCCGAGCGTCGCCGACCTGCCCGAGGTCCCGGAGACGGCGTTCCTCCTCGTCAACCACGAGCGCGTCGAAGCCGTGTTCGAGGAGGCGGCGGCCGCAGGAGTGCGCGCGTTCGTCGTTCCCGGCGTCGGAGCCGAAGCCGGACTGCAGGCCAGGCCCGTCACCGAGCGACTGGCAACACGCGCCCGCAAGCTCGGCGCCGTGCTCCTCGGCCCGAACTCCATGGGGACGTACGCACCGGGCGGCCCGGCAGCCTGGATCGGAAGCCCGCCCGACACGACCGCTCCGGGACATGTCGGCGTCGTGTGCCAGTCCGGTTCGATCGCGGATGCGTTCCTGTCGCTCGGCGGCCGGGTCGGCTTCCGCTGCGTCGTGTCCTCGGGCACCGAGGCGGTCACGGACGCCGCCGACTACGTCGCCTTCTTCGCCGAGGACGAGGGCACGCGCGCGGTGGGCCTCTTCCTCGAGACGGTGCGGCGGCCGCACGCGTTCGCGGCGGCGCTCGCCGCCTGCGCCGAGGCAGGGAAGCCTGTCGTCTGCCTCAAGGTCGGACGCTCGGAGGCGGCGGCACGGGCCGCGCTCACGCACACGGGCGCGCTCGTCGGCTCCGGACGGGCGTTCTCGGCCGTCCTCCGCCGCTACGGCGCCATCGAGGTAGGGGACTTCCACGAGCTCGTCGAGACGCTCGAGATCCTCGGACGGGACCGCTGGCCGAGCGGGACGCGAATCGCCGCGATCTCCGAGTCGGGAGGGGAGTGCGCCCTCCTCGCGGACTGCGCCGAGGCCGCCGGCATCCCCTTCGAACCCCTCCCGGACGAGCTCGCCGCGCGTCTCCGCGATGAGTTCCCGAACTACCTCGCCCCAGGGAACCCGCTGGACGCATGGGCAGTCGCGCCGGAGACCGTCGTCTACCCGCGCTCGCTCGAGCTCATGGCCGAGTCAGGAGCATTCGACATCCTGCTCGGACAGGCCGACCTCTCCCAGTTCCGTGACCGGTCGAACGACGAGTGGTGCGAGCTCACGCTGAGGACGCTCGCCCGCCTCGCCTGCGAGCACGGCATCTTCACCGCGCTGACGACGGTGCACAGCGCCGATCCGCCGGGGCGCTTCCAGGAGCTCGCGCGCGAGCTCGACGTCGCTCTGCTGCGTGGCCCGCGCGACGCGATGCGCGCGCTCGCCGGCGTCGTGCTCCGTCCCGTGTGGAGGCCCATCACCGACGGGGGGCCGGGACCAGACGTGGACGATCTCCTGCGGCCCGGCACGCTTTCCGAGCACGAGTCCGCGCTCGTCCTCGAACGCTACGGGGTCCGGTTCGCGCCGCGACGACGCGCAGCGACTCCGGAGGAGGCGGCGGAGGCAGCTCGGAAGCTCGGGGTGCCCGTCGTCGTCAAGCTCGACGGCCCCGCGCACAAGGGCCGCGTCGGCGGTGTCGTCCTCGACGTCGCGACCCCGGAGGCCGCCGAGGAGGCTGCCCGGGCGCTCGGCGGCCCGGTGCTCGTCGCACGCCAGGTGCCCCACGGAGACGAGGCCCTGTGCGGGATGACGCGGGACCCCGACTTCGGCCCCGTCCTCGCCGTCGGGCGAGGCGGCTCCGACGCCGAGGAGCTCGACCGCGTGCAGCTGAGCGCAGCGCCGCTCGACCTCCCGGGCGCGACGGAGCTCGTCCACGCCGCCGGGCTCGAGGACGGCGACGGCACGATCGCGCGCACGCTCGTCGCGATCTCGAACCTGTCGCTCGCGCACCCGAGTGTCGCAGCGGTCGACGTGAACCCGCTCGTCCTCGGGCCCGACGGCGCGATCGCGGTCGACGCGCTCGTCGTCGTCGATTGACGCGAGTGTCAACGTTTGGTTCACTCGCGCGGTCGGGCTGCGACGAGGAGGCGTTCGATGGCGTTCCATCCGCGGGAGTCGAGGTACGGACGACGGGAGTTCCTGGGACGCTCGGCCGTCGGGGTGATCGGGCTCTCGAGCCTGAGCACCGTGCTCGCCGCATGCGGCGGTAGCACCGAGGACGCGACCGGCGAGCTCCAGTTCGCGCGCCCCGACAACCCGGTCACGCACCCGGTTTACGAGGACAATCCCGCGATCGCGGCGGGGCTCGAGCCGGAGAGCGGGACGCTGCGGATCTACAACTGGAACGGCTACCTGTGGCCGCGGATCAAGAGGGACTTCGAGAAGGAGTACGGCGTCAAGGTCGAAGAGACGTTCTTCTCGACGACCGACGAGGCGGTCGCGAAGATCTCGTCCGGGGCCGTCGACTTCGACGTCTTCTTCCCGACCCAGGACCGGGTGGGTCGGCTGATCGCGGGCAAGCTCCTTCAGCCCCTGAACCACACCTACCTCCCGAATCTCACCAACGTCTGGCCCTCGGTGCAGGACCCCTGGTACGACAAGGGCTCCCGCTACACCGTTCCGTACGCGATCTGGACCACGGGCATCGGCTACCGGGCGGACAAGGTGAAGACGAAGCCACAGGACCTCGAGAACCCGTACGAGATCTACTGGGACGTCGCGAACGACGGGAAGGTCTACGTCCTCGACGACAGCAGGGACGCACCCGGCCACATGCTCCTGAAGAACGGGATCATGGACGTCAACACCGAGGACCCGGAGCACATCGAGCTGGCGAAGAACGAGCTCAAGTCACTGACCGACGCCGTCAACGTCAAGCGCTCGACCGACGACTACACGAACATCCCCGAGGGGAAGGCGTGGATGCACCAGATGTGGTCCGGGAGTGCGATCTCGGCGCAGTGGTACCTGCCCGAGGGCGTCGGGACCGATGCGCTCGGGTTCTGGTTCCCGGAGGACGGGCGCGGGATCATCGGCAACGACATGATCGCCGTCCCGAAGGCGGCGCAGCACCCCGTCCTCGCGCACCACTTCCTGAACTACCTGCTCGACGAGAAGCACGGGTACGACAACTTCGTGAACTACACCGGCTACCAGCCGCCGCTGACCGCGCTCGACCCGGACCGCCTGGTCACGGACGAGATCGTGGCGCCGAACCTCACGACGGCGATCGTCCGGGAGAGCGACTTCGACACGGCGTTCGCGCTCACGGAGCTCACCGCCGAGGGTCAGACGATGTGGCAGAACGCCTGGGCCGAGTTCGTGGCGGGTGCCTGATCCCGCCGACGTTCCACGCGTAGGGCGCGACAACGCCTTCTGGGCAGGTCTGGCGCTCCCCGGAGTCGCCTGGCTCGCGCTCTTCTTCCTCCTTCCCTTCTACGTCGTGCTCTGCGTCGCCTTCGGGAGCGTCCACCCGATCTTCCTGACGCCGTCGCCCGAGTGGAACCCGCTCCAGTGGGACACCGCGGCGTTCGAGTTCGTCTTCGAAGGCCTCTTCACGCGCGGGGCGGCGTTCCAGACCGTCTTCCTGCGGACGCTCGTGTACGTCGTCATCGCGACGGCGCTCTCCCTTCTCATCGCTTACCCGGTCGCGTACTACGTCGCCCGGCACGGAGGACGCTGGAAGGGGCTGCTCCTGGCCGGGCTGATCGCGCCCTTCTTCATCAGCTACCTGATGCGGATGCTCTCGTGGATCAACCTCCTGCAGGACGACGGCTGGGTGAACGACGTGCTCGTGTGGGTCGGGATCCTGGACGCACCTCGCAACTGGCTCGACGGCCGGGCCTCGAGCGTGATCCTGGGGATGGTCTACGGCTACGTGCCGTTCATGATCCTGCCGCTGTACGCGTTCCTCGACCGCATCGACCGGAACCTGCTCGAGGCGGCCCGTGACCTCGGGGCGAGCCGCTTCCAGACGTTCCGGCTCGTCACGCTTCCCCTTTCGATGCCGGCGATCCTCGCGTCGATCGTGATCATCGCGCTGCCGATGTTCGGCGACTACTACACGCCCGACCTGCTCTCGCAGTCGTCGAGCACAAGCCTCATCGGGAACCAGATCACCCTCTACATCCGCGGCGGCCAGCAGGTGCCGGTGGGGGCCGCGCTCGTCGTCGTCCTCATGTTGTTCCTCGCGGTGCTCATGGGCTACTACCTCTTCGCGACGGCCCGCGCCCAGCGGAGGCTCGGACGGTGACGACCTCGGCCGCGGCAACCGTTCCGGAGCGCACTCCGCTGTTCGGCCGGCTCCGGAACTGGCTCGCGAACCCGTGGGGGCGGCCGCGGTTCCTGCCGCTCGTCACGGTGCTCTACCTCGTCTGGTCGATCGTCCCGATCCTCATCGCGATCCGCTTCTCCTTCAACGAAGGGCGCTCGCGCTCGACGGCCCAGGGCTGGTCGCTGCGCTGGTACTGGGAGGACCCGGACCTTTCCGTGTGGCACGACCCGGACCTGCGGACGGCGCTGTTCCAGAGCCTGAAGCTCGCCGGGCTCGCCGTCGCGATCACGGTGCCGCTCGGAGTGGCCCTCGCCATCGGGCTCGCGCGCTGGCGCGGACGCGCAGCCGGGGCGTCGAGGGCGGTGTCGCTCGTGACGCTCGTCACCCCGGAGATCGTCATGGGGACGGCGCTCCTGCTCGTGTTCGTCAACCTGCTCTCGTTCATCCCGCTCGGGACGACGGCCCAGGCGATCGGGCACATCACGTTCTCGCTCGTCTTCGTGCTCATCATCGTGCGCGGGAGGCTGCTCGCGATCGGGCCGGAGTACGAGGAGGCGGCGCGCGACCTCGGCGCGTCCCGGTTGCAGGCGATCCGCTACGCGCTGATCCCGCTGCTCGTGCCCGCGATCGTGGCGAGCGCGATCGTCGTCTTCGCGATCTCGATGGACGACTTCGTCATCAGCCAGTTCCTCTCGTCCGGGACGAACACGGACACGGTGCCGGTGCGCATCTACTCGTCCGGCCGCACGGCGCCGACACCCGCGCTGAACGCCCTCGCCACGCTGACGCTCGTCGTGACGATCGTCATCGCGATCGTCGGCTTCCTGCTCTGGCGCGCGGTCGGGCGCGTCCGGGGGCAGACCGGCTCGGCCGTCCAGGACTTCGCCCACCTCGAGGGCGACCCGACGCGCTAGAGCGCGAGCACGGCCTCGGCCGCCGCCTCCCCCGAGCGCACGCCGCCCTCCATGTGCATGTGGCCCACACCCGCGATGTCCGAGCACGCCCAGTGGATCGGGCCCACCGGGCGGCGCAGGTCGGGGCCGTAGCGCGTGAGCCCGCCGATGCCGAAGGTCGCCGCGTACGCGCCTTGCGTCCACTCCTCCGACGCCCAGTCGGTCTCGATGTAGTCCACGGCATCGAGCGCTCGCGGCCCGACGAAGGCTGCTATGCCCTCGAGGATGGCCGCCCTGCGCGCGTCCGGGCTCATCCGTGCAGCCTCGAGCGCCTGCTCGCCGGGGAGGAAGGTGCAAAGGACGCCGACCGACCCGGACGGCGGGCAGTTGTCGTAGAGCTCGCGCACGAACCCGTACGGGGCGAACCCCTCGCCCGAGAGCCCGTCCGCGCGCCAGAACGGCTCGTCGTAGACGGCCAGGAACTTCGTGACGTGACCCTGCGAGATCGCCTGCGCAAGCTGCATCCGCCACCCCGGCAGCGCCGGCTGGAAGCGGATGTGGCCCGTCAGGTTCGGCGGCGTCGCGACGATCGCGGCCCGCGCCCGCACGCGCAGCTCGCCGGTATCGACGTCGACGCCCTCGTCGCTCCACGCGATCGTGCGCACCGGCGACTCGAGCACGACGCGCTCCCCGAGCCGCTCGGCGAGGCGGATCGGGATGAGCTGGGTCGCGCCCACGACGCGGTACGCGAGGCACTGCTCCGGCGCGAAGAGCTCGTACGTCCCTCCGGCGCCCGCGATCGCCCAGAGCCCCTGGAGCAGCGAGAACGCGTGTGCGGGCTTCGTCAGGAAGCCGTCGGCGAGGTACGAGCTGAGGTTGTCGCGCGCCACCTCGTCGGCGACCTCGCCGCGGAGCCACTCGTCGAACGTGATCGTGTCGAGCGCGCGCGCGTCGGGGTGCTCCCAGGGCGCTTCCGGGTCGAGCTCCTTGGCGAGCGCGTCCAGGCGCGCGTCGGCCGCCTTGAACGCCCGCGCCGCCGACGACGACAGCCCCGTCTCCTCGCCCGAGTGGCGGTGCGCACGGCCTGCCTCGTCGACGTACACGTCGTCGCCCTCGCGATGAGCCGGGAAGAGCTCGATCCCGAGCTCGGCGAGGAGCGCGTGCAGCCGCGAGTGATACGGCGCGACCCACTCGCCGCCGAGCTCGTTCGGCTCACCGCCGATCTCGGTGTTCCAGAGCCGGCCTCCGACCCGGTCACGCGCCTCGAGGACGACCACGTCGCGGCCCTCTGCCACGAGACGCGACGCCGCCGAGAGCCCGGAGATGCCCGCGCCGACGACCACGGCGTCGGCCTCGATCACGCGGGCGCCCATGCTTCCTTCCCGAGTGCGGCTGCAGCGGCGGCGCGACCGGTGCGCACGGCGCCCTCCATGTAGCCGGCGACCCACTGGTCGGATCCGCAGACGTAGAACGGGGGAGCATGCGCGCCGTGCAGCGGCCCGACGCGACGTACGTCCCCCGGCCACCAGTGCGTGACGTAGCCGCGCGTGAACGGATCCGTCGCCCAGAGCCGCAGGAAGGTCTCGCGGGGCGTTGCGGCGGCCGGCCCGTACATCCGGCCTAGCTCGGCGTGCACGACACCGGGACGACCGGTCTCGGCGGTAGCGACGAGCCACGCGATTCGCTCGGGCGGGACGAGGCCCGAGAGGATGCCGTCGCGCTGCGGCCACGTCGAGCCCACGAGGTGCTCGCCCTCGGCGAGCCCGTTCGCGCCCACGTCGGCCCAGACCGAGCGCTCGTACACCGCGACGACCTTCGCCGCCAGCGCGTGCCGTTGGCGACGCAGCGATTCGAGCCGATCGGGATCGACGCCGCTCGTGTCGATGAGACGGAGTGGGCCGACCGGCAACGCCGAGACGACCGCTTCGGCCGTCACCTCCTCACCCGACGCGAGCGTGACGCGACAGCGGGCCCCGACCTCGACCTTCGTGACCTCGGCGCCGAGCCGGACGCGGTCGCCGAGCTCCGCCGCCATCCGCAGCGCGACCTCCGCGCTCCCCTCGGCGACCTGCAGCGACTCCCACAGCTCGTACGAGTAGAAGCTGCGGTCGCCCACGGCAGCGGCGCGGCGGAGCTCCGCGAGGAACGACGTCCGCTCGATCGAGCCCGCCGCCAGGCTCAGCGCGCCCGACTCGAGCGCGCGCACGGTCGTCGGGAGCGCGTCGACCGAACGGAGCCAGGCGCCGAACGAGGCGTCGTCGTACCTCGCCGCGTCGGCGTGCGACCACGGATCGTCGGGGTCGACCGTCGCGGCGAGCTCGCCGAACAGGCCCTCGACGCGGTCGTGGTCGGCGCGCTGCTCGTCGGAGGCGAACGGAAAGCCGTCCTCGGAACGGAGCACGCCCTCGACGAGGTCGTAGGTCGTGGCGCCGGGCACGGCGACGTAGCTCGGCTCGAGGGTCAGCCCGAGCTCGTCCACGAGACCGAGGTACGACGTGTGTGCCGGGCCCACCACCTCGCCACCGAGCTGGGCGGGACGCCCGTCGTCGACACGGGCCTGCTCGACGCGACCGCCGACCCGTTCGCGCGCCTCGAGCACGACGACGTCGGCGCCCCCCGCTACCAGGTCCCGCGCCGCCGCGAGCCCCGCCAGGCCCGCGCCGAGGACGACGACGTCGGTCATGCGGCCGGCTCGTCGTCGGACAGGATCCGCAGCGCGTCCGCGGGGAGGTGAGCGGTGACCGCTGCTCCGACGTCGTACTCGTCCACGTCGCCCGAGTTCGCGACGAGCGCCTGTACGCGGTCGCCGCCGGGCAGGACGACGAACACCTGCGTCGTCGAGCCGAGGTAGACGAAGCGCTCGATCGTCGCCGGGACGCAGTTCTCGCCGCTCGTCCCGGCCGGGTCGATCCGCACCCGCTCCGGCCTGATGGTGAGGCGCACGACGCCCTGTGGGCCGTCGCTCGCGCCCGCAACGCGAAGCGTCACGTCCCCGACCTCGACCTCGCCCGCCGCGCCGGTGCGCGCGCGCATGAGGTTCGAGACGCCGAGGAAGTCCGCGACGAATGCGGTCTCCGGCCGCTCGTAGACGTCGCGGGGAGTGCCGAGCTGCTCGACCTTGCCGCGGGACATGACCGCGAGGCGATCGGACATCGTGAGCGCCTCCTCCTGGTCGTGCGTCACGTAGACGAACGTGATCCCGATCTCGCGCTGGATCGACTTGAGCTCGATCTGGAGCTCGCGCCGGAGCTTGGCGTCGAGCGCGCCGAGCGGCTCGTCGAGGAGCAGCACCGTCGGTGAGAGCACGAGCGCCCGCGCGAGCGCCACGCGCTGCTGCTGACCGCCCGAGAGCTGGTGCGGGCGGCGCTGACCGAGCTCGCCCAGGCGCACGAGCTCGAGGATCTCGGCCACGCGGCGGCGTCCCTCGGCGCGCTCGACGCTCTTGAACCGGAGGCCGAACGCAACGTTCTCCTCGACGGTCAGGTGCGGGAACAGGGCGTAGCTCTGGAAGACGGTGTTCACCGGCCGCTTGTGCGGAGGCGTCTCGGTGACGTCGACGTCCCCGATCAGGACGCGGCCGGCATCGGGCCGCTCGAAGCCGGCGATCATGCGGAGGCTCGTCGTCTTCCCGCACCCCGAGGGACCGAGCAGCGAGAAGAACTCTCCGCTCCCGATCTCGAGCGTGACGTCGTCGACCGCCGTGACCGCGTCGAAGCCCTTGCTCACGCCGTCGAGGGTCACGGCCTGCGGGTGGAGGCTCATGGGGCGAGCTCTCTCGCGACGCAGGCGGCCAGCGTCTCCGTCGCCTGCGAGCGCTCGAGGAGACCGAGGTAGACGATCGAGTCGAGCCCGTCCGCCGCTGCAGCGAGCCGCCAGCCGGCGGACGCCGGGTCGACCGAGCGCGGGACGGAGCCGTCCGCGATGCCCTCCTCGAGCAGCCCGACGATGCGGTCGGCCCACGCGCGGTAGCACTGCTGCACGAGCGGCCGCAGCTCCGCGTCGTCGCGCAGGCTGCTCCAGACCTCGTTCCAGAGCGCGGGCGCCTCCGCGAGCTCCGGCTCGACGGAGCGGAGGAGCACCCGCTCGGCACGCGCCGCACCGGTCGGGATCTCCGCCAGCTCGCGCTCGAGCGCTGCGACGCGGCGGTCCTCCGCGAATGCGAACGCCGCGCGCAGGAGCTCCTGCCGGGTCGTGAAGTAGTAGTGGACCAGGGTGCGCGAGACGCCCGCTTCGCGCGCGACGTTCCCGATCCGCAGCGCGTGCGCGCCTTCGGCGACGACGACCCGGCACGCCGCCCGCAAGATGTCGTCGACGCGGGTCGAGGCGATCGTGGTGGGCTCGTGGGTCGTCAGCGGCTGCTCGCTCTCCCAGTTGCTCGGTCGCGGGACGCCCGAGTATCCTGACTGACACTACTGTCAGGAGGCAAGCGAGTGGCGACGAGGCAGGCGACCGAGACGATCTCCCCGATCGACCATCCGCTCGAGGAGGGTTGGACGCTCCCGGCGGCCTGGTACTCGGCGGAGGACGTCTTCACGCTCGAGCGAGAACGAGTCTTCGCGACGACGTGGCAGTACGCGGGCCCGGCCGCATGGGTCGAGACGGCGGGGAGCTTCTTCGCAGCACAGATCGGGCATGTGCCCGTCGCTGTCGTGCGCGGCAAGGACGGAACGCTCCGCGGCTTCGTCAACGTCTGCCGACATCGCGGCCATCTCGTGGTCGAGGGCACCGGCTGCCGGGAGACGCTCCAGTGCCCCTACCACGCCTGGACGTACGACCTCGACGGCTCGCTCCGACGTGCTCCGCGGTCCGAGCGCGAGCCGGGCTTCGACCCCGCGGGCTTTTCGCTCCTACCCGTCTCCGTAGACACGTGGGGCCCGTTCACGTTCGTGAACCCGGATCCCGCCGCCGCCCCGCTCGCGGACACGCTGGGCGGGCTGCCGGACCTCGTCGCGCAGAGCGGCCTCGATCTCGGCTCGCTGTGCTTCCACTCGCACCACGAGTGGCCCATCGCGGCGAACTGGAAGGTCGTGATGGAGAACTTCCTCGAGTGCTACCACTGCCCGACCGCGCATCCGGGCTTCAGCAAGGTGATCGACGTGAGCCCGGACTCGTACCTGCTTCAGGTGCACCCGACGTACTCGAGCCAGGTCGGCCCGGTCCGGGACTCGGCGCTCGCGGGCAACGGCAAGGCGCCGTACACGCCCCGTGGCGACGTCGTCCAGGCCCAGTACCACTTCCTCTTCCCTTCGACGACGGTGAACATCGCGCCCGGGATCCCGAACGTCTCCCTCGAGCGCTACCTGCCCGACGGGCTCCGGCGAACGATCGAGGTCACCGACTACTACTTCGGGGCGGACGTGAGCGAGACGGACATCGAGGAGCTCCTGGCGTGGGACAACCAGGTCGGCGAGGAGGACGTGTCGCTCGTCCAGTCCGTGCAGCGCGGCCTCGACTCCGGCGCCGTCCCGCAGGGGCGGCTCATGCTCCAGAGCGAGCAGTTGATCGCGGACTTCCAGCGCCGCGTGCGGGACGCGCTTCTCGGGTAGGCGAACCGCCCGGTGACTGTCACCCGCTCCTAGAGGTTGTCGACGAAACGCGACCGAGCTTCGGCGAGCGCGGCGCGGATCCCGCCCGGCCCCGGCGCCGGCCTCGTTGCGACTTTCCGCGGCTTGGCGAACGTGCCGGAGCGAACGCTCTCGGCCACCTCCGCATGCGCGTCGCGGAACGGCGTGCCCTCACGAACGAGCGCCTCCGCGGCATCGGTCGCCAGGAGAAGAGGGTCCGAGGCGGCCTTCTTCATCCGGGGACGGTCCACCTCGAGGCCGCTGACGAGGACGGTCAACGCTGCAAGCGCGGCCCGGACCTCGCGGCGCGTCGCGAACACGGGCGTCTTGTCCTCCTGCAGGTCGCGGTCGTACGCGAGCGGGAGGCCCTTCACCGTCGCGAGCAGGCCGGTCAGGCGCCCGATCGCCGTGCCCGCCTTGCCGCGGACGAGCTCGGCCACGTCCGGGTTCAGCTTCTGCGGCATCATCGACGAGCCGGTCGCTGCACTCTCGGGCAGTCGCACGAACCCGAACTCCGCCGTCGCCCAGATCACGATCTCCTCGCCGATCCGGGAGAGGTGCGTGCAGAGGACGGCGGCCGCGTACAGATAGTCGAGGGCGAAGTCGCGATCCGCGACTGCATCGATCGAGTTCCGCATCTGACGCGGGGGTGGCGGCAGCTCGAGCGTCGAGCCGGCGAGCGCGCCTGCGCCGAGGGGGCTCTCGGCCGCGGCCTCGGCCGCCGCCGCGAAACGGGTGCGGTCGCGGTCGAGCATCTCGACCCACGCGAGCAGGTGGTGTCCGAGCGTGACGGGCTGCGCCCGCTGGAGATGGGTGTAGCCGGGCATGACCGTGTCGGCCTCGGACTCCGCGAACGAGAGCACGACGAGGGCGAGCGCGTCGATCGCCTCCCGCGCCTCTGCGCACGCGTCGAGGACGTAGAGCCGTAGCGCGGCCGCGACCTGGTCGTTCCGCGAGCGACCTGCGTGGATCTTGCGTCCCACATCCCCGAGCAACCGCTCGATGGCGGAGTGCACGTCCTCGTCGGAGTCGAGGTAACCCTCCGGCTCGAGCGCGATATCGGCCAGCCGAGACTCCACGTCGTCCAGCTCCGCATCGTCGAGGAGCCCGGCCGCGTGCAGGCGCCGCGCGTGGTCGGCCGTCGCCTCGCAGTCGTACGGAAGCAGCTCGGCGTCGTCGGCGCGGAGGAACGCCCACACGTCGCGGTCGAGGCTCGCCTCGACCCGCCCCTGCCACGTAGTCACACCTGGATCTTCGCGCGTTCTCGTGCCGCGTGCACCTCGGTCTCGAGCGAGGAGATGCGGATGAAGCCCTCCGCGGCGTCGTGCGGAAACGTCTCGCCGGTCCCGTAGGAGGCGAGCTCGGCCGCGTAGATCATGTGCGGCGACCGACGGCCGGTTACGACGGCGGCATTCGGTCGCAGCTCGAGGCGCACCTCGCCCGTGACGAGCTGTTGCGTCGCGGCGACGAACGCGTCGATCGCCTCGCGGGCGGGGCTGAACCAGCGCCCCTCGTAGACGATCTCCGTCCAGCGCTGCTCGAGCGGCCGCTTCAGCCGCGCCTCGTCCTTCGTCAGCACGACGTCCTCGAGCGCGGAGTGCGCAGCGATGAGCACCATCGCGCCCGGCGCCTCGTACACCTCGCGACTCTTGATGCCGACCGCGCGGTTCTCGATCATGTCGATCCGGCCGATGCCGTAGGCCCCTGCGAGCCGGTTCGTGCGCGCGACGAGCTCCGCCAGCCCGAGCTCCTCGCCGTCGAGCGAGACGGGAAGCCCCTGCTCGAAACCGACGACGACCTCGATCGGCGCGGGGGCGCTCGCGGGATCGGAGGTCAGCGCGTACGGCTCGTCCGGCGGCGCGTTCCAGGGATCCTCGAGGACACCCGCCTCGATGGCGCGACCGAAGAGGTTCTCGTCGATCGAGAACGGCGACGCTGCCGTCTGAACCACGGGGATCCCCCTGGCGAGCGCGTACTCGATCTCCTCGTCCCGCGTCCAGATCCGGTCGCGGAGCGGCGCGATGACCTGCACGCCGGGGTAATGCGCCTTGAACGCGAGCTCGAAGCGGAGCTGGTCGTTGCCCTTGCCGGTGCAGCCGTGGACCACGGCCTCGGCGCCGAGCTCGAGCGCGATCTCGGCGACCGCCTGGGCGATCACGGGTCGCGAGAGCGCAGAGACGAGCGGGTACTTGCCCTCGTACAGCGCGTTCGTGAGGATCGCGCGCGCGCACTGCTCGTCCGCGAAAGCGTCCTTGCGGTCGACGAGGAGGACGTCGTCCGCGCCGGCGGCCTGCGCGCGCGTGATCGACTCCCGGAGATCGAACTCCTGGCCGACGTCGACGAGCACGGCCACGACCTCGTCGAAGCCGTACCAGTCCTCCTTCAGCCACGCGAGGATGCAGCTCGTGTCGAGCCCGCCCGAGTAGGCGACGACCGCAGTCCTCGTCATGCGGCGCCCTGCAGCAGGTACGTCGAGAGCTCGTCTCCGAGCGTCGTCGCGGGCATCCCGTCGCGGGCGGCGACGAAGATCGTGTTGTCGCCGGCCACCGTGCCCGCGATTCCCGGATGACCCGACTCGTCGATCGCCTGCGCGAGCGCGTTCGCGTAGCCGGACGGCGTCGTCAGGACGACGATGCTGCCCGCGGCCTCGACGGCGATCGCGTAGCGACGGAGCGCCGCTCCGAGGGCGCGCAGGCGATCGGAGTCCGTGGTTCCCGGAGGCGCGTAGACGAGCCTGCCGCTCGGCGCACGGACCTTCACCAGCCCGAGGTCCGCGATATCGCGCGACACGGTCGTCTGGACGACCTCGAAGCCGCTCGTCTTGAGCGCCGCGGCCACCTCGGCCTGGGTGGAGAGCGCCTGCTCGCGGACGAGCCCGAGGATCGCGTTCTGTCGCTCGCGTCGGTTCATAGTATGCGAGACTCTAGCACGATATGCAGACCTTGTGACAAGGTGTCACGAGACCTCGCGGAGACCGGCGACCAGAGCCTCGAGCGCCTCGTCCACCTCCCCGGCCGTGACGGTGAGAGGTGGAGCGAGGCGGACGACGTCCTCGCCGGCAGTGAGGACGAGCAGCCCGAGCTCGCGACAGGCGCCAACCGCTTCGGAGGCAACGCCCTGGACGACGGCGCCGAGGAGCAGCCCGCGTCCCCGAACGCCGTGGACACCCGAGAGTCCGCTCAGGCCGGCGACCAGCTGCGCGCTCCGCGCACACACGTTCTCGAGCAGGTCGGCGTCGATCTCGTCGACGACCGCGCAGGCCGCAGCGCACGAGACGGGATTCGCGCCGAACGTCGATCCGTGGTCGCCCGGGACGAACGCTCCGGCAGCGTCGTCGGCCACCAGCAGCGCGCCGATCGGGAGCCCGTTCGCGAGCCCCTTTGCCAACGTCACGAGATCCGGCCTCACCGAGAGCTCCTCGAACGCGAAGAACGGCCCGGTGCGGCCGACCCCGGTCTGGATCTCGTCCAGGCAGAGCAGCGCTGGCAGCTCGGCCGCGGCGGCGAGAAACCCGGGGTCGAGCGGGATCACGCCGCCCTCGCCCAGGATCGGCTCGAGCAGGACCAGCCCGACGTCGTCGTCGAACGCCGCTTCGAGCGCGATCGTGTCATTGGGCTCGACGAAGCGGGCTCCGGGCACGAGCGGCTCGAAGGCCGCTCGCTTCGCGGGCTGCCCGGTGACCGAGAGCGCGCCGAGTGTCCTGCCGTGGAAACCGCCCTCGAGCGCAATCACGCCCGGTCTCCCGGTCGCCTTCCGCGCGTACTTGATCGCAGCCTCGATCGCCTCGGCGCCCGAGTTGCAGAAGAACGCCTGGGCGCCGCCAAAGCGATCCGAGAGCCGCGCCGCGAGCTCCTCACCCGGCTGCGTGCGGTACAGGTTCGACGCGTGCCAGAGGCGCTCGAGCTGTGCCCTCGCGGCTTCGAGCGGGGCCGGGTGACAGTGCCCGAGCGAGGTGACCGCGATGCCCGACCCGAAGTCGAGGTACGCGCGCCCGCTCGCGTCCCACACGCGCGAGCCCTCGCCGCGGACGATCGTCAGGTCCGCCCGCGCGTACGTCGGCAGCAGCCGCTCGAGGCCCGATGCGACTGCGGAGGGCGCGGTCACGCGAGAACCTCGGTGGCGCCGATCGACGCGTGGACGCCGAGACGAGCCGCGCGAACCGCCGCCATCAGCTTCGGGACAATGCCGCCCTCGAACGCGCCCGCCGAGAGCAGCGAATCCGCCTCCTGCGCATGCAGCCGGCTCGCGACGATGCCCTCGACGAGCACGCCCGGCACGTCCGACACGAAGACGAGCCGATCGGCGCCGATGCCGACCGCGAGCGCGCTCGCCGCCTCGTCCGCATTCACGTTGAGCGGGCCGACGGCGAGCGGCGAGACCACCGGGATCCGCCCCGCTGCGAGCGCGTCGAGAATCGCCGGCGGGCAGGAAACGACTGCCTCGCCAACGAGGCCGAGCCCAGGCACAGGGTGCGCACGGAGCCCGATCTCGTCGCCGGCGAGGCGCAGAGCGCCGGGGCCGAGAGCGCGAGCGACCTCGGCCCCGACCTGGTCGAGCGACTCCCGCACAACCGCGAGCGCGACACGGCTGGTGACGCGGCGGCCGGCGACGAACTCGGAGGGGATGCCGCGGCGCTCGAGCTCCGCGCTGATCTGCGGCCCTGCGCCGTGGACGACGACGACCTCGTCGCCGGCGGCGGCCAGACCGAGCGCTCGGGACGCGACCTCGCCCGCGACGCGGCCGCCGAGCTTGACGACGACCCGGCTCACGTCGTGTACTCGGCGTTCAGGCGGACGTAGTCGTAGGTCAGGTCGGAAGCGAGATAGGACGCCGCGCCCGAGCCCAGCCCGAGGTCGAGCTCGATCGCGACGGCCGGGCCTCCGAGGGTCGGAGTCGCGCCCGTCGGCGAGCCGAGCGAGAACACGGTGACGTCGTCGAAGGACACGCGCAGGCGGTCCGGCTCGACACGCGCGAAACCGCCGTTCCAGGGCGCTGATCCGGCGGCCGCGAGCACGCGGCCCCAGTTCGGATCGCGGCCGAAGGCTGCCGTCTTCACGAGCGGAGACGTCGCGATCCGCCTCGCGACCGCCGTCGCCTCGTCGTCCGTGGCCGCGCCCGTGACCGAGATCTCGAGGAGAACCGTCGCGCCCTCGCCGTCCTCGACGATCTGACGCGCGAGGCGCGAGCACACGTCCAGCAGGCACGCGGCGAACGCGGCATCGCTCTCCGGGGCCCGCACGGCCCCGCTCGCGCCGTTCGCGAGCAGCACGACCGCGTCGTTCGTCGAGCACTCCCCGTCGACGGAGATGCGGTTGAAGGTCGCGTCGACCGCGTCCCTGAGCATCGCCACCGGCTCGCCGGGATCGAGCGGGTAGTCGGTCGTCATGACTGCGAGCATCGTCGCGAGACGCGGATGGATCATCCCGGCGCCCTTCGCCATGCCGCCGACGACGAAGCCCGGGCCCTGAGCCACGGCGGCCTTCGGGCCGCCGTCCGTCGTCAGGATCGCCTCGGCGGCGGCGTCTCCGCCCGTCGCTGCGAGCGAGGTGGCCGCCTCCCCGAGGCCCGCGAGGAGCCGCTCCATGGGAAGCGGAACGCCGATCACCCCGGTCGAGAGCACGACCACCTCCTCGGCTCGAAGCCCGAGAAGGCGGCCGGCCTCGATCGCCGTCCGCTCCGCGTCGGCGACTCCCCCCTTGCCCGTGGCGGCGTTCGCCACCCCCGCATTGACCACGACCGCCTGCGGCTCCGCGAGCTCGAGGTGGCGCCGTGAGACCAGCACCGGCGCCGCCTGCACGCGGTTCGTTGTCCACACGGCGCCACCGACGGCGGGCGCCTGCGAGCGGACGATCGCGACGTCGGGCGCCGATCGCCGGATCCCCGCGGCGACGCCGCCTGCGACGAAGCCCTGGGCGGCGGTGACCGACATCAGACGAGGAGCCCCGCCAGCCGCAGGCCCAGGGTCTCCTCGAGCCCGTACAGGAGGTTCACGTTCTGGATCGCCTGCCCGGCAGCCCCCTTGCCGAGGTTGTCGAGCGCGCAGATGACGATGCTCGACCCGGTGAGACGATCGTCGAAGACGCCGATCTCGGCGCCGTCCGTGTGCTGGACGCGCGCGAGCTCGGGCACGACGCCTTCAGGCAGCACCGAGACGATGTGGCTCGTCGCGTAGTGCTCCGCGAGCAGCTCTCGGAGGTCCGCGCCCGTCGAGCGCACGTAGCACGTCGCGATCAGGCCGCGGCGCACGGGCAGGAGGTGCGGCACGAACGCGATCGGGAAGCCGAGCTGCGAGGCGATCTCGGGGGCGTGCCGGTGGTCGCCGACACCGTAGGGCGCGACGTTCTCGAGCACGGCTCCTGCGTGCGAGGTCGCGCGCAGTGACCGTCCGGCACCCGTCATCCCGGACTTCGCGTCCACGACGACGCCGTCGCGCTCGACGTCGTCCCGGATCGGCCAGAGCGCGAGCAGCGCCGCGGTCGCGTAGCAGCCCGGGTTCGCGACGAGCGAGCCGGCGGGCGGGCTGACCTCGGGCAGCCCGTATGACCACGATACGAGCTCGTCGGGCCGGGGGTGCTCGAACCCGTACCAGTCGACGAACACGCCGGGGTCGACGAAGCGGTGCGCTCCGGAGAGGTCGACGACGACCCCTCGCGCCGGTGGCTCGAGCGCCGCCGCCTCCTCGTGCGGCAGGCAGACGAGCGTCACGTCCGCACCGCACGCCAGAGCGGCCTCGTTGGTGATGAAGTGAGGCGTGCTGCGCCAGCCGTTCCGGCCGAGCCGGGGGTCGAGCGCGTGCGCCGGCTGACCCGCGAGGGAGTCCGACCCGAGCGCGTGGAGGTCGAGCGCGGGGTGCGCGAGCACCCGGTCGAGGGTCTCCTGCCCGGTGTAGCCGGACGCGCCGACGATCGTGACGGTTGCCATGGAAGCGTATTATGCACAAGGAGTGCGTCTTATGCGTCCAGGCTCCGGGAGAACGCCTCATTGACCCCGAACTACCCTGATACGCTGCGCGCGCGGTGGAGCGGGTTCTCGTCCTGAACGCGAGTTACGAGCCCCTGAATGTGTGCTCGCTCCGTCGCGCGCACGTACTCGTCTGGAAGGGCAAGGCGGAGATCCTCGAGAGTCACGGCAAGCCGCTCCGCTCGTCGACCTCGAACTTTCAGCGCCCGCACGTCATCCGGCTCGTGACCTACGTGCGCGTGCCCCGAGGTGTCACCCGGCGCATCTCGCGCCGCGTGCTCTTCGCACGCGACGGCTGGCAATGCGCGTACTGCGGCACGGGTAGCAACCGTCTCACGCTCGACCACATCGTCCCGCGCTCGCGGGGCGGCACGTCCGTGTGGGAGAACGTCGTCGCTTCGTGCGCGCCCTGCAACCACCGGAAGGGCGACCGGCTGCTCGAGGAGACGGGGATGACGCTGCGGACACAGCCGCGGCCCCCGACGCCGGTGCTCTTCATCCGCCTCACCGCCGACTCCATCCCCGACGTCTGGCGTAACTACCTGCCGAGTCTCGAGAGGACCGCCGCCTAGCGCGACATCGCGCGGTCCACGGCCTCCTGCTCCTCCGGCGAGAGAGCGACCGACGAGCGGCCGCGGTCCAGGTCCTTGACGTAGATCCGCGCGTAGTCGCGGCCCTGGATCGCGGTCATCACCGTCCCCGTCCGGTTCGCGTCCAGGAGCGCCACCGACGCCGACTGCTGGCCTCCCGTCCCCTCGTAGGCGTCGTAGCGCACGACCGCCGTGTTCGTGATCGAGCCGTCGACGCGGCGGTCGACCCGGGAGAGCCCGGCCGCGACCTCGTCCACCGCTCGATGGAGGTCGTCGATCCGGCCCTGGAGCGAGACGGCGAAGTCGACGAGGTCGTGCTGGCCGCTCCCGAGGACGAGCGTCTGGGTCGCCTGGACGCGCGAGAGCCGCCGCCAGAGGAGAAGCGTCGCGACCAGCGCCAGCAGAGCCGCTGCGCAGGCCGCAGCCGCTACCGCCGTGGAGGTCGTCACAGGGTGAAGATGACCGGGTACTCGAACGTGTTGTTGGACGTGTTCGTCTCGCCGGGCACGGGATCCACGTCCACCTTCACGGAGATCTGCTCGCCGAACGGGACGAGGGCGCCGACCTCGAAGGTCACGGTCTTCGTCTCGCCCGGGTCGATGATCGCGATCGTCTGTGTCTGCACGATCGGGTCCGGGGTCTTCGGAATGGTCAGCGTGACCTTGATGCTCACTTCCTGGCTGTCGCCGGAGTCCTCCACCGCGACCTCGAACGCGAGGTCGTCCGTGACCCGGATCGTCGTCTCGGTCGTCGTCGAGAGGAGCTGGCCGCTCGGAAGCACCTTGACCGACGAGATCTGGCTCCCGTGCAGGCCCGAGGGCGTGCCGCCCGTCGACGCACCCTGGATCCGCTGCCAGATCGCGGCGAGGTCACCGGCCGTCGTCAGGTCGGCCGTCGCGACGAACTCCGAGCTCGGCACCTCGAGCCCCTCGATCTCCTCCTCCGCGAGAACTCCCTCGGCGCGGGCCTTGAACGAGTCCGCCCAGATGATGTCGCTGGCGAGCAGGCGCTGGGTCTGCGCCGCGAGCGCTTCTCCGGCGGCCGTCGCATCGGTGGCGTCCGTCGTCTCCTGGAACGCCGTGCGCAGTCCTTCGAGCCCGTTCACCCGGAACCGCAGGGCCTCGACGGCGCCTTCGTGCGCGGTGTGCAGGGGCCCCGGCGCCCCGATGTCCTCGGCGCGCTCGACCTGGTTCTGCGCGGTCTGGACGAAGCCCCCGAGCTTCGCGTCGAGATCCTCCTGGTTGAGCCCGGGGGAGATGAGGAGCGCGTTCAGCTGCTGGCCGAGTTGTGCGGAGCTGTTCCCGACCGCCCCGACCTCGCCCATGTAGTCGGTGTAGCGGTCGCGCTGGCGATCCGAGGCGCAGCCCTCGACCCAGACCGCGAGCAGCACGACGATGAGGATCGCGAGCGCGATCAACCCGATCAGCCGCAGGAGCGGGGTCAGGTTCCCGGGCCCGCCGAAGCGCGAGCCGCGGCGCGGCGGGCGGTCCCTCGGTGGGCCGGGCGTCCCCTCGGGAGGCTCCTCCCACGACGGAGGTTCCTCCTCGCCGAAGAAGTCGAAATCGAGGATGTCTTCGTCGCGCGTGCTCACAACGCCGCAGCCACTCTAGACGAGGCACAAGAAGGCACCGGGCGCCTGTGGGCGCCCGAGGCGGGGCCGAAAGGACTTGCGGGCATGACGGCCAACAGGGGCGTACCCGTGTCGACCGCTGCCCTCGCACCGCTCACCCAGGATCTCGCCTTCGGTCGCTATCGGCCGCTCCGCCCGCTCGGCAGCGGTGGGTCCGGCTCCGTGTGGCTCGCGCGCGACGAGCGGAACGGGCTCGACGTCGCGCTCAAGATCATCCCCCGCGAGGGCAAGGCCGCCGCCCGCGCCGAGCGGGAAGCCCTGGCTGCGCGCCGGCTGCGACACGATCGCTGCGTGCGCGCGTACGACGTCGGGCACGACACGGGCCACGTCTACATCGCGTACGAGTACGTTCCGGGCCGCACCGTGCGGGAAGCGCTGCGCGCCGACATCCTCACGGACGAGGACGCGGCCGAAGTCGCCGCGCAGGTGCTCGACGCCCTCGCGCACGCCCACCGGGCCGGGATCGTCCACCGCGACGTCAAGCCGTCGAACGTCCTGTACGAGGACGGCGACGTGGTCAGCGTCCGGCTCCTCGACTTCGGGCTCGCGCAGTTCGACGGAGCCGACACCCTGACCGCGGTCGGCGACGTGCCGGGCACGCTCGCGTACATCGCGCCCGAGCGGCTCGCGGGCGACGAGGCATCCGCGGCGAGCGACGTCTGGTCGGTCGGCGTCTTCCTCTGGGAAGCACTCGCGGGAAGGCATCCGTTCTGGGGCGTCCCGCTGCAGGAGGTCGCACGCGCGATCGAGGCCGGCGCGCCGCCCCTCGTGACCGAGCGCCGCGACCTGCCGCGGCGTCTGCTGTCCGCCGTCGACGCAGCGCTCTCCCCCGACCCCGAGGCGCGTCCGCGGGCCTCTGCGCTCGCTGCCGACCTCCGCGTGGCGTTCCGCGCCCCGGATCGAGACCGTCGGTCGACTCGGCGGCCGTCGGAGACCCCGAAGCCGGCGCAGGTTCCCGCTCTCGCGCTCGCGGAGCGCGCGCTCCCGGTCGCACTCGCGGTCGTCACGGCCGCGCTCGGGGCGACGCTGCTCCCGTTCTGGCCGCCGCTCCTGGTCGCCGCGATCGTGCTCGGCGCCGGGCTCGCCGCCTGGATCGACCCGCGCATCGGCCTCGCCGTCGCGCTCGCGGCGCCCATCTTCCCGCTCGGGAACGTCGCCGGGGGCGCCGCGGTCGCCTACGGGGCGATCGCGCTCGTGGTGCTGCTGCTCTCCTGGCGAGACGCCCGGCGAGGGTTGCTCTTCGTCACCGGCCCGCTGCTCGCGCCGCTCGGGCTGCTCGCGATCGTTCCGCTCGCCGTGCAGCCGGCACGAGGCCCCGTCCGCCGTGTCGCGCAGGGCGTGCTCGCGGTCGCGGCGGCTGCGCTCACCGCAGGCATCGCGGGCAAGGAGCTCCCGTTCGCCTCGACCACCGCGGCATCGCTCGACCTCGCGCCGTCCGACTCGGCACTCGAGGTCGCTCTCGCCGCCTGGCAGCTGCTCGTCACGACGCCTGCGATCATCACCGGCGCCGTGGTCGTCGGTCTCGCCGCCGGGATCCTGCCGTGGGCGCGGAAGCAGTCGCGGTACGGCGCCGCGGCGGTCGCCGTGGTCATGCTCGTCGTAGCCGTTGCCGGCGGTGCGGGCATCCTCGCGACGTGCGTCGTCGCCCTTGCCTGGGGCATCGCGGCCGCGGTCGCAGCAGGAGTCGGTCGCTAGACTCGACGCGCACTCCCCGCTCCGAAAATGGCACTGCTGCGCACGATCGAGTCCCGGATCGAGGGCCTCTTCGAAGGGGTCTTCGGCCGCGCCTTTCGCACGCACGTCCAGCCGATCGAGCTCGCGCGCAAGCTCGTGAAGGAGATGGACGACCACCGGACGGTCTCCGTGTCGCGGGTCTACGTGCCGAACGAGTTCACGATCTACCTCTCACCCGCCGACCGCAAGCAGTTCGAGGCCTACGAGGACTCGCTCGTCCGAGAGCTCCAGGAGTACCTGGCGGAGCACGCGCGCCGCGAGCGTTATGCACTTCTGACGCCGCCGCAGGTGCTCGTCACGATCGACGAGGACCTCGCGGTCGGCGAGTTCGGCATCGCGACGCGACTCGCGCCGGACGAGACGTCCGCGGAGAGGCCGCCGGTCGACCTCCCGGTCGACGCGCCTGCGCAGACGATGATCTACCGCGCCCCCGCACCCGTCGAGACAGAGACAGAGCCGGAGCCCGAGCCGCCGCGGGAGATCGTGACGCTCACCGTCGCCGGGAAGACACACGAGCTCACGAAGCCCCGCGCCGTCCTCGGACGCTCCCGCGAGTGCGACGTCCGGGTCTCCGACGTGAACGTCTCGCGCCGCCACTCCGAGGTGCGGGCGGAGGGCACGGAGTACTGGGTAGCGGATCTCGGCTCGACGAACGGGACGGTCGTGAACGGGAAGCGGGTCGATCGCGCGCGTCTCGCGGACGGTGACCGGATCACGCTCGGGTCGACGGAGATCGTCTTCGGGCGCTCCCTCCCGTGACCCCGCTCGCGCTCGAGACCGACGAGACGCTGCTCATTCTCAAGGCGGCTTTCCTCGTCCTCCTCTACGGGTTCATCATCCTCGTGGTCCGCTCGGCGACCCGCGACCTCGCCGGCGCGCCGCAGGAGAGCATCGTCCTCGGCGCCTCCGAGGCGGACGAGCTCCGGCGGCAGCACGGGCTGCAACCCGCTCGCTTCTCCGTCGTGGCGGCCCCGGACCTCGCTCCCGGCTCGTCCGTCGACGTCCTGCGGTCGACGATCGTCGGTCGCGAGCCGGGGAACGGGATCCGGCTCGACCGCGACGACTTCGCCTCGGCGAAGCACGCGCGCATCGATCCACGGCCGGACGGCGTGTGGGTCGAGGACCTCGGCTCGACGAACGGGACGTTCGTAAACGGCGAGGTGCTGAAGAAGGGCCGGCTGCTACGTCCGGGCGACGTCGTGCGCATCGGGCAGACGGAGCTCCAGCTGCAGTGAGGATCGGGAGCGCAGCCGGCGTCACCGACACCGGGCGTCGGCGCCTGAGGAACGAGGACGCCTTCGTCTGCCGCCCGCCGCTCTTCGCGGTCGCCGACGGGATGGGGGGCGCGCGCGCCGGCGAGGTCGCGTCCGAGATCGCTGCCACCGCGATCGAGGAGGCCGGCGCCGACGGCCGTGGCGAAGACGTGCTCGTGGGCCTCATCGTCGAGGCCAACCGCAGGATCTGGGAACGCTCCGTCGCGGACCCGGCAACATCGGGGATGGGCGCGGTCGTCACCGCGGCACTCGTCGACCGCGAGGGCGCCGTCGCGATCGGTCATGTCGGCGACTCGCGCGCGTACCTGCTTCGCGACGGCTCGATGGAGCAGCTCACCACCGACCACTCGCTCGTCGCCGAGCTCGTCGAGAGCGGCGTCCTCACGCCGGAGGAGGCGGAGAACCACCCACAGCGCTCGGCCATCACGCGGGCGCTCGGGACCGAGCCGAGCGTCGAGGTCGACGCGTTCACGGTCGACGGCGCTCCCGGCGACGTCTTCCTCATCTGCTCGGACGGGCTCTCGACGATGGTCACCGACGAGGACGTCGCGACGCTCGTCACCGATGCGGACGGCGACCTGAGCGCGGCCGCCGACCGGCTCGTCGCCGCGGCGAACGCCGGCGGCGGCGTCGACAACGTGACGGTCGTGCTGTTCGCGCTCGAGGAGGGCGAGCCGGAGGAGGCCCCGCCGCCCGCCCCGCCGGAGGAGGCGTCACAGGAGGCCCTCGCCGAGACGGACACCGCCGAGAACGTGCTCGAGACGGCCGAGCCCGAGCCGAAGCGTCACGGGGCAGGCTCGGGCGGGAGGCTCGCCGCGCTCGCCCTGCTCGCGATCATCCTCGGCATCGCCGTCGTCGGGCTGTACTGGGGCATCGGCAGGTGACCGCCAGGGGGCGCGAGCTCTTCGGGCTCGTCGTCGCGTCCTCGATCGCGGGCGTCGCTCTCGCGAGCGTCACCCTGGCCCAGGACCTCGAGATCTCTCCGAGTGTCCTCGCCTGGGCCGCGCTCTTCCTAGCGATGTACGTCGCCGCCCACCTCGTCGTTCGCCGCATCACGCCGTACGCCGACGGCGCGTTGCTGCCGCTCGCCGCCGTGCTGACCGCGTTCGGCCTGGTGGTGAACTACCGGCTCGAGCCGGACGACGGCAGTCGCCAGGCGCTGTGGGTGCTCATCGGCGTCGGCGTGCTCGCGGCGACCCTGATCGCGCTCCGCCACGACTACCGCGTGCTCGAGTCGTACCGCTACCTCTTCGGCGTCGCCGCGGTCGTGCTGCTCCTCCTGCCCTCGATCCCCGGCGTCGGCGAGCGCGTCAACGGCGTGAAGCTGTGGGTACACGTCGGGCCGCTCCAGTTCCAGCCGGGCGAGCTCGCGAAGATCTGCCTCGTCGTCTTCCTCGCGGGCTACCTGCGCGAGAAGCGCGAGGTCATCGCGCAGGGACGCCTGAAGGACATCGGGCCGCTGCTCGCGATCTGGGGCGCGGCGATGCTCGTGATCGTCCAGACGCACGACCTCGGGAGCGCCCTCCTCAACTTCGGGATCTTCCTCGCCATGCTCTACCTGGCGACCGGCCGGGCGCTGTACGTCACGGCCGGCCTCGCCCTCTTCGTCGGCGGCGCCGCCGTCCTCTACAACACGCTCGACCGCGTGCAGGAGCGCGTGACGATCTGGCTCCAGCCCTGGACCGACGAGCCCGTCTACTGCTCGCAGAACGGCGAGCTCCTGCTGCGCCAGGACTGTGCCTCGTACCAGCTCGTGAAGAGCCTCTACTCGATCGCGAACGGCGGCCTCCCCGGCACGGGCCTCGGCCAGGGGACGTTCCTGACTCCGGAGGGCGCGGAGATCATCCCCCACCTCCGCACCGACTTCATCTACTCCGCGATCGCGCAGGAGGTCGGGCTCATCGGCGCCGCCGCCCTGCTCCTCGTCTACATGCTCTTCGTCATCCGCGGGATGCGGATCGCGCTCCGCGCCGAGGACGGGTTCTCGAAGCTGCTCGCCGCAGGCCTCACCTTCGGCTTCGCGCTGCAGACGTTCATCATCGTCGGAGGCGTCCTGCGCGTCGTCCCGCTCACGGGCATCACGCTCCCGTTCGTCTCCTACGGCGGGACGAGCATCGTCGCGAACTTCATCCTCCTCGCGGGCCTGCTGCTCGTGTCCAACCGCGCGAACGCCCCACGCTGACATGAACCGCCGCATCATCCGACTCACGAACGTGGCCCTCGCGCTCCTCGTCGTGCTCGTCGTGATGACGACGTACTGGCAGACGTGGGCCGCCGCGGGCCTGGCCGACCGCCAGGACAATGCGATCAGGCGGATCGCCGAGTTCCAGATCGACCGCGGGCTCATCTTCTCGTGGACGCCGAGGGCGCGGCTCGCGCGGAATGTCGAGCGCGAGGTCGACGCCAAGACGCTCTACTTCCGCCGCTACCCGCGTGGGCCGCTCACTGCGCATGTCGTCGGCTACTCGACCACCGCACGCTCGCGGACCGGCCTCGAGCGCTCGCTCAACGACTACCTCACCGCCTCCAACGCGAACCTCTCGACGGCCGTCGACACCGCGCTCGACGAGATCCGCGGGAAGCCGATCGAGGGGAACGACGTCGTCACGACGCTCGACCTCGACGCGCAGCAGGTCGCCGTCGACGAGCTGGGGACGAAGTGCGGCGCCGTCGTCGCGCTCGATCCCCGCACCGGGAAGGTGCTCGTCTCCGCGTCAGCGCCGAGCTTCGACCCGAACCTCGTCGAGAACGACTTCGGCGAGATCTCCGACATCGAGGCCGACTGCGCGGATGCGGCCCCGCTCGTGAACCGCGCGACCGCAGGGCTGTTCGTCCCCGGCTCGACGTTCAAGGTCATCACCGCCTCCGCCGCGCTCGAGTCGAAGAAGTACACCCCGGAGTCGTCCTTCTTCGACCCCGGCTTCTGCACCGTGTACGGCAAGCGGGTGAACAACTTCGACACCTCGCGCCCGTTCGGGACGATCGACCTCGTCGACGCGCTCACGCACTCCGTCAACTCGGTCTTCTGCAACATCGGCAAGGAGCTCGGCGCGAAGCGCATCCTGGACACTGCACAGCGCTTCGGCTTCTACGAGCGCCCGCCGCTCGAGACGCCGGACGACGAGCGGAGCCCGAGCGGGCTCTACCGTCGAGGCCAGCTCTACTACCCCTCACGCGACTCGGACGTGGACGCGGGCCGCATGGCCTTCGGTCAGGAGCGGATGCTCGTGACCCCGCTCCAGATGGCGATGGTCGCGGGCTCGATCGGGGTCGGCGGACGGCTCATGGAACCGCACGTCGTCGACCGCATCGTCGCTCCGGACCGGACCGTGATCGTCCGGCAGCGGCCCTCGCTCATCCGACAGGCGGTGAGCCGGGAGACGGCCGATGCGGTCGCGGACATGATGCGACTGGCGGTGTCGAGGGGCACCGGCACCGCTGCGCAGATCTCCGGCTGGTCGGTGGGAGGCAAGACCGGGACAGGAGAGACGGGCGTCCCTGGCTCGAACACGACGTGGTTCATCGCATTCGCGAGCAAGGACGAGGACGCGCCTGCCGAGCTCGCGGTCGCCGTCGTCCTCGAGAACCAGAGCGGCACCGGCGGCACGACCGCGGCTCCGATCGCGCGCGCGGTGATGGAGGCAATCCTGTCGGGCAGGGAGAATCCCTAACCTCTAGGGAGTTCATGGCCACCCAGGACACCATGAGCGGGACGCTGTTCGCCGGTCGCTACCTCCTCGTTCGCAAGCTCGGGGGCGGTGGGATGGCGGACGTCTTCCTCGCCGAGGACCAGGAGCTCGGGCGGCGCGTCGCCGTCAAGATCCTCCACGAGCGCTACTCGAACGACGACCAGTTCGTTGAGCGCTTCCGCCGCGAGGCGACACACGCAGCCGGGCTCTCGCACCCGAACATCGTCTCCATCTTCGATCGCGGGGAGACGAACGGCTCCTACTTCATCGTCATGGAGTACGTCGAGGGCAGGACGCTGAAAGAGCTCATCCGCTCACGCGGCCTGTGCCCGGTCCACATGGCGATCGCGTACACGCGGCAGATCCTCGCCGCGCTCCGCTACGCGCACCGGAACGGGGTCATCCACCGCGACATCAAGCCGCACAACGTCATCGTCGACCCCGAAGGCGTCGTCAAGGTCACCGACTTCGGCATCGCCCGCGCCGGCGCGAGCCAGATGACGGAGGAGGGCGCCATCATCGGGACCGCGCAGTACCTGTCGCCCGAGCAGGCGCGCGGCGCTCCCGTCGACCAGACCTCCGATCTCTACTCGACCGGCATCGTCCTCTACGAGCTGCTGACCGGCGAGGTCCCCTTCACCGGCGACTCGCCCGTCGAGATCGCGATGAAGCACCTCTCCGACGTACCGGACACGCCGTCGGAGCACCGCCCCGAGGTGCCGGAGGACCTCGACCTCGTCGTCGTCCGCGCGCTCGCGAAGGAGCCTGCGGAGCGGTACGCGTCCGCGGCGGCGATGGACGCCGACCTCGAGACCGTCGCCCGCGGCGGCCACGTCCCGATCGAGACGGCCGAGGCCGCCACGATGATTCTCGCGGGCAGCCGTGCGGTCGACGACGCGACCGCGGTGACCCAGGTCACGAGGCGCCCGCGGCCCGGATACCCGGCCGAGTACGAGCCCGCGGGGAGCCGGAAACGGGCGATCTGGCCCTGGCTCGTCGCCATCGGTGCGCTGCTCGCCTCGCTCGTCGGCGGCTGGTTCCTGTGGGCGCCGATCCAGGACCGGCTGGGCGGGGCCGACCAGGTGGCCGTCCCGTACGTCGAGGGCCTCGCGCAGGCCCTCGCGGAGGACCGGATCCGCGACGAGGGCCTCATCCCGCAGGTACAGCGCATCTCGAACTCCGACGTCGAGGAGGGCATCGTCTTCCAGCAGGATCCGGCGGAGGGCACGCGGGTGGACCCGGAGTCCGTCGTCCGCATCAGCGTCTCCTCCGGCAAGCCGGAGGTCACCGTCCCGAGCCTCGTCGGCCAGACCGAGTCCGATGCCGTCGCCGAGCTGACGCGCGCCGGGCTCGACGCGCAGATCGTCCAGGTGAACTCGGAGCAGGAGGAAGGCCGCGTCACGGGCCAGTTCCCCGCCGCGGGAACGGTCGTGGTCGAGGGCACGCGCGTCCGGATCAACGTCTCGAAGGGCCCGCGGCCGGTGACCGTGCCGAGCGTCGTCGACCTCCCGTACGACCAGGCCGCCGCCGAGCTCCGTAGCGCGGGCTTCGACGTGACGCGGATCGACGTGGACTCCGACCTCGCCGCGGGCATCGTCGTCAGGCAGGACCCCGACGGTGGCTCCGAGGCGTCCCGCGGCTCGACCGTGACACTGTCGGTCTCGCGCGGCCCGACGACCGGGTCCGTCCCCGACGTCACCGGCCAGGACGTGGCCGTCGCCCAGTCGACGCTGGAGGCCGCAGGGTTCCGGACGCGCATCGTGTTCGAGGACACGGACGACGAGCTGTCCGACGGGCTCGTCATCGCACAGGATCCGGCCGGCACGTCACAGGCACAGCTGAACTCGATCGTGACGCTCTTCGTCGGGCGCTTCGTCGCCCCCCCGACGGACGACGACGGCCTGACGACCACCCCGTGAGCGCGCGGCGGCGCGTCGCGATCCTCGCCGGTGGCCGCTCGAGCGAGCACGAGATCTCCGTCGCTTCCGCTCGCTCGGTGCTCGAGGCGCTCGACCCGGAGCGCTACGAGACGACCGCGATCGAGATCGCGAAGGACGGTCGCTGGGCGCTGGGCGCTGCGGGCGAGCTGAGCTCAGCCGATCTGCCCGCCGGTCCTTCAGTCGAAACGCTTCCCGTGGTCGCCGAGTCGGCACCCGCGGCCGTCCTCGGCGAGATCGACGTCGTGCTCCCGATCCTGCACGGCCCCTTCGGCGAGGACGGGACGGTGCAGGGCCTGCTCGAGCTCGCGGGCGTGCCGTACGTGGGCGCGGGCGTGGCCGCGTCCGCGCTCTGCATGGACAAGGACCTCTTCAAGGCGGTGCTGCGAGATCGCGGCATCACCGTCGCCCGCAACGTGACCTTGCGGGACGGTGACCCGCTCGAGCACCCGTTCTCGTACCCCGTCTTCGTCAAGCCGGCGCGCCTTGGCTCGTCGGTCGGCATCAGCAAGGCCCACGACGCGGCCGAGCTCGAGCAGGCGGTCGCGCTCGCGCGGCGGCACGACGACAAGGTGCT
Organism: uncultured Actinomycetes bacterium; assembly: GCA_963770595.1. Lineage (GTDB taxonomy): Bacteria > Actinomycetota > Thermoleophilia > Gaiellales > Gaiellaceae > GMQP-bins7. The sequence goes on along the minus strand of CAVYQG010000003.1, from coordinate 342,349 downwards.
GATCGAGGAGCACGTGGACGGCATCGAGGTCGAGTGCGGCGTGCTCGGTAACCGCGACCCGATCGCGTCCGTCGTCGGAGAGATCGTCGCCCACGCGGAGTGGTACGACTACTCGGCGAAGTACGACGAGGGCGGGCATGGACCTCGTCGTGCCGGCGCGGATCGAGCCCGAGCAGAGGGAGCAGGTGCGGGAGCTCTCGGTTCGCTCGTTCGTCGCCACCGAGTGCGAGGGCATGGCGCGCGTCGACCTCTTCGTCCGACCGGGTGGCGAGGTCGTCGTCAACGAGATCAACACGATCCCCGGCTTCACGGCGACGAGCGTGTACGCGCGGCTGTTCGAGGCGTCGGGCATCCCGTACCCGGAGCTGCTCGACCGCCTGATCGAGCTCGCGCTCGATCGGCACGAGCGCCGCTCACGGCTCGAGTACTAGTCGTGTGCGCAACGCCGGGATCCCGATGGGGATCCCGGCCGCGCGAAAGGGCAAAGGACCTGAAGCACGTCCGCTTCGCGGCGTGGGGCCCGTCGCATTCGTATCGAGCCTCTAGCTCCCGAAGCCCTCGCGCAGCCACTCGGTCTGCGCGGCGTGCCAGTCGAGGCCGAACGCCGCGAACCGCTCGAGCGCGGTCTCGACCATGGCGTCGTCGCCTCTCGCGATCCCGAGCGCCCGGAGCGCGAACGCCTCCATCGTCGCTCCAGCGCGGAGAAACCTCGGGGCAACGGACTCGACCGCCTCGAAGTCCCGTACCGCGACGAGGGCGTCGACCCACGTCCCGAACACCGACGGCCCCCAGACGAACGCGCGGTACGGAACGAGACCGACGAGCTCGCGGACGGCTTGCTCGTCGCGGCGCACGAGCGCGAGGCGCAGGCGGGGCGGGTTCAGGGAGCGCTCGTGCCCGTCTCCCATGAGCGGGGCGGCCTCGCGCTCGAGCTCTCTCGCTCCCTCGTCGTCGCCGGTGCAGAAGTGACCGAGCGCAAGGAGCAGCAGATCGCGGGCATTCCTCACGCACGGGGTCGCGCGGTTGTCGTCGACAGCTTCACGAACACGCTCCGTCTCCGCGACGATGGTGTCCCAGTCGCCCATCGCGTCGGCCAGCTCGAGGACGAGCGACACGGAATGCAGGCGATGGTGCGCCGAGAGCCGGCGCGCGACCTTCCAGTGCTCCTCCGCGATACGCCGCCCTTCTCGGTAGCGCCCGATCGACGAGACGATGGGAACCGCCGTCTCGTAGGCCTCCGTTCGGTGGTCGGGGTCGTCGATGAGCGGGGTCAGCTCGAGCCGGCGCGCGTTCCAGGTGGCGGCCTCGCCGAAGTCCTGCCGGTCGAAGGCGGCATAGGCGCGCACGCCGAATGCATAGGACCGGAGCCTGACGTCACCGATCCGCTCGGCGAGCGACGACGCCTCCGCGACGACCTCGATCGGCACGGCGCCCGGATCGGCGTTCGCACGGGCAAGAAGAGCCCGCGCCTTCGCCGGGCTCTCCTCCGGCGCGAGCTCGAGCGCCCGGTCCACCCACTCGTCGATCCGGGACCGCTCCGGACGCGTGACCCACATTCCCGAGCGGATCGAGGTCTGGAACGCCAGCCTTGCGTAGACGTCCGCCCGCTCCTCGCCGACGAGCGGGCCCTCGAGAGCGCGGTGCATCGCCGCCCAGAACGCCTCCCCGTCGTAGCGGAGCGCCTGCATGCGGCCGATCTCCGCCCAGGTACGCGCGCGCTCGAGATCGTCGTCGACGAGCTCGACGGCGCGGCTCAGGAGCTCGACCGCCTCGTCCATCTCGTACCGGCTCCCGGCAAGTCGGCCCGCGCGCCTGAGCCAGAGCACCGCACGTGCGCGCAGCCGTTCGAGCTCCCCCGCGTCGTCGCCCCAGACGAGGTCCGCGTCCTCGGGGCGAACCGCCTCCGCGTAGTGGTACGCGAGGATCGACGCATACTCGTCGCTCGTGGAGTCGCCCTCGTCGAGCCAGGCCGCGAGACTCGCGTGCAGGACTCCGCGTCGCGCCTTGGGGATGCTCGCGTAGGCGACGTCGCGGGTCAGCGCGTGCTTGACGGCGTACTCGCGCTCGCCCGCCACCGACGAGCCGCTGCGGCGGCGGATGAAGTCCCGGTCCTCGAGGAGCCCGAAGTCCGGCTCCATCCCGTCCAGCAGGTGGACGACGGGAGACGGCCAGAACACGCGCCCCACGACCGCGGCGGCCTGGAGCGCGGCCTTCTCCACCGGCGGCAGCCGGTCGATCCTCGCCGCGAGCGCTGCGTGCACCGTGTCCGGGACCGAGAAGCCGTCCGGTAGCGCCCGCACGGCCCAGGCGCCGTCGCGCCGCTCGAGGACCTCCTCGTCGACGAGCGCACCGACGAGCTCCTCGACGAAGAACGGGTTGCCCTCTGCTCGCTCCACGAGAGCCTGCTCGAGCTCCGCGGGAAGCTCGATCGCGAGCAGCCCGTCGAGCATGCGTGTCGTCGCGTCGGTGACGAGCGGCTCGAGCCAGATCGTGCTCGCGTTGCGGCTCCCGCCGCCCCAGGAAGGGCGACGCGTGCCGAGCTCCGGGCGGGCCGTGGCGAGGAGCAGGACCGGGCCCTGGGCCTCGCGCACGACGCGCTCGAGCAGGTCGAGGAGGTCGTCCTCGGCCCAGTGGACGTCCTCGACGAGGATCACGATCGCCCGCTCCCGTGCCAGCTCCTCGACGAGTGCGACCACCGCGCCGTGGAGGCGCTCGCGGTTGTCGAGCGGATGCGTGTCGCCCGTGCGTTCGAGGCCGAGCACGAGCGCGAGGTCGTCCCGTCCTGCCAGTCGCTTGGAGACCTCGTCCGGGCTCGCGTTCTCGACGATGCCGAAGTGCTCCTTGACGACCTCGCCGAGCGGCCAGTACGTGATCCCGTCGCCGTACGGGAGACAGCGGCCCGTGCGGCGCAACGGCGCCGGATCCTCAGCAGCCAGCAGCTCCCACAGCTCGCGGGCGAGCGTCGTCTTGCCAATGCCCGGCTCGCCCACGATCGTCACGAGGTGCGGCTCGCCGAGCGACAGCGCCCTCCGGAACGTGGCGAGCAGGAGCTCGATCTCCGCCTCACGACCGACGAAGACGCTGCCGAGCCCCGCCGCGCCCCTCGGCCGCGCGAGCGTGACGGCCCGCTGAACCGGCCGCCCGGAGACCCCTTCCGGCTTCCCCTTCGCCTCGACGAGGCGACGGTCGCCGAACTCGAAGGCGCCGCCGACGGCCGAGACCGTCCGCTCCCCCGCGAGGATCTCTCCGGGCTCCGCCGCCTTCTGGAGCCGGTCGCAGGTGTTGACCGCATCCCCGGTGACGAAGGAGCTGCCCTCCCGCGGGGCTCCGACGACGACGTCGCCCGTGTTCACCCCGACCCGCATCTCCAGGCCGTCCTCGAGCTCCTGGAGCCGCCTCTGCATGGCGAGCGCGGCGTGCAGCGCGCGCTCGGCGTGGTCCTCGAGCGCAACGGGCGCGCCGAAGACGGCCATCACCGCGTCGCCGGCGAACTTCTCGACCGTCCCTCCCGTGCGCTCGATCTCCTCGGACATCGCGTCGTAGAAGCGCTCGAGCCGGATGCGGACGCGCTCCGGGTCACGATCCCCGGCGTACGCGGTCGAGCCGACCAGGTCGGCGAAGAGAACCGTGACGAGCTTCCGCTCCTCGCCCGCGCGCACGGGCGGAGTCTTCCCGAGGTGGCGCGGCGGCGCTACCCGAGGGCGGCCGCGAGCGCCTCTTCCCAGACGTCGAGGCCCTCGCCGAGCTCGGCCTCGGTGATCGTCAGCGGGCAGAGCACCCGGATGCAGTTCCCGTAGACGCCTGCCTTGAGCAGGATCAGCCCGCGGCGCAGCGCCTCGTCGATGACGCGCGCGGTGAGCTCGGTCGCCGGCGTCTTCGTCGCGGGATCCTCGACGAGCTCGATCGCGAGCATCGCCCCGAGGCCGCGAACGTCACCGACCCGCGGCCAGCGGCTCTGCCAGTCGAGCATGCGCGCGCGGATCGTGTCGCCGACCAGCCCGGCTCGCTCGACGAGCGCTTCCTCCTCGAAGACGTCGAGCACGGCCAGCGCGGCTGCGAGTGCGACCGGGTTCCCGATGAACGTGCCGCCGATCGCGCCGTCGTGCGGGTCGTCCATGATGGCCGCCCTGCCGACGACGCCGGAGAGCGGCAACCCGCCCGCGATCGACTTCGCGACGACGACGAGATCGGGCTCGACGTCGAAGTGCTCCATCGCGAACATCCGGCCCGTGCGGCCGAAGCCCGTCTGCACCTCGTCGGCCACGAGGACGATGCCGTGCTCGTCGCAGACGCTCCGCAGCCCGCGCACGAACTCGGGATGGGCCGGGACGAAACCGCCTTCGCCCTGCTGCGGCTCGAACACGATCGCGGCGACGTGGTCGGGCGCGACATGGGTCGAGAACATTCTCCGAAGAGCCGCGAGCGCCTCGTCCGGCCCGGGACCGCGATACGGGCTCGGGAACGGCGCGCGGTACACCTCGGGGACGAACGGGCCGAGACCCTTCTTGTACGGGTGCGTGCGCGACGTCATCGTCAGCGAGAGGTACGTGCGGCCGTGGAAGGCTCCCTCGAACGCGATCACCGCCTGGCGCTTCGTGAAGAGGCGCGCCAGCTTCACCGCGTTCTCGACCGCCTCGGTGCCCGCGTTGAAGAAGGCGGCGCGCGTCTCGCCCGAGATCGGCACGAGACTCCCGAGCCGCTCCGCGAGCTCGACGTACGGCTCGTACGCGACCACCGTGTAGTCGGTGTGGATGTACCGGTCGACCTGCTCGTGGATCGCCTGGACGACGCGCGGGTGGTTGTGGCCCACGTTCAGCACCCCAACGCCGCCGACGAAGTCGATCAGCGTGTTGCCGTCGACGTCCGTGATCGTCGCGCTCCGCGCTTCCGCGGCGACGACCGGCCCGTGCACGATCAGCGGGCCGGCGACGGCTCGGCGCTCGCGCTCGAGGATCTCGAGGGACCGCGGCCCGGGTATCTCGGTCCGCAACTCGATCATCCTCGTGGCCGCCACAGCTCTCCTCCTCGCCGACAGGTCTGGGCGCGCAGCGTAGCCGAGCACCCGGGCGACAGTGCCTCTACGCGCCGGTCACCTGTACGAGCCGGACGACTTCGCGAGACGCGCTCCATTGGAGGCGATGTCGACGACTGCCGCGACCGCGACGATGAACCACTCGCCTCCCGTGACCCCGCCCACGGGGTCCCAGAGGAGCACGTACATGATCGTCGCCCAGGGGAAGAAGATGATCCCGAGGATCGGCCAGAGCACCGTGTCGAATGCCCGGTCGACGCGGTCGCCGAAGATCCACATGAGGCCGAGCGCGAGGCGCGGTGCGAAGAGCGCGAGCAGGAACACGAGGCACATGTCCGGGCAGTCTCGTCGGTCGCCTCGTCGGCGTCAACCGGCATCCTGACCGGATGGACGAGCGCGATCTCCATCCCGACCCGCTCGTCGCCCTCGAGCGCTGGGTACGCGAGGCACGAAGCGAGCTTCCCGACGCCGACGCGATGACGCTCGCAACCAGCACGCCCGCCGGCCGGGTGTCGGCGAGAGTCGTGCTCCTCCGCGGGATCGACGCGCGCGGGCTCACGTTCTTCACGAACCGCGAGTCGAGGAAGGGACAGGAGCTGAGCGACAACCCGCGCGTGGCGCTGGTCCTGCACTGGTGGCAGCTCGGCCGCCAGGCACGAGTCGAGGGAGACGTGGTCGAGGTCGACGATGCCGAGTCGGACGAGTACTGGGAGTCGCGCCCCCGCGCGAGCCGTATCGCCGCATCGGTCTCGCCGCAGTCGCAGCCGCTCGGCGATCGCGACGAGCTCGACCGCCGCTTCGCGGAGGCCGCCGCGGCCCTCGGCGAGCGCGACGTTCCCCGCCCTGCTCACTGGGGCGGCTACCGGGTCGTCCCGGACGCGATCGAGCTCTGGACGCACCGTGACGACCGGTTGCACGACCGGGTGCGCTACGAGCGGTCGGCGTCGTGCTGGCGGCGCGAGCGGCTGGCCCCGTAGCCCGCCGGCTACTGCGGCGGAGTGAGCGTGCCGTCCGTGTACACGCCCTCGGCGTTCCAGAGCAGGTAGCCCTTCGCGCCGCCGACGCGCGCCGCGTAGATCTGCGCGCGGACCTCGTCCGGGCCGTACGGGGTCGTGAAGCTGAAGTCCTGCACCCACGGCAGGAGCAGCGCGTCCGAGCCCTTGATGGCGCGGCGGAAACGCTTGAGCGCACGGGCGACCGTCGCACCCGGCGCCGCGGCCGGGTCGGCGAGCCCGAGCTCGCCCGGGCCGAAGAGCGACGGGTACGTCATCGCGTAGATCGCGTGGACGTGCGGCGCGATCCGCCGCGGGATCTGGCCGATCCCGAGGTCCCGCATCGCGGAGAGGCCGAACACCGCCGCCGAGACGCGTACGCCGAGCGGCTCGAGCCGCCGCGAGGCGTACTGCAGGAAGGCCGGCACCGCCTCGTGCTTGCCGAGACCGCGCTGGGCGCCGTAGACGGCGTTGTCCACGTCACCGTCGGACGGGAAGCGGACGTAGTCGAACATGATCTCGTCGAACCCGTTTCTCGCCGCGGCCGCGGCGATATCGACGTTGTACTTCCACACGCGCCGGTCGTACGGGTTCGTCCAGCCGAGCCCGGCGCTGTCACGCCACACGGAGCCGTCCGACCGCCGGATCGCGAGGTCGGGCCGGGCGCCGGACAGGATCGGGTCCTCGAAGACGACGATCCGGCCGATGAGGTAGAGGCCGCGATCGTGCGCCAGCTTCGCCACCGCGCGCGGCTCGTAGAAGTCCCGTGACGCGCCGATCTCGCGCTGGAGCGGAAGCGACGAGGCGACGAAGCCGACCTCGCCGTTCTCGTCCTTGACGTCCAGCTCGAGCGCGGTGAGACCCTCGCGCTCGAGAGCGACGTACTGCTCGAGCTTGCCGGGCAGCGAGGCCAGGGCCATCGTCACGTGCACGCCGCGGATCTCCACGGGGAGCGGCCGCGGCCCGGCGGGCGTCGTGCCCTCGGAGAGGGCAATGGTGGTGTCGGACGCCGAGGACGGCGTGGACGAGTCGTCGCCGCCCGAGACGAACTGGGCCCCGACCGCGAGGAGCGAGAGCCCGACGAGCAGTGTTCCGATCAGGACCGTGCGCCGCAGGCGCTTTCTTCGCCGCGCCGAGGCCCGACGGTCACGGAATCGCTCGTTCGGGTCGATGGGTGGGAAGAGCATCGACACCGCGGGCGGGACCTTACCGCAGGCCAGGCGCCCGAGACCCAGGCCTTGTAACAACCTGTTACAAGCGGCACTGCGCGTGGCCCGAAGACCCGGCTCGTAGAATCGCCGCGTGGTCCTCTCCGATCGCACGATCCGACGGCTCATCGACGAGGGATCGATCACGATCGACCCGTACGCGCCGGAGCTCATGCAGCCGTCGAGCCTCGACGTGCGGGTCGACCGCTACTTCCGCGTCTTCCGCAACTCGCGCTACCCGTACATCGACGTGAAGGCGCGCCAGGAGGAGCTCACCGAGCTCGTCGAGGTCGCCGGCGAGGAGGCGTTCATCCTCCATCCCGGCGAGTTCGTCCTCGGCTCGACCCTCGAGCGCGTCACGCTGCCGAACGACCTCGTGGCGAGACTGGAGGGGAAGTCGTCGCTCGGCAGGCTCGGGCTCCTCATCCACTCGACCGCCGGCTTCATCGATCCCGGGTGGGACGGCCACGTCACGCTCGAGCTCTCGAACGTCGCGAACCTGCCGATCACGATCTACCCCGAGATGAAGATCGGCCAGCTCTCGTTCGTCCAGCTCTCCGAGCCGGCCGAGCATCCGTACGGCTCCGAGGGGATCGGGTCGAAGTACCAGGGCCAGCGCGGACCGACGCCGAGCCGCTACTGGCAGAACTTCGACGAGAACTAGGTCCGAGCCACGAAGATGCCGAGGGGCCGCGTGAGCAGCCCCTCGAGCACGGTGACCAGCGTTGGAGTAGTAGAGGCGCTTCCGGCACGACCTCGTCTCCGAGACGTGCGGCGCGTTGCGCGAGCCCCCTACGCTGGCTAGGCGATTCCCGGTGGTCCCGGGGACACGCCTCTACCCGCTGGTACCTCCACTGCCGGTACTGTCGTCGTTCAAGCCGGACCACCTCCTTTCCGCGGTAGCGCCAGGATACGCGCTACAGGCGGATGGAGAAAGTCGAATTGCATCCCCGACGATGCAGTCAGACCGATCGAGGGCATCCGGTCCTGGGGCGCATGTGCGAGGTCGACAGGGAGCTGAGCTCTGGCGAGGCACGACCCGAGACCTCGAGGCCGCGGTCGAGCGGCACGGTGACACTCGAGAGCGTCGGGTCGGCCTGGCGCGCCGCGGAGTACGCGGCGAGCGGCTCCGCGTGGGAGAGCACGTTGTCGGCGACGACGAGCGCGCCAGGCTCGAGCAGCGGCCGGACGAGCGCGAACAGCCGCTCGTAGTCGTCCTTCTCGGCGTCGAGGAAGACGAGGTCGAAGACGTCCTGCGTGGCACCGAGCGTCTCGAAGGCGTCCCCCTCGACCAGCTCCGCCCACTCGTCGAGCCCTGCCGCGGCGACGTTCGCGCGCCAGGCTGCGCACTTCTCGCGGTCGTGCTCGAGCGAGATGATCCGGCCGCCGAGGACGCGGGCGCCCGCGGCGAGCCAGATCGACGAGTAACCCCTCGAGCCGCCGACCTCCAAAATCTCGACCCCGGCCTGCGCGGCGGCGAGCGCGAACATGAAACGACCCGTCGAGGGCTCGACCTGGCGCGAGCGCTGCGCGGCGGGCAGCCCTGCCTCCCGCTCGCTCCGGTCTTCGTCCTCGAGCCGCGCCAGCACCTCGAGCACCGCCTCGTCGAGCACGGTCAGCTCTCCACACGGACGACGACCATCCCGTCGTCCCGCACGTCGACGGGGAAGGTCCGCACCGCCTGAAAGGCCGGCAGCGTCATCGGGATCCCCGTCTGGAGATCGAACCGCGAGCCGTGCCGCGGGCAGACGACGACGCACAGCTCGGGCTCCCAGTCGCCCTCGCAGAGCGGGCCGTCGTCGTGCGAGCAGCGGTCCTCGATGGCGTAGAGCGCCCCGGCGCAGTTGTAGACGCCGACGACGTCGGCGCCGACGGGGACGAGCCGCATCGATCCCGGCGGCAGCTCGTCGAGGAGGGCGACCTCGATCTCGGTCGTGCTCAACCGACCGTGCTCAATCGAGCACCAGCTCGCCCGCGGACGTGCCCCATTCCTCGGGCAGCGGTGTTCCCTTCGCCTTGTGCAGCGCGAGCTTGAGAACGCCGAGCCCGAGGATCGCGCACTTCAGCCGGACCGGCGTGAGCGGGATCCCGAGCTCGTCGAGCAGCTCGTCCTTCGGCATCGCTGCGACCTCCTCTGCAGTCCGGCCCTTCACCAGATCCGTGAGCATCGACGTCGCTGCCTGGCTGATGGCACAGCCACGACCCTCGAAGCCGACCTCCTCGATCCGGTCGTCCGCTCCGATCCGCACCGAGACCGTGACCTCGTCGCCGCAGAGCGGGTTTTGGCCCTCGGCGAGCGCGTCCGACGGCTCGAGCAGGCCGTGGTTTCGCGGGTTCTTGTAGTGGTCGAGGATGAGCTCCCGATAGAGCTGGTCGAACTCGCCCACTACGCGAACGCCTTCCGGACCTTGTGGAGGCCGTCGACGAGCCGGTCGATCTCCTCGGGGATCGTGTAGACGTAGAAGCTCGCGCGGTTGGTCGCCGCGACCCCGAGCTTGCGCATGAGCGGCTGGCAGCAGTGGTGCCCGGCGCGGATCGCGACACCCTCGAAGTCGAGGATCTGCGCGACGTCGTGCGGGTGGACGCCGTCGACGTTGAACGAGACGATGCCGGCGCGACGCTCGGCGGGCGGGCCGTACGAGGTGACCCAGTCGAGCTCCGCGAGCCGGCCGAGCGCGTACGCCGCGAGCTCGTGCTCGTACGCCTCGATCGCGTCGAATCCGATCTCGTTCAGGTAGTCGATCGCCGCCCCGAACCCGACCGCCTCCGCCATCGGCGCGGTTCCCGCCTCGAACTTGTGCGGGAGCTCGCCCCAGGTCGTCCCGTCGACGCCGACCGCGCGAATCATGTGGCCCCCGGTCAGGAACGGCTCCATCGACTCGAGGATCTCCGCCTTGCCCCAGAGCGCGCCGACACCGCTCGGCCCGCACATCTTGTGCGCCGAGACGGCGACGAAGTCGCAGCCGAGCGCCTGCACGTCGACCTTCATGTGCGGCGCGGCCTGCGCGCGCGTCGGCGACCATGATCGCGCCGTGCTCGTGCGCCCAGGCCGACAGCCGCTCGACCGGGTTCACGGTACCGAGCGAGTTCGACACGACGCCCGTCGCCACGACCTTCACATTGCCCTCGCCCGCGATCGCGTCGAGGTCGTCCAGGCGGAGCTCGCCGTTCTCGTCGAGCGAGATCATCCGGAAGCCGGCACCGGTGCGGGTCGCGACGTACTGCCAGGGGACGAAGTTCGAGTGGTGCTCGAGCTCGGAGACGACGACGAGGTCGCCGGGCCCGAGATTGTGGAGCCCCCAGGCGTACGACACGAGGTTGATCGCCTCGGTCGCGTTCCGGACGAAGATCACCTCGCGCGCGGCGGGCGCGTTCAGGAGCGCGCGTACCTTCTCGCGCGCGAGCTCGAGGCCCTCCGTGGCGCGCTCGGCGAGCGCGTAGACACCGCGATGGACGTTGGCGTACGACGTCTCGTAGAAGACGCTGCATCGCATCGAGCATCTGGCGCGGCTTCTGAGAGCTCGCCGCCGAGTCGAGGAACGCCAGCGGCTTGCCGTGGAACACCTGCTCGAAGATCGGGAAGTCCGCCCGCAGCCGGTGCGCGTCGAGCTTGGGACGGGCTGTCACGGCCATGGTCGCATCGTACCCCTGCCCTCCCGGCCGGCCGCCTACTCGATGTGGACGCGGCCGTTCGTGGCGGCCCGCTCGGCCGCCTCGCGCTGGCGCTCGACGGTCGCTGCCGCGAGCTCGAGCAGCTCGCACACGCGCTCGATGCGCCTCGCCTCCGACACCTCCTCGAGCAGCTCGAGCTTGACGTCGGTCGCCAGCTCGACGCGCCCCGCGAGCGAGTACGAGAGCTGGAAGCGTCTCCGGCGACGGCACCTCCACCTCGCTGCCCGTGACGTCCTTGAGCCGCTCGAAGAGCAGGAGCGCGCGGTCGACGGACTCCGGCTCGGCGGGATCGTCGCCGTCCTCGACCGGGACGACGTCGCCCGTCTGGAAACTGCGCCCGCTCGTGAGCTCGAGGAGCTTGAAGCGATCGCGCCCCTCGACCACGATGTTCATCCGCCCGTCCTCGAATCGCGCGAGCACCTCGAGGACCCGCGCGCGCGTCCCGATCTCGCGGATCCCGTCGTCGTCCGCGTACACGAGGCCGAACTCACGGTTTTCCTCGAGGCACTCGCCGATGAGCTCCTGGTAGCGGTCCTCGAAGATGTGGAGCGGCACCTGCTCGGTCGGGAGCAGGACGAGCGGGAGCGGGAAGAGCCCGAGCGCGCTCACCGGGCTCCGCCGGCGCCTCTAGTCTCGGTCGAGGTCGAGCGCACAGGAGTTGATGCAGTAGCGCAGGCCGTTCGGGCCCGGGCCGTCGTCGAAGACGTGCCCCAGATGACCGCCGCACGTGGCGCACGTGACCTCGATGCGCACCATCCCGTGGCTCGTGTCCGTTTCGGTCACGACCGAGGCGAGCGAGGTCGGCTCGACGAAGCTCGGCCAGCCGGTACCGGAGTCGAACTTCGCCGCCGACCGGAACAGCTCGGCGCCGCAGCCGGCGCAACGGTAGACGCCCTGCGCATGCTCGTCCCAGAGCGCCCCCGAAAACGCGTGCTCCGTGCCCTTCTCGCGCAGGATCCGGTACTGCTCGGGCGTCAGACGCTCACGCCACTCCGCGTCGGACAGCTGCACGCTCTCGGTCATCCGGCCGAGCGTAGCGACTCCGACGCCTCAGAGAACGAGCAGCGACACGGCGACGAACTGCGTCATCGCGGCAGCGACGACGAGGAGGTGGAAGATCTCGTGGAAGCCGAGCCAGCGCGGGAACGGGTTGGGCCACGTGGTCGCATATGTGAGCGCCCCGAGCGTGTAGAGAGCGCCGCCGGCGATCACGAGCACCGCAGCTGCGACACCGAGCGACGGGAAGAGCTGCGGCGCGGCGATCACACCGACCCAGCCGACCGCGAGGTAGGCGACGGCAGACACCCAGCGCGGCCCGTCGATCCAGACGAGGTTGACGACGAGGCCGAGAACCGCGCCGGCCCAGACGGTCGCGAGCGCCACCGGCTGGACGATGCCGCCGAACGCGAGCAGCGCGAACGGCGTGTACGACCCGGCGATGAACACGAAGATCATCGCGTGGTCGAGGCGGCGCGCCCGCAGGCGCGCGGCCGTCGATCTCCACGGGAACCGGTGGTAGAGGGCGCTCGCCCCGAACATCGCGGCGAGCGCAGTCGCGTACACCCAGACGGCGAAGCGCTCGCGGTAGCCGTCGGCGAGGACGACGAGGACGACGCCCGCGGCCACGGCGACGAAGAACGCGTACTGGTGGAAGACGCCGCGCAGGCGCGGGACGACGGGAGACGCTCACGTACCCATTGTCCACGATGACGCGCACGGCACGCGCTACCGTCCGCGCGTGGACGCCGATCCGGTGGAGATCCGGGTGCTCGCCTGCCTGGTCGAGAAGCAGCGGACGACGCCCGACGCCTACCCGCTCTCGCTCAACGCCCTCCGGCTCGCCTGCAACCAGTCGACGAACCGCGACCCCGTCGTCGACTACGACGAGGCGGCGATCCGGGATGCGCTGGCGAAGCTGTCGCGACGCGGCTGGGTGCGGCTCGCGAGCGGCGCGGGCAGCCGCGCGGCGAAGTACCGCCACCTCCTCGACGATGCCCTCGGCCTCTCGAGCGAGGAGCTCGGGCTGCTCGCGGTCCTCATGCTGCGCGGGCCGCAGACGCCCGGAGAGCTCAAGCAGCGCTCGGAGCGGCTGCACCCGTTCGCCTCGCTCGACGACGTCGATTCGGCGCTCGCCCGCCTCGCCGAGCGCGAGCTCGCGCAGTCGCTCCCGCGGGCACCGGGCAGAAGGAGACGCGCTACGTCCAGCTGCTCGGCGCAGGCGCAGACCCACCCGCGGCGCAACCCGACGCCGCCTCGGGCGATCGCGTCGGCCGGCTCGAGGAGCGCCTGGCTCGCGTCGAGGAGAAGCTCGCCGAGCTGTTCGAGGCGCTCGAGCGGCCCGCTAGAGGCGAGGCGAAATTGGCGCGCCGCCGGGGACGCTCACGACCAAGCCGGGCGACGCACTCACGCGTCGTGCAGGCCTGAGGCCTGTGCGACGCGCGAGGGTGACGATCCGGCGCCGTGTCGTGTGCGTCATCCGGCCCGCGTGAATTTCGCATCACGCCTCTAGGCCTGAGGGATCCGAGCTTCGAGCGCGGCCGCGAGCGCATCCCGCACCGGCTCGAGCTCGACGCGGTCGAGCACGTCCTGGAAGAACCCGCGCACGATCAGGCGCTCCGCGTCGGCGCGCGAGAGACCGCGGCTCATCAGGTAGAAGAGCTGCTCGCGGTCGACCTGCCCCAGCGTCGCGCCGTGGGTGCAGCGGACGTCGTTGGCCATGATCTCGAGGCCGGGGATCGAGTCCGCGTGCGCGGTCTTGGAGAGCAGGAGGTTCCGGTTCTCCTGGTAGGCGTTCGTCTTCTGGGCGCCCTCCTCGACGCGGATCATCCCGCGCCACACCGTGCGTGCCGTGTCCCGCAGCGCGCCCTTGAACGCGAAGTCGGACGTCGTCGACGGCGCCATGTGCTCCTGGAACGTGTCGTAGTCGAGGTGCTGCGTCCCGTCGGCGAAGTAGGCGCCGGTGACCCGCGAGGTCGCTCCCTGCCCGGCGAGGTCGTTCTGGATCCGCACCTTCCCCTTCGCCGAGCCGAAGCCGCCCGCCACCCAGTCGAGCTCGGCGTCCCGCTCCACCCGTGCGTGGTGCGAGGCGAAGTGCCAGGTGCCGCGGGAGAGATTCTGCAGGGAGACGTACTCGACCTTGGCCGCATCCTTGACGACGATCTCGACAGCGGCATTCGTGTACGCCTCGAGCTCGGGCGAGGCGGACGCGTACTCCTCGACCAGCGTGAATCTGCTCTCCGGCTCCGCCACGACGAGGAGACGCCAGAAGACCGAGCCGCCCTCGGCCGCGTTCGCGATCCGAACGTACATGGGCTTCTCGACCACGACACCCCGGGGGACGTGCACGAGCAGCCCGTGCTCCCACATCGCCGCGTTGTGCGCCGCGAACTTCTCGTCGAAGCCGACGAGCGAGTACAGGAGCTCGTGGTCCTCCGGGAGCGGCTCGAAGCGAACCCCGTCCGGCGCGTGGACGATCTCGATCCCGCCCTCGCCCACGTGCGCGAGCCCCGAGGCCTCGAGGTCGATGAGCGAAGGCGGCGCGGCGATACCGGGGGCGCCGTTCCCGGTCCACGCGTCGGGGTCGAAGCCGGAGAGATCCGTGAAGCGCCAGTGCTCGTCCCTCGTCGTGGGGAGCGGAAGGGCGCGGTAACGCTCGAGAATGTCAGCCCTGGCCACGGCGGACCTTCGGCGCATACCGACTGTGGAGGATGAGCACGTTGCCGTCGGGGTCCTTCACGAAGCCCATGTGACAGACGCCCGAGTCCTCGATCCCGATGACCTCCGCCCCGGCCGCTCGCGCCTCCTCGACCGCCGCGCCGACGTCGGCCACGCGCAGACCTACGCCGGCTGTGTTGGGAACGAACTCCTCGCCGTCGTCCTCGGGGCTCCAGAACCCGAACGTCACGTTCGACGCCTCGACCTCGCCCTCGGCGTACTCGCTCTCGGGCAGTCCCAGCACGTCCCGGTAGAAGGTCACGGCACGCGCGACGTCGCGCGTCGGGACCGAGACGAAGTCGACCTGCTCGACTTGCATCAGGGCATCCGCCCGTCGGAGACGGCGTGTACGTCGGTGCAGCATGAGCGCAGTTGCCGTCCGGGTCCTTGAACCACGCCTGCGCGGCAGACGCTCGTCTCGATCGTCTCCCCGTCGAACTCGACGCCCTTCGCCTCGAGCTCGGAGCGCGCGGCGTCGACGTCCGGGACGCGCAGCAGCCAGCCCCGCGGGCGACGGCGCGAACGGCTGCCCGATGCTCGACGGGTCGAAGATGTCGAGCGTGACCTGCCCGCACGTGAGCTCCATGTCGGACTCGCCCTCGCTCTCGACCTCGAGGCCGAGCACCTCCGTGTAGAAGCGCTTCGCGCGCGGGATGTTCTGCGTCAGGAACGAGACGAAGTCGACCTTCTCGACGATCATGGCTTGGAGCCGTCCGGGTACGGGGCATACCGGTGGTGGAGCAGGATGCGGTTGCCGGCGGGATCGTTCACCCCGGCGCCCTTGCAGGCGCCGGAGTCCCAGACCTCTCCGACCTCGAGACCCGCGGCCTCGAGCCTCGCCTTCGCCGCCGTGACGTCGGCGACGCGCAGGGCGATGGTCGACGGAGGCAGTGGTGTGAACTCGTACTCGTGCGTGTGCGGCGTCATGACCGCGAGCGTGACGTTGCCGACCTCGTACTCGACCCAGTCGTCGGCGGGCGAGTTCGGGCTCTCGGCGAGCCCGAGGAGCTCGCCGTAGAAGTGCTTCGCCGCTGCGATGTCCGTCACCGGCACGCGAACGTAGTCGACGCGCTCGACGCCGATCACGAGGCGTACCGCCGGTGGAGCATGAAGACGTTGCCGTCGGGATCGGCGAAGTGCGCCATGTGACAGACGCCGGTGTCGAACGTCTCGCCGAAGAAGGTGATGCCCTTGCCCTCGAGCTCCGCCCGGGCCGCCTCGACGTCTGCGACGCGAAGGGCTATCGGAGCGGTGTGCGGCCCGCGGAACTCCTGCCCGATGTTCGTCGGATCCATGAGGTAGAGAAAGACGTTCTCGCCGAGCTTGAACTCGGGCCACGAGCCGGAATCGGTCTGCTCGAGCCCGAGGACGTCGCCGTAGAACGCCGTCGAGCGCTCGAGATCCGTGACCGGCACCGATACGAAGTCGGTGCGCTCGGCGATCACGACGGCTCCCCGTTCGTGTACGGCGCATAGCGCTTGTGCAGCACGAGCTGGTTCCCGTCCGGATCGCCGAAGGTCGCCATGTGGCAGACGCCCGTGTCGAACGTCTCGCCCGTGAAGACGACGCCCTTCGCCTCGAGCTCGTTCCGCGCCGCCTCGACGTCGTCGACGTGGAAGAGGGCGATCTCGTTCTTCTGCGGCTCGAACTCTCTCCCGCCCTGCGTCGGGTCCCAGATCTCGAAGCACGTGTCACCGACCCAGAACTCGTATCGGGCGTTCTCGTCCGGACGGAGGCCGAGGGTGTCGACATAGAACCGACGCGAGCGCTCCGCGTCCGACGACGGGATCTCGACGGCGTCCACCTTTCTGATCGGGCCGGTCACTCGGGCTCCTAGCCGACGGAGCCTTCCATCTGGAGCTGGATCAGTCGGTTCATCTCGACCGCGTACTCGAGCGGGAGCTCCTTCGTGATCGGCTCGACGAAGCCCGACACGATCATCGCGCTCGCCTCGGCCTCCGAGAGCCCGCGCGACATGAGGTAGAAGAGCTGCTCCTCGCCGATCTTCGAGACCGTCGCCTCGTGCCCGAGGTCGACCTCGTTCTCGTCCACCTGGATGTACGGGTACGTGTCCGAGCGCGACTCGTCGTCGAGGATGAGCGCGTCGCAGACGACCTTGGACTTCGAGCCGACGGCGCCCTTCGCCACCTGCAGCAGACCGCGGTAGCCGGCGCGGCCGCCGTCCTTCGAGATCGACTTCGACGTGATCACGGACGTCGTGTGCGGCGCGACGTGGACGACCTTGCCGCCCGCGTCCTGGTGCTGCCCCTTGCCGCCGAACGCGATCGACAGCACCTCGCCGTGGGCGCCCTCGCCCATCAGCCAGATCGCCGGGTACTTCATGGTCACCTTCGACCCGAGGTTCCCGTCGACCCACTCCATCGTCGCGCCCTCGTAGGCCACCGCGCGCTTCGTGACGAGGTTGTAGACGTTGTTCGACCAGTTCTGGATCGTCGTGTAGCGGTGCCGGCCGCCCTTCTTGACGATGATCTCGACGACCGCCGAGTGCAGCGAGTCGGACGAGTAGATCGGCGCCGTGCAGCCCTCCACGTAGTGCACGTACGCGTCCTCGTCGACGATGATCAGCGTGCGCTCGAACTGGCCCATGTTCTCCGCGTTGATGCGGAAGTAGGCCTGGAGCGGCATCTCGATCCGGACGCCCGGGGGCACGTAGATGAACGAGCCGCCCGACCACACGGCCGAGTTCAGCGCGGCGAACTTGTTGTCGTTCTGCGGGATGATCGTCCCCATGTGCTGCTTGACGATGTCCTCGTGCTCGCGCAGGGCGGTGTCCATGTCGAGGAAGATCACGCCCTTCGCCTCGAGGTCGGCCTGGAGCTTGTGGTAGACGACCTCCGACTCGTACTGCGCTCCGACGCCGGCGAGGTACTTCTTCTCCGCCTCCGGGATCCCGAGCTTGTCCCACGTGTCCTTGATGTCGGCCGGGAGGTCCTCCCACGAGTCGGCCTGCTTCTCCGTGGGGCGGATGTAGTAGTAGATGTTGTCGAAGTCGATCCCCGAGAGGTCGGCGCCCCAGCTCGGCATCGGTCGCGCGAGGAAGTAGTCGAGGCTCTTGTGCCTGAACTTCCTCATCCACTCCGGCTCGTTCTTGTGCTCCGAGATGGCCTCGACCACCTCGTGCGAGATGCCTCTGCCCGACTTGAAGAAGTAGTCCTCCGCCTCGTCCGGGTTCGAGAACCCGTACTGGTAGTCGGAGCGGATCCCGCGAACGACGTCGGTCTCGTGCGTGGTCATGCCGCCTCACCTCCGATGACTCCCGCCGGCGTGAACGCCTCGTAGCCCTCCGCCTCGAGCTTGTGCGGCGAGCTCCGGGCCTCCGTCGGCCACGATACGCCCGCCCACGAACACGTGCACGAAGTCGGGCGTGACGTAGTTGAGTATCCGCTGGTAGTGCGTGATCACGAGCGCGCCCGTATCGGCGCCGACGAGAGCGTTCACGCCGTTCGCCACGACCTTGAGCGCGTCGATGTCGAGGCCGGAGTCGGTCTCGTCGAGGACCGCGATTCTCGGCTTGAGCATGGCCATCTGCAGGATCTCGACCCGCTTCTTCTCGCCGCCGGAGAAGCCGTCGTTCAGGTAGCGCGACGCCAGCTCGCGCGGGACCTTGAGCTCCTCCATCGCGGCCAGGAGCTCCGTCCGGAACTCGGGAATCGGCACCGGGTCGTCCTCGCCGCCGTTCGCGGCCTTCCGTATGCGCATTGAGTGCTGTGCGCAGGAAGCTCGTCACCGTGACTCCCGGGATCGCGTGCGGATACTGGAACGCGAGGAAGAGGCCGCGCTGCGCGCGCTCGTCCGCCCCGAGCTCGGTGACGTCGTCGCCGTCCAGGAGGATCTGCCCCTCGGTCACCTCGTACGCGGGGTGACCCATGAGCGCGTACGCGAGCGTCGACTTGCCCGAGCCGTTCGGGCCCATGATCGCGTGCTTCTCGTTCAGGTCGACGGCGAGGTCGACCCCCTTGACGATCTCCGGGCCGTCCGCCAGGGCGACGTGCAGATTCTTGATCTCGAGTACTGCCATACGTAGAGAAGGACCTCGCTCGGTCGGGAACGGCAGATGATCCACCCGCCTTCTCGGATGGTAGCCGCAATGTCTCTCCGCAAGACGGGCGCGACCAGACCGACACCTCGTTCACGCCGGGCGCAAGCGGCCATGGGAGGCCCTGAGAGGGCTGGCTTCTGCGCGCCGAATTCGAGCTCGCGAATTCCGGCTTGCGCTAAGGTGGGCCAATGCCGTTCGGCATCTCCATCCCGGAGCTCCTGATCCTTCTGCTCGTCCTGTTGCTCGTCTTCGGAGCGAAGCGCCTGCCGGAGATGGGTCGGTCCCTGGGCAAGGGGATGCGCGAGTTCAAGGACTCGGTCACGGGGGTCGAGGAGTCCATCAACTCGACGCCGCCGACGCCTGCCGAGCTTCCCTCCGCACCGTCCGAGCCCGCCCCGCCCTCGAGCGCGGCGCCGGCCGAGGAGACGGAGCGGGAAACCGTCCGCTAGGAGACCCGCTGAAGCGCTGGCTCCCGCGCCGTCTCACGCACGGTGAGGAGGCGACGCTCGTCGAGCACCTGGACGAGCTCCGGTCGCGGCTGATCATCGTGCTGGTCGCGCTCGTCCCGGCGTTCCTGCTCACGTTCGCCTTCCACGAGCGGATCATGGACTGGCTGATCGAGCCGCTCCCCGACGAGACCCGGCTCGTGACCCTGGGCGTGACCGAGCCGTTCACCACGGCCGTGAAGGTGAGCCTGATCGCGGCGCTGGCCATGACGATCCCGATCCTCGTCTGGCAGGCCTGGGCCTTCCTCGCGCCGGCCGTCGCGCCCAGCTCCGAGCGAGTCGTGCTCGTGCTCGTGGTCCTCGCGACCGCCCTCTTCGCGACGGGGGTCGTGTTCATGTACTACGTCGTCCTCCCGCGCGCTCTCGAGTTCCTGACGGAGTTCGACCAGGAACGCTACGAGGACCAGATCCGCGCGAGCTACTACTACGGCTTCGCCGCGTGGACCCTGCTCGCCGGAGGCCTCGCGTTCTTGCTCCCGATCTTCGTCCTGGGTCTCGTCCGCCTGCGAATCCTGACGAGCGACCGCCTGCGCGCCAACCGGAGGATCGCGTTCGTCGCGCTCCTCTGCTTCGCGATCCTGCTTCCGACCGTCGACCCCGTCTCGCTGGCGTTCGAGGTCGTGCCGCTGGTGCTCCTGTTCGAGATGTCGATCTGGCTCTCGGTCTTCCTGGAACGGCGGTGGTCGCGAGACTGGGACGAGGACCTCGCGGGAGCAGGCTCTTCGTGAGGGCCCTCTCCGCCGACTGGGTCGTCTCGGTCGAGGGCGACCCGATTCGTGACGGCGCGGTGGTCGATCGGCGACGACGGGCGCATCGCCGCGGTCGGGACGGCTGCGGAGCTCGGGGCCGGCGAGCGCTTCGAGGAGGCGGTGATCCTCCCTGGCTTCGTCAACGCGCACAGCCATCTCGAGTACGCGGTCTACACCGCGTTCGGCGACGGCCTCTCGTTCGGGCCGTGGATCGCGCTGCACATGGAGCGCAAGCAGCGGATCGACCTCGGCGACGTCGAGGCGATCGCGCGGCTCGGCGCGCTCGAGTGCCTGCGCTCCGGGATCACCGCAGTCGGGGACTGCTCCTTCAGCGGCGCCACGGCGACCGCCTGTGCCGATGTCGGGCTTCGCGCAGTCGTGTACCTCGAGGTGTTCGGCGCAGGTGCAGCCCCGATCCGGGATCGCTTCGAGCCGATGCGCGAGCGCATCGCGCCCGCTCTCTCCGACACCGTCCGGGTCGGAATCTCCCCGCATGCGCCGTACACCTGCACGCTCGAGCTGTACGAGGCCTGCGCGGAGCTCGGTCTCCCGATGGCCACGCACCTCGCAGAGAGCGAGGCGGAGTCGGAGTTCCTCCGTACCGGCGGCGGCGACTGGGAGTCGTTCGCGCACATGCTCGCGCCACCGCCCGGCGACACGGGTATTCGCGCGCTCGCCGGAGCCGGGCTCCTCGGCCCTCATGTCCTCGCGGCACACTGCGTCCAGGCGGACGAGGAGGAGATCGCGCTGCTCGCCGAGCACGATGTCGCGGTCGCGCACTGCCCCCGCTCGAATGCGATCCTCGGCTGCGGGGTCGCGCCGCTCGAGGCGTTGCGCGAGGCCGGCATCCGTGTCTGCATCGCGACCGACAGCCCCGCGTCGACGCCCTCCTTCGACATGTTCGACGAGATGCGCGCGGCGATCGGGGCGGCCAGGGCGCGGGAGCGGCGCCCGGACGCGCTCACGGCCCGCGACGCGCTCGAGCTCGCGACGCTCGGCGGGCGCCAGAGCCCTCGGCCTCGACTCGGAGCTCGGCTCGCTGACGCCCGGAAAGCAGGCCGACCTGACGATTCTCTCGTTCGCCGGGACGCCGTTCGTACCATGGGAAGATCCTGTTACGGCGACGGTTCACGGCGGCTCGCCCGGAGCGCGTGGTCGCTACTCTCGTGTCCGGCACGACCCGCTACGAGAAAGGAGGGAAGGCATGGCTCGAGCTGATCGACGCAGCGCGGCCCGCACGCGAGAGGCTGCTGTACGGCGCGACAACGTCGTAGTCGAGGACACCATGTTCTTCCCCCGCCTGCGCAGGCAGGCGAAGTGGGTCTTCCTCTTCCTCGCCCTGGCCATGGGCCTCGGCTTCGTCGCCTTCGGCGTCGGTGCCGGCGGCGTGGGCGTGGGTGACATCTTCCGCGGCGCCGGCGGCGACAGCGGCGTGCCGTCCGTCGAGTCGGCCGAGGAGCGCGTGGCCGAGAACCCGAAGGACGCGGACGCATTCCGCGACCTCGCGACCGCACACCAGGCCGAAGGCAACACCGACGAGGCGATCGAGGCCCTCGAGGGCTTCGTGGCGCTCAAGCCGAAGGACGCCGACACGCTCCGCGAGCTCGCCGGGCTCTACCTGGCGAAGGCCGGCACGGCGCAGGAGCGGGCGCAGATCGCCGAGTACCGCACGTCCTTCCTCGCACCCGGAGCGGGCCTGGCCGGCTCGATCTCGCTCGGCGGGAAGCCGCTCGATCCCGACCCGATCTCGAGCGCGATCAGCGAGCTGTCCTCCGGCGACGTGTCCCAGTGGCTGTTCGAGGCCCAGCAGGCCTCCGCGAGCGCCGTCGAGACCTACAAGAAGGTCGTCGCGGCGGAACCGGGCGACCCGAACGTGCAGCTCGAGCTGGCACAGGCAGCACAGAGCGCGGGTGACACCGCGACGTCGATCGCCGCCTTCGAGGCCTTCCTGAAGCTCGCTCCGGACGATCCCTCGGCCGTCGAGGTCAAGCGGATTCTCAAGCAGCTGCGCGGCCAGGCCTGAGGCCCGGCAACCGCTCGCAGTCACGGCACACCCACCCTCTGCAGCCCGGCCCGACGAGGGACTAGACTCGCCTTCCGTGAGGCTCGCCCTGCTCGTGAGCGCCGCCGGCGCCGTCGTGACGCTCGCGCTCATCGGCTGCGGGACCGGCGGCTTCGTGAGCGAGGGAAGCCAGGGCTCGGGCAAGCTCCTGTTCGTCCAGGCATGCGGTGGCTGCCACGTGCTCGCCGACGCGGGGACGGCCGGGACGATCGGCCCGAACCTCGACGACGCGTTCGCGCAGTCGCGCGCCGACGGCATGACCGACGCGACGTTCACGCAGGTCGTCGCCGGCCAGGTTCGCTTCCCGATCGAGCAGACGTCCACCGGAGCTCCGGGGATGCCAGGGCCCGACACCACGCTTCCGCACTGCGACGACGTCGAGGGCGACGCGTTCTGCGTCGAGGACCAGGATCAGGCGATCGCCGACATCGCGGTGTACGTCGGCGCGGTCGCGGGGACGGGCGCCGAGCCCGAGGCGCCGACCGACGGAAAGTCGATCTTCACCTCCGCGCTGCGGCTCGTGCCACACGCTCGCCGATGCGGGCACGACGGGGACCGTCGGCCCGAACCTCGACGAGTCGAAGCCGGCGCGCGACCTCGTCGTCGACCGGGTGACGAACGGCCAGGGCGCCATGCCGTCGTTCAAGGACTCGCTCGACCCGGCGCAGATCGACGCGGTCGCCGACTACGTCTCGTCCGCCGCCGGCGGCTAGTGGTTCGGGCGAGGCATGCCTCGCCCCTGCGAGCCATGGCGCCACATCGAAGTCGCGCCCGTGACGCGCGACGGTCAGGCCTCGGCCGGGCGCGGGCTCACGAGGTCGACGACGACGTGCGTCACCGGCACGTCGAAGCGCTCCCGCACAGCCCCCACGACACCTCGCTCGAGCCAGTTCGAGCGGCCCTCGGGATGTGTCGAGACGACGATCTCGTCCGGGTGGAACTGCCGCACGGCGTCCTCGATCGCGACGAGCGGGTCGACGTCGCCCACCTCGCCCTGCGCCTCGACGCCGACCGAGGAGAGCCGCGAGAGCGTGGCGTCGAGTCGTCGCTGCGCCTCCGCGCGCGCCGGGTCCTCGTCCGAGGTCCACGTCTTGAGACGGGAGTTGAGCGCCGGGCTGACCACGAGGAACTCCGTCTTGCCGGAGAGCGCGAGCTCGCCGATCGCGCTCATCAGCTCCTCGCCGCCGACGGTCTCGTTCGCGACGACGAGCACGCGCCGGACGTCCGCCGGGCCGACGTGCGCGATCTGCTCGCGAGGCGGCGTCGGCGCCGCGCTGGCGGAAGTAGGCCCAGAACGCGGCTGCGCTCAGCAGCAGGAAGACGAGGAGCCCGAGCCACGGGTTGATCCACGACGCGGCGACGATCAGCGCGAACGCGCCGATCGAGATCAGCAGGAACCGGAAGGCCGCATCTTCGCTGCGAAAGGGGCTCTCCACGCTCGCCTCGTCAGATGAGGTAGACGACGGAGTAGACCACGATCCACATTACGTCGACGAAGTGCCAGTAGATCCCGGGGAGCTCGACGCCGTGGTGGTGCTCGGGCGAGTAGTGGCCGCGGAAGCCTCGGACGATCACCATCAGCGAGCAGCGAGAGCCCGATGAACACGTGCGCGCCGTGCAGGCCAGTGAGCCCGAAGAACACCGAGGCGAAGGCTCCGTCTCCGGTGTTGAAGCCGACGTTCAGGTACTCGACGACCTGCGTGAGCAGGAAGGCGAGGCCCATGAGGAACGTGAGCACCATGCCGGCGAGGAACGCCGTCCGCTGGCCGCGCTTGATGGACTGGAGCGCCCAGTGCATCGTGAAGCTCGACGTCACCAGGATCGCCGTGTTCACGCCCGCGACGAAGACCGGGAAGTGGTACGGCTCGGGCGGCCACTCCGACGGCGCTCCCGGGTTCACGACGCGGACGAAGAAGTAGGCCGTGAAGAACGAGCCGAAGATCATCGCCTCCGAGGCGATGAAGAGGAACATGCCGAGCACGCGCGCGTCGACGCGCGAGCTCTTGTTCGCCTCCGGCGGGCCGTGGTGGTCGTGCTCGCCGTGCAGCGACTCGGCGTGGCTGGTCACGCCTCGACCTCCACGTTCGCCGGCTCGACGACGACGTGCTCGACCGGGAGCCCGCTCTCGGAGCGAAGGCGCCCGACGAGGTCGCGGCGCAGCCAACCCGACTTCTCGCCGGGGAAGGTGGAGACGATGATCTCGTCCGTCCGCTCGTCGTGGACCGCCTGCATCGCGGCCGTGAACGGGTCCGGGTGGGCGATCTGGCCGTGCACCTCGATGCCCTCGGCGCGCAGCGTCGAGAGCGCGGTTCGCAGACGGCGCTCCGCCTCGGGGTGCTCGGCGAGCGTCAGGTCGCTCTGCGGGCACACGATGAGGAAGCTGGCCTGGCCCTCGCGCGCGCGGGCGCGGATCCGTTCCAGGAGCGGCTCGCCGAGCACCGTCTCGTTCGCGACGACGAGGACGTTCGCGCCGGTCCGGGTGGCCGCGTCCGAGACGACGTGCTCGACCGGGCGGTTACCCGCGGCCTTGCGGATCTCGTCGAGGAGGTTCTTCCGCAGCCAGCCCGACTTGGACTCGGGGTGTGTCGAGACGATCAGCTCGTCGATGTCCTCCGACGCGAGGATGTCCTTGACGGCCATGAGCGGCTCGTCGTCGAAGACACCGCCGTGGGCCGCGATCCCGGCAGCGCGAAGCGCCTCGATCGTCCGGTCGAGCCGGCGGCCGGCGGCAGCGCGGCGCGAGTCGCGGTAGACGACGTAGCCCGCTTGCGGCTGCGTCACCGGTGCGACCACGACCACGCGGACCGGGCCCTGCGCGGCGCGCGCCTTGACAGCGTCGACGAGCTCGTTGCCGACGAGCGTCTCGTTGGCGACGACCAGGATCGACCTGGCGTCGGGCTCGGCGGGCTCGCTCACGCGTGAACCTCTTCCTTCGCCTGCTCGCGCGCCGGGCTCATGACCGCGTGGCGTGCGCCGGGCACGCCGTACTCGTACGGCCCGCCCACGACCTGCGGGATCTCGTCGAAGTTGAAGATCGGCGGCGGCGAGGAGACCTGCCACTCGAGGGTCTGCGCGCGCCAGGGGTTGGAGTCGGCGATCGGCCCGCGGGCCCAGCTCGTGACCATGTTGTAGACGAACACGACGAACGACGCTCCGAGCGCGAACGACGCGATCGAGATCACGAAGTTGAGGTCGCCGAACGCGTCCGAGTAGTCGAAGACGCGTCTCGGCATGCCCCGGAGCCCGACGTAGTGCATGGGGAAGAACGTCAGGTTGAAGCTCACGAACGTCAGCCAGAAGTGGAGCTTCCCGAGCCGCTCGTCGTACATCCGGCCGGTCATCTTCGGGAACCAGTAGTAGACCCCGGCGAAGATCGTGAACACCGAGCCGCCGAAGAGGACGTAGTGGATGTGCGCGACGATGAAGTACGTGTCCGACGCGGCGATGTCGATCGGCACCGAGCCGAGGTAGATCCCCGAGAGCCCGCCGATGACGAACATCGTCACGAAGCCGAGCGCGAAGAGCATCGGCGTGTTCAGGTGGATGCGCCCTCGCCAGAGCGTGGCGGTCCAGGAGAAGACCTTGATCCCCGTCGGCACCGCGATGAGCAGCGTCGTGATCATCATCGGGACGCGCAGCCAGTCGGCCATGCCCGCGACGAACATGTGGTGCGCCCAGACCGAGAAGCCGAGGACGAGGATCCCCATCAGCGAGAGCGCCATCAGCCGGTAGCCGAAGATCGGCTTCCGCGACATCGCGGCGATGACCTCGGAGACGATCCCGAAGCCGGGCAGCATCATGATGTAGACGGCCGGGTGGCTGTAGAACCAGAAGATGTGCTGGTAGCCCAGCACGTACCCGCCTCCTTCGGGTGTGAAGAAGTCGGTGTGCATGATCCGGTCGAACATCACGAAGAACTGCGAGCCGGCGATGAACGGCGTCGCGAGCACGACGAGCAGCGAGGTCGTGAAGTTCGCCCACACGAGGAGCGGCATGCGCCAGAAGGTCATCCCCGGCGCGCGCATCGTGATGATCGTGACCAGGAAGTTGAGGGCCGTCATGATCGACGAGGCCCCGGCCCACTGGACGCCCATGTTGAAGAACGTCTGGCCCATGGGCTGCCCCTCGGCGAGCGGCGCGTAGCCCGTCCAGCCGGCGCCGAACGCGCCGCCCGGGGCGAGGAAGCTCGCGACGAACATGATCCCGGCGATCGGCAGGAGCCAGAACGAGAGGGCGTTCAGGCGCGGGAACGCCATGTCCGGCGCGCCGAGCATCAGCGGCACGGCGAAGTTCGCGAGCCCTGCGAACGCGGGGATGATGAAGAGGAAGATCATCAGCGTCGCGTGCGCGGACACGAGGCCGTTGAACGTCTGCGAGTCGACGAACTGGAGTCCCGGCTGCGCGAGCTCGGCGCGGAAGAACATCGCCATCAGGCCGCCGATCGCGAAGAACACGAAGGTCGTGACGAGGTACTGGACCCCGATGACCTTGTGGTCCGTGTTGACGCGGAAGTACGCCTTCCAGCTCGTCGCGCCGTGACCCGAGTGGTCCTCGGGGCGCGTCGGGCGCCCGGAGACGTAGTGGAGCCAGTAGTCGAACGAGCCGATGCCCGCGAGGAAGCCGATCGGAGCGCACACCATCGCCGCGACGGCGAGGACGACCTCGGTAGTCCCACGTCGGCTCCCAGCCCCACCAGAGCCGGAGCCCGAGCACGAGACCCGTCCCGAGCAGGAAGAAGAGCACGGCCATCCAGGCGCCGCGCACGAGGTTCGGGCCGAAGAGCAGCCGCCAGATCGGGCCGCGCTGGGGCTCGAAGTGCGCCGGGTACTGCGCCTGCGGCGGCTCGTGCGTCGTCGTCACGCCTGCTCCTCGATCCACGCGTCGAACTCCTGCTGGGTGACGACGCGGGCTCTCGCGCGCATGGTCGCGTGCCCGAGGCCGCACAGCTCCGCGCACACGACGGCGAACTCGCCGACCCGATCGGGCGTCACGAGGATCTCGGTCTCGATCCCCGGCACGGCGTCCATCTTCTGGCCGAAGTTCGGCACCCAGAACGAGTGGATGACGTCGACGGAGCGCATGGTGAAGCGCGCCTCGCGGCCGACCGGGAGCACGAGCTCGCCGGACTCCAGGTCGTCGTAGTCGCCGTAGGTGAAGCGCCACGCGAACTGCTGGCCGAGCGCCTCGATCTCGAGCGGACGGTTGCCCGCCTCACCGTTTCGCGCGAGGACGACGGCGCTGACGATGCCGATCACGATCACGAGGACCGCCGGGATCGCCGTCCACAGGATCTCGAGCCCGGTGTGGCCGTGGATCGGCGGTCCGTCGGCATCGTCGTCGAGCGGCACGCGCCACTTCCAGACGGAGAAGATGATCACCGCTGCGACGAGCGAGAAGATGACGATCGAGATCCAGGTCGCGAGCCAGTAGATGCCCTGGATCCGGTCGAACTCCTCCGACGCCGAGGTCGGCAGCCACTGGAAGAGGACCGCCACCAGCGTGAGCGCCACGGCGATCACGATCCCGATCGCAACGAGCTGCACGATCCCCTTGCGCACCGGGAACGAGCCTACTTCAAGCGCGAGCTATCGTGCCCTGGGATCGAACTCGCCTCCGCGCACCCTCCCGTGACTCGCTCTCGCGTACTCCTGCTCGCCTTCTCGGCGCTCGCCGCTGCCGTCGCAGTGGGCTTCTCGGCACGCTCCGACAACGCGCCGGGAGGTGCGCCGAGCACGCCGCGCGAGCAGCCGGCGCAGACTGCCCGCGGCCCTCTCGGCAGCGGCAAGCGGGTCGTCCTCGCGTTCGGCGGCGACGTCCACTTCGAGGGCGTCCTCGCCGAGAAGCTCGCAGCGTCTCCGGGTAGCGTGCTCGACGCCGATCGAGCCCGTGCTCGACGACGCCGACCTCGCGATGGTCAACCTCGAGACGGCGGTGACGAACCGCGGCTCGGCCGCGGCGAAGACCTTCACGTTCCGCGCGCCGCCGAGCGCGTTCGCGGCCCTGCGCGGCGGCTCGGTCGACGTCGCGTCGATGGCGAACAACCACGGCCTCGACTTCGGCCTCGCCGGCCTGCGCGACTCGCTCGCCGCGGCCAGGCGCTACGACTTCCCCGTCGTCGGGATCGGGCTGGACGGAAAACGCGCCTACGCGCCCTACCGCGAGGTGGTCAACGGCCAGCGCATCGCGGTCCTGGGCGCGACGCAGGTGCTCGACGACCACCTGATCTCCGCGTGGACGGCGGGGCCGGGGAAGCCGGGGCTGGCCTCCGCGAAGGAGGTCCCTCGGTTGCTCCAGGCCGTCCGCCAGGCGCGGCGCACGTCCGACACCGTCGTCGTCTACCTGCACTGGGGCATCGAGCTCGAGCAATGCCCGAGCACCGACCAGGCCACGCTCGCGCGCCAGCTGATCGGCGCCGGCGCGGACGTCGTCGTCGGCGGCCACGCGCACCGGCTCCAGGGCGCCGGACGGCTCGGGCAGACCTTCGTCGCGTATGGCCTCGGAAACTTCGTCTGGTACGGGACGAGCGAGCTCTCGACCCAGACCGGAGTGCTCTTCGTCACGGCGACCGGACGCCGCATCGACGGCTACCGCTGGGTGCCGGCGCGGATCGTCGACGGCGTGCCGCGACCGTTGTCGGGGGCGGAGCGGCGGGCGGAGATCGCGGCCTGGAACGGCCTGCGCGGCTGCACCGGCCTGCGACGGTAATTGTCGATCCCGGTCCGCTCAGTCCGTCGTCCATGAGCAGTCTCATCCCGTCGACGAGAGGAGCGCGATGAAGTACCTGCTGCTGGTCTGCTGGGGCACCGAGAGCATGAACGCCCAGACCGAGCCCGACCCGGCTGACACCCCGAACGAGGAAGGCTTCCCGTGGCTCGACGACCTCCAGGAGCGAGGAGCATGGGTCACCGGCGACCAGCTGGCGCCGCCACGACGAGCCCGCTCGGTCCGCGTCCGCGACGGGAAGGTGATGGTCACCGACGGCCCGTTCGCCGAGACGAAGGAGGCGGTCGGCGGCTTCGACGTCATCGAGTGCGGGAGCATCGAGGAAGCCGTGGAGATCGCGGCCGGGCATCCGGTCGCCGAGATGGGGACGATCGAGGTCCGGCCGCTCTGGGGGACCTGACCGCGTCGAACCGGTCGAGCGCGGCGGACGAACGAGAGGGCACCTGAACCCGATCGCACGTCCAAGGAGGCTCGACCCATGAAGGGACTCTCGGTCGTCGTCGTCGGCTCGCTCGTCGCAGCAGTGGCACTCGGAGTCGGCGTCCTCTCGGCAACCGCCGGCTCGGCGAAGCCGGCGGCACACAACCACACACAGCACGCGCACTCCGCGCAGCTCCAGCTCCAGGGCCTGACCCGGTCCGACCTGCGCGCGCTGCTGGGCAGGCAGCTCGGCGAGCACGCCGCACTCGCGATGAACGCGACGAACCTCGGCGTCAACGGCTCGCCCGCGTTCCCGGCGGCGGCGAAGGCCCTCGACCGCAACTCGGTCGCGATCTCGAAGTCGATCGCAGCGGTGTACGGCAAGAAGGCGGGCAACGCCTTCCTGAACGGCAAGTTCCAGTGGAGGGCCCACATCGGGTTCTTCGTCGACTACACGGTCGCGACGGCCAAGAAGGACAAGGCCGGCCAGAACAAGGCTGTCGCCAACCTCACGCGCTACACCGTCGAGCACGGCAAGCTCCTGGCCGGAGCCACGGGGCTCCCGGTGAAGGCCGTGCAGAACGACCTTCTCGCCCACGTCCTACAGCTCAAGGGCCAGCTCGACGCCTTCGCGACGAAGGACTTCGCGCGGGCGGCGACGCTCTACCAGGCCGCATACGCGCACATGTTCATGACGGCGGACCTTCTCGCCGGCGCGATCGCGAAGCAGAAGGACCTGCCCAAGTAGCTCCCCTCGACGACGCCGGGGCGACTGCGGCGCGCCCCGGCGCTCGTCGTGCTGCGGCCCCGAGGACGGGCGCTATCCTTGGCGCCCGCGGGCCGTTAGCTCAGTTGGTAGAGCAGGGGACTCTTAATCCCAAGGTCGAAGGTTCGAATCCTTCACGGCCCATCCCGTGGCGTCGAACCGCACGGCGGAGGATGATGACGCCGTGCGGCACGACCTACCCTCGGGCACGGTCACGTTCCTCTTCACCGACGTCGAAGGCTCGACTCGCCTGTTGCGCGAGCTCGGCGCGAGTCGAGTACGAACGGGCGCTCGTCGAGCACCGCCGTGTCGTGCGCCAGGCCGTCGACACCCGCGGCGGGGTCGAGGTCGACACACAGGGCGATGCGCTCTTCGTCGCCTTTCGCGACGGCGCCGGCCGCGCTCGAGGCCGCCGTCGACGCACAGCTGGGTCTTGCCTCCGGCCCCGTGCGTGTGCGCATGGGCATCCACACCGGCACGCCGCACGTGGGCAGATGAAGGGTACGTCGGGGTCGACGTCCACCGTGCGGCGCGCATCGCCGCCTGCGGCCACGGCGGCCAGGTCCTGGTCTCCGCCTCCACCGCCGCCCTGCTGGGCACGGACGGGCTACGCGACCTCGGCGAGCACCGGCTGAAGGACCTGTCCGCGCCGGAGCGGCATCTACCAGCTCGGGGACGACAGCTTCCCGCCGCTCGCGAGCCTGCACCAGACGAATCTCCCCATCCCGTCGACACCGTTCCTGGGCCGTGAGCACGAGTTGAACGAGGTGCTCGGACTGCTGTCACGAGACGACATCCGCCTGCTCACGCTGACCGGGCCCGGCGGCACGGGCAAGACGCGGCTCGCCGCGCAGGCAGCAGGTGCGTCGGCCGACAGCTACCCCCAGGGTGTCTGGTGGGTCCCGCTCGCCCCGCTTCGAGACCCGGAGCTCGTACTGGCGTCGGCGGCCCAGGCCATCGGGTCCAGCGACGGTCTCGCGGAGCACATCGCCGACAAGCGGCTCCTCCTGCTCCTCGACAACTTCGAGCACCTGGTCGAGGCAGCAGCCGAGCTTGCCGCCCTCCTCGCAGCCTGCCCTCGGCTCGACGTGCTGGTGACGAGCCGCGAGCCGCTCCACATCATGGGCGAGCAGGAGTACCCGGTGCATCCGCTGCGTGCACGAGGAGGGAGTCGGACTGTTCCTCGCCAGGGCACGAGCCGTCGACC
Source organism: uncultured Actinomycetes bacterium (assembly GCA_963770595.1). Taxonomy (GTDB): domain Bacteria; phylum Actinomycetota; class Thermoleophilia; order Gaiellales; family Gaiellaceae; genus GMQP-bins7. The sequence continues at coordinate 311,238 of CAVYQG010000003.1, read as the reverse complement.
CGGGCTTCCAGGCCGACGACGCCGTCTCCGAGATCTGTCGCCGGCTCGACGACCTTCCGCTGGCGCTCGAGCTCGCGGCCGCCCGCGTCAAGTCGCTGTCCTCGGCACAGATACTCGAGCGGCTCGACCGACGGCTGGAGCTGCTGACAGGTGGCGCCCGCGACTTGCCCGAGCGACAGCGCACGCTCGCCGCCACGATCGCGTGGAGCTACGACCAGCTCTCGCCCGAGGAGCAACGCCTCTTCGCGCGCATGTCCGTGTTCCGCGGCGGTTGCACGCTCGACGCCGCGGAAGAGGTGGCCGAGGCCGAGCTCGACGTCCTGCAGTCGCTCGTCGACAAGAGCCTCCTCCGCCACACGGGCGACCGCTTCTGGATGCTCGAGACCATTCGCGAGTACGCGTCCGAACTGCTCCGAGAGTCGTGCGAGGCCGAAGAGCTCGAGCGTCGGCACGCGGAGTTCTTCCTCGCACTCGCCGAGGAGGCCGAGCCGAACCTGCGCTGGAGCGGCAGCCCCGGAGACTGGCTCGATCGGCTCGAGCACGAGCACGACAACCTGCGAGCGACGCTCGACCGGCTCGAGGCGAGCGGCGAGTGGCGGCTCGAACGTGCAACTGTCCGGCGCGCTTTCACGGTTCTGGTTGATGAGGGGCAACCTGGCGGAAGGCGGGCGACGCCTCGACAGCGCTCTCGCGTCGGACGCCTGCCCGACCGCGGCACGCGCGCGAGCGCTCGACGGGCTGGCCCTCATCGCTTTCGGTGACGACCTCGCCACGGCCAGGCGTTGCGCCGAGGAAGCGCTCACGATCCATCGTGACCTCGGGGACGACTGGGGCATCGCCTACTCGGGGATGATGCTCGGCGAGGTCCTCGCCACAGAGGGCGATCTCGCACAGGCGCAGCAGCTTCTCGACGACAGCCTTCGGCGGTTCAGCGAGCTGGGCGACGACCACTCGGCGATGATGGCGACCGACGCCCTTGCGGGTGTCTACGAAGACCTCGGAGACCTCGACCGCGCTGGGCGGCTGCACCACGACAACCTCGATCGGGCACGTGCCCAGTCCAACCGTCGCTTCGTCGCCCGGTCGCTCGGTCAGCTCGCGCTGTACGCCTGCGACGAGGGCCGGGCCGACGACGCCATCTCGATGTTGAAGGAGTCCCTCGGCATCCTCCGAGACCTCGACGATCGCCTCGGGGATCGCCGACGACTTCGGCCGTCTTGCACGTGCTCTGGCGATCGCCGGACGGGCCGAGACGGCCGTGCGGCTGGTCTCCTGCTCGGAGGCCCTCTACGCGGAAACCGGCCGCAGCGTGCCGTCGTGGACGGCGGAGAGAAACGCGGCGACGCTCGCCATGATCGGCACGGAGCCCGACGAGACGACCCGGGCCGAGGGGCGGGCCGCTGACGCTCGACGAGGCCGTCGCGCTCGCCCTCGACTCCTAGCACTGCTCACCTCCGCCGGAGGAGACCGGAGGCGGTCGAGCCGTCGCCGTACGTGAGCTCGATGACCGCGCGCTTGCGGTCCAGCCAGGAGATGCGGTAGCTCCTGGCGTCGGGGATGCAGCTGCCCGTCATCGAAGCGACGCGATAGGCAAGCTCGACGCCTTTGCGAATCACCTTCGTCGAGTCGAGATGATGGGTGCAGACCGGCGCGGCGTTCGGCGCCACCCAGCTGAAGTTCCACTGGACGGAGCCGGCCCCCTTGCCGAGCGTGGCCGACTTCACCGACAACCGTGCGAACTGCGTCTGGCTGATCGTGCCGTCGGCGCGGTAGAACACGGCGCCGCCGGCGAAGTTCCCGACGATCGGCGAAGCGACGACGGGACCGGACGCCGCCGCCACGACCACGACGAGCGACGTGGCCGCGGCCACCGCGAGGGACGTGACGAGCTCGAGCCGCATGTGTGTCCTCCTGAGAGAGTTCGTCCGGGCTGTTGAGCCGCGGTTAGTCGGCAGACCCCACGACGATGCGAGAGACCGCACTGACGCATGTCTCGCCGTTGACGGTCGTTCGGGGAGCGCGTGCGCGATAGGACGCACCACCCTTGGGTAGCGGAGCCGCGAACGAGCCACGTCGGTCCGTTCGCGCTCTGCGGACGATCGACCAGCCCTGCTGTCCACGGCGCTCGACGATCACCGGGGCGCGCTCGCGGCACTGCACGTAGCCGTCGACGACGCCGAGCACGCCGGTGGCCCGCCGCGCGCGAACTCGAAGCGTGAGGGTGCGTCGATGCGAGGGGACGCTGAACGACGCGCTCACGGATCCGCTCGTCACCACGCACGCGGTCGTCCCGCTGCACGCTCCGGTCCAGCCCCGAAACGCCGCGCCGGCCAAGGGCGTCGCAGTGAGCGTCACCGCGCGCGAGAACGTCCCACTGCAGCTTCCTGGACAGTCGATCCCGGACGGGCTGCTCGTCACGGTGCCCGAACCGCTCACCGTGACCGAGACGGACTGCAAGGCTGTCAGGTAGGGGCTGTTCGAGAGATCGCGGCACCCGGGCACGTTCGCCCGGTAGTAGTCGTCGCGGTTGAAGTCGAGAACGGCGCTCGCCCAGTTCCAGCCCGCGGTATGCGTCGCATCAGGGCCGTACATGACGTCGGTGGCGCTGTCGTTGACATGGTCCGGGAACGCACTGGCGCTCGCGTGAGGGGCGCACGGTGGACGTGAACCCGATGACGTGCAGGATCTCGTGCAGGAGTCCGATCTCGAAGTAGCCGGGTCGATCCGTGCCCGTGCCGAATCCGGGTGCATCGCGACATGGGCGCGGGTCGTTCGTCGGATGCGCCTGGATGTACATGGCACCGAGCTTCGGCAGCGCAGGCGATGACGCTCCTCCGCACGCCCACGTGCTCGGTCCGTCGTAGAGGGCCGCGTACACCTTGGCCTGGTCGTTGAATCCCGCGGCAACGAGATCCTCGCCGATCACCCAGAGCGGCCACGGATTCGTGGCCGTCGCCTGCTCGCCCGAGTGCGGCAGTCGCACGAAGGTGATGTCCGGAACGCCCTTGTACGTGTCGACACGCAGGCCCTGGCTTCCGGCCTGCCGTACGAACCAGCGCTCGATCCGGGCGATGGACTGCTCCATGACTCCGTTCGTGTCGAGCTGCCCGTCGGCGCCGTCCGCGGGAACGATGTAGAGGAAGTGCACCAGCGGGCCCGAGATGTCGTCCGGCATGTCGGTCACGGCGCGATCACGAGCAGTCGTCGCGGCGGCCGAGTCACCCGAGGCGCCGAACGTGCCCGCAGCGACCGCCGCCGCCAACGCGACAACGGTCACCCCGAGCCAAGCCTTCTTCCGCAGTGCGTTCAGAACGTCCGCCAGCGCTCACGACTCAGGAAGAAACCGTGGCCGCGGGTGTTCCGGCAGGTCAGCCCGGTCGACGCCGACGAGCACGAGAGGCCGCCGCCCCGCCACGTCTTGCCGTAGCCGAGCACGCGCGCGACGGACTCGTGGACGAACACCCCGGCATCGCCCTCCGGGTCGCCGGGGCAGATCGAGTGCCCGATCCGCGCGCGGCCGGTCGCGGCGATGCCGATCTCGTTCCTGGAGAAGCATGGGGGCTTCGTGCCCGGCGGCAGCGGCTTCAGCCCGCTCTTGATCCTGCATCCGACGGAGGACTTGGCCGCCCGGGAGCCCGAGTAGACGTGATGCCCGCAGACGATGTTGCCGGACGGCGTCTTGAAGAAGCCGGTCTTGACCGCACCGGCGGACCCGGCGCTCGGGGCGACGTTCGCCGCGGAGAGCGCGACGAGCGTGAGCGCCGCGAGCCCCGCCAGCAGGCCGAGAGCGTGCGCCCTCACGGACGCACCTTGCGCACACGGTTGCTGCCGCGATCGGAGATGTAGACGTTCCCCTTGCCGATCAACCGCCAGTCCAAAGGGATAGACAAAGCCGCGCCCGAGTCGCTGGCCGCCGTCCCCGGAATCGCCCGGAGCACCCGAGCCGGCGATCGTCGTGATCGTCCTCTTGCTGTCGACCTTCCGCACGCGGATGTTGGAAAGTCGGCGATGTAGACGTTTCCACGGTTGTCCACCGCAACATCCAACGGGCGGTGCAGCCGAGCCCGGACGGCGGGCCGCCGTCGCCTGAGAAGCCCGACTTGCCAGTACCCGCAAACGTGGTGATCGTTCCGCGCACTGCTGACCTTGCGCACGCGGTTGTTCACGGTGTCGGCGATATACACGTTCCCCGTCCGATCGACCGCAATCCCGTCGGCTAGAACAACCTCGCCTTGATCGCCGGACCGCCGTCGCCGGAAAGCCGAACTTGCGCTCCAGCCGGCGATCGTCGTGATCGTCCCGTTGGTGTCTACCTTGCGAACACGGTGGGCGTCCTGATGATGTAGAATTTCCCCGTCGGTCCACCGCAACGCCTGACGGCGTCGCAGGTATGCCGAAGCTGCCGGACCGCCATCGGTGCCGCCTCTGCCGAAGGGCGAGCCCACTGGCGATCTCGCGATCGCCCGCGATCGTCGAGATCGTCCCGCTCGGGCTCACCTTGCGAACGTGGTTGTCATCGCCCCGTGATGTAGACGATCCCCCGCTGGTCGACCGCGACCGCAGTCGGCCGCGACAGTACCGCCGAAGTCGCCAGGCCCACCGTCCCCGGTGTCCAGTGGTCCCTTTCGCCTCCGCCTGCGAACGTGGTGATCTTCCCGCCGGGGCTTACCTTGCGCACGCGGGAATTCCGTTGATCGACGATGTAGACGTTTCCTCTCGCGTCGACCGCAAGTCCCTGCGGGAAGAACAGCTTCGCCTTGGCCGCCGGGCCCCCGTCCCCGGAGAAGCCCTCCACGCCGGTGCCGGCGATTGTCGTGATCGTCCCACTGCCCGAGACGCCGAAAGCCGCCGTCGCGGCAACCGCCGTTAGCGTCGCAGCGCAGGCACCGAGCCACAGTCTCATACGCACATCGCCTCCGTTCGGAACGTCGCTAACCGATTCGCCGGATTCCGTCGCGGTTGATCAGGAAGCCCTTGCCGGTCCGCGTCACCGTGCACCTGACCCCGGTCTCGAGGGAGAGGCAGCGGAAGCGGCCGACGGTGATCTGCTTGCCGTACGCGAGGACCGGAAACCTGTTCTCGCCGCGATCGCCGAGGTTGCACGTGTTCTGAGAGCCCTGGTTGCGGCAGATCGCCACCGCACCGTTCGCGTCGAGGATCGCCCTCTGCGGAGGGACCGCGCTCTGACAGACGACATGCCTGTCGACTGCTGTCGTCGAACATGCCGCAGCTGATGTTCCGACTCGGCGAGTCGAAGGCGCGCGAGTCGGGTTGTTTGCCGCCCGTCACCTGCTTCCACGGGCCGGCGGCGAGGCGCGACCCGTTCCAGCGCCAGAGGCGCGACCTCGTCCCACCGCTCGGAAGGCAGCGTGGGTCGTTGGAGCGGTGGACAGCCGTCGTCTCACGGATGGCGGAGCCGACCGCACGCAGGGGAGGGATGAGGTACGCCGGCTGATCCAGGACGAGCCGCCACGTTCCGCCGGAGAGCGTGAACACCGCCCAGCGCTGGATAGGCCAGCACGTCGGCGCACCGATCGTCACTGCCATCGCCTCGCTCCCCGGGCCCGTGAACGAGCCGCAGAGCACCTGCCGGACGGGATTCGGCAGGAGGAAGCCGTTGAGCCGGTGCTGCTCGACGAGCTGGCTCGCGGTCGCTCTCGTGCAAGCGGCCGGCGCTCCGGTGGACCCGGTCGAGCCGCCCACCGCGCCCGCCGAGGGGACGGCGACAGCGACCGCGCCGACGACGGACAGCACGGCGAGACCCGATGCGAGAATGGGCGCCAGCCTTCCGCGCATCACGTCAGACCCGCGCGAGCACCATCGCGACTCGGTCTCCGCAGATCCATCGGTCCTCCTCAATTCGCATGCCCGCCGCATGGACTAGCGCCTATCGGAGGCCATTCCACCCAGGCGATTCGGGAGGAAGGTCCGACACCCCCCACTGACATCCGCGAGCCTCATGCCACGACCCGCACGAGCGACCCTATAGCCGCTCGCTCCGCAAATGCAATAGCCCGAGGGCGATCTCGGTCATGCGGCGTTCGAGCACGCGACGACGGTCGCGCGGCGCACCGCGGCGGTACGCTCCGTCGCGCTCGATGCCGATCGGGGAGATCATCTGGCGTCACGATCCCGCTTCCGGGCACGACGCGCAGCAGCCGGCGAGCGCCGTGGAGGCACGTGAACGACTCGAGCGCGGGAACGCCGCCTATGCGGCGCTCGGGACGACGGGCGGCAGTCACGTCATCGAGGTCGGCGCGGACGCGCTCGGGCTGCCCCGCGAGCCGGGTGAGGCGAACCCGCAAGAGCCGTTCGCGGCCGTGCTCGGATGCTCCGACGCGCGCGTGCCCGTCGAGTTCGTCTTCGGCCAGGGCGCGAACGACCTCTTCGTGATGCGCGTTGCGGGCGGCGTGCCGGGAACGGAGTGCGTCGGCAGCCTCCACTACGCGGTCGCACACCTCGCGAGCCTCCGGCTCGTCACGGTGCTGGGCCACACGGGCTGCGGCGCGGTCGCGGCTGCGGTGGACGCGTTCCTCGTGCCCGAGACGTACCTCGAGGTCGTGCACACCCCCGAGCTCCGCGCCATCGTCGACGCCCTGCTGGCCGGCGTGCGCATGGCCGCGCTGGCGCTGGCCGACGTGCACGGAGACCAGGTCACGACCGCGACCGGGTACCGGAGCGCCCTCGTGCAGACGGCGGTCGTGGCCAACGCGGCGATCACCGCCAGCGTGGTCGCGCGCTCGGTCTCGCCGGAGGTCGTCTTCGGCGTCTTCGACCTCGGGCGGCGCGTCGTCGGACTGCCCGGCGCAGACGGCTGGTCGACGGGCCTGGCCGACCCCGTGCACGGCCACGCCGACATCACGGCGCTGCTCCGAGACGCCGCGGCGGACGTCGATCTCCCGTAACGGCTCCCGGCCTTAGGCTCCGGCCGTGGCCGCCTTCGCCGACCTGCTCGCCAGCGAGGCCTCGGACGACGCCGTGGTCGCCGCGATCGTCGCGCTGCGGCTCATCATCCCGCTCTTCATCCCGCGCTTCCCGCTCGTGATCGTCGCGGCACTCATCGTCGACGCCGCCGACCAGACGATCCTCCAGAAGCTCACCGAGGTCGACACGACCGAGACGGGGCCATACCAGGGATTCGACAAGGCGATGGACATCTACTACCTGTCGATCGCCTACCTCTCGACGATGCGGAACTGGACGTCCGACGCGGCCTTCCGGACCGGCCAGTTCCTCTTCTTCTACCGGCTGGTCGGCGTGACGCTGTTCGAGCTCTCGGACGAGCGCTGGCTGCTCCTCGTCTTCCCGAACACGTTCGAGTACTACTTCATCGCCTACGAGCTCATCCGCCTCCGTCGCGACCCGTCGAGGATCTCGGCGCGCTTCTGGCTCCTGCTCGCGGCCGGGATCTGGATCTTCGTGAAGCTGCCCCAGGAGTACTGGATCCACATCGCGAAGCTCGACACGACCGACCTCATTCGCGCACATCCCTGGATCGCGGTCGTCGCGGCGATCGCGGTGGCGGGCATCGCAGCGTTCGCATGGTTCTACGTGCGCCCGCGCCTGCCGAGGCCCGACTGGACGTGGCGCTTCCCCGCCGACCCGCTGCCGACCGCGATGGACGAGGCGCACGAGCGCCACGCGTACCACGTGCGAACGAGCCGCGTCATGTCAGGCGAGCTCTTCGAGAAGGCGATCGGTCTCCTCTCGCTCATCTGCATCATCTTCGTCTCGATCATGCCGGCCGTCGAGATGGACCCGCTGGAGGTCGCGATCGGCGTCACCGCGGTCGTCATCGCGAACACCTTCGTCGGCCTCTGGTTCGCGCGGCGCGGCGGCTTCGGCATCGAGTCGCAGGCGCTCAGCTTCACGATCCGGTACGGGATCAACGTGCTCTTCGTCTACCTCGGCACGGTTCTCCTGCGCGGCGACTCGACGTTCCACTTCTGGTACGGCGCGTTCTTCGCCTACCTCATCACCCTGATCGTCTGGCTGTACGACTTCTACAGGCCCGTCTACGACGTGCGTTTCGAGGGCTCGCCGCTCCGAGTCGCGTCGCTCGGCGACTTCACTCGCCGGGTCCGCGAGCGCGTGGCGTAGGCGCGCCTGAGCCCTCCGTAGGCTTCGGCGCGTGAAGATCCTGACCGTCGTCGGAAACCGGCCGCAGTTCGTCAAGTCGGCGCCGCTCTCGCTCGCGCTGCGCGAGGTGGAGATCGACGAGGTGGTCGTCCACACGGGGCAGCACTACGACCGCGCGCTCTCCGAGGTCTTCTTCGAGGAGCTTGGCCTGCCGGAGCCCCGCTATGCGCTCGACCTCCACACCGCCGACCCGGACGAGATGACGCCGCACATCATCGAGGCGATCCGCGCCGAGTCCCCCGACCTCGTGCTCGTCTACGGCGACACGAACTCGACCCTCGCCGGCGCTCGCGCCTCGGTCGCGACGTCGATCCCGCTCGTGCACGTCGAGGCCGGGCTCCGCAGCGGCGATCTGACGATGCCCGAGGAGCACACGCGGATCGAGGTCGACCGGATCGCCTGGATCCTGTTCTGCCCCGACGACCTCTCGCAGACGACGCTCCGGGAGGAGGGCGTCCTCGGCCGCACGTACGTCGTCGGCGACGTCATGGCCGACGCCGTCGTCCGCTTCGCGCCGATCGCGCGCGAGCGGTACCCCGTGCCCTACCCGCAGGGGAGCTACGTCGTCGCGACGATCCACCGGCAGGCGAACGTCTTCCAGCCGCGGCTCGGGCGCATCGTCATCGGGCTGAACCATCTCGACGAGCTCGTCGTCTTCCCGGCGCACCCGCGGACGCGCGCGCACCTCGAGGACGAGGGCCTCGAGCTCGGCCCTCACGTCCGCGTCACGGAGCCGCTGAGCTACCTCGAGCTCGCGTCGCTCGCGTCGCAGGCACGTGTCGTGATCACGGACTCGGGCGGGCTCCAGAAGGAGGCGTACTGGTACGGCGTCCCCTGCGTGACGCTCCGCCCCTCGACGGAGTGGGTGTCGACCGTCCGCGCGGGCGCGAACGTGCTCGTGAACGACGATCCCGACGCCCTGGTCGCCGCGGTCCGCGACGCGCGCATGCCGGCGAAACGCCCGATCCTGTACGGCGACGGTCACGCCTCCGAGCGGATCGCGCAAGTCCTCCTCGCTACGATCCCGAGCCGATGAAGCGGGACGTCGCAATCGTCGGCGCCGGGTACGTGGGCGTGCCCCTCGCGCAGGTCTTCGCGAACGCGGGGAAGTCCGTGCTGCTCGTCGACGTCGACGCTGCCCGCGTCGGGCAGCTGAACCGCGGCGAGAGCTACATCGAGGACGTCCCGTCGGAGGAGCTCGCGTCGCTCGTCGCCGACGGTCTCATCGTCGCGACGACCGACTACGACGAGCTCCGCGAGGCCGACGCGATCCTCGTCGCGCTCCCGACGCCGCTCTCGAAGCAGCGCGAGCCCGACCTCCGCATCCTCGTGTCCGCCGCGAAGGAGATCGCCACACGGCTCCGTCCCGGCCACGTCGTCGTGCTCGAGTCGACGACGTACCCGGGGACGACGCGCGAGCAGGTGCTCCCGCTCCTCGAGGAGGGAAGCGGCCTGAAGGTCGGCACGGACTTCCACCTCGCGTTCTCGCCGGAGCGAGTCGACCCGGGCCGGGAGGACTGGACGACGAAGACGGTCACGAAGGTCGTCGGGGGTATCGACGAAGCCTCGACCGCGGCGGCCGTGGCGCTCTACTCGAGCGCGATCGACGACGTGCACCCGGTCTCGTCGCCCGAGGCGGCCGAGCTGACGAAGCTCCTCGAGAACATCTTCCGCTCCGTCAACATCGCGCTCGTCAACGAGCTCGCTCAGCTCTGCGAACGGATGAACATCGACGTGTGGGAGGTCGTCGAGGCGGCCGCGACGAAGCCGTTCGGCTTCATGTCCTTCAAGCCGGGGCCCGGGCTCGGCGGGCACTGCATCCCGATCGACCCCTTCTACCTCACGTGGAAGGCGCGCGAGTACGGCTTCTACACCGAGTTCATCGAGCTCGCCGGGAAGGTGAACGAGTCGATGCCGTACTTCTGCCGCTCGCTCGTCTCGCAGGCGATGAACCACACGCTGCAGCTCTCGCTCAAGGGCTCGCGGATCCTCGTCCTCGGCGTCGCGTACAAGCCGGACATCTCCGACGTGCGCGAGTCGCCCGCGGTCAAGCTCATCGCGCTGCTCGAGAACGCGGGCGCCGAGGTCGCCTACCACGACCCGCACGTGCCGTCCTTCCGCGAGAACGGCCTCGAGCTCAGCTCGGTGGCGCTAGAGCCGGCCTCGTACGACTGCGTCGTCGTCGTGACGAACCACTCGGGCATCGACTACGACCAGCTCGTCGAGGACTCGAAGCTCGTCGTCGACCTCCGCAACGCCACCGGCTCCGGACGGCCGCCGCTCGGACAAGGTCTGGAAGCTGTGACGCTCCGGATCGGCCAGGCGGGACTGGGCGACTGGGGCCGAAACCTCGCGCGCAACTTCGCCGACCTCGCCGAGCTCACCTGGCTCTGCGACCCCGCGAACGGGAAGCACGACGAGTTCGGCGCCCGCTACCCGCAGGCGCGCTGGGCGGAGACCTTCGAGGAGATGCTCGCCGACGCGGATCTCGACGCGGTCGTGATCGCGACGCCCGTGCCGACGCACTACGAGCTCGCGAAGCAGGCGCTCGCGGCCGGGAAGCACGTGTTCGTCGAGAAGCCGCCGGCGATGACGGGCGCCGAGATCGACGAGCTCGTCGCGCTCGCGGGGGAGCGCGACCTCGTCCTCATGCCCGGGCACCTCCTCCTCTACCACCCCGGCGTCCAGAAGCTGAAGGAGCTCGTCGGCTCCGGGGAGCTCGGCGACGTGCTCTGCGTGTACGGCAATCGCCAGAACCTCGGCCGCATCAGGCCCTACGAGAACGCGCTCTGGTCGCTCGGCGTCCACGACCTCTCGGTGATCCTCTACCTCCTGGACGAGGATCCCGTGGTCGCGCTCGCGCACGGACGCGACTTCCTGCAGCCGGGCGTCGAGGACGTGGTCTTCTGCTTCCTCAAGTTCCCGTCCGGCCGCATCGCGCACATGCACCTCTCCTGGCTCGACCCGCACAAGATGCGGAAGATGACCGTCGTCGGCACCGAGAAGATGGCCGTCTTCGACGACATGGAGCTCGACCGCAAGGTCACGGTCTACGAGAAGTCGCCGTGGAAGCCGGCCGCGACCTACGGCGAGTGGCAGACCCGCACCGGCGACATCCACATCCCGAAGATCGCGACGGACGAGCCGCTCAAGCTCGAGTGCCGCTTCTTCCTCTCGCTCGTCGCGGGGGAGGGCGACAGGCGCAAGGTCGCGAGCGACGGCGCCCGTGTCGTGCGCGCTCTCGACATGCTGACGAGCTCGCTTCGCTCCGGCGTCACCGCGTGACCGCCGAGGTCCACCCCACCGCGACGGTGCATCCGGGGACGGTCCTCGGCGAGGGGGTCAAGGTGCTCGAGAACGCCGTCGTCGGGAAGCAGCCATCGCTGTCACCACGATCGACCGCGAAGCGCGAGCCGCTGCCGCCGACGGAGATCGGCGACGGCACCATCGTCTCCACGGGCGCGATCGTGTTCGCGGGCTCGCGAATCGGCGCACGCGTGATCCTCGGCGATCAGTCGTGCGTCCGCGAGCGCGTGACGATCGCGGACGACGTCGTCCTCGGGCGCGGCGCGCTCGTCGAGAACGACACGACGATCGGCGCGCTGACGAGGATCCAGGCCGAGGCGTACATCACCGCCTATTCGACGCTCGAGGACAACGTCTTCATCGCGCCGTGCGTCGTCACGACGAACGACAACTTCATGGGCCGGACCGAGCGCCGGCACGAGCTGATCGCCGGACCGACGATCCGCCGCGGCGCGAGGGTGGGCGGCGGCGCCGTGCTGTGCCCCGGCGTCGAGATCGGCGAGGAGGCGTTCGTCGGAGCGGGCGCGGTCGTGACGAAGGACGTGCCGCCGCGCGCGGTCGTGGTCGGGAGCCCCGCGCGCGTGATCCGCGAGGTGCCCGACGAGGAGCTGCTCAGCCCTTGACGATCGCGAGCCGGTACTCCGTCGAGCCCGGGCTCGAGACGCGCACCTGCACGTAGAACGTCCCGGTCCGCCTCGCCCGGTACGAGAAGTACTCGCGGGAGCCGACGCGCGCCGAGATCTTCGCGCGCGAGCGGACGCTCGCCACGCCCTCGATCGTGCGCGTGCTCGGGAGCCAGAGCGCGAGGCTCAGGTCGATCTCCGTGTCGGTGCTCGTGAGGCCCACGTACACCGGCTGTCCCTTCTCGAGCCGGAAGCCGTAGACGTCGTCCTGGTCGTCCCAGAAGTCGACGGAGGCGTAGAGCCGGCGATCGGCGCCGTACACGCGATACGAGCGCCGACCGGCGTCGTCGTTCGCCTCGTAGCGGTCACGCCGGGGAAGCGGCAGCGAGAGGGCGGAGATCGCCGCCGCGACGTCGAGCCGTCCCCAGCCGGTCAGCGCGTCGCGTCCGAGCGAGCACCCCGCGCAACCGGTCTGGGCGGTCTGATCGACCGCGGCTCGCGTGAGGATCGCGGAGACCTGCTCCGGGCTCAGCTTCGGGCGCAGGCTCAGCAGCACCGCGGCGGCGGCGCTCACCTGCGGGAGCCGCGAACGACGTTCCCTGCGCCTCCCGGTACTCGTCCGGCCCGCAGCTCGAGTAGCCCTGCTCCGAGCACGACGGGAATCTGCCCGTGAGCGGGCGCGGGAAGATCGACAGGATCTCGTGGCCCGGAGCCGTCAGGTCGTTGTAGATGCGGTCGCGGTTCGAGAACTTCGGGACGCTGCCGTCCTCGGCGATCGCGCTGACCCCGATCACGTGCGGGAGCGCGGCCGGGTAGCTCGCGTACGGCCACGGGCTCGCCGGCGCCTGATCGGCGTTCCCGACCGCGGCGACCACGACGACGCCGTTGGACACGGCGTAGGCGACGGCGTCGGCCTCGAGCCGCGAGTAGCTGTCCCGGTTCGGGTCGATGGGATCGCGGATCCCGCCGAGGCTCATGTTGATGACGCGCGCGCCGTTCTCGACCGCCCAGCGGACTGCCTTCGCCTCGGCCTCGATCGGGATCGAACGGGACGGAGAGACGACCTTGGCGACGAGGAGCTCGGCCGAGGGCGCGAGGCCGGCGATGCCGATGCCGTTGTCGACTCCCGCTGCGATCAGGCCGCTCACGAAGGTGCCGTGGCCGAGCGTGTCCACCCTCGCCGAGCCTCCGACGAAGCTCTTCGCCCCGATGATGCGGCCCTGGAGCTCCGGATGGGACGCGTCGACGCCCGAGTCGATCACCGCCACCGGGATGGACTCGAGAGCGGGAAGCGTGATCCACGACTCGTAGAAGCGGCTCTGTGCGAGGTACCACTGGCGCGAGACGAGCGGGTCGGTCGGCGTGAGCGCGAGCTGACGGGAGAGCAGCGGCTCGACGTAGCGGACGCCGCGAATCCCCGCGAGAGACACGTTCGCCGGGAGGTCGACGACGAGCGCGGGAATCGGCGCGAGGCTCTCCGGGGTCGAGCCCGTGCGGCGCTCGACCGCTCTGGCCACCGCCTTCGCGTCGGCGTTCGGGGCGATGCCGACGGCGACTCTGGCAGCGTTCGCGACGCCGGGCAGGAGCACCGCGAGAAGCGCCGCAGAGCCGACCGCCGCAGCAAGCCGTCTCACGGGGTCACCGTGATCGTCGGAGCGATCCCCTCGGTGAACCCGTCGGCGGTCACGCGCGCGCGATAGGCGCCCGCGACGAGAGCGACCTCGGCACGGAAGGAGCCGTTCGCCGCGACGGTCGTCTGCGCCACGCGCTTCCACGACGTCCCCTGGCGCCGCTCGATCGTGACCGCGGCGCCCGGGAGCTTCGGCCGCACGGTGCCGGTGAGGACGTCGAACTCGACCGCCTGCGTCAGACGGACGAGCGGTGCGACTCCGACGAACATGGACGGCGATGCCGCGCCGTCGACCTCGATGCGGTACCGCGTCGTCCGTGTCGGCTTCACGACGTGCGTCACGAGCCCACCGGCATCGCGCGCAACGGGCCCGACCTTTCCCCAGGCCGAGCCGTCGGCCGAGGCGGCGAGCACCGGCCCGGTGACCCCGCGTGCGACCCCGGCGAGCTGGAGCGTGGACCCGAACACGACGGCGGACCGCGGCCGATCGAGGCGCAGGACTCCGAACGTCGCCCAGGTCGAGCGCAGGCCGAACGCGGTCCGCAGGACCGACGCGGGTACCGACGTCGGCCCGTTCACCGTCTGCAGTGACAGCGAGCGCAGCCGTCCGGACGGGGTGGCGACGCCCGTCGCGTCGAGCACGCGCGCGTCCACCTCGAGCTTCGACTGCACCGTCCGCGCGCCGAGCACGATCGGCCCCCAGGAGTGATACGGAGAAGCGCTGTCGTAGGGATCGGGCCGCGAGACGAGGTACGGGACGGCGAAGCCGAACACGTCAGCGGCACTCGCGGTCCTGCCTCCAGACGTCGAGAAGTAGTACGTCGTCGCGACCTTGCCGCCGTACGTGACGATCTCCGCCGCCGTCGCCCGGACCGCCTCGGTCGTCCGCGGTTTCTCGCCCGCGACGCCCAGGTAGACCTGGCTCCGCGGATCGGAGTAGAGGTCGAACGGCTTCCCCTTCTGAAGCGTCGCGAGCGCGTACGACCGGGCCGCGACCGCCTGCGCCTTGAGCGCCTCCAGCGGCCATGTATGCGGCATCTCGCCGGCGACGACGCCCTCGAGGTAGCGCTGGAGCGGGAGATGGTTGACGACGCGGAGGAACTCTCCCGTCTTCGCCACCTCCAGCCGGCCGCGATAGAGCCGACCGTCGAGCGAGAGCGGCGCGCCCTTCCCGGGGCGCACGAAGACGGGCGCTTCCGCCCGGACGCGGCCGTCCGGCGTCCGGACGACGAGCTTGGGCGTGAGCGTGAGCGCGCCCTTGGGCAGCTCGAATTCCGTCCCCGCGGCGTCGACGATCGAGAACGCGACCGGCGACGAGACGGTGAGCGCACGCCGCCCCTCGGCCAGCAGCACACGCACGTCGCTGCGGCCCGCGCGCCCGATCGCCGTGCCGGTGTAGTAGTGCGCGAGGATCTCGTCGTACGTGCGCCCGGCGGTCGCCATGCCGGACGCGCCGTACTGGCCCATCCCGACCCCGTGTCCCCAGCCGCGACCGGAGATCACGAAGAGCGCCTCGCCGGGCGCGGACTGGGCCTGCGAGGGTGAACCCGGCTGCGCAGAGGCCGCCGCGGAGGCGGCGACGGCGAGGACGAGGAGGGCTGTCAGAGCGCGCACGAAAGCATCCAGGCTAGCGTCGAACCGTGAACCGTTTGTGTTCTCGGCAGTACAGGGTAGGCCTTGAGCCGGTGGCTGTCACGCACGGTGACCGGCACCCGCTGTCGCCTCCCCCCGGCGCTACTTCCAGGCGGTCTCCTCGACCGGAGCGCGTTCCCTCAGCGGCTCCCACCACTCCCGGTTCTCGGCATACCAGGCAACCGTCTCCGCGAGGCCCTCGCGGAACGAGTGCGCAGGCTCCCAGCCGAGCTCGCGTGCGATCTTCGTCGCGTCCAGCAGGTAGCGGCGGTCGTGGCCGGGCCGGTCGGGGACGATCGTCTTGAGCGACTCGGGCTTCCCGGTCAGCTCGAGCACCAGGTCGGCGATCTCCTCGATCGTCGCCTCCACGCCGGAGCCGACGTTGTACGTCTCGCCGTCTCGACCGTTCCGGAGCACGAGGTCGATCGCGGTGCAGTGGTCGAGCACGTGCAGCCACTCGCGCTTGTTCTGCGTGGACGCGTACATGGGCAGCTCGCGATCGTCGAGGGCGTTGGTCGTGAAGAGCGGGATCACCTTCTCGGGGAACTGGTACGCCCCGTAGTTGTTCGAGCAGTTGGTGATCGTGACCGGAAGGCCGAAGGTCTCGAAGTACGCGCGGACGGCGTGGTCGGCGCCCGCCTTCGAGGCGTTGTACGGCGTCCGCGGCCTGTACGGCGAGTCCTCGGTGAAGACCTCGTCCGTGTCCAGGTCGAGGTCGCCGTAGACCTCGCAGGTCGAGACGTGGTGGAAGCGCTCGACGCCTGTTGCCCGCGAGGCGTCGAGGAACGTCTGCGTGCCGAGGACGTTCGTGCGGAAGAACCGCGTCGGGTCGACGACCGCGAGGCTGTTGTGCGACTCGGCCGCGAAGTTCACGACGACCTCGATCCCATGGTCGCGCAACGTGCTCTCGGCGAGCTCGCGATCGCAGATGTCGCCCTCGACGAACGCGATCCGGTCCTCGACGTCCGCGAGGCTCGCGCGATTGCCCGCGTAGGTCAGCAGGTCGTAGACGACGACGTGGTCGTCCGGGTAGCGGTCGAGCCAGAAGTGGACGAAGTTGGAGCCGATGAAGCCGGCTCCGCCGGTGACGAGGAGGCGCATCGGCCGAAGGTTAGTCGTCGATCCGCGCCAGGCAATCCCGGAGCCCGTCGCGCCAGTGCGGAAGGACCGGCGCGCCGGCCCGTTCGCTGCGCAGGACGGAGTTGGCCGGGCGCGGAGCGGGCCGGCCGAGCTCCGCGGTCGAGACGCGCTCGACGCGGCACTCGAGGCCCGCCTCCTCGAAGATCGCCTCGGCGAAGTCGGCCCAGGTGCAGTCGCCGTCCGCGGTCAGGTGCCAGACGCCGCGCGGGAGATCCACGTCCACGAGCGAGCGGACCGCCGTCGCGAGGTGGTCGACGTACGTGGGGCAGCCGCGCTGGTCGTCCACGACCGACACCTCGTCGCGCTCCGCGCCGAGCCGCAGCATCGTGCGGACGAAGTTGTGCCCCGTCGGGCCGAAGAGCCACGACGTCCGGACGATCCACGCGTCCGGCCCGGCGGCAGCCTCTCCTCCGAGCTTCGTCCGGCCGTACGCCGAGAGCGGGTTGGGGCCGTCCGACTCCACGTACGGCGCTCCTTTGCGGCCGTCGAAGACGTAGTCGGTCGAGAACGCGACGAGCGGCGCCCCGAGCCCGGCCGCATGGGCCGTGCCACCGACGTTGACCGCGGCAGCGCCCTGCGGGTCGGCCTCGGCGCCGTCGACGTCCGTCCAGGCCGCCGTGTGCAGCACGAGGTCGAAGCTGCCTCGTGAGACCGTCTCGCCCGGCGGCTCTGCGACGTCCCAGTCGGCGTGCGTCAGCGCGAGGACGTCGTCGTCCGCGAAAGCGTCCTGCAACGCGCGGCCGAGCTGGCCGCCCGCGCCGGTGATCAGGACTCGACGGCGGCGTCCCGCGCGGACAGGGTCGGTGTGCTCGTGCTCCATAGGTTTGCGACGCGCGGGTCGTTCCAGGGGATCGTGTGCTCGTCCGGATCCGCCGGGTCGTACTCGGCGGTCACGTGGTAGCAGAAGAGGATGTCCGTGAGCGCCTCGAAGCCGTGCGCGTGGTGACCGGGGATGTACACCGCCACCGGGTTCTCCTCGCCGATGTCCTCGGTGAACGTCTCCCCCGTCTCGCGATCGAGGACGACGACCCGGGCGGTGCCGTTCAGGCAGGCGAAGAGGTCGCTCTGGCCGAGCAGGTGGTAGTGCAGGCCGCGAATGACGCCCTGCCGCGAGAACGACAGGTTCGTCTGCGTCATCGGGGCGGGCAGCGCGCTGTCCCGACGGAGCTCGGTGAACCAGCCACGCTCGTCCTCGTGGCGCCTCGAGCGGCACGCGCAGGAGACCGTCGATCATTCCGCCACTCGTTTGTTCGCGCCTGTCTCCTCGATCCGGCTCCCGATCTCGGCGAGATGCTGCCAGTGCTTGCCGGCGTCCTCCCACCAGCCGGTCACCTCGGTGGCGTCGAGCCGGTTGCTTTGCGCGTAGAAGCGGTTCACGTCCGTGATCTCGAGCTCGCCCCGGCTCGACGGCTCGAGCTTGGCGATCACGTCGAAGACGTCCGGCGGGTAGCAGTAGAGCCCGACGACCGCGTGCGGTGACGGCGGAGCGTCGTAGCGCATGTCGACCACGCCGGCCTTCTCGACGATGTCCGTCACGCGGCCGTCGCCGTCGTAGACCACGACTCCGAAGTTCTCCGGGTCGTCGACCTCCTTCACGAAGATGCGCGCGCGGTCCGGTCTCCCCGCCCACTCGTGCAGTGCCTCGGCCTGTGCGTACTCGAAGATGTTGTCGCCGAGCACGACCACGAGCGGCGAGCTTCCCGCGAAGTCGCGCGCCATGCCGACGACCTGGGCGATCCCGCCGGGCTCCGTCTGCACCTTGTAGGTGAGATCGAGCTCGAGGATCGGGTCGCCGCCGCCGCGCGGCGCGAGCCGGCCGTCGCCGAGCAGGTCGATCATCTGGCCCGCGTGTCCCTTGCCGGTGACGAGAAGCACCTCGTGGATCCCTGCGAGCTGGAGCAGCTGGAGCGGGAAGTAGACCATCGGCCAGCTCCCGACCGGCAGCAGATGCTTGTTCGCGACACGCGTCAGCTCACCGAGCCGCGTCGCCTCGCCACCCGCGCAGATGAGGCCCTTCGGATGCACGCGGGCAGAGCCTAACCGCGCCTGCGAGCCAGCCAGGCCTCGCGCATCGCTCGCTTGCGGCGTCGCACGTCCGGCACCGCGCGTACCGCCGCGATCCAGGTGTAGGCGATCGCGCCCAGGATCCCGGCGACGAGGGTTAGGAGAAGCCTCGGGTGGAGAACAAGGTAGAGGAACCCACGCACCAGGGGCACGCTAGCGGACATACTTCTGGCCGATTCGAAGGAAAGGGTGGTACGCATGGGCAAGTCGAAGAAGGAAGGCACGGGAGCTGCGGTCGTCGCGCTCCGTCCGTACGTCAAGCGCGCGATCGAGGATCCGGAACTGCGCGACGACCTGCTCGCCGCGTTCGTCGCGGCGCGCGGCCTCTACGGCCGGGTCTCGAAGGGCGACGGCGTCCGCGGGAAGGCCGAGAAGATCTCCGACAAGCGCTTCCAGAACGAGCTCCAGGAGCTGGTCGGCGAGCTGACGGCACGGGCGAGCGGCTCAAGGGCAAGGCGGCAGAAGAAGTCGCACAAGGCCCGCAACCGGGTGATCATGCTCACGGGCGTCACCCTCGGCGTGCTCTACAACCCGTGGACCGGGCAGTCGACGCGCGACTGGATCATGGGTCGCGTGTCCGGCACGAACGGCGACGGGCTCGAGGAGTTCGCCGAGCAGCTGGACGCCGAGGTCGCGGACGTCGCAGCCGACATCGGCAACGAGGTCGAAGACGCCGTGGACGAGATCGACAGCAAGACGTAGGGCAGGACCGAGAGCGCGAGCCGCGGGCGTCAGCGTCTTGAGGGCGCGCTCGAGCGCGCCCGGCACGAGCCCGCTCGTCGCCGCGATGTCGTCCGCGCGGAGCAGCACGGCGCCGGGCGGCGGGAGGGTCGTCGAGCCCGGGCCGACCGGGACGTGGATCCGGCCTGCGGCGAACGAGATGTCCTGCTCGCTGCGCCAGGCGAGGAGGATCGGGTAGGGGGCGACCACGCCGTCGTAGCCGAGGCCGAGCATCGTGGCGGGGTGGATCTCGAAGTGGAGGTGCGGGGATCCGCCCTCGGCGTCACCCGTGTCGCCCACGAAACCGATCACGTCGCCGGCCTTCACCGACGCGCCGTCGACGGCGAGCGGCGTGTAGGCGGAGAGATGGGCGTAGTAGAACTCGTTCCCGGACGTGTCCCTGAGCCAGAGCCGGTAACCACCGATCTTGTTGAAGCCGATCGTGTGCAGCGTGCCGTCGGCGACGGCGAGAAGCGGCGCGCCGGCACGGGCGAAGATGTCCTCGCCGTGGTGCCAGCCGCCCTGGACGTTCGGCCGCGGCGCGCCGAAGCTGTCGCCGAAGGACACCGTCCCGTAGATCGGGAAGACGTACCCGCCGGCGGAGAGGTTGGCGGTCACCTCCGGTGACGCGAGCACCGGACCGCCGGGCACGGTCTCGCCGGCGGAGTCGGGCTCGGGCGCCGTCGGTCCCGAGGGGGTCGTCGGCTCCGGCGCCGGGCCGGGTCGCGGAGGCGGCGCCTCGCCCGGCAGCGCGACTGCGATCGCCTGCGACACGCCGACGACGATCTCGCTGCCGGCGGGGAGACCGCCGTGCGCGGCCGTGATGCGGACGCGCAGCGCGACGACCGATCCCTGCGCGGCGGGTCGGTTCCCGCGCCGCGCGCCCGTGTCCAATGCCAGAACGGACAGAGATCCCCAGTCCGCGAGCGAGACCGTCGTCCCGGCGGCGGTCGAGACGTCCTGTCCGAGCGCCCGGAGGCCCTGGACCGCCGAGGACAGGGTGGACGCACCCGCCGAGCGCCGACTTGCTCCCGCGCTCGTCGACGCGGTGACGCGTGCGGCGACGACCTCGCCTCCGAAGAGCGAGAGCACGATCGCCTCGGCGAACGACTGAGCCGCTGCCGCCTGACCGGGCTGCGCGGAGACGACGGCCCGGGAGCGGCCGAGGCTGACCACCGATCCGTCGTCCGGGTACTGGAACGACTCCACGTCGGCCGACGTCGAGGTCGGCCAGCTGACGCCACCGAGCGTGACGGACGGCTGGCCGGGGATCGTGATCTGAACGAGGAGCGCGGACGAGCTCGTGACGGCGGAGCTCGGCGGGGGCGCAGCCGAGGCGAGCGCGGTCGAGAGCGCCAGAACGGCGCCGGCGACTGCAACCACGCGGATCACGGCGCCCCGGGTCACGGCGATTCAGGGTAGCGCCGGGAGCGGGAGCGCGTCCGCCAGACGAGCTGCGCCGCCGCCACGAACAGGAGCGCCGCGAAGAGCCTCCGGAGAGTGGCCTCCGGCAGCGAGGTCGCGATGCGCGCCCCGACCTCCACGCCGGCGATCGAGGCCGCGCCGAGCACGAGCGCCGGCCGCACGTCGAGGTTCCCGAACCGGTGCTGGTTCCACGCTCCGGCGGCAACCGTCGGGAGGATCGCGAGCAACGAGGTCGCCTGTGCCTCGAGCTGGCCGAGCCCGAGCGCGACGAGCGTCGGGACGAAGAGGATGCCCCCGCCCACCCCGAACAGCCCGGCCATGACGCCGGCGACGAGCCCGAGCAGGATGGCCAGGGTGATGGTCGTCGCGCTCACGAGACGAGCAGCCAGCAGCCGACCGCCACGAGGAGCGCGACGAACCCGTACGTCAGCGTCGAGGTCGCGATCCGCTGCTGCAGCGACGTCCCCGCGAGCGCGCCCGCCGCAGCGGGAAGCCCGACGAGCGCCGCGTACGCAGGCTCGATCTCGCCCCGCACACCGAACGCGACGACTCCCGCCAGAGCGGTGATCCCGATTGCAGCGAGCGACGTCGCGGTCGCCTCCCGTTCCGCGAGCTTCGCGACGACGATCAGCAACGGGACGGCGAGGATGCCGCCGCCGACCCCGAACAGCGCGGAGAAGAACCCGGCCACGAGGCCGATGGCGACGAAGCGCACCGCCGTATCGTAGGGAGGCGACCCGTCGTGGAGACGCGTACGCCAGGCAGGACGTACCTCTCGCGCAGGCGGCAGGACGGCCGTATCCTGGCTCCATGCGTCGCGCACGTTCGACGAGGGTGCGGGTGGGAGCAATCGCCTCGGTCGTGGCCCTGGCTGCGGTCGGCATCGGCTCGTCGACGTCGAGCGCCGGCGTGGCGAAGACCGCAGCCGTCGGCTCGTCCCAGTATCTCGTGCGCGTCGATCGCCGGCTCTGCCCGTCGCCGCGCTGCGGGGGTTACTACGTCGCGCTCGCGAACCGGCCGACGACGCCCTGCGGCGACGGCTCGTCGAGCGCCACCTGCTACGTCGCCCGGGCCGAGGACGCCCGCGGACGGCCGCTCGCTCCTCTCCGCGACGACGCTCTCGTCCGCGCGGCGATCGAGCTGCGTGACTTCGACGGCGTCGGGAAGCTCCCCGTGCTCGTCGTCGCCGACGTCCGGCTTCCCGCCGGCGACGGCACCAGGGGCTCGTTCTTCCGCGTTCGCGACACCGGCATCGAGTGCGTCCGAGCGCCGTGCTTCTCGTATCGCGCGCGCCGGCTCAACGGGAAGGCCGTCGTGAAGCTCTCCTCCGTCGACCTCGTCGGTGCCCACCCCGGCGCCGTCAAGCTCGCGCGCGCGCAAGCCGCGCTCAGGAGCCGGGCGGGGGTCTTCGTCCAGGGCTTCGTGGTGCGGTCGTCGAACGGCGGCCGCATCCTGCGCTCGCTCCGGATCTTTCTCAGGCCCGTCTAGCCTCGCGGCGGAGGACGTCCCAGGCGAGGCGCACGTCGTCCTCGGTCGTCCGGAAGTTCCCGATCGCCAGGCGCAGCACGTATCGCCCTCCCAGTCGCGTGTGCGAGACGAACGTCTCGCCGGTCGCGTTGACCCGCTCGAGCAGCTCCTCGTTCACCTCGTCCGAGCCCTCGTGGCGGAAGCAGACGACCGAGAAGGGCCGGGGCGCCGCGACCTCCCAGCCCGGCTCGTCGCGAACCCACTGCTCGAAGAGCGCCGCGAGGCGCACGTGCTCGCGGATCCGCTCCTGGAGACCGGAGCGGCCGTAGCAGCGGAGCACCGCCCACAGCTTCAGCGCGCGGAACCGGCGGCCGAGCACCTGCGTGTACTCGCTCAGGCTCGCGACCTCCTCGTCCGAGCGCAGGTACTCGGGGACGAGGCTGAAGGTGTCCCGGAAGACATCCGGCCGGCGCGTCCAGAGCGTCGAGCAGTCCGAGGGGACGCCGAGCCACTTGTGGGGGTTCACGACGACCGAGTCGGCGCGCTCCCAGCCGGCGAAGTGCCGGCGGAGCTCGGGGCAGACGGCGGCGGCGCCTCCGTAGGCGGCGTCGACGTGGAGCCAGACGCCCTCCGCTTCGCAACGGTCGGCGATCTCGGGGACCGGGTCGACGGAGGTCGACGACGTCGTCCCGATCGTGGCGACGACGGCACAGGCGTCCTCGAGCTCGAGCCGATCCGGCACGAGCCTGAACGCGTCGTCGACCGGCACCTTGCGGAGCTCGAGCTCCAGCAGCTTCGCGGCCTTCTCCACCGACGAGTGCGCATGCTCGGAGCAGAGGACGACGCGGCGCCCCGGACGAGCGTGGCGCGCGGCGGCGAGCGCGACCAGCGTGCTCGTGGACGCCGTGTCCTCGATGTGCCCGTGCAACCCCTCCGGAAGGCCGAGGAGCTGCGCGAGCCAGTCGAGCGTCACCTCCTCGAGCTCCTGGAGCGCCGGCGACGTGCGCCAGAGGATCCCGACCTGGTTGAGGCCGGCGGCGAGCAACTCGGCGAGGATCGCCGGATCGGAGCCGGTCGTCGCGAAGTACGCGAAGAAGCGCGGACTCTGCCAGTGCGTGAGGCCGGGCAGGAGAACCGTGTCGAGATCGGCGAGGACCGCGGCGAACGGCTCCGGCTCGTCCGGCGGGGCCGCGGGCAGCGCCGCGCGGATGTCGCCGGGCTCGACCTGCGCGAGCACGGGCAGCTCGCGCACCCGGTCGAGGTAGGAGGCGATCCAGTCGACGGCGGCGACGCCGTCGTCGCGGAAGGACGTCACGATCCCACCGCGAGCCGGGCGACCCATCGGTCGTCCCGATCAGGTCGCAGGGGCGAGGCTTGCGTCGCCCTCCCGAGCCTCCGCCGGCTCATCGCTTCTTGAGCTTCTCGATCTGAGCCCACGTCCTGGTGTTCAGCACCTGCGCCTTCGTGAGCCACGCGCGGCGCGCGAGGCCGATGCCGAGGGGCGAGTAGCCGAGAGCCCCCGTCGAGTGCGCGTCGGTGTTGACCGGGATGAGCACGCCCGCCTCGCCGGCGAGCCGCGCGTGCGTGTCGCGCAGGTCCAGCCGGTCCGGCTGCGAGTTGATCTCGAGCGCGGTCCTGGTCTCGGCGGCGCGCGTCACGATCTTCTCGATGTCCACCTCGGAGCCGGTCCGCTTGAGGATGCGGCGGCCGGTGAGATGACCGATGCAGTCGACGTTCGGATCGTCGATCGCTCCGAGGATGCGCTCGGTCGGGCTGCGGTCGAACGACGTGTGGACGGACGCGACGACCCAGTCGAGCTCGGCGAGCGCGTCGTCGTCCACGTCGAGCGAACCGTCCGCGCGGATGTTCACCTCGACCCCGCGCAGCACCCGGAACGGCTTCACGCGCACGTTGACCTCCTCGATCTCCTTCCACTGCGCCTCGAGTCGTCCGTTGCGAAGGTAGTGCGAGTGGTCGGTCAGGCAGAGGAAGCGGTAGCCGCGACCCTTGGCGGTCAGCGCCATCTCCTCGATCGAGCCCTTGCCGTCGGAGGACCACGTCGAATGGCAGTGCATCTCTCCGCGCAGGTCGTCGAGCCGGACGAGATCCGGGAGGTGACCCTCGCGCGCGGCTGCCAGCTCGCCCGAGTCCTCGCGGAGCTCGGGCGGAATGAGCTCGTAGCCGAGGTAGCGGTACAGCTCCTCCTCGGTCGCGTGCGTGACGACCTCGCCGGTCTCGACCGTCGTGACGCCGTACTCGGAGATCGAGAGCCCGCGGCGCTGCGCGTCCTCGCGCAGGGTGACGTTGTGGTCCTTCGACCCGGTGAAGTGCTGGAGGACGTTGCCGAAGCACTCCGGCGGCACGACGCGGAGGTCGAAGCGGAGGCCCTGGTGGCCGACGACGGTCGCCTTCGTGTCACCGCGCGCGACGACCTGCGCGACCCAGGGCGCCTCGCAGAAGGTGGTGATGAGTGCCGGGGCGTCGGAAGACGTCGCGATGAGGTCGAGGTCGCGCACGGTCTCGCGCCGGCGCCTGACGCTGCCGGCCTCGGACACCTGGATCGCGGCCGGATGGGCCCGAAGCTCCTCCACCACCGCGTCGACCGCGGGCAGCGCAGCACCGAGCAGGCCGCGGTTCTCCGCCGGCGCCTTGCGGCCGGCGCCTTCCTCGAGCGCCTTCAGCAGCTTCTCCTCGCTCCTCGCACCGAGCCCGGAGAGGTCGCGCAGCCGGCCCTGCTCGGCGGCCGTCTTCAGGCCGTCGAGCGTCGTCACGCCGAGCTCGGTCCAGATGCGCGCCGCCGTCTTCGGCCCGATCCCGGGCAGCCGCAGGAACTCGACGACGCCGTCGGGGACGCTCTGCCTGCGCTTCGTGAGCGCGTGCATCTCGCCGTCCTCGACGATCTCCCTGACCTTCGCCTCGATCGTCTTGCCGATGTCGGGGAGGTCCGTCGCTCGTCCCGCGAGTGCGAGCTCGGCCACGGGTCCGGGCGTCTCGCGGATCCGCGTCGCAGCGCGGCGGTAGGCGAGCACGCGGAAGGACTCCTCGCCCAGAATCTCGGAGATGTCCGCGAGCAGGTCGAGCTGGTCGGCGATGTCCGCGTTCCGGGGCAACGTCTTGGCCATCCGGCGATGATATGTCACGTGCCTCGCGCCGTCGTCTGCCTCCCGACGTACAACGAGCGCGAGAACATCGAGTCGATGGTGGAGGCGCTCGGAGAGATCCTCGACACCGAGCGCGACGCCGTGCTGGTCATCGATGACGGCTCGCCCGACGGGACCGGGAAGATCGCCGACCGTCTCGCGCGCGAGCACGCGTGGGTCTCGGTGCTGCATCGCGAGACGAAGGAGGGCATCGGGCCGGCGTACGTCGCCGGATTTCGGCGCGCGCTCGCCGAGGGCGCCGAGCTCGTGCTCGAGATGGACTGCGACTTCTCGCACGACCCGGCTGACGTGCCGCGGCTGATCGCAGCGACGGACGGACGCCGACCTCGTCCTCGGGTCGCGCTACGTCGCGGGCGGCGGGACCGAGAACTGGGGGCTCCTGCGGCGCTTCGTGTCGCGCGGCGGCTGCCTCTACGCGCAGGCGCTCCTCGGCGTCGGCGTGCGTGACCTCACCGGCGGCTTCAAGTGCTTCCGCCGCGCGGCGCTGGAGGCGATCGACCTGGACGCGCTCTCCGCCCACGGGTACGCGTTCCAGATCGAGACGACGTATCGCGTGCTGCGCGCCGGGCTGCGCGTGCGCGAGGTGCCGATCCGCTTCACCGAGCGGCGCGCCGGCGCTTCGAAGATGACCGGTGCGATCGTCGCCGAGGCCGTGTGGAAGGTGCCGCGCCTCCGCTGGCACGCGCTGACCGGCAAGCTCTGACCGTGGACGAGGTCAGCGACGCGACCTTCGCGGCCGAGGTGCTCGAGTCGCCGATCCCGGTGATCGTCGACTTCTGGGCGCCCTGGTGCAGGCCGTGCGACGCGATCGAGCCTCACCTCGTCGCGTTCGCCTCCGAGAACGGGGCCGCGTGCGCCTCGTCCGGATGAACGTCGACGAGAACCTCGCAACCCCGAGCCGCTACGGCGTGCTCTCGCTCCCGACGGTGACGCTCTTCGTCGGCGGCGAGCCCGCGGAGACGATCCACGGCGCGCACCCGCGGTCGCGGTACGAGCGGGCGTTCGCGCCGCTGCTCGCCGCCTAGCTTGGCAGCGACGCGAGGGCGGCTCGGATCCGCTCGCGATGAGTGGCGGAGAGCGCGGTGTCGGACATGACGGCCACGTTGCCCTGGCGCTCGTCGACCGTCGTGGAGCCGTGATCGGGGTCGAAGTGCGCCCAGACCTCTTCCGGGTCGGCGACCTCGCCGACGAACACGAAGAACGCCGGGCCACGTCTGGGCACGAAAGCCATCGGGGCGTCCGTCTGCCACGGATTCGGCGCGATCCCCGCCGGATCCGGCGGAGGCTCGACCAGCACGTACCCCTGCTCCGCGAAGGCCGACTGCGCCTGCTCGGCCGAGTACGAGCCGGAGCCGCCGCCGCAGCCGGCGAGCAGCACGGCGGCGGTGGAGGCGAGGACGAGCCGCGCTGTCACGCGCGTGATCATGCCGTGACGGACCGGCGCCCACTGCCACACTGCGCTCGTGGCGACCGGCGTCGCAGCGGGCTGGGCGGACCTCCTCGAGGGCGAGGAGATCGCGTACGCCGGAGTCGAGCCCGCGCGCGAGGCACGCTCCGAGCCTCTCCCCGACGACCTCGACCCGCGCGTCGCCTCCGCGCTCGTCGCGAAACGGCGTCACGGCCCTCTACCGCCACCAGGCCGAGGCGTGGGAGGCGGCCCGGCGCGGCGAGAACGTCGTCGTCACGACCGGCACCGCCTCCGGCAAGTCCCTCGCCTTCAACCTCCCCGTCCTGGACGCGATCGCGCGCGAGCCGAAGACGCGGGCGCTCTACCTCTACCCGACGAAGGCGCTCGCGCAGGATCAGGCGCGCGCGCTCTCCGAGCTCCGGCTCAAGGGGCTGAAGCCCGCGATCTACGACGGCGACACGCCCGCGGAGCGGCGCTGGCAGATCCGCAAGTGGTCGAACCTGGTGCTGACGAACCCGGACATGCTCCACGTCGGCGTGCTCCCGCACCACGACCGCTGGGGCGACGTCCTGCACAACCTGCGCTACGTCGTCGTCGACGAAGCACACGTCTACCGCGGCGTGTTCGGCTCTCACGTCGCGAACGTGCTGCGGAGGCTGCGGAGGCTCGCGCGCGTCTACGACGCCGAGCCGCAGTTCGTGTTCGCGACGGCGACGATCGCGAACGCGCGCGAGCTGGCGCTCGAGCTCACCGGCGAGCCGGCGACCGCGATCGATCGGGACACGTCACCGCGAGCCGAGCGCGAGGTCGTCATCTGGAACCCGCCGCTCCTCGATCCCGAGCTCGGCCTGCGCGCGAGCCCGCTCGGCGAGGCGGCTCGGCTGCTCTCGCAGCTGACCTCGCGCGGCCTGCGGACGATCTGCTTCGCGAAGAGCCGCAAGGCAGCCGAGCTGATCCACCGCTTCACAGTCGAGCGGGTCGACAGCGAGACCGGGCGCCGGCTCGCGCCCTACCGCGCCGGGTACACGCCCGAGCAGCGCCGCGACATCGAGCGTCGGCTCGTCGAGGGGGAGCTGCTGGGCGTCACGGCGACGGACGCGCTCGAGCTCGGCATCGACATCGGCCTGCTCGACTGCGCGATCTCGGTCGGCTTCCCCGGCACCGTCGCGTCGCTGCGGCAGCAATGGGGGCGCGCCGGGCGACGAGGGCGGGGCCTGGCCGTGCTCGTCGCGAGTGAGGACGCGCTCGACCAGTTCTTCGCGCGCGAGCCGGACACGCTCCTCTCCCGTCGGGTCGAAGCCGCGATCGTCGACCACTCGAATCACAGGATCCTCGATCCGCACGTGCTCTCCGCCGCCTACGAGGCGCCCATCGACGAGGCGGACGCCGAGACGCTGGGCCAGGTCGCGCTCGACCGCGCCGCCGTCCTCCCCGAGCTCGAGAGGACGCCAGCGGGGTACGTGTGGAAAGGCCGCGACTACCCGGCGGCACGCATCTCGCTCCGCTCGGGCGACGGGGAGGCGTTCACGGTGGTCGACGCGAGCACCGGCTCGCTCCTCGGGCTCGTCGAGCGCGAGCGCGCGTATTCGACGATCCACGAGGGCGCGGTGTACCTCCACCTCGGCGAGCAGTACCTCGTCGAGACGCTCGACCTCGACGGCGGAGTGGCGCTCGTGCAGCCCGCCGGTGTGGACTGGTACACGCAGGTGAAGAAGGAGACGGAGACGACGATCGAGGAGGCCGAGCGGGTCGAGCGCCGCCTCGGGGTCGACCTCAGCTGGGGCCGCGTGTCGGTGTCGGAGCAGGTGATCGCGTACGCGAGAAAGTCCATACGCGACGGCTCGACGATCGACGTGGTGCCGCTCCTCTTGCCCGAGACGACGTTCGAGACCGAGGCGATCTGGTTCTCGCCGGAGGACGGCCTGCTCGAGGGCATCGAGAAGATGCCGACGCTCCTCGGCGCGCTCCACGCAGCAGAGCACACCCTCATCGCGCTGCTGCCGCTGTGGGCGATGTGTGACCGCTGGGACATCGGCGGCCTCTCGACGAACGTCCATTACCAGACGGGTCGCCCCACGATCTTCGTCTACGACGGCCACGCGGGCGGCGTCGGGATCACCGCGCGCGGCTTCGAGCGCTTCGAGGACTGGGTCGAGGACACGGTCCGGCTCCTGCGCCACTGCCCGTGCACCGCCGGCTGCCCTTCCTGCGTCCAGAGCCCGAAGTGCGGGAACCTGAACGACATGCTCGACAAGGTGGCCGCGCTGACGCTGCTCGAGCGGATGTCTGTCGATTCCGGAGGCACGTCTTCGTCTCGATGATGGAATCGGAGAGAGAGAGGAGGTTCGAGTGAAGTACATGGCACTCATCTACGCCGACGAGAACGCGTGGGAGACGTTCTCGGACACCGACCGCGAGGCGGCGTACGCGCAGTACCGCGCATTCGCGGACGAGGCTCGCGACGCCGGGGCGCTCGCCGGGGGCGACGAGCTCGGCTCGACCCGCAACGCGACGACGGTGCGCGTCCGCGACGGCGAGACGCTCGTCACGGACGGCCCCTACGCCGAGGTGAAGGAGGCGCTCGGCGGCTACTTCGTCCTCGACTGCGCCACGCCCGGAGGAGGCCGTCGAGCTCGCCGCGAATATCCCGGGCGCGCATCACGGATCGGTCGAGGTCCGACCGGTCTACGTCGATCCCGCGGAGGCACAGCTGTGAAGTACGCGATGCTCATCTACGGGGACGACTCGGAGTGGATCCACCTTCCCGACGAGGAGAAGGCCGTCCTACGCGCCGAGGAGATACCGCACTGGGAGACGCTGTTCGGCGAGCTCGCGAAGGCGGATCCGAACGTCGCGGGGTACGAGCTGAACAGCCGGAAGACGGCCCAGGTCGTCCAGGTGCGAGACGGCGACCGGCTCGTGACGGACGGCCCCTTCGCCGAGACGAAGGAGATCCTCGGCGGCGTCTTCCTGGTCGACCTCCCCGACCTCGACGAGGCGATTCGCCTCGCCTCGCTCATCCCGGCGGCGAAGAACGGCTCGATCGAGATCCGGCCCATCGTCGAGTGACGGTCGAGCAGGTCTTCCGCGACGAGTGGGGTCGTGCCGTCGCGATCCTCACGCGCGTCCTCGGTGACCTCGAGCTCGCCGAGGACGCGGTGCAGGACGCCTTCGCGACCGCGCTCGAGCGGTGGCCGCGCGAGGGCGTCCCGCGCACCCCCGGCGCCTGGATCGTCACGACCGCGCGCAATCGGGCGATCGACCGCATCCGGCGCGACGCGGTCTTCCGCCGGAAGGCCGAGGCACTGGCGCGGCTCGAGTCGCTGCCCGACGAGGAGGACGACGTGACTGCGATTCCCGACGACCGCCTGGCGCTCGTCTTCACCTGCTGCCACCCGGCGCTCGCCGCCGAGAGCCGGGTCGCGCTGACGCTGCGCGAGGTCGGAGGGCTGACGACGACGGAGATCGCGCACGCGTTTCTCGTCACCGAGCCGGCGATGGCGCAGCGTCTCGTGCGTGCGAAGCGGAAGATCCGCGACGCGGGCATCCCGTTTCGCGTGCCGCCCGACCATCTGCTGCCGGACCGGCTACGCGACGTCCTCGCGGTCCTCTACCTCGTGTTCAACGAGGGCTACGCGGCGACCGCGGGGCGTGACCACGTCCGCGAGGAGCTCTGCGACGAGGCGATCCGTCTCGGGAAGCTCCTCGCCGTGCTCATGCCCGACGAGCCCGAGGTGCTGGGGCTCCTCGCGCTCATGCTCCTGCAGGACTCCCGACGCGCAGCCCGCGTCGGCGTGGACGGGGAGCTCGTCCTCCTCGACGAACAGGACCGCGCGCTCTGGGACCGGGCCCGCATCGACGAGGGCCTCCGGATGCTCGAGCGTGCGATCGGCCTGCGCCGGCCCGGGCCATACCAGCTCCAGGCCGCGGTCGCCGCCGCCCACGCGGAGAGTCGTCCCTGGGACGAGATCGTCGTCCTGTACGACCGCCTGGCCGAGATCGAGCCGTCGCCGGTCGTGCGGCTCAACCGGGCAGTCGCCGTCGCGCTCGCCGGCGATCTCGAGAGCGGTCTCGCGCTCATGGACGGGCTCGAGGAGCTCGAGGGCTACCACCTGCTGCACGCTGCGCGTGCCGACCTCCTGCGCCGGCTCGAGCGGCGCGACGAGGCCGCGGAGTCGTACCGCCGCGCGCTCGAGCTGACCGCGAACGAGCCCGAGACGCGCTACCTGGAGCGGCGCCTAGCCGAGGTCTCGTAGCGCGCGCTCGACGGCGTCTGCGGGTGACGCCGCGACGTCGACTCCCGCGACAGCCGGTGCGCCGAGCCCGACGACCGGCTTCCCGAGCCGCTTCGCGAACGCGATCTCGGCGAGCGTCCCCCAGGAGCCGCCGACCGCGATGACGGCGTCGCCCGAGGCGGCGACCGCCAGGTTTCGCGCGTGGCCGGTCCCGGTCGCGACGACGTGGTCCGCCCAGGGATTCGCGTCGGCCCGAAGCTCGCCGGGGAGGATCGCGATCGTCGTGCCACCCGCCGACTTCGCTCCGCGATGTGCCGCCGCCATCACCTCGCCGAGACCACCGGTCACCACCGTGCAACCCCGCTCGGCGAGCAGACGGCCGACCTCCTCCGCGGCGGCCTCCCACTCCCCGCCACTGCCGACCACGGACACCTGTGTCGCCACCGTGGTAAGCATGCCGTGTGGAGCGACGGCAGGCGCGCGGCGGGGCTCTCGCGCTCGGCGGCTAGAGGATCGCCTCCACGAACGCCGCGACATCGGTTGCAACACGCTCGGGTCGTTCCCAGTGCACGAGGTGCCCGGTCTCCGCGTAGACGAGGAGCGTCGAGCCGCGGATCGCGTCCTGGAGACATTCCTGGTCGTCACGTGGAACGAGATCGTCGTCCTCGCCCCAGATGACCAGCGTGGGTGCAGCGATCGAGCCGGCAGCCGCAGGCACCGCCTCGAGGAGCCCGGCGAGTGTCGCCTTCCAGACGTGAGCGGGGACCTTCATGCTCTCGGTGACCATTGCGTCCAGGAATCGCGGCGGCACCCTCTTCGAGGCCGTGGCCACGATGAAATCGCGCACGAACGCTTCCTCGATCGGATCCTCGAGTTGCTCGACCGAGTTCACGAAGCCGAGCGACGGACCCCGGTCGCGCAAGCTCCAGGGCGCGCCGATCAGGACGAGGCCGAGCACCCGACCCGGTACCTCGGCCGCGACGCTCTGGACGGTGAAGGTCGCGCTCGAGGACGCGACGAGGACGACACGATCCAGCTCGATGCGGTCGAGGAAGCCCCGGAGATCGCGCGCGAAGTCTTCGACCGCGTAGCCCGTCGCCGGCTTGGACGCATCCCCGTGACCGCGCTGCGTGACAGCGAACGCGTGGAGTGATCCCGGGAGATGTGGGAGAACGCCCGCGAACGACCTCCAGGAGTCGGCGTATGCGTGCAACAGGACGATCGGCGCACCGTTCGTGTCGCCCTGCTCGACGTACGGCAGCACGAGCGAGCCCGTCAGCCGAGCCGCTGCGTGCCGGATCGCCGGCGTCGCCATCTCACGTCAGCGCCTTGAGCGCCTGAGTCAGCGACTGCTTGCCCTCGAGGACGCCTGCGAAGAGGTCGCCGTCGCGCGCGACGCGGTCGAGCACGGCGTCCATCGTGAAGGCCGCCGGGTCGAGGCCCTCGCGCACCTCGTCCCAGCGAAGCGGGGTCGACACGGTGGCTCCCGCCCGCGGCCGCACGGAGTACACGGACGCGTTCGTCGCCCCCTGCCGGTTCTGGTTCGCGTCGACGAGGACGCCCTTGCGCTTCGCCTTCGCCCACGCGGTCGTGACGAGACCGGGGTGCGAGGCCTCGAGCGCGCCCGCGACGATCGACGCGAACTCGCGCGCCTGGGGGAACGTGTGCCGCCGCGCGATCGGGACGAGCACGTGCATGCCGCGCGAGCCCGAGGTCTTCGGGAACGACGCGAGCTCGAGCAGGTCGAGCGTCTCCTTGACGAGGCGCGCGACGGCTACGACGTCCTCGAACGTCGCGCCCTCGGAGGGGTCGAGGTCGAACATCACCCAGTCGGGGCGCTCCGGCTTGTCGACGCGCGAGGACCACGCGTGCATGTCGATGCACCCCATGTTCGTCATCCAGAGGAGCGCCAGCTCGTCGTCGACGAGCGCGTAGTCGATGATCTTCTTCTCGCCCTCGCGCGTCGAGGCGGGGAACGGCGCGCGCGGGATCCACTCGGGCATGTGCGACGGCGCCTGCTTCTGGAAGAAGTGCTTCCCCTGCCAGCCGTCGGGGTGGCGCTTCATCGTGAACGGTCGTTCGCGCAGGTGCGGCACGAGGACGCCCGCGACGTCGCGGTAATAGGCGATGAGGTCGCCCTTGGTGATCCCTTCCTCGGGCCAGAACGGCTTGTCCAGGTTGGACAGGCGGAGCTCGCGTCGGCCCTTCCTGATCACCTCCGGCACCGGTGCCCGATCCCGGCGCACGTCCTCGGCAGTCTTGTCCTCGCGCAGGCCGACGTAAACCGGAGCGCGCAGACGGCCCTCGCGCGTCCACTCGACGAACTCGACCTCCGCGACGAGCGACGGCTCCACCCAGACGACGTCCGAGCGCCGGACCCTGGGCATCCTCGGGATCTCGGCGAACGGGGAGTCCGCCCGCTCGAGCGGCTTCAGCACTCGGCGCAGGCGCGCGATCTCGTCGTCGGTGAAGCCGGTGCCCACGTTCCCGGCCCACCGGAGCCCTCCCGAGTCGCGCACACCGACCACGAGAGCGCCGAACCCTCCGCTCCGCCGCCCCTGCCCCTTCGTGTAGCCGGCGACAACGACCTCCTGACGTCCCCTCACCTTGAGCTTGCGCCAGTCGTTCGACCGGTGCCCGGGCTGGTAGCTCGAGTCGAGCCGCTTGGCGACGACTCCCTCGATCCTCTGCTCGGAGGCAGCCGCGAGCAGCGCCTGCCCGTCGTCGAAAGCCGGCGACACCAGGACGCTCCCGCGCGAGGCGTCGACCAGCTGCTCGAGGCGCTCGCGGCGCTCGGCGAGCGGCCTGTCGACGACCGAGCCGGAGTCGACCTCGAGGAGGTCGAACGCGACGAGGACGAGCGTGCCGACCCCCTCCTGCAGCAGACCGAACTTCGAGAGGCCGTCCTCGTCCAGCGCGCAGATCTCGCCGTCCAGCACGGCGTCGGCGGAGCGTACGGCGAGCGGCACCGCCCGGGCGAGGTCGCGGAACCGCTCCGTGAGGTCGTTCCCGTTCCTGCTCGTCAGCGTCGCCTCTCCGCCGGAGACGGTGACGATCGCGCGGAAGCCGTCCCACTTCGGCTCGTAGGCCCACCCGTCGCCCGCGGGCAGGGCATCGGTGGAAGTCGCGAGCATCGGCGCGTAGCGGGCTCCGCTCGCCGAGCCGTCCTTGCGCAGGAGGAGCCAGTTCTTCGGGTCGCCGTCGAGGCTCGCGGGGACGAGCGTCCACGTGCCGTCGAGCCGCTCGCCGTGGAGCCGTACGGTGAGGCCGCCGTTTCTCTTCTCCTCGACGAGCTCGTACGTGCCGCGATCCCAGATCTCGACGGTGCCCGCGCCGTACTCACCGGCGGGGATCGTGCCCTCGAAGTCGGCGTACTCGAGCGGGTGGTCCTCGACGTGGACCGCGAGATGACGCTCGCCGCGACGCAGCGGAACGCCCTTGGGGACGGCCCAGCTCGCGAGAGCACCGTTCCGCTCGAGCCGGAAGTCGTAGTGGAGCCGCCGTGCCGCGTGGCGCTGGACGACGAACCGCGCCGAAGGCGCTTGCGAGCCCCCTTTACCGAAGGGCTCGGGCGTCTTGTCGGTTCGCCGCTTGCGCCGGTACTCGTCGAGCGCCATGTCCTGTGGATTGTCGCCTGATGCGCAACGCTTTCTTCACCAACCCGCCGTATCTGCGACATCTTCCCTGCTCAGCGGCCGTTCCGGCACCGGGGATAAGCCTGTGGAAGTTGTGGAAAGCGCGATAGCGTTTTGTCCGCGAAGCGGACCAGTGGAGGGGGTCTTGGGGGAACCGGGAGGTTCCCCCAGCGGGTGCCACAGACTCGCCCGCTGCCGACACAAGGTCCAGGCCAACTGCAGACTCGGCCCTACGGACTTCTCACGCCGTAGCCAGAACCCCCATCATCCGGTACTTCGCGCGCCGCCGCCGCCGCCGCTCGTCCGGCTCCAGCCCCTCGATCTCGTCGAATGCCTCGAGCACGCCCTGCTCCAGGAGCCGCGCGGCCTCGTCCGGGTCCGTATGGGCTCCACCCTCCGGCTCCGCGACGATCGCGTCCACCACGCCGAGCTCGAGGCAGTGCGCGGCGTCCGGCTTGAACGCCGCAGCCGCCTTCTCGGCCTCCGCAGCGTCCCGCCAGAGGATCGCAGCGCAGCCCTCGGGTGAGATCACCGAGTAGATCGCGTTCTCCTGCATGAGCACGCGGTCGGCGACGGCGATGGCGACGGCGCCACCGGAGCCGCCCTCGCCGATCACGCATGCGACCGACGGGATCGACAAGCCGGGCCATCGCCGCCTGCGAGCGAGCGATCGCGCCGCCCTGACCGTGCTGCTCGGCCGCGACGCCCGGGTAGGCGCCCGGCGTGTCGACCAGCGTGAGCAGCGGAAAGCCGTGCCGGTCCGCGAGCGCCATCGCCCGCATCGCCTTGCGGTAGCCCTCCGGGTACGCCATCCCGAAGTTCCGCTTCGTCCGCTCCTTCAGGTCGCGGCCCTTCTGGTGGCCGACGAGGACCGTCGTCCGCCCGCCGAGCTTTCCGATGCCGGTAACGAGCGCGGGGTCGTCCGCGCGGCCACGGTCGCCGTGCAGCTCGAAGAAGTCGTCGAAGATCCGCTCCGCGTAGTCGAGCGTGTAGGGCCTGGCCTCGTGGCGAGCGAGCTTGACCGACCGCCAGATCTCCTCCGAGCTCGGCTCCTCCTGCATCCGCTCGAGCTGATCCTGCAGGCGCTCGAGCTCACCGGAGAGCTTCGTGCCGCGGAGGAGCTTCATGCCGCCGAGCTTACTCAGCCGCTCGCGCAGGCGCATCTCCGCCTCGCTGGGCATCAGCTCCGCTCGAAGAGGCGGAGCAGGCGCGCGAGAGTCGGCCGCAGCTCCGCTCGCGGGACGATCGCGTCGAGGTGGCCGTAGCGGTAGTTCGACTCTGCCAGCCCGAAGTCGTCGGGCAGCTTCTCGCGGGTCGTCTGCGCGACCACCCGCGGGCCGGCGAAGGACATGAGCGCACCGGGCTCCGCGAGAACGACGTCGCCGAGGCTCGCGTAGCTCGCGAGCACGCCGCCCGTGGTCGGGTGCGTGAGGACGGAGAACAACGCTCCGCCCGACTCGTGCAGCTCGTCGATCGCGCACACGGTCTTCGGCAGCTGCATGAGCGCGAGGATCCCTTCCTGCATCCGCGCGCCGCCGGACGCCGAGACGGAGACGAGCGGGACCTCGGCCTCGGCGGCGCTCTCGCACGCACGCGCGAACTTCTCACCCACGACGCTGCCCATCGACCCGCCCATGAACGCGAAGTCCATGACCGCGAGCCGGCACGCGTTCCCGTCGACCGCCGCCGCTCCGCAGACGATCGCGTCGCCGAGCCCGGTCGCGACCTCCGCCTCCGCGAGCCGCTCCGTGTACGGGCGCAGGTCGAAGAACGAGAGGGGGTCGGCCGAGCGGAGCTCGGCGTCCTCCTCTGCGAACGAGCCCGGATCGGCGAGCTGCTCGATGCGCTCGCGCGCTCCGACCGGGAAGTGGTGCCCGCACTGCGGGCAGACACGCAGGCTCTCGACGAGCTCGTCGTCGCGGTAGTGCGACCCGCAGCCGGGGCACGTGTTCGGATGCGCCTTGCCGGCGGGCGCCTCGGCTGCGCGCTTCTCCTCGATCTCGACGTCGACGCGGCCTTGCCCGGAGGACATGGCTGGATCCTAGAGGCCAGCCGCCGCGAGCAGCCGCGTCAGGACCGGGACGTTTCGATCGTCGCGCAGGAAGCCGGTGACGCCGACTCCCGCGACACGCGCACGACCCGCCGTGTCGCGCAGGACCTGCTCGATCTCGCCGACCGACGGCCCGTCGGGCTCGGGCATGAACATCGCCGCCTCGCCGGGATCGAGGACGTCGACGTCGAGCGCGACGTACACCGCGTCCACGCCGCCGAGCGCGCGCTCGAGCGAGTCGTCGATGCCCGTGGCCGCCAGGTAGTCGTCCTCGGGCGGATCGAGGTTCCTGGCACCGACGAGGGCGACGTCCTCGGGTCGGACGACTCCCCCGTCGAGGAGCATGCGCAGCGGCATGCCCCATTCGTTCCCCGACGGGGACGTCTCCGGCGTGTTGAGGTCGCCGTGCGCGTCGAGCCAGACGATTCCGAGCCGGTCGACACGCCGAGCGAGCCCCGCCGCCGCGCCGACGTGCGAGCAGCAGCACCCGCCCACGACGAGCGGCCGCTCGGGAAGCATCGCGGCGAGCGCCGCCGTCTGCTCGTCGAGAGTCCCCTCCTCGACGACCCCGGTCTCCGGATACGGAAGCTCGATAGAGGCGCCGTCGGCCATGGCCTCGCCACCCTGTCCCCAGGCACGAGGGACGCGGACGAGCCCGGCGGAGAACGCCCGCCCGCAGGCGTGGCACTCGTAGCCGGGCCCGATCGCGACCGCGGTCCAGGTGCGGCAGACCGGGCAGCGGGCGCGCAGTGAGCTCATCCGGCCGGCTTCTCGTAGACGTCGAAGCGTGCGACCTCGCGCATGCCTGCGCTCTCGTAGAGCCGATTCGCTCCCGTGAGGCTTGTCGCGTCTACACCCAGCCCGGCATGCGCGAGCCCATGCTCGCGAAACGCCTCGAACGCGTGGAGCAGAAGCGCCCGCCCGAGGCCACGTCTTCGCCAGGGCCGCCGGACGCCGAGGATCCGAACCCACCCGAGCGTCGGACGGCCAGGGTGCCGGTGGCAGATGGCGAAGCCGGCAGGCTCGTCACCGGCGAGTGCGAGGAACCACAGCTCGGGCACGAACGCCGGCGGCTGGAGCATCCAGTGCGACCACTCCTCGTACGTCTCCACGGCCGGCTCCCAGGTGTCGGCGAAAGTCTCGATCTCGAGGTCGTAGATGGTGCGCTCGTCACCGGGCTCGTGGGTCCGGACCCGCGTGCCGTCGGGCCAGTCGGGAGCAGCCGTCGGTCGGCCGAGGTCGATCTCCATCCGCTGCGAGTGCCGGACGAGGGAGTAACCACGCCGCTTCAGCTCGTCGAGCAGGCCCTCGTTCGTCGACCAGCCGCCGGTGATCAGCCGCGAGCCGAGCTCGCGGGCGCGTCCCTCCGCCCAGTCCACGAGCTTCGGCGTCGGCGTGCCACGCAGGTCGAGCCACACGCGCTCGTCGCCGAACGCCTCGACGATCACGTAGCAGTCGTCCCCGAGCCGCGCGTCCCGCTCGACCACGACCCCGGGGTGCGTCCAGCTGCGCCGCACCGTGTCCTCGTCGACGGGCTCCGGCCAGTGCGTGGCCATCAGGCGCACGACCTCGGCGAGGTCCTCGTCGCGCGGCGGCCGCAGCGCGGAGCTCATGCGGGGACGAGCTCGTCGAGCGTGTCCGCAAGTGCCGTGATGCCCGGAAGCGTCCGATCCGGAGCCGGCTCGCTCGGCTGCGGCTCGCCCAGCCGGTTGATCCAGACCGACCGGATGCCGAGCGCGTTGGCGGAGCCGATGTCGTGGAACAGGCTCTGCGCGACGTGGACGTGCTGCGACGGGTCGGCGCCGCTCTGCTCGCGAAAGACCTCCCAGTGCTTCAGCGCGGGCTTGTAGGAGCCGATCTCGCCGGCCACGATCGAGGCGTCGAACGGGACTCCGATGGCCTCCATCGAGGCGTCGAGCAGGTCACGGTCGGTGTTCGAGAGGATGGCCAGGCGCCAGCCGCGGTCGCGAGCCTCCTGGAGGCCGGTCCGAACGTCGTCGAAGACCGGCCAGGACGCGAGCGACTGCGCGAGCGCACTCG
The DNA here is from genome assembly GCA_963770595.1 of uncultured Actinomycetes bacterium. GTDB lineage: Bacteria > Actinomycetota > Thermoleophilia > Gaiellales > Gaiellaceae > GMQP-bins7. The sequence continues at coordinate 272,563 of CAVYQG010000003.1, read as the reverse complement.
TCTCGCCCTCGGGGAGCGAGAGCCCCGTCTCCTCCGCGAGCTGGACGAGCGCCAGCGTCAGCACCTCGCGGTACGAGCGGCCTGGGTTCGCAGCCTGGATCTCGGGCTCGATCTCGTGGTAGCGCGCGAGCAGTCGCTCACCCTGCTCGACGCCGAAGAGCTTCTCGAGCTCCGTCAGGATGCCGCCGTTCCAGTCGACGAGCGTCCCGTAGCAATCGAAGGTCGCCCAGCGCGCAGCCACGGGAGGAGCGTAGTCGTTCGTCCTTAGTCTCTCCGCATGGCGCGGATAAGGCCGATGACTCCGGAGGACTGGCCGGCCGTCGAACGGATCTATGCCGAGGGCATCTCGACCGGCGACGCGACGTTCGAGACGGCGCCGCCGTCATGGGACGAGTTCGACGCCGGACGGCTGCGCGCGCATCGGTTCGTCGCGGAGGTGAACGGCGACGTGTGCGGCTGGGTGGCGGTCGCGCCCACATCCTCGCGCGAGTGCTACTCGGGTGTCGTCGAGCACTCCGTCTACGTAGCGCAGGGCGCACGCGGGCAGGGCATCGGCACGGCGCTCATGCGTGCGCTCGTCGCCTCGACCGATGCGGCCGGCGTCTGGACGATCCAGACGAGCGTGTTCTCCGAGAACGAGGCGAGTGTCGCGCTGCACGAGCGCGTCGGTTTCCGTGTCGTGGGCCGACGCGAGCGGATCGCGCAGCTAGACGGCGCCTGGCGCGACACGATCCTCCTCGAGCGGCGCGCGTGATCGCCGCTAGGCGGCTTCGTCCCAGCGGCGGAACACGACGCACGCGTTGTGGCCGCCGAAGCCGAACGAGTTGGAGACCGCGACCTCGATGTCCTGGCGGCGGGCCCCGTTCGGGATGTAGTCGAGGTCGCACTCCGGGTCCGGCGACTCAAGGTTGATCGTCGGCGGGAGCACACCGCGCTGGAGCGCGAAGGTCGTGAAGATCGCCTCGATCGCGCCGGCGGCGCCGAGGCAGTGCCCGGTCGCGCCCTTCGTCGAGGAGACGGGCGTCGCGTACGCCTTCTCCTCGCCGAGCGCGAGCTTGAGGACGCGCGTCTCGGCCGAGTCGCCGGACGGCGTGGACGTGCCGTGCGCGTTGACGTAGCCCACGACCTCGGGGTCGATGTCCGCGTCGGCGAAGGCCATCTTCATCGCGCGCGCGGGACTCTGGCCCGACGGGTCCGGATCGGAGACGTGGCTCGCATCCGCCGAGACCCCGTATCCGAGAACCTCGGAGTAGATCCGCGCACCGCGGGCGCGCGCATGCTCGAGCTCCTCGAGGACGAGCATGCCGGCCGCCTCGCCCATGACGAAGCCGTCCCGCCCGGAGTCGAACGGGCGCGACGCGGTCTTCGGGTCGTCGTTCCGCCGCGACAGCGCTCGCATGGCGGTGAAGCCCGCGATGCCGACGCGCGTGATGGGCGCCTCGGTGCCGCCGCAGAACATCGCGTCCGCGCGGCCGAGCCGGATCGCGTCCAGCCCGTCGCCGATGGCCATGTTCGACGCCGCGCATGCCGTGCACTCAGCGGCGAGCGGGCCCTGGGCGCCGAGCTCCATCGACACCCAGGCGGCGGCCATGTTCGGGATGATCTGGACGATTGCGAACGGGCTCGTGCGGTCGGGGCCGCGCTCGAGCAGGTTCTGGAAGCAGTCCTCGAACGCGTACAGCCCGCCGATGCCGGTGGCCACGGCTGCCCCCACCCGACTCGGCGCTGCCGCGATCGAGATCCCGCTGTCCGCCTCGGCCATGCGCGCGGCCGACAGTGCCATCTGGGAGAACTTGTCCATGCGCCGCGCCTGCTTGCGGTCGATCCAGGTCGTCGGCTCGAAGTCCTCGAGCTCGCACGCGAAGTGGACGTCGTAGTCCGCGGTGTCGAAGTGCGTGATCGGCCCGGCGCCGGACTCGCCGGCGACCAGACGTTGCCACGTCGACTCGGGGTCGTTCCCGAGCGGGGACACCATCCCCACCCCGGTGATCACGACCCGGCGTCGTCCGTTCTGGGCAGCGTCGCTCATCAGACTCACATGCCGAGGCCGCCGTCGACCTGGAGCACCACGCCCGTGACGAACGACGCTTCCTCGGAGCAGAGGAACCGTACCGCCCCCGCGATGTCCTCGGCATCCCCGAGCCGGCCGAGCGCCGTGTTCTGCAGCATCGCCGCCGTCGCCTCCTCGGGCAGCACGTCGGTCAGCTGAGACTTGACGTAGCCGGGAGCGACGACGTTCGCGCGAACGTTCCGGCTCCCGAGCTCCTTCGCGAGAGCTTTCGTGAACCCGATGATCCCGGCCTTCGACGCCGCGTAGTTCGTCTGGCCCCAGTTCCCGTGCAGCCCCACGATCGAGGAGATGTTCACGATCGAGCCCGCGCGCTTCTTCATCATCCCGCGCGTCACGGCCCGGCAGGTGTAGAAGCACGACGCGAGGTTCGTGTCGAGGACGGTCCGCCAGTCCTCGTCGGACATGCGGACGAGCAGGCCGTCACGCGTCACGCCGGCGTTGTTGACGAGGATGTCGAGGTCGCCGGCCTCCTCGACGAGCGCGCGAGCCGACTCCGGGTCGGAGACGTCCGCCTGCACGGCACGCCCGCCGATCTCGGCGGCCAGCGTCTCTGCCTCGTCCGCACCCGTTCGATAGCCGACGACCACGGACGCTCCGGCCGCGGCGAGCTCCGTGGCGATCGCTCGCCCGATCCCGCGCGAGGCACCGGTGACGAGCGCGTTCTTCCCCTCGAGCGAGCAGAAGGCCGACGCGCTCACACGACAGCCCCTGGTCGACGCCGGGGGAACCTCCCGGTTCCCCCGAGACCCCCTCCACTGGTCCGCTTCGCGGACAGGGCGCCTTGCGCCCTCACCGCGAGAGGGCCTCCTGGGCGCGGTCGAGGCCCTCCACCGTGTTCACGGAGATCGTCTTCACGCCGCGGTCGATCCGCTTCACGAGACCGGAGAGCACGTTGCCGGGACCGACCTCGACGAACGTGGTCGCGCCACTCCTGATGAGCTCGGTCGCGGCCTGGGTGAAGCGGACGGGCGCCGTGAGCTGGTCGACGAGGAGCCCGGCGAACTCCTTCGCCGGCTCCACCTTTGCCGTCACGGTCGACATGAACGGCGCGAGCGGCTCCGTGAACTTGACACGGTCGATCGCGGGCCGGAGCCGGTCGGCGGCGCGGGCGACGAGCGGGCTGTGGAACGCGCCCGACACCTTCAGGCGCACGGCTCGTCGGGCGCCGAGGCTCTCGGCCTCGGCGCAGCACTCCTCGACCGCTTCGTGCTCGCCCGAGACGACGATCTGCCCGGGGCAGTTGTAGTTCGCCGGCCACACGCCGACGATCTTCCGGCAGAGCTTCTCGACCTCCTCGTCGGCGAGACCGAGGATCGCGGCCATCGCGCCGGGCCGCTGGCGCGCCGCCTCGGCCATCGCCAGCCCGCGCTCGCGCACGAGGCCGATCGCCTCGCCGGTGCCCATCGACCCGGCGGCCGCCAGCGCGGCGAACTCGCCGACCGAGTGGCCGACGACGACATCCGGCTCGAGGCCGCGCTCGCGCACCGCGGCGAGGATCGCAAGGCTCGTCGCGACGAGGGCGGGTTGCTGGACCGCGGTATCCACGAGATCCTCGAGCGGGGTGTCGAAGCAGAGCGTCTCGAGGTCGAGGCCCGAGGCCTCCGATCCGATCCGGTAGACCTCGCGTGCGGCAGGGAATGCCTCCGCGATGTCCTTGCCCATGCCCATCTCGAGGGAGCCCTGGCCCGGGAAGCAGAACGCGATCTTGGTCATGAGGGTCTCCCGTTCGTCCAGTGGATGAGAGCCGAGCCCCACGTGAGGCCCGCGCCCATGCCGGTCATGAGGACGAGAGCGTCGTCGCGCAGCCGTCCTTCGGCCCGCGCGTCGGCGAGAGCGAGGGGGATCGAGCCCGATGACGTGTTTCCGTAGCGGTCGACGTTCACGATGGTCTTCTCCGGCGGGATGCCGAGCTTACCGACCGCGTAGTCGATGATCCGCTTGTTCGCCTGGTGCGGGATGTAGACGTCGATGTCGTCTATGGACTTCCCGCACTCGGACAGGATCTGCTCGGCCGAGTAGACCAGGATCCGCGTCGCGAACTTGAACACCTCGCGGCCGTTCATCTTCACGAAGGCATCGGGGTCCTCGAAGTGCCGCGAGCCGGAGCCTGGGAGCCACAGGCTCTCACCGCCGCCGCCGTCGGCGCCGAGCTCGAACCCGAGGAAGCCGCCGTGATCGACCGGCTCCATGACCACGGCTCCGGCACCGTCGCCGAAGAGGACGAGCGTCGAGCGGTCGTCCCAGTCGAGGATCTTCGAGAGAACGTCGCCGCCGACCACGAGCGCGCGCCGCGACAGCCCCGAGGCGAGCATCGCGTAGGCCTGCGCCACCGCGTAGACGAAGCCGGTGCAGCCGGCGAGCAGGTCGTACGCCGCCGCCTTCGGCATGCCCAGCTCGTCCGCAAGGATCGCGGACGAGGTCGGGAACATCATGTCCGGCGTCACCGTCGCGCAGATCAGGAGATCGACGTCCGCGGCGTCCACCCGCGCGTCGGCGAGCGCGGCGAGCGCGGCCGGACGCGCGATGTCGGTCAGCGCCTCGTCCTGGGCCGCGATGCGTCGTTCCCTGATCCCCGTCCGCTCCACGATCCACTCGTCGGAGGTGTCGACGATCGTGGACAGCTCGGCGTTGGTCAGAACACGTTCGGGGACGTGTGTGCCGAGGCCGGTGATCCCGATCCGCGGGCCGGTCGCCGCGCCGATCACTTACGCTCCACCGCGAACGTCAGCGTCCCGCGTGCGGCGAGCTCTTCGCCGACGTAGGCGGTCGCCTTCCCACGCCCGATCGGCCCGCGGATCGTGTCGATCTCGCAGGTCAGCGTGAGCGTGTCACCCGGCTCCACGACGCGCTTGAAACGGCAGTCGTCGATGCCCGCGAAGAAGGCGATCTTCCCTCGGTTCTCCTCCTCGATCAGCACGGCGACGGCGCCTGCCTGCGCCATCGCCTCGACGATGAGGACGCCGGGCATCACCGGCCGATCGGGAAAGTGCCCCGCGAACCACCAGTCGTCCGCGTTCACCGCGCGGCGCGCGACTACCCGGCGGCCGGGCTCGAGCTCGACCACCTCGTCGAGCAGGAGGAACGGGTCGCGATGCGGCAGGATCGCTTCGATGACGTCCCGGCCGAACGGGACGGTGGCGGCCGGTGGCACCCGTCGATTCTACTGACCGGGATCGGCGACCCTGACCACCGGACCGCTCGTGTTGCCGGCCGCATCGAGAGCGACGACACGCACGCGCCGGGCCGCTCCGCGCCAGGGGATGCGCACCGTCCCGGCCGTCCTCACGTCCCGCTTCACGATCGCTCCGTCGATGCGTAGCGTCAGCCGCGCCGCCTCGCTGACGCTCACACGCAACGGGCGGCCACGCAGGATGCGGACGCGCGGCGCGGTCGTGTCCGACGCAAACGGCTTGGCGAACGAGGTCGGGGCCACGTCGTCGTCCACCTCGACGACTGCATCGTACGATCCGTCGCGGAGCGTGCCCGTCGCGCGGCGCCCGTCCCACACGAAGCGGTGCAGGCCCGGGAGATAGCTTGCAGCGAGCGGAGTTGCGACCCAGCGGCCGTCGCGGACGACCCGGATGCGGACCTCGGCAGGCACTGTGAGGGAGAACGAGATCGTCAGGCCGTCGCTGCGTCCATCGCCGTTCGGCGAGAAGAGCGCAGGTGACAGCGCCACGAGCCCGAGCGAGCGACTGACGGTGAACGGCGCCGCGCGCGTCACCTCGAAGCCCGAGGCCGTCCGTGCGGTCACCAGCGCGCCGTAGCTTCCGTCGGGAAGCGACGTCCCGTCGATCGATACGACATGGCGGCCGCCGCGCGTCCACACGCGGTCGACGACGGTCGCGACGACCGCGCCCGCAGCATCGGTCACGGTGACGGTCACGTTCGCCGGAGCGGACAGCTCGTAAGCGAGCTCGCCCGAGTCGGACTGCCCGTCTCCGTTCGGGCTGAGCGCGCCGGGCTCGACCGCGGCGGCCGAGATCGCGAGCGGCGCCGAGACGTTGCCGGCCCGCAAGGTGCCGGTCGCAGGGCGGGCAGCACCCGCACGGATCGCCCACCGGTACGTCCCCGGTGTCGCAGCCGCCGAGTCCCACGTCCAGTCGACCGCCGTGCCCGTACCGGCGCCGCGCGCGACCTCGGCGCCCGCTGCGTCGGTGAGAGTCACGCTCCACGGGAGCGACGACGACAGCCGCGCACGGAAGCGGACGCTCGTCTCGGTGAAGTCGAGATTCGGGTCGAAGAGCTTCGGGAGGCCGATCGCGCGCGCAGCGCCGGCGAGCGACCCGAGCCGCGCATACAGCGCGTCGCCGGGGCACTCGGTTCGTCCCGTGTCGCGGTGTCCCGACACGACGCGCAGCGGCACCGGTATGCCGGACGCGATACCGGTCGCTCCCACCGGACACGAACGAGAGCGTGCTCGCCGGGTCGACGTGCGCGAGGTCGAGCCTCCACGCGAGCAGACGGGCGACGGCGTCCTGCGCGACCTGCGGCGGCGCGCTGCCCCCGAACGTCCCGAGAAGCGCGACGCCGACCGAGCCCGTGTTGAACCCCTGCGCGTGGGCGCCGACTACGTTCCTGTCGATGCCCCCGAAGCGCCCCTCGTAGATCGTCCCGAAGCGGTCGACGAGGAAGTTGTAACCGATGTCGTTCCAGCCGTTCCCCTGCACGTGGTACAGCTGGATCGCCTTGACGACGGCCGCCGCGCCGGCCCGCGAGTAGCCGTTTCCGCCCGCGGTGTGGTGGACGACGGCGACGTCGATCTCGGGCGCGTACGTCGGAGGCGCGCGGCGGATCGACTCATCCGCGCCCCAGGCCGCTCGCGGGACGATCGCGGGGGCGCCCGCCGCCGTGGGAACGCGGTAGCGGGACGAGGCTCTCGGGGCTCCGCACGAGGTACGCGCGGATACGCGACACGTCCCCGGAGGCCCGCGTCTCGATCCGGTCGGACGGCCCGACCCACCAGGGGTTGCCGATCCTCCACCCCGTAGCCGGCCGCGCCTCACGCGACCCCGGCGTCGGCCCGTCGCCGTCCTCCGGCGCAGCCGGGCGCCAGCCGCTCCACGTCCCGTCGACGGACCGCGTGCGGAACGCGACGCGGCCGCTCCCCCGCCAGTGGACCCCGACCAGGTCGAAGCGCTTCGCGCCCACGGCGGCGGAGGCATCGAGCTCGACCGCCGTCACCCCCGCGCCGAGGGCAGCCGATGTGTGCGCGCCGGCGGCAAAGAGGGTGAGGAGGAGGACGAGGCGGCGCATGGGAGCCAGGGTGGCGCGACCGAACTTCGCGGGCAAGGGCGGCGAACCTCCGTTGATAGAATCCTTACACCGGTGCGCTGCCGCCTTTTGCGGGGATTTCTGTTCGCGCTCGTCGCCACCGCCCTCCTCGCGCCCGCGGTCGCGAACGGGCAGGACGCCGAGTCGCGGGTCCTCGCCGTTCACCTCGACAACGACATCAACCCGGTCACGCAGGAGTACCTCGAGGACGCCGTCGGCCGCGCCGAGGACGAGGGCTTCGCAGCCGTCGTCGTCGTGCTCGACACCCCGGGCGGCCTCGCCTCCTCGATGCGCGGGATCGTGAAGCGGTTCCTCGCCTCGGAGGTGCCGGTCGTCGTCTACGTGGCGCCCCCCGGCTCGAGCGCAGACTCCGCCGGCGCGGTGATCGCGATGGCCGCAGACATCGCCGCGATGGCGCCGCAGACGAACATCGGCTCGTCGACGCCGATCTCGCTCGGCGGCGAGGACATCTCGGCCGACCTGCGCCGCAAGATCGTCAACGACGCGGCAGCCTACGTCGGCGAGCTCGCTCGCGAGCACGGCCGCAACGTGAAGGCAGCCCGCGAGATGGTCACGAAGGCGTCGAACTACGGCGCGCGCGAGGCGAAGGCGATCGGTCTCATCGAGGTGATCTCCCCGACCCTGCCGCAGCTCCTGGAGGACATCGACGGGATGAAGACCGTGCCCAAGGGATTCGTCCTCGAGACCGCGGGGGCGGAGATCGTCGAGACCGAGATGAGCTTCTGGCAGAAGGCGCGCGACCTCCTCGTCGACCCGAACCTCATCACGCTCATGCTCTCGATCGGCCTCATCGGGATCGTCGTCGAGCTCTGGAACCCGGGGCTCGTGTTCCCGGGAACCGTGGGCGCGATCTCGCTGATCCTCGGCCTCTACGGCCTGCAGGTGCTCCCGGTGTCGCTCGCGGGGCTCCTCCTGATGCTGCTCGCGGCGGCGTTCTTCGTCGCGGAGGCGTTCGTCCCCACGCACGGCGCGCTGACGGTCGCCGGAGGGGTCATGTTCGTCCTCGGCGCGCTCATCCTCTTCGACCCGGCCGGTGAGGCGTACCAGGTGTCGGTCCCCGTCGCCGTCGGCATCGCCGCGGCACTCGCGCTCCTGTTCGGGATCGCGCTCACGCGCGTCGTGCGTGTCGCGCGGAACCCGGCTGCGGTCGGGGTGGAGGGACTGGTCGGAGGCGAGGGCGTCGTGCGCCGCGACGGGCTCGTCCTCGTGAACGGCGAGCTCTGGCGAGCGCACGCCTCCGACGGCTCTCCGCTCCTCCCCGGCGAGCACGTCCGCGTCGAAGACGTCGAGGACGACTTGCGCCTGGTCGTAGGATCCGTCTCGTCACCCACCCCGGCGGAAGGGAGCTGATCGTGTCGGTAGGCCTGATCGTCCTCGCTGCGATCGTCGTCATCGTCCTGCTGTTCCTCTTCGCCGCGGTCAAGGTCGCGCGCGAGTACGAGCGTGGCGTCATCTTCCGGCTCGGTCGCCTGCTGCCGGAGCCGAAGGGCCCGGGCCTCTTCCTGCTCATCCCGATCATCGACCGGATGGTCAAGGTCGACCTGCGCACGGTCACGCTGAACGTCCCGCCGCAGGAGGTGATCACGAAGGACAACGTCCCGGTGCGCGTGAACGCCGTCGCGTACTTCCGCATCGTCGAGCCGAAGGCCGCGATCGTGCAGGTCGAGAACTACATGGTCGCGACGTCGCAGATCGCGCAGACGACCCTGCGCTCCGTGCTCGGACAGCACGTCCTCGACGAGCTCCTGTCGGAGCGCGACAAGATCAACGCGATCCTCCAGGGCATCATCGACGACGCGACCTCACCCTGGGGCATCAAGGTCTCGGTCGTCGAGGTGAAGGACGTCGAGATCCCGGCGAGCATGCAGCGGGCCATGGCACGGCAGGCCGAGGCCGAGCGAGAGCGGCGCGCGAAGGTCATCTCCGCCGAGGGTGAGTTCCAGGCATCCGAGCGGCTCAAGGACGCAGCGGCCGTCATGTCGCAGGAACCGATCACGGTGCAGCTCCGCTACCTGCAGACGCTGCTCGAGATCGGCGCGTCGAACAACTCGACGATCGTGTTCCCGATCCCGATCGACCTGCTGACCGCGCTCTCGAACGCCGTCGACTCGGGCAGCTCGTAACTCAGCCGGAGGGAGTGCCGTCCGGGCCGGGCGCGTCAGGCGAGCCGTCGACGGAAGGCGTGGCGGCGGGATCTCCGACCGGCTCCAGGATCTCGACGCCGTCCTCTGCTTCGTCGTCCGCGCCGACCACGAGCGCGAGGCTCGACACCTTCTCGCCGGCGCGGAGGCGCATGACGATCACGCCCTGTGTCGCGCGGCCGGAGCGCTTGATCCCGTCCGCCGGCATCCGGATGACGGTGCCGCCCGTGGACATGAGCATCACCTGGTACCCGTCACGCACGATCCGCGCGCCGGCGAGCCGGCCCTTGCCCTCGACCAGCTGCGCCGTCTTGACCCCCATCGTGCCGCGGCCCTTCGCCGGGTAGTCGGACACGCGCGTCCTCTTCCCGTAGCCGTTCTCGGTCACGACGAGGAGATCGCAGTCGTCGGTGGCAATGTCGACCTCGATCACCTCGTCGCCGGCGCGGAGCTTCATCCCCGCGACGCCCGACGTGTCGCGACCCATCGCGCGCGCCCGGGCTCCGCGGAAGCGCACCGCCTGACCCATCCTGGAGACCATGAGGACGTCGTCCGTCTCGCTCGCGAGCCGGACACCGACGAGCTCGTCGTCGTCGCGGAGCTTGATCGCGATGATCCCGTCCGCCCTCAGCGGGGTGTTGTACGCGAGGAACTCGGTCTTCTTGACGATCCCCTTCTTCGTCGCGAAGACGAGGTACTTCGACTCCTCGAAGTTCCGCGTGGCGATGACGGCGCGGACGTACTCGTCCTGGCGGAAAGGCAGCAGGTTCACGATCGCGCGGCCCTTCGACTGCCTGGAGCCCAGCGGCAGCTCGTGGACCTTCAGCCGGTACACCTTCCCGACGGTCGTGAAGAAGAGGATGTAGTCGTGGGTGGAGGCGACGAAGAGGTGCTCGATGTAGTCCTCTTCCTTCAGGTCCATCCCCATGACCCCGATCCCTCCGCGCCGCTGCTCGCGGTAGGCCGTGACCGGTAGGCGCTTGATGTAGCCGGACTTGGTGATCGCGATCACCATGTCCTCCTCCGCGATCATGTCCTCGAGCTCGAGCTCCGTCTCGCCGGCCACGATCTCGGTACGACGCTCGTCGGTCTTCCCGTAGATCTCCTTGACCTCGAGCAGCTCCTCGCGCACGACGCGCGTCGATCCTGGCCGGGTCGCCGAGGAGCAGCCGGAGCTCCGCGATCCGCTCCCGCAGGTCCGCGTGCTCGTCCTCGATCCGCTTGCGCTCGAGGCCGGTGAGCGCCCGCAGCCGCAGGTCGAGGATCGCCTGCGCCTGGAGCTCGGAGAGCTCGAAGCGCTCCATGAGCGCGGCGCGGGCCGCGTCGGTGTCGTCCGCGCCGCGGATGAGCGCGATGACCTCGTCGAGGTTCTCGAGCGCGATGAGGTAGCCCTCGAGGATGTGCGCGCGATCGACCGCCTTCCGCAGCTCGAACTTCGAGCGGCGTGTGACGACCTCGCGCTGGTAGTCGAGGTAGTGCTGGACGAGCTCGAGCAGCGAGAGCGTCCGCGGCACACCGTCGACGAGCGCGACCGCGTTGTAGCCGAAGGTCGTCTGGAGCTGGGTGTGCTTGAAGAGCTTGTTCAGGACGACCTGCGGGATCGCCTCACGCTTCAGGTCGATCTGGACGCGCATCCCCGTGCGGTCGGAGTGGTCCTTCACGTCCGAGATCTCGCTCAGCACCTTGTCGTTCACGAGGTCCGCGATCTTCTTGATGACGCCGGAGTCTCCACCCTTCTTCACGCCGTACGGCAGCTCGGTGACGATGATCGCGTTCTTCCCCCCGCGTAGCTCCTCGACGTGCGCCCGGCCCCGCATGACGATGCGGCCGCGGCCGGTCCGGTAGGCGTCGCGAATCCCGGAGCGCCCGACGACGATCCCACCCGTCGGAAAGTCCGGGCCTTTGAGGTGCTTCATCAGGTCCTCGACGTTCGCCTCGGGCTTGTCGATCAGCTGGACGACCGCGTCCACCGTCTCGCCGAGCCTGTGCGGCGGCATGTTCGTCGCCATCCCGACGGCGATCCCGGACGAGCCGTTGACGAGGAGGTTCGGGAACCTGGCCGGTAGCACCGACGGCTCGCGCCGTGACTCGTCGTAGTTCGGCGTGAAGTCGATCGTGTCCATGTCGATGTCACGGAGCATCTCCGTGGCGAGACGCGTGAGCCGCGCCTCCGTGTACCGCATCGCGGCGGCCGGGTAGTCGTCGATGTTCCCGAAGTTCCCCTGCCCGTCGACAAGCGGATAGCGCAGCGAGAACGACTGCGCCATGCGGACGAGGGTGTCGTAGATGGACTGGTCGCCGTGCGGGTGGTAGTAGCCCATGACGTCTCCGACGACGCGCGCGCACTTCAGGCGCGGTCGGCTCGGCTGGAGCCCGGCCTCGTGCATGGCGTAGAGGACCCGGCGGTGCACCGGCTTGAGGCCGTCCCGGACGTCCGGGAGAGCGCGCGCGACGATGACGCTCATGGCGTAGTCGAGGAAGCTCGAGCGCATCTCCTGCTCGAGCTCGCGCGGCTCGATGCGGCCGCCGCCGAGCGGCTCGACGATGTCAGTCAAGGCGGTCTCCGTTCCGAAGAACGCCAGGGGCCGGCTCGAAGGTCGGCGTTCCCGCGCATCGCATCTCCGTCTGACTCCTCGGCATCGCTTCCTGTCCGGACGTCATCAGACGTCCAGGAACCGCACCTCTCGCGCGTTCTGCTCGATGAACTCGCGGCGCGGCTCGACCTGGTCGCCCATCAGCGTCGAGAAGACACGGTCGGCGGCCGCGGCGTCCTCGACCTCCACGCGGATGAGCATGCGATTGGCCGGGTCCATCGTCGTGTCGGCCAGCTCGTCGGCGTCCATCTCACCGAGCCCCTTGAAGCGGCTGATCTGGATGCCCTCCTTCGCGAGCTCGAGCGCCTGCTCGCGGAGAGCTGCGAACGTCTCGGCGCGGCGTGTCTTCTTGCCGAACGTGACCGTGAACGGCGGCTGCCCGAAAACCTCCGCGAGCCGCGCGTACGTCTTCCTCACGTTCGCGTAGATCGGCGACGCGAGGAGCTCGCTCGGCACGACGATGCTCGCGGCGGCTCCGGTCTCCTTCTCGACGACCCGCATGACCTCGCCGTCGGCCGTCGGCTCGAGCAGCGAGAGCTCGTACCCGTTCGGCTCGAGCTGCGTGAGCGCCTCGCCGATGCCACTCGCCAGGGCGTCGGTCTCGACCAGCCGGTGGTCGACGACGACGTTGGCGGCGGCGACGCCGAAGTCCTCGCGGAGCCGCGACATCCAGCCCTCGAACTCGTGCAGGATCTTCGCGAAGCGACCGTAGCGCGCCTCGGTCAGCTTGTGCGTCTCACCAGCGCGATTCGTGACCTCCATGTCCTTGACGCGCTCGCGAACGAGCAGGTCCTCGAACTGCGACTCCTTCTCGACGTACCGCTCCTGGGTGCCGATTTTCACGCGATAGAGCGGCGCCACCGCGATGTAGACATGCCCTCGCTCGACGAGCTCCTGCATCTGGCGGTACAGGAACGTGAGGATCAGCGTCCGGATGTGGGCACCGTCGACGTCGGCGTCGGTCATGACGATCACGCGGTGGTAGCGGAGCTTGGAGAGGTCGAACTCGTCGCTGATGCCGGTGCCGATGGCAGTGATGACCGCCTGGATCTCCTCGTTCGAGAGCACCTTGTTGATGCGATTCTTCTCGGCATTGATCACCTTCCCGCGCAGCGGGAGGATGGCCTGGAAGGACCGGTCGCGGGCGTCGACGGCGGAGCCTCCCGCGGACGCCCCCTCGACAAGGAAGAGCTCGGCGGACTCCGGATCGGAGATCTGGCAGTCGGCGAGGCGGCCGGGCAGAGAGTTCGACTCGAGCGCGCTCTTGCGCCGCGTGAGCTCACGCGCCTTGCGCGCGGCCTGCCGGGCACGCGAGGCGGAGATCGCCTTCGTGATGATCTGGCGCGCGTCCGTCGGGTTCTCCTCGAGGAACTCGGCGAGCCGCTGGTTCACGGTCGTCTTGACCAGGCCCTCGACGCCGGGGTTCCCGAGCTTCGTCTTCGTCTGCCCCTCGAACTGCGGGTTCCGGAGCTTCACGGAGATGACCGCCGCCAGGCCCTCGCGCACATCCTCGCCCTCGAGGTTGTCCTCCTTCTCCTTCAGCAGGCCCTTGTCGCGCGCATAGCGGTTCAGCGTTCCCGTGAGCGCTGCCTTGAAGCCGGAGAGGTGTGCCCCGCCCTCGGTGGTGTTGATGTTGTTCGCGAACGAGAACACGGACTCGACGTACGAGTTGTTCCACTGCATGGCGATCTCGACGTAGCCGTCGTCGGTGTCGCCCTCGACGTAGACGACGTGCTTGTGCACGGTGTCCTTCGACCCGTTGACGTGCGCGACGAAGTCGCGGATCCCGCCCTCGTAGTGGAACTCCTCCACCTTCCCGCCGGCACGCTCGTCGCGAAGGGCGATACGGAGCCCGCGCGTGAGGAACGCCGTCTCGCGGAGGCGCTGCGACAGCGTCGCCGCGTCGAACTCGGTCTCGTCGAAGATCTCCGTGTCGGGGAGAAACGAGATCGTCGTCCCGGACTCGTCCTTCGACGCCACGCCGATCGTCTGCAGGTCGCCTGTCGGATCGCCTCGGGTGAACTCCTGGCGATATACCTTGCCGTCGCGGCGCACCTCGGCCACGAGCCATTCGGACAGCGCGTTGACGACGGAGACGCCGACACCGTGCAGGCCGCCGGAGACCTTGTAGCCGTCGCCGCCGAACTTCCCGCCGGCGTGGAGCTTGGTGAGCACGACGGTCAGCGCCGAGAGGCCCTGCTCCTCGATCAGGTCGACGGGAATGCCTGCGCCGGCGTCCCGAACGGTGACCGAGTTGTCCGGATGGATCGTGACCTCGACGAGGTCGTTGCGGCCCGCAAGCGCCTCGTCGACCGCGTTGTCGACCACCTCGTACACGAGGTGGTGAAGGCCGCGCGAGCCCGTCGACCCGATGTACATACCGGGTCGCAGACGGACCGGCTCAAGGCCTTCGAGGACAGTGATGTCCTTTGCGGTGTAGGCTGCTTCGGCCATTAAAAAAGCCCTGCAAATCGCCATTTTGCGGGCTGTGGGAAGTCTATCAGAAATCCCGGTCGGATCGGGCCCTCTGGAGGCTCGCCCGAGCCGCTCGAGCGACCAGCTCGCGGAGCTCCTCGTCCTCGATCACCGAAGCCGCCGTGTCCGCCTCGACGACGACCTCCGGCGACGGCGCGACGACCTCCTCGATCACGTCCGCGGGTCGGTCCGGCTCCGGCAAGTTGCCGGGCGCGAAGCGCAGCTTGGGAGGCGCCTCCTTCCCGAGAGCGCTCGCCAGCCGCTCGCCGACCTCCCCCGCCATGCGGTCGAGCTCGCATGCCCAGGTCGAGGACGAGGTCGCGACGTGCAGCGTCCCGTCGCGCGCGATCCGGAGCGGCCAGGCGTGGCGCGCGACGGCCTCGCCGACGGCGTCGGGCCAGGCGGTCGTGATCTCCGCGAGCGCGAGGCCGGCTCCCCCGCCGGTACGGGCGAGCTCGCGCTCCACGCCGTCGCCGATCCGCTCCATCAGCTCACGCTACCCGCGCCTCACCTCTCCGGGGAGGACGACGAGCGACTGCGCCGGCTCCACCGGGAGCGCGGCGGGCGTGGTCGTCGTGATCACCGTCTGCTCGAGCCCGGAGACGAGCTCGGCCAGCGCGCGGCGGCGACTCTCGTCGAGCTCCGAGAGCACGTCGTCGAGGAGCACGAGCGGCGACGAGCCCGTGCGCTCGGACAGGGTCTCCGCCTCCGCGAGGACGAGCGCGAGCACGGCGCTCCGCTGCTCACCCTGCGACCCGTACGTCCGCAGATCGCGGTCACCCGCTCGGATGCGAAGGTCGTGCAGGTGCGGGCCGAGCCCCGTGACCCCTCGCTCGAGATCGCGATCGAGCCGTCGCTCGAGGTCGGCAACCGTCGCCGGTTCGCCCTCGTAGTCGAGCGCGGCGCCGGGCAGCCCGAGGCGAGCTGCCCGATCCCGGAAGACGGAAGCGAGCGCGTCGAGTGTGGCCGTGCGCGCGTCGACGAGCGCGACGCCCGCGTTGACGACGGTCTCGGTCCAGGGGGCGATCGCATCCCTGGTCGACATTCCGGCGGCGACCCGGCGCAGAGCGGCGTTCCGCTGGCCCACGGCGCTCGCGTACTCGGAAGCCAGAGACGCGCGGGTCGGAAACAGGCGACCGCAGCTCCGGTCGAGATATGCGCGTCGCGTCGCCGGGCCCCCCTTCACGACCGCGAGCCGGTCGGGGGTGAAGACGAGCGCCCACAGCTCGTGACGGAGCTCCTCCGTCGAGCGCAGGTCGGCGCCGTTGAAGCGGGCGCGGCGCTGCTCTCCGGGGCTGAGCGTGAGGTCGGTCTCGAATGCCCGCCCGGCATGTCGGCCGCGGAGCATCACCCGGGCTGCGTCGGCCTCGAAGCGGACGAGCTGGGCGTCGTTCCGCGTGCGTGGCGAGAAGCCCTGGGTGCCGACGTGGAGCGCTTCCAGGAGGTTGGTCTTCCCCGCCCCGTTCTCGCCCGAGACGAGGACGATGCCACCCTCGAGGCCGAGCTCGAGATGCGCGTAGGAGCGGAAGTCGCGGAGGGTGAGCTCGTTCGCGATCAGCCGGCGAGGCGGATCGGCATGATCAGGTACCAGAAGCTCTCGTCGGGCGAGACGATCAGCCCCGGCCTGAGCGGGTTGATGAGCTTGAGCTGCACCGTGTCCTCGCCGACGGCCTCGAGACCGTCGCGAAGGAAGTCGGGGTTGAACCCGATCTCGAGGCCGTCGCCCGCGTAGTCGAGCGGGATGGACTCCTTCCCCTCGCCGACGTCCTGCGTCTGCGCCGAGACCGTGAGCTCGCCCTCGGCGAAGGTGAGGCGCAAGGGCGCGTTCCGCTGAGCGAGGACGCCGGCCCGGCGGATGACGTCGAGGAGTGGCTCGCGCTGCGCGGTCACCTCGGCCTCGAACGTCTCCGGCAGCAGCTGCTTGTAGTTCGGGAACTGGCCGTCGATGCGACGACTGGTCAGCCAGACGGCGCCGGTGCCGAAGACGACGTGGTTCTCGTGCACCCCGAGCTGTACGTGCTCGGTGCCGGCGGCGAGCCGCGCGAGCTCCTGGAGCGCGCGGGCGGGGATGATCGCCTCGAGGCTCGGGCCGGTCCCGCTCTCGAGCGCGGTCTCCTTGACGGCGAGGCGGTACGAGTCCGTCGCGGCCATCGTCAGCTTCGCGCCTTCGAAGTGCACGAGGATGCCGGTGAGCACCGGTCGCGACTCGTCGCGCGAAGCGGCGCGGGCGACCTTCTCGATGGTCGCGAGCAGGGCCGGCGTCTCGATCGTGTGCAGCTCGACGTCGACCGGCGGTAGGCGCGGGAAGTCCTCGGCGCTGTAGACGTTGAGCTTCGACGCGTGGCTGCCGGACGTGACGGCGAGGACGCCGTCGCCTTCCTCGTACGTGAGCGTCACGTTCTCGTCCGGCAGGAGGCGGACGAGGTCCGTCAGGAGCCGCCCCGGCACGACGACCGCGCCGTCGCCGTCGGCGGTCCCGGCGACGGATGCCCGCAGTGAGATCTCCATGTCCGTTGCGGCGAGGGTCAGCTTCCCGTCCGCCGCCTGAAGCAGGATCCCGCTCAGCACCTGCACCGCTCCGCGCGTCGAGAGGCCCCGTGACACGATGCCCAGCGCAGCCGCGAGCTCGTCCCGGCGGCAGGACACGGAGAGCGCGGTGGAGGTGGCTAGGTCTGTGTTCATCTCTATCTAGAAAAAGCTCGTAGAAGCAGTAGGAGTGTGAATGATGGGGATGACGGGCGATTTCTGCTCGTCGAGCGGGGAAATCGCGTGTGGAGAGACCTGTGCGTGGGGACCCACGCCGCCAACACCCCCACCCGCACCGACCTCGTGGACCCCCAACTCAGCGCACCTGCTTGATGCGCGCCGTGAGCTCTTGCACGAGGTTGTACACAGTTCGGTCCTCGCGGATGAGGCGCGTGATCTTCGCGTTCGCGTGGATGACAGTCGTGTGGTCGCGGTTCCCGAACTCGCGCCCGATCTTCGGCAGCGAGGCGTCCGTGAGCTCGCGTGAGAGGTACATGGCGACCTGCCGCGGGTACGCGACCGCCTGCGACCGCCGGGGGCTGACGAGCTCCTCCTGTGTCACCCCGAACCGCTGCGACACGGCTTCCTGGATCCGCGCGATGGTGACCTCCGGGGCCGCCTCGCCCTGCGGGAAGACGTCCTTGAGGACGTGCTCGGCGAGCTCCACCGTCATCGGCCGGTCCGTGAGCGAGGAGAACGCGACGACTCGCGTCAGTGCCCCCTCGAGCTCCCGGATGTTGGACGAAACGCGGCCGGCGACGAACGTCAGCACGTCCGGGTCCGTCACCGCGATGTGCTCCGTGTTCACGCGCTTGCGCAGGATCGCGATGCGGGTCTCGAGGTCGGGAGGCTGGATGTCCGTGATGAGCCCCCACTCGAACCGCGAGCGCAGGCGCTCCTCCAGCGTCGCGATCTCGCGCGGCGGGCGATCCGACGAGATGATGATCTGGGCGCCGCCCTCGTACAGCGAGTTGAACGTGTGGAAGAACTCCTCCTGGATCCGCTCCTTGCCCTCGAAGAACTGGATGTCGTCGATGAGGAGCAGGTCGTAGTTCCGGTAGCGGCGCTTGAAGCCCTCGATCCGCTTGTCCCGGAGCGAGTCGATGAAGTCGTTCATGAAGGTCTCGCTCGTCACGTAGCGCCGCGTCAGCCGCCGGGAGTGCTGGCGCACGTAGTGCCCGATCGCCTGGAGCAGATGCGTCTTGCCGAGCCCGGTGTCCCCGTAGATGAACAGCGGGTTGTACGCCTGGGCGGGTGCCTCCGCGACAGCGAGCGCCGCCGCGTGCGCGAAGCGGTTGGACGATCCGATGACGAAGAGGTCGAAGGTGTACTTCGGGTTGAGCTCGACCTCCGGCAGGAGCGATCGCTCGGGCGCATCCTCGGGAGCCGGCGACACGCCGGGCGACGGCGGTGAGCCCGGTTGCGGCCTCACATGGTCGCCGATGACGAACGAGACCCCGACCTCGCGACCGGATGCCTCGTGAGCCGCCGCCGCGACGGCGCCGTGAAAGTGACTCTCGATCCAGTCGCGCGTGAACCCGTTCGGGACCTCCACGACGAGCTGCCCCTCCTCGAGGGAGCGGGGCTCGACATGCGCGAACCACGTTTCGACGGTGGTGTCGCTGAGAACCTGCTTGAGCCGCCCGGCGATGGCGTCCCAGAGGGTGTCGGCGGTCGGTTCGGTCAGCTGCTCCACCCGTCCTCGGGCTCGATTGGGGGTCACGGGAAGCGGCGAGCATACCAGCGTTCGCGACCTCTCTCAATGCCTCGGTCGGACCCATGGTGTGCAAGAAAAATGCCGGTTTTGCAGGGACTTCCCGCATTCCACACGACTATCCACAGTTGTGGAAGAAGCGAATCCCGTTGTACCTCCGGACAACGCGGAGGCCACAGGAGCAGCCGTTTCGGAGAAGGTGCACTTGCCACGAACTGTGGAAAACCGACCTGCTCGGGGTCTCGTCTATACTCCGCGCTCGGCCTGGAGCCAGGCCCCTCTCGAGAGCGAAAGACGACGTGAAACGCACCTATCAGCCGAACGTCCGTCGCCGCAAGCGGCGGCACGGGTTCCGAGCGCGGATGTCCACCCGGGCGGGCCGCGCCATCCTCAAGCGCCGCCGCGCGAGAGGGCGCAAGCGCCTGTCCGCCTGAGGGCGCGCGTGCATCGCCGGCACAGGCTCTCTCGATCACGGGACTTCGACGCCGTCTACCGACACGGCACGTCCGCGTCATCGCGATACCTCGTTCTCCACTGGTTCCCGCGCCCGGACGACGAGGACGACACGCCCCGGCTCGGCCTGGCCGTGCCTCGCGCCGTCGGCTCGGCGGTCGTCCGCAACCGCATGAAACGCCTCCTGCGCGAGTCGTGGCGAGGGCTCCTTCCGTCCGTCCCTCCCGGCTTCGACTACGTGCTCTCGGCGAGGCAGGGGATCGCGGAGACCGCCGAGGCGCGAGGCAACGAGTGGCTGACCGCCGAGATCGCGCAGGCGCTCGAGAAGGTGCGCGCATGAGGTACCTGGGCATCGGGCTCGTCCATGCGTGGCGATGGACGTTCGGCCTGCTCACGCCGGGGGGTGTGTGCAAGTACCACCCGAGCTGCTCGCAGTACGCGATCGACGCGTTCCAGCAGTACGGCCTTGCCCGCGGGACGGTGCTCGCCGCCTGGCGGCTCCTCCGCTGCCACCCCTGGAGTCACGGCGGGGTCGACTACGCGCGCGACCAGACCGTGTTCCCGCTCGTCCGCTCGCGGAAGGCGCGCACGTGATCGTCGGCGGGATCCTCTCCCCGATCGAGAACCTCCTGACGGAGCTCCTCACGTGGTTCCACGACTCGATGGGGCTGACGTGGGCGTGGTCGATCGTCGCGCTCACGATCCTCGTGCGGATCCTGCTCGTACCGCTCGCAATCCGTCAGATCCACTCGATGCAGAGCCTGCAGATCCACGCGCCCGAGATGAAGGCGATCCAGCAGCGCTACAAGACGGATCGCCAGAAGCAGTCGGAAGAGCTCATGAAGTTCTACCGCGAGAACAAGATCAACCCGTACGCGTCCTGCCTGCCGATCGTCTTCCAGATCCCGATCTTCATCGCGCTCTTCTTCGTGTTGCGCGACTTCGAGGAGGAGATCTTCCCGAACTTCCCGGAGTCGAGCCTCGACTGGCTCAACCTCGTGGACATCACGGAGAACACGCGCGCCGGCTGGGGACCGCTGTTGCTCGTGATCTACGTGATCAGCCAGCTCACCTCGACCTGGCTCATGTCGACGTCGATGCAGTCGACGGCCCAGCGCGTCCTGATCATGGTGCTGCCGATCTTCTTCATCCCCTTCATCCTCAACTTCCCGTCCGGACTCATGATTTACTGGCTGACCACGAATCTCTGGACGACGGGGCAGGGCCTCGTCACGCGCCGCCTCATGCCAAGACCGGTAGCACCTCCCCCGAAACGGTCGAGCCGTACGCCGCCCAAGGCGGCGGCGGACTCCTCCGCGCAACCAGGTGAGACGGCGCTGGAGACGACGTCCGACGGCGGACCGTCCCGGACGGGGCCGCCGCGCAAGGTGAAGCGGAAGAAGGGCGGGAGGCCGCGGTGAGCGAGGCGACGAACGTGCGGGTCGAGTCGACCGGCGAGACCGTCGGCGAGGCGAAGTGGGCTGCGGTCCGCGAGCTCGAGCAGCTCGTGCCGGGACTCGACCGCGAGAGCGTGGACTTCCAGGTCGTGTCGGAGGGCGAGCGCGGGCTGCTCGGCGTCGGCTACACGCCGGCGCACGTCATCGCGAGCGCGCCCGCCGCCTCCGCGAAGGCGGTGGAGGGCAGCGAAGCCGCTGCCGCCGCACGCGAGTTCGTCGAGCGGACGGCCGCCGCGATCGGCGCCAGCGTCGCCGTCACGGTGAGCGAGCGCGACGGCGTCGTCACCGTGGTCTGCACGGGTGCGGACCTCGGCCTCCTGATCGGGAAGCACGGGCAGACGATCGATGCCATCCAGTACCTCGCGAATGCGATGGCGCGCGCCGAGGGCGACGAGCACGACGTGATCGTCGACGCCGCGGGCTACCGCGCTCGCCGCACCGCGACGCTCGAGGCGGTCGCGCAGCAGTCGGCGCGCAAGGTCGCCGAGTCCGGCACTGCGGTCGAGCTCGAGCCCATGACTGCGGTCGAGCGCAAGATCGTGCACGAGGCGCTGAAGGACGATCCCGAGGTCGAGACGACGAGCGAGGGCTCCGAGCCGAACCGGTTCGTGGTCATCCTCCCCGCCTCCGACGCTTGACATGACCAAGGCGTTTCTCGAGCGCTGGCTCGAGGACGTCGTGCAGGAGCCCGGCCTGACCGCCCTCGCGGACGTCGCGGCTGCCCGCCGGATGCTCCTCGACGACGCCCTCAGATCGACGTCTCTCGTCGCGACGACCGCCGGGGAGGTCGTCGACGTGGGGTCCGGTGGCGGGTCGCCGGGGATCCCGCTCGCGGTCGCGCTGCCCGAGAGGCGGTTCACGCTCCTCGAGGCAGAGCGCCGGAAGTGCGACTTCCTCGAGCGTGTGACGTCCGAGCTCCCGAACGCCACGGTGACCTGGGGTCGCGCCGAGGAGCAGCCGACGGACGCCTTTGGCGTTGCCCTGGCCAAGGCGCTGGCGAAGCCGCCCGTGGCCGCGGAGCTCTGCCTGCCGCTCGTCCGCCCTGGCGGCATCGCCGTTCTCTGGGTCGGGGAGACGGCGGACGTCGAGCACGTCGCGCGCGTCTGCTCCGCCCTCTCCGCCGCCGTCGAGGACGAGGCCGACGGGCTGCTCGTCCTCCGCAAGCACGGCCCGACGCCCGGGGGCTTTCCCCGCCGGGCTGGAATGGCGAAGAAGCGCCCGCTCCCCTAGCCGGCCGGCCGCGGCGACGCGTTCCGCAGCCGCATGCCGCTGAACTCGAGGGTGGATGCGACGACGCGATCCCAGAGGGGCCAGAGGCTCTCGACGATGCGAAGCTCGATAGCCGCCGCTGCATGCCGTGTGAGAAGGTCGCCGAGCTCGACGATCTCGAGCGGCGTGACCGGCTCGCGACTCAGCCAGTAGCCGCCGACCTCGGGATCAGGGCTGAACGTCGTCTCGGGCAGGCGGTACGCGACGACACGCGCGCCTCGTACGCGATCGAGCCAGGCGCCCTCGATCGCATGCACGCGGGCCGCGCCGGCGAGCAGCCGGTCGGCGTCCTCGCTCGTCGTCTCGGGTGCCGCCCAGAATGTGCCGCGCGGGCAGTCCCGGGGGAACCAGTACATCGGCAGATGCCGCGTGTCGATCGCCCAGACCCGAGGCTCGTCGCTCTCCGCGGTCGCACTGACGTGCGGCTCGAAGACCTCGATCGACGCAGCCTCGCTCACGTGCCAGAGTGCGTGAGGGCCTTCGCCCGGATAGGGTGGCGCCGGCGCGCGCACGGCCGGGGACTCTAGCCGCCGCGCTCTCTAGCCTTGGATCCGTGTCCGCTCGGGTCTATGCGGTTGCGAACCAGAAGGGCGGCGTCGGCAAGACGACGACCGCGGTGAACGTCGGCGCCTGCCTCGCCGAGGCGGGCGAGCACGTCCTGCTGATCGACCTCGATCCGCAGGCGAATGCGACGTCGGGCCTCGGGATGCGCGCGAACGGCGCCTCGACGCACGATCTGCTGGACGGCGTGCCGCTCGACCGCCTCGCGAAGCCGTCGCCGTTCCCCAACCTCGACGTCGTCATGGCGAAGAGCGACCTCGCCGCGGCGGCGGTCCAGCTGTCGAGCCGCGAAGGCGGCGAGCGGTACCTTGCGGAGTCGCTCGCGGGCAACCTCGACGCGTACTCGTTCGTGTTCCTCGACTGCCCGCCCTCCTTCGGCCCGCTCACGGTGAATGCGCTGGCTGCTGCCGACCGCGCGCTCGTTCCCGTCCAGGCCGAGTACTACGCCCTCGAGGGCCTGTCGCAGCTGCTGGGCACGATCAACCACGTCAAGGCGAGCCTGAACCCGGACCTCGCCGTCGCCGGCATCGTGCTGACGATGGCCGACGGCCGGACGCGGCTCGCTGCGGAGGTCGAGTCGGAGCTCCGCAGGCACTTCGGGTCGCTCGTCTTCCCGACGACCGTGCCCCGCTCGGTTCGCCTCGCCGAGGCGCCGAGCCACGGGCTTCCCGCGATCGCCTACGACCGCCGCTCGGCGGGCGCGCAGGCTTACTGGAAGGTGGCGATGGAGCTTGTCGAGCGTTCCTAAGGAGCGGCGCGGCCTCGGTCGCGGACTGGAGGTGCTGCTGGGCGATGCGGGGCAGCCGGAGCTGCTGCACCTGCCCGTCGAGACCATCCACCCGAACCCGCGGCAGCCACGTCGGCGGTTCGAGCCGGAGGCTGCGTCCGGGCTCGCGGCGTCGATCAGGCACCAGGGGGTCCTGCAACCGATCGTCGTTCGCCGGCGGGACGAGGGCGGGTTCGAGCTGATCGCTGGCGAGAGACGCTGGCGTGCGGCTCGCGCCGCCGGGATTGCGACCCTGCCGGCGCTCGTGCGTGACGCCGACGACGGCGACTCGCTGCTCCTCGGCCTCGTCGAGAACGTTGCTCGCGAGCAGCTGTCACCGGTCGAGGAGGCGCGTGCGTACGCATCGCTCGTCGACGAGTTCGAGCTGTCGCTCGGTGAGGTGGCCGAGCGGGTCGGCCGTTCGAAGTCGGCGGTATCGAATCGGCTGCGGCTGCTGGAGCTGCCGGAGGAAGTGCTGTGGATGGTCGCCCGCGGCGACCTCACCGAGGGTCATGCGCGAGCCGTCCTGTCGCTGCCCGACGACGATGCGCGGCAGCGGCTGGCTGCTCGGATCACCAAGGAGGGGCTCTCGGTCCGTGCGACGGAGCGTGCTGCGCAGGAGGGCGGGGCCAAGCGGAGGCCGCGGCGAACGAGTCCCGTGGACCCGGAGCTGGCGGATCGCGCGCGAGCGGCGACCGAGCGGTTGACCGGGTTTCGCGCGCGGGTCACGAACGGCGCGTTGTACGTGTCGTTCGGGGACGAGACCGGGCTCGCGGAGCTGGTGGAGGTGCTGGAGAGCGCTTCGAGCCGGTAACGGGCTGAGCCCGAGCCGGTTCACCTACTGGGGAACCTCCAAGCCGGCAGCACTCG
The DNA here is from genome assembly GCA_963770595.1 of uncultured Actinomycetes bacterium. Lineage (GTDB taxonomy): Bacteria > Actinomycetota > Thermoleophilia > Gaiellales > Gaiellaceae > GMQP-bins7. The sequence continues at coordinate 248,371 of CAVYQG010000003.1, read as the reverse complement.
AGCCTGCCGCACCCGCCGGAGGAACCTCCCGGTTCCCCCGAGCCCCCCTCCACCGGTCCGCTGACGCGGACGCTTCGCGTAGCGAAGTGGGCGATCCTGGACTCGAACCAGGGGCCTCCGCCTTATCAGAGCGGCGCTCTAACCGACTGAGCTAATCGCCCGAAGGGTCGCACTGTAGCGCGGCGATCTCGCATGCGTTCGCGCGGCGGCGGTCACTAACATGGGTCGAGGCCAGCGATGCGGGAGATGACCCTCTACGGCGTGAGCTTCGAGCCGGTCGGCAAGCAGCCGATCGTCCTCCTGAAGACGACGGACGAGGATCGCTTCCTGCCGATCTGGATCGGGCATCCGGAGGCCGCGGCCATCCTCATGAAGCTCCAGGGTGCCGCCCCGCCGCGGCCGATGACCCACGATCTGCTCGCGGACGTCGTTGGCGAGCTCCAGGGCGAGGTCGTCCGGGTGACTGTCACCGAGCTCCGCGAGAACACGTACTACGCGCGGATCACGATCGTGCAGGACGGCCGAGAGGTCGAGATCGACTCGCGCCCGTCGGACGCGATCGCACTCGCCGTTCGCTGCGACGCACAGATCTTCGCGACCGACGAGGTCGTGGAGGAGTCGGGGATGGAGTTCCAGGCGGACGACGAGCAGCCGAGCCTCGTCACCATGTCCAGCCTGGCCGACCTCGACCCCGACGAGTTCCGACGCTTCCTGGAAAACGTCACGGTCGAGGAGTTCGCGTCCAGCCTCGAGGAGCTGGAGGCCGCCGAGGAGCTCGAGGACGACGAGGCGGAGCTCGACGAGGACGACGAGACGTAGCGCCGTCAGGCGACGGTGACGGAGACGATCAGCGCGGTCCCGTTGAACGCGGAGTGGAGCAGCATGGGCGGGTAGACGCTCTGCGTCCGCGAGCGCAGCCAGCCGACGACGATCCCGAAGACGGTGAGCACGGGGAGCGCGACCACGAGCCCGTGCGCCGCGCCGAACAGGACGCCGGTCACGAGGATCGCGACCCAGGTGCCGAACGGTGCGAGCAGCGTGAACCCGAGCCCACGGTAGGTCAGCTCCTCGACTGCCGGCGCCACGAACGCGACGACGCAGAAGAACGCGACGAACGCACCCGCACGACTCGAGTCCCAGCCTTCGGGGACGAGCCCTTGCTCCTCGCTAGCGTCGAGGATGGGAGCGAGCGCCGCGCTCACGACCCAGATGACGACGAGCGACAAAACCGCGAGCCCGAGCGCCCGGGGCCAGGATGCGGGTCGACGGAGCGCGAATGCCTCACGCAGGGGAAGTCCGCGGGCGATGAGCAGGAGAATCCCGAGCATGACCCCGTACTGCACGAGCGCAGCGACCGAGGACGAATAGCGGTAGGCGACGTCATCGGGCGGCTCCGCCTCGCTCAAGTGCGACGCATAGCCGAGCGCTGCCAGACCGAGCACGAAGGCGAGCCACGCGATCAGCCTCCCGGGCAGCTTGTGCGTGGTCGTGAGGGTCGACATTGCCGAGCATTCCAGCACGCCGCCGAGGTCGCGCCGTTGAGGAGTGCACGTCGGGACGTCGAAGAGGACGGCCGATCGTGGCTAGCATCACCGCATGAGCCCCGCACGGCCGGGCAAGCCGCGCCTCGACCCCGAGTTGCTCCTCGCCCGCAACCGTCGCCTGCGTGCGGCCCGAAGGAGGCGACGGCGGAAGGCGCTCGTGGTCTCGATCGCGGCGATCGCCGCGATCGCGATCGCGGCCGGGATCGGCAGCACCGCAGCCATCTTCGCCTACGGCTCCTCGTGCAACCTCGCGTCGCTCGAGCCCGTCGCGATCGGTCGCAACTCGTTCATCTACGCCGCGAACGGATCGTTGCTCGGCTCGATCCCGGCCGAGCGCAACCGCGAGCCGGTGAAGGCGTCCGACATGTCGATCTGGATCCGCAAGGCGACGATCGCGGTCGAGGACCGACGCTTCTTCGACCACGGCGGCGTCGACGTCGAGGGCATCGCGCGCGCGGCGGTCGAGGACATCAAGGCGGGCCAGATCGTCGAGGGCGGCTCCACGATCACGCAGCAGCTCGTGCGCAACCTCTACATCTCGCGGGAGCGCACCGTGCAGCGGAAGCTGAAGGAAGCCTGCCTCGCGACGAAGCTCGACCGGGCCTGGACGAAGCACCGCATCCTCACGACCTACCTGAACCGGGTCTACTACGGCAACCAGGCGTACGGGATCGAGGCCGCGTCCCAGACGTACTTCTCGAAGCCGTCCAGCAATCTCACGCTCTCCGAGAGCGCCCTGCTCGCGGGGTTGACACAGGCGCCGTCGGTGACGAACCCGTTCACGGCGCCCCAGCGGGCGCTCGCACGTCGAGCCGAGGTGCTCCGTGCCATGTTCGACACGCGGGTGGTCACGCGACGCGAGTACCGGCTCGCGTCGAAGGCGGACCTGAAGCTGCGGCCGGGCCGGCTCTACAACCGCATCCGTGAGCCGTACTTCTTCGGCTACGTGCGCGACCGCCTGATCGAGGTGTACGGAGCGGAGGAAGTCCGGTCCGGCGGCCTCCAGGTCTACACGACCATCGTCCCGCGCTACCAGCGCCTCGCCGAGAAGGCGATGAAGGACACCATGACCGAGCCGACCGACCCGGCGTCCGCGCTCATCTCGATAAGCCCGCGGACCGGCGCGATCCGTGCGATGGCGGCGGTCGTCCCGAACCGGCCGAAGAATCAGTTCAACCTCGTCTCGCAGGCGCGCCGGCAGACGGGCTCGACCTTCAAGACGTTCGTCCTGGCGGCGGCGGTCGAGCTCGGCATCGATCCCGACTCGACGTTCTACGTGTCGGCGCCGTTCACGTACAAGGTGCACCCGGCCGGGAATTGCGACGACGGCAGCTGGTGGTGCGTCAAGACGTACGCCAACGACTACTACGGCTGGAGCTCGATCCGCAGCGCGACCATTCGCTCCGACAACGCCGTGTACGCGCAGCTCACGCTCGACGTCACGCCGCAGCGCGTCGCCGACGTCGCCCGCCGCATGGGTGTCCGCTCGCCGCTCGACGTGAACGGGGCATACGTCCCGGCGATCGGGCTCGGCTCGATCGCGGTGTCGCCGCTCGACCTCGCGTCCGGCTACGCGACCCTCGCTGCCGGCGGCGTCTACGCGGAGCCGATGGCGATCCGCCGGGTCGTGCTGCCGGACGGGCGCATCGACAACCAGAGCGGTTGGGGCAAGCCCAAGCGTCGCCGTGCGATCTCCGAGGGCGCGGCGGCCGTCGTGACGCGCATCCTCGAGCAGAACGTCCAGTACGGCACGGGAACGCGGGCCGCCTTCGGACGCCCCGCCGCCGGCAAGACGGGAACGAACGAGGAGCATGCCGATGCCTGGTTCGCCGGGTACACGCCGAACCTCGCGACCATCGTCTGGCTCGGCTACACGAAGGGCGAGATCCCGATGGAGAACGTCCACGGCATCGCCGTCTCCGGCGGCAGCTTCCCGGCCGAGATCTGGCGCCTCTTCATGGAGCCGGCGCTCGAGGGGACGGAGCCGGAGCCCTTCCCGGAGCCGTCGCTCTGGCCCGACTGGGAGCCGTGGACGAAGGGCGAGTACGCCCTGACCTACGATCCGACGGCTCCCGCGCCCGAGCCCGAAGAGCCCGAACCCGAGCCACGTGATCCCGCGGTGCCGCTGCCCGGCCGCGGCCTGTAGGCGTGGCGGAGCTGGTCTCGATCGACGAGGCGCTCGCGCGCGTCCTCGAGAACGCTCGACCGCTCCCGGACGAGCAGATCGCGATCGGTGACGCCTCCGGCAGGGTCCTCGCGCACGACGCATCGGCCCGGACCGACCTCCCTCCGTTCCCGAGCTCCGCGATGGACGGTTACGCGGTGCGCTCGGCCGAGACGCCGGGGACATTCCCCGTCCCGTTCCGCGTAGCGGCCGGAGCGCCGGCGACGACGGCTCTACCGGAGCGCGCAGCAGCCGGCATCGCCACGGGCGGAGCCGTTCCGGACGAGGCCGATGCCGTCGTCCCGATCGAGAACGTCGTCGCGCGCGACGGGGTCGTCGAGGTGCCGCAGGTGACGGCCGGAGATCACGTCCGGCCGCGCGGCGGCGACGTTCGTGCCGGAGCGGCGGTCGTCGCGGCGGGGACGCTCCTCGGGCCGGTCCAGATCGGCGCCCTGGCCGCCGCCGGGGTCGCGGAGCTGACCTGCGCCGTCCGTCCGACCGTCGCGCTGCTCGCGACGGGCAGCGAGCTGCGAGCTCCGGGCGACGAGCTCGTGCCGGGCCAGATCTACGAGTCGAACCGGGCCATGCTCGCCGCCGCGCTCGCCCCGTTCGCCGATGTCGAGCTGCTCGCCGTCGTCGCCGACGACCCCGGCGAGCACCGTGCCGCGCTGGAGCGCGGGCTGACCGCGAACGTCCTCGTGACGACAGGCGGGGTTTCCGTCGGTCCGCACGACCTGGTCAGGGGCATCCTCGGAGAGATCGGCGTGACCGAGGTGTTCTGGGGCATCGCCGTCAAGCCGGGGAAGCCGCTCAGCTTCGGCGTCCGGAACGGTTCCCTGGTGTTCGGCCTTCCGGGAAACCCGGTCTCGTCGCTCGTGGGCGCCTGGCTCCTCGTCCGGCCGGCTCTGCTCGCATTGCAGCGCGCAGCCGACCCGGGGCCGCGGTACGAGCGGGGAGTCGTCGGGGCCACACTTCGTCGCAACGCCGTTCGCGACGAGTTCGTGCGTGCTCGCCGCGTGGTGCGGGGCGACGCCGAGGTGCTCGAACCGGTGTCCGGTCAGGAGTCGCACATGATCGTGCGCGCGGCTTCGGCGGACGCGCTCGTGCACGTGCCGCGTGGTGACGGCGAGATCGCCGCAGGCAGCGCGGTTCGCTACCTCGACCTGGCGTAGGAGCCTCGCGCGCCTCGCAGCCGGAGGATGCGGAGCGCAGTCCGCAGGGCACCGGGAGGCGGAGGCTCGGCACCGCCCGCGTAGGGGGCGTACCGGCCGAAGGCGAGCGCCGCGAGCTGCGCGGCGGCCGTCACCCAGGCGAGGGTCAGCACGACGGTCCCGACCCCGATGTACCCGACCGTGGCCAGCCCGGCGACGTAGAGAGGCGTCTCGAGCAGATTCAGGCCCAGCTCGTGGCCGAGCACGACGAGGCCTGCGAGGGGCCCGGCGAGCCCGACCAGGAAGAGCGCGACGCGAGGCCAAAACCTGCTGCGGAGCGGAAGCCAGAGCCACGCGTAGAGCGACGGCAGCACGAACACGAGCGCGTAGGGACGGGCGATCGCGAGCACGATCGCGACGATGCCGAGCCACCCGAGCGCGACCGTGTAGCCGGCGAGCCGATCGTCCGCCTCCGCGCGTGTCGTCGGAACGAGGTGGCGTCGCCCTGCCAGCCAGCCGAGCGCGAGGCACAGGCCGATCAGCATGAGCGCCGCGAGGTTCGCGTCCGAGACGAAGTCCGAGTACGGCGGTAGCGGGAGCGCCGCGCCACGGGGCAGCACACCGGCGACTCCCGCGAGCCAGAGCATCGCGCCCGCGAAGAGCCAGAAGAGCGTCCGGGCGCGTAGGGCTCGTAGCGCCGGGCGGAACCGGAGCCCGCGGCGGCGGCCTCGCGCGACGAGGTCGAGCACCCCCAGGGCGAACGGCGCGACGGCTGCGACGAGCGCGAGCCGGATGCTCCAGCCGCTCGCGGCGCGATCGCCGAAGAAGACGCTGTCCGGTGTGCGGAAGGCGCGCCCGACGCTGATGTCGATCGACCCGACCAGCGCCTCTGTCGCCCGGCCGAGCTGCCCCAGCCGTTGCTCGGCCACCGGCGCATCGGAGTCGCCCGCGGGCACGGGAGGATCGCCCGGCTCGGAGCTCGTGATCGTCACGGCGGCCATCCCGCGCCTGAGGAACGGCCCCTGCTCGCCGGCGGCGAACGGGATCCCGAGATCCACGAGCTGGGTCGCGATCGACGGGAGCTCGGGCGGCCGTCCGGTCTGCTCTGCGATCCGTGCCGAGGCCGTGCTGACGAGCACCCGCGCGGGCGACCGTGGCTCGTCTCCGGCAACCGCGATTCGCGGCCGCCCGCGCCGGCCGAGCCCGTCGAGGACGACCACCGCGAACACCGCGTCCGCGTACTCGGACTCCTGCGCGAAGTGCGCCGCCCCGGCGCCGCCGAAGGCTCCGCCGTCGGTCGACACGAGCACCAGCGTGCGATTGGGAACCGGAGCGGGCATCTCGCCGCGAGCGGCGTATCCGCGCGCGAGCTCGATGAGCGCGGCGGTGCCGGAGGCATTGTCGCCCGGGGTCTGGACCGGGCCTGCGTTGTCGCGATGAGCGACGACCACGATTGCGACGTCGGAGCGTCCCGGGACGACGGACACGACGTTGGTGAGCTCCGTCTCGCCGAGGTCGGCGAGATCCTCGGTCCACGACTCCGAGGTGGTCTGGAGCCCGAGGCCGGAGATCGTCTCCTCGTACCAGCGCGTCGCCTCCTGCGCCTCGGTCGTCCCCGGCACGCGGGAAGGGTGCAGAGCCGTCAGCTGCTCGGCGAAGCTCGTCGCAGACGCCTGGTCGAAGATCGGCTCCAGAGGCGGTGGCGGCAGCGTCCCGGTTGTCGATACCGAAAACAGCAGCGCTGCGAGCGCGGGCACGACGACGAGCGCCGCGACACGTACGAGCCGGACGTTGAGCGGCCTGTCCACGGTTCCGCGGCGCGGCCGCCGGCGCCTCGGGGGCTGGGCCGCTTCCATCGAGCCGGGATACTAGGCAGCCCCGGCCTGCCGGGCCCGTACCATTGCCGCCTATGCCGATGAGCCCCGCCACGATTCTCCTCGTCGATGACGAGGAGTCGATCCAGAAGCTGCTCGCGTATCCGCTGGAGCGCGACGGCTATCGCGTCGTGCAGGCCTGGGACGGCGAGGACGCGCTTCGGCGCTTCGACGAGGAGGACGTCGACCTGGTGGTGCTCGACGTCATGCTTCCCCGGCTCGACGGACTCGAGGTCTGCAAGCGCCTGCGACAGCGGAGCAACGTCCCGATCGTGATGCTGACCGCTCGGGGCGAGGAGCTCGACAAGGTGCTCGGGCTCGAACTCGGCGCCGACGACTACATCACGAAGCCTTTCTCGATCCGCGAGTTTCGCAGTCGCGTTCGGGCGCTCCTGCGCCGCGCGGCGTCGCCGCACACGCGCGAACGCGAGGAGGTGATCGAACGGGCGGACCTCCACATCGACCTCCCGCGCCGCACGGTGCAGGTGCGCGGGACCGCCGTCCAGCTGACGTTCATCGAGTTCGAGATGCTGGCATTGCTCGCGGCCAGCCCGGGAGTCGTGTTCTCGCGGCGTGAGCTGCTCGAGCGCCTCCGCGGCAGCGCGGACTACCGTGAGCCGCGAACGATCGACGTCCACGTGCGCCACCTGCGGGAGAAGATCGAGCGGGACCCGAGCGACCCGGAGCTCATCCTCACCGTCCGGGGAGCCGGCTACCGCTTCGCGCCGGAGTGAGGATCCCCGGCGGCATTCGAGCGCGGATCGCGCTCGCGCTCGTCGGGATCGTGGGTGGCGCGCTCGCCACCGCGTACCTCATCGTCGTCCCGTCACTCGAGCGGCGGCTGGTCGACGCCCGCCTCGACCAGCTCGAGGATCGCGCTACGCAGCTCGCCGAGGAGCTTCCCGCCGAGCGCTTCCTCTGGGACGACGTCGTCGACGAGTTCGCCGTGGCCACGAACTCACGCGTGCTGGCTTTCACGCCGGTGTCGACGACCCCGCCGACGCTCCTCCCGGTCGCGGACTCCAACCGCCGCACCTCGCGCACCCTGGCGCAGAACCCGATCGCGGTGCGGTCGCTCGTGAGCGGTGACGTGGAGCGCGGCCGCGTCATCGACGCGGCGGGGGACAACGCCGACGTCGCAGTACCCGTCGGCGACGAGGCAATCCTTCTCTTCCGCGCGCCGCTCGAGGACTCGCTCGCGACGGTGCGGCTCGTCGAACGCCGCTTCCTGCTTGCGGCCGCCTTCGCGCTCGCAGTCGCGCTCGTGCTGGGGCTCACGGCCGCCGGAATGCTTGCCCATCGGCTGCGCCGACTCGAGAACTCGGCAGAGCGGATCGCGGCCGGCGACTTCGACGCCCCGATCGTCGATCGCGGCGACGACGAGATCGGGCAGCTCGCGCAGGCGTTCGACCGTATGCGCGTGCAGCTCGCCCAACTCGACACCGCCCGCAAGGAGTTCGTGGCCAACGCATCGCACGAGCTCCGCACGCCGATCTTCTCGATCGGAGGCTTCCTCGAGCTCCTCGCCGACGAGGACCTCGACGAGGAGACACGGGCAGGCTTCCTCGAGACGATGCAGGGGCAGGTAGAGCGGCTGGCGAGGCTGTCGACCGACCTCCTCGACCTGTCGCGCGTCGACGCGGGCCAGCTGGACGTTCGGCAGGCGCCGGTCGACCTCAGTGCCGTCGCGCGCAGTCTCGCGAGCGACCTCGAGCACCTCGCGAGCTCGACCGGCCATCGCCTCGAGGTGCGCGCGGGCGCGGACACGTGGGCCGCCGGGGACGAGGCACGGGTGTTGCAGATCGGACGCGCCCTCGTGGCGAACGCGTTGCTGCACACGCCTGCCGGTACGGACGTGACCGTCGCCACGCGACGCCGCGGCGACCGCGCGGAGCTCGTCGTCGAGGACAACGGCCCGGGCATTCCGGCCGATCAGCGGGATGCCGTGTTCGAGCGCTTCTACCGCATCGAAGGAGGACGGGCGTCCGGCAGCGGACTCGGCCTCGCGATCGCTCGAGAGCTGGCGCGGCTGATGGGTGGATCGGTGCGCCTCGACGCCGGCGACGGCCTGACGTCGTTCGTTCTCGACCTCGCGGCCGAGCCCGGGCCTGCCGAGCCCTCGCCGGTCGGAGCGCCGTTTTCACGTGAAAACGGCGACGAGGCAGGCTCGATGGCGCCGGTACGCTGAGTCCGATGCCACGGCCTGTCCTCGCGGTTGCGCTCGTGGCGGGAGCCCTGGGCGCCGGCGTCACCCTGGGCTTCGCCGCCCTGGTCGGCGCGTTCGAGGACGAGCCGAGCGGAGCGCTCATCGAGACGGTCACGACGACGGAGCCGACCGCGGATGCTGATCCGCAGGCGCGCCCCCTCGTCGGAAACGGCTTCGACCCGGCGGCGATCTACGCGGCTCGCTCACCCGGCGTCGTCACGATCTACGCGGACATCCCGGGGAGCGGGCGCTCGCAGGGCTCTGGCTTCGTCGTCGACGGCGAGGGAACGATCCTGACGAGCGCGCACGTCATCACGAGCGCGGGCTCCAGCCCGGACGTTCGGGGCGCCGACGCGATCGTGGTCGAGTTCTCCGACGGCGAGCGAGCGTCCGCCGAGATGGTCGGCTGGGACCTGTTCGCGGACGCCGGTGTGATTCGCGTCGATCCGCAGGAGGTCGATCTCTCACCGCTGCCGCTCGGCGACTCCTCGAGCCTGGCCGTGGGCGACCCGGTGGCGGCGATCGGCAGCCCGTTCGGGAACCAGGGCTCGCTCGCCGTCGGGGTCGTCTCGGCTATCGGGCGCTCCGTTCCGACCCTGACGTCCGGGTACACGCTCACGGATGCGATCCAGATCGACGCCCCGATCAACCGCGGGAACTCCGGCGGCCCGCTGTTCGACGCCCGCGGCCGCGTCGTCGGCATCAATGCCCAGATCCGCTCCGACTCGGGAACCGCGGAAGGCGTCGGCTTCGCCGTCCCGGTCGACACGCTGCGTCGCTCGCTCGAGCAACTGCTCGCGAGCGGCGAGGTCTCCTACCCCTACGTCGGCATCCGGACCGCCGACGTCACACCGGGGATCGCGGAGCGCTTCGACCTCGACGCCAAACGCGGCGCGCTCGTCTCGTCGGTGGCGCCCGGATCACCCGCCGACCGGGCTGGCCTTCGCGGGAGGACGCGCAGCGAGACGTACCTCGGCCTCACGGTCGACCTGGGCGGCGACCTGATCGTCGCGATCGAGGGCGAGCCGGTCACCGGGGCAGCCGACGTCGCGCGGATCCTCACCGAGCGTCATGCGCCGGGAGACCGGGTCGGATTCACTGTCGTGCGCGACGGTGACCGCCAGGTGGTGACGGTCACGCTCGGCGAGCGTCCGCCGCAACCTCGCGACTGACGGCCACCACGGGTCTACGATCTCGCCGATGAGCGAGTTGTCGCACGTGGACGACGCTGGCGAGGTGCGCATGGTCGACGTCGGCGGGAAGCCCGTCTCCAAGAGGCGCGCTGTCGCGATCGCGACCGTCCGCATGGCGCCGGGGACCGCGCAGGCGATCCGCGACCTGCCTAAGGGCGACGCGCTGGCGACGGCGCAGCTCGCCGGGATCATGGCCGCCAAGCGGACTGCGGAGCTCATCCCGCTCTGCCACCCGCTGCCGCTCACGCACGTCGAGGTCAGGCTCGAGGTCGGCGAGGCCGCGGTGGAGATCGAGGCCGCGGCGGAGACGACGGCGCAGACCGGGGTCGAGATGGAGGCGCTCGTCGCGGCGACGGTCGCCGCGCTCACCGTCTACGACATGGCGAAGGCGATCGACAAGGAGATGGAGATCGGCGAGGTTCGGCTGCTCTCGAAGTCGAAGGAGCCGGCGTGAAGGCAGCGGTGCTGACCGTCTCGGACGGCGTGCACGCGGGCGCTCGCGAGGACGAGAGCGGGGACGTGCTCGAGGAGCTCCTCGCCGGTGACGGGTTCGACGTCGTCAGGCGTGTCGTACCGGACGAGCGCGCTGAGATCGCCGCCGCCATCGACGAGCTCGCCTCCGCGGCGTTGCTCGTGCTGACAACCGGCGGGACCGGTTTCGCGCCCCGCGACGTAACGCCCGAGGCGACGCGAACCGTGCTCGAGCGAGAGGCACCCGGGATCGCGGAGGCCATCCGCGCGGACGCGTTGGCGCGCACGCCGCACGCGCTCCTGTCGCGCGGCGCTGCCGGGCTCCGGGGCGCGACGCTCATCGTGAACCTCCCCGGCTCGCCGGGCGGCTGCCGCGACGGGTTCGCCGTCATCCGCCCGGCGTTGCGACACGGGCTCGAGCTCGCCGGCGGGGACACCGCGACGCCGCACCGGCAGACGTGACCACCGCGACGGCGCCGCTTCCCCGCCGCTTCGCGTCGCTCGTCCGGATCGAGCACACGGTCTTCGCCCTGCCGTTCGCGTACGTCGGGGCGTTCCTCGCGGTCGACGGCTGGCCCGGGCTCGCGGATCTCCTGTGGGTCACCGTGGCGATGGCGAGCGCACGCACGCTGGCGATGGCCCTGAACCGCCTCCTCGACGCCGAGCTCGACTCGAGGAACCCGCGGACCGCCTCGCGAGAGCTTCCGAGCGGGGCGCTCTCGCGGGCACAGGTGGTCGGGTTGTGCGCCGCGGCCCTCGCCGTGTTCCTGGTCGCGGTCTTCCAGCTCGATCCGGTCGTCCGCTGGCTGTGGCCCATCCCGGTCGCGATGTTCCTCGTCTACCCCTACCTCAAGCGCTTCACGTGGCTCTGCCACGTCTGGCTCGGCGCGTGCCTCGGGCTCGCCCCGGTCGGTGCGTGGCTCGCGGTGTCGGGAACCGCGCCGTGGGAGGCGTGGGCGATCGGAGGCGCGGTGCTCCTGTGGGTGGCCGGGTTCGACCTCTTCTACTCGCTGTACGACCTCGACCACGATCGAGCGCAGGGGCTGCACTCGTGGGCGGTGCGCTTCGGCGAGCGTGGCGTGTTCCTGGGCGCGCGGGCGTTTCACGTCGGGACGGTCCTGCTGCTCGCGGCCGCGGGGCTCGGGCTGGGCGTCGGGCTGCTGTACTGGCTCGGCGTCATCTCCGTTGCGGCACTGCTCGCCTACGAGCACTCGCTTGTCGCTCCTGGCCGGCTCGAGCGCCTGGACGCGGCGTTCTTCACCGTCAACGGCGTGATCAGCGTCGTGTTCTTCGCCTTCGTCGTGCTGGGCACGGTGACGTGACCGTCGTTCGCGCTCGGGCGCTGGAGAAGCGTTACGGCCAGCGGAGGGCTCTCGGGAGCGTCGACCTCGACCTCGAGCGCGGCGGCACGCTCGTCGTCACCGGGCCGAACGGTTCCGGGAAGACGACGCTCCTACGGCTGCTCGCCGGGCTCGCCGCGCCCACCCGGGGGACGATCGAGGTGAGCGTCGACAGGGCTCGGCTCGGGTTCCTCGGGCACGAGCCGCTCGTCTATCGCGAGCTGACGGCGATCGAGAACCTCGAGCTCTACGGGCGCCTGTACCGCGTCCCGGAGCGACGCGAGCGTGCGGGGATGCTGCTCGAGCGTTTCGGTCTGTGGGAAGCGCGGAACGAGCGCGTCTCGTCGTTCTCGAAGGGGATGACGCAACGGCTGGCGCTCTGTCGGACGCTCCTCCACGAACCCGAGCTGCTGTTGCTCGACGAGCCGTACTCCTCTCTCGACGACAGCGCGCGGGGCTTCTCGATCGGGAGCTTTCCGAGCTCGCCGGCGCGAGCACGCTCGTCGTCTCGACCCACGACCCGGGCCGTATCGCGGGGCTGGCGACAGCAGAGGCTCGCGCTCGCGTGAGCTACCTCGCGGACGTCTCGACGCTCTCGCGCAAGGACCTGCGGGTCGAGCTGCGTGCGAAGGACACGCTTCCCGCAATGCTCCTCTTCGTCCTCTCGACGCTCGTCGTGTTCCACTTCGCTCTGCCCGAGGGCACGGGCGACGAGGCCGCATACGGCCTTCTCTGGGTGGCGATCGTGTTCACCGCGCTGCTCGGTCTCGCCCGCGCCTGGGTGCCGGAGCACGAGCACGGCGTCCTCGACGGGCTGCTCCTCACACCCTGCGATCGGAGCGCCATCTGGCTCGGCAAGACGCTCGCGACGCTCGCGTTCCTCCTCGCCTCGCAGGTCGTCGCGCTTCCGGTGTTCGTGCTGTTCTTCGCGCCGCTCGACGCCACAGCGCTCGCCGGCGTGCTGCTGGCCGACGTCGGCATCGCGGCCGTCGGCTCGCTCATGGCGGCGATGGCCGCCGCCGGACGGGCGCGCGAGCTCCTGCTCCCGCTCCTCGTCCTGCCGCTCGCGATACCGCTCGTCGTCGGCGGCGTGGGGGCGGGGATCTCACCGGAAGGTGAGCGCTACCTGCTGCTGCTCCTCTGTACGACGCGATCTTCGCGGTACTCTCGTGGGCGTCTTTCGAGTACGTCGTGACCGAGTGATCCGCTGAGCATCTCCGCTTCGATCCGGAACCTGCCCGTCCTCGCCGCGTTCACGGCGGGCCTCATGGGCCTCGCGATCGTCCTCGCCCTCGTCGTCGCCCCGGAGGACGCCGACCAGGGCATCTCGCAGCGGATCTTCTACATCCACGTCCCGATCGCCCTGACGGCGTACTTCTGCTTCGGGCTCGGCGCCTGGAAGGCGTTGCTCCTCCTCTGGCGAGGCGACGAGCGGTACGACCTCGAGAGCTACGTCGCGATCCATCAGGGGACGATCTTCGGCTCGCTCACGCTGATCACGGGCGCGATCTGGGCGAAGGCCTCCTGGGGCGTCTGGTGGACGCTGGAGCTCGAACCAGCTCGTCCTCTTCCTCGTCCTCTTCCTCTTCTACTGCGCCTACTTCATGCTCCGCTTCTCGCTCGAGGACGGCCCGCGGCGCGCGCGTTCCTCAGCCGTCTACGCGCTCTTCGGTGTCGCGCTGATCCCGTGAGCTTCCTCGCGATCCGTCTCGCGGAGGACTTCATCCATCCCGACGATGTTCACGCGCGAGGGGCCGCAGATGACGGGGACGATGTTCACGGCGTTCTGCGTCTGCTGGGCGGCCGTGACGCTGCTCGCCTACGTCCTCTACCGGGTCGAGCTCGCCGGGAAGCGACTCGACTCCGACCTGCGCGAGCTTCGCGAGGCCCTCTCGTGAGCGGCGGGCAGTACGTCGCCGCTGCCTACGGTGTCGTGTTCGTCGTCGTGCTGGTGTACGTCGCGATCATCGCGGCGAAGCTCCAGCGGCTGCAGCGGGAGACGGCGGAGCTCGTTGCCCTGGCACGGAGCAGGCCGACTGAGACGCGGTCTCCGGAGCCCGTCCCACGCGAGGCCCCGAGCGAGGCATGAACCGCCGTCCGCGCGAGTATGCTGCGCGCGTGCTCGGGGGAGCGATCGGGGAGAGTCGCGAGTGGTGACACGGGGGAGACTCGTCGCGCGACCGCTCCCGCTCCAGGCGCCGACGGCGTTCGTGCGGATCCGGCCTCGTGGAGCCGTTCTCTGTGGCGAGCTACGAGCCGGCCACGCTCGGCGCTGCCGGGCGGCGCGGCCCTCTCGCCGCCGTTAGCGCGCGTCGGGCGCGCCGCGTTACGCTCACGCGGTGTTCGTCACGTTCCTGAGCGACTTCGGGCTCAAGGACGACTTCGTCGGGACCTGCCACGGAGTGATGAAGCGGATCGCGCCCGAGGTGCAGATCATCGACATCACGCACGGCATCCCGCCGCAGGCGGTGCTCCAGGGCGCGCTCGTCCTCGCCAACACCGTCGGGTTCATGCCCGTCGGCGTGCACCTAGCGATCGTCGACCCGGGTGTCGGCGGGCCGCGTCGACCGCTTGCGCTCGAGGACGGAGAGGGACGGAGGTACGTCGGCCCCGACAACGGGCTGCTGCTGCCGGCCGCGCGGAAGGCGGGCATCGTGGCAGCGCACGAGCTCGCGAACCCGGAGTACGCGCTCGAGTCGATCTCCCGGACGTTCCACGGCCGCGACCTGTTCAGCCCGGCGGCTGCGCACCTCGTGAGCGGCGTCGCACTGGCCGATCTCGGGCCGCCGCTCGACCCCGAGGGCCTGGTGGGCCTCGACATCCCCGAGCCCGTGATTGCGGACGGGACGATTCTCGCGACGATGCTCTACGTCGACAGCTTCGGGAACATCGTCCTCAACCTGACGCGGGACGACGTGGAGGGCATCGGCGTCGTCTCCGGAGCGCGCGTCGAGCTCGAGCTCGCCGGCGAGCAGTACTACGCGGTGATGGCGAGGACGTTCGCGGACGCGCGCGCCGGCGACGTGATCCTGTACGAGGACAGCTACCGGAACATGTCGGTCGCCATCTCGCGCGGGAGCGCCGCGCGCATGCTCCACGCGAGCCCGGGCCAGAAGATCCGGATCGTGCTCGCCACCTGATCAGGAGACCGGCGGCCGGGCCTCTGCCCAGGGACGCGCCCTCTCCACCTGCGCAGCGAGCCGGAAGAGCGTCGCCTCGTCCTCCGGCTTGCCGATCGCCTGGACACCGATCGGGAGCCCCTCGCCGTTGACGTGCAGCGGCAGCGACATCGCGGGCTGTCCCGTCATGTTCGCGACCGCGGTGAAGGGCGTGAAGAGCGTGTTCCGGTGGAGCTGCTCGATCGCTCCGGCGACTCCCTCGTGCTGCCAGCCGATCGGGACGGGCGGAAGCGCGAGTGTCGGCGTCAGCACCACGTCGACGTCGTCCCAGAAGGGGACGAGCTTCCGCGAGGCCATCTGGAGAGACGCCACCGCGTTCCCGTACTCGACGGCGCTCGTGGAGCGGGCCGCCTCGACGAGGCCCCGGTTCAGCGGCGTCATCAGCGCCGTGTCGACCGTGTAGAGCGCCGGGCTCACCTGCCAGACGGTGATGAACGCGTCGAGCAGGCCCAGGCCCGACCAGGGAGGCGACGCGTCGACGACCTCGTGGCCGAGCTCCGCGAGGAGCTCCGCCGCTGCGTCGAGCGCAGTGATGCAGTCGGGGTGGACCGGCGCCTCGACTGCCGGTGTCGAGGTGACGGCGATCCGCAGGCGGCCGGGGCTTTCCCCGACCTCCTCGACGAACGGCCGCGCGGGCGGTGAGGCCCAGAACGCGTCGCCGGGCTCGTAGCCCTCGAGGACGTCGAGGAAGGCGGCAGCGTCGCCGACCGATCGTGTCAGCGGGCCTGCCGTCGAGAGCCCCTCGAGCGACGGGAACGGAGCCGAGGACACGCGTCCACGCGACGGCTTGATCCCGAAGACGCCGCAGCACGACGCCGGGATCCGGATCGACCCGCCTCCGTCGGACCCGTGCGCCAGCGGGACGAGGCCTGCCGCCAGGGCCGCCGCCGCGCCGCCGCTCGAGCCTCCGGGCGTCCGCGTCGGGTTCCACGGGTTCCCGGTCGCGCCGTTGAGCTCCGACTCCGTGAAGGCGACCGTCCCGAACTCGGGCGTGTTCGTCTTCCCGACGATGACGAAGCCTGCGTCGCGGATCCTCCGGACGACGGCGGTGTCGAAGTCGGGGACGTTGTCCGCGAAGCCGCGGCACGAGTACGTCGTGCGGATGCCCCGCGGTGGCCGTCAGGTCCTTCACGGCGATCGGGACGCCGCGGAACGGGGCATCGCCTCCGGCTTCGTCGGCTGCGCGTGCGTCCTCGAGCGCCTCTTCCGCGCGAATCGTGACGAACGTGTGGAGGTCGGGGTCGATCCGCTCGATCCGCTCGAGGTAGAGCGAGACGAGCTCGACCGACGACACGTCTCGCGCGCGCACGAGCCGCGCCTGCTCGAGCGCGGGGAGGAACGCGAGCTCCACCCGGGCGACGCTACTAGAGCCGGGTCGCGGGCGGTGTCCGCGGACGGATTCCGTCCTTGCGCAAGACGAGAGAGTGGCGAGGGCCGGACTTGAACCGGCGACACCACGGTTTTCAGCCGTGTGCTCTACCAGCTGAGCTACCTCGCCGCGACGCGTCAGTGTAGCCGCGGGTCGCGTTAGGTTCCCCGCATGGAGACGAAGCGAGAGGTCGCGATCATCGGCGCCGCGCTCGACCTCGGCCAGGGCCGGCGCGGGGTCGACATGGGCCCCTCGGCGATCCGCTACGCGGGCCTCGAGGAACGACTCGTGAGCCTGGGCTACACGGTTCGGGACGAGGGCAACGTCGAGACCGCCGTCGCCGAGGCGACCGCGCTGCGGGACGAACGCGCCCGCTTCCTGCCCGAGATCCACGACACGTGCGAGCTCGTCGCGGCACGCGTGGCCGAGGCGACCTCCCGCGGAGCCCTTCCGCTGGTGCTGGGCGGCGACCACTCCGTCGCGCTCGGGACGCTGGGCGGGCTCGCCTCGGCGCACGGCGTCGGTGGCGTGCTCTGGATCGACGCGCACTCCGACATCAACACGCCCGAGACGAGCCCGAGCGGGAACGTGCACGGGATGGCGCTCGCAGCGGCGCTCGGCCTGGCCGGTCCCGGGTTCGAGAGCGACGCCTGGCCTCTGCCGGCGGTCGACCCGAAGCGCGTCGCTCTCGTGGGGACGCGCCAGCTCGACGACGGCGAGCGCGGCCTCCTGCGCGATGCCGGGGTCCGCGTCTACACGATGAGCGAGATCGACCGGGTCGGCATCGAGCGCGCCGTGCGCGAGTCGCTCGACCGGGTCGCCGGGGCGGGCTTCGTCCACATCTCGCTCGACATGGACGTGCTCGATCCCGAGGTCGCTCCGGGGGTCGGGACCCCCGTCCGCGGCGGCCTCACCTACCGCGAGGCCCACCTCGCGCTCGAGCTCGTCTCGGAGTCGGGCCTCGCCGGATCGCTCGAGGTTGTCGAGGTGAACCCGATCCTCGACCGCGAGAACACGACCGCGCTGACCGCCGTCGAGCTCGTCGCGAGCGCGCTCGGCAAGCGGATCTACTAGCGCTCGGTCACGCGGGCGTCGCCGCGAAGCCCGGAATGACGTCCCGGCCGTAGGCGCCGAGCGTGTCCTCCTGCCCCTCGGTCATGAGGTAGATGTTGAACTGGTCGACGCCGACCGCCTCGAGCTCCTTCAGCTTGGCCGTCGCCTGCTCGGCGTTCCCGAGGACGCAGAAGCGGTCGCAGATGTCGTCGGTGACGAACTCTCCGTGCTTCGCGCCGACGCGCGAGTGCTCGTCGTAGTCGTAGAACTTGCGCGCCTTCACGAAGTCGGTGAGAGCGCTCGGGATCTCCGAGTCGAAGCCGTAGCGCTCGATCAGGTCCATGACGTGGTTCGAGACCATGGCCGGGAACCAGCGCACCTGCTCGCGCGCGTCCGCGATGTCGTCGGAGATGTGGCTCGGTGCGCAGACGATGCACTGGAGCGCGTCCGGGTCGCGGCCCGCCTCCGCTGCGGCCGCGCGCGCCGTCTCCATGATCCACTGGACGATCACCGGGTCGGCGAGCTGGATGATCACGCCGTCGCCGGTGCGTCCCGCGACGCCGAGCGCCTTCGGGCCGTAGCCAGCGACGTGCATCGGGATCTCGGGCAGCTCGTCCCGTACCCACTTCAGCTCGAGCTCCTTGTCGTTCCAGCTGACGGGACGACCGTTCATGAACTCCTTGATCATCGCGAGGCGCCGCTCGAACTCCGCCACCTTCACCGGCTGCTGCCCGATGTAGCGGCGCGCGGAGTCGCCGCGCCCGATGCCCATGACCATGCGCCCGTCCGAGATGTCGTGGAGCGTCGCGTAGCCGCTCGCGAGCACCGTCGGCTCGCGCGTCCCGGGGTTCGTGACGCAGTGCCCGAACTTCATCGTCGTCGTTCCCTGGATCGCGAGCGTGAGGAGCGGGAACGACTCCTGCCAGAGGACGTGCGAGTCGTACGTCCAGCCGTACTCGAAGCCGTTCGACTCCGCGAGCTGCATGAGCTCGACGAGCCGGCTCGCGGGCGGGTCGGGCAGGACGGTGACGCCGAAGCTCAGAGGCATGGTCTCTCCTTCAGGGGTTCGAGACGCCGATTATCGCGCTAGAGGTCGGCGCGGCGAAGCGCGAGGAGGGCGAAGGCCGCGAGTGCCGCCATCGCGGCGAAGGCGAGCCGCCCGTCTCCGGGGAGCTCGAACGCGACGCCGGCGAGCGGCGTTCCGACGAGGATCGCGAGGATGGCCGCGCCGTTCACGGCCGCGACGGCCGCTGCCGGGGCATCCGGGCGCGCGCGTTGCGCCGCCGCGAACAGGGTCGCGAACGGGAGTCCTGCGGACAGCCCGAGCACCAGCGCCGCGCCCGCGGACAGCCACAGCGGCCCTCCGGCCGCGAGGGCGCCGGTGCCGAGCACGACCCCGACGAGGCCGATGCCGACGACACGGCGTCCCGCGCCGCGTGCGGTCAGCCATCCGCCGCCCGGCCTGGTCACGATCCCCGCGAAGAGGACGAGCCCTGCCGAGAAGCCGGCGGCCGCCGTCGCCGCGCCTTCGCGTTCGAGAAGCGGGACGGCCCAGTTCCCCGCCACGATGGCGAGCCCGAAGGTCGCCGCGTGCAGCACGCCGAGCGGAAGCAGGCGCCGGTCGCGAACGACAGCGGCGCCGGGATGCGGGACGCGTGGAAGCCCCGACGCGGCGAGCGCCGGCAGTGCCGCGACGCAGGCGAGTACGGCTGCGCTCCAGTACGGCGCGCGCCAGTCGGTCGCGTCCGTCAGCGGCGGCACGACCATGAGCGCGAGGCCGCCGCCGGCCATCGTCGCGCCGCCGTAGAAGCCCTGGAGGACCGGGCCGCCTCCGCCTGCGCGGACGAGGTCGAGTCCTGCGACGAACCCGGCGCCCGAGCCGAGCCCGACGATCGCCCTGCCGGCCAGCGCGAGCGGGAACGAGTCGTCGACGAGCAGGACGGCAGAGCCGAGGATCGTGGCCGCGATCGCGAGCAGCGCCACCGTCCTGGCGCCGTGGCGGTCCGCGGCCCGGCCGGCGGGCAGCTGGATCGCGAGGTGCGTCACGAAGAGCGCCGTCGTGAGCAGGCCGATCGCGGGGAGCGAGACGCCGTACGCAGCGGCGAGCGGGTCCGCGACCGCTCCGACGTTCGACACGTTCCAGGTCAGGCAGCCGCCGACGGCGAGGCCCGCGACGACGGCGGAGACGCGATGCGAGGCCACGGCGCGAGGACTCTACGGCCCGTCGCGCCGGGGTCTCGGCCGCGTCAGCGCCCGCCGCCGTCCGCGACCCAGTCGACCGTCTTCGACGCGAGCGCGTCGAGCGCCGCGACGGAGAGCTCGAGGTGCTCCTCCTTCGTGTCCTCGAGCTTGGTGTGCGAGAGGCCGCGCAGGCTCTGGACGAACATCATCACCGTCGGCACGCCCGCCCTCGAGACCTCCGCCGCGTCGTGCAGTGGGCCGGAGGGCAGCCGGCAGGTCACGCCCGAGGTCGCCGCTATCGCCTGCTCGCAGAAGTCGAGGAGCGTGGAGTCGAAGAGGATCGGCTCGATCGACCAGATCCTCTCCCAGTCGACCTCGATCCGCTCCTCCTCCGCGAAGCGCTCGCTCGCCGCCTTCGCCTCGGCGAGCATCGACGCGAGCCTGCGGGCGTTCAGGTCGCGCTGGTCGAGTAGCTGCTCGGCCGTCTCCACGACCGAGGTGACGATGCCGGGCTTGCACGTGACCCCGCCCGACGTGCAGACGGCGCCGGATCCCGTGCGACGGGCGATGTCGCGGATCTCGAGCGCCAGCTTGGCGGCCCCGGCGAGCGCGTCCCGTCGCTGGTCCATGGGCGTCGACCCCGCATGTGCCGCCTGTCCGTGCCAGGTGATCCGGTGGCGCTCGACGCCGAAAGTGCCGAGGACGACTCCCAGCGGCAGCCCGAGCGACTCCAGCACCGGGCCCTGCTCGATGTGGAGCTCGAGGTAGGCCGCGGCGGAGGCGAGCTCACCCTGCGCGTCGAGAGCACGGTCGAGGTCGACTCCGTGCTCGGCGAGCGCGGCCGGGAGGGAGACACCGTCGCTGTCGACGAGCTGCCGGAGCTCGTCCTGGTCGCGCATCGAGCCGGCAGCCGCACTCGAGCCGAAGAGGCTCCGGCCGAATCGCGCGCCTTCCTCGTCCGCCCAGTTCACGAGCCGGAGCGTGACCGGCGGCGTCCCGTCCTCGGCCAGGCGGCGGAGCACCTCTATCCCGGCGACGACGTTGAGCGACCCGTCCAGCCACCCGCCGTTCGGGACCGAGTCGATGTGGCCGCCGAGCAGGACGGCACGATCCGATGCGCCTGCGAGCGTGAACCACTGGTTGCCCGCCGCGTCGACGGTCTCCTCGGCACCGGTCGCGACGACCCGGTCCCGGAGCCACTCGCGCGCGCGCGCCCACGTCTCGGTCCACGCGACCCGCTGCGCGCCGTTCTCGTCCCCGGTGAGCTCGCGGAGCTCCTTCAGCTCGGAGACGGTGCGGGAGGGGTCGAGCGGCATGGGCGCGAGCTTAACGCTGTGCTTTCCGGCTGTGGTGGAATAGCCCGGTGGAGCACGCCGCCCCGGCGCCCTCGCGGTATCGGCCTCCGTGGTCCGAGCGGTCGCGTGACGGTGTCCTGCGTGTCGCTCTCTTCCTCGTCGTGCTCGCGGCGCTGTGGGTGTCCTGGGAGGCGTTCAAGGCCGTCGGCGAGAGCACCGGTCTGCGCATCGGCCAGTTCGAGGCGAACGACCGGACGATGCCGCACGTCCACGACATCCTGGGGCAGCTCTTCGAGCCTTCGCGGCGCAACGGCCCACTGCTGATCGGCGTTCTCTGGGACGCGGCGCTCTTCACCGCCAAGGAGGCTGCGGTGGGCCTCGCGCTCGGCGCGGCCTTCGGGTTCGCCCTCGGCGTGCTCCTCGCCCACTCGGGGCTCCTGCAGCGCGGCTTCCTCCCCTACATCGTCGCGTCGCAGACGATCCCGATCCTCGCCGTCGCGCCGATGGTCGTCGTCTGGGTGAACCCGCGCCTGCCGGACGGGCTCAAGGACTGGGGCGCGGTCGCGGTGATCGCCGCGTACCTCACGTTCTTCCCGGTGACGATCAACACGATGCGCGGGCTGACCTCCGTCGACCCGCGTGCGGTCGAGCTCATGCGCTCCTACGCGGCGAGCGGGTGGGCGGTGCTGTGGAAGCTGCGCGTCCCGGCCGCGCTGCCGTACATCTTCTCCGCGCTCAAGATCGCGGCGCCGGCAGCGGTCGTCGGCGCGATCATCGGCGAGCTCCCCGCGTCGATCCAGGACGGTCTCGGCGGCGCGATCCTGAACTTCAACCAGTACTACATCACCCAGCCGGCGAGCCTCTGGGCCACGAATCTCGTCGCGGCGCTCCTCGGCATCACGTTCTTCCTCCTCGTCGTCCTCGTGGAGAAGCTCGTCGTCCGCCGTGCGCCGGAGCACGTCGCGTGAGCGTCTCCGCGGTCGTCTCGCTCCGCGACGTGACGAAGACGTTCGGCGCCGGCGGCGTGACCGCGCTCGAGTCGATCGACCTCGACGTGCGGCCGGGGGAGTTCGTGTCGCTGATCGGGCCCTCCGGCTGCGGCAAGTCGACGCTCCTGCGCGTCGTCGGCGACCTGGTCGAGCCGACCTCGGGCGAGGTCGTGGTGAACGGGAAGACCGCCCGCCAGGCCCGCCTCGACCGCGACTACGGGATCGTGTTCCAGGACGCGGTGCTCTACGACTGGCGCACGGTCGCGAAGAACATCGCGCTGCCGCTCGAGCTCCTGGGCTGGGACCGTGCGAGGCGCGCGCGAGCGCGTCGAGCGAGCTGCTCGCAGCTCGTCGAGCTCCACGGCTTCGAGGAGCACTACCCGTGGCAGCTCTCCGGTGGGATGCAGCAGCGGGTCGCGATCGCGCGAGCGCTCTCGTTCTCGCCCGCGCTCCTGCTCATGGACGAGCCGTTCGGTGCGCTGGACGAGATGACGCGCGAGCGGCTGAACATGGAGCTCCTGCGGATCTGGGCGGCGAGCGGCGAGCACGGTCATCTTCGTGACGCACTCGATCGCCGAGGCGGTGTTCCTCTCGACGCGGGTCGTCGTCATGTCCAGGCGGCCGGGCCGGATCGCCGCGCTCGTCGACGTGGACCTCCCGCAGCCGAGGACGGCGGACACGCGGGAGGAGCCCCGCTTCTTCGAGCTCGTCACCGAGGTGCGCGACCGGCTGCGCGAAGGGGGTCTCGACGAGGGCTCGACCGCGCCGGGCGAGGGCGAGCTCGCGGTCGTCGAGGAGACCCCGTGACCAGGACGCGTCGCTTCGCATCCGAATGGATGCCTGCGCTCGTCGTCTTCGTCGCCGGGATCGTCTTCTGGGAAGGCCTCGTCCGGCTGCTCGACGTCCAGAACTTCCTGCTGCCGGCGCCCTCGGACATCGCGGGAACACTGTGGTCGGACCGGGGCGAGCTCTTCAGCGCCGCGTTCTTCACCTTCCGCGAGGCCGTCGCCGGCTTCGTCGTCGGCAGCTCGCTCGGGTTCCTCGCGGCCGTGGTCGTGTCCCGCTGGGCGCTCCTGCGCGCCGCGGTCCTGCCGTACGCGATCGCGGCCGGCGCGATTCCCGTCATCGCGTTCGCCCCGATCACGAACAACTGGTTCGGCGTCACCGGGATGACGTCGAAGATCGTCATCGCGGCGATCCTCTGCTTCTTCCCGGTGCTCGTGAACACGATGCGCGGGCTCACGTCGGTCCCGCCGGCGGCGCTCGAGCTGATGCGATCGTATGCCGCCAGCGAGCGGACGATCTTCAGGCGCGTGCGTCTCCCGAACGCGCTCCCGTTCGTCTTCGCCGGGTTGAAGGTAGCGACCGTGCTCGCCATGATCGGCGCCATCGTGGGGGACTACTTCGGAGGCGCGCCCGGAGCGCTCGGCGTCGAGATCCGTCGCTGGGTCGGGATCTTCGCCTTCGACCAGGCATGGGCGGGGATCGTCCTCGCGAGCCTGTTCGGCATCGTCTTCTACGGCGCGGTGGCGCTCGCCGAGCGACTGACGATGGGCTGGCATCCGTCGGTGCGCGGAGCCGGGCCGCAGTAGGGTTGGCCGACAGGCAGGGAGCGAAGGAGGAGAGATCGAGATGACGAGAGGGAAGCGCGCGCTCTTCGCAGTGCTCACGCTCGCGCTGGCCGGCGTCGTGCTCGCCGGCTGTGGGAGGAGACGACGACGAGGCGGCCACCGAGGACCTCACGCCCGTCACCCTCCAGAGCAAGTGGGTGCCGCAGGCGCAGTTCGCCGGCTACTACGCGGCCGTCGACCAGGGGTTCTACGAGGACGAGGGCCTCGACGTGACGATCCGCGCCGGCGGGCCGGACATCGTCCCCGAGCAGGTCGTCCTCGGCGGTCAGGCCGAGTTCGGGATCGACTGGCTCGACAACCTGCTCGCGACACGCGACCAGGGACAGGACATCGTCAACATCGCGCAGGTCTTCGCGCGCTCGGGCATGACGGAGATCACGTGGGCCGACTCGGGCCTCGACGAGATCACGAAGCTCGAGGGGAAGAAGGTCGGCGTCTGGCTGGGCGGGAACGAGCACAAGCTCTTCGCCGCGCTCACGAAGAACGGCCTCGACCCGCAGGAGGACGTCGACGTCGTCGCGCAGCCGTTCGACATGAACCTGTTCCTGAGCCGTGAGGTCGACGCGGCGGCGGCGATGACCTACAACGAGCTCGCGCAGGTCCTCGAGGTCGAGAACCCCGACACGGGCGAGCTGTACACGCTCGACGAGCTCAACGTCTTCCGGATGTCGGAGCTCGGCACGGGGGCGCTCGAGGACGGGGTCTTCGTCCGTGGAGACTGGATCCAGGACCCGGCCAACCAGGACACCGCGACGCGGTTCCTGAAGGCGAGCTTCCGCGGCTGGATCTACTGCCGCGACAACCCGGACGACTGCGTCGACATCGTCCTCGACAACGGGCCGACGCTCGGGCAGGGGCACCAGGCGTGGCAGATGAACGAGATCAACGACCTCATCTGGCCGAACACGGACGGCATCGGCGTCATGAACGCGGCCGACTTCGCGAACACCGTCCAGATCGCGCTCGACTACGGGATCATCAAGAAGCGGATCGCGCCGGAGATCGCCTACACGACCGAGTTCGCCGAGGCCGCGCTCGCGGAGCTGGAGGACGAGGACGTCAACGGCGAGGACTGGGAGAAGCCCGAGGTGGAGGTCACGCCCGGAGGCGAGTAACGAGGAAGGAGTGGCCGGGCCGCGCGCTCAGCGGGCGCCCCGGCCTCCTCGACAGGGAGGCTGAGACATGTCGGTTCTCATCAAGGGCGGCCGGATCATCACCGCGGCCGACGACTACGTCGGGGACGTCTACGTCGAGGGCGAGCGGATCGCGCTCGTCGGGGAGTCGCTCGACGTCGACGCGGACCGCGTGATCGATGCGGCCGGAAAGTACGTGCTGCCGGGCTGCGTCGACCCGCACACGCACCTCGACATGCCGTTCGGGGGCACGACGACGATCGACGACGTCCAGTCGGGTCAGACCGCGGCGGCGTTCGGGGGCACGACCTGCCACGTCGACTTCTGCATCCAGTCACCGGGCCAGTCATTCGCGGAAGCCCTCGAGGCCTGGCACGCCAAGCGCGAGGGCAAGCAGTTGATCGACATGGGCTACCACATGGCCGTCACCGATCTGCGTGAGGGCGGGTCGCTCGAGGAGCTCGCGCGCCTGCCCGAGCAGGGCGTCACCTCGTACAAGCTCTTCATGGCCTACAAGGGCGCCCTCATGGTCGACGACGAGACGCTCTTCAAGACCATGGAGGTCGCCGCCGACACGGGCGCGCTCGTCATGGTGCACGCGGAGAACGGCGACGCGATCGACGTCCTCGTGAAGCAGGCGCTGGCGGCCGGGAACACCGCGCCGCACTTCCACGCGCTGACCCGCCCGCCGGAGCTCGAGGGCGAGGCGACGAACCGTGCCATCCAGCTCGCGCGGATCGCGGGATCGCCGCTCTACGTCGTCCACGTCTCCTGCCGCGAGGCGGTCGAGCCGATCGCCCGCGCCCGCGAGCAGGGCTGGGACGTCTGGGGCGAGACGTGCACCCAGTACTTCTTCGTCGACTACACGTTCCTCGAGCGGCCGGGCTTCGAGGGCGCGAAGTACGTGTACACGCCGCCACCTCGCGACCGCGCGAACCAGGAGGTGCTCTGGCACGCGGTGCGCTCGGACATCCTCTCCGCCGTCTCCACCGACCACTGCGCGTTCCTCTGGGACGGCCAGAAGTCGATGGGGAAGGACGACTTCTCGAAGATCCCGAACGGCGGCCCCGGGCTCGAGAACCGGCTGCACATGATCCACGAGTTCGGGGTCCGCACCGGCCGGATCACGCTCAACCGCATGGTCGAGCTCCTGTGCGCGAACCCCGCGAAGCTGTTCGGCCTCTACCCGCGCAAGGGGACGATCGCGCCGGGCTCGGACGCGGACGTCGTCGTCTTCGACCCGGAGAAGCGGCACCTGATCAGCGCGGCGACGCAGCACTCGAAGACGGACTACAACCTGTACGAGGGCACCGAGGTGACCGGCTCGCCCGAGATCGTGCTGCTCCGCGGCTCGGTGCTCGTCGAGAACGGCAGCCTCGTCGCGGAGCCTGGCGATCGGGCAGTTCGTCGAGCGGGCAGCGTTCGGGCAGCAGCTCCTCCCCGCGGCGGCACGTTGACATCCACGGGGAGATGAGAGAGGGTCGCGACCGCGACAACTGACCCACGGATCTCTGCGGCAGCCGTGGGCCCTCCCGATAGGCCTGCGGTCCTTGCAGAGGAAGACGTGCGCGGAGGCGCGCCGGACACCTTCCCCCTTGTCCGGCGCCCACCGCGTGCGTGTTCTGCGCAAGGTCAGGATCGTCTAGCGACGATCCTGCCCGCGCGGGGAGCAGACCCTCTCATGGGTTCCCGGGAACGGTTGTCACGTGGTGTGACGGGGCGATGTCCGACTCGTCCTCGTTCGCTCGGAGAGTGGTTCCCGACAGACGATACGATCGGGCTGGCGATGGCGATCGTCGAAGCGAACCCGAACCTCGGTGCGCAGATCGTCGAGGACGCGAAGGAGTTCGTCCTCTACTCGTGGTCGACGCAGGACGCGATCAGCCCGATCGCGGTCGCGGGGGCCGAGGGGCGGTACTTCTGGGACTACGAGGGGAAGCGCTACCTCGACTTCGCGTCGCAGCTCGTCAACGTCAACATCGGGCACCAGCATCCGAAGATCGTCGCGGCGATCAAGGAGCAGGCGGACCGGCTCGCGACGATCGGGCCGCCGATGGCGAACGAGTCACGCTCGCGCCTGGGGCGGCTCCTGGCCGAGGTCACGCCCGGCGACCTCTCGATGTCGTTCTTCACGAACTCGGGCGCGGAGGCGAACGAGAACGCGATCAAGCTCGCGCGCATGTACACCGGGCGGCACAAGATCATCGCGCGCTACCGCTCGTACCACGGCGCGACGCACGGCTCGGTCGTCGCTCACCGGCGATCCTCGTCGCTGGCCGAACGAGCCGGGGATGAGCGGGCGTCGTGCGCATGCTCGACCCGTACACGTACCGCTGTCCCGCCGGCCATCCCGACCCGTGCCCCGTCTGCACCGGCGCGCCGCACCTCGAGGAGATCCTCGAGTACGAGGGCGCGCATAACGTCGCGGCGATCTTCCTCGAGACCGTCACCGGGACGAACGGCGTCATCCCGCCGCCCGACGGCTACCTGCAGTCGATCCGCGAGGTCTGCGACCGCCACGGGATCCTGCTCGTGCTCGACGAGGTGATGGCCGGCTTCGGGCGCACCGGCCGCTGGTTCGCGTGCGAGAACTGGGACGTCGTCCCGGACATCATCACGGTCGCGAAGGGCATCAACTCGGGCTACGTGCCGCTCGGAGCGATGATCTTCCGCAAGCCGCTCGCCGACTGGGTGCGCAGCCGCTTCTTCCCCGGCGGGCTCACGTATGCCGGCCACCCGCTCGCCTGCGCGTCGGCCGTCGCCTCGATCGAGGCGTTCCAGGAGGAAGGCGTCGTCGCGAACGCGGAGGAGGTCGGCGGCTACCTCGGCGAGCAGCTGCGCATGCTCGCGACGCGGCACCCGTCGATCGGCGACGTGCGCGGCCTGGGCTGCTTCTGGGGCGTCGAGCTCGTGAAGAGCCGAGAGACGCGCGAGATGCTCGTCCCGTTCAACGCCTCGGGCGAGGCCGCGGCACCGGTGGCGAGGATGACGAAGGCAGCGCTCGAGCGCGGGCTCTACCTCATGACGCACTGGAACGTGATCATGGTGGTGCCGCCGCTGACGATCACGCGCGAGGAGATCGACGAGGGCGTCGGGATCCTCGACGAGGTGCTCGCCATCGCGGACGAGCACGCGGCCTGACGTAGCTTCAGGACAGAAAGCGCGAGATCGCGGCCGCGGTCTCGTCGAAGGCGTCCCACAGCACCGTGTGGCCGCCCGGGACGACGACGACCTCGAGCAGGTCGCCGAGCGCCTGCCGGTGGTCGTCGAGCAGGTGGTCGTACGGGAGGTACGACTGCTCGCCGAGGACGAGGAGCGTCGGGACGCGCACGCGCTCGAAGGGCGGCGGCTCCGACGCCATCTCCCCGTACGCGGTGACGACGGCGGACTGGCAGTAGCGGTACCGGTAGCGGTCGTCCTCGCTCCACACGAGGTGGCTGCGCAGCTCGTCCTCGACGAGCGCGCGCGGCGCCTGGAGCAGCTGGCTCTCGTCGTAGCGGCGGTCGATCCCCTCGTCGAACGAGACGTACGAACGCTCTCGGCGCGCGTTCTCGGCCGCGAAGAGGGCGACGTGGGGGAGGACGTAGATCGCCGGGTCGAGCAGGACGAGCCTCGGGACGAGCTTCGGCGCGCGGGCGGCGAGCTCGAAGGCGAGCCGGCCGCCGAACGAGTGACCGACCAGAACCGCGGGGGCCGCCTCCACCGTCGCGACGATCTCGTTCATGTGCCGCTCGAGGTCCCACGGCGGCTCGTACGGGGAGGAGCCGTGGCCGAGCAGGTCCGGGGCGAGGACGTGCCGGTCGCCGAGCTTGGCCGCGAGCTTCTCGAAGTGGCGGCCGTGGCTCGTGACGCCGTGCAGGCAGACGACCCGCGGGGCCCCCGGATCGCCCCACTCGTGGAGCGTGAGGCTCATCCTCGCGCTTCGGCGGTCCGGAGCGACTCGGAGACGAGCTCGGTCCGCCGCTCGTCGGTGTCCTTGACGAGCGACCACACGACGTTCCCCTCCTTGTCGATCAGGAACGTCCCGCGGAGCGGCGCGCCGGTCGCCTCGTCGAAGACGCCGTACGCCTTCGCCGCCGCTCCGTGCGGCCAGAAGTCGGACGCCAAGGTGTACTCGAGGCCCAGCTTCTCCTTCCACGCGCGACGTGACGGCGAGGGATCGCAGGACACGAGGACGACCTCGGTCTGCGCGTTCCGGAACGAGCCGAGGTTCTCCTGGAGGTCGAGCGCCTCCTCCTCGCACACGGGCGTGAATGCGAACGGGTGGAAGACGAGGAGGACGTTCAGCGGCCGCAGGTAGTCGGACAGGCGGATCCGCTCCTCGTGGCCGACCTCGAGGTCGAACTCGGGCGCCCTGTCACCTGTCCTCACCGCCATCCTGGGCTTCCTCCCCTTCGCCGGTCGGCCGATAGTAACGACGCCCCTGGAGCTCCTCCGGGAGGTACGAGACCTCGAAGCCCGCGTCGTCGTCGTGCGGGTAGACGTAGCCCTCGCCGTGGCCGCGCGCCCTCGCCCCGGCCTTGTGGCCGGTCGAGCGGAGCATCGCGGGCGGCCGCGCGTTGCCGTGCTCGCGCACGTCGCGGCGGGCCTCCCAGATCGCGACCGCGGAGGCGTTCGACTTCGGCGCGCGCGCGAGGTAGATCGCGGCCTGAGCGAGGTTGAGCTGCGCCTCCGGGCAGCCCGACGTGCTCGAGCGCCTGCGCCGCCGCGACCGCGACGACGAGGGCGTTCGGGTCGGCGTTCCCGACGTCCTCGGAGGCGAGGATGACCATGCGCCGCGCGACGAACCGGGGGTCCTCCCCCGCCTCGAGCATGGCCGCGAGGTAGTAGACCGCCGCGTCGGCGTCGCCCCCGCGCATCGACTTGATGAACGCGGACGCGAAGTCGTAGTGCTGGTCGCCCTTGCGGTCGTAGAGGAGCGGGCGCTTGCGTGCGGCGTCGAGGACGTGCTCCTCCGTGATCGCGACGCCCTCCGCGCGGGCAGTCTCGGCGACGAGCTCGAGGATCTGGAGCGCCGCGCGAGCGTCACCCCCGGCTCGGCCCGCGACGAGCGTGACCAGCGCGTCCTCGACCTCGACCCCGAGCTCGGCCGCTCCCCGGCGCAGCACGACCGCGAGCTCCTCGTCCGAGAGGGCCTGGAGCTCGATCACCGTGCAGCGCGACAGCAGCGCCGAGTTCACCTCGAAGTACGGGTTCTCGGTCGTCGCCCCGATCAGCGTCACGAGCCCGTCCTCGACCGCGTGCAGGACCGAGTCCTGCTGCGACTTGTTGAAGCGATGGATCTCGTCGATGAAGAGGATCGTCCGCAGGCCGTTCCCGCCGAGACGGTCCCGCGCCCGCGCGATCACCGCGCGCACGTCGTCGACGCGAGCCGACACCGCCGAGAGCTCCTCGAACGCGGCGCCCGTCCGCTCGGCGACGATCCGCGCGATCGTCGTCTTCCCGGTCCCCGGCGGGCCGAAGAGGATCATCGACGGAGGCCGGTCCTGCTCGATCGAGAGCCGGAGCGCCGAGCCCTCGCCGAGGACGTGCTGCTGGCCGACGAGCTCCTCGAGCGTGCGGGGACGGATGCGGACCGGCAGCGGCGCCAGCTCGGCCTGGCGCTCGCGTGCGGCTTCCGAGAAGAGGTCGGCCATGGCGGAAGTATGCTCCGGCCATGGCGGCCCACGAGGCTCCCGAGGCCGAGGACTACTCCGAGCCGGTCCTTCCCGGGCGAGGCGCGCTCCGACTACGAGCGGTACCTGAACACGGACGGGCTGCTCGCGCTCCAGAAGGGCGCCGGACGAGTGGGTGCACCGCGACGAGCTGCTCTTCCAGGTCACGCACCAGTCCTCCGAGCTCTGGCTCAAGCTCGCCTGGTCGGACGCCGACGAGGCGGCGCGGCTGATCGAGGAGGGCGACCTACGGGGCGCCCTTCGTCTTCTCGGGCGGTCCTCGCTGTGCCTTCGCTTCGTCACTTCGCAGCTCGACATGCTCGAGCGGATGTCGCCGTGGGAGTACCAGGAGATCCGCAAGGTGCTGGGCCACGGCTCGGGCTTCGACTCCCCGGGGTGGAACGAGCTCCGGCGCGTGTTCCCGCGTCTCGGGCAGGCGTTCCACGCGGCCAGGCGCGCCGCCGGCCTCTCGCTCGCCGATGTCTACGTCCACGGTCGCGAGCACGAGGAGCTGTACGTGCTCGCCGAGGCGCTGATCGAGCTCGACGAGCAGGCACAGCTCTGGCGCATGCGGCACTACCAGGTCGTCGCGCGCGTGATCGGCGACAAGGTGGTCGGCACGCAGGGCACGCCGGTCGAGCTGCTCGGCAGGCTGGTCACGAAGACGTCGTTCCCGGAGCTCTGGGAAGTCGCGAAACGAGCTGACGGCGCTCTCGAAGGCAGAGACGGAGTGACGCTCCGCGACGAGGTGACCGCGCTCCTCCAGGAGCTCCTCCGCGTGAACACGGTCAACCCGCCCGGGAACGAGATCCGCGCGGCGACCGTCCTCCGCGAGTACCTCGCGCGGAGCGGCATCGAGGTCGAGCTGTACGCGCGCGAGCCGGATCGCCCGAACGTCGTCGCGCGGCTTCGCGGCGGCGACGGGCCCTCGCTCGTGTTCCTCTCCCACACGGACACGGTGATCGCCGACCCCGGCGAGTGGGATCGCGACCCGTGGTCGGGCGATCTCGTCGACGGCGAGGTGTGGGGCCGCGGCGCGCTCGACATGAAGGACCAGGTGGCGGCCTCCGCCGTCGCGTTCGCGTCGCTCGTGCGCGAGGGCTTCGAGCCGGCGGGCGACCTGATCTTCGTCTCGGTCGCCGACGAGGAGGTCGGCGGGCCGGACGGGTACGGGCTCGTGCTGGCTCGCTCGCGAGCACCCCGACGCCGTCCGCTGCGACTACGCGATCAACGAGGGCGGCGGCCAGCGGCTCGTGCTCGGCGGCGTCCCGACCTACCTGTGCGCGACCGCGGAGAAGATGTCGGCGCCGTTCAACCTCCGCGTCCACGGACGCAGCGGGCACGCGTCGATGCCGGGGATCGCGGACAACGCGCTCGTCAAGGCGGCGCGCTACGTCGAGGCGCTCGGCGCGTACGAGCCGCCGCGCGAGCTGATCCCCGAGGCGCGCGGGTTCCTGGAGAGCGTGCTCGGGGAGGCGCCGCCGCTCGAGGAGGCACTCGAGCGGGCCGCGGAGCTCGATCCGCTGCTCCCCGCGCTCGTCGAGCCGCTGCTCGCGCTCACGCTCTCGCCGACGATGATCGACGCGTCGCACCAGCGGAACGTGATTCCCGCGGTCTGCGAGGTGACTGTCGACTGCCGGCTGCTCCCGGAGCAGACGCGAGCCGAGGCCGAGGCGCTGATCCGCGCGGCGCTCGGCGACGGCGACTACGAGCTCGAGTGGATCGACTCCTCGGGCGGAACGCGCTCGCCGATCCAGACGCCGCTCTGGGACGCGCTCGAGAGCTTCACGGCCGAGATCGAGCCGGGTGCCAGGCTCGCCCCGATCGCGTGTCCGGGCTTCACCGACAGCCACTACCTGCGGGAGGCCTTCGGGACGACCGCGTACGGCTTCTTCCCGATCAAGGCGATGGACACGGAGCTCGCGACGAAGCTCGTGCACTCGGCGAACGAGCGGGCGAAGGTCGACGACCTCGAGCTCGGCGTCGACATGCTGCGCGCACCTGGCGCACGCGCTGCTCGGCGGGAACGAGAGCGCGCCGCCGAACGTGGACGTGCCATGAGCGTGCGCAGATCGCGCGCGCCGTGGCTGTCGCCGCGCTGGGCGTGACCCGGGCGGCAGTCGCACGATCTCGCTAGGCGCGCGCCGCCGCCGCGGCGTCCGCGACGACGAGCTGGCTCGGGCACGCGACCCGGGCTGCCGGGATCGACGTGTCGCGGGCGAGGAGGCGTTCGAGCGCGTCGCGCTTGTCGGCGCCGGTGACGAGCCAGACGACCCGCGCGCAGCGTGATCGAGGGCCGGGAAGGTCAGCGTCATGCGCCTGTGTCCCTCGTACTCGCCGGTCAACGCGACGGCCCGGTCGTCGACCTCGAGCACGGGGTCGCCCGGGACGAGCGAGGCCGTGTGGCCGTCGGCGCCGAGGCCGAGGTGGACGAGGTCGAGCGCGTCCGGGAGCTGCCGCTGCGTAGCGCGCCGCAGCGGCCTCCAGGTCGGGATCCTCGACCGGCATCGGCCGGACCGAGTCGTGCGCCTCCGGCGGGAGAGCCGCGAGGAGGCCGGTGAGGTTGCGATCGGGATCGCCGGGCGGCGCGACCCGCTCGTCGACCTGGAAGATCGCGACGCCGTGCCACGGGAGGCTCCTGCGCCCGCGAGCGCGCGGAAGCATCGGCATCGGCGTCGTCCCGCCGCTGAAAGCGACCGAGGCGGGACCGGCGGCCGCGGCAGCTGTCAGCTCGCTCCGCGATCACCTGCGCTGCG
The DNA here is from genome assembly GCA_963770595.1 of uncultured Actinomycetes bacterium. GTDB lineage: Bacteria > Actinomycetota > Thermoleophilia > Gaiellales > Gaiellaceae > GMQP-bins7. The sequence goes on along the minus strand of CAVYQG010000003.1, from coordinate 215,188 downwards.
CGCCGCGCCGCCGCCTCCGCGTCTCGGCAGGACCTCGAGCTCGAGGGTCACCCGGGCTTCTCGACGTGCCCGCCGAACCGCGCGCGCATCGCCGAGAGCACCCGGTTCCCGAAGTCGTCCTCGCCGCGCGAGGCGAAGCGCGAGTAGAGCGCGGTCGTCAGGACCGGAGTCGGCGTACCCGTCTCGACCGCGGCGATCGACGTCCAGCGCCCCTCGCCCGAGTCGGAGACGCGACCCGCGAAGCCCTCGAGGCCCGGGGAGTCGTGGAGTGCCGCCGCCGTCAGGTCGAGAAGCCACGACGAGACCACGCTCCCGCGCCTCCAGACCTCCGCGATCGCGGCGACGTCGAGCTCGTACGGGTAGCGCTCGGGATGGGCGAGCGGCGCGGTCTCCGCGTCGGCCTCGCGCGCCTCGAGACCGGCGCCGGCATGGGCGAGCAGGTCGAGCCCCTCGGCGTAGGCGGCCATGAGCCCGTACTCGATCCCGTTGTGCACCATCTTCACGAAGTGGCCGGCGCCGCTCGGCCCGCAGTGCAGGTAGCCGTGCTCCTCGGGAGCGGCCGCGCCGGTCCGGCCGTGCGTGCGGGAGGCGGCGGCGTCTCCGGGCGCCAGCGACGCGAAGATCGGCTCCAGCCGCCGGAACGCGTCCTCGTCGCCGCCGATCATCAGGCAGAAGCCGCGCTCGAGGCCGAAGACGCCGCCGCTCGTCCCGCAGTCGAGGTAGTCGATGCCGCGCCCTGCGAGCGCCGCCCCACGGCGGATGTCGTCGACGTAGTGCGTGTTCCCGCCGTCGACGATCGTGTCCCCGGGCGCGAGCAGCGCCCCGACGTCCTCGACCGCCTGCTCGGTGATCGCACCGGCGGGGAGCATGAGCCAGACCGCGCGCGGAGGCTCCAGGGCGGCGACGAGGTCCGCGACCGAGCCGGCTCCGGTCGCGCCCTCGGCGACGAGCGCCTCCACCGGCGCGGGGCTCACGGTCGTAGACGACGCAGCGATGGCCGTCGCGCAGGAGCCGCCGCGCGATGTTCGACCCCATGCGCCCGAGGCCCACGATCCCGAGCTGCATCGGCCTGTCCGTCGCCACGTCGTCGGAGGTTACGCTTCGGCGGCCCGTGAGCGAGCCAGCCGACGCCCTCGTCGTCTTCGGGATCACCGGCGACCTCGCGCGCCGGATGACGCTGCCCGCGCTCTACCGGCTGACCGAGGAGGGCATCCTCACGTGCCCCGTGATCGGTGTCGGCCGGCGGCCCCTGCGCGAGGACGAGCTCGCCGAGCACACGAGGGAAGCCGTCGCCGCAGCCATCCCCGACGCCGACGAGGGGATCGTCGCGGAGCTCCTGTCCCGGCTCCGCTACGTGGGCGGGGATGCGGAGGGCGACTCGGTGCACGACCAGCTCGGGGCCGCGCTCGCGGGGGCGAAGACGCCGGTCTTCTACCTCGCGACCCCGCCCTCGATGTTCCTCTCCGTCGCGGAGGAGCTCGCCGAGGCCGGGCTCGTCGACGGCGCGCGCCTCGTCGTCGAGAAGCCGTTCGGCACGGACCTCCGCTCGGCGCGGGAGCTCAATGCGGGCCTGACGGCGATCTTCCCGGAGGACCGCCTCTTCCGCATCGACCACTTCCTCGGCAAGGAGCCGGTGCAGGACATCATGTACCTGCGCTTCGCGAACGCGCTCTTCGAGCCGGTCTGGAGCCGCGAGGACGTGGAGTCGATCCAGATCACGATGGCGGAGGACTTCGGGGTCGACGGCCGCGGCGGGTTCTACGAGGGCGTCGGGGCGATCCGCGACGTCGTGCAGAACCACCTGCTCCAGGTGCTCGCGCTGGCCGCGATGGAGCCACCGTCGGGCGGGGCGGACGCGATCCCACGTCGACGCCTCGACGTCTTCCAGGCGATGCCGTCCGCCGATCCCGCGCGTGCCGTCCGCGGCCAGTACGCGGGCTATCGGGACGTCGACGGCGTCGCGCAGGACTCCGACACGGAGACGTTCGCTGCGATCCGTCTCGAGATCGAGAACTGGCGCTGGGCGGGCGTCCCGATCCTCGTCCGCGCCGGGAAGGCGCTGCCGGTCACCGCGACCGAGGTCGTGATCCGCCTCCAGCGCGTCCCCCAGCTGAGCTGGGGCAGTCACCGCCTCGACTGTCCCGGGCACGACGACATCGTGCTCCGCATCGGCCGCCACGCGGGCGTCACGATCATGGTGCGTGCGAAGACGCCTGGCAAGGAGGTGTCGCAGCCCGTCTCGCTCGACCTCGACTTCGCCGAGGAGCTGGGCGAGCCGCCGCTGCCCTACGAGCGCCTTCTCGCCGATGCGCTGCGCGGCGACGACACGCTCTTCCCGAGGTGGGAGGTGATCGAGGAGACGTGGCGCATCGTGCAGCCGCTCCTCGACGAGCCGCCTCCGCTCGAGACGTACGCGCCCGGGAGTTGGGGCCCGGAGTCCGCCGCGGCGCTCGCCGCCGGGCACGGTGGCTGGCGCGAGCCGAAGCCGCCGGACGCCTAGAGCCTTTCGACGCCGTCGCCGCGGCCGACGAGGACGTCGGACACGAGCTCCGGCGGGAAGAGCCCGTGCTCGACGAGGCCCGGAGTCGCCGCGAGACGCGCGGTCAGCTCGCCCGGATCGCCCACTTCGCCGAGCCAGTCGGCGATGGCGCCTCCGTCCGGCGAAGGCGGCGCGTCGCGGATCCTCGCCTCACCCAGGCGCTCGAGGGTCGCCGCGAGCCCGAAGCGGAGCAGCTCGAGCGGCACCGGCGGCGTCAGGCGCTCTACGAGCTTGTCCGACGACACGATGACGACGAACCGGGCGGCCGACCGGGCGACCACCTTCTCGCGCGTGTGCGCGCCGCCGCCGCCCTTGACCACCCAGCGGTCGGGCGCCACCTGATCGGCGCCGTCCACGGCGAGGTCGAGCCGGGCGAGCGCGTCGGGACCGTCGAAGGGCTCGACCCGGAGGCCGAGCCGCTGCGCCAGCGCCTCGGTGGCCGGCGAGGTCGCGACGCAGCGAACGTCGAGCTCACGCGCGGCCAGCTCCTCGACGAAGAACGACGACGTCGAGCCGGTCCCCAGCCCGACGCGCATGCCGTCCTCGACGAGGGCCGCCGCGGCGCGCGCGGCCAGCAGCTTCTCGCGGTCGATGTCGACGCTCACGGCGGGCAACGCTATACCGTGCGCGGTCATGGGATGGAGCGACTGGGCGCGTCCCGTCGAGGTCGAGCCGTCGATCTACGCGGCCGACTTCTCGCGGCTCGGCGACCAGCTCGGGCAGCTCGCCGAGGCGGGCGCGCGCGTCTTCCACTTCGACGCCGGCGACGGTCACTTCATCCCCGAGATCACGATCGGGCCCGTCGTGCTGGCGTCGATCTCGCCGCTCGTGCACGGATGGGGCGGCGTGCTCGACTGCCATCTCATGGTCGCCGAGCCGGAACGCCACTTCGAAGCGATCGCGGGAGCCGGGGGCGACAGCGTGACGTTCCACGTCGAGGCGTGCGACGACCCGCCGCGGGCGATCGCGCACGCACGATCGTTCGGGCTCGGCGCAGGCGTCGTGTTCAACCCCGGGACCGCGGTCGAGACGGCAGTGGCTGCAGCCGAGGCCGCCGATCTCGTGCTGTGCATGTCCATCGTCCCCGGCTACTCGGGGCAGGCGTTCATGCCGGAGGCCGTGGAGCGGATCGAGCGGCTTCGCTCGCTCCTGCCCGGGAACGTCAGGGTGCAGGTCGACGGCGGAGTCAACGCCGAGACGATCCACGCCGCGCGGGACGCCGGCGCCGACCTGCTGGTGGCGGGCAGCGCGGTGTTGTGGAACGACGATCCGGCGGCCGCGTACGCCGCGCTCGTCAACGCCGTCGCGGAGCCGGTGCGTGGCTGACCCCCTGCGCGAGACGAACGCCTGGCGGCGGCTCGAGTGGCACGCGGGCGAGGTGCGCGATCTCCAGCTCCGAGCGCTGTTCGACGAGGACCCGACGCGCGGCGAGCGGATGACCGCCGAGGCCGCCGGCCTCTACCTCGACTTCTCCAAGCACCTGATCACCGACGACACGCTCGGGCTGCTGCGACGCCTGGCGGCGGAGCGTGGGCTGGAGGAGCAGCGGCGCGCGATGTTCCGCGGCAAGCCGGTGAACGTGTCCGAAGGGCGTCCCGCGCTCCACGTCGCGCTCCGCATGCCGCGCTCGCGGTCCGTCGTCGTCGACGGCGTCGACGTGGTGAAAGAGGTGCACGACGAGCTCGACCGGGTCTCGAACTTCGCAGAGCGGGTGCGGAGCGGAGAGCACGTCGGCGCCACGGGCCGTCCGATCCGGGCGGTCGTGAACATCGGTATCGGCGGCAGTGACCTCGGCCCGGCGATGGCGTACGAGGCCCTCAGCGCGTATGCGCGACCGGAGCTCGTGTCCCGGTTCGTCGCGAACGTCGACCCGTCCGCGCTCGAGCAGGCGACGCACGACCTCGACCCGGCCGAGACGCTCGTCGTCGTCGTGTCCAAGACGATGACGACGCTCGAGACCGCCGAGAACGCCAGCGCCGCGCGAGAGTGGATCGCGGGCGTCGTGGGGGACGACGTGTCGGCGCACCTCGTCGCGGCGACGTCGCGGCCCGACCGCGCTGCGGAGCTCGGTGTCGCTCCCGACCGGGTCTTCCGGATGTGGGACTGGGTCGGAGGACGGACATCGCTTTGCTCCGCCGTCGGGCTCTCGCTCGTCGTCGCGTTCGGCGCGGAGCGGTTCCGAGAGCTGCTCGACGGGTTCCACGCTCTCGACGAGCACTTCGCCCGCGCGCGGCTCGGCGGGAACCTGCCCGCGATCGCCGGCCTGCTCGACGTCTGGTACCGCGGCTTCCTCGGCGCGGAGACGACGGCCGTTTTCCCGTACTCGCACGAGCTGCGGCTGTTGCCTGCGTATCTCCAGCAGCTCGAGATGGAGTCGCTCGGCAAGCGCGTGACGGTCGCCGGCGAGATCGTGGACGTCGACACGGGCGCCGTGACGTGGGGCGCCGAGGCGACGCCCGCCCAGCACGCCGTGTTCCAGCTCCTGCACCAGGGAACGGTGCTCGCGCCTGCGGACCTGATCGGCTTCGCGCAGCCGAACGGCGGTGCGGGGGAGCGGCACGACCTGCTCGCCGCGAACCTGCTCGCGCAGGCGCAGGCGCTCGCGTTCGGGCGAACGGAGGACGAGCTCGAGAAGGCGGGCGCGCCCGAGGACACGATCCCGCACCGCGTGATGCCGGGCAACCGGCCGACGTCCGTCCTCCTCGCGGAGCGGCTGACGCCGGCCACCCTCGGCGCGCTCGTCGCGTTCTACGAGCACCGTGTCTTCACCCAGGCGGCGATCTGGGGGATCGACCCGTTCGACCAGTGGGGCGTCGAGCTCGGCAAGGAGCTCGCGGCGAGGATCGCGCCCGAGCTCGGCGCAGGCTGGAAGCGCGAGCTCATGCACGACTCGTCGACGAACGCGCTCATCCGGCGGTACCGGGCGCTTCGCGATGGACGCTAGCCTCGAGCTCCACGAGCCCGACGCCGCGTTCGAGCGGATCGAGGCCTGGCTTCGCGCGCAGGGCTTCTTCGCGCCTGGCGGCGAGGCCCTCGTGGCGGACCTGTACCTCGGGTACGGGCTCTCGCGGACGATTCGTCGCACCGGGACGCCGAGCCCACACGAGCCCTGTCCGTCGCTCCCTCTGGCCGCGGTGGAGATCCGCCAGCCGAGAGACCTCGTGGCCCGGAGCCACGAGGCGTATCGGATCGGCGAGTGGGATTCGACCTGGTCGGAGAGCGAGTACCGCGACGCCGTGGAGAGCGTCCGGCAGTCGATCGCGCGAGGGGACGTCTACCAGGTGAACGTCGTACAGCACCTGTCGGCGTCGTTCGTGGGGGATCCGGCCGAGCTCGCCGCGCGGCTGGCGGTTCTCAAGCCCCTTCGTCCCGAGCCGATCGCCGGAGACGGGTGGGCCGTGATCTCGGCGTCTCCCGAGCTCTTCCTCTCCCGGCGGGGGCGGCGGATCTCGACGATGCCCATCAAGGGCACGCGGCCCGCGGGACGGGCCGGGGAGCTCGAGGGGTCGGAGAAGGACGCTGCCGAGCACGTGATGATCGTCGACCTCGAGCGCAACGACCTCTCGCGTGTGTGCGAGGCGGGCAGCGTTCGCTGGCCCGAGCTCATGGCGACGCGCGCGTTGGCGGGCGTCGAGCACATGGTGTCGACCGTCGAGGGCACCCTGCGCGAAGGCGTCGGGCTGGCGGAGATCCTCGCGGCGACGTTCCCGGGCGGGTCGGTGACCGGCGCCCCCAAGATCGCCGCCGTCGACCTCATCGCCGCTCTCGAGCCGGTCGGCAGGGGCGCGTCCATGGGCGCGCTCGGTCGCATCCACGGGACGGGCGACTTCGAGCTCGCGCTGACGATCCGCACGTTCGCGGTGGCCGACGGTCGCATCCATCTCTGGGTCGGCGGCGGCGTCGTCTGGGACTCCGATCCGCAGGCCGAGGTCGACGAGTCGTGGGTCAAGGCCCATCCGCTCCTCGACGCCATCGGCGCCCCCGCTCACGAGCCGGCGCGCCGGTGAGCCTGCTCGCGCTCGCCACGACCACCCACGGGCTCGTCGACCCCGCCGAGCCGGTGGTGCGCGCGGACGACGAAGCCGTGCTCCGGGGCCGCGCGGCCTTCGAGACGCTGCGGGTGTACGGCGTGCGGCCCTTTCGACTCGAGGCGCACCTCGACCGCCTCGTGGCGTCGGCGGAGAGCATCGGGCTGCCGGAGCTCGGCCGCAGCGAGCTCGAGCGCATCGCCGCCCTCGTGCTCGAGGAGCCTCGCGGCCGGGATACCGTGCTCAGGCTCGTGTGGACCGCCGGGCCGGTGGGAGGGGCTCCGACCGGGCTTGCGATGCTGAGCGAGGTGCCCGCGTGGGTCGAGGAGACGCGCGCCCGTGGCGCGCGTGCCGTTTCCCTGCTCGGGGTGCGCGCGACGGCGCCGTGGCTGCTTCCCGGCGTCAAGTCCACGAGCTATGCGGTGAACATGGCTGCCGAGGCCGAGGCGAAGCGTCGCGGCGCGGACGAGGCGGTGTTCGTCGATCCGGGCGGAGTCGTCCTCGAAGGAACCGTCACGAACGTGTGGTGGCGGGTCGGTGACGTCCTGCGCACGCCGGCGCTCGAGCTCGGGATCCTGGCGGGCGTCACGCGCGCGGCGCTGGTGGAGTTGGCGGACGGGCTCGGCTACGACGTGGAGGAGGGCGCGTACCCGCTGACGCAGCTCGTCGAAGCCGACGAGGCGTTCACCTCGTCGTCCGTGCGCGAGGTCATGCCGCTCGTCGAGATCGACGGACGACCACTCGAGCGGGGCATCGCAGCGGACGCTCTCCAGGCAGGGCTTCGCGGCCTTGCGGCTAAGGTCTGAGCGTGGAGGCGGAATCGATCAGGCTCGGAGGCATGGCGCTGCAGAACGGCGTGCTCGTGCACGGGCCGACCGCCTGGGGATGCGCCGTCCGCGACGAGTCCGGCCGGCTGCACGTCGCCTCGGGGCGCAAGCCGCACCTCGCGCCGGTCGCACGCTTGCGGTATCCGTTCCTGCGCGGGCCGATCGCGTTGGCGGAGGCGCTTGCACTTCTCCCCACGGTGCGGCGAGCTCTTCCACAGGTGCGCTTCCCGTTTCAACGTCCGGCGGTGCTCGGCGCGATCATCGCGTCGGGGACGGCCGGGCGCCTCCTCCGCCGGTCCGGGCTGCCTGCGGGTGGACGCGAGCTCGCCGCGGGCGCGACGGCGGTCCTGCCGGCGGTGCTCGCGCTGCGCGGCCCGAGCCTTGCGGAGTACCACGGCGCCGAGCACATCTCGATCGGGACGTACGAGAACGGCGGCGACCCGGCTCCGAAGGAGCATCCGCGGTGCGGCTCGCAGCTCATCGCGCCGCTGCTCGCCTCGTCGCTCGTGGCGAACGTCGTCGCAGCGAAGGCGCCTGCGCCGTCTCGTGGGGTCGCACGCCTGGTCGGGACGACGGCTGCGGTCGGCGCTTCGGTCGAGCTGTTCGGCTGGGCGACGCGCAACCCGGCACACCCGCTCGCGCGAGCGGTCACGCGACCCGGCTACGAGCTCCAGCGTCGGTTCTCGACCGCCGAGCCGTCGGCGGACCAGCTCGAGGTCGCGAACGCGGCCCGGGACGCGTGCCTCGTGCTGGAGCGCGCAGCGGCGGACTGACGCGCGTCACGCCTGCCCCGGATTGGGGGCGGGATCCGAAGGCGGCCGCCGGGGGCGCACAGTTCCATGGGGCCACCCCGAACCACCACCCGCTGCGAGCGTATCGACGAAATCCGTACGCGTGTGTCACGGACCGTGACGAAAGCGTGAAAACGGTGCAGCTTGAGAGCACGTCGGGCCGTGCCGATAGGGACACTGGTGGCCAGCTTCGAGAACACGTTGATCACGTGGCTTCCGATCGTGTTCTTCGGGGTCGTGATCGTCCTCCTTCTGTACACGCTCCGCTTCATGCCGCGGGCGAAGCCCGCACCGGTCGTGCGTGGGTCGCAGGTCGAGGTGTCCTGGTCGGACGTGGCCGGGCTCGACGAGGCGAAGGACGAGCTGCGCGAGGTCGTCGAGTTCCTGCGTGACCGCAAGCGCTTCGAGCGTCTCGGCGCGCGCGTGCCGCGTGGCATCCTCCTCCACGGCCCGCCCGGAACCGGGAAGACGCTGCTCGCGAAGGCCGTCGCAAGCGCCTCCGGCGCGAACTTCTACTCGCAGAGCGCGTCGTCGTTCGTCGAGATGTTCGCGGGGCTCGGCGCCGCCCGCATCCGCAAGCTCTTCGAGGAAGCGCGCAAGAACGCACCGGCGATCGTGTTCATCGACGAGCTCGATGCCGTCGGCACCGCCCGTGCCGGCGGCGGCAACCACCGCGAGCACGACCAGACCCTGAACCAGCTCCTCGTCGAGCTCGATGGCTTCAACGCCCGCGACGAGGTCGTCGTGATGGCCGCGTCGAACCGCCTCCAGGATCTCGACCCCGCGCTCCTCCGACCGGGACGCTTCGACCGGCAGGTGCTCGTCTCGCCGCCGGATGTCGCCGGCCGCGAGTCGATCCTCACCGTCCACACACGGGACAAGCCCCTCGCTGCCGATGTCGACCTCGAGGCGATCGCGAAGCAGACCTCCGGGCTCACGGGGGCGGACCTCGCGAATCTCTGCAACGAGGCCGCGATCCTTGCCGGGCGCAACGCGGCGCAGTACATCCAGCAGGGCGACTTCGACGCCGCGATGGAGCGGATCGTCGCGGGGCTGCAGCAGCGGCGCGTCGTCTCGGAGAAGGAGAAGCGGATCCTCGCGTTCCACGAGGCGGGCCACGCGCTGATGTCCCATCTCGTCGGGGATCTCTTCCCGGCGCAGAAGGCGACGATCGTGTCCCGCGGCCAGGCGCTCGGGTACACGCTCAACATCCCGGCCGAGGACCGCTACCTGCACACGCGCGAGGAGTTCGTCGACCTCATGATGGTCTTCCTCGCCGGACGGGCCGCGGAGGAGGTCGTCTTCGGGCGGATCACGAACGGAGCGGCGAACGATCTCGAGCGCGTGACACAGATCGCCAGGTCGATGGTGTTCGAGTTCGGCATGTCGGAGGTCGCGCCGGCACGGACGATGCGTGCGGACAACTACGCGCTCTCCGAGGAGACGAAGCGGCTGCGCGACTCCGAGCAGGCGCGGCTCACCGACTTCGCCTACCACGAAGCGCAGCGACTTCTCGTCAAGCATCGGGCTGCTCTCGATCGGGTCGCCCATGCGCTGCTCGAGAAGGAGACGCTCGACCGCGCCGAGCTCGGGGCGCTCCTCGCCGACGTCCCGGCGGAATCTCGCTCGGCGGAGACGATCGGCACGGTCCGCGCCCTGCCCGCGCGCGACTGACGGGTCGGCATCCAGAGGCTTGGTGCGGAGTTCACGCGGGCAGGGTCGCGCCCACGACACGGCGCCGGATCGTCACGCTCGCGCACCGCACAGGCTTCTAGCCTGCACGGCACGCGACCGTGGCGCCCGGCTTGGTCGTGAGCACGCCTGCGGCGCGCCAACTCCACACCAAGCCTCTAGCATCGCGGGCGTGCGCGTTCGTGGGGTCCACCACATCGGCATCGCGGTCATCGACCTCGACGAGGCGATCGGGACGTACGAGCGCCTCTTCGGCGCACGCCTCGAGGGACGCGAGACGTTTCTGGCCCAGGGCGTCGAGGCAGCCTCGCTCCTCGTCGGGGAGAGCCGCATCGAGCTCCTCGCTCCGACCGGCGACGACACGTACGTCGGCCGGTTCCTCGCGCGACGGGGGCCGGGGATGCACCACGTCGCGCTCGACGCCGAGGACGTCGGCGCTGTTCTCCGCCATCTCGAAGGCGAGGGTGCACGGCTGATCGACGACTCTCCGCGCCTCGGGCTCTTCGGGGCGCAGGTCGCTTTCGTCCATCCCGACGCCGTCCACGGCGTCCTCACGGAGGTGGTGTCTCGTGGCTGACAACGACTTCGTCCGCGTCGAGATCGGGCTCGACGGCGGCCAGATCCTCAGCGTCCTCGTGACGGTCTCGAGCGCCGACGCGCTCGAGACCGCGCTCGAGGGCGGCGCGTCCGGCGCGCTCCCGCTCGAGGCGCAGGACGGAAGGATCCAGCTCGTCCTGGCGCGCGTCCTGTACGCGAAGCGCTTCGCCCGCGAGTCGCGCGTCGGCTTCGCGAAGTAGTCGATGCCGCTGCAGGTCGGGATCGTCGGCCTGCCGAACGCCGGCAAGACCACGCTCTTCAACGCGCTCACCCATGCGGGTGCCGAGGTCACGGCCTACGCGTCGGTGGTCGAGAAGGCGAACGTGGGGATGGCCGTGCTCGCCGACGACCGGCTCACGCGTCTCGCCGAGCTCATCGGCTCGCGAAAGGTAACGCCCGCGGCGATCCGGGTCGTCGACGTGCCGGCGACCGGCGCCGACCTGCCGGGGGGACTGCGCCAGGCGGACGCGCTGCTCGCGGTCGTCGACGGCTTCACGGAGGACGCGAACCCTGAGGGCGACCTCGAGACGCTGCGCCTGGAGATGATCGTGGCCGATCGCGATCACGTCGAGCGCCGGCTCGAGAAGGTGCGCAAGGACGCGAAGTCGGGCGACGCCGCGCTGCGCAAGGAGCTCGACGTCGTCGAGCAGCTCCTGGCGCACCTCGAAGCGGGGAAGCCGCTCTCGGACTGGCCGGGTGGGCGACCGAGCACGCTGGAGCCGCTCACGACGAAGCCGCTCATCACCGTGGAGAACGGCCCGGACGGCATCGACTGCAAGCTCGAGATGGAGCTCGCGGAGCTCCCGGAGGCGGAAGCCGCGGAGTTCCGCACGGGCCCGTCGGCGCTCGACGAGGTCGTCCGCTCGCTCAAGGACGTCCTCGGACTCATCGCCTTCTACACGATCGGCGACACCGAGGCGCGCGCGTGGACGCTGCGACACGGCGAGACCGCGCTCGACGCCGCGGAGTCGATCCACACCGACATCGCTCGCGGCTTCATCCGCGCCGAGGTGATCCGCTGGGACGACCTCCTCGAGTGTGGCTCCCATGCCGAGGCCGCTCGGCGCGGTCTCCAGCGCCTCGAGGGGAAGACCTACGTCGTCGAGGACGGTGACGTGGTCAACGTCCGCTTCAACCTCTGATCCGGGAGCCGGGCGGCTGCGAGGGCGCCGACCCAGCACGCTGCGAGGACCACGAGGAGCACGCCGAGCAGTTGCAGCAGGGCGTCGTCTCCGATCGGCAGCCCGCCGACCTGTGGGACGGCGTCGACGACGTCCTCATCGCCGCCACGCACGATCAGCGCCGTCGTCACGAGCGCGCAGCCCACTGCCGCCGCGACGGCGCCGGAGCAGAGCGCGAGCGCCAGCCGCTTCGGGCTCGGGACCGCGAGCGCCAGCCCGAGGACGGGCAGTGCGAAGAGGCTCCAGGCGTAGGCAGTCCCCGCGGTCTTCGCGTACGCAGAGCCCTCGATGTCTAGCCAGGCTGCCAGGACGACGAGGTCGAGCGCCAGGCACGCTGCGCCGATCGCGGGGAGAGCGAGGAGCTCGAGGCGGGCTCGAGCGAGGCATGCGAGCGCGCACACGATCGTCGCTCCTGAGACGAAGACGAGTACCGCGAGCCCGAGCCCGACTCCGAAGCCGACTGCCCGTTCGTCCGAAGCGAGCACCGCGAGGACACCGCCGAGCGCGGCGACGGCGAGGCCTGCGAGCACGACGAGCACGCCGACCTCGACGAGCGACCTGCCCGGCGCGGCGTCGGTGCTCGGCTGCGCTACATCGGGCACGCGGCCTCGTTCACCGCGTACCCGTCGCCTCCTGCCCGTGGGCGCTAGCCGGCGGCAACGAGCGCGGCGCCGGAGAGTGCGACGACGCCGCCGAGTCGCCGCGAGGCACTGATCCGCTCGCCTAGGACGACGCGGGCGAGCACGATCGTGACGACCGGGTAGAGCGCCCCGAGCACGGCGACGATGCCGGCCGCGCCGTACGTCGTCGCGAGCGCGATCAGGACGTTCGCGCCGGTGTCGAAGACCCCGATCAGGACGAGGACGAGCAGGAGCGACCGCGGCGGTCGCAGCGTGGTGGACGTGAGCAGCGCCGCGACGACGGCGATCGCAACAGACGCCGAGCGCGCGGCGACGACGGCCCAGGACACACTCTCGTCCGCTCCCGCGTCGATCCCGACCACGAAGAGGCCGAACCCGAGGGCGGCGACGAGCGCGAGGCCCGCTCCCGCGGCGAAGCGCCCGCCGCCCGACTCCGGCGGCTCCCGCGAGAGCGTGGCGATCCCGGCGAGGACGAGCGCGATCCCGAGCCACTGGAGGACGCCCGGCACGGTCCCGCGCGCCGCGTCCACGGCCAGCGGGACGATCGGGGAGGCGGCAGAGATGGGGGCGACGATCGCCATTGCCCCGACGGCGAGCCCGCGATAGAGCGCCGCGAGCCCGACGAGCCCGGCGACACCGGCGCCCACCGCGGGCAGGAGCTCGACGACTCCGGGGAACGGGTCTCCGGCCACGACGACCCAGACTGCGACACCGACGAGGCCGATCGCCTGGGAGATCGCAAGGACGGTGAGAACGCGGAGCGTGCGCGCTGCGAGCCCGCCGAGGAAGTCGCCGACGCCCCAGGCGAAGGCACCGCCGAGCGCGAGGAGCGCCGCCACGGCTCCTCAGTCGTCGCCGACGGGGCGCGTCGCCGCCTGGGCGTCGAGCTGGTTCGCGTGGTACAGGACGGCGGCCTCGGCCGTCCGGGCCGCCGGGCGGTCGTGGTGGGATGCCACCGCGTGCAGGAGCTCGGCGAGGACGGCCGGGTCGAGGTCTCGCGCCCGCTCCTCGATCGAGCGCAGCCCCAGGTGCACGTGCCCGAGCAGCCGGCCCTCCTCCGTCTGGCGGAATGCCGGGCCGCGACCGAGCTCGCGGACGCGGCCGACGTCGTGCAGGAGCGCCGCTCCGAGCAGGAGGTCGGCTCGCAGCCGCGGGTGGAGCTGCGCCGTCTCCCGGCAGAGCGTCGCGACGCCGACGGTGTGCTCGAGGAGGCCGCCGGCGTAGCCGTGGTGCCCGTCTGCTCCCGCCGCCGGCAGGGAGCGAAACGCGACGCGCATCTCGGCGTCCGCGACGAACGACTGCACGACGACAGCGAGCCCCGGATGCGCGATCTCGGCGGCGAGGAACTCGAAGAAGCCGTCGAGCTCGTCGGCGTCGCGGCGGAGCGACGGCGTCAGGTCGGCCGGGTCGGCGTCGTCCACCGCCTCGACCGCGCGCACCTGCACCTGCAGCTTCCCTCCGAACCGCTCGACGCGCCCGAGGACGCGGATCGCGTCGCCCTCGCCGAAGCGCCCGTCGAGCAGCTCGACGTCGCTCCAGACGCGCGCCTCGATGCGGCCGCTCGCGTCGGCGAGCTCGAGCGCGAGGTACGGATCGCCGGCGCGCGTGCGGCGCCGCTCCTTGCGCGTGACCGCGAACACGCCCTCCACCGTCCGGTCCTCGGCGAGCTCGGCGATCGTGGCCACGGCTGGAGTCTACGGTCGCGAACGGCGTTGGTACGCTCGCCCGCGATGGCCGACGTGCAGCCGTTCCGCGCCGTCCGCTACACCGGTGCGGCCGGTGCGCTGGGCGACCTCGTCGCACCGCCCTACGACGCCGTGACCGCGGACGAGCAGGCCGAGCTCTACGAGCGGAGCCCGTACAACGTCGTGCACGTGACGCTTCCGGACTCGGCCGAACAGGCCGGCGCGTTGTACCGCGAGTGGCTGGAAGACGGCATCCTCCGACAGGACGACGCTCCCGCTGTCTGGGCTGTCGCCGAGACGTTCGTCGGGCCGGACGGCGTCGCCCGCGAGCGCCACGGGCTGATCGCATCGGTCGCCGCCGAGCCGTACGACACGCGGAGCGTGCTCCCGCACGAGCGCACGCACGCGGGGATCCGCGAGGAGCGCTTGAGCCTCCTGCGCGCGACGGGCGCACAGCCCGAGCCGATCTTCCTCCTCGCCGAGGGGTCGCTCCAGGTCGAGCTGCCCGGCCGCGAGCCCGACCTCGACGTCGACGGGACGCGGCTCTGGCGCGTCGAGGGCTCCGATCTCGTGGGGCCGGTCGATGCGGCACTCCTGGTCGCCGACGGGCACCACCGCTACGAGGCAGCGGTGGATCTCGGCGCGGAGCTCGCCGAGCCCGTGCGAATCATGGCGCTGCTCGTCCCGACCACCGACCCCGGGCTGCAGGTGTTCCCCACCCATCGGGTGTTCGCCGAGCGGCCGGACCTCGCCGCCGCCCGCGAGGGCGAGCCGTGCGACGGTTTGGACGACGCTCTCACCCGCCTCGCCGGCGAGCCGTTCGACCGCTCCGCGGCGGTTGCGTACCGCGCGGGCTCGGTCGAGCTCGTCCGTGGCGTCGAGGGCGAGCTCGACGTGGAGCTCGTGGACCGGCACGGGCTCGGCGGCATCTCCTACACGCAGAGCACCGAGGAAGCCGCGACCGCCGTCGATCTCGGTGAGGCCGACGCCGCCTACCTCGTGCGCGGGCCGCGCGTCGAGGACGTCTTCGCGGCCGCCCGTCGAGGCGAGCGCATGCCTCCCAAGAGCACGTACTTCTTTCCGAAGCCGCTCTCCGGCCTCCTCTTCCATCCGGTGCGGCCGTGACGAGCTGGCTCGACCTCTCCCGGCTCTGCGTCGCCGACATCCGTGCCGAGCTCGAGCGGCTTCCTACGCGCGAGGAGCGCGAGCCGGTCTTGCGGGCAGGCGAGGGCGGAGACGACACGACCGCGATCGACGCCGCTGCGGAGGAGGCCGTCGTCGCGCGCCTGACGGAGGCAGGCGAGGACGTCGTCCTCGTCTCCGAGGAGCTCGGCCAGCGCACGTTCGGCGCCGGAGGCCTGACCCGCGTCGTCGTCGACCCGATCGACGGGTCCGTGAACGCCAAGCGCGGGATCCCGTTCTTCTCGTTCTCGCTCGCGGTGGCCGACGGGCTGACGATGGGCGACGTCGAGTTCGCGTACGTCTACGACTTCGGCAGCGGCGAGGAATGGACTGCCGAGCGTGGCCGCGGCGCGTTCCTCGACGGCGAGCGGCTGGGCGCCGTGCAGCCGAAGGACGAGCTCGAGATCCTGTCGTTCGAGGGGACGACCACGGCCGCGATCGCGGAGAAGCTCCCCGACGTTCTCGGGCTCGCCGGACGAGTGCGCGTCATGGGCTCGCTCGCGCTCTCCCTCTGCCACCTCGCCGCGGGCAGGGTCGATGGCGTCTGCTCGCTCAAGCCTGCGCGCTCCGTGGACATCGCCGCGGCCCAGCTCCTCGTCCACGAGTGCGGCCTCGCGATCGAGCTCTTCGACGAGCCCCCGTTCGAGCTCGCGCCGCTCGACCTCGTCTCGCGTTCGCGGGTCGCCGCGGCGCGGTCGCCGGAGCTCGTCGCGGCCATCGCCGAGGCGCTCGGCCCGCGCTAGACCTCCTCGCCGTCGGTCTTCTCGGACGGCGCGGCGGGCGGCGCGACTCCGCAGACGAGGACGCCGGGGTCGGTGAGGACGCACGTCGTCCGCCCTGCTGCCGTCCAGATCCCGGCGAGGTAGAAGGCGCCGCAGAGGAGTGTCACTCCCAGCAGCATCGCGTAGCGAAGCAGGCGCTTGCGAACCTCTCGCCGCGGCGCTCGAACCCCTTCCCCATCGATCCCCAGTGCCGACATTCCCCTCCCCTGCGCATCACTCAACTCAGGGAGGCGCCTCTTGTCAACGCCTGGCGCGCAAAGGGGCGCTGCTACGCTCGTTCGAGGATGAGGCCCGACCGCGACGCGATCCTCCGAGCGCTCGAGCAGGTCATCGATCCCGAGCTCAAGAGGCCCGTGACGGAGCTCGACATGGTCCGCGACGTGCTCGTCGAGGACGACGGCTCCGTCTCGGTCACGATCGCGCTCACCGTCGTCGGCTGCCCGCTCCGGCACTCGTTCGAGGAGCAGGTCGGCCGGTTCGTCGGCGAGGTCGCGGGCGTGACGTCCGTCCGTCTCGCGTTCGACGTGATGACGCCCGAGGAGCGGTCGGCGCTCGCCACGCGTCTGCGCGGCGGGAGGCCCGAGAAGACGATCTCGCTCTCGCCGTCGACCCGTGTCATCGCGATCGCGTCCGGGAAGGGCGGTGTCGGCAAGTCGACGCTGACCGCGAACCTCGGCTACGCGCTGTCCGAGCTCGGCGAGCAGGTCGGCATCCTCGACGGGGACGTCTACGGGCACTCGATACCGCACATGCTCGGCGTGCACCAGAAGCCGATCGCGGTCGACGAGATGATCGTGCCGCCGGTGCGCGGCGATCTCAAGCTCATGTCGATCGGGTTCTTCCTCGAGGAGAACGCCCCGATCATGTGGCGCGGCCCGATGCTCCATCGCGCGCTCGAGCAGTTCCTCTCCGACGTGCACTGGGGCGAGCTCGACACGCTGCTCGTCGACATGCCGCCCGGCACCGGAGACGTCGCCATGTCGCTCGGGCAGCTGCTCCCGCGCGCGGAGGCGCTCGTGGTCACGACCCCGCAGCCGGCGGCGCAGCTGGTTGCGGTACGCGCGGCCCAGATGGCGCTCAAGACGGGCATGCGCGTCGTCGGGGCGGTCGAGAACATGTCGTACCTCGCCGGCACGGGGCAGGAGCTGTTCGGCTCGGGCGGCGGGCAGGCGCTCGCGGACGAGATCGGCGCGCCGCTGCTCGCACGGATCCCGCTCGACCCGGTGCTGCGCGAGTCCGCGGACGAGGGCACGCCGGTGCTCGAGGTCGCGCCGGACTCCGAGGCGGCCGTCGCGATCGCTGCGCTCGCGAAGTCGGTCGCGGCAACCCGAGCCGGGACGATCCGCAAGCCGCTCACCGTTCTCTCGTAGGCTCCCCACGTGGCGGGGGCCGCGTTCTTCGACCTCGATCGGACGCTGCTCGCGCGCTCGAGCTCGCTCGCCCTCGCTCCCGCTTTCCGAGCGCGGGGCCTCATAGGTCGGTCGGACGTGCTGAAGGCCACGCTCGCACAGAGCTTCTTCGTGCGCTTCGGCGCGGGCCACTCGCGCACGGGACGGACTGCCGAGAGCGCGATGAAGGCGCTCGCGGGAGTACGGGTCGACGACGTGCGCGCGCTGGCCGCGGGTGCCGTCGACACCGCGCTCAGGCCGTACGTTTACAGCGAGGCGCTCGACCTCGTCGCCGAGCACGCAGCGCGAGGCGAGCGTTCGTTCGTCGTCTCGGCCGCTCTCGAGGAGGTCGTGCACGCGCTCGTCGACGCGCTCGGTCTCGACGGAGGCATCGGCTCGCGTGCGGAGGCGGTCGAGGGCACCTACACGGGCCGTCTGAAACGACGCCTGTACGGCGAGGAGAAGGCTGCCGCGCTCCGGGAGCTCGCCGTGGCGGAAGGTGTCGACCTGGCCGACTCGACGGCGTACTCGGACTCGGTCGCGGATCTCCAGTTTCTCGAGGCGGTGGGCACGCCTGTCGTCGTCAATCCCGACCGGCGGCTGCGAGCGGTCGCGGAGGAGCGCGACTGGCCCGTGCTGCGGTTCCGCGAGCTCCTCGGTCCGGCGTGACCGCCGACGAGGCACGCGGCCACCTCGGTGAGGTCGGCTTCGACGCCGTCGCGACGGAGGTGCTCGTCCGGCACTTCGACGACGCAGAGCGACGCGGCAAGGTCGGCCACGGCTTCTCACGCGTGCCCTGGCTCGAGACGCTCGACCTCGATCCCGGGGCGAGGCCGACCCGTGTCGTCGCCGACGCCGGATTCGAGCGCTGGGACGGGAACGGCGCGTACGGCTACCTCGTGCTCGATGCCATCACGGAAGCCGTCCTCGCCGACCCGCCCGAGCACGCGCGGGTCGTCGTGGCCGAGCGCTGCTTCCCCACGGGCGTGCTCGGGTACTGGGTGCGGCGCCTGGCCGACGGCGGCCTCGTCGCGGCTCTGACCGCGACCTCGCCCCGGCGCCTGCCGCATCCGGCCGGCGGGCCGCCGCTCACCGGCACGAACCCGCTCGCGATCGCGGTCCCGTCGAGCGTAGGCGGGCCGGTCGTCGCGGACGTCTCCATGGGCGCGGTGACGCACGGCGCCGTCCTGGCCGGCGACGCCTCGCCCGACGAGCTCGTGCCCTTCGGCGGCGAGCAGGCGCACAAGGCGTTCGCGCTCGCGGTGGGGCTCGAGCTCCTCGTCGGTGCGCTCGCGGGGCCTGAGCCGGGCGCACTCCTCGTGGTCGCCCGGCCCGAGCACGACCCGGTTCCCGCGCTGCGCGAGCTCGCGGCCGGGCTCAGGCTTCCCGGCGACGGCTAGCGCAGGACAGGACGAGGCGCGACGTCCGTCACAAAGGCGCGACCGGCGTGAGCGGCGGGTCGCCGCGCTCGACCGCGAGCAGGTTGTCGACGACGAGGCGCGTCATCGCCTCGCGAGCCTGCGCCGTCCCGCTGCCGATGTGTGGCGTCAGGACGACGTTGTCGAGGTCGAGAAGCTCGGGTGGGACGTTCGGCTCGGCGACGAACACGTCGAGACCGGCGCGCAGGCGGCCGCTCACGAGCTCGCGGACGAGTGCGTCCTGGTCGACGATCTCGCCGCGCGCCGTGTTCACGAGGCAGGCGCCGTCGCGGAGCAGCCCGAGCCGGCGCGCGTCGACGAGCCCCTCGGTCTCAGCAGTCAGGGGGACGTGCAGCGAGACGATGTCCGACTCCTCGAGCAGCGCGTCGAGCTCGCGGTACTCGCCGAGGTCGGTCTCGGGGCGTGTCCGCTGGGCGAACAGAACCCGCATGTCGAAGCCACGTGCCCGCCGGGCGACGGCGCTTCCGATTCTGCCCAGCCCGACGATCCCGAGCGTCGAGCCGGCGACGTGCTGCGCGAGGCCTCCTTCCGACCACGAGCCGGACCACCCGCCCGAGCGAACGAGGCGATCGCCCTCGACCACGCGGCGCCGGGCCGCGAGGATCAGCGCGAGTGCGAGATCGGCGGTCGCGTCGTCGAGCACGCCCGGCGTGTTGGTGACCACGACTCCGTGCGCGGCGAGCTCGGCGACGTCGATCCGGTCGTAGCCGACGCCGTAGTTCGCGACGATACGAAGGCTCGGCAGGAGGTCCTGCCGCACCGGGTCGTTCGCGACGATCAGGCCCTCGACATCCGGCCGTGCGGTGTCGAGACCGGGCAGCACGTCCAGATCCGAGAGCTCGTCGAGTGCCTCGCCCGGGTAGCGGCGGAAGGCGAGGACCTTCACGCCGACGCGCGGCGCAGCGCTTCGAGCACGAGCGGGTCGATCTCGTCATCGCCGTCGACGCGCTCCTCGAGGTTCGCCACGCCGGCCCAGTCCTCGAGCCGCTCGTAACCGAGCGTTGCGAGACGTTCGCTGATCTCCGCGCGCACGTCGTCGTCGATCTCGATCCACTCCACGCGCGGAGTCCGCCCGAAGAGCTGCTGGTGGATGCCGAAGATGCGCCGGAGCTCCTCGAGCGGGCGCTCGTGGTCGTCCACGCGCAGATCGACGAAGACGTCGGACAAGCCCGCATAGCCCTGCTCCGGCCCCACGACGAGGATCGCGGCAGACTGCTGGCCACGGCGATCGCCTCCGGCGGCCTGTGCGGCATCGAGGCAATCGAGCAGGCGCTCGACGAGCGGCCTGCCCTCAGTCGCCTCGAATGTCTCCGCGAGCGCGTCCACGGTCTTGCCCGAGACAAGGATGTTCCCCTGCGCCGCGTAGCCGCGCCGACACGGCCACCCGCCCAGTCCTTGCACTCGGCGCCGGTGTACGTCGCGCCCCGCCCCGCGGCGTCCACGATCCCGACCTGCCGCTGGGCGCGTCGTCGTCGGCGTCGGTCAGACGGCGCACGACCTCCTCCGCCGCGACGCCGTCGCGAAGCAGCGCGAGGCCGTCCGGACCGTACCGCGGGTTCGCGTACGACTGCGTTGCGACGCACCCGACGAGCGGCTCGGCCCAGGGCACGATCGAGCCGACCGCGAGGAACTTCGACTGCACCGCGACGCCCCACTGCTGTGCCTCGAGGTCGCAGGCGCAGATCGAGTACGTCGAGACGACGCTCATCCGTACGTGAGGTGCGGCAGGTCGAGCGTCAGCAAGGACTCGTCCGTCACGAGCGCGCACGCCACCTCGCCGAGCGAGAGCGCCGCGTGAACCTCCGCCACCGTCGAGGCACGGACGACGATCGGCTTTCCCTGCTCGTGCGCCGCCTGGATCGCGACCCGGTCGGAGACGCCGTCGAGGACGAGGGCGCCCTCGAGGTCGATCGTCCCCTCGAGCGCGATCTGCGGGACCTTCCGTCCCGTCGCTCCGAACCAGCGCTCGCGCATCGATCGCAATCTAGAACGGCAGCGACGCTGCCGCGTCGGACGCGTAGTCGAGGATCGGCTGGGCGAGGAAGAACGAGCCGACCGTGACCGCGACGCAGGCGGCGATCGCGACGCCGAGCGCGTCGTCCCGGGGCGGCGACCCGCCCGCCGGAGCGAGCCGCAGGTCGGCACCCGAGCGCATGTAGATCCAGCGGACGACGTTCAGGTAGTACGCGAGCGAGAGCATCGTCGCCGCGACGCCGACGAGCACGAGCCACCAGTCGCCCGCGTCGTAGGCGGCCGAGAAGACGAACAGCTTCCCGAACAGCCCACCTGTGAGCGGGAACCCAGCGAAGCCGAGCATGAAGATCCACAGCGCGACCCCGTGGTACGGACGTTCCCAGCCGAGGCCCGCGAGGCTCTCCAGCGTGAGGTCCGTGCCGAATTCGCGCTCGCGCGCGGCGACGACCGCGAACGCGCCGACCGACATCGCCGCGTAGGGGACGAGGTAGTAGAGAAGCGCCTCCGCGCCGCGCTCGGTCCCGGCCGCGATCGCGATCAGCATGAAGCCCGCGTGCGAGATCGACGAGAACGCGAGCAGGCGCTTCACGTCGCGCTGCGCGAGTGCGGCCAGGTTGCCCCAGGCGAGCGAGACGCAGGCGAGGACTGCGATCGCGATCGTCCAGATCTCGCTCTCGTCCGGGAACGCGGTCACGAGCAGGCGGTAGGTCACGACCATCGCCGCGGCCTTCGTCGCCGCCGACATGAACGCCGTCACCGAGGTCGGGGCGCCCTGGTACACGTCCGGTGTCCACATGTGGAACGGCGCGGCGGAGACCTTGAACGCGAGCCCGGCGACGATCATCGCGAGCCCGGCGACGAGGAACGCGTCGTCTCCGGCCTCGGCGGCCGCGATCTGCGCGAAGCCGAGCTCGGCGGTCGCGCCGTAGACGAGCGCCGAGCCGAACAGCAGCACCGCCGAGCCGAGCCCGCCGACGATGACGTACTTGAGGCCCGCCTCGAGCGAGGTCGTCCGGTCGGTGTCGAACGCGACGAGGATGTAGAGGCAGAGCGAGAACCACTCGAGGCCCAGGAACAGCGTCATCAGGTTCTCGGCGGAGACGAAGAACGCCATCCCGGCCCCGGCGGCGGCGAGGAGCGCGTAGTACTCGCCGTGGTCGTCGCGACGCCGCTCGGCCCAGGACACGAGGACGGCAACCGCGCCGACGACCCCGAGCACGACCTGCGCGAACGCCGCCAGCCGGTCGCGCACCATCGACTCGGCGAGCAGGGCCTCGGGAGCCGGAGTCTCCGAGTACACGACCCCGGCGAGCACGGCCGCGACGACGAACCCGACGAAGACGACAGCGGCGGCCGTCCCCTTGCGCATCCACGTAGGCACGATCACCGCTGCCAGGAGCGCGATCCCGGACGCGGCGAGCAGCGCGAGGACGGGCGAGAGCGCGAGCCAGTCGACGCTCGGCGTGTCGATCATCGGAAGCCCTCCGAGATCGCCTCGGCCGGCTCGTCTCCGGGGAACGAGCTCTGGCTGACGAGCGCCGGCCAGGCGGAGAGCGCGAGCAGGGTCAGGACGAGCGGGAGGACGAGCGCGAGCTCACCCGGCCGCAGGTCGAGCGCCTCGTCGCGCACCGCCGACCCCGGCTTCACGTGCAGCACGGCCGAGATGAGCCGGAGGACGTACATCGCGGCGAGCACGATCCCGAGCGCCACGATCGCCGCGTAGCCCCAGCCCTCGGCATAGACGCCGGCCATGATCAGGAACTCGCCGGCGAACGTCGTCGAGCCGGGAACGGCGAGCGCGATCATCCCCGCGACGATCAGCACGGTCGCGAGCACGGGTCGTCCGCGCGCCATCCCGCCGAGCGCGTCGAGGTCACCGCTGCCGCAGCGGCGCTCCACCATCCCGACGAGCAGGAACATCGCGCACGAGATGAGCGCGTGGTTCACGGACTGGAGCACCGCGCCGTCGAGGCCGAGGTCGTTGAGCGCGAAGACGCCGAGCACGATGAGCCCCATCTGCGCGAGCGACGAGTACGCGACGATCCCGCGCAGGTCGGGCGCACGGAACGCGAGCAGCGACCCGTACACGAGCCCCGCGGCGGCGAGCACGAGGATGACGACGGTGAGGTCCTCCACCGGCTCCGGGAACTTCGGCAGCCCGATGCGCAGGAACCCGTAGATCGCGGTCTTCGAGACGATGGCCGAGAGCACCGCCGCGACCTCCACCGGCGCCTCGCGGTACGCGAGCGGCAGCCAGCCGTGGAACGGGAAGAGCGGAGCCTTGATCGCGAAGGCGATCGCGAACCCGAGGAAGATCCACACGTCGTCGCTCGTTCCCGAGTCGAGCAGCGAGAACGTGCCCTGCGTCACGCCGAACGCGACGACCGAGGCGAGCATGAGCAGCGAGCCCACCATCGTGTAGACGACGAACGTCAGCGTCGCCGCCTGCCTCCGCGCTCCGCCCCAGACGCCGACGAGGACGTACAGCGGGATCAGCATCGCCTCGAAGGAGACGTAGAAGAGCAGGAGGTCCTGCGACGCGAACGTCGCGACGACGGCGCCGGTGAGGAAGAGCATCAGGGCGTGGTACGCGCGTGGGCGATCGCGCCCGACCCACATCGCGTAGCCGATCGCGGCCGCCGACACGACGACCGCGGCCCCGGTCAGCCAGAGCGAGAACCCGTAGAAGCCGACCGAGTACGAGATCCCGAGGCTCTCGACCCACTCGCGCGTCGTCCCGAGCTGGAGGCCGCCGTCGTCGAAGTCGAAGCGCGTGGCCGCGACGACCCAGAGCGCGACCTCCAGGAGCGCGACCAGGAACGCGAGGCTGGCGGTGGCCTGGCGCGGCAGCGGGAAGACCGCCACGACGAGGCCGCCGACGATCGGGAGCAGGATGAGCGAGGTCGTGAGCACGGCTCAGCGCACCGCCACGAAGACGACGACGAGGACGGCCACGCCGAGGGCGACCGTCAGGGCATACGTGCGGAGGAGCCCCGACTGGACGCGTCCTACCTCGCCCGCGGCCTGCAGCGTCCCCGTCCCGACCTCGTCGAGCGAGCGCTCGACGACAGGCTCCTCGACGTTGGTGCGCAGCGTCTGCGCGATCGCGACCGCGGGCCCGTAGAACAGCGCGTCGTACAGCTCGTCGAACCAGAGCTTGTGCTCGAAGAGCCTCCATGCGGCCGGGCTCGTGACGAGCTGGCGCCCGTCCTGGAAGCGGCGCCGCGCGTACCAGAGGCCGACGAGGCCGAGCGTGACCGCGATCGCACTCGTCAGGTAGTCCTGCGTCGCGGTGGGCTCGACGAGCGCTTCCGCGCTCTCGTCGATCCAGTGCGTGAACGGGTGCCAGACACCCGGGATCGAGAGGAGCCCGCCGACCGTCGACAGGACGGCGAGCGCCCCGACCGGGACGAGCATCGACATCGGCCCTTCGCCGTGGCCGGGGTGAGCCGCGGCCTCGCCGCGCGGCCCGTGGAAGACGGCGAAGTAGAGCCGGAACGAGTACGCGCCGGTCAGCAGCACGCCCGCGAGCCCGGCGAGATAGAGGGTCCAGCCGAGCGCGCCGCCTGTCGCGAGCGCCGACGCCAGCGCTGCGTCCTTCGACCAGAAGCCGGCGAACGGCGGGATCCCGACGAGTGCCACGGTCCCGATCAGGAACGCGATGTGCGTCTTCGGCAGCTCGCCGCGCAGGCCGCCCATCCGGCGGATGTCCTGCTCCCCGTGCAGGTGGTGGATGACGACGCCGGCCGCGAGGAAGAGCAGCGCCTTGAAGAACGCATGCGTCATCAGGTGGAAGATCGCGACCCCGTACGCGCCGATCCCCGCGGCCATGAACATGTAGCCGATCTGCGACATCGTCGAGTACGCGATCACGCGCTTGATGTCCCACTGCACGAGCGCGATCAGCCCGGCGGCGAGCAGGGTGATCACACCCAGGATCGCGGCCAGGTGCTGGACGTCGACCGCGGCCTCGAAGATCGGGTGCGCGCGCACGAGCAGGTAGACGCCCGCGGTGACCATCGTCGCGGCGTGGATCAGCGCCGAGACCGGCGTCGGGCCCTCCATCGCGTCGGGGAGCCAGGTGTGGAGCGGGATCTGCGCCGACTTCGCGACCGCGCCGCCGAGCAGCCCGAGCGCGACGAGGTTCGCTGTCGTCTCCGACAGCTCGGGCGCCGCTTCGAAGACGCCGGCGAATTCGAGCGTCCCGACGTCCCAGACGAGGAGGACGAGCGCGAGGGCGAAGGTCGCGTCCCCGATCGCGTTCATCACGAACGCCTTCTTCGCGGCCGCGACGGCCTCCGAGCGGTGGTGCCAGAACCCGATCAGCAGGTACGAGGCGAGGCCGACGAGGCCCCACCCCACCAGGAGCAGCAGGAAGTTGCCGGCCTGGACGAGCAGCAGCATCGAGAAGACGAAGAGCGACATGTACGCGAAGTACCGGCGCTCCTCGTCGTCGCCGGCCATGTAGCCCATCGAGTACCAGACGATCAGCCCGCCGACGCCCGTGACGACGAGCATCATCACCGCGGCGAGCGGGTCGACGAGGATCTCCATCCCGACCTCGAAGTCGCCCGCGGCGAGCCAGGTGTACGCGGTCGACAGCTCCTCGCGGTCGCCGTGCTCGCGGGCCCAGAGGCCGAAGAGCGCGACGAGTGCCCCGTCCGAACGCGAGACGAACGTCGTCAGCGTCGAGATCCACCCGGCGGCGATTCGCCGTCGAGATCCGCTGTCCCGCGAGCGTGATCGCGACCGCCCCGGCGAGCGGCGCGAGCAGGCAGATCCAGGCGCCGTAGGTCATCTATCCGCGGAGCGCGCTCGCCCGGTCGACGTCGAGGAGCATCCCGCGGCGGGCCATCGCGACGATGAGGCCGAGACCGATCGCCACCTCGGCGGCGGCCACCGCCATCACGGCGAGCGCGAAGATCTGGCCGTCGAGCGACCCGTGCTGGCGCGCGAACGCGATCAGGGCGAGGTTCCCCGCGTTCAGCATGATCTCGAGCGAGAGGAGGACGACGAGCGGGCTCCTGCGGAGCATCACGCCGAGCGCCCCGGTCCCGAACATGATCGCGGACACGATCAGGTACCAGCCGACGCCTGGGCCCGATCATTCGACGGCCTCCCGCTCCCGCGTCGTCCCGAGCACGACGCCACCGATCGCCGCGACGAGGAGCACGATCGACGTGATCTCGAACGCGAGCAGGTGGTCGGTGAGGAAGAGCGCGCCGATCTCGGCCGGGCTGCCGAACGAGCCGGCGACGTCTGCCGGCTCACGCAGGTCGTCGCCCCAGGCGAGGCCGAGGACGACGACGATCTCGACGAGGAGCGCCACCGCCGCCACGACCGCGGCGGTCCGCAGTAGCGGAGGACCGCCTGCCCAGGGCGCGTCCGCGCGACCGCCGAGGTAGGCGATGACGAAGAGGAACATGACCATCACCGCGCCCGCGTACACGAGCACCTGCGCCGCAGCGAGGAACTCGGCCGAGAGCAGCAGGTACAGGACCGCGAGCGAGGCGAGGTTCCCGATCAGCGCGAGGGCGGAGAAGAACGGGTTCGTCATCGACACGACGGCGACGCCGCTCGCGATGCACCCTCCGGCGGCGAGGAACCAGACGACCCAGACCAGGAACTCGCCCATTACCTCGCGCAGAGCAGAATCCGCTCGCGCGGATTCTGCTCGCGCAAAACCCCTGAAGGCGACCGCTTCGCGGCCGCGGGTCCGATGGTGATCCCGGTGGTCACTAGCTGCTCGTCTTGTAGGCGGGCTCGGGGGTGTCGAAGCGCTTCGGGTCGGCCACCGGAACGCGCTTGATCGGCTCGGCCAGGAGCATGTCCTTCGTGTAGATGAGGTCGTCGCGCGAGTACTCGGCGATCTCGAACTCGTTCCCGAGCGTGATCGCGTCGAAGGGGCACGCGAGCTCGCAGTAGCCGCAGAAGATGCAGCGGCTCATGTTGATCTCGTAGATCCGCGCGTACCGCTCTCCCGCGGAAACGCGGTTCTCGGCCGTGTTCTCCTCGGCCACGACCCGGATGCAGTCCGCAGGGCACGCCGCCGCGCAGAGCGAGCACCCGACGCACTTCTCGAGGCCGTTCTCGTGCGTCCACAGCCGGTGCCGCCCGCGGAAGCGCGGGTAGACCGGGCGCTTGTAGTCCGGGTACTGCTGCGTGATCGGCCTCCGGAAGATCTGCCGGAACGTGACCCCGAAGCCCTTGAAGGTGTCCATGGGCTGAGGCACTAGAGCGCCACCACCAGGATCGCCGTCACCACGGCGTTGAGGGTCGCGACGGGCAGGAGCACCTTCCACCCGAAGCGCATGAGCTGGTCGTAGCGGAGGCGCGGCACCGTCGTCCGCATCCAGATGAAGACGTAGAGCAGGAGCGCGAGCTTGAGCACGAACCAGATCGGCCCCATCCAGCTCGGCCCGTCCCAGCCGGGCCCGTGCCAGCCGCCGAGGAAGAGCGTCACGCAGAGGCCGGAGAGCGTGATCAGGTTGATGTACTCGGACATCGAGAAGAGGCCGAAGCGCATGCCGCCGTACTCGGTGTGGTAGCCGGCGACGAGCTCCTGCTCGGCCTCGGGCAGGTCGAACGGCGCGCGCGCGGTCTCGGCGGTGCCGGCGAGCAGGAAGACGACGAGCCCGACGAACTGCGGGACCGCGTACCAGACGGTGTCGGCCTGGGCGGCCACGATCTCGGTGAGCGAGAGCGACCCGGCCATGATCACGACGCCGAGCACGGAGAGCGCCAGCGACACCTCGTACGAGACGAGCTGGGCACACGTGCGCATCGACCCGAGGAGCGCGTACTTCGAGTCGGAGGCCCAGCCGCCGATGATGAAGCCGTACACCCCGAGCGAGCCGATGGCGAAGATGAGGATGAGCGCGATGTCGACGTCCGCGACCTGGCCGGGGATGTACACGCCCGCGATCTCCCAGCCGGGGCCGAACGGGATCACCGAGAACGTGACGAGCGCCGTGAACGTCGCGATGAACGGCGCGAGGATGTAGAGCTTGTCGATCGCCGCGGCCGGGTAGAAGCTCTCCTTGTAGAGGAGCTTCACGAGGTCGGCGATCGGTTGCAGGAGGCCGTACGGCCCGGCCCGGTTCGGCCCGTAGCGGAGCTGCATCCGGCCCATCACCTTGCGCTCCGCGAGGGTGAGGTAGGCGAACGTGACCATCACGAGGTTGATGATCACGAAGGCCTGGATCAGGCTCACGTACCACTCGACCTGCACTAGAGCCTCACCACCTCGACCTCGGCATGGAGCTCGCCCGCGTGCTCGTCGGCGACCCTGGCGACTCCCTCGACGAGCTTCCGGTTCACGCGCGCCCGCAGCTCCACGGACGTGCCGTTCGAGCGCACGAGCACGGTCTCGCCCGAGGCGATCCCGCGGCGCTCGGCATCGGGTGCCGAGATCTCGATCTCGCGCTCCGGGCGCTGGAAGCCGAGCTCGGGGACGCGGTCGACCGCGGGGCCGGAGAAGAGCGGGCGGTAGCGGCTCAACCTCAGCGCGCCGACGAAGTGCTCGCCCGCCGGTGTCGGGTGCGTCTCGGCCGCGGGCGTCGTCGCGGCTGGCGGCGCCTCGTAGTCGCGTCGCGCCGGCAGGGGAGCGTGCAGTCCGACGTCCTCGAGCGAGAGGTCGCGGAAGAGATGCTGTGCGAGCTCGCCGAAGACGACCGCGGCGTGCGGCGAGACCTCGACGTCGAACCGTCCGGCGAGCTTCGAGATCCAGGCGAGCTCGTCGGGGCAGGGCGGGAGGACGGCGCGCCGCAGGCGCTGGACGCGTCCCTCGAGGTTGAGAATCGTCCCGTCGCGCTCGAGCGCGCCGGTCGCCGGGAGGATCAGATCGGCCCAGCCGGCAGCGAGCTCGTGGAACATCGTCACGACGAGGACGTGTCCGGCCTCCTCGGCGAGCGCGCGGACGCTCGGGTCGGCGGCGGCCTCGTCGCCGAAGACGATCAGCAGCTCGATCGGCTCGGGGTTCCTCTCCTCGGCGTCCGCGGCGACCGACCAGGCGGCCGCGACGCCGCGGCCGTTCGGCGTCGCCGGGAGCTGGAACGCGCCGCAGCCCGGCTTGGCGTCGAAGCCGAGCGCGTGGGCGAGCTCGGCGATGCGCGCTCCGCCGCCTCCACCCGGGCCCGACCAGATCAGCACGGCCCGCTCGGCCTTCCGCAGCCGCTTGCCGAGGGCGTTCCGCGGGGCCGCGAGCTGCTCGCACAGCGCGGCGGCTCCGCCGGCCGCCGTCTGCACCGATCCCGCCGGCGAGCAGGTCACGACCTCGGCGCCGCGACGCCGCGCTTCCTTGATCCAGAGGTCGACGATCGGGGCGCGCTCGACGACCGGGTCGTCGCCGACCACGACCACGAGCTCAGCCGCGCCGATCGCCGACAGCGGCAGCCGGAAGGCGTCGAGCGCGTCCGAGGTCGCCTCGGGCAGCACCGCGGAGTGCGCTCCGAGCCCGCCGCGCAGCAGACGCCCGAATGCGTACGCGACCTCCATGGTCTCCGACCCGGAGAAGGCCGTCACGATCGCGCCTGCCGAATCCCGGAGCATCTCCTCGGCCGCGTCGAGCGCGTCGTCCCAGGAGATCTCGGCGAGCCCTCTCCGCCCGCGTCGGAGCGGCGTCGTGATGCGGTCGTCGGCGCGCAGGTGCGGGTACGTGAAGCGGCCCTTGTCGCAGAGCCAGCCGCGGTCGATCTCGGGATGGTTCCGCGAGAGGATCCGCTTGACCTTGCCCTCGCGGATCGTCGCGGAGACGTTGCAGCCGACGGCGCAGCCGGTACAGACGGTGGGAACGTTCTGGATGTCCCAGGGGCGCCCCTCGAAGCGGTAGAGCGTCGACGTGAGCGCGCCGACCGGGCAGAGCTCGATCACGTTGCCGGAGAACGGCGAGCGGTACGGCTCGTCCTCGAAGGTCGCGATCTCGGTCGCGGCGCCGCGGTTCCGTGCGACGAGCAGCCCGTCCTCGGAGACGTCCTCGGAGAAGCGCGTGCAGCGGTAGCAGAGGATGCAGCGCTCGCGGTCGAGCGCGATGAGCGGCGACACCGGGATCGGCTTGTCGAACGTGAGCTTGGGGAAGCTCATGCGCGTGTTGCCGGGCCCGTACCGGAAGGTCAGGTCCTGGAGCGGGCACTCGCCGCCCTTGTCGCAGACCGGGCAGTCGAGCGGGTGGTTCACGAGGATGAACTCGAGGGTCGCCTCCTGGCCCTCGGCCGCCTTGGTCGACGTGGCCGCGGTCTGAGATGACCATCCCTTCGGAGACCGTCAGCGTGCAGCCCGCCTGGAGCTTCGGCATCCCCGCGATCTCGACGAGGCACATGCGGCAGGCGCCGACCGGCGGCCCGAGCCGCGGCTCGTAGCAGAAGACCGGGATCTCGATCCCTGCCGCCTGCGCCGCCTCGACGAGGCCGGTTCCCTTCGGCACGGCGACCGCGCGGTCGTCGACGGTGACGTTGACGAGCTCGGGGATCGTCGTGCTCATGGACTGCCTCACGTCCATGAGCGGAGGTGTGGGGAACCGGAGGTTCCCCACGCTTCGAGAGAAGGGGCACGCGGGGAACATGGTTCCCCCGCGAACGCGAGCCGAAGGCAGGTTGCTCATGCGTGCGCCGCCTCGTGGCCGTGGCCGCGTGCATCGCCGACGGCGCCAGGATGCCGTCCAGCGAGCTGTCTCCGGAGAACGGGCAGCGGCCGAGGTCGACGTGCGCCTGGAACTCCTCGCGGAAGCGGTCGACGTAGCTCAGCACCGCGATCGCGTCGGAGTCACCGAGCGGGCACAGGCACTTGCCCATGATCCGGTCGCACACCGAGAGCAGCAGGTCGAGGTCGGCCTGCGAGCCGCGCCCGTCCTCGATCTTCTGGAGGATCTGCGTGACCCACTTCGTCCCGACGCGGCACGGCGTGCACTTGCCGCACGACTCGTGCTCGTAGAACTGGGAGACGCGGATGCCGAGCTGCACCATGCAGCAGCGGTCGTCGATGACGATGACCCCGGCCGAGCCGATCGACGAGCCCGCCTGCACCATCGAGTCGAAGTCGAGCTTCGCGTCGACGTCCTCGGCGGTCAGCACCGGCGTCGAGGACCCGCCGGGGATGATCGCCTTCAGCTCGCGGCCGCCGGGGACGCCTCCGCCGATGTCGTAGATCAGCTCGCGCAGCGAGATCCCGTGCGGGAGCTCGTAGTTCCCGGGGTTGACCACGTCGCCCGAGAGCGAGAAGACGCGCGTCCCGGTCGAGTTCTCGACGCCGAGCTTCGCGTACTCCGCGGCGCCCATCTCGATCGCCGCCGTGACGGTCGCGATGGACTCGACGTTGTTCACCGCGGTCGGCGCGGCGTACAGCCCGGCGACGGCCGGGAACGGCGGCTTCGTGCGCGGCTGGCCGCGCTTGCCCTCGAGCGACTCGAGGAGCGCGGTCTCCTCGCCGCAGATGTACGCGCCCGCGCCGCGGTGGACGACGATCGTCACGCCGCCGAGGAGATCGCGCTTGCGCATCGCCTCGAGCGAGTCGCGCAGCACCTCGAACTCGCGCTCGTACTCGCCGCGGATGTAGACGAACACGTGCTTCGACTGGATCGCGTGCGCGCCGATCAGGCAGCCCTCGAGGAAGCGGAAGGGGACGCGCAGCATGATCTCGCGGTCCTTGAACGTCCCCGGCTCGGACTCGTCCGCGTTGACGACGAGGTAGTGCGGCTTGTCGAGCTGGTCCGGCTTCGGCACGAACGCCCACTTGCGGCCGGTGGGGAAGCCCGCGCCGCCGCGTCCGCGGAGACCCGAGCCCTCGACCGCGGTGATGACGTCGTCCGGCGCCATCGCGCGCGCCTTCGCGAGCGCCTGGAAGCCGCCGGCGGCCTCGTAGTCCTCGATCCTCGTCAGCTCGCCGCCGTCGGTGGTGCCGCGGAAGACGATGCAGCGGCCGCTCAGCCACGGATCTCCTCGACGATCGCCGCGACGTCGCTCTCCTGCACGCGCAGCCGGTGCCGGTTGTTCACGGCGACGATCGTCGCCCATCCGCAGCCGCCCAGGCACTCGACCGTGCCGAGCGTGAACGCGCCGTCCTCGGAGGTCGTGCCCGCGGCGACTCCGAGCTCGCGCTCGAACGCCTCGACGACGGCCTGCGCGCCGGACAGCGCGCACGACACGTTCGTGCAGACCTCGATCACGGTGCGCCCGACCGGCTCGAGCCGGAACTGGTCGTAGAACGACGCGGTCGCGTGGCAGTAGGCGGGCGTCAGGTCGAGCGCCTCGGCCACCTCGCGGAACGCCTCGGGCGGGAGCCAGCCGCCGTGCTCCTCCTGCGCGAGGCGGAGCGCGGGCAGGATCGCCGACGTCGAGTCCGGGTACTGCTTGCGGAGCTTCTGGATCCGGTCCTGGACGGGGCTCATCAGCGGTCCGCGTCCCCCATGACGGGGTCGAGCGACCCGGCGACTGCGATGAGGTCGGCGACGAGGACCTCCTGCGCGACGGTGGCCGTGGCCTGCAGCGCCGCGAGGCTGGGTGCGCGGAAGTGCACGCGCCAGGGCCGCGTGCCGCCGTCCGAGACGAGGTAGCACCCCGCCTCCCCGCGCGGCGACTCGATCGCGAGGTAGATCTCCCCCTCGGGGACGGTGTAGCCCTCGGTGACGATCTTGAAGTGGTGGATCAGCGTCTCCATCGACGTGTGCAGCTCGTGCCGGGGCGGGAGGACGACCTTGCGGTCGTCGGCGACCCACGGCTCGCCGTCCGTCTCGTCGATCCGGTCGAGGCACTGGGCGACGATGCGGATCGACTCCCGCATCTCGTCCAGGTGCACCTTGTAGCGGTCGTAGACGTCGCCGCCCGGGTACACGGGCACGTCGAACTCGACGTCGTCGTAGAACATGTACGGCTCGTTCTTCCGCAGGTCCCAGTCGACGCCGGAGGCGCGCAGCATCGGGCCCGACTGCGCGAGCGCGAGCGCGTCGTCCGCGGAGAGGAGGCCGATGCCCTTCGTGCGCTCGAGCCAGATCGCGTTGCGGTCGAGGATCGTCTCGTACTCGTCGATCGACCGGAGCATCGGGTCGAAGAACTTCCGTGCTTCCTTCGTGAAGTCGGGAGGAAGGTCCTCGGCGAGCCCGCCGACCTGGAAGTAGCGGGTGTGCATGCGTGTCCCGCCTGCCATCTCGAACAGGTCGAGGATCTCGTCGCGGTCGTCGAACGTGTACCAGAGCAGGGAGATCGCCCCGATCTCGAGCGCCGACGTGCCCAGCCAGATCAGGTGCGAGTGGATGCGGACGAGCTCCGTGAACGCCATCCGGGCCCACGTCGCCCGTCGCGGCACCTCGATGCCGAGCAGCTTCTCGATGGCGAGCACGTACACGAGCTCGTTCGCCTGGAACGAGACGTAGTCGACCCGCGGCGCGTACGTGATCGACTTCCACCAGGACTTCGCCTCCATGTTCTTCTCGAAGCCGGTGTGGAGGTAGCCGATCACCGCGCGGATCCCTGCCACGGTCTCGCCGTCGAGGTCGACCACGAGCCGGAGGACACCGTGCGTCGAGGGGTGGTTCGGGCCGAAGTTGACCGTGAGGATGTCCTCGAGCGCGTGCTTCTCCGGGTCGATCTCGAGGATCGTCGGGACCGGGGACGGGATCCGCGTCCCCTCGTAGATCCGCGTGGACGGGAGGACGGTCACGGGTCAGTCCTCGCCCGAGAAGCGCACGGGCTCGCCGCCGAGGGGGTAGTCCTTGCGGTGCGGATGGCCTTCCCAGTCCTCCGGCATGAGGAGCCGGACGAGGTTGGGATGACCCTCGAAGACGATGCCCATCATGTCCCAGGTCTCACGCTCGAACCAGTCGGCGGCCGGCCACACGCGGATGACGCTCGCGACGCTCTCGCCGTCGTCCAGCCAGACCTGGACGGTCACGCGAGTCGGGTCGTCCCCGATGCGGAGGAGCTGGTACGAGACGGAGAAGCGCTTCGGCTTCGGGTCGGGCACACGGGCCAGCCCCTGCGAGCCGGGCTCGTTGAGGTCGCGCCCCGACGCCGAACCGACGTAGCCGGCCACGCCGCGCTCGCCCCAGCCGAGGTAGTCGGCGGCCGCGATGTCCGCCATGAAGTTGAAGCCGTGCTCGTCGCGGAGGTACGTGCACGCCTCGACGAGACGTGCCGGGTCGACCACGAGCGTCGTCCGGCCGAAGGCCTCGCGGGTCTCGACCACGCCGGGCACCCCGGCGTAAGCGGTCATCGCGTACCTCTCGGCGAGGGCGAGGCAAGCCTCGCCCTTACGCTGAGCGGTGCGCTCCGCGCACGTCATCCGCGACTCCGCGGATCTCGTACGCGGGCGGGACGCCGGCGCGGATCTTCTCGTGCAGGCGGACGACTCCCTCGAGCAGCGCCTCCGGCCGGGGCGGGCAGCCGGGGACGTGGATGTCCACCGGGACGATCTTGTCGACGCCCTGGAGGATCGTGTAGTTGTTGAACATCCCGCCGGAGCTCGCGCACGCGCCCATCGCGATGACCCACTTCGGCTCGAGCATCTGGTCGTAGACCTGGCGCAGGGGCGGCGCCATCTTGTGCGTCACGCGACCCGACACGATGAGCAGGTCGGCCTGGCGCGGCGACGAGCTGAACCGCTCCATCCCGAAGCGGGCGATGTCGTAGCGCGACGAGACGACCGCGATCATCTCCATGGCGCAGCACGCGAGGCCGAAGGTGTCCGGCCACATCGAGCTCGACTGCGCCCAGGCGACCGCCTTTTCGACCGTCGT
Source organism: uncultured Actinomycetes bacterium (assembly GCA_963770595.1). Taxonomy (GTDB): domain Bacteria; phylum Actinomycetota; class Thermoleophilia; order Gaiellales; family Gaiellaceae; genus GMQP-bins7. Next base: position 180,719 of record CAVYQG010000003.1, on the reverse strand, counting down.
CAGCAGGAGCGCGTCCTCGATCTCTGAGACCTCGCTCTCGAACACTCCGGGCCCGCGGTCCGGCCAGAGGACGCGCTCGGACTGCAGGCCGGCCTCGGCCAGCGGGCGGTCGCTCACGAGCGGGAGATCCTTCTTCAGTGCCAGTTGAGGGCTCCCTTGCGCCAGATGTAGACGTACGCGACACCGAGGATCGCGATGAAGACGAGGAACTCGACGAGCCCGAACCAGCCGAGCGCGTCGAGCTGCACGGCCAGCGGGTACAGGAAGACGATCTCGATGTCGAAGAGGATGAAGAGGATCGCCGTCAAGTAGAAGCTGACGGTGAAGCGCCGGTCCTGGGCGGGCGCGTCCACCGCGACGCCGGACTCGAACGGCAGCATCTTCTGCCTCGTGCGCGCGACCGGCCGGCGCGGGAGGATGAAGGACAGCGCGAGCATCGACGCCGGGATAGCCGCCGCGAAGAGCGCGTAGAACAGGAACGGCAGCCAGTTCGAAAGCACGGGTGTCCCTTCGGACGACGTCTCGCGGCGAAACCTAGCACTCCCCTTTCCGCGGCACGAAGGGTTCGGGAACTCCGCGCAGAATGCGCGATACGAGTGTCACAAAGTCGGGCTGGCTCTCGGGAGCCCGTCCGCTACCATGAGCCCGTGGCAACCGTAGAGCACCCACTCGGCACCCTCATCACCCTGACCCCCGTCGCGGCGGCCAAGGTGAAGGAGCTCCTCGCCGAGGAGCAGGACGGCGCGAGCCTCGTCCTCCGCGTCGCGATCCAGGGTGGCGGGTGCTCCGGCTTCCAGTACGGGCTCGGCTTCGACAACGTCGCCGAGGGCGACGTCGAGCTCGAGCTCGAGGGCGTCCCGGTCGTCGTCGACCCCCACAGCGCCCCCTACCTCCAGGGCACCACGATCGACTTCCTGAACTCGATCGAGGAGTCGGGCTTCAAGATCGACAACCCGAACGCCGTCTCGTCCTGCGGCTGCGGCCACTCGTTCCAGGTCGCCGAGGACGAGGAGCTGCCCGAGGGCACGCACGTGGGCGGCTGCGGCTACGGCTGCTCGCACTAGCGGTTCGCTGCGCGAGACCACCAGGACCACTTCCTCGGTTTCTAGGATCGCCGCGTGAGCGGAGGAGAGCTTCGTGTCGCCGTCGTCGGTTCCGGGCCTGCGGCGTTCTACGCGGCCGGTCACCTGCTCGCGAGCGAGGACCCGCCTGCCGAGGTCGACATGATCGAGCGGTTGCCGACGCCGTGGGGGCTCGTCCGGCTCGGCGTCGCACCCGACCATCCCCAGCTCAAGTCGGTCTCGCGCGCGTTCGAGAAGATCGCCGATCGTCCCGGTTTCCGTTTCCTCGGGAACGTCGAGGTCGGGCGCGACGTGACGCACGACGAGCTGGCCGTCGCGCTACGACGCGGTCGTCTACGCGGTCGGGTCGCAGACGGATCGGCGCCTCGGGATCCCGGGCGAGGACCTCCCCGGCTCCTGGGCCGCGACCGAGCTCGTCGCCTGGTACAACGGCCACCCGGACTTCCAGAGACTGTCCGTTCGACCTCTCCGTCGAGCGCGCGGTCGTCGTGGGGAACGGGAACGTCGCGCTCGACGTCGCGCGGATGCTCGCGCTGACGCCCGAGGAGCTCGCGCCCACGGACACGACGGACGCCGCGATCGCGGCGATCTCCGCGTCGGGGATCGAGGAGATCGTCGTCCTCGGCCGGCGCGGGCCGGTGCAGGCGGCATGGACGTCGACCGAGCTCGGCGAGCTCGGCGACCTGGCCGGCGCGGACGTCGTCGTCGAGCCGGCCGAGCTCGAGCTCGATCCCGCGAGCGAGCGCGAGCTCGCGGACGCGTCGAACGTCGTCCAGCGGAACGTGGACATCCTCCGCGACCTCGCGGCGCGGAAGCCGGCCGGGAAGCCGGTCACGATCCGGCTCCGATTCCGGGTCTCGCCGGTCGCGCTCCTCGGCGACGAGCGAGTCGAGGGCGTCGAGATCGTCCGAAACGTGCTCGAGCCGGACGACCGCGGAAGCGTCCGCGCCGTCGCGACGGACGAGCGCGAGGTCCTGCCCTGCGGGATCGTCTTCCGCAGCGTCGGGTACCACGGCGTCGCGCTCGCGGGTGTCCCGTACGACGAGCGCACGGGCACGATCCCGAACGCGGCCGGACGTGTCCTCGGAGCGGACGGGCCGCTGCCTGGCGTCTACTGCGCGGGCTGGATCAAGCGCGGCCCGAGCGGGGTCATCGGGACGAACAAGAAGGACGCGACGGAGACGGTCGACCTGCTGCTCGAGGACGCGCGCGCGGGCGTCCTCGCGTCACCGAGCGAGGCAATCCCGCTCGAAGACCTCCTCGCGGAGCGCGGCGTCGAGGTCGTCATGTACGGCGGCTGGCAGGCGATCGACGCGGTCGAGCGCTCGCGCGGCGAGCCGCAGGGCCGCCCGCGGGTGAAGCTCTGCACCTGGGACGAGCTCCTGGCCGCGGCGCGGGGCTAGACTCGCATCGTGGCGGACGCCATCGAGAAGGAGACGCTCTGGGGCGGCGAGACTGACAAGGCCGTGGCGAACTTCCCCGTCTCCGGCGAGCCGATTCCGACGTCCGTCGCGCGCTGGCTCGGTCGCATCAAGGCGGCCGCCGCCCGCGTCGAACGGCGAGCTCGGGCTGCTCGACGCCGACGTCGCGGAGCGGATCGCGTCCGCGGGCGATCGCGTCGCTGCGGGCGAGTTCGACGACCAGTTCCCGATCGACGTGTTCCAGACGGGCTCGGGCACGAGCTCGAACATGAACGCGAACGAGGTCCTCGCCGCGCTCGCCGGCGAGGGCGTGCACGCGAACGACGACGTGAACATGGGCCAGTCGTCGAACGACGTCTTCCCGTCCGCCGTCCACCTGGCGGCGCTCGGCGAGATCGCCACCGACCTCCTCCCCGCGCTCGATCGGCTCGCCGAGTCGCTCGAGCGCAAGGCCGTCGAGTTCGACGACGTCGTCAAGTCCGGCCGCACGCACCTGATGGACGCGGTGCCCGTGACGCTCGGCCAGGAGTTCGCGGGCTACGCGGCGCAGGTGCGCCAGGGCATCGCGCGCGTCGAGGACACGCTGCCGCGGCTCGGCCAGATCCCGCTCGGCGGCACGGCGACGGGCACGGGCCTCAACACCCACCCGGAGTTCGCGGCGCGCGTCCGCGCGCTGCTCTCGCAGGACACCGGGCTCACGATCTCCGCGCCCGCCGACCACTTCGAGGCCCAGGCGGCACGCGACGGGCTCGTCGAGGCGTCCGGAGCGCTCAAGGTCGTGGCCGTCTCGCTCACGAAGATCGCGAACGACCTCCGCCTGATGGGGTCCGGGCCCGCGCGCCGGGCCTCTCCGAGATCTTCCTGCCCGAGCTCCAGAAGGGCAGCTCGATCATGCCGGGGAAGGTCAACCCGGTCATCCCGGAGGTCGTCACGCAGGTGTCCGCGCAGGTCATCGGCAACGACGCCGCGATCACGATCGGCGGCATGAACGGCCACTTCGAGCTGAACGTCTACGTCCCGCTCATGGCCCGGAACCTGCTCCAGTCGATCTCGCTCCTCGCGAGTGCGTCCCGGCTGCTCGCCGAGAAGTGCGTCGACGGCATCGAGGCGAATCGCGAGCGCACCGAGGAGTACGCCGAGGCGACGCTCTCCGCCGCCACCGCGCTCAACCCGCACATCGGGTACGACAAGGCTTCCGAGATCGTCAAGGAGGCCTCGGCGTCGGGCCGCTCGCTCCGCGAGGTCGCTCGCGACGCCGGCGTGGACGAGGCCGTGCTGGACGAGGCGCTCGACTACCGCGCGATGGCCAAGCCGCACGACTGAACCGTCTCACCGTCCCTCTCGGGAGCTCAGCGGGTGTGGACGACGACGAGCTTGTCCGTGCCGGACTCGGCGCCCCACACCTCGCCCCGGCGTCCGAGGATCTGTCGCACGGCGGCATCCGCGCTCGGCAGCGGGATACGAGTGAACCGTTGCGTCGCCAGGCCGAAGCGCCAGAGCGCGTTCGCCTCGAAGTCGCTCAACCAGACCTTGTCACGGTCGTCGACGTAGACCGCGTAGATCATCGGGTTCGCGCCGGGCACGCGCCACTCGCGCCAGCGCTTGCGGCGTGGATCGTACATCCCGACCTTGCCCGCGTTCCACTCGCTGATCCAGACGCGGCCGCGTGAGTCCGACCACGCGCGACGAGCGCCCTGGCCGCTCGTCGGCGGACGCAGCACGGTCGCTTTCCCGGTGCGGGCGTCGATCCGCCCCAGGTAGCTGCCAGCGAGCGACGCGTAGTAGACGTCGCCCGAGGGTGTCGTCGTAATCCCGTACGGGCCCTCGCCGCGCGGCGCACGGAACACCCGCATCTTGCCGCTGCGCGGGTCGAGCCGTCCGTAGATCCCGCTCTGCCCCGTGAACCAGAGGATGCCGCGGTTGTCGAAGGTCGCGGTGTTGAGGTTCGCGTAGCCTGCGCTGGTAGGCAGCCGGAAGACGCGCACGCGCCTCGTTCGCGGGTCGACGCGGACGATCGCGTTGAGGCCGCCGTCCGTGATCCACGGCGCTCCGTCCGGCCCGACGATGACTCCGTGCGGCGCCGAGCCGCTCCCGAGCGGCGTGAGGCGCGAGCGGCCGTTCTTCGGGTTCAGCCAGCCGAGCTGCCCGGTGTGCTGGGCCGTGTACCAGACGCCGCCGTCACGAGCGGGTGCGACGTCGTGAGGATGCGTCCCGGCCGGCACTCGATACTCGCGGACGCGGAGCTGTGACTCCGTCGCAGTCGCCGCGCCGGCGACGGCGGTGGTTCCGATGGCGATCGCCGCGAAGGCGAGCCACGCGCGCATGTGGCTCAGTACGCTACCGGGCCGCGCCCGGTTCTGCAGCGTGCCGCAGTCGTGCACGACAAGGCCTCCGAGATCCTCGAGGGGGCGTCGGCGTCGGGCCGCTCCACCGGCGAATGGCCAAGCCGCGCGGCTGATCGCCGTCGCCTGGCGCAGGCAGCTCGAGCTCGCGGCGACCGCTTCATCGCCGCACCGTGTTTGCAGCCGTCGTGCTCCTCCGACGCCGCCGCGGCGCTGGCGGCGCCTACAGCGTCGTTCGCCGACTGAAGGGAGGGATTCCACGGCGCCCTCGGCTCCTCGGTGGCGCGGGCCGAACGCGCCAGCCCGCATCGAGCCGTCCGCTGCCAAGGGCGCGACGCCGGTTGCTGGGCACCTGGGATCGGACCGCGAAGCCCGCCGACGGGAGTCGGTCTGATCCCCGCGTCCAGCGTTCGCCGACGTCGACGAGTCCGTCCGGACCGCGCTGGACCAGGGCCTGCGGCAACGGCTGTCGCGCTGGAGCCGGAACTCGGCGCTTCGGGCGTACCGCGACGCGGTGCGCCGGCGACGCCGACGCTCTCGCCGACTTCTATCGCTTCGCGCCGGCGTTCGCGTCTCGGTCTTCGGGCCGTCCCTTCGACGCTGTCACTCGCACCGCCGGTTCCTCTCCGGTCGATCTCGACCACCCGAGACCGAACTTCCAGGACTACCTCGACCCGCGGTTCGACCCGCCGTGGACCGTCTCTCGCGCCGCGCAACGACGCGACAGCGAACGACGGCTGCCCATCGCGACAACCAGGGGCAATCCCGGGCCCGGGGCGCAGGTGTACGCGATCTCGAAGAAGCAGCTGGTCTCGCTCTCGCCGTCAATTGACACGTTCCTCTTCAACACGGCCGACGATCCGGTGCGGCCCGGCGAGCCGGGCTTCACGGTCTGGCCGTCGCTCTCGCCCGACAGGGACTTCGCGGGCGAGCGACGCGGCACCGAGTTCTTCGTCAGCTCCAACGCCGTGTTCGACGACGCGAACGCCGACTCCTTGGAGGAGCTGATCCTCTGGGCCATGCTCCGCACGAGCACGCTCGACGACCCGGTGCCGTCGATCTCGCTTGTGAAGACCATCCTCGACGTCGACCGCTATGCGGTGCCGTCGAACTCCGCACAGAAGCCGGGGACGATCCCGCTGGCCGACTGTCTCGAGGACACGGCGCTGTCGTTCCTCGGTATCGCGAACTGCGGGCTCGCGGTCGTCGGCTTGCAGCCGGTGAACGTCGAGCTCGGGACGATCGACTCGGGTGACTCCCGCGTCCTCGACGTCCGGTTCGCGCGGCAGCGGGCGTCGGCGCATGTTCGTCAGGTTCGTCAACCACGGGCGCTCCGGGCCATCCCGGGGCGTCCGGCAACGACGCTCGGACCGTGCGCGCGAAGGGGCGCTCGCCGCGGGCGTTCTCGCGCGCGGCGCGGTCGCTCGAGCCCCGCAACGCTCGGCAGTTCATCTCGACGACTCGGCTTCGGGACGCGTCCGTCCGCGACTGGAGCACGCGCGTCGCTCGGCTGAAGCCGTAGCGCACGTCGTGACTGGAGGAGGGCCGGTGTGTATCCGGCCCTCCTCCTCGACTCGCTCGCGGAAGCACACGAGGACGCGCTACCCTGGAGTGGTGGTGCGAGTGGTGCTCGCGATCGCCGCCCTCGCGTCCGTGTCCCTGCTCGTAGGCGAGACGAGCGCGGCGGCGGCCAACGTCCGCGGAACGGTGACCCGCGGGCCGATCTCGCCGGTGTGCATCGCGGAACGACCGTGCGAGCGTCCCGCGCCCGGAGTCGTCCTCGTCTTCTCGAGAGGAGGCTCGGACGTGAAGCGGGTCACGACCGGCGCGCGCGGGGGCTTCGGCCTCAGGCTGCCGCCCGGCGTCTACGTCGTTCGGACGCTGGGCCGGCCGACGTTCGGAAACCGACTGGCGCCGGTGCGGTTCCGCGTCCCGTCGTCGGGCGCCGTCGTGCTGCGCCTGTCGATCGACACGGGAATTCGTTAGTAGGCGACCGCGCCGCGGCCGGTCTCGGCCGCGTGGCGCTGCTCGTCCGCGCGATACGACGAGCGTACGAGCGGGCCCGAGAAGACCGACCCGAAGCCGAGCTCCTCGCCCTGCTCGCGGAACCAGCGGAACTCGTCGGGGTGCACCCAGCGGTCGATCGTCGCGTGCTTCGGCGACGGCTGGAGGTACTGCCCGATCGTGACCACGTCGACGCCGTGCGCCCGCAGGTCGCGCATCGTCTCGACGACCTCGTCGTTCGTCTCGCCGAGCCCGACGATGATCCCGGACTTCGTCATGACGTCGTACGTCGCGAGCTCCTTCACGCGCTGGAGCAGCCAGAGGGCCTTGTCGTAGCTCGCCTTCGCGCCGCGCATCCGCGCGTGCAGCCGGCGCACCGTCTCGATGTTGTGGCCGAAGACGTCGGGCCGCGCGTCGAGCACGGTCGCGAGCGCCGGCTCCTCGACGCCGAGGAAGTCGGGCGTCAGGATCTCGACCGTCGCGTCCGGGAGCTTGCGCTGGAGCGCGCGGATCGTCGCCGCGTAGTGCGCCGCACCCCGGTCGGGGACGTCGTCGCGGTCGACGGAGGTGACGACGACGTGCGAGAGACCCATCTGCGCCGCGGCCTGCGCGAGTCGCAGTGGCTCGAGCGGGTCCGGCGGCTGCTCGGGCTTCCCGGAGTGGACGTAGCAGTAGCGGCACGCACGGGTGCACGTCTCGCCGAGGATCTGGAACGTCGCCGTCCCGCGGCCCCAGCACTCGCCGATGTTCGGGCAGCGCGCCTCCTCGCAGATCGTGGTCAGGTGCCCCTCGCGCATGAGGCCCTTCACCTCGTAGTAGCGCGAGTTCACGCTCGGCGCGCGGACCTTCATCCACTCGGGCCGGCGCGGCCGCTCGGCGACGGGCAGCGACTTCTGCATCAGCGCAATTGTAGGGGCGAGGCTTGCCTCGCCCGTGGTTGGCGATCGCGGTGCGATACGTTCACGCCGTGGTGCCGGAGGCCCCTCTCGAGCGGACGGAGAACGGCGGCGTACCCGCGGGCGAGGGCTGGTTCGTGCGTCAACGTCCGCGACGCGCGCTGGTTCGAGAGCGACGGCATGGGCCGGTACGTGAGTTCGACTCCGACGACGCCCGGTTCGAGCAGGTCGGCTTCGGCATCGGGATCCTCGAGCCGGGCGAGCCGAACGCGATGTACCACGCCGAGGACGCGCAGGAGGACTTCCTCGTCCTCTCGGGCGAGTGCCTCCTGATCGTCGAGGGCGAGGAGCGACGGCTGAAGGCGTGGGACTTCGTCCACTGCCCGCCCATGACCGAGCACGTCTTCGTGGGCGCGGGCGACGGGCCGTGCGTCGTCATCGGAGTCGGCGCGCGTCGCAAGGGTCGCGACCTCGTCTACCCGGTGAACGAGACGGCGCTCGCGCACGGCGCGGGCGTCGAGGTCGAGACCGGTGTCCCGGCGGAGGCGTACGCGCGCTTCGCGGACGACCGCCCGATTCGCTGCCCCGAGGAGCTCCTGCCCTTCTAGACCGACCGCTCGACCATGAGCGTCGTCATGGTCGAGGCTTCCGTCCACAGCCCGTGGACGACTCCCTGCGGCCAGCGCACCTGCTGGCCCTCCCGTAACGGGACGGTCTCCTCCCCTACCGAGGTGAACCCCTCGCCTCCGATGCAGACGACGATCGCGTCGCGCTCGCCCGGATGCGGCTCGATCCGCGCGTGCTCGGAGAAGCGCAGCTCTGCGACGAGCAGGTCCGGCCGCCGAGGGTCTGGCCCTTCCCTGACGAGCACCCGGCCGACGATTCCGACGCCGCGGGGCAGGGGATCCCACCCGGGCCGTGGGATGACGACGGACGTCGACGCTCACCGGGCGGCGAGCGAGGCGTGGACTCGGCTGGGGCCAGAGGCCCGCGCCGTCGTCGGCCGGGAGCTCGTCGAAGTCGAGCTCGAAGACGTCGGCGATCGCGGCGATCGCAGCCGGGCGCACGTCCTCGACGGTGAGCGGCCGCTCGAGCTCTCGCTCCATCGTCGTGAACGCCGCGTCCTCGAGGCCGCAGGCCGTGATCCACTCGGTGAAGGGCGCCGGGTCGAGGTCGACGTTCAGCGCGTACCCGTGGGTCGTCACCCAGCGCGAGACGTGGACTCCGATCGACGCGATCTTCCGCGGCCCCTGCCCTCCGCCCGGAGGCATCCAGACGCCGGTCAGGCCCTCGTAGCGCGTGCCGTCGAGCTCGAACGCGCCGAGCGTCCGGATCGAGCGCCTCCTCGAGGTCGCGGACGTAGCGCTTCACGTCCTTGCCGTGCTGCCGGAGGTCGAGGATCGGGTAGCAGACGAGCTGCCCGGGACCGTGGAACGTCGACTTCCCCCCGCGGTCGGTCTCGGCGACCTCGACGTCGGCGCCCTCCGGGATGTGCAGCTCGCCGTCGTCCGTCCGGCGTCCGAGGGTGACGACGGGCGGGTGCTCGAGGAAGACGACCGTCTCCGGGATCGCGCCCTGCGACACCGCCCCGGCGAGCGAGCGCTGGAGGTCGAACGCCTCGTCGTACGGCGTGAGCCCGAGGCTCAGGAGGTACGCGCCGCGACGGCTCATGCCTGCTGGAACATCCAGCGGTGGCCTTCGAGGTCCTCGGCCGTGTAGAGGCGGCCGTCGGGGCCGTCCTCCGGAGCTCCTGATCACGTTCGCGCCGGCTTCGAGCGCCCGCGCATGATGCGCGTCCAGGTCGTCGACGAGGACGAGGTGCCCGTCGATCACCCACGGGTTGTCGAGCCAGCGCGCCGCAGCCTCGCAGCTCGAGCGATGCGTCCTCGGGCTCTGGTACTCGCGGCTCGGCGTCGCGAGCATGACGATGCCGCCGCCGACGTCCAGCTCCGCGTGTCCCACCGTCCCGTCCTCCATGACGTAGCGCTCGCCGCGCTCCTCGAACCCGAACGCCCGGACGAGCCAGTCGATCGCAGCGGCCGCGTCCTCGTAGCGCGATCATCGGGAAGACCCGCTGCGTCATCGGCCGCTCGTCAGTGCGCGGCCTCGTCCCAGGCCTCGAGCCGCTCGCGGAGGTCGCGGAGGTACATCCCCGCGTACGCGCCGTCCACGAGGCGGTGGTCGTACGTGAGCGTCAGGTTCATGATCGGGCGGATCGCGATGACGTCGTTGCCGAGCTCGTCCTGCACGACCCACGGCCGCTTCACGAGCGCATAGGTACCGAGGATCGCGGACTGCGGCTGGTTGATGATCGGCGTCCCGTGGAACGTGCCGAAGCTCCCGGGGTTCGTGATCGTGAACGTCCCGCCCTGGACGTCGTCGGGCAGGAGCTTCTTCGTCCGGGCCCGCTCCGCGATGTCCTGGATCGCGCGCGCGGTTCCCATGAGATTCAGGTCCTGCGCGTTCCGGATGACGGGGACGATGAGGCCCTTGCCGTCCTCCAGCGCGACTGCGATGCCGAGATTCACGAACGGCCGCGTGACGACGCTCTGGCTGCGGAGCTCGGCGTTGATCCACGGGTAGTCGTGGATCGTCTCGACCGACGCCCGCGCGATGAACGCGAGGTACGTGAGGTTGACGCCCTGGCCCGCGTACTCCGGCTTGAGCTTCTGGCGCACCGCCACGATGCGTGCGAAGTCGACCTCGATCGCGCTCGTGACGTGCGCAGCGGTGTCGACCGACCGGCGCATGTGCTCCATCACGCCGCGCCGCATCGCGGTCATCGGCTCGATCGCCTCGCCGGGTGCGAGCGCTTCGTCGGCCGGGGCTGGTGCGGCCGCGGGTGCAGGAGCAGGCGGCGCGGGCGCGGTTGCCGGTGGCGCGGCCGGAGCCGGGGCTGCGGCCGGTGCTGCAGCTGCGGGAGCCGCCGGCTCGGGTGTCGGCGCCGGGGCCGGCCGGCTCGGGCTCGGGGACCGAGACGGGGGGCGCGGCCTCGACCGGAGGCGCGGGCGGCTGCGCCACGGCGCCCGACTCGATGAACGCGAGGATGTCCTTCTTCGTCACACGGCCGCCGGCGCCGGTGCCGGGGACGGCGGAGGCATCGACACCGTGCTCCGCGGCGATGCGCGCGACGACGGGCGAGACGAACGTCCTCCCGTTGTCGCCCGATGCAGCCTCTGCAACCGGGGCGGCGGCAGGCTCGGACGTCGGAGGAGCAAGGGGTGCAGCCGGGACCGGCTCGGTCGTCGGCGGGACGGCAGCCGCAGGCGCAACGGCGGGCTCGGGCTCCGCGGGAACCGGCTCGATCGGAGCAGCAGGCGCGGGCTCGGCGCGGCTCGGCAGCCGGCGCGCCGGCAGGCCCGATCCGCGCGATCACGGTCCCGACCTCGACGGTCTCGCCCTCCTGGACGAGGATCTCGCTGACGACGCCCTCGCCGGGGCTCGGCACCTCCGTGTCGACCTTGTCGGTCGAGATCTCGAGCAGCGGCTCGTCGCGGCCGATCTGCTCACCGGCCTGCTTGAGCCACTTCGTGATCGTGCCCTCCGTCACGGACACGCCCATCTGGGGCATCACGACCTCGATCTGCGTTCCTGTCGACACGGTGTCCTCCTCGTGGGGGCGAGGCCCCTAGTAGGCGGCGAGCTCCCTGAGCGCGGTCGCGACGTCCTCGACCTGCGGGATGTAGGCCTTCTCGAGCGGGGGCGAGAACGGGACCGGGGTGTCCGGTGCGGCCAGGCGCTTGACCGGCGCGTCGAGGCTCTCGAACGCCTCTTCCGCGATCGTCGCGGCGATCTCGGCCCCGAAGCCGCCCGTCCGCGTGTCCTCGTGCAGCACGAGCACCTTCGACGTGCGCGTGACCGACTCGAGCACCTTGTCGCGGTCCCAGGGGATGATCGTCCGGAGGTCGAGCACCTCGGCCTCGAACCCTTCCGCCGCCAGCTTGGTCGGCGGCCTCGGTCGCGGTGTGCACCATCGCCCCCCAGGTGACGACCACCGCGTCGTCACCCTCGCGGTGAACGCGCGCCTCGCCGAACGGGACCGTGTAGCGCTCCTCGGGCACCTCGCCCTTGATCCGGCGGTACAGGTGCTTGTGCTCGAAGTAGAGGACGGGGTTCGGGTCCTCGATCGACGTCGCGAGGAGGCCCTTGGCGTCCTCCGGCGTCGCCGGGCACACGACCTTGAGGCCGGGGATGTGCGCGAACGAGCTCTCCGGGTTCTGCGAGTGGAACGGGCCGCCCGAGAACCCGCCGCCGGACGGCAGCCGGACGACGATCGGCACCGGAGTGCGCCCGCGGAAGTACTGCTTCGCCGCGACGGTGACGAGCTGGTCCCACGCGCACGAGATGAAGTCCGCGAACTGCATCTCCGCGACGGGACGTAGCCCCATGAGCGCAGCGCCGGTCGCGCCGCCGACGATCGCCGTCTCGGAGAGCGGCGTGTCGATCACGCGCCACGGGCCGAACTCCTCCTGGAACCCGAGCGTCACCTTGAACGCGCCGCCGTAGACGCCGACGTCCTCGCCGAGGACGAACACGCGCTGGTCGCGCCGCATCTCCTGCCGGAGCCCGTCCGAGATCGCCTGGATGTACGTCAGCTCGGGCATCTACTTGTGGTGCGGGGTGTCGAGGTCGGCTGCGGTCGCGAAGACGCCTGCCTCGAGGCCGTCCGGCGACGGGAGCGGCGATTCCTCCGCGCGCTCGAGCGCGTCGTTGAGGAGCCGCTTGACCGACGAGGTGATCTCGTCCTCGTCGTCGTCGGTCATCGCCGACTGGTCGCGGAGCCACGTCCGGTAGCGCTCGATCGGGTCCTGCTCGGCCCACTGCTCGAACATCTCCTTCGGGACGTAGAACGCGTCGTCGTGGACGGCGTGGCCCTCCATCCGCAGGGTGAGGCACTCGATGAGGGTCGGCCCGCCGCCCTCGCGCGCCTTCTCGATCGCGCGCTTTGCCTCGCGGTAGACGGCGAGGACGTCGGTGCCGTCGACGACGACGCCGTCGAAGCCGTACGAGGCCGCGCGGTCGGCGATGTGCTCGACCGGGAACGAGAGGTAGGTCGGCGTCGAGTACGCCCACTGGTTGTTGTCGCAGACGTACACGATCGGGAGCTGCCTGACGCCGGCGAGGTTCATCGCCTCGTGCGCGTCGCCGCGCGCCGCCGCGCCCTCGCCGAACCAGCCGACGGCGACCCGGCGGTCGCCGCGCATCTTGAACGCGAGCGCCATGCCGGTCGACACGGGCAGCATCGCGGGCAGGTGGCTGACCATCGTGTGCAGGCCGAGCTCGGCGACCGCCATGTGCACGTTCCCGTCGCGCCCGCGTGTCGGCCCACCCTCGCGTCCCATGTACTGCGCGAAGACGCGCCACGGCTCGACGCCGCGCGTGATGTGGACGCCCATGTCGCGGTGGAGCGGGGTGCCGACGTCGTTCGGCCCCATCGCCGTCCCGACCCCGACGGCGGCGGCCTCGTTCCCGCGTCCCGTGTAGAACGAGCCGGGGATCTTGCCCTGCTTGTAGAGGATGTGCCCGCGCTCCTCGATCCCGCGCGTGATGAGCATGCTGCGGTAGATGCCGAGCAGGTCCTCGCGGTCGAGGCCCGCCTCCTTCACCTCTTGCAGCGAGCCTACGGGCTCGGCTTCACGTACGGCCATGCACGGTCCCCCGTGGTCGGGTCAGGTCGTCCGCACTCTAACGACTGCGCCCGCCGCCTCAGCGAGCGACGGCGCGCTTGTAGCGCCAGATCGCGAGCGCGGCGAAGACGGCGGTGATCGCAGCGGCCCAGAGGAACGCGAGCCAGACGTCGTTGCCGGCGGGCGTGCCGACGAAGAGGGCCCGCGCGGCGTTCACCATGATCGTGAACGGGTTGTTCTCGGCGAAGGGCTGCAGCCAGCTCGGCATCGACGCGACGGGGACGAACGCCGACGACACGAAGGTGAGCGGGAAGAGAATCGTGAAGCCGTACGCGTTCGCCGCCTCCGGGGACGAGGCGGTGAGCCCGAGGAACGCGAAGACCCAGGAGAACGCGTAGCCGATGAACAGGCAGAGCACGATGCCGAGCGCGACCTCCGGGAAGCTCGTCGCGAAGCGGAAGCCTGCGAGGATCCCGACCGCGAACATGATCACGAGCTGGAGCACGTTCAGCCCGACGTCGCCGAGGATCCGGCCGGCGACCACTGCAGGGCTCCACATCGGGAGCGAGCGGAAGCGGTCGATGAGCCCCTTCTTCAGGTCGTCGGACAGCCCGAGGGCGGTCACGAAGCCTCCGAACACCACCGACTGGACGATGATCCCGGGCATGAGGAAGTCGACGTAGTCGAGCCCCGGGGTGCTGATCGCCCCGCCGAAGACGTACAGGAACAGGACCACGAACATGATCGGCTGCACCGTGTAGCCGACGAGGAGATCGGGCTGGCGTCGGACCCGGAGCAGGCTCCGCTTCGCGAGCACGAGCGTGTCCGAGAGGGCGTAACGCGCTCACCGGCCGTCGTCTCCGTTCTCCTCCGCCGCGTGCCCGGTCAGCTCGAGGAAGACGTCGTCGAGCGTCGGCGTGGCGATCGCGATGTCGTCGATCTCGATGCCGGCGCCGTCGAGGAGCCTGACGGCGCCGGCGATGGCGCCTTGCCGCGTGCTGAGCGGAACGAGGACCGAGCTGTCGGTCAGTTGCGGGTGATCCGAGCCGAGGCTCGCGAGGGCCGCAGCCGCCCGCTCGCCGTCGGCGGCGTCGCAGAGCCGGATGTCGAGTCGCTCGCCGCCGACCTGGCGCTTGAGCTCGCTCGGCGTTCCCTCCGCGATGACGAGACCGTGGTCGATCACGGAGATGCGGTCGCACAGGCGATCGGCCTCGTCCAGGTACTGGGTCGTGAGGAGGACCGTCGTGCCGCCGGCGACGAGCCGCTCGATGAGGTCCCAGAGGTCGCTCCGGCTGCGCGGATCGAGCCCGGTGGTCGGCTCGTCGAGGAAGAGCACGGGCGGGTTCGCGATGAGCGCCGCACCGAGGTCGAGGCGTCGTCGCATTCCGCCGGAGTAGGTCGTCACGACGCGGTCGCCCGCGTCCGCGATGTCGAAGGTCGCGAGCAGCTCCTGCGCGCGACGCACGTGCCTCGGCGCGGCCGAGGTGGTAGAGCCTGCCGACCATCTCGAGGTTCTCGAAGCCGGTGAGGTTCTCGTCGACCGCTGCGTTCTGGCCCGCGAGGCCGATCTTCCCGCGTAGCGCGCCGCGCATCCGCCATGACGTCGAGCCCGGCGACGCGGGCGCTGCCTCCGTCGGGCCTGAGGAGGGTGGTGAGGATGCGGACGGCGGTCGTCTTGCCGGCGCCGTTCGGCCCGAGGAGGCCGAAGACGGTGCCCGTCTCGACCTTCAGGTCGACCCCGCGGAGCGCCTCGACCGAGCCGTAGCGCTTGCGGAGATCGGTCGCCTCGATGGCGAGAGCCGTCATCGTCCGACGCTACCGGAACCGATCATGGTCGCGAACGGGCACCATGCTCCCGGTGGCCCGGCCGAAGCGGAACTGGATCCAGGAGGAGCGCCGCAAGACGCTCGGCGACTGGGTCGCGTTCTGCCTGACGTGCGGCCACACGCAGCGCTACTTCCTCGAGGGCGAGGCCGCGCTGCCCGAGGCGTGCCCGACCTGCGGCGGCGAGCTCCGACACCGCTGCCCCGAGTGCGACGCCCCGATCCCGTCCGCCTTCGCGGTTGCGTGCGAGGAGTGCGACGCCCCCGTGCGCCCTCCCGAGCTCTTCGGGACCGCGATCCGCCGTCCGGGCCGCTAGGGCCTCACGTCAGCGCGCTCGCGATCGTCTCCTCCGGAGCGCAGGCGCCGGCCTCGAGCTCCTCGTCGGCGATCGAGGCGCCGAGTGTCTCGCGAACCGCTGCGAGCGTGTGCTCGAACCACGCCTCCTCCCACGGGAACTGCGCCGGCCCGAGCGGGGCACGGATCGTTCCCGAGACGCCGAGCAGACGTGCTGCGTGGGACGGGTCGGTCTCGGCCCGGGCGCGAGCCAGCGCGACCAGGCTGGAGGCGAGGAAGTCCTTGAAGTCGACGTTCCGGAAGCATCCGCACGCTCTCGACGATCAACGGCGCCGCCTCCGCCTCGCGTCCGCGCTCGAGCAGCGACGCGCCGAGCACGAGGAGCGCGATCCCGGTCGCTTCGTCGTCGCCCAGTCGCCGGCCGATCTCGAGGCTCTCGCGGGCGAGCGCCTCGGCCTCGTCGTGGTTGCCGAGCGTCGAGCTCGATGTCGGCGAGGTTGGAGAGGGAGATCGCGACGTCAGCGGTCGCGCCCGAGCTCGCGTGCGAGCACGAGGCTCTCGGCATGGAAGTCGCGTGACGCAAGGAGGTCCCCCACGCCGAGATGCGCGAGGCCCAGTGCCATCAGGGCTCGGAGCTCGGCGAGGTCGTCGCCCGCCGCGCGCGCCTGCGTCAGGCTCTCGCGGGCAGGCCCGATGGCCGACGCGGAATCTCCGGTCGACCAGGCGAGGGTCGCGGACCAGTACAGGGCAGTCGCTCGCCGACCAGGCGACCCGCCTTCCTGCGCCAGCGCTCGGTCGAGCCACGCCCGACCTTCACCGAGATAGCCACGCACGTACCAGAACCGCGCCAGCGCGCAGATCCGAAGGGCGAGTGCGGTCTCGCCGCTCGACAACGAGTGCTCGAGCGCAGCGCGGACGTTGTCGTGCTCGCGCTCGGCCTCGTCGAGCGCGCGTGCGGTGTGGAGGATCGGGCTCCAGCAGCTCGGCGAGCCGGGCGAAGTAGCTCGCGTGTCGCTCGACGGGTCGGTTCGGCCTCGCCCGCTGCGAGGAGCCGCTCGAGCGCGTACTGGCGAACGGTCTCGAGCATCGCGAAACGCGGTTCGCCGTCGGGTTCCTCGGAGGGCTGGACGAGGCTCTTCTCGACGAGAGATCCCAGCGAGGCGAGGTCCGCGTCGCACACCTCCTCGGCCGCGGAGAGTGTCCAGCCGCCCGAGAAGACCGACAGCCGTGCGAGCAGGCTCTGCTCGGCGGTCGCGAGGAGCTCGTAGCTCCAGTCGACGGCGGCGCGAAGTGTGCGCTGCCGATCCGGGAGGTCGCGGTCGCCGTCTGCGAGCAGGGCGAGCCGGTCCTCCAGGCGATCGAGCAGCGCTTCGGGCGACAGCAGCTTGAGGCGCGCCGCGGCGAGCTCGAGTGCCAGCGGAAGCCCGTCGAGGGCGTGGCAGATCTCCACCACGGCTTGCGCGTTCTCGGCCGTCAGCGCGAAGGCGGGTCGTGCCGCGCGCGCGCGTGCGACGAAGAGCGCGACAGACTCGACGGTCGCGAGCCGCTGGAGGTCGGGAGCGCGCGTGGCGGGGAGGAAGTCCGAGCGCCGGCACGCGGTACTCGACCTCCGCGCGAATGCGCAGTGGCTCCCTGCTCGTCGCGATGATCTGGAGCGCTGCCACGACGTGCGAGCAGCTGCGCCACGAACGGGGCCGCGTCGAGCAGGTGCTCGAAGTTGTCGAGCACGAGGAGGGTCTGCCGGTCTCCGACGGCCGCCACGACCCGCTCGACGAGCTCGTCGCCCTCGGCGTCCCGTACGCCGAGGGCGCGAGCCGCAGTCGGGCCGACGAGCGCCGCGTCACGGAGCGGCGCCAGGTCGACGAAGTGAGCTCCGCCCTCGAACGAGCCGGCGAGCTCGCGTGCGGCTTCGAGCACGAGCCGTGTCTTGCCGGTACCGCCCGGGCCTGTCAGCGTGACCTGGCGCGAGTCCGCCGACTGGACGAGCGCGACCACGGCGGCAAGCTCGAGTGCACGTCCGACGAGCGGCCGTGGCGGCTCCGGGAGCGACGACGGCGCTCGTTCCGGAACCGTGGGGGCCGCGAGCGCGGCGTCCTGTCGCAACATCGCCGCCTCGAGCTCGTGGAGGTCGCGCGAGGGGTCGAGCCCGAGCTCCTCCTCGAGTGTCGCGCGTGCGCGCCGGTACTGCTCGAGCGCGTCGGCCTGCCGGCCCGAGCGATAGAGGGCGAGCATGAGCTGCGCGCGGAGGCGCTCGCGGTACGGGTGAGCGTCGACCAGCGCGTCGATCTCGCCGACGAGCTCCGCATGGAGGCCGAGCGCGAGATCCGTCTCGACCCGCTGCTCGAGAGCGCCGAGCCGTAGCTCCTCGATCCGCCGCCGTTCCGCGGCGACGTACGGGACGTCGTCGAGGTCGGCGAGGAACGCACCGCGGTGCAGCGCGAGGGCCTCGCGCAGGGTGGCCGCTGCGTGCCCTGCGCGCTCCGCCTGAGCGCGTCGGACGAGCGCTTCGAAGCGCTCGAGATCGAGCTCGTCCGGCTCGACGACGAGCCGGTACGACGCACCGTGGGTCAGCAATCGATCGCGCCCGATGGCCTTCCGTGTGCCGTGGACCGCGACCTGGAGCGCGTTCACGACCGATGCGGGCGGAGCGTCGCCCCAGAGGGCGTCGACGATCCGCTCCCGCTCCACGGAGCGGTTCGCGTTCACGAGCAGGAACGCCAGGAGCGCTCGCTCCCGCCGCACGCCGAGCGCCACGGCATCGCCGTCTCGAACCACCTCGAGTGGCCCCAGCACCCTGAACTCGATTCTCGCCGCCAGCCCCATCTCCCCTGCGTTTGCCCGCATAAGCGTGCCGTAAGCCCATCGTAAGCACGCCCTCCGATCGTCCCGTCGTGACCCGACGAAAGGAGCAACCCAATGATCCACGCAGGCACGACCATCTGGAACCCCGTCACCGGCGAGCGCATCGTCTTCCGCAAGACGTCGCGCGACACCGGCGGCGAAGCCGTCGTCATCGAGTGCGCCGTCCAGCCGGACGGGGCCGTGGCGGCCGCGCACGTTCATCCCGCGCAGGAGGAGCGCTTCGAGGTGCTTCGCGGCACCCTCGGCTTCCGCATCGGCCGAGAGCGAGCGGATCGCCGGTCCCGGCGAGCGTCTGACGGTCCCGGCCGGGACGTCGCACAAGTTCTGGAACGCCGGCGACGACGAGGCGCTCTTCGTGTGCGAGGTGCGGCCCGCGCTCCAGTTCGAGTCGCTCGTCGAGACCATGTTCGCCCTCGCCGCCGACGGCAAGACGAACCGCAAGGGCATGCCGAACCCGTTGCGGCTCGCCGTGATCGCGCGAGCGCACTTCGACACCGTTCGGCTTCCGTTCCCTCCTGCCTGGATGCAGAGGGCCGGGCTCGCCCTCGGCGCACCGCTGGGGTGGCTGCTCGGCTACAGGCCGACCTACGAGCCCGCGGACGGCGCGCCCGCGCTGGAGCTCCGATGAGACGCTGGAAGCGCCGTCTCCTCTTCGCGGCGTTGCTCGCGCTGCTCGCGCTGCTCGCCATCCCGGCGACGGTCTCCCAGGCGGCCAGGGCGCTGAAGAGCGGGTGACCATCACCGACATTCCGACGAAGAGCGGGTGACTGTCACCTGCGGCGACAGTCACCGACGTTCAGCCGCTGGTGATCTGCGAGAAGCGGATCAGCGTGACGATGTCGTCCTCGGTGACGTCGCGGTTGTAGAGCTGCCCGAGGAAGTGCGCCAGCTCGTCCGACCGACGGAGCTCGGGGTTGTCGTGCTCGATCTCCTTCGGCGAGAGGTCGCGGAGCTGCTTCACCTCGACCTTGTCGATGACCGCGTCGAAGACCTTCTCGCGCTGACCGAACCGCGCGCCGCAGAGGACGGTCACGATCATCCCCTTCCGGTACTTCGCCGACTTGTCGCCGAGGCGGATCGTCGCGGTCTTCCGGTTCGACCGCAGCTGGTCGCCGACCGCGGGGTTGTAGAAGTTCAGGGCGAAGGTCGGCATCGGCGAGGCGGAATCATAAGCGGTCGCGCTCCAGAAGCTCCAGCGCGCGCTCGGCCATGTCGCGCTCACCCCGGTAGGCGAGCAGCCGCAGCGCGTCCTCGAGCGGGAGCCAGCGCGCCTCCGCGACCTCGACCTCCATCCCGGGCGGCAGCTCCCCGATGCGACCGCCGGTCGCGTGGGCGAGGAAGAAGCTCACGATCTTGAACACGCGCTCGCCCTCCCACGTGTAGACGTACTTCACGTCCCCGAGCTTCGGCCCGAGGCGCGACCGGACGCCCGTCTCCTCGTAGCCCTCGCGGAGCGCGGTCTCGGCCGGCCTTCTCACCCGCGTCGATCAGTCCCTTCGGCAGTGCCCAGACACCCGGCTTCTTGCCTCGCGGGCGCACCGCCGCAAACCACGTCCGGCCCTGCATCTGCCGCGTGAGCACGACCCCCGCGGAGAGCTCGCGTCGCGTCACCACTTTGTGACACCGTGTGACGAGGAAGTCACAGAATCTGAGTCCGATCGACTCAATTCGGCTTCGCGACAAGCCGTTCGAGTGCTATTGTCCACTTGGCACTCAGGTAGTCCGAGTGCCAGACGTGTCACAAACTCGGAATCAGGGAGGTTACTGCGCATGGATCTGCAGCCTCTGGGTGATCGCCTGATCGTCGAGGTCCTCGAAGACGAGGAACAGACGGTCAGCGGCATCGTGCTGCCCGACACGGCGAAGGAGAAGCCGCAGCGGGGCAAGGTCCTCGCCGTCGGCCCCGGCGGTCGGGACGAGGACGGCGAGTACATCAAGATGGACGTCGAGGTTGGTGACGAGGTCATCTTCTCCAAGTACGGCGGGACCGAGATCAAGGTCGGCGTCGACGACGTCCTCATCCTGCGCGAGTCGGACATTCTCGCGAAGGTCGTAACCACAGGCAGCAAGGGCAAGAAGAAGCTTGCCGGCGCCGCCGCGTAAGGACGAGGCTCGCCTCGCCCTTTGCCTGAGCACTAGGAGGAATGGATAGATGGCTCACAAGGAGCTCAAGTTCAACGAGGACGCGCGCCGCTCGCTCGAGCGCGGCGTCAACACCCTCGCCGACGCGGTCAAGGTGACGCTCGGGCCGAAGGGTCGCTACGTCGTCCTCGACAAGAAGTTCGGCGCGCCGACGATCACGAACGACGGCGTCACCATCGCCCGCGAGATCGAGGTCGAGGACCCGTTCGAGAACCAGGGCGCGCAGCTCGTGCGCGAGGTCGCCACGTCGACGAACGACGTCGCGGGCGACGGCACCACGACCGCGACCGTGCTCGCCCAGGCGATCGTCCGCGAGGGCCTGAAGAACGTCGCCGCCGGCGCGAACCCGATGGCGCTCAAGCGCGGCATCGAGAAGACCGTCGACGCGGTCGTCGAGGACCTCAAGAAGCAGTCGACCGAGGTCAACGGCAAGGAAGACATCGCCCGTGTCGCCACCATCTCGTCGCGCGAGCGCGAGATCGGCGACGTCATCGCCGACGCGATCGAGAAGGTCGGCAAGGACGGCGTCGTGAACGTCGAGGAGGGCCAGACCTTCGGCCTCGACCTCGAGTTCACCGAGGGCATGCAGTTCGACAAGGGCTACCTGAGCCCGTACATGATCACGGACGCCGAGCGCATGGAGGCCGTCCTCGAGGAGCCGTACGTCCTCATCGCCAACCAGAAGATCGGCGCGGTCAAGGATGTCCTTCCGGTGCTCGAGCAGGTCATCCAGGCGGGTCGCCCGCTGCTCATCGTGGCCGAGGACGTCGAGGGCGAGTCGCTCGCGACGATCGTCGTCAACAAGCTCCGCGGCACCTTCTCGGCCGTCGCCGTCAAGGCGCCGGGCTTCGGTGACCGCCGCAAGCGGATGCTCGAGGACATCGCGATCCTCACCGGTGGCGAGGTCATCACCGAGGAGCTGGGCCTCAAGCTCGAGAACACGAAGATCTCGCAGCTCGGCAAGGCCCGCAAGATCGTCATCGACAAGGACACGACGACGATCATCGACGGTGCCGGCGAGTTCGGACGCGATCAAGGGCCGCATCAAGCAGCTCAAGTCCGAGATCGAGAACACCGACTCCGACTTCGACCGCGAGAAGCTCCAGGAGCGCCTCGCGAAGCTGTCGGGCGGCGTCGCGGTGGTCAAGGTCGGCGCAGCCACCGAGACGGAGATGAAGGAGAAGAAGCACCGCGTCGAGGACGCGCTGCAGGCCACGCGCGCAGCCCTCGAGGAGGGCATCGTCCCGGGCGGCGGCGTCGCGCTCATCAACGCCGGTGACGCGGTCAAGAAGACGCTCGACGCGCTCGAGGGCGACGAGCGGACGGGGGCGAGCATCATCGTCCGCGCGCTCGAGGAGCCCCTTCGCCAGCTCGCGTACAACGCGGGCCTCGAGGGCTCCGTCGTCATCGACAAGGTCCGCACGCGCCAAGACGGGCCAGGGTCTGAACGTCGAGAACGGCGAGATCGAGGACCTGGTCAAGGCCGGCATCATCGACCCGACCATGGTCACCCGCTCGGCGCTGCAGAACGCGGCCTCGATCGCGAAGAACATCCTCACCACCGAGGCGGTCGTCGCGGAGATGCCGGAGAAGCAGCCGGCGATGCCCGCGGGCATGCCGGGCGGAGGGATGGACTTCTAGAGTCGGAGCCTCACCGAAGGAAGCGGAGGGCCGGCAATCGCCGGCCCTCCGTCGCGCTCCGAACGTCGCGTGAGACCTGCCGATCATCGGAAGCCCAGGTTTCCGGGCCAGCGATCGGTGAAGCGTCGGTGGCAGAGGGGGAGCGTGACTGGGGGTGATGGCTCCGACCACCGAGCTGCGGGACACGTACCGCATGGTGGGACTGCGACTTCGGGTGCTGCTGCTCGGAGACGGCATCGATTCGCCGGGCTTCGTGAAAGGCGACGACCGTCGCCTACGCGTCGAGGCCGGGCTCGGGCATCTGCGCGAGGCCTTCGATGCCGCCCTCGAGCGCGAAGCAGGTCGAGCGGACCTGGCGGAAGCGCATGTCCGCGACCTGGAGGAAGAGCTCCGTCGGCTCGCGGCCTCCGGCTCGCGTGCGGCGCCGGTGCCGGCGCTCCTGACGCCCGCCGAGGTCGCCAGGCGCTCAGGGTGAGCGTGTCCACCGTCTACAGAGCGATCCGCGGCGGAGACCTCCACGCGGTGAGAGCTCGTCGACCGGAAGCGCGGTGCGCTTCGGGTTCCTCGAATGAGCTGCGGCGGCTCTCGAGGCAGCTCGGGGATCGCGGCCGAGCGACTCCCGCGGCCGAGTCCTTTCCCACAAACAGAAGCGGCCGCTGGGACGGCCGCTTCAAGGGGAAGAACTGGGGAGGATGGGTTGCACAGGTTGTCGGCGATACGAGCCTCGGTCACGTCCCCCATTAGGGGGGAATTGCAGGAGGTTCAGAAGCCGTAGCGCTCCTCGGCGAACGGGTCGGCGTCGTTGTGGTACCCGTAGCGCTCCCAGAAGCCCGGCCGGTCGTCGGCGGTCAGCTCGATGCCGCGGAGCCACTTCGCGCTCTTCCAGAAGTACTTGCCCGGGATCACCAGCCGGAGCGGGCCGCCGTGCTCGGGCGTCAGCGGGGCGCCGTCGGCGTGCGTCGCGAGGAGCGAGAGCGGGTCGCGGAGGAACGAGATCGGGACGTTCGCGGTGTAGCCCTCCTCCGCGTGCGCGACGACGTGCTGCGCCGAGTCGAGCGGGCGCACGAGCGGCTCGAGCGCACTCCAGTGGATTCCCTCGAACGTGACGTCGAAGCGGCTCCAGCGCGTGACGCAGTGGATGTCCTGGGTGTGGGTCGTGCGGGGTAGCGCGTTGAGCTCGTCCCACGAGAGCCGGATCGGCGTCTCGACCTGGCCCTCGACGAAGAAGTCCCAGGTCGCGAGGTCGGCGGACGGGATCGAGCCGGCGTGCAGCACCGGCCACTTCTCGGTCAGGTACTGGCCGGGAGGGAGGCGCGCGGGGTCGTATCCGGCCTCCCGCACCTTCTTCTCGGCGCGACTCCGGAACACGTTCCTACACTAGTCAGGATGAGCGTCACGGCATTGCGGGTCGCGTCGCGGCCGCGGGACTACGTCTCCGTGCGGGGGCCGGACGCGGCTGCGCACCTTCAGGCGCTGCTCTCGAACGACGTCGAGGCGCTTCTGCCGGGCGACGCGAGCGAGGCGCTCCTGCTGACGGCGAAGGCGCGCGTGATCGCGCCCTTGACGGTGCTCCGGCGCGGCGCTGACGACTACCTGCTCCTCACCGAGCCGGGGCTGGGCGAGCGCGTTCGGGCCGCGCTGGTGCGCGCGCGGCTCGCGAAGCGCTGCGAGATCGAGCTCGAGGAGCACCGCTCCGCGATCGTGCTCGGCGGGACGCGAGGGGATCCCGAACCGCGACTACGGCGTTCCGGCGACCGAGGTGCTCGACGCCGATCTCGCTCCGACGCTGAGCGACGACGAGCTCGAGGTGCTGCGGATCCGGGCCGGAACGCCGCGCTTCGGTCGCGAGATCGACGATCGCGTGCTGCCGGCCGAGGCCGGGCTCGACGAGCGTGCCGTCGACTTCGAGAAGGGCTGCTACCCGGGGCAGGAGCCGATCGCGCGGCAGCACTACCGCGGCCGCGTGAACCGGACGCTCCGCGTGCTCGAGCTCGACGGCGACGGAGCTGCCGGAGTACGACGCGGAGCTGATCCACGGCGGGAAGGTCGTCGGCCGCGTCACGAGCGCCGCGCGGGACGGCGACGTGGTCGTCGCGCTCGCCTACGTGCGCGTCGAGGTCCCTGCCGACGTCACCCTGGACGCCGGAGGGCGCTCGGCGAGGCAGCTAGACTTGCCGTCCCCGCGCCCGTAGCTCAGGGGATAGAGCGCTGCCCTGCGGAGGCAGAGGTCGCAAGTTCGAATCTTGCCGGGCGCATGGGCGGTTCCTTGCGGAACGCGTGCGGAGATCCGCTTCGCGAATCCCGCCGCGTCGGAGCCACGCCCCTGAAGTAAGGCTGCTTCGTAGCCACGACAGCGCTCGCCGGGTTGCGGGCGCCAGGTTCCCGCGCGTCCGGCCCGTGGCGAGCCGGTCATCGTGCTCCAGGACGGGAAGCCCGTGACGAGGAACCTCGACCGCAATCGCATCACCGTCGACGAGTTCCGCGCCGCCGCGCGGATCGAGGGGATCGCGGCGCTCGAGGACGTCGAGTGGGCGGTCCTCGAGACGGGTGGTCAGATCAGCTTCATCGAGAAGAAGGCCGCCTAGCCGGCGGGTAGGCGCGAGCCGGCGACCGGGACGCCGGCGAGCCTGGCACTGACGACCTCCTCGGCGGCCTGCTCGCTCGGCGCGTGGCTCGTCACGGCCGCGAGGAAGTCCTCGCGGTCGAGCGCGTAGAGCACGACCTGCGTCTTCGCGACCACCGTCGCGGTGCGCGGGACGTCGCGGAGCAGCGCGATCTCGCCGAAGTAGCCGCCCGCGCCGAGGCGCGACACCGTCCCGCCGTCCGCCGTGACCTCGACCTCGCCCTCGGCGACGATGTAGAAGCGGTCGCCGGCATCGCCCTCCTTCACGACGACGGTTCCCGGATCCAGCCTGAGCGGCGTCAGCCGGCCGGCGAGGTGCTCGAGGGACGCTCCCGGCAGCGGGGCGAAGATCGGCACGGTCGCGAGGACCCTGAGCTCGTCGGCCTCCGGCGGGGTCGCTTCCGCGTCGATCCGCGTCAGCTTCGGGAAGAACAGCCCGACGAGGACGAGCATCGACGCGCCCGTCGCGATCAGCGCGGTCTCGATCCCGAGCGCGTCGACGACCGCGGGCGCGATCAGGGCGCCGACACCGAGCGTGAGGAGCCACAGCATCTGGATCACGCCGAACACCCTCGCCAGCACGTCGTCGGGCACGGCGCGCTGGATGAGCGTGAAGCCGGCCACGTCCATGAGCGAGTTCCCCGCCCCGACCATCGCCAGGAGCAGGAGCGCGAGGACGAACTCGGGCGCGAGCCCGATGAGGATCAGGGGCACGCCCCAGCCGAGGACGCCGAGGACGAACGGCGGGCTGAGGCGCTCCGCCCCGGTCAGCGAGAGCGCTGCGATGCCTCCGAGGAGTGCCCCGACGCCGATCGCCGAGTTCAGGTACCCGACACCGGCCTCGCCGCGGCCGAGCAGGTCGAAGGCCGTGACCACGATGTAGACCTGGAGCATCCCGGCGACGAGCGTCTGGAGCCCGAGGAAGCCGACGAGGACGCGAAGGGCCGGGTTGCGGCCGATCGTCCGGAAGCCGGCGAGCGCCTCGGAGGCGATCGTCGAGGCTTCGATCTCGGGTGCGCGATCGAGCTTCGGCGCGTGGATGCGGACGAGGAAGTAGGTCGACACGAGGAGCATCCCCGCCGTCACCGCGAACACGACCCCCGTCGAGGCCACTGCGAGGAGGAGGCCCGCGAGCGCAGGCCCGACGAAGACCGCGAGGCTCTCGATCGTGCTCGCGACCGCGTTCGCGGCCGTCAGCTCGCTCGGCGTCTTCGCGAGGGTCGGGGTGAGCGCCGCCTGGGCAGAGCGGAACGGCGTGGTGACGATCGCCGCGGCGACCGCCAGGGCGTAGACGACGACGGGCTCGGCGTCGGCGAGCGCGCCGACCGCAGCGGCACCGACCAGCACGATCCGGGCGAAGTTGGTGAAGAGAAGGACGCGCTGGCGCGGGTAGCGGTCGGCGAGCAGCCCGGCGAACGGCGCGATGATGGCCGCGGGGATGAGCCGAAGAGCGAAGACGATGCCGACAGCGGCCTCGCCCCCTTCGCGGTACGCGTAGACCGAGACAGCGACGAGGTAGGCCCAGTGCCCGACGATCGACCACGCCCACGCGAGCTGGAGCCGCCGCAGATCGGGATTCGCGACGACCGCCCGGAACGCCGCCGCGGAGTCTCCGAGCCGCTTTCCGAGCCCTCGCACGGCGGCAGCATCTCACCCTGCGTTGCGGAATTGAAGCCGAGGAGGGAAGATTCCGACGGCAATCGCAGTCTTGTAGGTCAGAACCGCGCGAGAGCGCCCGAACAGGAGGACTGAATGTCTGACGAGCCGATCCAGACCGAGGACGAGGTCGAGGCGCACGGACCTCTCGCCGAGGGCCCACTTGCCGAGGGCCCACTCGCCGAGGGCCCGGTGGCCGCGGCGACGGACGAAGAGCCGGACGTCGAGGCTCATGGCCCCCTCGCCGAGGGTCCCTTGGCCGAGGGTCCACTGGCCGAAGGCCCGCTGGCCGAGTAGCACGGATCAGCCGAAGGTTTCGAGGCCCGGGCACACGCCCGGGCCTCGGCGCGTCCGGGGCCGTTACGCCGCGCCGAGCGTCTTCGCGAGCTCGCCGAGGAGCCGCAGCCCGGCGGCCCGGCGCTCGTCCTCGAGCGCGTCGACCTTCGACGCGAGGCGGGCTACGACCTCGAGCTCGCCGCCGTCCTTCGCCAGGAGAGCCTCGGCCTTGCGGGCGCGCTGGAGGAGGTCGACGGCGATGGCCGCCTGATTCGCGAAGAGCCCGAGAAGCTCCATCTCGCGCAGGCTGAAGAGCGATTGCTCGGGCCGGTCGAGCACGGAGAGGACCCCGAGCGCGCCCTCGTCGTGGAGGAGCGGCGCGGCCATCAGGCCGCTCGGGACGTACCCGCTGTCCTCGGCCACGTCCGTCGCGAAGCGCGGGTCCTGGCTCACGTCCTCGATGACGAGCGGCGTTCGCGTCGCCAGCACCCAGCCGGCGATGCCCTTCCCGGCCGGGAAGCGCGTGCCGAGGAGCGTCTCCTCCCCCTCGCCGACGACCGCCTCGAAGACAAGCTCCTCGGTCTCCTCGTCGAGCAGGAGGATCGACGACGCCTTGGCGCCGAAGATCGCGCGCGCGACCTCGACGATCGCGGAGAGCAGCGCGCGGTGCTGCTCCTCCGAGCCGACGACTCCCGCGGCGACCGCCGCTCTGCAGCTCGCTGTTCTCGGTCATGCACCACCTCCGACGTTCGTCGCGGTCAGGTAGAGGACGCTCTTGAGCTGGAACGGGGTCAGCTCGGGGTGCTTCGCGAGGACGAGCGCGCAGATCGCGCTCAGGTGCGGTGTCGCGAAGCTGTTCCCGGAGACGGTCAGCGTGCGGCCGCCCTGCCACGGCACCTCGACGTTCACGCCGCGTCCGAAGAACTCGACCGGCGGGCTCGGGTTGTAGTAGTAGGCGAGCGGGTCCGGGTCCTCGTGGCTGCCCACCGAGATGACCGAGGAGAAGCGCCACGGGTAGCTCTCGACCGGCATGTTGTGCGCGGACGCCACGAGCACGGTGCGCTTGAAGTACGCGCTGTCGGCCAGCTCGTGCAGCACCCCTGCGAACGGCTTCTTCGTCGTCGAGAGACTCATGTTGATGACGTCGAAGCCCTGGTCGATCGCGTAGCGCAGCCCGGCGAGGAGCACTGCGCCCGACCCGGTGAAGCTCGACCCGAGGACGCGGACGCTCGTGATCGAGCAGTCCGGAGCGATTGCGCGGACGATGCCCGCGCATGCAGTCCCGTGCCCGGACACGTCGCCCTCGGCGTCCTCCGCCGCGATCGGCTCGTCGTCGTCGCCCACCGTGATGACGACGGCGTCCTCGAGCTCGCCGACGCTCGGATGGCCCGCTTCGACACCTGAGTCGAGGATGCAAACGCGCGCGCCGCTCCCGGTCGAGTCGCCGAACGCCCACTCCCGGGTCACGTGCTCCGGCCAGTGCATGGGCAACGCGATGCGGTCGACGGCGTCCTTGGGCAGGCTCCAAGCCGGGAGCGCTTGCCGAGCGGCGTCCCAGCCGTGCGCGGCGACCTCGGTCACGCGCGGATCGTAGGACAGTGGCCTACGACTCGGTGAGCCGCTGGCGGAGCTCGTCGAGCATCCGGTCGCCCGGCTCGTAGCCGGCCTGGCCGAGCGCGGTCTCGAGGTCGGCGATGAGCGCCTTGCGGAACTCGAGGTCTGCCTCGGCGCGGCCGACGATCTCGTCGAGCGACGCTCGTGCGGCCGGCAGCTCCTGCGCGGCTCGCACCCAGCCGAGGGGTGCGGGCTGCAGGACGCGCAGGAGCTCCCCGAGCCGTTCTACGTCGAGCATCCGGTCCATCACTCCCTAGACCCCGGTTCGGGCTCGTTTCTTCCCTCGAGCGTCTCCCGCAGTCGTCCGAGACAACGCGCGATGCGGCTCGCGATGGTCCCGGACGGGATCTCGAGCTCGCTCGAGATCGTCTTGTAGCTCTGGTCCTGGGCGAAGAAGCGGTCGAGGATCTCCTGGCACGGCTCCGGAAGCGTCGCGAGCGCCTCGCGGACGGTGAACGCCTCGTCGATCATGTCCAGGTCCTCCGTCTGCTCCTCCGAGAGCGCCTCCTCGATCGGCTGCTCGCGGCCTCCACGCGCGACCGTGTCGAGGCACACGCGCCGGGTCAGCTGAGCGATCCACGGGCGCAGGGCAGCGTCGTCCCGCAGCGTGTGAAGGCGTGTGTAGACCTTCGTGAAGACCTCCTGGAAGACGTCTTCCGCGTCCGCGTCGCTGAGCCGGAAGCCGCGAACGGCGACCGCGTAGACGTAGCGCGAGAACCGCTCGACGAGCTCGACCCACGCCTCGTCGTCCCCGGCTCGGCAGCGGTGGACGAGCTCGGAGTCCGTGACCGTCGAGAGCCCGCTCACGTCCTCGTCACCGGATCGTGGCGAGGGTGCGGCGTGCCGCGTCGGCTGCGGCCTGCTCGCTCGTGCGGGCGCGGACGAGACGCGGGTCGTCCTTGCGCACGGCGAGGTTCACCTCGACGAGGTGAGCCGCCGCGCTGGCGCCGCCGGCGGCGAGCGCGGCTGCAGCGGCCGCGTCGGCGCGGAAGGCTCCGTCGCACAGCTCCCCGACGAGCGCTGCGAGCTCGGCCGTGTCGGCCCCGAGCTCCGCGATCTCGAGCGGCACCGCCGCTGCGAGGTCGAGCTTGCGCTCGAGCTGCACGTCGCCGCCGGACCCTTCACCTTCGGCGCCACTTGCCTGCCGGAGCGCCTCGTTCGCCTCCTCCCAGACCTCGGCGCCGAGGTAGGCGAGTGGCGCGACGCGCTTCTGGATCGCGAGGGCCTGCGCGGAGACCCCCGGCGCGTCCTGCCACGACTCGCGCGAGCAGCGCGCGACCATCGAGACGAGACTGGCCGCGAAAGCGACCGTGAGCGCGGCCGCCGAGCCACCGCCGGGAGCACGGCCGCCCGTGGCGAGGCGCTCGAGGAAATCCTCGACCGGAAGGCTGAGGTAGTTCTCGGTGGCCAAAGCAGGACGAGTCTACGTCGGCGCTCGCGCCCTTCCTAGACTTGCCGTCGTGCCGCTCTATCTCACCGAGCAGGACGTCGCCTCGCTCCTCGGCCCGGCCGACGCAGTCGATGCGGTCGAGGCGTGCTTCCGGCGCATGGCCGCAGGGGAGATCGAGCTCGCTCCGCGGAGGCGGCTGCGCCTTCCCGAGGGGTCGCTCGCGGACATGGCTGCGAGCGATTCGGGGCTCGGGATCGCCGGCGGCAAGCTCTACGCCGCGACCTCCGAAGGGGCGACCTTCGTCGTCTGTCTCTTCGACGCCGCCTCGTCGGCGCTCGTCGGCGTCATCGAGGCGGACCACCTGGGCCGGCTGCGAACCGGCGCCGCGAGCGGGGTCGCCGCGCGCCATCTCGCGCGGTCGGGAGCGCGGACGCTCGGCATCCTCGGCTGCGGGCACCAGGCCGTGACGCAGGTCGCGTGCATTCGCGCCGCGCTGCCCTCGTTGGAGCGTGTGGTCGCGTACTGCCGCACGCCCGAGCGGCTCGAGGCCTTCTGCACCGAGACCGGGGCGGAGCCCGGTGAGAGCCATCGCGATGCTGGCGAGCAGGACGTCGTCGTCACGATCACGTCCTCTCGCGACCCGGTGCTTCGCGGCGAGTGGTTGTCGGCGGGAGCGCTCGTGATCGCCGCAGGTGCGAACGTCAAGAGCAAGCGGGAGCTCGACAACGCCGTGCTGGAGCGCGCCGGCTTCGTCTGCTGCGACTGGCTCGAGCAGGCGCGTCTCGAGTCGGGGGACCTCGCCGAGCCGGTCGAGGCAGGTGTCCTCGACTGGCTCGAGGTGCACGAGCTCCACGAGGTCGTCTCCGGCGAGGTCGCCGGACGTCAGTCGGACACGGACGTCGTCGTCTTCAAGTCGAACGGCATCGCAGCCTGGGACGTCGCGATCGGCGCCGAGGCGCTCCGGCGAGCTCGCGAGCAAGGTGTGGGAACGAGCGTCTGAGAGCGGCCGGGCGCTCGCCTAGGTCGAGGCGGACGTCTTTGCCGCTTCGACCACGTCGCCGGAGAACGTCTCGATGATCTCCGGTCGGTCGAGGAGCCGCTTGACCTGCTCGGGCGAGAGTCGGTTCTGCACGTACTTGTCCTCGAGGATCTCGTCGAGGGCGCGGCCGCGGTCGTGCTCGCGCACGACGTACCTCGCAACGTGCTCCTCCGCCGAGCTCTTCGACGACAGGAACGAGAAGAGGTTCTTGAACACGGACACGAGACGCGATTGTATCCAGGGGATGAGGCAGGTCTCGCGCGAGTCCCGCTACGCCGAGCGCACGCTCGTGGGCGTGGACGACTCAGGGGTCGAGGAGCGGATCGTTCTCTGGATCGAGCGTCGCCCCGGCGCGGTGTGGGCGGTCGGGCGCGCCGTCAACCCGCAGCTCCGCGAGTCCGACGAGCCGCGGCCGGACGACGTGATCTTCGAGGGCTTCGAGCTCGCCGACGCCCTCGATCGCGCCAACGAGGCGCTCGAGGACGACGTCGTCGTCATCGAAGGAGATGGCCGCCCCGCGGACGCGAAGCCCTTCACGCGCAAGGAGGTCCTCCCGCTCCTCGAGCGCTGGTTCTTCAACCGCTGACGCCGCAGGCCGACGTCAGCGGTGACTGCGGTTGTCGGGTCGGTCGAAAGCGGCGCGGTGCTAGCGTGCCGCGCCTTGCGGATCCGCGTCGGCCACAGCCCGGACCCCGACGACGCCTTCATGTACTGGGCGCTGACGACCGACCTCGTCGACAAGCGCGGCCACGAGTTCGAGCAGTCGCTCGCGGACATCCAGACGCTCAACCAGTGGGCGCGCGCTGCCCGGCTCGAGGTGACCGCGATCTCGCTCGCCGCATACCCGTTCGTCCAGGACGACTACGCGCTCCTCCCGCACGGCGCGAGCATCGGCGTGGGCTACGGGCCGATCGTCGTGGGTCGGGCCGCGCTGTCCCGGGAGGAGCTCGTGACGACGGAGATCGTCGTGCCGGGGACGATGACGACCTCGTTCCTGGCTCTCCGGCTCGTGCTCGGGGACTTCCCGTTCCGCGAGGTCCCGTTCGACGAGATCCCGGACGAGGTCGCGTCCGGCCGCGCCGAGGCGGGCCTCCTGATCCACGAAGGGCAGCTGATCTTCGAGGACTACGGCCTGGTCAAGGCGCTCGATCTCGGCGAGTGGTGGTTGCTCGAGACGGGGCTGCCGCTCCCGCTCGGCGTCAACGTCGCCCGGCGTGACATCGGGCCGGACGTGCTCTGCGAGGTCTCGGCCGTGCTGCGGGAGGCGATCCACTGCGGCCTCGAGCACCGTGAGCAGGCGCTCGAGTACGCGCTCCAGTTCGGGCGCGGCATCGACGCAGCGGTGGCCGACCGGTTCGTGTCGATGTACGTGAACGAGATGACGCAGGACTACGGGGACGAGGGCCGCAAGGCGGTCACGGAGCTCCTGCGCCGCGGCGAGGCGCTCGGCGCCTTCCCGGCTCCGGTCCAGATCGACTTCGTCTCATAGGCGAGGGCGAGGAATGTCGTCGCCCCTGCACCACCACCGCACTCGCGGTCTCGTAGAGGCGAGATACATCTCGCCCCTACACTCCACCGGCATGCGGGCGGTAGTCCTCTCCGGCGTCCGGACGCCGATCGGTCGCTACGGCGGCGCGCTCTCGGGAGTGCGGCCGGACGACCTCGCGGCGGTCGCGATCGGCGCCGCGGTCGAGCGCTCCGGTGTCGATCCGGGCACGATCGACGACGTCTACTTCGGGTGCGCGAACCAGGCCGGAGAGGACAACCGGAACGTCGCGCGCATGGCGCTCCTGCTCGCGGGCCTCCCGGACTCCGTCGCGGGCGTGACGCTGAACCGTCTCTGCGCATCCGGGCTCTCCGCCGTCGTCTCCGCGTCGCACGCGATCGTCGCCGGCGACGCCGAGATCGCGGTCGCCGGCGGCGTCGAGTCGATGAGCCGCGCGCCGCTCGTCATGGCGAAGCCGGACAAGGCCTTCCCGCGTGGAGACCGGACGGCGTGGGACACGACGCTCGGCTGGCGCTTCCCGAACCCGCGGCACGAGGAGATGTTCCCGCTCGAGTCGATGGGGGAGACGGGGGAGAACGTCGCCGAGAAGTGGTCGGTGTCGCGCGAGGACCAGGACGCGTTCTCGCTTCGCTCGCAGCGGCGCTGGGCCGAGGCGCAGGCGGCAGGCCGCTTCGCGGACGAGCTGGTCGCCGTCGGCGAGCTCGCGGTCGACGAGCACCCGCGGCCTGACACCTCGGCGGAGGCGCTCGCGGGCTTGCGCGCCGTGTTCCGGGAGGGCGGCACGGTGACCGCCGGCAACGCGGCGGGGATCAACGACGGCGCCGCGGCGCTGGTGCTCGCGAGCGAGGAGAAGGCACGCGAGCTCGGCATCGAGCCGCTCGGCGCGTTCGTCGGCTCGGCGGTCGCCGGCGTCGATCCGCGGGTCATGGGCATCGGGCCGGTTCCCGCCGTGCGCAAGCTGCTCGCGCGGACGGGGGTCGGGGTCGACGACCTCGACCTCGTCGAGCTGAACGAGGCGTTCGCCTCGCAGAGCCTCGCGGTCGTCCGCGAGCTCGGGATCGACGAGGAGAGGGTCAACGTGAACGGCGGCGCGATCGCGATCGGCCACCCGCTCGGGATGAGCGGCGCGCGCCTCGTCGTCACGCTCCTGCACGAGCTCCGCCGCCGCCGCTGCCGCTACGGCGTCGCCACGATGTGCGTCGGCGTCGGCCAGGGCCAGGCTGCGCTGTTCGAGCGCGCCTAGCTGGCCTCGGCGAACACGCGCTCGCGTCGGGGGCGCACCCACACCGTCTGGCCGCGCCAGAGGCCCAGGTCGTCGAACGTGTTGCGCTCGAGCAACGCGACGATCTCCGCTCCGCCCGAGTCGTGGAGCTCGACTTTCGCGTCGCGTCCGAGGATCGTCACGCGCACGATCATCGCCTCGACCGCGCCGGCCGAGGGCTCGTGCAGGAGCTCGAGGTCGTGCGGACGAACGAGATGGTCTCCGATCGGCTGTGCGTCGCCGACGAACGTCATCACGAACTCGCTCGCCGGCTCGTCGTAGAGCTCGCGCGGGCCTCCGACCTGCTCGAGCCGGCCGTGGTTGATCACGGCCACCTGGTCGGAGATCTCCATCGCTTCGGACTGGTCGTGCGTGACGAAGACGGTCGTGACGTGCACGACGTCGTGGAGCTGGCGCAGCCATTCGCGGAGCTCGGCGCGCACACGGGCATCGAGCGCGCCGAAGGGCTCGTCGAGCAGAAGCACCTCCGGCTCGGGCGCGAGCGCGCGGGCGAGTCCCATGCGCTGGCGCTGGCCGCCGGACAGCTGAGCCGGGTAGCGCTCCCCGAGGCCCTGGAGCTGGACGAGCGCCAGGAGCTCGTCGACGCGGTCGCGGATCTCCGCCTTGGGGCGCTTCCTCACCTTCAGCCCGAACGCGACGTTGTCGCGCACCGTCATGTGCTTGAACGCTGCGTAGTGCTGGAAGACGAAGCCGACGTTCCGCTTCTGCGGCGAGAGAGCCGTCGCATCCTTGCCGGCGAGCAGGATCTCACCCTGATCCGCGACCTCGAGGCCGGCGACGATGCGGAGTAGCGTCGACTTGCCCGAGCCGCTCGGGCCGAGGAGCGCGGTGAGGGACCCCGACTCGACGTCGAGCGACACGTCGTCGAGGGCGACGAAGTCGCCGAAGCGCTTCGAGACGTTGCGGACGAGGATGGACATCAGGCGGTCTTCTCCTTGGGTCGGATCACGGTCAGGGCGACCAGGACGAGGATCGCGATCGTGGCGAGCACGATCGAGATGGCATACGCGCCCGCGAGGTCGAATGCGTCGTAGCGCTCCTGCACGCGGAGCGTGGCCGTCTCGGTCTCACCCTGGAGCCGGCCGGAGACGACGGCCACCGCCCCGTACTCGCCGAGGCAGCGCGCGGTGGTGAGGATGACGCCGTAGATCACGGCCCAGCGGATCGACGGCAGCGTGACCTTCCAGAACGTCTGCCACCCGTTTGCGCCGAGCGTCCGTGCGGCCTGCTCCTGCTCGTCGCCGACCTCGCGCAGCGTCGGGATCACCTCGCGGGCGACGAAGGGGAGCGAGACGAAGATCGTTGCGATCACCATCGACGGCAGCGCGAAGAGCACCTCGATGCCGCGCTCCGAGAGCCAGCTCCCGAACCAGCCCTCCTGGCCGTAGAGCAGGAACAGCGAGAGCCCGACGACGACCGGCGAGAGCGCGAGCGGCAGGTCGATGAAGGCGTTGAGTACGCCCTTGCCGGGGAACTTCTTGCGCACGATCGCGAGTGCGCAGACGATCCC
Source organism: uncultured Actinomycetes bacterium (assembly GCA_963770595.1). Taxonomy (GTDB): domain Bacteria; phylum Actinomycetota; class Thermoleophilia; order Gaiellales; family Gaiellaceae; genus GMQP-bins7. Next base: position 145,687 of record CAVYQG010000003.1, on the reverse strand, counting down.
GAAGACCGTGTTCACCGGGACCGCGATCGCCGTGATGATCAGGGTCAGCTTGAACGCGTTGATCGTCTCGGGCGTCGAGAGCGCGTCCCATGCCGCCCCGAAGCCGTCGTCGAAGGTCTCCTTGAACACCCATGCGAGCGGGCCGACGAGGATCACCGCGAGGTAGCCGATCGCCACGGAGCGCAGGCCGTACCTCGACAACGCGCTAGTCATGGTCGTGCCTCGTCGCGAAGTGGCGGATGACCCCGATCGAGAGCAGCGTCACGAACGAGATCCCGAGGAGCACGACTGCCACGGCCGCCGCGCCGGCGGAGTCGCCGCTCTCGATCCGCCCGTAGATGTGGACCGACGAGACCTCGGTCTCGAACGGGATGTTCCCGGTGATGATCACGAGCGAGCCGAACTCGCCGACCGCCTTGGCGAACGCGAGGGCGACGCCCGAGAGGATCCCGGGGAGGATGTTCGGGAAGACGATGCGCCGGAAGGTCGTCGCGTTCGAGGCGCCGAGCGAGTGAGCCGCCCGTTCGACCTCCGGGTCGAGCTCCTGGAGGACGGGCTGCACCGTGCGGACGACGAACGGCAGCGTCACGAACATGAGCGCCAGCACGATCGAGGCCTGCGTGAAGGCGACGTTGATCCCGACCGGCGACTCGGGGCCGTAGAGCGCGAGCAACGTGAGCCCCGCGACGATCGTGGGCAGCGCGAACGGGAGGTCGATGATCGCGTTCACGACCGACTTCCCGGGGAAGTCGTCGCGCACCAGGACCCACGCGGTGATCGTCCCGAGCACGGCGTTGAGCAGTGACACGACGAGCGAGGCGCCGAGCGTGAGCTTCAGCGCCGCGACGGCCTCGGGGCTCGAGACCGCGTCCCAGAAGGACTGCTTCCCCTCGCTGGTCGCCTCCCACAGGAGCGCGGCCATCGGCAGGCCGACCATGGCCATGAGAAAGGTCGTCACGACACCGAGGGACAGGGCCGTGGCGGCCCTGTCCCTCGAGGCCCGAGCGCGCCGGGCGGTGCTGACGGCGATCTCAGCCAGTGCTGCCGCCGACCTGGCGCTGGATGCGGGCCATGATGCTCGACCGCGGATCGAAGAATCGCTTCTGCACCTTCGTCCAGCCGCCGAGCCCGAGCTGGTCGATCGTGAAGAGGCCGGGCCTCGTCGGGAACTTCGACCGGTTCCTGTTCTCGACGCTCTTCACGACGGGCCGGTACCCGTAGTCGGCGAAGACCTGCTGGGCTGCCGGCGTGCGGAGGAAGCGGAGGAACGCGTTCGCCGCCGCCTTGTCGGGGCTCTTCTTGCCGACGGCGATCGGGTTCTCGATGAGGATCGTCGCCTTGGGGATGACCCACTGGAGGTCGAGCCCCTGGAGGCGGGAGAAGTACGCCTCGTTCTCGTACGCGAGGAGCACGTCACCCTTGCCGCTGTTGAACGTGCTGAGCGACGCCCGCGCGCTCGTGTCCTGCACGACGACGTTCCTGAAGAGCCTGAGCAGGTTCGCCTGCGCCTGCTTGTCCGTCTTGCCGGCTTTCCGCCACGCGCCGTACGCGGCCATGATGTTCCAGCGCGCGCCGCCGGAGGTGAACGGGTTCGGCGTCACGACCTCGACGCCGGGGCGGAGCAGGTCGTTCCAGCCCTTGATCTTCTTCGGGTTGCCGTCGCGCACGACGAAGACGACGACCGAGTTCGTGACCATGCCCTTGTGCGACTGCTTCTTCCAGCTCGCATCGACATAGCCGGCGTTCACGAGCTCGTCCATGTCCGGAGCGAGCGAGAGCGCGGCGATGTCCATGTCCAGGCCCGCCTTGACCGCGCGCACCTGCTCGCCCGACGCGCCGTAGGACTGCCTGAAGTCGACGTCCTCACCCTGCGGCGTCTTCTGGAAGAGGGGGATGAGCTTCCCGTACGCCTCGCGCGGGGTGGAGTAGGCGACGAGGCTCAGGTCGGTGTCGGCGCTGCGGGCGGGTGCCGCGGTGTCGGCGCCGGCCGTGGCCGCGAGGACCGCGGTTACGAGGCCGAGGGCGGCGGCTAGAGCGAGGAACCTGGCACGCATGGAGTCTCCTTGTCGGTTGGGCATCGGCTCTACTTGTGAAAGCTGACAAAGTTTGTCGACTTCACTTTGAATGGCGGAGAAGATAGTTCCCGTACGCTTAGTTGTCAATTCGGATCTGTCAAGGGAGGCGAACGTGTGGGTGTCCCGGAGAACCGACTACGCGACGCGCGCGATCCTGTCGCTCGCGCTCGAGGGCGGCGGCTCGCTCAAGCTCGAGGAGCTCGCACGCCGCACTGCTGTTCCCCAGTCCGTGCTCGAGCAGGTCATGCCGACCATGCGGACGGCGGGGATCGTCCGCTCGGAGCGCGGCCCGACGGGCGGCTACCGGCTCAACAAGGCGCCCGAGGAGATCACGCTCGAGCGCATCGTCAGGCTCTTCCAGGGCCCGCTGGCGCCGATCAGCTGCGCGACGCGCCACAACCCGGAGCCCTGCCCGATGATGGTCGGCTGCACGCTCCGTGACGTGTGGGCCGAGGTGCGCGACGCGACGATCTCGCTGCTCGGGGGCGTGACGTTCGCCGACCTCGCGAAGCGCGCGGGCGGGCCGTGGATCGACCCCGCGTTGATGGTGCCGGTGCCCAATCCCGACACGGCGGGGTAGATTCCGGCAGATGGCGATCGCGACACGCGAGTACGGGCTCTTCATCGGCGGGGAGTCGGCGGAGCCCGCAGCGGGCGAGATCCGCGAGCTCGTCGAGCCGGCGACCGGCGAAACGCTCGCCCGCGCGGCGATGGCGGGCGAGGCGGACGTCGACCGCGCGGTCGAGGCCGCGCGAGCCGCCGTCGAGGGCGACTGGGGGCGGACGCCCGGCACCGAGCGCGCGCGGCTCCTGCACGCGCTCGCCGACGCGATCGTCGCGAACCGCGCCGAGCTCGCCGAGCTCGAGTCGCGGAACGTCGGCAAGGCGATCTCCTCGGTCAAGGCCGAGCTCCACCAGGCGGTCGAGAACTTCCGCTACTACGCCTCCGCGATCGCGACGATCGGCGGCCGCGCGAACCCGATCGGCGGCTCGCTCCTCTTCTACTCGCTGAAGGAGCCGGTCGGCGTCGCGGCGCAGATCGTCCCGTGGAACTACCCGCTGATGATGGCGACCTGGAAGCTCGCGCCCGCGCTGGCCGCGGGCTGCTCGGTCGTCCTGAAGCCCGACCCGCAGACGCCGCTCACCGCGATCCGGCTCGCGGAGCTCGCCACCGAGGTCGGGCTTCCCGGCGGGCGTCGATCAACGTCGTCCCGGGCGACGGCCCGACGACGGGCGCCTACCTCGTCCGCCACCCCGGCGTCGACAAGGTCGCGTTCACCGGCTCGACGAAGACGGGCGGCGAGATCATGCGGCTCGCCTCCGATCCGGTGAAGCGGGTCACGCTCGAGCTCGGCGGCAAGAGCCCGAACCTCGTCTTCGCCGACGCCGACCTCGCGAGCGCGCGTCCCGAGCTCGGCGTGGGCGATCTACTACGCGGCCGGCCAGAGCTGCGAGGCGCGCTCGCGGCTCCTCGTCGAGAAGCCGCTCTACGACGAGGTCGTCTCGCAGATGGCGGACTTCGCGGGTCAGGTCAAGGTCGGCGACCCGCTCGACGCCGAGACGCAGATGGGCTCGCTCATCTCCGCTGCGCACCGCGATCGCGTGCACGGGTTCGTCGAGCGCGGGACGGGCGAGGGCGCCGAGGTCGTCGCGGGCGGCGCGGTCCCGGACGGCAGCCGGCGCGTTCTACCCGCCGACCGTCGTCGCCGCGACGAACGACCTCGAGATCGCGCAGGAGGAGGTCTTCGGCCCGGTCGTCACGCGTCATCCCGTTCGAGGACGAGAAGGACGCGATCCGGCTCGCGAACGACGTCCGCTACGGGCTGATGGCGACGGTCTGGACGGGCGACCCGGCCCGCGGCCACCGCCTCGCGGCGCGCATCAAGTCGGGCACGGTCGGGATCAACATGCCGTACACGGCGTTCCCCGGGATCCCGTTCGGCGGCTACAAGCAGTCGGGCTTCGGGCGGGAGCTCGGCCTCGAGACGCTCGACCTCTACCTCGAGACGAAGAGCGTCGTCGTCTCGACGGGCGCGCGGCCGATCAACCCGTTCGGCCTGTAGACCGCGTCGTCGTACCGGTGGGCGGTGCTCGCCGGCGGGCACGATCGCCGCGGCGACTGCGACGCCGCGGCTTCGGCATCGGGCTGCCCGTGATCGTGCCGCAGCTCCGCGAGGAGTTCGACCTCTCGCTCGGCCGAGATCGGCGTCCTGCTCGCCGCCTCGCTGGGTCGGGACGACGCTGACGCTCCTCCCGTGGGGGCTCGCCGCCGACCGCTTCGGCGAGCGCGTCGCGCTCGACGATCGGGATGCTCGGCTGCGCGCGGCGTTCCTCGTCGGCGCGGCGCTTCGCCTCCGAGCTTCGAGGCGCTCGTCGTCCTGCTCGTGCTCGTCGGCGCGCGTCGGGGCGCAGCGGTCAACTCGGCGAGCGGGCGCGCGGTGATGCACTGGTTCGCGCGCGACGAGCGCGGGCTCGCGCTCGGCGTCCGGCAGACGGCGATCCCGCTCGGCGGGCTGGTCGGCGCGCTCGTCGCTGCCGCCGCTCGCGAACGCGGGCGGATCGGAGGCGGCGTTCCTCTTCCTCGCCGCGCTCTGCGCGGTCGGCGCCCTCGTCGGGCGCGCTCGTCCTGCGCGGCCGCGAGCGCGACGGACGGGATCGAGCCGGCGTCGGTCGCGCGGACGATCGTCGACACGAGGCTCTGGAGGCTCTCGGTCGGCAGCGGCCTCTACCTCTACGCGCAGATCGCGGTGATCGGGTTCGGTGTCCTCTTCCTCGTGCGACGAGCACGGCTTCTCCGAGCAGTCGGCGGCACTCGTCTTCGCCGTGCGGCGCAGGTGCTGGCGGTGGCGTTCCGCATCGGAGCGCGGGCGCTGGTCGGATGTGATCGGCGCGCGGGTCGTGCCGCTCCGACGCGTCGGCGTCGCGGTCGTCGCCGTGATGCTCGTCGACCGCGGTGCTCGCCGGGCGGGCCGACGTGGCTGCTCGTCCCGGTCCTCGTCCTCGCGGGCGGGCTGACGATGGCCTGGAACGGGCTCTCGTTCACGGCAGCGGCCGAGCTCGCCGGGCCGCTGCGGAGCGGCGCGGCGATCGGCGTTCCAGCAGACGGTGCTCTCGGCGATCGGGCGTGGTCGCGCCGCTGGTGTTCGCCGCGACGGTGTCCGAGAGCGTCCTGGGCGGCCGCGTTCCTCGTCGCCGCGCTCGTCCCGCTCGTCGGCTGGTGGCTGCTCGGGTCGCTGAGCGAGCGGCGACATACTGCGACGCGCATGAGGGTCCTCGAGCGGCTCGACGAGCTGTACGCGATCGGCGGCGGTCCCGGCGCGAACCGTCCGCACGGGTCGCCGGAGGAGGACGAGGCGCACGAGCTCGCGGCGGGGTGGATGCGCGAGGCCGGGCTCGAGGTCGAGGTCGACGCGTCCGGGAACCTGCTCGGGCGCTCGGCGCGACCGGGACGACCTCTGGGTCGGATCGCACCTCGACACCGTGCCGCAGGGCGGTCGCTTCGACGGCGCACTCGGGGTCGTCGCCGCGATCGAGGCCGTCGAGCGGGCTGGGCGCGGGTCGGTGGTCGTGTTCCGCGGCGAGGAGGTCGGCTGCATCGGGAGCCGAGCGCTCGTGCGCTCGCGCGGCAGGGCCTGCCGAGCGTCTTTCTCGAGCTCCACGTCGAGCAGGGGCCCGTGCTCGCGGACGCTCGGCGTCCCGCTCGGCGTCGTGACGAGCATCGTCGGCTACGCGCGCGGCGAGCTCGTCTTCGAGGGCCGTGCCGGGCACGCGGGGACGACGCCGATGGCAGGGTCGCGAGGACGCGCTCGTCGCGGCCGCCGAGGCGATCCTCCGGATCCGCGACGGCCGCGCTCGAGATCGACGGAGCGGTCGCGACGGTCGGCCGGCTCGACGTCGAGCCCGGAGGGAGCAACGTCATCCCGTCCCGCGTACGCATCTCGCGTCGATGCCCGCGCGCCCGATGCCGCGAGGCTCGACGCACTGGTCGCGGCGATCGGCTTCGAGCCGGCTCAGCGAACCGAGCCGGCGCCGATGCACGAGTCGGTTCGGCGGTGCGTTGCGCGACGAGATCGAGTCGCGTGGGCTCGCGGCGCTCGAGCTCGCGTCGGGCGCGGGCCACGACGCCGGGATCCTCGCCGCCGCGGGCGTCCCGAGCGGGATGCTCTTCGTCCGGAGCCTGAACGGCGGCGTGAGCCATTCGCCCGACGAGCTCTCGTCCGACGACGACGTCGCGCTCGCGGTCGACGTCCTTGCGGGCGCCCTCGGCCGGCTCGCGTGACTCAGTCGGCGACGTTGAACGAGATGTCCTGCGCGCCTTCCCAGAGCATCTTCCGGCCGAGCTCGCGCAGGTTCTCGTTCCCGGAGACGATCGTCGCGAAGTGGTTCCCTGCGAGCGCGCCCGCCTTGCTCGCGAACGCGACGTAGCCGTACGCGAGCAGGAGCTCGGTCTCGCTCACGCCGCCCGGGTAGAAGATCAGCTCGCCGGGGCTCGGGTAGCTCGTCGCGTTCTCGGGGCCGATCCCGACCTCGAGGTCGCCCATCGGAATCCAGCCGCCCTCGCCCGACCAGCGCACGTGGATGATCCGCGACTCGAGCGGGAGCATCCGGCGGAACGCGGCGACGGTGTCCGGCGCGCCGGCCTCCTCGAAGCGCGCGCTGAAGGAGAAGCCGCCGGCGACGATCTCGAGCACGCGGCGACTCTAGCGCCGGCGTGCGCTCAGCGCGTCGACGCGATCCAGGCGCCGAGGAGCTCTCGCTCGGCCTCGGTCATCCCGGTCGCGTTCCCCGGCGGCATGGCCTGCGTCAGCACGGCCTGCCGCTCGATGTCGTCGACTCGTGCCTCGATCTGAGCCCGCGTCTCGAGTCGGACGCCGAGCGGTGCAGTCACTCCCGAGTGGCAGGTCGCGCAGCGCTCGGCGACGATCGGCAGCACCTGGTCGACCGTGACGGGGCCGGTCACGCTCGTCCCTGCCTCCTCGGGCCGCAGCCAGACCGCGAGCGCGACGACGGCGACCGCGCTCGTCGCGAGGATCCACCACGCGCGCCGCCCGGTGTGCCAGAGGTTGAAGAAGTGGCGAACCCAGGCGAGGACGAGCGCGACGAGGACGAGGACGAGCCACGCCTGGTCGTGCGCGAACGTGAACGCCGCGTGCCCCGCGAGCATCGTGAAGAGCACCGGCAGCGTGAGGTAATTGTTGTGCACGGAGCGGTTCTTCGCCTCGAGGAGGGGCGCTGCGTCCGGCTCTCGCTTCTCCTCCATCGCGCGAACGAGCTTCCGGTGCGCCGGGATGATGACGAAGAGGACGTTCGCGGCCATGATCGTCCCGAGCATCGCGCCGACCTGCAGGTAGGCGGCGCGCGGTGCGAAGAGCTCGCCCGCGGCCCAGGCCGTCAGCGCGAGCAGGACGACGCCGACGACCGCGAGCGCGGCCTGGCTCCTCATGCCGACGGTCCGGCAGAGGACGTCGTAGACGACCCACGCGAGCGCCAGCCCTCCGATGCTGAGCGCGATCGCGGCCCACGACGAGAGGTCGGCACCGTCCGCGTCGACGAGCCGCAGACCCGGGTCCGAGTAGTAGAGGACGACCATGAGCGCGAACCCGGAAAGCCACGTCGTGTACGCCTCCCACTTGAACCAGTGCAGCGGCTCCGGCATCTGCGCGGGAGCGAGGCGGTACTTCTGCGAGTGGTAGAGCCCGCCGCCGTGGACGCCCCAGAACTCGCCGGCGACACCGGCGTCGGAGTCCTCGGCACGCTTTGGCGGCCGCAGAGCGAGGTCGAGCCGCACGAAGTAGAGCGACGCGCCGATCCACGCGATCCCCGCGATCACGTGCAGCATCCGGAGGCAGACGTCGAGGACGTCTCTCAGGTACGGGTCCATCGATCCCTCGCGATCGCGACGAGCTCGCGGCAGCCGGTGTCGAGCTCCTCCTCACGGGTGCGGGCGATCCGCTCTCGCAGCACCTCGAGGATCTCCTTCTTCGGCCGTCCCGCGACGAAGACGACGAAGCGGAAGCCGAATTTCTCCTCGTAGGCCTGGTTGAGGAACGCGAGCTCCGAGAGGATCGCCGGGTCGCGGTCCGCCCCCTGCTCGGCCGCGGACCGTACCGAGAGCCCGGCTTGCCGCCCGATCGCGGGGTGCGCGTTCAGCGCCTCGAGTTTTTCCTCCTCGCCCAGCGTCTCGAGCGCGGCTTCTGCCCGACCGAGCGGGTCTTCCGTGTCGGCGAGCAGCTCGACGAGTCGCGTGCGCCCCTCGAAGAGCTCGGCCAGCTCGTCCGCGCTCAGCTCCCGCGGTAGCTCGCGCATCCGTACGGGGAGACGAGGAGCGGGACGTGGTGGTGGCCGTCGGTCAGCTCGACCTCGAGCTCGACCTTCGTGAAGAACGGGGACGGCGGCCAGAAGATCAGCTCGTAGCGTCCGGGATCGAGGTCGGCGGCCAGCTCGCGGACGCGGCCGTCGGCGTCCGTCTTCGCGGACGCGACGACCTCGCGCTCCTGCAGCGAGCTCGACGCGCACCCCGGCGACGGGCTCGCCGCGGGCGGTGTCGAGGACGTGTGTGGAGAGGGAGACGCTCATGCGGCGAATCTTCGCGCCTGCGCCCGCTGGCTGCGGGCGATCTCCGCCTCGTCGGCGTTCACGAGCGCTCCGTCGCACACGACGTCGACGCCCCCCACGACCAGTCGTTGAGGTCGATGCGGCGCGGAGAGAACGAGGCCCGCGACCGGGTCCGCCGCGCCGCCGAGCTCGAGCACGTCGGTGCTCCAGACCGCGAGGTCCGCGCACTTCCCCGGCTCGAGCGAGCCGAGATCGTCGCGGCCGAGCACGGCCGCGCCGCCGCGTGTCCCGAGCCGGAGCGCCTCGCGCGCGGTCATTGCCGCCGGGCCGCCGCGGCCGCGCGCGACGAGCAGCGCCTGCTTCACCTCGAACAGGAGGTCGCTCCGCTCGTTCGAGGCAGAGCCGTCGACGCCGAGCCCGACCCGCACTCCGGCGTCGACGAGCTCGCGCACGGGTGCGATGCCTGCGCCAAGCCGAAGATTCGGAGGTCGGGCAATGGGCGACGCCCGTGCCCGACCCGGCGAAGCCCGCGACGTCGTCGGCGGAGAGATGCACGCAGTGCGCACACCAGACGTCGGGGCCGAGCCACCCCAAGTCGGTCAGGTGCTCGACCGGCGTGCAGCCGTAGAGCTCCAGGCAGTAGGCCTCCTCCTCGACCGTCTCCGCGAGGTGCGTGTGCAGCACGAGGCCGAGCCTGCGTGCGAGCTCGGCCGACTCCTGCATGAGGCGCTTCGTCACGGAGAACGGCGAGCACGGCGCGACCGCGATCTGGATGCGCGCGCCGGGGCCCGGCTCGTGCAGCTCGCCGGCCAACCGCTCGGTGTCGGCGAGGACCGCGTCGAGGTCCTCGACGAGCTCGTCCGGCGGGAGGCCGCCGTCGGAGGCGCCGAGGTCCATGGAGCCGCGCGACGCGACCAGCCGCACTCCCAGCTCGCGCGCCGCCTGCACCTCGGCCTCGACGAGGCCCTCCCGTCCGCGCGGGAACACGTAGTGGTGGTCGAAGACGGTCGTGCAACCGGAGAGAGCGAGCTCCGCGATCCCGGTGCGCGACGCCGCGTACTCGGCTTCCGCGTCGAGCCCGGCCCAGATCGGGTACAGCTCGCGGAGCCAGGTGAAGAGGTCCGCCTCCTGCGCCCGCGCCCGGGTCAGCGTCTGGCAGAGGTGGTGGTGCGTGTTCACGAGCCCGGGCGTGACGACGGCGCCGCCCACGTCGACGCGCTCGTCGGCCTCGGGCTCCGCGTCCGCGCCGACCGCGGCCACGAAGCCGTCCTCGACGAGCACCCAGCCTGCCTCGTGCTCCGTTCCCGCGTCGTCGCAGGTCACGACCCAGCCGTTGGCATACAGCCGGGTCATGTCTCGAGCGGGACGATCTCGAAGCGGTCGACGTCGACGAGGCCGCGATCCGTGATCTTGAGGCTCGGGATCACCGAGAGCGCGAGGAACGACAGCGTCAGGAACGGTGTCGCGCCGGTCCAGCCGAGCCCGTGCGCGGCGTCGTTGCACGCGCGGCTCTGCTCGACGACGTCCGCCAGAGGCGCGTCGGAGAGGAGCCCGGCGATCGGGAGCGGGCACTCGGCGAGGACGCGCGCGCTCTCGACGGCGACGATCCCGCCGCCGAGCTCGGCAAGCCGCGCGATCGCGAAGGCCATGTCGTCGTCGGACGTGCCCACGACGACGAGGTTGTGCGCGTCGTGGGCGACCGACGAGGCGAGCGCTCCGCGCGCGAGGCCCGAGCCCGAGACGAAGCCGAGGCCGATGCGCCCGGTCGCGAGGTGCCGCTCGACGACCGCGATCTTCGCGAGGTCGAGCGCGGCATCGGCGAGGGCTTGGCCGCTCTCGACGATCGGCTGCACGACGACGCTCTCGGTGACGACCTGGTCGGGGACGAGCCCGATGGCGCGCGCCGGGCCTCCTCCGTCCCAGGGGATCGCGAGATCGGCGGGAGAGACCGGCTGGATCCGCACGGTCTGGCGGACCCAGTCCGGGATCTCGGCGCTCGCCACTTCCACGACGGGGCGGCCGCGCTTCAACACGAGCTCGGGGACGAAGCGCTCGAGGTCGGGGAGCACGAGCAGGTCCGCCTGGTAGCCGGGCGCGATCGCTCCGTGCCCTCGCAGCCCGTGCCAGACGGCAGGGTGGTGCGATGCCATGAGCAGCGCGTCTTCCGCGACGATCCCCGCAGCGACCGCCTTCCGCACCATCCCGTTGACGTGACCGTCGTCGACGATGTCGTCCGGGTCGCGGTCGTCGGTGCAGAAGGCGATCCGCCCGGGGCCGAGCTCGGACACGAGCGGGAGCAGGTCGAGCAGGTTCCGCGCCATCGACGCCTCGCGGATCAGCAGCCACATCCCGGCACGCAGGCGCTCGCGACCCTCCTCGACGGTCAGCGCCTCGTGGTCGGAGCCGATCCCGGCGGCCGCATATGCTTGGAGGTCGCTGCCGAGGAGGCCGGGCGCGTGCCCGTCGGCGTGCGCAGCGCCCTCGAGCGCAAGCTTCTCGAGCTCGGCGGGATCGCCCGCGACGACTCCGGGGAAGTTCATCATCTCGGCGAGCCCGAGCACGCGGCGCCGTCGCATCAGCGACTCGAGGTCGTCGGGCGTGAACGGGCGCAGCGGCGACTCGAACGACGAGGCCGGGACGCACGACGACGCCATGAAGTACACGTCGAGCTGGAGCCCGCTCGTCGCGTCCAGCAGCCAGTGCACGCCGTCGACGCCGAGAACGTTCGCGATCTCGTGCGGATCGGCGACGACCGTGGTCGTGCCGAGCGGGAGGACGAGACGCGCGAACTCGTCCACCATCAGCTTCACCGACTCGAGGTGCATGTGGGCGTCGACGAAGCCGGGGACGACCCACTTCCCGGTCGCATCGACGACCTCGCGAGCGTCGTAGTCTCCGAGTCCCGCCACCACGCCGTCGGCGATCGCGACATCCCGGTCGAGCCACTCGCGCGTGAACACGGAGAAGACGCGCCCGCCCCGCACCACGACGTCGGCCGGCTCGTCTCCGCGCGCGACGGCGAGGCGACGGCGAAGAGCTTCCATGCGGGGCAAGAGTAATACCCTTGCGCCGATGGTCGTCCTGACGCCCCGGACGCTCGACGAGGCGCTCGAGCTGCGCGCCGGGCATCCCGGCGCGGTGCCGGTCCAGGGCGGCACCGACGTCCTGGTCGCGCTCAACTTCGACCGCCTGCGCCCGGAGACGATCCTCAATCTCGACGAGGTGACGGAGCTGCGCGGCTGGTCGCGCGAGAACGGGACGCTGCGGCTCGGCGCGGCGCTCACGTACACCGAGCTGCTGGAGGGCGAGGTGGCCGGGCTCCTGCCCGCGCTCGCGGAGGCGTCTCGTACCGTCGGCTCGCCGCAGATCAGGAACCGCGGGACGATCGGGGGCAATCTCGGCACCGCCTCGCCCGCGGGCGACGCCCTCCCGCCGCTCCTCGTCGAGGGCGCGGACGTCGAGCTCGCGAGCACGCGCGGGACGAGACGGCTTGCGGTGAGCGAGTTCCTCGTCGGCGTGAAGAGGACCGTGCTCGCCGACGACGAGCTCATCACGGCCGTCCTGGTGCGTCCGAGCGGCCAGCCGCAGACGTTCATGAAGATCGGGCCGCGGAACGCGATGGTGATCGCGGTCTGCTCGCTGGCCCTCGTCGCCGACCGCGAGCGCGGCGAGCTGCGCGCGTCGTTCGGCTCGGCCAGCCCGGTCCCGGGTCTCGTCGTCCGGCCGCTCGCCGACGCGGGCTCGTTCCCGGACGAGGTCGCGGCCGCGGCGAGCCCGATCGACGACGTCCGCGGGACCTCCGCCTACCGGCGCCATGCTCTGCGCGTGCTGACGGAGCGGGGGCTCCAGAGATGCCTGTGAGGATCGCGCTGACGGTGAACGGCGAGCCGCGCGAGGCCGACGTCTGGGCCGGCGAAAGCCTGCTGACGACGCTCCGCGACCGGCTCGAGCTCCCCGGCTCCAAGAACGCCTGCGAGCAGGGCGAGTGCGGCTCGTGCTCGGTGCTGCTCGAAGGCGTGCTCGTGTGCTCGTGCCTCGTCCTGGCCGCGCAGACGGACGGCCACGACGTCGTCACCGTAGAGGGCCTTGCTGCGGACGGCGCACTCCACGTCGTCCAAGAGGCGTTCATCGAGGCGGGCGCCGTGCAGTGCGGCTTCTGCACGCCGGGGTTCGTGGTCGCCGCCGCCGACCTCCTCCGCAGGAGCCCGGACCCGAGCGACGACGAGATCCGCGAGGCGCTCTCGGGGAACCTCTGCCGCTGCACCGGCTACGCGAAGATCCTGGACGCCGTGCGGGCAGCTGCGGGATGAGCGCTCCGGCGCGCACGCTCTCCCTCGGCCGCGTCGGCGACGCCGTTCGCCGCCAGGATGCGACGCCGAAGGTCACGGGCGAGTTCGCGTACTCGAGCGACCTCCACGTCGCCGGGATGCTCTGGGGCCGGACAGTCCGGAGCCCGCACGCCCACGCGCGGATCCTGGAGATCGACGTCTCCGAGGCGTTGAGCATGCCGGGCGTCCACGCCGTGCTGACGCACGAGGACGTCCCCGGCGAGCTGCACTACGGGCTCGAGCTCCCGGACCAGCCGGTGCTCGCGGCCGGCCGCGTCCTCTACCACGGCGAGCCCATCGTGATCGTCGCGGCCGAGGAGCCGGAGCAGGCTCGGCGGGCCGCCGCAGCCGTGCGGATCGAGTACGAGCAGCTCACGCCCGTCGTGAACCCCGAGACGGCGGTCGACGCAGAGCCTCTGCATCCGGGCCGGATCGAGCCGGGCCATGGCCACCGGGAGGACCCGCGGCCGAACGTCGTGCGCTCGCTCGTCATCCGTCGCGGGGACCCCGACGCCGCGGCGGACGTGACCGTGACCGGGCTGTACGAGGTCGGCCAGCAGGACCAGGCGTTCCTCGGGCCCGAGTCCGGGCTCGCGGTGCCGGACGGCGAGGGCGGCATCGACATCCACGTCGCGACCCAGTGGCTCCACGTCGACCGCGACCAGGTCGCGCCCTGTCTCGGCCTCCGGCCGGAGCAGGTGCGGATCCACCTTGCGGGGGTCGGCGGCGCGTTCGGAGGGCGCGAGGACCTGTCGATGCAGATCCATGCGGCGATGCTCGCCCTGCGCACGGCGCGACCGGTGAAGATGGTCTACGACCGCGAGGAGTCCTTCGTCGGCCACGTGCACCGGCATCCGGCCCGTATCCGCGCCGAGCACGGCGCGACCACCGACGGCAGGCTCGTGTCGGTGCGCATGTCGATCTTGATCGACGGCGGCGCCTACGCGTCGAGCTCGACGGCGGTGATCTCGAACGCCTGCTCGTTCGCACCAGGGCCGTACCGCGTGGACAACGTCCTCGTCGAGGGGCTCGCCGTGTACACGAACAACCCGCCTTGCGGGGCGATGCGCGGCTTCGGTGCGGTGCAGTCGTGCTTCGCGGCCGAGGCGCAGATGGACAAGCTCGCGGCCGCCCTCGACATCGATCCCGTCGAGCTGCGCCTCCTGAACGCGCTCGAGCCTGGGGGCGTCCTGCCGACCGGTCAGGTCGTCACGGGATCGTTGCCGACGCGCGAGGTGATACGACGTGCGGCCGCCATCCCGGTCCCCGAGCAGGAGGAGCTCCCGCGCGACGTGATCCGGCTTCCGGGTGGCGCCGGGAACACGACGCGCGGCGAGGGCGTCCGCCGCGGCGTCGGGTTCGCGGTCGGATTCAAGAACATCTGCTACTCGGAGGGTTTCGACGACTACTGCTCGGCGCGCGTGATCCTGCGCGAGGACGGCAGCGCGGAGATCCACTGCGCGGCGGCCGAGGTCGGGCAGGGCGTGGTTGACGTCATCCTTCAGGTCGCGCGCACCGAGCTCGAGACCGACGCGGTGGCGCTCGCGGCCGGCTCGACGGCCGAGGTCGGGTCGGCCGGATCGGCCTCCGCATCACGCATGACCTGGATGGCCGCGGGGGCGGTGCAGCTCGCGTGCCGCGCCGCGCTCGAGGAGCGCGAGCGACAGCGCAGTGGCGAGGTCGACGTCGAGCGTGTCTATCGCCATCCCCGCACCTACCCGCTCGATCCCGAGACGGGACAGACGACCGGGGAGCGCTCGCACGTCGCGTTCGCGGTCTCGGCGATGCGCGTCGTCGTCGAGGTCGACGTCGAGCTCGGGCTGACCCGTGTGGTCTGGATCGGCACTGCTCAGGACATCGGCCGTGCCGTCAACCCGCTCGCGGTCGAGGGCCAGATCGAGGGCGGCACGGCGCAGGGGCTCGGGCTCGCGCTCATGGAGGAGATCCAGGTGCGGGACGGCGTCATCGCGAACGCGAGCTTCACCGACTACCTGCTGCCGACCTTCCTCGACATGCCGCCGGTCGTCTCAGAGCTCGTCGAGGACCCGGAGCCGGACGCCCCGTATGGCGTCAAGGGCGTAGGCGAGCCGCCGACCGTCGTCTCGACCGCGGCGATCGCGTCCGCGCTGCGCGCGGCGACGGGGCGTGAGCTCGCGCGCGTCCCCGTCCGCCCGGACGACATCGTCGGGTTGTGAGAACCGCCGAAGGGCCTCACGGCCCCTCGGCGCCTCCCCTCGGATGGATCGACGTGGAGCTCAGTGCTTGCGCAGGATCGAGATCTTGTAGACGGAGACGCGCTGGGCCTTCACGATCTGCGCCTTCACGAGCTGCGGCTTGACCACCTGCGACCTCACGACCTGCGCCTGCACGACCTGAGCCTTGACCTGCGGCTTCACCTGCACGCCGTTCGCGCCGGCGGCTACCTGTGGGGCCACCGCGATCGCCGCGATCGCGCCGATGGTGGCGGCGGCGTACCTGAGGATCTGATCGTCACGGGTCATCGCTGCTCCTCTCGCGTCGAATCCATCACGCGTCGAGCGTATGACCGACCCGAGGCCGTGTCGTTCGCGCGCGCGACGTTGCGAATGTCACCGCCGTCACACACACTGCCGCAGTGGAGTGGCCGCTCCTAGCCGACCTCCCTGCCGAGGACGTGCGCGAGCTTCTCGCGATCGCGCACCGGCGCACGTTTCGCCGCGGCGAGGTCGTGTTCCACCGCGGCGATCCGGCCGAGTCGCTGCACCTCGTCGTCCGCGGTCGCTTCGCGGCCCGGGTGTCCACGCCGGTGGGCGACAACGTGCTCCTGAACGTCATCGGGCCCGGCGACGCGTTCGGGGAGCTCGCGCTGCTCCTCCCCGACGTGCACCGCTCGGCGACCGTCTCGGCGCTCGAGGACGGTGAGACGAGGTCGGTGCTCCGCGACGACTTCGCGCGGCTCCAGCGGGCGCATCCGAGCGTGAAGGACGTCCTCCTCCGACTGCTCGCGGAGCAGCTTCGGATCGCGAGCGAGCGGATCGTCGAGGCGCACCACGTGGACGCCGAGACGCGCATCCGCCGCCGACTCTGCAACCTGGCCGAGACGTACGCAGCGGACAGCGGCCCACCCGTCGTCCCGCTGACGCAGGAGGACCTGGCGGCGATGGCCGGCACCTCACGGGCAACCGTGAACCGGGTGCTCCGCGAGGAGGAGAAGCGCGGGTCGGTGTCGCTCCGGCGCGGGCAGGTCACGCTCGTCGACGCCGACGGCCTCGGCCTGCGCTGCCGCTGGGCCCCGTAGCGACGGCTACCGCGAAAGGTCGTCGAGCAGTGCGCCGAGCAGCGCGATAGAAGCGCTGCGTCCCGGAGATGCTGACCCGCTCGCCCGGCGCGTGCGGATCGAGGATCTCCGGGCCGAGCGAGAGCATCCGCACGCCCGGCAGCTTGTCGCCGATCACCGCGCACTCGAGCCCTCCGTGGACGACCTCGAGCGCCGGCGGGAACCCGTTCACGCGCTCGAAAGTGGCCTTCGCGGTCGCGAGCAGCGGCGACTCGAGATCGGGCTTCCACGGCGGGTACGAGCGCTGGACCTCGACCTCCGCGCCCGCCAGGCGCGCGGCGCCCTCGATCGTCGCGAGGACGTCGTCGAGGGCGGGGGCGTTCGCGCTCCTCGTCATCGAGGCGAGGGTGAGGACGCCGGCGCCGGTCGTCGCGACGTTGAGGCTCGTGCTCGTCTCGACCGTCGCCGGAAGCGTCGGGCTCATCGCGACCACGCCGCTCGGGAGGGCCGCCAGGAGGTCGAGCGCGGCTCCCGTCGTCACCTCGTCCGCGGCCTGTCCTCCGTCGGCGCGCTCCACCTCGAGCGCGAGCCCGCCGTCCGACTCCGCGAACTGCTCGCACAGGCGGGCGAGCTCCTGCTCGAGCGCGGCGCGGGCCGCGGGCTCGGCGTCCGGGTCGAGCCCGACGAGAGCGCGCGCCGCTCGGGGCAGCGCGTTCCGGCTGACGCCTCCGTCGAGCGAGGCGAGCCGGAACGGAGCCTGTCGGTGGGCGTGCGAGAGTGCCCGGCCGAGCGCCTTGACAGCGTTCGCCCGGCCGCGCGCGATGTCGCCGCCCGAGTGCCCGCCGCGCGCGCCCGTGATCCGGATCTCCAGCCACGCGAGCCCCGGCGCGTCCGCGGGCAGGAGCTCCAGCCGCGTGAACGTGTGGATGCTGCCCGCGCAGCCGATCGTGAGCGCACGGTCACTCGTCCCGTCGAGGTTGAGAAGGAGGCGGCCGGAGACGAGGGCCGGATCGAGCGCCTTCGCGCCGTCGAGCCCCTGCTCCTCGGAGACCGTGAGCAGCAGCTCGAGCGGGCCGTGCACGAGCGCGGCGTCCTCGGCCGCGGCGAGCGCTGCCGCGACGCCGATCCCGTTGTCGGCGCCGAGCGTCGTCCCCTCGGCCGCGACCCAGTCGTCGCTCCACGACGACGTGGATCCGCCCTGCCCGCGGGTCGTACGGGCTGTCCGGATCCCGTTCGCAGACCATGTCGAGGTGCGCCTGGAGGACGACCGCGGGTGCCTGCTCGCGTCCGGAGGTCGCCGCCACCCGAACGACGACGTTCCCCTCCGAGTCCACGTCGCTCGCGTGCCCGTGCTCTTCCGCCCACGCGAGGACGTGCGCGCGCGCCTCGCCTTCCTCCTTCGGAGGGCGCGGGATCCGCGTCAGCTCATCGAACCGCGTCCACAGGAGCCGCGGCTCGAGCGCGTCGAGCCCGCCGGTCATCGGCGCAGCGTGAGGGCCGTGCCGACGAAGAGGAGCCCGATCCCGACGACGCGCGTCCAGCTCACGGCGATCCGCTCGACGCCGAACCAGCCGAAGCGGTCGATCGCGGTCGCGAGCGTGAACTGCGCGGCGATGATCACCGCGGTGGTCGCGACGACGCCGATCCGGGGCCCCGCGACGGTGATCGCGAGGATGATGAGCGCGCTCATGGCACCGCCGACGAGCATCCACTTCGGCGCTCCCGCGGCATCGCCCAGACCGGCGAGCGAGCGGCGTGCGGCGAGGAGGACGGCGAGGGCGAGGAGCGCGCCGATCAGCGATGCGGTCGCCATCGCCTCGAGGCTCCCGACCCGCTCCCCGAGCCGGGCCTGAACGGCGATCTGGACCGCTCCGCCGAGCCCGGCGACGAGGGCGAGCAGCACGGCGAGTCCCGTCGGGTTCACGGCGCGGACGCTATACGCTCCCGGCGTCCGCGACGACGAAGGAGTGCGAATGGTTCGCGCCATCATCGAGTACGAGTCCGAGCCCGACCCCGCCCGCTACCAGCAGCACCTCGACGAGTTCGGCTCGAAGGTGCCCTGCTCGGCGTTCCGGCACGGGAAGGTGTTCGGCTCGCCGTTCGGCGAGCCCAAGTACCGCTACTACGCCGAGTTCGAGTGGGACGACATGGAGTCGTTCAAGGCGGCCGCGAACGGCGAGGAGTTCGCCGCGTCCGGCAAGGACGCCATGGCGATGGGGATCCCCTTCACGGTGCACTTCGCGTCGGTCGAGTGACCGAGCCGTCGCACCCTCGTCCGCAAGCTCCCGAGGAGCTCGCGTTCGAGACGATCGTCTACGAGAAGGCGCCCCCACGGGCGACGATCACGCTGAACCGCCCGGACGTCCTCAACGCCTTCGACTTCAAGATGCTCCGCGAGATCGCGCGCGCGTGCGAGGACGCGTCGTGGGACGACGACGTGCGGGTCGTGGTCGTGACCGGGACGGGCCGCGCATTCTGCGTCGGCGCCGATCTCCGCTCCTGGGACGACGACCTCCTGGGCCGGCCGAGCGAGTACTGGAAGTGGTTCGGCGCGTTCAAGGACATGCACGACCGGCTGCGCGAGATCGGGAAGCCGACGATCGCGCGCATCAACGGCATCGCGGTCGGCGGCGGGAACGAGCTGCAGATGGCCTGCGACCTCGCGGTCATCGTCGACGACGCGTTCATCCGCCACGTCGGGCTCGAGCACGGGTCGGTGCCCGCCGGCGGCGCGACGCAGTGGCTTCAGCTCATGGTCGGCGACCGGCGCGCGCGCGAGATCGTCTTCCTCTGCGAGGAGATTCCCGCGGCGCAGGCGGCGGAGTGGGGGCTCGTCAACCGGGCGGTCCCGGCGGCAGAGCTCGACGCCGTCGTCGACGGCTGGGTCGAGTCGCTCGCGCGGAAGCTGCCCCAGACCACGCGCTACGCGAAGCAGCAGCTCAACGTCTGGCGCGACCTCGCGTGGCACCAGACGGTCGGTCACGCGCGGGACTGGCTCTCGCTCTCGATGCTCGGCGACGAGGCGCAGGACGCGGTGCGCGCGTTCCTCGCGCGAGACAAGAAGGGCTAGGCTCGGGGCATGGCCGACGAGGCGCTCACGACGCGCGACGGCGCGGTCCTCACGATCACGCTGAACCGTCCCGAGGTCTACAACGCCTTCAACCGGCCGATGCACGCGGCGCTGCGGGACGGCCTCGAGGAGGCGGCCGACCCGGCCGTTCGCGCCGTCGTGATCACGGGCGCGGGCCGCGGCTTCTGCGCGGGGCAGGACCTCAAGGAGTTCTCGGAGCTGCCCGGCGGCATCCGCGACGCGCTCGAGGGGACGTACCACCCGAACATCCGCGCGATCCGGGCGCTCGAGAAGCCGGTGATCGCGGCCGTGAACGGTGCGTGCGCCGGCGCCGGGCTCTCGCTCGCCTGCGCCTGCGACGTGCGGATCGCATCGGATCAGGCGACGTTCGTCCCCGGGTTCATCGGCATCGGCCTCATCCCGGACGCGGGCGGCTCGTGGTTCGTCCACCGGCTGCTCGGTTTCGCGCGCGCGTTCGAGTGGATGACCTCCAACCGGAGGCTCGACGCGCAGGAGGCCCTGGCGTGGGGTCTCGTCTCCGAGGTGTACGGCCACGAGGGGTTCGAGAACCGGACGGCGGAGCTCGCCGCGTGGTACGCGGGGCTGCCGACCCGCGGCGTCGCGATGACGAAACAGCTCTTCGACCACGCGTTCACGGCCTCGCTCGAGCAGCAGCTCGAGCTCGAGGCCGAGCTCCAGCAGGCGGCGACCCAGACGTCCGACTTCGGCGAGGGCGTGCAGGCGTTCCTCGAGAAGCGCCCGCCCGCGTTCGAGGGTCGCTGACCCCGCCCCGCGTGCCTCCGATCACCACGGTCGACTACCACACGGCCGGCGAGCCGTTCCGCATCGTCACCGGAGGCGTCGAGCTGCCGCAAGGCGCGACGATCCTCGACAAGCGTCGCGACGCGCTCGAGCGGCTCGACCACGTCCGCCGCCGGCTCGTCTTCGAGCCGCGCGGGCACGCGGACATGTACGGCTGCTACGTCGTCGAGCCGAACGACGAGGGGGCCGACCTCGGGGTCGTCTTCTTCCACAACGCCGGCTACTCGACCGCCTGCGGGCACGGGACGATCGCGCTCGTCACGTGGGCCGTCGACGAGGGAGTCGTGCCGCGGGTCGAGGGCGAGACCCGCGTCGTCGTCGACGTGCCCTCCGGGCGGCTGGAGACATGGGCTCGCGTCGAGGACGGGCGCGTGCGCTCGGTGCGCTTTCGCAACGTGCCCGCGTTCGTCCACGCGACCGGGCTCGAGATCGGCGAGCGAGAGGTCGACATCGCCTTCGGCGGTGCGTTCTACGCCTCGGTCGAGGAGCGCGTCGCGTCGGGCGAGCTCCCGCGGCTCATCGAGCTCGGCCGCGAGCTGAAGCGCGCGGTCGAGGAGTGGCAGGACGTCGTCCACCCGCTCGAGCCCGAGCTCCGCGACGTCTACGGCGTGATCTTCTGGCAGGAGGAAGGTGAAGGCCCGCTCACGCAGCGGAACGTCACCGTGTTCGCGGACGGTGAGGTCGACCGCTCGCCGTGCGGGAGCGGGACCTCGGCGCGCCTCGCGCTGCTCGACCGCTCGGGGCGCCTGCCGCGCGGCGAGGAGCTGCGCCACCTCTCGATCGTCGACACCGAGTTCCGGGGGCGCGTCGTCGGCGAGGCCGACGTCGCCGGGACCCCCGCCGTCCTGACCGAGGTCGAGGGCAGCGCCTACCGCACCGGCGAGCACTCCTTCACGCTCGAGCCGGACGACCCGCTCGGCGACGGCTTCCTGCTCCGCTAGGTGTGACATTCCGCCGCGGCGGGTAGACGTGCCACATCGGCACCGTGCTTCCGAAGAGGTACTCGTCCCCGACGCTCGTCGCGCGGGGAGGGATGGGCGAGGTGTATCGCGCGACCGACTCGGTGCTCGAGCGCACGGTCGCGGTGAAGCTCCTCTCGGAGTGGCATGCGCGCGAGCCGGAGATCCGCACCCGGTTCGAGCGGGAGGCCCTTGCGGCCGCACGGCTGTCCGGCACGCCGCACGTCATCACTGTCTTCGACGTCGGGACGCACGGGGGCCGGCCGCTCATCGTCATGGAGTACATGGACGGCGGATCGATCCACGACCGGCTACGCGCGGGCGGCATCACCCACGAGCAGGCGCTGCAATGGCTCGAGCATGCCGCCGAGGCGCTCGACCGTGCGCACGCGCTCGGGATCGTCCACCGCGACGTGAAGCCGGCGAACCTGCTGCTCGATCGGGAAGGGGACGTGCAGGTCTCGGACTTCGGCGTCGCCTCCGCAACCGGCCTCGACACGCTGACCATCCCGGGCTCCGTCCTCGGGACCGCGGGCTACCTCGCTCCAGAGCAGGCGCGCGGCGAGCCTGTGACTCCGGCGAGCGATCGCTACGCGCTCGGCGTGGTCGCCTTCGAGCTCCTGACGGGTCGTCGGCCGTTCGAGTCCGACACGGCCGCGACCGAGGCGTTCGCGCATGTGAGCGCGCCCCTGCCGAGCGCGCGCGAGGTCGCGCCGGGTCTCCCGCCCGCGCTCGACGCCGTGTTCGCGCGGGCTCTGGCGAAGGATCCCGCAGACCGGCCGGGGAGCTGCGCCGAGCTCGTCGGCGACCTGCGCTCCGCGCTCGGCCCCGCGCCCGCGCCGAACGTCGTCCAGACGGGGACTCCGACACGGCGCATGGTGCGAAAGACCGGCTCGCGTTCGCCCGTCGTGCCCGTCTTCGCGGTCGCGGCGCTCGTCCTCCTCGGGCTGGTGACCGCGACGCTCGTCGGCGCCGTCGACGATCCCGACCCACGCACGCGGACGATCGTCTCGACGACGGTGGAGACGGTCGAAGCTCCGCGCGCGCCGACGGTCGTAAGCGTCCCGCCGGTCGACGGGGCGGCGCTTAACGACCAGGGGTTCGAGCTGATGCAGGCAGGGCAGTTCGAGGAAGCGCTCCCGCTCCTGCGACGCGCGGTCGGTGCTCTCGCGGGCTCCGGCTCGCTCACGGAGGCTTTCGCGAGCTACAACCTCGCGTTCACCCGCTTTGCCGTGGGGCGCTGCGACGGCGTCCTCGGGTTGCTCGACCGCTCCGAGCGTGTCCAGGGCGACCGCAGGGAGATAGACGATCTCCGCGACGAGTGGGACGAACGCTGCTCGCCCGCTGATGACGATCCCGGCCGCGGCAAGGGCAACGGCAAAGGGAAGGGCAACGGAAACGACAGCGAGGGCGGGGAGGACTGACGCTCGCCAGGAGAGGCGCTCGAGAAGCTCGTCGAGCTCCGGTAAGCGGCCCACGTCGCGCTTCGAGAAGACCGTCGCGCCGTCAGCGAGCACGTTGAACTGCCTCTTCCCGGGCGTCGCCGTCGCTGCGACGCCGAGGCTGTCAACGATCTCGACGGTCACCGGAGCACCCTGGCCTGAACGTTCGCCGCCACCGCCGTAGACTCCGCGCGTGGACGGCGACGAGCACGAGGTCGAGCGCCTCGAGCAGGCGATCGGCGCGCTCGAGGACAAGCGCTCGGAGCTCGGCGACGACGTCGTCGAGTCGGCCCTCGGCCCCATGCGCCAGCGCCTCGCGGAGCTGACGACGTCGCAACGCTCGAGGCGACGGCAGGTCACCGTCATGTTCGCCGACGTCAAGGGCTACTCGACGCTCGTCGAGAAGCTCGATCCCGAATGGGTCGGGGGGCTCGTCGACCGCCTCTGGGGCGAGCTCGGGCGCATCGTCGTCGAGAACGGAGGGCGCGTCGTCCAGCACCTCGGGGACGGCGTGATGGCGCTCTGGGGCGGCGAGCACTCGTACGAGGACGATGCCGAGAAGGCGGTGCGCGCGGGCGTCGCGATGCTCGACGCGATGCAGACCTTCGAGTCCGACCGGGTGCGTGCGGGCACGCTGCAGCTCCGCATCGGGATCAACACCGGGCTCGTCCACCTGGGTCACGTCGGGGTGACCGAGGAGTTCAGGGCGACGGGCGACACCGTGAACGTCGCCGCCCGCCTCGAGTCGAACGCCGAGCCGGGGACGGTGCTGATCAGCCGCTCGACGTACAACCAGGTACGCGGCGTGTTCGACGTCTCGCACGTCGGTGACCTCGAGCTCAAAGGGCGGAAGGAAGCGGTCGGCGCGTACCGCGTCGATCGCCTGCGGCCGCGGGCGTTTCGCGTCCGGGCGCGTGGCTTCGAGGGTCTCGAGACACGGATGGTCGGTCGCGGCCAGCACCTGTCGCGGATCGTCGAGGCGCACCGGGCGACGACGGAGAGCGGCGACCCGCAACTCGTCGTCGTCACCGGGGAGCCTGGCATCGGCAAGTCGCGCCTCCTGTACGAGTATCGGGACTGGATCGAGACCGAGTCGACGATCCGGGTCCGGTGGTTCGAGGGTCGGTGCGTCCAGGACACGGCGGAGCGGCCGCTCGGCCTGATCCGCGACCTGTTCGCCAATCGGTTCGAGATCTCCGACGACGACGATCCCGAGACCGTCGGCCAGAAGCTCGTCTCCGGGCTGACCGATCTCGACGCCGGTGCACCCCACCTCCCGGCAACGTTCGGCTGGCTCCTCGGTTTCGCGCCGAACGTGGGAGAGGAGGACCGCCAGGGGCTCCAGATGCGGCGCAAGCTCGCGCTGGACGATCTCGTGCACGCGTTCTGCCGTCTCGGGAGCGCGATGCCCGCGGTCGTCGTCCTCGAGGACGTGCACTGGGCCGACCCGGGCTCGCTCGACGTCCTCGAGCGCGTGCTCGCGGAGGATCCCCGTGGGCTCGTGATCGTCGCGACCACGCGCCCCCTGCTCGGAGAGGAGCGACCGCAGTGGGTCACGGATCGCAGCCTCGGCCCGGGGCACGGCGTCGTCCCGCTCGAGCACCTGCCACCAGATGCCGTGCGGGAGCTCGTCACCCACATCCTGCGCTACGCCGACCGGACGCCCGAGGCGCTCGTGAGTCGCGTCGTCGACAACGCGGACGGCAATCCGCTCCACGTCGAGGAGCTGATCAAGATCCTCATCGACGACGGCGTCATCACTCCCACCGGGCCGATGTGGGAGGTCGACGAGGAGCGGCTCCTCGACCACCGCGTCCCGGACACGCTCACCGGCGTCCTGCAGGCACGTCTCGACCGCCTGCCGCCCCACCAGTTCAAGGCGCTCCAGCGGGCGAGCGTCTTCGGCCGCTTCTTCTGGGCGGATGCCGTCGCCGCGCTGGGCGAGGAAGACGCCGACAGCTCGGCGATCGCCGGTCTCATCGACGCCGAGCTCGTCTTTCCCCGGACGCCCAGTCGCTTCCAGCACACGACGGAGCTCGCCTTCAAGCACGAGTTCACGCGGGCCGTCGCCTACGACACGATCGCGCTCGCCGAGCGCCCCGAGCTGCACCGGCGCGCGGCCGCCTGGCTCGACTCGAGCAGCGGCCTGCGAACCGGGGAGCTCGCGCTCGAGATCGCGCGCCACTACGACGAGGCCGAGGACCGCGAGGCAGCGTTCGCGTGGTACGAGCGCGCGGCGCGGCACTCGGAGAACCAGAGCGCGTACGACGACGCCGCGCGACTCTGGGGCCTCGCAGCGGAGCGTGCCACGACGCAGCAGGATCGAGATCGCGCAGTCGTCTCGCTCGGCTACGCGAACGTCGTCGCCGGCGACTTCGAGGGTGCGCGTGCGCTCCTGCTCGGACTACGCAGCAACGAGCCTCCCGACGATCCGGAAGCAGTCGCGACGCAGATGTTCGTGCGAGCCGAGCTCGCCCGAATCGCGATCTTCCGCGACGGAGAGCTCGCGGTCGCGCGTGAGCTCCTCACGGAAGGGCTCGAGATGGCGGCGGGCGACGAGACGGTCCGCGCCGAGCTCATGCTCCGGCACCAGCTCGGGAACCTCGCGATCTGGACCGGTGATCTCGCCGAGGCGATCCGCATCCACGAGGAGAACGTCGAGCGCGCGGGCGAGGGCGCGGAGTACTACCGTCGCGGCTGGGGCCTCAACAGTCTTGCCTTTGCGCTCGCCCAGTCGGGCGAGCTCGATCGCGCCGTGTCCGTTGCCGACCGCGTGATCAGGGCAGCGGACGAGCTGGGCGACCCGCGGCTACGCATGGGCGGCATCGCACAGAAGGGCGTCGTCGCGCTCTTTCGCGAGGAGTGGACGGAAGCGCTCGCGTGGTTCGGTGAGGCACAGGAGCTGAACCGGCGAAACGGCGATCCGGAGAAGTTCAGCACGGTTGCGAACTACCTCGGGGAGGCGGCGCTCGGCGCGGGCCTGCTGCCTCGCGCCCGGGCGCAGTTCGCCGAGGCGCTCGAGATCGGCCGCCGCGCCGGCGCCGTGCCCGAGCAGCTCCGCGCGCTCGCCGGCCTCGCTGCCGTCGCCGCCGCCGAAGGGGACCGCGAGCTCGCAGAGGAAGGGCTCGCGATGGTCTGCGCCGACCCGGCGGCGTACAGCGAGGTTCATCGCCTCGTCCGAACCGCGACCGAGCGGTACGGGCTCACGGTCGGCGAGCCGACTCACGATCGCCTCGAGGTGCTCGAGCGTCTCGAGGCAGTCGCGGCGGAGCAGGTCCCTACGGGCTGAGTCGACGAGGAGAGGAGCAGAAGGTGGACGGGCACTACGACGCTGTCGTGGTCGGAGGGGGTGTCGGCGGGGCATACGCGGCCTGGCGACTCATGACGGGACCCGTGTCTCCGACGTCCCCGATCCCCCAGGACCCGGCCGACCGGCGGATCGCGCTCATCGAGCGTTCGGATCGGATCGGCGGCCGTCTCGAGTCGCTCGTCCCGCCCGGGATGGAGAGCCTCCGTGCCGAGTTCGGCGGGATGGGCTTCACGAGCAACGACACGCTGCTCAACAAGCTCGTCGCGCTGTTCTCGCTTCCGACGCAGCCGTTCCCGCGCGGCGGCCCGAAGAATCTCTTCTACCTCCGCGGCGCCCGGTTCGCGGCGGGGAAGGTGAAGGACCCCAAGTTCACGCCGCCGTACCAGCTCGAGCCGGCCGACCAGGGCGTCGATCCGAGGACGCTCGTCCCGGCCGCGATCGAGAAGGTCTTCCCGGGCTGCTCGACCTGGACCCAGGAGCAGTGGAACCAGGCGACCTCGCAGCCCTTCAAGGGTCGCAGCTTCAACGATCTCGGCTTCTGGAACTTCCTCGAGCTGAGCATGACGAACGAGGAGCTCTCCTACGGCCGCGATGCGACCGGCCACTTCTTCCAGGTCGCGAACTGGAACTGCGCCCAGGCGCTGCCCTGGTACATGCTCGACGGGAATGCGACGTACCTCACGCTGACGGACGGCTACGACCAGCTTCCGCTCACGCTCGCGAAGACGTTCGCGGAAGCGGGCGGCCAGACGATCATGAGCACCCCCGTTGCGAGCGTCCAGCAGGTGACGAGCGGCCCGCAGGGCGCGTCGACGATGGAGGTGACCGCCGCGAGCGGGCAGACGTGCACGGCTGCGGCCGTGGTGCTCGCGCTGCCGCGGCGAGCGCTCGAGCTGCTCGACGCCGACGTGCTCGAGACGCCGCCGGCGCGCGAGCTCGTCACCTCGGTCACCGGCCAGCCCGTGATGAAGGTCTTCTGCTGCTACGAGCAGCCGTGGTGGAACGCCCTCGGGATCACGGCAGGCTCCAGCGCGACCGACCTTCCGCTCGGGCAGATCTGGTACTTCGGCCCGGACAGCAGCTCGAACGACAACTCGCTCCTCCTCGCGACCTACAACGACACGCTCAATCCGACGTTCTGGGAGGGCATCGCCTCCGGGCCGCGTTTCCCGGGAGTCGACGGCGGCGGAGACGTCGACCCGCACTGGGTCGCCCAGGCGCCGAGCGCGTTCATGGTCGGCGAGATCCAGCGGCAGCTCGCGGAGGTGCACGGGGTGCAGGTGCCCGAGCCCTACAGCGCCGCGTGGATGGACTGGTCCGGCGATCCGTACGGGGGCGCCTTCAACACCTGGAACGTCGGCGTCGACGTCGAGAAGGTCGCCAGGTCGATCCTGCAGCCGGACGGGTCGGTGGGGCTCTACGTCTGCGGTGAGGCGTACTCACACGACCAGGGGTGGGTCGAGGGCGCGCTCGACACCGCGGAGGAGGTCGTCGGCCTGCTGGGCGTCCAGTCGCTGTCCTGGATCGCGGGCTCCTAGCCGTTCTCTCGAGCTAGAGCGTGAGCAGGCGCAGGATCTCGTCGTGCTCGGGGAAGCGACCTTCGTGCTCCTTGGAGTACACGAGCGTCCCGTCGGCGACGACGTCGAACTGGCTACGCCGTCCCGGGATCGCCTCGGCCTGGTGTGCCGTACTCGACACGATCTCGGCCGCGAGACTCGCGGCGCGTGTGTCGTAGCCGCTTCAGGTGGGGCAGTAGAAGATCTCGACCGTCACGCCGGGCGAACCCTATCCGGCGGGCGCGGCGACGACCGCCGCCTGTGACTCGCGGCCCGACCGAACGACGATCGTGCCGGCCATCTTGTCGTACAGGGTCTGCCGCCGGTCGTCCCAGAGCGGCCAGAGGATCGCGAGGAGCCCTGGGAGGGTGAACAGCCAGAGCAGCTCGAACGACAGCGCTCGACCGAGCGCTTGCCCGTACGAGACCGGCAGCGCGTCATCGGCGCGAACGACCTTCACGCCTAGCGCCTTCTTGCCCAGCGTCTTTCCCCAGCGCCCGATCGTCAGCCACTGATACAGCGGCCCGACGCCGAGGAGCACGACGAGAATGACGATCGCGGCCATGTCCGAGATCTCCTCGGTGACGGGATCCTCGGTCGTGTACGCCCAGGCGAATGCGGCCACCCAGGTCGTCACGACGACGAAGAAGTCGACGACTCCCGCCGCGGCGCGACGGCCGTAGCCGGCGAGGCGAGCGCCTGTGCGCGGATCGAGGTCGTGTGCGCCGGCGGTGGACGCGTCGGCAATGGTCGCGCCCGTGATCGTCTCGGGCTCCGTCGCGTGCTGGAGAAGGGCGGCGAGCGTGGCCACCGCGAGACTTGCGCCGGCGAGCGTGACGAGAACGAGACCCCAGGCGACGCTTGGGCCCTCACCTCCGAGGAAGTCCTCGAGCAGATCGACGTCGACCTCGTCGGCGAAGCGACCCGCCTCCCACCAGTGGTAACGTGCCGAGGGCCCGATCGCGACACCGAGCCAGAGCAGGACGCCGAGCGCCCACGTCTGTCGTCGCCGTGACGCGGGTCGCGCGTGCACGGCGAGCAGGACGACCGCCGCGACACCCAGGACGAGTGTCGGCAGGCCGCCCGCGCTCAGTCCGTTGAGGGTCATGTCGAATGCGCGCTCCCAGGGACCGACGGAGCCCACGCACACGAGCACCGCGCTCACGACCATCCACCAGTACGTGAGTGGGTGCCGGTTCAGGAGCGAGCCCATGGCCGCGTGATCGTCTCACCCGCACCGCTGCGATGCACCCCGGCTCGCCTGGTTGACCGCGGCGGCGAAAGGGCAGAGAATCGCCTGCGGGGGACCACTCAGGCAGTCGAGCAAGGAGGGGAGTCATGACCAGAGTCCTGGTTCTAGGTCTCGCGGCGCTGGTGGCACTCGGGGTATCGGCGTACGCGGCTGCGACTCCGGCGAAGCAGTCCAACGACAACGCTGCAAAGGTCGCGATGAGGGACGACTGCGATCCGACCGATCCCGCCTGGAACGCCGTGGGCGGGTGCACGTCCAAGAAGGGCGACGTGACGCTCGCGGAGTTCGCAGGCGAGAACGACTCGCCGCTGGCAGCCGCGGTGATCGGACATCAGGCCTGGCGGAACGACCCGTCGTACCTGGAGGTCAAAGAGGGTACGAACGTGCGGGTCACGAACGCCGGCGGCCGGCCGCACACGTTCACGAAGGTGGCGGCGTTCGGCGGCGGCATCGCGCCGAACCCGGCGCTCAACGAGGGCCTGATGACGTCGCCGGAGTGCCCGGGCTCGGTCGTCATTCCGCCGGGCGAAAGCGCGAAGATCGGCGACCTGACGGCAGGCAACCACCGCTTCATCTGCTGCCTGCACCCGTGGATGCGGGCGCTGATCAAGGCGAAGTGAGCTGATTCGGTACGCGCGTTGCGTGGGGCCCGTACCGCGGGTCCCACGCCGCGGCCTCGACCTCTCTCGCTACAGCGTCTTGAACTGCTCGAACGGCTGGCGGCAGCTCTCGCAGTAGCGGATCGAGCGGCACGGGGTGGGGCCGAAGATGTTCTCGAGCTTCGTGTCCGTCGATCCGCAGTACGGGCACTTGAAACCGCGCTGCAGGTCGACGAGCTCGAGCTTGCGGGCGGGGCGCGGCGCCGGCGGCGCGAACCCCGCCTCGCGCAGCTTCTCGCGACCGGCGGCGCGTGATCCGGTCGCTCGACCACGAGTCGTCGAGGAGCACGCGCACCTCCGCGGAGGCGCCGAGCTCGCCGACCTTCGCCTCCATCGCCCGCTGCATGACCTCGAGCGCTGGGCAGCCCATGAACGTCGGCGTGAAGTCGATCCGCACCGTGCCGTCCTCGACGTCGACGTCCTTCACGACGCCGAGGTCGACGAGCGAGATCACGGGGATCTCGGGGTCGGGGATCTCCGCGAGCGCCGCCCAGACGTCGTCCGCGGTCACCACTGCGCGCCCTCCGGAGCGGAGCGGCGCACCATGGTCATCTGCTCCCAGAGCTCGGCGAGCTCGGCCTCGTGGGCGCCGCGCGGGACCGCCTCGACCTCCGGCAGCTCGCGTCCGAGGCGCTCCTCGCGCGCGGCGCCTGAGCTCTGGCCGCAGCTCCTCGTCGAGGACCCCGAGCGCGTACGGCCACAGCTCGTCGACGGCCTCGCTCAGCCGCGCCTCGGCCATCCTCCGAAGCCAGCAGACGGTCGACCCACATCTCGGCGTGCATGCGGTGGTACGCCTCCTCGCGATCGATCTTCGCCGCGATGCCGGCGATCTCGGGATCGTCGGACGCGATGAGCGTCGCGAGGCGGATCTCGTCGGCCGTCTCGTACAGCCAGTGGCGCGCGATCGTGCGCGCCCACTCGAGCCGGCGGAGCTCGACGAGCGGCGCGCATCGGTACTCGTCGAGGGGGCGGTCGAAGGCGAGCGCGTCCGCCGTCGTCCCGAGCTCCGCCGCGGCGAGCTCGTACAGCGCCCGCGCGTGCCCGATCTCGTTCTGCGCGATCGACGAGAAGGCGACGTCCTCCTCGAGGAAGGGCGCGATCCCCGTCCACTCCGAGTTCCGCCAGCCGAGGACGAGCTCGTCGTCGGCGAGCTGGAGCAGGAGGTCGGTGCGCTCGCTCACGGCCTGGCACCCGCGAGCCGGGCATGCCCGGCCCCTACGATTCGACCGACGTCCCCAGACGCGGCTCCCGAGACCTGTAGGGGCGAGGCATGCCTCGCCCTCTTGCGCCACCGGCTCACGACTCGCCCCCCGGCGCCATGTCGAGCGTCCCTGCCTTCTCGCGGGCCTCGCGCAGCCGCGCCTTGATCGAGTAGCCGTCGACGCGCCGGTACTTCATCTCGAACTCGTCCGGGAACTCGCCGATCTCGCTCACCGCCTCGCGCGGAACGAGCCAGAGCGCGACCGACTCCTGCCGCCGCCCGTACTGCTCGCGCGCGTAGATCTCCGCGAAGCGCTCGTCCGGCGCGGTGACCGAGCCGGCGTGCTGGAAGGGCTGTCCCTTCCGCTCCTGCCGGAAGACCTCGTAGACCACCAGTGCTCCTACGCGGCCTCGGCGAGCACCACCCGCTCGACCCACGCGACGTGCTCGCGCGAGAGACGGCGGAACGCGAGGCGCTCCTCCGACGCAGGCCCGTGTCCGGTCACGACCGCGCGGAGCTTCTCCCAGTCGGGCTCGGTGTAGCGCCACAGCCCGGACTCGTCGTCCTTCGCGAGCGCGGGGTCCGGGATCTCGAGGCCGAGCTCGCGGATCTGCGGGACGTACCCGTCGAGGAACTCCTGCCGCGCGTCCTCGTTCGCCTGGCTCTTGATCCGCCAGACGTACATCGGGTCCTCCTCGGCGGGGATCGGGTTCCCGTGGAAGTGCATGAGCGGCTCCCACCAGCGGTCGAGCGCTTCCTGCACGAGCTCGAACTGCTCCGGCGTCCCCGTTACCAGGGTCAGGATCACGTCGCGGCCGTGGAGGATGTGGAACGACTCCTCCCAGCAGATCTTCTTCATGATCCGCGCGTACGGCGCGTACGAGCACTTGAGGAGCGCCTTCTGCGAGACGATCGCCGCGGCGTCGACGAGCCAGGCGATGACGCCCACGTCGCCCCAGGTCTTCGTCGGGTAGTGGAAGACGTTGTGGAACTTCGACTTGCCCGAGACGAGGTCGTCGAGGCAGGCGCTGCGAGGCTTGCCCAGGTCCTCGACGACGCGGTAGATGAGCTGCGCGTGGCCGACCTCGTCCTGGATCTTCGCCGTGAGCGCGAGCTTGCGCTGGAGCGTCGGCGCGCGGAGGATCCAGTCGCGCTCGGGCAGGACGCCCATGAGCTCGGAGTTCCCGTGCATCTCGATGAACTTGATCAGCCGGGCGCGGTACTCGTCGGGCATCCAGTCGGTCGTCTCGACCTGCCCTCCCGACTGGACGTACTCGAGGAACTCCTGCGTGCGCGTGTCCACCGTGTCCACGGATTCGCCTCCCTACCGAACGGTCGTTAGCATCGAGTATACGGCCACGAGGAGGGAGGAGCTCACGCGCGAGGCAGCCCGGCTCTTCGCGGAGCGAGGGTTCCACGGGACGTCGATGGACGCGGTCGCGCAGGCGCTCGGCGTCCAGAAGGGCTCGCTCTACTCGCTGACGGGCTCGAAGCAGGAGCTCCTCTTCGAGACGATGCGCGAGGGCTCGCGGGCGTTCCACGCGGCGCTCGACGCGGTCCCCGAGGACGCGCCGGCGCCGGAGCGCATCCGGCTCGCGCTGCGCGGCCACCTGCGCGTCGTCTCGGAGCAGCTCGACGTGGCGACCGTGTTCACCCGCGAGTGGCGCTACCTCGAGGGCGAGCACCGGGAGGAGATCCTCGCGGAGCGCCGTCGCTACGAGGAGCGGTTCCGCGCGCTCTTCCAGGAGGGGGTCGAGGCGGGCGACGTGCGTTCCGACCTCGACGCCGGCGCCGCCTCGCTGCTCGTCCTCTCCGCCGCGAACTGGGCGTACACGTGGCTCACGCCGGGCCGGGACACGGACGATCTCGCCGACCGCTTCACCGCGATCGTCGTCGACGGTATCCGCGGGTACTCGACGCCGCGCTGATCGAACGACATGAGCTCGTCGGGTTGCGACGTGGCGTGCCAGTCGCACCAGAAGCCGTAGGGCACCGCGTCGTCGCGGCTGAAGTACGTGAGCCGCGCCGCGCCGAGCAGCCTGCGCGCGTTCTTTTCGCCTAGCCACTCACCCGCGAGGTCGGGGCCGAACGGGCCGGTCGCGCCCAAGCGAAACGCCGTGCGGCGGCCCACCACGTCCAGCACCGCGCTCCGCTCGCGCGGCGTTGCGCCGAGCCGAGCTCTGAACCGGCTCCGGACGTCTCTCCTCGGTCCGAGCTCCAGGTCGTCCAGCGACAGCACGCGAAGGCTGTCCTGATCGACCAGCTTGAACCGCTTGTACCCCATGCCGACGAGCAGGTCGAGCTTCGCCAGCGCCTCGCCATCGCTCTGGCCCGAATCGTCGGCGCATTCAGCCTCGACGCTCACGTAGGTCGGGCGCGCGGCCGTCTCGGCAAGGTCCTCGAGCGCGACCCCGTCCATCCCCTCGATGTCGATCTTCAGGTACTCCGGCGTGCCGAATTGGGAGAGCAGTCGCGCAATCGAGACGGTGGGGACCTCGACCTCGTGGATGCCGACTCCATCGCGTCCGGCGATCTGCGGAACGAGGCTCGACCAGTCCCTATGGTCGCTCAGGTACAGGGTCACCGTCTCTGGTGCGTCGCGCGGTGCGATGGCGCCGTGCACGAGTGTCAAGCGCCCGCGCTCGATCGCTTCTCCAAACCTCTTCCCGGCGGACTCGATTGCCTCCGGGTCAGCGTCGACAGCGACGACGCGGTGGCCGCTGCGCAGGTAGAAGCCGGTGTCCACGCCGTCGTGGAGGCCGATGTCGTAGACGAGGTCGTCGATCACCGTCGGGGCTTCGCTCATCGCCGCGACCAGTATTCCAGCGCACTTGCGGCTGTCGGCTTGCTCCCGTACAAGGCGATCTCGCGCTCGCCCTCGCGCCGGGCACGAGCGCAATCGACAAGTGGGACCGCCTCGCCTCGCTACGCTCGGCGCGATGGCGACTCTGCTCATAGCCAACCCTTGGGCGTCCGGTGTGGACGAGGAACGGCTGATGCGCGTGCGCGCCGAGCTCCCCGCGACGACCGAGCTCACCCTGACGAGCGTTCGCGGGGAGGCGACGACCGTCGCGCGCGCGATCTCGGGCCAGGTCGACGCGCTCTACGTCTTCGGCGGCGACGGCACCTACAACGAGGTGTTGAACGGGATCGACCGTGAGACGCCGGTGGGGTTGATCCCCGGCGGCGGGACGAGCGTGCTTCCGCGGGCGCTTGGGCTTCCGCGACAGCCCGTCGCCGCCGCGCGTCACCTCGTCGCCGAGGCGCGGCCTCGGCGGATCGCGGTCGGCCGCGTGAACGGGCACCGGTTCGGGTTCGCGTGCGGGATCGGCCTCGACGCAGAGACCGTGCGTGCGGTCGACGAGCTGGGCCGCCGGTCCGACGGGCGACGGCCCAGCAACCTCACGTTCGCGTGGACCGGGTTCCGAACGCTTTCGCGGCACGGGTTCCGGCTCGAGCCCGAGGTCGAGGTGAAAGGGCTCGGGCGGGCGGCGCCGTTCGTGCTCGTCTCGAACGGGCCCGCTTACAGCTACGCGGGCCCGTTCGTCCTCCAGCCGGCGCGTGCGGCGAGCTTCGAGGGTGGCCTCGATCTCGTAGCTCCGAAGCGCATTCGCCCGCGGACGCTCCCAGGCGCCGTCGTGCTCGCGCTCGGTCGCCGCGACCCAGCTCGCGCGCACGAGTTCCTGTACGTGCACGACGCTGATCGGCTGGAGGTCGTCTGCGACCGGCCGCTCCCGCTCCAGGCCGACGGCGAAGACCTCGGAGACGTCGACACTGCGCTCTTCGAGGCCGAGCGCGATGCCGTAACCGTGCTCCTCTGACCAGGCGATGTGCGATCGACGGAGGACGACGACCGCCGCGTCGTACCGAACCTCGGCGGGGGTCGAGTTCGGGGCGCCCCCGGCGGGACCGTGCACTGTCGCCGCAGCGATCGACGTGCTCTGCGGCACGGACGAACGGGTCGCGATCGAGTAGGACGTCTGGTACAGATCGGCGTCGCGGACCACTTCGTCGGACGAGAGCGCGTGCTCGCGAAGGCGATCGCGTCCGGCTGAATACACTGCGGCCCGATGGCCCAGGTGCTGCCGGCCGACCGAGGGCTTCGTCGCGTCATCGGCGACGGCGACGCCCTTCCCGACGGCGAGGTCGACGGGCTCGGGCCGGACGACCTGCTTGCGCTCTACCGGAACCTCGTCCTCCTGCGGACCTACGACGAGCGCTCGGTCGTCTATCACCGTCAAGGTCGCATTGGCACGTACGCCATCTTCTGGAACCACGAGGCGATGCAGGCCGGTGCCGTCTTCGCGCTCGAGCAGCGCGACTGGATCTTCCCTTCCTACCGCGAGTCGGCGATCGGGCTCCTGCGCGGGATCCCGGTCTCGACCCTCCTGTCCTGGTGGCGCGGCCACCCGGCCGGGTGGTGGAACCCGCGCGAGCACAACGTCGCGTCGATCTGCGTCCCGATCGCCACGCAGATCCCGCACGCCGTCGGGTTCGCGTGGGGCTCGCGACTGAAGGGCGAGGACAGCGTGGCGATCACCTTCTTCGGCGACGGCGCGACCTCCGAGGGCGCGTTCCACGAGGGCGCGACGTTCGCCGGGGTCATGAAGGCGCCCGCGATCCTCTTCTGCAACAACAACCAGTGGGCGATCTCGACACCGCTCTCGAAGCAGACCGCCGCTCCGACCCTCGCCGACAAGGCGATCGGGTACGGGATGCCCGGCGTGCGCGTCGACGGCACGGACGTGCTCGCGGTGTACGAGGCGACGCGTGAGGCCGTCGCCCGCGCGCGGTCGGGCGAGGGCCCGACGCTGATCGAGGCCGTCACGTATCGCAGCGCCCCGCATGCGACGGCCGACGACCCGTCGATCTACGTCGACCCCGATCGGGTCGAGGAGGCGCGCGAGAACGAGTGCGTCGGGCGCTACGAGCGGTACCTGACGAGGCTCGGCGTCCTCGACGAGGAGCGCGCGGCCGCGATCAAGGAGGAGGCGGTCGAGCTGATGCGCGCCGGGATCGCCGAGGCCGAGGCCGAGCCGCCGGCCGACCCGGGCCTCGTCTTCGAGCACGCCTACGCCGCGCCGCCGCCGGGTCTCGCCGACGATCTCGCCGAGCTGCGGAGGAGTCCTCGGCCGGTGAGCGAGAGGTTCCTCGTCGAGGCGGTGAATGACGCGCTCCACGTCGAGATGGAGCGCGATCCGACGGTGCTCGTCATGGGCGAGGACGTCGGGAAGCTCGGCGGCGTGTTTCGCGCGACCGCAGGGCTCCAGGAGCGCTTCGGCGACGAGCGCTGCGTCGACACACCGCTCGCCGAGGCGGGGATCATCGGCACGGCGATCGGCCTCTGCATGGCCGGCTGGCGCCCAGTCGTCGAGATGCAGTACGACGCGTTCAGCTACCCGGCCCTCGACCAACTCATCAACCATGTCGGCCGCTACCGCTGGCGCACGCGTGGCGCAATGGAGTTCCCACTCACGATCCGGATGCCGTACGGAGGAGGAGTCCGCGCGCCGGAGCTCCACGACGACTCGCCCGAGACGTACTACGTCCACACGCCGGGAGTGAAGGTCGCGATCCCCGCGACCGCGGCGGACGCGAAGGGACTGCTCGCGGCCGCGATCCGCGAGCCCGACCCCGTCGTCGTGCTCGAGCCGAAGCTCCACTACCGCTCGGCGAAGGAGGACGTCCCCGACGGGGAGCACATCGTCCCGCTCGGCGAGGCGCGGATCGCGCGGGAGGGTGACGACGTGACGCTCGTCGCGTACGGCGCGATGGTGCCGCTCTGCGAGAAGGCCGCCGAGGCGGTCTCGGGGGAGGCCTCGTGCGAGGTGCTCGACCTGCGCTCGCTGAAGCCGCTCGACGAGGACGCGCTCCTCGCGTCGGTCGCAAGGACGGGCCGCGCGGTCGTCGTCCAGGAGGCGCCGCGCGTGGCGGGGTTCGCGGCCGAGATTGCCGCGGTGCTTGCCGAGAAGGCGATCTTCGACCTGCGTGGGCCTGTCGTGCGCGTCACCGGCTACGACGTGCCGTACCCGTACTGGCAGATCGAGGACGCGTACATGCCCTCTGTCGAGCGCGTCTCGGACGCGGTCCGGCGGGTGCTCGCAGCCTGATGGAGGGCTGCCTCGCCTGCGACCTCGCTGAGGGCCGCCTTCCGCTGCCCGGAGGCAGGATCCACGAATCGGCGCACTGGATCGTCGAGCACTGCGTCGGCTCGCTCGGCGTCGGCACGCTGATCGTCAAGCCGAGGCGGCACGTCGTGCACGTATGCGGAGCTGGACGACGACGAGGCCGACGAGCTCGGACCGCTGCTCCGGGATGCATCTGCGGTCGTCGAGGAGCTGGCGGATCCGGATCAGGTCTACGTCTGCCTGTGGTCGCACCAGGGCGGCGTGCCCGTCCACATCCATTTCGTCGTCCAGCCCGTCACGGCGGAGCAGCGCGATCGCCACGGCACGGGCCCTCGCCTGCAGGCGGCGATGTTCGAAGCGGGAGTCGAGCTGCCGATCGCCGAGGTCGAGGCGTTCGCCGGACGCGCACGAGCAGCCTTCTCGCGCACGGGAACGGTCGCAGCCTGATGGCGCAGGCGTTCAAGCTTCCCGATCTCGGCGAGGGGCTGACCGAGGGCGAGGTCGCGCGTTGGCTCGTCGCCGAGGGCGACGTGATCGGCGAGGACGATCCGCTGGTCGAGATCCAGACGGACAAGGCGACGGTCGACATCCCGTCGCCGTACGCGGGGACCGTGCTCCGGATCCTCGTCGCCGAGGGCGACGTGGCCCCCGTCGGCGCGACGCTGGTCGTCATCGGCGAGCCGGGGGAGGCGGTGCCGGAAGACGCGCCGGTCGCCGCGGCCGAAGCGAGGTCCGCGGCGGTGCCCACGACGAGCCAGGCCTCGGGCGGTCGCGTGCAGGCGACGCCGGTCGTGCGGCGGGTCGCGCAGGAGCTCGGCGTCGGCCTCTCCGCCGTCGCGGGCACCGGGCCAGGCGGTCGGATCACCGAGGACGACGTGCGCGCTGCCGCCGCGGCCGGCGGCGAGGGGCGCCGCGAGCCGCTCCGTGGAGTGCGCCGCCTGATCGCGGAGCACATGACGAGGGCGCACCGCGAGGTGCCTCCGGTGACCTGGGTCGAGGAGTGCGACTTCGAGGCCGTCGAGCTCGACCAGCTGGTCGCGAGCGTCGTGCACGCCTGCGCTGCCTCGCTTGCGGAGTTCCCGGAGCTCAACGCGCGGCTCGACGGCGACGCGATCGTGTACCTCGACCGCTATGACATCGGCGTCGCGGTTCAGACCGAGCAGGGGCTCGTCGTACCGGTCGTGCGCGGAGCCGACGCGAAGAGCGTCGAGGAGATCGACGCCGAGGTCAGGCGGCTCGCGGACGCCGCTCGCGCAGGAGCCTTGAAACCCGAGGAGCTTCGCGACTCGACGTTCACGGTCACGAGCGCGGGCAAGCTCGCCGGCCTCTTCCAGACGCCGATCGTGAACCACCCCGAGGTCGCGATCCTCAGCGTCGGCCGGGTCGCCCCGCGCGCAGTCGTCCGCGACGGCGAGGTCGTCGTGCGGCGCACGGGCACGATCGCGCTGACCTTCGACCACCGCGTCGTCGACGGCGCGCGTGCCGCCGAGTTCGGGCTGTCGGTGATCGCGCGGCTCGAAGGCAGTCGAAGCCGGGTGACTGTCACCGCGCGGTGACAGTCACCCCGCGTCGATCAGTCGTCCTTCTGGTTGGCGTCGTTGATCTGACCGCGGACCTCGCCACCCGGGAACTTCGTCGAGTGGACGTTCGCGTACGCGCGTCCCGCGCGCAGCGCGGCCGCCAGCTCCCCGAACTCGCCTGCGGCGATGCCCTGGCCGGTCGGCCCCACGACGTCAGCCGTACCGAGCGTCCCGGTGACCGTGCCCGACTGCGGGCAGTCCGGCGTGGCCGGGCCGGTCGGCGACGGGTTGAACGTCGTCTCGCAGAGCCACGCCGAGATGCCACCGTTGACGCTTCGCTGGCCGAAGTGAATGTGGCCCTGGCGCACGTCGCCCTCGAGACCCGAGTACGTCAGCGTGTAGCTGATCGTCTGGGTCGCGTCGTCGATCGTGGCCTCGAACTCACCGCTCGCGGCGCTCGAGACCGGCCCGCCGGGCGCGCCCTCGAGGTAGCCGCTCATCGGCCCCGTCTTGACGTTCTTCTTGCCGCCGTCCGCCGTCGCGTACGAACCGACCGCCAGTACGGCGAGCGCGCCGGTGGCCATGCCGGCCAAGGCGATGCGTGTGCGCATCGTCGAACCTCCCCTCCGAGTGGATTCGATGGCAACTACGCACGTCGGCGCGGTTCGGTTTGCCCGGACTAGACTGGCCGGCGATGGGCGGCTGGTACACGGTCGGGCTCTGCCTCGGGGTGGGGCTTGCGATCGGCGTGATCCTGTCGGGGATCCTCGGCTCGACCGCCATGGGCGCGAGCGCCGCTGCGCTCGTCGGCACCGCCGGCGGAGCAGTCTTCGGGCTCCTCGTCGCGGGGACCCCGGAGACGATCGCGGGCGCCGTCGGGGGATTCCTGGGCGCGTTCGGCGCGGCCGTCGTCGTGCGCGGGGCGCTCCGTCGCGGAGCGACCCGCATGGGCGTCGCGACGTACCTCGGAGCGGTCGGCGTGCTCGTCCTGCTCCTGTCGCTCGTCCCGGCGGTCGGCTACGTCCTCGCGGTGGTCCTCCCGGGGCTGGCCGTGCGCATGCGCGGACGCCAGGCCGCGCGATACGCGGGTCTCCGAACGCTCGCAAAATGACCCCGGCGGACCGATCGGCGCCGACTGCGCCGATCGACGCCGCTGCAGCGCGCTCGCGCATGGTCGAGCAGCAGCTCCGGCGGCGCGGCATCGGGGACGAGCGTGTGCTGCGGGCGATGGAGGTCGTTCCTCGTGAGCTCTTCGTCGAGGAGCCGGCGCGCACTCTCGCGTACGAGGACGGAGCTCTGCCGATCGGGTTCGGACAGACGATCTCGCAGCCCTTCATCGTCGCCACGATCTGCCGGCTCCTCGAGCTGTCGGGTGACGAGAAGGTGCTCGACGTGGGCACGGGCTCGGGCTACCAGGCTGCGGTCCTCGCGGAGCTCGCGCAGGAAGTCGTGACCATCGAGCGGGTACCCGAGCTGGCCCGAGCCGCGCAAAGCTCGCTCGCCGAGGCGGGGTACGGCCACGTCGAGGTCGTCGTCGGCGACGGCTCGCTCGGGCTCCCCGACCGCGCGCCGTTCGACGCGATCGCGGTCGCCGCAGCGGCGCCGACGATCCCGCTCGCGCTCGTCGAGCAGCTGGTCGACGGAGGACGCCTCGTCGTGCCCCGCGGCTCGCGGCGTGGACAGGACCTCGTGCAGGTCGTCCGTACGAGCGACGGCCACGTGGAGCGAACGGGGCTGCCGTGCCGATTCGTGCCCCTGGTCGGCGCCGAGGGCTTCGAGGACGCGTGACGCAGGACCCGTTGGGGGATGGCGGGGGCCGACCCGAGAGCTACCCTGCGACGCCTGTGGACTCCGGGGCGGCCGAGATGGAAGGCGGGTTCTCCCGCGCGCGCATGAGCGCGGCGCTGCGTCGGCGCAACAACTGGGAGCAGCTCGTCAAGTTCTGCTTCGTCGGGACGACGGGCTACCTCGTCAACCTCATCGTCTTCTCGTTCGTGCTCCTCGTGCTCGGCGTGCACTACGTGCCGGCCGCGATCTGCTCGTTCCTCGTCGCGGTGACGAACAACTACACGTGGAACCGCCTGTGGACGTTCCGCGACCAGCGCGGCCACGTCGCGTATCAGGGGATGCGCTTCCTCGTCGTCTCGACGCTAGCGCTCGTCGCGAACCTCGTCGTGCTGCACGTGCTCGTCACCGCTGGCCTGTCCGAGGTCGTGGCGCAGGCGATCGCGATCGTGCTCGTCACGCCGGTGAACTTCGTCGGCAATAAGCTCTGGTCGTTCGGCCCGAGACGCACTCGCTGAGAAGAGCGCTGCCCGCCGCGGCGGCCGCACTCGTGCTCGCGCTGTCGCTCGCTGGGCCGGCCGGGGCACAGGAGGCCGATCCGGCGCGGCTCGGCGAAGAGGAGGCGATCGCCCGCGCTCTCGAGCACCCGAAGGTCGCGGCCTGGCTCGACCGCTACCCGCCCGACCCGACGACCGAGGCGACCTTCCGTCCCGAGAGCCGCGACTGGGTGGTGAAGGCATGGTCGGGCGAGGCGGGTCAGATCGCCCAGGTCGTCGTGGAGGACGAGACCATGGCGGTCTCCGAGGCCTGGACCGGGCCCCAGGTCGCCTGGAAGATGGCGCGCGGGAGCGACAGCGCGTTCGGCGGGAAGACGCTGCAGAGCCCGTACGTCTGGATCCTGCTCTGCCTCGCGTTCCTCGTCGGGCTGGCCGACCTGCGGCGGCCGTTGTCGGCGGGGAACCTCGACCTCCTCGTGCTCCTCGGTCTCTCCGCGTCGCTCGCGCTCTTCAACCGAGGAGAGATCTTCGCGAGCGTGCCGCTCGTCTACCCCGTGCTCGGGTACCTGCTCGCGCGCGGGCTCTGGGTCGGCATGCGGGGACGCGCGAGCCCGCTGCGGCCGATCTGGCCCACGTGGGCGCTCCTCGCCGCGGCGGTCTTCCTCCTCGGTTTCCGGATCGGGCTCAACGTCGAGACGCCGCGCGGCGTGATCGACGTCGGGCTCGCGGGCGTGGTCGGCGCCGACCGCATCCTCGACGGCGAGGCGCCGTACGGGAACATGCCGCGTCGCGGCGAACTCGAGGAGTGCGGCCCCGCGGACACCGACGGCCAGGTGCGCGAGCGCATCCAGACGAACGGCCGCTGCGAGGCCGCGATCGAGCGCGGGGACACGTACGGGCCGGTGTCGTACCTCGCCTATCTCCCGGCGACGCTCGTCTTCGACTGGAGCGGGAAGTGGGACTCGCTGCCCGCCGCGCACGCGACGTCGATCGCGGTCGACCTCGCCGTCGTGCTCGCGCTCGTCCTCGTCGGGCTTCGCTTCGGCGGCGCGCGGCTGGCGGCGCTCCTCGCGTTCGGCTGGTGCGCGTACCCCTTCACGGCGTACACGCTGAACGCGAACACGAACGACGCGGTCATGCCCGCGCTCCTCGTCCTCGGGTTCTGGCTCTCGACCTCGTCGTGGGCGCGCGGGGCTGCGGTCGCGCTCTCGGGCTGGACGAAGTTCGCGACGCTGCTCGTGGCGCCGCTCTGGGCGAGCTACCCGCGCCTGGAGCTCGGTCGCGTGCTGCGGTTCGCCGCGGCGTTCGCGGTCGCGACGCTCCTCTCGTTCACGATCCTGTTGCTCGAGCCGAGCCTCGCCGACGCGGCGCGGACGTTCTGGGA
The DNA here is from genome assembly GCA_963770595.1 of uncultured Actinomycetes bacterium. GTDB lineage: Bacteria > Actinomycetota > Thermoleophilia > Gaiellales > Gaiellaceae > GMQP-bins7. Next base: position 103,889 of record CAVYQG010000003.1, on the reverse strand, counting down.
CCGCACGCTCGGCTTCCAGATCGGACGCGACTCGCCCTTCTCGATCTGGGGCTGGGGCCAGTACCACGCGGAGGGCATCCCCGACCTCGGCTTCCTGCAGCCGGTCGTGTCGGCGCTGGCGGTCGCGATCGCGATCCTCGTCGTCTTCCGTCCGCGCGAGAAGGGCCCGCTCGAGCTCGCCGCGCTCACCGCCGCCGTCCTCGTCGCGTTCCAGCTCTCGCTGACCCACTGGTTCTACCTCTACGTCCCGTGGGTGCTGCCGTTCGTGCTGCTGTGGCTGCTGCTGCCGGCTCCCGGCTACGGGAACGGGACGCGGAGCGCCTCGATCGAGGAGGAGAGCCCCGACTCGGCGTCGCACTCGATCACCGCGCCCTCGATCCGCACGCCACCCTGAGCTGTCTCGAAACGAACCGGCATCCCCGTGCGCATGCGCCGGATCGCGAGCTCCGCCTCGACGCCGATGACCGAGTCGTGCGGGCCGGTCATCCCGGCATCGGTGATGAACGCCGTGCCCTTGGGCAGCACGCGCGCGTCCGAGGTCTGCACGTGCGTGTGCGTGCCGACGACCGCCGTCACGCGGCCGTCCAGCCACCTCGCCATCGCCGCCTTCTCGCTCGTCGCCTCCGCGTGCACGTCGACGAGGACGAGCGGCGTCTGCCGTCGCGCCTCCTCGACGAGCTCGTCGACCAGCTCGAACATCGAGGTCGCAGGATGGAGGAAGAGGGAGCCGAGGACGTTGATCACCGCGAGGCGCGTCCCGTTCTCGACGGGCACGACCGTGAGACCGCGGCCCGGCGACGACGTCGACGTGTTGGCCGGCCGAACGACCCGTTCCGAGCTCTCGAGGTACGGGCCGATCTCGGACCGCCGGAACGCATGGTTGCCGAGCGTGATGGCGTCGACACCCGTCGCGAGCAGCTTGTCCGCGAGGCGCGGCGTGATCCCGATGCCATCCGCCGCGTTCTCCCCGTTCGCGACGCACACGTCGATCCCGAGCTCCTCCCGCAACGCCGGCAGGCGTGCTTCCAGCGCTCCGCGGCCGGGCGCGCCAACGACGTCGGCGAGGAAGAGGATGCGCAAGGGCGCTGAGGTTACGGGACGCCGAGGCTCGCGGACGGGTGAACCTGGATTGCGACGTTGTTGCCGCCGTCCGCGGCGTAGCGTGCGAGCGCCTGCTTCTCGAACCGGCTGACGTCCGCGACCGTGCCGAGCTTCGACGAGCCGGCGGCGACGTTCGCCCCGACGGTCAGCGAGGGATCGGGCCGCACGTTCTCGAGCGTCAGGACGAGGGACGGCGCCGAGGACGGGCGCAGCTCGATCTCCGCGCCGACGACGCGACCGGAGATGCGGTGGTCGCGGATCGCGACGACGGTCCCGTCGACCGGCGAGTAGACGTCGGTCCCGGCGACCGCGCCGACGTCCAGCGTCCGAAGGGTGCCGCCCTCGAGCTGGTACCAGGCGAGGCCGGTTCGCTCGGATCCCGTGATCCTGCTCCAGAGCCGCGCGAGCAGGCCCTCGTTCGCCTGGGGCCCGACCGGCTGCAGGACGAGCGCGCCTCCCTCGGACCCGTGGAACCCGACGGCTGTGACGCCGCCCTGCGCGACGGGCGACTGCACGCGCAGGTTTCCGATCGTCGCGAGCACCTGAGGCTCGGGCGGCGCCGCCGTGACCGGGATCGGAGCGGCTCCCGACGCCGCGACTGTCGGCTCGGCCTCGCCGTCGCCGAACGCCGTGAGCAGCAGCGTCACGCCCCCGAGGACGCCGACCGCGACCGCGAGGGCGAGCCAGCGCGCGCGAGCCTGCTGGCGGCGACGCTTCGCACGCAGCCGCGCGGTGTGCCGGGACCGAGGAGTGTCCATCGCCGGGGACCGTAGCAAGGTCGTCCGCGAGCGATCGCGAGGCGGCGCCGGGGTCGGCTGTACGATCCGGCCATGGCCGGTTCCGGCCCGACGATCCAGATCCCGAGATGGATCCAGCTCGTCGTCCTGCCCGTGGTCCTCGTCCTCGGGTTCCTGCTCCTCTCGACGCTCGGGCACGTCATCTTCCTGTTCCTGACGGCGTCGGTCATCGCGTTCACCCTCAACCCGCTCGTCCGCGACCTCACCAGCATCAAGATGCCGCGGAGCCTCGCGGTCGCGATCGTCTTCGCCATGTTCGTCACCGCGGTGGTCGCGCTCTTCGTCGCGATCGGCGTGATCGCGTTCGACCAGACGCGCGAGGCCGCGAGCCGCATCGACGAGTACGTGACGACCGAGGACCGCGGCCGGACGGCGGCCGAAGAGGACATCGACGGGCTCCAGGCCTGGCTCGACGACCACGGCCTCGAGCGGATCCAGATCCGCGAGCAGTTCAACGAGTGGCTCGACGGCCTCGGCGCGGGAGAGATCTCCGGTTACACCCAGGACGCGATCGTGTTCGTCCAGGGCGCCGCGCTCTCGGTCGTGCTCCTGCTGTTCTCGCTCGTCCTCATCATCGTGATCGCGATCTACATGCTCCTCGACATGCAGCGCCTCGAGCGCTCGATCGACACGCGCTTCCCGCCGCACGACGGGCCCCCGCTGACGCAGCAGATCGAGAGCGCGCTCTGGGGCTACGTGAAGGGCCAGGCGATCCTGTCGATCGTCATCGGGACGAGCGCGGGGGTCGGCATGTGGGTCCTCGGCCGCACGGGCCTCGTCGAGGGCGCCGACGAGTACGCGCTGCTCTTCGGGCTGTGGACCGCCTTCATCGAGGTCATCCCGTACATCGGGCCGTGGCTCTCGGCGGTCCCGCCCGTGCTGTACGCCCTCGTCGTCGACCCGGTGAGCGTGATCTGGGTCGCGCTCCTCTTCCTCTTCATCTACCAGGTGGAAGGGCACATCGTGGTGCCGAACGTCATGGCGAGCGCGCTGCGCCTGCACCCGCTGCTCGTCATCTTCGGCCTCCTCGCCGGGTTCGAGCTGTACGGGATCGCAGGCGCCTTCGTCGCGCTGCCCACGATGGCGGGGCTGCGCGCGATCTGGGGCTTCTTCCAGTCGCGCATCCGGCTCGAGCGCTGGGACGAGGGCGGGGCGGAGGTTCCAGTGGAGGTCGAGCTCGAGCCGGCGGTCCCGGCCGACGCCGCAAGCACCAGGGGCGGGCTCCGCCCCGTGGACAAGCTCTAGGCTGCAGCGCGTGTGGGACGAGATCGTCGCCGGGGCGTCTGCGGAGAGCCCGCTCTGGGCGTCGGCACTGCTGCCGGACGCCGAGCAGACGCGCGAGCCCGTCTTCTCGGCGCTCGGGCCGGAGTGGCACGCCGCCGGGCTCGAGACGATCTACGAGGGCTACCTCGTCCACTACGGCCGACCCCGGCTCTTCGCACCGGCCGATCCGGACACGGCGCTCCTCCTCGGCGACTACCTGTACGCGCACGGCCTCGAGCGGGTCGCGTCCACGGGGGACGCCGAAGCCGTGGCCGACCTCGCCGAGCTCATCTCCCTGTGCGCGCAGGCGCGGGCGGAGGAGCGGAACGGAGACGGGGCCGCGTGGGCCGCGACCGCGTCGTGCTTCGGTCGGGGCGAGCTCGAGCAGGCCCGCTCCGAGCTGAGCGCCGGCGGCAGCCCCAGAGCGCTCGAGGCGGTCGCACGCTCTGTCGCGGGCGACGACGCGGTGGACGCCGCGCTGGCTGCACACGCCCGGCTCGTCGGCTAGAGTCGCGCGCGGATGCTCGCCCTCGTCGATCTCCTTGCGAAGACGGCCGCCGAGGAAGGCCGCGACATCATCGTCGCGATGCTCGTCGTGGGGCTGATCTTCATCGCCGTGGCCGTGCTGGGCGACCTGAGCGCCTGGCGGAGCCACCGCCGCGACAAGCACTAGCCGCGCGGGGTTGGATCGGCGTCGCGGGAGCGCCATGCTTCCCCGCGTGCGCGACGACCTCCCTTCGGGCACGGTCACGTTCCTGTTCACGGACGTCGAGGGCTCGACCCGGTTGCTGGACTGACTCGGCGCGGAGGCCTATGCGGAAGCGCTCGCCGAGCATCGGCGTGTGATCCGCGACGCGTGTGCCGCCGAGGGCGGCGTCGAGGTCGACACCCAGGGCGACGCCTTCTTCTTCGCCTTCCCGACGGCACCGGGGGCGCTCTCCGCAGCCGAGCTGATGACCGACATGCTTGCTTCCGGCCCGATTCAGGTGCGCGTCGGACTGCACACGGGAGCGCCGCTCCTGACCGCCGAGGGCTACGTGGGAGACGCCGTCCACTTCGCCGCCCGCGTCGCGGCCTCGTCGCATGGCGGTCAGGTGGTCCTCTCGCAGGCGACCGCGCAGCTCGTGGACGGATCGCTGACCGACCTCGGCGAGCACCGGCTCAAGGACATCGAGCAGGCGGTGCCGATCTATCAGCTCGGCGAGGGAAGCTTCCCGCCGCTCAAGACGATCTCGAACACGAACCTGCCGCGACCGGCCAGCTCCTTCGTCGGGCGCGAGGACGAGCTCTCCCAGGTGCTCGCCCGCATCGAGAAGGGAGCGCGCCTCGTCACGCTCACGGGCCCAGGCGGTACGGGCAAGACCCGGCTCGCCATCGAGGCCGCCTCGACCCTTGTCCCCGAGTACAAGGCGGGCGTCTTCTGGATCGGGCTCGCCTCGCTCCGCGACCCCGTGCTGGTCGTCGAGACCATCGCGCAGACACTGGGCGCGAAGGACTCGCTCGCGGAGCACATCGGCGAGCGTGAGCTCCTGCTGCTGCTCGACAACCTGGAGCAGGTCGTCGAGTGCGCGCCCCAGCTCTCGGAGCTCCTCCGAGCCTGCCCCAACCTGACCCTCCTCGTTACCTCGCGCGAACTCCTGCGCATCCAGGGAGAGGTCGAGTACTCCGTCCCTCCGCTGGCCGAGCCCGAGGCCGTCTCCCTCTTCTGCGCGCGCTCGGGGCTCGAAGCCAGCGACGACATCGCAGAGCTGTGCGCGCGCCTCGACTCGCTTCCGCTCGCCGTCGAGCTCGCGGCCGCCAGGACGAAGGCGCTCTCTGTCGCCCAGATCCTCGATCGTCTCTCCTCCCGCCTCGATCTGCTGAAGGGTGGACGCGACGCCGATCCCCGCCAGCAGACCCTGCGTGCCACGGTCGAGTGGTCGTACGAGCTCCTCCCTCCGGAGGAGCAGCAGCTCTTCGCCCGCCTCGCCGTCTTCGCGGGCGGGTGCACGCTCGAGACGGCAGAGGACGTCGCGGAAGCCGACCTCGACCTGCTCCAGTCCCTCGTGGAGAAGAGCCTCCTGCGCTATACCGACGAGCGCTTCTGGATGCTCGAGACGATTCGGGAGTACGCGGGGCAACGTCTCGAGGGCTCGGGCTCGGCGGACGCTCTTCGACAGAGACATCTCGGTCACTTCGTGCAACTCGCAGAGGACGCCGAGCCGGACCTGTGGGCGCAGCAGACCCGCGAGCGGCTCCGACAGCTGGACGCCGAGGAGGCGAATCTCAGGGCCGCGCTCGACTGGGCGATCAGACGCGAGGACGAGGTCGCGGTTCGGCTTGCCGGTTCGCTCTATCCCTTCTGGGAGATGCGAGCGCAGCACTGGGAAGCCCGCGCGTGGCTCATGCAGGCGCTGGCTCTCGGCGACAGGGCTACGCCTTCAGCGCGTGCGAAGGCACTGGTTGCCGCCGGTCGCGTCACCGCATGGCACTTCGACTGGCCGGCTGCGATCGTGCTTCTCGAGGAAGCCGCATCCCTGTCTCGCGACCTCGACGACGTGGAAGGCGTCGGTCGTTGCCTCGGGTTCATCGGTCATGCCCGTCTGTTCATGGGTGACAGCGAAGGGGCCGCTACGGCGCTGGCAGATGCCGTCGAGCTCGCACGAAGGACCGGCGATCGTGGGAGCCTTGCGAGAGCGCTCTACAACGCCGCCTTCGCTCCCATCGAGCAGCGCGACTTCGACGGTGCGCGCGCGATGTTCGAAGAAGCGGCAGGGATCGCACGGGACGAGGACATGAACCTCCTCCATGCGATCAGCCGTCTGCACCTCGGCTACACAGCCATCCTGGCCGGGGATCCGGATCTCGCCGCGACGCGGCTGAACGAGAGCCTCGATCTGCTCGACGACCTCGGCAAGACGATGTGGTCGTCGGTCGCCCAGCGCTATCGCGCGCTGCTGGCGCTGCTCGCCGGGAGGGTCGACGACGCGTGGTCGTTACTCCGCGCGAGCCTGGCTCAGGCACGCGAAGAAGCCCCCGCGCAAGATCTCCCGAACTGGATAGAGGAGATCGCGGCCGTCGCCGCGGCGAGGGGTGAGGCTCGACGGGCAGCGACGCTCTGGGGGGCGACCGAAGCGATGTTCGAGAAGCACGGGCTCGTGATCCGCGAAGAGAACCGGCAGGTCCGGGAGCGGTTCGCGGACGAACTGGACCGTTCCCTCGCCGGCGACCTCTGCGCAGAGGCTCGTGGGGATGGACGCGCCATGACGCGCGAGCAGGCGGTTGCGTATGCGCTCGGGTACGAGCTCTGAATGTTGCGCGTCGAGCACCGCGATGCTGATCTGCACTAGACCACCCCCCTACGAAACGCATGATCTGGGCCCATGCGACCCGAGCTCCCCTCCGGCACCGTCACCTTCCTGTTCACCGACGTGGAGGGCTCGACTCGCCTGCTGCACGCACTCGGCCCCGAGGGCTACGCGCAGGCTCTCGCCGAGCATCGGCGGGTGATCCGGGATGCCTGTGCCGCCGAGGGCGGCGTCGAGGTCGACACCCAGGGCGACGCCTTCTTCTTCGCCTTCCCGACGGCACCGGGGGCACTGAACGCAGCTGCTGCCTTCACCGATGCTCTTGCCGCCGGATCGATCCAGGTCCGCGTCGGCCTGCACACGGGAACGCCGCTCCTCACCGAAGAGGGCTACGTGGGAGGTGACGTCCATCGTGCAGCGCGAATCGGAGCCGCGGGAAACGGAGGGCAGGTGCTCGTCTCGGCCTCGACGGCGCAGCTCGTCGAGGCAGGGCTGCGCGACCTCGGCGAGCATCGCTTCAAGGACCTCGCGGCAGCCGAGCGCGTGTTCCAGGCCGGAGAAGGCGACTTCCCGCCGCTCAAGAGCCTCTACCGCTCGAACCTGCCGGTTCCGGCGCACCCGCTCGTCGGCCGGAAGAAGGAGCTGCTGGACGTGATTCGCCTCCTCACGCACGAGGAAGCCCGCATCGTGACGCTCACGGGGCCGGGTGGGGTCGGCAAGACGCGCTTCGCCGTCGCGGTCGCCGGCGAGCTGTCCGACGCTTTCGCGGACGGCACCTGGTTCGTGGCGCTGGCACCTCTCCGAGACCCGACGCTCGTCCTGCCGACTGTCGCCGCCGCTGTCGGTGCGGAGGACGACCTCGCGACACACCTGGGATCGGGTGCGGCGCTCCTCGTGCTCGACAACCTCGAGCACGTGGTCGAGTCCGCTCCGGAGATCGCAGACCTGCTCGGTCGGTGCCCCGGGTTGCGTGTCCTCGTCACGAGCCGCGAGTCCCTGCGCGTCGCCGGCGAGCGGGAGTACCCGCTCTCGCCGCTCCCGGAGTCGCCCTCGGTCGAGCTCTTCCGCCAGCGTGCCGCTGCGGTGGCCCCGGAGACCGAGATCGACTACGGGGAAGCGACGGCGATCTGCGATCGCGTCGACCGGCTGCCCCTGGCGATCGAGCTCGCGGCAGCGCGCTCGAAGGCGCTGTCGCCGGCGCAGATCCTGGAGCGCCTGTCCGCGCGCCTCGACCTGCTCAGGGGCGGCCGTGTGAGCGATCCGCGCCAGCAGACTCTGCGCGCGACGATCGAATGGTCGTACGACCTCCTCGCACCCGAGGAGCAGGACCTCTTCGCGCGGCTCGCCGTCTTCGTCGGAGGCTGCACGCTCGAGGCCGCCGAGGCCGTGTGCGGTGCGGACCTCGACGTCCTGCAGGCGCTTGTCGAGAAGAGTCTTCTGCGCTTCTCGAACACGCGCTACTGGATGCTCGAGACGATCCGAGAGCTCGCTGAGGAGAAGCTCGAGGAGAGCGACGAGCTCGAGAAGCTTCGGCGGCGGCACGCCGAGTACTTCCTCGAGCTCGCTCAGTCGCTCGGTCTCACGATGGAGAGTCTCGAGCGCGCTCGAGTGCAACGGCACGACGTCGTGAACGCCGAGCAAAACAACTTCCGCGCCGCGGTCGACTGGGCATTCGAGGTCGACCTCGCTCTCGCCGTGCGCATTGCGTCATCCCTCGAGAACTTCTGGGTCACGCATGACCCGCAGGAGGGAATCCGTCGCTTCGACGCGTTCCTCGAGCGGGAGAACGAGCTGCCACCCGAGCTCAGGGCCGCCGCGCACCGCTGTCGCGGCAACGTTCGGGTCTGGGCCGGCGATCGCGGTGGAGGCGTGGACGACTATGACGCTGCGCTCACCGTCTTTCGCGAGATCGGAGACGAGGTCGGGTCTGATCGCGGAGCACCGGGTGGTGATGAATCGCGAGGTGGGGGACATCGAGGAGCGGCGCTCCGCCCTCGAGGCGCTCCGCGAGCGCTTCCGTGCGCTGGGCTTCCAGGGGGGTGAGGCCCTGGCGCTCGGGTCTCTGTCCGGTATCGAGCGTCACCTGGGGAACGCGGACAGGGAAGCAGAGCTTCTCGAGGAGGCGGCCGAACGCACCGCCGCCATCGGGTTCACATGGGCCGAACGCCTGTACCGCGACCGTCTTGCGCTCCTGGATCTCGAGCGTGGCCGCATGGACTCGGCTCGGGCCCAGGGTAGGCGCGCTCTCGAGCTGGCGAAGCAAGCCGCCGATCGGCTCGGCATCGTCTATGGGCTCACGTTCTTCACGAGGCTCGCCGCTGCAGGCGGCGACAACGAGGCGGCCGGCGTGCTGTGGGGTGCGATCGAGGTCGAAGCCGAGCGAAGACCGCTCGGGCTCTGGACGTCCGAGGAGCGTCCGGGGGTCGAGTCGTCTCTGCCGTCCGACGACGCCGACTTCGTCCGTGGACGCGAGCAGGGTCGGCACCTGTCGCTCGACGAAGCGATCGAGGTGGCACTCCCGTCCATAGACTGACTCGCGCCGTGGCGACCCCTCCGCGAGACCTCCGCGAGTGGATCGCGCTCCTCGAGCGCGAGGGCGAGCTGCGACGCATCTCGGCCGAGGTCGACCCCGACCTCGAGATCACCGAGATCGTCGACCGCGTCGTCAAGTCCGGCGGGCCGGCGCTGCTGTTCGAGAAGCCGAAGGGCTCCGAGCTCCCGCTGCTCATCAACCAGTTCGGCACGGAACGGCGCATGTGCATGGCGTTCGGCGTCGAGAAGCTGGACGACGTCGCGGCGAAGCTCGGCGACGTCCTCGAGATGCAGCCGCCGGAAGGGCTGCGCGAGAAGGTCAAGGGGCTTCTCAAGCTGAAGTCGATCGCGGACTCTCGTCCGAAGACGGTGTCGAAGGGCGCCTGCCAGGAGGTCGTGCTCGAGAGCGACGACATCGACCTCGGTCTCCTTCCGGTCCAGCGCTGCTGGCCGGGCGACCCGGCGCCGTTCATCACGCTCCCCGCCGTGATCACCGCGGACCCGAAGACCGGGACTCGCAACGTCGGCATGTACCGGATGCAGGTCATCGACCGCTCGTCGACCTTCATGCACTGGCAGATGCACAAGGACGGGCGCGCGGATCTCCTCGCCGCCGAGGACGGGCGCATCCCGGTCGCGGTCGCGATCGGGCTCGACCCGGTCACCGCGTACTCCGCGAGCGCGCCGCTCCCGAAGCACCTCGACGAGCTGATGCTCGCCGGCTTCCTGCGCGGCGAGCCCGTCGAGCTCGTCGAGTGCAAGACCGTCCCGCTCCAGGTGCCCGCGAACGCGGAGATCGTCCTCGAGGGTTGGGTCGCGAAGGACGACGTCGGCGTCGAAGGCCCGTTCGGCGACCACACCGGCTACTACTCGCACGCCGAGCCGTTCCCGATCTTCCGGCTGTCTGCCATGACGATGCGGCGGGACGCGATCTACGCCTCGATCGTCGTCGGCAAGCCGCCCGCGGAGGACGCCTGGCTCGGCAAGGCGACGGAGCGGATCTTCCTGCCTGCGGTGCGCATGACGCTGCCCGAGCTCGTCGACTACGACCTCCCGGTTGCGGGCGCGTTCCACAACTGCGTGATCGTCTCGATCCGAAAGACGTTTCCCGGACACGCGCAGAAGGTCATGCACGCACTGTGGGGACTCGGGATGCTCTCGCTCTCGAAGTCGATCGTCGTCGTCGACGAGCACGTCGACGTGCACGACTACGCGGACGTCTTCTTCCGCGTGACCGCGAACGTGGATCCGAAGCGGGACGTCCTGATCACGGAGGGGCCGCTCGACCACCTCGACCATGCGCCCGGTCGGCAGTTCTACGGCGGGAAGCTGGGGATCGACGCGACGCACAAGCTGCCCGAGGAGGATGCGCGCCCGTGGCCGGAGGAGATCGAGATGAGCGAGGAGATCCGCGATCTCGTCACGCGTCGGTGGGAGGAGTACCGCATCTCCTGACACGCATCCTCCCGACCCGTAAGAATCCCCAGCGTCGCGACAAGCGTCACGTCGTTGACAGCGGCGACGGGCGAGCGATTGAATCCACGCAGGTCACGTCTTGAGCGAAACCGGCCACGACACTCCGCACGTTCCAGGCCCCAGCCTGTGGCCGATCGGGTTCGCGATCGGGATCGCGTGCCTCCTGCTCGGCCTCGTCATCAGCTGGATCGTCGCGGTGATCGGCGCGGTTCTCGCGGTCGTGTTCGGGCTCCTGTGGGCCCGCGACGTCACGAGCGAGGTGCGCGGAGAGGTGCCGCACGTCGAGCCCGAGGCGCGCACGGCCGCCGATCCGGGTGTAGCCGGAGCGGCCGGCGAGCCGCTTCCGGGCTTCCCGCGCTCGAGGTTCCTCGAGGCCTCGCTGATCGGCCTCTCGGCCGCGATGGGCGCTGCGTTCACGCTGCCGGTGCTCGGCTTCATGGTCCTCCCCTCGTTCACGAACGTGGACGAGGACGAGGTCGACCTCGGGCCGCTCGACAGCTTCCCGGAGGGCGAGTACGTCATCGCGACGTACCTCGCGAACCCCGGGCAGGGCGAGGTGAGCCGCCGCACGGCGTTCGTGCGCAACAACGGCGCGGCCGAGTCCGGGGAGCCGAGCTTCACGATCCTGTACAGCCGCTGCGTCCATCTCGGCTGTCCCGTCCAGCCGAACGGGCCGATCGACGAGGAGGCGCGCACGGAGGTGAACGGCGTCGAGCTCCGGCCGGTGCTCGCCCAGTCGTTCGGCTGCCCGTGCCACGGCGGCCAGTACAACTCGGAGGGCAACCGCACGGCCGGCCCTCCGGTTCGCTCGCTCGACCGCTACTCGTTCTCGATCCGCAACGGCAACCTGATCCTCGGCGAGCTCTTCGCGGTCGGGAACGTGGACGGGACCGGCGCGAACGCGACGATCACGAGGTATCCGTGGTCCGTGCCGGGGACGCACGTCGACGGGATCGAGGCGTGGCTCTACCCGATCGTCCCCAGCCAGGTGACCGGGTAGTGGCGGCGAAGACGAAGCGCCAGACCGCGGTCGACCTGGCCGTGCTCGCGCCGCTCGACTGGATCGACGAGCGTACGGGAGCCGTCCGCGGAACGAAGTGGTTCCTCTTCCGGAACGTCCCGCGCGACATCAGCTGGGCGCAGACCCTCGGCTTCGCGTCGCTCATCGCCTTCACGGTGCAGGCGCTCACGGGCGCGATCCTCGCGATGTACTACAAGCCCTCGTCGGAGATCGACCCGGTCAGCGGGAAGCCGATCGCCTACACGTCGATCGAGCACATCACGAACGACCTGACGCTCGGCTGGCTCGTGCGCGGCATGCACCGCTGGGGAGCGAGCGTGTTCATCATCCTCGTCTTCCTGCACATGGGGCGCGTGTTCCTGTTCGGCGCATACAAGTACCCGCGCGAGCTGCAGTGGATCACCGGCGTCCTCATCCTCGTCACGTCGATGCTCATGGGCTTCACGGGCTACCTGCTGCCCTGGGACCAGACCGCGTACTGGGCGACGGTCGTCGGCATCAACCTGAACGGCACCGCGCCCTTCGCGGGTCCGTGGCTCGCGCAGTTCCTCGCGGGCGGCCCCGAGATCGGCGTCGGACACGCTCGCCAAGTGGTACGCGCTGCACATGCTGCTGATCCCAGGGGCGATCATCGCGCTGATCGGAATCCACCTCTACCTCGTCGCCCGCCTCGGCGTCTCGTCGCCTCCGTGGTCGAACGAGCAGGCAGGCCGCGAGCGGCCGCCGAAGGAGCCGACCGGCGCGCGCTCCGGGCTCGTGCGTGGCTCCGGGGGTGGTGACTGATGGCGAAGGACCTCGGCGAGCGGAACCGCGAGCAGTTCGCGCGCTACAAGGACGACGTCAAGAAGGAGGGCAAGGCCTTCTTCCCGCGCGCGATGCTCCACGACACGATCATGGGGCTGGTCGCAGTCCTCGTGATCATCGGGCTCGCGGTCATCTGGTACTACGACGCGGACGGCACCGAGCCGGGCATCCTCGGCCCCTGGTACACGGAGCCGGCCGAGCCCGGGACGACGAACTTCGTCCCGCGGCCCGACTGGTACTTCTACTTCCTCTTCTACCTCCTCCGGATCTTCGAGTGGCCGGAGACGGTGTTCATCGCCACCGTCGGCATCCCGACCATCTGCCTCATCCTCCTGATCGGGCTCCCGTTCTACGACCGGCGACCGGAGCGGCGGCCGTCGCACCGGCCGGTGGCCATGGTCGCGCTCGTGCTCACGATCATCTCGATGGGCGTCCTGACCTACAAGGGAGCGACCGCGGAGGAGTCGCTCGGGTCGCAGCTGATCGCGGACGGCGTTCCCGCCGAGTGGGCCGAGACGCAGGGCTTCGCGGGCGACGAGCAGGCAGAGGCCGGCGCGATGCTCTTCGCGGAGACCGGCTGCCTCCAGTGCCACACGTACCTCGGGCACGGCGCCGGTGCGCTCGGCGCGCCCGACCTGTCCGAGATCGGGACGTCGAACGACGCCGAGTACTTCGTCCAGTACCTGACGAACCCGGCCGCGTTCGGCAACACCGTCATGGGCTCGTACGCCTACCTCGGCGAGGAGAACCTCGCCAACCTCGCCGCCTTCCTCGCGGCCTCGGACGGCGGCGAGTAGCCGCAGGCGAGAAGCGGGTGACAGTCACCTTCGGTGACAGTCACCGGGTGGCGAACGACAAGCGCGGGTGACTGTCACCTCGGGTGACTGTCACCCTGCTCTCCCACGTACGCTTGCCGCGGTGCGCGTCTTCCTCGGTGTGACCGGTGCTTCGGGCGCCCCGTACGCGGGGAGGCTGCTGCAGGCGCTGGTGGACGCGGGGTGCGAGGTCGGGCTGTCGCGCGTCGCGCTCGGGCATCGAGGTGATCGCGACCGAGCTGTACGGCGATCCGTCGCTCGCGCGGGAGGAGGTGCTCGAGCGCTTCGTCGGGCCCGCGCGCGAGAGCGTGACGGTCTACGGCGAGAGCGACTTCTCGAGCCCGTACGCCAGCGGGTCCGCGAGGGTCGACGCGTACGTCGTCTGCCCATGCTCGATGGCCACGGTCGGGACGCTCGCCTCGGGCGCGATGCAGAACCTCATCCACCGCGCTGCCTCCGTCGCGCTCAAGGAACGGCGGAAGCTCGTGCTCGTCCCGCGCGAGACGCCGCTCTCCTCGATCCACCTGCGCGGGCTCGCGACGCTGAACGAGGCGGGCGCCGTCATCCTCTTCGCGGCGCCCGGCTTCTACCACCGCCCGGGCTCGATCGACGACCTCGTCGACTTCGTCGTGGCCCGCTGCCTGGACCAGATCGGCCTCGAGAACACGCTCGCGCCGCGGTGGGGGCAGTCGTGACGTACGAGTCCGGCACGCTCGAGCCGGAGGCGGTCCGCGGGATGTTCGACCGCATCGCGCCGGTGTACGACGTGATGAACCGGGTGATGACGGTCGGGCTCGACGGGCGCTGGCGGCGGCTCGCCGTACGCGAGGTCGTGTGGCCGGGCGACCGCGTTCTCGACGCCTGCTGCGGCACCGGAGACCTCGCGATCGAGGCCGAGCGGCGCGGAGCCCGGGTCGTCGGCCTCGACTTCTCCGCGCCGATGCTCGAGCGCGCGCGACAGAAGTCCGGGACGATCGAGTGGGTCCAGGGTGACGCGCTCGCTCTGCCGTTCGGGGACGGGGAGTTCGACGCCGCCACCGTCGGCTTCGGCGTCCGCAACCTCGAGGACCTCGAGGGCGGGCTTCGCGAGCTCGCGCGCGTCGTCCGTCCCGGCGGCCGCGTCGCCGTCCTCGAGATCACGCGCCCGCGCGGCCTGCTGCGCCCGTTCTTCCGGCTCTGGTTCGACGTCTTCGTGCCGCTCGCGGGCAAGATCCTCCCCGGCGGCAAGGCGTACACGTACCTCCCGGCGAGCGTGCGCCGCTTCCCCGGGCCCGAGGACCTGTCGGCGCTGTTCGAGCGCGCGGGCCTCACCGGCGTCCGGTACCGGCTCCTCGGGGGCGGCTGCGTCGCGCTCCACATCGCGGAGCGTCCCTGAATGAGCTGCGCTCGCCGCGGTCCGCGCAGCGCCCGAGGCTCGACGGTTACCTCGAGCTCGTGGAGCGCGGCCTCGCGGACGCGGTGTCGACCCACCCCGGGGTCGTCGCCCGGGTGTCGCAGGACGCGCTCGACGCGGGCGGCAAGCGGCTGCGACCGGCGCTCGCGTTCCTCTCCTCGCAGCCGGGCACCGAGCTGCCGATCGCTGCGGGCGTGGCGGTCGAGCTCGTCCACACGGCGACGCTCGTCCACGACGACCTGATCGACGGTGCGACGCTGCGACGAGGGCACGCCGCGGCCTGGAGCGAGCACGGAGCGCCCGCGGCGAAGGCGGCGGGCGACTACCTGTTCGCCCGCGCGTTCGCCGTCCTCGCCGCCGAGGGCGACGCGGCCGCGATCACGACGCTCGCGCACGCGACCCTCGCGCTCGCGCGCGGCGAGGCGATGCAGCGCCGGCAGCGTCACGACCCGGACACGCCGGTCGAGGCGTACCTCGAGCGCTGTGCCCTCAAGACCGGCGCGCTCTTCGAAGCGGCGTGCCTTCTCGGCGGAGGCAGCGGCGACTACGGGCCGGCTGCTCGGCGTCGCTTTCCAGATCGCCGACGACGTCCTCGACTGCGCGGGCGAGACGATCGAGACCGGGAAGGTGCCGGGGACGGACCTCCGGGACGGGACGCCGACGCTGCCGCTCCTCCTCGCCGCGCAGGCGGACCCGGTCGTGCGCGACGCGCTCGCCGGCGGACCCAAGCGAGGGCGTGCTCGTGCGGGTCGCCGCGAGCGGCGCGCTCGAGCGGTCGCGCGAGACGGCACTGGACTACGCTTCGAGAGCGCGGGCTTGCCTCGACGGCGCGGGCCGGCGCGACGAGCTCGAGGCACTCACCACGGCCGTCGTCGAGAGGAGCTTCTGATCGCCGTTCTCGCCCAGACCGCGCTGGAGCCGATCCGGGAGAAGGTCGACGCCGGAGAGCGCCTCGACTTCGAGGACGGGCTCGCGCTGCTCGAGTCGGACGACCTGCTCGCGCTCGGTGAGCTCGCCGACCTCGCGCGCCGGAAGCGCGGCGGCACCGACGAGGTGTTCTTCGTCCAGAACCTGTACGTGAACCAGACGAACGTCTGCCGCGTGAAGTGCAAGTTCTGCGCGTTCGCCGCGACCCGCAAGCAGGAGCACGCGTACACGCTGACCGCGGACGAGCTCGTCGAGGACGTCCTCCGGCAGCGCGAGGTCACGGCGTTCACCGAGATCCACATGGTCAACGGCGAGAACCCGCACGTCGACTTCGGCTTCTACCGCGACACGATCGCGTCGCTTCACGACGCGCTCCCGGACGTGCACCTCAAGTGCTACACGGCCTCGGAGATCCACCACATGACGACGCTCTCCGGGCTGACGCACGAGGAGGTCCTGCGCGAGCTCCAGGAGGCAGGGCTCGGCTCCCTGCCCGGAGGCGGCGCCGAGGTGTTCGCCGACCGCGTCCGCCGGCTCGTCGCGCCCGGCAAGGAGAGCCCGGACATCTGGTTCCACGTGCACGACACCGCGCACCGGATGGGGATCCCGACGCACTGCACGATGCTCTACGGCCACGTCGAGACGTACGAGGAGCGAGTCGACCACATCCTGCGGCTCCGCGAGCAGCAGGACCGGACCGGCGGTTTCCTCGCGTTCATCCCGCTCGCGTTCCACCCCGAGAACACCGTCTTCGAGCGGCGTGGCTGGAGGCACACGACGGGCTCCGACGACCTCAAGATGCTCGCGTTCTCGCGGCTCATGCTCGACAACGTCGAGAACGTCAAGGCCTACTGGATCATGATGGGCATGCCGCTCGCGGCGATCGCGCTCCACTTCGGCGCGAACGACGTGCAGGGGACGGTCGTGCGCGAGGAGATCTTCCACGCGGCGGGCGCGCGCACCGAGACCGAGCAGAAGATCGACGAGCTCGTCCGCTTCGTGCGCGAGGCGGGGCGGATCCCGGTGCAGCGCGACACGCTCTACAACGAGCTCAGGCGATGGTGACGCTGAGCCAGACCATCCCGGCTCTGCCGGTCCGCGATGCCGCCGCAGCGGTCGAGTTCTACCGCGACCGGCTCGGCTTCGAGCCACTCCATCACGACGGCGGCTTCGCAGTCGTGTGCCGCGACGACGCAGTCCTCCATCTCTGGGAGGCGAGCGACGAGAGCTGGCGCGAGCGTGAGGAGGCCGCGTCCCCCGTGCGCTCCGGCGCGGAGTCGTTCATCGCAGGCACTGCGAGCTGCCGCATCGTCGTCGACGGCGTGGACGACCTGTACACGGAGCTGAGCCGCGCCGACGTCCTGCATCCGGTCTCGAAGGAGGGCCTCGACGACACCGACTTCGGCACCCGCGAGTTCGCGACGGTCGACCAGGACGGCAACCTCGTGACGTTCTTCCAGTGGGTCTCCGGATGAGCCGCCCGACGGCTCGGACGAGGACGTTGGACGCGCCCGCGGCCCCGACGGGCGGCACCCCCATCTGGGTCTGGCTCGTCTACGGGATTGGCGCCCTCGCGGCCCTCATCTTCGCGCTCGCCGGGCTCTTCCTGCTCGGGGCCTACATCGCCTCCGACGAGGTACCCGTGACGGTCGGCACCTCGAGCATCGCGATCTTCGTCTGGGGCGGCTTCATCGTGCTTGCCCTCGCGACCCTGCTCGTCCGACGGCGACGGGGGCACGCCTGGTGATCCGGCTCGGCCGCATCTCGTACGTCAACATGGCGCCGGTCTTCTACGGGCTCGAGGCCGACGTCGAGGAGGTCTCCGGCGTGCCGACCGAGCTCACGCGGATGCTGCTCGACGGGGAGATCGACATCGCGCCGATCCCGTCGATCGACTACGCGCGAAACGCGGATCGCCTACGGATCCTGCCGCGGCTCTGCGTCTCCTCCGAGGGCGCGGTCGACTCGATCCAGCTCGTCACGAGGATGCCGTTCGGGCAGGTGCGCTCGGTCGCCGTCACGCCGGAGAGCGCCACGTCCGTCGTGCTGACGCGCATCCTCCTGCCCAAGGCCGAGCTCCTTCCGCTCGGCATGGAGGCCGACGCGACGATGCTCATCGGCGACGCGGCGCTCAAAAGCGCGTACGAGGACCCGACCCCGCACTTCGACCTCGGCCGGCTCTGGCTCGACCGCACCGGCCTGCCGATGGTCTTCGCCGTCTGGGCGGCGCCCGAGCCCGTCGTGGACGGCCTGCTCGACCTCGAGCACGCGCTCGTCGCCTCGGTCCGCCTCGCCCGCTCGGAGCCCGAGCGCCTCGCGAACCAGGCGAGCGAGACGTACGGCTTCCCCGCCGGGTTCATGGCGCGCTACTTCGAGAAGCTGCGCTACAGCTTCGGCCCGCGCGAGCGCGCCGGCCTCTACACCTTCCTCGAGATGGCGCGAGACGCCGGCGAGCTTCCGCACGTCCCCGAGCTCCGGTTCGTCCGCGAGGAGGTCCCGGCGTGACGATCGCCGCCGAGCCCACACCGTCCGTCCAGGATGCGCTGGAGAAGGCGATCGACGGCGAGCGGATCACCGACGAGGACGCGATCGCCCTCCTGCGTTCGCGCGACCTCGTGGCGGTCGGTCGTGTCGCGAACGAGATCCGGAACCGGCTGAACGACCCGTCGCGCGTGACCTTCATCGTCGACCGGAACCTGAACTACACGAACGTCTGCGTCACCGACTGCGACTTCTGTGCGTTCTACCGCCGGCCCGGCGACCAGCGCGAGGGCTACCTCCTGCCGAAGCCGGTGATCTTCAAGAAGATCGAGGAGACGCTCGAGCTGGGCGGCACCGGCCTGCTCATGCAGGGCGGGCATCACCCGGACCTCGCGGTCGACTACTACGAGGACCTCTTCAGGTCCATCAAGTCCCGGTACAAGATCCACCTGCACGCGCTGTCGCCGCCCGAGATCCAGCACATCGCGCGTCGCTCGAAGCTCACCGTCCCCGAGACCCTCACGCGGCTCCGCGACTCCGGCCTCGACTCGGTTCCCGGCGGCGGGGCGGAGATCCTCGTCGACCGGGTCCGGGCGATCATCGCGCCGAAGAAGACGAAGTCGGACGAGTGGCTCGACGTCATGCGCCAGGCGCACAGACTCGGGATGTCGACGACGGCCACGATGATGTACGGCCACGTCGAGACGCTCGAGGAGCGCGTCGAGCACATGCGGCGCGTGCGCGAGCTCCAGGACGAGACGCGCGGCTTCCGCGCCTTCATCTCGTGGACGTTCCAGCGCGACGGCAACCGGCTCGACGACCTCGTCCCGGAGGACACGCGACCGACCTCGTTCGACTACCTGCTGACGCAGGCGGTCTCGCGCATCTACCTCGACAACGTGCCGCACATCCAGTCGTCCTGGGTGACGCAGGGGATGAAGGTCGGCCAGGTCGCGCTCGGGTTCGGCGCCGACGACATGGGCTCGGTGATGATCGAGGAGAACGTCGTCTCGGCCGCGGGCACGACGTACCGGACGACGAGGGACGAGCTCGTCCACCTCATCCGCTCGGCCGGGAAGGTCCCGGTGCAGCGGGACACGCTCTACCGCGAGGTCGAGGTCTTCGACTGACGCCGATGCCGGCCTTCGCGCCGCCGGCGTGTACGAATCCTGTAAGACCCTGCAAATAGCGGTTTCCGGTTCGGGTACCCTCGACCGGGCCGTGCTCCGCCGCCTGGTCGTACTCCTCGCGCTCGTTCTCGGAGCCGCCGTTGTGGCGGCGCCCGCGGATGCCCAGGCGACCCAGCTCTTCCCCGGCGCGACGTACGAGAGCGGCGTGCAGTTCACCCCCCACGGCCCGGTCGCGATCCACGTCGTCCGCGGGCCGAGGCCGGTGGGGCTGTACCGGCTGCGGCCGGTGCTCTCGAACGAGTCCGTCGTCCAGCGCGAGACGCTGTCCGCGATGCAGCGGCGGCTCGCGACGCAGGCGACCTCCGTCGGCGTCAACGGCGACTACTTCTCGCTGTCGGACGGGCGGCCGAGCGGCGTCCTGCTCCGCGACGGCGTCCTCGTCAGTCCTCCGAACCCCGCGCGCTCGAGCCTCGGGGTAGGGCTCGACGGGCTGCTCGACGTCCGGCGCGTGTCCTGGAGGGGCACCTGGCGCGGGCTCGGGCAGCGGCGCTCCCTGAACTTCCTGAACAAGGCCCCGGGGACGAACGGCATCTCGCTCTTCACGTCGGACTGGGGGCGGTCGACCCCGCGGATCGCCGGCTCGTACGCGATTGTGCTCGCGCCCTTCCCGGCGGCGACGCCGAACGCGGATCTCGTGGTCTCCGTCGCGTCCGCGTCGCAGTCGGGTGCAGCTTCGATCGCGCCCGGGACCGCGGTGCTCGTCGCCCGCGGGAACGCGGCGGCGCGGCTGCAGGCCGAGGCGCCGGTCGGCGCCCAGCTCACGCTGCGGCTCATCCTCCAGCCCGACTGGGGGACGGTCCCCGACGCGATCGGCGGCGGGCCGACGCTCGTCCGCAACGGTGCGCCCGTGTACCGCGCGAACGAGGCCTTCACGACGTCGCAGCTCGCGCCCAGGGGACCGCGGACGGCGGTCGGGCAGCGGGCGGACGGCAGCGTCATCTTCGTCACGACCGACGGG
Organism: uncultured Actinomycetes bacterium; assembly: GCA_963770595.1. Taxonomy (GTDB): domain Bacteria; phylum Actinomycetota; class Thermoleophilia; order Gaiellales; family Gaiellaceae; genus GMQP-bins7. Next base: position 83,844 of record CAVYQG010000003.1, on the reverse strand, counting down.
CGGCAGCCCGGCTACTCGGTCGGGATGACCAACTTCGAGCTGGCCCAGACCCTCGTCCGGCTCGGCGCGGTGCGCGGTATGGCGCTCGACGGCGGGGGCTCCTCGACGCTCGCGTTCGAGGGAAGCGTGCTCAACCGCCCCTCCGAGGGGCGCGAGCGGGCGGTGTCGGATGCGCTCATGCTCCAGTACTTCGGCGTCTACGCGCCGCCGCCCGCGACGGCCGCCGTCTCGCCCAACGGTGACGGCGTCGACGAGACGCAGCAGCTCGGTTTCAAGATCGTCCGCCCCTCGACGGTCACGGTGACGCTGACCGCGCCCGACGGGTCCGTCGCGTTCCAGGAGGCGACTCCGCGCGAGCCGGGCTCGTACGTCGTGCCCTTCCCGCCTCAGTCCGTGCCCCCCGTCGAGGGCCAACCGCCCGGCGAGGGCCGGTGGACGATGACGGTTACGTCCACGGACGACCAGGGCCTCTCGTCGGCGTCCACGCGCCGGTTCACGGTGAACTCGACGCTCGGGTTCCTCCGCGTCGAGCCCACCACCGTCGTGGTGAGGAGGACCGGGGGCACCGCGTCCGTCCGCTGGACACAGACGCGGGCAGCCCGAGTGCGCGTCACGGTCGAGACCGCCGAAGGCGTCGTTCTCCGCACCGTCGCGGCGCGCCGGCTGGAGGCGGGCGAGCAGACGGTGGCCTGGAACGGGAAGCTCACCTCTGGCAAGCCCGCCGCGGGAGGGCGCTATGTCGTCGTGCTGACGGCGACCAACGAGCTCGGGACCGTGGTGCTCGAGCGCACGCTGACCGTTCGCCGCGCCGCCAAGTAGCCTGCCGCGGATGCTCGTCGCCTCGATCCTCAGCGAGATCACGCATGCCGTCACCACGACGATCGGCGACTACGGGCTGTACGCGATCTTCTTCCTGATGCTGATCGACGCGGTGCTCCCCGCGGCGAGCGAGGTCGTGATGGTGTACGGCGGCGCGCTGGCGTCCGGGGCGTTCGCGTCGCAGGAGGTCGTCCTCTTCGGGACGACGATCGAGGAGGGGCTTCCCGCGTACCTGGCCGTTGCGCTGGCCGGCACGATCGGCTACACGATCGGCGCCATCGGCGGCTGGGCGATCGGGCTGTACGGCGGTCGGCCGTATCTCGAGCGGCACGGGCGCTGGCTCCATCTGGGCCCGGAGAAGCTCGACCGGGCCGAGCGCTGGTTCGACCGCTGGGGGGACTGGGCCGTCTTCCTCGGAAGGCTGACTCCGGTCGTGCGCTCGTTCGTGTCCGTCCCCGCCGGGGTATTCGAGGCGAAGCTCGGGCGGTACACGGTCCTGACGCTCGTCGGCTCCGCGATCTGGTGCTTCCTCTTCGCCGGTGCGGGCTACCTGGCGGGCGAGAGCTGGGAGGACTTCCACCACGCGTTCCGCTACATCGACTACGTGGTCGCGGCGGCGATCGTCGCGGCCGTGGGATATCTCGCCTTCCGCTACCTGCGTCGACGGCGCGGAGCCCCCGAGGAGACACCCGGCAGCTGAGGAACTGTAGGGGCGAAAACCCCGCCGCTACACTCGCCCCACGTGCAGCCGATCCCCCTCGTCGACGTCAAGTCCCAGTACGCGCCGCTCGTCCCGGAGCTCAAGGCGCGGTTCGCAGACGTCCTCGAATCGGGCCGCTTCATCTTCGGCCCGGAGGTCGAGGCGTTCGAGCGCGAGTCGGCCGCCTTCCTCGGCGTGCCGCACGCGATCGGAGTCGCCAACGGCACCGACGCGCTCGTGCTCTCGCTCGAGGCGCTCGGCATCGGGCGCGGCGACGAGGTCGTCTGCCCTGCGTTCACGTTCTACGCCACCGCCGAGGCAATCGCCCGCGTCGGCGCGACGCCCGTGTTCGCGGACATCGACCCGGCGACGCTGAACCTCGATCCGGAGGACGTCGCGGGGCGGATCACCGAGCGGACGAAGGCGATCATGGCCGTGCACCTCTTCGGCCGCCCCGCGCCGCTTTCCGAGCTCGCGGCGCTCGGTCTGCCGCTGATCGAGGACGCCGCGCAGGCCTTCGGCGCGGACGGCGTGGCGCAGACGGGGATCTGCTCGACGTTCAGCTTCTTCCCGACGAAGAACCTGTTCGCGCTCGGAGACGGTGGGCTCGTCACGAGCCTCGACGACGACGTCGCCGAGCGCGTGCGGATGCTCCGCTTCCACGGCTCCCGCGACAAGAAGACGTTCGAGCTCGTCGGGACGAACTCGCGCCTGGACGCGATCCAGGCGGCCGCGCTCCGCGTGTTCCTCCCGCACCTGACCGGGTGGAACGCCTCGCGCCGCGAGGCCGCGGCCCGCTATGCGGAGCTCGGCCTGGGTGATGCCGTCGAGCTCCCCGTCGACGAGCCGGGCCACGTCTACCACATGTACGTCGTGCGCTCGCAGCGTCGCCAGGCGATCGCAAGCGCGCTCGCGGACGCCGGCATCGCGTCTGCGTCGTACTACGCGACGCCGCTCCACCTCCAGCCTGCGCTCGCGTACCTCGGCTGGGCTCCTGGGTCGCTCCCGGAGACGGAGAAGGCGGCGGCGGAGAACCTCGCCCTCCCGATGTGGGGCGGCGTCGGCGCCGACGCTCAGGAGCGGGTCGTGGAGACCGTGCGCGCCGCGCTCGGCGTCCCGGTCTGACGTGCGCTCGCCGCTCAACAGGCATCGTCTCTGGCAGGTCGTCGTCGACGCCGGGCTCGTCGCCGCGGCGTGGATCCTCTCGTGGTACGTCCGCTTCGAGGGCGACACCCGTCCCCGCTACTACGACCGCTACCTCGAGTGGGACGTCGTCGTGCTCGTCGTCGGGGTCATGCTCCCGGTCTTCGTCGCGTTCGGCTTCTACAACCGCTGGTGGCGGTACGTCTCGACGCGCGACATGTGGGACATCGTCCGCGGCGTCGCGACGGCCGGGGTCGCCGCCTTCCTCGTGTTCGCGCTGCTCGACTTCCACCCGGCCGCCGTCCCGCGCGGGATCTGGATCGTCGACGTGCTCCTGCTGCTGGCGTTCGTGGCCGGCTCGCGGCTGCTCGCCCGGACGCTCATCGAGCGACCCACCCGCGGCGCCGTCGTCGCGCGCGGCAAGGAGGTCATCATCGTCGGCGCCGGCGACGCCGCCCAGCTGATCGTCAAGGAGATGCAGAGGAACCCCGCGGTCGGGTACACGCCGATCGGCCTCGTCGACGACGACCCGCGCAAGCGCAATCTCCGGCTGCACGGCGTGCGCGTGCTCGGGACGACGGCGGAGCTCAGCCAGCTGCTCCGCGAGCGGCGCCCGGACGAGCTGCTCATCGCAATCCCGTCCGCGTCGGGCGAGGCGCGCGAGCGGATCGTCGAGATCGCCCGCAAGGAGAACGTCCCGGTCAAGACGCTGCCGGGCCTGCACGAGCTCATCGCGGGCGACCTCGATCTCGCGGGCCAGATCCGCCCTGTCCAGGTCGAGGACCTCCTCGGTCGCGAGCCGGTCGACGTCGACCTCGGCTCGATCGCGAGCTACATCACGGACGAGGTCGTCCTCGTCACCGGCGCCGGCGGCTCCATCGGCTCCGAGCTCTGCCGCCAGATCGCGCGGATGGGGCCGACACGGCTCGTGCTGGTCGACAACGGCGAGCCGGGGCTGTTCGAGATCGAGCGCGAGCTCGTGGACGAGCGGGGGTTCCACGCGACCGCCGCGGTCCTCGCCGACGCGGGGAACGCGACGAAGATGCGCCAGGTCTTCGAGAAGTACCAGCCGGCCGTGGTCTTCCACGCGGCGGCGTACAAGCACGTGCCGCTCATGGAGGCGAACCCGCTCGAGGCGGTTCGCAACAACACGCTCGTCACCCGGACCGTGGCCGACATCGCCGTCGAGCACGGCGCGAAGCGGTTCGTACTCGTCTCGACCGACAAGGCGGTCAACCCGAAGACGGTGATGGGCCAGTCGAAGGCGCTCTGCGAGTGGATCGTCGAGGCATGGGGGCACCGCGAGGACACGGCGACGCGCTTCTGCGGCGTCCGCTTCGGGAACGTGCTCGGCTCGTCGGGCAGCGTGATCCCGATCTTCCGCAAGCAGATCGCGCGCGGCGGGCCGGTGACCGTGACGCACGCGGACATGACCCGCTACTTCATGACGATCCCCGAGGCGGTCCAGCTCGTCGTCCAGGCCGGCGCGATCGGCGGCCGCGGACAGGTCTACGTGCTCGACATGGGCGAGCCGGTGAAGATCGTCGACCTCGCGGACACGATGATCAGGCTCTCCGGGAAGGAGCCCGGGCGCGACGTCCGCATCGAGTTCGTCGGCGCGCGGCCGGGTGAGAAGCTGCACGAGGAGCTGTGGGCGGAGGGCGAGACCGTCTCGCCCTCCCCGCACGAGGCGATCATGCTCGTCACGCGGTCTCCGATCGACAGCCGCTGGTTGGAGGAGGAGCTCGACGAGCTCGCACGGTTCGTCGAGGCGGGAGAGACGCTGGAGCTCGTCGGCAGGCTGAACACCATCGTCGGCGCGCCGGAGCGGGGCGGCGTTGAGCCGGACCGCGGAGCGGGCGCCGTCGAGGCGGCGCCCGCATCCGAGATCGGTCGTCCGGGCTAGGCTCCCGGGACTCTGAGCAGCACGAGCTGACCTCCCTCGCGCTTGTACGTGAAGTCCGGGCCAGACGGCGCGAAGTTGTCGTCCCCGGTGGCCTTCTCGATCCAGAGCGTGTGCGCCTGGATGTTCACGAGGAACGCCCCGGGGCCGAAGACGGACGACGCGTCGACGATGCCGCTTGACTCCCACGCTCCGAGGTTGCCCTTCTGGATGACGTTGGCGGGACCGTCGACGTCCGTCGGACCCTCGTCGGCGGACTGGTCGACCCGTGCGACGACGGTCATCGCACCGGTCGCGAGGTCGTACTTCCAGATCCTCGCCGTCGTGGCGCGCGGGTCCGCGGAGCCGAACGGGAACTGCTGACCCGAACCGGGATCCTCCTGGATCAGCAGGCTGTTCGGAGTCGACTCAAGGTTGTCCGGCTGGTGGATGCGGTCTGGGTCCCGCGTCTGTCTGTCGTCACCCTCGATGAGGATGGAGAGCGACAGGACCTTCGTCGGGTCGCTCGGATCGAGGACGAGCTTCCAGACGCGGCCGTTGGTCGACGAGCCGGGCGGGGCCTCTGTCGCGGGCGCCACGGGGGCGAGCCCGCGCCCTGAGTCGATCAGGTAGACGACGTTGGACATGCCGGGCCGCTTGTCGTAGGCGACGTCTTCGATCCTGACGAACTGGAAGACGTTGTTCAGGTCGCCCCAGTGCTCGAGGACCCACTGCGGGCCGTCGACGCCCTTGAGTGGCGGCGCGGCGAACGGATTACGCTGCCACGTCCCGTCGTCCGGCGGAGCGGGATAGCCCTTGTCGGCAGCGACCAGATCCGTCCCGTCCGCGTTGCGCCCCGTCGCGATGTCCTTCGGCACGTTGACGAACGTCCCGGAGACGGACATCGCCGATCCCACCGGGAAGTCGTAGTAGTCGTTCACGGCCGGGTCGTCGGACTTGAACGCCCACAGCTCGCCCTGGTCCTTCAAGAGCGACGCCGTGTCCTCTGCGTTGTAGGAGTAGAGCTGGGACTGCGGAGGATTCGACACGAATGAGTCGTCGCCCGAGAGCACGACGAGTTCGTCGTAGCCGGGGATCGCCACCGAGTTCTCGTGGTTGTGGCGACCCATCCCCCAGATCGTCGTCCGCTTGTTCCGCTGCACGTCGAAGGCGACCGCAGCTCCTGCCTGCCGAGCGTCGTCGGCGCCGATCGTGGCGGGCCACGACGTGCCGCTCCGCTTCACCCAGTCGATCGCCTCCTCGTTGGTGAGGAGGATCGGCCGGTCGAAACCCTCGGCCGAGGTCGCCAGGTAGTTGGAGCAGAAGCGCTGGAATCCAGCGCTCGAGTCGATCACCATGCTCGCTCTAAGCACTCCGGCGGTGTGACGATTCAACACGAGGTGGCTCACCTGGGAGTTGTCGAAGTCGTTCTGGTTGGCGCTCTCTACGGCCGAGCCCGGGAACGTGAACGGGAACGGCACGGTCGACGTCTCGTGGTTCACGAAGAGCTCGACGCGATCGCTGTCGCGCGTCCGAAGCGAGATCCCGTCGGGGATCGCCTCGTACCGGAAGCCGCCGGGCAGTGTGTCGCCGACGGTCATGAGCGGTGTCACGGTCGCACCGTCGAGCCCGGTGAGCATCGCATCCTGCTCCGTCTGGAACCCGCCGTCGACGCCGCCTGCCACAGCCGCCAGCGCAAGTGCGGTCAGGACCGCCGTCACTGCCAGGCCAGCGTGCCTGCGATGTTGTCTCATTTCCCCTCCCTTGTGGCAATGGCAGCTTGGACCTAAACAGATCCGGTCCTCGGTGCCAAGTTTCCGAGGCTCAGAGCGCGCTGAGCAGTAGGTCGAGCAGGAGCCCGGGATCGCGCTCGACGCGTGCTCCCGAGCCGGTCCGCTTCTCCAGCCGGAGATCGGACGCCGAGCCGAGTGCCTGGACGCGGCCCTCGCGCACGAGCTCCTCGTCGACGGCGCCCAGGCGACCGGCGAACGTCGTGTAGACGGGGACACCCAGCGCCGCCGCCTCGCGGTTCATCGTCCCTCCCGCGGAAACGACGAGGTCCGCGAGCGCGACCAGGCTGAGCGCGTCGACCGCGACCCCGGGCACAACCAGCGACGGGAGGTCGAGCTCGACGACCGCCTCCCGCTGCTCGGCTGTCCTCGGGAGTACGACCGCACAAACTCTCGGGTCGGAGCCGAGGCGACGCAGGACGTCGTCGAACAGCGGGTTCCCGTGGCGGTGGTAGAGCGAGGCCTCGGGCGGCGTCCGGACGATCGCGAGGATCCGACCCTCGACGTCGAGGGTCGAGAGGACCGCGGGGTCGGGCTCGAAGCCGGCGAGGTAGTACTCCTCCTTGAGCCCCGGGTAGCGGCGGACCTTCGTCGCGTGCGCTCCCACGCGATCGAGTCGATCCTGCGGTATCGCCTCGGGCACGACGACTCGGCGCGCGGCCCGGGCGCCGATGCCGTGCTGAACGCGTGCGAACTCGTAGTCGAACGCGTACGCGGAGGGGACACCCAGCGACCGCGCGACGAGCGGAAGCTCGTGCGACGCATGCGAGAGGGCGAGGTCGAACCGGCGCGCCTGTGCGTAGCGTCGAAGCGCGCGCAGGCGCCCCGCCATGGCGCGACCCTTGCCCCAGGCGCCGCTTCCGCCGTGACCCGGTCCGACCACATCGTGGGGGATCCCGTGCAGCTCGAGGAGCGCGACGGTCTGGGCGTAGTCGCGCGTCGTGACCGACGTCTCGTGGCCGCGCTCCTCCAGGATGCGCAGCAGCGGCCGGAAGACGTGAACCTGGGGCGAGTTCGAGATGTCGATCCAGACGCGCACCGGCGCGGACACTAGTCGCACGCTGCCGCGAAGGTCTGCCCGAAGCAGTCGGATCGGTCTGCATGAAGTAGACGTCGTCGCCTGCTTCGTGCAGACTGAGGCGGTGAGCAGCGTCGAAGCCAACCCGTTCCGGATCGCCGGCGAGCTCGCGCCCGGCGAGATGATCGACCGCGACGACACCGCGAACCGGCTGTTCTCGCTCGCGGCCGGCGGCCACTCCTCACGCCTCGTCGCCCCGCGACGGTACGGCAAGACGAGCCTGCTGCGGCGGGTCCTCGCACATGCCTCCTCGGAGGGTTGGGCCACGGCCCTCGTCGACCTCGAGGGCATCCTGTCGCTGTCGAGCCTCGTCGTGCGCATCGAGCGGGCGTACGACCGCGAGCTCAAGGGATCGGTGCGGAGGACCGTCGATGCGCTCTTCCGCTCGTGGCAGGTCGGGCTCTCGCTCGGCGCCGGCGGCTTCACCGCGACCCTGCAGTCCAACCCGCGCGTCGACGTCGAGAGCGTGCTCCTGCGGCTCCTCGACCTCCCGGCAAAGGTTCACGAGCGCACGGGCGTGCGCAGCCTCGTCGCCTTCGACGAGTTCCAGGACCTGCTGCGGATCGACGGCGCCGACGGGATCCTCCGGAGCGTGTTGCAGCACCAGACCTCCGTCGCGTCGTATGCCTTCTCCGGCTCGGCGCCGACGCTGATGGAGCGTCTGTTCGAGGACCCGTCGCGCCCGCTCCTCGAGCACGCGGTCACGGTGCCGCTCGACCCGCTTCCGGCCGAGGAGACCGCCACGTTCCTCGAGGAGCGCTTCCGGCGGACCGACCGCACCATCGGGAACGCGCTCGACCCGCTCCTCGCCTTCACGCGCGGGCATCCGCAACGGACGATGCTCGTCGCGCACCAGCTCTGGGAGCTCGTGCCCCGCTGGTCGATCGCCGACGAGGCGGCGTTCGTCGACGCGCGGGAGCGTGCGCTCGCCGAGGCCGCGCCGGCGCTCCGCGCGCGCTGGGACGCGCTCGCCGTCAACGAGCAGCGCGTGAGCGTCGCGCTCGCCGCGCGGGTCCGGACGCTCTACGCAGAGGACACGTTGCGCTTCCTCGGGCTCAAGAAGGGGAGCGTCGACCGTGCTCTCGCCGGTCTCGTCGGCAAGGCGGAGGCGCGAATCGCGGACGGCGGTGCGGAGCTCACCGATCCGCTCCTCGAGCACTGGCTGGCCGAGCGCGGGCTCTTCTAGTCTCCTCCGGATAACGTTCGCTTATGGACACGCGTCAGCTGGCCGCGTTCTGCGCGGTCGTCGAGCGCCGTAGCTTCTCGCAGGCGGCCGAGCGCCTGGGTGTGACGCAGCCGGCCGTGTCGCTCCAGGTGCGCGCGCTCGAGAAGCGGATGGGGACGCAGCTCATCGACCGCTCGGGCCGCCGCGTCGAGCCCACCGAGGCCGGATGGAAGCTCTATCGCGGCGCCCAGCGCATGCTCGCGCTCGAGGGGCAGATCGTCTCCGAGGTCGCCGCCGCCGGTGAAGGCGAGCTCGCGGGCGACCTCGTCATCGGGGCGTCGACCGGGCCGGCGGCGATCGCGGTGCCGGTCGTGCTCTGCGAGTTCCAGCGCGAGAACCCGGACGTGCGCGTCTTCCTCACCGTCTCCGACACGCACACGGTCGTCGAGCGGGTAGCGGCGCGCGAGCTCGAGCTCGGCATCGTGGGAGCGTCGCGTCGCCATCGCGGCGTCCGCTTCGAGCCGTTCTTCGCCGACGAGGTCATCCTCGCGTGCCCGCCCGGACATCGATTCGCGGGACGCGTCGTCACCCTGGACGAGCTCCGCGAGGAGCCGCTCATCCTCATGCAGGAGGGCGCGGGCGTCCGGCAGATCGTCGAGGACGCGCTGCGCCGGACGGGCGTGCGGCTACGTGACCTCGACGTCAGGCTGGTGCTCGGGCTCCAGGAGTCCGTGCGCGCCGCGGTCGAGGCGGGCTACGGCGTGACGTTCATCTCGCGCACGGCGGTCGAGTCGGACCTCGAGGCGGGAACGCTGGCCGAAGCGCGTGTCGAGGGCCTCGAGGCGACGCGCGAGATCTCGCTCGCCTCGGCGCGCGGACGCGCGCGGACGCGCGCGGCGGAGGCATTCGTGGAGTTCGGCCGGGAGCGGCTCGCGTCGTGATCGTCCGCTGGGGCCTCGACGAGGTCGCGGTCGTCCTCGACGAGCTGGGCGTAGAGAGGCCTCTCCTCGTGACGAGTGAGCGGTTCGGGGACATCGAGCTTCCGGTCACGCGGCGCTTCAGCGGCGTCCGGCGGCACTCTCCCGTCGACACCGTCGCCGCAGCGATCGAGGCGGCCGGGGGCGCCGACGGCCTGGTCGCGGTCGGAGGCGGCAGCGCCGTCGACACCGGCAAGGCCGTCTCGGCTGTGGTCGAGCTCCCGCTCGTCGCGGTGCCGACCACGTATGCGGGCGCCGAATGGACGTCGTTCTACGGGATGCGCGACGAAGAGCGGAGGCAGAAGACCGGCGGCGGCGGCGCCCGGACGGTGGCGGTCGTCTACGAGCCTCGGCTTACGCTCGGCCTACCGCGTGGCGAGACCGTGGGCACGGCCATGAACGCGCTCGCGCACGCGGTCGAGGCGCTGTACGCAGGACCGCTCGAGGACGCGACCGCCGGCGCGCGGCTCATCTCGTCGTACCTGCCCGCCGTCGTCGCGGACGGCGACGACCTCGACGCGCGCACGGGCCTCCTCGAGGGCGCGATGCACGCGGGACGGGCGCTCGGCGAGCGCGGGCTCTTCCTCGCGCACGCGCTCGCTCAGGCGCTCGGCGGCCGCTACGGGCTTCCGCACGGCTCGATGAACGCGCTGACGCTCGCTCCTGCGCTGCGGTTCAACGAGCCCGCCGTGCCCGAGGCGGTCGACGCCCTCCGAGCTGCCCTCGACACCGACGATCCGGCGGCGCGAATCGAGGAGCTTGCGCGGCTCGGAGAGTTCGGTCGTCTGCGCGACCTCGGCGTCCCGGAGGACGACCTGAAGGGGCTCGCCGAGGAGGCGGCGGCCCGGCCGGGCGCCCGCGCGAACCCGCGCCCGCCGAGCGCGGCCGAGGCAGAGGCGCTGCTGCGCGAGATCTGGTGACGTTGACGCCGGGCGCCACGGGGCGGACGATGTGCCCGTGGTCGAGTACATCAGCGTCACTGCGGCCGTCTCGCTCGTAGCGATAGCCGTGGGCAGCCAGTTGGGTGGTCGCATCGCGGCGCTCCCAACGTCGACGGCGACGGCGCTCGAGCTGGTCTCGAAGAACGCGCGGGCCGAGAAGGTCTCTGTCCCCGGGGCGAAGGAGGCGTATGGCCGCGCGCCGTACGCGAAGCCCGTCCTCCGGTACCTCTACGCGGCGGGGTGGATCGGCGGCACGAAGCACCGGCGTTCGTGTGTTCTCACCCGGCTCGCCGACGACACGGCCGAGCGCCACGCGACGAGCGAGATCGAGAAGAACGACAAGCTCGAACGTCAGCTCCGGAAGCGCGGCGTATCTCCGCGGGTCGCGGCGCGAAGCCTCGTCCGCGGCGTCGTGTCGGCCTGCAGCTGATGCGGGTCGTCCGGGCGATCGTCGCGTGGCTCGTGGTGTCATTGTTGCTCCTCTTCGCCATGAGCCTCTTCGGGCTGATCTCGACGTACGAGGTCGTGCTCGCCCTCGTGGTGGGCCCGGTGCTCGCAGTGCTCGCCCTCCGCTTCTGGGACCGGCGTCGATCCCGGAGGCCCGAGGGCATGCCGCGCACCTGAGCGGAGAGCGCGGGCGCTACGCGGCTTCGGGCGCGGACCCGGAGGCAGTCTCGGCGGGCTGCCGCCGGCCGCCGAGCACACGGCGGAGGCTCACGACGCCGAGAGTCGTCTCGCCGTCGACGACCGGGAGATGCCGGAACCCGTTGTCGAGCATGACCTTCGCGGCGTCGTCGAGCGTCATGTCGGCAGGAGCCGTGATCGGCTCCTCTGTCATCCAGACGCGGACGCGAGCGTCGCTCGTGTGCACGCGAGCCGCCATCGCGCGCAGCATGTCGCGCTCGGTGAGGATGCCGATGAGGCGCCCGTGGTCGCGCACGAGGACCGCGCCGACGTTCGCGTTCGTCATCTTCTCGGCGACCTCGCCGAGCGTGTCCTCGGGCGCGACGGTGATGTAGTTCGGCTTGACGACGTCGGCGAGCGTTCCCATCGTCGCGCGAGTCTAACGGCTCACCGCACCTCACGCTCAGGACGGAGTGTCGATCTGGATAACTCTCCGTAATGACAGGCATAAGGAACTGCGCTACGATGCGATGCGTGCGCACCGGCGCCTCCTTCGACGTGCTCGTGATCGGCAGCGGAGCCTCCGGCCTCGCCGCGGGTGTCGCGGCCGAAACGGCCGGAGCTCATGTCGCGATCGCGACCAAGACGACGCTCCAGGCGTGCAACTCGGCGAAGGCGCAAGGCGGCATCCAGGCCGCGTTCGGCGAGGACGACTCGCCCGCGATTCACGCCGAGGACGTCATGCGGAGCTCGCACGACACCGCCGACCCGCGACTCGTCGACGTGCTGACGTGCGAGGCGCCGTCCGCGATCCACTGGCTCGAGGAGGTGGGCGTCGAGTTCACCCGTTCCAACGGGGGCTACCGGCTCGCGCGTTGCGGAGGCGCGACGAGGAAGAGGCTGCTGCAGGTGGGCGATCGCACGGGTCACGCGATCACCAGGGCTCTGCGCGAGACGTACGAGGCCGGGGGAGGCACGGAGCTTCCCCACCACGCCCTGACGTCGCTGGAGCCGGTCGAGCACGGCTGGCTCGCCACGTTCGAGACGAAGGAGGGCGTGGACCCGGTGCTCGCGAGCACCGTGGTGCTCGCGGCAGGAGGGCGCTGCTTCGCCGAGGCGGAGAAGCGCGGCGAGCTCTCGACGAACCACCCGAACGCCACGGGCGAGGTCACGCGCATCGTGGTCGAGTCGGGCGCGGAGACGAAGGACCTCGACGCGCTCCAGTACCACCCGAACGGCGGCGCCTGGCCGTCGACGATGCAGGGTTACTCGATCCCCGAGACGACGCGCGCATACGGGGCGGTGCTGCTGAACGCCGACGGCGAGGAGTTCACGGACTCGCTCGGCGCGCGCGACGCCGTCTCGCAGGCGATCGTCGACGAGGTGGAGAAGGGCAAGGGCGTCGAGACGCCCGACGGCCGGCCGGCGGTCTGGCTGGACACGACGCGCATCACGGAGGACGACGCGAACGTCTCCCTCCCGTACATGCTGCGGCGTTATCGCGGTGCGGGGATCGACCCGCTCACGGAGAAGATCTACACGTACCCCGTCCTCCACTATCAGAACGGCGGGCTGGTGATCGACGAGCACGCCGAGACAACGCTCGAAGGCGTCTTCGCCTGCGGAGAGATCGCAGGCGGGACGCACGGGAGGAATCGCATGATGGGCAACTCGCTGCTCGAGTGCACCGTGTTCGGACGCCGTGCCGGGAAAGCGGCCGCCGAGAGGGCGCGCGCATGAGCATCGCCACCACCACGGATCTCGACCGAGCGGTCGCGGACGCCGCGGCGCACCTCTACGTCTGGGCGCTCAAGGACATCCCACAGGACCTGCGCGACGCGCTCGCGGGCGCCGCGGACAGGGAGACCTCGGTCACGGGCCAGCGCGTCCTGCAGACGATCCTCCGGAACGTGAACGTGGCCGAGGACGAGAAGAACCTCGTGTGCCAGGACACCGGGATCGCCGTCTACTACTGCCGCGTCGGGGAGCACTTTCCCCTGCATCCGGCGAGGATCTACGCGGCGCTCAGGGAGGGCACCGAGCGCGCGACGGTCGAGCATCCGCTCCGCTCGAACACCGTGCACACGCTCACGCGCGAGAACACCGGGCAGAACGTCGGCTACCGGGTCCCGATCGTGCACTGGGACTTCGTCCCCGACTGGGACGGCCTCGACGTCAAGTGCGTGCCGAAAGGCTCCGGCTCCGAGAACATGAGCTTCCTCAAGATGTGCGTCCCGGCCGACGGGGTCACGGGCATCAAGAAGTTCGTGCTCGAGTCGATCGTCGGCGCCGGCGGCAAGCCGTGCCCGCCGGGGATCGTGGGCGTCGGGATCGGCGGCTCCGCCGACTACGCGATGCACCTCGCGAAGGAGGCGATCGCGCGCCCGGTCGGCACGCGCAACGAGGACACGCTCGTCGCCGAGCTCGAGGACGACCTCTTCCGGCTCCTGAACGAGACCGGCGTCGGGCCGATGGGGCTCGGCGGCGACGTCACCGTCCTCTCCGTCCACGTCGAGCACGCGGACACGCACATGACGCTCAACCCCGTCGCGGTGAACTACCAGTGCTGGGCGGCGCGGCGCGCCTCCGCGCACGTCGCTGCGGGCGGGACCGTCGAGTACGAGAGGGACGCCTGATGGCCACGCACGAGGTCACGTTCCCCGTCACCGATCCCGCCGAGATCCTCAAGCTCCGCGCGGGCGACGAGGTGATCGTCCAGGGCCACATCATCGGGATCCGCGACCGCACGCAGATCCGGATCTTCGACCAGGGCGTCGAGCCGCCGATGGACCTCTCCGGCGCCTTCCTCCTGCACACGGCGCCGAACGTCCGCAAGATCGGGCCGGGGAAGTACGAGAAGCTCTGCATCGGGACGACGACGAGCGCGCGCATGGTGCGCTTCACCGAGGGCCTCGGCGCGCAGTACGGCGTGCGCGCGATCTGCGGCAAGGGCGGTTTCCCGGACGAGGCGATCGAGCCGATGCAGCGGCTCGGGATGGTCTACTTCGCGATCGTCGGCGGGGCGGCCGCGCTCGAGACGACCCAGATCGAGGAGATCGAGGAGGTCGCCTGGGAGGAGCTCATGCCCGAGTGCCTCTGGAAGTTCCGGGTGAAGGACTTCGGCCCGCTCACCGTCGGCATCGACGCGCACGGCGGCTCTCTGTATCGCGACGTCCAGGAGCGCGCCTTCAAGAAGCTGGAGGACATCTATGCACGCCTCTGACCCGCACTCGTTCCTCGACATCCCGACTCGCGAGGGCAAGCCGCGCGAGCGCGGGCTGACCCACGTCATGGACAAGGGCCTGAACCTGCGCGAGATCGAGGGAATGTTCGACACCGCCGGCGAGTATGTCGACATCGTCAAGCTCGGCTGGGGCACGAGCTACGTCACGAACAACCTCGAGAAGAAAATCGCGCTCTATCGCTCCTTCGACACGCCGGTGGTCTGCGGCGGGACGCTGTTCGAGGCCGTCTACGGCCAGGACAAGATCGACGAGTTCAAGCGCTGGCTCACGCACTTCCGCTTCTCGCACGTCGAGATCTCCGATGGCACGCTCGAGATCCCGCGCGAGCGCAAGCTCGAGCTCATCGCCGAGTTCGCCCAGGACTTCGTCGTGCTCTCGGAGGTCGGCTCGAAGGACTCCGAGGTCAACATCGCGCCCTACCTGTGGGTGCAGTGGATGCGCGAGGAGCTCGACGCTGGAGCGTGGAAGGTCATCGCCGAGGGCCGCGAGGGCGGCACCGCGGGGATCTACCGGCCGACCGGTGAGCTCCGGACGGGGCTCGTCGACGAGATCGAGCACTCGCTGAGCTTCCACGACCTCATCTGGGAGTCGCCGACGAAGAGCTCGCAGGCCTGGTTCGTCCGGCACTTCGGCCCCGAGGTGAATCTCGGGAACATCCCGCCCGACGAGGTCATCGCACTCGAGACGCTGCGCCTCGGGTTGCGGGCCGACACGCTGAAGGAGGTGCTGCTTGGCGGTCAGAACGTCGAGCCCGCCGCAGCTCCCTGAGCTCGACTTCGAGGCCATGACGGCCGAGGAGCTGATCTCCTGGACGCACCAGTTCTTCTGGCCGCGCGTCTGCCTCACGTGCTCGTGGCAGAAGCAGTCGTCGGTACTGGTGCACATGATGGCCGAGCTCGGCCTGCGCATGGACACCGTCGAGCTCGACACGCACCTCTTCTTCCGCGAGTCGTACGACACGCGCGACGCGCTCGTCGAGCGCTACCAGCTCAAGCTCATCCAGCCGGAGATCCCGACGATCGCCGAGCAGCACCGCGCGGAGGGCGCGAACCTGTGGGAGCGCGACCCGGACCGCTGCTGCCACATCCGCAAGGTCGAGCCGCTCGTGAAGGCGCTCCAGCCGTACGACGCCTGGATCTCGGGCATCCGCCGCGACCAGTCGCCGAGCCGGTCCGACACGCCCAAGGTGCAATGGTCGGAGCGCTACCAGGTCTTCAAGATCCACCCGCTCGCCGACTGGGACGAGAAGCGCGTGTGGTCGTACATCAACGTCAACGAGATTCCCTCCAACCCGCTTCACGATGCCGGGTACCGTTCGATCGGCTGCATCCCCTGCACGCGCCCCACGCGCCTCGACGAGGAAGAGCGCGCGGGCCGCTGGGCCGGGTCCGACAAGCTCGAGTGCGGCATCCACGTCGATTCGACACAACTCACCGCTGAAAGGAAGTCATGACCGAGAACATCCACGCCCACGAGCATCCCGAGTCGGATCGCGTACGCGGGGGCGGCTTCACCCTCTGGTTCACGGGCCTGTCCGGGTCCGGGAAGTCCACGATCGCGCATCTCGTCGGGCCGGAGCTCGACCGGCGCGGCCTCGTCGTCGAGTACCTCGACGGCGACACCGTCCGCACGCACCTCTCCAAGGGCCTCGGCTTCTCGAAGGAGGACCGTGACACGAACATCGAGCGGATCGGCTGGGTCGCGTCGCGTCTCACGCGCCAGGGCGCCGCGGTCATCGCCGCGGCGATCTCGCCCTACGAGGAGACCAGGGCGAAGGCGCGCGCGATGGTCGAGGAGTTCGGCCCGTTCGTCGAGGTCTACGTCAAGGCCTCCGTGGACGAGTGCGCGCGGCGCGACGTCAACGGCCTGTACGCGAAGGCGTTCGCGGGCGAGATCAAGGGCTTCACCGGCGTCGACGACCCGTACGAGGAGCCGGCGAGCGCCGAGGTCGTGGTGGACACCGAGGCGACGAGCGAGGACGAGGCGGCTGCGGCCGTCGTCGCCCGGCTCGAGGAGCTGGGCCTGATCCCGGCCGAGGTCACAGCGTGAGCGGCGCCGCGAGCGAACGGCTCATCGCCCCGCACGGCGGAACGCTGGTCGACAGGACCGGCGATCGGCCGTCCGATCTCGAGTCGCTGGAGATCGTCGCTCTGACGTCCCGCGAGCTGTCCGACCTGGACATGATCGCGTCGGGTGCGCTCTCGCCGCTCGAGGGCTTCCTCGGCAAGGCGGACTACGAGCGGGTGATCGAGGACATGCACCTCGTCAGCGGGCTTCCCTGGGCCCTGCCCGTCTGCCTCGCGGTCGAGTCGGCGCCGACCGGCGATCGAGTCGTGCTGGTC
This sequence comes from uncultured Actinomycetes bacterium, assembly GCA_963770595.1. GTDB lineage: Bacteria > Actinomycetota > Thermoleophilia > Gaiellales > Gaiellaceae > GMQP-bins7. The sequence continues at coordinate 67,138 of CAVYQG010000003.1, read as the reverse complement.
GACGAGGGCGACCGCCCGGTCGCCGTGCTCGAGGTCGAGGAGACGTACGAGTACGACAAGGAGCGCGAGGCCGAGCTCTGCTTCCGCACGACCGACGAGGCGCATCCCGGCGTCGCGCGGCTCCTCGCCCAGAAGCCGCTCTACCTCGCCGGCCGCGTGACCGTCTTCGAGCGGGCGCAGTCGGCGTTCCCCGAGCTCGCGCTCGATCCTGCCGACACACGGCGCACGTTCGCGGAGCGGGGCTGGAAGCGCGTCGTCGGCTTCCAGACGCGGAACCCGATCCACCGCGCGCACGAGTACCTGACCAAGGTCGCCCTGGAGACGGTCGACGGGCTCCTCGTCCATCCGCTCGTCGGGGAGACGAAGTCGGACGACGTCCCCGTCGGCGTGCGCGTCGACTGCTACCGCACGCTGCTGGACGGGTACTACCCGAGCGACCGGGTACTGCTCTCGGCGTTCCCGGCTGCGATGCGTTACGCGGGGCCGCGCGAGGCGATCTGGCACGCGATCTGCCGCAAGAACTACGGCTGCTCGCACTTCATCGTCGGCCGCGACCATGCCGGCGTCGGCGACTACTACGGCACGTACGACGCGCAGCTCATCTTCGACGAGTTCGCGCCGCACGAGCTCGACGTCGAGCCGATGTTCTTCGAGCACACGTTCTGGTGCAACGTGTGCGGGTCGATGGCGAGCACGAAGTCGTGCCCGCACGGCGCCGACGATCGAGTCTTCCTGTCGGGTACCAAGGTGCGCGAGATGCTCGGCCAGGGCGACGTGCCGCCGAAGGAGTTCACGCGTGCCGAGGTGGCGAAGGTCCTCATCGACGCGTACCGGGGTCAGGCGTGACCGACCGTCGGGCGCCCGCCCCGAGGGGCCGACGGCACACAGTTGGCACAGAGCTGCGACACACCGGTAGCGAGATCGGCGCTAGCGTTTCTCTAGGGACACGGGAGTGCCCCTGGGGGTGTGTGGGGGCGTGACGCCGGCCGTCGTCTCCGCCGCCTAGGCGATGGACTGGAAGTACACGGTCCTCGGTCTCTTCACGGGCCTGCTCGTCGGGATGACCGGCATGGGAGGGGGGTCGCTCATGACCCCCCTCCTCGTCTTCCTGTTCGGGGTGCCGCCGACCACCGCGATCGGGACGGACATCGCGCACGGCGCGGCCTTCAAGACCGTCGGCGCCGTCCAGCACCGGCGGATGGGGAACGTCCGCGCGCGGCTCGCCGGCTGGATGTTCATCGGCTCCGCTCCGATGTCGCTCGTTGGCGTCTGGGCTGCGGTGGAGATCACCGAGCGCTACGGCGATGGAATCGAGGACGTGATGGGCCGGGTGCTCGGCGCGGCTCTCCTGTTCGGCGCCGTCGGGCTCATCGCGAAGAGCCTCGTCCACACCGACCCGGGCGACGACCGGGGCTGGCACCTCTCGCGGCGCGACAAGGTGGCCGCGATCGTCATCGGCGCGCTGGGAGGGTTCATCGTCGGGCTCACCTCGGTCGGGAGCGGCGTCTTCTTCGGGCTGACGCTCCTCGTGCTCTTTCCCCTTCGCGCGCACAAGGTCGTGGGGACCGACATCTTCCACGCTGCCGCTCTGCTCTACGTCGCCGGCCTCGGGCACTGGTTCGCCGGCAACGTCGACTTCGCGCTGCTCGGCTGGCTGCTGCTCGGCTCCATCCCGGGCGTGCTCATCGGGGGGCGACTGACCGTCTCGATCCCCGAGCAGGCGCTCCGGCTCCTCCTCGCCAGCGTGCTCGGGCTGGCAGGGATCAAGCTGCTCGACGTCCCCGGCGCTGGGGTGATCGTCGTCGTGGCTCTCTCGGCGGGCCTGGCCGCGCTGCTCGTCGTCATCGGCCGCCAGGGCTGGGCGCGCATCCAGCGCGGTCGCGCGGCGCGTGCTCCCACCGCTCTGGACTGACAGCGCTCCCTGCGCGTTGGTCTACGATCGCGCGGCGATGCGCACGGTCTGGGTCAGCTTCGACACGGTCGGCCGCGACTGCCTCGTGGCGGCCGCCGAAGCGGGAGCGGACATCGTCGGCGTCGTGACGCTCCCGGGCCCGATCGACCCGAGCCGCGCCGGCCAGTGCGGTTTCGACGAAGTCGCGAGAAGGCTCGGCGCCGAGCTCGTCGAGACGTCCGACGTGAACTCCGACGAGACGCTCGCGGCCGTGGCCGCGCTCGAGGCGGAGCTGATCTTCGTCGTCGGCTGGTCCCAGCTCGTCCGGGACCCGTTCATTGCGCTCGCGTCGGCGGGGGTGTTCGGCATGCACCCGACGCTCCTTCCGCGGCACCGCGGCCGGGCCCCGATCCCGTGGGCGATCCTCACGGGGCTCGCGCGGACCGGCGTGACGCTCTTCGAGATCGCGGATGCGACCGCGGACTCCGGTTCGATCGTGGGGCAGGCCGTCGTCGACATCGCTCCCGACGAGACCGCGACGTCACTCTTCGACCGCCTTGCGGACGCGCACGTCGAGCTCGTTCGCGAGCACGTGCCGCAGCTCGTCGCCGGGACCGCCCAGCGAGTCGCGCAGGACCCGAGCCGCGCGAGCTCGTGGCCGAAGCGCGCCCCTGCGGACGGGATCATCGACTGGGAGACCCGCGCCCCGTACCTCCACGACTGGGTTCGCGCGCAGACGCGCCCGTATCCCGGCGCGTTCACGTACCTCGGTGACGCGAAGGTCGTGGTCTGGCGCGCGCGTCCCGTCGAGCTCTGGACGAGCGAGGCGGCCGGCACGGTGGTCGCCGCCGACCCCGCCGGCCCGGTCGTCGCTTGCGGCGACGGGGCACTGCTGCTCGAGGAGATCGAGACGGACGCGGGCGAGCTCGCGGTCGGAGCGAGGCTCGGATGACGAAGGTGCTCGTCGTGGCCGCGCACCCGGACGACGAGGTGCTCGGGATGGGCGGGACGATCGCGCTCCACGTGCGCCGCGGGGACGAGGTCCGCGTCCTCGTCGTGACGGACGGGAGCTCCACGCAGTACCCCGGCGACGACGAGACGCGCGCCCGCAAGGAGGACGAGGCGCTTGCCGCGGCGGCGGAGCTCGGCGTCGAGGACTACGTCCACCTCGACCTCCCCGACATGCGTCTCGACACGCTCGCCCACGTCGACGTGAACCGCGTTCTCGAGGAGCAGGTCCGCGAGCTCGCTCCCCAGGTCCTCTACACGGTTCATCCGGACGTTAACCTCGACCACCGCGTCCTCTTCGACTCGGTCGCGGTCGCGACCCGCGCCGTCCCCGGTCAGCCGGTGAGACGGGTTCTCACGTACGCCCCCACCTCGAGCACCGAGTGGACACCGGCGGCGCTCAACTGGTTCGTGCCCAACTGGTACGTGGACGTGACCGCGACACTCGACGCCAAGGTCGCCGCCTTCGCGCGGTACGAGACCGAGCGCCGCGAGTACCCACATCCGCGGAGCGAGCGCGCGATTCGGGCGACCGCCTCGCACCACGGGACGGCGTGCGGCTGCGAGTACGCCGAGCCGTTCGTGCTCGTGCGCGGGCTCGTGACCGCTTGAGCCGAGGATGAGGCCCGGCGCGTGGCGCGGCTCCCCCAGACCCTGATCGTCGTGGCGCTCCTCGGCGCGACCGCCGCAGCGTTCGCCGTGACGGAGCGGCTGAAGCTCGAGCGGAGCCCGATCACGGGCACGCAGGTCGACCGCGTGTTCTCGCCGGTGTGCGAGTGCGCGCGGGACGTGGCGGTGATCTCGTTCGTCCTGCGCCGCCCCGACTCGGTGACGGTGGAGATCCTCGACTCGAACCGCACACCGATCCGCACGATCGTGCGCGACCGCGAGGAGCAGCGCGGGCGCGTGTCGTACGTCTGGGACGGTCGCGACGACGCCGAGCGGGTCGTCGCCGAAGGCGTCTATCGGCCGCGCGTCCTCCTCGAGCGGAACGGTCGCACGATCGTCCTCCCGAACCCGATCCGCATCGACACGACGGCGCCGACGATCCGCCTCGTCAGCCTGCGGCCGCGGGTCTTCTCGCCGGACGGGGACGGGCGGCGCGATCGCGTGACCGCGCGCTACGAGATCACGGAGCCGGCGCGGGCGATGATGCTGGTCGACGGTCGCCGCCGCGTGCTCGAGAAGTTCCTGGCGACGTCGGGGCAGCTGACCTGGTTCGGGCTCGTCGCCGGGCGCCCGGTCCCGCCGGGGACGTACGAGATCCGGCTGCGAGCGTTCGACCGCGCCGGGAACCGCTCCGCCAGGACGCGCGCGATCGACGTCCGCGTGCGGTACGTCGAGCTTGCCCGCGACCTGATCGAGGTGGTCGCCGGACGGCGCTTCTCGGTCCGCGTCTCGACCGACGCCCTGCGCTATCGCTGGCTGTTCGCCGGCAGGCGAGGCACCGAGACGCGGCGCGTGCTCGTCCTGCAGGCACCCGCGGAGCCGGGCGAGTACACGCTCTACGTCACCGCCGGCGGATTTGCCGACCGCGCGGACGTCGTCGTCGCGGAGGCTCCCGAGACGGGCTAGCCGGTCGGCTCGCGCTCGCGGACATCTCGGCCGCGGAACGCGATGAGCCGGCCGTTCAGCGAGAAGAAGTACGTCCGCTCGGTCGCGATGCCGGGCGAGTAGCGGCCGAGCGGGAGGCGCCACACGACCTGGCCGTCGGAGGCGCGGACGGCGTACGTGCGGCGCTCGAGCGTCGAGAAGAAGACGTTCGGGCCGATCACGACCGGAGAGCCGAGGATGCGCCCGCCGACCGACGTGCTCCAGAGCTCGTTGCCGCTCGACGAGTCGAGCGCGCGGATCCGCCCGTCGAAGCCGCCGACGAAGACGCGCCCCTCGCCGATCGCGGGAGTCGTGTACCCGAGGCCGCCGACGCGGCCAGTCCAGACGACGCTGCCGTCGTCGAGGTCGAGCGCGACGACCTTCCCGGTGCGCGAGACCGAGTACACGCGCGAGCCGTCCGTCGAGGCGCTCGCGTAGAAGCTCTCGTCGCGGAGCGCGTCCCGGCTCAAGTACGTCGTCCAGATCTCGGCCCCGGTGCGGCGGTTCAGGCACAGGATTGCGCCCGCGTAGTTCCCGACGCAGACCTTCGCGCCGACGACCGACGGGCTCGCGTTGATGCGACCTCCCGTCTGGTACGCCCAGCGGATCCGGCCGGTCTCCGAGTCCACCGCGAAGAGGCGGCCGTCGTGCGAGCCGAAGTACGCGAGCCCGGCCACGACGACGGGCGACGACTCGACCTTGCCTGCCGTCTGCACACGCCAGAGCTCGCGGCCGCGGCGTCGGTCGAGCGCGGTCACGTGGCCGTCCTGCGAGGCGACGAGCAGCCGTGGCCCGTCGATCGCCGGGCTCGAGGGAAGCGTGCCGCCGACGCGACGCCGCCACTGCACCTTGCCGGTCTCGGCCTCGAGCGCGTACGTCGCGCCCTCGAACGTGTTCACGTACAGGTCGCCGTCGCAGTACGTCGGCGGGAACTCGATGTAGCTCCTGAGGCCGCGCGTCCAGAGCGCCTTCCGCGCCGGGAGACCGAGTGTGGCCGACGTGCGGGAGAGCGTGCGCAGGGGGTTGGCGCCGAACGTGAGCCAGCAGCGCCTGTCGCCGACGGGCTGGGGCACCGGCTCGGGCTCGGGTGCGACCGGCGGCGGCGTCGCCTCGGTGACGGTCACGTCCTCGAGCCCGGTGTCGAGCGCTCCCTCGGGCCGGTCGGCGGAGACGAGCCAGACGGCCAGGGCCAGGGCGAGGAGGACGCCGACGAGCGCGGCGACCGCAGCAGCTGTCCATACGAAGGCTCGAGGCATGGGCGCGGGCCGGTCTCCCGGCCCTCAGATCAGTGTGCCAGCATCCGCGGAGAGCCCGGCGAGCCGTCGTCCGTGCCGGGCTCCTCGGGCTTCGTCCCGGTTGCGAGGACGGCCGCCGCCAGCGCGAGGACGCCCCACGTCAGCGGATCCTCGAAGAACCCCGCGTAGAGCAGCGCGTGGACGAACACCGCGAGGAGCACGGCCGTGAGCCCCAGCCCGAACGCACGGTTCGTCCTCGTGACCCGTACGAGCGCCCACGCGGCTGCGGCGAGGAGCCAGCCGTAGAGCGCGAATCCGATCACGCCGAGCTCGGCGAGCACGGTGAGCGGCGTCGTGTGCGACGCGTTTCGCTTCGGCGAGCGTCGTCCCGCGGCTTCCGCGCTCGCTTGCGGCTGCCCGCCGACTCCGACGCCTGCGATCGGCCGCATCGCGAACGCGTCGACCGTGATCGCGATCAGCCGCGAGCGGCCACTCGTCACGTCGCGCGCCGAGCGCCCCTCGATCGCCTGGGCCGCGAAGGCGCCGGCCGCGAGCGTCGCGAACACGACGCAGGAGACGAGCACGATGCGAAGCCGCCGATCGCCCGCGAGGAACGCGGCCGCCGCGGTCACGACGAAGAGCGCGACGAAGCTCGACTGCGAGTACGAGTAGTAGAGGCCGGCGAAGAGGAAGGCGATGAGGCAGGCGACCGAGATCCAGTCGAGGGGGCCGTTACGTCGGAAGAGCAGCACCACGACGAGGGCGACGATCGGGACGACGAGGTAGCGGCCGTAGAGGCTCGGGTCCTTGAACAGCGAGGTGACCCGGAAGAACGACGTGTAGGCGTTCGCCACCTCGAGGCTCGGGGCGAAGAACAGCCTCCCCGTCTGCGCCTGCCAGAGCCCGATGGCCGCGAACAGCGACCCCAGCGTGACGAGGGTCACGAGGAGCGCACGCGGGAGCCAGTCCGCGACGGGACTGCGGGCGATGGTCGCGAACCCGGCCGTGAACGGGAACACGAAGAACGCGAGCGCGATGCCGCCGGCCCGTTCGTCCCAGGTCCAGACGAACGACGCCGCCGTGAGGGAGACGAACGCCGCGAGCGGGAGCGCGAGGAGGAACGGCGGGGAGGAGGGTGTCTCGCCGCGCGCGATCCGGTATCCGAGAGCGAGCACCGAGGACGCGAGAACGAGATAGAGCGGCAGGAGCAGAAAGGCGTCCTCGTCCCCGAGTTGCACCGGGATCCGGAACGGCGCGACCGCGAGGAGGGCCACGGGGATGACCGCCTGATGTCGCGCCAGTGGGACCGCGATCAGGATCGTGGCCGCCACACCTACGCCGAGCAGCCCGATGCCCGTCGGCTCCGTCAGAAGGAGCTCGAGGTCGTCGTCGCCCACGAGCGAGCGGGCGATGCCGACGGTCGCGAGGCCGAGCAGCAGCAAGCCCACGAGCGGTGCCACGCGTCCGCGCGGGACGAGCGCGAGGACCGCGCCGAGGGCGCCCACGAGGGCGGCGACCTGGGCGGCCTCCGTGTGCTCCACGCGTAGAACGTTACGCGGCGCGAGGAGCTAGAGGCTTGACGTGAAATTGGCGCGCAGCAGGGGCGCTCACGACCAAGCCGGGCGCCAGGGTCGCGCGGGCGTGACGATCCGGCGCCGCGTCGTGGGCGCCATCCTGCCCGCCGTGAATTTCAGATCAAGGCTCTAGGCCTGCTCGTAGCCGAGGCGCCGCTCGAGGTCGGCGAGCCCGGGGAGGACGCGCTCGACGGCCCCCCGGTTCCGATCCTGCGCCGCGCGGCTGCCCGGCAGTGCGAGCGACGTGCGCGAGGGGCGGGCCGCCAGGTCTGCGGCGTGCTCCTCGACCGAGCGGCCGAACGGCAGGCCGAGGCCGTCGAAGACCCGACGGATCTCATCCACCGGGGAGCTCACGAGGTCCTCGTAGGCGATGTCGATCCAGCGAGCTGCATCGCCCCGTTCGCGTGCGTCCAGAACCGCCGTGTTGCAGGCCGCGTACTGGGCGGCGCAGACCTCCTCGAGCGGCGCGTCGCGGAGCTCCCGCCAGCCGGGGACGAGCACGAGGCTCCAGAGCGCGCCGTCGAGCTCGCCGAGGCCGGTCAGCGGCTCGGGGAGCGCGTACTTCACGAACCGCGGACGCGCGCGCCAGGCCTCCATCAGCGAGCTCACGTTGTCGGCGGCGCGGCGGCGCAGGAAGACGAAGACGGCGTCCGGGAACAGCTCGTCGAGGTACTCGATCCGGAGGCAGCTCTCGGGCGTCTTGTCGACGAAGCGGCGGCCGCTCGTGAAGAGGCGGATTGCCAGGTCGACGTATTCGCGCTCGCGCTCGGTCACGTCGGCCGCGCGGAGGGTGTCGGAGTCCCAGCCACGGTCGCGCGGGTGGTGGAACTCGTCCCAGAGGATGTGCCCCTCGCTCTGCACCGAGCGCAGCTCGTCGCTCCGGAGCAGGCACTCGAGGAGGGCAGACGTGCCCGAGCGGGGACAGCCGAGAACGAGCACCGGTCGCTCGGGGGGACGGGCCGCCGGGAGGACGCGCGAGAGCGGCCGCGCGACGCGCGGGACGCTCCGGCGGACACGCCACAGGCGGCGTCTCAGGCCGAAGAGCCGCGTCGTCCGCACGCGCGCGATCGTAGTCGGGTAGGAATTCCCTCGTGATCGAGGGCTGGCAGAAGGCGCTCGTGCTCGCGCCGCACACCGACGACGGCGAGCTCGGATGCGGTGGGACCATGGCCCGCCTCGTCGAGGGCGGGTGCGAGGTGCGCTACGTCGCGTTCTCGATCGCGACCCGCTCGCTCCCGCCCGGCTTCGAGCCGGACACGCTGGCGCGCGAGGTCCGCGAGGCGACGGCGGAGCTCGGGATCCGCGAGGACGGGCTCACCGTGCACGACTTCGACGTCCGCACGTTCCCCGAGCGGCGCCAGGACATCCTCGAGCTCCTCGTTGCGCTGTGGGAGGAGTGGAAGCCGGACGTCGTCTTCCAGCCGTCGCACCACGACGTTCACCAGGACCACCAGACGATCGCCCAGGAGGGCCTGCGCGCGTTCAAGCGGACGACGATCCTCGGCTACGAGGTGCCGTGGAACAACTTCGACTTCTCGTACGGCGCGTACATCGCGCTCGAGAAGCGGCACATCGAGCGCAAGGTGGCGGCGCTCTCGCGGTATGCCTCGCAGCAGCATCGGCGCTACGCCGACCCCGAGTACATCTGGAACCTCTCGCGCGTCCACGGCGTGAACGTGAACCGTGACTACGCCGAGTGCTTCCAGGTGTACCGGATCGTCGCGTAGCCTGGATCCGTGGCCGAGCTCTCTCGGCGTGAGGTTCTCGCGCGTGCCGGTCTGAGCGTCGGCGCGGTAGCGCTGGGTGCGTGGCCGGAAGCGGCGGAAGCCGCGCCCGATCTCCGCGACTGGGGCTCGGTGCGGTCCCAGTTCGCGCTCGATCGCGGACGCATCCACCTCACGTCGTTCCTGCTCGCCACGCACCCGCGTGCAGTGCGCGACGCGATCTCGGCTCACCGGCAACGGCTCGACGCGAACCCGGTGGAGTACCTGCACGGGCCGGGCGACGGGCTGAGCGCCGCGGCGCGCGAGGCCGCGGCCCGATTCGTCGGCGCGCCGCCATCCGAGGTCGCGCTCACCGACTCGACGACGATGGGCCTCGGGCTCCTCTACACACGTCTCGCGCTGGGCTCTGACGACGAGGTCGTGACGACGGAGCACGACTTCTACGCGACCCACGAGTCGCTCCGGCTCTCGGGCGCGCGGGTTCGGCGCATACGGCTCTACGACGACGCGCGGCTGGCTTCGGAGGACGAGATCGTCAGCCGAGTCCGGCGAGCCGTAACGGGACGGACGAGAGTCGTCGCGCTCACGTGGGTTCACTCGGGCACGGGCGTCCGGCTGCCGTTGCGGTCGATCGCGCAGGTGCTCCCGGACCGCGTGCTCCTGTGCGTCGACGGCGTGCACGGCTTCGGCGCGCGCGCAGAGAACGTCCGCGACCTGGGGTGCGACGCGTTCGTCTCCGGCTGCCACAAGTGGCTCTACGGACCGCGCGGGACGGGCGTGCTGTGGGCAAACGAGCGCGTCAGAGCGCTCATGCGACCGACGATCCCGTCCTTCGACGGCTCGAGCTACGGCGCGTGGGTCGCGGGCGGCGTGCCGAGCGGCGTCCCCGACGGGCCGACCCTCACGCCCGGCGGCTTCAAGCCCTACGAGCACCGGTGGGCGCTTCCCGAGGCGTTCGCATTCCACCAGGGGATCGGGCGCGAGCGCGTCGAGGCGCGGATCCGCGGCCTCGCCTCGCGGCTCAAGAGGCAACTCGCCGAGATACGAGGCGTGCGGCTGCGGACGCCGCAGTCTCCGGGGTTGTCGGCCGGGCTCGTCTGCTTCGAGGTCGCCGGCCGCGACCCGTCCGAGGTCGTCGCGCGCCTCGCGTCGCGAGGCATCGTCGCAAGCGTCACGCCGTACGCGACCCGGTACGTGCGCCTCGGGCCGGGGATCGTGAACACACCCGAGCACGTCGACGCGGCGGTACAGGCTCTGCGCCGCCTGTAGTGCGTCTCCCTAGCCTGCGAGGCGGAGGCGACGACCGATCGCCCTGCGCTCGGCGGGGAGGTAGAACCCGAGCGGGAGGAGCGCCAACGGGTAGACGAGCGTCAGGGGTAGGACGACGGCGAGGCCGGCGTCGGTCAGCTTCCCGATCGCGACGAGCGCAAGCCCGGCTGCCGCGGCGGTGCCGACGCGACGCCACTGGTAGGGAACGGGGTAGATCCGCTGCGCCCACCAGGCCATCCCGACGAACATCGTCGAGAATGCCGCGATCGTCGCGACCGCCGCGCCCATCATCCCGTAGGGCGGGATGAGCAGGAGGTTCAGGGCGACGTTCACGGCGGCGCCGGCACCGGTCACGACCCAGTTGAACTGGGTGCGCCGCGCGCGGCCGACCCCGATCGCGACGACGATGTACGCGCCGAACGCGACGGCCGCGAACGCGAGCGGGCCGACGACGCGCGAGGCCTCTGCGAACGCAGGCGCGGCGAGCCAGCCGACGATCCAGGGCGAGAGCAGCGCGAGGCCGGTCGCGACCCACGTCGTCACGAGCACGAGGTACGTGAGCACGTACGCGTACGTGCGCTTCGCCTCTCCCTCGTCCTCGATCGAGTACGCGAACGCGGGCCATGCCAACCGGAACGCGGTCAGGAGCAGCACCATCGCCGACGCGATGCGCACGCCCACGGAGTAGAGCCCGACCTCCGTCGTGTCCGCGAGCGAGACGAGGAAGCAGCCGGTCGGAGAAGTTCGTCGTCCACAGGAAGAGCGCGGTCGGCACGAGCGGGATCCCGAAGCGGTTCATCTCCCGGAGGAGGCCGCGGTCGAACTGGAGCCCGAGCTGCTCCCGCCGGTAGCCGATCAGGGCGGCGTAGACGAGGAGCGTACCCGTGAAGTTGCCGACGATGACGCCGGTCGGGCCCTTGTCGAGCGCGACGACGAGGACGAGCGTCGCGCCGATCGTGAGGAGCACGTTCGCGAGGCTCGCCGAGACGAACGCGACCGAGCGCTCCTCGACGCGGAAGAGCGACGTCAGCTGCTCGTAGTTCATTCCCGCCCAGAGCCCGACGAAGGCGGCCATGACGAGCTCCGAGTCGTCCGCCGAGCCGAAGAGAAGATCGGCGATCGGCCCCGCGAGGAGCAGGCCGCCGACGAGCCCGGCCGTCGCCATCGCCATCGTGAACCAGAACGACGTGCGCAGGACGAGGCGGCGGTGCTCGGGCTCGGCCGAGTCGAAGTAGAAGCGGAAGAACGCGGCGTGGATCCCCATGCGCAGCACGATCCCGATCACGGTCGTGAGCGCGATCAACGTCTCGACCTTCCCGTAGTCGGACGGCGAGAGGTAGCGCGTGTAGAGCGGGAGAAGGAGGACCGCGATGATCCGCGACACGAGCCCGCCGAGGCCGTAGATCGCCGAGTGCTTGCCGAGCCGCCTGAGCTCCGCGCCGAGCGCCATTTTCTGCGCAGGACCGTGATCCGCTAGCGCGGATCCCGGTCGCGCCTTCCTGAAGGCGACCGCTTCGCGGCCGCGGTGTCTGCGGTTCTCACGCCAAGTCCCTAGAGGCGAGCGTAGAGAGCGAGCAGGCGGTCGGCGACGCGCTCGAGGTCGTGCACCTGCTCGACGTAGGCGCGAGAGGCCTCGCCGATGCGGCGGCGCTCGGCTGCCGAGGCGACGAGAGGCTCGAGGCGGGCGCGCAGGCTCTCCTTCGTCGCGCTCACGAGCGGGACCGTGGTGCCGAGCTCCGCCTCCGTGCTGCGCACCGCCTCGTCGTGCAGGAACGTGACGACGGGCTTGCCGAGCGCCATGCACTCGATCGCGAAGAGCCCGTACCAGCCCGCGTTCAGCTGGTCGACCACGATGTCGGCGTCGCGGTAGCGTTCGAACGCCTCGTCGTGGCGCAGGCCCTCGACGAGGACGAGGTCGGCGTCGAGCCCCTCGCACGCCTCGAGCACGTGCTCCGTCCCCTTCCGGCGGCGCGACGAGGGCGCGTGCAGGATGACCGGCCGGCTGCGATCCGAGGGGAAGGCGGGCTCGATGCCGTGGACGTCGATCCCGGGCGGGATCATCTCGGCCTCGGGGACCCAACGGATGGCGTCGTACGAGCCGACGACCTGCGCGCCCGCCTTCTTCCCGAATGCGAGCTCCGACGGTGACTTCCCGCGGATGTCGGAGCCGAGGAAGTGCATCACCGACTTCTTGCGGAGCGCGTTCAGGATCGGGAACTGGACCGACTGCGGGACGAGCGTCAGGCCGAAGTAGAAGTGGAAGACGTCGGTCGAGGGAAGGAGCCGCAGGAGTTCGCGCCACTGCGTGAGCTGGCGCCTCGCGAGGCCGCCGCTCCGTTCGAGCGACCGATCGGCTTCCGGGTGGAGCTGGTAGCGGTTGAAGACCACGAGCTTCGCGTCGACGCCACGACGCCGCAGCGCCTGCACGTTCGCCCACGGCACACCGGCCGTGTTCACCGGGCAATGCACGACGCGGAGCGGGCGCTCAGTCAAGGTGGATGCCGTCGGCCGCGAGCTGCTCGAGCCGCCGCGCGGCCTCGGCCTCGACCAGCGCGCGCATCGTCTCGCCCATCGTCGTCCCCGGGTACACCCAGATCGCGGGGTGGACGAGGACCTGCAGCCACGCGAGCGACCCGCCACGCAGCTCCTCGTGCGGGCAGCCGGCGCGCCAGTGCTGGTTCGAGTCCGAGCGGTAGGTCTGCGGCGAGAAGTACGGCTCGGCGTAGGCGTTGACCATGCCCTCGACCGGCTCCGACATGTACTCGGGCCGCGGGTTGTGCCACGACATGACCGGATCGAGCCGCTCGTCACCCTGCGTGCTCGGGTAGACGGCGTGCAGCCCGACCGCGTGCCCGAGCTCGCGCAGGCGGGCGATCGCGGCGTCGCCCTCGCGGGAGGCGAGGTTGTAGAAGACGGACTCGGTCATCAGCAGGTACGTCGCCCGGACCCCGACCTCTGCCTCGAGCTCGGCCATCGCGAGCGCGGCGTCGAGCGAGAGGTCGATGTCGTGGCGGAAGATGAGGTCGCCGCGCTCGGGTCGCTCGCCGAAGGTCGTGAAGCGGTATCCGCCCGCGAGCCCCGCCTCGAGCAGCTCGCGGTAGTGGTCGAGGTCGAACGAGCAGCTCATCGCCTGCACAGCACCCACTGGAAGCGGACGTCGCCCTCCGGCTCGGTCATCGTCACGACCTCGTCGAGGACGATGTCGAAGCCGGCTTCGGTCAGCAGGAGCCGGTTCACCTCGGGTGGGAAGCTCGAGAAGTAGCTCGGCGCGCCGACGAAGTCGCCGTACCAGCCCAGCTCGTCGCCGATGCCGAGCGACGTCAGGAGGTAGCCGCCGGGCACGAGCCAGCCGTGGGCACGCGCGAAGGTCCGTCCGAGAAGGTCGCGTGGGACGTGGTTGAAGGAGTAGAAGGCGGCCACGGCGTCGACCGAGCCCTCCTCGAGCTCGACGCTCGTGAAGTCGGCGTGCACGAAGCTCGCTCGGGGGACGTTGCCCCGCGCCCGGGCGACCTGGCGGGCCGAGATGTCGACACCTGTGACCCGGAAGCGCTCGGCAAGGAGCGCGGTGTCGGGGAGCCCGGAGCCGCAGCCGAGCTCGAGCACGCGCGCGCCGTCCTCGAGCCGCGAGGCGAGCGCGTCCAGCCAGCGCTGCCGAGGATCGCCGACGATCCGGTCCCGCCAGGCGTCGAAGGCCTCGGCCATCGCGTCGTAGCCACGCCCGACGATCGCGGTGCGCGGGTCGGTCACTCGGCCACCTCGACGGTCAGCATCCCGGCCGCGTGCTCCGCGCGCCGAAGCGCCTCGTCCGACGACTCCGCGACGGCGATGACGTAGCCGCGGCGGTCGCCGTCGCGGCGGACCGGGCGGATCGTCTCGCCGACCTCGAGGTACGTGTCCGCCTGCACGACGCCCTCGGCGCCGCGAGCACGGGGTCGAGGCTCCCGATGCGGACGACGCGCCCGGTCGGGAGCGGGCCAGGCTCGGCCGTGAAGAAGCGGATCGCGAGCGGCTGGCGGAAGCGGGCGCGAGCGACGTCGTCCGGCACTTCCTCGCCGAGCGCCTGCATGAGCGCGATCTCGACGAGGTCGACGCCGACGGCGTGACGCACGAGGTCGGCCATCTGACCGCCGGGGATGCGTGCGGCGACCTCGACGACGACGACGCGGCCGTCCGGCGACGCGATGAGCTGTGGGAAGGCGATCCCGTCGCGAAGCCCGAGCGCCGCAACCGCATCGACCGCGATCCGCTCCGCGCGCTCGAGCTGCTCGGCCGGGATCGACGGCGGGTACACGTGGATCCAGCCGACGCCGAAGCCGATGCCCGGCGGGCGCAGGCGATCGGAGAGCGTGAGGAGCTCGGACGTCCCGCCGCGCGCGACCACGATCCCGTTCATCTCGATCCCGTCGACGAACTCCTCGACCATGGCCTGTCCGGTGGGCGACTCCTCGACCGCCTCGCCCAGATCACGCGCGAGCTCGTCGGGAGACTCGATCCGGAACACCGCTCGCTGCCCCCCGGAGTCCGCGGGCTTGAGGACGGCCGGAAGCGGCACGGTGGCCAGCGCGTCGGAGATCTCGTCCGGGACCGTGAGCCCGGCGAACGGTGGCTGCGGGACGCCGGCGGCCCCGAGCACGCTCCGCATGTCGAGCTTGTGCGTCATCCGGCGTGCGGTCTCGCGGCCGATGCCGGGGAGGCCCAGGTCCTCCGCGACCGCCGCGACGACGGGCACGGCGCGATCGGCGGACACGGTGAGCACGCCGTCGACCGCGTGGCGGCGAGCGACCTCCGTCACCGCGTCGACGTCGGTGAAGTCGACGACCTCGGCGAGATCGGCCTCGGCGAGACCCGGCGCAGCCTCGTTGCGGTCGACGGCGGCCACGCGCAGCCCGCGCGCCCGGGCCTGCTGGATCGCGCGCCGCTGATGGCGTCCCGCGCCGACGAAGAGGACGGTCTTCACGCGCGCCGATGCTAGATGCGGCGACGCCCGAACGTCAGCGCGTGACGCCGCCCCGCGGGAAGAGCCAGGGTGAGAGACGATCCCAGCGAGAGATCTGGCAGCCGTTCGTGCGCGTGAACGTCGCCCACACGCGCCGCCCGGCGAGCGTCCCCTTGACCCGCGCCACCTGCGGCCCACCGTAGATCTCGGTGCACACCGTCCCGTCCGGAACCGGGGTGACGAACCGCGCTCCTCCGTCTGCCAGTCGTCCGCACGCGACGCCGGGCCGCGGCAGCGTCCCGCCCGGAGGCTCGCAGCGGAGCGTCCACGAGACGCGGTCGCCGGCAGCGATCCCCTCGGACCAGTAGGTGACGGTCAGCGACGTCTCCTGGCTCGTCCCGGCGGCGCCGGTTGCGCACGCGGCGAGTGCGGCTGCGACGAGACCGAGGACGACCACCCGGCGCATGTGCCCAGGGTACTCCTCGGCTGTAAGCGCTCGGTGAACGCTCAACTACACTCGCCGCCGTGGCTCTGAGCGGGAAACGGATCGTGATCACCGGCGGCGCCGGCTTCATCGGCACGACGCTCGCGCGACGGCTCGTCGAGGAGCAACGAGATCGTCGCGCTCGACAACCTCCACCGCGACACGCTCGGCGGCACGAGCCTCGGCGAGCACCCGAACTTCGCGTTCGCGCACGTGGACGTGCTCGACCCGGTGGAGCTGCGCGAGCACGTCACGGGCGCGACGCACATCGTCCACTGTGCCGGGATCGCCGGCGTCGACACCGTGCTCGAGAGCCCGGTGCGCACCATGCGCGTCAACGTCATCGGCACCTACAACGTGCTCGAGGCCGCTCTCGCGACCGCCGACTCGATCGAGCGCCTCGTCGACTTCTCGACGAGCGAGGTCTTCGGCCAGCACGCGTTCAACGTCCACGAGGCGCACGTGACGACGATCGGGTCGGTCGGCGAGGCACGCTGGACCTACGCGGTCTCGAAGCTCGCCGGCGAGCACATGGCGCACGCGTACCACTCCGAGCTGGGGCTGCCGACGACCTCGGTCCGGCCGTTCAACGTCTACGGGCCCGGCCAGATCGGCGGCGGCGCGATCCGCGCCTTCATCGAGGCCGCGCTCGCGGGCCGCGACCTCACCATCCACGGCGACGGCTCGCAGATCCGCGCGTGGTGCTACGTCGAGGACATGGTCGACGGCGCGCTGCTCGCGCTCGAGCACCCGAACGCGGTCGGCGAGAGCTTCAACATCGGGAACGCACGCTCGGCGGTCACCATCCACGACCTCGCGCAGCGGATCAAGCGGATCACCGGCTGCCCCGGCGAGATCGTCTTCCAGGCGCTGCACTACACGGACGTCGAGCTGCGCATCCCGAACATCGAGAAGGCGCGGACGCTGCTCGGGTTCGAGGCGAAGGTCGACCTCGACGACGGGCTCGAGCGCACCATCGCGTGGTATCGCGAGAAGCTGAAGACGACCGCGTGAGCGAGCCGATCAGGCTCGCACGGCCGGACGTCGGCGAGGCCGAGCTCGCGGCGGTGGCGAAGGTGATCGAGAGCGGCCAGCTGACCATGGGGGCGAAGGTCGCCGAGCTCGAGTCGGCGCTGGCCGCTGTGGTGGGCACCGCGCATGCGGCCGTCGTGTCGTCCGGCACCGCCGCGCTCCATCTCGCGGCTCTCGCGCTCGAGATCGGGCCGGGTGACGAGGTCGATCGTCCCCGCGTACACCTTTCCCGCCACCGCGAACGTCGTCGAGCTCGTGGGCGCGAAGGCGGTGCTCGTGGACGTCGACCCGGACACGTTCGTCGTCGACCCCGCCGCCGTGGCTGCGGCGGTGACGCCGCGGACGCGCGCGGTCATGGCCGTCCACCTGTTCGGACGCCCCGTCGCCTGGGAGGCGCTGCAGACCGCGGTGCCGCAGGAGGTCGCGCTCCTCGAGGACGCCGCCGGCGCGCTCGGAGCGCGCTACCGCGGCACGCCGTGCGGCGCGCTCGGCACCCTCGCCTGCCTCTCGTTCCACCCGCGGAAGATCGTCACGACGGGCGAGGGCGGCGCGGTGACGACGGACGAGGCCGCGCTCGACGCCGCCGTCCGCCGGTTCCGGCACCACGGCTGGGCCACGCTCGGCGACATGCCGGCGCCGGGCTTCAACTACCGGCTGCCCGATGTCCTGTGCGCGATCGGGATCCCGCAGGTCGAGCGGCTCGAGTCGCTGCTCGCCGCGCGGGAGCGCGTCGCCGGCTGGTACGAGGAGCGGCTCTCGGAGCTCGTCCTCACGCCTGGCGTCGATGAGGGCGATCGTCACGGCTGGCAGGCGTACGTCGTCCAGCTCGATCGCCGCGACGACGCGCTCGAGGGGCTCCGCGCGGAAGGGATCGAGGCGCAGATCGGGACGTGGGCGCTGCACCGTCTCGCGCCCTACGCCGACCAGGGCCCGTTCCCGGGAGCCGACGCTGCCTTCGAGCGCGCGCTCGCGCTCCCGTTCGCGACGACGACGACCGACGCCGAGGTCGAGCGCGTCGTCTCCGTGCTCGCCCGGTACGCGTAGCCGAGGCGGCCGTCACCGCAGGGTGACAGTCACCCGCGCTTCTGAGACCATCAGCGTGTGAGCCAGGCCGAGCTCCCGCGCGGCACCGTCACGTTCCTCTTCACCGACATCGAAGGCTCCACGGACCTCGCGCGCCAGCTTGGGGCGGGCTTCGGTCGTGTTCGCGGCGAGCACCACCGGATCATGCGCGAGGCGATCGCGGCTCATGACGGCCGCGAGATCGACACTGCGGGTGACGGCTTCTTCGTAGCGTTCGAACGCGCGGGAGACGCCGTATCAGCGGCGCTCGCGGCTCAGCGGGAGCTCCAGGCGTCCGAGTCGGAGGGCATCGCCGTCCGCGTGCGGATGGGTCTCCACTCGGCTGAGCCGTACCTCCATGAAGGGAGCTATCACGGGGTCGGGGTGCACCGTGCGGCACGCATCTGCGCGGCCGGTCACGGCGGCCAGGTCCTGCTCTCCAATGCGACGGCCGGGATCGTGGAAGACCTCGACCTCCCCGGAGTCGCACTCGTCGACCTCGGAGATCACCGCCTCAAGGACCTCGCGCAGCCTCAACGGATCCTCCAGCTCGTGTCCGAGGGACTGCCGGTGGCGTTTCCCCCGCTCCGAACGGAGGATTCGTCGCCGCTTCCCACGGTGGCGACGTTGTTCTACGCCGACATCTTCGGCTGGGCCGCGCTGCTCCCGATTCTCGGCGACGACGAGGCGGGAGAGGCAGCGTCGCGTTTTCGGCGGATCGTCGTCGACGTCGTCCGCTCGGAAGGCGGTCGTGAACGCGAGGTCTTCGGTGACAAGGTCTGGGCGACCTTCGAGCGTCCGCTCGGAGCGCTCCGGGCTGCGGTGCGAGCGAGGCAACGCGTCCGCGAGGGCGAGTGGTTCCCGGGAGACGACGTGCCGACGGTTCGCTGGGGCATCCATTCGGGCCGGGTCGGCGCCGGACCGACAGGCGACATCGGCGGATCGTCGTGGGTCCGCTGTACCGAGCTGTGCATGAGCGCGGAGCCGGATCAGATCCTCGTTTCCGAGTCGACCGAGGCGCTGCTGGTCGGCGAAGTCCTCGATCTCACCTTGCGTGACATCGGCGAGCGAGTCCTGCGGGACGTGGACCGTCCGATGCGCGTGTTCGAGCTCGAGCCTTGACAAGGCTCATGGAAGTGAGCTATCACTCACTTCCATGGCGGCGACGACGAGACAGACGGCGACCGAGCGGCGCGAGGCGGTGCTCGAGGCGGCGAACCACGAGTTCGCGCTCCGCGGCTTCCACGGCGCGTCGACCGACGCGATCGCGCGCGCGCGCCGGGATCTCGCAGCCGTACCTCTTCCGCCTCTTCGGGTCGAAGAAGAAGCTCTTCATCGCCGTCGTCGAGGGGTGCTACGAGCGGACGCTCGAGCTCTTCCGCGCCGCCGCCTCCGGGAACGAGCGGCGAGGACGCGCTGAGCGCGATCGGCAACGCCTACGGAGACCTGATCGAGAGCGATCGCGCGATGCTCCAAGCTCCAGCTCCAGGCCTACGCGACCGCGGTGGTCGACGAGGAAGTGCGCGAGGCGTGCGCGCGCGGCTACGGTCGGCTCGTCGACTACGTCGAGACCGTGTCGGGCGCCGACCGGCAGACGATCGCCGCGTTCTTCGCGACCGGGATGCTCCTGAACGTGCTGGCGGCGATGGAGTACACGCTCGCCGGCGATCCGCGCCACGTCGTGGGTCGGACGGCTCGCCGAGGGCTGCGGGGAGCCGTTGTGAGCTCTCTCGATTTCGCGAAATCATGAGTGATCAGTCACTACATCGATCGAGACACGAACGAGGGGGAGATCGGACATGATCCTGTCGACCAGGGCGCTCGCCGGAGCCAGCGCCCGCCATCCGTGGCGCGCGATCGGCGCGTGGATCGCCGTGATCGTGCTCGCAGTCGTCGCCATTGCGCTGCTCCTCGGCGACAGCCTCACGACCGAGGGCGCCCCGACGAACAACCCGGAGTCCGAGCGCGCCGACGAGGTGCGCTTCTCGGCAATCCCGCCGGATCCCACGACCTCGTCCACGGACATCGTCGTCATCCGCTCGGAGGAGCACACGGTCGACTCCCCGGAGTTCCGGGCGTTCGTCGGCTCGTTCGCCTCGGCCGGCGAGGCGCGGGAGGCGTACCGAGCTCCGAGGACCTACCTCGACTCCGAGGACGGGCTCGTATCGGAGGACCGGCACGCGACGATCGTCCCGCTCGTGGTCTTCGACGTCGAGGCCGCCGTCGCGGTCGTCGAGGAGGCAGGCGTGGACACCGCGTTCGCGGTCTCGATGACCGGCGACGAGACGCTCGACCACGACTTCAACGCGCTCTCGCAGGAGGACCTCGAGAAGGGCGAGCTCCAGTTCGGCTTCCCGGCGGCGCTGATCATCCTGCTGCTCGTCTTCGGCGCCGTCGTCGCCGGGCTGATCCCGCTGCTGATGGCGATCGTCTCGATCGTCGTCGCGCTCGGGCTCACCGCCCTCCTCGCGCAGCAGTTCGAGCTCTCGGTCTTCGTCGTGAACATGCTCACGGGCATGGGCCTCGCGCTCGGGATCGACTACTCGCTCTTCGTCGTCTCCCGGTACCGGGAGGAGCGGGGCAAGGGACACGACGAGCTCGGGGCGATCGAGGCGGCCGGAGCGACCGCGAGCCGCGCGGTGCTCTTCAGCGGCACGGTCTTCGTCGTCGCGATGTTCGGGATGCTGCTCGTCCCGAACTCGATCATGCGCTCGCTCGCGGCCGGCGCGATCCTCGTCGGCATCGTCTCCGTGATCGCGGCGCTGACGCTGCTCCCTGCCGTCCTCGGGCTGCTCGGGGATCGCGTGGACAGCCTGCGCATCCCGATCGTCGGCAGGCGTTCGCTGGAGGCGTCGAACCCGGAGGGTCGCTTCTGGGGCGCGATCGTCCGCCGCGTGCTCGGCCGCCCCGTTCTCAGCCTCGTGCTCTCCGTTGGCCTTCTCGTGGCTCTCGCCCTGCCGGTCCTCGCGCATGGACATCGGGACGAGCGGCGTCTCGTCGCTGCCCGACCGGTTCGTGTCGAAGCAGGGCTTCGTCGCGCTCGCGGAGGACTTCCCGGGCACGACGACCGATCCCGCGCAGATCGTCGTCTCGAACGCGTCGGGCGGAGGCGTCGAGGTCGCGCTGGTCGGGTTGCGCACGACGCTCGCGGCCGATCCGCGCTTCGGCGAGGGGACGATCGAGCGGTCGGCGGACGGCGAGGTCGCGGTCCTGTCGGTCCCCGTCGTCGGCGATGCGACGACGAGCGAGGCGATCGCCGCGGTCCGCGAGCTCCGCACCGAGCTCGTCCCCGCCGCCCTCGAAGGGACGGACGCGGAGGCGCTCGTCGGCGGCACGTCGTCCGAGAACATCGACTACTTCGACTCCGTGATCGACCCGGCGCCGTACGTCATCGCGTTCGTGCTGCTCCTGACCTTCGTCCTGCTGACCGTCGTCTTCCGCTCGGTCGTCGTGGCCGGGACCGCAGTCGCACTGAACCTGCTTTCCGTGGGCGCGGCGTACGGCCTGCTCGTCCTCGTCTTCCAGGAGGGCGTCGGCGCCGACCTGCTCGGGTTCCAGCAGACGGACACGATCGAGGCCTGGGTGCCGCTGTTCCTGTTCTCGGTGCTCTTCGGCCTGTCCATGGACTACCAGGTGTTCCTGCTCAGCCGGATCCGCGAGCGTTACGACGAGACGGGCGACACGACGGACGCGGTCACGTTCGGCGTCGGCTCGACCGCCCGGATCATCACCGGGTGCCGCGCTCATCATCGTCGCGGTGTTCTCGGGCTTCGCGCGCGGCGACCTGGTGATGTTCCAGCAGATGGGCTTCGGGGTCGCGGTGGCGTTGCTGATCGACGCGACGATCATCCGCTCCGTACTCCTGCCGAGCGCGATGAAGCTCCTCGGCGAGCACAACTGGTACTTCCCGCGGTGGCTCGAATGGCTCCCGCGCGTGCAGGTCGAGGGGTCGGCGCCGGGCAGCGGCCGAGCGCCCGCGGGCCGCTCCAGGCCGACCAGGGATAGAACCGCGTCGGGCGGTAGGTTGCGGGCGTGGAACCCCGCTACGGGCCGCCCGACGCGCTTCTCTCGCCCCGCTACGCGGGTGTCAAGACCTTCGCGCGCTGTCCACTCGTCGACGACCCGGACGGCGTCGACGTCGCGGTGCTCGGCATCCCGTTCGACACGGCGACGACGAACCGGCCGGGCGCGCGCTTCGGGCCGGAGGCGATCCGCGCCGCGTCGATCGCTCTGCGTCCCTACAACGCCGTGCAGGACGCGCACGTTTTCGGCGCCCTCTCGGTCGCCGATCTCGGCGACGTCACCGTGACTCCGGGGAACGCCGAGCGCACCGTCGGCCAGATCGCCGAGCAGCTCGAGCCGATCGTGCGCTCGGGCGCGCGGACGCTCTGCCTCGGAGGAGACCACCTCGTCGTCCTCGGCGAGCTCCGCGCGCATGCCGCGGTCCACGGGCCGCTCGGGCTCGTCCTGCTCGACGCTCACGCGGACGTCTGGGACGTCTACGTCGGCGAGCGCTACTACCACGGCTCGCCGTTCCGGCGCGCGCTCGAGGAGGGCCTCGTCGACCCGGGCCGGTCGCTCCTCGCCGGGATGCGCGGGTCGCTCTACGGCCCCGAGGACGTCGCCATGCCGACCGAACTGGGCTTCGAGGTCGTCTCGTGCGAGGAGCTCGTCACGCTGAGCCACGCGGAGTACGGCGATCGGGTGCGGGCGCGCGTGGGCGACGGGCCGCTGTTCCTCTCGTTCGACGTCGACGTGCTCGATCCGGCCTACGCGCCCGGCACGGGGACGCCGGAGGTCGCGGGCCTGACGACCCGCGAGGCGCTCGGCTACCTGCGCGCGCTGCGCGGGCTGCGCTTCTCCGGCTACGACGTCGTGGAGGTGAGCCCGCCCTACGACGGCCCCGGCCAGCCGACGGCGGTCGCCGCGGCGAACGTGGCCTTCGAACTCCTGACGCTCGACGTGCTCGCGGGTGCGCCGTGAGCCGGTGGAGGGCGAGGGCGTGGGCGAGGCAAGCCTCGCCCCTACGCAGCCGGGCGGGCGGGCGATGAAACGCCGCGTCCGCGTCGTCGGGACGATCGTCCTGACGGCGGCCGCGGTCGCCTACCTCGTCTGGAAGATCGACTTCGACACGACGCTCGACGTCCTCCGCGACGCGAGCCTCGCGTGGTTCGCGCTCTCGGCCGCGATCATGATCTTGACGATTCCGGTGCTCGCGCTCCGCTGGGGCTGGCTGCTCGACGCGCACCGCATCCACGAGCGCCTCCCCTGGCTCACGCGGACGTACCTCGTCGCGTACACGGCCGGGCAGGTCCTGCCCACGTCGCTCGGCGGTGACGCCGTGCGGGTGGTCGAGACCGCGCGGCGCCACGCGGGGCGCACTGCGGTCGTCACCGGGACCGTGCTTCTCGAGCGCGGGCTCGGCGGGGCGGCGACGGTGCTCCTCGGCGCCATCGGCTTCCTCCTCTCAGTCGGGCGCTACGACGTGAGCGCCTACCTCTGGCTCGAGGGCGTGTTCGTGTTCGGGACGATCGTGCTCGGCTTCCTGTTCTTCGCGCGCTCGGCGCGGCCGCTGCTCCGCCGCGTCCAGCCGCTGCTCGAGCGCCTCCGGCTCGCGGGGCCGCTGCGCGCGTTCTACGAGGGGGTCCACCACTACCGCACGACTCCCCGGCTCCTGGCGTCCGTGCTCGCGGTCACGCTCGCCGTCCAGGCCGTGCGCATCCTCGCCATCTGGGCCTGCGCGAAGGCCGTCGGGATCGACCTCGACGTGCGCGTGTACTACGTGATGGGCCCGCTCCTCTTCCTCGTCATGCTCGTGCCGTTCACGCTGAACGGGCTCGCGGTGCGCGAGGCGTTCTTCGTCAGCTTCCTCGGGACCCTGGGCGTGGGGGCGGAGCAGGCGTTCGCGGCGGGGTTCCTGTTCTTCCTCGTCACGCTGCTGATGGCGGCGCCCGGCGGGATCCTCATGGTGTGGCAGGGCCTGCACGGCGGGGCACCCGGAACACAGCGACGCGTCGAACATGGATGACGCCTCGTCGTCGTCGTCACGTACGACGCGCTCCCCTGGATCGAGAGCTGCCTGGAGAGCGTTCGCGGCACCCCGACGGTCGTGGTCGACAACGGCTCGAGCGACGGGACCGTCGCATTCGTCCGCGAGCGCTTCCCCGAGGTGCGCGTCGTCGAGAGCGAGAACCGCGGGCTCGGGGCGGGTTGGAACGTCGGCATCGCGGAGACGGAGAGCCGCTACGTCCTGCTCCTGAACGCGGACGCGTGGCTCGTCGAGAGCGCGCTCGCGCGCCTCGTCGCCTTCGCCGACGCTTCGCCGCGGGCGGCCGTCGTCGGGCCGCGGCTCCTCGATCCCGACGGGACGCTCCAGCGCTCCGTCCGCGGTTTCCCGACACTCTGGCGCCTGGCCACCGAGTACCTGTTCCTCCGCAAGCTCGCGCCCGGCTCGTCGCTCCTCAACGGCTTCTACGCCGGCGGCTTCGACCACGACGAGACGCGGGAGGTCGAGGTCGTGATGGGCGCGTGCATGCTCGTGCGTCGCGATGCCGTCGCGCGACGTGGGCGGGCTCGACGAGGAGTTCTTCCTGTTCAGCGAGGAGACCGACTGGTGCTACCGCTTCCGGCAGGCGGGCTGGGCGGTCGCGTTCTTCCCCGGCGCCGAGTGCGTGCACGTGCGCGGCGCGTCTCACGGAGGGCGTCTGTATCGCGAGAACCTGCGCGGGCACCTGCGCTTCCTCGCCAAGCACCGCGGCGTCCCGTATGCGCGGCACGCGCGGCGGCTGCTGCTCGCGTCCCTTCGGCTTCGCGGGCTCCTCTTCCGCGGGGAGCGCGGACGCACGTACCGTGACGCGGCGGCCTGGCTGGCGTCCGGGGACGTGCCCGAGCTGCTGGCGCGATGACCACGATCACGCTCTACCTCAGGCTCGTTCTCGGGACGGCGGTCGTGCTCGCGCCGGGATTCGTGCTCGCGCGCGCCCTCGGCGTGCGGGGTGTGGCCGCGACCCTCGCGTGGTCGCTGACGATGGTCTTCGCGGCCCTCGCCGCGACGTTCGCGCTCTCGGCCTCGCTGACGTTCACGCTCGCGCTCCTCGGCATCGCCGGCATCGCCGCCCTCGGCGTCTACGTGACGCGAACCTCTCGTCTCGGGCCTCCCGTCCCGGGCGCGTGGTGGGCCGCCGGCCTGGGCGCCGTCCTCGGGCTCATGCTCTGGCGGGTCGCGGGGACGGTGCAGGGCGACGGCCTCTTCCACCTCGCCCGCACCCGCAAGCTGGTCGAGCTCGACGACCTGTCGCTGCACGCGATCGGCGAGTTCGTCGACGCGAGCCTCCATCCCGGGTACGCCTTCCCGCTCTGGCACGGCTTCCTCGGCCTCGTCACGAGGATCTCGGGCGCGGATCCCGAGCAGGTGGTGCTCCACCTCCCGTCGGTGCTCGCTCCGCTCGCGATCCTCGTCGCGTACGAGGCAGGGTGGGCGGTGTTCCGCCGGATCTGGGCCGCCGGGGCAGTGGCCGGGGCGCAGGCCTGCCTCGTCTG
This sequence comes from uncultured Actinomycetes bacterium, assembly GCA_963770595.1. Classification (GTDB taxonomy): domain Bacteria; phylum Actinomycetota; class Thermoleophilia; order Gaiellales; family Gaiellaceae; genus GMQP-bins7. The sequence continues at coordinate 41,791 of CAVYQG010000003.1, read as the reverse complement.
CTTCGCGCCCGGGAACGGCGGGGCGTACACCGTGCTCTCGCTGCCGGCCACCGCGTCCGACCAGCTCCTCGTGCCTGCCGCGATCGCGCTCGCGTTCGAGACGCTGCGCGTGCCGTCGTCGGCGAAGCTCGCGACCGTCGCCGCGGCCGGCTTCGTCCTCGCCGTCGTCCACCCGACCTACGCGATCTTCCTGTGGGTGCCGTTCGTCGGGTACCTCCTGACGCGCTCCCTGTGGACGAGGAGCGAGCTCCGCATGAGCCTCGTCGTCCTCGGCGCGCTCGCGGTACCCGCCGCGCTGTTCATGCTCTGGCTCGTCCCGATCGTGAGCGAGACGGTCTCGGTCTCGCCGAGTCAGGCGGAGGTCGAGCGCGCCTTCGACCAGTACGCGGGCCAGCTCGACGTGCGCTCGCCGACGAGCTACAGCCTCGCGCCGGAGGTGTTCACGCGGCGAGGGGCGGTCGCGATCGCCGCGCTGCTCCTGATCGTGCTCGCTCCCTTCGCCGCGCGGCGACGCTGGTCCGCCTACGTCGTCGGCGGCTCGCTCGCCGTGTTCGCGGTGACGTTGATCCCGCCGCTCTTCACGCTCGTCTCCGATGTGACCTCGATCTCGCAGGCTCGGCGGCTCGCGTCGTTCCTCCCGTTCGCGTTCGCGTTCGCGGGAGGCTTCGGCGTCCTGTCGCGGATCGTCGGGCCGCTGCTGCCCTCGATCGCGCTCGTCGCCGGCGCCGTCCTCCAGTTCGCCTTCCCGGGCGACTTCTCGTACGTCCTCGACGATCCGGGCCCCGCCTGGGTCGTGTGGGTGGCGGTCGTGGGCGCCGCGGTCGGGCTGGTGGTCGGGCTCGTCCGCAAGGGGCCGACGCTCGAGTCGGTCGCGGGCTTCGCGGCGGGGCTGTTCCTCCTGCCGGTCGTCGCGGTCGGAATCGTCCGCTGGACGCCCGAGGACCCGCCCCCGGCCAGCCTCCTGTCACCGGGGCTCGTCGATGCGGTGCGCGCGCAGGTCCCCCCGCGCTCGATCGTCTACTCGGATCAGGAGACGAGCTTCAGGATCGGCGCCGCCGCGCCCGTCTACATCGCGGTCGCGCCGCCCGGCCACGTCGCGAACACGGAGACGAACCGCCCGTTCGAGCGGGCGGACGATGCCCGCCGGTTCCTGCGGACCGGCGATCTCTCGATCCCGGAGAGCTACGACGCCGACTACCTCGTCGTCGACCGGCTGAAGATGCGGCGCGACCTGGGTCTCCAGGAGCTGTACCGCGACCCGCGCTTCGTCCTGTACCGGATGCCGGCGCGCTGATCTGGTTCGGCGCGAGCACGGGATCCGCTACGCCGGATCCCGTGTGCGCAGAGATCCCTGAAGGCGTCCGCTTCGCGGCCGCAAGGGCCGTCATGTCTCGTCAGTCGGAGGACCCCCAGCCGCCACCGCCCGGCGTCTCGATCCGGAGCAGGTCGCCCGCGGCGAGGTCGAGCGTCGCGAACCCCGGGAGCTCGCGACCGTTCACGAGGTTCCTCCCGGGCGTGCCGTCCGCTCCTCCGGCCTCACCGCGCGGGGCCTGCGACCGCCGCTGGGTCAGGAGTGACAAGCGGCAGGGCTCGAGCGCGCGGAGCTCGCGGACCACGCCGTCTCCCCCGCGGTGACGTCCGGCGCCGCCCGAGCCGAGCCGTAGCTCGTAGCGCTCGACGCGGAGCGGGTAGGCGAGCTCGAGCGCCTCGACGGGCGTCGAGAGCGTGTTCGACATAGCCACGTGCACCGCCGACGGCCCGTCGCCGTCGGGGCAGCCGCCCTGCCCGCCGGCGATCGTCTCGTAGTACGTGAAGCGGTCGTTTCCGAGGACGACGTTGTTCATCGTCCCCTGGCCCTGCGCGGGGACGGGGATCGCGGCCGAGAGGGCCGCGAAGACGACGTCGACGATGCGGCTCGACGTCTCCGTGTTCCCGGCCGCGACGGCCGCCGGCGGCAGCGCGTTGACCAGGCACCCCTCGGGAGCCCGTACCGTCACCGGCTCGAAGGCGCCGCCGGACGCGGGCAGGTCGGGCGCCGTGAGGCAGCGGACGACGTAGAAGCACGCGGATCGCGCGACGGCGAGCGGGCAGTTGAGATTGCCCGCGTGCTGCGGCGACGTGCCCTCGAAGTCGATCTCGATCGTGTCCCCGGCGATCGTGACCGCGGCGCGGATCTCGAGCAGGCCGTCAGGCGTCTCGAGCGCGTCGGCGCCCTCGAAGCGGCCGTCGGGCAGCTCGGCGAGCGCCCTGCGGACGACGCGTTCCGAGTACGCGAGCAGCTCGTCCATCGCCGCCGTGACGAGGTCGCGACCGCGACGTGCGCACAGCTCCTGCACGCGCCGCTCCGCGAGGTGGTGTGCCGCGAGCTGCGCGCGCAGGTCTCCACGGCGCTCGTCCGGCTGGCGCATCCTGGAGACGAGCTCCTCGACGGTCGCGGCGTCGAGTCGCGTGGGCGGGATGACGACACCCTCGTCCGCGAGCGTGGTCGAGCCCGAGGGCAGGCTCCCCGGCTCGGAGCCGCCGACGTCGGCGTGGTGCGCACGCGTCACGGCGTAACCGAGCGCCGTCCGCGTCACGATCGTCAGGTCGGGGAGGTGCGTGCCACCCGAGTACGGGTCGTTCAGGATCCACGGCTCGCCCGGCGCGGGATCGTGCGCGCGCACGGCGGCGACCGCCTCGGGCATCGCGCCCAGGTGCACGGGGATGTGCTCGGCCTGCGTGACCATGCGCCCACGCTCGTCGAAGAGCGCGGTCGAGCAGTCGCGACGCTCCTTGATGTTCGCGGAGAACGCCGAGCGGACGAGCACCGCGCCCATCTCCTCCGCGATCGCGCGCAGGCCGCTCGCGATCACCTGGAGCTCGACCGGGAGCGGGTGACTGTCACCGCCGGTGACAGTCACCGGGCACTCACCGCCCGAGGCAGAAAGAACGGGTGACTGTCACCGTGGTGACTGTCACCGGCTTGCCGTCCGCCGCAACCGAGGGTGCCGTGCGCGTCCGTCTCGCCCGACCAGCCCGCGGGTACCCAGACGGTCGCTCCGGCCAGCTCGAGCGCCTTCGGCCCTGCCGCGGCGAGCCGCGGCGCCCGTCACCGAGACCGGTGGAGCCGGGGTCACCTCGGCCGTGCGGACCGCGACGAGCTCGAGCGGCCGCTCGGCGTCCGCGTAGCCGTACCGGTCGACGTGGGCGGCGTGGAAGCGCGCGGCGAGGTCGGGACCGAGCGGGACGGTCAGCTCGAACGACTGGCCCGCGTAACGGAGGTCGGCCTCGCCCTCGGCGGGCAGCTCGCCCGCCTCGGCGAGCGGCGCGACGTACGAGCGCACGTGATCGGCTCGCTCGTCGGCGGCGACGAGCCCGAGCGCGGACAGGACGCCCGCGGCGGCGGGGACGAGCACGGTCGTCATCCCGAGCTCCTCGGCGAGCGCGCAGGCGTGCAGCGGCCCGGCACCACCGAAGGCGAGAAGCGCGAAGTCCCTCGGGTCGAGCCCCTGCTCGACGGACACGACCCGGAGCGCGCGCGTCATCTCCGCGTTCACGATCTCGACCACAGCGCCGGGATCGAGGTCGCCGAGCGCGCGCTCGGCCGCGGTCGCGTCGAGCTCGATCCCGCCGGGGAGCGCGGCCGGAAGGCGGCCGAGGAGCAGGTTCGCGTCGGTGACGGTGGCGCGCGTCCCGCCCCGCCCGTAGCAGGCCGGCCCGGGCTCGGCTCCCGCGCTCTCCGGCCCGACGCGGAGCGCGCCGCCCGCGTCGACCCAGGCGATCGAGCCGCCGCCGGCACCGACGGTGTGCACGGCGAGCGTGGGGAGCCGCACCGGCAGCCCGCCGACGCGACGCTCCTGCTCTCGAACTGGCGACCCCGCCGACGATCGCGCAGACGTCGGTCGAGGTGCCGCCCATGTCGAACGAGAGAACGTCGGGGTAGCCCGCGAGCGCGCCGATCCGTGCGGCGCCGACGACCCCGGCGGCGGGGCCGGAGAGGAGCGCGAAGGAGGCGTGCCGCGCCGCGTCCTCCAGCGTCGCCAGCCCGCCGGAGGAGCGCATGACGAGCGGCTCGCGCAGGCCCTCGTCGCGGCAGGCCCCGGCCAGCGCCACGAGGTAACGGGCGAGCACCGGTCCGAGGTACGCGTCGACGGCGGTCGTCGAGGCGCGCTCGTACTCGCGGAACTCCGGCGCGATCTCGTGCGACGCGACGACGTGCGCCTGCGGGTGCCGGCGGCGCAGCTCGGCCGCGACCGCGCGCTCGTGCGTCGAGTCGCGGTACGAGTGGAGGAGGCAGACCGCGATCGCCTCGGCGTCGACCTCCGGCAGCGAGCCGAGGTCGAGCGGCTCGAGCTCGCCCTTCGGCCCCAGCCTGCCGCGCACTCCGTGGCAGCGCTCGATGGGGACGAGCGGCGGCGGGTGGTCGGCGCAGGGCCGGTACAGATGCGCCCGATCCTGGCGTCGCAGGTGGAGCAGGTGCTCGAAGCCCGCGTTCGTGACGAGCGCCGTCCGCGCGCCGCGGCGCTCGAGCAGGGCGTTCGTGGCGATCGTCGTCCCGTGCGTGAACCGCTCGACGCCTTCGATCCCGAGCGCCGCAGCCGCCTCGAGCACGGACTCCTCCTGCCGTGCGCGGGTCGGCACCTTGACCGTGCGCACCTCGCCGTCCTCGACGACCACGGCGTCCGTGAACGTCCCACCGACATCGACTCCCAGCGCACGCATCGCGGGCCATTCTGTCGGCCCGCGGGAGCAGCGCGGCGCGAGGGGAGAAGCGGGTGACAGGCACCTTCGGTGCCGGTTACCGACCCGAGTAGAGTGTGCGCGTCGTGGACCGCCTCGTCTGCCTCGGCCTGAGCCATCGCACCGCGCCCGTCGAGCTCCGCGAGCGGGTCGGCGCGCTCGGCCCCGGCGCGGAGCGCTGCCCGGCCGTCCAGGAGCACGCGGTGCTCTCCACGTGCTACCGCGTCGAGCTGTACGCGTACCTGATCGACGGAGTCGCAGAAGCGCGGGACGAGCTGATCAGCGTGCTCGCCGGCGAGCACGGCGTCGAGCAGGCGCTCCTCGACGACCACCTCTACGTCTACGCGGGCGAGGACGTCGCGCGGCACCTGTGCCGGGTCGCGACCGGCCTCGACTCGCTCGTCCTCGGCGAGGCCGAGATCCTCGGGCAGGTCGGGAACGCGTTCGAGGACAGCCGGGACGCGGCGACCGCCGGTCCCGTCCTCTCGCTCCTCTTCCGGACGGCGATCGCCGCCGGTCGACGGGCCAGGTCCGAGACCGCGATCGGTGCGAACCCCGCGACCGCGAGCTCGATGGCGCTCTCGCTCGCGGAGGGCGCGATCGGCGACCTCCGCGACCGGCGCGCGCTCGTCGTCGGCGCGGGGCGGATCGGTCTCCAGACGCTCAAGGCGTTCTCGAGTCGCGGTATCGCGGAGCGCGCGGTCGCGAATCGCAGCCGCACGCGGGCCGGCGAGGCGGCCGAGCAGTTCGGCGCGGCGACGTACGACCTCAAGAGCCTGGGGGAGGCGCTCGCCTGGGCCGACGTCGCGATCTCTGCGACCTCGTCCGAGGAGCCGGTCATCACCGCCGAGCTCGTGCGCGGCGCCATGGCGGTGCGCGACAGCCGGCCCCTCGTGCTCGTCGACCTCGCAGTCCCGGCCGACGTCGAACGGAGCGCGGGTCAGGTGCCGGGCGTCAGGCTGTTCGACGTCGACGACCTGCGCGCGGGGCTGGACGAGACGATGGCGATGCGGCTGCGCGAGGTCCCTCTCGTCGAGGCGCTCGTCGAGGACGAGGTCGAGAGCTTCGCGCGGCGGTACCGCGAGCTCGACGTCGAGCCGCTCGTGTCCGAGCTGCGCCGCCAGGCCGAGGAGATCCGCGAGCGAGAGCTCGAGCGCGCGCTGCGCGACCTCGGGGACGACATCGACCCCGCGACGGCCGAGCGCATCCGCCACCTCTCGAAGGTGCTGGTGAACCGGCTCCTGCACGAGCCGACCGTCCGTTTGCGCGAGCGCGCCGGCTCGGGCGAAGGGGACGCGGTCGCCTCCGCGATCCGGGAGCTGTTCGGGATCGCCGCTCCGCGCGAACCGTGACCCCCGCAGCGCCGCCCGTGGCGGCGATCACGGTGGGGACGCGAGGCTCGTCGCTCGCCCGGGCGCAGACGGACCGGGTGGTCGACGCGCTGCGGAGCGCGTGGCAGGACGTCGCGGTCGAGGTCAGGCCGATCGAGACGCGTGGCGACCGGACGCAGGCGACGGGAGAGCCGTTGCCGGAGATCGGGGGCAAGGGCCTCTTCACCGCCGAGCTCGAGCACGCGCTCCGGGAAGGCGAGATCGACCTCGCGGTGCACTCCCTCAAGGACCTCCCGACCGAGGACCCGGACGGCGTCGCGACCGGCGCCGTGTGCCTGCGCGAAGATCCTGGCGACTGTCTCGTGGCGCGCGACGGTCTCACGCTGGAGGCGCTGCCAGGCGGCGCGGTCGTCGGCACGAGCAGCCTCAGGCGCTCGGCCCAGCTCCTGGCGGCTGCGCCCGGAGCTCGAGACTCGCTCGATCCGCGGCAACGTGGACACGCGCGTGCGGGCAGTGCGGGACGGCAGGTTCGACGCGGTCCTGCTCGCCGCGGCGGGCGTGCGACGCCTCGGTCTCGATGACGATGTAACGGAGTGGCTCGACGAGGGCACGATGCTGCCGGCGCCCGGCCAGGGCGCGCTGGCGGTCCAGTGCCGGGAGGGCGACGAGTCGCTCCTCGAGCTGCTGTCCGCGATCGACGACCCCGAGTCGCGCGCCGCGACGACGGCCGAGAGGACGTTCCTGCGCGCGCTCGACGCCGGCTGCACCGCACCCGTCGCTGCACTCGCACTCGTCGAGGCGGCCGGTGTCCGGATGAAGGGGCTCGTCGCGTCGCCTGACGGCCGCGTCGTCGTCCGCGTCTCAGGAGAGGGCGAGCCGCACGAGCTCGGCGAGCGCCTGGCCCGCGAGGCGCTCGCGGCGGGCGCCGACCGCATCCTGGAGTCGATCCGTGGCTGAGCGCCCGCTGGCGGGAATCCGCATCGTCGTCACGCGCCCCGAGGCGAAGCCCCTCGCCGACGAGCTCGAACAGCTCGGCGCGGAGGTCTCGCTCGTGCCGCTGATCGAGATCCGGCCCGCCGAGGACCCCGGCCAGCTCGACCGCGGCGCTCCAGGCGCTCGCCGAGTACGACTGGGTCGTTCTCACGAGCGTGAACGCCGTCTCGGCGGTCGGGGGCCCGGCTCGCGGGGATCGGGGACGGGACCCGCGTCGCCGCGGTCGGGCCGGTGACGGCCGACGCGATCCGCGCGCTCGGCGTCGAGCCCTCGTACGTCGCGACGCGCGCTTCGGACGACATCGCCGCCGGGCTCGGCGAGCTGCACGGCTCGCGCGTTCTCCTGCCCCAGGCCGACATCGCCAACCCTGCGCTCGCGAACGAGCTGCGCGGGATGGGCGCGGAGGTCGACGCCGTGGTCGCGTACCGCACGGTCCAGGTGGAGCCTCCGTTGTGGGGGATCCTCCCGCTGCGGATCGCCCACGCCGTCGTGCTCGCGAGCGGCTCGGCGGTCCGCAGCCTGGCCGCCGCAGGCGGTGCGGGCGACGCGGCGCTCCTCGTCTGCATCGGGCCGAAAACCGCGGCCGTCGCGCGCGAGGTCGGGCTCAAGGTCGGCATCGTCGCCGACGAGACGACCGCCGACGGCATCATTCGTGCGCTCGTGTCCCACTTCGGAGACAACCCGTGACCCAGTTTCACGCGGATCCGCTGGACGTCTTGCGGCTCGCGCCGGGGCCGAGGAGGCCGCGCCGTCTGCGCCGCACCGCCGCGATCCGCGATCTCGTCCGCGAGACGACGCTCGACCCCGCCGATCTCGTCCACCCGCTCTTCGTCGTCCCGGGCGACGGCGTTCGCAACTCGGTCTCGTCGATGCCCGGCGTCGACCAGGTGTCGGTCGACCGGCTCGGCGACGAGGCGCGCGAGCTCCGCTCGCTCGGCGTGAAGGCCGTGCTCCTGTTCGGGATCCCGAGCGCCAAGGACGAGCTCGGCCGCGAGGCGTTCTCCGACGACGGGATCGTCCAGCAGGCGATTCGGGAGCTCAAGGACGTGAGCCCCGAGCTTGTCGTGATGACGGACGTCTGCCTGTGCGAGTACACGGACCACGGGCACTGCGGGCTCCTCGACTCGTCGGGGAGCCTCCTGAACGACGAGACGCTCGACATCCTCGGCCGCATCGCGCTGACGCACGCCGAGGCGGGCGCCGACGTCGTCGCGCCGAGCGGGATGATCGACGGGATGGTGGCGGGGATCCGCCTCACCCTCGACCGCGAGGGCCTCGAGGGCATCGCGATCCTCTCCTACGCGGTCAAGTACGCCTCGGCGTTCTACGGCCCCTTCCGCGAGGCCGCCGAGGGCGCACCCGCGTTCGGCGACCGGAAGAGCCACCAGATGGACCCCGCCAACGCGCGCGAGGCGCTGCGCGAGGCGAGGCTCGACGTCGAGCAGGGCGCCGACGCGCTCATGGTGAAGCCGGCGCTCGGGTACCTCGACGTCGTGACACGCGTGCGCGAGGCCTTTCCCGAGCAGCCGCTCGCGGCCTACAACGTCAGCGGCGAGTACGCGATGGTGAAGGCCGCCGCGGCGAACGGCTGGCTCGACGAGCGCGACGTCGTCCTCGAGGTCCTCACCGGCATCCGCCGCGCCGGCGCCGACCTCGTCGTGACGTACCACGCGAAGGACGCGGCGCGGTGGCTGCAGGGAGCGTCGTGAAGGCGCGGGTCGACGATCGTCCGGAGGAGGCTGCTCGGCGAGGCCGACGTCGCCGAGCACGGGCGGAGCGCCGAGGGTGAGACGACGTCGCTCGACCGGCGGCTCTTCATGCAGCTCCACGCGTTCGGGGGCGCGACCGACGACGTAGGGCTCATGTCCGCGCTCGAGGGCTCGGGCGTCGAGGGCGTGCTGTATCAGGACGTGAACGACCCGCGGGGCGTCGCGCTCCTCACGCTCAGCGAGACGCCGGACGCCTTCGTCGGGGGGCTTCGCGGCTTCCTTCGCTCTGCGCCCTTCCTCGAGCTCGAGCCGAAGCCCGAGCTGACGATGCTCGGCCGCACGTACGCGATCGGCTACGAGCAGGACCTCGAGGAGACGCTCGTCGAGCGGCCGCGGGCGCGCGTCCTCGACCCGAGCCTGCGCTGGGCGATCTGGTACCCGCTGCGTCGCGCCGGGTCGTTCGAGCAGCTCTCGCGCCAGGAGCAGAACACGATCCTCATGGAGCACGGCGGCGTCGGGATGGCGTTCGGTCGCGCGGGCCTCGGCTACGACATCCGGCTCGCGTGCCACGGGCTCGACCGGGACGACAACGACTTCGTCGTCGGGCTCCTCGGCCCCGAGCTCCACCCGCTCTCGATCATCGTCCAGCGGATGCGGAAGACGAAGCAGACCTCGCTCCACCTCGAGCGGCTGGGGCCGTTCTTCGTGGGGAGAGTGGCATGGCAGAGCCCGGCTTGACGGAGGCGTCGCCGGCGGCCACGACCGACGCCGAGCCGACCTCGCCCTTTCTCCGCGCCTGCCTCGGGCTCGACGTGGAGCGCACGCCGGTGTGGCTCCTGCGGCAGGCGGGCCGGTACATGCCCGAGTACCGGGCGCTGCGCGAGGAACACTCGATGCTCGAGCTCATCCACTCGCCGGAGCTCGCCGCGCAGGTGACGCTGATGCCGGTCGACGCCTTCGGCGTGGACGCGGCGATCGTCTTCTCCGACATCCTCCCGCCGCTCGTCGGCATGGGCCTCGACCTCGACTTCGTGAAGGGCGACGGGCCGAAGATCGCGAGGCCGATCTCGAGCACGCGCGACGTCGACCTGCTCGGGACGCCTCCCGCCGAGGAGACGATGGCCGGGACGCTGGGCGCGATCGCGCTCGTCCGCGCGGAGCTGGAGTCGCGTGACGTCCCGGTGATCGGGTTCGCAGGGGCGCCGTTCACGCTCGCGAGCTACGCGATCGAGGGCGGGACGTCCCGGGACTTCTCGCGCACGAAGGCGTTCATGCTCTCCGAGCCGGCCGCCTGGAAGCGGCTGCTGACGAAGCTCGTCACGGTGCAGGCGGACTACCTCGCTCGCGCAGGCGCGGGCCGGGGCGCAGGCGCTCCAGGTGTTCGACTCCTGGGCCGGCCGGGCGCTCGGGCGCGAGGACTACCTGCGGTACGTGGCGCCGTTCAACCGCGAGCTGTACTCCGCGGTCGCAGCGGTGGGCGTCCCGGTGATCAACTTCTCGCTCGGCGTGGCTGCGTACCTCGAGGAGGCCGCCGGCTGCGGCGGGGACGTCGTCGGGCTCGACTGGACGCTGCCGCTCGACGAGGCGTGGGCCCGGGTCGGCTTCGAGCGGCCGGTGCAGGGGAACCTGGACCCGGCCGCGCTGCTCGCTCCCTGGCACGAATTGCGGCATCGGATCGACGACGTGCTCGACCGCGCCGCCGGCCGGCCGGGGCACGTCTTCAACGTGGGGCACGGCCTCGTGCCGCAGACGCCTCCCGACAACGTACGGAGGCTCGTCGAGCACGTCCGCGAGCGCACGTCGTGAGCGTGCAGCTGCCCGTCGGCGTCCTCGTCATGGCCTACGGCGGGCCGGAGTCGCTCGACGAGATCCCCGGCTACCTCGCGGACATCCGCGCCGGCCGGGCCGACGTCGCGCGCGGTCGTCGACGAGATCACGGAGAGCTACCGCGCCATCGGCGGGCGCTCGCCGCTGCTCGAGGTCACCGGTCGCCAGGTGGCCGCGCTCGGGGAAGAGCTCGGCGAGCTCCACCGCTGCTACGTCGGCATGCGGCACTGGTCGCCGTGGATCGAGGAGGTAGTCGGTGAGATGGTCGGCGACGGCGTGACGCATGCCGTCGGGCTGGTGCTCGCGCCGCAGTTCAGCGCGCTCTCGGTCGCGAAGTACCACCAGCGGGTCGCGGACGGGCTCGAGCTCTGCCGCGGGCACGTCGAGCTCAGACACGTCTCGAGCTACCACGACGCCCCCGGGCTGATCGACGCGTTCGCGCGACGCGTGGACGAGGGTCTGGCTCGCTGGCCGGAGCGAGTCGCGGGAGAACGTCCACGTCGTCTTCAGCGCGCACAGCCTCCCGCAGCGGGTGCTCGCGGCCGGTGACCCCTACGGCAGCGCAGTGCGTCGAGACGGCGCGGCTGGTGGCGGCGCGCACAGGTCTCCCGGACGAGCGCTGGTCGTGGGCGTACCAGTCGGCGGGACGGACGCCGGAGCCCTGGGAAGGGCCGGACCTCGGAGAGCACCTGGAGGCGCTTGCCGAGCGCGGAGTGCGCGACGTGGTCTGCGTGCCGGTCGGATTCGTCTCCGACCACGTGGAGCTCCTCTTCGATGTCGACGTCAAGGCGCGAGCGGTCGCGGAGCGCCTCGGCATGACGCTCGAGCGGCCGGCGGCTCTCAACGACGATCCCGGCTTCGTCCGGACGCTCGCGGATCTCGTTCGCGCCGAGACGGCCGGTTGGCTCGAGGCGAGCGCGGCCGCGTGAGAATCGCTGTCGTCGGAGGCGGGATCGCCGGGCTGGCGGCTGCCAGGCGGCTCGAGGCGCTCCTTCCCGACGCCGAGCTGGTGCTCGTCGAGCGCGAGGCGCGGCTCGGCGGCAAGCTCCTCACCGAGCACGACGACGGCTTCGTCGTCGAGGCCGCGGCCGACAGCTTCCTCTCGCGGAAGCCGCGCGGCGTCGGGCTCGCCGAGGAGCTGGGGCTGGCAGACGAGCTCGTCGGCCGGAGGCCCGAGCACGCCCGTTCGTTCGTCCGGGTCGACGACGAGCTGCACCCGCTCCCCGAGGGCCTCACGGGGATGATCCCGACGAATCTCGAGGCGCTCGAGTCGAGCACGCTGCTCTCCGACGAGGGCCGCGCACGTCTCGCCGCCGAGCCCGGGCTCCCGCCCGAGCCGCCGGGAGCCGACGAGTCGATCGCCTCCTTCGTGACGAGGCGGCTCGGGCGAGAGGCGTACGAGCGGCTAGTCGAGCCCCTGATGACGGGGATCTACGGCGGCGACGGCGAGCAGCTCTCGCTGCAGGCGACGTTCCCAGGGCTACGCGCGCTCGAGCTGGAGCACGGGAGCGTGCTGCGCGGCCTGCAGGATCAGGCGCAGCTTGCCGGGACCTGGCCGCCGTTCCTGAGCCTCCGGGGCGGCATGGGGGCGCTCGCGGACGCCGTCGCCGGGTCGCTCACGCGAGCCCGGCTCGTAACGGGCGGTTCTGTGGCGCGGATCCGCCGTGGCTTCGACGTCGAGCTCGACGACGGCGAGACCGTGCAGGCGGACGGCGTGGTCGTCGCGACGCCCGCGCACGCGACCGCCGAGCTGCTGGCCGACCTCTCCGACGATCTCGCGGTAGCGCACGCGGAGATCCCGCACGCGTCGTCCGCGATCGTGACCCAGGCGTTCCGCGAGCACGATCTCGGCGGCCCGCTCGACGGCTACGGCTACGTCGTCCCTCGCTCCTCGGGCTCGGACGCGCTCGCGGCGACCTGGAGCTCGAGCAAGTGGGAGAGCCGCGCCCCGTCGGGCTACGCGCTCGTCCGCGTCTACCTCGGCCGCTTCGGCAGCCGCGACGTCGCTGCGCTCCCGGACGACGAGCTCCTGATGCTCGCGCGCGACGAGCTCGCCACGGTCGGGATCGGCTCCGAGCCTGTGCGAACGTGGACTCACCGCTGGCCGCGCGGGATGCCGCAGTACGTCCTCGGCCACCCCGAACGACTCGCCCGGATCGACGCGGCGCTCGCGTCGCTGCCGGGCCTCGCGCTCGCGGGCGCGGCCTACGGCGGGGTCGGCATCCCCGACTGCATCGCGTCGGGCGAGGCCGCCGCAGAGTCGATCGCCCGATCCTTCGCGAGCGTCGCGTGACGCGCGACCGCTCCGAGTCGCTCTTCGCGCAGGCGGTGGGCCTGATGCCGGGCGGCGTCTCGTCGCCCGTCCGCGCTTTCCGGGCGGTCGGCGGCACTCCGCTGTTCATCGAGCGCGGTGAGGGCGCGTACCTCGTCGACGTCGACGGGAACCGATACGTGGACTACATCCTCTCCTGGGGGCCGTTGATCCTCGGCCACGCGCACCCCAGGGTCGTCGCCGCCCTCGAGGAGGCCGTGCGGCGCGGGACGAGCTACGGCGCGCCGAGCCCGCTCGAGCTCGAGCTCGCCCGGCTGATCCGATCAGCGATGCCGTCGCTCGAGCTCGTCCGCTTCGTCAGCTCCGGGACCGAGGCGACGATGAGCGCGCTCCGGCTCGCCCGCGCGTTCACCGGGCGCGAGAGGATCGTCAAGTTCACGGGCTGCTACCACGGGCACGCGGACTTCCTGCTCGTGCAGGCCGGGTCGGGCGTCGCGACCCTCGGGCTCCCGGACTCGCCGGGCGTCACGCCGGGCGCCGTCGCGGACACCCTGACCGCGGAGCTCAACGACCTCGGCTCGGTCGAGGCTCTCTTCGCGGAGCACGAGATCGCCGCCGTGATCGTCGAGCCCGTCGCGGGGAACATGGGGCTCGTCCCGCCGGCGCCGGGGTTCCTCGAGCGGCTGCGCTCCCTGACCGCCGAGCACGACGCGCTGCTCGTCTTCGACGAGGTGATGACCGGCTTCCGTGTGCATCCGGGAGGAGCGCAGGCGCGGTACGGCGTCACGCCCGACCTGACGACGCTCGGCAAGGTCATCGGCGGCGGCCTCCCCGTCGGCGCCTACGGCGGTCGGCGCGAGATCATGGAGCACGTCGCGCCCGTCCGGTCCCGTGTACCAGGCCGGGACGCTCTCCGGGAACCCGCTCGCGATGACGGCCGGGATCGAGACGCTGCGAGTGCTCGCCGAGCCCGGCGTCTGGGACGGCCTCGAGCGTGCCGGCGAGCGGCTGCTCTCAGGGCTCGCGTCGCTCGGCGCACCGGTGCAGCTCGCCCGTGTGGGGACGATGTTCGGCCTCTTCTTCGCCGACTCGCCCGTCACCAGCTGGAGCGATGCCGAGCAGTCCGATACCGGGCGCTTCGCGCACTTCCACGGCGCGATGCTCGACCGCGGCGTCTACCTCGCGCCGTCGCAGTTCGAGGCGGGCTTCCTCTCGACTGCGCACGGCGACGCCGAGATCGACGAGACGATCGAGGCCGCGCGCGGGGCGTTCGACACGCTCGAGTGACCTGCGCGTGGCGCTAGCTTGCCCGGCATGCACCCGCAGATCACCACGCGCCGAGGGCCGGCCGTGTGACCAGGTTCGTCGTCGACGCCGGCGTCGTCCTGCAGCTGGCGAGCGAGGGGATCGAGGCCTCGGGGGAGCACGAGCTCCTCGCGCCCACGCTCCTCCGCTCACAGACGCTCTCGGCATTGCACGAGGCCGTTCACCGGGGAGAGATCACCGCCGACGCCGCGCGCGACCGCGTCGCCCGGATCGGACGGATGCGGATCAGGCTCCTCGGCGACGCGGTGCTCCGGCGCCGGGCCTGGGACATCGCGGACGAGCTGGGCTGGGCCTCGACCTACGACGCCGAGTACGTCGCGCTCACCCAGCTCCAGGCGGACGCGCTCGTCACCCTCGACGCGGAGCTGGCACGCGAGGTCGAAGGGATCGTCGAGACCGCGACGATCGACGCGCTGGACGCGGCGGCGCCTTAGATGGTTGATGCCACGATCTCGCGCGTCCGGATGCGCGATCTGGCGCGTCGGGGCCGCTCCCACCCGTGCGGCAGCCGCTTCGCAGCTCCCGCACGCGTGTGCGCTTCGCCTGCGAAGAGCGACACCGAGGCATCCAGCCTCGCCGTCGCTCTTCGCCGGCGCCCCCGAGCGGCCAGCTCGCGCTCCGGAGACGGCGATCTCGTGGCATCAACCATCTAGCCCGTCCCAGTCCGTAACGTTCACGAGCACGATGGCGCAGTCAGACCAGGCGACCCGCTAGTGCGCGTCCTCCTCGTGACGATGTACTTCCCGCCTGCGGGCGGCGGCGGCGTCCAGCGTCCGCTGAAGCTCGCGCAGTACCTGCCCGCGCTCGGCATCGAGACGCACGTGCTCGCCCCGGAGGACCCGAAGTGGGTTCACCGCGACACGGAGCTCCGCGTGCCGACGCAGGCCTGGGTGCACCGCGTTCGCTACGTCGGCCCGCGCGCACGGAAGCCGGCCGAGGAGCTGCGCGCGGCAACGGGCGCGGTCGAGAAGGCCGTGGTCCAGGCGCAGGTGACCGCGCGACGGCTGCTCCTGCCCGACGCGAGCGTCACGTGGAACCTCACCGCGGTCCCGGCGGCGATCAGGCTCGTCCACCGGGAGAAGATCGACGTCGTGATCACGACCTCGCCGCCCGGCTCCGTGCACCTCGTCGGCGCCGCCGTGAAGGGCACGACCGGCGCCCGCTGGCTCGCGGACCTGCGCGACCCGCTCGTGGCGAACCAGCACCGGCGCGCCGACACGACGGCGACGCGGGCGCGCCAGGCGACGAACGAGCGCCTCGCGCGGCTCGTCGCGCGCCAGGCCGACGCGATCTCTTGCGTCTCGGAGGCGATCGCCGAGGAGGTGCGTGCGCTCGAGCCGCGCGGCGTCGTCCGCACGATCGCGAACGGATGCGACTTCGACGACTTCGCGGGCCTCGAGTACGAGCCGGCGCCGCGGTTCCGGATCACGCACGCGGGGAGCTTCTTCGGGAGGCGTGACCCGCGCCCGTTTCTGGAGGCGCTCGCCGGCTCCGGTCTCGACGTTATCGCCAGGTTCGTCGGCGACTTCCGATCGTCTGACCGAGACTGGGCCGAGTCGCTCGGCTTAGGAGACCGCCTCGAGCTCGTGCCGTACGCGCCACGGGCCGAGTCGCTTCGGCTCCAGCGCGACTCCGAGGCGCTGCTCCTGCTCGTGCCGGACGCGGACGGCCGCGGGCGCGGAGTGCTGTCCGGGAAGGTGTTCGAGTACCTCGCCGCGGGACGGCCGATCCTTGCGGTCGTCCCGCCCGACGGCGCCGCGGCCGATCTCGTGCGCTCGACCGGCGCGGGCCTCGTCGTGGCCCCCGACGACGTCGACGGGATCCGCGGCGCTCTGGAGGAGCTGCACGGTCGCTTCGTCAACGGCGGAGTCCCGGCTGTCGAGCTGCCCGAGAGCGTGCGCGACGACCTCTCGCGCCGCTCGCGCGTGGAGGACATGGCCGAGCTTCTGCGGGAGATCGCGTGACGAGCCACGCGCTCCCCGCCCGCGTCGCCTCGGCGGACCGTGTCCTCGCCCAGCCGGCGCTCGACGCGCTCTTCCTGCTCACGATCCTCACCGTGACCTTCCACAAGCTCCAGTGGGAGCTCGCGGGCTCGCTGACGCTCTCGGACGTCCTCACGTCCGTCTTCCTCGTGCTCTTCGTCTGGGATCGGCTCGAGCGTGGTGACTCGCGGCTCACGCGGACTGCGCTCGTCGCGCTCGCGTTCTTCGCCGCGTTCGCGCTCGTCTACCTCGCCGGCTTCTACAACCTCGACACCGGCCAGGCGCTCGCGCAGTGGGCGAAAGGCATGGTCAAGTTCGTCCTCCACTTCGGCTTCGTCGTCGCCGGGATCGCGCTGCTGGCGCGCCGCGGGCAGCGGTTCTACTGGTACGCGCTCGCCGCGTTCCTCGGCGGGATCGCGCTGAACGCGGTCTACGGCGTCGTCCAGCTCCTGCTCGCCGAGGTCGCGGGCGCGAACCTCGACGAGCTCCTGATCGAGCCGATCACGTCGAGGCAGACGGGCATCAACGTGTTCGGCGCGGTCGGCGGGACGCAGGAGGTGTTCCGGCCGAACGCGCTCACCGGCGATCCGAACCACCTCGGGATCGAGCTCATGATCCCGCTGCTCGTGCTGACGCCGCTGTACCTGCGGCTGGAGGCCGGCCACAGGCTGCGAAACCCGCTGGCCGTGCTCCTCGTCTTCCTGCTGGTCGTCGAGCTCGCGACGCTCTCGCGGAGCGCGCTGCTCGGGCTCGGCGTCGGCGCGCTGATCCTTGCGCTCCCGTATCGAAGGCACCTCGGGCGGCCCGCCTTCCTCGTCCCGCTCGGCGCCGTGGTGGCGATAGTCGCCGCCGTGGTCGTCTCGCGGCTCGACTTCTTCCTCACCGTCCTCCGCGCGCGCACGAACACGAGCAGGGGGGCGGCGTCGCCGCACTTCGAGGTCTACTCGTTCGTCCCGGACGTGCTCTCGACGAACCCGTTCCTCGGCCTGGGGCTGAACAACTTCGCGGTCTACTACGAGTTCGTCACGGGACGGCCGGACTTCGGGCCGCACTCGTTCTACGTCGCGACGATCGTGGAGACCGGGATCGTCGGTGCGGTGCTCTTCGCGGCGTTCGTCGTCTGGCTGTTCCGGCGGCTCGGTGCCGCCCGGCGTCTCGGCAGGATGCTGGCTGCCGCGGGCGATCCGCTCTCCGCGCGTGTCCGCCCGCTGGCCTGGGGGATGACCGCCGCGCTGACGGCGACGCTCGTCGCGAACGTCTTCTACCTGACGATGACCTTCTACTACTTCTACGTCTTCGCGGTTCTGGCGGCGGCGCTTCCCGTCGTGTTCGGACGGCCCTCGCGGGCCGGATGAGGATCCTCGTCCTCACGACGTCGTACCCGCGCACTGCGAACGACGTGGCCGGGGTCTTCGTGCGCGATGCGGTAGACCATCTGCGTGAAGCAGGGCTCGAGGTCGACGTCGTGTCGCCGGCCTCGTTCCGGCACTTCGGGCTCGCGTACGGGCACGGCATCGTGGGAAACCTCAGGCGGGCGCCGTGGAAGCTCGTCCTCGTCCCGCTCTTCCTAGCGTCCTACGCGCGCGCGGCTCGCCGGGCGGCTCGCCGGGCCGACCTCGTGCACGCGCACTGGCTGCCGTCGGCGCTTCCCCGCGCTCGTGACCGGGAAGCCGTTCGTGGTGCAGCTGTGGGGAACGGACGTCGAGCTCGCGCGCAGGGCGCCGTGGGCGTTCCGTCCGCTGCCTGACGCGCGCGCGGCTCGTGCTCTGCCCTTCGGCCGCGCTCGAGGCTTACGCCCGCGGGCTCGGCGCGCGCGACGTCCGGATCGTGCCGAACGGCGTCGCGATCCCCGAGCACGTGGCCGAGCCGGAGGATCCTCCGCACGTCCTCTACGTGGGCCGGCTCTCTGAGGAGAAGGGCGTGCCGGAGCTGCTCGAGGCGACCGCGGGACTGCCACGAGTGATCGTCGGTGACGGGCCGCTGCGGCCGGCGGCCCCCGACACGGTCGGCTTCGTCCCTCCGGCCGAGCTCGGCGCGTACTACGAGCGGGCGACGGTCGTCGCGTGCCCGTCGCGGCGCGAGGGCTACGGCGTCGTCGCGCGGGAGGCGATGGCATACGGCCGAGCGGTGGTCGCGACAGGTGTCGGAGGGCTCGCCGACGCGGTCGAGGACGGCGTCACGGGGCTCGTCGTGCCGCCGAACGACCCGGCGGCGCTCCGTGCCGCGATCGCGGAGCTCCTCGCCGATCCGGATCGGGCACGGGATCTCGGTAGGGCAGCGCGGGCCCGTGCGCAGGCAGAGCTCGTCGTGGGGCCCGGCCACCGCGTCGCTCGTGGCCGCGTACGGAGAGGCGCTCGGTCCTACCGTCTGACGCGCCCCTATCCTTGGTCGGAACGTGAACGACGCCCGGCGCGAGACCGCCGCGGGTGCGCTCCTCGACCGCGTCAACCCGCTCGTCGACTGGCCACGGGGCGCGACCCGGTTCGGCGTCGCGCTGTGCGTCGCGCTGGCGGCCGTGCTCGGGCTCGTCTAGGGCGTGCGCGCGATCGCCGGGCTCGGCGACGTCGCAGGCGTCCACGCGTCCGAGAACTACGACGACCGGGAGATCGGAGGCGGCAACTCGATGGTCGTGGACAACCGTGCGCTCTACGAGGCGCGAGCGCACATCCCGGAGGACGGCACGTTCCGGGTCGTGACGGGGCCGGGGGTGGTGGAGGGCGCGACCGGGCTCGACCGAGCCGTACGTCGACCAGTTCGCGCGGTCGTTCCTCATGCCGCGGCGCCCGTCTCCGGACTCGCCGTGGATCATCTGCTACGGCTGCGACCGGGCAGAGCTCGGCCGCGCCGAGGTCGTCTGGGACAACGGCGCCGGGATCGCCCTCCTGAGGCTGCCGGCGTGAGCGGCCGTTCGCTGCTGGGGCTCGCGCTCTTCAACGGCTTCGCACTCGTGGTCGGCGCCGGACTCCTCTGGGGGCTGCGCGGGTGGCGCTCGTGGGTGGAGCTGGCTCGACTGTCCGGGCTCGCCTACATGCTCGGGATCGCCGGGCTCGGGGTCGTGCTCTCCGCCGAGCTCGTCGTCGGCATCCCGTTCTCGCTCGCCTCCGTCGTGCTCACCGGGGTCGTCCTCGCGGTCGGAGGGGTCGCCGCGGGGGCCCTCCTCGGTCGGCCCGCGCCTGTGTGGCGCACCGGCTCGTTGAGAGGTATCGCGCCAGTCGCGGCGGTGTACGGAGCGCTCGTCGTCGTGCTACCTCGGAGGCGCTGCTCCGTGCGGGGCGGCTCGCGAGCCTGTCGGCCTGGGACGCGTGGTCGTTCTGGGTCCCGAAGGCGAAGGCGATCTACTTCTTCGGCGGGCTCGACGAGCAGTTCTTCCGAGAGCTGCCGAACCCGAGCTACCCGCCGCTCCTTCCGGCGCTGGAGGCGTCCGCGTT
This sequence comes from uncultured Actinomycetes bacterium, assembly GCA_963770595.1. Taxonomy (GTDB): domain Bacteria; phylum Actinomycetota; class Thermoleophilia; order Gaiellales; family Gaiellaceae; genus GMQP-bins7. Next base: position 22,204 of record CAVYQG010000003.1, on the reverse strand, counting down.
CGAGTTCATGGGCTCGGCGGATGTCGTCAGCCTCCACCTCCAGCTCTGGTTCTTCCTCTGTGGGTTCACGGCCGCGGTCGTAGGGCTGCTGGCCCCTCGCGTCTCCCCGCTCGTCCTCTGGCCGGTGGTGACGCTCGTGGTCGTCGCGCCGCGCGTCGCCGACCGCTCGCTCGAGCCGCAGGCGGACTTCCTGCTCGACTACCTCTTCGCCCTCGCCGCGCTCCTCGTCGCGCTCTGGCTCGTCGACAGGCACCGCGTCGGCATTCGCGTCCGCGACTCTGCTGCTCGGCGCGTTGATGCTCACGAAACGGGAGGGGCAGCTGCTCGCGGCGTGCATCCTCGTCGCCGCGCTCGCCGCGTCGTGGAGGACGAAGCGGCAGGCATGGCCGCTGCTCGGCCTCGTCGGGGCCACGGCACTCGACCTCGCGCTCCCCTGGCGTCTCTGGTTCTCGTCGCGCGAGCTCACGGCAGTTCCCCCGAGGAGGGCTTCGTTCTCGGGCTCCTGGACAACCTCGACCGCATCCGGCCTGCGCTCGACTCCGTTCTCAGCGCTGCCCTCGACTACGACATCTGGCTCGTCGTCCTACCTCTCGCTCTGGTCGCGATCTCCTCGCGTTCCTCGGCGGCGCGCGCGTCCTTCCCGCCTAGACCGCTGCTCTCGTCCACGGCCTCGCGGCCGCGGGGTTCACGTGGGTGCTCGTGTCGCTCACCGAGCTCGAGCTGCCGATCGAGCAGGACGAGGCGATCAACCCGATCGTCCGGTTGGTCGGCTCGCTCGCCGTCCTCTCCGCGGCGCTCGTCCCGCTCCTGCTCGATGCCGCGTGGCACGGACGGGACGATGCGGTCGAGGAAGGCCGATCGAGACGGCGTCCCGCGCTGTGGCTCGTGGTCGTGGGCGCGGCGCTCGCGTACCCGCTGGCGGTGCTGGCGGGCGGAATGCCGAGCTTTCCGTCCCGTGACGAGTGCGCCCGTCCGGCGGTCGAGGGGCGCGGAGATCGAGGCCGTCTTCGGGCGCTTCGACACGGAGGCGGAGGCGATCCTGGTTCGAGACAGGGCTCTCGAAGTGGGCTTCTCCGGAGTGGAGATGGGCGGCGACGGGTGCGGGCGCGTGAAGGTCGTGCAGCGTGACCTTCCGAGCCTCGAGGTAGCCGAGGAGTTCGCCGACGAGGTCCGCTCGGTGGGACTCGAGGTGACACTCGAGCAGGTGGGCTAGCACATTGGCCCACACCGCGATGGCTTCGTCCACGCGGAGGCGGTCGGTCAGGAGCCGTTCCGGCCGACTGCGAACAACGATTGACCGAAAGGTGGCGCCCACCGGGTCTCGAGCGTTCGTGCAATGGGGACGATCGTCCGATCCCAGGTACGTAGGAGCGGCCCCTCGCGCGGACTGAGACCGAGCAATCGCATCCCGATCGTCCACGCGACGAGACCCGGCGCGTTGACGTACCGAATCTCCTCGAGCTCGAGGCCGGCTCCACTGAACGCTGCTTGCAGCGTGGCGGTTGTGTATCGGCGGTGGTGTCCGATGGCCCGGTCGAACCGGCTCATCGCGAATGGGAAGGCCGGAACGAACATCGCGACGACTCCGCCGCGCCGCACCAACCGCCTCGCCCCCCGGAGCGCTCGTATGTCGTCGGAGATGTGCTCGAGGACGTTCAACCCGACGACAGCCGAGTGCTCCCCTGGCGAAGCGCCTGGCAGGTCCAGGCGCTTGACGACCACGCCCGGCTCACGTGCGAAGCGATCGGCCAGTGACGCGACCATCTCGGGGTCCATGTCGCTCACAGTCAGCCGGGACACGCCCGCCTCGAGCCAGAGCGCAGCGTACGTTCCCGTACCGCTCCCGACGTCGATCGGATCGTCCCCGAGGTGCGGGAGCACGAGCGACGCCACCCAGGCGTTGTAGTTGCGCGCCTCCTCGAGAGCCTCCAGCACGTCGTGCTGCAGGTTCGCGGGCACTACGTGAAGCGGCACCGAACGAGCGCGCCGACCACGCGCAGCCCGTCGAACGCGGTCAGCTTCTTGCCGTGCGCGCGCGTCCGAGCGCGGTACTCGATCGGCACTTCGAAGATCTGCTCACCGGCCCGAAGCACTCGTGCAGCGATCTCGGGCTCGATGGCGATCCCCGTTCGCGCAGCGCCAGCGAGCGGAAGAAGCTCGGTCCGCATCGCCTTGTGACAGGTCATGACGTCCGAGATGTAGCAGTTGTAGAGCACGTTCGTCGTCAGGGTCACAGCCTTGTTCCCGACGACGTACCAGAAGCTGTAAGCGGTGTGAGATGCCCATGCGCGCGTCCCGAAGACCACGCTCGCGTCCCCCCTCAGCAGTGGCGCAATCACGGGGCCGAGGTCGGATGCGCGATATTCGAGGTCGGCGTCCAGGATGGCCGAGAACTCGCACCTCGCGTGCTCCAGGGCCGTTCGAACAGCGGCACCCTTGCCCTGGTTTCGCTCGTGCAGGACGAGCCGAGCGTTCTCGGGCCACGCTCGACCGACCAGGAGCTCCCGCGTGCCGTCCGTCGACCCGTCGTCGACGACGACGAGCTCACGACGGTCGACGGGGAGCTCTGCCGTGAGCGCGTCCTCGATCGCTCGCTCGACCGTGGCGAGCTCGTTGAACACCGGCATCAGGATCGACAGGCTCTCCGTGCTCATACGAGCCTCAGGATCGCAGAGCCGGGCGCGTGTGCATCGAGTCACGACACGGCGCCGTCGTCCTTCGCTGAAAGACGACGGCCCTGTCCGAGTGGAGGACCGCATGCCAACACGTGCGCTCGATCTGTCCGGCCCGTGCCGGGTTGGCGACGAGCCACTCGGCGTCGATGCGACGCGCGTCGGATTCATGAGGGACGAGTGTGACCCGTCGCTCGAGCCGCGGGCCGAAGGCCGGATAGCCGAAGTCGTCCTCACTGAGCGCAAGCGCGACCGTCGCATCGGCGGGAACCTGCTCGTCGAGGAACTCGAGCATCGGTCCGACGCCGGTGTCGATGACCGACTGGACCTCCGAGCGGCTCATGCCGCCCCAGACGGAGACGGACTTCTCGAAGTAGTGGAACAGGGAGAGCGCTGCTGTCGTAGCCGCGACGGTTGCGGCTGCCCAGGCGATCGGAGGCCGCCTGAGGACGAGTCCCCACAGCGACGCGGAGAGGGCCACCGGATAGACGAAGAATCGTCCCTGCCAGGGGTCGTAGGCGATCGTGGCGGAGATCAGGGCGAGCCACACAAGGGGAGCGACGGCAAGCACAGCGGCCAGGTTCGGCAGTGTCCTCCGCCGCACCAGGACGAGAGCGACGATCCCGACCCCCGCGACGAGCAGCAGACCGAGCGCCCCGAACCAGGAGAGGACCTCGCTCGCCACCGTCTGGCTCTCCCACCCGTCCACCGGGACCCTGCCGTCAGGGGTCCCCAGGACGTCGTCCAGCTTCGCGACGACACGCCACACGACGTAGCTGGCGGGGGCGACCGCGAGCGGCAGAACGACGAGCCCCCCGGCGACGAGGGCGGCCGCACGCGTCATCTGCCCCGACCGGACTGCAGTGGCGACGAGGAACGCGACGAGAAGAAGCCCGACGACGACATAGGTGTACCCACCCCCTGATCTCGCTCCGGGGAGCTCGAAGAGGTCCAGCACGCGCGCGAACGCCGCCAGAAGGTTCTCGCTCGGCCGGAGGACGGTGAGTAGGTCGTTCCCGGCGCTGTCGCCCAGGAGCGCCCCTGTCTCGAGAACATTTACGAGGTACCAGAACGAGCCCGCCAGCGATCCAACACCTAACGCGAGCAGCCGTCCGATGCGCTTGCTGTGCGGAGCCGCGACGACCGCGACGACGGTCAGCAGGACCAGCGCGTACGGCGCAGTGAACTTCGTCCCGATCGCAAGAGCGATCGCCAGAGCGGCGAGGGCGAGCTCCGCCCGTGACTCGCCGATCAGGAAGACGGTGGCGGCGATGAGGAACGAGGCGACGACGAGGTCGTTCTGTGTCGTCGAGCCCTCGAGGACGACGATCGGGAGGAGGAGGAACAGCATCGCGCCGAAGCAGGCCTCGCGAGTGGTGAGGCCGAGCCGTCGCGACAGCCCGCCGACACCGATCGCGCAGGCGATCCATGCGGAGTATTGAACGAAGCCCGCGATCCGTTCGTCACGGATCACCTCGAGGACGAATGCCAGGGCAACCTCCGCGTTGGGCGGGTTCGCGTTCAGGCGCTCGTCGTACGCGTCCTCGACATAGCCGACACCCCCCTGCTGTCGCCAGAAGGCAGCGCGCGCAAGGTGATATGTCATCGAGTCCCAGTTGTTCGGAGCGGTGCCGACGATCAAAGCCCCGAGGTAGAGGGCGACGAGGCCTACGGCGACGGCCAGCACCGGGACCACGGGATGCGTCCTCAGATCGGCCGCCAGTACCCGTAGCCGGCGGGACGTGAGCGGCACCGAGTGACCTCGACGCCACCAGAGCCACACTGAGATCGAGCACAGTGCTGCCATTGCGGCCAGGAGCGCAGGCCGCCGAACCTGCCCGACGAGCGACAGAGCCAGGACAAGGGCCACGACCTCGCCGAACGCCAACAGGTATGCGGCGAGGAGCCAATCAGGAAGTCGGCGAATGCCGAGCGTCGCGGCCGCCGTGAGCCCGGTCGTCGACAGGAGAACGACCGTGACGACAGCCAGGACGGGGGCGATCATGCGCCGAGAGTCTCGCAGCGCCATGTGAGTGGCCGTGTAGGTCAGGAGCCGCGAGTACCATCGTCCCGTGCCCGAGCTGGTGGTGAACGGACGGCGGATCGCCGACGACGAGCCTGCATACGTCATCGCGGAGATCGGCCACAACCACCAGGGCGATCTCGCCAGGGCCAAGGACCTGATCCACGCCGCGAAGGAGTGCGGCGTCGACGCGGTCAAGTTCCAGAAGCGCGACAACCGGCGGCTCTACACGCGCGCGTTCTACGACTCGCCGTACGACAACGAGAACAGCTTCGGCGCGACGTACGGAGAGCACCGCGAGGCGCTCGAGCTCGGCAAGAGCGAGTGGTTCGAGCTCAGCCGCTATGCGCGCGAGGAAGGCGTCGCGTTCGTCTCCGCCGCGTTCGACGAGCCGAGTGCGGACCTGCTGGCCGGCCTTGGCGTCGACGCCTTCAAGTTCGCGTCGGGCGACCTGCTCAACGTCCCCTTCCTGCGCTACGTCGCGGACTTCGGAATGCCGCTGCTCCTCTCCACGGGCGGCGGCACGCTCGAGGACATCGACCGCGCGGTCGAAGCGATCCTTCCGCGGAACGAGCAGCTGTGCGTACTCCACTGCACCGCCGCGTACCCGGCTGACACCGAGGACCTCAACCTCGCCGTGATCGCGACGCTGAAGGAGCGCTTCCCCGGGCTCGTCATCGGGCTCTCCGACCACCACAACGGGATCGCGATGGCTCCGGTCGCGTACATGCTCGGCGCGCGCCTCTTCGAGAAGCACTTCACGCTGAACCACGCGTGGAAGGGGACCGACCACGCCTACTCGCTCATGCCGGACGGGATGCGCCGCTTCGTGCGCGACCTCCAGCGCGTACCGGTCGCGCTCGGGGACGGCGTGAAGCGCCGCTTGCCGAGCGAAGAGCGTCCGCTCCAGAAGATGGGCAAGAAGCTCGTCGCGGCGCGGGAACTCCCCGTCGGCCACGTGCTGGCCGAGGGCGATCTCGTCGCGAAATCGCCGGCCGACGGCGGCCTGCCGCCCTACGAGCTCGACCGGCTACTGGGGAAGTCTCTCGCGCGACCACTCGCCGTCGAGCAGCACGTCACGCTCGACGACGTCGATCTCGCAGGGGAGCTCGCCGCGCGCAGCTCGCGCGAGGCGTGACAGAGCTCGCCGGAGTCCGCTTCGCCGTCTTCGACTTCGACGGCGTGTTCACCGACAACCGCGTCTGGACGAACGAGCGGGGCGAGGAGAGCGTCGCGTGCTGGCGCGGGGACGCCGTGGGGCTGCGCCGGCTCGAGGAGGTCGGCGTCGAGCACCTCATCCTCTCGGCCGAGGTCAACGAGGCCGTCGGCGCGCGCGCGCGCAAGATCCGGGCGACGTGCCGGCAGGCCGTGGAGGACAAGCTGCCGGCTCTCGAGGAGGAGGCCGCGCGGCGCGGCGTCAGCCTCGCGGAGACCGCGTACGTCGGGAACGACGAGAACGACGCGGGCTGCCTCGGCGCGGTCGGCTTCCCCGTCGTGCCCGCGGACGCGTGGCCGGACGTGGTCCCGCTGGCGCGGATCGTGCTGACACGCGAGGGCGGTCGCGGCTGCGTCCGCGAGCTGTGCGACGCGATCTGGCGTGCGAAGGGCGGCGCGGCGTGAGCGACCCGCTCTTCGACCTGTCCGGCCGCGTGGCCGTCGTCACCGGCGGGATGGGGCAGCTCGGCCAGGTGTACGTGCGCGGCCTCGTCGAGCGCGGGATGCGGGTCGCGGTCTTCGACGTCGCCACGGGCGACCTCCCAGATGGCGCGCGTGCGTACGAGGTCGACGTCACCGACCGCGCCGCGATCGAGGAGGCGACCGCGGACGTCGTCGGCGAGTGGGGCGCGCCGCACCTGCTCGTCAACAATGCCGCGCTGGACTCGCCCCCGGACGCGCCCGCCGAGGAGGTCGGACCCTTCGAGTCGTACCCGGAGGAGTCGTTCGACGCGGTCCTGGACGTGAACGTGAAGGGCAGCTTCCTCTGCTGCCAGGTCGTGGGCGCGGAGATGGCCCGCGAGGGACGTGGCTCGATTGTCAACGTCTCATCGGTGTACGGCTTCTCTCGCCCGTCCAGGATCTCTACGCCTTTCGCCGCACCGGGGGCGAGACGTTCGTGAAGCCGGTCGCGTACTCGGTCTCGAAGTCCGCCGTCCTCAACCTCACGCGGTACCTCGCGACGTACTGGGCGAAGGCGGGCGTGCGCGTGAACACGCTGACGCTCGCCGGCGTCTGGAACGACCAGCCGGCCGAGTTCCTGGAGGCGTACTCCGAGCGCGCCCCGATGGGCCGCATGCTCCGGGCCGACGAGGCGCTCGGCGCAGTCGTGTTCCTGGCCTCGGACGCTTCGTCGTACGTCACCGGCTCGAGCGTCGTCGTCGACGGCGGCTGGTCCGCCTGGTGAGGGCGCGGAGCGCCCTGTCCGTGAAACGGACCAGTGGAGGGGGTGTGGGGGAACCGGGAGGTTCCCCCACCTCGGACCTCCGGATCGACAACCTCATCGCAGGCGAGCGTCGACCCGCCTCCTCAGGCGAGTGGCTCGACAAGCTCCGCCCCGCCGACGGGACGACGCTCTGCCGCGTCGCGCGTTCCGCTCGCGAGGACGTGGACGCGGTCGTCGCGGCTGCCCGCGCCGCCCAGCCGGCGTGGGCCGAGCGCACGGCGGTCGAGCGCGGCGACATCGTGCGCGAGCTCGCGCTCCTGCTCCGCGATCGCCGGCAGGAGGCATCGGAGCTCGTCGTCGAGGAGACCGGGAAGCCGCTCGAGCTCGCGCTGGGAGAGACCGACGCCGCGGTCGAGATGGGCCTCTTCGTCGCCGGCGAAGGGCGCCGCTCGTACGGACGCACGACGACCGCCAGCACCCCGCACCGGACCGTGCTCACCGTGCGCCAGCCGCTCGGCGTCGCCGCGCTGATCACGAGCTTCAACACGCCGCTCCCGAACATCGCGTGGAAGGCGTTCCCGGCGATCTTCTGCGGCAACGCCGCGGTGGCGAAGCCCTCCGAGCACACGCCGGCGTCCGCGCTCATGTTCGCCGAGCTCGCGCTCGTGGCGGGAGTGCCGCCGGGGTCCTCGACGTCGTCCAGGGGCTCGGCGCGGAGGCGGGCGCCGCACTGGTCGAGCACCCGGAGGTCGATCTCGTCAGCTTCACGGGCTCGGCCGCCACGGGGCGCTGGATCAACGAGACCGCCGCCCGCCGGCTGGCGAAGGTGTGCCTCGAGCTCGGGGGGAAGAACGCGCTCGTCGTCTGCGACGACGCGGACCTGGAGAACGCGACGCGCTGGATCCTCGCCTCGGCGTTCTCGAACGCCGGACAGCGCTGCGCCTCGGCAAGCCGCATCGTGGTCTTCGACGCGGTGTACGACGACGTGCGCGACCGGATCGTCGCCGGCGCGCGAGCGCTCCCGGCCGAGCCGGTCGTCAGCGCGCGAGAGCCGCGACCGGATTCTCGCCGCCGTGGCCGAGTCCGTCGCCTCGGGTGCGACGCTGCTCGCGGGCGGCGACGCCGTCGAGTCGGGCTGGCGAGTGGCCCCGGCCGTGCTCGAAGGCGTGGCGCCGGACGCCGAGATCTCGAGGACCAGCTCTTCGGGCCGGTGACGATCCTCTACCGCGTGCGCTCGCTCGACGAGGCGATCGCGCTCGTGAACGACTCCCCGTACGGGCTGACGGCGTCGATCCACACCGCGAGCGTCCACCGCGCGCTGCGCTTCGCCGAGAAGGCGCAGGCCGGGGTCGTCGTCGTCAACGGCGGCACGCACGGCTCGGAGCCGCACATGGGCTTCGGCGGCGTCAAGCAGTCGGGCACCGGCTGGCGCGAGGCAGGGATCGAGGCCCTCGACGTGTATTCCGACCTGAAGGTCGTCAACGTCATCGCGGATCCGGTGAAGACATGAATCGCAGCGTCGCCGTGGTCGGCCCCGGCGCGGTCGGAGGCTCGCTGGCCGCAAGGCTCGCGAACGCCGGCGTGCGCACGATCTGCGTCGCGCGCCCGGAGACCGCAGGGGTCGTGGCGCTGGCCGGGTTGGTCGTCGAGTCTCGCGGCGAGACGGTGACGGCGCGGCCGGAGGTCACCGAGGAGCTCGAGCAGCCCGTAGGGCTCGTCCTGATCACCGTGAAGGCTCCTGGCCTCGCCGATGCGCTCGCGCGGGTCGACCCGGCAGCCGTCGAGGACGGTGTCGTCGTGCCGCTGCTCAACGGGATCGAGCACATGGACGCCGTTCGCGAGCGTTTCGGCGACCGCGTCGGAGCAGGCAGCATCTCGCACTTCCACGCCTTCCGGGTCGGCCGCGTCCAGATCGTCGAGACGACTCCTGCGCCGCTCGTGACCATGGCGTCGGACACAGTCGGCAGGGGCGAGCTGGAGAGTGCGGCCGATCTCCTGCGCGCCGGGCGGATGGAGGTGCGTGTCGGACAGAGCGAGAAGCGCGTGCTCTGGCAGAAGGCGGCCCGGATCGCGGCGCTCGCGGCCGCGACGGCTGCGACGGGACGCACGATCGGTCAGCTCCGCAACGACGCCGACTGGCGCCCGCGGCTCCAGGAGGCGATCGCCGAGGCCTGCGCGGTCGCCGAGGCCGACGGAGTCGCGCTGCGCGCCGGCGCGCAGTGGGAGATCATCGAGGACATGGACCCGAGCACCACGACGTCCGCCGCCAGGGACGTCGCCGCAGGCCGCCCCTCCGAGCTCGACGCCGTCGTCGGCGGCGTGCTGCGCGCGGGCGAGCGCCTCGGCGTCGAGACCCCGATGCTGCGCGACCTCGCCACGCGCGCCGGGCTCGCTTGAGCCCGACGCCGCGCACGGTCGCCTTCGTCCCGGCGCGCTCGGGCTCGGAGCGTGTCCCCGGCAAGAACGTGCGACCTCTCGCGGGCCATCCGCTGCTCGCGTACGCAGTCGAGACGTCGCTCCAGAGCGGCGTCTTCGAACGCGTGGTCGTCTCGACCGACTCGGAGGAGATCGCCGAGGTGGCGCGCTGGTACGGCGCCGAAGTCCCCTTCCTGCGCCCCGTCGAGTACGCGACGGCGACCTCGCCCGACGTCGAGTGGCTTCGGTTCACGCTCGAACGACTCGACGGCGGCTACGACCTGTTCGCGATCGTCCGTGCGACCAACCCGTTCCGAGGCCCGGCGACCGTGCGCCGGGGGCTCGAGCAGCTGCTCGCCACGCCGGAGGCCGACTCGCTGCGCGCGGTGGAGCCCGTTAAGCAGCACCCGGGCAAGACATGGGTGCTCGCGGAGGACGGCCGCACCATGCAACCGGTCCTCGACCAGTCGCACCTCGACGTCGCCTGGCACGCCGGGCAGTACCAGGCGCTGCCGGCCGTCTACGTCCAGAACAGCGCTCTCGAGATCGCGTGGACGCGCGTCGTCTCCGAGACCGGCACGCGCGAGGGGCGGGTCGTCGCCCCGTTCCTCACCGAAGGCCTCGAGGGCTTCAACGTCGACGACGAGGAGGACTGGGAACGGGCCGAGCGCCTGGTGGCCGAGGGCGTCGCGACGCTGCCGGAGGTCGGGGCGGCTCCGTATGCTCCGCCGTCGTGAAGGTCGCGGCCCTCGAGACGCTCTTCTCCGACGCGGGCTGGCGTCCCTGGATCTTCCTCAAGGCGACGACCGACGACGGGCTGGTCGGCTGGGCGGAGATCACGGACTCGCACGGTTCCCCCCACGGCCTGGCAGGCATCGTGGAGGACCTCGCGCCGCTCGTCGTCGGGCGTGACCCGCGGCCTGTTGAGGCGATCTACTGGGAGCTCTACCGCGCGACGCGCCAGAGCCCGGGATCCGTCGTCGCGAAAGCGATCGCCGGGATCGAGAACGCGCTTCTCGACCTGAAGGCAAAGGCGCTCGGGGTCGCCGTGCACGAGCTCTTCGGCGGCCCGACCCGCGAGTCGATCCCGATGTACTGGTCGCACTGCGGGACGACGCGCGCCCGCGCGTGGGAGGTCACCGGGACGCCGAAGCTCGCCTCCTACGACGACGTCGCCGCGCTCGGGCGTGAGGTTGTGGCGGGCGGGTTCAGGGCGTTCAAGACGAACATCGCCGTCCCCGGCGGCGAGCCGCGCGTCCTCATGCCCGGCTTCGGCGAAGGCGGCGGCACGCTCCGGGCGGGTGAGATCGCCGACTTGCTCGTCGCACTGCTCGAGGCGTTCCGCGAGGGGACCGGCGGCGAGGCGAGGCCGATCGTCGACCTGAACTTCAACCTCGAGCCCGAGGGCTGCGTGCGGGTGGCGAAGGCGCTCGAGCCGTTCGACCTGCTCTGGCTCGAGGTCGACCTCTTCGATCCCGGCGCGCTCGCCCACGTGCGGCACGTCGCACCGATGCCGATCTGTTCGGGCGAGAACCTCTACGGCGCGCGCGGGTTCCGGCCGCACCTCGAGGCCGGGGGGACGGACGTCGCCTCGGTCGACGTCATCTGGAACGGCTTCCACCAGGCGAAGAAGATCGCCGACCTCGCCGAGACCTTCGAGGTCAACTGCGCGCCGCACAACTACTACTCGCACCTCGCGACGTTCATCGGAGCGCAGTGGTGCGCCGCGATCCCGAACGCGCGCATCCTCGAGTACGACGTCGATGATGTGCCGTGGCGCGACGAGCTCGTCTCCGCGACGCCGTCGATCGAGGCGGGCGAGCTGCGGATCCCGAGCGGGCCGGGCTGGGGCGTCGAGGTGCGCGAAGAGGTCCTGCGCGAGCACCCCTGGCACGGCGCGTAGCGTCCGAACGCGCGCGCTCCTCGGGCCTGCCGCGGCTACTTGCGGAGCGGCATCGTGATCAGCGCCAGCAAGAAGGCGCCGAAGACGACCTGGATCCCGAGCCCGAGCAGGGTCACGAGGAGCGCGGTCTCGTACGCGCGACCGAGCGTCCCGAAGCCCTCGAGCGCCCACTCGGTGCCGACCGCGATCATGCCGGCGATCGCCACGATCACGAGCAGCCCGCCGGCGAGGAGCCCGTGCTCGAGCCGGAGCCCTCGCCCCAGCCGGTCGAGGAGGGGGTCCTGCTCCCCGATTCGCACGCGCGCGTACGTCCGCGCGAACACGCCGAGCTGGATCACCTGCGCGCCGATGAGCGTCAGCGCGACGAAGCCGAGCATCGTGTGGATCTGCCACGAGCGGCCGAACACGTCGACCGGCCCGGTCGCGAGCACGAGCATCCCGAGCACGCCGAGGAAGAGCAGGATTGCGCCGGGCACGAGGTACAGCCAGCTCGGGCTGTACAGGAGCATGAAGCGGACGTGGCGCCAGGCGTCGCCGAAGCGGTTGAGCTTCGACTCGCCCGTGCGCGGGAAGTAGTCGATGGGGATCTCGCTCACTTTCAGTTCGCGGCGGTACGCCTTGAAGACCATCTCCGACGCGAACTCCATCCCGGTCGAGTGCAGGTCGAGGCTCGCGGCGGCGTCCTTCGTGATCGCGCGCATCCCACAGTGGGCGTCCGAGACCTTGACGCCGAAGAGTAGATTGAGCATCCCGGTGAGGATCGGGTTCCCGACGAAGCGGTTGAGGAACGGCATCGCGTCGCCGTGGATCGTCCCGTCGAAGCGCGAGCCCATGACGAGGTCGTCGCCCTGCTCGAGCCGGTCGACGAACGGGCCGAGCTCGACGAGCGGATACGTCTCGTCGGCGTCGCCCATGACGATGTACCGGCCGTGGGCCTCGGCGAGGCCGGTCAGGTACGCGCTTCCGTAGCCGCGCCTGCGCTCGGTGACGACGCGCGCGCCGTGCGCGGTCGCGACCTGCGCGGAGCGGTCGGTGGAGCCGTTGTCGACGACCACGACCTCGCCGGTCCGGCCCGACCGGAGGATGCCCTCGAGCGCCTGGTCGACGACCTTCCCCACCGCCTCTTCCTCGTTCAGGCAGGGGATGACGACGGAGATCTCGGGCGGTGCGGACATCGGGCGAGGCGCCGCCGACCGTAGCACGCGACTCCGCCGTGACCGTCGTTACGCTGGCCCCGTGGCGGCCCTGCGACGCACGGTCGGTCGCGCCTGGCGCGCCCTCGAGCGCTTCGTCGAAAGCCGACGCGCGACGCCCACGGTCTTTCTCGTCGCTCTCGCCGTCTACGGGGCGGTCTCGATCGCGCTACCCCTCCAGGCCGGGCGCGACCTGCCTCGCTATCTCCTCCACTACGCACAGCTCTTCGACGCCCATGTCGTGTACCCGAGCGCTCTTGTGACGCGAACGCCGGGGACTCCTCTCGTCGACGGTGCTCTTCTCGAAGCCGGCCCGGTCGTGAGCGAGGTCGGAGCCGGCGTTCTGTACGCGCTCTCGATCGTCTGCTGGTTCGTCGTCTCGCGCCGGTTCGGTAGCGCCGCGGCGATCGCGACCGCCGCGGCGCTCCTCGTCTACCCCGGGTACGTCCTGCTGTTCCATCAGCTCGCCAGTGACGCCCTCTTTGCCGCCGCGTTCGCGTTGGTTGCCCTTCTCCTTGCGCGCGCCGTCGAGCTCCCGACCATCGCTCGCGCCGCTCTTCTCGGCGCAGGCGTAGCGGGACTCGTGCTCGTCCGGCCGGTCGGGCAGGTCCTGCTCGTGCTCGGGCTCGTGCCGCTGCTGGTCGCACGCGGGTGGGGCGGCCGCATTCGATGCGCAGCCGCGTTCGCCGTCGCGGCACTCATGCCGTTACTTGCCGTCGCCGGACACAACGCGATCCGCGGCGACGATCTCGCGCTCGTCAGAGGCGGGTCTGCAGCTCTTCTGTTCAGGACGTTCGTCGCCGACCGGATCGTCGAACCCGAGAACGGAGAGGCGTCCGAGGAGCTGGCTCGGGCGGTCGCCCGAGAGCTGCTTCCACAAGAGCCCTACCGGTCGCGGAACATCGACCTGCACACGTTCTTCTCGTCCGGCAGCGCTCGGATGCAGGAGGACTTCATCGTTCTTGCGGACAGGAGGTGGGGCTGGGACGACGACTACCAGCACCTCGGCCGCGTCGCCCGCGAGGCCGTGCGTGCCCATCCGTCGCGCTATGCGAGGGGTGTCGCGCGCGACTTCCGCCGGCTCCTGCTCTGGCCGCTGTACGCGCCCGTCGAGGTGGGAGCTGCGAGTGAGCAGCCTCCCGCCGGTACCGCTCCGAGCGCCGCGTCAGGAGACGACGGCGAGCTGATCCCGTCCTCCCGCGAGGCTCCGTATCTCTCGACGCCCGACGGGCGGATCCGCGAGGTCTGGACGTCGCCCGACACGCACTCGATCGTCTTCCGCGATCCCGAGGATCGCATTCGCGCGGACGAGGTCGACCGGGAGGTTCTCGAGCTCCTCGGCGGTCTACCCGACCGTGCCCAGCGCCCGGAGCTCGTGCGTGTCGTCAACGACGCCTCTCGCTGGTTCCCACGGCCGTTCATGTGGCTGCTCCTCGGCCTCGTTGCCGTTCTCGTCCGCCGCCCTCGCGGGATGGTCGTCCCGCTGTCGCTGGCAGGCACCGGATTCCTCATCCTGCTCGCGACGTCGCTCGTCGTCTACGCGGTGGCCGAGTACTCGGTGCCCGTGACCCCGGCCTTCATCCTGCTGGCGACCACCGGGCTGCTCGGGCGGCGAGCCGCCTAGCGTGCCCGGCACGGTCGGCTACGGTCTCCTGCTGGACATGCCCGATCTCCGCCTCGTCCCGAAGCCCGAGCTCGACTGGCTCCGTGCATCCGACGTCGATCGCGACGGCAAGCTCGCCCTCCTCGCTGACGCCTGTCGCCTGAACGCGCTTGTCGCTGTCAAGCGTGCGGGCTCCGGGCACCTCGGCTCGACTTTCAGCGCGCTCGACGTGGTGTGCCACCTGCTGTTCGAGGAGCTGAACGTCGCCCACCTCGGGTTCGACGACCCCGACCGGGACGTCTTCTTCTCGTCGAAGGGGCACGACGTGCCGGGGCTGTACGCGGCGCTCTTCGCGCTCGGCGTCGTCCCGCGCGAGCGGCTGCTCCGGCTGCGCCGCCTCGGCGGCCTCGACGGCCATCCGGACGTCGGTGTGCCCGGCATCGAGGCGAGCTCCGGCTCGCTCGGCATGGGGATCTCGAAAGGACGCGGGATCGCGCTCGCGAAGCGGCGCCTGGGCCGGGGCGGTCGCGTCGTCGTGATGACCGGCGACGGCGAGCTCCAGGAGGGTCAGAACTGGGAAGCGCTCCAGTCTGCGGCGCACGAGCGGCTCGGGCGGCTGTGGGTCGTCGTCGACCGCAACGAGGTGCAGTCGGACAGGCGCACGGAGGAGATCGTCGCGCTGGGTGACCTCGAGGGGAAGCTGCGCGCGTTCGGCTGGGAGGTGGAGACGGTCGACGGGCACGACCACGCAGCGCTGCGCGAGACATTTGCGCGGTTCCGCGCTGAGGAGGGCACGCCGAAGGCGCTCGTCGCGAGCACGATCAAGGGCAAAGGCGTCTCGTTCATGGAGCACCCGGCCGCGCTCGCGGACGGCGGCGGGACCTACCGCTGGCACGCAGGCGCGCCCGGCGACGAGCCGTTCGAGAGCGCGATGCGCGAGCTGGAGGCCGCAATTGGAGAGCGGTGCACGGCGCTGGGTGTCGAGCCGCCCGCGCTCGACGCCGTCGAGCCGGCCGAGCTCGCCCGAGGTCTCGAGGGTGAGCCCGAGAGCGGGGCCGGGACCCGGGCAAAGGTCACGGACGAGTACGTGGTCGAGGCCTACGGCGAGGCGCTGCTCGAGCTCGGGCGGGAGCGCGACGACCTCGTCGTCCTCGACGCCGACCTCGCCTCGGACTGCCGCATCCGCGCGTTCGAGCTCGCATATCCGGAGCGCTTCGTCCAGTGCGGCATCGCCGAGCAGGACATGGTCTCGGCGGCCGCGGGGATGGCGCGCCACGGCCTCCTCCCTGTCGTCAACTCGTTCGCCTCGTTCCTCGCATCACGCGCCAACGAGCAGATCTACAACCAGGCGAGCGAAGGCTCGAAGGTCATTTACGCGCTCCACTACGCCGGGCTGATCCCCGCCGGGCCTGGGAAGTCGCACCAGAGCCTCCGCGACATCTCGCTGCTCCGCGCGCTCCCGAACATGGCGATCGTCCAGCCGTCCAACTCGGAGGAGACCGCGGCGCTCGTCCGCTGGGCGGTCGATGGCGCCGACGAGAACGTTGCGGTACGGCTCGCGATCGGGCCGTCGCCGCGGCGGATCGAGCTGCCTTCACCGTACGAGGTCGTGCCCGGCCGCGGCTCTGTCCTACGGGACGGTCGCGACGGCGTGTTGCTCGCCTACGGGCCGGTGATGCTGCACGAGGCCCTGCTCGCGGCCGAGCTCCTGGGAGAAGCCGGTGTCGGGCTGCGCGTCGTCGCGATGCCCTGGCTCAACCGCTTCGACGCGGACTGGATCGCCGCCGAGCTCGGCTCGTTCGACCACGTCCTCGTGCTCGAGGACCACGCGCCCGAGGGCGCGCTCGGGGACGCGCTTCGTCGCGAGCTCGGAGCCCACGACGTGGCCGTCTTCGGCGTGGAGGGCTGGCCCGCGTGCGGGACGCCGGACGAGGCGCTTCGCTTCCACGGGCTCGACGGCGCGTCGCTCGCCGACCGCATCGCCGCCCGGCTGGGCGTCCGCGCGGCGCGATGAAGAGGACCTGGATCGTCCTCCCCGACCAGCTCTCGATCCGGATGTTCGTCAACTCCGGGGTCGTCGAGGGCCTGCGCCGCCGGCTCGACGGCAACGTCACCGCCGTGTTCCTCGTCTCGCGCGAGGAGGCAGGTGCGTGGTCGGAGCAACTCGACGGGGTCCCGGTCCTGCACGGAGAGGAGCTGACCGCGGGATCCGACAGCACGGCCGAGCGCGCGACCCGCCGCGCCGACGCGTGGCTCGACCGCCGGATCGGCTACCACCCGCTCGCGATCCGGCTCAACTACCGCCACGGCTTCCACGCCGAGCGCATGCAGCCGGGTCACCCGAACTGGATGCTCGACACCGACCGCGACGGCCCGCTCCCGCGCTGGGGCTCGCTCGAGCGAGGCATGGAACGCTGGTTCTTCAGCGCCCGGCGCCATGTGCCGCACCGCCTCCTGGAGGCGATGCGCCGGGACTGCGCGGGCCTCGTCCTGAGCAATGTGCAGCCTGCGAGCGCAGTTCCGTACCTCGCGGCGGCGCGGCGGATTCACCTCCCGGTCGTCGCCCACGTCGCGAGTTGGGACCACACGGTCGGCAAGGGCGTCATCTCGCCGTACTGCGACCTCTACGTCGTCCAGAACCGTGTGATGGAGGACGACCTCCGCCGCTACCACGGGATCGAGCCGGAGCGCGTCCGGGTCACGGGCTGGCCGCAGACGGACGTGTTCCAGCGCCAGCGCGAGCGCGCCGACTACGACGCGCTCGTCCGCCGGCACGGGCTCGACCCGGCGCGCCCGATCGTGCTCGTGATGGGGAACACGCCCACGAACGCTCCGTACGAGGGCCGCTTCGTCCAGCGGCTCGTCGGCTGGCGTGCCGAGGACCCGGCCGCGCGGCCCCAGCTTCTCTTCCGGCCGCATCCGCGCGACAAGGACTGGCGCGAGCGCTTCGCCGCGGCCGATGGGCCCGGCGTGGCCGTGCAGGAGGCGAGCTTCACCGACCTCGACGAGCTCGCGACGCTCCTCCAGCACGGCGACGCCGTCGTCGCGAACGCCGGGACGATCCTCCTCGACGCGCTCGTCAACGACCGGCCGGCGGTGTGCGTGCTGTACGACGAGGGGGCACCGGCCGGTGAGTCCTGGGCCGCGAAGAACGTCGTCGGCAAGCACTACGAGGAGCTCGCCGTCTCCGGTGCGTTCTATTCCGCCGCGAACTTCGACGAGGTCGTCGCGGGCATCGAGCGTGCGCTGGCGAGCCCCGGCGAGCTGGCGGAGCAGCGGCGCCGCGTCGTCGCCGAGGTCGTGGGCGAGGTGGACGGGCGAGCGGCCGAGCGTGTGGTCGACGCCGCGCTCGAGGTGCTCGCGAAGGTCTAGAGGTGACTCTCCAGCGACTTCCGGATAGCGAGTTGCGCGCCGCGGCTCACGATCTCGTACTTCCCGTCGAGCACGGTGAGGAGCGCGTCGATCGCGGGGCCGGGTCGGAGCAGAGGGTCCTCACCGAAGTCGTCCCACGCGTAGTCGTCGAAGACGACGATGCCATCCGGCTCGAGCAGCCTCCAGACGAGTGCTGCGTCGACCAGGACGTCGAGCGCGAGATGGGAGCCGTCGACATAGACGAAGTCGAAGGCTTCCGCTCTCTCCTGGAGATCGAGCAGGACGCGACGTGAGTCGCCGACGAGCTTGCGGACCCGCGAGGCATCGATAAGGGCAACGTTCGCGTCGAACGTTGCTTCAAGGTCGGGTCCGGGCTCCGCGGCATCGAGCACGAGGCGTTCGAAGACATCGACACACGTCAGGCGCGCATCCGGAAGTCGCCAGAGGAAGTACGCGGCGGACATTCCTTCGTGCGAGCCGATCTCGAGAAGCGAGACCGGGCGGTCTCCGAGTACCCCAAGGATCGACTCAAGGCCGGCGATGTTGTGCGTAAAGGCGTCTCTCGTGAAAGTGCCGTGCGCGAGCACTTCGGAGCGGAAGCGACCGGCCGGCGACTGCGCCTCCGCCAGCTCGCCCGACTGATGCTCCGTCTGCGCGGACGACCTCGGCGGGAGCTCGACGCTCCGCACACGCCTGCGGAGCGCGAACCTCGGGTGAAGTCTCCACCACCGGCTGCGCTCGAACGACGCCAGGCGCTCGTCGAGTCGACGGTTCTTGTCGCGGAGCCGGCGGTTCTCGGCGAGAAGGGCCTCGGTCTCGTCGCGCATTGCCGTTCCGGGGCGGGCCAGTCGCGGCGGCGCTAGGACGCCGAGGACGAGGTCGCTCTGACGGAAGTACATCTCCGGATGGACGAGAGGCCACGACTCGGCGAGAGGCGTCGCGAACAGCTCGTCGAATCGATCCGGCTCGCACGATGCGAAAAGGAGATTCTGTCGGTACCAGGGCTCGATCCGATCGTCGTGCCACAAGCGCAGGCGCAGGGCGCCGGAGCAACGGTAGCCTCGATGCATGAAGCGCTCGACCCAATAGGCGGGCCAGCGCTCGTTCACGTGACCGCGTCCACCCTGGCCCGGGATCGCTGCGCTGAAGAGGACACTTGACGAGTACGAGCAGAGCGCATCGATCACCAGGTCGCCGACGTCCGCATCGAGATGCTCGACCACCTCGAGGCAAAGCGCCAGATCGAACTGACCGAGATCCGTGAGCGTCCCGGCCCCTAGGTCGTGGCGCACGTGCTCGACGCCTTCGGCCTGCTCGCTCTGATCCCCGTCGTCGATCGAGACGACGCGTGATGCCCCGAGATGGGCGAACGCCTGCGCCCACCAGCCCTCACCGCCCCCGACATCGACGACCGAGGATGGTCGAACGATCGCGTGGACGATCGGCGCGACCGCGCGCGCGCTCCGGAGCGATCCGGTCCTGATGCTCGCGAAGGACTCCTGATCGAAGGCGCCTACCTCCGCAGCGGCGATCGCCGGCGGCGGCGGGCGGTGCCAGAGGAAGCGAGGATGTAGGCGCCACCATCGACTGCGCTCGAAGGCCGCGACACGTGCGCTCATGACGTCGAGCTCGCGGTGCAGCCTACGGTTCTCGCCGACAAGCAGGTCCAGCTCGCCATGCACCCGCCGAATGCTAGGCGGTCTCGATCCGGAATCCGAGGGCGTAGCCTTCCGCGCGTGGGCCGCCCTCTGGTTCTGATCCGGGACGAGACGAGGCCGGTGTGAAGCTCGTCATGACGTTGCTCGCTCGGGACGAAGCGGACATCGTCGATGCGCAGATCGCCTTCCATCTGCACGCTGGCGTCGACTTCGTGATCGCGACGGCGAACCGTTCGCAGGACGGCACGGAGGAGATCCTCGAGCGATACCAACGTGCGGGCGTCCTTCACCTCCTGCGGGAGTCCGGAGACGACATGCGCCAGGCCGAGTGGGTGACGCGGATGGCTCGGCTCGCCGCGACGGACTTTGGCGCCAGCTGGGTCATCAACTCCGACGCCGACGAGTTCTGGTGGCCACGCTCCGGATCGCTCAAGGACGTGCTCGCCCTGGTGCCCCCCCGATTCGGGGTGATCCGTGGTTGCTGGAGGCACTTTCCGCCTCGGCCCGATGATGGTCGCTTCTTCGCCGAGCGGATGACGGTCCGGCTTAGAGAGCCCTCGCCGCCTGGTGACAAGCGCACAGTGTTCCACGCCCACCAGAAGGTCGCGCATCGCGCTTCGCCCTCGGTGGAGGTCGACGACGGAAATCACGATGCCCGAGGACGAGGGCTCGCGCCGTTGCGGCACTGGCATCCGTTGGAGGTCTTGCACTTCTCGTTCCGCTCGGTCGAGCAGACTCGGCTGAAAGTCGCCGGAGGGTGGCTGCGGAGGTCGCGGTACCACCCCCCGCTGCATCAGCTGCTCGCCGAGGAAGCTCGGGTGGCCGGGCGGGAGGAGGACCACTACCGCGACCTCGCCGTGGACGACGACGAGCTCGAGGCTGGCCTGGGAGACGGCACATTCGCGATCGACACGCGACTGCGAGATGCGCTGCGGGCGATCCGCGACGGCGACGGAGCCTTCGCGTTGCCCCACGCTGGCCGAAGGCTCACGTTTCCCCATCCGACGCCCGCCGAAGACGGCGCGCTCGCTGCCGAGACCGCGTCCCTTGCCGAGATCGATGGCATCGTGCGGGCCGAACGCCGTGCCGAGGCATTGGAGGAGCGTCTCGCCCGGCTCGAGCAAGAGCCGCTCGCGCGGCTGCATAGACTGGCGCGGCGATGAAGGTCGTCATGACGCTCCTCGCGCGGGACGAGGCGGACATCGTCGAGGCATGGCTCGACTTCCATCTGAGCGCCGGCGCCGACCTCGTCGTGGCGACCGACAACCGCTCCGAGGACGGGACGACCGAGATCCTCGAGCGCTACGCGCGCGAGGGTCACGTGCACCTCATCCGCGAGCCGGGCGAGGACCTGCGCCAGGACGAGTGGGTGACGCGAATGGCCCGGCTGGCAGCGACGGACTTCGGCGCGGACTGGGTGATCAACTCCGACGCGGACGAGCTCTGGTGGCCGCGTGGGACGTCCTACCACGAGGTCCTCGGCGCGGTGCCCGAGCGCTACGGGACGGTCGCCGCCTTTCTGCGCATGTTCGTCCCGCGCCCGGGCGACGAGCCGTTCGCCGAGCGAATGACGGTCCGTTTCTCCGTCGCTCGCGCCGATCAACGATCCCGCGTCGCTGTACAAGCCGATTCGCAAGGTCGTCCACCGCGGTCACCCGGAGATCCGCCTCACGCGCGGGAACCACGCTCTGGTCGACAGCCCGTTCGCGCCGCTGCGCGGCTGGTTCCCGATCGAGGTGTTCCACTTCCCGCTCGCTCGCCGGAGCAGGCCGCGCACAAGGCCGAGCTCCAGGGACGGGCCTTCGAGAACATCGAGCGAGCGCCGACGGCGTACGACGCGAGCATGATCGAGGCGCTTCGATCGGGGCGGATCGGCGAGTACTACGAGTCGCTCGTCGTCGACGACGCCGAGCTCGAACGCGGTCGCGAGCGGCCGCCTCGTCGTCGGACACGCGGCTGCGAGACGCCCTCCGCGCGCTCGCCGCCGGTGATCGCCCGACTTCCCGATCCCGACGCTCGTCGAGGACGCGGAGTACGCGGTCGAGGCCGCCGTCCTCGGCGAGGCCGACGTTGTTCGACTGCAGCGCCGCCTGGACGAGCTCGAGAACCGCCTGTTGACGCTCGAGCTGCGGCTGCCGACCGGCGTTTACCGCAAGGTGTCCGCGACGGCGAAGCGCTGCCTGGGTCGCTAGCGCTCTACGGCGCGCAGGCCGACGACCACCTTGTACAGGCGGTCGGTGCGCGTCGAGCTCCTCGGGTTCAGGTCGCACGCCGCGAGGCCGTACAGGATACCCTGACGCGGCGAGGACGTCGCCGAACGTGTCGACCTCGACGTTCCCGGCGCCGAACGCTTCCTCGGCGAGCCGCCTGGCGGAGCGACCCGTGTAGTGCCACCACTCGCCGTACCTCGTCCTCGGCGGCAGACCTTCGTGATCCGTACGTGGCGAGGAGCACGCCGCCGGGCGCGAGGATCCGGCGCAGCGTCGCGAGCGCGGCGCGCACGTCGTAGACGAACTGGAGCGTCTGCGTGACGATTCGCGCAGTCGAACGCGTCGCTCGGGATCTGCGGCGCTCGGCGAGGTCCCGACGATCGTCGCCTCCGGGTTGCCTCCTTCGCCATGAGGATGCCGCTCGCTCGATGCCGTGCCGAAGCGGTTGTGTAGTCGGGCGCGGCGATCTCGAGGACGCGGCCGCGGATGTCTCCGGCGTGGCTGTCGACGTAGCGTTCGAAGAACACGCGGTTGATCGGCGTGCCGCTTGATCTCCAGTTCGGGTCGATTCGGCGTCGTCGTCAGCGCGCCGAGGTCGACGGCCGCGTCGCCACGGTTGACGTAGGCGGAGCGCAGCGGACGAGGGCGGCGATCGTGCCGAAGTGGACCACCGTCGCCAGCCTTCGAAGGCCTGGGCGATCAGCGCCCTGCGGCCGCGCACGTCGAGCGCGCAGCCGCATCGCTGGTCGTCGCCGCACTGGACGATGGCGCGCTC
>CAVYQG010000002.1:0-315375 GCA_963770595.1 uncultured Actinomycetes bacterium | reverse complement strand
CGATCGCGCTCCTCACCGAGACCGGGAGCGTCTCGAGTCGCTCGCGAAGGCACTGGTGCGGACGGAGACACTCGACCAGCCCGAGGCCTACGCCGCCGCCGGCCTCGCCGCGCCGGAGGCGGAGGCGGGGGCGCCCAGCGCCGAGCCGGCCCTGACGGGTGCCGCGTAACGTCGCTTCGCACGGCGAGGGCCGGCGTGCCAGACTGCTCGCGAGAGCGGAGGGCAGGCCAATGGGAAAGCTCGGGGTTCGGCTTCTGGGGCCGTTCGAGGTGGTCGTCGCGGGAGAGCCGGTGGACGTGCCGGGCTCCAAGCGTCAGGCCCTCGTGGCCTGCTTGGCCCTGCGCTCGGGGCGCGTAGTCTCCACGGACACGCTGGCCGAGGCACTGTGGGGCAGCGATCTTCCCGCATCGCCTCGCAACGCCGTGCAGCACCATGTGGCCCGCCTGCGCCGGGCCCTGGGCGAGGATGCGATCCGGCTCGCCGCCGACGGGTACGCGCTGGAGGCAGCGACGGTCGATGCCATTCAGTTCGGAGAGCTCCTGGAGGCGGCGCGGAGCGCTCTCCGGGCCGGTGACGCTCGTGGCGCCACGGACACGATCGACGACGCGCTCGGCCTCTGGCGCGGGCCTGCGCTGCTCGGCCTTCCGCAATCCACGTGGGCCACCGCCGAGGCCGGGCGGCTCGACTCGCTGCGACTCGACGCGCTCGAGGAGCGCTTCGAGGCGGCCCTCGCGCTCGGCGAGCACGCCCAGCTGGTGCAGGCCATACGTGCAGCGCTCGACGAGAGCCCTTTCCGGGAGCGTCTCTGGGCACAGCTCATGCTCGCGCTCTACCGCAGCGGCCGCCAAGCCGATGCGCTCGAGGTGTTCCAGGAGGCCCGCCAGGTGCTGCTGGAGGAGCTCGCGCTGGAGCCAGGCCCGGAGTTGCGGCGCCTCCAGGATGCGATCCTCGCCCACGACCCGGCGATCGCGCCCGTACCCGTTGCACCGCGGCGGCGCGGCAACATGCCCGCCCCGTCGACCTCGTTCGTCGACCGGGAGAAGGAGCTCCCCCAGGTGGTCGAGCTCCTGCGGGCGTATCGCCTCGTCACGCTGACCGGGCCGCCCGGCGTCGGCAAGAGCCGGCTCGCCCTCGAAGCGGTGCGGTCGA
Organism: uncultured Actinomycetes bacterium; assembly: GCA_963770595.1. GTDB lineage: Bacteria > Actinomycetota > Thermoleophilia > Gaiellales > Gaiellaceae > GMQP-bins7. Next base: position 314,226 of record CAVYQG010000002.1, on the reverse strand, counting down.
TCGAGGCAGAGCTCCGTGAAGGGGCGTGGCACGTCGATCTCGCGCGCGCAGCAAGCAGCGCCGACGTCGTCCGGCTTGCCGCGCAGTGCCTCGACGTGCGGGGGGCCGATCCACTGGAGCGCACCGTTGCGCGCCTCCGCGACACCGACGCGCTGCTCGTGTTCGACTCCTGCGAGCACGTGATCGACGAGGCGACTCGCGTCGTCGCGACGGTGCTGAGGGACTGCGCAGGGGTGCGCGTCATCGCAACGAGCCGCCAGGTCCTTCGCGTGCCGGGTGAGGTGCGCTTCAACGTCGAGCCCCTTGCGGTGCCGGACCTCGGATCGGCCGACCCCGTGGAAGTCCCGGCGGTGGAGCTGTTCACCGCGCGAGCGCGAGCGGCGCGTCCGGGCTTCGAGCTGACCGCCGAGGACGCCTGGCTCGCGGCCGAGATCAGCCGTCTCGTGGACGGCCTCCCGCTCGCGATCGAGCTCGCGGCGGCGCGGGTGAACGTGCTCGGCCTGGCGGAGATCCTGTCCCTCGTGACGCGTCGCCTGGAGCTGCTGCGCAACCAGCCGGCGACGGACGCCGGGCGCGCCGCACTCGCGACGCTCGTCGAGTGGAGCTACGACCTCCTCCACGGCGACGAGAAGACGCTGCTCCACCATGTGGCGGTGCATCGGGGCGGTGCGCCCCTCTCGGCGATCGTCGAGGCCGGCGCCCAGCACGGGCTCGACGAGATGACGGTCGTCGAGCTGCTCGGGACGCTCGTCGACAAGTCGATCGTCACCGTCTCGTTCCCGAGCGCGGACGCGCGCTACGACCTGCTCGACACCGTCCGGGACTACGCGCTCGAGCGTCTCGCCGACGACGGTGGCCTCGTGGGCGCGCGGAAGGCGCACGCCGAGTACTTCGCCACCATGGCGGACGCCGCGCACGCCGCGCTTCGCGGACCCGGCTGGCGAGCATGGATCGAACGCCTCGAGCTCGAGCGCGACAACATGTGGGCCGCGCTCACGTACGCGCACGAGGCGTCCGATGCCGGCACCGCGGCCCGGTTGGGGACGCTCGCCTGGTACTTCACACTCGCGGAGCGGGTTTCCGAAGGCCGGCGCTTCGTCGAGCTTGCGCTCGACTCCGCGTCCGAGGACGTTCCGGCTTCGCTTCGTTTCGAGCTCGAGGGGTTCCGGTGCTACTTCGCGACCGAGGAGCTCGATCTGGACGCAGCCATCGAGGCCGGCGAGCGAGCGCTCGACGCAGCCGAGCCGCTACCGCCGCAGGCCGCTCTCGTCGAGGTATCGCTCGCACTTGCCCGGGCTGAGACCGGGGACAGCGAGCGAGCCGCCGTGCTGACGGAGCAGGCGTGCGCTCGTCTTCTGCCGACGGGCGACGACTGGAGCATCGCGGTGTGCAGCCTCATCCGGGCGGAGGTCGCCGCTCTCGCGGGAGACGTGTCCACGGTCGAGACGATGGCCGCGGACGCGCACCGGCATGCCGGAGCCATCGAGTTCGAGGCGTTCCAGGTTCCCGCGCTGCTGCTCGAGGCCTGGGTCGCGGAGCAGCGTGAGGACGGTGCAGCGGACGCGTATGAGCGCGCGTTCGCGCTCGCAGGCGAGGCAGGGTTTGCCGACCACGCGGCGTTCGCGCTCGCGGGGCTCGGCTGGGTCGCATTCGCGAGTGGAGACCTCCGGAAGGCCGAGGAGCTCGAACGCCGCGCCCTCGCCGCCGCGGAGGCGGCACGGTCGCCCTGGGCCGCCGCGCACGCCCGCGTCCGGCTGGGGCGCGTGCTGGCCGCTGCCGGTGATGCCGACAGCGCCGAGACCCTCTACCGCAACGTGCTCGAGTGGGCCGACACGCAGCGCCCGCACGAAGCTCGCGAGAGCCTCTTCCTCGCGCTCGCGGAAGACCCGCGCACGGCCGCCCGGTCCGGCCTGGACGATCTCGGTCGGCCCGGAGAAGCCACTCCGATGCCGACCGGCGCCGAGACCGCTCTGACGCCGTAGACCGCGGCTCCCGCCCTGCGGGGATGGCAGCGAGGAACTCGTGGGTGGCAGGGCGTTGGCAGCGTCCCGCGACAACCTGAGCGTCGTGAAACACAGCAGACGACACCAGGAGGTACGCATGCCGACAATGACCATCGACGACACACGGGCTGACTTCATCCGGCACATAGAGGAGCTCGAGGCCCGTGCCGCAGAGGGCCTCAGTCGCAGGCACGCCTACAGGACATGCTGAACGGGCTGCGTAAGGAAGAGGCGGCGGCCTGGGAGGCCGTACGCGAGAAGGCCGAGGCGGTCGACGAGCAGTTCCGCCAGCTCGAGATCGACATCGCGATCGCCGAGAACCGCCTGGCCTCGGAGCTTGCCGACGATGCAACGTCGTTCGGGGAAGCGGTCGAGGCGGAGCTGCACGACTGGGACGCCGCGATCGAGCGGCTCCAGATGCGAGCAGCGACGAAGACGCAGGCGGATCGCGAGCAGGCCGAGGCAGAGATCTCCGCGCTCAGGCCGGCGCGGAACCGAGTGGGCGAGCGTCTGAACGCGCTGTCCACGTCCTCAGACGCATGGCAAGAGCACAAGAACCGCGTCGTGGAGGCGCTCGAAGACCTCGAGCGGAACGTCCGCGAGGCGGCCCTGAGAATCCACTGAGAGGAGAAACACGATGAATGAGTCGACACCAACCGAGACCTTCGAGTCGAAGGTCAGCAGCAAGATCGACGAGGCGACCAACGCGGGTGGACGGATGCTCGCCCACGCTTGGAAGATGATCGCGGCGAACGGCGTCGCGGCCATCCTCTTCGGCTTCGTGCTCGTCCTGTGGCCCGAGATCGGCCTGACGGCCATCGTGGCCGTCGTCGCCGTGTACGCGCTGGTCCGAGCGGTTCTGTCCGGAATGGCAGCGTTCTCGGCACCGATCCCGGTCGCCGAGCGCCGCTGGTTGACGCTCGAAGCGGTCGTGGGGACGGCGATCGGCATCGCGCTGCTCGTCTGGAACGACATCTCGGCGCAGACGCTTCTGTACATCGTGGCAGCGTGGGCTCTCGCGATCGGGCTGCTCATGCTCGGCGCAGCGATCCAGGCTCCACTGGACACGCCGGGCAAGTTGCTCCTCGGGCTCAACGGGCTCATCGCCGGCGCGTTCGGCGCGGTGATGTTCATCGAGCCCGATGTGGGCGCAGTCGCGATCGTCGCGCTCATCGCAACCTTCTTCATCGTGATCGGTGTGATGCAGATCGGGTTTGCGCTCGAGCTGCGGAAGCTCGTCGCCAACGTGCGCGAGCGCGTCACGCGGCCGACCACGACGAAGCCGGTGATGCACTGATCGAGCTGCCGCGAGAACCGCGGACGGAAGGCGGCCGGCGAGGGATCTCGCCGGCCGCCGAACACCGAGCAGAGGAGACCGAGTGACGGCCGAGAGCAGACGGGCAGGGACACGGTGGCTCCTTCCGGCGCTCGTCATCGGCGCCGCGGCGGGGGTCGTCGTCGCGGTCGCGGCAGGGTGGGATTACGCCAGCTGGCTCGACGAAGTCTGGACGAGCCTCACGTCGATCCCGGCTGTGCGAAGCGACGCTTGTCACCGACGAGCACCAGGCAGAGTTGGCAACGGGCGCGTCCCATGAGGCTTCTCGCTCTGCCTCCCCCTAGGCACCGACGAGAAACCGGCGCACGAGGAAGCGCCAGCAGAGGAGGGCTACTGCGAGGGGGCCGACGACCCCGAGCAGCCAGAACGCGATCGGGGTGTCGATCTGATCGACCATCCACTCGAAGTTCATGCCGAAGAATCCTGTGAGCAAGGTGAGCGGCACAAAGATCGTCGCCACGACGCTCACCACGTACGCACGCTCGTTCAACTGCAGATCCAGCAGCATCGCGATGGCGTTCAGGGCGGCGTCGATGGAGGCCAGCAAGCGGTTGACCTGCTCATACAGCCGGTCGAAGTAGTCGTCGTGCGTGTCGAAGCCTCGAAGCGCTCCGATCTCCACGCCGATTCGTGCGAACGCGGCCTGCTCGGCACCGACCCGGCGCCGCATCGTCGCGAGCCTCGGGCCTGTCTCGCGCAGCGTCGCGCGCAGCGGCACGCGACCGCCGCCCCCCTCGGCCCACGCGATGCCGATGGCGTCGAGCCCACGCTCGATCTCCGTCAGCGCGACAGAGGTAGTCGCGAGCATCGCCTCGAGCACGGCGTAGACGACGTACGGCTTACTCCGTTCCTCCGGCAGTTCGGGAGCAAGGACTGCAGGCAGCGAGATTCGCTCGTCGTGAAGCGTCACCAGGAAGTCGCCCGTCACCAGGACCTTGACCTCGACGGGTCGCAGTCGGGACGCGGACTCCTCCGCAGGCCGCTCGGACTCGACGTAGCAGCGGAGCGCAAAGACCAAGGACTCCCGGTCGGCGTGGAACTTCCGTGAGGTGGAGGTGTCGCCGGACGAGGCCAGAGCTCGCAGGGCACCCTCGGGAATCCCCAGCGCGTCGACGAGATCGTCACGGCTCGTCTCGCCAAGCGAGATATCGAGCCAGAAGAAGCGCCCTTCAGCGCGCAGCGCAGCGACACGCTCTCGCTCGGCGACGCCGAGTCCGGAGAGTATCTCCGTCACCCGCCCAGACTACGGCTGCCGCAGGACGCTCACCGCCGGAGGCTAGGTCGCGAACTACAGCTGAGGCTAATAGCGCAGATAGACGACGCCGTTGTTGCACCAACGACAGCTTCACGGGGGGCGTCCTCGTCGAACAGCCTCGTCCCCGCGCCGATCGTGAGCGGATAGACGAACAGGTGGAGCTCGTCCACGAGTCCGTCCGCGAGCAGCGAGCGGACGAGTGACGCTTCCGGAGACGGACATCGCCGACCTCGTCCTTCAGCCGTCTGATGGTTTTGCTGTCGTAGGCGCCGAGGATCTCCGAGTTCGCCGCTCCCGTCAATCCCGAGGTCGCGATGCATGTCGAGTCACGCTTCTCGACGGAACTGTGACTGAGTCGCGTCAACTCCGACCGACGACGTTAGGAACGTGACTAACTCGCATTCGCGCGGCGCGTTGAGCGTCGAAAGACTCGAACCACCGAGAGAGTGATCTCAGCCTGAAGCACTTCTCGCAGGCGCGTAGGCTTCCACGCTGATCGCGTGCTCGACGTGCGGTAGGCAGACGTCCACCACCCCCTGCAAATCGGGGGTTAATGGAGGCGGCGGGAATCGAACCCGCGTCCGCGGTCGCACCGGACAGAGCATCTACGAGCGTAGTTCGCGCTTGATCTCGCCCGCCGGCCGGTTCGCGAACGACCTGCCGACGGGCCAGCCATCCTGAAGTGTCGCGCTCCGGGCGATTGGCTCTCCCTCGGCGCCGAGCCCGATCGTTGGCGCCGAACACCGGGTCTCGGGCCCAACCCGGGTCGGCGTCGCCTTACCTAGCTGACGCTAGGCGGCGAGTGCGAGTTCGTTCTTGTTCGCACTTGCTTTGGTGCCGGTGGATTTACGAGGCCAACCGGCGACCTCGGCTCGCAGCTCAGCCGGAGAACCGACCACGTCGAGACCTGGTCGCCCCCGTATGTGTCTTCAGGTTTGCAGGATACCTGCCGATAAGCCCCACGGTCGTCATGCGGCAAGAGGGTTTCAAAACGGCCAGGACAACGGGAATTCGAGGCGAAAGGACCGTTTCGTGGCTTTGATGATGGAAGAGAAGTACGACGACTTCGCGGACCTGCGTGGTCGCGCGAAATCCGAGGTCGCGAAGGTCGTCATCGGGCAGGACCGCACCGTCGAGCTGCTTCTGATCGCTGCCGTCTCGCACGGCCACGTGCTGATCGAGGGCCCGCCCGGCAGCGCGAAGACGCTGCTCGCGCGCGCCGTGGCGCACATGCTCGGCGCCTCGTTCAAGCGCATCCAGTTCACTCCGGACACGACGCCCGCCGAGCTGAACGGCGTCAACGCGGTCCGGAACGGCGAGCAGGTCTTCCTCCCCGGCGCCGTCTTCACGAACGTCCTGCTCGCCGACGAGATCAACCGCACGCCGCCGCGAACGCAGGCCGCCCTCTTCGAGCCCATGCAGGAGCGCCAGGTCACGGTCGACGGCCGGGCGCACAAGCTTCCGGACCCGTTCCTCGTGATCGCGACGCAGAACCCGTTCGAGCACGAGGGCGTCTACGTCCTCCCGGAGGGCCAGCTCGACCGCTTCCTCTTCAAGATCGAGCTCGACTACGCGGACGCGGAGAGCGAGCTGTCGATGCTGAACCTCCCGCACAAGGGCATCGCGCCGGACATGCTCGGCGAGGTCCGCCCGCTGCTCGGCGTCGTCGGCCTCGACAAGGCCCGCCTCGAGCTCGAGTCGACCGACGTCCCCGAGACCGTCGGGCGCTACATCGTCGCGCTCGGACGGAAGACGCGCGAGCTCCCCGGCGTCGATCTCGGCGTCAGCTCGCGCGCGATGATCCACCTCGTCAGCGCGGCGAAGGCGAGCGCGCGCCTGAACGGGCGCCACGTCGTCACGATCGAGGACGTGCGCGAGATGGCCCCGTACGTGCTCCGCCACCGGCTCATCGTCCAGCCCGGCGTGAATCGCGACGAGGTGCTTCTCGACGCGATGACGGCGCTCCCGACGCCCGTTCCCGACCCCGCCTAGCCCTCCGCACACCCGTTGGGGTTGACGACCCCGCGGCCTCACTCGATAGTGGGTTGCGGGGAGTGTCGCCGTGCAGCGGTACCCTGTGCACGACGACTGAAGCAGCCGACGGGAGGAGCGGGGAACTGTGGCGATTCTGGTGGAGGCGCCGTACGAGAGCCTCATCGATCTGCGAGAGCGGGCGAAGGCCGAGGTCGCGAAGGTCGTGATCGGGCAGGAGCGCGCGGTCGAGCTGCTGCTCGTCGCTGCCCTCGCTCGTGGGCACGTGCTGCTCGAGGGACCGCCCGGGAGCGCCAAGACGCTCCTCGCGCGCGCCACGGCGCACATGCTCGGGGCGAAGTTCAAGCGCATCCAGTTCACGCCGGACACGACACCCGGCGAGCTCACCGGCGTCAACGTCATGCGGAACGGCGAGCAGACCTTCATGGAGGGCGTCGTCTTCACGAACGTCCTGCTCGCGGACGAGATCAACCGGACGCCGCCGCGTACGCAGGCAGCGCTGCTCGAGGCGATGCAGGAGCGCCAGGTCACGGTCGAGGGCAAGGGCCACCGCCTGCCCGACCCGTTCCTCGTGATCGCGACCCAGAACCCGTACGAGCATCGAGACGTCTACGAGCTGCCCGAGTCGCAGCTCGACCGCTTCCTCTTCAAGATCCAGCTCGAGTACGCGGACACGGAGAGCGAGCTCAAGATGCTCGACCTCCCGCACAAGGGCGTCGCGCCCGACATGCTCGGCGAAGTCCGCCCGCTGCTCGGCGTCGTCGGTCTCGACCACGCCCGCCAGGAGCTCGACACGACGGTCCTCCCCGACGACGTCGCCCGCTACATGGTCGAGCTCTCGCGCGCGACGCGCGATCTCGCCGGCGTCGAGCTCGGCGTCAGCTCCCGCGGGATCATCCACCTCGCGAGCGCCACGAAGGCGAACGCGCGCCTGAACGGCCGCTCGACCGTCAACATCCAGGACGTGCGCGAGATGGCGCCGTACGTGCTCCGCCACCGCCTCATCGTCGAAGGCGGCGTCACCGCCGAGGACGTCCTCGGCAAGGTGCTCGCCAGCGTCCCGATCCCCGAGCCCGCGTACACGCTCGAGTACGTCTAGAGAAAGCGGTGACTGTCACCTCGCGGTGACAGTCACCCAGCTCTTCAGTGCGCCGCCGCCTCGTCGAGCGCGCGTCGCGTGAGCACGACGGCCAGATGGCGACGAAAGTCGGCGCTCGCGGCCTGGTCGGACGGAGGGTCGCTGCCCTCGCTCGCGAGCTTCGCAGCCTCGTCGATCGAGCCTCCACTCGCGATCTTCTCTTCGGCGGCCCGCGCCCGCACCGCCGTCGCGCCCATGTTCGTGAGCGCGATCGCCGCTCTCGAGAGGTCCCCGTTCGAGCGTTCGACGACGGCCGCGACCGCGACCGTCGCCCAGTCCTGCGCCCGGCGGGCCATCTTCACGTAGGACCAGCCGGTCGAGGCGCCGAGCTTCGGCACGCGGATCTCCACGAGCATCTCGCCGTCCTCGAGCGCCGTCTGGAACACGCCGGTGCAGAAGTCGATCGCGGGGACGATCCGTTCACCGCCAGGCCCACGCACGACCATCTCCGCGTCGAGCGCGAAGAGCACCGTGGGAAGGTCGGAGGCCGGGTCGCTGTGCGAGATGGAGCCGCCGATCGTCCCTCGATGCCGCACCTGCGGATCGCCGACCTGGCCGGCTGTGAACGAGACGATCGGGCAGTGCTTCCGGAGGAGCGGAGCATCGGCGACGTACTTGTGCCGCGTGACGGCGCCGATCGCGATCTGCTCTCCGGCCTCACGCACGTAGCTGAGCTCCTCGAGGCTGCCGATGTCGATGAGCAACGACGGCCGCGCGATGCGGAGCTTCATCGCCGGCAACAGTGAGTGCCCTCCGGCGAGGAGCTTCGAGTCCTCCCGCTGGGCCAGGAGCGAGATCGCGTGCTCGGCGCTCTCGGCGATCTCGTAGTCGAACCGCGCAGGAATCACGTTCTCACCTCCTGAATCGCGTCCCAGACTCGCTCTGGCGTCGCCGGCATCTGGATGTCCGTCACGCCCACGTGGGAGAGCGCGTCCACGACGGCGTTGATGACCGCCGGCGCGGCCGCGATCGTTCCCGTCTCCCCCACGCCCTTGACGCCGAGGGGGTTGTCGGCCCGGGTCTCCGTGCGATCGGTCTCGTACGAGGGCAGCTCGGCGGCCGACGGGACGAGATACGTCGCCATCGTCGTCGTGAGCAGGTTGCCTTCCTCGTCGTAGGCACCCTCCTCGTAGAGCGCGGCGGCGATCCCCTGGGTGAGCCCGCCGTGCACCTGCCCGTCGATGATCTGCGGGTTGACGGGAGTGCCGACGTCGTCGACCGCGACGTAGCGAACGAGCCGCGTGTCGCCGGTCTCGGTGTCGACCTCGACGACAGCTGCGTGGGCTCCACCGGGCCACGAGAAGTTGGCCGGGTCGTAGGTCGCCGTCTCTTCCAGGCCGGGCTCCATCCCGTCCGGAAGATCGTGTGCCGCGTGCGCCGCGAATGCGACGGCCTTGATGTCCATGGCCCGATCCGGCGACCCCTTCACGCTGAACGTCCCGTTCGCGAACTCGAGGTCTTCCTCGGCGACCTCGAGCTGGTGCGCGACGATCTTTCGTGCCTTGTCGACCACCTTCTGGGTGGCGTGGTAGAGCGCGATGCCTCCCACGGCGAGTGACCGACTGCCGTAGGTGTCCATGCCGAGCTGCGAGACTGCGGTGTCTCCGTGCAGCACCTCGACGTCGTCGACGTCGACGCCGAGCTGGTCGGCGACGACCTGCGCGAACGTCGTCTCGTGGCTCTGCCCGTGCGGGGACGTCCCCGTGACGACCTGGACGGAGCCGAGCGGCTGGAAGCGGACCGTGGCCGAGTCCCAGCCGCCTACCGCGTAGCGGATCGCCCCGAGGATGCGCGACGGAGCGAGCCCGCACATCTCGTTGTAGGTCGAGAAGCCGACTCCGATCTGCTTTGACATCTCCCCGTTCGCGCCGCTCTGCCTGTTCGCCACGAATCGCGTCCAGGTCGAGGATCTCGAGCAACCGCTCGAGCGAGGCGACGTAGTCCCCCGAGTCGATCGTCAGCCCCGACGCCATCGTGTGCGGGAACTCGGAGATGAAGTTGCGCCGCCGCAGATCGAGCGGATCCAGGTCCAGCTCGCGTGCGAGCGCGTCCATCGTCCGCTCGAGGACGTACGTCACCTCGGGCCGGCCCGCGCCGCGGTAGGCGTCGGTCGGAGTCGCGTGCGTGAACACGCCGGTGAAGCTGACGCTGTAGTTCGGGATCTCGTACGGACCTGAGTACAGCCACGCGCCTAGCAGCGGGATGCCAGGAGCGACGAGCTCGAGGTAAGCGCCCATCGAGCACCACGCCTCGGACTTGACGGCTGTGACGTCTCCCTCCTTCGTCGCCGCGAAGGTGAGCTCGTGCACCACGTCCCGGCCGTGGATCGTGCCGACGTAGTTCTCGGCGCGCTCCTCCGTCCACTTGACCGGGCGTCCGAGGCGCCGCGACACGGCGATCGCGATCGGGCCCTCGCCGTATACCTGGATCTTCGAGCCGAAGCCACCGCCGACGTCCGGTGCGATCACGCGGATCTTCGACTCGGGGATGCCGAGAACGAGCTGCAGGACGAAACGGATGATGTGCGGCGTCTGCGTCGCCGACCAGAGCGTGACCTCGCCCGTGGGACCGACCTGTGCGAGCACTCCACGAGGCTCGATCGCATTCGGGATGAGCCTCGGCTGGTAGTACCGGCGCGTGACGACGACGTCCGCCGCGTCGATCGCGGCCTGCACGTCGCCTGCATCGAGCTTCCAGACGTAGCACTCGTTCGTACCGAGGTCGGAGTGCACGAGCGGTGCGTCGTCCGCGAGCGCCTTCTCGACGTCGAAGATGGACGGGAGCGGCTCGTACTCGACCTCCACGAGCTCGGCCGCGTCCTTCGCGAGCGCCCGGGTCTCGGCGACGACGACGGCCACCCCGTCTCCCTGATAGCGCGCCTCGTCGGCCGCGAGTGGGTAGTGCGGCGGCATCTTGATGTCCTCGGTCACCGGCCAGGCGCACGGGAGCGACCCCTTCCAGTCCTCCATCAGGTCGGCACCGGAGAAGGCCGCGACCACCCCTTCTGCCGCACGCGCCTGGTCGAGGTTCACGCTCACGATCCGCGCGTGCGGATAGGGGCTCCGGACGACGGCCATGTAGACGGTGCCCGGGAGGGTGAGGTTGTCGACGAACGTCCCCCGGCCTCGAAGGAGCGACGCGTCTTCCTTGCGCTTGACGGAGGCTCCGACGAACACGGGCGCAGTCTCGACGGCGGTCATGACGCCACCCCCGCGGCCGCCTCGACTGCGCGGACGATGTTGTGGTAGCCCGTGCAGCGACAGAGGTTCCCTTCGAGGCCTTCTCGAATCGCCGCCTCGTCGGTCGCCGCACCGCTCTCGATGAGACTTACCGCGGCCAGCACCATGCCCGGCGTGCAGTAGCCGCACTGCAGCGCGTGGTGGTCGTGGAACGCCTGCTGGACCGGATGGAGCTCACCGTTTCTCGCAAGCCCTTCGATCGTCGTGATCTCCATGCCGTCGGCCTGAACCCCGAGCATCGTGCAGGACTTCACCGACTCGCCGGCGACGAGGACGGTGCACGCGCCGCACGACGACGTGTCGCATCCGACGTTCGTCCCCGTGAGCCCGAGTCGCTCGCGCAGGACGTAGACGAGGAGTTCCCGCGGCTCGACTTCGAGCTCGTGCCGCACGCCGTTGACGCTCAGCGCCACTCGTCGCATCGACTCTCCTTTCCCCTCGAGTCCCTCGAGCGTAGTACGGCGACGAGCGTTCCGCCACTACGCCGGGCGCTGGCAATGGCCCTCCAGATGCTCTAGCGTGGAGGGGTCGAGAGAGGGGGGTGCGAAATGCGCATCGCTTCATCGGTCACGGCGATTTCCTGGATCCCGTCGGATGCGATCGAGGGCATGCCGAAGCTCCCGTTCGAGCTCGGGGTCGCGCGGTACGACGAGCCACCGCCCGATCGCCTCGAGGAAGGTGACCTCGAACGCCTGCGCGCCGAGGATCGCTTCCGCGAAGCCAACAACCTCGCTGCCTACATCGACGTGGAGGACGGGAAGATCGTCGACCACGGGTACGAGGGCACCGGGCTCGTCGGCTCGACGACCTTCAGTCTCGGAGTCACCGACATCACGATCCCCGGCGTCGCCTTCGAGGTCCTCCGAGGGGAGCCGGAGGTTCAGAGTGACGGCGTCCGCTTCGTCCAGACGGTCGGTGGCCGTGCAGGGTTCCCGGCGCCGCGCAGGGTGACGGGACGGCCGTTCGTCCGGATCCATTCAGCGACGGCCTGGACGACGCTCGCGCTGACCATCCGAGCGGATGGATCTTCCGAGCACGAGCTCGTCGGAGCGAGCACCTTCCCACGGCACTGGGTCTACGACGGGGACGGGAACCTCGATGCCAAGTCGGGAACGATCGACTTCAAGGCCTGGTATCGGGAAGCGCACGGCGAGCGAACTCCGTGGGGCGACGAAGAGTCGGACGCGTTCGTCACGGCCGCCGAGAGCGCGCTCGAGCGAGAGATCTCGCGCAGTCTGATGGCGGGCAAGATGATCTCCGAGCGGCGAGCGCTCGAGCCCGACGAGACACTCGTCGAGCAGGGTGCGCCAGGCGACGAGCTCTACCTCGTCCTGGACGGCGTGCTCGGTGTCGTGATCGACGGCGAGGAGGTGGCCGAGATCGGGCCAGGTGCGATCGTCGGCGAGAAGGCGTTGCTCGAGGGTGGAACGCGAACAGCGACGCTCAGCGCCCGAACGCGCTGCCGCATCGCGGTGATCCCGAACGAGCTGATCGACCGGCAGGAACTGGAGGATCTCGCGGCGACGCGGCGTGCGTAAGCCGGACTCCCTGGGCCAGCCGGCTAGCGTCGCTGCTTGAGCGCCCGCTCGATCTGACGCTGCGCGTCGCGCTCGGCCACCACGCGCCGCTTGTCGCGTTGCTCCCGCCCGCGGGCGAGGGCGATCTCGATCTTGACCTTCCCGTCCTTGAAGTACATCCGGGTCGGAACGAGCGTCAGGCCCTTCTCGCGGACCTTCCCGTACAGCGAGTCGATCTCGCGGCGATGCAGGAGGAGCTTGCGGTCGCGGTCCGTCGTGTGGCCGAAGCGCGCGCCCTGCGCGTACTCGTCGATGGACGCGCCGACGAGCCACGCCTCACCGTTGCGGATGTCCGCGTACGCCTGGCCGATCTGCACCTTCCCGGCGCGCAGGGACTTGACCTCCGTCCCCGTCAAGGCGATGCCGGCCTCGACGCGCTCGAGGAGCTCGTAGTCGCGCCGCGCGCGGCGGTTGTCGGCGATGAGCTTCGTCTCGGCCACGGCGGGAGTGTAGGGGCGAGGCTTGCCTCGCCCTCCGGACGGCTAGTCGACGACGGCGTCGGCCAGGCGCCGCGCCAGCTCGCGCAGCATCGCGAGCGCGACCGACGGCTCCGACTCGATGAGCTCGAGCGCCTCGGCTCGCGGGATGCCGATGCAGTGCACCTCGGTGATCGCGCGCACCCGCGCCACGCGCTCGGCCTCCGGGTTGAGGAGCGCGAGCTCGCCGAAGAAGGCGCCGGGCCCGAGCTCGAACGTGCCGCCGCGAGCGTCGATGCTGACCCTCCCGTCGAGGATCACGAACATCCCCGAGCCCGCGTCGCCCGGCAGGGCGAGCACCTGACCCGGCCGACCCTGGACGTCACCGGCGCGACGCGCTGATCCTCGCGAGAGCCTCCTCGCTCACGTCGGCGAAGAGCGGGACCGCCCTGAGCTCGTCGGTCGTCACCGGCGCTTCATATCAGGACCGGCGCGCGATCCCGGCACAGCGGTCGCACAGCGGGAACCACGGCGCGCACGAGCGCCCGCACGAGCGACAGCGCCCGAGCGTCGGCGACTCGACCTCGACCCGCAGCCTGCGCGACGACGCGCGCCGCGGCCGCTTCCTCGAGCGCCGCCGCCCGCTCCATCGTCACACCCCCCACTCCCGGGTACTGGAGCGCGAACCAGCGCAGGATGCTCGCCTGCCGCCCGGCCTCCTCGGCGTCCGCGAGCGAGGCTCCCTTGAGGCGGGCGGCGTCGAGGACGAACGTCAGCTGCGGCCTCGCCACGCGGTCTCCCGCGATCGCGAGCGCCAGCGTGGCGAGCAGCTCGAGGTGGTCCTCGTCGACAGGGGCCGAGACGAGCTTCCACGTGTCCTCGAGCGAGAGCCGCCGCCCGCGGTCGGCGAGCCGGCGCTGGACCGCGTCGAGACGGGCCCGCAGCGGCTGCAGCGACTCGACCGCGAGCCAGCTCTCGTGCGCCCACTCGCGGAGCGCCACGCGATGCCACGCGACCAGGGCGGCGTCGAGCTGCCGCGGATCGTCGACGCCGAGCTCGGAGAGTCGCGGGCGGATCCGTGCCTCGTCGACCACGCGGTAGCCCCAGTGGCCGCCGGGCAGGGGAACGTGCGGCTCGAGGGCGGACTCGACGCGGTCGGGGTCGGGAGCGCCCCAGCCCAGCCCGGCGAGCACGCCGACGTGCCCGCGCTCGACGAGCCCGAAGCGCCCGGCACGCCCGGCGATCTGCGCGATCTCCCACGGCAGCAGGTTGCGGCGCTCCTCGCCGTCGAACTTCGTCGTCTCGGCGAAGAGGAGCGTCTCGCACGGCAGGTTCACGCCGTGGCCGAGCACGTCGGTGGCGACGCAGACGTCGGCCGAGCCCGACACGAAGCGCTCGATCTCCTCGCGCCGCGACGCGAGCGGCATGGCGCCGTACAGGACCGCCACGCGTCCGGGGTGCAGCCGGTTCACCTCACCGGCGAGCGCGAGCACGGCCTTGCGGCTGAACGCGACGACGACCGTGCCCTTCGTCAGCGAGCGCAGCGTCCGCTCCCCGACGAAGTCGAGGGGCAGCTTGCGCTCGAAGATCCGGAGCTCGTGCTCGGGGAACGCACGCTCGACCAGAGGAATCGCGTCCAGGGCACCGAGAAGCCGAATTTCGCGGTACTCGCCTTCCAGCATGAGCCGTGTCCAGGCGGAGCCCCGCTCCGGGTCGTCGGCCCACTGGATCTCGTCGAGGACGAGCAGCTCGCCCGACGAGGGCGCCATCTCGACCGTCGAGCAGACGATCGGCGCGCCGTCGTTGACGCGCTCCTCGCCGGTGACGAGCGCCACCTTGTCCGCCCCGACGCGATCCGCGAGACGGCGATGAGCCTCCTGCGCGAGCATGCGCAGTGGCCCCGCGTAGACGCCCACCCCGGCTTCGGCGAGTTCCTCGAGTGCGGCGTGCGTCTTCCCGGAATTCGTCGGTCCGAGGTGCGCGACCACGCGCTCCGGCTCGCGGGAGCGCGACGGCAGCGTGATCCGGATCGAGCGCTCGGCCTCCTTCACCGCCTGCGCGGGACGCCGACGCGCGCGGTCGGAGCGACTCGGTCGCTTCTGCCTGCCGCGTGGAGGACGCCGTGCGCGCATCGGCGCACGGTACTCGGCGTCGCGACGGTGAGAACGCGCGTCGCGACGAATCGGAGCAGCGGGAACACGATGCGGGCCGGGCGGCCTTCGATGTCGAACGGGATCTGCCCCGTGTCCGGGCCAGAGAGCAGCGTCCGGTAGCCGGCTCGGGCGACCTCGTACGCGATGTCACCGCCGGAGTGCGCGGCGCCCACGACGAGCACCGGGCCCTCCTGCAACTGCGCCGTGCTCCGGTAGTCGGCGGAGTGAAGCTGCCTGATCCGTGGGTCGAACTCGGCGGCGAACGCCGGGATGTTGGGTCGGTCGTGCTGGAACACACCCGTGGCCACGACCACGTTGCTGGCGTGGAACCGCCGCTCGCCGGCGCAGACGACGAACTCCTCCCCGTCTCTCTCGACGCCGTCCACCGCGACACCGGCGTGCACGGGGAGCTCGAACCGGGCGGCGTACGCCTCGAGGTAGTCGGCCATCTCGTTCCCGGTCGGGAACGAATGAGCCGGCGCCGGGAAGCGCATGCGGCCTCGCTAGACGCGCAGGAACCGGCGGAGCGTGAGCCCCGAGCCGAGCGCGCCGATGCCGAGGCCGACCGCGACGAGGATGAGCGCCGTGTACGTGAACGCGAGCGCGCGCACGTCCGGATCGTCCTGGATGTGGCCGAGCATCTGCGGGACCGCGATCTCGCGCCCGACGAAGAGCAGGATCACCGCGGCGACCGAGCCGATGAGGCCCGTGAGCAGCCCCTCGAGCATGAACGGGCCGCGCACGAACCAGTTCGTCGCGCCGACGAGCTTCATCACCTCGATCTCACGTCGTCGCGCGAAGATCGAGAGCCGGATCGTGTTCGAGATGAGGATCGTCGACGCCGCGAGCAGCACGATCACGACGATGAGGAACACGACCTGGATCGCGCGGGCGATCGCGAGGATCCGGCTCGAGACCTCCTTGCCGTGACGCACCTCGTCGACGGCCTGCGAGCTTTGCGCCACGGACGGCCAGGGCGATCGCCTCGGTGTCCTCGCCGCGGTTCGGCACGACGTCGAACGACGCCGGCAGCGGGTTCGTGGCGAGGTTCTCGGTCAGCTCGGGATTGCGCTTGCGCATGATCTCGAGCGCCTGCTGCTTGGTGATGAAGGTGACGCCGCCCTCCTTCACGCGCGGGTCCGTCTCGAGGTGGATGCGGAGCGCGTTGATCTGCTTCGTCGTGGCTTCCTCACTGATGAAGACGTGCACGGCGAGCTCGCGCTTCTTGTCGTCCGACCATGAGACGAGCCACGTGCCGAGGCCGATGAAGACGCCGACGAGGAACATCCCGATGAGCACCGAGAGAGCCGACGCGACCGTCGTCGAGACGTTCGCGCCGATCGACCTGAGCGCCTCCGAGAAGAGCAGCTTGAAGCGCGTCATTCCTCGGCGTACCCGCCGCGCCGCTCGTCGCGCACGAGCTTGCCCTGCTCGAGCGCGATGACGCGCTTGCGCATCTTGTCCACCATCTCGCGGTCGTGCGTGACCATGAGGATCGTGGTCCCGGTGCGGTTGATGCGGTAGAGGAGCTGCATGATCCCGACGGACGTGTCGGGGTCGAGGTTCCCGGTCGGCTCGTCGCAGATCAGGAGCGGCGGGTGGTTGACGAACGCGCGCGCGATGGACACGCGCTGCTGCTCGCCGCCCGAGAGCTCCTCGGGCCGCGAGTTCATCTTGTGCGAGAGCCCGACGAGGTTGAGCACCTCCGGCACCTTCTTGCGGATCTGCGCATTCGACTCGCCCTGGACGCGCAGCGCGTAGCCGATGTTCTCGGCGGCGGTGCGGTTCGGGAGGAGCTTGAAGTCCTGGAAGACGCAGCCGAGGTTGCGGCGGAGCAGCGGCACCTTCGAGCCCTTGAGGCGGTTCAGGTCGCGGCCACCGACGATGATCCGACCTTCCGTCGGCGTCGATCTCCTTCAGGAACAAGCGGATGACCGTCGACTTGCCCGAGCCCGATGCCCCCACGACGAAGACGAACTCGCCCTTCTCGATGAGGAACGAGACGCCGTCGAGCGCGGTGACGTTGTTCGTCTCGTAGACCTTGCGCACGTCCTCGAACACGATCATCGAGGAGCCGCTCGACTCCGCTCCCTCGGGAAGGGGCGCTCGCGATCGCCTCTGGCTCGGCCAATGCCGTCATCGTGGGGGGTGTCTCTCTGTCGTCATCCGGCACCGGGCGTAGCGCTGACGCAGCCTCCGAAGGCTGCTCCGGCTCAGGTGGAGCGCCGATTGTAGCTGACATCCCGGCTGCCCTTTACAGGACTTTTCCGTCCGCAAGCCGGACCCCGCTCGCGCGGGCTCCGGCGCGCAAAGATCCCTGAAGGCGTCCGCTTCGCGGCCGCTGCGGCGGCGGACACTAGAGCACCTTCCCGGCTGCCTTGGCCAGGAGGTACGCGTGGACGAACTGGTCGAGCGACCCGTCGAGGACGGATTGCGTGTTCCCGACCTCGTGGTCGGTCCGGTGATCCTTGACCAGCTGGTACGGGTGCAGCACGTACGAGCGGATTTGACTCCCGAAGCCGATGTCCTGCGCGGCGCCGCGCTCCTTCGCGATCTCCGCCTCGCGCTTCTCCTCCTCGAGCTCCGCGAGCTTCGACTTGAGGATGCGGAGCGCGGTCTGCTTGTTCGAGGTCTGCGAGCGCTCGTTCTGGCACTGGACGACGATCCCGGTCGACAGGTGCGTGATCCGGACGGCGGAATCGGTCTTGTTGACGTGCTGGCCGCCGGCGCCGCTCGAGCGGTACGTGTCGATGCGGAGGTCCGACTCGTCGATCTCGATCGGCGCGTCGTCGGGGAGGAGCGGCGAGACGACGACCTGCGCGAACGCGGTGTGGCGGCGATGCGCCGCGTCGAACGGCGACAGCCGCACCAACCGGTGAACCCCGCGCTCGGCCTTGAGCGTCCCGTAGGCGTTCTCCCCGCGCACCGTCATCGTGGCCGACTTGAGCCCGGCCTCCTCGCCCGGGCTCGCCTCGATCAGCTCGATCTGGAACCCGCGGTCGGACGTCCAGCGCTGGTACATGCGAAGGAGCATCTCGGCCCAGTCCTGCGCGTCGGTGCCGCCGGTGCCGGCGTGGATCTCGAGCACCGCGTCGCCCGCGTCGTACTGCCCGTCGAAGAGCGCGTCCTCCTGGAGCCGCGCGAGCTCCGCCTCGACGGGGACGAGCTGCTCGCCGACGTCCTTCTCGAGCGACGGGTCGAGCTCGTAGAGCTCCTTCGCGTCCTCGTACTCGCGTGTAAGACGCTCGTAGCGCTCGAGCTTGCGGGATGATGCGGGACGTGCTCGGTCGAGATGCGCGTCGGCGGCCCTGGTCGTCCCAGAACCCGGGAGCGCCCATCGCCTCCTCGAGCCCGCGCGGCGCGCGGCTAGCGCGTCGGGGTCAAAGGTAATCACGGACCCAGGCGAGCTGGGCCCCGATCTCCTCGAGCCGCTGGTCGAGCGGCTTGCCGTCCTGGTCGGCCATCGGGCGATGGTATCCGGAAGCCGAGACGCCGAGAGACCCGCACGCGCGGGTCTCTCGGCACCGTCCTCCCCTTCGAGCTAGCGGTTCAGCACATCGCGTGCCCGGGGCGACCGTCCACGATGGTGACGAAGACCTCGCCACCACAGGGACCGTTCGAGCCGGTCGAGACGATTCGAACCGTGCGCTTCGGCTTCGCCTTCGCGTGGATGCCGAGGCCGTACTGCTTGTTGAGGGCCTGGCTCCGAACCTCGAGCGCCTTCTGCCACGGTGGCTTCTGGTCGGTGCTCGAGCTCTGTCCTCGCTCTGCCGGGGCGGCCAGTGCGAGGGCCACGCCGACGGTGCCTGATGAGTGAGATCGTGCGGCTCATCTTCGCTCTCCTTGTGAGTGGGGTGGCCCTTCTGACCACCTACTTCGAGGCTAGGGAGCGCGCGACTCGGTCGAAATGGGCGGAGCACCCGAGTTTGGGACTGCTTCCCCCTGCGTTTCGCGCCCCGCCGCGAGTCGATCTCGAACCAGCAGGCAGCAGGCGAGCCAGGCGAGGCCGAGGCACCAGCCGGCGAGGATGTCCGTGACGTAGTGGACGTTGAGGGCGACCCGTGAGAGCCCGACTGCGATACCGGCCGCAGCAACGATCGCCCACAGCCACAACCGCGCGCGGCGGGACTCGAGACGCTCTGCCGTGAGGACCACGACCGCGCCGAGGCTCGCGACGCCGGCTGTCGCGTGCCCGCTCGGGAACGACGCCGACGACGGGAGCTCGATCGCGCTGCCGACATCGGGTCGCGGCCGGTCGAACCACGCCTTGAGCAGCGCGACGACGAGCTGCGAGCCGAGGAACGCCGCCAGGAAGAAGCCGAGATCGAGCCACGCGCGCTCGCGCAGCAGAACGGCGACGGCCACGATCCCGAGCACGGTCAGTCCGATCCAGCCGCCGAGCCAGGAGAACGGGCGCGCGAGGGACGAGATCCAGGCAGGCAGGTCTCGCGCGACCCACTCCGCCACGTCTTCGTCGAGCGACGCGAGCGGATCCTTCTCGTACCCGGCCGCGAGCAGCACGAAGCCGGCGAGCGCCGTGACGGCGACGACTGCGAGCGCTCGGGCTCGGTCGCCGGCGTCCGTCAGGCGCCGTGACAGCGCTTGAACTTCTTGCCCGACCCGCACCAGCACGGGTCGTTGCGCCCGATGTCCTTGTGCTCGTTCACCGCCGGTGCCTGCGCGAACGACCCGCCTGGCTCCGACGAAGGCGGGCTCGCGAGCGCGGTCGCGGCCCCACCCGCGGCGGCGATCGCCTCGGCACCGGACGACGTCTCGTGCTCGTACGAGAGGTTCGCGTCGCGCGCCTGCGCCGGCTCGAGCGCGGGCTGCTCGACGGTGACGGCGACGTGGAAGAGCGTGAACACGACCTCGGAGCGGATCGTCGATCCGAGCTCCTCGAACAGCGTGTGCCCCTCGCCGCGGTACTCGACGAGCGGGTCCTTCTGCGCGAACGCG
Source organism: uncultured Actinomycetes bacterium (assembly GCA_963770595.1). Taxonomy (GTDB): domain Bacteria; phylum Actinomycetota; class Thermoleophilia; order Gaiellales; family Gaiellaceae; genus GMQP-bins7. Next base: position 294,161 of record CAVYQG010000002.1, on the reverse strand, counting down.
CGCAGGTGGACTCCCTCGCGCAGGTAGTCCATCGCCTCCAGGTGCTCGCGCCAGCGCTGGTCGACGGTCTGGAGGATCACGTACCGCTCGACCTCGCGCGCGAGCTCCGGCCCGAGGTCGTTCTCGCGCTCCTCGTACGTCTCGAGCGCGTCCTCGACGAACTCGTCGACGAGCGCCTCGCGATCGGTGACGTCGATCTCCTCGCGCAGCTCGCCCACCGTCATGTCGGTCCCGTACAGCGACTGCATGCTCGCCACGAGCCCGTCGAGATCCCAGTCCTCCGCGAACTCCGCGTCTGTCGCCTGCGTGACCCCTGCCTCGACGGTCTCGCGGATCCACTCGCGCACCTCCTCGGAGAGGTCCTCGCCCTCGAGCACGCGGCGCCGCTGCTCGTAGATGACCATGCGCTGGGTGTTCATGACGTCGTCGTACTTGAGGACGTTCTTGCGCGCGACGAAGTTCTGCTCCTCGACCTTCTTCTGGGCGCCCTCGATCTGGTTCGAGAGGATCTTCGCCTCCATGGGCTGGTCGTCCGGGATCTTGAAGCGGTTCATGATGTTGTAGATCCGGTCGCCTGCGAAGAGGCGCACGAGGTCGTCCTGGCCCGAGAGGTAGAAGCGCGTCTCGCCGGGGTCGCCCTGCCGTCCGGAGCGGCCGCGGAGCTGGTTGTCGATGCGCCGCGCCTCGTGGCGCTCGGTGCCGAGGACGTAGAGCCCGCCGAGCTCCGTGACGCCCTCGCCGAGCTTGATGTCGACGCCGCGGCCGGCCATGTTCGTCGCGATCGTGACCGCGCCGGGCTGGCCCGCGTCCTTGATGATCTCGCCCTCGCGCTCGTGCTCCTTCGCGTTCAGCACCTCGTGCGCGATGCCCTTGCGCTTCAGGAGCTCCGAGAGGTACTCGGACGTCTCGACGGCGATCGTGCCGACGAGGATGGGCTGTCCGATCTCGTGCCGCTCGACGATGTCGTCGAGCACGGCCTGGAACTTCGCCTCCGGCGTCTTGAAGATGAAGTCGTTCTCGTCGAGCCGGGCGATCGGCTCGTTGGTCGGGATCTCGACGACGTGCAGGTCGTAGATCTCGACGAACTCCTTCTCCTCCGTCTTCGCCGTGCCGGTCATCCCGGCGAGCTTCTCGTAGAGGCGGAAGTAGTTCTGGAGCGTGATCGTCGCGAGCGTGACGTTCTCCTCGCGGATCTTGACGCCCTCCTTCGCCTCCACTGCCTGGTGCAGGCCCTCGCTCCAGCGGCGGCCCTCCATGATCCGGCCGGTGAACTCGTCGACGATCTTGACCTCGCCCTCCTGGACGACGTAGTCGACGTCGCGCTTGTACAGCGACTCGGCCTTCAGCGCCTGGATGAGGTGGTTGACGAGGATGACATGGGTCGGGTCGTACAGGTTGTCGATCCCGAGCTGTCGCTCGATGTGCGCGATCGCCGACTGCGCGGGCGAGACGGTCTTGAACTTCTCGTCGTAGAGGTAGTCCGCGCCGGAGAGCTCGGTCTCGTCCTCGCCCTTCGCGCCCTTGCGCGTGGCCGGCTGGCCCTCCAGCGTCTTGACGGCGCGCGCGAACTCGTAGTACGTCGACGCGGCGGTCTCCGGCTCGCCGGAGATGATGAGCGGCGTCCGCGCCTCGTCGATCAGGATCGAGTCGACCTCGTCGACGATGGCGAACGCGTGGCTCCGCTGGACGACGCCGTCGAGCGACACCGCCATGTTGTCGCGCAGGTAGTCGAACCCGAACTCGGAGTTCGTCCCGTACGTGACGTCGGCCGCGTACGCGGTGCGGCGCTCCGAGAACGGCATCATGTTCTGGATGGAGCCGACGGAGCTGCCGAGCTTCTCGTACACCGGCCGCGTCCACTCGGCGTCTCGCTTGGCGAGGTAGTCGTTCGTCGTCACGAGGTGCACGCCGCGCCCCGTGAGGCCGTTCAGGTACAGCGCCTGCACTGCGACGAACGTCTTGCCCTCGCCCGTCTTCATCTCGGCGATGTCGCCCTCGTGGAGGACGACCCCGCCCATCAGCTGGACGTCGAAAAGCCTCACCCCGATCGTTCGCTTGAACGCCTCGCGAACCGCTGCGTAGGCCTCGAAGATCAGGTCCTCGAGCGACTCGCCGTTCTCGATCCGCTGCTTGAACTCGGCGGTCTTGGCGGCGAGCTCGGTGTCCGAGAGCTTCTCGAAGTCGGGCTCGAGCGTGCTGATGTACCGGGCCTGCTCGCGAAGCCGCTTGAGGCGGCGGCCCTCGCCGACGCGGAGGACGCGCTCGAACTTCCCCAGTGACTGCGTGGACATCGGGCCAAGGGTACCGGCTCGGGCGGGGCCGAACCGGAGGCGGAAGTGCTTCGGTGGACTCACCGGAACGACACCACTTCGGCACGGGGCGTTGATCGCGTCGCCCGCGTGGAGGCGGCCGCGATCCGGCAGATCGGCGTCTTCGCCGGGCCACACATCTTCCTGACGACCGGCCCGTACGCTCGGCCTGATGCGTGCAGCCGTCGTCGCTGGTTTCGTCCTCGCGACTGCGTTCGCGAGCACAGGTTCGGCCCAGACGCTTGCTCCGGCCAGGTCGATCGTCGTGCCCGCGCGCGCGCTGTCCCTGGCGCTCACGGCGGGTCACGTCGCGTACGCGGTCGCCGAGACCCGTGCGTCGTGCCCCCACGTCGAGCTGTGGCGGACGGAGTCGCGGACGCGGATCCGGTTCGCGACCACGCTCCCCGCGTGCAAGGACGTCCCTTCGACCGGCCTCGGGATCCCGTCGGTCGCCGTCGCTCGCGACCGCGTACTCTGGGTTTCGTACACAGGCGGGAACAAGCGCGACTGGCAGCTCTGGACGGCCACCGCGACGAGGCGGCAGCCGAGGCAGCTCCGCGCCGTCGAGCGCGACGTCGAGGCGCCGGCGCCCATCGTCCTCGGTCCCGGCACGGTCGACGGCGTGCCCTACGCAGTCGACAGCGATGTCGTGCTCCTCGGCGAGAACGGGCGCGCGGTCTTCAGAGCGACCGTCGCGAGCCCGGTGCGGGCGATCGCAGCGGGCGTCGGGCCGGGACGGGCCCGTGTCGCCGCGCTGCTCGCGAACGGGGTCGTCGTCGGGCTCGACCGGCAGGGGCGTGCGGTCTCGTCGCTCGACGCCGGTCCGAGCGCCACCGCGGTCCGCATCTCTCCACTAGGGATCGCGGTCCAGGCCGGGAGCGAGGTCTCGATCGGTGCCGCGACGGCGGTCCGCCTTCCGGCGGCAGCAGAGCTCGAAGACGTCGCTCAGGGACGGCTGCTCTGGACGCGCGCCGGCGACCTCGGCTCGACGAGCATCGTGACCGGGAGGTCGAGCCGCCTGGTGAACGGCGCTCGGGCGCTGCCGGTGCTCGGGCAGCTCGAGCAGCGAGGCCTCGCCTGGTCGAAGGGACGATCCGTCGTCTGGAGGGCAGGCACGCTCCCATAGCCCGGTCGCACGACGAGGCGGCCGCCCGCGTCAGGCTCCGCAGTCCGGACGCTCTGTATCGGTCCAGGCCTGGTTCGAGTCGACGTGCCCCACGCTGACGGCGACGTAGACCTTCCCGGGAAGACGCGGGTACGGGTTGAACCCCTCGGCCTCGTGCCAGCCGGCGAGCAGCCGGGCGATCATCGACTCCTGCCGACCCCGAGCGCAGGCGCCGAGGGAGTAGGCGACATCTCCACTCTCGAACACGTCGAAGCCCTCCCGCTCCAGTGCGGCCGCGCTCCGCCGGAGCCCGGTCTCGCGGGTGCGCACGTTCAGCACGCCCTCCGCGCTGTAGTACGGGTAGTCGCTCTTGCTCTGCGTCCGGTGGATAGCGATCGCATCGTCTCCGGGCATCGGCTCCAGGCCGAGTGCGTCGACGATTCGAACGACGGCCTCCCGGCGCTCCTCCGGCTCGTCTCCCGCCGTGCAGCCGGCGACGCCCACCGCAAGAGCGAATGCGAGCGGGAGTACGAGGAACCGGGCCACGCTAAACGCATTCAAACACTGCGAATCGGCGTCAGAGCGGCAGGACGAGGACCTCCCAGAGGTCGTCGACCAGCCGGTGCGCGTGCGCGGCGTACGAGCCGCGCTCGCGTGCGGCGGCGAGACGCTCGAGCGCTGCTGCGGCTCCCGCGTCGGTCGGCCTGCCGTCGACGGAGAGCGCGAGCACGGACCCGTTCCAGGTGAGCTCGAGGTCGCGCCCGGGCGGATCCGGATCGAGCCGCTCGACCTCGATCGCGCGAGCGCCCACCGCCCACAGCTCCTCACGGCGCACGCCGACCGCGCGATAGGGCGCCCGTGCGCGTACGAGAGCGTCGACGAGTGGGGTCGGGTCGAGCCCGGACGGGCCGTGCTCGACGAGGACGCGGCCGTCGGCGAGGACGACGAGCTCGGCCTCGTCACCCGGCTCGCCCGGGGCGTCGGCGGTCGCGACCGCGTCCCACTCGCGCTGGCGCGACAGCCCCGTGATTCCGGCCTCGAGCCAGTGCGGGCCCGGATCGACCGGTGTCACGCGGCTGCTTCGTCCGCCTCGCCCGTGGGCTCGACCTCCAGCGGAGCCTCGGACTGCGTCGCCGCCCTGCGCTGAGCGTCACGACGAGGCTCGAGCCGGCGCTTGTCGCGGTAGCGCTCGATCTGGCGCTCGAGCTTCTCGACGAGCTCGTCGATCGCCGCCTCGTACGTCGTCGCGGCCTCGCGCGCGACGAGGTTCGGGCCCTTCGTGTACGCGATCACCTCGGCGACGTGGTCGTCCGGGATCGACGGGTTGCGCTCACGCGAGAGCGTCAGCTCCACGAGCGTCTCCGGATGGAGGCGCTTGCCGAGCTTGCCGAGGCGCTTCTCGGCGTAGGCCCGGACCGTGTCGGAGAGGGACTCGTGCTGGGCCTTGATCTGGAGCCTCATCGAGTGCTCCTTTCCGGATGGGCGTCGGCAGAAACCCGCTGACGCAGGTTAACGAACCGCCCGTGCGAGGGTGACGACCTCGACGCGGCGCGCTCCCGCTCGGCGCAAGGCCGAGGCGCACGCATTCGCGGTCGCGCCCGAGGTGTAGACGTCGTCGACGACGCAGACGGAGCGAGGGACGTGCCCGTGCGCGAGCACGCTGCCGTGGACGTTGCGGCGGCGCTCCGCGAGGCCGAGCCCGCGTTGTGGACGCAGAGCCGCCACCCGGCGCAGCGGCGCTCCGGCCGGGATCGCCCACAGAGCCGAGAGCTCCGCGACGAGCGCGCGCGGCGCGACCCGTCCTCGAGCGCGAGCACGCTCCGGATCGCCCGGGACGTGAACGAGCAGCTCGACGTCCGGCCGCGGGATCGCCTCGACCGCGAGCAGAGCGGCCTCGGCGGCGAGCGGCCGGCGCCCGTTCTCCTTCCAGACCCGGACGAGGCGCCTCGCACGCTCGTCGTACACGATCGCGGCCCGCGCGCTCGCGAACGCGAGCCTCCGCCCCGTGCACTCGGCGCACCGACGGACGGGCCACGGGCCGGGCGAGCCGCAGCGCTCGCAGAGCGGGGGGCAGAGCCGCGTCAGCCGCGAGCGACACACGACGCAGAGGGCTCTCCCCGGCCGCTCGCAGACCGCGCAGCGGTCGGGTAGAAGCGCTGCGAGGAGGCCCACTCCTCGACGCTACGAGGCGGATGCCGCCGCCCGCGTCACGATTCGGCGTCGACTTCGCGCCGGTTCGGTCACATCCTCGCGGCGAGAAGCTCGCGGAGGTCGTCCTGCGCGTTCTCGAGGTCGGCCGGGGTCTTGATCGGGAGAAACCGGCCTCGCGGGCCACGGCGGGGCACCTCGAGGTACGTCGTCGGCAGGTGCGCCGAGACCTCGTGGTACACGCGCTCGAGCTGCACGGCGGGCCGTCCGTCCGCGTCCTTGTCGACGTACAGCCATGTGAGGTCGTACTCGCGGTCGAGCGCATCGAGGTCGAACCAGGCGGTGTTCGAGTTGAACACCGGGACGAGATCCTGGTCGAAGCCCGCGGGGAACCGCGGCCCCTCGAGGAGCTGGAGCCTGCCGTCGACCCGAACCGGTGCGCCGCCCATGTCGCCCTCTTTGCGGGCGACCTCGCACGTGAGCGGATTGCCGCCGAGCAGGTGCATGCCGAGGACGACGGGATCGACGCGAGCGCCGAGATTGTCGACGTTCGACACCGTCACGACGCGGGCTCCGCGTCCGCGAAGCTCGTCGAGGACACCCGAGCGACGAAGCGCCTGGAACAGGTCGCCGTGCCCGGGCGCGTAGGGCGACGGGAGGCCGGCGGAGTCGCGGAAGAGCTCGCCCGACGGCACGAGCCGGAGCGAGACGAACTGGTGGAACACGAACGTCTCGCCGAGCCCGAGCGCGCGGACGTGCTCCGTGACCGCGTCGTCGGTCGCGAAGCTCGTCATGAGGGCGACCGGAACGGTCACGCCAAGCGCACGCTCGAGGTCCCGCGTCTGGGTCAGCTTCGCCTCGAGGAAGCTCTTCCCGTCCACGGCGGGCAGCACGGCCTTGACGACGCCGCCGAATCGTGTCGCCATCCCGCCCGCGAGGACGACCTGGGCGACCTGCCCCGCCTCGAGGGCTTCGACGCCTACCGCGCGCGCCTCCTCGTAGTCGGCCTCGCCGGGCGCCGGAAGTCGCGTCACGTCGTCCTCGGCCGGCGGCTCGAGTGCGCCCCTCACGACGTTCGCCCCGGGCGACAGCTCGCCGCCCGCGACGCGGTCCCGGAGCGTCTGGAAGAGCGCCTCGTCGAACCCGAAGCGCTCGAGCACCGCCTCGAGCTCGCGATCGACTCCGTCGATCACCGAGCGCTCCTCGCCGGCACGGGGAGCGAGCCCTCGTACGGCGCCGCGTGGACGCCTTCCTCCGTCACGATCGCAGTGACGAGCTCCGCGGGCGTCACGTCGAAGGCGGGGTTGCGCGCCGGGAAGCGAGCGCTCACCTCGGCGGGGTCGCGTTCCTCGACCGGGATGTCCGCGCCCGTCGGCGTGTCGGGGTCGAGTGTGGACGTAGGCGCGACGACGACGAACGGGATCTCGTGCCTGTCGGCCAGCACGGCGAGCCCGTACGTGCCGATCTTGTTGGCGACGTCGCCGTTTCGCGCGATCCGGTCGGCTCCGGTGACGACGAGATCGACCTGCCCCGCGGCCAGCAGCGACGCGGCCGCAGCGTCCGCGATCACAGAGAACGGGATGCCGAGCGACCCGAGCTCCCAGGCCGTCAACCGAGCGCCCTGGAGCAGCGGTCGCGTCTCGCCGACCCACACGTGCGCGACGAGGCCGTCGTCCCGGGCCGCGCGGATCGCGCCGAGCGCCGTCCCGTAGCCGCCTGTCGCGAGGGCCCCGGTGTTGCAGTGCGTCAAGACACGCGAGGCCGGTCCGAACAGCGCGGTCGCGTGCCGTCCCATCCTCCGGCAGCGCTCGACCTCCTCGCGATGGAGCGCCCGTGCGCGCTCCGGCGTCGGGTCGGAGCGCATCTCGTCGAGCGCCCAGCGCAGGTTGACCGCGGTCGGGCGGGCCGAAACGAGCACGTCGTACGCCTCGTCGAGGTCGTCACCGTGCGAGGCCGCCAGTGCGTAGCCGTACGCGGCTGCGACCCCGATCGCGGGAGCTCCGCGGATCGCAAGCGTCCGGATCGCCTCCGCGACCTCGACGGCCGACGCGCACCGGAGCTCTTCCTCGCGATCGGGCAGCAGGCGCTGATCGAGGAGGACGACCGCGTCCTCCTCGATCCGCACGATCCGTTCCGGCTCTACGTCCCCTCGTCCCACGATGCGAGGTAGCGAGCCTGCTCCTCGGTCAGCTGGTCGATGTCGATGCCCATCGTCTCGAGCTTGAGCCGTGCGATCTCGTCGTCGATGTCCCTCGGCACGTCGTACACCTTGCGCTCGAGGGTCGCTGCGTTCTGGATGACCCACTCGGCCGACAGCGCCTGGTTGGCGAACGACATGTCCATGACGAGCGCCGGGTGCCCCTCGGCCGCGGCCAGGTTCACGAGCCGCCCCTCGCCGATCAGGTACAGACGGCGGCCGTCGGCCAGCGTGAACTCGTCGACGAAGGCGCGCGCCTCGCGCGTCTCGACCGCGAGGTCGCGGAGAGCCGAGATCTCGATCTCGACGTTGAAGTGGCCCGTGTTGGAGAGGATCGCGCCGTCCTTCATCCGCTCCATGTGCGACCGCGCAATGACGTTCTTGTCTCCGGTCGCCGTGCAGAACAGGTCGCCGATCGCGGCGGCGCGCTCCATCGTGAGCACCTCGTACCCGTCCATCGCGGCCTCGAGCGCGCGCAGCGGGTCGACCTCGGTGACGATGACGTGCGCGCCCATGCCGCGGGCCCGCATCGCCACCCCGCGCCCCGTCCAGCCGTAGCCGGCCACCACGAAGCGCTTGCCGGCGAGCAGGACGTTCGTCGCGCGGATGATCCCGTCGATCGTCGACTGCCCGGTGCCGTAGCGGTTGTCGAAGAGGTGCTTCGTCCGCGCCTCGTTGACCGCGATGACGGGGAAGCCGAGCTTGCCGTCGCGCTCGAGCGCCTTCAGCCGGATGACGCCGGTGGTCGTCTCCTCCGTCCCTGCGATGACGTCGCCGAGCTGCTCCCGCTTTGCGGAATGGAGGACGCCGATGACGTCGGCGCCGTCGTCCATCGTCACGTGCGGCCGGTGATCGACTGCCGCCTCGATGTGGCGGTAGTAGGTGTCGTTGTCCTCGCCCTTGATGGCGAAGACGCCGATGCCGTACTCCTCGACGAGCGCCGCGGCGACGTCGTCCTGCGTCGACAGCGGGTTCGACGCGCACAGCACCACGTCCGCGCCGCCCGCCTTCAGCGTGCGGGCGAGGTTGGCGGTCTCCGTCGTCACGTGCAGGCACGCGGAGACGCGGTGCCCGGCGAGCGGCTGCTCCCGCTCGAAGCGCTCGCGGATCGATGCGAGCACCGGCATCTGCCGGTCGGCCCACGCGATCCGGCGTACGCCCTCGGAGGCGAGCGCCAGGTCCTTCACGTCGTGTCGCAGGGTCTGAGCCATGGTTCCTCTCTCTCGGTGTCAGTGGAACTAGGCGGCCTGTGGCGAGCGGAGCAGGCGCTCGTGCTTGCGCTGCTCCCACTCGACCCAGGCCGGGGTCGTCGTCTCGGGTGCCGGAGTCGTCGTGCCCGCGAGCCAGGTCTCGACGGCTCCGCGAAGCTCCGTGTCGTGTCGAAGGCGCAGTGCGAAGGCGAGCTCGACGAGCTCGACGCCGAAGCCGCGCCGGAGCTCGGCGACGCCGCGCAGCTGATTCAGCTCGCGGATGCCGTAGCGCCGATAGCCGGCGGCCGTGCGTGCAGGCACGACCAGGCCCTCGTCCTCGAGATAGCGGAGCATGCGCGGCGACCAGCCGGAACGCCGACTGGCCTCGCCGATCGTGAACGCCTCCACGGATGCAACCCTACCATGATCGTGTGAAGGTTGGTCAGGGCGTGCTCGTGCCCGTGCGCCCGTACCGGTCCTCGACGCGGACGACGTCGTCGAGGTCGGCCGTCGACACCTCGACGACGAGCAGATCCTCGAGCGCGGTCACGCGGTGCAACGTCCCCGGCCGGAAGCGGAAGGCGTCGCCCGCGCCGATCTCGAGCTCCTCGAGGTCGCCGCCGACCTCGCCGAGCTCGAGCCGCGCCCTCCCCTCGCGCACGAGCCACGACTCGTCCTTGCGCTCGTGGTACTGGAGGCTCAGCGCCTCCCCCGCGCGGACGTGCAGGAGCTTGCCGGCGTACGCGTCCGCGTTGGCCCAGACGAGCTCCCAGCCCCAGGGCTTCTCGACCTTGCGCGGTGCGACGCCGTAGCGCTCGCGGGCGTCGCTCACGAGAAGCGGAGCGCCTTCTCCGGGATCGCCTGGTCTGCGCCGACCCGGATCCCGTGGTCGAGCTCGTTCCCGATGCCGACCGTGGCGCCCGGGCCGACGACGACGAGGTTGCGCAGGTCGCACGAGGCGCCGATCACGGCATCGTCGCCGACGACCGAGCCGACGACCGTCGATCCCGGGCCGAGCTGCGCGTGAGCCCCGACGACCGCACTCTCGACGACGACGCCCTCCCCGAGCCGCGAGCCCTCGCCGAGGACGGCGAGGCTGCCGACGCGCGCGCCCGCCTCGACCACGACACCGGGACCCACGTAGACGGGAGGGACGAGCCGCGCGCCCGGATGCACCTCGGCGGTCGGGTCGACGAGCGTGAAGTCGGCGCCGAGCGCCTCGCCGACCTCGGTCGGGAACGTGCGCTCGAGGACGTCGCGATGAGCCTGGAGGTACGACTCGGGCGTCCCGACGTCGAGCCAGTACCCCGGCAGCGCGGTGCCGAAGACGCTTCCCTCCTCGGCGAGCCGCGGGAAGATCTCGCGCTCGATGGAGACCGCGCGCCCCTCGGGGACGAGGTCGAGCACCTCCGGCTCGAGCACGTAGAGCCCGGCGTTGATGAGGTCGGTGTCGATCTCCTCGGGCCGCGGTTTCTCGAGAAAGCTCTCGACCCGGCCGTCGGACGCCACGCGCACGAGGCCGTACCGGCTCGGGTCGGCGACCGGCGTGAGCAGGATCGTGGCCTTCGCACCCGTGTAGCGATGGAACGAGACGAGCGCGCCGAGGTCGGCCTCGCGGAGCGAGTCGCCGTTCAGCGCGAAGAAGCTGCCCTCGAGCTCGCGCGCTGCGAACCCGATCGCCCCGCCCGTCCCGAGCGGCTGCATCTCGACCGCGTACTCGAGGCCGAGCGTCCCGTACTGGCCGCCGAAAACGGAGCCGATCTGCTCGGGTAGGTAGCCGCACGACACGATCGCGCGCTCGACCTCGTGCCGGAGCAGGTGCTCGAACGTGTACGAGAGCAGCGGGCGGTCGACGAGGGGGAGCATGTCCTTTCGCGTGCGGTCGGTCAGCGGCCGCAGCCGCGTCCCCTGTCCCCCGACGAGGATCACTGCCGGCAGGCTCATCCGCCGCTGGCCCTGCCGATCCCCTCGTACTCGAACCCCGCGGCGCGGAGCACGTCGGCGTCGAGCGCGTTCCGGCCGTCGACGAGCAGGCGGTTGCGCATGCGCGAGCCCGCCTCGGCCCAGTCGAGCTCGCGCAGCTCGGGCCACTCGGTGACGATGACCGCGGCATCCGCGCCCTCGAGCGCCGCGACCGCCGTCGAGGCGATCTCGACACCGCGCAGGTGCACCTTGCCGTCCGCCACCGGGTCCCAGGCGGAGACCTCGGCGCCCTCGGCGAGCAGACGCCCCGCGAGCACGAGGCTCGGCGCCTCGCGCATGTCGTCGGTCCCCGGCTTGAACGCGAGGCCGAGAAGCGCGACCTTCTTCCCCGCGAGATCGCCGAGGCGGCGCTCGAGCTTCCCGACGACGCGACGCTTCTGGAGCTCGTTGACCTCGATGACCGCGTTCAGCAGTTGGAAGTTGTAGCCCGTGTTCGCGGCCAGCTGCTTGAGCGCGAGCGAGTCCTTGGGGAAGCACGAGCCGCCGTAGCCGATGCCCGCACGGAGGAAGGACGGCCCGATGCGTCGGTCGAGGCCGATTCCCTCGGCGACGGTGAGCACGTCGGCACCCGTGGCCTCGCAGACGTTCGCGATCTCGTTGATGAACGAGATGCGGGTGACGAGCGCTGCGTTCGCGGCCAGCTTGATCATCTCCGCCGACGCGACGTCGCAGCGGACGACCGGCGCGTCGATGCCTTCGTGCAGGCGCACGACGACGTCGGCGTCACCGCCGTCGAACGCGCCGACGACGATCCTGTCCGGGTGCATGAAGTCCGCCACGGCCGTGCCCTCGGCGGTGAACTCGGGATTCGAGGCGTAGCCGACGTTCTCGAGCCCGCGTTCGTCGAGCCGGCGGCGCACGGCACGGCCCGTCCCCACCGGCACCGTGCTCTTCATCGCGACGACGATCCGCTGCTCGACCTCGGGCAGCTCGTCGACGACGGCCCACACGGCGGATAGGTCGGCATCGCCGGAATACGTCGGAGGCGTTCCCACTGCGATGTAGACGACATCGGCGCCCGCGATCGCCTCCGCGACGTCGGTCGTGAAGGACAGACGGTCGCGGTTCCGCTCGAGCAGCTCGGCGAGTCCCTCCTCGTGGATCGGCACCTCGCCGCGGCGGAGCGCGTCGATCTTCTCCTCGACGATGTCCCGGACGACCACCTCGTGGCCGAGCTCCGCGAAACAGGCGCCGGTGACGAGGCCGACGTAGCCTGCGCCGAAGACCGCTGCCTTCATCGCGGCTTGACTTGGCCGACCGGCTTCAGGCCCTTGGCGATCGCGATCATCGTCTCGTTCGAGAGGCGGTCGAGCAGCGTGTTGATCACCCAGTACTGCCCCTTCGGCGTCTTCAGGACGACCATGTGGAGCTTCGGGCCGTTGTAGTAGAGGTCGTAGACCCGGCCCTTGATGCGACGCGTGAGGCTCTTGTCCGCGAGGGCCGGCGCCTCGTCCCAGTCGGTCATCTGGACGCCCCAGTACTCGTTCGAGCCCATCTGGTAGACGAGCCGGACGGCCTTGTGGTCCTTGCCGGGGTCGATCCAGTACATCCGGACCGGCATCGTGTCGTCGACCCACGAGCTCCGCTCGATCACCGTCGGGACCATCAGCGGGAAGTCGACGCGGCCGCGGCGCTCGCGAAGGAGGTCGCGCGATGCGCTCGCCCCGGAGACGACGTTCGCCTTCTCGCGTCGCGGGGTGGCGTCGACGGGGGCGGCGGCGAGGCTGCCGTGGAACGTCTGGCCGACGACGACGGTGAGCATCGCGCCGTTGGCGAGGGCGGAGAGCTTGCGCGCGAGCGGCTTGACCTCCGACGACCCGAAGAGGTTTGCGACCTTCCGCGCCGCCGCCTGCGAGCCGCGCACCTTCGGGTCGAAGTTGACCTCGGTGCGGAAGTACTGCCAGTTCGGCGCATTCGCGGGGAGGCCGTTCGGCGGCGTCAGCATCTGGTACCCGCGCTGGCCGAGCTGATATCCGGCTGTCGACGCCGAGCCCTCCACGCCGTTGCCGTTCAGGACGGTGATCGTCGTGTCGCGCGGCGCCGGAGCCGAGCGCTTGAGCTTCTCCCCGAGCGCGACCGCCGTCGCCTTCTCCGACGACTCGACGTCGGGGTGCGTGAACTCGTCCACGGCGCGGCGGACGTTCTCCGAGTCGGTCGTGAGCTCGGCGAAGCCCTCCAGGCCCTCGATCTTCGTCTGGAACACGCGGCCCCTGGGAAGCTCGTACGCGAAGCGCGCGTACGACAGCACGGTGTCGCCGTCCACGTTGCCGCCGCCTCCGGCGGCGATCTCGACGTTGCTCGTCACCGTCTTGACCAGCTTCAGCGCCGTCGTGAGGCCGAAGCTCTCCTGCATCTGGCCCTTGAACGCCTTCACGAACTGCTGCTGCCGCGCGACCCGGTACAGGTCCGAGTCCGTGTGCCGGTAGCGGACGTAGTCGAGGGCCCGCCGACCCGTGAGCTGCTGGTAGCCCGGGCGCAGGTTGATCGTCGCGTACCCGGTCGGGCCGCTGCGGTCGTTGAAGTAGCGCCGGTCGACGTCCATCCAGACCCCGTCCAGGCGGTCGACGATCTGTCGGAAGCCGCGGAAGTTGACGGCGATCAGGTAGTTGACCTGTACGCCGGTGAGCGCCTTGACGGTCTGGAGCGCCCCTTGCTCACCGCAGTCGACGTACGCCTCGTTGATCTTCCCCACGCGCGTCGTACGGCCTGGGCAACGGATCTCGACGAGCATGTCGCGCGGGAACGACAGCAGCGAGATCGAGTCCGAGACCGGATCGGCGCGGACGAGCATCATCGTGTCGGAGCGTGACGGCGCGTTCGCGCCGTCCTCCTTGCGCCTGTCGTAGCCGATGACGAGCGCGACGGCCGGCTGCCCGGGAAGCGGGACGGCGAGATGAGTCTGGGCGCGCTTCACCCCTGCCGACGTGGGCGCGAGCTCGGCGACCTGCTCGTGGTAGAAGAGGTAGGTGCCGCCCGCCGCGCCCGCGGCGAGAACGAGAGCTGCCATGCCCACCCACGCGAGGATCGGGCCGAGGAGGCCGAGCCGAGATCGCCTGGCCCCCGGCTGGCGGTAGACGCTGACGGCGGAGAGCATGCCGGGAGGGAGAACCGGTTTCCCGTTCCCGTTCGGCGGCGCCGCGCGCCCCAGGCCTCTCTTCAGGGTCGTTCGCATACGAGCAACGAGCGCCTCCGCGGGGCGCCCGGTCTCCGAGGATAGCTGTATTCGCGGTCGGCCTGGCCCGTCCTACCGCGAGGGGGATCCGCTCGGGGCGGCGGCCGAGAGCGCGTCCGCGAGGAACTCCACCTCGTCGCGCGTGCCCGCCGTGATGCGGAGCGCGTCGGGCGCTCCGAACGACGCCAGCGGGCGGACGATCGCGCCCTGCCGGAGCAGCGCGTCGTTCAGCGACGCCGCGTCCTCGACCCGCACGAACTGGAAGTTCGCGACCGCCGGGCCGGCGGGGTCGAGGCCGTGCGAGCGGAGGACGCTCTCGAGCAGCGCCATCGCCTCGCGGTTCGCGGCCCGACGCCGCGTCGAGCTCGGCGTGGTCGCCGAGGCTCGCGATCGCGGCCTCCTGGCCGGCGGAGGTGACGTCGAACGCGCGGCGCACCTTCCCGATCGCGGTCACCACGTCGGCGGGGCCGATCCCGTACCCGACGCGGAGCCCTGCGAGGCCGAAGATCTTCGAGAACGTCCGCAGGACGAGGACGCGATGGCCCGCCTTCGCGTACTCCTCGATGGCGTCCGGGTAGTCCGGGTCCTCGACGTACTCGAAGTACGCCTGGTCGAGCACGGTGAGGACGTGCGCGGGGACGGCGGCGAAGTAGGCGTCGAGCTCTGCCCGCGTGTTCGTCGTCCCCGTCGGATTGTTCGGAGCCGCGACGAACACGAGCTTCGTGCGCGGCGTGACCGCGTCGAGGATCGCCTCGAGGTCGAACCGCTCGCCCCGCAGCGGGACCCGGACCGGGAACGCCGCCGACCTTCAGCGGGTCGAGGACGTAGCTCGGGAACGAGGGCCAGCCCGTGACCGCCTCGTCGCCCGGGTCGAGCACGGCGAGGCAGGTGTAGCCGATGACCGCGTCGGCGCCGGCGCACACGGTGACCTCCTCGAAGCCCACGTCGTGGCGCTCCGCCAGCGCGTGGCGGAGCCGATACGCGCCTCCGTCCGGGTAGCGGTTCAGCTCGAGCGCGGCCCGCGCGATCGCCTCCTGCGCGGCCGGGAACGGGCCGAGCGGCCCCTCGTTCGAGGCGAGCTTGACGACGCGCTCGAGGCCGAGCTCGCGCTGGACCTCCTCGACCGGCTTCCCGGGCTCGTACGGCACGAGGCCCGCGAGGGCCGGCCGGATCAGCGACGGGTCGACGTCGCCGAGGCGACGGCTCACGTGGCGGGAATCGGCTCCGCGGCGGAGTTCGTCACGTACTCGCCGACGATCTCGTCGACGTCGGCGACCACGTCCTCGAGCTCCCCGCGGCGGCGCAGCATCACGGCGGCGACTCCCGCCAGGATGCCGACCGACACGAGCCCGAGCACGACGAACCCGGCGATCTTGAGGCCGTTCCCGCGCCGGTTCCGGCGCCGCTCGAGCGCCTTCAGCGTCACGAAGCCGACGAGCGCGTTCCTCCTGTTGAAGACGGTCACCTCGGGAGGGTAACGAACCGCGTCCGCCTAGGCGGTGGCCCGTCTGCGCACGGCGATGTGGATCGGACGCCCGAGCGCGACGAGCCCGGCCTCCTTGAACGCCTCCGACAGCGTCGGGTGCGGCGCCATCCCGTCGGCGATCGTCTCGATCGTCGCCTCGGCGTCGAGCGCGATGACCGCGGCGCCGATGAGATCGGTCGCGTGCGGCCCGACGATGACGACGCCGAGGAGCTCGCCGTACGTCGTCTCGTGGATCGTCTTCACCCACCCCGTCGCGTCGCCGGACATGACCGCGCGCGCGTTCGCGATCCACGGGAAGCGCCCGACGGCGATGCCGTCGTCGCCGTGCTGCTCGCGCGCCTCCGACTCGGTCAGCCCGACGCCGGCGATCTCGGGATCGGTGTAGATCGGACGCGGGACGGCCGGGTCGCCGATCTCCGCCTCGTGTCCCGTCGCGTTCTCGGCCGCGATCTCGCCCTCGCGGAACGAGGTGTGCGCGAGCTGCCAGTAGCCGGCGACGTCTCCGGCGGCGTAGATCGTCGGCACCGACGTCCGCCGGTGGCCGTCGGTCTGGATCCCGGCCCGCTTGTCGAACGTCACGCCCGCCGCCTCGAGGCCGATGCCCTCGACGAGGGGCGCGCGGCCGACGGAGACGAGCATCAGGTCGCACTCGGTGGTCTCGCCCTCGCCGAAATGGACGACGAGCCCGGAGTCCGTGTCCTCCACCTTCGTGCACTGCTTTCCGAGATGGACGACGATGCCGCGCCGCGCGAACTGCTTGCGGAGCTCGCTCGTCGCGTCGGCGTCCTCCTGCGGGATCAGGGAGTCGAGCATCTCGACGATCGTGACCTCGCTGCCGAAGCGTTCGAAGATCGACGCGAACTCGCAGCCGATGATCCCGCCGCCGAGCACGACGAGCCGCCGCGGCACCTCGGTCTGCGCCGAGCAGGCCGGTCGAGTCGACGCAGCGCGGAGAGTCGAGGCCGGGGATGGGCGGCTGGATCGGGTACGAGCCCGTCGCGACGATCGCGGACTTGAAGCTCAGGCCCAGCTCGCCCTTGTCGAACGCGATCGAGGTCGTGCTCTCGAACCTGCCGAGGCCTTCGAACGACGTGACGCCGTTCGCCTTGAAGAGCTGCGCGACGCCGCCGGTCATCTGCTTCGACACCGAGCCTTCCACTCGTTGGCCTGTGCGAAATCGAGCTTCGGCTCGCCGGTCGTGACGCCGAGCTTCGCGTTGATCTCACGGGCGGCGTGCAGCGCGTGCGCCGTCTGCACCCACGCCTTCGTCGGGATGCAGCCCACCCGCAGGCAAGTTCCCCCGAGCTCCGACTCCTTCTCGATGCAGGCGACCCTGGCGCCGAGCTGCGCCGCACGGATCGCGGCCGTGTAGCCGGCAGGCCCTCCTCCGAGGACGGCGACGTCGAATTCCATCGTTCAGGTTCCTTTCGTCAGTTGCGTCGCCATCCTAGTGGCCGGAGGTGAGAGGGCTGACGCGGCACCTAGAGCGCGCGGCGCATCGTGACGCTGTCGCCGCCGTTGTCCTCGCGAACGCGCTCGAAGCCGTGCTTCTCCGCGTAGTACGAGAGCAGCACGTCGTTGTCGCGCGCGACGCTCAGGCTCACGGCGTCGTAGCCGTCGGCCTTCGCCCGCTCGTACAGCGCGTGCAGCAGCGCGTCCCCGATCCCCTTGCCACGACGTGCGGGGACCACGGCCAGCGCGAGCTCGGGAGTCTCCTCGCCGACGAAGCCGTAGCCGGGCTGCTCGCGCTTGAAGAGCCGGTACCACGCGGCGCCGACCGGAAAGCCGTCCTCGATGGCGATCAGCGCCGTGTCGCCGGGCCTCCCCCAGCCCTTGACGTAGAGCGCGACCGGCCCCGGGCCCTCTCCCGGGTTCCGCTCGCGCCAGTAGTACGCGTGGTGGAGCATGTCCCGCAGGAAGCGGACGTCCTGGCGACCGCCGCGACGGATGATCATCGTCAGAGGGCCAGCGCGGGACTCTCGACGAGGCTCTTGAGCGTCCGCAGGAACTCGGCGCCCTCGGAGCCGTCGATCGCGCGGTGGTCGCACGTCAGGGTCATCGTCACGAGCGGCGCGATCACGAGCTCGCCGTCGACGGCGAGCGGCCGCTCCTCGATCGAGCCGACGGCGAGGATCGCGACCTGCGGCGGATTGAGGACCGCGATGAACTGGTCGATGCCGTACATCCCGAGGTTCGAGATCGTGAACGTGCCGCCCTCGAGGTCGGAGAGCTGGAGCTTGCCGTCGCGCGCGCGGGCGACGAGATCGGCCCTCGCCGCCGCGATCTCCTGCACCGACTTCCGCTCCACGTCGCGGACGACCGGGACGACCAGGCCCGAGGGGGCCGCGACCGCGATGCCGACGTTGGCCGCGGGATGGCGGTGGATGCGGCCGTCGACGAAGGTCGCGTTGACGGGACGGTGCCGCATGAGCGCGGCCGCGGCGAGGCGGGTGAGGACGTCGTTCACGGTCGGCTTCGCATCGCCCTCGCGCATCAGCTCGACGAGCTGCTCGCGCGTCTCGACGAGCGCAGTGCAGTCGGCCTCGACGGTGAGCTGGAAGACGGGCGCCTCCCACGCCTCGGTGAGCCGGCGCGCGATCGTGCGGCGGACCGACGTGAGCTCGACGATCTCGGCTTCGGGGGCCTCCGCTGCCGCTCCCGGCGCCGCGGCCGGAGCCGGCGTGGCGTTCTCGACGTCCTCTGCGACGATCCGGCCGTCCGGCCCGGTGCCCGTCAGCGCAGCCAGGTCGACGCCCTTCTCTCGCGCGATACGCCGCGCGAGCGGGCTCGCCTTGACCGGCTCGTCCGGGGCCTGCGGCGACACGGGCGGCGCCTCCGGCGTCTCGGCCGGGCTGCTCGGCGGGGATCGGCTCGCCGGGCGCCGGTTGCCCGGCAGCGACGGGAGGAGCGGAAGTCGGCGGCTCGGGGGGCGCTGCCGGCGGCGCGCCGCCGTTCCCGCCCGCGACGCTCGCGGCGTACCCGGAGACGTCCTCGTCGGCGGCGCCGATGACGGCGACCGTCGTGCCGACGTCCGCCTCGCCCTCCGGGATCACGATCTTGAGCAGGACGCCGTCCGACTCGGCCTCGACCTCCTGCGTCACCTTGTCGGTGTCGAGCTCGTACAGCGGCTCTCCCTTCGCGACCTCCTCGCCCTCCGCCTTGAGCCAGCGCACGATCGTGCCCGACTCCATGCCCTGGCCGAGACGCGGGAGCTTCACCTCGGTGGCCATCAGCTCGTCAGCTCCTCGCCACCGTCCGGCGGATCGCGGCGAGCACGTCCTCGGCGTGCGGGACGACGTGCTGCTCCATCATGGGCGCGAACGGGAGCGGCGCGAACTTCGCGCCCACGCGCTCGATCGGCGCGTCCAGCCAGTCGAAGGCGCCGAACTGGATCACCGCGGCGAGCTCCGCGCCGAAGCCGCCGCGCGTCACCGCCTCGTGCGCGGTCACACACCGCGTCGTCTTCCGCACCGACCCGACGATCGTCTCCTCGTCGAGCGGCAGGAGCGTGCGCGGGTCGACGACCTCGACCGAGATCCCCTCGGCCTCGGCCTGCTCCGCCGCTGCGAGCGACTCGTGCACGAGCCGCCCGGTCGCGACGACCGTCACGTCCTCGCCCTCGCGGTGGATGCGCGCCTTGCCGAGCGGGATCGGCTCGAGCTCCTCGGGCACCTCGCCCTTGATCGGGTACAGCGTGCGGTGCTCGAAGAAGACGACCGGGTTGTCGTCGTAGATCGCGGACCAGAGCAGGCCGCGGACGTCCTCG
Organism: uncultured Actinomycetes bacterium; assembly: GCA_963770595.1. GTDB lineage: Bacteria > Actinomycetota > Thermoleophilia > Gaiellales > Gaiellaceae > GMQP-bins7. The sequence goes on along the minus strand of CAVYQG010000002.1, from coordinate 274,805 downwards.
GGCGTCGACGCGAACACGACCTTGAGGCCCGGGACGTGCACGAACCATGCCTCGAGCTGCTGCGCATGCTGCGCGCCCGGCGACCATCCCGCGCCGCCCTGCGTCCTCACGGTGAGCGGCACCTTCAGCTGGCCCCCGGACATCGTGCGGTGCTTCGCCGCCTGGTTGACGAGCTGCTCCATCGAGAGCGTCAGGAAGTCCTCGTACATGATCTCGACGACCGGGCGCATGCCCTGCATCGCCGCGCCGATCCCGCTTCCGACGATCGCCATCTCCGAGATCGGCGTGTTGCGGACGCGCTCCGGGCCGAACTCCTCGAGCAGGCCCTGCGTGACGGCCATCGACCCGCCCATCTCCGCGATGTCCTCGCCCATGACGAACACGCTCTCGTCCTCGCGGAGCGCGCGGGCGAGCGCGTCGCGAACTGCCTCGCGATACGTCAGCTCGAGGCACCGGCGGCGTCGCGGCTCCGGCGACCCCGTCCGCATAGACGTACTTCAGCGCGTCTTCGGGCGCGGGATCCGTGCCGGCCTTCGCGAACTCGACGGCTGCCTCGACCTCCGCGGTGACCTCGGCGTCGATCCCCGCGAACTCCTCGTCGTCGATCTCCAGCCGACGGCCGAGCTGCGCGATCGGATCCTTCGTCTCGAGCTCGCGCTTGAGCTCGTCGCGGTCGCGGTAGACCTGCGGGTCGCCGACGAAGTGGCCCGGTGAGCCGGTACGTGCGCAGGTGCAGGAGGACTGGGCCCTTGCCGGACAGCGCATGCTCGCGCGCGGCGAGCGTCGCGAGGTAGACGGCCTCGACGTCCTGGCCGTCCGCCTCGATCAGCTTCATCCCGAAGGCGAGCGCTCGCTTCCCGAGCTCGTCGACGGGGAGCGGCGAGTGCTGCGACGCCGGTGTCGACTCGGCCCACGCGTTGTTCTCGAGCACGAAGACCGCCGGCACCGTCCACACCTGGGCGAGGTTGAGCGACTCGTGGAACGTCCCCGTGTTCGTCGCGCCGTCGCCGAAGAAGGCGACCGCGACGCGCTTCTCGCCGCGCATCTTGAAGGCGAGAGCGGCCCCGACGATTCCCGGGATGCCGCCGGCGACGACGGCGTTGGCGCCGAGGTTGCCGACCTCGACGTCGTAGAGGTGCATCGAGCCGCCGTAGCCGCCCGAGCAGCCCTCGGCCTTGCCGTAGAGCTCGGCCATCACGCGCTCCGGCGCGGTCCCCTTCGCGATCGTGTGCCCGTGAGCGCGGTGCGTCGAGGCGATGACGTCCTCGCGCTCGAGCGCGGCGCACACCCCGGTCGCGGTCGCCTCCTGCCCGATCGCGACGTGCAGGAAGCCGGGAAGCTCGCCCGCGCGGAAGCGCTCCTCGACCTTCTCCTCGAAGCGCCGGATGAGCAGCATCTCCCGGAAGAACTTCCGCAGGACTTCCTCGGAGACCTTGTGCCCGCCGGGCTCGGCCTTCTCCTCGACCGTTGCCATGAACCGGCCATTATGCTGATCGGCCGATGAAGGCCGCCGAGCAGTGGAAGTCGATCGAGGCGGGCCTCGACGCCGACTGGGACGAGATCTCGCTCGCGTTCACGGCCGAGGACGCGACCGCGGCGACCGGCGCGGCGAGCGTCCTCGCTCCGCTTCAGCCCGGCCAGGTCGGTGGCGAGCTGCGCTTGCACATCGCTCGGCTCGGCGGCAGCCCCGAGCGTCTCGAGAACGTCCTGCGCCGGCTCGATCGACGGCGGATCTGGGGGACGCTCTCGCTCGTCGATCAGCACGTCAGACCGCGCGGCGAGGAGGCGGCTGCGCGCATGTCGCTCACCGACGGCTGGGACGCGGAGCTCGCGAAGCTCCCGCCCGGCTGGCGCGACGCCTACGCGGAGCTCGAGCTCGACTCGACGGACTTCGTGCCGCGCGCCGCGCTGCACGGCGCGCCGCTCAACCCGAGCCGCGTCCCCGGCGCGATCGCGCTCCGGTTCCGCGTGGCGAGCGGAGGCGGCTACGGCGCGTCGCGGGAGATGACGCGGCGCGCGTTCGAGCGGATGGACGAGGACGGGATCACCGGGCGCGTGACCGTGCTCCACGCTCTCTCGGACACGGACAACGTCGCCACGCAGGGCCCGGTCTGGCGGATCGAGGGCCGCTCGGTCTAGCCCGCAAGAGCAGGAGCTCGCTCGCGCGAGCTCCTGCTCGCGCAACATCCCTGAAGGCGTCCGCTGCGCGGCCGCGACACCGTCGCACCGTCGATCGTTCAGCCTCGAGTCAGGGGACGATCTTCGCCGACCCGCGCATGCCCTGGAGCTGGTGCGGGTCGCAGAGGAAGCGGAGCGTCCCCGTCCTCGCGAGCTTCGCCTTCCACACCTGGGCTCCCTGGAACGGAAGCGTCGTCGCGCGGTTGTAGCCCGGCGCGCGCACGTGTGCGTTGTGGATGCGCGAGCGATCGCGGACGGTGACCGTGTAGGTGCCACGCCTCATCGTCCTCACCGCCGCGCCGGCCGGGGTCTTCAGCGAGATCGTGAAGTTCGGGCCGGAGACGAGGACGAGCTTCGTCTTCGCCGTGACGACCTTCGCGGTGGGCGGCGGAGGTGGTGGCGGAGGAGGCGGCGGTGGCGGAGGATGGCGGTTGCGGTTGCGCATTGCCGACCGCGACCGACCCGCGCATGTCGATCGAGTGCGGGTCGCAGACATAGGTGTACGTGCCGTCCGTCAGCGTCACCGTCCAGGTCTCCGTGCCCTGGCCCTCGACGGCCGTCGAGCGATCGTCGATCCCCGGGCCGCTGAGGTGGAAGTTGTGCTCGTCGGAGAGGTCCTGGACCTCGATCTCGTACGTCCCCGGAGCGAGCGTCGTGACCCGTCTGCCTTCCGCGTCGGCGAGGACGATCGATGCGCCCGGGCCGACCGTGCCCTTCAGCTTCGTCGCCTGCGCGGGCCCGGCGGAGCCGTCGGCGGCGCCGAGCAACGCGGCAAGGGTGACGGCGGCGATGACGAGCGGGACGGCGCGAAGCACTGGTCCACTCTACGGACGGTCGCGCGAGATCGGATTGCTCAGCTGCGGAGCTCGGCGCCGAAGGTCTCGGCGAGCGCGGAGACGACGTGCGCCGCGCAGCGCGTCGGCCTCGTCGTCCGTGAGCGTCCGCTCGGGCGACTGGAAGCTCAGGTGGATCGCGACGGACTTCCTTCCCTCTCCGACCTGCTCGCCACGGTAGACGTCGAAGACACGTGCATCGCGGAGAAGCTCGCCCGCCGGCCTCGCGCGCCGTGGCGACGAGAGCGCCGGCCTCGACGTCCTCGTCGACCGCGACCGCGATGTCCTGGCGGACGGCGGGGTACGTGATCACGTCCTCGTACAGGACGCGCCCCGGCGCGGCGCCGTCCAGCGTCGCGAGATCGAGCTCGAACGCGCCCCACGCGCCCTCGAGCTGCGACGGATGGAGCTCGCCGAGGAGCCCGGCGTCGGTCGCCGCGGTCTTCCCCGGATGGAACAGCGGAGACGATCCGCGCCGTACGCGGCAGCTCCAGGTGGAGAGCGCCGTACAGTGCCTCCACGACGCCCTTTGCGGCAGCGAAGCCGCCCTCGAGCGACCGCGGCGACGTGCCAGCTCTCGTTCGGCAGCCGCTCGCCCGAAGGGTGGTAGACCCGGGCGATCTCGAAGAGGCCGATGCTCTCCGCTCTCGCGTCCACGGCCGTCCGCGCCGCCTCGACCAGGCCGGGCAGGAGCGTCGTCCGCAGCACCGCCTGGTCGGAGGTCAGCGGGTCCGGAAGCCGGATCGCCTCCGGGTGCGGGTCGGACTCGGCGAGGCTCCACGTGTACGCCTCGGACAGGCCGGCGCCGACGAGCACGTCCTCCGCGAGGCGCCGGAGACGCTGAGCGGGGTCGAGCCTCCCGCGTACGTGGCGGCGGAGCGGCATCGTCCGCGGAACGCGGTCGAGCACCGCCCGCGCGACCTCCTCGACGAGGTCGATCTCACGCGTGACGTCGCGGGCGCGGAAGGTCGGGACGGTGACGTCCCAGTCCGCCGAGACGCCGAACTGGAAGCCCTCGAGGATCGCGCGCTGCTCGTCCTCCGGCACGTCGAGCCCGATGACGCGGCTCGAGCGCTCGGGGCGCAGGCGCACGACCGGCGGCTCGGGGAGGCCGTCGTGGACGTCGACGTGACCGGTCAGCCGCGCGCCGGTCAGGTCGACGATCAGCCGGCTCGCGAGCTTCGCCGCCGGCTCGGCCAGGTGCGGGTCGACCCCCTTCTCCCAGCGGTTCGAGCCCGCCGTCCGCAGGGCGAGCCGCTCCGAGGTGCGCAGGATCCCGATCGGCTCGAAGTTCGCCGCCTCGAGGAGGAGCTCGCTCGTCGCGTCCGAGATCTCGCTGTCCTCCCCGCCCATGATCGCCGCGAGCGCGACCGCCCGCTCCGCGTCGGCGATGACCAGGTCGTCGGACGTGAGCGAGCGGAGAGCCCCGTCGAGCGTTCGCAGCTCCTCCTCGGGACGCGCGCGCCTGACGACGATCCGGCCCTCGGCGAGCCTCGAGCGGTCGAACGCGTGCAGCGGGCTCCCGTAGACGTGCATGACGTAGTTCGTCACGTCGACGACGTTCGAGATCGAGCGGATCTCGGCGAGGAAGAGTCGCGACCGGAGCCACTGCGGCGACGGGCCGATCGCGACGTCGCGGAAGACGCGGCCGATGTAGCGGGGCGCGCGCTCGAAGTCCTCGATCCTGACGTCGACCGGCTCCCCGTCGACGATCGGCGGGTCCTCGATGTCAGGCGGGTGCAGCTCGCCGCCCGTCAGCGCGGCGACCTCCCGCGCGAGCCCGACCATCGAGAGGAGGTCGACGCGGTTCACCGTCGGGACGACGTCGAGCACCCGGTCGGCGATCGGCAGGACGTCGACGAGCGGCGTCCCGGGCTCGATCCCGCCGGGCAGCACCATGATCCCGGCGTGGTCGTCGCCCAGCCCGACCTCGTCCTCGGCGAGGATCATCCCGCGCGAGAGCTGGCCGCGGAGCTCGCGCTCGTCGAGCGGGACGTCGAGGATCGGGAGGTAGGCGCCCGGCAGCGCGACCGCGACGGTCGCGCCCGCCTCGAAGTTCCACGCGCCGCAGACGATCTGACGCGCGTCGCCCTCTCCCACGTCGACCTGGCAGACGCGGAGCCGGTCGGCATTCGGGTGCGGCTCGACCTCGAGCACCGTCCCGACGAGGAAGCGCCCGAGGTTGCCGTCGAGGTCGGCCACGCCCACGTCCACGATCCGCTCGACCTCGAGGGACGAGATGTTGAGCCGGCGTGCGATCTCCTCCGGAGACGCATCCGTCGTCACGTACTCGCGGAGCCAGGAGAGCGGCGCGCGCATCAGAACTGCGCGAGGAGCCGCGGGTCGTTGCGCCAGAGCTCGCGGAGGTCCGGGATCCCGTGCCGGAGCACCGCGATCCGCTCGAGGCCCCAGCCGAACGCGAAGCCGGTGTACCGCTCCGGGTCGTAGCCCACGAACTCGAAGACGTTCGGGTCGACCATCCCCGAGCCGCCCACCTCGATCCACCCGGAGTGCCGGCAGACGGGACAGCCGGAGCCCTCGCAGACGTGACAGGACACGTACGCCTCGACCGACGGCTCGGTGAAGGGGAAGTGGTGGATGCGGAAGTCGGTCTCGCGGTCCTCCCCGAACAGTGCCTTGCAAGAGGTAGTCGAGCGTGCCGAGGAGGTCGGCGAGCGTGATGCCCTCGTCGACGGCGAGCCCCTCCATCTGGTGGAAGGTCGGCGTGTGGGTGGCGTCGGGGGTGTCCCGCCGGTACACGCGCCCCGGGGACACGATGTACACGGGCGGCTCCTGCGTCTCCATCGTCCTGATCTGGGACGGCGACGTCTCGGTGCGGAGCACCGTCTCCGGGTCGAGGAAGAGCGTCTGGACGGGCGACCGCGAAGGGTGTCCCTGCGGGAAGTTCAGCGCGTCGAAGTTGTACCGGGTCGTCTCGACCTCGCGCCCGTCCACGATCGTGTACCCGAGGCCGAGGAAGATGTCCTCGAACTCGCGCCGGATCTGCGTGATGAGGTGCAGATGGCCGCGGCGGACCGGCGTGCCCGGCATCGTCACGTCGACCCGCTCCTCGGTCAGCCGACGGTCGAGCTCGGCGCGGCGCGAGCTCCGCCTCGCGCGCGTCGAGCGCCGACTCGATGCGCTCGCGAAGAGCGTTCAGCGTCATCCCGGTCTCGCGGTCGCGGACCTCGCGAAGCGCGAGCTTGAGCGCGCTCTTCCGGCCGAGGTACTCGACACGGACCTGCTCGACGTCGTCGGCGGTCTCGGTTGCGGCGAGTGCCGCGAGTGCGTCCCGCTCGAGCGCTGCCGCGTCCACGGCGGCGACTGTACCGCGATCGGTTGGCGAGCTCTCGTTCATCGTTCCTCCTCTCCTCGACGCTGGGACGGGTGCGCCCCGGCGGAGAGCGGAGGAACCGCGACGACTACGCGCGCGCCGCTGCCCCGACTCTCGGCCGGGGCTCGGTAAAGCAGGCGACGCGACGCGGTGCGGTCACGTGGCGGAGAGTAGCGCGACCGTGGCCGCGTGTCACGACGCGACGCCTGCTTGAATCGCGGGCGTGAGCTATCCCGAGGCCTTCGCCACCGACTACGACCGCTGGGCGGCCGACATGACGGAGGACATTCCGTTCTACGTCGAGCTTGCGACGGAGGCCGACGGGCCGGTCGTCGAGCTCGCGGTCGGCACCGGCCGCGTCGCCATCCCGGTCGCGCAGGCGATCGGCCGGACGGTCGTCGGCATCGACTCCTCGCCCGCGATGCTCGAACAGGCGCGCGAGGCGGGCGGCGACCTCCTCGACCTCCGGCTCGGCGACATGCGCGACTTCGCATCTCGACGAGCAGGCGGCGCTCGTCTACTGCCCGGCCCGCGCCCTCCTGCACCTGCCCACGTGGGCCGATCGGAGGGTCGTCTTCGAGCGGGTCGCAGACGCCCTGCTGCCGGGCGGGCGCTTCGCGTGGAACGTCTTCGCCTTCGACCACGTCATCGCCGCGCGACTCGACGGGTCGCGCCAGGAGGAGCCGATCCCGCACACGCTCCGGTACGCCGTCGGCGAGAGCCGCGTCGACATCGTGCTCGACACGGGCGACACGAGCTCCCTCTGGTGGGCGACGAAGAACGAGTGGCTGGGCCTGATCGAGGTCTCGGGGCTCGAGGTCGAAGCGCTCTACGGTTGGTTCGACCGCAGGCCGTTCGACGAGGAGAGCCGCGAGCTCGTCTGGGTCGCGCGCAAGCCGCGATGACTCTCTACGACCGCATCGCGCCGTTCTACGACCCGTGGAGCCGGTCGGTCACCGAGGACGTCGGCTTCTACGTCGACCACGCGCTCGCGTCGGGAGGGCCGGTCGTCGAGCTCGCCGTCGGAACCGGCCGCATCGCGGTCCCGATCGCGCAGGCCGGCGTCCCGGTGATCGGCGTCGACGCCTCGCCCGGGATGCTCGAGGTCGCGCGCGCGGCGGCCGACGCGGCCGGAGTGGGCGATCTGCTCGAACTCCGTGTCGGTGACCTGCGAGACCCACCCGTCGCCGAGCGCGTGCCGCTCGTCATCTGTCCCTTCCGATCCCTCCTGCACATGGAGACCGAGGACGAGAAGCTGCGCGCGCTCGCCGCGGCGCACCGGTTGCTCGAGCCGGGCGGACGGTTCGTGTTCGACGTCTTCGCCCCGACCCGCGAGGACATCGACGAGACGCATGACCGCTGGTACGAGCGCGAGCCCGGGATCTTCGAGCGCGCGGTCTGGCACGAGGACACGCGCAGCGTCAGCTTCTCGGTGCGCTCGGGCGACGAGATCACGACCTTCGGCCTCCACTGGCTGTCGGCGGAGGAGTGGCTCCGCCTCCTCGACGCGGCCGGCTTCGAGGTCGACGAGCTCGGTGCGTGGTTCGACGGACTGCCCTACGACGGCACCGAGGACATGATCTTCGTCTGCCGCAAGCGCGGCTGACGGATCAGACCAGCTCGATCGGGTCGCCGAGCGCGATCTCGCCGCCCTCGACGACGTGGGCGAGCATCCCGCGCTTGCCGTCGATCTCGGCCCGAAGCCCGTCGCGAAGCCGATCCATCTTGTGGCACGGATCGCAGACCATCGTGATCTCGAGCAGCGCGGCGCCGACCCGGACCTGCTGGCCGACGGGCCAGTCGTGGACGTCGGCGCCCTCGACGACGACGTTCTCGCGAATCGCGCCGGGCTCGAGGCCGAGCGCGTCGAGATGCTCCTTCGACGCGAGCAGCACCTCGCGTCGTGGTGGATTGCCGTGGGCGCACTCCTCGAAGCCCTGGCTCGCGATCGCCAGCACGCTCCCGCGCGCCTCCGAACGGCCGCTTCCGCGCTCCGGCGAGACGAACAGCCCGGCGACGGTTGCCACGCGCCCAGACTATCCATAGAGTCGGAGCCGCCGTGATCTGGCTCATCGTCCTCCTCGCGATCGTCCTCGCGGTCGTCCTCGCCCTCGTTCTCTTCTACAACAACCTCGTCCGGCTGCGGAACCGGGTGGACAACTCGTGGGCGCAGGTCGAGGTACAGCTCAAGCGCCGCTGGGACCTCATCCCGAACCTCGTCGAGACCGTCAAGGGCTACGCCTCGCACGAGCGCGAGACGTTCGAGGCCGTCACGCAGGCGCGCTCCCGCGCGCAGCAGGCGCAGACACCGGGTGAGACCGCGCAGGCCGAGGGGATCCTCGGGGCCGCGCTCGGCCGGCTGTTCGCGGTCGCCGAGGCGTACCCGGAGCTCCAGGCCGACGAGAACTTCCGACAGCTCCAGACGGAGCTCTCGGAGACCGAGAACCGGGTCGCCGTGAGCCGCCAGGTCTACAACGACGCCGTGCTCACGTACAACAACGCGATCCAGACGTTCCCGGGCGTCGTGCTGGCCGGGCCGTTCGGATTCACGCGCCCGCGAGTTCTTCGAGGTCGAGGAGGAGGCGCAACGGGAGGCGCCGGTCGTCGACTTCTGACGTGCGGTTCTTTCAGCCGTCGCGGCGGCGCTCGCCGCGCTCGCGCTCGCACCGTCGGCTCTCGCGCAGACGTACGACCTCGACGTCGCCGACGTCGACGTCGAGGTTCGCCGGAACGGCGCAGTCGCCGTCACCGAGAACCTCAGGGTCTCGTTCTCCGGCAACTTCACGTACGGCTTCCGGGAGATCCCCTATCGCGAGGGAGAGCGGATCTCGGACATCGCCGTGCTCGAGCAGGGACGGCCGTTCTCGCCGGGGGCGTCCACCGAGCTCGCGCCGGGCGGGCCGGCCGGCACGTTCGGAGCCCGCGACCTCGGTGGCAAGATCCGCGTCGTCTGGCGCTTCAACGCCTCGAACGAGGTGCGGACGTTCACGATCCGCTACCGCTTCACGGGGCTCGCGGTCGCCTACACCGACGTCGTCGACGTCAACCTCAAGGTGTGGGGCGACGAATGGGAGCAGCCGCTCGGCCACCTGACCGCGGCGACGAGCGGCCCGGGACAGGTCGTCCGGGCCTGGGGGCATCCCGTCTGGGTACGGGGCGATGTCACGCTCCAGCGCAACCGCGCGCTGCTCCGCGCCGTCCTCGTCCCCGCCGGGCAGTTCGTCGAGCTCCGGACGCTGTTTCCGCGCGGCGCGTTCGCGTCCACGGCCGGGATGAAGGTCGAGGACGGCCCCGGCCTCCAGGCGATCGTCGCGGAGGAGCGCGAGGACGCCGAGGAGTTCGCGCGCGACCAGGACCGGATCGACGAGCTGAAGGACAACCCGCTCCGCACCGCGCTCGTCGGGCTCGGGCTGGCGACGATCCCGGCGTTGCTCGTGCTCTCGGCGGTCTACTGGTTCCTCGGGCGCGAGCGGCGAACGGGCTACGACCGCGAGTACGAGCAGGAGCCTCCGACCGACACCGAGCCGGCACTCGTCCCGACGCTCCTCCGGCAGGGCGGCGAGGCGGGCTCGTACGAGTTCACGGCGACCATCTTCGATCTGATTCGGCGCGGCCACTACAAGGCCGATGCCGGTGACCACCGAGCGGAAGATCTGGGCGGGCCTCAGGACCGAGGACGTCGCGGACCTCGAGCTCTCGGCCGGCGAGCCCCAGGAGCTGACGCCCTACGAGGACGACGTCGCGAGCGTGGTCGACGCCGTGCTCGACGGCGGGACGGAGCGGCTCTCGCGCTTCCGCAAGCGCATCGAGGACGAGCGCGAGACGATGCACGGTCGCTTCACGTCGTTCAAGGGCGCTGTCGCGAGCGAGGCCGACCGTCGCAGGTGGTTCCGGTCGACGGGAGCGGTCCCGCTCGTGGCCGCGGTCGCCGTGTTCGCGCTCGTCGGAGGGATCCTCGGCTGGCGCGCGATCGACGGCTGGCGCCCCGTCTTCCCGCGCTTCTCGGACGTCGTGCTGATCGGCATCGCCGTCGCCCTCGTCCTCAACGCGGCGGTGCTCGTCGGCGCACTCGTGCTCGCACGAAAGGCCTGGCGCCGGCGACGCCCCGAGGCTCAGTCCGAAGCAGAGCGCTGGGACGCGTTCCGCCGCTACCTGACCGACTTCCCGCGCCTCCACGAGGCACCGCCGGCGACGCTCGTCCTCTGGGAGCGCTTCCTCGTCTACGGGATCACGTTCGGCATCGCCGACCGCGTGCTCCAGGGGGCGAAGCTGCACATGCCGGAGGCGCTGGCGACGGCGAGCACGATCTACTGGATCTCGCCGTCCGGCGACCTCGGCTCCGGGGCGACCCACCTGTCGATCGGCGACCTCGCGTCCGGGTTCGGAAGCGCGCTCGCCCCGCCGAACTCGGGCTCGGGCGGCGGCGGAGGCGGCTTCTCGGGCGGTGGAGGAGGCGGTGGTGGTGGCGGCGGCGGCGGGTTCGGCTAGCCGCCTGCGCGCCGCGAGAGCTCGTACAGGGCGATGGCGCCCGCAGCCGCGACGTTCAGCGACTCGGCGTCCCCCGGCAGGCCGATCGTCGCGCTGGCGGCTGCGAGCCACGAGGTCGTCCGGCAGTCCCTCGCGCTCGGAGCCGAGCAGGAACGTGACCGGCTCGGTGAGCTCGATCGCTGACAGCGGCTCGCCGCCGTGCGCGACGAGCGCCACCTTCATGCCCGGTGCCTCGTCCCACGGGAGCAGCGGGACGCGGAAGATCGCGCCCGCCGACGCCCTCACCGCACGAGGCCCGGTCGGATCCGCGCACTCGTCCGAGAGCGCGACCCCGGCACCGAACGCGTCGGCGGTCCGGATGAGCGTGCCGACGTTTCCCGGATCGGACACCCTCCAGAGCGCGAGCACCACGTCACGCGGGCCGCGCGGTAGGACGTCGCGGCGGTAGACGCCGACGACGCGAGGCGCGTGACCGAGAGTCGACACCTCGCCGAGGAGCTCCGGCAGGACGTTCTCGCCCGCGACGAGCAGCTCGACGGGATCGATGCCCGCTTCGCGTGCCGCCTCCACGAGATCCTCGCTCTCGACCGCGAAGAGCCCGGTCTCCTCCCGGTGCCTGCGCGCAGCGAGAAGCTTCCGGACGAGCCGGAGCTGCTCGTTCCGGCGCGACTCGATCAGGCCGCTTCGGCGTCGGCGTCGAGCGCAGCCTTCGCGCGCTCCGCCACCGCCGCGAACGCCGCCGGATCGGAGACCGCGATGTCGGCGAGCGACTTGCGGTCGAGCTCGATCCCGGCCAGCCGGACCCCGGCCATGAACCGGTTGTAGGACATTCCGTTCACACGGGCCGCGGCGTTGATCCGGACGATCCAGAGCGAGCGGAACGTGCGCTTGCGCACCTTCCGGTCGCGATACGCGTACTGGAGTGAGTGGTCGAGCTGCTCCTTCGCGAAGCGGTAGCTCGACTTCTTGCGGCCGTAGTACCCCTTGGCCTGCTCCAGCACCTTGGCGCGCTTCTTGCGCGCGTGAACGGCTCTCTTCACCCTCGGCATCTCAACCGCCCCTCAGGAGCTTCTTGACTCCCTTGACGTCGCTCGCAGCGACCTCGTAGGACTTGCGGAAGCCGCGCCTACGCTTCGACGACTTCTTCTCGAGGTTGTGGCTCTTCATCGCGTGCCGGCGCAGGATCTTCCCCGTCCCGCTGATCCGGAACCGCTTCTTCGCTCCCGTCGAGCTCTTCATCTTTGGCATCGGCTTTCACTCCCGCGTTCTTCGTCGGACCGAGGATCATGACCATGTTGCGGCCGTCGAGGAGGGGCTGTTGCTCGATCGCGCCGAGCTCCTTCACGTCCTCGGCGAGGCGCATGAGCAGGTCGCGACCCCGATCCGGGTGCAGCGTCTCGCGCCCCCGGAACATGATCGTCACCTTCACCTTCGCCCGCTGGCCGAGAAAGCGCACGACGTGCCCCTTCTTGGTCTCGTAGTCGTGGATCCCGATCTTCGGTCTGAGCTTGATCTCCTTGACTTGGATCTGCGTGCTGGTGCTTGCGAGCCTGCTTGGCGCGCTGATCCTGCTCGTAGCGGTACTTCGAGTAGTCCATCACCCGCGCCACGGGCGGATCCGCGCCGGCTGCGACCTCGACGAGGTCGAGCCCCTTCTTGAACGCGAAGTCGAGCGCTTCCTTCGTCTCCGTGATCCCGACCTGTCCTCCGTTCTCGTCCACGAGACGGACGCGCGGGACCCGGATCTCCTCGTTGATGCGCTCCTCCCGCTTGCGCGGGACGATCCGGTCGACGGCTGGCCGGCGACGACGCGGTCTCAAAGGGCCTTCACCAAGCTCATAGCTCCTCTCTCGAACGACAAAACCGCTGCAAGCAGCGGCTTCTCCTCCCGTCCGACCTTCGGCTCGGTTGAACCCCTCGAGGTCATGCCTGAGAGGTGAGGAAGCTGTCCGCTCCTACTTGCAGAAGCGGAAGCCTAGCACCTAGACAGCGCCGGCCTCGGCGCCGAGATCGCGGAACCGCTCGAGCAGCTTCGGCGAGGGAGAGCGTCGACTGCTCACCACCGCGCTCCCTCACTGCGAGCGCCTCGTCCGACTCGCTTGTCGCCGTAGACGACGACGAACGGGACCTTCTCGACCTCGGCGTCGCGGATCCGCTTGCCGAGCGTCTCGTCGCGGTCGTCGATCTCGACGCGGAAGCCCTCGTCGCGAAGGCGCGCGCGCACGGCCGAGGCCGGCTCGAGATGCGCCGCGCCGACGGGGAGGATCCGCGCCTGCACGGGCGAGAGCCAGAACGGGAAGGCGCCCCCGTAGTGCTCGACGAGGATGCCGATGAAGCGCTCGAACGAGCCGAACAGCGCCCGGTGCACTACGAACACGCCGTGCTCGTGGTTGTCCGGGCCCATGTACGTGAGGCCGAACCTCGCGGGCATCTGCGCGTCGAGCTGGATCGTCCCCATCTGCCACGACCGGCCGAGCACGTCCGTCATGTGCAGGTCGATCTTCGGCCCGTAGAACGATCCTTCCCCTTCCCCGACGACGTACCGCAGCGCGTTCCGATCGAGGGCCGCGAGCAGCTCGGCCTCGGTGAAGTCCCACTCCTCGTCGCTCCCGAGCTTGTTGTCGGGTCGGGTGGAGAGCTCGGCGTGCGGCTCCAGGCCGAAGAGCCCGTAGAGGTAGCGCAGGTAGTCGAGGCAGCCGTCGAGCTCGGCCGGGATCTGCTCGGCGGTGCAGAAGATGTGCGCGTCGTCCTGGGTGACGTAGCGGACGCGGGTCAGGCCGTGCAGCGTCCCGGCGAGCTCGTTGCGGTGGAGCGGCGCGGCCTCGGCGTAGCGGATCGGGAGGTCGCGGTAGCTCCGGAGCGCGCTGCCGAAGAGGAGCATGTGGCCGGGGCAGTTCATCGGCTTGATCCCGTAGACCTGCTCCTCGGTGTCGCCGGGGATGAGGAACATGTTCTCGCGGAACTTCTCCCAGTGGCCCGAGGTGACCCAGAGCGCCTTGTCGTAGATCAGCGGCGTCTTCACCTCGTCGTAGCCGCGGCGCTCGTTCTCGCGGCGCCGGACGGCTTCCAGCTCGTTGTAGAGGACCATGCCCTTGGGGTGCCAGAGAGGCGATCCCGGCGAGTGCTCGTCGAAGTGGAAGAGGTCGAGGTCGCGCCCGAGGCGGCGGTGGTCGCGCGCGCGCGCCTGCTCGAGGCGCTCGAGATGCGCGTCGAGGTCGGCCTGCGAGTAGAAAGCCGTCCCGTAGATCCGCGTGAGCTGCGTGTTCTTCTCGTCCCCGCGCCAGTAGGCACCGGCGAGGCCCGTCAGCTTCAGCGCCTTGATCGGGGCCGCGTTCTGGAGGTGCGGGCCTCGGCAGAGATCGGTGAACGCGCCCTGCGTGTAGAGCGAGATCTGCCCGTCCGCGTCGCGCGCGAGCTCGACCTTGTACGGCTGCGCCTCGGCCTCGAAGCGGGCGATCGCGTCGTCGCGCGAGACGTCCTCGCGCGACCACTCCCGGCCGTCAGCGATCTCGCGGCGCATCTCGTCCTCGATCGCGGCCAGATCGTTCTCGGAGATCGGCTGCGGGAACTCGAAGTCGTAGTAGAAGCCGTCCGCGATCGGCGGCCCGATCGCGATCTTCACACCCGGATGGAGTCGCAGGACGGCCTCGGCGAGGAGGTGCGCGGTCGAATGCCGGAGCACCGCGAGCGCGTCCGGGTCGGCCGTGTCGCGCGTGGTCAGGATCTGGATCCGCTCGCCGTCCTCGAGCGGAAGGCGGAGATCGCGCGTCGAGCCGTTCGCGCGCAGCAGGACCGCCTGCTCCGCGAGCTTCGGGCCGATCGCGCGCGCCGCGTCGAGGCCGCTCGCCCCGTCGGGGAGCTCGAGCTCGGTGGAGTCGGGGAGGACGACCTTCATCGCGGCGGAGAATAGAGCGCGCTGTGCGGCGCTCGGGTAGCTACTGCCGCGCTGTGTCCCGGGACATCACGAGGCGAAGCGTACCGTGGCCGCTGCCGGGGCATCCACCTGACGTGTGGAACGATCGGGCACGCTCTCGTCGATGAACGCCGGCTACTGGGTCGCCGCAGTCACCGCGCCGCTCGTGCTCTTCGCGGCGCTCCTCGCGCGCCCGGCGATCGACGTCAGCTGGGAGAACCACCCGGCGCACTTCTGGCTCGTGCTCGGTGCCGCGGCGATCGCGACCGCGCTCGGCTGGACCGTCAGCGTCGCCGCACGCAGGCGCCGCGACGCGCGGCTCCTTCTCATCTCGCTCGCGTTCATCGCGAGCTCGGGCTTCCTCGGGCTCCATGCACTCGCGACGCCCGGCGTCCTGCTCGCCGGCCCGAACGCCGGCTTCGAGCTCGCGACGCCGTTCGGGCTCCTTGTCGCAGGCGTGTTCGCGGCAGCGTCGTCACTCGAGCTCTCCCCTCCCCGCGCCCAGCGCGTCCTCGCAGCGGCCCCCGTCCTCCTCGGCGCGCTCTTCGCGCTGATGGCCGTGTGGGCCGTGCTCTCGCTCGCCGAGCTGCCACCGCTCGACGATCCCCTGGCAGCGGAGGAGCTCGACGGCTGGCAGCTCGTGCTCGCCGCGATCGGCGTCGGGCTCTACGGGCTCGCCGCGATCGGCTACCTGCGCCTGTACCGGCGGCGGCAGACGCGGTTCGTCTTCGCCTTCGCGCTCGCGTTCGTCTTGCTCGCCGAGGCGATGGTCGTCATCGCGTGGGCGCGGAACTGGCAGCTCTCGTGGTGGGAGTGGCACGTGCTCATGCTCGGCGCGTTCGTGGTCATCGCGGTCGCCGCCCGGGCCGAGTGGCACGAGGAGCGCTTCAGCCCGCTCTACCTCGAGGGAACGCTCGCGGCTTCGCGCGACGTAAGCATTCTCTTCGCCGACCTCGAGGGCTTCACGAGCTACTCGGAGCGCCACGCGGCCGCCGACGTCGCTTCGATGCTGAACGCCTACTTCGGTCGCGTCGTCCCGCTGATGGAGCGCGCAGGCGGCGAGGTGCACCAGATCGTCGGCGACGAGCTCATGGTCGTCTTCAACCTCGGAGACGACACACCGGATCACCCGTCGCGAGCGGCACGCGCCGGCCTCCTCCTCCAGCGGGCGGCCCAGAACGTCGCCCGCGACCACGACGACTGGCCGTCGTT
Source organism: uncultured Actinomycetes bacterium (assembly GCA_963770595.1). Taxonomy (GTDB): domain Bacteria; phylum Actinomycetota; class Thermoleophilia; order Gaiellales; family Gaiellaceae; genus GMQP-bins7. The sequence goes on along the minus strand of CAVYQG010000002.1, from coordinate 258,847 downwards.
CCGCGTCGGGATCAACAGCGGCGAGGTGCACACGGGCCTCGTCGGCGCCGACACGGGGCACCGCAAGCACGGCCTGGTCGGAGATACCGTGAACCTCGCCGCGAGGCTGCAGGCCGAGGCGCCGGTCGGACGAGTGCTGATCGGCGAGGAGACGTTCCGCCGGCTGGGGATACGTGCGGTGGTCGAGCCGCTCGAGCCCAGGACCGTGAAGGGGAAGCAGGAGCCCGTGCGCGCGTACGTGCTCGTCCGCCTCGAGCGCGACCCGTCCTAGGGCGGCTTCGCCTTCACGTCCGAGGGCCCGACTGCGAGCTCCAGCTCCAGCTCGTCGAGCGCGCTCCGCAGGATCGCGATCCGCTCCGCGACCGGCGCGTGCGCCTCGGGGTCGATCGGCGAGGGCCGGGACACGCCGTACCGCTCGCGGAGCGCGCGCCGCCGGTCGAGCTCGCGCGCCTCCTCCATCGAGTTGAGCACGACCCCGATGAGCACGTTCAGGATGATGAACGCGGCCACGAGGATGAAGCTGACGAAGTAGAGCCACGCCCAGCTCTCGACCTCCATCGCAGCGTCCATGTACACGGGGAAGTTCTCGAGCGTGAGCATCACGAAGAGCGTCAGCATCGCCCGGCCGATGTTCCCCCACTGCTCCGGCAGCTCGTCGCCGAACCAGATCCAGCCGACCATCCCGTAGACGAAGAGGATCATCGCCGTCACGGCCCCGATCGACGCGAGCGGCGGGATGCTCCTCCAGATGCCGAGCAGGAGCACGCGCACGTCGGGCAGGAGGCGGACGATCCGGACGACGCGCAGCAGCCGGGCCAGGCGCAGGAGCGTGGAGTTCTGCCGGATCCCGGGGACGAACGCTGCCGCGACGACGACGAAGTCGAAGATGTTCCAGCCGTCGCGGAAGAAGCGCCACGGCCGCGGCCAGTAGGACGCGAGGCGGATCAGGAGCTCGACGACGAAGACGGCGAGGCAGGCGGCGTTCACGAGGTCGAGCGTCCGGCCCCAGCGCTCCTCGATGCCCTCGTACGTCTGGAGCCCGAGCACGGCCGCGTTCACGGCGATCGTCGCGACCACGACGGTCGTGAAGGCGCCCGAGTCGACGACCCGCGCGAGCGAGTTCCGGTCGTTCACGCGCGTGATTGTGGCGAGGCCGTCGGCGCTTCCCCGGGGGCCGCGCACCGCCTCCGTAGACTCCGTGCGTGACCGAGACCCGCGCGACGGGCGAAGGCCGCCTCCTGCGCAGGCCGCTCGAATGGCTTCGCGCACTCGGCGACGGGGTCATGCGCTCGCTCCCGCGTGCCGTCGAGGACCTCTTCGGGGACCGCTGCACCCAGTACGCGGCCTCGATCGCGTACCGCGTCCTCTTCTCGCTCTTCCCGCTGACGATCTTCCTCGTCTCCATCTTCGGGCTGATCCTCCAGGACGACGAGCTCCGCGAGGACGTGATCGAGGAGCTCGTGGACTTCCTCCCGGTCTCCGAGGAAGGCCAGGCCGACATCGAGCAGTCCATCGAGGGCCTCGCGAGCCCGCTCTCGGCGATCGGGCTCATCTCGCTGGTCGCGCTCCTCTGGGGTGCCTCCGGGATGATGGCGTCCATCCGCCTCGGCCTGGAGGCGGCGATGAAGGTCGACCGCGGTCGGCCGGCGGTGCACGCGAAGCTCGTCGACCTCTTCCTCGTCGTCATCGCCGGGCTCCTCGTCCTGCTCGTGGTCGCGATCTCGGCGTTCGGCGCGTTCTTCGGCGGCCTCGTCAACCGGCTCACGGCGTGGATGGGGATCGAGGCGCCCTCGGGCGTGCTCGTCCGCGACGGCGTGCAGCTCCTCCTGCTCGGGATCCTGGCCCTGCTCCTGTACCGGTTCGTGCCGGCCCGGCGGCTCCGCAGGCAGGGAGCGATCGCGGGAGCGGTCGTCACGGCCGTGGGGATCTGGGGCGCGACGAAGATCCTGGCGATCGTCTTCGCGGACTTCTCGCGCTACAACCTCATCTACGGGTCGCTCGCCGGCGTGATGACGTTCCTCTTCTTCGTCTACGTCATCGCCCTCATCCTGCTGTTCGGCGCCGAGTTCGCGTACGCGTGGTCGGAGCCTCCCGGGCCGCCGGGTCCGCCCGTGCGAGACCGCGTCACCGGCTTCTTCCGCGGCCTCTTCGTCAACGCTCCGGACGAGAAGCCGAGCGAGGACGACGTCAGCGAAGCGCCGGCTCGTCGACCGTGAGCGTGCGCGCGTCCGCGTCGAGCGTGCAGGTGACGCCGAGCGGGAGCGCGGCCAGGTGCTTGCCGTGCCCGAGCGGGAGCCCGTAGAGGACGGGGACGCCGAGCGGCTCGAGCCGTTCCTCGAGAACGTCCTCGATCGAACGCGAGCGAGCCCAGTCCGAGACCGGCCTCAGGTCGCCCCAGTCGCACTTCTCCATGTCGCCGACGACGACGCCGACCACGCCGTCGAGCTTTCCGGCCTGCGCGAGCTGCACGAGCTGCCCGTCGACGTAGTAAGGCGGGCAGTGCGTGTCCTCGAAAAACAGGATCGCGCCCTCGAGGTCGATCTCCCACGGCGTCCCCATCGTCTGCATCAGCAGCCAGAGACAGCCGCCGACGAGCGGTGCGGTGACCTTCCCGCCCCGGAGCGACCGCACCCAGGGGTCGTCCGGGTCGGGTGGCAGCTCGCCCGCGCCGCCGGTGCGGAGGACGTCGAGCAGCCGGTCCTTGGAGAAGCTCGTCGTCTCCGCCGAGCCGACGCCCAGGAGGCCGTTGCCGTAGATCGTCGCGAGGCCCGCCCGCTGGCGGAGAGCGACGTGGAGGGCGGTGAGGTCCGAGTAGCCGACGAGCGGCTTCGGCGTCTCCGCGATGGCGTCGAAGTCGAGGAACGGGATCGTCTGCGCGGAGCCGAAGCCGCCCTGGAGCGCCTGGACGACGTCGACCTCCGGGTCGGCGAAGAGCGCGTTCAGGTCGGCAGCGCGCGTCTCCGCGTCGCCGGCGACGTAGTCGTCGCGCTCCCAGACTCCGGCACCGAGCTTGACCCGGTAGCCGCGCTCCTCCCACCACTCGATCCCGCGGAGGACCTCGGAGCGGCTGTCGTAGGGGCTCGCAGCAGCCGCGACGCCGATCGTCCCGCCCTCGGGCAGCGGCCTCCCGAAGCGCGTCGCCTGCGTCACGGGGCCGGCCTCAGCGGCAGACGCGGACGACGCGTGCCGCCTCGGCCTCGCGGCCGCGCGTGTCCGAGACGACCGCCGTCAGCGTGTGGCCCTTCCCGGCGCCGGACGGGCGCCAGGTCGCGCTCGTAGATCCCTGGTCGACGTTGCGCGGACGCGGGCCGATCTGCCGCTTCCCGTCGAAGAAGCCGACCGACGAGATCGGCACGTTGTCGAGCGCGACGACCGACAGCTCGTCTGGCGCCTCGCGACGCAGGCGTCCTCGTTCGGCGTGATCCAGGTAGACGACCGGCCGCGGGACGACCTCCATGCGGATCCCGAGGAAGCGCGTGTTCGGCATCGGGCTCGGCTCTCGGTGTGGAGATGTTCTTCGCCTCCTGGAAGTCGGAGGCGACGATGCGCATGAACACCGAGCCGGCCTCGATCGGGCGCGCCTCCGCGGGATCGGGAACACCGCGACCCCCGTCGTCGGGTCGAACCGCCGGTCGCCGATCTGCGAGTTGGTGCCGAACAGGAGCTGAGCGACAGCGGGTCGACGCCCGACTTGGCGTCCGTCATCTTCGCGACGATCGTCGGCCGGCCGGTCGAGATGCGCGGCGTCAGCAGCCCCGATCACGCGGCGGCGTCATGTCGTTGACCCACGAGCGCAGGATGTACGGGCCGCGCCAGGGAGCGCCCCGTGAACGGGTCGCGGCCGGAGTCGACGGAGACGAAGTAGCGGCCGGGCGGCAGGAAGACGCCGCCCGACGCGCCGATCGAGAAGAGGAAGTCGGGCATGTAGCCCGTTCACGTTGACCGGCGATCCCCGCGTAGCCGAGCACGTCGTTCTCGTCGAGCGAGCCGAGGAACCACGGGTGGATCGGCGCGTTCGCGCTCAGGAGCGACTGCGATCGACGTGTTGATCTTCATGCGGCGGGCGCGTGACGACGACGCCCGCGTTGACCGCCTGGCGCGGGATGTCGAGCGTGTAGACCTTCTCGGAGCCGTCGTCGTCGACCGACGGGTCGACGCCGAAGATGCCGAGGATCCCGAACGGCGAGGTCGGCCAGCGGTAGACGTTGGCGCGGTTCCCGCCCGTCCGCGTGTCGCCGCGCTGGGTCGGGCGGAGCGGCGTCGTCGGCGAGCCCGTGAGCTGCGGCCGCGTGACGTGGAACGCGTACGGGATGCGGCGCACGATCGCCGTCCCGACGGAGGACGACGAAGCCGAAGTTGTCGCCCCGCGGACGCTCCGGCCGCGACGCGGGCGACGATCTGGATCCGGTCGTTCCCGCCGGCGGGACCGAGACCGGAGCGGCCTCGACGGTCGCGCCCGCGGACGCGACCTGCGAGCGCACCTCTGCCGACCCACGTCCCCGCCCCGTCGCCGGCGTCGGACGACGAGCACCGGGATCGTCTTGCTCGTCGCGCCGCCGAGCGCGCTCAGGTAGCCGAACGAGAGCGACTGCGGGTCGGTGAAGATCAGAGGCTTGTCGGCGGCGGAGACGTTCGCGAGCCCGGCGCCCTGCACGATCACGGACTCCTCCCGCGTCAGCGACGAGTCGGCCCACGCGGGGCCCGCCGTCGACATGAGCGCGCTCTTCAGTTGCTGGGGCGTCCAGGACGGGTGCCGCTGCAGGAGGAGTGCCGCCGCGCCGGCGATGTGCGGCGCGGAGAAGCTCGTCCCGTCGAGGATCGCGAACGGGTCGCCGGCGAACTCGGGGAGCGTCGACGAGAGGACCTGCGACCCGGGCGCCATGATGTCGGGCTTCAACGCCTTGCCGAACGGGGTCAGCCCGCCTGCGGAGAAGCTCGAGGGAACGCCTGCCCAGGTCGTCGGCACCTCGAGGACCTCGTCGCGGCTGAAGCGCACGGTCGCCACCCCGCCGGTGGCCGCGGTCGCGGCCCGGAGGCGCGCGCCGTCGAGATCCGAGATCACGCCGCCGATCGAGGCTCGAGAAGAGCGCGAACGTCGGATCGCCCGGCCGGTCCTCGGCGATCACCATGCCGATCGCTCCCGCCGCAGATGCACGCGCGGCCTTCGCCTCGTACGGGCAGCCGCCCGCGTACGACGAGCGCGATCGCGCCGTTCAGCGAGTTCGCCGGCAGCGCCGGCCCGGAGCCGCAGAGCTGGCGGCTCGCCCCACCGATCGTCCCCACGTCGACGAGGCGCTGGTTGGCGCTGATCCACGACGGGCGGATCGAGTCCGTCGCCGACGAACGGGATCCGCGCGATCCCGCTCGGCGACGACACGGAGATCGAGCTGCCGAAGACGTGGCCGTTCACCGTCGAGCCCACGCTGATCGCGTCGGGTGACGTGGCGGGCGAGCCCGCCGTCCCGAGGCCGAAGAAGTCGCGGTCGTTGCCGGCGGAGATGATCGGGACGACACCGGCGCGCACGACGTTCGCAACTGCGGGAATGAGGGCGTCCGTGCGCGGATCGGCCTGCGGCCCGCCGCCCGAGAAGTTGATGACGTCCATGCCGTCCGCCACCGCGGCCTCGAAGGCGGCGACGATCTCGGGCGAGTTCCCGGAGCAGCAGCCACCGAGCGGGAGCGGGACGTTGAACACGCGGTAGTTCCCGATGTAGGCCCGCGGCGCGACCCCGCGCAGGTTCTCGACCGCCGGGTGGCACCCGCCCTGCTCCTCGACGCAGAAGCCCGGCTGGCCGGCGGTGACGTCCGTCTCGACGCCCGCGATGATGCCTGCCACGTGCGTCCCGTGGAACGACTGCTCGCGGTCGAGCGGTGCGCTGTTCGCGCCCGGCCCGGCGAAACCGCGCGCGACGATCACCTTCGGCGTCGTCGAGCCGCCGGGGCCCTTGGGGTAGCCGGGCGGGTACGAGAAGCCGACCGGGCTGAGGAACGCGTGCTCGTGGTCGACGCCGTCGTCGACGACCGCGACCTTCACGCCGTCGCCGAACGCGCCCGTCAGGGTCGAGAACTGCGGCGCCCCGATGACCGCCGGCCCGCGGTTCAGCGACATCGTGTAGGTCAGGCTCGGGTAGACGTGCTCGGCGAGCTCGAGCTCGAGGAGCTCCGGCAGCTGGTGGTACGGCAGGCTCACCGCGAAGCCGTTCAGGAGGATGCGGTAGCGGCGCCCGACGTTCGCCTGCGGGAGCTCGTGCCGCAGCGTCGAGATCGCCTCCGCCTGCTGCGCCTCGAGCCGCGAGAGGTACGAGCGCGCGAACGAGCCCCTCAGGTTGAGCTTGCGGTTCGGGCCGATCCCGCCGAACCGCCGGGCGAACGAGGCCTCGGCGAGCGGCGGCGCGGCGAGCGTAACGATGACGCGCGTCCGATCGCCGCTGCGCTCGGCGCCCGGGACGAGCTGAGGGCTCGTCCGTACCCGCTTGCCCGCCTCCTCGACGACGCTGCGAGGCGTGCGCTCGAGAGCGCCCGCGGCGGGGCCGGTGAGGGCGACGACGGAGACGAGGCCGGCGAAGAGCGCGAGACGGCGCACGCGCGGGCTAGCGAATCCTCGAGGAGTAGCTCCTCGCGGCCCGCAGGCCCTCGAACGCGAGCACGACCGACCCTCGGAAGGTCTTCCCCCTGGCATTCGCCGGGATCAGCCAGGTGCACGTGGCCGCGCCCGCCACGACGCGGGAGATCGTCGCGCGCAGCCGCGCATTGCCGGCGCGCCCGACGCAGGTGACGCGTCCGTTCTGGACGATCGCGCCGGTGTCGGAACGGGCTGCCACCAGCCGCATCGTGAACGGCTTGCTCGCTGCCGGCCGGGCCGGAGAGTTCGAGACGCGGCGTACGACGAGCTGGGGCGGAGCGATGCGAACCTCGTAGTTGTAGAGCCCGACGCCGCCACCCGGCGCCACGTCCGTCGTCGCGTTCGTGCCGTCGATGTCGCCGGTGATCGGGTCGATCACGAGCCCGGAGACGGCGAACACGAGGAAGTTGAACTCCTTCGTCCTTCCGAGCTCGTTCGCCGAGATCCGCACCGTGATGCCGTTCTGGTACGCGAACGAGAGGGTCACGGCCGACGGGTCGCCGAAGCGGCGCGTGAAGTCGCTGCCGTCCCAGCGGTAGAGCGCGATCTCACCGCGGACGAGCTGCATGACGTAGTCGACGCCCGCGAGGTCCTGCGAGCCCGTGGCCGGGTTGTTGTCGGTGTCGACCCAGATCTCGAACAGCATGTCCTGCCCGAGCGTCGGCCGGTTCGGGATGTTGACCCTGAACGTGAGCATCCCGGCGTCGTCGTTCGACACGACGATCGTCGAGATGTCCGGTGCGGCCGGATCCTCGCCGGTCGAGTCCTGGTACGTCGTCGTGTTCGCGGTAGCACCGCTCGGGGCAGACGTGCCTCCTGTGGCGACGGTCGGCAACGCCACCACGGCGACGGCGAGTGCGAGCAGCAGTCCGGTGCGTGTGGGCAGGCGCACGACCTCGCGTCAGGCTACTGATGCCTGCGGCGCCGCGTCAAGCGACTCGAGGCGCGGCTACTCGAGCGGACGGAGCCCGAGCATGCCAGCGAGGAAGCCGATGAGAGCGCCCGCGACGACGATGACGATGGCCACGAGGATCGTCGGGTAGACGACGCCGAGCTGCTGGAGGAGGACACCGATCCCGATGCCGAGCAGCGAGCCGAAGAACACCCCGGCGAAGGGCTGCCCGCCCGCGCGGCCGCCACGCATGATCAGCACCAGGACGCCGACCGCGCCGGCGATGGTGAGAACGAGGCCGGCAACGCCCGCGGCCGTCGCAACGGCGGTGCCCTCGACGTCGATGAGGGCGGTGCCTGTGCAGGTGAACCCGGTTCCCGCACTCGTGGCGACCACCTTGAACAGCCCGATGCCCCAGGTCGCGTTCTCGTCCACGGGGATCTCCGCGCTCCACGAGCGACCGGTCACCGGCTCGTCGTGGACCGTCCACCGGAAGCCGACCAGCTCGAGCTCGATCTTGCCCTGGCTGATGCGCCTGTTGGCGCTCATCGAGACGGCGGGCCGCGACGTCTCGTGCACCGGGATCGCCTCGCTGCGCGCGCCGGTGCCCCGGTCCCGCATGTCGACGCCGGCCACTTTCGCCTCGCACGGCCCCTCGACCCCGGCGAGAGCTGCGGGCGAGACGAGCAACGCGATCCCGGCGACGAGCACCCAGACCGCCGAACGACGGCGCATGATCGACCTCCTCGGACGTCTCGACGCGCGAGTCTACTGACGGCATCGGGCAGCGAAAACTCCCTCGCCTCGCTAACCCGGGCGCCCGACCGTCCGTCGAAACAGTCGACTCGACCCTGGAGGCAGACGTGCGGACAGGCCTGCTCGTTCTCGGCGCCACGATCGCGCTCGCGGCGCTTCTCGCCTTCTCGAGCCGCGACGAGCGGAGCGCCCGCGCGGCGGACGACTCCGCGGCGGCTGCCTCCTGGCAGCGGATCGAGCCCGGCGGGAAGACGCGCTGCGCGCGGGGCGGCAAGTACGCGTTCTGGATCAGGCGGGGAGACCCACGCAAGCTCCTCGTCTTCTTCCAGGGCGGAGGCGGCTGCTTCGACGTGACCACGTGCCAGCCGGGGAGCCCGTGGTTCGACGACCGCATCGACGCCGTCGACGACCCGAGCTTCGGCGACGGCGTCCTCGACGCCGAGCGGCCGGAGAACCCGTTCCGCGACTACTCGATGGTCTACATCCCGTCCTGCACCGGCGACGTGCACACCGGCTCGCGGGTCGTGACCTACGGGCCCCATCGCGTCCACCAGAAGGGCTTTCTGAACGCCCGGGCCGCACTGGCGAGGACCTTCCGCGAGTTCCCGAGCCCGGGCACGGTCTTCGTCACCGGCTGCAGCGCCGGCAGCGTCGGCTCGGCGTTCCACGCGGACGCGATCCTGAGGAGATATCCGCGCGCCCGCGTGACGCAGGTCGGCGACTCGCTCGCGTTCGTCTTCCATCGGCCGATCAGCCTCGCGGGCTGGGGCACGCACGCGAACTTCCCGTCGTGGTTCCGCCCGACGCGCCCGAACAGCCGGTGGACCATGACCGACTTCGTGACCGCGCTCGCGAAGCGCTACCCGAACCGTACGTTCGGCCGCTTCAACCATGCGACCGACAACGTGCAGATCCAGTTCTACCGCGCGGTCGGCGGGAGAGCGAGCGACTTCGCGCCGAGGCTCAGGGCGGCAGAGCGCGCGCTCAAGAAGCAGCCGAACTACCGCTCCTTCCTCGCCTGCGGAAGCGAGCACTGCTCCTTCGACCGCTCGACGTTCTACACGACGACGGTCGGCGGAGCCCGCCTTCGGGACTGGGTGGCCGACCTCGCCGCCGGCAAGGACGTCGACTGCCCCGAGTGCCGCCCCTAGAGGTCAGCCGAAGGTGATCACGCTGCGGATGCCGTCCTGCGCCTCCATCAGCTCGAACCCGTGGTTCACGTCGTCGAGCGTGAGCCGGTGGCTCAGGAGGGACTCGACGTCGATCTCCCCGGCGAGCCAGCGGTCGACGAGCTGCGGGACCTGCGTCCGCCCCTTCACGCCACCGAACGAGGAGCCGGCGACGCGGCGGCCGGTGATGAGGAAGCGCGGCACGACGTCGAGCGTCTCGCCCTTCCCGGCGACGCCGCACATCGTTGCGAGCCCCCACGCCTCGCGCGCCGCCTCGACCGCCTGGCGCATGACGTTCACGTTGCCCGTCGCCTCGAACGTGTAGTCGGCGCCGAAGCCGCCGGTCTGCTCGCGGATCCAGTCGACGATGTCGTCGTCCGCGAGAAGCGTGTCCGTCGCGCCGTGGTGAACCGCCTGCTCGAGGCGTCCCTCCGAGAGGTCGACGGCGAAGATCCGCTCCGCGCCCGCAAGTCGCGCGCCGATCACGGCGCCCAGCCCGACGAGGCCGCAGCCGAAGACGGCGCTCGTCGATCCCGGCTCGACCCGTGCGGTGTAGAGCGCGGCACCGATCCCGGTCGCGAGCCCGCACGCGAACGGTGCGCAGCCCTCGAGCGGCGCCTCGGGCGAGACCTTCGCCAGCGCGATCTCGGGCATGACGGTGTACTCCGCGAAAGTCGACGTGCCCATGAAGTGCCGCAGCGGCTCGCCGTCCCGCGAAAGACGCGTCGTCCCGTCCGGCAGGTAGCCGATGTTCTGCTGGTCGCGGATGGCGACGCAGCGGTTCGTGCGGTCGCTCCGGCAGTGGACGCACTCGCCGCACTCGGGCGCGAACAGGGTCACGACGTGGTCGCCCGGCTCGACGAGCGCGACGCCGTCTCCGACCTTCTCGACGACGCCGGCGCCCTCGTGGCCGAGGACGCACGGCACGTAGCCGGACGGGTCCGCGCCGGAGGCGGTGTAGAGATCCGTGTGGCAGACGCCGCACGCGACGAGCCGGACGAGCACCTCGCCCGTCTTCGGCTCGGCGAGCTCGAGCTCCTGGACGACGAGCGGCTTCCCGAACTCCTCGAGCACCGCGGCGCGGATCAGCATGCGCGGCAGGTTAGAGGCTTGGCGTCGCGCCGGCGTCGCGGCTCAGTCGCAGACGATGCCGTTACCGTCGTCGTCGAGGCCGTGTGGATCCGACCCCGAGACGCGCACCGTCACGTCGTCGGTCATGCCGAGGTCGGAGCAGTCCACGTCGGGTGGATGCCGGGGCAGGCAGGCGCCCGCGTAGTTCGGGTCGCAGCCGGTCCTGGGTGGGGTGAAGGAGGCGGTCGCCTCGCCGCCGCGATCGATCGAGTCGACCGTCGCCCGCCCGAGCGAGACTGCCGCGACCACGACGATCGCGACGAGCGCGAGCAGGAGGACGTACTCGGGCATGGTCTGCCCGGACTCGGTCCCTCGACCGTGCCGGTCCTGCGGACGGTCGCGAAGCGTGCGGCGCTCCTGGCCCACCAGCCACTCCTCGAGTTGCAGTAGGGCACGACGAGAAGTAGCACCCAAAGCGGACGACCACGGTGTCCGCGGCCCGCCTTTCCGGCTCGTATCGGTTCTCTCGACTACACGCCGTTACGGCAAGGGCCGGCTGATGCGTTAGACGGTGCGGGGTCGCCACGGCTCGTGCTCGTGCGTGAGCCAGACGAGCTCGGGGTCGAGCGCAAGGACCCGCTGCCGGCCTTCGGTGGGCGGCTCGTCGAACTCGCCGAACCACACCGCCACGTCGCCGCCGACGATGACCGGGCGACCGCCAGTCTCGACGACGACCATCTGCATGCCGGGTGTGTGGCCCGGCGCCGGGACGAGTCGGAGCCCGGGCAGCAGCTCGTGCTCGCCGTCGACCGGCACGTACTGCACGCCGGGCGCCTCGACCCACTCGCGAATGGTGTAGTCGTCCTCGCTGCGCGCGTCGTCGAGCTCCCGAAGCTGGACGTAGATCGGCTTGCCGGCGAAGAGGTGGTTGCCGCCGCAGTGGTCGGCGTGCAGGTGTGTGTTGACGACTATGTCGATGCCGGCGAGATCGAAGTCCTGCTCGCTCAGCGGCTGGAGGCGGGGATCCATGTCGGCCATCGCCGGGTGCAGCTCCGTCATGCCGGTGTCGACCAGCACGCGCGCATCGGGATGGTCGATGACGTGCACGTAGACCGGCATCCGCTCGCCCTCGACGGAAAGGTCCGCAACGAAGACTGGCGTGATGGTGATCGAGGCGGGGGTGTTCATCGTGTACCGACCGCCACGGTAGTGGTTGAGGTGTGAGTCATGGTGACCTCCTCTAGAACCGGGCATGAACCAGGCACGAGCCGACTCTCGTTGCCTTCCCGGAGACGCGAAACCCCTGACTTGCAGGGGCTTCGGAGGTGGGCGGTACTGGGCTCGAACCAGTGACCCCCAGCTTGTCGAGCTGGTGCTCTCCCAACTGAGCTAACCGCCCCGGGCGGCTATCTTAGCTCGCCGTGACCGGCATCGCCGTCGCCCGCTCGTTCGCCGACGCGCTCAACCGCAGGGATGACGCGGCCGCGGCCGCGCTCATGGCGGAGGACGTCGAGGTCGCGTTCGCGCACGGGACGATCCGAGGCCGCGCGGCGTGGCTCGAGATGCGGGCGAAGCAGGAGCCGCCGACGCACATGGGCGAGAGCGTCGAGGACGCCTCGTTCACGGGGACGGACGAGGGCGTCGAGATGCGGGCTCGACTCGTGCAGCGCTGGCTCGAGAGCGGCGAGGTCGCGGGCGAGCAGCCGCTCCGCGTCGGCTTCACGATCGCCGACGAGCTGATCAGGCGGATCGAGTTCGCGCCCGGCGGCTAGAAGATCTCGGGGCACCACGGCGCACGGGCACCGCGGAACATCGCGTCGGCCCGCGCGGCGGCGCCACGCCTGAGCTCCTCCGCGCGACCCGTGCGCACGAGCTCCGAGAACGAGAACGCCCCGAGGTACACGACGCCGAGGGCGCTCACGTCGCAGCGGAGCTGGGGGGAGCTCTTCGAGCGCCTGGCGACGCCGTCCGCGAGGCGCCACGTGCCCGCGTTCCACGGGCAGAACTCGTCCACGACGTCGAGCACGAGCGCGCCGTCGATCGCGTAGGTTCGCGCGGAGAGCGCAGCGCCGACGTCGACCAGCCGCGCCCAGAGCCCGTCACCGACGCGCATCCGCATGCGGCGCGGGGTCGCGAGGAGCCACCAGAGCGCGTGATCGACCGGCAGCAGGTGAGCCGTCGTTCGGGCCGCCCAGTCGATGTCGAGGAGGTAGCGCCAGATCTCCGCCGTCGGGCGCCCGTCCAGCGCGACGGCCTCGACGACCTCGAGCTCGGAGTTCGAGACGCCGTCCTCCCACTTCGGCTTGTGCCGGTAGATCGCGTAGCCGTCCGGGCGACCGTCGCGCTCGAGCACGACGAAGCGCTTCGGACCTCCTTCGGCTCCTGGTGCCTCGAAGAGGATCCGGTACCCCCACCAGCTCCGGGTGCGCCCGAGCATCCCCGGGATGCCGCGTCGTACCTTGTCCCACACGCGCGGGAAGAGCTGGAGCGCCTCGGATGCCTCGACGATCCGCAGCGTCCCCTCGCGCTCGAACGGGCGCGCGTACGCCGAGTACTCCTTCGGGATCGAGACGTCGCCGCACGCCGACGCCATCCCGTAGCCGAAGCGCCCGTAGATCGTGTCCTCGGAGGCCCACAGGAGCGCGAGCGGCTCGCCGCGCTCGTGCACGTCGTTGAACTGCGCGCGCATCATCGCGCGGAGGACGCCACGACGGCGATGCGTCGGAAACGTGCCGACGACGGTGACGCCCGCCGTGGGCACAACGCCGCCGGGAACCGTCAGCTCGAACGGGAAGGCGCCCGCACCGCCGACGGTGACGCCGTTCTCGCGTGCGGCGTGCATCCGTTCGATTGGCAGGTTCTTCGAGAAGCGCTCCATGCGCTCCTCGGTCGGCTCCATGCCGAAGTACTGGCCGATCGCGAAGACCGCCTCCGAGAACTCCTCGAGGTTCTCGCAGGGCCGGACGTCGAAGGTCGCGCGCCTTCCCCCCATCACCGGTAGTCCATCAGAAGCCCTCGGGGCAGATCGGCGGAACCGCGGTCCGGAAGAGCGTCGTCGCCCGCGAGAGCCCTCCGGGGCGGAGCTCGCGGACGCGCCCCGCGCCGGCGAGCTGCTCGAAGGCGAACGCGCCCAGGTAGGCAGAGCCGAGATCGGCGACGTCGAGGACGAGATCGGCGGCTCGCTTCGTCCGTGCGAGCTTCGGCCCGACGAGGTAGCGCCCCGCGTTGCGCGGGAACATGGCGTCCTCGACCTCCACGACCACCTCGTCGCCGTCACCGAACGTGCGCGCACGAAGAGCCGCCTCGACGTCGACGAGCCGGAGCCAGAGGCCCTCGAAGAACGTGAGGTGGAGCCGTCGCGCGTCCTCGACCATGAGGACGAGCGGCCAGGCCGGATCGAGTCGCGAGTACTGCACGCGCGTGACGAGGTCGATGCCGAACAGGAATCGCCACAGCTCTGCGGTGGACTCGGCGGAGGTCGCGAAGACCTCGACGACGCGCAGCTCGCCTCGGGGCGCGCCTTCCTCCCACTTCGAGGCGAGCCGGTACATCGCGTACCCCGAGGGCTCGCCGTCGAGCTCGAGTAGCGCGTAGAACTTCGGGCCGCTGCCGCGTCGCCACTGCTCGGAGTCCGCGAGGATGCCCTTCCGCCACCACTCGTCCGAACGGCTCAGGGCTCCAGGGCGGTCGAGACGGCGGGACTCGTACAGGGGCGGGAAGACCTCCACGGCCTCGTCCTGCGTCACGAGCCGGACCGTGCCGCGCGGGCCCGGGTCGTCCCGGAGCGCGAAGCTGCTCCGTTCAGCGTCGATCGACAGCTCCGGCGACGCGATCCCGTAGCCGAAGCGGCCGTATATCGGTGCCTCGGAGGCCCACAGGATCGCGAGCGGCTCGCCGCGGCCGTGCACGTCCTCGAGCTGCCTTCGCATCAGCTCGCTCATGACCCCGCGCCGGCGGTGACTGGGAAGGACGCCGACCCAGGTGACGCCCGCAGCCTTGGCGCTGCCGCCCGGAACGGTGAGCTCGAACGGGAAGGACGCAGCCGTGCCGATGGGGCGGCCGTCGTCCCAGGCGGCGAGGACGCGATCGGGCGGCATCCACGCCCGCTGGCGCTCGAGGTCGTCCTCGGGCAGGTCCGCCCCGAAGGCGGCGTGCGTCGTGCGGAGAGCCGTCTCGAGCTCCTCGGCAGTCGGGCTCCGATACTCGACGCTCACCGGCGCAGCACGCTACGCGATCTTCTCGAGCGGGGCGTACTCGACCATGAGCCGACGCTCGCTGCCGTCCTCGGCGAAACGGATCGTGACGACACCGCCGGGCTCGAGCGCCGTCACGACGCCCTCGCCGAGCGACGCGTGGCGTACCGAGTCGCCCGTCGAGAGCGAGAGCGACGGGTCACCACGCGGCTGGGTTGGCGCCGCGCTCGCGGGAGACCCGTAGTTCGACCACGACGTGGGCCGCAGGCGTTCGCGCTCGACCTCGCTCGGCAGCTCGTCGAGGAAGCGCGACGCGAGGTTGTACGTACGCCGCCCCCAGAGCGAGCGCGACAGCGTGTGCGTCAGCGTGAGCCGTTCCATCGCACGCGTGAGGCCGACGTAGCAGAGCCTGCGCTCCTCCTCGATCCCCTGCTCCTCGATCGAGCGGATGTGCGGGAAGACGCCCTCCTCCATGCCGATCGCGAACACGGCGCGGAACTCGAGCCCCTTGGCGTTGTGCAGCGTCATCAGCGTGACGAGCCCGCGGTCGTCCGAGATCGTGTCCTGGTCGGACACGAGCGCGATGTCCTGGAGGAAGCCGGCGAGCGACGCGTCCGCGGTCTGCATCCGGTACTCGCGCGCGACGCCGACGAGCTCCTGGAGGTTCTCGATCCGGCCTCTGGCCTCGATCGTGCGCTCGGCCTCGTACGCCTCGAGGACTCCGGTCTTCTCCAGGAGGCGCTCGAGGAGCTCGTCGACCGGGAGCTCCTGCGAGAGCGCCATGAGCGACTCCATCGTCCCGTGGAAGCCACGGATGGCGCGGCAGGCGGCAGACGTCACTCCGGCAGCCTCCGGATCGGCCAACGCCTGCCAGAGCGTCCGGCCCGTGGTGTCCGCGTACGTCACGACCTTCGCCAGCGACGTGTCTCCGATGCCACGGCGCGGGCGGTTCGCGATCCGCAGCAGCGAGCCGGCATCGGCCGGGTTGACCAGGACCGTGAGGTACGCCGTGGCGTCGCGGATCTCGGCGCGCTCGTAGAAGCGCGGCCCGCCGATCACCTGGTACGGGACGTCCTGGCGAACGAGCACGTCCTCGAGCACGCGCGACTGCGCGTTCGTCCGGTAGAAGACCGCGATCTCGCTCGCCGAGTAGCCGCCGTCGATGAGCGACGCGATCTCGGCCGCGACATAGCGCGCCTCGGCGTGCTCGTCCTCCACCTCGACGACGTGCACCGGCTCTCCCTCCCCGAGCTCGGAGAAGAGCGTCTTCGGCTTCCGCTCGCTGTTGTTGTCGATGACCGCGTTGGCGGCGCGCAGGATCGCGTTCGTCGAGCGGTAGTTCTGCTCGAGCGTGACGACGTACGTGCCGGGGAAGTCCTTCTCGAACTCGACGATGTTGCGGATGTCGGCCCCGCGGAAGCCGTACACGCTCTGGTCCTGGTCTCCGACCGCGCACACGTTCCCGTGCTTCGCGCCGAGGAGCTGGAGCAGGCGGTACTGCGCGTGGTTCGTGTCCTGGTACTCGTCGACGAGGATGTAGCGGAACGCCTTCTGCCAGCGCTCGAGGGCGTCGGGGAAGCGTTCCAGCACCTGCACGGTCAGCATGAGCAGGTCGTCGAAGTCGACCGCGTTCGAGGAGTGGAGGCGGCGCTGGTAGAGGTCGTACGTCTCCGCGACCGTCTGGTCCCAGAACGAGGCAACGCGCGCCATCGCCTCGTCCGGCGTCACGAGCTCGTTCTTCATGCGAGAGATCTGCGAGTGGATGCCGCGCGGCGCGAAGCGCTTCGGGTCCTTGCCGAGCTCCTCGAGGCACGCCTTCGTGAGCCGCACCTGGTCCTGGTCGTCGTAGATCGAGAACGTCGAGCGGTAGCCGAGCCGCTCGGCCTCGCGCCGCAGCATGCGCCCGCAGGCGGCGTGGAAGGTGAGGATCCAGATCGCGCGCGCCGTCGCTCCGAGCATCCGCTCGAGCCGCTCGCGCATCTCCCCCGCAGCCTTGTTCGTGAACGTGATCGCGAGGATCTCGTTCGGCTTCACGCGCAGGTCGTGGACGAGGAAGGCGACCCGGTGCGTGAGGACGCGTGTCTTGCCGGAGCCCGCTCCCGCCACGACGAGCAGCGGCCCCTCCGTGTGCTGAACCGCCTCGCGCTGGGCTGGGTTGAGCGCTACTTCCGCTGTCTCGGACGGTGCGACGGCCACGCGCCGATGCTAGCGGTCGTCCCTCCCGGCACCGGTCGCCCGCCGGGGGACCACCGCGATGCGCCCTCCGACCTGCACGACGTCGGTCGTCGCGCCGTAGTGCGTGGCGATCGCATGCTCGGTCAGCACGTCCGTGGGAATGCCGTCCGCGACGATCCGGCCGCTCCGGAGGAGCACCATGCGGTCGGCGTACTGCGCGGCGAGCGTCAGGTCGTGCATCGCCGCGACGAGCGTGAGCCCGGACTCGGCACGCAGCACGTCGAGCAACTCGAGCGCCTGCTGCTGGTGGCCGATGTCGAGAGCTGCCATCGGCTCGTCGAGGAGGACGATGCGGGCCTCCTGCGCGAGCGCTCGGGCGACGACGACGCGCTGCTTCTCACCGCCCGAGAGCGTTCCGAGCCGCCGGGCCTCGTACCCGAGGAGGTCCAGCCGGGCGAGTGCGCGCCCCGAGGCCTCGCGATCGCTCCGCCCCTCCTTGGCGAGCGCGCCGAGGTGCGGCGTGCGGCCCATGAGCACGTACTCGCCGACCGTCATCCACGACGGCGTCGAGGGCTCCTGCGGGACGACTGCGAGCAGCCGCGCGAGCTCCGCCCGTCCGAGCGTCCCGGCGGGTCGTCCCGCGACCTCGACCGATCCCGAGTAGGGGACCAGCCCCGCGATCGCGCGCAGGAGCGTCGTCTTCCCCGCGCCGTTCGGGCCGATGAGGCCGACCCACTCGCCCTCGCCGATGTCGAGGCTCACGGTGTCGACCACGGCCCGTCCGCCCAGCCGCACCGTCACGTCGTGGAGCGCGATCACGGCCCGACCCGGGTCGAGCGCAGCACGAGCGCGAAGAAGGGCGCCCCGAAGAACGCGGTCACGACGCCGAGCGGGATCTCTGCGGGCGCGAGCGCAGTGCGCGCGATCACGTCGGCGAGCACGACGAAACCCGCGCCGCAGATCACGGACAGCGGCAGAAGCGCCCGGTAGCCGATCCCGAACAGCAGCCGGAGCGCGTGCGGGACGATGATCCCGACGAAGCCGATGAGCCCGCTCACCGCCACGACCGCAGCCGTCCCGAGCGTCGCCGCGACGACGAGCGCGAGGCGGACTCGCTGGACGCGGACGCCGAGGCTCGCCGCCTCGTCGTCGCCGAGTGAGAGGACGTCGACGACGCGCCGGAGCGCGAGGATGACGACCGCGGCGACGGCCACGTACGGGAGGACGAGCACGACGTCCGACCAGCCGGTCGACGGGATGTTCCCGAGAATCCACGTGTAGACCTGCTGGAGCGTCTCCGCGTTCCGCTGCTGGACGAACGTCTGCCAGGCGGTGAAGAACGCCGCGACCGTGACGCCGGCGAGGACGAGCGTGGCCGCGTCGCGCTCGCGTCGCGCGGAGCGCCCGACGGCGTACGTGAGGAAGACGGCGAGGATGCCGCCGACGAACGCGGCGACCGGGAGCGCACGCTGCCCGCTGAGGCCCTCGGGCAGGTACGCGATCGCGACGGTGGCTCCGAGGCCCGCGCCCGCGGCCACCCCGAGCAGGTACGGATCGGCCAGCGGGTTCCGGAAGACGCCCTGATAGGTGGCACCTGCGAGTGCCAGCATCCCGCCCACGATCGCGCCGAGGACCACCCGGGGCACCCGGATCTCCCACAGGATCGCCTCCTCGGTCCCGGAGAGCGGCGTCGTCGCCCCGGGGATGTGGAGCTTCGCCGCGGTCGATTCCAGCACACGGGTGAACCCGAGCTCGATCGGCCCGACGAGCACACCGACGACGAGCGAGACGAGGAGGAACGCCACCGCCGCGCACGTCCACAGCGGAGTGAGTCCCCGCGCTCGGACGTCGGGCGCCTGCGCGGCGGTGGCGCTCATCGGCGTTACTGGGGAAGCCGCGCGAGCGCCGACGACATCGCGCGGAAGAAGTTCACGAGCCGCGGCCCCCAGCGCGACGCGATCGAGTCGTCGATCCGCACGATCGAGCCCGTGCGGACGGCGCTGATCCGATCCCACCCCGGCCGGGCGGCGACGGTCGAGGGCCGCTGGCCACAGCACACGCTGTCCGCGAGGACGATCACGTCGGGGTCGGCCGAGACGACGTACTCCGCCGAGAGCTGCGGGTACCCGGTGCCGGCGCCGTCCGCGGCGTCCGCGATGTTCGTGAGCCCGAGCGTCGCGTACACCCGCCCGATGAAGGTGCTCGACGTGACGGTGAACAGGAGGGGATCGAGCTCGTGGAAGACCGACACGTTGCGCGCCTTCCCGCGGGACGATCTCACGATCCCGTTGATCTTCGTCTTCATCGAGCGCACGAGCCGGTTCGCCCGCGCGGCGTTGCCCGTGACGAGGCCGAGCTGCCTGATCTGCTGGTACGCGCCGGCGAGCGTCTTCGCACCGTCGTGGTGGACGACGGTGATCCCGAGCCCGCGCAACGCGCCCGAGAGCCCCTTGGTGTCGTACGAGATGACGACGAGATCGGGGCGGTACTCGACGATCGCCTCGACGTTGGGCGTGAAGCCCGAGAGTGACGTCTTCGGAGCGCGCTTCGGGTAGTCCGACTGGTCGTCGACGGCGACGACCTGCGGTCCGGCGCCGATCGCGAAGAGCGTCTCGGTCGCCGTCGGGGACAGGGAGACGATGCGGCGCGGCTTCGACCGGACCGTGACCTTGCCGCTCGGCGTCGTGATCGTGACCGGGTACTGAGCGGTGGAGCCGACGACCGGCGCCGCCGCTCCGAGGGCGAGCACCGCTGCCGCCACGAGGGCGACGAGAAGAGACCTGCTGAGCACCTGAATCCTCCTTCCGCGAGGGGTTCGGCTATGGAGGAGCGCGACAGGTCTTCTGACTCGGGGCTCCCTCCCTCGCCGCCTTCCCGGCCTGCGGCCAGTGGCTTCGTGGCGGGGGAGCGTCTCCCCTCACAGCGGCGGGACCGTCCCGGACTCGCACCGGGTTCCCTCACCGCGCTCCTTGGTGGAGGCCGAGCCTATCATCGGACGGTGTCCGGGCCGTTCGTCCGCCTGTGGGTGCCGGTGCTCGCGTGGGCGGCGCTCATCTTCGCCTTCTCGTCGGTGCCCGACCTCGGCACGGGGCTCGGCGGCTGGGACCTCGTGCTGCGCAAGATCGCGCACGCCGTCGAGTTCGCGATCCTCGGGGCGCTCCTCGCGCGCGCGGTCGGCAACGCCTGGCTCGCGTTCGCGCTGGGGGTGCTCTACGCCGTCGGCGACGAGGTGCACCAGACGTTCGTGCCCGGGCGCCAGGGAGCGCTGCTCGACGTCGTCATCGACACGGTCGGCGTCGTGGCGGGGGTCGTTGTCTGGCAGCTCGCTGCGCGCAGGAGGGCGTTCGCGTGACCCGCCCGGTCGCGATCGACCTCGACGGCGCGCTCGGCGACACGAGGCCGCTCTGGCGGGACTGGCTCGCGGCGGCAGGCGGCGTGCTCGAGGTCGGCGAGCTCCCCGAGGACCGCGGCGAGGCGG
The DNA here is from genome assembly GCA_963770595.1 of uncultured Actinomycetes bacterium. Taxonomy (GTDB): domain Bacteria; phylum Actinomycetota; class Thermoleophilia; order Gaiellales; family Gaiellaceae; genus GMQP-bins7. The sequence continues at coordinate 238,491 of CAVYQG010000002.1, read as the reverse complement.
CGGCCGAGCTCGACCGTGCCGGTGCCGGGAACTGGCGGACGCTGCTCGAGCGCTTCAGCGAGGATCGCGCGCCGGTCTACCTCCGGCGGGACGCGCACGTGAGCGCCTCGCTGCGCGCGCTCGCGGCCCGCGGGCACGACCTCGGCGTCTTCACGGACGCGCCCGAGCCGCTCGCCAGGGTCGCGCTGGCGCAGCTCGGCGCGATGCGGCGCGTGTCCACGCTCGAGGCGGGCGCGGGCGCGCTCGAGCGCCTCCTCGAGCGGCTCGGCGAGGACGCGGTCGTCATCCGGACCCGCGCCGAGCTCGAATCGCTCGCCGCGTAGAATCCGCGACGTGGAGCCGAAGGACGTCGGTGACCGCCAGCTCGACGCGCTGCTCGAGCGCCTCGACCGGATCACGCACGAGCTCGAGCGCCTCAACCGCACGGCCGAGCAGAACGACGGCCTCGCGCTCGTCGCGGGCGAGATCCGCCAGCTCAACGAGTCGCTGAACGCGCTCGCCTACGCGGCGCTCGGGCAGGCGCCCCCGCGCGTCCGCCGCCGCACCGGCTAGTCCGCGGCAGGCGACGGGCGAGATCGTAACCTCGCCGCTGCGAAGCTCCGCAGAGACCTCCGTAGGGCGAGGCTTGCCTCGCCCTCGGCCAGCGGGTCAGCTCAGCCGGTAGATCGTGCCGTCGTGGGCGATCGCGAAGAGCTCGCCCGCGGCGTTCTCGCCGAACGAGGTCAGGCCCTCGATCTCGAACGGCTCGGTGCGGACGTCCCGCGCCTCGCCCGAGACGACGCGCAGGCTCCAGACGATGCCGCTGCAGTAGTCGCCGAAGACGTAGCGACCGCGCTCCGCAGGACGGGCGCGCCCGCGGTACACGAAGCCGCCGGTGACACTGCAGCCCTGCGCGTGGCTGTACTCGAAGACCGGGAACACGAGCTTCCCCGGCCCGGGGCTGCCGTCCTCGAACCGGCGTGAGCCCTCGTAGACGTCCCAGCCGTAGTTCTCGAGGCCGGAGCTCGCGCGCGGCGTGAAGTCGATCTCCTCGATCGCGCCCTGGCCGACGTCGCCGAGGTAGAGGTCGCCGGTCGCGCGGTCGAACGAGAACCGCCACGGGTTGCGGAGGCCGTAGGCGTCGATCTGCCAGCGCGCGGCGGGCCTCGAGACGTCGAGCGCGAGGAGCTTCCCGAACAGCGATCCGGGATCCTGGGCGCGGTCCTCGGGGTCGCCGCCCGAGCCTCCGTCGCCGATCGACGTGTACAGACGCCCGTCCGGCCCGAACGCGAGGTGGCCGCCGTTGTGGTTCCCGTACGGGTCGCTCACGGCGAGCAGGATCCTGCGGCTCGTGGGGACGGCCCGCGTCCCGTTCGAGCGGTAGCGCGCGACCGTGTTGCGACCGGCGCTCGACGTGTAGGCGACGTAGAAGAGCCGGTTGCGCGCGTAGCGCGGGTGGAACGCGAGGCCGAGGAGCCCCTGCTCGCCGCCGAACTCGACCTGTCGCCGCACGTCGAGGAACACCGTCCGCCGGCCGCCGCGGACCCGGATCACGCGCCCGGTCTGCTCGACGACGTAGCACCGTCCCGGGCTCCCCCGGCGCGTGGGTGAGCAGCACGGGGCTGTCGAAGCCACGCGCGAAGACCGCCCGCTGGAAGACGCTCTCGGCCGACGTCGCCGCTCCTGCGACCGAGCGCCACCGCGGCCGCGAGCACGACGAGCACGAGCGCCGACAGTGCACGCATCCGCTCCACGGTAGCTACGAGATGTGGGGACCCGCGACCGGAGTACGCTGCCCGCGTGCGGATCTTCGTGATCGGGGCCGGACAGGTCGGGACGACGGTGGTCGAGGCTCTTCACACCGACCACGAGCTGACCGTGCTCGACACGGAGGTGGCACGGCTTCGGGCCGTGGCCGAGCGCTTCGACGTCGCGACGTTCGAGGGTGACGGGACGAGCCGGAAGGACCTCGCCGAGGCCGGGGTCGCCGACGCGGACCTCGTCATCGCCTGCACGTCGCGCGACGAGGTCAACCTCGTCGCCGGGATGTTCGCGCGGCGCGAGGCGCACGAGGCGACCGCGGTCATCCGCACCTCGAACGTCGAGTACGTCGAGCTCTGGCGCGCCGGCCAGCTCGACGTCGACTTCGTCGTCTCCTCCGAGCTCGAGACGGCGCACACGATCTCGCGGACGATCGGCGTGCCCGCGGCGCGCCAGACGGACGTCTTCGCCGAGGGCCAGGTACAGATCGTCGAGTTCGACGTCGACGAGGACGCCTCGCCGAGGCGCGTCGGCGTCGCCGCTCCGCGACGCCCAGATCCCGGCCGACTCGAAGGTCGCGGCGATCATCCGCGGCGGCGAGACGATCCTTCCCGGCGGCGACGACGTCGATCGAGCCGGCGATCGGATCGTCGTCATCGGCTCGCCCACGGCCGCGAAGGCGTGGAGCGCGCTGCTCTGGCCCGGAGGGCGGGACCGTGCGCGACGTCGTCATCTTCGGCGCGGGCCGGGTCGGCTCCGCGATCGCGCGTGTGCTCATCGACCAGGGCATCGGCGTGCGCATCGTCGAGGCCTCGCGCCGAGCGGGCGCGGCGCGCCGCCGAGGCGTTCCCGAAGGCGCGCGTCTTCAACGCGACCGGGCTCGAGCCCGACTTCCTCGAGCGCGAGCGCATCGGGCAGGCGCAGGCCGGCGATCTTCGCCATGCGGGACGACCCGAAGAACCAGTACGCGGCGTCGCTCGCGAAGGTGCACGGGATCCCGTTCACGATCGCGATCGCGCACGAGGCGGTCTCGGTCGCGGCCTTCGACCAGGCGGGGATCGACGTCTCGGTCAATCCCCGCGCGGTGACGGCCGAGGAGATCGTCCGCTTCGCCCACGACCCGCGGACGCAGCAGGTCGCGATGCTCGAGGGCAACCGCTACGAGGTGCTCGACGTGACGACGCGCGACTCGAGCCGGTACATCGGGACGAAGTTCCGGGACATGCCGGTGCACGGAGCGCTCATCGGCGCGATCGTGCGGAACGGGGACGCGATCTTCCCGCACGGCGACGACGTGCTCGAGGCGGGCGACCGCGTGATCGTCTTCACCGAGGCGCAGAACGCGCCCTGGGTCGTCGAGGCGCTCTGAGTGAGCCGCCCGGCCGCGCGCGGATCGGGCCGCGTCGACGGCTCGCGGTCGACGTCCCGGCCGTCGCTCAACCTCGTCGGCACGCTCGCGAAGTACCTCGGGCTCGCCGCGCTCTTCCCGATCGCGGTCGCGCTCTGGTACGGCGAGCCGGTCTGGCCGTTCCTGGCGACCGGCGCGATCACGAGCGGCGCCGGCGTCGCTGCTCGAACGGTGACGGCCGGGCCGGCGCGCCGCGTCGGCATCCGCGAGGGCTTCCTCGTCGTCGCCGTGACGTGGCTGATCGCCGCGGCCTTCGCCTGCGCTCCCGTACCTGTTCATCGGCGGCGACCAGCTGAGCCAGCCCGCTCGACGCGTACTTCGAGGGGATGTCCGGCTTCACGACGACCGGTGCAAGCGTCGTCACCGACTACTCCGAGATCTCCCGCTCGCTCGGCGATGTGGCGTCAGTTCACGCAGTGGCTCGGCGGCATGGGGATCATCGTCCTCGCGATCGCCGTGCTGCCGCGGCTGCGCGTCGGCGGCCGTCAGCTGCATGGAGTCCGAGCTGCCCGGGCCCCGAGATCGCCCAGCTCTCCGAGCGGATCCGCGACACCGCGCGGATGCTCTGGGTCGCTCTACATCGGGCTGACCGCTACTCGCTGACCCTGGTACTCGCCTCGCTCGGCTGGCTCGGGCGTCGACGACGAGATGACGCCGTACGAGGCGCTCGCGCACGCGTTCTCGACGATGCCGACCGGGGGGTTCTCGACCAAGGCCGAACTCGATCGAGGGGTTCGCCGCCCGCATCGCAATGGGTCATCGCGTTCTTCATGCTCGTCGCGGGCGCGAACTTCGTCCTCCTCTTACCGCGGCGTTCGTGCGCCGCCGCCCGCGGGCGTCTCGTGCGGGACGAGGAGCTCCGGCTCTATCTCGCGCTTCGTCCTCGTCGCGTCGATCGCGCTCGACGGCCAGCTCTGGGGCTACGGGCATCTTCGAGGGCGAAGAGGCGGTCCGGACCGGCGTCTTCCAGGCGATCTCGATCATCACCACGACCGGCTACGCGAGCGACCGACTTCGCGCTCTGGCCGGTCATCTGCATCCTCACCCTCTTCGCGCTGATGTTCGTCGGCGGCTCGGCCGGCTCGACCGGCCGGCTCGATCAAGGTCGTCCGGCACCTGCTCCTCGGCAAGGTGCTTCGCCGCGAGCTCGACCAGACGGTGAGCCCCGAGGTCGTCATGCCGATCCGGCTGAACGGCGCGCCGGTCGACGAGCGCACGCTGCGCGCGATCGCCGCCTTCATCCTCCTCTACGTCGGGGCGTGGGCCGTCGGGCGCGGCGATCATCGCGATCGACTCCGCGATCGGCGACGTGCCGCCTCGGGACGCTCGACGCGCTCGCCGTCTCGGCGACGCGCGCTCGGGAACGTCGGCCCTGGGTTCGGGATCGACGGGCCCGATGGGCTCGTTCGCGCCGCTCGGCGACGTCTCCAAGATCACGATGATCGTGCTCATGTGGCTGGGCCGGCTCGAGATCATCCCCGTCGCCGTGCTCGTGACGCGCCACTACTGGCGCCTCTGACGCTACGAGCCGAGGAGGGCCTTGCGGAGCTCGGGCGCGGAGTCGTCGGCGACGACGGCGAGCACCTGGTCGCCCGGGCGCACGACCGTGCCCGGCTCGACGAGCTCGGTGCGCCCGTGCCTGAAGACGGAGATGAGCCGCGACCCCTTGGGCAGCGAGAGCCCCGCGACCCGCGTGCCCGCGACCGGCGAGTCGCGCTCGATCTGCACCTCGACGATCTCGAGCCCCTCCTTCTGGAGCCCGAGGAGGCGGACGAGGCCGTGCTCCGGCATCTCGTGCTCGACGAGCCCGAGGATGTTCGTCGTGGCGCAGACCGTCTGCGTGATGCCGAGCAGGTCGAAGTGCGCCTGGTTCCGGGGGTCGTTGACGCGCGCGATCGCCTTCGGCACGCCGTAGCCCTCCTTGCCGATCTGCGAGATGACGAGGTTGTCCTCGTCGTCGCCCGTGACGGCGAGCAGCAGGTCCGGGGGCCGCGCGATGCCGGCGCGCTCGAGCATGCTGATCTCGGTCGCGTCACCGCGCAGCACGACGGGCCCGAACTCCTCCTCGAGACGCGCGAAACGGTCGGCGCGCTGCTCGATCAGCGTGACCTCGTGGCCCATCTCGAGCAGCGAGCGCGCGACGTTCGCGCCGACCTTGCCACCGCCCGCGACGACGATGTACATCAGGCCGTCGCCGCGCTCTTCGCGCGCGCCGCCGTCCGCACGGTGTCGAGGAGGACGGAGATCGCGGTCTGGGTCGGGCACACGGTGCTCAGGCCGCGCTCCGCGTAGAAGCTCGCGCGCGCCGGGTCGAGGACGCGGACGACGACGCCGTCGATCCCGTAGCGCTTCTGCAACACCTGCCCGATGACGAGGTTCGTGTTGTCGCCGTCGGTCGCGACGACTGCCGCGTCGGCCTCCTGCACGCCGGCGCGCTCGAGAACCGACGTGTCCATCCCGTGCCCGAGCACGAACCCGCCCTTCCAGCCGGGACCGAGCCGGCCCAGGGCCTCCTCGCGCTCGTCGACGACGTAGACGTCCCAGCCCTCTGCCGCGAGGCCCTTCGCGACCGAGGAGCCCACGCGCCCGCATCCGATGACGACGGCTTTCACGGCGCGCGTCAGACTACTCCTCGAAGACCCCGTCGGGGAACGCGACCACGAGCACCTCGCACGGGGCCCTCCTCAGCACGAAGTCGACGGTCGGCGAGAAGAACCGCGACTGGCGCCGCCAGCGCGGCGACGAGCCGAGAACGACCAGATCGGCGCCCCGCGCGGACGCCTCGTCGACGATCGCGTGCCCGATCGAGCGCGCGCGCACCACGTCGGTCCTCACCTCGACGCCGTGGTCCTCCCCGAGCAGCCTGGCCTCCTCGAGCGACGCGTCGACCCGCGCGGCGACGTCCGGCGGCAGGTCGCCCTCGAGCTCGAAGCGACGCGGCACGCGGACGACGGTGATCGCCTCGATCTCGGCTCCGCGCTCCTTCGCGAGCGCGATCGCCGTCGCGACCATCTCCTCGCCGATGTCGCCGAGCTTCATGGGCACGAGGATGCGGCCGAAGTCCACGCCGGGCGGCAGCTCGTGGACAGCCGAGACGTGGTCGAGCAGCCCCTGCCGCCGCGAGCGGCGAACGGCCACGAAGACGACGAGCCCGAGCAGCAGCCAGAGCGGCCCGGCGTAGCGGGCGCCCGGATGGGTGACGAGCGCGACGACCCAGACGACGAACGTCAGCGGCGCGCCGACGAGCGCCGGCACCGGGAGTGAGACGCCGCCGATCGAGACGTTCGGGCGCGCGCGGAACGGCCGGGGCAGGCTCGGCTCCCGCACCCGCAGGCGGATCACCGCCAGCTGCGCGGCCGTGAACGCGAGCAGGATGCCGAACGAGTACATCGCGGCCAGGAAACCCGGGTCGCCGTCCGCGCCGACCTCGGTGACGAGGATGAGCCCGATCGCGAGGACGGCGGCGACGACGATCGCCTCGGACGAGACGAGCGTGCGGCGCTCGAGCCGTCCGAGGATCTTGCGGCAGTGAGCCGTGCTCGGACAGCGAGTGGCTCAGGCGCGTGATCCCGGAGAACGACGTCGTCGCCGCGGCGACGAGCACGAGCGCGCCCGAGATGCCGACGAGAACGCGCAACGCGTCCACGAGCATCCCCGGCAGCGTCCCCTCGAACGCGGCCGCGATGCCGACGAGCGGCGCCTCCAGCCACTCCTCCCCGAGCGCGCTCTCGCCGCCCGTGACCGGATAGGCCGAGAGCCCGATCGCAGCGATGAGGACGCTCACGACCACGACGAGGCCGATCGCCGAGAAGAGCGACCGCGGCAGCGTCCGACCCGGCTCGCGGGCCTCCTCCGCGAGGTTCGCGACCGTCTCGAGGCCGGTGTAGGCCAGCATCGCGAGCGGGAGCGCGTACGCGAGATCGCTCCAGTCCTGGCCGCTCGCGAAGCCGAGGCCCGCCGTGAGCGCGTCCGGCGAGAGGAGGAAGGCGATGCCGAGGACGACGAGGAGCCCCTGGACGACGAGGTCGACGATCGCGACCGCGAGCGAGCCCGTGTGCAGCCGCGTCCTGCGCAGGACGCGGATGGCCGCGATCCCCGCAACGATCGCGCACCCGATGACCGCGTCCCAGGGCTCCTCGCGCAGCGTCGGCGACGAGAACGCCGCGGCGAGGTAGTGCGGGACGAAGAGCGCGGAGAGCGCCATGACGATGAGGAAGTCGAGGAAGAGCGCCCAGCCGGTCACGAAGCCGGCGAGGTCGGAGAAGGCGCGCCGGACGAACGTCGCCGCGCCGCCCGTCTCCGGCAGCGCCGCCGTCCCCTCCGCGTACGAGAGCGAGACGACGAAGAAGAGCGCCCCGGTGAGGAGCAGCACGAGCGGCGTGAGCCCGAGCGCCGCGGCGGCGACGATCCCGAGCGCGAGGTACAGCGACGACGCGATCTCGCCGTACGCGACCGCGAACAGCGAGGGCGCGTCGAGCACGCGCTCGAAGCCGCGGAGCTTACGGGCCACGCCGCCTCCGTTCGAGCGTGAAGCGCCCGACCCCGAGCGCGATGAAGAGCCCGCCGAGCAGGAAGCCGACCGCTCCGCCGCCCTCGGCCGCAGTCCGCACGAGCAGCGCGACGCCGATCGCGACGAACACGGCCGAGAAGGCGGTCACGATCCAGGAGTAAGCGCTCATGCGGCTCCCGGCGCGGCCACCAGCACCCGGCAGCGCGCGTGCTTGAGCACGTAGTCGACCGTCTTCCCGAAGACCGCGCTCTGGGTCGCGGTGAGGCCGCGCCGCGGAGACCCGAGGACGATGATCTCGGCGTCGCGCGCGTCGGCCTCGGCCACGATCGCGGGGCCGGGAGCGTGCGCGCGCTCGAGCCGTCCCACCACGCGCACGCCGTACGACGCGCCGATCGCGACCGCCTCGTCGAGCTCGCGGTTCGCCTCGAGCTCGAGATCGGGCAGCTCGGCGGTGAGCGGCACGGTCGAGCGGCACCTCGACGACGTTGAGCGCGACGATCCGCGCTCCGCGCTCGGCGGCGAGCTGGCACGCGAGGTCCATCGCGGCGTCGGAGGGCTGACCCGGGACGACCGGCACGAGCAGCCGGCGGTACTCGAGCGCGAGGGCAGGGCCGAACGCCGGCGGCGCCTTCTCGACGGCGCGCAGCGGGAGCTTCAGCACACGGCGTCGATAGACGACGTACCCGGCGAGCCCGAGCAGCATCCAGCCGAGCCCGGCCCAGCGCGTGAGCGGGTTCTGCGCGACGAGGACGAGGAACGAGACGCCCGTGGCGACCCCGCCGAGCAGCGCGAAGAGCGGCCATGCGACCTTCCCGACGCGGATGCTCGGGCGAGCGCGGTAGGGGAGGTCCGCGTCCTCCTCGTCCTGCATCCGCAGGCGCACGAGCGACGCGTGCGCGATCGTGAACGAGAGCGTCGCGCCCAGCGAGTAGAGCGTCCCGACGAAGTTGACGTCCCCCGGCAGGAGCACGAGGATCGGCGCGATCCCGGCGAAGAGGACGAGGGAGAGCCACGGCGTCTTGAAGCGCGGGTGCAGACGGCGCAGCGCCTCGGGGAGCTGCCGGTAGCTCGCCATCGAGTAGGTGATCCGCGAGGCGCCGATCACGCCGGCGTTCGTCGCGATGAACAGGATCGTCGCCGCGAGCACGCCGACGTAGATCTCCGCGGCGTCGAGCACGGCCCCCTCGAGCCCGATGTTCTGGACGACGCCGAGGATCGGGTCGTTCGCGTACCCGCCCTCCTCCGGCGGGAGCGCGAGCCGCGTCGTCAGCTCGCCGTCGATCTCCGTCACCGGCAGGGCGGACAGCGCGACGAGCGGCAGCGTGAAGTAGATCGCGAAGACCGCGCCCGCGACGAGCTTGTACGCGTTCGGCACCGTGCGCGCGGGGTCGCGCGCCTCCTCGGCGAGGTTCGAGACCGTCTCGACGCCGGTGTACGCGAGCATGGCCACCGGGATCGAGATCGCGAGATTCGACCACGTCGGCGCGACGCCCCAGTGGACGTTGTCGACGAGCACCTCGGGGTTGAGCACGAGCGCGAAGCCGATGGCCACGAGCAGGATCTGCGTGGCGAAGTCGACGACGGCGAGCGAGATCGAGAGCTTCGCGGCCTCCTGCACGCCCACGACGTTGAGCGCGACCAGGACGACGATCACGACGATGCCGCCCACGACGTCCCACGGGTTCGTCCGCAGCGGCTCCCAGAAGATCGAGAGGTAGTGCGGGACGAAGAACGCGGAGACCGCGACCGTCACCACGTACACGAGCATCTGCGCCCAGCCGGCGACGAAGCTCACGAGCTCGTCGAAGGCGTGGCGCGCGAAGCTCGCCGAGCCGCCCGCCTCGGGGAACCGTGCCGTGCCCTCCGCGTACGTGGCCGCCGTCGCGGCGAAGACGACGCCGGCGACGACGAAGACGAGCGGCGTCAGGCCGAGCGCGTAGAACGCGGTGAGGCCGAGCGCGTAGTAGATCGAGGAGCCGACGTTGCCGTAGGCGGTTGCGAAGAGCGCCGGCGTGCCGAGCACGCGCTCCATCTCGACCTGCCGCCTGCGACGGCGCCCGGGCACGGCGGCGAAGCCTACTCCTGAGCGGAAGAGCGAGGGGCCGGCTTTCGCCGGCCCCTCGCTCTTGGGTCGAGCGGTGATCGTCCGCCTACGGGCGGGCGATCGTGAACGGCGCGGAGGTCTTCGTCTCCCAGTGCGCCTTCAGGCGCGTGGTTGCCCCCCGCCTTGAGCGCCGAGATCTCGAAGACGTACGTGCCGTTCGGCACCGTGAACGATCGTCTGCCCGTCCTTCGAGGCCGTCTGCCCCGAGAACGGGTAGGAGAAGAAGCCCGTCGCGGTGGAGTTCCGCGCGAGGTACTGCATGTCGAACGCGAGCTGGTGCGACTGCCCCGTCGCCGCGTTCTTGACGAGCACCTGCAGCCTCGCCACCTGGTGCTCGAAGTGGATCAGGAGCTGCGGGACGTTGAACGCGTTCGTCATCGTGAACGTCGCACCGGGCGAGTTCGTGAAGATCGCCGCCCGCGGTGCACTCGAGCCCGCGGACGATGGTGCACGTCGTCAGCCGGCTGACCCACGGGAAGTTGAACGACGTCGGGGTCATCGCGACGACCGACTGGTAGTCGCCGACGAAGCCCGCGTACGGCACGCGCAGCACCTGGCCGCCGTTCTGCGGCGTCAGGATGATGTAGCCGCCGTACACGCCCTGGGTCGGCCCGGTCGCGGGCGTCACCGTCACGTCGAAGCGCTCCTTGCCCTGCGCGCCGACGGTCACGCTCGGCGAGCTGAACGCGACGGACTCGTCCGTGAGGAAGAAGCCCGGAGCGTTCGTGGGCGGGCCCGTAGAGACGGCGCTCTCGTACGAGAGGTCGTACGTCACGGGCGTCCTGGCGCGGTTCCAGATCTCGAGCGTCTTCTTGATCGCGCCCGAGTCACCCTCACCGAGGGCGAGCTTGCCAGGGTTGACCTCGGCCGTAGCCAGGATCGCGTCGTCGATGTCGAGCATCCCTGCGCCCTGCCGGTGCACCGACTCGAGGAACGGGCCGGCCGGGATCAACGAGAAGAACGCCGGGTCGGCATGGTTCTGCAGGATGTTCGCGACGCCGCTCGCGTTGAGGTTCGGCCGCGACTGCAGGAGCAGAGCAGCCGCGCCCGCGACGTGCGGCGAGGCCATCGAGGTACCGCTGACCGTGGCGTACGACCCGGCCTCGATCGGGTACGTCGAGCGGATCGAGCCACCCGGCGCACCGATGTCCGGCTTGAGGTCGAGCTCGGCCTCGAGCCCGTACGAGCTGAACGACGAGATGAGCCCACCCGTCGGGTTCACGTTGGTGAGCGCCTCGGTCGTCCAGGTCAGCGTGACCGGGCCGCTTGCGAGCCGGCTGTCGATCAGGACGCCGTCGGCGGCGAGGATCGCGACGACCGGGATGGTGACCGGCGGGATGCCCGGCGACCGTCGGGTTGAGGACGCCGGCGACGTTGTTGTAGAGGACGACTGCGGCCGCGCCGGCTGCCTGCGCGCGACTCGCCTTCTCGTAGAACGAGCACGTACCGCGGCGAATGAGCACCGCCTTGCCCGTCAGGTCCGGAAGCGGGCCCGTCACGGCACACGCGTCCGCCGTCGAGGCGGACGTGCCGGTCCGGGCCATCGGCAGGCTGCCCGTCTGCGGAGCCGGAGGTGCGCCCGCTGCGCCGCCGTACGCGATCAGCTTGCCGTCCGGCGAGATCCGGAACGCGTTCTGCGAGACGTGCGTGTTGTCGAACGACGCCACGCCGATCACCTTCGAGCCCATGCCGGGCACGCCGCCGCTCCAGACGCCGTTCGCGCCGGAGTTGCCGATCGACGCGACGACGGTGACGCCGGCCTTGACGAGGTTCGACGAGGCCTGGCCGGTCGGGGACTGATGCCAGTTGTTGAAGGCATCACCGATCGACATGTTCAGGATGTCCATGTCGTCGGCGAGCGCGCGCTCCATGGCCGCGATCATGATCTCGTCGGTCGTGGAGCCGGCGCAGCCGAAGACGCGGTACGCGCCGAACGTCACCTCCGGGGCGACGCCCGTCACCCCGCCGTTCGCGCCGACGATGCCGGACACGTGCGTACCGTGGCCGTTGCAGTCGTCGGGATCGGGATCGGGGTTCGGCACCGGCTGGTACAGCGGCGCTCGAGGGATCCGCGTTGTACGTGTTACCGACGAAGTCCCAACCCGTCGCGACACGGCAGCCCGCACCGAAGCAGCCGCCGAGATCCGGATGGTGGTAGTCGGTACCCGTGTCCATGACCGCGACCTTGATCCCCTCGCCCGTGTAACCGAGCTCGGTCTGAGCGATGTCGGCACCCGTCATCGCGAGCGCCGTCACGAGCTCCGGATCCGCGGTCGTCTCGGTCTTCGGGATCGAGACGGTGCCCACCGGATAGACAGCGGTCACGTTGGGAAGTCCGAGCACGAGGTCGAGCTGGCCCGTGCCGACGTCGATCGAGACGCCGTTCCACAGCTTCTGGAACGAGTAGCGGCTCGTGTACTTGATGCCCTTCGCTGTGGCATCCGCGTGGAACTTCTGCTGCTGCGCGGCGATCGTCGCGGCGTTCCCGCCGTCGACCGTCGGCGGGCTCTTGAGCTCGACGAACCAGGCGCCGAGACCGTCGTGGGTCATCTGGCCGTGCCCACATCGGGCGCCTGCCCGATCTTCGTCACCGAGTCGGCCGTCAGGCCGACCGGTACGAGGAATACCGCCGCGAGCACGCCGAACAGCGTGAGCAAGCGCAAGCGCGGCACTCTTGTGATTGCGCATAGAGGCCTCTCCCCTTGTGTCGTGGCCGTTGGTCCCCCACACGGTCAACGGCCGTGTCCGAAAACGGAGAGATCCTACGCTTATCTCCGTCCGCGGATACAAGGGGACCGCCGTCCAGGGGAGGAAACGCCTCCCCTGGACGCGTCCGGTCTAGCCGTGAATCGAGGCGATCACCGGGATGAGGAGGATCGCGACGATGTTCGCGATCTTGATCATCGGGTTGATCGCGGGGCCTGCGGTGTCCTTGTACGGGTCGCCGACGGTGTCGCCGGTGACCGCGGCGGCGTGGGCGTCGGAGCCCTTGCCGCCGTAGAGGCCGTCCTCGATCGACTTCTTCGCGTTGTCCCAGGCGCCGCCGCCCGACGTCATCGCGATCGCGAGGAAGATGCCCGGTCACGATCGTCCCGATCAGGAGACCGCCGAGCATCTCCGGCTTGACGATCCCGACGACGATCGGGATGGCGACCGGGATGAGCGCCGGCAGCATCATCTCCTTGATCGCCGAGCCGGTGACGATCGAGATCGCGCGCGAGTAGTCCGGCCGCGACGTGCGCTCCATGATCCCCGGGTCCTCCCGGAACTGGCGGCGCACCTCCTCGACGACCTGGCCGCCCACGCGCCCGACCGCCTGCATGGCGAGCGACGCGAAGAGGAACGGCATCATCCCGCCCACGAACAGGCCGGCGATGACCCAGGGGTCGTCGAGCGAGAACGAGATGGTGAGCCCTTCCTCCGCGAGCCCGCGTCCGTACTCGTCGAAGAGGATGAGCGCGGCGAGGCCGGCGGAGCCGATCGCGTAGCCCTTCGTGACCGCCTTCGTCGTGTTGCCGACCGCGTCGAGCGGGTCGGTGATCCCGCGCACGGACTCCGGCAGCTCGGCCATCTCGGCGATGCCGCCGGCGTTGTCCGTGACCGGGCCGAACGCGTCGAGCGCGACGATCAGGCCGGTGAGCGAGAGCTGCGCCATCACCGCGACGCCGATCCCGTACAGCGCCTCGCCGGCGGCGTAGTAGGCGCCGACGACGCCGGCCGCGATGACGAGGACCGGGAGCGCGGTCGCCTGCATCCCGACTGCGAGGCCGGAGATGATGTTCGTCGCATGGCCCGTCTGCGAGGCCTTCGCGATGTCCTTCACCGGCTTCCAGCGCGTGCCCGTGTAGTACTCGGTGATCGCGACGAGCAGGAACGTGACCGCGAGGCCGATGAGCGCGGAGCCGTACAGCTCCCAGAAGCTGAACTCGCCGCCGTCGTAGGCCATCGTCACCGGGATGAACCCGAGCGCCGAGAGGATCGTGGCGACGAGGACGCTCCGGTAGAGCGCGTTGATGATCGCGTTCGGGCCGGTGAAGACGCGCGTGAAGAACGTCCCGATGATGGAGGCGAGGATCGAGATGCCGCCGAGGGCGAGCGGGTAGAGCCAGAGGTCGCTCTGCTCGAAGCCGATGCCGAGGAGCATCACCGCGACCGCCGTGACGGCGTACGTCTCGAAGAGATCGGCCGCCATGCCTGCGCAGTCGCCGACGTTGTCGCCGACGTTGTCGGCGATGACCGCCGGGTTCCGCGGGTCGTCCTCGGGGATCCCGGCCTCGATCTTGCCGACGAGGTCGGCGCCGACGTCGGCGGCCTTCGTGTAGATGCCGCCGCCGAGACGGGCGAAGACGGAGATGAGCGAGCCGCCGAACGCGAGCCCGATGAGGTCGTCGACCGCGGAGTCCGGGCTGTTCCCGATCGCGTCGGTGAGCACCCAGTAGTAGCCGGCGACGCCGAGCAGGCCGAGCCCGACGACGAGCAGGCCCGTGACCGATCCGGCGCGGAACGCGACCGTGAACGCGGGCTGCAGCCCCTCACGGGCGGCCTCCGCGGTTCGCACGTTCGAGCGCACAGCGACGTTCATCCCGATGAAGCCGGCCGCCGCCGAGAAGAGGGCGCCGATGAGGAAGCCGAACGCCGTCCCCCAGCCGAGCTCGTTGTAGAGCCCGAGCAGGAAGAACGGCACGATCGCCACGACTGCGACGGTCGTGTACTGCTTGCGCAGGTACGCCGCGGCGCCTTCCTGGATCGCCTTCGCGATCTCCTGCATGCGCTCGTTCCCGGCGGGCTGCTTCAACAGCCACCAGGTCAGGTACAGCCCGTACAGAACCGCAACCGCCGCGCACGCGAGCGCGAACTCGACGGCGTAGTCAACGAAGAAGTCCATCGATCCTCCGGTCTCAACCCATCACAAGGAGAGCGCCGAGTCACCTCGGCGCGGCGGATTATGTATCACAAGGGCCGTATTCGTCCGGCGATCAACCGCCGTCGGCCGGGCCTGCCTGACCCTCGCCGACGGCCTTCGCGTACGCGAGCTGGAGGTTGGCGCGGGCCTGCTCGAGGTCGAGCACGACCTGCTCGTCGACGCCGCCGTCCCGCAGCACCGGCTCGAGTGCCCGCAGCGCCTCGATCGCGAGTCGCACCTGCTCGACGTCGCGCGCCTCGGGCGCGACCCGCATGAACGCGATCGACGTGCTCGCGCCGAGCGCCTGCACGAGGACGTCCGAAACGGAGACGCGGAGGAGCGCCTCGCGCAGCTCGTCGTCGGTCGGTGCCGCGCCCTCAGCCACCGATACGTTCCGTGGCGCGCACCTGCTCGCCGTAGATCTCGGCGAGCGACGCGCCTTCCTCGTGCCGCTCGATCTGGCGCTCGGCGGCGTTGCGCTCGGGGACGGCGAGGTACGGCGCGGCGCCGATCTCCTCCGCGACGGGCAACGCCCACTCGATCAGCTCCTCGATCCGCTGCCGCGCCGGGATCGGCTCGCTCCGCTCGAAGTCGATGAGCTCGCCCGAGAGGCCCCAGCGGATCGCGCGCCAGAAGTTCTCCTCGATCAGGCGGTGCGGCAGCGGCTCGAGCGGGTCGCCCTCGTCGTAGGCCCGCGCGACGCGTGCCACGAGCGAGGCCGTGAATGCCGCGAGCGACTGCGCCTCGGCCAGCTCCGGCTGTCCGTCGCGATGCGCACCTCGATCGTCGGGAAGGCGAGGTGCGGCCGGACGCTCCACCAGATCTGCGTGTGCTCGGTCACCGAGCCCGTGTCGTAGAGGAAGCGCACGAAGCTCTCGTACTCCGCCCAGGACGCGAACGCGTCCGGCACGCCGCAGCGCGGGAAGAAGCGCGTGAAGATCTGCGTGCGAGCCGAGTGGAGACCCGTGCTCACGTCCTCCACGAACGGCGAGCTGGCGGACAGCGCGAGGATCTCCGGCAGCAGGTTCCGCATCCCGTTCAGGACCGCGATCGCGCGGTCCGGGCCGTTGACCGCCACGTGCACGTGGAGCCCGAACGTGTTGTTCCGCCACACGACGTAGCGGAGGAGCTCGTCGTTTCGCCGGTAGTGCGGCGTGTCGATGATCCGCTGCTTCTTCCAGTCGGCCCAGGGGTGCGTGCCCGTCGCGCCGAGGAGGAGGCCCATCGGCTCGACGAGCCCCTGCAGCTGGGAGCGACGCTCCGCCATCGCGGCCGGGACGTCGGCGAACGAGTCCTGCTTCCCGGTTCGAACCTCCACCTCGGAGGCGATCAGCTCGCCGACGAGGTGCTCCTCGAAGGCGGTCCCGCGTGCGGCCGCCTGGACGTCCTCGAAGCGGTTCGCGAGGTCGAGCGTCTCCCGGTCCAGGATCGCGAACTCCTCCTCGACGGCGACCGTGAAGTCCGTCGCGGCCTCGAACTGCTCGCGTGCCCGCGTGATCAGCTCGTCCGCGGGAAGCCGCTGCTCGTCGCCCATGGGGGCACCATTGTAGGGACGAGCATTCGTGTCGCCCGCTTCGACCGCCGACCGTGGCTACGAGCCGAGCGCGAGCAGCCGCTCGGCGACGCTCGTCCAGCTCCAGCGCTCGACCGCGGCGCGACGCGCAGCGGAGGACAGCTCGGCGCGCGCGGCCGGCGTGAGCGACAGGAGCTCCACGAGCTTCGCGCGCAGCTCGTCGACGTCGCCGTTGGCGAACGCGGCGCAGGTGTCGGAGCTCGGGCGGGTACTCGGCCTCGAGCCCCTCGGCGACCTCGGCGAGGCCCGAGTGGCGCGCGACGAGCGGCGGGCACCCGGCCGCGGCGGCCTCGGCGGCGACCATCCCGAACGCCTCCGGGAAGATCGACGGCACGACGCACGCGTCCGCGAGCGCCAGCAGGTGCACGAGGTGGCGGTGCTCGAGCGGGCCCGTGAAGAGCGTCCGGGTCGGCTCGGCCATCGCCTCGAGCTCCTCGCGGTAGTCCCCGAACCCGACCACGACCGCTCGCGCGTCGACGCCCGCGAGCGCCTCGAGCAGGACGTGGACGCCCTTGTTCTCGAGCAGCTTGCCGAAGTAGACGACCGTCGGCGCGTCGCCGGCGAGGAACGCCGCGAGGCGCTCGGCATTGCCCTCGTCGGGGAGCCGCTCGTTCGCGTTGCCGGGATTCGGCGGATCCGGCGAGCCTCGTCGAGCAGGGACTGCGAGCGCGGCCTCGCGCGGCCGCGGCCGCCACGCGTCGACGTCGACGCCCGGCGGCACCTCGTGCACGCGCTCCACGTGCCCGCAGACCTCCTCGAGCACGTCGCGGATGTGACCCGAGCCGACGAACATGGCGCGCGCGCCGGCGAGCACGGCCCTCCCCCACGCCTCGAGCTCCGGTCGCCCCCGCAGCGAGTACTCGAGCTCCGAGCCGTGCGCCTTGACCGCGTACCGCGCACCCGCTCGCCGCGCCGACCGCGCCGCCGAGGAGGACGTGGTTGCAGAGGACGAGGTCGGCGGGATCGAGCTCGCGGAGCACCGCCGCGTTCGCCTCGACCCAGGCGTCGAGCTCGGCGCGCGTGCAGTCCTGGAGCAGCTTGACCTCGTAGCCCTCGTAGCGGTCGAGGACGAACACCGGTAGCAGCCCGCCGACGTCGGGGCGGATCGTCGCCGCGCCGCCGAGGTCGTACTGCTCCGGGCCGGGGCTCCTGCGCAGACGACGATGACGTCGTGACCGGCGCGGGACCACTCGCGCGCGAGCTGCCGCGTGTAGACGTTCGACCCGGTCCCGCCGAGCAGGTACCCGTGCCAGAGGAGGATCCTCACGACGTCATCTTCGTCGACTCGAGCGGCGGGTGACCGTCACCCGCCGTTCCCTACGTCAGGTGGAAGTAGAGGGCGTAGAGGAGGTCGACGGCGGGGTTCGACGTGTGCACGTTCACGTCGGCCGGGACGTCGAGCAGCGCCTCGGAGTAGTTGAAGATGATCTTCACGCCGGCTTCGATGAGCCGGTCGGCCGCGTCCTGGGCGCTCTCCGCGGGCACCGCGATGACTCCGACGATGATGTTCCGTTCGCGGCAGATCTCCGTCGATGCGGTCGATCGAGCTGACCTCGAGATCGCCGACGCGCTCGCCCACCTTCTCGGGGTCGACCTCGAAGATCGCCGCGACGGTGATCCCGTGCTCCGCGAAGATCGGCGAGCTCGCGATCGCGCTCCCGAGCCGGCCCGCGCCTGCGAGCGCGATGTTGTGCTGACCCTGCGTGCGCAGGATCTTCCGGATCTCGTCGAGCAGCGCGTCGGTGCGGTAGCCGACGCCGCGCTTGCCGAACTTGCCGAACGCCGAGAGGTCGCGCCGGATCTGCGTCGCGTTGATGTTCGTGTACTCGGCGATCTCCTGCGACGAGATCCGCTCCTTGCCCATCTTGCGGGCCTGGCGTCAGGACCTGCAGGTACCTGCTCAGCCGCGCCGCGACACCGACCGTCAGACGCTCTGCCACGCTCCCCCTCTCTTCACCGTTTGTGACAAATCGTCACGATTGTGCCAGCGGGCCCTCGAGGGCCGCGGGAGAACCGGTGTCAGCCGAGGAGCCGCGAGCGCAGCGCGTCCGGGTCGACGAAGTACGCGAACGCCCGCTCGCCGTCGATCTCCACGACGGGGAGATGCTCGCGATAGCGCGCCTCGAGCGCGAGATCGCCGCCGATGTCGACCTCCTCGAGCTCGAACCCGAGCTCCGCCCGGGCCGCCCGGACGACCTCGAGCGCGCGGGCGCAGAGGGAGCAGTCGGCCGCGTGGAGGACGCGGACGCGGGCTACGGGTACAGGCCCCTCGTCGTCGTCGCCTCGGCACGCGCTGCACCGCGAGCCCGTACGACGCCATGCGCAGGCTCGTCTTCATCGTCTCTCTCGTCTGCCAGGTCTCCTCGAACGCGCGCGCGACGATGTCGTGGAGCTTCGCGTTGACCTCCTCCTCGCGCCAGAAGTACTCCTGGAGGCCCTGCACCCACTCGAAGTACGAGACGACGACGCCGCCTGCGTTCGCGAGGACGTCCGGGAGGACGAGCATGCCGCGATCCTCGAGGATCGCGTCCGCTGTGGGCGTCACGGGGCCGTTCGCGCCCTCGCAGATGAGGCCGCCTTGACGCGGTCGGCGTTCTCCTCGGTGATCACCTGCTCGAGCGCGCACGGGGCGAGGATGTCGCACTGGAGCTCGACGCAGCTCCTCGTTCGTCACCGGCTCTGCGTTCGGGAGCCCGGCGAGCGTCCCGTGCTCCTGCTTGTACGCGAGCGCCACGGGACGTCGATGCCGTTCGGGTTGTGGACGCCGCCCTGCGAGTCGGACGCCGCGACGACCTTGGAGCCCTCGAGGTGGAGGAGGCGCGCGAGGTTCGCGCCGACGTTCCCGAACCCCTGGATCGCGACGGTGTAGTCGGAGATGCGCCGGCCCTCCTTGCCCGCCGCGGCCTGGATGCAGTAGAGCGAGCCGCGCGCGGTCGCCTCCTCCCGCCCGAGCGAGCCGCCGATCGAGAGCGGCTTCCCCGTGACGACGCCGAGCACCGAGTGGCCCTTGTTCATCGAGTACGTGTCGAAGATCCAGGCCATGACCCGGCCGTCCGTGCCGACGTCCGGAGCGGGGATGTCCCGCTCGGGCCCGATGTCGTTGATGATCTCGCTCGTGAAGCGCCGCGTCATGCGCTCGAGCTCCTTCGGCGAGAGGCGCTTCGGGTCGCAGATGACGCCGCCCTTGGCGCCGCCGAACGGCAGGCCCATCAGCGAGCACTTCCACGTCATCCACATCGCCAGCGACTTGACCTCGTCCCGCGTGACCGTCCGGGTGGTAGCGCATGCCGCCCTTCGACGGGCCGCGCGCGATGTTGTGCGTCACGCGATACCCGATGTACACCTCGATCGACCCGTCGTCCATCGCACGGGGATCGAGACCTCGACCGCCTTCTTGCACTGCGAGAGGACGCGGATCAGGTTCGGGTCGATCGCGAAGATCTCGCCCACCCTGCGGAGCTGCGTCTTCGCCAGCTCGAACGGGTTCTCGCGAAGGTGAGTCGTCGCCTCAGCTGTCGACATGGGCCGAATGCCTCCTGGCTCGAGTGGACGGTCGCGAGTATACGACCGACCAGCGCCGCTACCGAACGTCGTAGCGGACGGACTCGACCTGCGCCTGGTGCCGTCGTCCGAGCGGGCCACGACCCGCATCGACGTAGGCCCCGCGACGGAGGCGCTCGCCGTCCGGGCCACGTCCCGTGAGGCCGAACGTGTACCGGCCGGGAAGGAGCTCGCGACGTCGTGCGAGCACGCCGAGCGCTCGTCGCCGTCGCGGAGAGCTGCACGTCGAGCGATCGCGAGCGCGCGCACCTGGGGATCCGGCGTCGCGGTGATCGAGCCGGCGACGAGGCTGAGGATGGCGGGCGTCACATCCGAGACCCGTCCGCGACCTCCGGTCGTCCGGATCGAGACGCGCGAGAGAGCAGATCGGCTCCGCGCGCCGGGACGGCCACCGCCCACGGGACGTGCGCCTCCTCCGCGCCGCCGACGCGAAGGACGAGCTCGCCCGTCGCGGCGCCGGCCTCGTCCGAGAGATCGCGCGTGTTCGCGCGTGACGACGACGTCGGCGCTCCGGCCCGGGCGGAGGCGCACGCGCGGCGGGTCGAACGTGATCGAGACGCCCTTCGGCGCGAGGGCGACCGACTCGAGGCTCGAGACGGTGAGCGGTCGGGTCGAGAGGTTGCGGACCGGAGCGCCTTGCTCGATCGAGAGCGTGCCCGCCGTCGCAGCGCCGAACGAGAGCAGCGGCGGGCTCGCGGCGATCTCCTGCTGGACCGCCGAGTCCGGAGGTCGACGAGGCCCGCTCCGGACGCGGCGGCATCGAGGTCGCGTTCGCTGCGCCGAGCCGACGAGGAGGCCCCGGAGCCCGGCCGCTCGCGACACGCGGTCGCCCCTCTGCGAGGACCGCAGCGGCGCCGGCGACGACCGCCGCGGCGGCGCTCGTTCCGCTGACCGTCCCGAACCGCACCTCACCCTCGTCGCTCCGGCTCGGCTCCGACGTCGGGACGGCGACTCCGGCCGCGACGAGCTCCGGGCTTCAGGAGGCCGCCGAACGCGAGACCACGCGACGAGAAGACGGCGACCGAGCCCGACTCCTCGTTCTCGACGACGTCGACCGCGCCGACCGCGACCGTGACCGGAACGCCCGCCGCGAGCATGGCGCGAATCTCGCGGACGAGAGAGCCGGGCAGGCCCACGACCGGGATGCCGACCGGGCACGTCGAGGCTGAAGGCGCCGGCCGGGAGCGGCCCGTCGACGAGCACGCGACGCGACCCGCCGTCATCGCTTCCTCGACGGTCTCCTCCGAGAGCACGCCGCGCGGCAGCAGCGCGGCACGCCCGCGACGATGCTGAGCCCGTCCTCGGTGAAGAGCCCCGCGACGCCGCGCGCGGCGGTCGCGCGGGTCACCGGCAGCCACGCCGGCGGTGACGGTGTCGCGTCGGCGAGCCGCCGAGCGGCAGCGGGCCCTCGAAGAGCACGCGGAGGCCCGCGCGGACCTGGACACGCACGGTGGGCGTCGCGATCCGCGCGTCGGTCGCCGCGACCGTGAGCGCCTCCGGCGCGCCGCCCGGGCCCGGCGATGCTGCCGATACGCAGGCCCGGCCCGGCCGTCGTTCCCGGCCGGGACGACGACGAGCGTGTCGAGCGTCGTCGCGTCCTCGATCGCCTGCGCGAGCGGCCCGCTCGGGGAAGGACGCGTACGGCTCGACGACGCCGATCAGCGCGACGCGAGCGGCGTCGCAGCGTGTCGCCGTCCGTGTTCGGATCGACTGCGGCCTCGAGGCCGGCGAGCACCTGATCGGTGCGGGAGTACACGGTGTAGCCGCCCTCGGAGTCCGGCTGCCAGCCGGCGACGCGGACCGGGAGGATCGATCGCTCCCGGCGCGACTCCGTGGAGGCCGTCCGGCCCGTCGTCGCCGGTGATGATCCCGGCGAGCTCGGTTCCGTGCCGCTCGGGACGGCCGGGGATCGTCGGGTGCGGCTGCGAGACTGCCCCGCTGCCCGGGTCGATCACGTCGACTCCCGGGAGCACGCTGCCGCGGAGATACGGGTGCGACGGGTCGACGCCGGTGTCGAGCAGCGCGACCGTGACGCCGGAGCCGTCGAGACCCGGGACCTCGAGCCCCTCGACGGCCGACGGAGCGACGCCCTGCGCGTCCGCCGGTCTGCGCGGGATAGGCGATGCGGACCGGGTACACGCCCGCGACCTCGGGGTCGCTCTTCGAGAAGGGCGAGCGAGGTCGGGTCGAGGCGGGCCGAGAACCCGTTCAGCACGCGGACGTAGCGGTACTCGGGCGAGACGCGCGCACCCGCGGCGGCCAGCCGCGCCAGGAACTGCTCCTGGAGCGCGATCGCGGCGGCGGTCCAGCGCGCGCATGCTGCGCCTCGGTCGCAGTCCCGCCCGCGTCTCGGACGCGCTCCGCGAGCGACGGCTCGTCGAGCAGGACGACGTACCGCTGCGCGGTCGAGACCGGAGTCGCGGACGCCGAGGACGCCCTGCCAGCCCGCCTCGTCGAGCGACGACACCGACGGCTCCTGCGCCCCCGCGCCCGCGCGGCGAGGAGCGCGGCCAGCGCGACGGCGCCGAGCAGCCGCAGCCCGAGGCTACGAGAGCGAGGCATACGCGTCGAGCGCGAGGTAGCCGGGATACGGGATCGGCAGGCGTGAACCGCGCGGCGGACGCGATCATCGCGGCATTGTCCGTGCAGTACGCGAGCGGCGCGAAGCGCGGCGTCGGGCAGCGCCGCGCGCAGCGAGGAGTTCGCCGCGACGCCGCCGACGACCGCGATCGTCCCGAGGCCGGTCTCCTCCGACGCCTGCCGCGCCCGCTCCGCGAGCGCGCGCACGATCGCGTGCTGGTACGAGGCCGCGAGGTCGGCCCTCCGCCGCGCGAGCCTCGTCCTCGCCGAGGTCGCGCACCGTGTACAGGAGCGCCGTCTTCAGCCCGGAGAACGAGAAGTCGAGACCGGGGACGCGCGCCACCGGGAACGTCGAACGCGCCGGGGTCGCCGTCCTGCGCGAGCGCGTCGATCGCCGCGCCGCCCGGATAGCCGAGCCCGAGCAGCCGCGCGCCCTTGTCGAAGGCCTCGCCGGCCGCGTCGTCCAGGGTCGTGCCGAGCCGCTCGGAGCTCCCGCGCTCGCGGACGGCGAGCAGCAGCGTGTGGCCGCCGCTCGCGAGGAGGCACACGAACGGAGGCTCGAGCGGATCGTCGCCCGAGGTAGAGCGACGCGACGTGGCCCTCGAGGTGGTCGACGGGGACGAGCGGCTTCTGCGCGCCCAGGCGATCGCCTTGCCGACCGAGATCCCGACGAGCAGCGCGCCGACGAGGCCCGGGCCCTGCGTCACGGCGACGCTCTCGACGTCGTCCAGCGTCGCGCCCGCCCCGGCCAGCGACTCGCGCACGACCGGGGACACGAGCTCGAGATGGCGTCGTGACGCGATCTCGGGCACGACGCCGCCGTAGCGCGCGTGCAGGTCCGCCTGCGACGAGACGACGGACGAGAGCACGTCGCCCTCCGTCCGTGACGACGGCCGCGGCAGTCTCGTCGCACGAGGTCTCGATCCCGAGGATCAGAGGAGTCACCCACCGACGGCGCGCTCCCCGTCAGCCGCTTCCGCGTCGGCGGAAGCTGGCTCTCGCCACATGATCACGGCGTCCTCACGGTTGTCGGTGTAGTACCCGCGCCGGATGCCGCGGGGCTCGAAGCCGAGGCGCTCGTAGAGCCGGATGGCGTCTGCGTTCGACACCCGCACCTCGAGCGTGTAGCCGCGTCGCGGCGTCCGACGCGGTGACCTCGAACAGGCGCTCGAGGAGCGCGGTCGCGATCCCGTGCCGGCGGTGCTCGGGGATGACGGCGACGTTCATGACGTGCCAGGCGTCGACGTAGCGCGAGACGAACGCGATAGCCGACGAGCTCACCCGTCCTCGCCGAACGCGCCGAGCGCGAGCGAGCTCTGCTTCCGGAGCTCGGCCGCGAACATCGCGTGCGACCACGGCGTCGGGTACGACGCCCGCTCGATCTCCTCGACGGCAGTCGAGGTCGCGCTGATCGAGGCGGCGGAGCTCCACGGTCACGTCGTGCTCCGCGCCTTCGCGTCCGGCGCGCGGACGTAGACGGGAAGCAGCAGCTCGACGTCCTCCGGGTCGCCGGCGAGCGCTGCGTGGAGCCGGGCGTGCGGCAGGTGGACCGGGTCGTCGTCGGGCGGGAACGACCGCGCCCTTGTCCTCGAACGTCGACCGGTAGCGCACCGCGCCGCTGCCGATGCAGAGGACACCCGGGTCGAGCTCGACGTCGTCCGGCCCGAGGGCCAGCGGCCCCGGGACGAAGACCTCGCGCCGCCTCGCGTCGACGACCGGGTACGCGCCCTCGCGGGACGTCCCGAGCGCGTCGAGCGTGGAGACCCCCGCGACGGGCAGGTCGAGCGCGAGCGCGAGCCCGCGTGCGACCGCGAGCCCGATCCTCGTGCTCGTGAAGCTCCCCGGGCCCGTCCCGACGACGAGCGCGTCGAGCTCGCCAGCGCTGCGCCCGGCCGTAGTGAGGAGCTCGTCGCACGTCCTCGAGCAACCGGCCCGCGACGGACTCGCGCTCGCCGAGCACCTCCCCGTCGTCGAGGAGCGCGCTCGTGGCCACGTCGGTCGCCGTGTCGAAGGCCAGGACCAGCATCAGTCGATGCCTTCTAGCAGCGCGCTCTCGTCGGCCGCGAGCTCGATCCGGCGGCGATCTCCGCCGGCATGCGTCCAGCCGGACCGCGGCACGTGGCGCCGGGAGCACGCCGACCCCCGCCTCGGGCCACTCGACGAAGACGATCGCGTCGTCGAAGTACGGCTCGAGATCGCCCCACTCGGCGGCCGAGACGCCCGTGAAGCGATAGAGGTCGAGGTGCGAGACGTCGACCGCGCCCGTGTAGCGATGGCCGATCGTGAACGTCGGGCTCGTGACCGGGCCGGAGACGCCGAGCGCGCGGCACGCGCCGCGGACGAAGGTCGTCTTCCCCGTCCCGAGCTCGCCCGACACCGTGACGACGTCGCCCGGCCGGAGCCCGAGCGGCGAGCCGTCCGGCGACGGCCTCGGTCTCCTCCGCCGAGGCCGACGCCACCGTCACGCGCACGTCAGAAGAGGCCGAGCTGGACCGACTCGGGCTCGACGTGAGCCGGCTCGGGCGGCTCGGGAGGCGCCGCGACAGGCTCGATCACGCGGTCGAGCAGCCCCGGGATGCGGGCGAAGTCCTCCTCGAGCACCTTCAGCATCGACGGCGTGTAGAGCGCGGCCGCGGGGTGGTAGATCGGGTACAGGAGCACGGTGCGGGTGCCGAGCGTGACCTCCTGCTCGTACCCGTGCACGTTCGTGATCCCCGCCGGCTTGCCGGACAGCAGCTTCGTCGC
This sequence comes from uncultured Actinomycetes bacterium, assembly GCA_963770595.1. Lineage (GTDB taxonomy): Bacteria > Actinomycetota > Thermoleophilia > Gaiellales > Gaiellaceae > GMQP-bins7. Next base: position 213,367 of record CAVYQG010000002.1, on the reverse strand, counting down.
GAAGTTGCCCGAGCGTCGCGACGAGCTTCGGCTCGATCAGCTCGATCTGCCGGAAGAGGTGCGGCTCGCACGACGCGATCTCCTCCGGCAGCGGGTCGCGGTTCCCGGGAGGCCGGCACTTCAGGACGTTCGCGATGTACACGTCCGCGCGGGACAGGCCGATGCCCTCGAGCAGGCGCTCGAGCAGCTTGCCGGCCTGCCCGACGAACGGGACGCCCTGCTGGTCCTCGTGGAAGCCGGGCGCCTCGCCCACGAACATGAGATCCGCGTCCGGGCTTCCGGAGCCGAACACGACCTGCGTCCGGCCCTCGGCGAGCGCGCAGCGGGTGCACGTGGCGGTCGCGTCGGCGTAGTCCCGGAGGGCGGCTGCACGCTCGACCGCATCCATCGGAGGCCAGTCTACGGCCCGAGCCGGATAGGCCGCGGGAGGCTCTCCCAGCTCAGCCGCAGCCGCAGGAGCCGCCGCAGCACCCGCCGCCGGCGCCCGTCGGGCCGGCGAAGCTCGGCTTCGCCTGGGCGCCGTGGACGGCGAACGACGAGAACTGCTTGAGGACCTTCGCCGCGCCGCACTCGGGACAGGTCACGGCCTGCGACTCGCTGCGGACGAGCTCCTCGAAGTGCGACTCGCACTCCATGCACGCGTACTCGTAGATCGGCACGCTGCCGAGTGTACTGTCGGAGCCGGTGGAGCGATGGACCGTCCCGGTGCTCGAAGGCCGGATCGTCCGGCTCGAGCCGCTCTCGCCGGAGCGGGAGGACGAGCTCTGGGAGGCCTCGCGCGACCCGCGGACCTGGCGCTGGCTGAGCGTCGTGCAGCCGGAGAGCCGTGACGACTGGCACTCGTTCGTGGAGCAGGCGCTCGCGCAGGAGGCCGCCGGGACGGAGATCCCGCTCGTGACCGTCCGAGACGGAGAGGTCGTCGGCTCGACGCGCTTCCTCACGCTCCGGCCGGAGCACGGCTCGGTCGAGATCGGCTGGACGTGGCTGCACCCGTCCGCGTGGGGCACCGGCGCGAACGTCGAGGCGAAGCTGCTGCAGATGCGGCACGCGTTCGAGTCATGGGGCTGCCGCACGGTCGAGTTCAAGACCGACGCGCTGAACGAGCGGTCGCGCGGGGCGCTCGAGGCGCTCGGGGCGACGTTCGAGGGCGTCCACCGCAAGCACATGCTCGTCCGCGGCGGCGAGAACCGGGACAGCGCCTGGTACTCGGTGACCGACGACGACTGGCCGGCGGTGGAGGCTGCCCTCCGAAGCAGGCTGGAATCCATCACCTGAGGCCAGGGGCTACACTCGGACGTGCCCGGTATCCCCGAGTGGGAACTGGAGCATGAGAAACCATGATCGAAGGCGTACACGTCATCGGCGCGCGCGGGCGCGTCGGCTCTGCGGTGAGCGCGCGACTCGCCGAGCGCGGCGTTCCGCCTCGACCCGCCCGAGCCCGAGCTCGTCCTCCTCTGCGTGCCCGACCGCGCGATCGCCGAGGTCGCCGCCGCCCTCGACGTCGGCCCCTGGATCGCGCACGTGAGCGGCGCGACGCCGCTCGACGCGCTCGCACCCGCACGAGCGGCGGTTCGGGATGCACCCGCTGCAGTCGTTCTCCCGCGCGCGTGGGCCCGAGCAGCTCGACGGCGCCTGGGCTGCCGTCACGTCCGAGTCCGACGAGGCGCGCGACCTCGGCTTCCGGCTCGCCGAGACGCTCGGGCTTCGCCCGTTCGCGCTCGACGACGACGCTTCGTGCCGCGTACCACGCAGGCGCAGCGATGGCGTCGAACTACCTCGTCACGCTCCGGCGCGCAGCCGGGTCGCTGCTCGAGGCAGCCGGCGCGCCGCCCGAGGCGCTCGACCCGCTGCATGCGCGGCGTCGTCGACGGCGGCTTCGAGCTGACGGGGCCGATCGCACGCGGTGACTGGGAGACGGTCGAGCGCCACCTCGAGGTGATCCGCGCCGAGCGGCCCGAGCTCGAGGAGCTCTACCTCGTGCTCGCGCGGGCCACCGCGGCAGTCGCGGGGCGCGAGCTGCCGAGTGACGCGCTGTCACTCGGCGCGCGGAGTCACGCGTGAGAGTCGTGCGGACGATCGCGGAGGCCCGCGCGCTGCTCGCGCCGCTGCGGGAAGGGACGATCGGTCTCGTCCCGACGATGGGCGCCCTCCACGACGGGCACCTCTCGCTCCTGCGCGCGGCGCGGGCCGAGTGCGACACCGTCGTCATGAGCCTCTTCGTGAACCCGACGCAGTTCGGCGACGCGGCCGACCTCGAGCGCTACCCGCACGACGAGGCAGCGCGATCTCGCGCTCGCCGAGGAGGCCGGCGTCGACACTCGTCTTCGCCCCGTCCACGGACGAGATGTACCCGCCCGGGTTCCAGACCTGGGTCGACGTCACCGAGCTCGGCTCGATCCTCGAGGGCGAGGCACGGCCCGGTCACTTCCGCGGCGTCGCGACGTCGTCCTCAAGCTCTTCTCGATCATCCGCCCCGACCGCGCCTACTTCGGTCAGAAGGACGCGCAGCAGGTCGCCGTGATCGGGCGCATGATCCGCGACCTCGCGCTCGAGGTCGAGCTCCGCGTCCTGCCGACCGTACGCGACGCGGACGGCCTCGCCCTGTCGTCGCGGAACGCGCGCCTCACTCCGGAGGAGCGCCGCCGCGCGCTGGCCCTCCCGCGCGCGCTCGCGACGAATGACCGCGACGCCGCCCTCGCCGAGCTCGCCGCGTCGAACGGCCTCGTCGTCGACTACGTCGAGGTGGCCGACTTCGAACCACCGGTTCTCGCCGGCGCAGTGCGGGTCGGCTCGACCCGCCTCATCGACAACGTCGTCCTCGAAGGAGAAGCCCCGTGAGCATCCGACCGCAGCAGCCCGCCCCGGCCACCCCCGCTCCCGGCAAGCTCGCCGTCACCGAGCTCGCAGAGATGAAGGCGCGGCGCCAGCCGATCGTCATGGTGACGGCGTACGACGCACCCGGCGGACGGCTCGCCGACCAGGCGGGCGCCGACCTCGTGCTCGTCGGCGACTCGGCCGCGATGACCGTCCTCGGCCACGACTCGACCGTGCCCGCGACGATGGACGAGATGCTCATGCTGACCGCGGCCGTGACGCGCGGCGCGCGGCGGCCGCTCGTCATCGCCGACATGCCGTTCGGCTCGTTCCAGGTCACCGACGAGGACGCCGTGCGGAACGCGATCCGCTTCGTCAAGGAGGCGGGCGCCGACGCCGTGAAGCTCGAAGGCGCCGGCCCGATGCTGTCGCGCGTCCGCGCGATCGTCGGCGCCGGGATCCCGGTCATGGGCCACATCGGCCTCACCCCGCAGTCGGCGACCGCGCTCGGCGGCTTCAAGGCGCAGGGCCGTACCGCGGAGAAGGCGCTCGCGCTGCTCGCCGACGCGCGCGCGCTCGAAGCGGCCGGCTGCTTCTCGATCGTCCTCGAGGCCGTCCCCGCGCCGGTCGCGAGGCGCGTCTCCGAGCAGCTCCACGATCCCGACGATCGGCATCGGCGCGGGTGCGGACTGCGACGGCCAGGTGCTCGTGTGGCACGACCTGCTCGGGCTCTACGACGGGCGCGCCGCTCGCTTCGTCAAGCGCTATGCCGAGGTCGGCGAGACGATCCGCTCCGCCCTCGAGGCATTCGCGTCGGACGTGCGCGAGCGCCGCTTCCCGGAGGAGCAGCACACGTACGCGATGCCGGCGGAGGAGCTCGAGGTCTTCGAGCAGGGCGCCGGCGCACCGGCGAAGTCCGGCTAGAGCACCTAGATCAGCGCGAACACGCCGACGATGGCGGCGAGCAGGAGCACGGCCCCGCCGACCGCCGCGAGCGAGCGCGGCCAGCTCCAGCCGTGGACGACCTTCACGCCCACGAGCAGCAGCGCGAGCGACCAGGCGGCGAAGCCGAGCTGGAGCGCGAGCAGCACAGCCTCCCCCGCCCCCTCGTCCGCGCCGCCCTCGCGGAAGGTGTCTCCGCCGTAGAGCGCGAGCCGGAGCGGCAGGAGCACGACGAGCGAGAGCGCGAGCGGGACGAGCGCGAAGCCGACGATCTGCCGTTCGCGCCGGAAGCTCCCGAGGCTCCCGAGCAGCCGCGCGCCGAAGAACAGGGCGAAGCCGAGCAGGAAGTACCCGACCGCGCCGTAGATCCCGCCCGCGATGAAGGCCCATACGGCGAACAGCAGGACGTCGTAGTCCGGGTTGTCGAGCAGCCCGGCCGCGGTCGGCGTCGCGAGCACGGCCGCCGCTCCGGCGAGCCAGGTGACGAGCAGGATCGGCTCGGCCCGCGCGTAGACCTCGTCGGGATCCTCGTCGCGGAGCGCATGGAACACGGGGCGCGGCGAGATGAGCACCGCCGGCACGCGGAGCCACCACGCGCGATCCGGCGAGAGCGCGTCCCGCGAGCCCGCCGTGTCGAGGAAGGTCACACCGTGAGCGTAGCCGGGCCTCGATCCTCCAGACGCGGCTCAGGTGGAGCTCGACCGTCTCCTGGCGCCGACCGCTGCAGACGTGTAGGGGTCGTGCCCGCCTGGCCCTCGCGGCCGATGCAAGCTCGACCACCGCGCACGGTCACGTTGTACGGCGCTCGGATCGACGCCTGTCACTAGAGTCGGGCCGTGAGGCGGTGGCCCCGACACTGGCGTCACGTGCCTGGCGATGCTCGTGGCGCTCGCCGTGCTCGCGAGCGCGAGCGCCTGGCTCGTGTTCGACTTCGTGCCGTTGCGCGCGGGGGTCGCCGGGGCGTTCGCGGCGGATCGGCAGACGCCCGCCGGTGCCCACCGCTCGAGCCGCAACGCGCTTCCAGAGGCGAGCTGGCCGATGTTCGGCGGCTCCCCGGCGCGCACGCGCTTCGTGCCCTCGAAGCTCCGGCCGCCATTCCGGCTCGTCTACACGTTCCCCGGAGGGAGCCTGATCGAGATGCCACCCGCAGTCGCGCGGGGGCGCGTCGTCTTCGGCACGCACGACGGCTTCGTCACGAGCTTTCGCGTCTCGGACGGGGCGCCGGCGTGGTCCACGAGCCTCGGAGGGTGCATCGCATCGGCGCCCGCGCTGCGGGGCGGGATCGTCTACATCGGCTGGTCGGGCCCAGCGCCGTGCCGGCGCGGCGAGCGTGACCGCGGCGGCATCGCGGCGCTGAGCCTCGAGACCGGAGAGCTGCTGTGGCGGTTCAACCCGGGGAACGTCGAGGCCAGCCCGGCGATCGTCGGCGACATCCTCTACTTCTCGTCGTTCATGAGTCGCAGCGACTCGCGGGTGTTCGCGATGCAGCTGAGCCGTCCGCGGAAGATCCTGTGGAGCGCGCCGATCGCGAGCAAGGTCGCGTCGAGCCCCGCCGTCGTGGGCGGGACGGTCTTCGTGTCTGCGTACGACCGCAACCTCTACGGCTTCGCGACGAGGACCGGCCGGCTGCGCTGGAACGCCACGGCTTTCTCGGACGACGCCGAAGTGCGGCTGCTGCTCGGCGTCCGCAGCCTGCTCAGCCGTCGCTCGTGGTCCGAGGGCGGGTACTACGCGACGCCCGCCGTCGCGTACAAGCGCGCCTTCCTCGGCACGATCGACGGCGTGTTCTCGGCGTTCGACGCGCGCACGGGCATCCACCGCTGGAGCCGCGAGCTCGACGGGCCGATCTACGGCTCCGCAGCCGTCTGGCAGCGAACGGTGTACGTCGGGACGCTCGCAGGCAGCTTCTACGCCCTGTCTGCGCGGGACGGGAGCGTGCTCTGGAAGCAGGAGCTCGGCGGGAAGATCCTCGGCTCGCCGACGGTGACGAACGGCCGCGTGTACGTCGCGACGAAGGCGCAGGAGATCTCCGTCCTCGACGCGACGACGGGCGAGCTCGACGTGGCGCTTCGCCGACGGTCAGTACTCCCCCCTCGTCGTCGCCGGAGAGCGCGCGCTCCTGATCGGAAAGGGTCGGATCTACGCGCTCGAGAACGCCGGCTGCCGCGGCTGCCGCACGACCTGAGCCGGTGACTGCCTAGGCCGCGGCCGCTGCCGGCTCCGCGAGGACGCCGCGCAGGAAGTGGCCGGTCGCGGAGTCCTCGACGCCGGCGACGTCCTCGGGAGTCCCCGCGGCGATGATCTCGCCGCCGGCCTCGCCGCCCTCGGGGCCGAGGTCGACGATCCAGTCGGCCTGCTTGATCACGTCGAGGTTGTGCTCGATCACGAGCACCGTGTTCCCGGAGTCCACGAGCCGCTGCAGGACCTCCAGAAGCTTCTCGATGTCCGCGAAGTGGAGGCCCGTCGTCGGCTCGTCGAGGATGTAGAGCGTCTTCCCGGTCGCGACCTTCGAGAGCTCCGCCGCGAGCTTCACGCGCTGCGCCTCGCCGCCCGAGAGCGTCGTCGCGGGCTGGCCGAGCTTGACGTAGTCGAGCCCGACGTCGTGCAGCGTCTGCAGACGACGGCGGATCTTCGGGATCTTCGCGAAGAACTCGAGCGCCTCCTCCACGGACATCTCGAGCACGTCCGCGATCGACTTGCCCTTGAAGCGCACCTCGAGCGTCTCCTTGTTGTACCGCCGCCCGTGGCACGTCTCGCAGGGGACGTAGACGTCGGGAAGGAAGTGCATCTCGATCTTGATCGTGCCGTCGCCCTTGCATGCCTCGCAGCGCCCGCCGCGCACGTTGAACGAGAAGCGGCCCGGCTTGTAGCCGCGGATCTTCGCCTCCGGTGTCAGCGAGTAGAGCTCGCGCACGTGCGTGAAGAGGTCGGTGTACGTTGCGGGATTCGAGCGGGGCGTTCGGCCGATCGGGCTCTGGTCGATGTCGATGACCTTGTCGAAGCAGTCGATGCCGACGACGTCCTCGTGGTCGCCGGGCTTGACCCGCGTCCGGTTGAGCCGGTTCGCGAGCGCCTTGAAGAGCACCTCGTTCACGAGCGTCGACTTCCCCGAGCCCGACACGCCCGTGACCGCGACGAAGCGCCCGACCGGGAAGTCGACGTCGATCGTCCTTGAGGTTGTGCATCGACGCGCCGCGCACGCCGAACCAGCCGCGGCCGTCGTCGCCGCGCCGCGGCGGCACCGCGATGCGCCGCTCGCCGCTCAGGAACTGGCCCGTGATCGATCCCTCGGTCGCCGCGACGTCGTCCGCCGTCCCGTCCGCGACGACCTCGCCGCCGTGCTCGCCCGCGCCCGGGCCCATGTCCACCAGCCAGTCGGCCGACCGCATCATCTGCTCGTCGTGCTCGACGACGAGCACGGTGTTCCCGAGGTCGCGGAGCCGCTCGAGCGTCGCGATCAGTCTGCCGTTGTCCCGCTGGTGGAGCCCGATCGAGGGCTCGTCGAGGATGTACAGGACGCCCGACGAGCTGCGACCCGATCTGCGTCGCGAGCCGGAGCCGCTGCGCCTCGCCGCCCGACAGCGTCTTCGCCGCGCGGTCGAGCTGGAGGTAGCCGACGCCGACGTTGTCGAGGAACGTGAGCCGCTCGCGCACCTCCTTCACGATCCGCCTCCCGATCAGCTCCTCGGTCTTCGTCAGCTCGAGCTCGTCGAGGAAGAGCAGCGCGCGCGTCACCGACATGCGCGTGAACTCGTGGATCGACTTCTCGCCGATCGTCACCGCGAGGACCTCGGGCTTGAGCCTCGCCCCGCCGCAGGTCGGGCAGGGACGGAAGCTCATGTACTCCTCGATCCGCTCGCGCTGCTGCGACGAGTCCGTCTCCTTGTAGCGGCGCTCGAGGTTCGTCACGAGCCCCTCGAACGCCATCGTGTACTGGCGCTTGCGTCCCATGCGGTTGCGGTAGGTCACGAAGATCTTGTCGCCGCCGGTCCCGTACAGGAACTTGTCCTGCTGCTCGGGGGTGAGCTCGCGCCAGGGGTCGTCGAGCGGGATCTCGTACCGCTCCGCGATCGCCTCGATGACGCTGTCGTAGAAGCTCTGGCTCCCGATCGTCCAGGGCACGAGCGCGCCCTCCTCGATCGACACCGAGCCGTCGGGGACGAGCAGCTCCGGGTCGATCTCGAGCTGCGAGCCGAGGCCGGTGCAGCGCGGGCACGCGCCGTGCGGCGAGTTGAACGAGAAGACCCGCGGCTCGAGCTCCGGCAGCGAGACGCCGTGCTCGGGGCACGCGAAGTTCTCGGAGAACGTCATCGACTCACCGTCGACGACGTCGATGACCGACGAGCCCCTCGGCGAGCGAGGTCGCGGTCTCGATCGACTGCGTGAGCCGCTGCCGCAGGTCGGCCTTCATCACGAGCCGGTCGACGACCACCTCGATCGTGTGCTTGAACTTCTTGTCGAGCTCGATCTCCTCCTCGAGCAGCCGTGCCTCGCCGTCGACCTTCACGCGCGTGAACCCGTCGCGGCGCAGCTCCTCGAGGACGTCCTTGTACTCGCCCTTGCGGTCGCGGACGACCGGCGCGTTGACCGTGAACTTCGTGCCCTCGTCGAGCCGCAGCACCTGCTCGACGATCTGGTCGAGCGACTGCCCCGCGATCGGCCGGCCGCAGATCGGGCAGTGCGGGCGCCCGATGCGCGCGTACAGGAGGCGCAGGTAGTCGTAGATCTCGGTCACCGTGCCGACCGTCGAGCGCGGGTTGCGCGAGGTCGTCTTCTGGTCGATCGAGATCGCCGGGGAGAGGCCGTCGATCGAGTCGACGTCGGGCTTCTCCATCATCTGCAGGAACTGGCGCGCGTACGCGGACAGCGACTCGACGTAGCGGCGCTGGCCCTCCGCGTAGATCGTGTCGAACGCGAGCGACGACTTGCCGGAGCCGGAGAGCCCGGTCACGCACACGAGAGCGTTCCGCGGGACGCTCACGGTGACGTTCTTCAGGTTGTGCTCTCGCGCCCCGTGGACGACGAGCTCGGCCGCGTTCATCGACCGGTCAGTGTAGCCGGTCGAACAGACGTTCGATAGCACGTGGGCTGGTCGCCTGCCATCCTCCGCGAGGTCAGCTTCGAACGGAGGTAGGACATGGCGGACGCTGGTCTCTTCATCGGGTGGGGCGCGGTCGTGCGCGGCCGCGAGACCGCGGCCCTCGAGGTCTTCGACGAGACGATCTCGTTCTTCGCGCGTCAGCAGGAGGAGGGCGCGATCGCGAGCTTCGAGCCCGTCTTCCTCGAGCCGCACGGCGGCGACCTCGACGGGTTCATCCTCGCTCGCGGAGACGCCGACAAGCTCGCCGCGATCCGTGTCAGCGACGAGTTCGCGCAGCTCATGATCCGCGCGGGCTTCATCGTCGACGGCCTGGGCGTGGTCGGCGCCGATCTCGAAGGACGGCTCCAGCAGCAGATGCAGTACTACTCCGAGCAGATCGGGGCCTTCGCGTAGCGGCGTCGTCAGCGGCGCGCGGTGCGCCAGCGACCGAACACGAGGCCGCCGACCGTGAACCCGAGCCCGAACGTGCCGAGCGCGAACGCGCCGACCGCGATGAACTTGCGCCAGAGCGAGAGCCGCTGCCAGCGCCCCAGGACCTCTTCCTCCTCGGCCGAGAGCGGCTCCCCGCGGCGCTGCTTGCGCACGGCCCCACCCGCCTGGAGTCCGAGGTAGATGTCGTCGAAGAGCTCCGGCGACTCGTTCGCCACGTTTTCAGTGTATAGCCGCCCTCGGAGGTGACCGAGCCCCTGGCCCGACGAGCACCTGCAGCGCGTGACTAGAGTGCCCGCCGTGGCGACCGATGCCGGCCCTCGCCGAGCTGAAGACCCACCTCGCGGAGATCGAGGACCTCGGTCGCGCACAGAGCGTCCTGCACTGGGACATGGAGGTCTGGATGCCTCCCGGCGGCGGCGCAGCACGCTCGAAGCAGCTCGCGACGCTCGCGGCGATCATCCACGACCGCTCGACCTCCGACCGCATCGGCGAGCTCCTCGACGCGGTCGAGCCGTCGGCCGAGACGCTCCCGGCGGACGACGACGACCGCTGCCTCGTGCGTCTGGCACGGTACGAGTGGGACAAGGCCCGCCGGATCCCGACCGAGTGGACCGCCGAGTTCACCGAGGCTCAGGCACGCTCCTACCAGGCGTGGGTCACGGCCCGCGAGAACGACGACTTCGCCGCCTTCCGGCCGTGGCTCGAGCGGATGCTCGAGCTGCGCCGCGAGTACGTCGAGTTCTTCGCGCCGTACGACGACCCGTACGACGTCCTCCTCGACGACTTCGAGCAGGGCATGAAGACCGACGAGGTGAGGACGATCTTCGCGCGGCTCCAGCCGGAGCTGACGGCGCTCGTCGCCGAGCACGCGTCGGACGACGACGGAGACATCCTGCACGGCTCGTTCCCGACCGACCTCCAGGACGCACTCTCGCGCGAGGTCATCGGGCGCTTCGGCGTGGACTGGAACGAGTTCCGGCTCGACCTCACCGTGCACCCGTTCGAGGTCACGTTCGGCGCCGGCGACGTCCGGCTCACGACGCGCTACGCGGAGGACGACGTCAACTCGCTCTTCACCGCGATGCACGAGGCCGGCCACGGGCTGTACGAGCACGGCATCGACCGCGCGCTCGACCGCACCCCGCTCCAGCACGGAGTGTCCTCCGCGCTGCACGAGTCCCAGAGCCGGATGTGGGAGAACGTCGTCGGCCGCTCGCTGCCGTTCTGGCGGTGGTTCTACCCGCGCCTGCAGGAGACGTTCTCCGACCACTTCGGCGGCGTCCGCGTCGAGGAGTTCCATCGCGCCGTGAACCGCGCTCGCCGCAGCTACATCCGGGTGGACGCCGACGAGACGAGCTACGGCCTCCACATCATCCTGCGCTTCGAGCTCGAGCAGGAGCTCGTCGCGGGACGGCTGGCGGTCAAGGACCTGCCCGACGCATGGAAGACGCGCTTCGAGGAGCTGATCGGGCTCCGCTGTCCCGGACGACAAGCTCGGCGTCCTTCAGGACTCGCACTGGGCCGGCGGCGGCTTCGGCTACTTCCCGACCTACCTCCTCGGCAGCGTCCTCTCGGTCCAGATCTGGGAGCGCGCGAAGGAGGCGATCCCGGACGTCGAGGAGCAGATCGAGCGCGGCGACTTCGCCGAGCTGCACGGCTGGCTGCGCGAGAACCTCTACGCGCTCGGGTCGAAGTACACCCCGGCCGAGACGATCGAGCGCGTCGCCGGCGGCCCGATCGACCCCGAGCCGTACCTCGCGTACCTGCGCGACAAGCTCGCGACCGCCGCGACGGTCTGACGCCGCCTACGCCGCGCGTCCGAACCGCTTCTCGGCCCGTGCGCGCGCCCGCGCGGCCTCGACCTCACGGTCGCGCGGAGGCGCCGCGGTGACGAGCTCGCCGAGCAGGCGTCGCGTGATCGCGGCGATGTCGTCCACCGCCCGGCCGAACACGGCCTCGTTCGCCTTCGACGGCTTCGTCGACCCGCTCACCTTGCGGACGTACTGGAGCGCAGCGGCCTGGACCTCGTCGGTCGTGGCGGGGGGCTCGAAGTTGTGGAGAGTCTTGATGTTCCGGCACATGCCGCCCAGGCTACCGGGAGACGTCACCCGCGATGCACGCCTCGCCCGGTGCTCGGGGTCATCGAGCCGAGATCGGCTCTTCGCGCTCGCTCAGGAGGACGTCTCCGCGAACGCGTTCAGCTCGCGCCGCAGCTCCTTGATCTCGTCGCGCAGCTTCGCGGCGTACTCGAACCGGAGCTCCTCGGCGGCGAGGTACATCTCCTCCTCGAGCGTGACGACGAGCTTCTCGAGCTCGTCGCGCGACATGCCCTCGACCTCGGCCTTCCCGCGCCGTCGGCGCGACTTCGGCACGTGCGGTGACTCGAGCGCGAGCAGCTCGGCGATGTCGGAGACGCCCTTCACGATCGTCTCGGGCACGATCCCGTGCTCCTCGTTGTAGGCGAGCTGGTAGGCGCGGCGGCGGTTGGTCTCCTCGAGCGCGCCGTTGATCGCCTCCGTGCGCTTGTCCGCGTAGAGCAGCACCTTCCCGTTCACGTTGCGGGCCGCGCGGCCGGTCGTCTGCACGAGCGCCGTCTTCCCGCGCAGGAAGCCCTCCTTGTCGGCGTCGAGGACGGCGACGAGCGAGACCTCGGGCAGGTCGAGCCCCTCGCGCAGGAGGTTGACCCCGACGAGGACGTCGTACTCGCCGAGCCGGAGCTCGCGGATGATCGCGATGCGGTCGAGCGTGTCGATCTCGGAGTGGAGGTAGCGCGCGCGAACTCCTGCTTCGAGGAGGTAGTCGGTCAGGTCCTCGGCCATCTTCTTCGTCAGCGTCGTGACGAGCGTCCGCTCGCCCGCCTCCTCGCGATGGCGGATCTCGTTGAGCAGGTCGTCGATCTGGTTGCGCGTCGGGCGAAGCTCCATCTCGGGGTCGACGATCCCGGTGGGACGGATGAGCTGCTCCGCGATCACCTTCGAGCGCGATAGCTCGAACGCGCCCGGCGTCGCGGACACGAAGACGAGCTGGTCCACCTTGCCGAGGAACTCGTCGAAGCGGAGCGGCCGGTTGTCGAGCGCGGACGGGAGCCGGAAGCCGTAGTCGACGAGCGTCTGCTTCCGCGAGCGGTCGCCCTCGTACATGCCGCCGAGCTGCGGCACCGTCTGGTGCGACTCGTCGACGAAGACGACGAGGTCGTCCGGGAAGTAGTCGATGAGCGTGAACGGGTGCGTGCCGGGCGCTCGCCCTTCGAGGACGCGCGAGTAGTTCTCGATCCCGCTCGTGAACCCGAGCTCCTTGAGCATCTCCATGTCGTACTCGGTGCGCTGGCGGATGCGGTGGGCCTCGAGCATCCGCCCGTCGGCCTCGAACTTCGCGACCTGCTCCTCGAGCTCGGCGCGGATCTCGTCGATCGCACGCTCGATCGTCGGCGTCGAGGTCACGTACTCGGTCGCGGGCCAGACGACGAGGTTGTCGAGGCGCGCGTACACCTCGCCCGAGAGCGGGTTGAAATGCGTGATCTGCTCCACCTCGTCCCCGAAGAACGAGACGCGGTAGGCGGTCTCGACGTTCGCCGGCTGCACCTCCACGATGTCGCCCTTGACCCGGAACCGGCCCCGGCCGAGCACGGTGTCGTTGCGGACGTACTGGCTCTCGACGAGCTTCCGCAGCACGGCGTCGCGGTCGTGCTCCTCCCCCACCTCGAGGATGAGCACGCGCTCGCGCCACTCCTCGGGCGAGCCGAGGCCGTAGATGCACGAGACCGAGGCGACCACGACGACGTCGCGCCGCGTCATCAGCGACGAGGTCGCCGACAGCCGGAGCCGCGCGATGTCGTCGTTCTGGGACGAGTCCTTCTCGATGTAGAGGTCGGCCTGCGGGACGTACGCCTCGGGCTGGTAGTAGTCGTAGTACGAGACGAAGTACTCGACGGCGTTCTCGGGGAAGAACTCGCGGAACTCGTTGCAGAGCTGCGCGGCGAGCGTCTTGTTGTGCGCGATGACGAGCGCTGGCCGCTGGAGCTTCTCGATCGTCCACGCCATCGTGGCGGTCTTGCCGGTACCGGTCGCGCCGAGGAGCGTCTGGAAGCGGTTCCCGGCCGCGACGGAGGCGGCGATCTCCTCGATCGCGCGCGCCTGGTCGCCCATCGGCGCGTACTCGTCGGTGGTGCGGAAGGCGCGAGCCATCGGCGCAGCGTAGCCGCCGAGTGACGCGCACTTTGAGCGCTCCGTTGAGCGCTCTTCCCGACGCTCCGCGAGTCGATCGGTCGAGGAGGCTCGATGACACGCCGCTCGTGGAGGTACCCGCTCGCCGTGGTCGTGATCGCGGCTGTCGGCGCAGGTGCCATGGGTATCGCGAGCACGACGAAGGACGCCGCGCTACCGAGCGCCGAGCTCGTCTTCGAGCGGGGAGCCGACCTCTACGTCGCTTCGAGCGACGGATCCGACGCCCGTCTGCTGGTGCGGGACGCCTCGTCCCCTGCTGTCTCGAACGACGCGACGGAGATCGCGTTCGTCCGACGTGGACACATCTGGATCGTGCACCGGGACGGTACGCGGGCGAGGCGGCTGACGCGAGCGGCGGCCGCGCTCTCCCCCGCCTGGTCCCCCGACGGCAGGTACGTCTACTTCAGTCGCTACCGGCGCGGACGCGGCCACCGGGAGTGGTCGGTCGGGATCCTCCGCGTCCGAGCCGACGGGACCGGCGTGCAGCAGGTCGTTCGAGCAGCGCCGACGTACCGCGGCTACTGCGCTCTCGATGTCGCGCCGTCGCCGGACGGCAGAGCCCTCGCGTTCTCGGAGTACTACGACGAGTGCGAGTTCGGGCTCTACGTGAGAGTCGTCGCTCGCGACCGAGACGGCGAACAGCCTGCAGGTGCCTCTGGGACAGTCGCGCGACCCGGCGTGGTCGCCCGACGGTCGGCGTCTCGCGTTCACGTCCGTCGACGAATGGGGTGACAGCACCGGCATCGTCGTCGCGCGTCCCGATGGCCGCGACAGGCGGCGGATCGCCCGTGGCGCCGTCGGGGACCCGGCGTGGTCGCCGGATGGGAAGTGGATCGCGTTCGACGCCGGCCGGGGCATCCGGCTCGTCCGCGCGGACGGCACCGACGCTCGTCGCGTCGAGCCTGCCGGAGAGCCGAAGAGCGACGCCGCCTGGCTACCGCCCGTGAGCTGAACGGCACCCAGCGCCCATGTCATCCGCGTCCTCCGTCGTCGAGCGCGCCCTGGGCAAGTTCGCTTACGTTGCGGGCGTGGTCCAGCGAGCGATCACCGCTCGAGCGATTGTCGTCGGCGCAGCCGCAGGCGTGCTCGTCGTCGCGGCAACCTCGGTCTCGGAGCATCCGGTCGAGGGACGCGACTCCGAAGGTGTCCGGACGGCTCGTCCCCGCGGTCGAGGCCGCCTACCAGCACGAGAGCTATCGCCCCGGTCAGCGGGCGCGGCTCGTGATCGACGATCCGTCACCCCGGCTGACGATCCGGATCTTCCAGGCGGGGCCCGAGCGGGTCGCGACCCGGACCGAGGGCGTCATGAAGGGCGTCGCCGTCACGTCGAGGCGGACGATCAGGACGGTCGGCGGGCGTCGCACCTTGACCCTCAGAGTCGGGGACTGGGAGAGTGGGCTCTACTTCGCCCGGCTGACGGCGCCGGACGGGCGCATCGGCTTCGCACCGTTCGTGGTGGCACCGCAGCGAGTCGGCGAGCGCCGCGTCGCGGTCGTCCTCCCGACCCTGACGTGGCAGGCGTACAACTTCCGGGACGACGACGGCGACGGGCAGCCGGACTCGTGGTACGCGAGCAAGTTCCTCGAAACCGTCCGACTGGGTCGGGCGCACCTCGACCGGGGCGTGCCGTACGGGTTCCGCTACCACCTCGGCTTCCTGAACTGGCTCGCACTGGACCGGGAAGGAGGTCGACTACCTCTCGCAGTGGGACCTCGAGCAGGTCGGAAGCGCCTCCACGCTCGCCCGCGCCTACGACCTGATCGTGTTCGCCGGCCACCACGAGTACGTGACGGAGCACGAGTACGACCTCGTCGAGGGCTACCGCGATCTCGGTGGCAACCTCATGTTCCTGTCGGCGAACAACTTCTTCTGGCGCGTCGAACGGGAGGACGACGCCATGGTGAAGAAGAACCGCTGGCGCGCCGTCCGCCGGCCCGAAGCTGCCCTCGTCGGCGTCCAGTACTTCGCGCACCAGCGCTCGCCACGTGCGGCCTGGGTCGTCCGGCGGACCGCGGCGAGCAGATGGATCTTCGCGGGAACCGGGCTGCACGCGGGCTCGCGGTTCGCGCGCGGCGGCGTCGAGATCGACGAGGTCGCACCCGAGTCGCCGGCGAACGTGCAGGTCGTCGCAGAGATCCCGGACCTCTTCGGCCCGGGTCAGACCGCGCAGATGACCTTCTACCGCACGAGCGAAGGTGCGAACGTGTTCGCCGCGGGCGCGTTCCACCTCACCCGCTCGATCACGTCGGACCCCGTCGTCTGGCGGATGCTGGAGAACCTGTGGGCGCGGCTGGCACGGTGATGCGACTCGTGCGCTACGGCACTAGGATCGCGCACATGACGAGCGCTCGCGTCGGCATCGTCGCGATCCTGGCCGTCGCGCTGGTGTCGGCCGGCGAGGCGGGAACCGCTGCGCCTCCCATCCTCGTCTGCAAGCCACCGCAGGGCGCCGACCTCCTTCCTGCCACCGCGCGGCGTGGGCTGGTCGACCACCTGCCGCAGTACCCACAAGTCCGGCTCGCGACCTCGCGCCAGCGAGCCCGCGCGAGGTCGATACTCGAACAGCTCGTCTCCGCCGCCGACCGCGGGAACTGGAGGAGCGTCCAGGCGGCGAGGCGTGCCGGCTACGACACGCGGACGGCCCCCAGGCGCCTGGGCGCGACCAGGGTCGACTTCTTCCACGCGGAACGGCACCAGGAGCCGCGGCGCGCGGGAATCCTGGACCCGACGCGGCCCAAGGCGCTCATCTACGCCAACGCGCGCGGGCGGCCGCTCGTCCTCGTCGGCGCCATGTGGAGCACGCGCGACGGCGAGCTCGGCCCGACCCCCGCCGGCCCGATCATGCGCTGGCATTCGCACATCGTGTGCAAGCACGGTGCGAAGCGCGGCCTGAAGCCGCTCGCCGGTGGACGCTGCCCGCCCGGCGCCCGCCTCCAGCAGGGCGCGAGCGAGATGCTGCACGTCTGGTTCACGCGGGAGCTCAGGAGCGCGTTCGCGATCCGGGCGCCGCAGCCCGAGCTGTGCGCGCTAGGGCTCCTGCCTCGCACCCACTGCCGGCGCTAGCGGAGATACCGCTCGCGCTCGTCCGGCGTCAGGCCGCGGCGGGTGGCAGCCAGGCGCGCCTCCGCCAGCGAGACGAGCTCGTCGAGGCCGCCGCATAGCCCGCACTCGTAGGTCCGCACGGTGCCGTCGACCCCGCCCGTGAACACCGTGTGTCCCGTGGGGTCGAAGGTCGCGGTCGTGAGCGTCCCGTCGTGGCCCTGCAGGCGCAAGAGGTTGGAGCCGTCACTCACGTCCCACAGGCTGCCGCGAAACGCAGCCGTGACGACCCACTTCCCGTCCGGGCTGAACCGGGCGTCGTGCACGGCCGTGTTGTGCTGCAGAGCCTGGATCGACTCGCCGTCGGCGACCCTCCAGATGCGAGCGTCGCTGTCCCTGCTCGACGTGACGAGCAGCGCACCGTCCGGGGAAAAGTCGACGCCCGTGACGCGGTCGCGATGCCCTTCGAGCGTCCGGGTGCCCGACCCCGTCCGGAGGACGACCGTCTTTCCGCGGATCGTCGCGACCTCCCCGCTCGGTCCCTGGTCGCGTCTCGGCTTCGCGCCCCGCACGACCTCCAGGACCTCGCCGGTAGCCGGGTCGAGGATGTGTGCGCGCCCGACGTCCGTCGTCGCGCGAAGCCGGCCGTCGTCGTCGAACTCGACGTACACCACCGCGCTCGGAAGCTCGGTGAGCAGCTCAAGCTCCGGCTGGAAGACGGAATCCCAGACGCGGATCGTCCCGTCCCGGCCTGCCGTGACGATCGGGCTCCCGACCCCGCCTGCGAAGGCCGCGGACATCACCCAGTCGTCGCTGCCCGCGAGGACGACGAGCTGGTCTCCGGTGTCTACGTGAAAGACCTGCGCCGTCCCGTCCTCGCCCGCGGTGACGACGTGCTCGCTGTCGGAGCTGAACGCGATGTCCCGCAACGAGTGCGTGTGGCCGGTGACGACGGACGAGAGGCCCCAGTCGGCGGTACGGAAGAGCCGGCCGACGCCGTCGCTCGAGGCGGTCGCGACACGGGCGCCGTCAGGGCTGAACTCGAGCGCGACCGCGTTCCCGTCGTGCTCGGTGAGCGTGTGGACGCGGCGACCGCTCTGACCCGACCAGATGTGAACCTGATCGTCCGCCCCTCCCGTCGCCACCCGCCGGTTGTCGTACGACACGGCCGCCGAGATCGCGCCTGGATGGTCGTACGACTCGAGCACCGAGCCGGACTCGACGTCGACGAGCCGCACGCCGCGAGGCTCGACGACCGCCGCGAGGCTGCCGTCGGGCGAGATCGACGCCGCTCGAGCCTCCGTGACCCCGGGGACGGCGATCGCGTCGCCTCCCCGGACCAGCAGCACGCTGCCGTCTCGGCCCGTGACGAGCGGCGTCCCGTCGGTCGAGAACGACACATCGGCGGCCGGGCTGCCCGTGTCCACGCGCCCCAGGATCTCGCCGGTGGCCGGATTCGCCTCCACGAGCTCCCCGCTCTCGGAGACACCCAGAACGAGGCGCCCGAGCGGAGCTGCGCCCACCACCGGCTCACCGAGGTCCACGACGCCTCGCATGCGCGACTGGTTGAGCGCCTGGCGCAGCGCCTGCTCGGAGCTCTCGCTCGGATCGAGGCGGGACGCCTCGAGCGCGAGAGCGAGGCTGAGCTCCGGGTCGCGAGCGCGCTCGGCGCCGGACACCGCCACGAGCTCGTTCGCCTTCGACGCGCGCGCCTGGTTCCTGGCCTCGGAGCGCTGCGTGAGCGCGAACGCCGTTATCGCGCCCATCGTCGCGAGAAGCACCGCCCCGACGGCGATGACGCCGAGCAAGCGCCGATGCCGACGGTCGGAGTCGCGCTTCTGCAGCTCGAGGTCGCGCTCGGCCTCGTGCGCTCGACGCGCCAGGCGAGCACGGCTCCGCGAGCACGTCGTGGAAGATCTCGTACCGGACCCCGCCGCCCTCCTCGACGCGAGCGCAGGATCCGCCGCTCGGCGAGCGACTCGCGAGCACCGGCTTGACCTCGTCCACGGCGAACGCCGCCGAAGTCGGCGAGGTCCGAGACCTCGTGCGCGATCTTCGTTCCCGACGGCGTCACGAGGTGGTTGAACAGGCGCGCGGCGACGTCCTTGCTGCGCGGGCGACAGCTCGTCGAGAGCGCCCGTCGAGGTGCTCCTCGACGATGCGCTGCGCCGCCGCCGAGCCGCTCGAGCGTCTCGAGCCGCGAGCACGTCCGAGCCGGCCGCTCGCTCCTCCTCCCAGATCCGCTGCATGACGAGCTGGAGGTACGGCGCCTCGATCCGCGCCGCGTCGCTCGGCGCCCTCGACGGCTCCGAGCCCGCCGAGCGCGAGGCTCGATCTGGCCCGCGCCGACCTCGTCGAGCACCCGCTCGACGAGCGCCGGCTCGACCGTGACGTCGTCACCCGTCAGCTCGGCGAAGCGCTCGAGCGGGCCGCACGATCGCCGCGCTGCGCCGAGTCGCGGTCGAGGCGGTCGAGGCGGAGGTGTTGGCGAAGAGCCCGGGAATCCGGCCCGTGAAGCGGTCGAGCTTCGCGAGCGAGTCCTCGCGCAGCGAGACGAGGACGTTGACGCGGCGCGGCGCCGCGAGCAGCGCCGGCAGCGCCTCCGCGAACGAGCCGATGCCACCGTCGTCGGCGTGGTAGAGGAAGTACTCCTCCGCCTGGTCGAGCACGAGGTAGACGTCGCGGTCGACCTGTGCTCGCGCGAGCGCCTCGGCAGCCGTGCCGTTCGTCCCCCCTCCGACCGGCCTCGGCAACGGTCTCGGCGAGCGCGGCGGCCGGATCGTCGCTCCAGCGCGAGAAGACGACGACGAGCGGCTGCTCGGGGAGCTCACGCAGCGAGCGCGCGACCGCCGCGCGGAGCAGCGACGACTTGCCGACGCCGCTCGGTCCGTACAGGACCGTCAGCCGCGAGGCGATCAGGTTCGCGACCACGATCTCCCGCTCGCGCTCGCGGCCGAAGAAGAGGAGCGCGTCGACCTCCGAGTCCTCGAACGCGCTCAGGCCCTTGTACGGGCGAACGGCGCGTCGGCGCTCATGCCGCCTCCAGCCTCCGTCCGAGCAGCGCGACGTACGCCTCGGGCTCGACGTCGAGCGGCGTCACGTCGTATCGGCGCCAGAACGCCTGCGCGAGCGGGCTCGGCGAGCTCTGCACCGCCCACGAGCGATAGCGCGATCGGCCGCTCCCCCCAGAGGCGGTTGAGGATCAGGCGCAGGTTCCAGTCGGCCATCTCGTAGCCGAGGAAGAGGAAGTGGCTGCGCCGCAGCTTGGCGGCCAGCGACACGGGGACGACTGCCGCCAGCTCGGAGCTGCCCGAGGTAGTCGATGTAGTCGTCCTCGGTGATGACGAAGCTCTCCCACTCGCGCTCGGGGAGCGGGTCGACGGCACCGTGGAGCTTGAGCAGGATCGTCCGCTGCTCGAGCGAGAGCTCCGTCGCGTACGTGTTGGGAACGTCGATCGGGCGCGGCGGCTCGCCGGGCGGCCGATGCCAGAAGCGACCGCGATGCGGACCGCTGGCGACGTACGTGACGATGTCGAGCTCCTCGTCCGCGTCCTCGAACGCCCGCTCGAGCGCGAGGTCGTAGTTCGTGCTCACGATGAGCTGGTGCGGCGCGCCACGCTCGCGGAGGAGCGCGGGCAGCTGGGCGAGGAAGCGGTGCAGCGCGCTCGGCTCGGTGGCGGCCTCGAAGAGCGCGTGCAGCTCGTCGTACAGCGGCCCCGAGCCCTGCATCGTCGCGACGTACTGCGAGACGCGCGCGAGGTCGACCGGCCGGTCGTCGGGGACGGAGAACGCCGACGCGAGGTGCGCGGCGAGGTCGCCGACGCCGTCGAGCCCGAGCACGGGCACGACCCGGCCGGCGAGGAGCGCCGCCACGATCTCGGCTTCGTCGTCGGTCGTCGGGCGAGGTCGCGCCGGGCGCGGCGATTCCCGCCTCCTGCCGAGGATCTCCGCCTGGAGACGCTTGAGCTCCGGCCCGGGCTCGATGCCGAGCTCCTCGACGAAGCGGGAGCGAGCGTCCTGGTACGCGTCGAGCGCCTCCGCCTGGCGGCCCGATCGGTAGAGCGCGAGCATCTGCTGCCGTCTGAAGGTCTCCCGCAGCGGATGCTCGCCGACGAGTGCCTCGAGCTCGCCCACGACGTCGCTCGTGGCGGCCCAGCTCGAGGTCGGCATCGATCCGCTCCTCGAGCGCGACGAGCCGGAGCTCCTCGAGCCGGCGGATCTCCGCCTGCGCGAACGGCTCGAAGGCGAACTCGGCGAGGGCGGGGCCTCGCCAGAGCGCGAGAGCCTCGCGCAGCGTCTCGCGCCGCGCGGCGGCCTCCGAGCCGCGCGCGTCGCGCAGAAGCCGTTCGAAGCGATGCGCGTCCACCTGCTGCGGGTCGACGCGGAGTACGTAGCCGGGCGCACGCGTCTCGAGGAGGTCTGCGCCGAGCTCGCGCCGCAACCGTGAGATCGAGTTCTGGAGCGACGTCGTCGCGGTCCTCGGCGCGGCCTCGCCCCACAGGAGGTCGACGAGGCGCTCAGTCGGCACGACGCGGCCGGCCTCGATCAGGAGCGCCGCGAGGAGCGCGCGTTGCCGCTGCCCTCCGAGCGCGACGGGACCGGTCTCACCCGAGACCTCGAGGGGACCGAGGATCCTGAACTCGTACGTCACAACTGACACTAGACCGCTCGGCGGACCGATGTAAAGACCCGCATGCGTGAACCTGCCTCCGTTCGGGGTTGCGGAGATCGAAGCCTCCCGCCCTCAACGCGTGCTCAAGACGTCCGGACGGCCGACCGGCGGAGGCCGTTAGCCCCCGGTTAGTCGGCCATTGCCGGCCGGTTGGAGCCCCCTCCGACCGTGCCGGGCATGACGACTCCACGCGTACGTCTCACGTCTCGGCCGATCGTTCTCACCGGCGCCGCGGTCGCCACCGCGGGCGCCGTCCTGATGGCCGCGCAACTCGTGCCCACGCAGACTGCGGTGGGAGCGGGCCTGCTCGCCGCACCGCACGACCGCCCCGCAGCTCCACGCCTGGCGCGGAGTGCGAGCGCCGCTCCGTACGCATACGCCTGGCCCGTCAAGCCGTTCCGCGCACAGCACCCCGTCCGGGGCTTCTTCGGCGACCCGCGCATCTCGAACCACCAGCAGTCGAGGCAGTTCCACTTCGGCGTCGACATCTCCGCGCCGAACGCGACGCCCGTGTACGCAACGCTGACCGGCACCGCGTCGATCCACCCGCTCCACGACACGACCGTCCTGATCTCCGGGCCGGACGGGGCCGAGTTCAGCTACTGGCACGTCGTCCCGACCGTGAGGACCGGCCAGCGGGTGGTCGCGTACAGGACCCTGATCGGTCACATCGAGGCCCCGTACGCGCACGTGCACTTCTCGGAGATGCGCCACGGCCGCTACCTGAACCCGCTCCGAGCGGGCGCACTGGGCCCGTACGTCGACCGAACGAGGCCGACCGTCGGATCGGTCGCCACCGACGGCAGGCACCTGGTCGCCGAGGCGTACGACGAGACGCCGCTCGCGGTTCCGAGGCCGTGGCACGACCTCCCGGTCATGCCCGCGCTCGTCCGCTGGCGCCTGCTCGACGCGAAGCGCCGGCCGGTTTCCGACTGGAGCACCGCCCTCGACGTCAGGCTCACGATCCCGCCCGCCTCGGCCTTCGACGACGTGTGGGCGCCCGGGACGAGTCAGAACCACGTCCGGGCACCGGGCCGGTACAGGGTCGTCCTCAGCCGCGATGTCGCCCGCTTCCGCGGGGGCGCGTACCTCGTCGAGGTCTCCGTGCGCGACACGCGGGGAAACACCGCGACCCGGCGGGTTCCGCTCGTGCTGGGGCGCTGAGCGCCCGCCGGCCGGCGTTAGCGAGCGGTTAGGGGGCGGTTGCCGGCCGGTTTGGGGCCCCTCCGAGCGTGCGGGCCATGGCTACCGCACGCACCACCTCAACCGCAAGAGCCCTCGTCGCATCGACCGCGCTCGCCGTCCTGATCGCGCTCCTCGGCCTCGCCGTCGCGACCTCCGCACTGGCGGTCTCGACGGGCACCGGCTGCACCGGCGCCTACGGCTGGCCCGTCAAGCCGTTCGACCGCGCGCACCCGATCAGGGGCTCGTTCGGCGATCCCCGCACGGTGTTCCGTGGTGAGCGCTCGGAGCGAACGATCCTCCAGGGCCGGGGCGGCTTCTCGTTCCACCAGGGCCTCGACATCTCGGCGCCCGACGGGTCGCCCGTCTACGCCGTCAGCTCGGGCACGGTCGTCCGGGCGCGCGGCGGCCGCGTTACCGTGGACTGCGGGAACGGACGCTCGTTCCAGTACTGGCACATCGATCCGGCAGCGCGGGTGGGACAGCACGCCGTCGCCGGCAAGACCCTCCTCGGCTTCGTCCAGCAGAAGCGCGAGCACGTGCACCTGACGCACCTCGAGCGAAATCGCGCCGTGAGCCCGCTCGCTTCCGGACGCCTGACGCCGTACCGCGACTCGACCGTCCCGCAGGTCGTCGGAGTCTCGATTCGCGGCGCGGGCGGAGCGGAGCACGTGCGGGGCCGGGTCGTCCTCGCGGCCGAGGCGATCGACATGCCCGCGCTGCCCGTCCCCGGGCGCTGGCACGGCTTCCCGGTCACCCCGGCACTCGTCGCGTGGAGCATCGAGGACGCCTCGGGGCGCGTCGTCGTCGGTCGGCGGATAGCGCGCGACGTTCGCCGCGTCGTGCCGAAGAACGACGGCTTCTGGACGACGTTCGCGCGCGGCACGCACCAGAACTGGCCCGTCTTCTCCGGACGCAAGGAGCGCTTCCTCACCGGCCGGTACCTGTTCAGGCTTTCCACTTTCGACACGAGCGCGCTCCGTAACGGCGACTACGAGCTGGTCGTGGTGGCGAGCGACACGGCCGGGAACCGGGACGTCGGCCGGCTCGGCTTCAGCGTCCAGAACGAAGGCGGACGGCCGTGAGCGTTGAGCCGACCTTGAGCGCGGCTGGAGACCATGCCGCCATGACCCTGACGCTCGACACCGATACCAAGACGCTGATCGACGAGATCACGCGCTACCTTGCCGCGGTGGACGTCTTCCGCGCAGCCGGCTGCGAACCGAGCTGGCGGCCCGAGGCCTCCGCGGCGGTCTCCGCCCCGATGCCCCTCGCCGGCCGACTGCTCCCCGGCTCGCTGCGCTTCGACGTCGGACCTCACTAGGAACGCAGGAATGCGAGCACCGCCAGCACGCGGCGGTGCTCGTCCTGTGCCGGCAGGAGACCGAGCTTCCCGAAGATCGAGCCCACGTGCGTCTCGACGGTCTTCGGGCTCACGAAGAGCTTCTCGCAGATGCCCTTGTTGGACAGCCCCTGCGCCATGAGCTCGAGCACCTCGCGCTCACGGGCCGTCAGCTCGTCGAGCGGGTCGTCCTCCCGACGGCGACCGATGAGCTGTCCGATGACCACCGGGTCGATGGCGGTCCCGCCCTTTCCCACGCGCCAGACGGCGTCGAGGAAGTCGTCGATCTCGAGCACGCGGTCCTTGAGCAGGTAGCCGAACCCCTCCGGCTTCTCGCTGACGAGCGCGAGCGCATGTGTCGCCTCCACGACCTGCGAGAGGAGGAGCACCGCCACGTCGGGCTGCTCGGCGCGGATCTCGACCGCCGCCTGCGCGCCCTCGTCCGTCTGCGTCGGGGGCATGCGCACGTCCACCACGGCGACGTCCGGCTTGAAGCGGCGCACTGCCTTCTTGAGTTCGTCCGCGTTCGCCGCCTGAGCGATTACCTCGAAGCCGCCCTCGGCGAGCACCCGTGCGAGGCCCTCGCGCAGCAGCACCGAGTCCTCGGCGATCACGACGCGCACGGAATCTCCCCTCGGACGCGCGTGCCCGCTCCCCGTGCGCTGTCGACCGAGAGCCGACCGCCTTGCGCCTCGACGCGGTCGGCGAGACCGTGCAGCCCGGAGCCGTTGTCGGCGGCCGCGCCGCCCACGCCGTCGTCGGAGACCTCGATGACGAGCGTCGCGGCCTCACGGCTGGCGCGGACGGCGGCCTTCGACGCCTGCGCATGCTTGACGACGTTCGTCAGCGCTTCGCTCGCGACGAAGTAGGCGGTCACCTCGACCTCGGGCGGGAAGCGCTCCGTCGTCGCATCGACCGCGACCGGAATGGGAGCCCGCGCCGCCAGCGCTTCGAGCGCAGAGGCCAGCCCGGCCTGCGTCAGCGCGCCCGGATGAATGCCGTGCGCAAGCGAGCGCAGCTCCTCGACGGCGACGTGGAGCTCGTCGGCGGTGGACGCGAGGAGAAGGTCGAGCTCGGGGTCCGCGCCCTCGCCGAGCCCGCGCTGCGCGCTCCGGAGCTCGAGCGCGAGCGCGACGAGCCGCTGCTGCGCACCGTCGTGCAAGTCGCGCTCGATGCGCCGCCGCTCGGTGTCGGCAGCGGTGGCGATCCGTGCCCGGGACTCCTTCACCGTCTCGAGCTGTGCACGCACCTCGGCGTGGAGACGCGCGTTCACGAGCGCGAAACGGGCCGCCGCGGCAACAGCCTCGACGAGCCTCGGCTCCTCGCGCAGCGAGGGATCGTGGACGAGGACAGCGAGTGGCTCGCCTTCGTGCTCGATCCAGGTCACGGCCCTGGTCGGGCCGTCGTCCGGCACGACCAGCGCGCGCCCGCCGGCATCGACGTACTCGCCACGCTCCGGAAGCCAGAGGCCCAGCGCGAGGGTCTCGTCGTCGAGCGCCTCGGCGAGCTCGTCGCGAATCCCCTCGACCGGGGTCTGCTCGAGATGCACGACGAGCTCGCCCACGTGCACGCGGGCGAGCCGGGCACGCAGCAGGCCCGCCAGCAGCGCCAGCGGGAGAGCGATGAAACCGATGATCTGCCACCAGAAGAGGTAGTCGTAGGCGAGTCGCTGGTCGACGAAGGTCGACACGCACTCGTACACTGCCCGGAGCGCGAGCGCGATCGCGAAGAGCAGGAGCGGGGCGAGGATCCGCCGCTCACGCCGCGTCGCGCGCACCAGCCGGCGGGCGACGAGCGCGATGAAGAGCGTGGCCAGGACGCCGTAGAACACGATCACGAACGCCTTCTGGAGCGCGTCGACGACGCCGGCCTCGGCGAAGATGGACAGTGCGCTCCGACGCGGCGTCGGGAACTCGTCGAGCGGCTGCACCGCGTCGACGAAGAGCAGCACGGCCAGCGGGAACGCGAGCACCGTCGCGTAGCCGACGCGGACAAGTGCCCGCTCGTACCGATCCGTGACGCGCCCCGACGGATACGCGAGCACCGAGTGCCCGACGAGCGCGTAGCCGAGGTTTCCGAGCGCGAAGAACACCGTGAATGCCGCCGGGTCGTGGCCGTACCGGAGCTGCCGCAGGAGCAGCGCGAAGCCGGCGGCGATCATCAGCGGCCCCATGCGATTGTCCGAGCGCCGCGACCACGCCACGAGGCCGGCGGCGAGGAACGACAAGCCCACTGCGGCGATCGCGAACGACCGGAGAGGCGTCGTGTAGAGGCCGAGATTGTTGACCTGACTCTGGTACGCGACGACACCGAGGATCAGGCCTGTCGTCGCGAGAACTGCCTGAACGAGGCGGGTTCCGCTCACATGCGCATCGTCACATAGTGCTCGGGCCCAAACCAGGGGGCGCGCCCCGGTCAGAAGATCGGGGAGAACCCCGAGACGAGTCCCGAGCGCGCCCGGTTACCAGGGCTCGCCCTGCGGCCTAGCGTCGTGGGCATGGCCACACACAGCACCCATCCGTTGCGTCACGGCGCCCTCACGAGCTCCGTGACCGCGCGTCAGATCGGGCGGAAGACTGCAGAGGTCGTCCTCGTGCTCGTCGCCCTCGCAGCCGTCGCCGTCGCCTGGTTCGCGCTCTTCTCGTTCGTCCCGTTCGACCTCACGCTCAGGCCCCGATGACCGGCGTCGTCGTCAACGATGTCCATTCCCGGCTGAACGAGACCGACGTCGGCGCGGTCGTGCCTGTCGACTCGCTCGAGTCGATCGGCGCGGCCATGGATCTCGCCCGCTCGTCCGGCCGTCCGGTCTCGATCGCCGGCGGGCGCCACGCCATGGGCGGGCAGCAGTTCCGCGCGGGCGGTGTCGTCCTCGATACCCGCCCGATGTCCCGGGTCCTCTCAATCGACGAGGAGCGCGGGCTGGTCGAGGTCGAAGCCGGCATCCAGTGGCCCGCCCTCGTCGACGCGCTCGAGGACACGCCCTGGGCGATCCGCCAGAAGCAGACCGGTGCGGACGACCTCTGCATCGGCGGCGCCGTCTCGGCCAACGCCCACGGGCGCGGGCTGGGGTACGGCCCGCTCGTCGCCGACCTCGAGAGCCTCGTCGTCGTGGGGCCGGACGGCGCCGCGCGGCGCTGCTCACGCGACGAGAACGCCGACCTGTTCCGCCTCGTCTGCGGCGGCTACGGCCTCTTCGGCGTCATTCACTCGGCCACCCTTCGGCTCGATCGCCGCCGGAAGGTCGAGCGCGTGGTGCGCCTCGCCCACGCGCACGAGCTCGAGGAGCTCTTCGCGCAACGGATCGACGGCGGCTACCTCTACGGCGACTTCCAGTTCGAGGTCGACCCTGCCTCGCCCGGGTTCCTCCAGCGCGGGATCTGCTCGTGCTACCGCCCCGTCCCCGACGAGACGCGGCTCGACGCCGAGGCCACGCTCTCCGCCGAGGACTGGAGCCGGCTGCTGCATCTGGCCCATTCGGACAAGGCACGTGCCTACGAGCTGTACGCGGCCCACTACCTCGCCTCGTCCGGCCAGGTCTACCTCTCCGACCGGCACCAGCTCGCCCGCTACGTGCCCGGCTACCACTGGACGGGGTCGAGCGAGATGATCACCGAGCTGTACGTTCCGCGGCCGCTCCTCGCGGACTTCCTCGCGGCGGCCGCACGCGATCTGCGCGCGCTCGAGGCCGACGTCGTCTACGGCACCGTCCGGCTCATCGAGCGCGACGACGAGACGCTGCTCGCCTGGGCGCGTGAGCCCTGGGCGTGCGTCGTCCTGAACCTCCACGTCGAGCACACGACGACGGGGATCGAGCACGCCGCAGTCGCCTTCCGACGGCTCATCGACCTCGCGCTCGAACGCGGTGGGAGCTTCTACCTCACGTACCACCGCTGGGCGACACAGCGCCAGCTGCTCGGCGCCTATCCGCAGCTGCCGGAGTTCCTGGGTGCGAAGCACGAGCACGACCCGAGCGAGCTCCTCCAGAGCGACTGGTATCGCTGGCTGCGCTCGACCATCGAGCTCGAGGCGGCCGCGTGATCCGCGCGCTCACCGTTCTCGCCGCGACGTTGCACGGCAACGCTCGCGCGTGCGAGCGCGGTCACGTCGCAGGTGTCGAGGCGCTCGTCGCGCGGCCCCGACGCGGCTCTGGGCCGGTGGTCGTGTACGTGAATGCCGCAACGCCGCTCGGGGTCGAGCAGCCCGCGGTCGGGCGCTTCCTCGGCGCACTCGCCGACGCAGGTTTCGTCGCCGTCGCGCCGGAGCTCCCACGCGTGCGCGAAGGCGAGGTCACACCGGAGACGATCGACGCGCTCGTCTCGGTCGCGCGGGCGGCGAGCCAGGAGGTCGCGCTCATCGGCGCGTCGACGGGAGCCGGGCTCGCGATCCTCGCGGCCGGCGACCCGAGGCTCGCGGACCGCGTGACGGCGGTGGCGGGGATCGCCCCTTTTGCGAGCCTCCGGAACGTCCTGCGGCTCGCGACCACGGGCTTCTACGGCGACCGCCCCTTCGATGCCGCGCCGCTGCTCGCGCGCGCGGCGACGCGATCGCTCGCCGTGTCGGCGCCGGACGACGCCGCTGTCCATGACCTCCTGGCCAACCGCGATCCCGCACGCTTCGACGAGCTCTACGCCGCGCTTTCGCCCGAAACGCGAGCGCTCGTCGAGGAGCTCTCGCCGCTCTCGCGCATCGGCGCCGTGACGGCTCCGGTCGAGCTCGCGTCGTCTCCGCACGACCCGTTCTTCCCCGTCGACGAGTCGCTCGCGCTCACCGAGGCCGGACGCGACGTTCGCCTGAC
This sequence comes from uncultured Actinomycetes bacterium, assembly GCA_963770595.1. Taxonomy (GTDB): domain Bacteria; phylum Actinomycetota; class Thermoleophilia; order Gaiellales; family Gaiellaceae; genus GMQP-bins7. The sequence goes on along the minus strand of CAVYQG010000002.1, from coordinate 184,825 downwards.
CGTGACCCCGGCACTCCTCCACGTGCAGCCACGCGTTCGCCCGGGGCTCGCCCGCCTGGTCGCACTGCTCGACCGGACGCTCCGCCAGGCGTCGCGCTCGGAGCCCGTGCGCGCGCTGCGACCGTCGATCGCGTGATGGCGTTGCGGCTCGCTCAGCCGGCCAGGTTCGTCGTCGTGGGAAGCGGCGGCTTCGCACTCAACGTGCTCGCGTTCACCGCGCTGTTCGGCCTCGGAACCTGGTACCTCGCCGCATCGGTTCTCGCCTACGTCGTCTCGAACACGGCCATGTACCTGGGGAACCGCTACTTCACGTTCGGGCTCTCCCGCGACGGCTTCGTGGGCGCCTACGTCCGGTACGTCGCGGTCGGCGCGGTCGTCGCGTGCCTCACGGTCGTCCTGCTCGCGGGACTCGTCGAGGCCCTCGAGATCGACCCGAGGCCCGCCCAGGCGCTCGCACTAACGCTCCTCGTCCCACTCTCCTTCGTGCTGAGCAAGCGCTTCGCCTTCCGGCTTGGCCCGGACGCCGCGTAGGACATTTCCCTACCTCCTCACTCGCTCAAGATCATGGTTTCTCCGACGAGAAATCATGATTATTCCGATGTGAAATAGCTCGTGAAATTCGAGCATCCGGCGCATGGAAATCGAGCGCCGGAATTGCATTGACGCGACACGAGTTATTAGCGATCCGTTAGCCGTCTGTGGTCGGGCGGTTAGCGGTCGGCTCGAGCGTGACCGGCGCACCCAGAGAACCCGAGAGGAGGGAACGATGCGCCAGGTCACTTCACTGCACCGCACGCTCGTCGTGCTCGCAGTCGGTCTGCTCGCGCTCGCGGCTCCGTTCGTCGCATATGCCGACGGCGGCCCGCAGGGCGGGTAGTGCGCGACACACTGAAGCTACGAGGGAGGCCCGCTCGTTGGGCCTCCCTCGTCATGTGGTGACCTCGACGCCCAGGAGCGCACGAGCCTGCGAGGCCGCGACAACGTTGCCCTTCCGTTCGAACAGATCGATCGCCTCCGCGATCGTACGCTGAGCCTCGTCGACGAGATCGGCTGCGCCGAGCACCTCGGCAAGCGCAAGCCGCGCGAAGGCGATCAGATTCAGCCCGTCGGTGCGGTCCGCGAGGCGCACAGCCTCTTCGGCCAGGTCGCGAGCCTCGGAGAGCTCGCCGCGTCGTGCAAGAAGCCTCGCTTCCACGGGGCCGAGGACCAGCAGAGCGCTCTGATCGTCGCTCGACGTGTTGGATCGGGCGACGTCTGCCCATTGCTCGGCATCCTCGAGCCGTCCCTGCCGGTAGAGCGCCTCGGCGAGCTTCGCTGCTCTGACCGCCAAGGTGCCACGATTCCGCATCCGTTCGAAGAACTCGCATTGCTCGCGCAGCGTCGCCTCCGCGGCCTCGAGCTCGCCGGCGAGTAGCTCGACGTCCGCTCGCACGGTTCCACAGAAGACCATCACGGTCGCAGCGGCGCCGAGATCGGTGAGTGTCCCGGCTGCCTCGTCTATGAGCAGGCGCGCCTCCGTGAAGTCGCCAGCCTGTGCGTGGAGCCCGCCGAGGAACGGTATGACCGCCGCGCGTCCGAACTGGCCAGCGGCGTGCTCCTCGAGCAAGTTCGAGCACTTCTCGATCCCGTGCGCCACGGGAGTCGGACCCCAGTAGACGGCTGCAGCGATCTGCTGCATGCACGTCGCGGGTGGGAACCCAGTGCTTCGGTAGTAGCCGAGCGCACGCTCCTCCGCCTGCTCCCACGCAGCATGGTCTCCGTGAATCCCTCCGCGCACGTAACCGATCAGGAGCCACGCGCGCGCCAGCCCTCGCTCATCGCCGAGTGCCTCGAACGTCGGGACAGCGTCCTTCGCCAGGACGAGCAGATCCCGTGCCGCTCCTTCTGGCTCGCCGAGGAGCCGCGCATATGCCGCCTCGATGCGAGCCCGAAGCTCGACCCGCCGTTGCCCTGCGGCCCGAGCGCCGTCGATCGCGGCCAGAAAGTCGTCGGTGCCACGTTCAAGGTCGCCCGAGGCATCGCGCGCGATCCCGAGCTCGCACAGGAGCTCGTGACGCGCCTCGTCGCCGCGCGGAAGCAGGTCAACAGCGCGGTCGAGCAAGTTCACCGTCGCGGACATGTCTCCGCGCTTGAGCGCGCGGAAGCCCGCAGCGCCGAGCCGTCGGCCCGAGTCCTCGGCCAGCGACTGTACGCGCCGATCGGACTCGCCCAGCTCGACCCGCAGCCGATACGCCCGTTCGAGGTGGTAGCCGACGAACTCGTCGAGGTCGGCGAGATCCGGCACGTCGGCGTCCAGCCGGCCTGCGAAGCGCTCGTGCAGCTCCGCCCGCAGCCGCTTCGGAGCGGCGCGATAGACCGCCTCCTGGACGAGGACGTGGCGGAAGCGGAAGGCATCGTCCGCGAGGGGACGCAGGAAGCCGCGAGCCACGAGGGCATCGAGGTGCGCCCCTACGGTCGGCGCGGCCTCGGGCTCGACCAGCGCCGCGACGTCGTCCAGGGTGAAGTTCCTGAGCACGATCGATCCGCGTTCGAGCACCGCGCGCTCGCCGGGGCCGAGCCGGTCGAGGCGCGCCGCCAGCAGGGCCTGGATCGTCGCAGGAAGCGGACGTTCGGCGAGGCCGCCCTCGAGCGCGAGCGCGAGGAGCTGCTCGACGAAGAGCGGATTCCCCTCCGCGGTCTCGACGATGCGGACGCGTTGATCCGACTCGAGGACCGTCCCGCCGAGGCCGTCGAGGAGCGAGTCGGTGTCCTCCGCAGAGAGCGCGTCGAGCACGATTCGATCGACGTTCACGCGCCCCTCGAGGAACGCGGGGCGGTCCTCGAGGAGCTCCTCGCGCGCGAGGCAGACCACGGCGATCGGCCCCACGCCCTTGTCCGTAAGGTGCTCGACGAGTTCGAGAAAGGTCGGCTCGGCCCAGTGGACGTCGTCGAGGACGAGGACGAGCGGCTTCTCGCCGGCGGTCGCCTCGCAGAAGCGGCGGAAGAGCCACGCGGTCTCGGGCGCCGGACGGGGGCGTCTCGGCGTCGAGCGCCGCGAGGACTGCGTCACGCTCTTCCCCCGCGCCCGCCTGCTCGAGCGCCTCGCGCAGCGGCCAGTACGTGATGCCCTCGCCATAGGAGAGGCAGCGGCCCCACAGCGTCGTGACGCCCTTGGCGCGGCCGGTGAGCTCCGCGGCGAGGCGCGACTTGCCGACTCCGGGCGGACCGACGACGACCGCGACGCTGACGGCCGCGCCGTCGACCGAGCGCTTGAGTGTCCTCCGCAGCGTCGCGAGCTCGCGTTTGCGGCCGACGAGTCGCGCGTCCTGGCGCTCGTCGAAGGCCGACCCGACGGGGCGCAACTCGACCAGCCGGTACGCCGGTCACCGGATCACGCTTGCCCTTGATCGCGATCTCTCCGAGCGGCTCGAGCGTCGCGACGTGGTCGATCAGCCGGCCGGCCAGAGCGCCGACGACGATCTCGTCCGCAGCGGCCGCCTGCTCGAGCTTCGCCGCGATCCCCACGGCCTCGCCTGTCACGAGGCGTTGCCGCGCGTCGGTCGGCGTGGCGACGACCTCACCGGCCTCGATCCCGACGCTGATCTCGAGCCCGACTCCGTGCTTCTGCACGAGCTGCTCGTTGAGCGCCGCGATCCCGACCCGGATGTCGAGGGCAGCGCGTGCGGCGCGCAGCGCGTCGTCCTCGTGCGAGACGGGAATACCGAACGCGGCCATCACGGCGTCACCCGCGTACTTCTCCACCGTCCCGCCATGCCGGGTGAGCGCCGCAGACACGGTCTCGAAGTAGCTCTGGAGCACGCGTCCGAGCGCCTCCGGGTCGAGCGCCTCCGCCAGTGCCATCGACTCGACGACGTCGACGAAGAGGATCGTGACGAGCCGGCGGAACTGCATCGCGGGCTTGACCGGCGCCGTCTCGGGGAGGAGCAGCGACTCGTCCTGGCGCAGGATCGCGGCCTCGAGCTCGCGGAGCTCCGGGCCGGGGTCGATGCCGAGCTCCTCGATCGAGAGTCTCGCGCGCCGTGCGGTACGCGGCCAGCGCATCTGCCTGCCGGCCGGAGCGATAGAGCGCGAGCATGAGCTGCGCGCGCGGCCGCTCCCGCAGCGGCTGCGCGCGCGACGAGGCCCTCGAGCTCGGAGACGAGCTCGGCGTGGCGGCCGAGGGCGAGGTCGGCGTCGATCCGCTCCTCGAGCACGACCGTGCGGAGCTCCTCGAGCCGCGCGATCTCGTTCTGCGCGAACGGCTCGTACAGGAAGTCGGCGAGCGCGGGGCCGCGCCAGAGCGCGAGAGCGTCGCGGAGCGCGCCCTCGGCGAGCTCGGGGCTGCCGGCGTTCAGTGCGGCGCGGCCGTCATCGCCCAGCCGCTGGAAGCGGTGGACGTCGATCCGGTCGCGCTCGAGCTCGAGCGCATAGCCGGGCGGGCGCGTCGCGATGACCGGCCCGAGCGCCTTGCGGAGCTGCGACACGTACACCTGCACGGCGTGCGGGGCCGTCTCCGGCGCCTCGCCCGGCCACAGATCCTCGATCAGAGCGTCCACTGAGACGACGCGGCCGGTGTCCAGCGCGAGCGCCGCGAGAAGCGCCCGCGGCTTCTGGCCGCCGAGCGCGACCGCGCTTCCGCCTCTCAGCGCCTCCAGCGGGCCGAGAAGCCTGATCTCGAGCTCGTCATCGCCTGCCCGGCGCTCTGCACCCATTGCCACTCCTCGCCGGTCGACGGGCGTAGCTTGTCATGGCGCACACGAGGTCGCTACCCCCCCGCGCTTGAACGTTTCTTGAGTGACCGGACGCACCGTGAAGCCTCCAACCACCAAGGAGGCATCCGATGTTCGGCACTCGCTCACTCGTCCCGGCGCCCGCGGCTCTCGCGGTCGCCGTCCTCGCGGCCCTCGTGGTCGCCGCGTCCCCCTCGGCCTCGGGCCGCCCGGCCCAGGCACGACCGCTCCTGACCGGAGATCTTGCTCGCGGGCAGCCCGTTCGCATGCAGGACAGCCTGACGCTCGAATCCAACGGCAATCGCTTTGCGGGAAAGCTCGACGCACGCCTCGCCGCGCTCGCGCTCGAGCGGGGCCCGCGCAGGTTCCGGCCGAGCACGGCGGGAGTCGCCGCGGGTGGCGGGAACGTGCGCGTCGTCCTCGAGACCCGCAACCCCGAGGCCGCCCGCCGGGCAGTTCGCGCGGCCGGGGGTCGCGTAGAGCGCTCGTCGACGGGGCTCCTGCAGGCCGTGATCCCGCAGGGCGGGCTCGTCTCGCTCTCGCGCTCGGCTAGCGGTGGACCTCGTCCGCGCGCCCTACCGGCACGTGGAGCAGGCGGTGTCGGGCGAGTCCGCGGCGACGACGCTCGCGCAGGCCTGGCACGCGGCCGGCCTGAGGGGCAAGGGCGTCAAGGTCGCGATCATCGACGGCGGCTTCGCCGGGCTCGCCCAGCGGCAGGCCGAGGGCGACCTGCCCGCGAACGTCGTCAACGTCGACTTCTGCGGCGGGAAGCACGCGAGTGCGACCGACCACGGCACCGGCGTCGCGGAGATCGTCCACGAGATGGCTCCGGAGGCGCAGCTCTACCTCGTCTGCATGAGCACGGAGGTCGACCTCGCCGCAGCCGTCGCGTACGCCAAGAGCCAGGGCGTCGCGATCGTGAACCACTCGGTGGGCTGGTTCGGGCCGTCGCGCGGCGACGGGACCGGCTACATCGGCTCGCTCGTCGCGGACGCCCGCGCGAACGGGATCCTGTGGGTGAACGCTGCCGGGAACGAAGGCGAGACCCACTGGTCGGGGACGTTCTCCGGCGGTGGTGACCGCATTCACGACTGGGCGCCGAACGGCGACGAGGGCAACTCGTTCATCTGGCCGGACGACTCCGAGATCTGCGGGTTCCTCAAGTGGGACGAGTGGCCCGGTGCGGTCTCCGACTTCGACCTCGCGCTCGTCGAGTCGGGGTCGAACGAGCTCGTCGCGATCTCCGAGGAGTACCAGACGGGCAGCCAGCCTCCGTTCGAGGCCCTGTGCGTCGGGCAGTCCAGCGGACGCGACCTCGTCGTCTACTGGGCGATCGTCGGCTACGACGTGAAGTCGAATCCGCGGCTCGACCTGTTCAGCTACAGCCCGCCGCTCCAGTATGCGGTCGCGGCGGGAAGCGTCGTCGACCCGGCGACGTCCGGCGCGGCGCTCGCGGTCGGCGCGCTCTGCTGGCAGAGCGGGCAGCTCGAGCCGTACAGCTCGCAGGGGCCGACGATCGACGGGCGCATGAAGCCCGAGCTCGTGGGGCACGACAGCGTCTCCAGCGCGACGTACGGGCCGTTCATCGGCTGCCCGAGCGGGTTCGCGGGCACGTCGGCGTCGTCCCCGGAGGTCGCCGGAGCCGCGGCGCTCGTCGAGCAGGCCTACCCGTCGCTCGGGCCGGCCGAGCTCCAGGCGTTCCTCATGCGGAGCGCCCGTGACCTGGGCGCACCCGCGGCGGACAGCGTGTACGGCGCAGGCGAGCTCCGCATGCCGAAGGCCCCGGACCTCGTGGCGCCTCGGGCGATCGCTCTCGCTGGCAAGGGACGGCACGGACGCATGGTCTCGCTCGCCTCGCGGATCGCGGACGAGTCCGGCGAGTTCCGCGTCGAGGCACAGGTGAAGCGAAACGGGCGCGTGGTCGCAACGCTCCGGCGCGGGTTCATCAAGGGCTCGGGCGCCACCAGGGTGACGCTCGGCTGGCGCGCGCCGGTGAAGGCCGGCGGGCGGTACCAGCACTGCGTCCGTGCGTTCGATCGCGCGGGGAACACCAGCGCGCAGAGCTGCGCGTCGATCTCGCTCCGCTGACACACGCTCGACTGCGGGCGGCGGCTCCCGGGCCGTCGCCCGCACCCGCTTCCGGATCACTCACACCGACCGAAAGGACCCGACACATGGCAGCCTTCGTCCTCGTCACGCCACCCGGATCGGAGCTCGCAGGCCGTCCCGGAGACCGGATCGGGATCTTCCCCGGCTCCGTCACGCCCGCCGTCTACCCCGCCGGCGCACCGTTCTGGATCGGCTACGGGTTCGCCCGCGAGCCGGGCGACGCGGACGACGACGTGTCCGCACTCGACGACGACACGCGGTTCGAGCTCGAGGTGGACGGCGAGCGCATCGTGCTCGTCACCGATCTCCGCGTCGAGAGCGGGCGGCCCGTGAGCAAGCACAGCTTCGCGGACTTTCCCGGCGGCCTCGCGGCCGGCTGGCACCGCTTCGAGGGCCGCTGGTACGACCGCGGGCGGCTCGTCGTCTCCGGGCGCACGACCGTCGAGTTCGTCGAGGAGTGACGCCGACCCCACCCCCTTGAGCGTCCCTTGAGCGCGCGCGCCGACGATCGTCGCGAAAGGAGGCCCCGATGAACAAGCTCACGATCGCCTCGATCCTTGCCGGAGCGCTCGCGCTCCTCACCGTCCCCGGCGCCTACGCCGATCGGTCGTACGCCGATCCCGCGGGCGACTCCGGGACAGCACCCGACACGACCGCGGTTCGGGTGTCGCACGACGCAGGCGGCACGCTCACGTTCGCCGTGACCACGAACCAGGCAGTGCTGGATCCCACCGCGTCGATCTACGTCTACGTCGACTCCGACCGAGATCCCGCCACCGGGTTCCCGATTCGCGGGCTCGGCGCGGACCACTTCTTCGGCCACAGCGGGGAGCTCGGCACGGGGTTCCTATTCTCCGTGAGCGGCAACTTCATCATCATCGACTTCACGTCTACGCTCACCTCGAGCTACGCCGGTGGAGTCCTGACCGCGCAGATCAACCGCAGCGACCTCTCCGACGTGGAGAAGTTCACGTTCCTCGTCGAGGCCGAGCGGGACGACGAGAACGATGCGACGCCGAACGACGCCGACTTCGCGCCGGATGCGGCGCCCCTGTACGAGTACTCGCTCTTCCCGCTGACCCTCACGGTGGGCTCGCCGAGGGCGAACCCGGCCCGCCCGGTCGCAGGCAAGCCGTTCGCGGTCTCCGCAGCGGTCACGCGAAGCGACGCACAGGCCTTTCTCACGGGGAAGGTGTCCTGCAAGGCACGCGTCGGAACGGCGTCGCTCCGCTCCGCGGGCACGGTCTCGGGTGGTGCGGCGCGCTGCGCCATGCGACTCCCGAAGACCGCGAAGGGGAAGACGCTGCGCGGGACGCTCACGGTCTCGACGGACGACGCGCCGCCGGTGACGAGGGCGTTCTCCTACCGCGTCCGCTGAGTCGCGGCCAGGCGTGGACAGGCCGCCGGGGAGGCGGCCTGTCCACTTGAGCGTTTCTTGAGCGCCCGCTCGGATGCTCGTCTCGACACGACGCGCCGACACGGAGGAAAGGCGCAGAAAGCGAGGTTCGGAATGGACGGAAAGCGGACGAGGCGGCCGACTCCCGCCTTCGTCGTGGCGATGATCGCGCTGTTCGTCGCCCTCGGTGGCACGGCCGGCGCCGTCGCGACCCAGGCGGTGCCGCTCGCCAAGCGGGCGCTCGTCGCCGACAACGCGAAGAAGGTCGGCGGCCAGACCGCCGCTCAGCTCAACGCGGCCGCCGTCAGGGCGGCTCAGGCCGCGGCCCGGGCGCCCGGCCCGGCGAGCAGCGCTGCCGGGCTGGTCGCGATCAAGACGGGCTCCGGCACCATCGGTCCCGGCGCGATTCAGCAGTTCACCGTGGCGTGCGACGCCGGCCAGAAGGTCCTGGGCGGCGGCTTCTCGACCAACGAGCTCGTCCTCGGGTTCGACTCGTACCCGGCGAGCGACTCGAGCTGGAGCATGTTCCTCGGCAACGCCAGCGACACGGCTCCGGCGACCGTGACCACCTACGCCACCTGCCTCCGGTAACGGGGAGGGGCACACACGCCGACCGCCGGCGCGGGCCACGGCCCCGCGCCGGCGCTCGGCGTCCGTGGTCAGGGCACTGCCGGCTCGGGCTCGGGTGCGAGGTCGAGCTCGCGGAAGCGCAGCGCGATCGCGGCGAACGAGAGCGCGGCCAGCGTCATGCCCACGGCGACCAGCGTGAACAGCGTCGCGACGCCGAAGCGCTCGAGCACCTGGCCCGCGAGGAGGAAGCCGAGCGGCGCGGCGAGCGTGTTGACCGAGATCACCGCGGTCATGACCTTGGCGCGCAGCGCCTCCGGCGTACGTGACGTGAGAACGGCGAAGAACGGGCCGTTGATGAGCGGTGTGAAGAACATCGCGACGAACAGCGCCGCGACGACGAGCGGCCACGGCGGCAGGAACGGGAGCACCCAGATCGGCACGACGAAGGCGAGGATCGCGAGGCCGGCGAGCCTGAGCGGCGCGACCTTCCGGACGGCCATGACCGCGGCGATGCTGCCGACGACCGCCCCCGCCCCGAGCGCAGCGTAGAACAGCCCGGCGATCCGGGAGCTCCCGTCGAACTCGGAGTAGGCGTAGACGGGGAGCCCCGCCGACATCCCCGCTCCGAGGAACCCCGTCGCGACGACGATCCCGGCGATCGGTGCGAGGAGGCTGTCCCGGCGCAGGAACCGGACACCGTCGAGCACTCCGCCGGTCTGCTCCGCCACGACCGGCTTTCGCCGAGGGACGAAGACGAGAACGAGGAGGAAGGCCACGACGTAGGTCGCGGCGTCGACGTAGAGGACGTTCGGTGCGCCGATGAACGGGATGAGGAGCCCCGCGAGCGCCGGCCCGATGAGCGCCGCGAACGCGCTGCCGCCCTCGATGAGGCTGTTCGCCTGCGACATCGTGCGCTCGTCCTCGCCGACGAGCTCCGGCAGGATCACGCGCTGCGAGGCGAAGTACGCCGGCATGAAGCAGCCGAGGAGCGCGACGAGGCCGAGGAGCAGGGGGAAGCTCAGCATGTCGGCCGCGTGCAGGAGCGGGATCGAGGCGAGGATCGGCGCGCGCGCGAAGTCGGCGAGCAGCATCGTGTTCCGCGCCCCCAGCCGCTGGACGAGCGCGCCGCTCGGGATGCCGAGGACGGCCATCGGCGCGAGCTCGGCCGCGAGGACGAGCGACATCTTCCCCGGCGAGCCCGTCGTGACGAGCACGAACCACGGGAGCGCCAGGTACGTCATGCGCGTGCCGAGGACGGAGAAGACCTCGGCGGTGACGAGCGCGGAGACGGCGCTTCTTCCGGACGGGCGCGGCGCTCATGACTCGGCAATATAAAACGTCCGTACGGTTTTGTAAAGTCTGATATCGAGATGCCGAAGATCTCCGAGGAGAGGAAGACCGAGCGCCGCGAGCAGATCCTCGCGGGCGCCCGCCGCTGCTTCGCCGAGCACGGGTACGAGGGCGCGACGGTGGCACGGCTCGAGACGGAGACCGGACTCTCGCGCGGCGCGATCTTCAACTACTACCCCTCCAAGGAAGAGCTGTTCCACGAGCTCGCGTGGCGCGACAACGCGAGGCTCGTCCGGCTGTGGGTCGACAACGGGTGGGAGGCGGCGCTCCGGGAGATCACGACCGAGGACCCGGACTGGCTCGGCGTGTACGTCGAGGTCACGCGCAGGATCCGCACCGACCCCGCGTTCTGCGAGCGGCACCAGGGGCGGATGGACGAGGAGCTCGCCCCGCTGCTCCTCCGGCACGTCGCGTCCGAGCAGGAGCTGGGCGCGCTCCGCGACGACCTGACGGCCGAGCAGGTCGCCGGCTTCATCGGCCTCGTGGCGAACGGCATCGTGGCCCAGCTCGTGACCGGCGAGCAGATCCGGAACGTCGACGTCCTGGTCGAGCTCGTCCGCACCGCGGTCGAGCCGCGGACGGCCGACGTCTAGAGCCCGAGCCTGGCGCGATATGCGTCGCGGTACGCGGCGTGGGCATCCTCGACGCTCTCGACGTAGTCGCGCGTCTCCGGGAACGCGATCCCGGCCCCGGTGCGCCGCCACTCGTCGACGTTCCCCTGGCCGGCGTGGTACGCGGCGAGCACCGTCGTCATGTCGCCGTACCGCTCGCGCAGGTGGTCGAGGTACCACGAGCCGTAGCGGACGTTGATCTCCGGGTCGCGGAGATCGGACGACGACGAAGCGGTCGCCGCCCGTGCGCAGCGCGATGCCCTTGGCCGTGTCGGGGAGGAGCTGCATGAGGCCGATCGCGCCCGCGGGCGACTCGGCGTCCGGGTCGAAGCGGCTCTCGACGTACACGACAGCGGCGAGGAGCGCCGGGTCGAGGTCGTAGTTGGCCGCGTGCCCGCGGATGATGTGCTCGTACTCGAGCGGATAGCGGGCGCGCAGGTAGAAGTCCGGCTCCTTGTCGACGATCCACGCGGCCGCACCGGCAACGACGAGAACGGACAGGGCTGCGAGGATCAGAAGCGCGCATGAGATCAGGGACGGAGAGCCGTCGGAGAACCGCAAGTTACAACGTGTGACTTGGGCCTTCGCTCGCCTCTTCGGACGCGTCCTCGGCGGTCAGGGTAGCCATCACGCCCGCCACCCAGGCGTCGAGCTCCTCCGGGGTGCCGGTGTTGACGTAGGCGAAGTCGGCGCGCTTCGCCTTCTCGCGGTCGGGCATGAGGCGGGACTCGCGGTCGTCCGTACGGCCTCCGCGACGCGCCTCCCGCAGCTTGGACGGCGCCGTGATGACGACGACCTTGTCGAAGCGGGTCTCGGCCCCCACCTCGAAGAGCAGCGGCACCTCGGTGACGCACACCTTCGGCGGGCTCGGGAGCTCTGCGAGCTGCTCCCGCCAGGTCAGGTACTCGCGCGAGACGAGCGGGTGCAGGAGCTGCTCCAGGAAGTCCAGGGCGTCGCGGTCCTTGAAGACGCGGAACGCGATCCGTTCCCGGTCCGGCGCGCCGTCGGCGCCGAGGATCTCGTCGCCGAAGCGCTCGACGAGCTTCTCTTTCACGTCGGGGTCGGTCGCCAGGAGGTGGTGCACGATCTCGTCGCTCGAGACGGTCGCCGCGCCGTGACTCCGGAAGCTGGCGAGCGCCGTCGACTTCCCGGCGCCGATGCCGCCGGTGATCGCGACCGCGATGGGGCGGCTCAAGCGCTAGTCGGTGTCGGCCGGATCGGAGACGGCCTCGAGGGCCGGCTCCTCCGTGACGTCCGCCTCGGCGGCGGGCTCGTCGACGATCTCTGCCTCGGCGACCGGCTCGTCGACGATTTCGGCTTCGGCGACAGGCTCGTCGGCCTCGACTGCCACGGGCTCGCTCGACCGATCTCTCGGCCTCGGCGACCGGCTCGTCGCTGTCTGCGGCGGCCTCTACGGGCTCGGCCTCGTCGGCGGTCTCGGCTTCGACCGGCTCAGCGGCGTCAGCGTCAGCGTCGAGCTCGGCCACGTCGGCCGCCGGCGCTGGCGCCGCCGCTCCGCTCGGGAACGCCTCCTCGGAGAGGACGAGCGCCGGCATCGTGTGCACGGACTCGGCCCCGTCGGCGCGCGGCACGGGCTGCTCGCCGTCCTCGACGCGCTTGAGCGACAGCGAGAGGCGTCGCCGCTCGCCGTCGATCTCGAGGATGCGCACGTTGACGGCCTGGCCCTGGGCCACGACCTCGCGCGGGTTCTCGACGTGGTGGGACGCCAGCTCGGAGATGTGCACGAGGCCCTCGACTCCGGGCAGGATCTCGACGAAAGCGCCGAAGGTGACGACCTTCGCGACGCGCCCCTCGACGACGTCGTCCTCGCGGTACGAGTCGAGCACCTGCTGCCACGGGTCGGCCTGCGTCTGCTTGAGGCCGAGCGAGATCCGCTGGCGGTCGCGGTCGATGTCGAGCACCTTGACCTTGACCGTCTGACCGATGTCGAGCACCTCGGACGGATGGTTCACGTGGCTCCACGAGAGCTCGGAGATGTGGATGAGGCCGTCCATGCCGTCGAGGTCGACGAACGCGCCGAAGTCGACGATGTTCGAGATCTGGCCCTCGATGACGTCGCCCGGCGAGAGCCGGTCGAGGATCGCCTGCCGCATCTCCTTGCGCTCGTCCTCGAGGACGGCGCGGCGCGAGAGCACGACGTTGTTCCGCGAGCGGTTGAGCTCGATCACCTTGCACCGGAGCTCGCGCGCCATGAACTCGTCCAGGTCCTGCACGCGGCGGATGTCGACGAGCGACGCGGGCAGGAAGCCGCGTACGCCGAGGTCGAGGATGAGGCCGCCCTTGACGACCTCGATCACCTTGCCGACGACGGGCTCGCCCGACTCGGCCGCGGCCTCGATCTTCTTCCAGGCGAGCTCGAAGCGAGCGCGCTTCTTGGAGAGGATCAGGCGCCCCTCGGCGTCCTCCTTCGTGAGGACGAGCGCGTCGACCTCCTCGCCGACGGACACCTCGTCGGCGGGGTTGACGGAGCGGCGGATCGTGAGCTCCGCAACCGGGATGACGCCCTCGGACTTGTAGCCGATGTCGACGAGCACCTCGTCCTTGTCGACGCGGACGACCGTGCCGTGCACGACCTCGCCCTCGTTGATCTCGGGAAAGGAGGCGTCGTAGTCCGGGACCAGCTCCCCGTCGGGGCCGGTCGTCCAGACTCCCTCTTCGACCGAGGCGGGCTTCTCGACGGTGTCGTTGGCCATGCGAGCCGCGGAGTATAGCCAGCCATTTGCTGCGCAAATGGGCGAGACGACTTCGGGCTAGCTCATCGCAGCCAGGATCGGGGCGAGCCGGAACGTCGCGATCGCCTTCGCCCGCGTGAGACCCGTGTACCGCACGATCTCGTCGACCGAGATGAGGTCGAGGAGGACGCTGACGCGCAGGCGGTCGACCGGCGAGAGCCACGTGTCGTTCGTGCGCGACATGAGAGCCGCCGTGTTCCGGCTGAACACGGGCTTGGCAGGCACAGCGCCCTGGACGAGCAGGGCCCGCAGAATCGACGGGAAGGCCGACGGCGCGGGCGCGACCTCGACGCCCGACGTCGGATTCTTCTCGTACACGCGGTGGACGAAGGTCCAGAAGTCCGGTGCATTCTGCGGGCTGCCGGGTGCGACGCCCGCGCCCTTCGGTGCCAGGATGGCGACGCGGGGCGAGCCGCGCGGGCGCGAGTTCGTGACGGTGAGCGCCGCGTCGTTCAGATACCGACTCAGCTCGGTACGGCTGCGTGCGAGCGTCGGATGCCGAGCCAGGAGCTGCATGTGAACGGCGGCGCCCACCCAGTTCAGGATGATTTCCTCGGGGTAGCCGGCCATGCCAGGATCGTGATGGAGGATCTCGTGCAGCACGGTCGAGCTCAGCAGCGCGGGGTGCTCGGCCATGTGTCGCGAGTTGAGGATGATCTCGACCTTCCGGTCCGAGTAGCGGACGCTCGCGCGACCGAGCTGCTGCACGCCGAGCCCGCCGAACCTCGGCGCGACGTAGGAGGGGCTCCGGAGGAAGTGCTCGATCGCCGGCTCGCCCGCGGTGCCAAGGAGCATGACGAGCGCCGCTCGGATCGCCGGATCCGGCACCTTCGCCTCGACGGCGGCCCGATCGAAGAGCGCCAGCGCCTTAGCCCGATTGGGGGAGCCCTCGAAGAACGACGCGACCTGCGACCGCGCGTGCGCCTCCGTCGGCGTCGCCCTGGGGAGCGGCTGCATCGCCGGACCGCTCGGATAGAGCCCGGGCCACGGGCCCGGCTGGAACTGCGACGTGAACAGCCCGAGATCGCAGGGCCTACGCTGCGGCAGCGAGAGCAGGAAGTTCGCGAGCTGGGTGGGGCTCGCTCCGGGCCGAGGCTTCGTCACTCCGGCCGGCAGCGGCTTCGGCGCCGGGCATGCGTCCGCACGGTTCGGGGTGGCCTGCGCGCTCATCGCCAGCGCAGCTCCCAGTGCCCCGACGACCACTAGGCGCCCGATCCCTCGGTGGACGGCCCCTTCGCCGCCGGGCTGCCGCATGCGGCCAGGCTAGGGCGTCGTGCGGCGTCGCACAACTGGACCCACGGCTAGTTCTTGGCCTCCGCCCAGTCGTCGCCCACCCCGACGTCCACGGCGAGCGGGGGATCGAGCGGGTACGCGCCGACCATCTCCTCGCGCACGAGGTCGCGCACCTTCGTGAGCTCGGGCTCAGGCACCTCGAGCAGGAGCTCGTCGTGCACCTGGAGGACCAGGCGCGCGGCCCTTCCCTCCTCGCGCAGCCGACGGTGGATCGCGACCATCGCCACCTTGATGATGTCGGCGTTCGAGCCCTGCATGACGAAGTTGACCGCGACGCGCTCGCCGAAGCCGCGCGTCTGGCGGTTCGACGCGCGGAGCTCGGGCACCGGCCGCCGGCGGCCCAGCAGGCTCGTCGCGAACCCGTCCTCGCCCGCCTGGACGATGGTGCGCGCGATGAACTCCTGCACGCGCGGGAAGCGCGCGAGGTACGAGTCGATGTAGGCCTGCGCCTGCTCCTTCGGGATGTCCAGGTTCTCGGACAGGCCGAACGCCGAAATCCCGTAGACGATCCCGAAGTTGATCATCTTCGCGACCGCGCGCTCGCCCGAGGTGAGGGTCGCGGGATCCTTGCCCAACACCTCGGCGGCGGTCGCGGTGTGGATGTCCTCGCCGCGGAGGAATGCCTCCCGCAGCTTCGGCTCCCCCGAGACGTGCGCGAGGATGCGCAACTCGATCTGGGAGTAGTCGGCGGACAGCAGCCGGTAGCCCGGCTCGGCGACGAAGGCGGAGCGGATCTCGCGCCCGAGCTCCGTGCGGATCGGGATCGCCTGGAGATTCGGGCTCGACGTGGACAGCCGCCCGGTCGCCGCGACGTGCTGGTTGATCGTCGTGTGCAGCCTCCCGTCCTCCCTGATCAGGGTCGGCAGCGGGCCGAGGTACGTGTTCACGAGCTTCGTCAGCTCGCGCCACTCCTCGATCACAGGGACGATCTCGTGGTCCGAGCGGATCGCGCGAAGCACCTTCGAGTCCGTGGAGTAGCCGGTCTTGCCCTTGCGCCCGGGCGTGAGCTCGAGCTTCTCGAAGAGGATGCGCCCGAGCTGCTGCGGCGAGCCGAGGACGAACTCCTCCCCGGCGAGCTCGTACGCGCGCGCCTCGAGCTCCTCGACCCGGTCCGAGAGGCGGGCGGTGATCTCGCCCATGCGGTACGTGTCGATCCGGACACCCGTGTCCTCCATCGCGGCCAGGACCGACGTGAGCGGGAGCTCGATCTCGTCGTAGAGCCGCTCCAGGCCCCGCTCGCGGACCCGCTCGCGGAGGATCGGCGCGAGCCGGCGCGCCGCCTCGGCATGGCGTACGAGCGCGGCAGTCTCCTCCTCGGCGGGCGGGTCCGGCTCGAGCTCGAGCCCCTGCTCGGCGGCGAGGTCGTCGAGGAGGTACTCGGCGCGTCCGGGATCGATGAGGTACGCGGCGAGCAGCGTGTCGTCGGCGGCCTCGACGCGCAGCGCCTTGGCGTCGTGTACGGCAAGCACCGCCTTGGCGCCAAGTGACATCGCGTCACTCGTCCTCGGCGCGACTGTCACCTGGTCCCCCGTCGCGAGGGCGATGCGATCGTCCGAGGCTGCGTATCCGACAGCGCCTGCGAGCTTCGGCAGGTCGCCCTCGCGCCAGAGCACGGCCTGCTGCTCGGCCTTCGGCCGCTCGGCCGCGGGCAGGGCGTCGTCGAGCGTCTCGACCCGGCCGAGGAGGGCGCGGAACTCGAACCGCCGGAAGATCTCCTTCAGCTGCGAGCGGTCGGGCGGGCGGGACACGAGGGAGGTCGCGTCGACACCCAGCTCGAGGTCTCTGCGCATCGTCGCGAGGACCTTGGACTCGCGAGCCTGGTCGGCGTGGGTCGCGATCGACTTCGAGCGGGCGGGCGAGAGCTCTGCCGCGTGCGCGATGACGTCCTCCAGCGACCCGTACTGCGCGATGAGCTGGCCCGCGGTCTTGTCCCCGATCCCGGGGATCCCGGGGATGTTGTCGCTCGAGTCGCCCTTGAGCCCGATGAAGTCGGGCACCTGGTCGGGCCGCACGCCGTAGCGGAGCTCGACGCGCTCGGGCGTGTACACATTCACATCCGCGACCCCGCGCGGCGTCATCATCACGCAGACGTTCTCGGAGACGAGCTGGAACGCGTCTCGGTCGGTCGAGACCACGCACGTCTTGATCGCCGCCTCGTCCGCGCGGGTCGCGAGCGTCGCGATCACGTCGTCCGCCTCCCAGCCCTCGAACTCGAGGTTGACGTAGCCGAACGCCTCCACGATGGGCCGGAAGTGCGGGAACTGCTCGCGCAGGAGATCGGGCATCGGGCGCCGGTCGGACTTGTACTCGGCGGAGATCTGGGTCCGGTGCACGGGCCTCGTGTCCCACGCGACGGCGACGCCGCGGGGCGTGTAGTCGGAGAGCAGCTTGAAGAGCATGTTCGTGAATCCGAGGAGCGCGTTCGTCGGCTGGCCGTCCGTCGTCTGGAGCTCCTCGGGGAGCGCGAAGAAGCCGCGGTACGCGAGGTTGTTGCCGTCGACGAGGAAGAGCTCGGCGTCGCGCGCCGGCCCGTCGTCGAGCTGGAGCTCCTCGCCCGTCAGCGTCTTCGGCACACCGGGACTCTAGAGGCGGGGATCGGCGCCGACCCGCCTGCTTGGTTGGATAGGCGCATGCCTCGTGTCCCGCTGCTCTCCGGCTCCCGCATCGTGCTCGTCCCCGTCACGGACGACGACGTCGTCCTCCGGCCGCCGGCGCCGCCGGAGCAGGTCGCCGACGTCGCCGCGGCGGTCCGGGACGCGCTCCGCTTCCCCCTCTCGGGGCCGCCGCTCGACTCGATCGTGCCGCGCGGCGGACGCGCGACGATCGTCGTCGAGCCGCCCGCGCACCCGTTTCCGGGGGCGCCTCTCGACCCGCGGCAGGACGCGCTCGCAGCGACGATCGACGAGCTCGAGCGCCGCGGGATCCCGGACGAGCGTCAGACGATCGTCGTCGCAGGCGGGCTCGGCCGGAGGCTCGGGCAGCGCGAGCTCGAGCGACTGCTGCCGCCGCCGCAGGCGCGGGCGTTTCGCGGGAAGGTGCTCGTGCACGACGCCGAGTCTCCCGACCTCGTCGCCGTCGGTGCGGCACGCGTCCACCCCGCGCTCGCGGCGACCGACCTCGTCGTCGTCGTGACCGCCGCAGAGACGATCCTCCACGGTGGCCCCGGAGCGCTCGTCGCCGCGTGCGACGCGGCGACAGTGCGCTCGACTGCAGGCGCCGACTCGCTCATCGAGGCGTCGGGAGCGCCCGAGTGGGAGCTAGCGCTGCGTGTCGAGGAGGCGCTCGAGGCTCGCGTGCCCGTCGTCGGGATCTCGCTCGTCCTCGACCTGCCGCGGCTGACCGGCGCGTTCCGCGGGTACCCGAACGAGCTCGAGCAGGTCCGCCGGTGGTGGATCCGCGCGGGGTTCTCGCGGCTCCCGGCACCGCTCCGGCGGGACGTCCTCGGATCCCTGGGCAGGAGGATCGCCGCGACGGCGGCCTTCGCCGGCCCGCCGTCGGTGGCTCATGCCGAGGCGTTGCTGCGCGGGGTCGCGCTGCGCGGGGCCCGCCTCTCGGAGCCGGTCGAGACGCTCGTCGTCGGGACGCCGTGGATCGGCCCGCACGTTCCCAGGGAGCCGCTCAACCCGATCACGGCGGCAGCCATGGCGCTCGGTCTCGCTCTCCGGCTCCACCGCGACGCCTTCCCGCTGACGCCCGACGGGACGCTGGTGCTCGTGAGCTCGCTCACGCGCTCGTTCGCGCACGTCACGCAGGCGCCGTAC
This sequence comes from uncultured Actinomycetes bacterium, assembly GCA_963770595.1. Taxonomy (GTDB): domain Bacteria; phylum Actinomycetota; class Thermoleophilia; order Gaiellales; family Gaiellaceae; genus GMQP-bins7. Next base: position 166,273 of record CAVYQG010000002.1, on the reverse strand, counting down.
GCGTCGGCGTTCGACGCGCTCCGGCGCGGCGAGACCGAGGAGGCGCTGCGCGAGGCGGAGCTCGCAGCGGCGCGCGACGAGAAGGCCCTCGCGGCGTACCGTGCGGGAAAGGCATGCCACCCGCTGCTGCCGTACGCCGACTGGGCAGGGTGCGCGCCCGCCCTCGCCAGGCTCGGACGGGTGGTCGTCGCCGGGTCGCGGGACGCGATCGCCGCTCGCGCGCTCGGGTTCGTGCCGAGCCACTCGGTCGGAAGCGCCTTCGAGATGGCGCACGGCGTCGCCGGCGGCCGCGCCCGGGTCGGCGTGCTGCTCGCGCCGCCGTACGCGCCCCTCCTCGTCGGTGCGTGACGCGAGCCGGTGACTGTCACCCAGGGTGACAGTCACCTGCGTTTCCGACTAGCCCTCGCCGAGGTAGCTCTTGCGAACCTGCTCGTTCGTCTTGAGCTCGCTCGCGGGGCCCTCGATCGCGATCTGGCCCGTCTCCATGACGTAGCCGCGCTGCGCGACGTCGAGCGCCATGAGCGCGTTCTGCTCCACGAGCAGAACGGGCGTCCCCTGGCGGTTGATCTCGACGACGATCTCGAAGATCCGCTCGACGAAGATGGGCGCGAGCCCCATCGACGGCTCGTCGAGCAGCAGCAGCTTCGGCCGCGCCATGAGCGCACGCCCGATCGCGCACATCTGCTGCTCGCCGCCCGACAGCGTCCCCGCCTTCTGCGAACGCCGCTCCTGGAGCCGCGGGAAGAGCTCGAAGACGCGGTCCATGTCCTCGGAGAAGTTCTCCTTGTCGCGTGCGCTGGAACGCGCCCATCTCGAGGTTCTCGGTCACCGACATGCGCGGGAACAGACGTCGCCCTTCCGGGCTCTGCGCGATCCCGCTCTTCACGATCGAGTGCGGGGTCGCGCCGGTGATCTCCTGCCCCTGGAAGCGGATCGCGCCCTGGCGCGGGCGATTGAGCCCGTTGATCGCGCGCAGCGTCGTCGACTTCCCCGCGCCGTTGGCGCCGATCAGCGTGACGATCTCGCCCTCGCCGACGTTCAGCGAGACGCCCTTGAGCGCGTGGATCGCGCCGTAGTAGACGTGGACGTCCTCGATCTCGAGGACGAGCGCGGGGGCGGCGTTCGCGCTCACGCGGCCGCGCCCTTCCCGAGGTACGCCTCGATCACGCGCTCGTCGGCCTGGATCTCGGCGGGCGTCCCCTCGGCGATCTTCTCCCCGTACTCGAGCACCGTGATGCGCTCGGAGACGCCCATGACGACCTTCATGTCGTGCTCGATGAGGAGGACCGTGACGTCCTTCTCGTCGCGCACGCGCTGGACGAACGCGGTGAACGTCGGCCGTCTCCTGCGGGTTCATGCCGGCGGTCGGCTCGTCGAGGAGCAGGAGCTTGGGGTCGGTCGCGAGCGCCCGCGCGACCTCGAGCCGCCGCTGGTCGCCGTACGGCAGCGTCCCGGCGTACTCTTCGTGACGCCGCGGCAGGCCCGCAGTACGTCGAGCAGCTCGCGCGCCCTTTCGCGCGCCTCGCGCTCCTCGCGCGTCACGCGCGGCGTCCGCAGCACCGAGCCGAAGATCCCGCCCCTGAGCCGGCAGTGCATCCCGACGAGGACGTTCTCGAGCGCCGTCATCTGCGCGAAGAGCCGGATGTTCTGGAACGTCCGGCCCACGCCGAGCTCGACGATCGCGTGCGGCGGCTTGCCGACGACCTCGGTCCCGTCGAACACGATCGAGCCCGAGGTCGGCACGTACACGCCGGTGATCTGGTTGAAGAACGTCGTCTTGCCGGCGCCGTTCGGGCCGATCAGGGCCACGATCGACCCGCGCGGGATCGCGAAGTCGACGTCGTCCGTCGCGACGAGGCCGCCGAACTCCTTGCGCACCTTCTCGGCGACGAGCAGGTTGTCGACCGCGGCGCTCATCAGTCGTCGCTCGGATCGCGGTCGGTGAGCGTCCCCTCGGTCTGCACGTCGTAGAACGGCGTGTCGCGCACGCCCTCCTCGAGCTCGATCTTGTGGCGCCGCTCCGGGATGAGGCCCGTCGGGCGGACGAGCATCATCACGACGATGATGAACCCGTAGATCCCGGCCTGGTACTTCGTGGGATCGAAGTCGAGCCCGCCCTCCTGGATCTTCGAGCCGATCGTCGACAGCCCCTCGTAGTTCAGATACCCGAGGATGAGCCCGCCGGCGATCACCCCCCAGATCGAGCCCATGCCGCCGAGGATGACCATGCAGAGGATGAAGATCGAGAACTGGAAGTAGAACGCCGCCGGGTTCGCGCCGGCGCTGAAGCTCGCGAAGAACGCGCCCGCGACGCCGCCGAAGAACGCTCCGATCGCGTACGACCACGTCTTCGTGCGCATGAGCGGCACCCCCATCGCGGCGGCGGCCGTCTCGTCCTCGCGAATCGCGATCCACGCGCGGCCGAGCCGCGAGTCGCGAAGCCTGATGCAGCAGACGACGGTGAGGAGAAGGATCAGGAGCGCGGACCAGTAGAACAGGTCGTCGCGGTTGTCCTGCTCCCGGAAGACGAACGACCCGAACCCGAGCGAGTCGATCGGCGAGATCCCGAACGTCCCGTTCGTCAGGTCGAAGCCGAGCCCGTCCTCGTCCGCGTTCTTGACGAACTGCGGGACGATCTCGCCGAAGCCGAGCGTCACGATCGCGAGGTAGTCGCCGCGCAGGCGCAGCGTGGGCAGGCCGATGAGGATCCCGACGAGCGCCGTGAACGCGCCGGCGATGAGCAGGACGAGCCAGATGTTGATGTGGATCCCCGGCAGGTCGTTGGAGACGGTCGAGAAGAGGTGGACCGTGACGTCCTCGAACTGGAGCGAGGCGAACCAGCCGGCCGTGTACGCGCCCGCCGCATAGAAGGCCACGTATCCGAGGTCGAGGAGCCCGGCGTAGCCGACGACGACGTTGAGCCCGAGCGCCATCATCGTCACGATCAGCATCAGGACCATCGTCCCCGTCCGCGGGACGAAGTCGCCGATCAGCGGGAGGTCCTGGAGCATCTCCACGATGAACGGGTAGACGACCGCGAAGGCGAGCAGGCCGCCGGCGACCCACCAGCTCCGGTCGGTCCGCGCCCTCGCGGCGGTGGCTCGAAGCCCCTCGCTCATGCTCCCTCGGGCGTCCGCTCGCCGAGCAGGCCCTGCGGCCGGAACACGAGGACCGCGATGAGGATCCCGAACACGATCGAGCGTGTCCAGTCGCCGCCGGGCGTCCCGTCGAGGCCCTCGTTGTACGCCTGGATCAGGCCGATCATCATCGCGCCGAGGACCGCTCCGGTGAGGTTGCCGATGCCGCCGAGCACCGCGGCCGTGAACGCGATCAGGCCGAGCTCGAAGCCCGTGTCGTAGCGCATGTTGAACTGGAGGAGGTAGACGAGGCCGGCGACCGCGGCGAGCGCGCCCGCGAGGACGAACGTGACCGAGATCGTGCGGTCGACGTTGATGCCCATCATCGCGGAGGCCTCGGTGTCCTGGGCGACCGCGCGCATCGCCTTGCCCTGGCGCGTCGAGCGCACGAACCACGTCAGGACGAGCAGGACCGGGATAACGATCATGAAGACGGCGATCTTGTTCCACTGGATGACGACGTCGCCGATCGTGACGGCCGCGGTCCGCGGGATGAACGGCGGCACGGACTCGAAGTCCACGCCGTAGATCGCGAGCGCGACGTTCTGGATGACGAAGGACATGCCGACGGCGGTGATCAGAGCGGCGATTCGCGGGGCGCTCCGCAGCGGCTTGTAGGCGACCCGCTCGATCGACGCGTTCAGGAGCGCGAACAGCGGCACGGTCACGGCCAGCGTCACGAGCAGCCCGCCGATGATCAGGAAGACGCCCGGTGTCGTCGTCCATGTCGAGCACCGAGATGATCATCGTGCTCGCGACGAGGCCGGACAGAGCGAAGACGTCGCCGTGCGCGAAGTTGATGAGCTGGAGGATCCCGTACACGAGCGTGTAGCCGAGCGCGACGAGGCCGTACGTCGCGCCGTTCGTCGCCCCGATGATCGATACGTTCAGGAACCGCGTCGGGTCCTCGAAGAACTTGAGGACCAGCCAGAGCAGCAGGCTCCCGAGGAGGAGCAGGCCGATGGCGTCGATGAGGCTCGAGCTCCTGACGCGCTGGAGTGCAGCAGTTGCAGCCGTGGCCATCGCGCGACTCTAGACGCGACGACGCGAGAGAGCAACGTCCATCGGCAACGTCCATCGGCAACTGCGCGGAGAGCGAGCGGATCCCCCGCAAAGCGAAGAGGCGGGAGGGCAATGCCTCCCGCCTCTTCGGTTGGACCTCGGGCTTGCTTACGCGCCTGCGGCCGTCACGGTCTCCGGATTCGGGGAGAACGAGTCGGACGTCTCGAGCTTGTCGGTGGCCACGTACATCGTGAACCCGACGACGGCACCCTCGGCGTCCACGGGGTCGCCGTTCTCGTTGAAGCTGAACGAGCCGAGCAGCCCGTCCGTGACCTCGGCGGCGAACATCTGCGCGATGACGTCCTCGCGAGAGCCGTCCGAAGCCGCGATCGCGTCGAGCACGATCTGCGCCGCCTGCGCGCCGTAGATCGCGTAGGGGTCGATCGCCTTGCCTGCGAGCGGGCCTGCGAGAAGCCCGTCGACGAACTCCTGGGCTGGGCCCGTGAAGGAGTCGATCGGAACGCCCGCGACCGACATGAACATGCCGGCCGACGCGGCACCCGCCTCGTCGATGGTCGCCTGCGTCGTGAAGCCGTCCGGCGCGAAGAGCTTGACGTCGCCGTCGTTCGGCCCCAGCACCGCGACCTTGTCCTTGATGACCTGGGCGCCGTTCTCGTCGATGAGGCCGCCGAGGAAGACGGCGTCAGCGCCGGTGCCCTGGATCTTCTTCATCTGCGCCTCGTAGCTCGAGGCCTTCGGATCCCAAGCCTCGAACCCGGCGACCTCCATCCCGAGCGACTCGACTGCCTTGCGGGTGGTCGTCGCGACGCCCAGCCCGTAGGCCTCCCTGTCGTTGAGGATGTAGACGCTCTTCACACCCTGCTTCTGCATGAACTCCGCGACGAAGGCGCCCTGGTAGTCGTCCGCCGGGGCGACGCGCGCGTAGTTCCGCGAGCCGGTCGGGTAGTACTTGTCCGGCTCCGTCGTGTCGCAGCCGCCGGGAAGGTTCACCGTCAGGCACGGGTACGTGTTCGCCGGCGACATCATCGCGATGCCGCCCTCGGGCGCCTCGTTCAGGATCGGGATGATGATCGCTGCGCACCCCGAGTTGAACGTCCCGATGACGGCGACGACCGCGTCGTTCGCGGCGTACGCGTTGCCGTTCTGCGAGCACTTGCCGGGATCCCACTTCGCGGCCTGTGCGGTCGCGTCGTCGCACGACTGGAAGCCGATGTTGTAGTCGCCGGCCTTCCACTCACGCTGCTCGAGCTCGTACTGGATGGCGGCGACGATCTGCTCCGTCTGCGTCCGCGACGACCCCTGCAGCGGGAAGTCCGACGCGAGGATGTAGTCCGGATCGCCCTCGCCCTCGTACACGAGCGCAGTACAGGACGACGACGGCAGCGCCTCGACCTCCGCCCCTCCGTCATCGCCGCCGCAACCTGCCGCCACGAGCGCGAGAGCCGCGATCATGAGGCCAAGCGCGACGAGCGCACTTCGCTTTCGTACAGTCAACCTCTTCCTCCTCTTAGTCCTCGATTGACCGAATGCTCACGCCGGCTCAGGGCCGACGCCCGGCAAGTATCTGTGCTCCCGCCGCTGGCCGCAACCACAACTGAACGTGGGGGAACCCATGGTTCCCCCACGTTCCCCTCCTTCGGATCCCGGCTATAAGCCTGTTGTGCGGGGCCTCCCGGCCGGCGAAGCCGGCCTCCGGCTGCATCGCCGCCCATGTTTCGCCTGCGTTAAGCCGCGTGGTGGAACCCATGGTTCCCCCACGAACCCCCTCCTTACGTCCTCGGCTCCCAGCTCGTCCCGACAGCCTCCCGGCCGGCGAAGCCGGCCTCCGGCCCGATCGCGCGGCGCGGTACCGCTCGCTCAGCGCCGATGCCGGAGGTGGGGGTCGAACCCACACGTCCCTGAGGACACGGGATTTTGAGTCCCGCGCGTCTGCCAGTTCCGCCACTCCGGCCGCGACTGATCGTATCCCCGCCTCGGCCGTTCGAGGCGAGCGAAAACCGCCCCGCGTTCGGGCCGGAGGCCGGCTTCGCCGGCCGGGAGGCGTCGCGGCGCATGCTCAAAGCCCGGGACCGAAGGAGGGGGCTCGCGGGGGAACCATGGGGTTCCCCCGCGCTGGAAACCCGCCCCGCGTTCGGGCCGGAGGCCGGCTTCGCCGGCCGGGAGGCGTCGCGGCGCATGCTCAAAGCCCGGGACCGAAAGGAGGGGGCTCGTGGGGGAACCATGGGGTTCCCCCGCGCTGGAAACCCGCCCCGCGTTCGGGCCGGAGGCCGGCTTCGCCGGCCGGGAGGCGTCGCGGCGCATGCTCAAAGCCCGGGACCGAAAGGAGGGGGCTCGTGGGGGAACCATGGGGTTCCCCCACGTCGCCGATAGATTGGCCGCATGCGCTTCGGCGTCCTCACGGGCGGCGGTGACTGCCCCGGGCTCAACGCCGCGATCCGGGCGATGGTGCGGGGGTCGGTCGCGCGCGGGCACGACGCCGTCGGCATCCTCCACGGCTGGCGTGGCCTCGTGGCCGGCGAGACGCTCGAGCTCGATCGGCGCGCGGTGGCGGGGATCCTCCCGCGCGGCGGGACGATCCTCGGCACGTCGAGCTACGACTGCTTTCGCGAAGACGCCGTCCAGGCGATCCTGGAGACGACGCGCGGGCTCGAGCTCGACGGCGTCGTGGCGATCGGCGGCGAGGGGACGCTCGGGATCGCGCACCGGCTGCACCGGGAGCACGACTACCCCGTCGTCGGCGTCCCCAAGACGATCGACAACGACCTCGCGGGCACCGACGTCACGATCGGCTTCGACACTGCGGTGCACGTCTGCACCGAGGCACTCGATCGGCTGCACTCGACCGCCGAGTCGCACAACCGCGTCATGGTGGTCGAGGTAATGGGCCGGAACACGGGCTGGATCGCAGCCGCGAGCGGCGTCGCCGGAGGCGCCGACGTGATCCTCGTGCCCGAGGCACCCGCGGCGATCGAGGAGGCGTGCGACCACATCCGGCGACGCCATGAGGAGGGCAAGGACTTCTCGATCGTCGTCGTCGCCGAGGGGTATCCGCTCACGCGACTCTCGGGGGAGCAGGACGGTCCCGTCGTCCAGGACGTGGACGAGTACGGCTACGAGCGGCTCGGGGGGATCGGCGGCGTCGTCGCCGACGAGATCGAGCGCGCGACCGGATTCGAGACCCGCGTCACGGTGCTCGGCCACGTCCAGCGCGGCGGCACGCCCACGGCGCGCGACCGCTTCCTCGCGACCCGGCTCGGGCTGCGCTCGGCCGAGCTCGCCGCGCAGAGATCCTGGGGGCGGATGGCCGCCGTCCGCGGGAACGACGTCGTCGACGTCTCGCTCGAGGAGGCGACCCGGGAGCGCAGGGCCGTGCCGAAGGAGTGGATCGACGCCGTTCGCGTCGTCGCGTGAGCCGTCAGACCTCGGGCGGCGCGGACGGCACGAGAGCCGCGACGTCCGCCGGGGCCACGAGGACGGCGTCGACGCCGGCGCGCTCGAGCTCCGCGACGTCGTCGACCGTCGCGTCGTGGAGCTCGGCGATCGCGAGCTTGCCCGCGGGAACGTCGTGGAGCAGCTCGAGCAGCACCTCCAGCGGGTCTCCGTCCTCGTCGTCCTCGACGGTGAGCAGGAAGACCTCGGGATCGAACTCGGACAGCGCCTTCTCGAGCTCCTCTGCATGACCGACGCGGATGACGCCCTCGATCCCGTGCGCCGTGGCCTCGCTCCAGGAGCGGAGATCGGCCGCGATGAGGACGGCGTCCGCCGCGAGTGTGCGCGCCGCCGTCGTGCTGCCACGGACGAGGAGCGGAAGCTGAGACGACGCGCGCACGGCGTCGGACCCGTCGCCGGCGACGAGCCCGTCCGCGCCCTGCCGTTCGGCCGTCTGCGCCGAGGCCGCGTCGGCGACCTCGACGAGGATCGAGATGCCGTCGCCTTCGGCGATCGCATGGCTCAGCCGCTTCATCGGCGGCATCGTAATCGGCGCGTGTGCCAACTCGCGGCACGCCCCGTCGTCTCTCCCTGCAGATGCGCTCGCTGCTGACGCTCGTTCTCCTCGTCGCCGTCGCTTCGGCTGCGACGGCCGCGAACGTCATCGGGACGGCGGGCGACGACCGCCTGTCGGGCACGCCCCGCGCAGACACGATCCTGGGGCGCGAGGGGCGCGATCGGCTGCTCGGCCGCGGCGGCGCGGACTTCCTCCAGGGTGGGGCCGGACGCGATCTGATCGACGCAGGCGCGGGCGACGATCGCGTCGCGGCCCAGTACGACGGCGCGCGCGACACCGTGCGCTGCGGCGGCGGCGCCGACCTCGTGAACGCCGACCTGCTCGACGCGGTCGCGGCGGACTGCGAGCTCGTGGGGCGACGGCTCTCGCGCGACCCGTACACGACCCCCGACAGCGTGCACGAGACCCAGGTCGAGCCGGACAGCCTCACGGTCGGACGAACGACGGTCGCGACGTTCCAGGTCGGGAGGCGCTTCGACGGCGCGGCCACGAACATCGGCTTCGCGGTGACGAACGACGACGGCCGCACCTGGCGCAGCGGCCTCCTCCCGGGGCTGACCGTCGCGAGCGTCCCCGCCGGCCCGCACGCACGCGCGAGCGATCCGGTCGTCGGCTTCGACGCGCGTACGCGCGTCTGGCTCATCTCGACCCTCGCGCTCGATCCGCCGGCCACGCGCCTCACGATCAGCCGGTCGACCGACGGCTTCACGTGGAGCACTCCGGTCATCGCGGCCGAGGGCGCGTCGGCATCGGGCATCACGTTCGACAAGAACTGGATCGCCTGCGACAACGGCGCCGCCAGCCCGTTCCGCGGGCGCTGCTACCTCGCGTACACCGACACGCTCCGGAACGATCGCATCGCCGTGGTCACGTCCGGCGACGGCGGCGTCACCTGGTCGGCGCCGAGCGGGATCCCCGTCACGGGCGCCGTCGGTGCGTTCCCCGTGCTCCGGCCGAACGGTGAGCTCGTCGTGATCTTCAACTGGGGGAGGCGGCTGGGCGCGTCCGTCTCGAGCGACGGCGGACTGACGTTCGAGGCCGCGACGACCGTGTCCGACCTCCAGGTGCGGAGCGCTCCGGGCCTCCGGTTCTTCCCGCTCCCCTCGGCGGACGTGGATCCCGCCGGGCGCGTCTGGGTCACCTGGCACGACTGCCGCTTCAGCCCGGGCTGCCGCTCGAACAGCGCTGTCGTCGCCATCTCGGCCGACGGGCGTGCCTGGGGGAGCCCGGTCGCGGTCACGACCGGGCGCAACGCGATGCTGCCCGCGATCGGCATCCATCCCGGGAGCGGGCGGGCGGCCGTCGCCTATCACGTGGTTCGGCCCGGCGGCGGCGTCGACCTCGAGCTCGTCGAGGTCGGCCGCGAACGGCGGGCGCTCGGGCCGCCACGCCGGCTGTCGGCACAGACGATGCGCCGGGCGTGGATGCCGGACACGGTCTCGGGGCGCATGCTCGCGGACTACATCTCCGTCCACTACGCAGGCACACGTCCGCTGGTCGTCTGGGTGCTCGCGTCGGAGCCGGTCGGGTCGAGCCTCAGGCAGGCGGTCTACGCGACGCGCGGCTAGCGGGGGCTAGAGGCCGACCGGGTGCCAGACGGTCTTCAGCTCGAGGAAGGCGCCGATCTCCCACGGGCTCTGCGCGTCGGGTGACGACCGGACCACGCGCTTGACGTTCTCGGCGGCGAGCCGCTCGAGCTCGGCGGTCGTCCCGTCGGCGCCGGTGAGGTCGATCGCGTTCACGTCCATATGGCCTGCGAGCCACGGCGCGAGCTCGTCGAGGTGGCCGGTGAGGATGTTGACCGCGCCGCCGGGGACGTCCGCCGTGGCGAGCGCCTCCGCGAGCTCGACGGCTGCGAGCGGATGCGCCTCGGACGCGACCGCGACGACGGCGTTCCCGCCGACGAGCGGAGGGATCACGCGGGCGACGAGACCCGCGAGCGGCGGCTCCGGCGGGGCGAGCACGGCGACGACGCCGGTCGGCTCCGGGATCGTGAAGTCGAAGTACGGCCCGGAGACGGGGTTCGAGCTGCCGAGCACCTGGGCGAGCTTGTCCGCCCAGCCCGCGTACCAGACGACGAGATCGATCGCGGCCTCGACCTCGTCCCGTCCGGTGCAGACCCGTTCGAGGTCGGTCCCCCGAGCCTCCATCATCTCGGCGATCCGGTAGACGACCTGGCCCCGGTTGTAGGCCGTCGCTCCGGACCACGCCGGCAGCGCCGCGCGCGCAGCCCGGACGGCGTCGCGCGCGTCCTTGCGGGACGCGCGGGCGACGTTCTGCCCCTCGGCCTCGTAGGTGCGCCCGGACTCGGAGCGCGGGAAGTCGCCTCCGACGTAAAGCTTGTACGTCTTGCGGACGGGGAGGCGGGTCACCGCGCACGCCCCGACGTGCTGTGGGTGGATCGGCACGCATTCGGCGCAAAGCCGTGTCCCACGCGTGCGCGTCCCCGCGCTAGCGTGACCGCCGGGTGGCGGGTGGAACCACTCCCCACCCAGGGTGGGGAGTCCGTCTCGCGGCGCGAGAGCGGCACGCGACGGGCTGCGGCGCGATCCGCTGCCGTCGCGAAGCTCACTCGTCGAACCTCAGGTACGCCTCCAGCCCGTGTCGGCCACCCTCGCGGCCGAAGCCGGACTCGCGGTAGCCGCCGAACGGCGACGCCGGGTCGAAGCGGTTGTACGTGTTCGCCCACACCACCCCCGCCCGCAGCCGCTCCGCCATCCACAGGATCCGCGACCCCTTCTCCGTCCACACGCCCGCGGACAACCCGTACGGCGTGTTGTTCGCCTTCTCGATCGCCTCGTCCGGCGTGCGGAAGGTGAGCGTCGAGAGCACGGGGCCGAAGATCTCCTCCTGCGCGATGCGGTAGCTCTGCGCGACGTTCGTGAACAGCGTCGGCACGAACCAGAAGCCGCGCTCGGGCAGATCGCACGCGGGCTGGAAGATCTCGGCGCCCTCCTCCTCCCCGCTCGCGACGAGCTCGGTGATCTTCTCGAGCTGCGCGCGCGAGTTGATCGCCCCGACGTCCGTGTTCTTGTCCAGCGGATCGCCGACCCGAAGCGTCGACAGCCGCCGCTTGAGCTTCTCGATCAGCGGCTCGTAGATCGACTCCTGCACGAGCAGCCGCGAGCCGGCGCAGCAGACGTGTCCCTGGTTGAAGTAGATCCCGTTCACGATGCCCTCGACCGCCTGGTCGAGCGCCGCGTCGTCGAACACGATGTTCGCCGCCTTGCCGCCGAGCTCGAGCGTCAGCTTCACCTCGCGACCCGCGAGCTCGCGCAGGATGAGCTTCCCGACCTCGGTCGAGCCGGTGAACGCGAGCTTGTCGATCCCGTCGTGCTTGACGAGGTGCGCGCCCGTCGCCCCGTCGCCGGTGACGATGTTGACGACGCCCGGCGGCAGCTCCGCCTGCCGGCAGATGTCCGCGAAGATGAGCGCAGTCAGCGGCGTCGTCTCGGCCGGCTTGAGGACGACGGTGTTGCCGCACGCGAGCGCCGGGGCGATCTTCCAGGCGAGCATCAGGAGCGGGAAGTTCCAGGGGATGATCTGCGCGGCGACCCCCAGCGGCCTCGGCTTCCTGTTCGGGAACGCGTACTCGAGCTTGTCGGCCCAGCCCGCGTAGTAGAAGAAGTGCGCCGCCGCGAGCGGGACGTCCACGTCGCGGGACTCCCGGATCGGCTTGCCGCCGTCGAGCGACTCGGCGACGGCCAGCTCGCGCGAACGTTCCTGGACGATGCGCGCGATCCGGAAGAGGTACTTCGCGCGCTCGGCGGGCGCGATCCCGGCCCAGCCGTCGTCGAACGCCGACCGGGCAGCCCCGACCGCGCCGTCCACGTCCTCCGGCCCTGCCTGCGCGACCTCGAAGAGCTGCTCCTCGGTCGACGGCGAGATCGACGGGAACCATGCTCCGGACTGCGGCTCGATCTCCTCGCCGCCGACGTAGAGCCCGTAGCGAGGGCGCAGCTCGACGATGTCCCGCGCCTCGGGCGCGGGCGCGTACTCCCACTCGAGGGGCGCGGGAACGGCGGGCGGGCGCTTCTCGACCTGGGCCATCAGTCGATCGTGAAGTAGTCGCCGGACTGATAGCGCCCCGTCTTCTCCTTGCGCACCTGCATCAGGACGTCGTTCAGGAGCGAGGAGGCGCCGAAGCGGAACAGGTCGGGCGTCATCCACTGCGGGCCGAGCGTCTCGTAGAGCGTGACGAGGTACTGGACCGCCTGCTTCGCGACGCGGATGCCGCCTGCCGGCTTGAGGCCGACGACGTGGCCGGTCTCCGCGTGGACGTCGCGGATCACCTCCATCATGCAGAGCGTCACCGGGAGCGTCGCGGCCGGGCTGATCTTCCCCGTCGAGGTCTTGATCGTGTCGGCGCCCGCGGCGATTGCCAGCAGGGACGCTCGGCGGACGTTGTCGTACGTGCCGAGCTCGCCGGTCTCGAGGATCACCTTGAGCTTCGCCTCGCCGCAGGCCTCCTTCACCGCCACGATCTCGTCGTACACCTTCGAGTACCGCCCGGAGAGGAACGCGCCGCGGTCGATCACCATGTCGACCTCGTCTGCGCCCAGCTCGACGACCTCGCGCGCCTCGGCGACCTTGAGCGCGGTCGGGGACTGGCCGGACGGGAACGCCGTCGCGACGGACGCGACCTTGACGCCGCTGCCCGCGACACGCTCCTTCGCGACCGCGACCAGGTTCGGATAGACGCAGACCGCGGCGACGGACGGGATCGACAGGTCCTGCGGGTCCGGGCGCATCGCCTTCGAGCACAGCGCCGCGACCTTCCCCGGCGTGTCCTGCCCCTCGAGCGTCGTCAGATCCATCATCCGGATCGCGAGATCGAGGGCGAGGAGCTTCGACTCCTTCTTGATCGACCGCTTCGCGAGCGTCGCTGCGCGCTCCTCGAGCGCGACGGCGTCGACGGAGCCGACGCGCGGCAGCCTCGGCCCTGCAGGGAGCTCGAAGCCGCCGATGAGCGCGGGTGCCTGGGCCATGGGCCGAGTGTAGCCCTGCCCGGTCGGATTACTGGTAGCGCAGCGCCTCCGCGGGCTGGACCCGCGACGCGCGGATCGCCGGCGCCAGGGTTGCCGCGACGGCAACGGCGTACACGACCGCGAAGATCACGAGCAGGTTCCCCCAGGGCACGTAGAGCTCGAGATCCTCCCAGCTCGCCTGCTGGCGCTGGTCGTCGATGATGTTCCACGAGAGCACCAGCCCGAGCGCCGTGCCGACGACGATCGACGTCAACGCGACGAACGACGACTCGAGCAGGAACGCGAGCTGCACCATCGGCCGGCGGAACCCGATCGCGCGCATGACGCCGATCTGCTGGCGTCGCTCGACCACGGCCCGCGCGCTGATGACACCGAGTGCCGCGACGCCGACGACGAGCCCGAGCGCCATGAAGCCCTGGATCAGGCGGTTGAACACGAGTTGGCCGGCGAGGATCTCGTCGACGACGTCCCGAATCGACTGCGCCTCGAGGCCGCTCTCCAGGAACGCCGACTCGAGCCGCGTCGCCGTGTCCTCGGGATCGACTCCCGGCGCGAGCGCGAAGTAGTGGATCGTCGGCTGCGCGCGACCCGGGAACGCGTCCTCGAGCGTCGAGCTCGAAGTGGAGATGCCGACCATCTCCAACGGCGCGGAGTCCGCGAGGATCCCGATCACGGTGAGCTCGACGTAGTTGCCCGTCTGCTCGTCGATCACCCGACCGGGATCGGGTCGAAAACGCCGTCCTCGTAGAAGAAGCCGGTTAGCGTGAAGTCGGGCGGCACACCGAACCCGAAGCCGTCTCGCCGCGGGGCGATGAAGCTGTCCGTCACGGCCAGCCGCGGCGTGGTGGCGACAGCGTCCCAGACTTCGCGGGACGACGCGTACCCCGTTGCCATCGCGCCGAGCCCGAAGGTCGTGTGCTCGAGGAAGCCGTCGTCGAGGCCGCGGACCATGTAGCCCTCGGGGTTACGGCCCTGGCCGAGCTGCTCGGCGGACACCGCGAGAACGGACTGGCTGCCGACCGCGGTGACGTCCGAAGGGTCGATGCCCGGCGCTTGCCGGAGCGCCGCCTCCATGTCCACGACCGGTGCCGCACCGCCCGTTCCGGAGCGGACGTGGAAGCCTCCGCCGATCGACTCGACGTCGTTCGAGCGGATAAACGAGCCGTTCGAGACCGTGCCGGTCACGAGCGTGAAGACCACGAGCGTGAACACCGCGAGCGTCGTCCCGGTGCGGAAGCGTGCGCTCAGCGGGTAGGCGATCGCCATCCGCAGCACGGGCGCGAGCGCATGGATGCGGCCGAAGACCCGCATCACACCGGCGAGCAGGACGTCGGCGTTGAAGACGATCACCCACACCGTCCCGACGACGATCATCAGACCGGCGACGATCCAGGTCGTGAAGTCCATCGCCAGCGTCCCGAACACGCTCTCGAGCGCTCGCCAGGGGAGGAGGAGGTACACGACGACGGCGAGGCCGCAGGCCGTGAAGGCGAGCCGGTCGGGCACCCCGGCGAGACGGAGGAAGCGGGACGAGGCTCATGAGCACGAGCGAGCCGCCCAGCATCAGCGGCGTCGCCGAGTCAGCGCTCGCGCCCTGGTAGGCGAGCAACACGCCCACCGCAACCCCGATTCCGGCGAGGACGATACGGCTGCGCCGGCGCGCCGTGGGCGGCTCGGGAAGGTTCCGGATCGCGGTCGAGATCGTCATGACGCTGACGCGCCAGGCCGAGACCGCGACCACGACGAAGGTCAGGAGCAGGCCGAGCCCGAAGGCGATGACGCAGGCTGCGCGCGCTCACGGCGAACTCGACCTGGAGACCCTCGTCCGCGTCCGCCGCGCCGAACGCCTGCCCGAGGACGCATGACCATCACGAACGCGACGGCGGCGCCGAGCATCGCGCCGACGAACGCGGCGGCGACGTCGTACACCGCCCCCTCGAACGTGAACATCTCGACCAGATGACCGCGGCGCGTGCCGATCGCGCGCGCGATCCCGAGCTCGCCGCGCCGCTCGGCGGCGAGCATGACGAAGATCAGGAAGATGAGCATGATGCCGGCCGCGATCGAGAACGTGCCGAACGTCGTGAAGAAGGCGACGAACGCGGCGCCCCCTTCCTCGGCGGACTCGATCGCGTCGGCCTTCACGGTCTCCACCTCGAGCTGGAGGTCGGTGACGACAGGCTCGAGCAGCGTCGCTACGGCGTCCGAGTGCTCGGCGCCGGCGACCGCGTCGCCCGTGTTCGAGACGAGAACGGCCCGGATCCGACCCGGGCGATCGAAGAGGCGCTGCGCCTGGTCGAGCGACGCGAGCACGCTCGCGTCGGCCGTCCCGGAGCCGTCGAAGGACACGACGTCGCGCACGCGCGCCTTCGTAGACGTGGCGCCGGCGTAGACGAGAACGTGGTCGCCCGCCGTCACTCCGAGCTCGGACGCCGCTTTCCGGTTCAGGAAGACCTCGCCGGGGCGGAGCTCGCCGAGCGTGACGACGCTGCCGGACTCGCCGACGATCTCCGAGAAGCCGTCCATGCGCATGGGATCGGCCGCGAAGAGGACGACGCTCGGCTCGGTCTGACGCTGGACGGGAGCCTGCACCGCGACCTGCTCGACGATCGCCCCGGTGACCCCGTCGACGAGGCCCGAGCCGGCCACCGCCTCGTCGACGCGTCCGACGACGCTCTCGTCGAGCCAGCCGGCGCCGGTCGCCGCTCCGAGCGCCCCGGGGATGTCGTCGGCGGCGCCCCTCGGCGCCACGATCTCGTCGGTTGCCCCGAGCGCGTCGACCGCGGTGACCTTGATCGTGTGATTCATCGTGTCGCCGGTGACGAGCGCGGCGGCAATGATCGTCGTGCCGAGCATCAGCCCGACGACGATCAACCCGCTCCGGGCGCGCCGGCGGCCGACGTTGCGGACCGCGAGCTTCACGAGGATCCTGTTGCGCAGGGCGAGCACTCCGAGCACCGCCAGCACCGCTCCGAGCGCCACCCCGAGGACTACGAGGAAGGTGTCGACGGGTATCCCGAAGAGCTCGTTCATCGCCGCCTCCTAGAGCGTCGCCCCGTCCGGCGCCTCCGCGACGACGACGTCGTACGTCTCCCGTCCCGGAGCCGCGTTGAACACGACCAGATCGGACGTGAACTTCTCGATCTGCGCCTGGTAGAAGCCGCTGGTCCGCGAGGCCTCCGCCGCCTCCTCGCTCGACCAGAACGTCAGCACGAGCAGCTTGCCCTCCTCCGAGAGCAGGACGTAGCACCCCTGGTAGCCGTCCTCGTCGTGGAGCGCCGGGACCACGGACTCCTCGAACACGACGATCGCATCGGTCGGGTCCCGGCGGACGACGTCGATCTCGGCCAGCGTCGTGCGGACCACCATCTACCTCACCTCCTGGAGGACTTCCTCACCGCGGATCGCGCCGTCGACCATGCGCACGATGCGGTCGGTCCTGCGACCGACCGAGATGTCGTGCGTCACGATCAGGAACGTCAGTCCGCGCTCGACGTTGAGCCTGCGCATGAGCTCCACGATCTCGGCGGCGTTCTCCGAATCGAGGTCGCCCGTCGGCTCGTCGGCCCAGACGATCGCCGGGTCGTTGACGAGCGAGCGCGCGATCGTCACGCGCTGGCGCTCGCCACCGGACAGCGCGTCCGGAACGTGGCCCGCTCGATCGGCGAGCCCGACGAGCCCGAGCGCGTCCAGCGCCCGGCGTCGCGCGTCGCCGGCGCGGACCCGTGCGAGGAGCAACGGCAACTCGACGTTCTCGACCGACGTGAGGACGGGCATCAGGTTGTAGAACTGGAAGACGAAGCCCATGCGCCGTGCTCGGTAGTCGGTCCTCTCTCGATCCGACATCTCCGAGAGCGGCGTGCCTTCGATCAGCACTTCCCCACCGTCGAGCGAATCGAGACCGGACAGGCAGTTGAGCAGCGTCGTCTTCCCACAGCCGCTCGGGCCCATGATCGCGACCATCTCGCCCTCCGCGAGGACGAGATCGACCCCACGGAGCGCCTCGACGCGGACGGCGCCCGTGTCGTAGGTCTTCCGCACCGCACGAGCCTCGACGAGCGTCGCGCGCGGGCTCTCGGCAGCGGAGGGCGCTGCGCGGAGAGGGGCGCTCGTTCGGATTGCCATTCGCGCCTCCGTTTCGTCGCTGTCACGTCGAGCATCGCGCTCCGCTGCGCGCAGTCCATCGGGTACGTGACTGAACGAGGTTTCGGTGAACTACGCAGTGCGCTGCGCTACAGGCCGAGGCGCTCGAGCATCTTCGGGTCGCGACGCCACCTCGGGCGCACCTTCACCACGAGCTCGAGGTACAGCGACCGGCCGACTAGCGCCTCGACCTCCGGCCTCGCGCGGCTCCCGATCTCGCGGATCATCGAGCCGCGCTTGCCCACGAGGATCCCCTTCTGGGACTCGGTCTCCACGTAGACGAACGCGCGCAGGACGCGCTCGCCGATCTCGTCCACCTCGACGGATACGGCGTGCGGCACCTCCTCACGCGTCAGGTGCAGCGCCTTCTCGCGGATGACCTCGGCGACGCGCTCGTCAAGCGTCTGGTTCGTCCGCTGGTCATCCGGGAAGTACGCGGGGCCGTCGGGGAGGAGCGTGACGAGATCGCCACGGAGCTCCTCGACGCCTTCCTTCGTCAGCGCGCTCACCGGGTGCAGCGCGTGGAAGTCACCGAGAGACGATGCGGTCTGCATCTGCGAGAAGACGTGGCCCCTCTTGAGCCTGTCGATCTTGTTCAGTGCGATCACGACCGGCTTGCCCAGGGCGAAGACCCGGCGCGCGACGAAGCGGTCGCCCGCGCCGATGCGCTCGCGCGCATCCACGACGAGGAGCACCGCGTCGACGTCGTCGAACGACGCGTCGACCGTCTCCTGCATGCGCTCGGTGAGGGCGTCCATCGGGCGCTGGAACCCCGGGAGATCGACGAGCGCGAGCTGGTAGCCGGGCCCGTTCGCGACGCCGAAGAGGCGACGGCGCGTCGTGTTCGGCACCTTCGACGTGATCGCGACCTTCTCGCCGCAGAGCGAGTTGACGAGCGTCGACTTCCCCACGTTCGGGCGACCGGCGACCGCCACGAGCCCGCTCTTCACGGGGTCCTTCCTTCGGGGCACCCCGGCCCACCACCCACTGCGATCGTAACGAGGAAAGGCGTACGGGTGGTACACGGCTCCGTGCCGACTCCGTGACGATCTCTCCCCGTGGTCATGTCAGGTCGGACGAGTCGAACGACTCCGGGAGGAGCTCGTCCGGCGTCATCGTCACCACGCGTCCGCCGTTCCGGAACACGACCCGATCGACGCCCATCTCGAGCAGCCACTGCCGGCAGCCGCCGCACGGCGCAGCCGTGATGGCCGCGACCGCGAAGTCCCCCGGACGGCAGCCCTCGGCGACCGCGCGTGCGAACGTGGTCCGCTCCGCGCAGACCCCGAGCGGGTAGGCGGCGTTCTCGACGTTCACGCCCTCGACGACCCGCCCGTCCCGCGTGAGGACGGCGCAGCCGACGTCGAAGCCCGAGTAGGGCGCGTACGCCCGCGCCGCGACCGCGTCTGCGCGGGCGAGCAGCTCGGCGTCCGACGGGGTCTCGCTCATCCGAACGCCTGGAAGAGGAACAGCGTCGTGAGCGCGCCGAGCGCGCCTCCGCTCGCGACCTCGGAGGCGGAGTGGACACCCGTCTCGACCCGCGTCTGCGCCACCAGCAACGCCATGATGAACGTCAGCGACGAGATCAGGAACCGGTGGGACGAGTCGTCGAGCAGGAGCGTGACCGCCATCCACCCGGCGAAGGCCACGGCCGCATGCCCGGACGGGAGCCCTCCACGGAGAGGCGTCCCCCGCCCCGTGTACGCCTTGATCGCGATCACGACGATGACGGTGACCGCGAGCGAGACGAGCGTGAGCTCGGCCGGCGCGTCGCTCAGCCGGTCGAGGAAGCGCGAGCTCCGGTCGGCGACCTCGCCGGAGAAGACCAGGTAGCCGACGGCGACGGCGTTGAGCGCGGCGACGAGCACCGCGCCGGCCGCGATGTCCTTCGCGAGCTTCGCCATCGGGTCGAACTCCGTCGATGCGACGTCCACGGTGGCCTCGATCGCGGTGTTCACGAGCTCGGCCACGAGCACGAACGTGATCGCGAGCAGCAGCACCATGAGCTCGATCCGCGAGACGCCGAACCCGATCGCGGCGACCAGGACCGCGGCTGCGAGCGCGAAGTGGATCCACAGGTTGCGCTGCGTCCGGAGCGCGTGGATCACGCCCTCCGCCGCGTAGTTGAAGCTCGCGAAGACCGACTGGCTCCGGCTCGGGCTCATCGTCCTGCGAGCACGCGCTCGCGCTCCTCCATCTCGTCGCCGTGGTCGTAGCCGAGGAGGTGAAGCACGCCGTGGACGAGCGGCGCCTGCCATGCGTCCCCGGTCACGTCCGGGCACAGGACGACATCGCCGAGCGCACGCGGGACCCCGGACGGCAGCTCGTCACGGCCGTCGATCGGGAACGAGAGGACGTCGGTCGCCTCGTCGATGCCGAGATGGGCGCGCTTCAGGTCGCGCATCTCCTCCGCCCCGACGAACGCAAGTCCGAGCTCCCCGTCCGCGATCCCCTCCTCGAGGAGCACCCGGCCCGCGAGCTCGCGGGCCTCGCCCTCGTCGACCTCGACCCCGCTTCGGTTCGCGCTCTCGATGGTGATCACGGTCGGCCGCTCACCGGCTCCGCGCCGTGCCGGTCTCCTCGGTGTGGCGCTTGTACGCCTCGACGATGCGCTGGACGAGCTTGTGCCGCACGACGTCCTCGTTGCCGAACTCCACGAACCCGATCCCCTCGATGCCGGCGAGGATGTCGCGCACCTGGATGAGGCCCGACGCCTGCTCGCGCGGCAGGTCGATCTGCGTCACGTCGCCCGTGACGACCATCTTCGACCCGAACCCGAGCCTCGTCAGGAACATCTGCATCTGCTCGGGCGACGTGTTCTGCGCCTCGTCGAGCACGACGAACGAGTCGTTCAGCGTGCGGCCGCGCATGAACGCGAGCGGGGCGACCTCGATCGTGCCGCGCTCCATGTACCCGGCCAGGCGCTCGGCGTCGAGCATGTCGTAGAGCGCGTCGTACAGCGGGCGCAGATAGGGGTCGACCTTCGCGAGCAGGTCGCCGGGGAGGAAGCCGAGCCGCTCGCCCGCCTCGACGGCGGGCCGCGTGAGGATGATCCGCCCGACGGCTCCCTCGGAGAGGGCGGCAACCGCCAGCGCCATTGCCAGGTACGTCTTGCCGGTGCCGGCGGGGCCGACCGCGAACGTCACCGTGCGCTCCCGGATCTCGTCCACGTAGCGCT
Source organism: uncultured Actinomycetes bacterium (assembly GCA_963770595.1). Lineage (GTDB taxonomy): Bacteria > Actinomycetota > Thermoleophilia > Gaiellales > Gaiellaceae > GMQP-bins7. Next base: position 145,798 of record CAVYQG010000002.1, on the reverse strand, counting down.
TCTGGTTCACCGTCTTCGGCGCGATCTTCGTGCCGCGGTGGCGCCAGACGACGTCCTCGAAGACGTCGCGCACGTCCTCGGCCTGGTCGAGCACGGCGACGACCGTGCCGACCGTGTCGGGACCGATCTCGTGACCGCCCTCGACCAGCTCGACGAGCTCGTCGAGGACGGCACGCGCCGCTTCGACTCTCGCATCGTCGCCGCCGAGGGTGAGCCGGTTCCCGCGCAGCGCGATCGTGCAGCCGAGCCTCTCGCGCAGCGTGTCGAGGACGCCGTCCTCGACACCCGCGAGCTCAGCCGCCACCTCGTTCGAGACTTCCAGTACCTGCTGCATCGACCGGAGTGTAGGGGCGAGGCTTGCCTCGCCCTCGCCCACGTCAGGCCAGCTTCTCCTTGACGAGTTGCGAGACCGCCGACCCGTCCGCGCGTCCGGAGACCTGGTGCATCACGCCGGCCATCACGCGGCCCATGTCGCGGATGCTCGTCGCCTCGACCTGGGAGATCACGTCGTCGATGATCTCCTCGATCTCCTCCTCGGAGAGCTGCTCCGGCATGAACTCCTCGAGGACGTCGAGCTCGTACTCCTCGGCCTCGGCCTTCTCTTCCCGGCCGCCCGCACGGAAGCCCTCGGCGGCCTCGGCGCGCCGCTTGCGCTCGCGCTGGAGCACCTGCAGCTCCTCGTCGTCCGAGAGCGGGCGCTGGAGCTCCTTCTCGGACGCGCGCAGCGCGTTCAGCACGAGGCTGAGCGCGTCCCGCCTCTCGTTGTCGCGCTCGAGCCGGGCCGACTTGAGCTCGCCCTCGATCCTCGCAATCAAGCTCATGCTTCGCCTCCCGTCGCCAGAGCGGTCGCGACGCGTCCGCGGTCGAAACGGCCGCCGAGCACGTGCCAGTGGAGGTGGAAGATCGTCTGTCCCGCGGCCGCACCGACGTTGACCAGCAGGCGGTAGTCCCCGAGGCCCGCGGCCGTGGCGGTGGCCGCGACGAAGCGGAGCATGCGCCCGGCCTCGTCGTCTGTGAACTCGCCAACGTCGCGGAACGTGTCGACATGGCGCTCGGGCAGCACGAGGAGATGCGTCTCCGCGATCGGGTTGATGTCGCGGATCGCGACGAAGCCGTCGGCGGAATGGACGTGGTCGCCCTCGGCGACCAGCCGGCAGAAGAGACAGTCGTCAGGCTGCGACGGCAAGGATCCCCTCCTCCGCGAGGCCCGACCGCGCGGGCGGAGACGAGCGTCCCCACCTCGGCGTCGACGAGCCACGGCGTGTAGTCGTCCGCGTACCCGCGTCCCGGCCGGTCGACGAGCACGCGCTCGACGCGCCCGAGCTTCCCCTGCCAGCGCCGGCGGCAGAGCTCGTCCGAGAGCGCCCGCAGCCGCGCGCCGCGCTCCTTCTTGACGGCCGCCGGGACGGTGTCGTCGGCCTGCGTCGCCGTCCCGGGTCTCGGCGAGTACGGGAACACGTGCACCTTGGTCAGCCCGAGCTCCTCCACGAGCGCGAGCGTGCGCGCGAACGCGACGTCGGTCTCGCCGGGGAACCCGACGATCACGTCGGAGGTGAGGTTGAAGTCACGGAGCGGCGCGACCTTCGACCGGAACTGCGCGGACGTGTAGCGGCGGCGCATCGCGCGCAGCACGTCGTCGTCCCCGGACTGGAGCGGGACGTGCAGGTGAGCCGACACGGTCTCGGTCTCCCGCAGCGCCGCGACGAGCTCGTCGGTCAGGTGGTTCACCTCGATCGACGAGAGCCGCAGCCGCTCGACGCCCGGCACGGCGCCCGCCTCGCGCACGAGCCGCGCGAGCGTGTAGCCGGCGTCGCGGTCGCGGAAGCACCCCAGGTTCACGCCCGTGAGCACGATCTCGCGGTGACCCTGGCCGGCGCGCCGCGAAACCTCCGAGAGGACGGCCTCCGCGCGTCGGCTCCGCGTCGCGCCGCGGACGAGCGGGATGACGCAGAACGCGCACGAGAACGAGCAGCCGTCCTGGATCTTCACGAACGCGCGGGTTCGCTCGAGTCGCGCGTCAGCCTGCGTGCACGCGAGCGCACCGACGTGCCCGGCGACCGCGTCCGGCGCGAGCTCGCTCCGGCCCCGGACCAGCTCGACGCGCTCGAGCCCGTCGAACGCGCCGTCGAGGTTGGCAGAGCAGCCGGTGACGTAGACGCGGCGCGAAGTGCGCGCGGCGCGCGAGACCGCCTGCCGTGACTTCGAGACCGCCTCGTGCGTCACGCAGCAGGTGTTGACGACGGCGACGTCGCCGCCCGCGTCGACCTCGGCGTGGCCGTCCGCGAGCAGCCGCTCGCGGATCGCCTGCGCGTCGGCGAACGACACCTTGCAGCCCAGGAAGCGAACCGAGAACGAGGCCATGAAGCCCTCTAGCTTAGTGCCCTGCCACGGGAAATATGCTGTCGCCGAGTCAGGACGTCTCGAGGACGTCCGCGGCCCAGCCGTCGAGGACGAGCCGGTCCACGCGCCGCCAGCCCGAGACGGACGGCACGTCGGTGGCGGCGTAGCCGGAGGTGATCGCACGCGCGGCCGGGCGGCGCGCGAGGAGCGCCTCGACGGCGGCGAGCTCGATGTTCGCGACGACGAGCGTCGACGCGCGGCAGCCGGTCGACGAGGACGTCGGCACGGTGAGCCTCGACGGGCACGCCGTTCCGCGACGCCGTCCCGCGCGTCGCCTCGACCGCGACCGGGTCGGAGTCGAGCGCATGGACCGGCGAGAAGCCCAGGAGCGCCGCGACGCCCGCGATCACCCCGGAGCCGCAGCCCGCGTCGAGCACGCTGCCGCGCTCGCTGCGCGCGAGGAGCTCGATGCACGCCCGCGTCGTCGGGTGCGCGCCCGTGCCGAACGCGCGGCCCGGGTCGACCACGAGCACCGGTCCGCTGACCGGCACCTCCTCCCACGGTGGGCCGATCCACACGCCTCCGGCACGCGTCGGCCGGTGGAATGCGCGCCACGCGTCCTCCCAGCCCGGCTCGACGGGGATCGCCTCCGCGCCGGGGAACGCCGAGCGGACCGCCTGCTCGCCGGGCTCGTCCGCGTAGACGGCGAGCTCGACCCACCCTTCGCCCTCGACCTCCTCGAAACCGGCCGGCGCGAGCGGGATGAGCGTCGCCCGCGCCTCCTCCGCGCTCTCCGCGGGGACGCGCACGGAGACGCGCCGGAGCGTCAGCGGAGCGCGCCGCGCAGGCGGCTGAAGAAGCCGTCGCCGTCCGGGCTCTCGTAGGCCTCGGGGCCGACGCCCTCGCGAAGCTCCTCGAGCAGCCGACGCTGCTCGTCGGTGAGCCGGGTCGGCAGCGCGACGTCGATCCTCACGTGCAGGTCGCCGCGTCGCGAGCCGCGCAGCGACGGCATACCCTGCCCGCGCAGCAACGCGCACCTCGCCCGGCTGCGTGCCCGCGGGGATCTCGAGCTCGAGATCGCCGGCGAACGCCGGCACCGCGACCTTCGAGCCCAGGGCGGCGTCGGTCATCGGGATGCGAACTGCCGCGTGCAGGTCGTCGCCGTCCCGCACGAAGCGCGGGTCGGGGCGAACGCGCACGACGACGAACGCGTTCCCGGCCTCCGCGCCCTGGAAGCCGGCATGCCCCTCGCCGCGCACGCGGATCCGCTGCCCGTCCTGGATCCCGGCAGGGACCTCGACGTCCAGCTGCCGGTGCACGACGCTGCGGCCCTCTCCGTGGCAGTCGCCGCACGGCGACTCGAGGCGCTCGCCGACGCCGCCGCACTCCGGGCACGTGCGCTGCTGGACGAACTGGCCGAAGACGTTCTGGGACACGCGGCGGACTGCGCCCGCTCCGCCACAGGTCGAGCACGTGCGGGTCCCCGTGCCCGGCTCGGCGCCGGTCGCACCACAGCTCCCGCAGGAGACGGCGACCTCGAGCGGGACCGCGATCGTCGCGCCCGCGAACGCCTCCTCGAGCTCGATCTCGACGATCGTCTGGACGTCGCCGCCGCGCGCCGGCCGGGCGCGGGCGGGACCACCGAGCAGGTCCTCGCCGAAGAACACGGAGAAGACGTCGGCGATCGAGCCGAAGTCCGCGTACGGCCGGAAGCCGCCGGTCCGCAGGCCCGCGTGCCCGTAGCGGTCGTACGTCGCGCGGCGCTCCGGGTCGGACAGCACCTCGAACGCCTCCGCGACCTCGCGGAAGCGCCTGTCGGCCTCCGGCTCGCTCGAGACGTCGGGGTGCAGCTCGCGCGCGAGGGCGCGAAACGCCCGCTTGATCTCCGCGTCGGTCGCCTCGCGCGAGACGCCGAGCAGCTCGTAGTAGTCACGCTCCGTCGTCGCCACAGCGTCAGGCCTCTTCGTAGACGTCCTCGACGAAGCGGGAGAGCTCGAACGCGGCCGCGCGGACGGTGCGGATCGCCTTCTCGTAGTCCATGCGCAGCGGACCGATGAGGCCGACGGCGCCGAGGGCGGTCGTGCGGATGCCGTACGTCGCGCCGACGAGCGAGACCTCGTGCAGCTGGCCCCCGCCGACGTCGGGGCCGACGTGGACGACCGGTCGCCGCGGCTCGAGCGCGTCCGAGACCAGCGCGAGCACCGCCGCCCGGCGCTCGAGCAGCTCGAGCAGACGCATCGTGGCCTCGACCTCCTCCGTGCGTGCCTCCTCGAGCAGCCCGGCCGTGCCGCCGACGAACACCTGCGGCCCGTCTTCTGCGCCGACCTCGAGCACCGCCTGGCCGACGAGCACGATGAACGCGCGCTCCCTGATCGACAGCTCCGGCGCGTCCAGCCGGCTACGCACGACACGCGAGCCGAGCCGCTCGCCGACGAGCTGCTCGTTCAGGTACTCGGAGGCCCACGTGACGAGCCCGGGGTCCACGGGCTCCTCGAGCCGGAAGACGCGCTTCGTGACGCCGCCGGTCGACGTGATGACGACGACCATCACGCTCGTCGGCTGCAGCGCGAGGACCTCGATGTGGCGCACCGATGCCGTCTGGAGCGACGGCGCGGAGACGAGGGCGAGCAGCCGCGTCGCGCGCGACAGCGACTCGGTCGTCGAGCGCAGCGCGTCCTCGATCTCGTCCCGCATCGAGCGCAGGTCGACGTCGAGCGCGCCCGGGCGGCCCTCGAGCGTCTGCACGAGCTCCTCGGCGTAGAGCCGGTAGCCCCCTTCGGTCGGAATGCGCCCGGCCGACGTGTGTGGGTGCATGAGGAGGCCGAGCCCTTCGAGGTCGGCGAGCTCGGCGCGGACGGTCGAGGGCGAGACGCCGAGACCCGAGCGCTCGACGAGCACGCGCGAGCCGACCGGCTGGCCGGTTGCGACGTACTCCTCGACCACGCGTCGGAGGATCTCGCGCTTGCGGGGCGTCAGCTGCATCCCTCGTCCGATGGTAGCCGGGCAACCCGCCAACGCCCTGTTTCCAGGACGCTCGCTCAGATGGTCGCGAGATCGAGGAGCTCGGCGGTGACGCCGCCGCCGAGGAAGCGACCGCGTCGCGTGAGGTGGATCGCCTCCCCGTTCCGTTCCACCAGGCCGGCAGTGCAGAGCCGGTCGAGGGCGTCGCGGTCGAGCACGCGCGTGACCTCCACGAGCGGCAGCGGCTCGTCGAGCCTGAGCCCGAGCAGGAGACGCTCCTCCTCGCGCGTCGCGTCGGCGAGCAGCTCGAGCTCGCGCTCCGGGGCGCCGCCCGCGGCGAGCGCCTCGACGTAGCCGCGAAGGCTCGGCGCATTGCGCCGGCGCACGCCGTCGACGGTCGAGACCGCGCCGATGCCGAGCCCGAGGTAGTCGCGGCTCCACCAGTAGCCGAGGTTGTGGCGCGCACGCAGATCGCGGGCGACCTCCTCGCGGCAGAAGTTCGCCGTCTCGTACCAGCGGTACCCGGCACCCGTGAGCGTGTCGACGACCTGCTCGAAGTAGCCCTCCATCGCCTCCGCCTGCCGCTCGAGCTCGGCTCCGTGGGCGTGGGTGAAACGCGTCCCCGGCTTGGCCTCGAGCTCGTAGCAGGACAGGTGCTCGGGCTCGAGGGCGAGCGCGTCGGCGAGGTCCTGCTCGAGCTCGGCGGGGCTCTGGCCGGGGATGCCGTACACGAGGTCGAGCGAGACGTTGTCGAAGCCCGCGTCCCGCAAGATCCGCACCGCGCGGCGGACGTCGTCCGGTGACGCGCGACGCTCGAGCACCTCGAGCAGGTGCGGCCGGAAGCTCTGCGCGCCGAGCGAGACGCGGTTCACGCAGCCCGCGCGCAGGAGCTCGGCGAGCTCCTTCGTCACGGTCTCCGGGTTCGCCTCGACCGTGACCTCGTCCGCCTCCGGCAGCGCCGCGAGCAGCCGCGCGAGCTCGGTTGGCGCCGTGAACGTCGGCGTCCCGCCGCCAAGGAAGACGGTCTCGACTCGATCCGCGAGCACGCCATGCTCCAGCTCGAGCTCCGCGAGCAGGGCATCGACGTACGCCTCGTGCTCCGGCTCGCGCCCGGTCACGGTGACGAAGTCGCAGTAACCGCAGCGGTGCGCGCAGAACGGCAGATGCACGTACAGGTGCCGGACGCCGCTCACTTCTTCCGCTCCTGGTCGAGATTGAGTACCGCGAGGAAGGCCTCCTGCGGCACCTCCACTCCGCCGACCTGCTTCATCCGCTTCTTGCCCTTCTTCTGCTTCTCGAGGAGCTTTCGCTTGCGCGTGATGTCGCCGCCGTAGCACTTCGCGAGCACGTCCTTGCGCCGCGCCTTGATCGTCTCGCGGGCGATCACGCGCGACCCGATCGCCGCCTGCACCGGGACGTCGAACATCTGCCTCGGGATCTCCTTCCGCAGCCGCTCGACGAGCAGCCGCCCGCGCTCGTACGCGAAGTCGCGGTGGACGATGAGCGAGAGCGCGTCCACCTGCTCGCCGCCGACGAGGATGTCGACCCGTGCCAGCTCGCCCGGCCTGAACCCGGCGAGGTCGTAGTCGAAGCTCGCGTAGCCGCGCGTGCGCGACTTCAGCTGGTCGTAGAAGTCGAGCACGATCTCGCCGAGCGGCAGCTCGTAGACGAGCAGCACGCGGTCCTCGCTCAGGTACTCGAGGTGGTCGAAGGTGCCGCGGCGCTCGTTCGCGAGCTCCATGATCGCGCCCACGTAGTCCTTCGGCACGACGACCGAGGCCTTCACGTACGGCTCCTCGACGCCCTCGAGCTCCCGCGGCATCTCGGCCGGGTTGTGCACCTCGACGAGCTCGCCGGTGCGCGTCGTCGCCTGGTACGCCACGTTGGGCGCGGTGATGAGCAGGTCGAGGTCGAACTCGCGCTCGAGCCGCTCGCGGACGATCTCCATGTGCAGGAGGCCGAGGAACCCGCAGCGGAAGCCGAACCCGAGCGCCTGCGAGGTCTCCGGCTCGTAGGAGAGCGAGGCGTCGTTCAGCTTCAGCCGCTCGAGCGCGTCTCGGAGGTCCGGGTACGTGTCGGAGTCGGAGGGGAAGATGCCGGCAAACACCATCGGCTTCACATCCTGGTAGCCGGGGAGCGGGTCGGTCGCGGGAGTCGCCCGCGAGGTGAGGGTCTCGCCGACGCGCAGCCGCGAGACGTCCTTGAGCCCCGTGATGACATACCCGACCTCGCCCGCGGACAGCGACGCGACCGGCCGGCGGGCGGGTGACATGACGCCGAGCTCCTCCGCCTCGAAGGTCGTGCCCTGCTGCATCGCGCGCAGCGGCTCACGTGTCTCGAACCGCCCGTCCACGACGCGCACGAACGCGACGACTCCGCGGTACTGGTCGTACGACGAGTCGAAGACGAGCGCGCGAGCGGGCGCGTCCGGCTCCCCCGCGGGCGGAGGGGTCCGCTCGACGATCGCGTCGAGCACGTCCGCGACGCCCTGGCCGGTCTTCGCCGAGATCCGCAGGACGCGGTCCGGCTGTTCCCCGACGAGGTTCCCGATCTCGGCGGCGACCGCGTCCGGGTCCGCCTGCGCGAGGTCGATCTTGTTCGCGACCGGGACGATCTCGAGATCGTTCTCGAGCGCGAGATACGCGTTCGCGAGCGTCTGCGCCTCGATCCCCTGCGACGCGTCCACGAGCAGGAGCGCGCCCTCGCACGCCTGCAGCGACCTCGAGACCTCGTAGCTGAAGTCCACGTGCCCCGGCGTGTCGATGAGGTTGAGCTCGTGGCCCTTCCAGCGGACGCGCACGGCCTGTGCCTTGATCGTGATCCCGCGCTCGCGCTCGAGGTCCATCGAGTCGAGGAGCTGCTCCCGCATGTCGCGCGCGGACACGGCGCCCGTGAGCTCGAGGATGCGGTCCGCGAGCGTCGACTTGCCATGGTCGATGTGCGCGATGATCGCGAAGTTGCGGATCCGGTCCTGCTGCACGGCTCCTAACGTACTGATCCCCGGCTCCGCAGCAGGAGCAGTGCCTCGAGCTCGCGGATGCGGAGCGCGCGGGACGCCGTGACGTAGACGAGGCCGGCGGCTCCGAGCCCTGCCGCCATCGCCGCGAGCTGCGCCCAGAGCGAGCGCCCGAGCCATTCGTCGAGCGCGTACCACGCGCCGAAGGCGGCTCCCGCGGCGAGGACCGCGGCGACCACGATGCGGAGCACGACCCCGGCGGTGCGCCCGAGGTGCTCGAGCCCGACGCGGCGCCGCATCATCACGAGCAGCGTCACGGCGGCGATGACGTTCACGGACGCGGTGGCGAGCGGGATGCCCCAGATCCCGAGGCGGTAGAAGACGGCGTCGAGGCCCGCGTTCAACGCGACCGCGCCGAGCGCGATCGCAGTCGGCACCCAGTTCGTCTGCACCGCGTAGAAGCTGCGGTTGAGGATGAGCATCCAGCCGTTGAAGACGAGGCCGATCGAGAAGGCCTGGAGGCACTGGGCCACGATCGTGGTGTCGTCAGCGGTGAACTCGCCGCGCTCGTAGACGAGGCGCACGATCGGCTCGGCCAGCACGATCGTCACGAGCGCGGCCGGGACGAGGAGGAAGGCGATCTGCCGGAGGCCGCCGTCGAGCGCACGGCGCAGGCCGTCGAGGTCGTTACGAGCGGCGAACCGCGCGAGCGTCGGGAAGAGCACCGTCGTCACCGCGACCGCGAACACCCCCTGCGGGAGCATGTACAGGCGGAAGGCCTTGTCGATCGCCGCCGGCGCGAGCTCGGGGTCGAGAAGCCGCGACGCGAACAGCGTGTCGACGACGAAGTTGACGTTGATGAGGCCGATCGTGAGCGTCACCGGCAGCATCAGCACGAGCACGCGCTTGACGGCCGGGTCGCGCCAGTCGATCACCATGGTGAGGCTGCCGTCCAGCCGGCGGAGCCAGGGGATCGGGAGCAGGAGCTGCACGAGCGTCCCGAGCAGGACGACCCCGGCGTAGAGGTACATCTGCCCGCTCTCGCTCTCGATGCGCGGGACGCCGAGGACGAGCCCGAGGATGATCACGAGGTTCCACGCGACCGGCGCGAGCGCGGGCAGGGCGAAGTGGTCGTACGTGTGCAGGATCCCGACGACGATCCCCGAGAGCCCGAGCAGCACGACGATCGGGAAGAGGACACGTGAGAGCCCGACGGCGAGGTCGAAGTCGCCGCCAGGATCGCCGAAGGGCCGCATGAGCAGCGGCGCGAGCAGGATGAAGAGCGCGGTGATGCCGCCGAGGACGAGCAGCGTCAGCCAGAAGAGGGTCGACGCGACGCGCCACGCGCGCTTCTTCTCGCCGCGCTCCAGGAGCTCGCTGAAGACCGGGACGAAGGCGCCCGAGAGCGCCGCGTCCGCGACGAGCGCACGCACGAGGTTCGGGATCTGGATCGCGACGGTGAACGCGTTGATCAGGCCCGAGACGCCGAAGTAGTAGGCGCTGACCATCTCGCGTGCGAGCCCGAGAACGCGCGACACGGCCGTGGCGAGCGAGAAGATCGCCGTCGAGCGCGCGAGTCGGTGCGGCCGGTCGGGCGCCGCGGGATCGAGCGGCAGCTGGGTGGGGTCTGGGGGCTCCGTCAAGCGATCATCCGAGCGCGGCGTCGAGAACCATCATCACGGCGAATCCGATCACGACGGCGCCCACAGCCTCGCGCTCGTGGCTCTCGGGAGCATCTCTGCGACGACGTACACCGGCGCGCCGCCCGCGCAGGCGAGCGTCACGGGCAGGAGCGTGGCGAACGGCTCGGCGACCGCGTCGCCGAGCAGCGACGGGAGGCCGGGCACCACAAGCCAGAGGAGCGTGGAGTCCATCGTCGCGGCCGATTCTCCCAGCGGGTCCTGCTACCATCGCGCGGCCCGCAGCTCGCGGGCATTCGTACGCTATGGCCAACATCAAGCAGCAGAAGAAGCGGGTGCGGACCCAGGAGCGGGAGCGCTTCGAGAACCTCCGCTACCGCTCGACGATCAAGACGCTGACCAAGCGGCTCGAAGCTGCGGCCTCGGACGGCGACGCCGAGCGAGTCTCCACCGAGCATCGCGAGCTCGTGCGCACGATCGATCGCGCGACCGCGCGCGGAGCGCTCCACCGGAACACGGCTGCGCGCAAGAAGTCGCAGGCCGCGAAGCTCGCCGCCGGCACTTCGTAGGCATCACCCGCGCGCCGGCGAGCTCGTGGCTCCGAGCCACGAGGTCAGGCGCGGTGGATTGCTGCGACCGGACCGCGCGCCGTCGTGACTACCGCTTCGTCGTCTCGCCGGGACGCCGGGTCAGGTCGACGAGCGCCCGCTGGACCTCGAGGTCGGGCGCGAGGCGGCTCCGGCCCTTCAGCGACCCGTCGAGCTCGGCCAGGCGGACGATCGCGGCCGCGAGCTCCTCGGTGGAGAAGCCCTCGGCCTGCTCGTAGAGCTTCTGCGCGCGGAACGGGTGGAGGCGCAGCTCGGCCGCCGCCTCCTTGGAGGCGACCCCGCGCTCGGCCATGCGCTTGAGGGTGGCGAGGCGGGTCACGTGGCTCGCGATCGTTCCGGCCATGCGCGCTGCGACATCACGCCGCTGGCGGTCGTCCCGGTCGAAGATCGTCTCGCTCAGAGCGATCGCCGCCGCGCCGTCGCGCGTGCCCAGCGCGTCGGTGAGCTTGTACATCGGCTCCTCGCCGAACGGCGCCGCGAGCGCGATCACCTCCCGTTCGCCGATCGGCTCGTCGCCGGCCCACGTCGCGAGCTTGTCGATCTCGGACGCGAGCGCGTGCAGGTCGTCTCCGACGATCTGCACGAGCGCGGCGCAGGCCTCCGGCTCCGCGCGTGCCCCGCGCTGACGGAACTGCTCCGCGACCCAGCCGAGGAGCTTCCCCTTCTGGACGGAGTACTCGAGCACCCGCCCGGTCTTCGTGCAGGCCTTCCAGAGCGCAGTCGCCTTCTTGACCTCCTCCGCGACGAGCGCGAGGACGGTACCGGGCGCCGGAGACGCGAGATAGCCGGTGACGACCTCGAGATCGGCCGCCTTCCAGCCGCCCTTCCGCCGGCCCTCGGAGTCGCGGCGCCCGTCGACCTCGTCGACGACGACCAACCGCCCGTCTCCGAACAGGCTTCCCGAGTTGCAGAGGGTGACGACGGCCTCGCCCGCGACCTCGACGGCGCTCACCACGTCCGTCGCCTCGGCCGTGAAGTGGAGGCGGAGGCGCGCGAGCGCGGTCTCGATCTTCGGGCGGTCGGTTCCGACGAGGAGGTAGACGGGCTTGTCGGGCGCGTCGGCCATCCGGTCCCCACCCTAACGAGGCCGGTGTGTCGCGGACGCGGGACGGCGACGGTTTCACCCGGTCCGCGCCCAGAGTGTCCTGCCGTCGGTCTCGACGACGACGCGGCCGTCGGTGTCCGTGCGGAGGAGACGAATCCCCGGCACGGCCTCGAGCGCTGCCGTGGTCTCGGGACGTGGGTGCCCGTACTCGTTCCCGCGGCCTGCCGAGACGACGGCGATGCGGGGTCGGAGGACGCGGAGCTCGTCGTCGAGCCCCGGGTCCTCGGACCCGTGATGCGCGACCTTCAGCACCTCGATCTCGCCGAGCGGAAGGCGCGCGGTGACGTCGGACTCGGCATCGGCCGGCAGGAGAAAGTCGACGCCGCCGTAGGAGGCGACGAGCACCACGGCGTTCGCGTTCGGATCCTCGTCCGGAAGGCCCGGCCCGGGCGGCCAGAGGATCCGGAGCACGAGACCGCCGGCCCGGAGCGCGGTCCCTGCCCGCGCCTCGCGCACGGGGACTCCGCGTTCCCGGGCTGCCGCCACCGCTTCCTCGCGCTCCGGCCCGGTCGCGGCGAGATGTGGGTCGAGCACCGACTGGACCGCGAGCCGCCGGATGACCGCAGCCGCTCCGCCGACGTGATCGCGCTGCGGGTGCGTCAGCACTACCGCCGAGAGAGACCGGACGCCGAGGCGGGCGAGCTGGCCGGCGACGTCGGCCTCCGGCGGGCCCTGGTCGACGAGGACGCGGGCGCTCGGCGTCTCCAGGAGGATCGAGTCGCCCTGTCCGACGTCGAGGAATGTGACGCGAAGGCCCTCCGGCGCGACCCAGGCTGGCGCCGGGCGCACGGCCGACCAGCCCACGACGAGCAGCGCGAGGGCGCCGAGGAGGACCGCAGCGGCCGTTCGACCACGGCCGCCGAGCCTCGGCGGCGCAGACCTCGCCGCCACGACGAGAGCGCCGGCGACGCCCAGGGTCACGAGTGCCGTCTCGCGCCCGATCTCCGCGCCCGGAAGCGATCCGATGACGCGAGCGACGAGCTCGAGCCAGGCGGCCGCCCAGCCGGCGAGCCACGCGAGCGCAGTCGCCGCCTCGGGGCTGACAGGGTCGGCCAGGGCCGCGGCCAGGCCGAGCCCGAGAACGCACGGCACTGCCGGCGTCGCGAGGGCGTTGGCGACAACCGTGTACACCGGCGCCCGGTCGAAGTGGAGAAGGACGATCGGAGCTGTCGCGAGGCCGCACACGAGCGCGAGGCCGATCGCGTCGGCGAGGAGCGGCGGGAGCGGGTACCCGCTCAGCCGCTCGCGCACACGGTGCACGCCGAGGAAGATCGCGGCGACAGCCGCGAACGAGAGCTGGAACCCTGGCTCGAGGATTGCCGTCGGAGACCAGACGAGCAGCACGAGCGCGCCGACCGCGAGGAAGTGCCAGCGATCCTGCGGGCGCGCTGCGAGCCAGGCCAGGGACGCGAGCGCTCCGGCGACGCCCGCTCGCACGACGGACGGCTGCCAGCCGACGGCGAGCACGTATCCGGAGATGACCCCGAGGGAGACGAGCTGGCACACGGCCTTCTGGAGTCGGAGGAGCCAGCCGAGCGCGAACACACCGCCGACGAGAAAGGCCACGTTCTGCCCCGACACGGCCAGCAGGTGCGCGAGACCCGAAGCCCGGAACGCCTGCCGGACGTCGTCGGACAGCCCCTCGTCCTCGCCGAGGACGACGCCCAGCACGAGCGCTCGCCGAGTACCGCCGGTCCCGCGACCGACAGCGTTCTCGATCCGGCCGCGCAGCCGATCGCCGACGCCGGCGATCCCGCCGCGCCGCCCGACCTCGCGCCACGACCCGGCGCGCAGGACGACGTGGATCCCCTGTCGCGCGAGCCAGGCGCGCTCGTCGAAGCCTCCGTCCGAGGCCGGTCGCGGCTCGGCCACGCGCACGACTGCCTCCAGGACGGCGCCGCGCGGCGGTGACCGTCCGACCGGCAGCACGAGCAGGACGCGCTCCCGCACGACGCGCCTCCGGAACGACCGGGTCTCGCCGGCCACCCGGATCGCGAACCGGGTCCGGCGCGCGGGCGCGACGACGACGACCTCCGCTGCTCCGGAGGCGCCGATCTCGGCCTCGAGCGCCGAGCGATCGAGAGCATCGAGCCGGAGCGCACCCCAGAGCAGTCCGAGCACGAACAGCGTCGCCGCGAGAGCGACGACCCGCCGCGGCCCCGTTGACAACGCGACGCCGGCGATGCTCACGACTCCCATGACGCCCGCCAGCGCGACGGGCACGCCGACCCAGTTCGCCGCCGCCAGCCCGGCGCAGGCCGAGCTCACGAGCAGCGCCGGCCAGTGGAGCTCGACGACTCGCCTCACGGGGTCACAAGCTCGCGCAGCTGCTCGATCCGCGCCGGCCCAATGCCGGGAACGGCGTCCAGTTCGTCGACCGACCCGAACGGCCCGTGCTCGGCGCGGTAGTCGAGGATCTTCTGCGCGGTGACAGGCCCCACCCCGGGGAGCTCGTCGAGTTCCTCGGCCGTCGCCGTCGCGAGGCTCAGCCGCCTGCCGCCGGCTCCGACGGCACCCGCCGCGCCCGGGTCGTCCGGCGACACGCCGGCGGCGACCCGCCGCGGCACGAGCACCTGGATCCCGTCGACGAGCGGCGCCGCCAGATTCAGCGCCGAGAGATCGGCCCGCCGCGTGGCGCCTCCCGCCCGGGCGACGGCGTCGGCAACGCGGGCGTCGTCACGGAGCCGGAAGAGCCCGGGCCGACGGACGGCGCCGACCACGTGCACGACGAGCACCGGCCGGGCAGGCGGCCGCTCCGATACCCGGAGGGGCGCCGCGAGCTGAGGCGCGGAGGCGGCTCCGCGGGCCGCGAGCCGCTGGCCGGCGAGGACGAGCACGAGCAGCGCCGCCGCGGCGCAGGCGAGCGCTGTCGGCCGTGAGACGGTGATCGAGGGCACCAGGCCATCGTCGCCAGGATCCGCTCACGCGTGGGTCACGATCCCGTCACAAGTGTGCGCCCGGCGCACCGACGCCCACGGCGGCGACGCCCGGCGGCCACGCGCCCGCAGCCGGCAACGCGCCGACGAAGCCGTCGACCTCCCGCCGGCTGCGGAGCACCACGACGTCCCCGTCGAAGTCGTCCAGCTGCCTGAGGATCGACGGTCGCACGTCGCGACGGAACCGCCAGACCCAGCGCACGAACGCGGGATCGAGGCCGCCGGACATCGCACCAGGCACCGCGCCGCCGTCCCGCACGAGCAGCCGCCGGACCCGACGTCCGACCACTCCGCGCAGGCACGTCCGCCGCCGCAGGTCGAGGAAGATCACGGCGTCCGCCCGCTCGAGGCGATCGGCCAGCACGCCGGGCTTCATCCCGTCGATGACCCAGCGCTCGCGCATGACGAGCTCGCGATGGACGTCCGGCCACCCCGCCCCGCCACCGGCGTGGTGCCGGTCGATGTGGACGACCGGGAGGTTCAGCCGCCGTCCGAGCTCGAGCGAGAGCCTCGTCTTGCCCGATCCACCGCAGCCGATGACGGCCACACGCCGCATCGCGCGATGCTAGTGGCGGCTCAGGACACGAAGTTGACGAGCTTGCCGGGCACGACGACGGTGCGCGACGGCTCGCGCCCGTCGAGGTGCTCCTGCACCCGCTCCGAGGCCCGCGCGAGGGCGGCGAGCTCGTCCTCGGGCAGCCCTGGCGAGACGTGCAGCCGGTCGCGGATTCGGCCGTCGACCTGGACGACGACCTCGACCGTGTCGACCTCGAGCAGCGCCGGATCGGCCACGGGCCACGGCTGCTCCCACAGCCGCTCGCGCCCGAGTCGCTCCCACAGCTCCTCCGCGACGTGCGGCGCGTACGGCTGGATGAGCGACACGGCCGTCTCTGCCGCGAAGCGCGACTCCGCGCCCGCGGGCTCGCGCGACAGCTCGTTGACGAGCTCCATGACCGCGGCGATCGCCGTGTTGAACGCGAAGCGCCGCCCGATGTCGTCCGTGACCTTGGCGATCGTCGCGTGCGCCTTGCGCTCGAGCGTGCCGCCCGCCGGCGCGCTCTCCGGTGCCTCCGCCACGACCTGGTTGACGACGCGCCACAGCCGCCGCACGAACCGCGTCATCCCCTCGATGCTCGCCTCGGTCCACTCCATGTCCTCGTTCGCGGGGCCGAGGAAGAGGATGTTCAGGCGGCACGCGTCCGCGCCGAAGCGGTCGATGAAGTCATCGGGACCGACGACGTTGCCGGCCCGCTTCGACATCTTCGTCTTGCCGGTCGTCACCCAGCCGTTCGAGTAGAAGCGCGCGAACGGCTCCCGGAAGCCGAGGTGGCCGAGGTCGTTGAGCACCTTGACCCAGAAGCGCGCGTAGATCATGTGCATCGTCGCGTGGTCGACGCCGCCGATGTAGAGGTCGATCGGGTTCCAGTAGTCGACGGCCGCGCGATCGAACGGCGCCTCGTCGTTGCGGGCGTCGCAGTAGCGGAGGAAGTACCAGGCCGAGTCGACGAAGGTGTCCATCGTCTCGGTCTCGCGCTTCGCGAGGCCCGCGCAGCTCGGGCACGGAACGTTCACCCAGTCCTCCGCGAGCGCGAGCGGCGGACGGCCCTTGGGCTTGTAGTCCTCGACGTAGGGGAGCACGACGGGCAGCTCGTCCCGCGGTACGGGGACGACCCCGCAGCTGTCGCAATAGACGATGGGGATCGGGGAGCCCCAGTACCGCTGCCTCGAGAAGCCCCAGTCGCGCAGGCGATAGTTGATCGCGAAGCGGCCGCGGCCCTCCGCCTCCAGCTTCTCGACGATTCGGCGTCCGCCCTCGACCGCGGGCAGACCGTCGAACTCCGCCGAGTTGACGAGCACCTCGCCCTCGGTGTGCTCGACGTAGGCGGCGCTCTCGTCGATGTCCTCGTCAGGCGGTCGCACCACCTGCCGGACCGGCAGCTCGAACGCCGCCGCGAAGTCGAAGTCGCGCTGGTCGTGCGCCGGGACCGCCATGATCGCGCCGGTCCCGTAGTCGCTCAGGACGTAGTCCGCGACGTAGACGGGAAGCCGCTCGCCGTTCACGGGGTTGACCGCGTGCCAGCCGGTGAGCACACCCGTCTTCTCGGTGGCGGCAGCGCGCTCGTGGGTCTTCTTCGCGGAGGCGCGCCTGACGTACTCGCGCACGTTCTCGGCCTCGATCCGTGGGACGAGCTCGTGCTCCGGGGCGAGGACGAAGAAGGTTGCGCCGTACAGCGTGTCCGGGCGCGTCGTGAAGACGGCGAGGTCCTCGTCCAGCTCCTCGACCCGGAACAGGATCTCGGCGCCCTCCGAGCGGCCGATCCAGTTCCGCTGCCTCGCCTTGATCGACTCGGGCCAGTCGACGGTGTCGAGGTCGTCGAGGAGCACCTGCGCGTAGTCGGTGATCCGGAAGAACCACTGCTCCATTAGCCGGGACTCGACCAGCGCGCCGCACCGCTCGCAGGTGCCGTCGGCGAGCACCTGCTCGTTCGCGAGGACCGTCTGGTCGTTCGGGCACCACTTGACGGGCGCGCCCTTCCGGTACGCCAACCCGCGCTCGAGGAACTCGAGGAACTGCCACTGCTGCCAGCGGTAGTACTCGGGATCGTGGGTCGACAGCAGGCGAGCCCAGTCGTACGCCCACCCGACGCGGCGCATCGACTGCGTGATGTGCGCGATGTTGCGCTCCGTGCTCTCCCGCGGGTGTACGCCGTCGCGGATCGCGGCGTTCTCGGCCGGCAGGCCGAACGAGTCGAAACCCTGGGGATGGAGGACGTTCAGCCCGTTCCGCATGCGGAAGCGGGTGACGACGTCGCCGATCGTGTACGGGAGCATGTGCCCCATGTGCAGCGTCCCGGACGGGTAGGGCAGCTGCTCGAGGACATAGCTCTTCGGCCTCGTGTCCTCCCCCGGCTTCGGGTTCGCGACCTCGTAGGCGTGCGCGTCCTCCCAGACCTGCTGCCACTTCGCCTCGATCGCCTTCGCGTCGTACCTGTCCATCACCGTCTCGATTCGTCTCCGGGAACGAAAAAGCCTCTCGGGCGAGAGGCTTCGTGGAAACGCGCGCGGCTCTCGCCGCGTTCGTCTCCTGCTCTATGCAAGCAGCCGTGCCATGAAGCTCAAGGGTAACAGCCAGAATTGCGCGATGCTCGAGATCTTCCCGGATTCGGCGACGATCGACGGCCCCGAGCTCGTCCTGGGAGGGATCCCCGCCGCGGAGCTAGCCGACCGATTCGAGACGCCCCTCGTCGTCTACTGCGAGGAGACGCTCCGGGCAAGGGCGCTCGAGATCCGCGCGGCCGTGCCGGAAGCCTCGGTCATCTACGCGACGAAGGCGTTCCCGAACCTCGCGATGCTCCGCCTCTTCGCCGAGGAGGGCCTCGGCGCGCTCGCGGCCTCGCTCGGAGAGCTCCGGTTCGCGCGGGCCGCCGGGCTCGACGGCGACCGCTTGTTCCTGCACGGGAACGCGAAGGGCAGGGACGAGGTCGTCGCGGCGCGCTCTGCGGGCGCGACGATCGTCCTCGACTCGGAGTCCGACCTGGAGCTCGTCGCACACGGGGACCGCGTCCTCGCACGGGTCACGCTGGGGGTCGAGGCCGACACGCACGAGGCGATCCGGACCGGGCACCACGGGTCGAAGTTCGGTCTCCCGCCGGATGCCGCCTTGCGAGCGCTCGAGCGCTCGCTCGAGCTCCGGCTCGACGTCCGCGGCATTCACGCGCACGTCGGCTCCCAGCTCTCGGACGTCACGGATCACCTGGAGACGATCGAGCTGCTGTCCGCGTTCGCGGCGCGCTGCCGCGATCGCCTCGACGGGTGGACGCCGGCTGTCGTCGACGTCGGCGGAGGGTTCGCGGTCCGCGAGCGCCCGGAGCAGCCGCCGACGAGCCTCGGCGAGCTCGCGACCGCGATTCACGCGGGGGTCCTGCAGGCGTGGGACGCGCGCGGCCTGCCGTCGCCGCACGTCGTCCTGGAGCCCGGCCGTGCCCTCGTCGGGCAGGCGGGAGTGACGCTCTACCGCACGCGCTCGGTCAAGCGACTCGACGACGTGACGTGGGTCGCGGTCGACGGGGGGATGTCGGACAACCCACGTCCGCAGCTGTATCGGGCGCGCTATGTCGCGCTCTCCGCGGCCCGCGCGGACGAGCCCGCGACGGAGACCGTGAGCCTTGCGGGCCTCCACTGCGAGTCGGGCGACGTCCTGATCGACGACGCCTCCCTCCCCGCGCCGAGGGAAGGCGACCTGATCGCGATCCCGGCGACGGGGGCATACACGCTGGCGATGAGCTCGAACTACAACGCGACGCCCCGGCCTGCGGCGGTGCTCGTCGAGGACGGCGACGCGCGCCTTATCCGCCGCCGCGAGACGATCGATGACCTGCTCGCGCTGGAGCCGACGGCCTGACTACGCCGATCCGCTTCTGCGACGACTTCGGCGAGGAGGGCTTCTCGTGGATCGTGGACGAGCGGATGCCGCGAACCTCGCACGCGCTCGCCTCGGACCGCCGGGTGTGGCTCGTCGACCCGGTCCTGTGCCCGCCGGCGCTCGAACGGGCGACGAGCCTCGGCGAGCCGACCGCGGTCCTCCAGCTCCTCGACCGCCACGGCCGAGACTGCGCCGCGATCGCGGCGCGGCTCGGCGTGCCGCACGTGGTCGTGCCCGACGTGCTCCCGGGGACGCCGTTCGAGTGCATCCCCGTCCTGCGTCGACGGCGCTGGCGCGAGACCGCTCTCTGGTGGCCGGAGAAGCGCACGCTCGTCGTCGCGGAGGCGCTCGGGACGCACCGCTTCTTCACCGGCGGCCGCGACGCGGTCGGCGTGCACCTCGTGCTCCGCCTGACCCCTCCGAGGAAGCTCGCCGGCTTCGATCCGGACCGGCTGCTCGTCGGCCACGGCGAGGGTCTCTCCGGCCCGGGAACGACGGCGGCGGTCGAGTCCGCGCTCGAGCGGAGCCGACGCGACCTCCCGCGCGCGCTCCGCGGCCTCGCTCCTAGGCCGGCTCCCAGGACACCTCGACGACGTAGCCGTCCGGGTCGCGGAACTTCACGCTCACGTAGTCGGGCTCGTCCCACCAGCCGACGAGCTCGACTCCGTCTCCGACAAGACGGTCGCGGAACGCGCGCACCTCGTCGGCCGAGTCGAGACCGGTGCCGAAGTGGAGGAACGGGGGCAGCGCGAGCGGCTCGTCCGTCTCCCCGAGGGCGAGCGAGAAGCCGGCCACGTCGTGGAGGATGAGAACGCCGTCCTCGCGCGGCTCGGGCTCGGGCTCGAAGCCCAGGTACCGCTCGTAGAACCGTCGCGACCGGTCCTGGTCGTGCACGGCGAGCGCCAGGTGATCCATCAGCGAGCAGCTGCGAGGCCGGGGCGAACGAGTCTCGGCGGCGCCACGAGCCCGCTCTCCTGCACGGGCGGGTTCAGCGGCTCGGCGAGCGGCTCGGCGCCGAACGACGCGAGCCGACGCTCCTCCGGCGGGTCGCCGTAGAGCGTCGTCCGCTGGCGCGGGATCCGGTCCGCCGAGCGGATGAGCTCCTCCATCGCCTCGGGCGGCAGCTCCTGCCCGAACTCCGCGCCCGCCGAGCGCGAGATCGACTCGTTCATCAGCGTCCCTCCGAGGTCGTTCACGCCGGCCCGCAGGACCTCGCGCGTCCCGTCCGGCCCGAGCTTCACCCACGACGCCTGCACGTTCGTGATCCACGGGTGCAGCGCGAGCCGCGCGACCGCGTGGACGAGCAGCACCTCGCGGAAGGTCGGGCCGCGGCGCGCGCGGCCCTGAAGGAACATCGGCGCCTCCATCGGGACGAACGGGAGCGGGACGAACTCGGTGAACCCTCCCGTCCGTTGCTGCTGCTCACGCGCCCGCAGGAGGTGGCGCGCCCAGCTCCGCGGCGTGTCGGCGTGGCCGAACATCAGCGTCACGTTCGAGCGCAGGCCGACGCGATGCGCGGCGTCGTGCACGGCGAGCCACTGCGCGGTCGTCACCTTGTCCGGGCAGATGACCCTCCGCACCTCGTCGTCGAGCACCTCGGCCGCCGTGCCCGGCAGCGAGCCGAGCCCGAGGTCCCGGAGTCGCGTCGAGGTAGTCCTCGAGAGAGAGCGCCGAGCGTCGCGGCTCCCTGCCAGACCTCGAGCGCGGAGAAGGCGTGCACGTGGATCCCCGGCACGGCGTCCTTGATCGTGCGGACGACGTCGGCGTAGTACTCGCCCGTGAAGGCCGGGTGGATCCCGCCCTGGAGGCAGACCTCGGTCGCGCCGCGCTCCCACGCCTCCTCGGCGCGCCGGGCGATCTCCTCGAGCGGGACGAGGTACGGGGCACCGCGCAGGTTCCGCGCCAGCCGGCCCTTCGAGAAGGCGCAGAAGCCGCACCGGAAGTAGCAGACGTTCGTGTACTGGACGTTCCGGGTGACGACGTACGTGACCTCGTCGCCGCAGGTCTCCCGGCGGAGCCGGTCGGCCGAGGCGAGAACGCGCTGCAGCTCGTCGCCGCGGGCGGAGAGGAGGCGCGTCAGCTCGTCCTCGCCGAGCTCGTCCCCGGCGAGCTCGAGTGGCAGCGCATCGCGCCACGACGAACGGGATCGCGCCGGGCTCGCCGGGCGCCCACGAGTCGTCGCGTGCAAGCCCGGCGGCGTCGGCGGCGCGGCGGACGAAGGGCGCGACGGTCGGGATCCACCCAGCGGTCGAGGTCGGCCACGTGCTCGGGGTAGATCGGCAGGCGCGGAGCGAGCTCGAGCCCGCGCGAGCGCGTCGCCTCGGCGAGCAGCTCGACCTCCGGCCAGGGGGCCTCCGGGTTGACGTGGTCGATCGTGACCGGGGAGACGCCGCCCCAGTCGTCGATCCCCGCATCGAGCAGGCGCGGGAAGTCGTCGTAGGCGAGGTTCGGCGGCGCCTGCACGTGCCAGCCGGGGCCGAGCAGGATGCGCGCGACCGCGATCGTCCACAGGTGGTCGTCGAGCGACGGCTCGGGGTGCGATGCCATGCGCGTCCCCGGCTTGGCGCGGAAGTTCTGGACGATGACCTCCTGCACGTGGCCGTGCTCCTCGCCGAGCTCGCGAAGCGCGAGCAGCGCGTCGATCCGCTCCTCGCGCGTCTCGCCGATGCCGATGAGGATCCCGCTCGTGAACGGGATCGAGAGCTCGCCCGCGAGCCGGATCGTCTCCAGGCGGCGGGCCGGGACCTTGTCCGGCGAGGCCCAGTGCGGGCCGCCCTTCTCCCCGAGCCGCTCGGCGGTCGTCTCGAGCATGATCCCCATCGACGCCGAGACCGGCCGTAGCGCGGCCAGCTCGTCGCGACTCATCACACCGGGATTGAGGTGCGGCAGGAGGCCGGTCTCCTCGAGCACGAGCTTCGCGCAGCGCGCGAGGTACTCGAGCGTCGTCTCGCAGCCGAGGGCGCGCAGCTCGCGGCGCGCGACCTCGTAGCGGAGCTCGGGCTTGTCGCCGAGCGTGAAGAGCGCCTCGCGGCAACCCGCCGCAGCCCCGGCGCGCGCGATCTCGAGCACTGCGTCCTCCGTCATGAAGGCTCGCTCCCCCCGCCGGGGCGGCCGCGCGAACGTGCAGTAGCCGCAGACGTCGCGGCAGAGCGTCGTCAGCGGGACGAACACCTTCGGCGAGTACGTGACGAGCGGCCCGGGACGCAGACGGCGCGCCTCCGCGAGCAGGTCGTCGAGCGGCGCGGCGAGCAGGTCGCGTGCGAGAGCCTCGACTCCGGTCACGCGAACGAGCATACGTCGATGCCGGGCGCGCGCATTCGTCGTACCGTTACCCGACCGAGGAGGCCCGATGCGGTTCCTGTTCCTGATCCACGGCGACGCCGACGGCGAGGCGGCGCTGACGCCGGACGAGCGCCGCGCGATCGTCGGCGAGCACGTCGAGTACGCGGCGATGGCTCCGCGAGCGCGGCGCCTACGTCCTCGGCGAGGCGCTCGCCGGACGCGAGACCGCGGTCGTCGTCCGCCCCGGCGAGAAGCCGCTCGTCACCGACGGCCCGTTCGCGGAGACGAAGGAGGCGCTCGGCGGCTTCTACCTCGTCGAGTGCGCGAGCCGGGACGAGGCGATCGAGCTCGCCGGCCGCGTCCCGCAGAGCCCGGGCGTCGCGGTCGAGGTGCTCGCCATCGCGGACGTCTGACTACGCGGCCGACGCGCGCAGATACGTGACGACGGCGAGAACGCGCCGGTGGGTGTCGCCGTCCAGTGGGAGGTCGAGCTTGCCGAGGATCGACCGCACGTGCGTCTCGACGGTCTTCTCCGTGAGCCAGAGCTGCTTCGCGATGCTCGCGTTCGTCCGGCCCTCGGCGACGAGCGCGAGGACCTCCCGCTCGCGCGGCGTCAGGTCCTCCAGGGCGTCGTCGCGTTTCGGCGGCGAGAGCAGCTGCTTGACGACCTCGGGATCGAGCGCCGACCCGCCGCGGCTGACGCGATCGGCCGCATCGAGGAACTCCGCGACGTCGAGCACACGATCCTTGAGGAGGTAGCCGAAGCCGCCCTCCGAGCCGACGAGCTCCACCGCGAAGCGGCTCTCGACGTGCTGAGACAGGACGAGCACGCCGACGTCCGGATGCAGGCTGCGGATCTCGACGGCGGCGCGCATGCCCTCGTCCTCGTAGGTCGGCGGCATGCGTACGTCGACGATCGCGAGGTCGGGCTCGTGCTCGGCGACGACTGCGAGCAGCGCCTCAGCGTCGCCGACCCGTGCGACCACCGTGTGGCCCGCGTCCTCGAGCAGGCCGGCGAGCCCTTCGCGCAGGAGAACTGCATCCTCGGCGATCACGACTCGCACGGGATCGCCACCTCGACGCGCGTGCCGCCGCCTGCGCGTGACTGACGATCTCGAACGTTCCGCCGTGTGCTGCGACCCGATCGCGGAGCCCGGCGAGCCCCGAGCCACGTCGGACTATCGCGCCGCCCACGCCGTCGTCGGAGACGCTCACGTGCAAGGTGCCGTCGTCGCGGACAGCCCGACAGTGCGACCCTCGACGGCGACCCGTGCTTGACCGCGTTCGTGAACGCCTCGCACGCGACGAAGTAGGCGGCCGCTTCGACGCTCGCTGCGACGCGATCGCTTCGGCACGTCGACGTCGACCGGGATCGGAGAGGTCCGCGCGAGGTCGCGCAGCGCCGCGGCGAGACCCGTCGTCGAGCCGGGCCGGACGTACGCCCGCCGCGATCTGGCGGAGGTCGCCGATCGCCGCCCCGACCTCGACGACGGCCTGGTCGAGCGCCGGGCGAGAGGATCTTCCGCGCTCGGGTGGGAGGCGCGAGCTGGAGTCGTCTGAGCTGCACACCGAGCGAGACGAGCCGCTGCTGTGCACCGTCGTGCAGGTCGCGCTCCAGCCGTCGACGCTCCTCGTACCCCGCTTCGACGATCCGTCGTCCTCGACGCTTCCACCTCGGCGAGCTGGAGGCGGACCTCGACGCGTCAGCCGCGCCATCTCGATCGAGAGCGCGGCGGCGGCGAGCACGCCGTCGAGCAGGTCTCTCCGCACGAGCAAGCGTCGGGATCGTGAAGCAGCACCGCGGTTCGCTCGTCGTCGCGGCGGATCTCGCGGCGCACGCGCTCGTCGCCGGGAAGCTCCGGACGATCTCGCCCGCCGCGTCCGCGTACGCCTCCGTCTCGGGCAGCCAGAAGACGAGCTCTGCGAGCGGGTCTCCGAGAGCCTCCGCGAGCACGGCGCCGATCTCCTCGGGGCACGGCGTCCGTCGCGCACGTCGTCCTCGAAGGCGCGGACCTGACGCACGCCCTCGTAGCGTGCACGGCGATACCGACGGTCGACGAGATCCTGGATGCGCGCGCGGAGGGGCCTGAACGCGAGGGCGACGACGAGCGTCGCGACGGCGACGACCCACGCCGAGTCGCCGCCGACGAGAACCCCGAGCCCGACCGTGACCCCGACGTAGACGCCGAGGAGCAGGAGCGTGAGCGACACGTAGACGAGCGTGCGATTGATCAGCCGCTCGATCGCATACAGGCGATACCGCACCACGGCTATCCCGATCATGAGCTGGCCGACGCGGCGGAAGAGGCCGCCGACGCCGGCCGGCAGGAAGAACATCGCGAGGATGAGGACCACGCCGAACACGATGGCGGGCCCGCCGGGCTTCTGCGCCTCCTCGACGATGGGGTCGGGCAGCAGCGACCCGAGGTCCTGGCCCTGCGCCCAGAGCGGCATGAAGTAGACGAAGATCGCGCCGAAGACGAGCCCCGAGAGCACGCCGAGGCCGCCGACCACGACGCCGACGAGGAGGAAGATGGAGAGCGCGATCGGGAACGCGTCCGGGTTGACGAACGCGCTCGCGAGCGCGAAGAGGCCGCCGGCGACGCCCGCGTACGCGGCGCTGATCCCGAAGGCCAGGGTCTTGTAGCGCGCCAGGCTCACGCCCGAGGAAACGGCCGCCGTCTCGCTGTCCCGGACGGCGCGGAACGCCCGCCCGGTGCGCCCGCGGAGGATGAGCCAGGCGGCAGCGAAGAGCACGAGCGCGATCGTCCAGGAGAGGTAGTACATCCAGTCGTTCGGCGTGAACGTCAGCCCGAGGAAGTCGAACGTCGGGTTCTCGTTGGGAGGCACGACCTGGGCGTCGGAGCCGGTCAGCTGCGGCGACCCGGTGAGCTGGACGCCTGCGCTCCCGCCGGTGAACTCGTCGAAGCGCCTCACCGTCGAGGGGAGCGCGATCGCGATCGCGAAGGTCGCGAGGGCGAGGTAGAGGCCCGAGAGCCGGAGCGCGGGCACGCCGAAGGCGAGACCGACGAGCCCAGCCACGAGTCCCGCGATCGGCAAAGTCCAGATGTCCTGCATCCCGCCGGACATCGGGCCGCCGAACTGCTCGTTGCCCTGCATGAGGAGCACTGTCGTGTATCCCGCCGATAGCCATGAACGCGCCGTGGCCGAGCGAGATCTGGCCCGTGTAGCCCGTCAGGATGTTGAGGCCGACCAGAGCGATCAGGTAGATCCCGACGTAGGAGTAGTCGCGCGCCTTGAAGTCGCTGACGAACTCCGGCAGCACGAAGACGAACACCGCGAAGGCCGCGAACGCGACGAACCCGATGACCTGCCTCTGCCTGGGCGTCATACCCGCTTCACCTCCGGCCTCCCGAACAGGCCCTGGGGCCGCACGAGGAGGGTCACGAGGATGATGAGGAGCGCAGCCGGCAGCCGGAGCTCCTCGGTGAACCACCCGAAGGCGTCGTACTGACTGAGATAGCTCAGCAGGTTGAGCAGGACGCCGAGGAGCAGCCCGCCGACCACTGCTCCGATCGGCGAGTCGATGCCGCCGAGCACGGCGGCGGCGAAGGCGTAGAGCAGGACCGCCGCCATCATGTTCGGGTCGAGCGCGAAGACGGCGGGCGCGGTGAGCATCCCGGCGACCGCACCGAGTGTCGCCGCGAGCCCCCAGCCGAGCGCGAGCATCCAGGGAACGCGGATTCCGACGAGGCGCGCCTCGTCCGGGTTGACCGCCGCGGCCCGCATCGCGAGCCCGAGCTTCGTGAAGCGGAACAGCAGCCACAGGAGAAGGACGATCCCGAGCGCGACGACGATCGTGCCGACCTCGTGCCTGGACACGACGACGCCGCCGATCTCCCAGGTCCCCGTCCCGAACGGGCCTTCCAGGAGCTGGGGCTCGCCGCCCCACTGCCAGATGATGAACCCGTTGATCGCGACGAGCAGGCCGATGGTCACGATCACGATGCGCAGGACGCTGCCCCGCTCCACCGGGCGGATGATCCCGGTGTGGATTCCCACGCCGCCGACGAACGAGAGCACCAGGGTCGCGACGAAGGCGGGCCAGTAGCTCCATCCGTGGTGGACGATCAGCGCCCAGCAGATGTACGCCGACAGGGTCGCCATCTCCCCCTGGGCGAAGTTGATGACTCCCGTCGAGCGGTGGATGATCACGAGCGCCAGCGCCAGGAGGGCGTAGATCCCGCCCGACGCGAGGCCGGACACGACCTGCTGCATGAACTCGGCGAAGGCCGCTAGGTAGAGGGCGTCCATCAGTACCCCAGGTAGCTCCGGCGGACGTTCTCGTCGTCGCGCAGCGCGTCGCTCGGGCCGGTGAGCGCGACGCGGCCGACCTCGAGCACGTAGGCGCGCGACGAGATGGCGAGCGCGATCTTCGCGTCCTGCTCGACCACGAGCACCGTGAGGCCTTCGTCCTCGTTCAACGCGCGCACGGTCCGGAAGAACTCGCGAACGACGAGCGGAGCGAGCCCGAGCGAGGGCTCGTCGAGCAGGAGCAGCTTCGGACGGCTCATCAACGCGCGTCCCAGCGCGAGCATCTGCTGCTCGCCGCCTGAGAGCGTCCCGGCGCGCTGTCCGGCGCGCTCGTCCATCCACGGGAAGTACTGGGTCACGCGCTGGACGTCCTGCTTGACCTGACGGTCGCGTCGCGTGTACGCGCCCAGGCGGAGGTTCTCGAGCACGGTCAGCTCGACGAACGTGCCTCGTCCCTCGGGCACGTGCGCGATGCCCGCGCGGGCGGCCGTCTCGGGCCCGCCCTTGAGCGTCTTGCCCTCGAAGTCGATCGTGCCACCGCGCGAGACAGTGCCCGAGATCGCGCGGAGGGTCGTCGTCTTGCCGGCGCCGTTCGCGCCGAGCACAGCGACGACCTCGCCCTCGTCCACGGTGAGCGAGACGTCGTGCAACGCCTGTACGGGGCCGTACCGCGCCTCGACGCGATCGAGCTCGAGGAGAGCCATCAGGCCTGTTCCCCGCTGTCGCCGCCCGTCTCGGGCGCCGTGGCGTCGGAGGGGAGGCGCGCCGGCTTGCTCGCATCGAGCTCCTCGTCCTCACCGCCGAGGTATGCCTCGATCACCGCGGGGTCGGCCTGCACCTGGGCCGGCGGCCCGTCGGCGATCTTGCGGCCGAAGCTGAGGACGTTGACGTGATCCGAGATCGTCATGACGAGGTTCATGTGGTGCTCGACGAGGAGCACCGTCAGCTCGAAGTCGTCGCGGATCTTCTTGATGAACTCCCCGAGCGCGCCCACCTCCTCGTGATTCAGGCCACCTGCGGGCTCGTCGAGGAGCAGCAGCCGCGGCTTCGCGACGAGCGCCCGCGCCAGCTCGACGCGCTTCTGGATTCCGTACGGGAGCGCCGCTGCCGGAAAATACGCCCGCTCGCGCAGCCCGACGAAGTCGAGCATCTCGAACGCCTCTTTCTCCCCCACCTTGCGGCCGCGGCCGTGCGCCCCGACGAGCACGTTCTCGAGGACGGACATCGTCCGGAAGAGCTGGAGGTTCTGGAACGTACGCGCGATCCCCTTGCCGACGATCTTGTACGGCGAGACGTTCAGGAGCGAGGCGCCGTCGAGCTCGACCTCCCCCTCGTCGGGCTTGTACAGGCGCGTGATGACGTTGAAGGCGGTGGTCTTCCCGGCGCCGTTCGGCCCGATCAGGCCCGAGATCTGCCCCTCGTCGACCGCGAACGAGACCCCGTCGAGAGCGACGATGCCGCCGAATCGGAGCGTGACGTCCCGGACCTCGAGAAGGGGCATCGGCGTCCAACCCTAATCGCGTCCCGCACGCGCTCGCAACGCATGACGCTCCTGCACGAACGATTCGGTTCGCCACCGTCGGGGTCGCGTGCGGGTTAGCATCGCGTCCGATGGACCTGCGCGACACTCCCGAGGAAGCCGCCTTCCGCGCCGAGCTCCGCGCCTGGATCGAGGACAACCTCCCGCCCGAGCTCCAGGGGCATCGCGGCGGTGCGGCTCGCTTCGACCAGCCCGAGATGCGCGCGTGGAGCCGCGCGCTCCACGACGCCGGCTACGCGGGGCTGACGTGGCCGAAGGAGTACGGCGGCGGCGGCGCGCCGTACACGCACCAGGCGATCTTCCTCGAGGAGATGGCACGCGCCGAGGCGCCCCCGCACATCGGCGTCATCGGCATCGGCATGGCGGGGCCGACGATCATCGCCCACGGCACCGAGGAGCACAAGGCCCGCCACCTGGAGCGGATCCTCTCCGCCGAGGAGATCTGGTGCCAGGGCTTCTCCGAGCCGGGAGCAGGCTCCGACCTCGCAGGCGTCCGCACGAGCGCGCGCCTCGAGGACGGCCACTTCGTCGTCGACGGCCAGAAGGTGTGGTCGTCGTTCGCGCACCTCGCCGACTTCTGCATCCTCGTCACGCGCAGCGACCCCGAGTCCTCACGCCACGCCGGGCTGACCTACCTCATCGTGGACATGCACGCGCCGGGCGTCGAGGTGCGGCCACTGCGCCAGATCACGGGCGAGGCCGAGTTCAACGAGATCTTCTTCACCGGCGTCCGCGTGCCCGTCGAGAACGTCCTCGGCGAGGTCGGCGGCGGCTGGCAGGTGGCGATGACGACGCTGCTGCACGAGCGCGGCACGCTCGGGTTCGCGCTCCAGGCGCAGCTCGAGGTGCAGATCCGCAAGCTGACGGCCCTCGCGCGGGATCGCGGCGCGGACCCGATCCAGCGCGACCGGATTGCCCGCGAGTGGAGCGCGATGCAGGGCGTCCGCTTCACGAACTACCGCTCGCTCTCGCAGCTCGTGAAGACCGGGATGCCCGGCCCCGAGGGCTCGGTCGCGAAGCTCGTGTGGTCGGAGTCGAACCAGCGCGTGACGAAGCTCGCGCTCGAGCTGCTCGGCCCCGATGCCGCGCTGTCCGACGACAACGCGCCGTACGCCGGCTACTGGCAGCACCAGCAGCTCCGGAGCCGCGGAAACACGATCGAGGCCGGCACCTCGGAGGTGCTCCGCAACATCATCGCCGAGCGCGTGCTCGGCCTCCCCAAGTCGCGCTGAGCCATGGACTTCACCTTCACACCCGAGCAGGAAGCGCTCCGCGAGCAAGCGAGGGACTTCCTCACGGCCACGCCCGAGCCGACCTGGGCGCAGCTCGCCGAGCTCGGCTGGACGGGCATCTCGATCCCCGAGGAGGCAGGCGGCGTCGGGCTGACCTTCGTCGAGGAGGCCGTCGTCCTCGAGGAGCTCGGGCGCGCGCTCCAGCACGGGCCGTACTTCTCGACGATCGCGATGACGCTTCCCGCTCTGCCCGACGAGCTCCGCTCCGAGGTCGCGGCCGGAGAGGCGAGCTGGACGCTGGCGCTCGGCCCGCTCGTCGCCGACCTCGACACCGCCGACCGCATCGCGATCGTGGG
The DNA here is from genome assembly GCA_963770595.1 of uncultured Actinomycetes bacterium. Taxonomy (GTDB): domain Bacteria; phylum Actinomycetota; class Thermoleophilia; order Gaiellales; family Gaiellaceae; genus GMQP-bins7. The sequence continues at coordinate 116,144 of CAVYQG010000002.1, read as the reverse complement.
CGGGGACGGCATCTACGAGCTCGAGGGAGCGGAGCGCGAGATCCTCTCGACGACCGACGAGACGAGGCCGCTCGGCGTCGTCCGCGGCGGCGAGCCCGGCCGGCTGCTGGCGGGCTCGGGCGTCCTCGAGGAGATCAGGGACCGGATGCTCGCAGGGCTCGCGATCGAGGCCTGCGGCGTCGCGCGGCGCGCGCTCGAGTACGCGATCGAGTACGCATCGGGCCGGGAGCAGTTCGGCAAGAAGATCGGCGTGTACCAGGCCGTCTCGCACCCGCTCGCGAACGCGTTCACGGACCTCGAGCTCTCGCGCTCGCTGTCGCTCTGGGCCGCGTGGTGCGTCGCGACGGGCGACGAGCAGGCGCCGATCGCGGCCGCAGCCGCGAAGGCGTCGGCTGCCGAGGCTGCGGTGGCGGTCTGCGAGACGTCGATCCAGGTGCTCGGCGGGATCGGCTTCACGTGGGAGCACGACCTGCACCGGCTGTACAAGCGCGCCCGCTGGATCGAGAGCTTCGGCGGCTCCGGCACGCGGCTCCGCGCCGAGGTCGCCGCGTACCTGCTCGACGGAAGAGAGCCGCGGGAGCCCACGCCTGCTCCGACCCCCGTCGCGATCGAACAAGGAGGCTGAGCTCCCGTGGACGGCCTGATCATGGACTACCAGCTCAACGTCGCCGCGCTCCTGCGACGCGGCGAGCAGCTGTTCGGCGACCGCGAGATCGTCACGCGGCTTCCCGACCGGAGCTGGCACCGCTACACGTATGCCGACTTCGCGCCACGCGCGCGCCGCCTGGCCGCTGCGCTGCGGAACGAGCTCGGCCTGAAGGACGGGGATCGCGTCGGGACCTTCGCCTGGAACCACTACCAGCACCTCGAGACCTACATCGGCGTGCCGGTGGGCGGCATGGTCACGCACACGCTGAACCTGCGCCTCCACCCCGACGACATCACGTACATCGCGACCCACGCGGGCGACAGGGTTCTCATCGCGGACAAGGTGCTCTGGCCGCTCGTCGAGAACTTCCGCGAGCGCGCAGGGTTCGAGCACGTCGTCGCGATCGGCGACGGCCCGACGCCGGACGGCGCGATCGAGTACGAGGACCTGCTCGCCTCGCGCCGAGCCGGGCGACCTCCCCGACCGCGAGATCGACGAGCGAACGGCCGCGGCCATGTGCTACACGAGCGGCACCACCGGTCAGCCGAAAGGCGCGGTCTATTCGCACCGTGCGATCGCGGTCCACACGATGGCGAGCGCGATCGCCGGCGTCCTCTCGGTGACGGAGAAGGACTCGGTCCTCCCCGTCGTGCCGATGTTCCACGCGAACGCGTGGGGCTTCCCGTTCACGTGCACGTTCGTCGGCGCGAAGCAGGTCTTCCCCGGCCCGCTTCCTCGACGGGCCGAGCCTGCTCGAGGCGTTCGCGCAGGAGAAGGTGACGATCACCGCGGGTGTCCCGACGATCTGGATGGGGATCCTCCAGGAGCTCGACGCGAACCCGGGCAAGTACGACACGTCGTCGATCCGGGCGATGGTCGTCGGCGGCTCCGCTGCTCCGCAGTCGATGATCGAGGCGTTCGAGAAGCGCCACGGCCTGCGGATCCTCCACGCCTGGGGAATGACCGAGATGTGCCCGCTCGGGAACGGTCTCCGAGCTCACGAGCCGCGAGGCGGCGCTCCCCGAGGAGGAGCAGTACCGGCTACCGCGCCAAGCAGGGCATCCCGGCGCCGTTCGTCGAGATCCGTGCACGCGGCCCCGAGGGCATGGTGGCCTGGGACGGCGAGGCGATGGGCGAGCTCGAGGTGCGCGGCCCGTGGATCTCGTCCGCGTACTACGACAGCCCCGAGGGTGCCGACCGCTGGACGGACGACGGCTGGTTCAAGACCGGCGACATCGTGACCATCGAGCCGAACGGCTACATCGAGATCCAGGACCGCTCCAAGGACCTCGTGAAGTCGGGCGGCGAGTGGATCTCGACCGTCGCGCTCGAGAACGCCCTCATGGGCCATCCGGCGGTCGCGGAGGCCGCGGTCATCGCGATCCCGGACGAGAAGTGGTCGGAGCGCCCGCTCGCCGTTTGCGTGTTCCGCGAGGGACAGACCGCGACCGAGGACGAGCTCCGCGAGTTCCTCGCGCCCAACTTCGCGAAGTGGTGGCTGCCGGACCGGTTCGAGATCGTCGAGGAGATCCCGAAGACGGCCGTCGGCAAGTTCCGCAAGACAGCGCTTCGCGAGCAGTTCTCCGCGCAGCCCGCGGAGACCGCGTAGTGGGCGACTTCGTCTCGACGGAGCAGGACGGCTTCGTCGCCGTCGTCACCATCGACCATCCGCCGGTCAACGCGCTCTCGGCGCCGCTGCTCGAGGAGCTCGAGGCCGAGGTCGACCGGCTGGACGCGGACGATTCGGTGCGCGCGGTCGTGCTCCGCGGCGCAGGCGAGAAGGCATTCGTCGCGGGTGCGGACATCTCCGAGTTCCCGTCGCTGCGCGAGGCGGCGGCCGAGGCGCAGGAGTCCGGGTCCGCACGCGGGATCCAGAAGCTCGGCGCGCGCATGGACAAGGCGCGGAAGCCCTTCATCGCGGCGATCCACGGCTTCTGCCTGGGCGGTGGCCTCGAGCTCGCCATGTGCTGCGACCTGCGGGTCGCCGCCGAGGGCTCGCAGCTCGGCCAGCCGGAGATCAAGCTCGGCCTCATTCCGGGCGGCGGCGGGACGCAGCGGCTCCCGCGCCTCGTCGGTCTCGGACGCGCGCAGTACCTGAACATGACCGGGGACTTCGTCGACGCCCAGACGGCCTACGACTGGGGCCTCGTCGAGAAGGTCGTGCCCGCCGACGAGCTGCTCGCTGCGGCCCTGGCCATCGCGAGGACGATCGCCGAGCGCTCGCCCGTCTCGATCGCGGTGCTGCGCGAGCTCGCGCGGACGACCCGCGACCTTCCTCTTGAAGAGGGTCTTCGGCGAGAGGCCGACGGCTTCCGCCGCTGCCTGGAGTCGGAGGACGGAGCCGAGGGCGTGGCCGCGTTCCTCGAGAAGCGCCAGCCCGAGTTCACCGGCCGTTGAAGCGGCGAACGGACAAGCAGGTGACAGGCACTTACGGTGCCTGTCACCGACCACTGGTGACTGTCACCGTAGGTGACTGTCACCCGCTTTCGACGTGAGGGCCGTCGTCCTCACGGGGACGGGCGGGCCGGAGAACCTCGTCGTCCAGGAAGTGCCCGAGCCCGCGGGCGACGGCCCGATCCTCGACGTCCGGGCCTGCGGGATCAACTTCGCCGACGTGCTCGTCCGACTCGGGCAGTACCCGCAGATGCCCGAGCTGCCGGCCGTCCTCGGGTCGGAGGTCGCGGGCGAGCTCGACGGCAGCCGTGTCATGGGTCTCGTCGGAGGCCAGGGCGGCGGCTACGCGGAGCGCGTCGCCGTCGACCGGCGCTGGCTCCTGCCGCTGCCGCCGAACGCGAGCTTCGCCGAGGGCGCTGCGTTCCCGATGGCGTTCCTCACCGCCTGGATCCCGCTGACCGAGCTCGCGAGGATCACCTTCGGCTCGCGCGTCCTCGTGACCGCGGCGGCGGGCGCGGTCGGCACTGCAGCCGTCCAGCTCGTGCGGGCGCTCAACGGAGTCGCAGTCGCTGCGGTCGGCAGCGAGGCGAAGAAGGAGCTGCCGCTCTCGCTCGGGGCGGTCGAGGCAGTGACGTACGACGAGCTAGAGAGCCTCGAGCCGGTCGACGTCGTCTACGACCTAGTCGGGGGCGAGACCTTCGCGACCTCGCTGTCCCTCGTGAAGCCGCTCGGCTCGGCCATCGCAGCCGGGTACGCCGGCGGCCTCTGGCAGGACGTGAGCCCGACGTGGCTCGTCGGGCGCAACATCGGCGTCCAGGGCTTCTACCTCGGGCGGCTCATGGGCCGGCGGCCGGACCTGATCGAGCGCGCGGCGAAGGACGTCCTCCGGCTCTGGGAGGGCGGCGTAGTCCGGCCGATCGTCGGCGCGGAGCTCCCGCTCGAGCAGGCGGGCGAGGCGCATCGGCTCATCGAGGAAAGACAGACGACGGGAAAGGTGGTGCTCGTTCCGTGACAGCCCTGGTGACCGGCTCGGCCGGCGGGATCGGCAAGGCGATCGTGAAGAAGCTCGAGGGCGAGGGCTTCCAGGTGAAGGGGCTCGACCTCGTCGACGGCTTCGACGTGACCGACCCCGACGCGTGGGAGCACGTCGGCTCGGTCGACCTCGCCTGCCTGAACGCGGGCGTCCTCACCGGCTCCGAGGACATCGCGCACCTGACAGACGAGCAGTACCGGCGCGCGGTGGGCGTCAACGTCGACGGCGTGGTCTACGGCGTCCGCCGCCTCGACCGCGTGATGCCGAAGGGCTCGACGATCATCGTGACGGCGTCGCTCGCCGGTCTCGTCGCGATCGCCGACGACCCGATCTACGGGCTGACCAAGCACGCGGTCGTCGGCTTCGTGCGCTCGGTCGCGGCGCAGCTCGCCGAGCGCGGGATCCGCATCCAGGCCGTCTGCCCCGGCTGGGCCGACACGCCGCTCATGGACAACGGCTTCAAGCAGTCGCTCACCGACCGCGGGTTCCGGCTTCTTCGTCCAGAGGACGTCGCCGACGGCGTCTGGGCGGCGTACGAGAGCGAGGGCACGGGCGAGGCCTGGATCGTCCAGCCCGGCCGCGAGCCGCTGCTCTACGAGTTCAAGGGCGTCCCCGGCCCTCGATAGCGTGGGGGAACCCATGGTTCCCCCACGAGCCCCCTCCTTCGGTCCGGGGTTCACGCACCGCCGCGCGAAGCCTCCCGGCCAGCGAAGCCGGCCTTCGGCCCGGTCGATGCGCCTCCCGGCTAGCGTGGGGGAACCCATGGTTCCCCCACGAGCCCCCTCCTTCGGCCCAGCGTCTGCGCAGCGCGGCGCGAAGCCTCCCGGCCAGCGAAGCCGGCCTTCGGCCCGGTCGATGCGCCTCCCGGCAGAGCCTCTTCGATGATCGAGTCCGTCTGGGGGCTGCTCGCCCTCGGCACGATCGTTGCGTCGGTGTCCATGGCGCTGATGTGGGCGCTCGCTGTCCGGATCCGGGATGCGAGCCACGTCGACGCGGCGTGGGCGGTGCTTATCGCTTGTTGCGCGATCCTCTATGCGGTGCTCGCCGACGGGGACACGGCGCATCGAGCCCTCGCCGCGCTGCTCGCGTCGATCTGGGGCTTCCGACTCGGGAGCTACCTCCTGGTCAACCGTGTCCTCGGGAAGGACGAGGACGGCCGCTACCAGGCGCTGCGCGCGAAGTGGGGTGCGAACGCGAACCGGAACTTCTTCTGGTTCTTCCAGTTCCAGGCGGCGTTCGTCGTGTTCTTCTCGATCCCCTTCGCAGTCGTGGCGCAGGACCCGGCGGACGGGCTCGGAGCGCTCGAGTGGCTCGGCGTCACGGTGTGGGCGATCGGCAACGTCGGCGTCATCGTCTCCGACCGGCAGCTCGCGCGGTGGCGCGGGGATCCCGCGAACAGGGGCAAGACCGCCCGCACGGGCCTCTGGTCGTGGTCACGCCACCCGAACTACTTCTTCGAGCTCGTCACCTGGATCGGCGCAGCGCTCGCGGCGACGGCCGCACCGTGGGGCTGGATCGCGTGGCTCGTGCCAGCGGTGCTCCTCTTCCTCCTCTTCCGTGTCACCGGGATCCCCGCAACGGAGGCACAGGCGCTGAGGAGCCGCCCCGACTACGCCGAGTACCAGCGCACGACGAGCGTCTTCATGCCCCTTCCGCCGCGGACGCGAGACGCCGGGACCCGAGGTTGATCGCACGCCCGAGCTCGGGTTAGTATCGCGTGTCACTACAGGGGAGGTGGGTATGGCTAGGCTCGTATGGCTCGCGGCCGCGGTAGCCCTCGGGATCCTTCTGACAGCGGTGCCGGCGGTGGCGAGCAGCGGCCCGACGCTCTGCGCGAGCACGTTCGAGGAGCCGTTCACCGGCGAGGCGGACGACCTCGTCGTCCCGGAAGGCGGGCTTTGCGTCCTCTTCGGCGCGACGATCCACGGCAACGTCCTCGCCGAGCCCGGCGCCGAGCTCCAGATGGGCCCGGGCACGACGATCGGGGGCAACGTCGACGCCCTGAGCGGCGCACTGACCGCGTCGTTCGAGACGAGCATCGGCGGCAGCTACCGCTGCCACGACTGCGTCTTCGAGGACGTCGTGTTCTCGAGCGTGGGACGGAACGTCGAAGTCCGAGGCGCCGACGACGGCGACTTCATCGTCGGGAGCTCGATCGGCGGGAACGTCGAGATCCGCGACAGCACCGTGGGCGCGTTCGCGCTCGCGATCCTCGGCAACGAGATCGGCGGCAATCTCACGCTGATCGGCAACACTGGGGCTCTGGGCGTCGAGGGCAACACGATCTCGGGGCACCTGACGGTGATCGACAACGAGATCCTCGAGTCGCTCTGCACGCCCGACACGTGCCCGCCGTTCGGCAACGGCAGCATCCTCGGCAACGACGTCGGGCGGGCCGGCGACGTGTCCGGCAACTCCGGCGTGCAGCTGTCGATCGTCGAGAACGTCTTCGGTGGAGATCTCCACTGCAACGGGAACACCCCCGCTCCGACCGGGGCGGACAACTCCGCGAAGCGCCTCCGCGGCCAGTGCCGCGACCTCGTGGGGTCGACCGACTGAGCGAGGAGGCGGCGCCCGGTCGACCGGGCGCCGCCTCCTACTCGAAGCGCCAGGGCTCGCCGGCGGCGAACGACTTCAGGATCCGCCGGGCGACGACCATGCGGTGCACCTCGTCCGGGCCGTCGTAGATCCGCGCGCCGCGCGCCATGGCAAGCATCCCGGCGAGCGGAGTCTCGTCCGTGAGACCGCGTGCGCCGTGTGTCTGCACCGCCCGGTCGACCACGTCATGCAGCACGCGCGCCGCGAAGAACTTGATCAACGAGACCTCGACGCGCGCCTCGTCGCCCTGGTCGATCTTGTGCGCGGCGTCGAGCGTCATCAGGCGGCACGCCTGGATCTCGGCCGCCGAGTCGGCGATCCAGTTCTGGATCGTCTGCTTGTCGGCGAGCCTCTCTCCGAACGTCTCCCGCTCGAGCGAGTACGAGCACATGAGCTCGAACGCGCGCTGCATCTGCCCGAGCCAGCGCATCACGTGGTGGATGCGCCCCGGGCCGAGCCGCTTCTGGGCGATCCGGAACCCGTCACCCGCTTCGCCCAGCGTGTACGCGACGGGCACCCGGACGCCCGTGTACAGCACCTCGCAATGCGTGGTCCAGCCGCGGCCGCGGTGGCCCATCGTCGGGACCGCGCGCACGACCTCGACGCCGGGCGTGTCGGCCGGGACGATGATCTGAGTCGCGCGCCGATGCGGGTCCGCCTCGGGGTCGGTCACCGCCATCACGATCCCGAAGGCCGCCCCCTCGGCGCCCGACGAGAACCACTTGTGACCGTCGATGACCCACTCGTCGCCCTCGCGCACCGCGCGCGTCCGCAGCGTCGTCGGATCGGAGCCCGGGACCTCCGGCTCCGTCATCGAGAAGAACGAGCGCACCTCGCCAGCCACGAGGGGCCGCAGGAAGCGCTCCTTCTGCTCGTCCGTCCCGAAGTGCCACAGGATCTCGCCGTTCCCCGCGTCGGGCGCCTGGCACCCGAACACGAGCTGGCCCCAGATCGTGCGCCCGATCTCCTCGTTCAGGTGCGCGTAGACGAGGAAGCTGCCGTTCGAGCCGCCGGCCTCCGGCGGCAGGTGCGGCGCCCACAGGCCTTCCTCGCGCGCACGTGCCCGCAGCTCCTCGACGAGGTTCTCCGCGGCGTCGTCCTCGCGGTCGAGCGCCTGCTCGTTGGGGTACACGTGCGCCTCCATGAAGGCGCGGACGCGCGCCCGCAGCTCGAGCGCCTCGTCGGTCGGTCGGAGATCGGTGATCGTCATCGCGTATGAGCTTCTAACACACTGATCGCCCCTCGCGAGGCGAGCGATGGACGTCGGGAGGCAAGGGCGCAGGGAGCGTCCATACCGTTGAGGTATGGACACGACCGAGGACGCCGCATCGCGGCGTCCAGCGCCGCATCGCGAACATCGGCGCTCATTGTGTTGGAAGCTCATAACATCGCACGGCATGAGGCTCGGGTTCTACATGGGGTACGCGCCGCCGGGGACGAGCCCGCTCGAGCCGATCGCGCTCGCGCAGGAAGCGGAGCGCCTCGGCTTCGACTCGGCCTGGGCGGCCGAGGCCTGGGGCACCGACTGCGTCACTGTCCTCTCGTGGCTCGGCGCAACGACGGAGAGGATCAAGCTCGGGTCGGCGATCATGCAGATCCCCGGCCGGACGCCTGCGAACACGGCGATGACGGCGGCGACCCTCGACCTCCTTTCCGGCGGCCGCTTCCTGCTCGGGCTCGGCACGTCCGGGCCGCAGGTGGTCGAGGGCTGGCACGGCGAGCCCTGGGGCAAGCCACTCACGAAGACGCGCGAGTACGTCGAGATCGTGCGCACCGCGCTACGCCGCGAGCTCGTCGAGCACCACGGCGAGCACTACGACATCCCCTACGGCAGCGACGGGAACGGCACTGGCCTCGGCAAGCCGCTCAAGCTCATGGCGCGCCCTCTCCGAGCGGACATCCCGATCTACCTCGCGGCGATGGGACCGAAGGCGGTCGTCCAGGCGTTCGAGATCGCGGACGGCTGGCTCCCGATCTTCTGGGCGCCGGAGAAGGCGCGCGGCGTCTTCGGCGCCGTGATCGACGAGGTGCGCGAGGGGTTCGACATCGCCCCGACGGCGATGGCGATCCTGATCGACGACGTCGAGGCGGGCAGGGAGTTCCTCAAGCCGTACTACGCGCTCTACATCGGCGGGATGGGCGCGCGCGGGAAGAACTTCTACAACGACCTCTTCGTGCGCTACGGCTACGAGGCCGAGGCCAAGGAGATCCAGGACCTCTATCTCGCCGGCAACAAGCGCGATGCCACCGCGCTCGTGCCCGACGCGTTCGTCGACGAGGTCGCCCTCGTCGGGCCGAAGGAGCGATTCGCCGAACGGGTCGACGCGTGGCGCGAGTCGGGAGCCACGTCTCTCCTCGTCGCGACGCAGCAGCCCGAAGCGCTGCGCGCCCTCGCCGAGATCGCGCTGTAGGGGCGAGGCTCGCCTCGCTCCTATAGACCGGCGGCTGTGGCTGCGGACTCAGCGAGGAACGGAACGCCGAGCTCGAAGCGCGCCGCCCGCTCGTCCTCGGCACCGAGCTCGCCGCGGAGGAAGCGCCCGTAGATCGCCTCGCAGAACACCGCCGCCTTCCACAACGCGAGCGCCTCGAACCAGTTGAGCGACTCGACCTCGCGGCCGCTCCGCGCCGTGTAACGCTCGGCAAGCTCCGCTTTGGACGGGAACCCGGGCAGAGCGGAGACGGGCGACGTGCCGAGCGGATTCGGAGGGCCGCCCGGCTCGCTGTACGTCGCGAGCAGATAGCCGACGTCGGCCCGCGGGTCGCCGATCGCGCCCATCTCCCAGTCGAGCACCGCGACGATCCGTGACGGCTCGTCGGCCGCGACCATGGTGTTCCCGAGGCGGAAGTCGCCGTGGACGACAGTCTCGGGCAGCGGCTCCGGCAGGTGCGCCGCGAGCCAGCCCCCGACATCGTCCACGGCCGGGAGCTCGCGGGTCTTGTTGATCTCCCAGAGCTGCGAGAAGCGTCGCACCTGGCGCTCGTTGTAGCTCCCCGGACGGGCGAACGCGGCGAGCGCTGGAGTGGAGACGTCCGCGGCGTGGATCTCGACGAGCGAGTCGACGAGGTCGTCGGCGAGCCTGCGGCGCCCGGCCTCGTCCTCGAGCCCCGGCGGAAGCTCGTCCGTGACGACATGGCCGTCGAGCCAGTCCATGACGTAGAAGGGAACCCCGAGGACGCTCTCGTCGTCTCCCACCGCGACGATCGTGGGCAACCGTGCGAAACCGGCCTCCCGCAGGGCGAGCTGGAGCCTCGCCTCGCGCACGACGTCGTGCGCGGAGGGTGGGAGCGGTGGTCGGGGCGGCCGGCGCAGGACGAGCAGCGCGTCGCCCCGCTCGATCGCGAACGTGAAGTTGGAGCCTCCGCCCTCGCCGATCCGCCACGCCCGGACATCGCCCGATCCGAGGTCGTGCACGTCGAGGAAGGCGCGCACGCTCTCGAGCACCAGCAGCGGCGGCTTGGCCAGGCCCCGAGCGTCGGCCGTCGTCTCCACGATGTCGCCCGACGGCACCGTACGATCCTACGCACGCATGCGCCGCCGCCTCTACCTCATGCGCCACGGCGCGGTCGCGTACTTCGACGCCTCCGGCCGGCCGACCCAGCCCGACGACGTCGGCCTCACCGACGAGGGCCGTGCGCAGGCCGAGGCGGCGCATGCCCTCCTGCGCGACATCGAGTTCGACCGCGTGCTCGCGAGTGGCCTGCCCCGCACCGTCCAGACCGCACAGATCGTCGTGCCGGGAGCGGTGATCGAGGAGTGGCGCGAGCTCCGAGAGCTTCGCGGCGAGAGCCTGTCCGGCATCGCGCCCGAGCAGCTCGAGTCCGAGTTCGTGCACGCGTTCCGCGGCGTCGTCCCCAACGACAGGCGCTTCCTCGGCGGCGAGACGATCGGGGAGCTCTTCGACCGCGTGCTCCCCGCGATCGAGCGGCTGCTCACGGACAAGACCTGGGACACGATCCTCGCCGTCCTCCACGGCGGCGTGAACCGCTCGATCCTGTCCTACGCGCTCACCGGCGAGCGGACGTTCCTCGGCCACTTCGAGCAGGCGCCCGGCTGCGTCAACGTCCTCGACGTCGGCGACGACTGGATCGTGCGCGCGGTCAACGTCGCGCCGCTCGACCTGCTCCACGCCTCGACTCGCATGACGACGATGGAGGGGTACTGGGAGCAGTTCCGGCCGTACTGGGAGCAGGCCGGAAACGAGTAGGAGCCGGGCGTACCCGGCTCCTGACTCGTTCCTACGTGCCTGTAGCGCTAACGCCCAGGACGCCCTTCGCGGAGCGGGCCGAACGGGACCCAGAGCCTGGTGTTCCCGTTGTACCGCTGGAGCTTCATCTGGCTGATGACGAAGTGGTCCGTCCGCGACGTCTTCTGGATGACGCCCGGGAGGAGGAACTTGTTCGGGTAGTCCATCCTCAGGAGCGCGGCCTGGAAGCTCGCGCGGGTCGGGTTCTTGCCCGCCCGCTGGAGCACCTGGACGAACGACTCCGCCTTGCTGACCCCGTACAGGACCAGCGGATCGTTCGCATTCGCGCCCCCGCCGTACTTGGCGATGATCGTTCGGTACAGCCTCATCGCCGCGTCGTTGTCCCACGCCGGGTCCTGCGGGTCCTTGCCGTACGCGATCGAGATGATGCCGTTGACGTACGCCGCTCCGGCCGACGCCACGGCGCCGTCCATCGCGGCCTTGATCGCCGCGACCGAGTTCATGTAGATCTGGTCGGGGTTGATCCCGAGCGCCTTGGCCGTCGCGATCGAGCGCACCGTCGGCGTCGGGAGCTGGAAGATCGCGAGCACCTGGGCGCCGCTCGCCCGGATGCGGGTCATCTGCGCCGCCGAGGACGTCGCCGTGGCCTCGATCGCTTCCTGCGCCACGATGTTCGCGTCGGCGTACTGCTTGCCGAGCGCCGCCCGGAAGCCGTACAGATAGTCAGTGCCGTACTGGTCGTTCTGGTAGATGACGCCGATCTTCTTGCCGCGATGGTTCGCCTTGAGGTGAATGCCGTAGAGGCGAGCCTCGGCGATGTAGTCGGGCTGCCAACCGGTCGTCCACGGGAACTTCTTCCACTCCGTGCCCCAGTTGGACGCACCGGTCGAGACGAGGGCCTGCGGAACCTTCCGTGCGTTCATGTACTCGCGTACGGCGAGCACCGGCTCCGTCCCGAGCTGGCCGACGGTGGCGAAGACCCTGTCCTGCTCCACGAGCCGCCGGGTCAGCTGCGCCGTGTTCGCGGTGTTGTACCCGTCGTCGTAGTACTTCCAGATGATCCGGCGGCCGTTGACGCCGCGGTTCCCCGGACGGGCATTGATGTAGTCGAAGTACGCCTTCATCCCGACCGGGATCGGCGCGTACGACGCGGCCGGGCCCGTGAGCGGGAACGTCCCGCCGATCGTGATCGTCCTAGCTGTGAGCCCTGGTGTCTGCTCCGGGCCCCCGATCGCGCCCGGCACCGTGAGCGCAAGGGCCGCTACCAGGGCGACTCCACACACGATGAGCTTTCGCACCAACTCCTCCTTTTGGATCCCCTCGAAACTCCTGCCTGTCAGCGCGAGCGTACCGCCGGCACGCGCGTGCCGCCAACACCTTGAAACGTGTATCCGGCCGCAGAGTTAGTGCGTCGACGTCATGTCGCCGCGCGGCTCCGCGGCACCGGACCGTCTGCTCCGACCGAGCTCCGTACGCCTCCCTTCCGAGGGAACGGGACCACGACGATGATTACAGACCGGTGCCCGTGTATCAATACACGGCTGGCGCGATGTTCCGAATTAGGGTTATCCTCGCGCGACCGTGAGTGCCGTCAGTGCCTCCGCCCGGCCCCGCGGCCGGCCTCCGGCAGCGAGCCGCGACGACGTGCTCGACGCCGCGCTCGGCCGCTACCTGCGCGGCGAGCGCATCGACGTCCAGGCAATCGCCGCCGAGCTCGGCCTCGGGCGCACGACGATCTACCGCTGGTTCGGGTCGCGGGAGGGGCTGCTGGGCGAGGTCGTCCTGCGCGCCGGGAACCCCGTCCTGGAGAGCTCGCTCGCCGCTGCGAGCGGCCGGGGCGCCCCGATGCTGCTCGACGTCTTCGACCGCGTGAACCGCAGCTTCGCGGCAGCGCCCGCGCTCCGCAGGTTCGTCGAGCAGGAGCGCGACGCGCTTCGCATCCTGACCTCGAGCCGCGGTCTCGTGCACCCCCGGATGGTCGAGCGCGTGACCGCGATCATCGAGCGACGAGGTCCAGGCGGGGAAGTACGACTCGCCGGTCGACCCCGCGACGCTCGGCTACGCGATCGTCCGACTCGCCGAGGCGTTCCTGTACAGCGACGCCGACGGCATGCGCGGTGACGTCGAGCGGCTGCGCGAGGTAGAGGCCGCCCTCCTGGGCGTCGCCCCGAGCACGCGCTAGCGGACGCCCGAGCCTCGCGCCCGGGACGTCAGCCCAGGCCGATCTCGTTCGCGAGCGCCTCCGCCTCGTCGAGCTCGGCGGAGAGCGCGTCGATGCCGCTCTCCCAGATCGCGGGATCGGTGAGGTCGAGCCCCACGATCTCGGCGAGCTCCTCCGGCGGCTTCGAGCCCCCGGCGCGCAGCAGGTCGAGGTACGCCTCGACCATCGACTCACCCTCCACCTCGTACTTGCGGAAGATGGTCAGCGCGAAGAGGAAGCCGTACGCGTACGCGTAGACGTAGCCAGGCGTCGACATGAAGTGCGGGACGTAGCTCCACCAGCTCCCGTAGCCGTCGATGTCGACCGACTCGGCGAAGAGCGCGGTCTGCGTGCCGAGCCAGAGCTCCTCGATCCGCTCGACGGAGAGCTCGCCCTGCGTGCGCCGCTCCGAGTGCACGACGTCCTCGAACTGGTTCATGGCGATCTGCCGGAAGACGGTCGCGATCGAGTCCTCGATGCGGCCCGCGAGCAGGTTGAGCCGCCGGTGCGGGTCGGCCTCGAGCGCGAGCAGGCGCTTGAACGTCAGCGCCTCGGCGAAGACCGAGGCCGTCTCGGCCGTCGTCAGCGGCGTTGTCGCGTTGAACAGCCCGAGGGGGCCGGCGAAGGAGCCGTGGAGCCCGTGCCCGAGCTCGTGGGCGAGCGTCAGGATCGAGCGCCGGTCGCCCGTGTAGTTCATGAAGATGTACGGGTGCACGCCCGGGACGTTCGTCGCGCAGAAGGCCCCGTGCCGCTTGTTCTCGCGCACCGGAGCATCGATCCAGCTCTCCGTGAAGAAGCGCTCCGCGACGCCTCCGACCTCGTCCGAGAAGTCGGCCAGCGCCTCGAGGACGATCTGCCGCGCCTCGTCCCACGACGCCCTCGCCGGGTCGTCGCCGATCGGCGCGAAGCGGTCGTAGAACGTGAGCCGGTCGAGCCCGATCATCCGCGCCTTGAGCGTGTAGTAGCGCTGGACGACGTCGTAGCGCGACACCGCCGCGTCGATGAGCGCCTGGACGGCCTCGTCGGTCGTGTCGTTCGCGAGGTTGCGCGCGGTGAGCCACGTCTCGTAGCTGCGCAGGCGGTCGTCGATCGACTTGTCGAGGACGATCGTGTTGAAGACGAAAGCGCGCGTGCGAAGCCCGTCCGCGAGCGCATCGGTCACGCCCTCGGCGGCCGTGCGGCGCTCGTCGCGATCGGCCGAGTAGAGCTTCGCCATCGCCTCCTCGAAGCTCGTCTCCTCGCCGTCGATGTCGACGCGGATCGCGCTCAGGAGCTCCTCGTAGAGCCTCCCCCACGCGCTCATGCCGGAGACCGACTTCTCGGTGACGATCTTCTCCTCGGGCTCGGTCAGGAGGTACGGCCGGAACTTGCGCACCGAGCGCAGCCAGTGCCGCCAGGGCTCGAGCGCGTCGTCGGCGAGGAGTGACTCGGCGTGGCTCGTCCTCGAGCGCCGCGAGCTCCAGCCCGAAGAACAGGAGCTCCGTGTCGAGCGCCGCCCCCTGCTCGGTCAGCTTCGCGATCGAGCGCACCGCGCGCCGCGTCGGCCATGTCGGTCGCGAACTCGAGGTGCGCGAAGTAGATCGAGCGCGTGAAGATCGACTCGATCCGCTCGCGCTCCGCGATCGCCGCGGCCAGCTCCGCGGCGTCCAGAGCCGCGACCTTGCCGTAGTAGCGCTCGCGAAACGCGGTCGCGGCCGCCTCGGCCTCGCGGGTGTCGGCTTCGAGGCGTGGGTCGTCACCTGACTCGTAGAGGTCGGAGAGATCCCACGCCACGTCCTCCGCACCGGTCAGCTCTGTGGTCGTCATGGCCGGACGCTACCCGAAGGCAGGCAGGAGGCGATCGCCGATCAGGGCGACCATTGCGTCGTCCTCGTGGTTCAGGTGCTGGAGGAAGACGCCCCCGGCGCCGAGCTCGCGAAGCCCCTCGATGCGCTCGGCGACCTCGTCGACGGTGCCGACGAGCCAGCGGTCCGGGCGCTCCGCGGCGAAGGCGTCCGGTTCGGCGTCGTTCCCGCTGACCGTGAGGAAGCGCGAGACCCGGTCTCGCACCTCGCCGCGGTCGGCCCCGACGAAGCACGCGGTCATGACCGAGAAGCGGAGAGTCGCCGGATCGCGGCCCGCGTCCTCGCAGGCGCGGTCGAGGCGTTCCTTCCTCTTCCGCAGCTCCTCGTTCGGCGCGCCGAGCGTGTTGACCTCGGCGGCGTAGCGCGCGGCGAGCGCGGCGAACCTCGGCTTGACGCTGCTCGAGCCGAGGATGATCGGCGGGTGCGGCTGCTGGTGCGGGCGCGGGAGGGCTGTCTGGCCGCGCAGCTCGTAGAAGCGGGTGACGTGGTCGAAGCTCTCCTCGGTCCACGAGCGCACGACGATCTCGAGCTGCTCCGCGAGGAGCGCGAACCGCTCCTTCGCGTCGGGGAACGGGAAGCCGTTCTGGACGTGCTCGCGCTCGTACCAGCCCGAGCCGAGGCCGACCTCGACCCGCCCGCCCGAGATGTGGTCGACGGTGACGGCCATGCGCGCGAGGACGCTCGGGCGGCGGAACGTCGCCGGCGAGACGAGGGTGCCGAGGCGGATGCGCTCGGTCACGGCCGCGAGCCCGGCGAGCGTCGTCCAGGCGTCGAGCGCGTCACCCGGCTGCCGGACGATCGCGGTGTAGTGGTCGGAGCGGAAGAGCCCGTCGAGGCCGTGCTCCTCGGTCAACCGCGCGAGCCGTGTCCAGTCGTCCCAGGTGACGCCCTCCTGGCCCTCGATCATCAGGCAGAACCTCACTCGGAGCTACCGCGTCTCGGGTCGGTGACCGGTGACTGACAGACGAACCGCTCGCAGACGTACACGGCAGGCCTCCCGTCCACGAGTCCCTTCCCCGCGAGCAGCGGGATGTCCGCTGCCGGGCCGACGGCGACGACCGCGCGCGGGTCGAACGGCGCGAGCACGGCGCGTGCGACGGGCGACTCGGGCGAGCCGGCGATAGCGATCTCGCGCGGGGGGCTGAACCAGAGGTCGAGCGCGCAGAGCGCCCACGCGAAGAACCCCGGCTGGCGCCGCAGCGCCGGCTCGACGATCCGGAAGACCGACACCGCGCGGCGCTCGAGCGTCGTCGTCGCCCCAGATCCGGGCGAGCCGCAGCAGCACCCAGGCGAGCATCGAGTTCCCCGACGGGATCGGGGAGTCCTGGAGGTCCTTCGTGCGCGGCACGCGCGCGTCGCCGTCCGCGGGCGCGAGGAAGAAGCCGCCCTGCTCGTCGTCGCCGAAGAGCTCGACCGCCAGCATCGCCAGCCGGTGTGCCTCGAGCAGCCAGCGCGCATCGCCGGTCGCGACGTGCAGCTCCATGAGACCGTAGGCGACGTTCGCGTAGTCGTCGAGGAAGCCCGGGCCGCTCGCCCTGCCCTCGCGGAGCGAGCGCCGAAGGCGGCCGTCCTCGAGCGAGAGCGGGCCGAGCAGGAACTCGCCGAGCTCGCGCGCCGCCTCGACCCAGTCCGCGCGCTCCAGCCGGTAGCCGGTCTCCGAGAGCGCGGCGAGCGCGAGCCCGTTCCACGAGGCGAGCGCCTTGTCGTCCCGGAACGGCTGCGGCCGCCGGTCGCGCACGGCGAGGACCTCGCGCCGGAGCTCGGGATCGAGGCGACCGCGCACGACGTGGCGGCCGTGCTCGAACGGCTCGAGCAGCTCCTCGGGAAGCCCGGCGGCGCGCGCCTCCTCGGGCGTCCACGTGTGCGTCAGCCCCTCGACGCCGTCCGTGTCGGCGTCCTGCGCGGACGCGAAGCCGCCGCCGGGAAGCGCGAGCTCGCGCAGCATGTACTCGACCGTCTCCTCGACGACCTCCCGGTAGCGCGGCTCGCCGGTGACGACCCAGGCGTGGAGATACGTCGAGGCGAGGACGGCGTTGTCGTAGAGCATCTTCTCGAAGTGCGGCACGAGCCAGCGGTCGTCCACCGAGTAGCGGTGGAAGCCGCCGCCGACGACGTCGTACATCCCGCCCGCGGCCATCCCGTCGAGCGTCGCGCGCGTCATCGCGAGCGACTCCTCGTCACCGCGTCGCAGGAGGAGCTCGAGCGTCGACGCGGCCGGGAACTTCGGTGCGCGGCCGAAGCCGCCGAACGGCGGGCTCGAACGTGCGAGCGATCGCGCGCGTCGGCCTCTCCGAGGATCGACTCGGTCAGCGGCTCGAGCGGACGACGGGGCGGCCGCGACGCTCCGGAGCGCCGAGTCGATCCGCTCCGCCTGTCGCTCGACGTCGGTCCGCCGCTCCCGCCACGTCTCCGCCACCGCGCCGAGGACGTCGCGGAAGCTCGGGATCCCGTGCCGCGGCTCGGGCGGAAAGTAGGTCCCGGCATAGAACGGCCGGCCCTCGGGGGTCATGAACACCGTCGTCGGCCAGCCGCCCGAGCCGGTCATGCCCACGGTCGCCTCCATCGTCACCGCGTCGACGTCGGGCCGTTCCTCGCGGTCGACCTTGACGTTGACGAACAGCTCGTTCATGACCTTCGCGGTCGCCGCGTCCTCGAAGGACTCGTGCGCCATGACGTGGCACCAGTGGCACGAGCTGTACCCGACCGACACGAGGAGCGGCCTGTCCTCGGTACGCGCGAGCTCGAACGCCTCGTCGCCCCACTCGTGCCAGTCGACCGGGTTGTCCGCGTGCTGGAGGAGATAGGGACTCGTGGCGTCGGCCAGGCGGTTCACGCCCTGAGCCTACGTTTGCGTCAGTAGGTGAGGACGCGGTCGCTCTCGACCGCGAGCTGCACGAGCTTGTTCGGCATGGCGAGCTCGACCGGCTTCCCTTCGAGGTCCGCGTCCGCGAGCCCGCGGGCCTTGCTCGACATGCCGGAGGCGTAGATCCGCGTCCCGGCCGCGACCACCGCGTCGTACGACTCGCGCAGGCTCCCCGTGCCGAGGCCGGTTAGCGAGTCGAGCGTCGCGTCACGGAGGAGCTGGACCGAGTCGCCGGCGAGAAACATCGAGACCTCGTGCCCCTCCTCCACCGCGGCCTTCGCGACGAGAAAGGCGAGCGCCGCCTTCGTCGGGTTCTCCGGGCCGGTCGTCACGTGCACGAGGATCGATGCCATCGGGTGGACTCTTTCACACTGTTGACGGCCGTCCGCGGCGTGCGAGAAGATCGCGCCCATGAAGAGAACCTTCACATGGCTCGTGCTCGTCGGCGGCATCGTCACGGTCCTGGGCGTCCTCCTCCAGGCGTTCACCTCGCGGCCTACGTCCGTGGCGCAGGTGAGGACGCTCTCGACGCGCACGGAGGCGGGTCGCTCATCGTGCACCTCGGTCAGCTCGCGGTCGTGATCGGTGCGATCGCCGCGTACTGGGGCAACTGGAAGCAGGTCGGCCTCGCGGTCGGCTTCCTGATCCTCTCGATCGCGCAGCTCGGCTTCCTCGGCGACACGGACGAGGAGGGCGACTGGGTCAACGGGCTGCACGGCTTCCTCGCGCTGATCGTCCTCGTCGCGGGGCTGCTGTACGCACAGAAGGCGTGGAGGGAGCTCAGACCGACGGCGGCGTCCGACGCTGCCGGAAGTGCCTGACCCCTTCGACGACGAGCCCTAGCGCCAGCGCGATACCGAGAGCGAGGGCCACTCCCCAGAGGGGGTGGTCCTCGAACGTCTTGCCGCCGAAGTAGCCGAGCAGCGCCGCGTACGTCGCCCACAGAAGACACGCGGCGATGTCGTAGACGATGAAGCGGCGCCAGGAGAACGTGTTCACGTACCCGGCCGAGAACGTGACCGCCGTCCGGCCCCCTGGGATGAAGCGAGCGATGAGGATGATGTAGGCGCCGCGCTCGTCGAGCGTGCGCTCCGCCCACTCGAGCCGCGTGTGCCACTTCTCGCTGCCGAAGACCCGCTTGACGGTCTTCTCGCCGACGAAGTGCCCGATCCAGAACGAGATGTTGTCGCCGAGCACCGCGCCGGCCGCGCCGGAGAGGATCACGAGCCAGAGGACGAGGTCGCCCGAGCTGGCGAGGTTGCCGCCGATCACGACGAGCGTCTCGCTCGGTACGAGCGGGAAGAACGCGTCGATCGCCGCGACCGCGAAGATGACGAGGTAGCTCCACCACTCGCCGGAGACCCAGTCGGCGAAGCGGTCGAAGTCGAGCCAGTCGGGCATCGGCGCATCTTCTCAGCCGCGATGATCCGCCGATGCCGTTCCTCCCGCTCGCCGGCACGCGCGTCGTGGACGTCACGACCTCGATCGCTGGGCCCTTCTGCGCCGAGATCCTCGCCGCGCTCGGTGCCGACGTCGTCAAGGTCGAGCGGCCGGACACTGGGGACGACGGCCGAGCCTGGGGGCCGCCGTTCTGGAACGGCGAGAGCGCGATGTTCCTCTCCGTCAACGCGGGCAAGCGCTCGCTCGCGGTCTCGCTGCGGGACGAGCGGGGCCGCGAGGCGGTGCTCCGGCTCGCCGAGCGCTCGGACGTCTTCCTCCAGAGCCTGCGACCCGGTCTGGCCGAGCAGCTGGGGCTCGGCCCCGACGCCGTGCGCGAGCGGAGCCCACAGCTCGTCTACTGCACCGTCGGCGCGTACGGCCACACCGGTCCGCTCGCGGCCGAGCCGGGCTACGACGCGCTCATGCAGGCCGCGGGCGGCCTCATCTCGATCACCGGCGAGGAGGGTCGCCCCGGCGTGCGGGTCGGCTCGTCGCTCATCGACATGGGGACGGGGATGTGGTCGGCGCTCGGGATCGTCGCCGCGCTGCTGGACCGTGAGCGCACCGGCGAGGGAGCGACCGTGGACACGTCCCTGTACGAGACCGCGCTCGCCTACGTCGGGTACCACCTGATCGGCCACCTCGCCGACGGCACCGTCCCGGCGGGACAGGGAACGCGCTTCCCGATGGTGGCGCCGTACCAGGTCTTCGCGACGCGCGACGGCGAGCTCATGATCGCCGGCGGGAACGACCGCATCTTCGCGCTGCTCTGCGACGCGCTCGAACTCGCCGGCCTCGTGGACGACCCTCGGTTCCGCACGAACCCGGAGCGCGTCCGGAACCGCGAGGAGCTCGTGGCCGTGCTCGAGGAGCGCCTACGCGAGCGCGACACGGCCCACTGGCTCGCGCGCCTGACGGCAGCCGGTGTGCCGGCGGCGCCCGTCGCCGACATCGCCGATGTCGCCCGCGCCGAGCAGACCCACGCGCTCGGCATCCTCCAGCAGCTTCCCCACCCGGCGATCCCGGACCTGCAGATCGCTGCGCTCCCTCTCTCGTTCGACGCGGTCCGGCTCGAGCACCGGAGCGCGCCGCCACTCCTCGGCGAGCACACCGCGGAGATCCTGCGCGAGGTGGGCTACTCGGACGCCGAGATCGGAGGGCTCGCAGCGGACGCGGTCGTCCACGTCGGGTAGGGGCGAGATATATCTCGCCCCTACGGACACCCGCGCACATCGACGGCGAGGGCGAGGCGAGCCTCTCCCCTACTCGTACGAGATCGCCTCGAGCGGGTTCAGCTTCGCCGCCCGGCGTGCGGGGAAGATCGCCGCGAGCACGCCGACGAGGATCGCCGCGAGCACGAACACGATCACCTGCGTCGTCGGGAAGGTGAAGACGAGGAAGTCGACGCGCCAGATGAGGAGCGCCGCGAGGACGATCCCGAGCGCGATCCCCACGGCGGCTCCGATGAGCGCCGTGATGACGCTCTCCCACCGGATCATGCGCCGGATCTGACGCCTCGTCATCCCGATCGCGCGCAGCATCCCGATCTCTCGCGTCCGCTCGAACACCGTCAGCACGAGCGTGTTCACGATCCCGAAGAGCGACACGACGATCGACAGCGCGAGCAGGACGTAGAGGATGTTCAGGATCGACGAGAGCCCGGAGATCTGGTTGTCGATGAACTGCTCGCGCGTCTGGGCCTTCGCGTTCGGGAAGTCGGCGAGTGCAGTGTCGAGCGCCGTCTGGTTCGCGTCGGTCTCCCCGCCCTCCATCGTCAGGAACGAGTAGAGGTTGCGGGGATTCGGGATCTCGCGGTCCCACGCCTCGGCGGAGACGGTCACGCTGCCGAACGGCGAGCCGCCCGTCGGCGGGTCGAAGATCCCCTGGACCGTGAACGTCCGCGTCGTCCCGTTCGGGAACGTGACCTCTACCGGCGACCCGACGGACAGCATGTGGTCCTCCGAAAAGCCGTCGTCGACGAACGCGCCGTCGTCGCCGAGCGTGCGGAAGACGTCCTGCGAGCCCTCCGTCCACTCCATGTCGATGACCTCGGCCATGCCCGGGTCGGCCGCGGTCGCGAACGTGGGACTGCCGTACAGCAGCACCTCGCCCGTCCGCACGTTGCCGATGGCTGTGACGCCGGGCGCCTGTGCCGCCGCCTCGGCGGCATCCGTCGGGATCGGCGAGAAGTTGTTCTGCGCCGTGATCGCGTAGTCCCCCGTGAAGAGGTCGTTCACCGCGCCCCTGAACGAGGAGACGATCCCGGCCGCGAGCGTCGCGACGAGCGTGACGAGCGCGAGCCCGATCATGAGCGCGGCCGCCGTCGACGCGGTGCGCTGCGGGTTCCGCCGCGCGTTGTCGCGCGCCAGCGCCCCGGCGACACCGCCGACGCTCGCTGCCGGCCAGCCGAGCGCCTGCGCGAGCGGACGGACGAGGCGGGACGAGAAGAGTGCGACGCCGAGGAAGATGAGGAGCGCGCCGAGCCCCATCCAGATCAGGATCGCCGTCGTGTCGAGGCCACTACCGAAGAGCCCGTAGAGGAGCGCCGCGAACCCGGCGACGGTCATCAGCACCGCCCCGATCCAGCGGAAGTGCGCGAAGCGACCCTGCGGCAGCGTCGCGCCCTCACGCACCGCGGCGACAGGCGGCACTCGCGTCGCGCGGATCGCCGGCCGCAGGCTCGCGAGCAGGGTCACGAGGATCCCGGCGAGGAGCGCGACGACGATCGTCCTCGGCAGGAACACGAGACCGGTGTTCGGGAGCGTGAAGCCGACGACGTCGAAGAGCCAGAAGAGGCCCTTCGCGAGCAGCAGGCCGAGGAAGAGCCCGATCACGGACGCGACGATGCCGACGACGAGCGCCTCCATGACGATCGAGAACAGGACCTGGCGCCGGGATGCGCCGAGCATCCGCAGCGTCGCGAGCTCTCGCGTCCTCTGGGCGATCGTGATCGAGAGCGAGTTGGCGATGACGAACGAGCCGACGAAGAGCGCGATCCCGCCGAACGCGAGCAGGAAGCCCTGGAGGAACGTGATGAACTCGTTCGTCTCGGCGGCGTCCGAGGCGGCCTGTTCGCCCGCGGTCTTCACCTCTGTGCCCTCTGCGGGCAGGACCGCCTGGATGTCGCGGATGAGCTGCTCGTCGGTCACGTCCGGCTCCGCCGCGACCGCGATCTCGTCGAGCTTCCCCTCCTTGTTCATCAGCCGCTGCGCGGTGGGTAGGTCGAAGCCCGCGAGCGTCGCCCCGCCGATCGTGAGCCCGGAGCTGAACTGGGTGATCCCGGAGATGCGCAGCCGCTGGACCGGGCCCTCGGCCTGGACGCCGACCGTATCGCCGACCTCGAAGTCCTCCTTCGACGCCGTCTCCTTGTCGACCACGACCTCGTCCGGCCCCGGCCAGGCGCCGTCGACGAGCGTGAGCGGGTTGAACACCGACTCTCCGTCCGCGATCGAGAAGCCGAGGTTCGGCGCGCCGCCGTAGACGACCGCCTTTCCGTCGTCGCCGATGAACTGGGTCGTCTCCGAGTCGACGGAGCCCTCGGCGGCCGCGACGCTGGGTAGCGCGCGCACCTCCGCGAGCAGTGACTCGTCGAAGGAGGGGTCGGCGACGCCGCTCCCCTCGGTCAGGTCGAACGCGGACTCGCCCGTGATCACCGCGTTCGACCCCTTGCGGATGTCCGTGAAGATCCGGTCGAACGCCTGGTCGATCGAGTCGGTGAGAACGTAGGTGCCGCTGATCATCGCGACGCCAAGGACGATCGCGAGCGCGGTCAGCGCCGTCCGGAGCTTCCGGCTCAGCAGGCCGCGAATCGCGAAACGGGTCATCTACTCGTAGGCGATCGCGCGGAGTGGGTCGAGCTTGGCGGCGCGGCGAGCGGGCATGATCGCGGCGAGGATCCCGATGACGATCGCGACGATCGTCAGCACGATCAGCTGAACCCACGGGATCGCGAACCGCACGTCGTACTCCGAGAGCGCCCGGTTCACGAGGGCCGCGAGGAAGATGCCGAGCGGCAACCCGATCGCCGCGCCTATTAGCGCGGTGATGATGCTCTCCTGGCGGATCATGCGCCTGACCTGGCGCCGTGTCATCCCGATCGCGCGCAGCATCCCGATCTCCCGCGTTCGCTCGTAGACCGAGAGGACGAGCGTGTTGATCATCCCGAAGACGCTGACGAAGACGGCCAGCGTGAGCATCACGTAGAGGAACGAGATGAACTCGTTGAAGTCGGCGTCCTCGCGCTCGATCCACTCCTCCCGGGTCTCGAGCTGCGTGTCCGGGAACCCGGCGATCGCCTCTTCCATCGCCGCGCGGTTCTCGTCGTTCGGCTCACCGGGCACGTTGGCCCACGTCCAGCGGTTGCGTGGGCGGTCGTAGAGCGAGTCGAACAGCTCGGTCGACACGTTGACGCTCTCGATGAGCGGGTAGAACGGCGGCGGCTCGAAGGTCCCGACGACGGTGACCTCGGCGCGGCGGTTCGCGGTCGAGACCAGCGAGAGCCTGTCGCCGACCTGGATGTCGTGGTCCTCGGCGTAGTTGTGGCTGAGCACCGCGTTCGTCGTGCCGAGCGTGGCGAGCACGCTGTCGTCGCCCTCGCGCCAGTCGAAGACGTACGCGTCCGCGATCGTGTCGGGCTCGATCCCGCCGATCTCGGCCGTCGACCCGTCGACCTGGCCGGCGTCGGAGCGAACGCTCGTGACGACCTCGGGCACGGGCGACGCTGCCAGGGCGTCACCGGCCGCGGCGACGAACGGCGTGTAGCCGTCGAGCGAGGTCACCACGTAGTCGGCCGCGATCTGCTCCTCGATCGCCTCGCGGTTCGACGCCTTCATCCCGTTCGTCAGCGTCGCGATGAACGAGACGAGGGCGATCCCGATCATGAGCGCCGCCGCGGTGGCGGCGGTACGGCTTGGGTTCCGCACCGAGTTTCCGCTCGCGAGCCGCCCGGCGGCGCCTCCCACCCGGCGCGCAGGGATGCCGACGACCGCTGCGATCGGCTTGACCAGCTGTGACGACAGCATCGCGACGCCGACGAAGAGGAGCAGCACGCCTCCGGCGATCGACAGCAGACGGTCGCCGGTGCCGAGCTCGTCCGTGAACATCGCCCGCGCGAGCAGGAGCAGCGATCCCACGATCACGACACCCGCGATCCACGGCGTGAAGCGATGGAACCGGCCGTGCGGCAGCGTTGCTCCCTCGCGAACCGCCGAGATCGGCGGCACGCGCGTCGCGCGGATCGCAGGGAAGAGACCCGCGAGCAGCGTGATGCCGACGCCGACGACCAGAGAGACGACGACCGTCCTCGTCGCGAAGACGCGGTCGGCGCTCGGAAGGTCGACGCCTAGGCTGCCGAAGAGCGCTTCGATCCCCTCGGCGAGCAGGACGCCGAGGAGGAGCCCGGCGAGGGACGCGAGCAACCCGATGACGAGCGACTCGACGATCACGGAGACGAGCACCTGCCGTCGCGAGGCGCCGAGCGTCCGCAAGGTCGCGAACTCGCGCGTGCGCTGCGCGACCGTGATCGAGAGGGTGTTGAAGATGACGAACGCCCCGACGAAGAGCGCGATCGCCCCGAAGGCGAGGAGGAAGTACCTGAAGATCGACGTGAACTCGCTCACCTCGTCGGCCTGCTCCTCGGCCTCCGCGGTCGCGCTCACTGCCTCGGCGTCGGGCGGCAGGACCGGTTCGAGCGCGGCGACCAGGTCGTCCTCGGACACACCTTCGTTCGCTGCCACGGAGATCGCGTCGTACTGACCCTCGCGCCCGAGGAGCTCCTGCGCGGCGGGGATCGTGAAGACCACGAAGCTGATCGCCCCGAGGCTGTCGACCTCGCCGTACCTGGCCACACCGACGAGCTCGAAGGCTCGCTTGGGCTGCAGCGTGGAGATCTCGACCGTGTCGCCGACCTCGAAGTCCTGCTTGTCCGCCGTTCCCGCATCGACGACCACCTCGTCGGCAGCTGTGGGCCAGCGACCCTCGAAGAGATTGAGCGGGTTGAACTGGGAAAGGGCCGGATCGGTGTCGACACCGAAGGCGAGGGTCGGAAAGCCCTCCGAGTTCACGGCCTCGCCCTCCGGCGTGAGGATCTTCGTGTTCTCCTCGTCGAGCACGCTGCCGGTCGCGAGCGCGACCTCGTCGACCTCGCGCACGAGGTCGAGCACCGCCGCGTCCACCGGCGGGGGAGGCGGCTGCTCGCCGTCGATCGAGACGTCCAGGCCCTTGCCGGTCACGACCGCGTCGGTTCCGGCGTACGAGTCGACCAGGAGGTCGTTGAACGCGCGCTGGACCGTGTCCGTGAGGATGTAGGTGCCGCTGATCATCGCGACCCCGAGGACGATCGCGATGCCGGTGAGGACCGCCCGGAGCTTTCGGGTCAGCAGTCCGCGGAGGGCGACGCTCGTCACGCGCCGAGCTGCTCCATCGCCTCGACCACGTCGTGCGCCGTCGCGCCGTGCATCTCGCGCACGATCTCCCCATCGGCGAGGAAGAGGATGCGGTCGGCGATCGCGGCCGCACGTGGCTCATGGGTGACCATCACGGTCGTCTGGCCGAGCCCGTCGACCGACGTGCGCAGGAGCTGGAGGATCTCCGACCCGGTCTGCGAGTCGAGGTTGCCCGTGGGCTCGTCGGCGAAGAGCACAGTCGGCTTCGAGACGAGCGCGCGCGCGATCGCGACGCGCTGCTGCTGGCCGCCCGAGAGCTCGGACGGGCGGTGGCTCAGGCGATCGGTGAGCCCCACGTCCTTCACGACCTGCTCGACCCAGCCCTCCTCGGGCTTCTCGCCCGAGATCTTGAGCGGGAGGGTGATGTTCTCCTCCGCGGTCAGCATCGGCAGCAGGTTGAAGAACTGGAAGACGAAGCCGATGTGCTCGCGGCGCAGCTTCGTCAGGTCGTTGTCGCCGAGGGTCGTGATCTCCGTTCCGGCGAGTTCGACCGTCCCCGACGTGGGCTTGTCGAGCCCCGCGAGGATGTGCATCAGCGTCGACTTGCCGGAGCCGGACGGCCCCATGACGGCGGTCAGCCGCGCACGCTCGATGTCGACCGAGACGCCACGTAGCGCGTCGACCGCGGTCTCGCCTTCTCCGTAGCGGCGCGCGACGTCGGTCGCGACCACCACCGCCCCGTTCGCTTGTGCCTCCACTCCCAGCTCCTCTCTCGGCAGGTCCTCGCCAGTGTCACAGAGCCGGCCTGCCGGGGCATCGCCCCTCGGGACGAGCCTCGCCTCCGCCTCCAGGATGAATCGACGTGAGTCGCGTACCGTAGCCACCCGTTCGCGGCTTGCGATTCGGCAACCGTACGTCAGAGTTACCGGGATGGAGTCGCGAGTGGTGATCGGGAACGAGCTCGAGCGCGTTCGCGCCGAGACGGAGGCACTGCTGGAGCCGCTCTCGGACGAGGAGCTCGTCGAGCAGGCATCGCCGCTCGCTTCCCCGCTCGTGTGGAACCTCGCGCACGTCGCCCGCTTCGAGGAGCTGTGGCTCCTGCGGAACCTCCTCGATGCGAAGCCTGTCGCCGACTCGCACGCCGGGGTCAACGACGCGTTTCACCGCGAGCGGACCGCGGACGGGAAGCTCCCGTCGCTGAAGCCTCGGGAGGTGCGCGCCTACGCGGAGGACGTCCGCGAGCGCGTGCTCGCCGCCCTCGAGCACATCGATCTCGACGCGCCGAATGCCCTCCTCCGCGACTCGTTCGTCTACGGCCTCGTAGCGCAGCACGAGCTCCAGCAGCAGGAGACGATGCTCCAGGCGCTCCAGCTCCGGACCGCGCGCGAGTACCCGTTGCCGTCGCCGCCGGAGCGAGACGTGGCACCGACCGGCCCGGACGAGATCGCGGTGCCCGGGGGCACGGTCACGCTCGGCGCGGTCGAGGAGCCGTTGGCGTACGACAACGAGCTTCCCGCGCACGAGGTCGGGCTGCGCCCGTTCCGCATCGACCGCGCGCCCGTGACGAACGCCCAGTTCGCGAAGTTCGTCGAGCGCGGCTACGGGTCGCGGAAGCACTGGGACCCGCGGGGCTGGGAGTGGCAGCACGAGGAGGACGTCGCCGCGCCGCTCTACTGGGAGCGCGGCGCCGACGGCTGGGAGCGAACCCGGTTCGGCCGCCGCGAGCCGCTCCCGCCCGACGAGCCGGTGCAGCACGTCTCCTGGTACGAGGCCGACGCCTACGCGCGCTGGGCGGGCAAGCGCCTGCCGACCGAGCTCGAGTGGGAGCGCGCGGCCGGCTGGGACGAGCGCCGCGGCAAGATGCGCTTCCCATGGGGGCGCGCATGGATGGGCTTCGAGGCGAACCTCGGGCGCCGCGGCTTCGCCCCTGTGCCTGTGGGGTCGTACTCGGGCGGCGTGAGCCCGGTCGGCTGCGTCCAGATGGCCGGCGACGTGTGGGAGTGGACGTCGTCGACCTTCCAGCCGTACCCCGGTTTCACGCCGTTCCCGTACCCGGAGTACTCGGAGGTCTTCTTCGGGAGTGCGTACCGAGTCCTCCGCGGCGGCTCGTGGGCGACGGACGCCACCGTCGCGCGGACGAGCTTCCGCAACTGGGACTTCCCGGTCCGGCGCCACCTCTTCGCCGGCTTCCGCTGCGCGCGAGACGCCTGACTATGTTCGGTGAATGACTACGGCCCGCTCGAGCGGGCCGTAGTTGGCGAAATCGCGCTGTGCCCGTCTGATACGAGCGCATCGTACAACGGGTGTCCGGTACGAGCGAGACGCCGATACGCGCGAGTGCCACCTCGCAACGCCTCGCTCGCCGGCGAGGGTCGGAGGGCGCCGGAGTCGAACCGGATCCGGTGGCAAGCCAGACGCACCGTGTATCAGACGGGCGTCGCACCGCGCGACTTCGCCCTCCGACTCGACGTCATCGTGCGGGTCCACGCCTAGCTGCGCAAGATGGCCATTGAGGACATCGTCAGCCGGCCACCTGGGCGTCGCTCCGTCAACAGTCGGGGCGACTGCGGGCCGAACCGCCACCGAGCAGACCTGACCCCGGTGCGAACGCGTCGGAACCCGCGGCGAGGGCCCGGTGTAGATGCTGCATCCGAACCAGGAGGTCGAGAATGCGAACGTCGATCATCCTCGCCGCAGCCGTAGCACTCGTCTATGCGAGCACGGCGCTTGCCGGAGGCTGGGCGACAATCAAGCTGAGCTCGCAGCCGAAGGGCGTGGCCGCGGGCGAGCCATGGATCGTCGACATCACCGTGCTCCAGCACGGACTGGCAACCCAGCCGCTCTGCTGCGTGAAGCCGACGGTCACGATCCGGAACGTCGCGAAGACCCGCTCGACGAGCTCCAGGCTCGAGCAGCCGCGTGCCTCGCGAACATTCCGCGCCAGGCCGACGAGTCGCGTCGGCGTGTACCGCGTGCGGGTCGTGTTCCCGGCCGCAGGAACGTGGCGGTACGAGGTCTACGACGCCTTCACGGCGTACGGCGGCGCACGTACGCACACGTTCAAGCCAGTGAGGATCGCTCCGAGCGGCACATAGCCGCATCGCGCACGACACCTGACGCCACGGCCTCGTCGATCTCGGTCAGCGGGGCCGGTGTGGCGCCCACGGCCGAGCTCAGCGCATGAGCGCGGAAGCCTCGGTGAGCACGTCGCCGAGGATGCCCGCGATCTCGTCGAACTCGGCCTGGCCGGCGACGAGGGGCGGCGAGATCTGCAGCACGGGGTCGCCGCGGTCGTCCGCGCGGCAGATCAGGCCGGCGTCGAAGAGGGCGTTCGAGAGGAAGCCGCGGAGGAGCTTCTCGCACTCGTCGTCCGAGAACGTCTCGCGCGTGTCCCGGTCCTTGACGAGCTCGAGCGCGTAGAAGAAGCCCGTCCCGCGCAGGTCGCCGACGATCGGCAGGTCGAGCAGCTGGGCGAGGGTCGAGCGGAACGCGTCCTCGTTGTCGCGGACGTGCTCGACGATCCGCTCGCGCTTCATGATCTCGATGTTCTTGAGCGCGATCGCGCACATGACCGGGTGGCCGCCGAACGTGATCCCGTGCGAGAACATCGAGGTCGCGCCCGTGAACGGCTCCATCACCTTGTCGGTCGCGACGACGGCGCCGATCGCGGCGTACGACGAGGACAGCCCCTTCGCGCTCGTGACGATGTCCGGGCGGATGTCGTAGCGCTCGGAGCCGAACCAGTAGCCGAGACGGCCGAACGCGGTGATGACCTCGTCGGCCGAGAGCAGGACGTCGTAGCGGTCGCAGATCTCGCGCACGCCGCGCCAGTAGCCCTCCGGAGGCGTGAAGCAGCCGCCGGCGTTCTGGACGGGCTCCATGTGCACGAGGCAGACGGTCTCCGGCCCCATGGCGAGGATCGCCTGCTCGAGCTCGTCCAGGAGGAACCGCGTGAACCCGGCCTCGGTCTCCTCCGGCGGGCGGTGGTAGCGGTTCGTGTTCGAGACGTGCCGCACCTCCGAGACGAGCGGCTCGAAGGGCGAGCGGAGCGCCGGGATCCCGTTGATGGAGAGCGCGCCCATCGTCGTCCCGTGGTAGGCGATGTGCCGCGCGATCGCCTTGTAGCGGCGCTGCGGCGCGTGCATCGACGCCACGAGCTCGTCGTGCCGGGTCTCGGGCTCACCGAGGGCAGCGCGCGCGGTCGTCTCACCCCGCGCCGCGTAGTACTGCCGCGCGAGCTTCCACGCCGACTCGACCGCTTCCGAGCCGCCCGAGCAGAAGAAGACGCGGTTGAGGTCGCCGGGCGCGAGCGCCGCGACCTCGGCCGCGAGCTCGATCGCGCGCGGGTGCGCGTACGACCAGTTCGTGTAGAACGGCAGCTCGCGCATCTGCTCGAGTGCGGCCTGCCCGATCTCCTCGCCGAACGAGTAGCCGATATTCACGGAGAAGAGCCCGGCGAGCGCGTCCAGGTACCGTTTCCCGTCCGCGTCCTCGAGGTAGCACCCGTCGCCGCGCACGATGATCGGGACGTCCTGGGTCGCGTACTCGCCCATGCGGGTGAAGTGCATCCACAGGTGCTCCTTGGCGAGCTTCTGATACGAGGGTGCGTCGACGAGCTTCTGATCCGAGGGTGCGACCATGACCTCGGGGGAATCTAGCGATGGCGAGTAGCGCGAGGAGGACGAGGAGCTCGAAGCGGGCGGTCGGCTATGTCCGCCGTGAGCCGGGTCGGCGGCCGCGGAGGCGACAGCTTCCTCTCGCCCGACCTCCAGCATGAGGCGATCGGCCGCGTCGCGGCCGTGATAAGCAGCTCTCTGCTCGTTTCCGAGGTGCGCTAGAGGGTACGCCTCTGTTTGCGCAGTGCATCTCTCCAAGTTCCTCATCCATGTGAAGTCGAGCCTCTGGTTCGTCCCGGTGCTCTGCGTGCTGGCGGGGATCCTGCTCTCCTTCGGGACGATCGCGCTCGACCGCTACTTCGACTACGAGGCGCTGCCGGGTGCACTCGTCGTCGGGCCGGATGCCGCGGTCGTGATCCTGACCACCATCGCCGGCTCGATGGTCAGCCTGGCCGCGCTCGTGCTCACGATCACGATGGTCGTCGTCCAGCTGGCAATGGGTCAGTTCTCGCCGCGGATCGTGCAACGCATCCTGCGAGACAAGCCGAGCCAGCTCGCGATCGGGCTCTTCGTCGCAACGTTCGTGCACTCGATCCTCGCCGTCCGCGAGGTCGTCAACAACGGCGACGGCACCGGCCAGGTGCCCGGAATCTCGTTGCTCACCGCCTTCTGCCTCGTTCTCGTGAGCATCGCGGTGCTGGTCGTGTACGTTCATCACATTGGCCAGGCGCTACGCGTCTCCGCGTTGATCGAGCTCGTCGGAAAGGAGACGCGCAAGCTCCTCGATAGCAAGTACCCGGACGCAGGACCTGTTCTCGAGACCGAGCCGGGGTCGCCGGCGGTGGTTGCGGCTCGCAAGTCCGGCGTCGTCATCAAGATCGGGTCGGAGGACCTGGTCGAGGAAGCGCAGCGAGTCGATTGCGTGCTCGAGCTCGTTCCCGCGCTCGGGGAGTTCGTGCCCGCGGGCGCACCGCTCTTCCGCGTCCACGGGGAGCCGGCGACTCTCGACGAGGATCGGCTTCACGCCGCGCTCATCCTCGCGCTGGAGCCGACGCTCGACGAGGACGTCGCGTACGGAATGCGACTTCTCGTCGACATCGCGGAGCGCTCGCTTGCCGACTCACCGTTCCAGGATCCGACCACCGCCGTTCAGGCCGTCGACCGGCTCCACGACTTGCTGAGGCAGCTAGCGCGCCGGCCGATCCCGGACGGTCTCCATCGCGACGACGAGGGGGAGGTTCGGCTTGCCGTGTTCGTGATGAACTGGGACGCGTACGTCCATCTCGCATTCGACGAGATCCGCCTCGCCGGCGCCGGCTCGCCACAGGTCACCCGCCGGCTCAAGGCCGCGCTCGTCGATCTCAGGTCGTTAGCGCTGCCGGACCGCGTGGCGGTGCTAGAGGAACAGCTCGACCTCCTTGCGGCAGCGACGGAGACGGCGATGAAGGACGAGCGGGACGCCGAGATGGCACTCCGCGACGACCGCGAGGGAATCGGCGCGGCCGCGGCGCTCGACGGGCGCTAGACGGTTCATCCTCGGCCAGCTGCCCTAATTTTCTCGTGCGCTGTGCCGCGACGCCTGCCGAGGTCGCTGTCCAGGCCACTGCGCGCGGCGAGCGAGCTCGAACCACTTCCTCGTGTCAGGCCAAGATGGTTCGCGATCGAGCGCTTCCGCGAGTTTGCGTCCGTCTGCACGCGGGGTACAGATCGCGTGACCTACGAAGGAGGAACTTGTGGGAATCATCGCGTTCATCATTCTCGGACTCCTCGCCGGCGCGATCGCCAAAGCGCTCATGCCCGGCGACGATCCGGGCGGCTGGATCATCACCGCCGCCATCGGCGTAGTGGGAGCGATCCTTGGCGGCTTCTTGGCTGGGGCGCTGTTCGGCGCAGACCCGATGGATGAGTTCTTCGACATCTCGAGCTGGCTGACGGCAATCGTGGGCTCGATCATCCTGCTCGCGCTCTACCGCGTCGTTGCGAATCGCAGGGGCGGGCACGGAGCTCTCCGAACCTGAAGGAAGGAATCGAGTCGATCCGGAAGCCTCGCCGACGATCGGGCTTCTGGTTCAGAGAGGAGCGAGCAATGGCAGCACCAATCGAAACGGAACCCACGAACACCGTCGACGAATCGGCGACGGATAGCGACCAGGAGTCACGACTCAAGCGCTACGACCAACGGATCGAGGAATGGATCACGTCGCTGAAGGAAGGCGCCGAGCAGCGCTCTCCGGAGGTACTGAGTGCCCTGGCGACCAAGGCGAAGGACGTCGGGGACTACTTGGACAAGCTGGCTGACAAGGCACGAACACGGAACGAGACTCCGGCGATCACGCCGGATACACCGCAGAGCCTCGACGCCGTTCCCGCTCACGGTGACCAGCGTGACCGAGAGCTTGGCTACCGCGGGCCCGACCCCGAGAGCGATCCCAAGGGCGACGGAGACCACGAGGATCAGGGCACGTAGCCCAAGCCCTCGGGTCGGCGGACGCGACGGCAAGAGGCCCGCAACGCGCCGGGGCCTCTCGCCGTTCGTGCGTCGTACCTACGCTTCGATAAAGGCCACGATCGGAGGCACGACGCCGTGGGCCTCCATCCTGGCCAGGACCTCCGGGGGCGGAGAAGCCAGCATCGTGGTGATGGCGTCCACATCGGCGACGTCCGCCGTGACGGCGATGTTGGTGCTGCCGTCGGCAGCGACGTAGTCCTTCACGTTCGAGCCGGAGCCCGACTCGATCGCCGCGGCCCGCTCGGCCTTGCCCTCGAGCCAGCGATCGATGTCCGCGACGGCGTGGGTGATAACCATCGTCGGCACGTCTTCCCGCCTTTCTGGTGGAGAGGGTGCGACGCACCCGACCCTACGGGAGAGCCGGATGCATGTCGAACGGGGCGGCGCGCCTCGCACGCCTGAGCCCGGGCCGCGATGGCGATCAGGTCACTGGGCTCCCTGGAGCCGGCGGGCGCTGCGGTACTGCCAGAGGACGTTAGCGAGGGCGATGGCGATCGCGACGATGAAGATCGCGCTCGCGACCACGTTGACCTGCGGCGGCACCGAGACGCGCGCGATGCCCCAGACGAAGACCGGGAACGTCTGCGTCCCGCCGGCGGTGAAGTACGTGATCACGAAGTCGTCGATCGAGAGCGCGAAGCCGAGCAGCGACGCGGCCAGGATCGCCGGCGCGAGCAGCGGGAGCGTGATCTTCCGGAAGGTCACCCATTCGTTCGCGCCGAGGTCCATCGCCGCCTCCTCGAGGTGGCGGTCGAAGCCGATGAGGCGCGCCTTCACGGTCACGACGATGTAGCTGACGATGAACATGACGTGGGCGATGAAGATCGTCCCGAAGCCGAGCGTGAAGACGCTGGTCATGTTCAGGAAGAGCGTCAGGAGCGAGGCGCCGAGCACGATCTCGGGCGTCGACATCGGCAGGAAGACGAGGACGTTCGTCGCGCCGCGCCCGCGGAACTGGTGGCGCACGATCGCGAGCGCGATGAGCGTCCCGAGCACGGCGGCGACCGCCGTCGAGAGCACTCCGACCTGGAGCGAGGTGATCACGGCCTCGCGGATGCGCGGGACCGAGTCCCACTCGATCCAGTTGTCGAGCGTGAACTCCTGCCACACGTAGTTGAAGCGGCCGGACGGCTTGTTGAACGAGAAGAGGATGACGACCGCGATCGGCAGCATCAGGTAGATCAGCACGAGGATCGCGTAGGCGGTCAGCAGGTGTCGCTTGACGAACGCCATCAGCCGGTCAGCTTCTCCGTGCCGACGATCTTCGCGTAGACGAGCAGCCCGACCAGGATCAGCGCCATGAGGACGAACGAGAGCGAGGCGGCGGTCGGGTAGTCGAGCGACTCGAGGAACTTCGCCTGGATGACGTTCCCCACCATCTGCTGCTTCGGCGTCCCGAGCAGCTCGGCGTTGATGAAGTCGCCGGCCGCGGGTATGAACGTGAGCAGCGTGCCGGCGACGATCCCCGGCGCCGAGAGCGGCAGCGTCACACGCAGGAACGACTGCGTGGGCGACGCGTACAGGTCCTTCGCCGCCTCGAGCAGCCGCGCGTCGATCTGCTCGAGCGAGACGTACAGCGGCAGCGCCATGAAGGGGAAGAAGTTGTAGGTGATGCCTCCGACCACCGCGATCGTCGTGAACAGCAGGCCCTCTCCTTCGCCAAGGACGTGGGTGAACTGGAGGAAGCCGATGACGGGGCCCTCGTCGGCCAGGATGTTCAGCCAGGCAAGGGTGCGGATCAGGTACGAGACGAAGAACGGCGCGACGACGAAGAGCAGGAAGAGGTTCCGCCACGGGCCCGCCCGGAAGGCGATCCAGTACACGAGCGGGTAGGCGATCGCGAGCGACAGCAGTGTCGCGATCCCGGCGTACAGGAACGACCGCAGGAACTGCCACCGGTACTCGGAGAGCGCGTCGGGAAAGTTGGAGAACTCCCACGTGAACTCGAAGTTCGGGAACGTCCCCGACTGGAGCGACTGGTACCCGAGGAACCCGAGCGGGACGAGGAAGAACAGTGCGAGCCACGCGAGCCCCGGCGCGAGGAGGGCGTACGGCGCCAGCCTCGGATGGCGGTGGAAGAACGAGCTCACGATTGCTCAGGTAGGGGCGAGATGTATCTCGCCCCTACTGCCCAGGACCTTCTGCCAGGCGCTGATGTACTCGTCGTTGTCGAGCGCCTTCGAGTCGAACTGCTTCACCTGCGCGAGGGTCGCGTCGTCCGGGAAGATCAGCGGGTTGTTCGCGGTCTCCGGATCGGTCTTCGCGAGCTCCTCCTTCGCCCCCTTGACCGGCGTGACATAGGCGATGGCGGCGGCGAGCCTCGCCGCGACCACCGGGTCGTACACGAAGTTCATGTACTGGGACGCCACCGAGACGTCGCCGCCCGTGGGAATGAACATGTTGTCGGTCCAGATCATCCCGCCGTCCTTCGGGATCGCCCACTTGAGGTTCGGGTTGTCGGCGAGGAGCTGCACGACGTCGCCCGACCACGCCACGGATGCTGCGAAGGTCCCGCGTGTCAGCGGCTGGGCGAAGTCGTTGCCCGTGAACCTCACGATCTGCTCGGAGTCGACGGCGTCCTGGACGCGGTCGATCGCGCTCTGGAACGTCGCGTCGGTCACGCTCGAGGGGTCGTCCCCGTTCGCAAGCATCACGAGGCCGACCGAGTCGGCCAGCTCGGTGAGCATCGAGACCTTCCCCTTCAGGCTCTCGTCGCCGAGAAGCTGCTCGATCGACTCGACCGGGCCGGTCACGTCCTCGTTCCAGGCGATCCCGGTCATCCCGCCCATCCACGGCAGTGAGTACTCGCGGTCCGGGTCGAACGGCGGGCTCGCCTGCGCGTCGACGAGGTTCGCGATGTTCGGGATCTGCTCCTTGTCGAGAGGCTCGACCCAGCCCTCGCCCACGAGGATGCCCGGGAACCGCGAGTTGTCGGTGAAGACGAAGATGTCGCGCCCGATCGACTCTCCCTGCGAGAGCTGCTGCTGGACGGTCGCGAAGTAGTCCGCGTTGTCGTTGATCTCCTCGAAGTAGTTGACGGCGATGCCCGTCTGCTCGGTGAACGTCTCGTTCGTCGTGGGCGGCTCGGTGTCGATGTAGAACGGCCAGTTCGCGAAGTTGAGCTCGCTCGCGTCGCCTCCCCCTCCTCCTCCGCAGGCCGCGAGGAGCGACGGGAATGCGAGCAGCGCGCCACCGGCCGCGCCGCGGCGCAGGAGCTCCTGACGGGTCAGACGTGAGTTCATTCGGTCTCCTCCTCTTCCATGACGGAGCTGTCGCGATCGACGACGAAGGTCGACTCGGGCGCCCAACTCAGGATGACGTTCGAGCCCGGAGCCGGGACGCGGCCGCCCGCGTCCAGGTTCTGGGCGAAGACCTGCACGGTCCCTGCGGCGGTCCGGACCACGACCTGCGTCGCGACCCCGATGTACGCCGTCTCCGAGATCGTCCCGGGCAGCTCGTTCGCGCCGCCGCCCGCTCCGATCGTGATCTTCTCGGGCCGAACCCCAGCAGCGACCTCGCCTGTACGCCCGTGCACCTGCGCGCGTACGAGCGTCCCCTCGGCGAGGCGGATCGCGTCCGAGCCCTCGACGGTGCCGGGCAGCAGGTTCGAGACCCCGAGGAAGCCGGCGACGAAGGCCGTGGCCGGCCGCTCGTACAGCTCGACGGGCGGCCCCAGCTGCTCGATGACCCCGCCGTTCATGACCGCGATCTGGTCCGCCATCGTCATCGCCTCCTCCTGGTCGTGCGTGACGTGGACGAACGTGATCCCGATCTCGTTCTGGATGCGCTTCAGCTCGAGCTGCATCTGCTTGCGGAGCTTGAGGTCGAGGGCGCCGAGCGGCTCGTCGAGCAGCAGCACGCGCGGGTGGTTCACGAGCGCGCGGGCGAGCGCGACGCGCTGCTGCTGCCCGCCCGAGAGCTGCCGCGGCTTGCGCTTCGCGAAGCCCTCCAGCCCGACCAGATGGAGGATCTCCGTGACGCGGCCGCCGAGCTCCGCCTTCGGCACCTTCTTGCGCTCGAGCCCGAATGCGACGTTCTGCTCGATCGTCATGTGCGGGAAGAGCGCGTAGCTCTGGAACACGGTGTTGACGTCGCGCTTGTAGGGCGGGAGACCGACGACGTCCTCGTCGCCGAGGAAGATCCGGCCCTCGGTGGGCTCCTCGAAGCCCCCGATCATCCGCAGCGTCGTCGTCTTGCCGCAGCCGGACGGCCCGAGCATGGCGAAGAACGAGCCGCGCGGGATCTCGAGCGAGATCCCGTTCACCGCGGCAGCGTCGGCGAAGCGCTTGACGACCTTCTCCAGCCGGACGTCGGGGGCCGCCGCAGTGCTCACCGGGCGAGCGTAACGCGGTTCCGACCCGGCCTGCACGGAGTGGCGCGGGTGGCGGCCGCGCTCAACTCTCGGGCACGACGAGCACGGGTATCGGCGAGCGGTGCACGAGCTTGTGCGGGATCGAGCCCAGGATGAAGCCCGTGAGCGGCCGCTCGCTCGCGGAGCCGACGACGATCATGCGCGCGTCCCGCTCCGCCGCGAGGTCGAGCAGCGCATCGGCAGGGCGCTTGGGGACGAGGACGCCCTCGGCGGCGACCCCCGCCTGGGTCGCGCGCTCGACGGCCTTGTCGATCAGCGGCCGCCCGAGCTCCTCGAGCGCCTGCTGGGCCTCCTTCCACTCGTCGCCCACGCTCCGGTGGGGCGGCTCGACGGCGTAGGCGACGACCAGCGTGTCGCCCATCCCGGCCGCGAGCTCGATCGCCCGCGCGACCGCGCAGTCCGCGCAGCTCGACCCGTCGACGCCGACGACGATCGTGCGGCTCATGGCTCACCTCCACCGGCTGGAGCTGCGTCTCCGCGCGCGACGGCCGGGTCGACCGCCTCGAACGGCTCGCGCCCGAAGAAGCGCTCGTGCCCGCCGAGACGCCAGAGCACGAGCAGGACGAGGCCGAGCAGCAGGAAGCCCATCCCGATGACGAACGGGACGCCCATGCCGAGAAGCGTCTGCCCGGTGTACGAGTTCTCGACGTCGTAGAAGTCGATCGCGGACTTCACGAAGAGGTAGCCGAGGATGGCCGCCCCGACGAGCGGGCCCACTCCGATGAACAGGAAGTTCTTCACCGACTTCGTCAGCTCCCGGCGGTAGTAGACGGCGCACGCGAGCCCGGTGAGCGCGTAGTAGAACGCGATCATCAGCGAGAGCGCCGAGAGCGTGTCGTAGAGCGCGTTCTGCGAGAGGATGTTGAGCGGCACGTACCACGCGATCGCGAGGCCGGCGATCAGGGCGGTCGAGAACCACGGCGTGCGAAAGCGAGGGTGCACCGCGGCGAAGATGCGCGGGAGCGCGCTCTGCCGGCCCATGGAGAACGACGTGCGCGACGACGGGATGATCGTGGTCTGCGTCGACGCGATCGCCGACGTGACGATCGCGAGGATCACGAGCTTGTCCCACGGCGACCCGAGCACGTCGGCGCCGAGGGCGGCGAAGATCGCGTCGTCGTCGTCGTACTCGGCGAGCGTCTCGAGCCCCGCGTAGGCGACGACCGCGGTCGAGACGCCGACGTAGGTGACGAGCAGGATCACGGTCGAGAGCAACGCCGCGAGCCCCGGCGCGCGCGCCGAGTCACGCGTCTCCTCGGTCAGGTTGACCGCGCTCTCCCAGCCCCAGTAGATGAAGACGCCGATCAGGAGCGCGGAGACGAGCGTCGACGTCGAGTCGATCGCGAAGGGCGAGAGCCAGTCGAGCTCCGGCTTCGTCGATCCCTCCGGCG
The DNA here is from genome assembly GCA_963770595.1 of uncultured Actinomycetes bacterium. Taxonomy (GTDB): domain Bacteria; phylum Actinomycetota; class Thermoleophilia; order Gaiellales; family Gaiellaceae; genus GMQP-bins7. The sequence goes on along the minus strand of CAVYQG010000002.1, from coordinate 77,647 downwards.
CGCTGCCGTCGTAGACCTTGTACAGAGCGGCGCCGGCGAAGAGGAGCAGCGCCCCGATCTGGAGGACGATCATCACGTCCTGCACGTCGGCCGCGAGCTCCGTGCCGATGATGCAGATCGCGGTCATGACCACGATGTAGACGACCGCGAGGACCATCACCGCGGTCTTCGAGGCCGCCGCGTCCTCCAGTCCGAAGAGCTCGTACGTGTACCGCGCGCCGACGTCCGCGAGCGACCCGACGACGAGGATTCCCGTCGTGATCACCGCCCAGCCGCCGAGCCAGCCGAGCCACGGCCCGAGCGAGCGCGTGACCCACGAGAACGTCGTCCCCGCGTCCTGGTCGGCCCGGTTCATGTAGTAGAACGCCCCCGCGATCAGGAACATCGGGACGAACGAGGCGAGCAGCGCTCCCGGCGCCTGGAAGCCGACGACGACCGTGACCGTCCCGATGACCGCGGCGAGCGAGTACGCGGGCGCGGTCGAGGCGAGCCCGACCGCGAGCGCCTCGCGGAACCCGATCGCGTCGTGCTGGAGCTCGCCCTCGTGGATCTCGGGGACGTGAGTCTGCGCTGGCGGGTCGGCCGAGCTCACGTCGAGGTCACTCGGCGAGCTTCACGACGACGTGCTTGACGCGGGTGTACTCCTCCATCGAGTAGATCGACATGTCCTTGCCGTAGCCGGACTCCTTGAAGCCGCCGTGCGGCATCTCGGGCGTGAGCGGGAAGAGGTGCTCGTTCACCCAGACGGTGCCGAAGTCGAGCCGTGCGGCGACCTTCATGGCGCGGCCGGCGTTCTCCGAGAAGACCGAGGCGGCGAGGCCGTAGCGCACGCCGTTGGCCATCTCGATCGCCTCGTCGTCCGAGGCGAACGGCTGCACGGTGACGACCGGGCCGAACACCTCGTTCTGGACGATCTCGGCGTCCTGGCCGACGTCCGCCACGATGGTCGGCTTCACGAAGAACCCGCGATCGCCGACGGTCCCTCCGCCGGTGACGATCGTCGCCTTCGCGTCGGTCGCGCGCTCGAGGAAGCCGAGGACGCGCTCCTGCTGCTCCTGCGAGATCACCGGCCCCATCTCGATGTCGTCGTCGGTCGACGGGTCGCCGACGCTCATGCCCTCGACGGCGCTCACGGTGGCCGACATCACGTCGTCGTAGATCCCCTTGCTGACGAGGATCCGCGACGAGGCCGTGCAGTCCTGGCCGGAGTTGAAGTAGCCGCCGATCTTGATCGCCTCCGCGACGGTCGCGGGGTCGGCGTCGTCGAGGACGACCATCGGCGCCTTCCCGCCGAGCTCGAGGTGGAGCCGCTTGACGGTGTCGGCGGCGTTCTTGGCGATGACCTTGCCGGTCGCGGTGTCGCCCGTCAGCGAGACGAGGCGGATGTCCGGGTGCCGGACGAGAGCGTCGCCGGCGGGGATCCCGTCCCCGGTCACGACCTGGAGCACGCCCGCCGGGATCACGTCCTGCGCCAGCTCCATGAAGCGCAGCATGGTCAGCGGCGTCTGCTCGGCGGGTTTGATGATCTGCACGTTCCCGGCGGCGAGCGCCGGGCAGATCTTCCAGATCGCCATGTACAGCGGGTAGTTCCAGGGGCAGATGCCCGCGACGATGCCGAGCGGCTCGCGCCGGATCATCGACGTGTAGCCCTCGACGTACTCGCCCGCCGACTTGCCCTCGAGGTTCCGGGCGGCGCCGGCGAAGAAGCGTAGGCAGTCGGACATCGCGGGCGGCTCGTCCTTCGCGACCCACCACGGCTTGCCGACGTTGAGCGACTCGAGCCGCGCGAGCTCCTCGGCGTTCTCGTCGAGGACGTCCGCGAGCGCCAGCAGGAGCTCCATGCGGTCCTTCGGCGTCTTCAGCCGCCACTCGTCCCACGCCGTCTTCGCGGCGTCGACCGCGCGGTCGACGTCCTCCGGCGTCCCGCGCGGCACCTCGGCGATCACCTCGCCGGTCGCCGGGTTCAGCACCTCCATCGTCTCCCCCGACGTCGAGTCCACGAACTCGCCGCCGATGAACTGCTTCTGCTGGGTTACCGAAACGCTCACGCTCGACCTCCAGTCCGCAAGGGCGAGCTGAGCCTAGCTCCCCGCCGCTTTGCGCGACAAGCGCCGGGCGTAGCCTGACGCTGCGTCAGCCGGGACGCTGGTAGAAACGGGCCGTGAGGATCCTCGTGATCGGAACGGGCGGCGTCGGGTCGGCGTTTGCCGGTATCGCGGCGCGCCGCTCGTTCTTCGAGCACTGCGCGCTCGCGGACTACGACGCAGCGCGCGCCGCCGAGGTCGTGGGCGGGCTCGACGACGGGCGCTTCTCGGCGCACGCGATCGACGCGTCGAGCAAGGATGCGGTCGTCGCGCTGATCCGCGAGTCCGCGGCCGACGCGGTCCTGAACGCCGTCGACCCGGTCTTCGACGTCCCGATCTTCGACGCGTGCTTCGAGGCCGGCGTCACGTACCTCGACATGGCGATGACGCTCTCCGAGCCCCACCCCGAGCGGCCGTACGAGGAGGTCGGCGTCAAGCTCGGCGACTATCAGTTCGAGCGCGCAGCCGCGTGGGAGGAGAAGGGGTTGCTCGCGCTCGTCGGGATCGGCATCGAGCCCGGCGCCGCCGACGTCTTCGCGCGCCACGCGGCCGACGAGCTCTTCTCGGAGATCGACGAGGTCGGCATCCGCGACGGCGCGAACCTCGTCGTCGAGGGCTACGACTTCGCTCCGACCTTCTCGATCTGGACGACGATCGAGGAGTGCCTGAACCCACCGGTGATCTGGGAGCAGGAGCGCGGCTGGTTCACGACCGCCGCCGTTCTCCGAGCCCGAGGTGTTCGACTTCCCCGAGGGAATCGGCCCGGTCGAGTGCGTGAACGTCGAGCACGAGGAGGTGCTGCTCGTCCCGCGCTGGATCGACTGCAAGCGCGTCACGTTCAAGTACGGGCTCGGCGACGAGTTCATCGAGGTGCTCCGGACGCTGCACAAGCTCGGGCTCGACTCGAAGGAGAAGATCCCCGTGAAGGGCGTCGAGGTCGCGCCGCGAGACGTCGTCGCGGCTGCGCTTCCGGACCCCGCGACGCTGGGCGACCGCATGAGCGGGAAGACGTGCGCGGGGACGCTCGTCACCGGGCTCGGCAAGGACGGGAAGCCGCGGAGGACCTACCTCTACCACGTCGTCGACAACGAGACGACGATGCGCGAGTACGGCTCGCAGGCCGTCGTCTGGCAGACCGCGATCAACCCCGTCGTCGCGCTGGAGCTGCTCGCTGTCGGGGACTGGGAGGGCAAGGGCGTGCTCGGCCCGGAGGCCTTCCCGCCCGCGCCGTTCCTCGCGAAGCTCGCGGAGCTCGGCTCGCCGCACGGCGTCCTCGAGCTCGATCCGTAGCGGACAGGACCGCCCCGGCCATCTGGTGATCGGCAGCGCGGAAGACGATCATCCCGCTGTGCTGAGACGTCCGGTACGTGCGACCCTCGACGACGTCGTCGAGTACCTGCGCGGCATCGCGACTATCCTGATGGAGATCGACGCAAAGCTCGAAGCCCTCGCGCGTCCGAACGGAGACGATGAGGATGAAGAAGAAGCGGGATCCTGACGACTTCGACGAGCTGATCGAGCGCGGACGAGCCGCGAGGCGGCAGATGCAGGAGATCATCGACCGCGTCGAGGCGCGTATGCAGGAGCGGCAGGCCCGTAACGAGCGTAGCTTCCTCCGCCGCCTCCTCGCGCGCTGACGCGGCCGCGTCGATTACTTCCGGGGCCGTTCGTCGTCTACCGGTGATGCGGTCTAGGATCGGCTCATGGCAGTCGTGAAGCTGCGCGCCCCGCTGTCCGAGCTCGCCGGCGGCAGCCGCGAGCTCCGGGTGGAGGGCGCGACCGTGCGCGACGTGCTGCGCGCGCTCGAGGCGGAGAACCCCGCGATCGCCGGCTGGATCCTCGACGAGCAGGTCGCGATCCGCGAGCACATCAACGTCTTCGTCAACGGCGAGAAGAGCCGGGAGGAGACCGCTCTCGGCAGCCGATGACCGCATCCATGTCATCCCATCGATCAGCGGAGGTTGAGAACGTCATGACCGATCTTCTCGTCGGCACGAAGAAAGGGCTGTTCGCGCTCCAGGGCGGCGACGGTGACTTCGAGATCACCGCGCGCGCCTTCGCCGGCGAGCCGGTCGAGTTCGCGATGCGCGACCCGCGAAGCGGCCGCTACTTCGCGTGCGTCACGTCCGCGTTCTACGGCCCGAAGATCTTCGTGCACGGACGACACTGCCGGCGAGTGGGAGCAGGCCGAGGGAGTGGCGCTGCCCGAAGGCGGCGACACGTCGCTCGAGCGGCTGTGGACGATCGTGCCCGGCGAGGAGGACGGCCTCCTCTACGCCGGCGGCGCGCCCGGCGTCCTCTTCGAGAGCCGCGACGGCGGGACGACGTGGGAGCTCAACAAGAGCTTCTGGGAGCAACCGACGCGGCCCGACTGGAGCCCCGGCGCCGGCGGCATGTGCATGCACTCGATCGCCACCTGGCCCGGCGACCCGTCCAGGCTTGCGCTCGCGATCTCCGCGGTCGGCGTCTGGCTCTCCGACGACGGCGGGCAGTCCTGGCGCCACGGGAACAAGGGCCTGTACCCGCGCTACATGCCCGAGGAGAAGCGCGAGGACACGATCGACCTCTGCGTCCACAACATGCACCGCCACCCGGCAAAGCCCGAGCGGCTCTTCATGCAGTTCCACGGCGGCGTCTATCGCTCCGACGACGCCGGCGAGTCGTGGGCAGTCGATCGCCGAAGGGCTCCCGTCCGACTTCGGCTTCCCGATGGTCATCGACCCGGACGATCCCGACAGCGCCTACGTCATTCCGCTCGTCGCTGACCTGGACCGCGTCGACGCCGGACGGCCGCGTTCGCGTGTACGAGACGCGCGACGCCGGCGCGACGTGGATCGAGCGCGGCGACGGACTGCCGCAGGAGGACGCGTACCTGACGATCCTCCGGCAGGCGTTCACGCGCGAGGGCTCCGGCCCGTCGATGGGCCTCTTCTTCGGAGCCACCTCGGGCGACGTCTTCGGCTCGCGCGACGCGGGCGCCACGTGGTTCACGGCGGCGAGGAACCTGCCGCCGGTGCACTCGGTTCGCGTGGCGTAGGGCCGGTAACGCGGGTGACTGTCACCCGCAGGGTGACAGTCACCTACTTCTCAGTCGAGCCCGCGGCTCAGGATCCGCTCGGCCGTTATGCGGACGCTGACGCGCTGCTCGTCGGGCTGCCGCGAGCCGTAGACGTCGCGGCCCGTGTACTTCTTCGACAGCCGGTCGATCTGCTCGTCGGCGCCCTCGTCGACGAGCGTCCCGGTGCCGTTCACCTTCACCCAGCGATACGGGTCGCCGGGGTCGACGACGACGAGCGAGATGCGCGGGTCGCGCGCGAGTTGCGCGGCTTCACGCGCCCGTGGGCGGTGTTGACCGAGACGCCCTCGTCGTCGACGTCCACCCACACGACGGTCGACTGCGGCTCGCCGTCCGTGTTGAGCGTCGTCACGACCCCGACGAACGGCTCTTCGAGGAACGCGCGCTCCTCCGCCGTGAGCGCGCTCACGTGATCGCGACCATGCGGTCGATCGCGCCGCGCGCACGCTCGGCGATCTCCGGCTCCACGGTCACCACGTGCTTCCAGTCGCGCAGCGAGTCGCGCAGCTTCGGCATCGTGATCATCTTCATGTAGCGGCAGATCGCCTTCTCGGACACGGCCTCGAAGCGCTTCTCGGGCGCCTCCTTGTTCAGGCGGTGGATGATCCCGGTCTCGGTCGCGACGAGGAAGCGCTCCTTCGGGGACGGCCGCGCGAAGTTGATCATCCCCTCGGTCGAGAGGATGTGCGTGCGGCCGTTGCCGAACGCCATGCACTGGCTCGCGCAGCCGCACTCGGGGTGGACGAGGAGCTCGGCGTCGGGCGCCTCCTCCTGCCAGCGCTCGATGTCCTGCGGGCCGGATGCCCGCGTGCACGTGGCACTCGCCCATCCAGATCCGCAGCTTGCGTCCGGTGACCTTCTCGAGCCAGAGCCCGAGGTACATGTCGGGCAGGAACAGGATCTCGGTGTCCTCGGGGATCGAGTCGATGACGCCCTTCGCGTTCCCGGAGGTGCAGCAGTAGTCGCTCTCGGCCTTCACCTCGGCGGTCGTGTTCACGTACGACACGACCACGGCGCCGGGGTTCTCCGCCTTCCACGTGCGGAGCTGGTCGGCCGTGATCGACGCGGCGAGCGAGCAGCCGGCGTCGAGGTCGGGGATGAGGACGGTCTTCTCGGGCGCGAGGATCGCCGCCGTCTCGGCCATGAAGTGGACGCCGCAGAAGACGATCGCCTCGGCGTCGGTCGCGGCGGCCTCGCGGGACAGCCCGAGCGAGTCGCCGACGAAGTCGGCCACGTCCTGCACCTCGGGCACCTGGTAGTTGTGGGCGAGGATCACCGCGTCGCGCTCCTTCGCGAGCGCGCGGATCTCCTCGTGCATGGTCGTGATCTCGGCAGTGGTCATGTCAGCTCCAGGGAGACGTCGAGGGAACGGGCGGAATGAGTGAGCGCGCCGACCGAGATCTCGTCGACCCCGGTCTCGGCGACGGCGCGCACGTTCTCGAGCGTCACGCCGCCCGAAGCCTCGAGGCGGGCACGGCCCGCGACGAGCGCGACCGCGGCCCGCAGGCCGTCGGCGGTCATGTTGTCGAGCAGGATCGCGTCGACGCCCTCGGCGAGCGCCTCCGACACCTGCTCGAGCGTGTCGCACTCGACCTCGATCGGGAGGTCGGTGAGCTCGCGCACGCGCGCGACCGCCGTCGAGACCGAGCCGGCCGCCGCCTGCAGGTGGTTGTCCTTGATCAGCACGGCGTCGTCGAGCCCGAAGCGGTGGTTTCGTCCGCCGCCGCAGGCGACCGCGTGCTTCTCGAGCAGGCGCAGGCCCGGCGTGGTCTTGCGCGTGTCGAGGATCGCCGCGCCGGTCCCGGCGACCGCGTCGGCGTAGCTCCGCGTCAGCGTCGCGACGCCGGAGAGTCGTCCGAGGAAGTTGAGGGCCGTCCGCTCGCCGGTCAGGATCGCGCGCTTCGGCCCCGTGACGGTCGCGACCACCGTCGGGCCGCCGATGACGGCTCCGTCGTCGACGACACGCTCGAAGCGGATGTCCGAGTCGAGCGTGCGGAAGACGGCCTCGGCGGCCTCGAGCCCGCAGACGACGCCCGGCTCCTTGACCACGAGGTCGGCCGTGCCGACGACGTCGGCGTCCACGGTCGCCTCGGTCGTCACGTCGCCCGCGCCGACGTCCTCCATGAGGGCGGCGTAGACGACGCGCAGCGTGTCCTCGGCTACGACCATGTCTCGAGCGAGGGCTCCGACCCGGGTCGGAGGACGACGTGGCGCTCGAAGCGCTCGTCCTCGGCTGGGTAGTCGACGCGGAAGTGCGACCCGCGGCTCTCCTCGCGCGCGAGCGCGCTCTGCGCGACGAGCCGCGCGAGGAGGTGCGGCGCGGAAGTCGAGCCGCTCGAGCCCGGCGGCGTCGCGGACGAGCCCGCAGTCGCGCCAGAGCGCCCGGCGGAGCTCGGGGGTGACGGGCTCCTGCGCGGGCACGTCCGGCTCGGAGCCGAGGTCGCGCGGGAGAGCAGGCTCGTCGTGCGCCGCGAGCGCGGCTCGGCGCCCGAAGACGAGGCACTCGAGCAGCGAGTTCGACGCGAGCCGGTTCGCGCCGTGGACGCCCGTCGCGGCGCACTCGCCCGCCGCGTACAGGCCGGGCAGCTCGCTGCGGCCGTCGAGGTCGGTGACGATGCCGCCGACGGTGTAGTGCGCGGCCGGCGCGACCGGAATGGGCGCCTCGGCCGGGTCGTAGCCGCGCTCCTCCAGGCTCCCCATGAGCGACGGGAAGCGGGCGCGGTCGATCGCGCGCAGGTCGAGGAGGGCGGTGCCGCGTGCCGCGATCTCGCGCGCGACGACGTCGCGGGGCGCAAGCTCGTCCGTGAAGCGCTCGCCGTTCTCGTCGAGCAGGAGCGCGCCCTCGCCGCGGAGAGCCTCCGAGAGCAGAAGAGACGAGTCGACGAGCGTCGTCGGGTGGAACTGCGTGAACTCGAGGTCCGCGACCGCGGCTCCGGCGCGATAGGCCGCTGCGATCCCCTCGCCGACCGCGCCCGGAGGATTGGTGGTGCGCTGCCAGAGCGCGGCCGCTCCGCCGGTCGCGACGAGCGTCGCGCGGGCGCGAACGGCGCCGTGGTCGGTGACGGCGCCGACACAGCGGCCGCCGGCCGTCCACAGCTCGGCCAGACGGGCGCCCTCGACGACCTGGATCCCGGGATGCTCGAGCACGCGCTCGGCGAGCGCGCGCGCGACCCGGTCCCCGGTGGCGGCTCCTCCCGCGTGTACGACGCGACGGCGCGAGTGCCCTCCTTCGAGGCCGAGCCCGTCGTCGAACTCGACGCCCATGTCGACGAGGTCGCGAATCCGCGCGGATGCCTCGCCCGTCAGCACCGACACGGCGCTCGGCCGCGAGAGCCCGCGACCCGTGCGCAGCGTGTCCTCGGCGTGCAGCGCGGGCGAGTCGTCCTCGCCGACGGCGGCGGCGATCCCGCCCTGTGCGAGCGAGCTCGTCGAGGCGAGCAGCGGGCCCTTCGTCAGCACGAGCACGCGTCCTTCGGAGGCGGCGCAGAGCGCGGCGAACAGCCCGGCGACGCCCCCACCGGCTACGAGGAGATCGAACTCCTCCCCCCGCGCTGCTTCGCTCAGTGTGTCCTCGGCCTCGTACATGGTAGTTTTCGCCTCTGAGTCAAAAACCTCGTGCCGGAGTCTAGCACCCACACCGACCTCCCCGCGCACGTCGCGCTCGCAACCGTGTTCCAGGTGCGCGACGGCGTGCTCCAGGCGCTCCTCTGGGAGCGGGCCCGCGAGCCGTTCCGCGGCGCGTGGTCGCTCCCCGGCGGGACGCTCTCACCGGACGAGACGCTCGAGCAGTCCATCCTCCGCCATCTCGCGACGAAGGTGGACGTCCGCGACGTCGCGCACCACGAGCAGCTCGGCACCTGGAGCGATCCTGGCCGGCACCCCGACCGCTGGGAGCTGGCGACCGCGTACGTCGGGCTCGTGCCGCTCGGCATCGACCCCCGCGTCCCCGCCGACACGAGCTGGCACCCCGTCGACGCGCTGCCGGAGACCGCATTCGACCACGGCGCGATCGTCCTGGCCGGGCGGGAGCGCGTCCGGGCGAAGCTCTCGTACTCGAACGTCGCCTTCGCGCTCGCACCGGAGACCTTCACCCTCGCCGAGCTCAGCGAGCTGTACGAGGCGGCGCTCGGCTACGACGTCTCCGCGACCAACCTCAAGCGCGTGCTGCTCCGCCGCGGCGCGATCGAGCCGATCGGCGAGCGCCGAGCGCACGGGCCCGCCGGCGGCCGGCCGGCGGAGGTGTTCCGCTTCCGGGCGCGGCGCCTCGAGGTCACCGATCCGTTCGCCGTCCTGCGGCCGCCCTCGTAGCGCTCAAGCGAAGCGCCCGCGCGGCCGACAACTCGTCGCATGCGGCACTTTCGACTGTGGCTGGTCGTGGTCGGCGTCCTGAGCGTGGCGGCGGAGGTCCTCGCCGCGGCCGCGGTCTTCTGGCGCGGAACGCCCGTGCGGCGCGCTCGGTTCTGGTTCTAGACCAGCGCGCGCAAGGAGGCGGTCACGACGGCGGCGACGACCATCGCCACGACGACGTGCGCCTCGCGCCAGATCGCGACCGCCGCCGCCGCGACCCCCACGACGCGGGCGTCGACGACGAGCTCGCGGTTGCCGCCGAAGACCTGCGTCACGACGAGCGCGGCGAGCATCGCCGGCGCCAGCAGGTCGACGACCGACTGCGCACGGGCGGGCAGCGGTCGCCGCCCGAGGAGCAGCGGGCCGGCCGCCTTGAACAGGATGGTGACCACGCCGACGATCACGACCACGATCCAGGCGTCGCTCACCGCCTGAGCCCCACGAGACAGGCGGAGGCAGCGGCGACGAGCGGGAGGCCGACCGGCGTGAACGGCGTCAGGACGAGTGTGATCACGGCGGCGACGAGAGCCGCCTGCCGTCCCTTCGCCGTGCGCAGGATAGGGCACAGCCAGCGCGAGGAAGAGCGCGGCGAAGGCAGCGTCGAGCCCTAGCCTGGCTGGGTCCGCGAGGACGCCTCCCGCCACCGTGCCGACGGCCGTCGATGCGACCCAGCACACGTAGAACACGATCCCGGCGCCGACGAGTACCCGCCACTCGAAGCGCCCGCTCCGGCCCGCGATCGCCCAGGACTCGTCCACGATCGACTGCGACGCGACCGTGCGGCGGACCTTCCCGCCCGGGAAGATGGACGCCACCGTCGCGCTGATCGCGGCGTAGCGCGCGTTGAGGAACACGGCGGCCAGGACGGCGGCCGCGACCGTCCCGCCGGCCGCGAGCACGCCGACGGCGGCGAACTGCGCGGCGCCGGCGAACGTCGTCGCGGACATGACGACCGCTGGCACGGCGCCGAACCCCTCGGCCTCCGCCAGCACCCCGAAAGAGAGCCCGAAGAGAACGGGGCTCGGAGCGAGCGGCAGCGCCGCGCGCATGCCGTCGCGGATACGAGGCGTGCGCTTCCCGGCCTCCCCCACCGCTCAACCCTAGACAGCCGGGAGCGGACGGCGGCTGCGAGAATCCCCGCTGTGCGGATCGCGATCAGCGGCGCGTCCGGGCTCATCGGGTCGGCCCTCGTCCCGGCGCTCGTCGGCGCGGGTCACGACGTCGTCCGACTGGTGCGGCACGAGTCGCGCGGCGCGGACGAGATCGCGTGGGACCCGGCCGGCGGCAGGCTCGAGCCAGGCGCGCTCGCCGGCGTCGACGCCGTCGTCAGCCTCAGCGGCGCGAACCTCGACCGGCGCTGGACCGAGAGGAGCAAGCGCGAGATCGTCGACTCGCGCGTCGCCACGACCGCCCTCCTCGCGCGGACGATGGCCTCCGCGGAGCGGAAGCCGTCGGCCTTCGTCGTCGCCGGCGGCGTCGGTATCTACGGAGACCGCGGCGACGAGATCCTCACCGAGGAGTCAGGCCTCGGCTCCGGCTTCCTCGCCGACCTCGGGAAGGCGTGGGAGGCGGCGGCCGCGCCGGCCCGCGAAGCAGGCATCCGCACGGTGAGCTTCCGCCAGGGCGTCGTCCTCTCCCGCGACGGCGGGGCGCTCCGGAAGATGCTCACGCCGTTCAAACTCGGGCTCGGGGGCCGCGTCGGCTCCGGCAGGCAGTGGTGGAGCTGGATCTCGGCGGAGGACGTCGTCGCCGGATACCGGCTCGCCCTCGAGAGCGAGCTCTCGGGCCCCGTGAACCTCACGTCGCCGAACCCGGCCACGAGCGAGCAGTTCACGAAGGCGCTCGGGCGCGCTCTTGGACGGCCGACCGTCTTCCCCCTCCCCGGCCTCGTTGTGAAGACGCTGTTCGGCGAGCGAGGCGAGGCCGTGCTGCTCGAGGGGCAACGGACCCTGCCGAAGCGGCTAGTCGACGACGGGTTCGAGTTCGCCCATCCGGACGTCTCGACGGCAATCGAGCACGCGCTCTCGAAGTGAGAGTGGGGCCGGCCCGGAGGCCGGCCCCACTCGCTGGCACTACGGCGTGACGACCGGGCAGCCGGCGCCCGTGCAGTTGATCCGACCCTGGATCGCCGGGCTGATCGGCGTATTCTTCCCAATTCAGACGGGGGCGGCTCTACTCCCGCCCGGTCGAAATGTGAAAACACCTCGGTAGTCGCCTGGTGGCCATCCCGAGGGCATCCGGGAGAATGCGCAGATGCTTGGGACGCTCGGCTGGGACGAGGCGTGGGAAGCCGCGTTCGAGCCGCATCGCGCCGACGGCCTCGTCCCGGGACGCGTCGCGATCCAGCACCGGATCGCCTACGACGTCCTGACGGACGACGGAGAGGTGCGCGCGCGGCTGCCGGGCCGCGTGCGCCACTCGACCTCGGCAGCCGAGCTCCCGGTCGTCGGCGACTGGGTCGGGATCGATCGCGGACCGGCCCCGGAGATCAGGGCCATTCTGCCGCGGCGCACGAAGTTCTCGCGCCGCGCGGCGCACGATCCGGGCGGGGGCTCGGTTCGCGAGCAGGTCGTCGCCGCGAACGTCGACGTCGTCTTCGTCACGTGGTCGCTCGCCGACGATCCCGGCCCGCGCGTGCTCGAGCGCTACCTAACGCTCGCCTGGGAGAGCGGCGCGCGCCCGGTCATCATCCTCACGAAGGCCGACCTCGAGCCCGATCCGGGCGGGATCGCCCGCGACGTCGAGGAGATCGGCGGCGACGTCGCCGTGCACGCCATATCGTCCCGGACCGGGCTCGGCCTCGATGCTGTCCGCTCGGAGCTCGGGCGAGGCGTCACCGGAGCGCTGCTCGGCCCGTCGGGCGCCGGGAAGTCCACGCTCGTGAACACGCTCACGGGTGAGGAGCTCCTCGCGACTCGAGCCGTCGGCGCCGACGGCGCCGGGCGCCACACGACGTCGCACAGGCAGCTCGTCCTGCTCCCCGGCGGCGGGCTGCTCGTGGACAACCCGGGCATGCGCGAGGTCCACCTGTGGGTCGCCGACCAGGGTCTCGAGGACGCGTTCGCCGACATCGTCGAGCTGGCCGCTGGCTGCCGGTTCACGGACTGTCGCCACGGGAGCGAGCCCGGCTGCGCGGTGCAGGCAGCGCTCTCGGCGGGCAGCCTCGACCCCGAGCGCTGGCGAAGCTACTGCGAGCTCCAGCGCGAGCTCGTGGAGCTCGACGAGAAGCTTGCCCGGCGCGAGCGGGCGCGGGGACGGCGTCGCGGGTAGCGCTCCCGCGCCCGAGCTTCAGTCGGACGCGGGAGCGATCGGTTCGTCTCTACGGCGAGGCGACGTTCGCCGCGCCGGGCGTCTTCGTGGCCGTGAAGGCCCAGTCGGAGGCCGCGTCGTTCGTGTCCTGCTTGTCGGGGAGCCGCGAGAGCGACCCGTCCGTGGTGTTCGAGTCGGCGACCGCCGCGGCGAGCGCGGTGCCCTCGACGAGGTCGTATGTCTGCCCGTCGATCGTGGCCGCCGTGATCTCGCCTTCGTACGACAGGGCATCGAGCAGCGCGCCGCTCGCGGTCGCGATCAGCGCGACGCCGTCGGGCGCGCCGTTCTGGGCCTCGACCTCGATCGAGAGGTAGCCGCCCGCAGCGAGCGAGCCGGTGAGGTCGATGCGGTCGTACTCCGCGCTGTCGCCGCCGTTCACGAGCACGAGCGAGATCCCGTCGAGCGTCGCCGCCGAGCTGCCGGTGTTGGCGATCTCGACGAAGCCGCCCGTGTCCGTTCCCACCTGGTCGTAGTCGATCTCGTTGATGACGAGGCCGCCCGTCGGAGGCGGCGGAGGCGGCGGTGCTCCCCCGGCGCAGTGGATCTCGACGACGTTGGCCGCGGTCGTGACGAGGTCGACCGTGCCAGCGGCGCCGTCCGACCTCGAGCAGGCAAGGCCCTCGAGCGAGGCGAGCGAGCTGAGGCCGCTACCCGCCGGGCCGGGAGGCCCAGCCGGTCCAGCCGGACCCGCGGGGCCCGCCGGCCCTTGGGCTCCATCCTCACCGGAAGCGCCTTGCGCTCCCGCCGCTCCCTGCAACCCCTGTGGGCCCTGCAACCCTTGTGGGCCCTGCGGCCCCTGGGCACCGGCCGCTCCCTGCGGCCCGGCCGGGCCGCGTGGCCCCTGCACGTTCCAGGTCACGGCCTGCTCGCCGCGACGGCACTTCGACGCATCGGGCACCATCCGGAGCAGCCCGCCGGACTTCTTGCAGGCGACGATGATGCCGCTCTGGCTCCCCGAGCTCGAGGCTCCCGCTGCGAGCGTCGTCGTGCCGACGAGCGCCGCAAGCGCGGCGAGCCCGATACCGATCGTGCGTGTGCGCACGCTTCCTCCCTTGGTTGCTGACGACGCCGTCGTAGCCCGGGCAGGAGCGCCGGCACCAGTCGTCCCGAGCGGCCAGTGCGCCGGGATCCCGCATGGTTGAGCGATGCTGTGGACAGGCCCGCACGCATTCGTGACCGTCCGACGGGTCCCTCGCGGAGGGAGCGCCCACTTCAGTCAGAATGTCTCCTCGTGCCCGAGGTCATCAGCCCCGAGCTGGCGCTCGTCGATCCCGAGCTCGCGGCGAGGGCGCGTGCCGCGCTCCCCGAGCCCGACCTGACACCCCGGCGGAGGCCGCCGGCGCCGGTCGTGGTCCTCGAGCCCACCGCGCCTCCCGCGGTCGAGCGCCGGCCCTCGTACCCGTTCTGGGCGCGGCTCACGGCCGCCCTGTGGCTCCTCGTCCTCGGCATCCTCGTCGGCGGAGCCGCGATCCCGCACGCACAGGACAAACCCCGTCTCGTTCCGCGCAACGAGGACGCGACGACCATCTGCGTCCGCCCGCAGTCCTCGCCGGCGTCTCCGCTCTCGCCGCTCGGCCAGCCATAGCCCGTCGCCGGACGTCGCTACAATCCGCGCTCCCGGGGCTATAGCTCAGTTGGGAGAGCGCCTGGATCGCACCCAGGAGGTCGGCGGTTCGAGCCCGCCTAGCTCCATGGCTCAACCGAGCCGGCCGGCAAGGACCGCATAAGAGAGCGGTGGGGTTCCCAGCTGAGCGCACACGAATCCGGCGTTCGCGATCGAGCTGCGGATCGGGAAGCGCGAGCTCGAGACGGGCGGGCTGAATCCTCTTACGAGGCGGCGGCGAGGAAGCCGTAAGCGACGGCGCCCCAGAATGCCAGACAGCTCAGTAGAGCGACTACCAGGACCCAGTTCACCCGCGCGAGCGCCGAGACCCAGCTCACCCGTTCGCGAACGCGGTCGTCGGAAACGCCAACAGCGGCGTGCGAAACCTCCAAGAAGCTCCCTTCTACGCAGTTCGTCCCGCTCCTGCGGCGGGTTCCGAATCCGAGGCTAGACATGGGGGGCGCTGAGCGCATCACGCACAACCCGTGCGCAACGCCTGGGCAATCAACCGATCACACAAGGCTCGTTTCGTAACCGCTCTTCACGAGATACACCGTGTCGGCACGGGCGGAGGAGTAACGCGCTCGCTCGGTCGAACCGCCGGAGATGAGGATGGAAGACGCCGAGTTGAGAACCGTCATGAAACGAGGTGGCCGGCGGCTCGCGAGGAGCCGCCGGCCACCCGGTCGGTCTTGTTCTAGGGCTGGACGTCGATGCGGTCGCGCGGAGCCGGCGAGATGCCGGTCGGCTCGGCCGCGTCCAGGTACGCCTCGAACGCGTCGGTGTCGACCGCGCCGCCCAGGCGGTTCGTTCCTCCCTTGAGGGCGGCGAAGCCGTCGCCGCCGTCCGCGAGGAAGCTGTTCACGGTCACGCGGTAGCTCGCTCCGAGGTTGAGCGGAACCCCGCTGATCGTCACCCCTGCCGGGTCGATCGCGTCGGCGAGGTCGCAGTTGGTGGCACCCGCGGCGGACTGGTCCCACGTGTAGTGGAAGCCGGCCGACGGGAGGAGCACCTTGAAGAAGAAGCCGTTCGCCGGCGAGTTTAGCCCGCAGAACTGCTCCTCCAGCATCCGCTCGATCTGCGCTCCCGTGAGGGTCATGGTCACGAGCGAGTTCCCGAACGGCTGGACGGTGAAGAGTTCACCGTACGTGACGACGCCGTCGCCCTCGCCCACCGGGCTGCTCGCGTAGAGCAGGTCCGCACGGACGCCCCCTGGGTTCATGAACGATGCGACCGCGTCACCGAAGCCGGGGTCGTCCGTCGCGTCGAGTTGCGCATCGGCGATGACGTTGCCCATCGACTGCTCGAGCGAGTCGTCGTTGACGCGCGTGATGTCGGCCGTGATGTGGCCGATCACCCGGTTCGCGATCGGGGCCGCGAAACCCTGGTACTTCGTGATCAGGTCGGTGATGGCCTGCGACTTCGCGACGTCACGCGTGACGATGCGGTTGTTGATGACGATCGACGTCACTTCCTGCGTGTCGCGATCCACGCGCATGTCGATGTCCGTCACGAGACGGCCGAACGAGAACGCGCTCGTCACGGGCATCCCGTTGAACTCGCACACATAGGGCTGGTGGGTGTGACCGGAGACGACGAGGTCGACCTCGCTGTCGAGCCTGTTCACGATGTCGACGATCGCGCCGCTCACCCCGCTGCAGCCGTTGATGTTGAGCGCCGTCGGGCTGCCGCCCTCGTGGATGAGGACGACGATCGCGTCGGTCTGCTTCTTGATCTTCGCGATGAGCGCGTTCGCCGTGTCGGCCTCGTCGAGGAACGAGTAGCCCGCGACACCGGACGGGCTCACGATGTTCGGCGTTCCCTCGAGCGTCATGCCGATGAATGCGACCTTTGCGCCGTCGAACTTCGCGATCCGGTACGGGTCGAAGAGCGTCCTACCCCTCGAGTTGACGACGTTTGCGGCGAGGAACTTGAAGTCCGCGCCCGCGAAGTCATCCTCGTCCTGGCAGCCGTCGACCGGATGGCAGCCGCCGCGCTGCATGCGGAGGAGCTCCTCGGTCCCTTCGTCGAACTCGTGGTTTCCGACAGCGTTCAGGTCGAGGCCGATCAGGTTCATCGCCTCGATCGTGGGCTCGTCGTGGAACAGCGCCGAGAGCAGGGGGCTCGCGCCGATGAGGTCGCCGGCCGAGACGACGATCGAGTGCCTGTTCGTCCCCTTGAGCGCCTGGATGTGCGTAGCGAGGTACTCCGCCCCGCCCGCATCCGTCGTTCCCACGCGACCGCTCGAGCCGGCCGGAGGCTGAATGTTCCCGTGGAAGTCGTTGAGCGCGAGGATCTGCACCTCGAGCTCGGACCCGTCCTCGATGACGGGGTTGTTGCTGGCGGCACCCGATGTGAGTGCCAGGGCCAGGATTCCGAGCATTGCTACGAGAATCGCCAGCCGAGCGTGCTTGCGCATATACCTCTCCCCTTTCAGGTCGCTCGCACCGGCACCCTAGACGACCCGCGCGCGGCGTTCCGGTGAACCGTCGGAAATCAGGTGGCGATCTGGTCGTACGAGACCTTGACCATGTAGACGTCGACCTCGAGGCCGACGATCGCGCCGGCGAACGCGAGCGACGAGCCCACTGGCCCGCCCCCGTCTCCGTCGCGATCCTGGTGACCCCGTCCTGCTCGCTGTACTAGGCCAGAGGGACGGCCGTTGCACCCGTGTCGGCACGGGTGGAGGAGTAACGCGCTCGCTCGGCCGAACCGCCGGGGGATGACGATGGAAGACTCCGACGTTGTGACTCGTCTAGAGAGCAACGCGCTCCGGGGGCGCCGACCTCCGCGCGCGGCACACGAACGCACAGGGAGGTTGGAATGGCATTGCAGCTAGGCGACACCGCCCCCGACTTCGAGGCGCAGACCACGGAGGGCCCGATCCGCTTCCACGACTGGATGGGCGACTCGTGGGCGGTGCTCTTCTCGCACCCGAAGGACTTCACCCCCGTCTGCACGACCGAGCTCGGGTACATGGCGAAGATCAAGCCCGAGTTCGACCGGCGCAACGTCAAGGTGATCGGGCTCTCGGTCGACCCCGTCGAGCGGCACGAGGGATGGGCGTCCGACATCCAGGAGACGCAGGGTGAGGCGCCCAACTACCCGATCATCGGCGACGCCGACTTCGAGGTGTCCAAGCAGTACGGGATGCTCGGAGCCGAGGTCGACGGCGACGCGCTCGAGCGCACTCCGGCCGACAACCAGACGGTCCGCAACGTGTTCGTCATCGGTCCGGACAAGAAGATCAAGCTCGTCCTCGTCTACCCGATGACCACCGGGCGCAACTTCGACGAGGTGCTGCGGGTCATCGACTCGCTCCAGCTCACGGCGAAGCACAAGGTCGCGACGCCCGTCAACTGGAGACAGGGCGAGGACGTCATCATCGCCGGGTCGGTCTCGAACGACGAGGCGAAGGAGATCTGGCCGGACGGCTGGGAGGAGCCCAAGCCGTACATCCGGATCGTGGCGCAACCGCGCTGATGCCTTGGCGCAAGGCCGGAATCCGCTAGCGCGGATTCCGGCCGCGCGAGAATCCCTGAAGGCGTCCGCTTCGCGGCCGCGACGCGTTCGGCCATAGCTCTGCGCGTTCCGCTAGCGCGGATTCCGGCCGCGCGAGAATCCCTGAAGGCGTCCGCTTCGCGGCCGCAACGCGTTCGGCCAGCTCTGCGCGTCCGCTAGCGCCTGAAGGCGCCGCTTCGCGGCCGCAACGCTTCAGCCCGCGGCGTTCCGCCAGCGCGGATTCCGGCCGCGCGAGAAGTCCCTGGAAAGGGTCTGCTTCGCGGCCGTAACCCGACCTTCGTGCTCGGAGTCGCCTGAACGGCGGGTGCGGCTGCTACGGTGTCCGCACGGCTGGCAATCCCGTCAGCCCGTGAGATGAGCTTCTCGTTCCTCCTTCGGGTGTTCGAGGTAGGCAAGTCTCGACACCAGTAGAAGGAGTAACCAGTGTCACAGCACCAAATCCGCTTCGGCGATCTCGGCGTGTCCGAGCACATCGCCGGCACGCTCGCGAAGCGCTCGATCCACGAGCCGTTCGAGATCCAGCGGCTCGTCCTCCCGGACGCCATCGCCGGGCTCGACATCCTCGCGAAGTCGCCGACCGGCTCGGGCAAGACGCTCGCGTTCGCGATCCCGATCGTGGAGCGCACGACGCAGCGCGACAAGCGCCCGACCGCCCTCGTCCTCGTCCCCACGCGCGAGCTGGCGCAGCAGGTCGCCGACGAGCTCGTCGCGGTCGGCAGCGGCAACGGCCTCAAGGTCGCCGCGGTCTACGGCGGGACGCCGCTCGGCAAGGGCGCCGAGAAGGCGCGAAACGCGCACGTCGTCGTCGCCACTCCCGGCCGGCTCGAGGACCTCGCCCAGCGCAGGCTCCTCGACCTCTCGGCGATCCGCATCCTCGTCCTCGACGAAGCCGACCGCATGCTCGACATGGGCTTCAAGCCGCAGGTCGACCGCATCGTGCGCCGCCTCCCGAGCAACCGGCAGACGATGTTCTTCTCCGCGACGCTCGACGGCGAGGTCGGCGAGCTCGCGCGTGCGTACACGTCGAGCCCGTCCCGCTTCGAGGGCCGCCTCCCCCACGCGCGCGCGACCGGCGAGATCTTCCACCGCTTCGTCGCGGTGCGCCCCGAGAACAAGCTCGACACCCTGGTCGAGCACCTGCGCGCGAACGACGGGCTCACGCTCGTCTTCGTGCGGACGAAGCGCGGCGCCGACCAGCTCGCCCGGAAGCTCGCGCGGCAGCAGGTCGACGCGGTCGCGATGCACGGCGACATGACCCAGGGAGCGCGCCAGCGGGCGCTGCGGCTGTTCGAGACCGGCAAGGTGACGGTGCTCGTCGCGACCGACGTCGCCGCACGCGGCCTGGACATCGACGACGTGGCCCACGTCGTGAACTACGACCCGCCGGACGAGGACAAGGGCTACGTCCACCGCACCGGCCGCACCGGCCGAGCGGGACGCAGCGGGACCGCGATCACGTTCGTCCTCCCGGATCAGCAGGACGAGACGAGCCGCGTCGCGAACCGCCTCGGCCACCGGGAGCAGTTCGAGGAGGCGGGGCTCCGCACCGCGCGCCCGAAGCTCGTGTACACGAGCCGGCGCGGTCGTCGCTCGAAGTGGTAGAGCGGGCGCGCTCCGCGCTCGCAGGTGCCGCGGCGGCGGCGATCTGGGCGGCGCAGGAGCCGCTCGACCAGCGCGTCTTCGGCTACGACTACTCGGACGTCGCGATCCTCGGCAAGGGCGTCACGCGCGGGTCGCAATGGCGCCGCGTCGGGCTGGACGCTCCACATTGTCAACGGCGCCCTGTTCGGGATCGCGTTCCACGAAGCCCGCCGTCGCAGCAACATCGACCAGCGGCGGCTGGCGGTCGGCATGGCACTGCTCGAGCACGTCGCGGTGTATCC
Organism: uncultured Actinomycetes bacterium; assembly: GCA_963770595.1. Lineage (GTDB taxonomy): Bacteria > Actinomycetota > Thermoleophilia > Gaiellales > Gaiellaceae > GMQP-bins7. The sequence continues at coordinate 57,823 of CAVYQG010000002.1, read as the reverse complement.
GCTCAGCGTGCTCGTCGATCGGCTCCACCCGGCCCGCGGTGAGCCCGGTGTTCCGCCGCTCCTCAACAGCCCGCGGGCGTTCGCGCAGGCGACCTGGCGCCACGCCCTCTTCGGGGTGGCGCTCGGGCGGCTCGCCTGACCCGGGTGTAGTCTCCTCGCCAGAGGTGAGCGGGCGGTGAGCCCACACCGGTCGTCCGCGGGGATGCCGCAGGATGGCTCCCCCTCCTCGCCAGCTGGACCCGGCCGTGCGCGACGCCGCGGCCATGTCGTCTTCGCGCTGAGCATCGTCGCAGTCGTCGCCGTGGCGCTGCTCGCTGCGCCGGGCTTCTCGGCACCGGCAGGCCCCGAGCGTGCGGTCGCCAAGCTGTTCCCGGGCGGCCCCTACTTCGCCATGGCGTGCGGCTTCAGCCACCGCAACAACGACGACCCGATCGTCTTCCCCGGCCAGGCGGGCAAGTCGCACAACCACACGTACATCGGGAACCGCCGCGTCGATGCCGGCACGACGACCGCGTCGCTCCTCGACGGCCCCACGACGTGCGAGTCCGACGCCGATGCGTCCGCGTACTGGGTGCCCACGCTCTACCTCGGCACCGACCCGGTGCAGCCGCTCGCGGGCATCGTCTACTACACGCAACGCACGATCGAGTCCCCGACCGCGCCCCCGCCGGGGTTGCGGATGGTTGCCGGCAACGCCGACGCGAAGCTCAGGCAGCCGAAAGGAACGGTCGCCTGGAGCTGCGGCGCAGTCGGCGGACGACCGCGCTTCTTCGTCGTCCCGCGCTGCGACGAGGACGAGCTCACCCAGCTCCAGGTCAACTTCCCCAACTGCTGGGACGGGAAGTCGCTCGACAGCGCCGACCACAAGCGGCACGTCGTGTACGCGAGCAGCGGGCGCTGCCGCGTGTCACACCCCGTCGTCGCTGCCCACGATCACGATCATCCTGCTCTACCCGCCGCTCCCGGCGGGCGCACAGGTCTCGTCGGGGAAGTTCGCCGCCCACGCCGACTTCATCAACGGCTGGGAGCAGAGCGAGCTCGCGACGCTCGTCTCGCGAATGCGTTAGACGCAGGTACCGTCCGGCGGATGGCCGGAGCGCTCGCGCACCTCGTTCGCCCGGCCGCGGGCGAGCCGGAGGGCATGCTCGTGCTCTTCCACGGCCGCGGCGCGGACGAGCGCGATCTCCATCCCCTACTCGATGCGCTCGACCCGGAGCGACGGCTCGTGGGCGTCACCCCGCGCGGGCCGCTCGCGCTCCCGCCCGGTGGCGCCCACTGGTACGCCGTGCGCGAGATCGGGTACCCGGACCCGGCCACGTTCTCGACCACGTACGCGCTCGCGAGCTCGTGGCTCGACGAGCTGGCGGCAGACAGCGGCTTCGGCTTCGAGCACGTCGTCCTCGGCGGGTTCTCCCAGGGCGCGGTGATGACGTACGCCCTGGGGCTCGGGGACGGGCCGGCCACGTCCCGCCGCGCTCGTCGCGCTGAGCGGGTTCGTGCCCACCGTCCCCGGCTTCGCGCTCGATCTCGAGCCCCCGCTGCCTCCTGTCGCGATCGGCCATGGCGCGCTCGACCCGGTCATCTCGGCGGAGTGGGGCCGGCGCGCCCGGCGGACGCTGGAAGACGCGGGCGCTGACGTCCTCCAGCACGAGTCGCCGCAGCTCGGGCATTCGATCGACCCTTCGTTCCTCGCGGAGCTCCAGCGCTGGCTACGCGGCGTGCTCGACCGCGCCACGGCAACGGGCGCGTGACCCTGCTGACCTCGGGCGCCGAGCTGCGCGTGACCGGCGTCGTCCGCGACGCCGCCGTCGTGTGCGTGAACGGCGGGCGAGCACGCGAAGTCGAGGGCACGTGGAGCGCCACGGTCGAGTGGCTCGTGCGCCGACTGGCGCCCGAGCATCCCGCGCTCGCCTTCGCGGAGGTGCGGTATCGCGTGCGGTCGTGGAACCGGCTCGACCTCTGCGTCGAGGACGCGCGCGCCGCGATCGCCGAGGTCGCGACACCTCGCACGCTCCTCCTCGGGTTCTCGATGGGCGGCGCCGTGGCGATCTCGGCTGCGGACGAGACCTCGGTCGTCGGCGTCCTCGGGCTCGCGCCCTGGATCCCGCCGCCGCTCGACGTCGAGCCGCTGCGCGGCAAGCGGCTGACGGTGCTGCACGGTGCGCTCGACCGCTGGCTGCCCGGGATCCCCGGCGTCTCGCCGAAGAGCTCCCGGCAGGGCTTCGAACGCGCGCGGGCGCTCGGCGTCGACGGCCGCTACGAGCTCATCTCGGGCGGCGTCCACGGCGTCGCGCTGCGCTCTCCGTCGGGACGGCTCGTGCGCCTGCCACGTGCGGAGCGGTGGGCGGAGCTCGTCGGGGACGAGCTCCGCCGGTTCGGCGAGAGCTAGCCGTCAGGCTCGTAGAGCGCGGCGAGCCTGTCCGCCTCCTCGCGCAGCTCGCGTCCGACCGCCGGGTCGAGCCGCTCGAACGGCTCCACCTCGATCCCGCCCGGCACGTGTTTCCAGGTGCCGGCGACCGCCCCGTCGACGAGGAACGTGGGGAACGAGTTGGGCGTCTTCGTCGCGAAGATGCGCGGACGGAAGCGCTCCGGCAGCACCTGGGTGCGTCGCGCATGGACGAGCAGCACCGCATCCCAGGTGGGCAGAAAGCGGACCGGCGCGGGCGTGTCCGGGGCCGGCAGCAGGGCACGCGGGACATCGAGCAGCTCGCCGCCTTCCTCGTCGCGGAACCGCCGCAGCAAGCCGCGGTCGAGCGCCGGGGCGAGGTCGCGTGGCCGCATTCCGGCCCAACTCGCGAGGTCGGCGCGCGACGCGGGCCCGTAGGCGGCGAGATAGCGGCGCACGAGGAGGTCGAGTGCGGCGTCCGGATCGGCGTCCTCCGGGCCGATCCAGCTCTTCGCGGTCTGGTACAGGCTCGCGCGACGCTGCTCCCACGTCCCGGACGGCGGCACGCGGACGAGGTCGAGCCACGGCCCGGCCATCCCCCAGCCGCGTCCGGCGACCTCCGCGAGCTCTTCGTGGCGACGCGGCCCGTCGGCGAGCATGCGCCCGAGGTCGTTCGCCGTCGCCTCGAGCGTCCGCTCGTCGGGAGCCGGCCTGTGCACGCGGAGCACCCAGTCGCGCTGCGCCCGCCGGATCGCGACCGCGAACGCCCAGTAGTCGCGCCTGGAGACGAGGTGGATCGTGCCGCGCAGCAGCGTCGCCTGCACCACCGAGCGCCGCTCGAGGGCCCGTGTGAGGTCGTCGCGGCGGAAGCCCTCGACGCACGACCAGAGCCGGATGTAGCCGTTGGGCGCGTACTGGTTCTGGATCCCGCCGAGCCGCTCGAGCGCGCGAGGAAGCGGAAGCCGTGCGCGCTCGAGGAGCAGCTGACGCGCGAGCAGCGCGCGATTCAGCTCGCGCTGCGTGAGGGTGCGCTCTCGCGCCGGGGCCACGCGGGCATTCTCGCGTCCGGCTCGACCGGCGCTCGAGACGCGCCGCCGCGCTGGACGAGCGCGACCCCCGTCACGACGAGCGCTGCGCCGACGACGAGCCAGGTCGTCACGGGCTCGTCGAGCGCGACGGCCGCGATCAGCAACGCGAGCGGCGAGTTCGCATACGTGTACGAGACGGCGCGCACCGGCCCGAGGCTGCGGAGGCCGACGTTCCAGCCGATGTATCCGAGGAGCGTCGCGAGGACGCCGAGGTAGAGCAGCAGCGCGGCCTCGCTCGCGGTGGCGCCCGTGACCGCGTCGGCGGTGGACGATCCGACGAACGGCAACAGGCCGACGGACCCGACGAGGCTCGTCGCCGCGGTGAGCGCGAGCAGGTCGTAGCGGCCGAGCAGCGGCCTCAGGAGGATGTTGTAGAGCGCGAACGCGAGCGGGGCCCCGAGCACGATCAGCGGGCCCTTGGCGCTCTCGAGCGCGAGCTCCTGCCCGGTACCGAGGGCGACCACGAGAGCAACCCCGAGGAACGCGACCGCGAGGCCCGCAGCACGCAGCGGGCGCATGCTCTCGCCGCCGAGCGCGAATGCGAGCACGAACGTCATCGCCGGCGCGAGAGCGACGACGAGCGCCGCGACGCCGGAGGTCGTGTGCGCCGTGCCGAGGTTGAGGAAGGCGTGGTAGCCCACGACCACGAGCAGGCCGGCGACGAGAATCCGGGTTGCGTCACCGCGCGTGAGCCCGGGAAGCCCGCGGGCGCGCCAGAGGATGAACGCGAAGCCCGGGACCGCGATCGCGTACCTGAGGATCGCGATGTCGAGCGCCTCGACGCCGTCGTCGAGCAGCGCCTTGATGACGGAGAAGGATCCCGCCCAGACCGCGACCACGGCGATGAGGATCAGATGCGCGCGCATCGGTTGGGTCAACGCAGGAGGACGTGCCACCGTGAGACGTCCAACGCGCCGGGTCGCGCGATACTTCCTCCGTGCTCGGCACCCTGCTCGCGTTCGTCGCGGTCTCCGCGGTCGTCATCTGCACGCCGGGGCAGGACACCGCGCTCACGATCCGGAACACCCTCGCGGGCGGGCGGCGGAGCGGCCTCGCCACGGCGGCCGGGGCCTCGCTCGGCCAGACGGTGTGGACGCTGGCCGCGAGCGCCGGCGTGGTCGCGCTGCTCAGCGCGTCCGAGCCGGCCTTCCGCGCGCTCAAGCTCGCCGGCGCTGCGTACCTCGTCTACCTCGGCGTCCACTCCCTCGTCGCCGCGGCCCGCGGCGGGCACGGCCACGAGAGCGCCGCGCGGGCGACGGGGCTCGCTCCGCGGAAGGCGCGTCGGCAGGGAGCGCTGAGCAACCTCGGGAACCCGAAGATGGCGGTCTTCTTCGCGAGCCTCCTGCCGCAGTTCGCGCCGGGAGGCGACACGTCGTTCGCCTGGCTCCTCGCGCTCGGGCTCCTGTTCTGCTCGCTCACGCTCGCCTGGCTCTCGCTGTACGCGATCGCCGTCGACAGCGTGCGGCGCTACCTCGTCGGCCCGGTCCGCCGTGGGCTGGACGCGCTCACCGGCGTCGTTCTCCTCGGCTTCGGCCTCCGGCTCGCGACCGAGCGCTAGCCTTCAGCGAGCGCGGCTGAAGCGGTGCACGGCCTCGAGGAGCTCCTTGCTCTTCTCCTCGGCCTGCGCGGGGTCGCCGGACGCGAGCGCGCTCGCGACGCAGTGCGTCACGTGATCGTCGAGGATCCGGAACGCGACGCTCTCGAGCGCGGTCGTGACCGCGGCGATCTGCGTGAGGACGTCGATGCAGTAGCGGTCGTCCTCGACCATCTTCTCGATCCCGCGCACCTGGCCTTCGATCCGGTGCAGGCGCTTGACGAGCGCCGTCCTTGTCCGCGACGTAGCCGTGCGTGTGCACTGCCTCGCTCATGCTGCGGCCTCCTCTCGGCTGGAACGGAACCGCCGCAGGCGCAGGCGGTTCGTGACGACGAAGACGCTCGAGAACGCCATCGCGGCCGCGGCGACGATCGGGTTCAGCAGCCCGGCGACCGCGAGCGGGATCGCCGCGACGTTGTAGGCGAACGCCCAGAAGAGATTGCCCTTGATCGTGCGCAGCGTGCGGCGGGAGAGCGAGATCGCGTCGACCGCCGCGCGCAGGTCGCCGGAGACGAGCGTGAGGTCCGACGCCTCGATCGCGACGTCGGTGCCGGTGCCGATCGCGAGGCCGAGATCGGCCTGCGCGAGTGCCGGCGCGTCGTTGACGCCGTCGCCGACCATCGCGACGACCTCGCCTTCGTCCTGGAGGCGCTCGCACCTCCGCGACCTTGTCGCTCGGGGTAGCACCTCGGCGAGCACGCGCTCGATCCCGGCCTCGGCCGCGATCGCGCGCGGCCGCCTCGCGCGTTGTCGCCCGTGAGCAGGACCGGCGTCGAGACCGAGCGCCTCGAGCGCGCGACCGCCTCGGCCTGGCGCGCTTCAGGGTGTCGGCTTGACGACACCCGGTCGCGGCACCGTCCAGCGTCGGCGCGGCGGCTGCGCCGTCCCAGCGTCGACCGTGCACCTGGAGCGCAGGCCCAGCTCGAGCCCTCGGCCGACCAGCGACGCGGCGGCCGCTCGACGACGTTGCCCTCGACCGTTGCCTCCACGCCGAGACCGGGACGGTTGCGGAAGTCGCTCGACCGCCGGCAGCTCGCCGAGCTCGTCTCCCGCGCGTCGGCGCGATCGCCTGCGCGATCGGATGCTCGCGACGCGGCCTCGACGGCGCCGGCCAGGCGGAGCACCTCTGCCCGCGCTCGCGCCGTCAGCCACTCACCTCCGACCAGCTCGACATGCGCCCCTCGGTGACGGTGCCGGTCTTGTCGAGCACGATCGTCGTGATCCGCCGCGTGCTGCTCGAGCACCTCCGGCCCCTTGATCAGGATCCCGAGCTGCGCGCCGCGCCCGGTGCCGACCATGAGCGCGGTCGGCGTCGCGAGGCCGAGCGCGCACGGGCAGGCGATGATCAGCACGGCGACCGCCGCCGTGAACGCGTCGGTCGCGTCGCCGGTCACGAGCAGCCAGCCGGCGAGCGTCGCAGAGCGCGATCACGATCACGACCGGGCACGAAGACGGCCGACACGCGGTCGACGAGCCGCTGGATCGGCGCCTTGCCCGGACTGCGCCTCGGCCACGAGACGCGCGATCTGCGCGAGCGCCGTCTCTGCGCCGACGCGTGTCGCGCGCACGACGCAGCCGCCCGTACGTGTTGATCGTGGCGCCGGCGACGTCGCTGCCGGGCTCGACCTCGACGGGGACCGGCTCGCCGGTCAGCATCGACTGGTCGACCGCGGAGTCGCCCGTCGACGACGACGCCGTCGGTCGGCGATCTTCTCTCCCGGCCGCACGACGAACGAGGTCGCCGACGCGCGAGCTCCTCGACCGGGACGAGCACCTCGACGCCGTCGCGGAGCAGCCAGCGCCTCCTTCGCGCCGAGCTCGAGCAGCGCGCGGATCGCGGCGCCCGACCGGCGCCGCGCGCGGGCCTCGAGGTAGCGGCCGAGCAGGATCAAGCGTCGTGATGACGGCGGCGACCTCGAAGTACGTGTGCGCCTCCTCGCCGCCGTGCGCCGCATGCGGGTCGTCGAGGAGGACGAGCGCGACGACCGACCAGCCCCACGCCGCGAGCGTGCCGATCGAGATCAGCGTGTCCATCGTCGCGCTGCCGTGGCGGGCGTTGAGCGAGCGCGGCGCGGTGGAACGCCGAGCCGGCCCAGAGCACGACCGGGGTCGCGAGCGCGAGCGCGAGCCACTCCCAGCCGTCGAACTGGAGCGGCGGGATCATCGCCAGAGCTGCCAGCGGGATCGTGAGCGCGGCCGCGACGCCGAGCCGCATCCTGAGCGAGCGCGCGCGCTCCTCGGCGGCACTCTCGTCGGCGGTAAGGCTGGCGCCGTAGCCCGCGGACTCGACCGCCCCGATGAGATCGTCGACTCCGACGCGATCCGGCGTCGAAGCGCACGGCAGCCTGCTCGGTCGCGTAGTTGACGGACGCCTCGACGCCGTCGAGCTTGTTCAGCCTGCGCTCGATGCGGTTGGCGCACGCGGCGCACGTCATGCCATCGAGCGCGAGGTCGACGCGCGACTCGCTCTCGGAGGCGGGGATCGTCGTCGCGGTCACGCCGCTTCGTACCCGGCCTCCGCGATCGCCTCGCGGAGCGCCGAGTCGTCCAGCCTCCGGCCGCGGACGACGACGAGCTTCGCGTCGAGATCGACGTCGACCTCGTCGACGCCTTCGACCTCCGACACCTCTTCGCGGATCGACATCGCGCAGTGCGCGCAGTGGATCGCGGGGACGCTGTACGTGAGCGACTCGGGCACGCTTCTCCTTCCCGGGACAAGAGCGGGTGACCGTCACCCTGCGGGTGACAGTCACCAGCATACCCCATCGGGGTATCAGGAGCGCTAGAGGCCCTGGATGCGCGACGCGCCGACGATGGCCTCGTCGCCGCCCGCGAAGCGGACGAGCGCCTTGCCCTTGCCGTCGTAGTCCGGCGACCAGACGACCACCGTCGCGTCCTCGCTGTTGACGCTGCACGCCCGGCCGTCCTCGCCGTCCTCGCCGCGCCAGTACCTGACGAACGGGTTGCGGTCCCACTCACGCCCGACGGTCGTCTCCTCAGTGTGGCCGGGGAGGAGGCGCGTGTCGGGCGGCAGCTGCATGAGCACGTCCATCACCGAGGCGCGGACCTGGTCGGCGATCCCACCGCCGACGGCGTCGCGGAAGAGCGTGTCGCCCGTGAAGCAGAGCCCGCCGACGACGAACGACACGCCGTCGTCCGAGTGCCCGGGGGTCGCCACGACCTCGACTCTGAGGCCGCCCGTCTCGACGGCGCCGGTCGTCACTTCGAGTCCGTAGCGCTCGACGAGCTCGCTCGTTGCCGGCCACGTGGTCGGCGTGGCCGTGCGTCACGAGCAGGTGCGTCGGCGTCAGGCCCTCACGCGCGACGGCCTCGACCAGCGGCTCGAGCGGCGCGCCGCTGTCGACGAACACCGCCGTCCCGCCGCTCTCGTCGGCCAGGAGATAGGCGTTCGAGAGCCACGACCGGTGCATGCTCCGCTCGACGATCACGCAGTGGATCGTACGGCAGGAATCGCCGCCCGGCGGAAGAAACCGCAGGCCACGACCCGACTGGGAGGTCAGATGACGACGGTCGACAACATGTTCGAGCCACGCGAGGTCGCGAAGGAGACGAGCGGTCTCTGGTGGCTGTTCCTCCTCACCGGGATCGCGTGGCTGGTCTTCTCACTCGTCATCTTCCGCTTCGACATCACGAGCGTGACGACGATCGGCGTGCTCTTCGGCGTCGTCGCGATCGTCGCGGGGATAGATGAGTTCATGGCGATCGCGGTCTCGACCACCGGCTGGAAGATCGTCCACGGCGATTCTCGGCGTGATCTTCGTGCTCGTGGGAATCTTCGCGTTCATCGAGCCCGGGTCGGCCTTCAAGGCCCTCGCCTCGATCATCGGGTTCTTCTTCCTCTTCAAGGGGATCTTCGACATCACGGTCGCGTTCGTGACCAAGGACGAGTTCGAGCTGTGGTGGATGCAGCTCGTCGTCGGGCTGGTCGAGGTCGGCCTCGCCTTCTGGGTCTCGGGCAGCTTCCGCGAGAAGGTGATCCTGCTCGTCGTGTACACGGGCATCGTGGCGCTCTCGAAAGGGATCACGGACCTCTTCCTCGCCTTCAAGCTCCGCGGGGTGCACAAGACACTCTCCGCGACGTGACCTCGCGCGCTCCGAAGAGGGTCGCTCCGGCGGCCCTCTCCGGGGCGCGGCGGCGTGTATAGGATCGTCACCATGCGCCGTTGCGCCGTGCTGCTCCTCTCGATCCTCGCTCTCGTCGCCGGATTCGCGGTCGCCGGCTGCGGCGGCGACGAGGAGGTGACGCCGACTCCGGAGACGATCACGGGAACGATCCCCACCGAGACGGAGACGGACACCGAGCCGACCGAGACCGAGCCCACGGAGACCGAGCCGACGGACACGGAGCCCACCGAGACGACGCCCACCGAGACCGAGCCGGGCGTCGAGGGCGACCCCGTCGCCGGAAAGCCGCTCTTCGTGACGAACTGCGCCGCGTGCCACACGCTCGCCGACGCCGGCACGTCGGGCACCGTCGGCCCGAATCTCGACGACTCGCAGCCGTCGCTGGAGCTCGTCGTCGATCGCGTCACCAACGGGCAGGGCGGCATGCCGTCGTTCTCGGCCACGCTGAGCGAGCAGCAGATCGCGGACGTCTCCGCGTACGTCGCGCAGGCGACGAGCGGCTGAGCGCGCGCACTTCCTAGACTTCGCCTCGTGATCGATCTCAAGGCCGCCCGCGCCGAGCCAGACGCGTACCGCTCCGCGCTCGCGCGCAAGGGGGACGAGGCGGCGCGGCTGTTCGACGAGCTGCTCGCGGTCGACGCGCGCTGGCTCGAGGTGCTCCCGCAGGTCGACGCCCTCCGCTCGAAGACGAAGCTGAAGGGGAAGCCGTCCCCGGAGCAGCTCGAGGAGCTGAAGCAGGTCAAGATCGACCTGAAGTCGCTCGAGGACGAGCTGACCCGGGTCGAGGGCGAGCGCCGGGCACTCCTCGACCGGGTGCCGAACCCGCCGGACGTCTCGGCGCCGGACGGCATGGCCGAGGAGGACGCAGTCGAGATCCGCCGCGTCGGCGAGATCCCGTCCTTCGACTTCCCCGTCCAGGATCACGTCGACCTCGCGCGAGCGCACGGCTGGATCGACCTCGAGCGCGGCGCGCGCACCTCGGGCGCGCGGTTCGTGTACCGGATGGGCGACGTCGCCCTGCTCGAGCTCGCGCTCTACCGCTTCGCGCTCGACCGGCTCTGCCAGAAGGGCTTCGTACCGGTGCTGCCGCCGGTGCTCGTGCGCGAGGACGCGATGTACGGCACCGGCTTCTTCCCGACCGACGAGGTGAACATCTACGCCGTCGAGCGCGACGAGCTGTACCTCGTCGGCACGTCGGAGGTGTCGCTCGCGGCGCTGCACATGGGCGAGATCCTCGAGGACCTTCCACTCCGTTACGCCGGCTTCTCGACCTGCTTCCGCCGCGAGGCAGGCGCCGCCGGCAAGGACACGCGCGGGATGTTCCGCGTGCACCAGTTCGACAAGGTCGAGATGTTCGTCTTCACGACGCCAGGGGCATCGCGCGACGAGCACGAGGCCCTCCTGGAGATCGAGGAGAGCCTCGTCCAGGAGCTCCAGATCCCCTACCGGGTCGTCAACGTCGCCGCGGGCGACCTCGGCGCCTCCGCCTCGAAGAAGTACGACATCGAGGCGTGGTTCCCGGGCCAGGAGCGCTGGCGCGAGATCACGTCGACCTCGAACACGACCGACTTCCAGGCACGGAGGCTCGAGGTCCGGTATCGGGCCGAGTCCGGCCCCGCGACAGTCCACACGCTGAACGGGACCGCGGTCACGGCGCGGGCGATGATCGCGCTGATGGAGAACTTCCAGGACGAGGGCGGCTCGATCTCGGTGCCCGAGCCGCTCTGGGGCTTCGGCGCGCCCGAGCGTCTCGGCCGCGCCGAGAGCCGGGCGTAGAGCGGGCTACGATCCGCCCCGGCGGGGTGCCGGAGCGGTCGAACGGGGCGGTCTTGAAAACCGCTGGGCGTGCAAGCGTCTCGTGGGTTCGAATCCCACCCCCGCCGCTCGGCTCGACGGGTCAGGCTCGTCTCCCATGGACGAGCGCGGCGATCGCCACGGCTGCGAGCCAGCCGGTGGCGACGAGGATCCCGAGGCGCTGGGCGACCCCCGGTGACTGCCCGCCGGTCGCCAGGAACGCCACGGCCGTCGTTGCGGCGGCGACGAAGGTGGCCACTCCCGCGAGCGAGCGCCCGCCCCGCACGAGCTCGACGCCCGCGACGACCATGCCTGCCACGACCAGGACCGAGGAGACCGTCGTCGCGGTCCAGTGCGTGACCTCGGTCGACCCCGCGACCGCGAAGCGTCCCCCGAGCCCGCAGCCCGCTGCGCCGTTCGAACATTCGAGCCTGGTGAACGCGGCGACGAGGAAGCCGATGCCCGCAGCGGCGATCGAGATCGCCGCTGTGCGCGAGAGCGGTCGCAGGACGGCGCTGGCGGCGAGGATCGCGACCGCAGCGGCGACGACGCCGGTCACTCCGAGCCAGCCGCGCTCGGCTCCGTGCGCGGCGAGCGTGCTGACGTAGTCGCGTCGATGGGAGTAACCGGGGTTACCGGCCGCGGCGACGAGCATCGCCCCCCAGAACAGGCCGACGCCGGCGAGTACGACGACGGCAGCCGACCTCGGGCCGATTCGTGGTCCGGGAGACGGCACGTCGCGAGGGTAGACGTCGGCCCGCGCGCCTAGCCGCGCGTCGCGTCCGGTCGGCCAACGTAGGATCGCCGCGTGCTCGTGCGCGTCTTTCTCGTCGTGGTGCTGGTCGCGGTCGTCGCGCTCGGCGCGGCCGACGCGCGGCCCGGGCAGGCGGCGCGCTCCGTCGCCGGCGTCTCGCTGGTCGACCGCCTCGCGCGGGACGACTCCGCACGCGTCATCGTCGCGCTCGACTCCTCGCCTGCCGCACGAGCTCGGCTGCTGCGCAGGGTCGGCGTCGAGGACGGGTTTCGGCCCACCGCGCGCTGGGACGCCGTCGCCGCCGTTCCCGGGATCGTGACCGCGGACGGCCTGGCCGCGCTCGTGCGCGATCCGGCCGTCCTCCGCGTCGACCTCGATCTCGGCGGACGAGGCGCCGACGCCGAGAGCCTCCCGCTCGTCCGCGGCGACGTCGCGCACTCGGCGGGGTTCACGGGAACGGGCGTGACGGTCGCGGTCCTCGACAGCGGGATCGACCGCGCGCACCCCGATCTCGCACCGTCGCTCACCGGCGAGCAGTGCTACGTGACCCCGAACGGCTGCCCCAACGGCGCCTCCGAGCAGGCGGGCGCGGGGAGCTGCAGCCGACGACCACGGCCACGGGACGAACGTCACTGGGATCGTCGCCGGCCGCGGCATGGTCGCGCCGATAGGCGTGGCGCCCGCCGCGTCCGTGGTCGCGGTGAAGGTGCTCGGGCGAAACAACGAGTTCCGCACGATCTCGCAGATCGTCTCGGGCCTGAACTGGGTAGCGCTCAACCGCCCGGACGTCCGCGTCGTCAACATGAGCCTGGGCACGTTCGCGCTCTACCAGGGGACCTGCGACGGCGCGGACGCCGGCACGCTCGCGCTCGCCTCGGCGGTCTCGGCACTCCGCGCACGTGGTGTCACGTTGTTCGCGAGCGCCGGCAACGAGGCCTCTCCGAACGCATTGGCGGCGCCCGCGTGCCTGTCGGGTGTCGTCGCCGTCGGCGCGGTCTACGACGGGAACGTCGGCCCCATCGTCGTCGAGGACGTCTGCTCCGACCCGGCGACGAGCGTCGACAAGATCGCCTGCTTCTCGAACAGCGGAGGTGCGCTCGACCTGCTCGCTCCCGGCGCGCTCATCGTCTCGGCCGGCCGCGGCGGCGGCACGTCGACCTTCGCCGGGACCTCGCAGGCATCGCCCCACGCCGCGGGCGCGGCGGCGCTGCTGCTCCAGCAGACGCCGACCCTGACACCCGACGCGGTCGAGAGCGCGCTCGAGTCGACCGGTGTGCCGCTGACGGACGCGCGCAACGGCCTCACACGGCCGCGGCTCGACATCGCCGTCGCCCTGCGGCTCGCGGCGCCGGTGAGATCGGTCGCCGACATCGCGCTTCCCCGCGCAGTCGCGTTCGGAGGCGTGCCCGTCGGGGGGCGCCGGGTGCTTCCGATTCTCGTGACGAACCGCGGCAACGGCGTGCTCACGGTGCGAGGCTCGTCGAGGCCGCCGTTCGCGGTAGTGTCGAAACAGCCGCTGACGGTGCCGGGCGGGGCGCAGCGCGTCGTTCGGGTCCGGTTCGGCCCGGGCGCGCCCCGAACGTTCCGCGGGACCCTGACGCTCACGAGCAACGACCCCGACGAGCGCCGCGCGACGGTCGTGCTTCGGGGAACCGGGACGCGGCGCTAGCCGCTAGAGGCTTGATGTGAAATTGGCGCGCCGCAGGGGGCGCTCACGACCAAGCCGGGCGCCAGGGTCGCGTGCCGTGCCGGCTAGAAGCCTGTGCGGTGCGCGAGCGTGACGATCCGAGCGCCGCGTCGTGGGCGCCCTCCTGCCCGCCGTGAATTTCACATCAAGGCTCTAGTCCAGGGTGCGCCCAGGACCGAGGTAGCGGTCGAGCAGCGCCGCGCTCTCCGACTGGCTCGGATAGAAGTCCTCGAAGCCGCTCTCTCGTTGAGGAGCAACGCGACGTATGACCTCCGGCCGCACGGACGCGGACGACGGCGCATCGGCCCCCATCCGGTCGACTGCGACGACCCCGAGCGTGCCTGCGCCTCGCATGGCGCCGAGAACGACCCTGAAGACACCCATGTCATGGACGCTAGCGCCGCCGACGGACGGATCGCCCAGGCCTGGACGGGCAACGAAGATGCCGCTACCGTCCGACTTTCGGGGTAGCTCAATCGAGGGACACAGGTGGGTGGGATGGCGGCGATCGTTGACAGGATCGGCGAAGTCGGGCGGGACGCCGGGCCGCAGGCCCGCGCCACTGCGCCTGCCGACTACATCGCCCGGAACAAGGCCGCGTGGGAGCTCTGGGCACAGCGCTCCGCGGCCAAGGCCCGAGACGGCCTGGGAGAGCGACGAGCTGCGGTGGGGCATCTGGAACACGCCCGAGTCGCGGCTTCGGCTCGTCGACGACCTCCCGAGCGGAGCCGAGGTCATCGAGCTCGGCTGCGGCACCGCGTCGGTCTCGGCGTGGCTCCAGCGACACGGCCTGCGCCCCGTCGGCGTCGACTTCGTGCGTGCGCAGCTCGAGACGGCAGCGCTGCTCGAGCGCGAGCTCGACGTCCACTTCCCGCTGCTCTGCGCCGACGTCGAGCGCCTGCACTTCGAGCCCGCGAGCTTCGACTGCGCGATCTCGGACTACGGCGCGAGCCTCTGGTGCGACCCGCAGCGGTGGCTCCCCGAGGCTCACCGGGTGCTACGACCTGGAGGCCGGCTCGTCTTCCTCACCAGCAGCGCCTTCCTCCTGAGTTGCACGCCGGAGACCAGCGAGCTCCCCGGGGACCGGCTCGTGCGCGACTACTTCTCGCGCTACCGCATCGAGTTCCCGGACGAGGACGGCGCCGTGGAGTTCCATCTCACGCACGGTCGCTGGCTCGAGCTCCTGCGCGAGATCGGTTTCGTCGTCGAGGCGCTGATCGAGACGCAGCCCGCCTCCGACGCTCCGGCGCGGACGCATGTCGCGACGCGCGACTGGGCTCGGCGGTGGCCGTCCGAGGAGATCTGGGTCGCTCGCAAGCAGGGCTGAGCTAGAGGCTTGATGTGAAATTGGCGCGCCGCAGGGGGCGCTCACGACCAAGCCGGGCGCCAGGGTCGCGTACCGTGCAGGCTAGAAGTCTGTGCGCGAGTGTGACGATCCGGGGCCGCGTCGTGGGCGCCATCCTGCCCGCCGTGAATTTCACATCAAGGCTCTAGTTCAGAAACGCAGGCCCTCGCCACGAGCGAGGACCGTGACGGTCCGGCGGAGGATTCCCAGATCGAGGCGGAGGAGGTCGCTCCAGCTCGAGCTGCGGCACTTCTCGACGTACGCGATGTCGAGCGCCGCATAACCCGCCGGCTCGGTCACCCCCTTCTCGACCTGTGCGGGCCCGGTCCAGCCGGCGACCACGCGGTTCCGGTAGTCGAAGCCCCGAGCGACCTGGTCACGCACCATCGAGACCGGCCACGGACGCGGCCCGACGAGGCTCATCTGGCCGCGTAGGACGTTCACCAGCTGCGGAAGCTCGTCGAGGTACCAGGGCTTGAGCACCCGGCGCCCCGCCCAGGTGAGGTTCTCCGCGTCCGCTTCGAGGAGGCGTGCGTGCACGTCCTCGACCCGAAGGCGCTCGAGTGCCTCGCGCCGTGAGCACCCGGAACTTGAGCAGGTCGAACTCCCGTCCGGCGGAGATCCGCTGCTCGCGATAGAGCAGCGGCCCGCGGTCGCGCCGGACGAGGAGCGCGTCCGCGGCCGTCGCGCCGAGCGCGACGGCGTACACGGGCGCGAGGACGACGAGTAGGCAGACCGCCACGACCTTGTCGAGCGCTCTCTTGGGAAGGCGGTACGGCTCGAGCGCGGGCATGCCGCGTCGATTCGCGGCAGTCGACGCTCCCCCTGCCGGTTAGGGTCCCGCAATGAGCGCGTCGACGACTCCGCCACCGGGCATCGGGCGCGAGCGACAGTTCGACGTCTACGTCGCAGGCATACGTGGCGAGTCACCTCGAGTTCCCGTTTCACTTCGGAGTCTCGAGCGCCGAGCGCACGCAGCGATGAGCGCGGAGGGCTACGCCTACGTCGCCGGGGGCGCGGGGACGGAGGAGACGCTGCGCGAGAACCGGGCCGCGTTCGAGCGCGTGCGCATCGTCCCGCGCATGCTGCGAGACGTCTCGGCGCGCGACACGAGGGTCGAGCTGTTCGGGACCTCGCTCGCGAGCCCGTTCGTCCTCTGCCCGATCGGGGTGCTCGAGGTGGCGCATCGCGATGCCGACGTCGCCGTGGCACGCGCGGCCGCCGCGGAAGGCATCCCCATGATCTTCTCCAACCAGGCATCGCGACCGATGGAGGAGTGCGCGCGGGCCATGGGCGACGCGCCGCGCTGGTTCCAGCTGTACTGGAGCACCTCGAACGAGCTCGTCGCGAGCCTCGTGGCGCGCGCGGAGGCGTGCGGGTGCAGTGCCATCGTGCTCACGCTGGACACGACCATGCTCGGCTGGCGGATCCGCGACCTCGATCTCGCCTACCTGCCGTTCCTGCGCGGGAAGGGGATCGCGCAGTACACGAGCGACCCGGTCTTCCTGGACGCGCTCCAGGAGACGCTGCGCCAGGCCTCCCCGCCGACCGGCCGGATCACGCTGTCGGCGCTCGGGACGCTGTGGCAGCTGGCCGGCTCGTTCCCTGCGTCCCGCCTCGAGGGCCTCCGCTCCGGGCTGGCGCGCGCAGCCGTGCGTCGCTTCGTCGAGACGTACTCGCGCCCGTCGCTCTCGTGGGACGACCTCGCGTTCCTGCGCGAGCGGACCCGCCTCCCGATCGTGCTGAAGGGCATCCTCCATCCCGCTGACGCGGCGGCGGCCGTCGAGCACGGCATGGACGGCGTCCTCGTGTCGAACCACGGGGGACGACAGGTCGACGGCGCGATCGCGACCATGGATGCGTTGCCGGGAGTCGTGGACGCCGTCGCGGGCAGGATCCCCGTCCTCCTCGACTCGGGTGTCCGGTCGGGAGCCGACGTGTTCCGAGCTCTGGCGCTGGGAGCCCGCGCCGTCGGTCTCGGGCGGCCGTTCGTCTGGGGGCTCGCCGCCGGAGGCGAGGAGGGCGTCCGCGAGGTGATCCGGAACCTGCGCGCGGACTTCGACCTCACGCTCGGCCTCGCCGGCTGCTCGTCCGTCGCGGCGATCGACCGCGGCGCCGTCGAGCCCCGTCCGTAACGTGGCGGCGCCCGAGGACCTGCGGGAGCTGCTGCGGCGCTACCCGACGGGCGTGGCCGTCCTCACCGTCGACGCCGGCGGCCAGCGGCTCGGGCTGACGCTCGGCTCGCTCGTGTCGCTGTCGCTCGACCCGCCGGTCGTCGGCTTCGCGATCTCGAAGGAGGCGGCGATGCACGAGCTCCTGCGCGAGGCGGGCGGCGGAGCCATGTCGCTTCTCGCGGCCGGACAGGACTGGCTCGCGCAGCACTTCGCCCTGGGCGTGCCCCCGATCGCGATGTGGCACGGCGTCGCGACCGAGGCGGGCGCAAGCGGCGCGCCACTTCTCGTCGGAGCGCTCGGCTGGCTCGAGTGCGCGCTCCGTCAGGAGGTGGACGTGGGAACGCACACGTTCTTCGTCTGCGACGTGGCGCGCATCGAGCTCGGCAGCGACGCGCCGGCGCTCGTACGGGCACGCAACGAGTTCGTCTCCGCGTGATCGAGGCGGTCGTGTTCGATCTCGACGGCGTGCTCGTCGACTCCGAGCACGTGTGGGACGAGGTGCGCGAGACGCTCGCCCGCGAGCGCGGCGGACGCTGGAGCGAGCGAGCGCAGGCGGACATGATGGGGATGAGCTCGACGGAGTGGTCGCGCTACATGCACGACGTCGTCGGGCTTCCGGAGTCGCCGCAGGAGATCGACGCCGAGGTCGTGCGGCGGATGCTCGCGCGGTATGCGGAGAGCCTGCCGCTCGTGGACGGTGCCGCGGACGCCGTGCGCAGGCTCGCCGAGGCGTTCCGGCTCGCGGTCGCGTCGTCGTCGAACCGGCCGCTCATCGATGCGGTGCTCGTCGAGTCGGGACTGGCTCCGCTGTTCGAGGTGACCGTGTCGTCGGAGGAGGTCGCGCGCGGGAAGCCGGCCCCGGACGTGTTCCTCGAGGCCGCGCGGGGTCTCGACCTCGAGCCGGCGTCCTGCGTGGCGGTCGAGGACTCGGGCAACGGGATCCGCGCCGCCCACGCGGCCGGAATGCGAGTCGTCGCGATCCCGAACCGCCGCTACCCGCCGGCGGCGGAGGCCGTCGCCCTCGCCGACGTCGTCCTCGAGTCGGTCGCGGAGCTGACCGTCGAGGCCGTGACCGCTCGAGCCAGGCCCTAGGGGCCTCCCGACCTCCTCCCCGCCTCGAGCGTAACCCTCAGAAGCTCACGAGTGGGTCACGCTTCGTGCCGAGAGCGCAACAAGCGCGCTGCGGCGCTCAGTCCGCGCGGCCGACGAGCACGCACGCGTTGTGCCCGCCCAGGCCCATCGCGTTCGACAGAGCCACCTCGACCTGGACGCGCCGCGCCTCGTTCGGGACGTAGTCGAGGTCGCAGTCCGGATCGGGTGTCCGGTAGTTGATCGTCGGGGGCAGCACGCCGTCGCTCACGGCCCGGACGCACATCATCGCCTCGACCGCGCCGGCCGCCCCGAACAGGTGGCCCATGACCGACTTGGTCGACGAGACCGCGAGCGACCGGGCGTGCTCGCCGAACACGTCCTTGATCGCCTTCGTCTCCGCGCGGTCGTTGTACGGCGTCGACGTCCCGTGCGCGTTGATGTACCCGACGGCCGTCGGCTCGACCCCTGATCGCACGAGGGCCGCGCGCATCATCTCCGCCACGCCGACCGACTCTGGGTCGGGCTGCGCCATGTGGTGTGCGTCGTTCGAGGTCCCGTACCCGAGCACCTCCGCGTAGATCCGCGCACCTCGCGCCTGCGCGCGCTCGAGGTCCTCGAGCAGCAGCACGCACGCTCCCTCGCCCATGACGAACCCGGCGCGCGTGGCGTCGAACGGCCGCGACGCGAGCGTCGGATCCTTCTCCTCGGCGACGAGGCCGCGCATCGCGCAGAAGCCCGCGAGGATCACGGGGTGCATGCACGCCTCGGTCCCGCCGGCGAGGACCACGTCGGCGTCGCCGCGGCGGATGACCTCGGCGCCTTCGCCGACCGCGTGCGAGCCGGTCGCGCACGCGGACACCGGTGCGTAGTTCGGCCCGCGGAGCCCGAGGTCGATCGCGATCTGGCCGCTCGCCGAGTCGACGAGCACGTTCGGGAGGAACCACGGCGACACCCGCTCGTGGCCGCGCTCGCGCAGCACCTCGTTCTGCGAGAGCACGCCCATGACGCCTCCGATCGCCGAGCCGACGAGGATCCCGGCGCGCGCGGGATCGACGTCGCCGACCGCTGCGTCGGCCCAGGCCTCGCGGGCTGCGGCGACTGCGAGCACGACGTTGCGCTCGAGCTTGCGCGCGTCCTTGACGCCCACGACCGCGGCAGCATCGAAGTCCTTCACCTCGGAAGCGATCCGCACGGGATACCCCGTCGCGTCGAACGACTCGATGAACCCGATGCCGCTCCGTCCTGCGACGGCCGCATCCCAGGTCGACTGCGCGTCGTGCCCGAGCGGGGTGACCGCTCCCAGGCCGGTGACGACGACACGGCGCATCGCCGAGGAGCCTATCCATGCCTCGGCGACTGATCCGCAGGTAGCTTCAGGCGATGGCGCGCGCCAGACGCGACCCAGGGCCCGTCGAGCGACCGCCCGACCTCGACGCGCTCATTCCGTTCCCGCCGATGGAGGCCGATCTCGTCCGCGAGCTGCCCGAAGGGGACGAGTGGCAGTACGAGCCGAAGTGGGACGGCTTCCGCGGCGTCCTCGAGAACGGGACGGGCGACCTCCGCCTCTGGTCGCGAAACGCGCGTCCGCTGCTCCGCTACTTCCCCGAGCTCGAGTCGCTGGCGAAGCTGCTGCCCGCGCGCTCCGCGCTCGACGGCGAGATCGTCATCGAGCGTGACGGCGTCCTCGACTTCGACGCGATGCAGACCCGGCTCCATCCCGCCGAGAGCCGCGTGCGCAAGCTCTCGGCCGAGATCCCGGCACGCTTCGTCGCCTTCGACGTGCTCGTCTGGAAGGGAGTCGAGAAGTGGAAGGAGCCGCTGACCAAGCGGCGGGCGGCCCTCGAGCGAAGCGCCAGGCGCTTCGACCTCTCCCCCGCGACGCGCGACCGCGCCGAGGCGCTCGAGTGGCTCGATCGCTTCGAG
This sequence comes from uncultured Actinomycetes bacterium, assembly GCA_963770595.1. GTDB lineage: Bacteria > Actinomycetota > Thermoleophilia > Gaiellales > Gaiellaceae > GMQP-bins7. The sequence goes on along the minus strand of CAVYQG010000002.1, from coordinate 37,840 downwards.
GCGCTCGGGCTGGACGGCGTCGTCGCAAAGCGCCGCGACCTGCCGTACCTCGCCGGCTCTCGCGACGGCGTCGTGAAGGTGAAGCCCGAGAAGACCGCGGACTGCGTCGTCGTCGGGCTGCGCTGGAAGTCGAAGCCGGACCGGATCGCGACGCTGCTCCTCGGGCTCTACCGGCGACGACGGGGAGATCGACTACGTCGGCTCAGCCGCGGTCGCGCCCGCGAGACACGACGAGATCGCCCGCCGAGCCCTCCCCCTCCTCGAGCACGCCCCCGAGCGCCGGTTCTCCGAGCCGAACCGCTGGGGCGGCGGCGAGCTCGAGGAGTCGCCGGTCCGGCCGGAGCTCGTCGTCGAGGTGCGCTACGACAAGGTGCAGTCCAACCGCTTCCGCCACGGCACGAAGCTCATCCGCTTCCGCGACGACAAGGACCCCGCGCAGTGCACGTGGCGGGAGCTGCGCCCGCCGGCCGCGCGCGGCGCCACGGTCGACTCGCTGCTCAGCTCCTGAGGCGCAGCACGACGAGCGCGGCGAGGTACGCGACGCCGGCGATTGCCCCGATCTGGACGTACGGGGAGCCGTCGCGGCCGTTCCCCCACTCCCACATGCACATGGCGATGACGACGCCTATGGTGACGAGCCCGGCGACCGCCGTCGCGTGGAGGTCGATCCGGTGCCAGTACTCGTCTCGGCCGTCTCCGCGGAGCCCGCGGACCATGTCGAACCGCCCGCCGAGAAGCAGGAGGAGGCCGAGGGCACTCATGAGAGCGAGCGAGAACCAGGCGGAGCCGTGCTGGTCGCCCACCCAGAAGGCCACGAAGAACGCCACGCCGAGCGCGACCGAGAACAGCGGAAGCAGCCAGCGTGACCTAGTGACGTTCGTCATTGAACACCTCTTCCACGGTGGAGTCGAAGAATCGTGCGAGACCGATCGCGAGCGGCAGCGACGGGATGTACCGGCCGGTCTCGATCGAGTTGATCGTCTGCCGGGACACCCCGAGCGCTGCCGCGAGCTCTGCCTGCGAGAGACCTCGCGCCGTCCGTCTCTCGCGTACGTCGTTCTCCACCGCTCAAGCGGTCTTCCGCGTGTAGAGCGCGTACAGCACCATGAAGCCGAGCGCGGTGGCCGTCGCGACCCCGAGCCAGACCGAGCCTGCGACGGTCGCTGCCGCCACGAGTGCGAGCTGGGCGAGAGTGATACGATCCATGACCTCCTCCTCTCATGTCAAGTTCACTTGACTGACAAGTTAGCTTGTCAGTGTGCCTCTTGTCAAGTGTCCTTGTCACTCCGTGCGCGGGACGGCTGCACGCGCGGGGGCTCGCCCGGCATCTTCGGGAAGTTCGGCGGGTACGGCGGCCTCGCCGAGCCCCTCCTTCTCGTCGCGCTCGACCCACTCGAGCAGCACCTCGAGGTCGCAGACGGCGTCGTCGATGCCGGCGTGGAGGTCGCCGAGCTTCGCGAAGCGGCCCGGCATCGTCGTCATCGTGAAGTCCTCGGTCGCGACGTCGGGCAGCTCGTCCCAGGTGACCGGGGCCGAGACGGTCGCGTCCGGCCGCGCGCGCACCGAGTACGCCGACGCGACCGTGCGGTCGCGCGCGTTCTGGTTGTAGTCGATGAAGACGCGGCGGCCGCGCTCCTCCTTCCACCACGCCGTCGTCACCTTCTTCGGAAGGCGCCGCTCGATCTCGCGTGCGAACGCGAGCGCCGCACGCCGCACCACCGGGAACTCCCAGCGCGGCTCGATCCGGCAGAAGACGTGGATGCCGCGGTTGCCCGAGGTCTTCGGCCACCCGACGTAGCCGATCTCGTCGAGCGTCTCGCGGACGACGGCCGCGACCCGCTTCGCGTCCTTGAACGTCGTCCCCGGCTGCGGGTCGATGTCGATCCGCAGCTCGTCGGGACGCTCCGTGTCGGCACGCCGCGACGGCCACGGGTGGAAGTCGACGACGGCGAGGTTCGCCGCCCACACGACCTGCGCGAGCTCGGTGACGCAGAGCTCGTCCGCGTGCCGTCCGGACGGGAACGTGACCCGCGCCGCCTCGACCCACTCGGGCCGCTTCTCGGGGACGCGCTTCTGGTAGATCTGCTCGCCCTGGATCCCGTCCGGGAACCGGCGCAGCTGCGTCGGCCGCTCGTAGAGCGCGCGCACGATGCCGTCGCCGACCGCGAGGTAGTAGTCGACGAGGTCGCGCTTCGTCTTCTTCGCCTTCGGGAAGAGGACCTTGTCCGGGTTCGTCACCTTGACGACCCGCTCGCCGACCTCGAGCTCCACGAACGGGCTGGCCATGGCCTCAAGCTAACTGGCCTCACCGGCGGTGGTGGATTCGCCGGGCAGCGGCTCGTCACGCCGGGCGGCTCCGAGAGCTGTAGGGTCGCCGGAATGTCGCTCGCGCTGCTCGCCTACACGTTCGGTACGGGTCTCGTCATCGCTGCCGTCGTCGCGTGGGCGATCGCGTGGGTGGTCGGCGCGGTCAGCGTATTCCGCCGGAGCGACCTCGGCGTCGCGGGCAAGGTCCTGTGGCTCGTCATCCTGCTCGTGGTGCCGATCCTCGGCCTGTTCATCTACTACATCTGGCAGGCCGCGGTCCCGGATCGCTCGCGGTAGGCCGTCGGCCACACCCGCGCGCGTACGGGCGTATCGTTCGAGCGTGATCGAGGAGTCCCGGAGCGTCGACGTCAGCCTGGAGCCGCTCGACGAGTTCGTCGTCGTGCAGCCGGTCTCCGACGAGAACGAGACGCGCGCCGGGCTCATCCTCCCCGCCTCGGCCACCGAGTCCGCGCCCTGTCGCACGGGAATCGTGACCGCCGTCGGCGCCGACGTGGGCGGCGTCGAGGCCGGCGACAAGGTGCTCTTCCCGCGAGACGCGGGCTACGACGTACGGATCGGCGGCATCGAGGTCAAGGTGCTGAAGCGCGAAGACCTGATCGCGCGCGTGCACGACTGACCGAGGGTTGCGAGGCGGAGAGGGAGGGATTCGAACCCTCGACGAGCGGATTTACCACCCGTAACGCCTTAGCAGGGCGCCGCCTTCAGCCACTCGGCCACCTCTCCGCGGGACGCTCAACGATATCGGACGCCCCGACGCGCACCCCGAGCGAGGCGTGGCTACGCTTCGGCGCACGCGGAGGGGTGCCGGAGCGGTCGAACGGGGCGGTCTCGAAAACCGTTAGACGTGCAAGCGTCTCGAGAGTTCGAATCTCTCCCCCTCCGCCTCCACTCTCAGGTCTGGCAGGACGGGCACCAGTACGCCGTCCGGTTCGCGTCTCCGAGGCCGCGGGAGACGATCGGCGTGCCGCAGCGCCGGCACATCCTCTGCCCGCCCGCCTGTAGACCGCACGCGGAGGGCGCGGGCCGCTGACCGAGGCGCTCATCTCCTGCCGGGCCCGGGCAACTGCAGCAGCGAGCTCCGGATCGGAGACGTCCCGCGAGCCGGCGCCAGGGCGAGAGGCGTCGCGCCCAGAGAGATCTCTGCGAGCCACATGTTCCCGATGCCCGAGACGAATCGCTGGTCGACGAGTGCCTCTCCGAGCAACCGCGACTGGTCGCTCGCCCGCAGGCCGCGAACGATCGTGCCGACGTCGACACGAGGGTCGAGGACGTCGGGGCCGAGCCGCGGCCGTCGAGCGCTCGCCGAGCTCGAGCACCGGACCGTTCCACTGTCGCGCTTCCCACTCGCGTCCGCGGAGCACGAGCCACGGGCGGCCGCGGCACGGAGCGCCTGCCCGATCGAGCCTCCAGCGCCCGTTCATACGAAGGTGGCTGCGCACCACGACGCCGCCTCCGAACCGGAGCAGGAGGTTCTTCCCGACCGCTTCGACGCCCTCGAGCACACGCCCGTCGACGATGCGCGCGACGCCCGTCTCCAGCGCCCGCGGATGCGGGCTCGCGGCTGCGATCCGCTCGCCGACGAGCGGCTGGAGGAGCGCTGCAGCTCGATGGAGCGAGTCGCCCTCAGGCACCTGCTTCCCCCGCGAGCGTGTCGTCGAGGGCCTGGAGGGCATCGAAGATCGCCTCCGAGAACGTCGGGTACGGCTGGATCGTGTCGAGGAGGACGTCGAGCGGCACCTCCGCGCGAACCGCGAGGGTCAACTGCCCGACCCACTCGCCCGCCTCCGGCCCGACCGCGACGGCGCCGACGAGCACGCCGCGCTTCGAGTCCGCGCCGAGCTTCAGCAGCCCCGGGCGGCGCGGGCGCTCGTACGTCGACAGCCGCCCGCCGTCGATCTCGTACGACGCGGTGACGATCCCGTCGCCCTCGAGCAAGCCGACGGACGCGACCTGCGGATCCGTGAACACCGAGGCAGGGATCGCGCGGTAGTCGGCGACGCGGTCGCCGCCGGCGACGTTAGCGGCCGCGACTCGTGCCTGATACTTGCCGACGTGCGTGAGGAGGGCGACGCCGGTCGGGTCACCGATCGCCCACACGCCGTCGCCGGCGCGTAGCCTGTCGTCGACGGCGATCCCCTTCGAGGTCAGCGACACGCCGAGCGACTCCAGGCCGATGCCCTCCACGTTCGGCTGGCGGCCGACCGCGACGAGCAGCCGCTCGGCATCGACGCTCGCGCCCGAGTCGAAGTGCACGCGCACTCCCGCGTCCGTGGGCTCGACGCGCTCGGCGCGGGTCTCGACGAGGACGTCGATCCCTTCGTCCGTGAATCGCTCGCGGAGCAGCTCACCCGCATCGGCATCGACCCGCGCGAGCAGGTGGCTCGAGCCCTCGGCGAGCGTGACTCGCGCGCCCATGCGGTGGAAGTACTGCGCGAGCTCGACGCCGACGGGCCCGCCGCCGAGCACCGACGAGGCTCGCGGGGATCGCGTCGGCCCAGACGGCCTCGCGGTTCGTCCAGACTTCGACGTCGCCGATGCCCTCGACCGGCGGGAGCGCCGGCGACGACCCGGTCGCGACGACGAGGTCCGCGTACTCGAGCTCGCGCTCGCCGACCGCGACGACGCCGGGCCGCGCGACCCTGGCCTCGCCGCGGACGAGCTCGGCGCCCTGCTCCTCGAGCCAGCCCGTGTGCCACGAGTCGTCCCGGCCGTCCGTGACCTGGTCCCGCCACTCGAGGACGCGCTCGACGTCGAGCTCGCCCGTGAGCGCCTCCGCCGCGCCCGGCGCGTTCCGCGCGGCCGCGACGATCTCGCCCGGCCGCAGGAGCGTCTTCGTCGGCAGGCAGGCGTAGTACGAGCACTCACCGCCGGCGAGCTCGCGTTCGACGACGACGATCTCGACGTGCGGGTCGAGCCGCCGGAGCGCGCCGACGAAGTGCTCTCCGCTCGAACCGGCCCCCAGCACGACCACGCGTCCCTTCGCGCCCACCGCGACCTCCTCTACCCGGACGAGCCGGTGACTGTCACCGGCTGGTGACGGTCACCCGGCGTCTCGACCATGACGGAGAGGGCGGGATTTGAACCCGCGACGCACCTTTCGGCACGTACGCGATTTCCAGTCGCGCTCCTTAGGCCGCTCGGACACCTCTCCAGGCCGCACAGCGTATCCCCCACCCGGGCGTTCCTCGTCGTCGGGCGCGCCGAGTACCTTTCGGAAGCGCATGCGACAGAGAGCACATGCGATCCTCGTTCTCTGCGCGGTCGCAGCCGTCACCGCGGCCCTCGTCCACGACGCCGAGCGGGCCAGGGCGGGAGCCGCCTCCGCCGACGCGTACTGCTCCGGCGTCGACGTCGCCGACCTCAGGCGCCAGTACTCGTTCCGCTATGGCCTGTCGGGCGACGAGCTGCAGAGCCAGTACTTCTCGTCCTCCGGCCTCGGCAGCCAGGGCTTCCGCCCGCGGCGCCTGACCGGCTACCGGGCAGGCTCCGACCAGCTCTACGCGACGAAGTGGGTGCAGGCGCCCGGGCCTGAGTGGTACGCGCGGTTCGGGCTCACCTCGAGCGAGTTCGGCACCGTCTTCGAGCAACGTCGCGCGAGCTGGCGCCCGATCGACGTGAGCGGCTACACGACGCCCGGCGGCGCCGTGCGGCACGCGGTGATCTGGGAACGGAACACCGGCCCGCGAGTCGACTGGCGCCTGCACCGCGACGTGAGCCGCGTCGCGATGCAGGACTTCGTCGACCAGTACGCCGCGTCCGGCTTCGTCCCCGTTCGCGTCGAGGCGTACCCGAAGTCGGGACAACTGCGCTACATCTCGACCTGGGTGAAGACTGCGTGCAACTGGCGCATGCACAACCGCATGTCGCGCACGGAGTACCAGGCGAAGCTCGACGGGTACGCGAAGACACATCGCCTCGTCCACCTCGACGCGTTCACCGACGCGGGGAAGGTGTGGTACGCCGGGATCTGGTGGAGGCAGCCCGGCCCGGGCCAGGACGTCCGCTCCGACCGCGACTGGTACGTCTTCCAGCGCATCGGCAACAACAACGCGTGCCAGGGCCGCGTCATCGACAACTTCTACGCGACCGACGTACCGGGCGCGATCCGCTACGGCGGCATCTGGACGTCGACCGGGACGCCGCAGGTGGCGTCGCTCGAGTCCCGTGTCCGCCAGGAGGTGAACTGCACGCCCGCGCGAGCGGGAGCGGCGATCCTGAACCTCACGACCGGGCAGCAGATCCTCGTGCACGCCGACGTCGAGTACGGCACCTCGAGCACGATCAAGAGCGCGATCCTGTTCGCGCTCTTGCGGAAGATCGACGCGACGCCGGCCACGCTCGACACGCTGCTGGCGGCGGGCGCGCCGTACGGCACGGAGCGCGGCTCGCCGGCGTTCCAGCGAGGGCAGCGATACCCGCTCCGCACGTTTGCGACCAAGATGATCCGGTCGAGCTGCAACTGGTCGACGAACCGGCTCATCCAGTACGTCGGCATGGCACAGGTGAACGAGGAGCTGCGCGCGCTCGGGATCGAGGACGTCACGCTCCGCCGCTACATGACCGGGTCCGGCGCGCCGAGCGCGCGACGCGGCTCGAGCGGCCCGAGCGACGACTACGCCGACGGAATCGACAACACGGCCACGCCGCGCGCGTACGCGACGTTCATCCGGCTCATGCACGAGAACGTCGGGAAGCTGACGCGGAGCTCGTTCACGTTCTACTGGCAGACGCTCGGGCTGAACGGGAGCGCGCACGATGGCGTTCTCGACGCCGGCGTCTCGGGGAGCCGGCTTGCGATCGCCACCCTCGCGGAGAAGGCGGGGAGCAACACGTGGTCGGGCGGGCCGTCGTCCAAGCCGCAGGTCACCGGCACGCACTACCAGCGCTCGGTCGCAGGGCGCATGACCGTCGCGAACGGTCCTGTCGTCGTCTACGCGGCGTTCGCGGACGAGGGAGTCTCGAGCACCTCCGGACCGCTTCAGAGCATGCTCGACTGCACCGTCATGCACGCCATGCGCGAGTACTCGGGCCGGACGACCGGCAGCGACGTCGCCGCCTGCGCCGCAGGCTGACGCTCAATCGACGACGGACGACACGTACGCCGCGACGTCCTGGATCTGCTGCTCGCTCAGCGTGTCGGCGAACGAGGGCATGGCGCCCTGGCCGTTGGTCACGCGCTCGACGACCTTGTCGTAGGAGGGTGACGCCGCGTCGAGGTTGGGGCCGATCGTCCCGGACGTCCCTGCGTCGGCCAGTGTGTGGCAACTGGCGCAGTTCGTGACGAAGACCTCCTTGCCGGCGACCGGGTCTCCGGCTGCCTCGGTGGTCTCGGTCTCGGTCGTCTCCGTCTCGTCGGTGGTCGTCGTCTCGGTCTCGTCGGTCGTGGTCGGCTCCGTGTCCGTTGGCGTCGGCTCCGTCGGGAGCGTGATCGTGGGCTCCTCCGGTTCCGGCTGACCGGGCTGCTCGGGCTCGGCGGCCTCCGCGTGCTCCTCGCCCAACTCGGCGAGCGCGAGGACGGCGCCCATCTGCACGAAGAAGAGCGCGACGCAGATGCCGATGAAGACGCCGAGCCGCTTGGCCGGGAAGTCCGGCCGCCCGCGCGGGATCACGAGCGCCACGATCAGCGCGAAGACGATGAAGACGGCTGCGACGACGAGCAACCCGATCTCGTAGCCGGTCAGCGCCAGCGGCACGCGACGGACGCTACCACGGCTCTCCGCCGCCGACAGCGGCTACCGCTCGAGCGGCGCCATGGTCAGCCCGTGCCCGCCGAGCTGCGTCCAGTAGTGCTCCGCGGTCTCGCGCTCACCCGACCAGACGACGGCCTGGCCGGAGTTGTGGATGCGGTCCGCGATCTCCAGCCCGCGGTCGTAGCTCACGCCCGGGAGCACGCTCGAGAGCGCGAACGCGACGCCCTGGAACGTGTTGTGGTCGTCGTTGAGGACGATCACGCGCCAGGGTCGCCCGACCCCCGTCCCGCTGCCGCGCGTCGGGCGGCGGCGCGTCGGCGTCTGGGTCGCGGGCGACATGCGCGGCAACGTACCAGCGTCCAGGACGACCTCCCCGGCCGCGCTAACCTACGCGCTCCCGGGCGCATAGCTCAGCGGGAGAGCGCTCGCTTCACACGCGAGAGGTCCCTGGTTCGATCCCAGGTGCGCCCATTAACGCTTCTGTCATGTCCGGCACCCCGCATGACATGGGGAGTCGGACCTGCGATCCATGTGCTCGCTGCGATTCGGTGCTGTCCCCCGTGCTGTCCTCGACCGGGAGGCTTAGGCACGGGATCGGGCGAGCGGAACTGATCGGTCGACCTCGCGGTAATCGGTGAGTGCGTACACGTAATGGTCAGCCGCGACCCTCTTTGAGTCGCCCAGTAGCTCGGCCACTTCAGCGAGCGAACCTGTGTGCTTGTAGTGAAGCGAGCCGCGGCGTCGCAGTCCATGCGGCGAAAAGTGAGGCGTACCGGTGCCCTTGCATGCCCTCGTGATCGCCATCCGCAGCCGGCTATCCGTTAGACCGGGGAACAATGGGTCGCCGAGGTCGCGGTCCTCCCGAGGCGGCAGAGTCGCGGCAATGGCCTCGAAGAGATCATCCGGGAGATCGAGATGTCGATAGCGATCGTTCTTCTCGAATGTCCAACGCACCCGGATCGCGCGACGGTGCTCGTCGAGGTCACCGACCTCGCAGGTCTCCAGCTCCGAGACGCGCGGGCCGCACTCGTCGATAACGAGCAGTGGGAGAACGTATTCGCGGGCGACCGTATTCGCGACGCGTTCGACGTGCTCGGCCAGCGGCGGTGGGATGTGAGGCTTGCGCTCCTTCGGTAGCTTCACCCGCTCGTCGCGGGCTGGGTTCGGGTCGACCGTGTAGTGGTCAAGACATTGTGCAAGCGCCGTCCGCGTCTTCCGAACGGTCTCGCGCTTGTACGGATGTGCGGCGAGTGCCGCGACAAGGACGATGACGTCGTCGACGGAGATCTCGTCTATCCGGCGGCCCTCGAGCGCCGGCGCGATCTTGAAGATTCGGGCAAACGCTGACCGGTGCATGTTGCTCGTCTGCTCCTCAACGTCGATGCGCGACTCACGCCAGCGCCTTGATGCCTCCGCGAGCGTGGGCATCACCGAACGTTCCGTATCGAGCAGTCGGGTGTCGGGAACGCGTCGGGCCGAGAGTTCGCCACCAACCCACGACCTGCGGGCAAGTGCCTCACGTCGTGTCTTGAACGAGCCGCCATAACGGATCTTGGACTCACGTCCGCCAAGCCTGAACTCGACGCGATAACGCTTAGCGCCGGCCTTCGTCTCGCGGATACGGATCCAGACGCTAGCCACGCTCGACCCCACGTCTGGTCAGAATCAGTCTCACGATCGGCACCTCCCGGGGTGTCGGTCGAGTCCCGGCCGGGACCGTTTGCGCGGCCCGGTCGGGGCGCCTATCTGCCCAACCACCCCCTCGAGCGGGTCGGTTCGGGGCGGTGCCTGGTCGCGGGGGAGGGAGCGCTCCTACAGGTTCACACCCGCCATCCCGGCCTCGTTGTAGCGCTCTCCAGCGGGCTTGGGTAGCTCGGCGTCGATGCGCTCGAGCTCGTCCTGGGTCAGCTTGACGTCGACCGCTTCTGCGTTCTGCTCGAGATATGTCCGACGCTTGGTGCCGGGAATGGGGACAAGGTCGTCCCCCTGGGCCAGCACCCAGGCGATCGCGAGCTGTGCCGGCGTGACACCCTTCCCGGCCGCGATCTGCTTGACCTTTGCCGCGAGCGCCAGGTTCTCCTCGAGATTGTCACCCTCAAAGCGCGGCCCGGTGCGACGGAAGTCGTCTTCGGCCAGATCGTTCGGTGAGGTGAAGCGGCCGGCGAGAAACCCGCGACCGAGCGGCGAGTAGGGGACGAATCCGATCCCGAGCTCGCGACAGGTCGGCAGGATCTCGGCCTCGGGCTCGCGGCTCCAGAGCGAGTACTCGGTCTGCACCGCGGTGATGGGATGAACGGCATTGGCCCGCCGGATGGTCTCGGGGGCCGCCTCGCTCAGACCGATGTGGCGAACCTTCCCCTCTCGGACGAGCTCGGCCATCGCACCGACCGTCTCCTCGACGGGCACCGTAGGGTCGACGCGGTGGGGGTAGTAGAGGTCGACGTAGTCGGTGCCGAGCCGCTTGAGCGAGCCCTCGATCGAGCGACGCACCCCCTCGGCGGAGCAGTCCTGCGGACCGACGGTCGACATCTCCCCGGGGACGGCACCGTCCATCCGGCGGCTGAACTTCGTCGCGATAACGTACTCCTCGCGGTGACCCTTGATCGCGCGGCCGATGAGAAGCTCGTTCATCAGCGGGCCGTACAGCTGCGCGGTGTCGACGAAGTCGATCCCCAGCTCGAGCGCGCGTTGGATGGTCTTGACGCCCTCGTCCTCGTCGGTGGGGCCGTAGAAGGCGGACATGCCCATGCATCCCAGACCGATCGCTGAAACCTCCAGGTCGCCAAGCTTGCGCCGTTGCATGCTCATCCCAGCCTTTCCTTATAGAAGTCGATCTTCCATTCGATGAGCTCGAGGTTCCTGGCTGTCGTCTCGAGTCCGGCGAGGACCGCCTCGCGGTGTGCTTCGAGGAGCGTCAAGCGTTCGGCGTTCGTGGCGTCGCCCGCCTGCATCAGCTCCGCGTACCTGCGGACCTCGCGAATGGGCATCCCGGTGGCGCGAAGCCGCGCGAGGAACCTGATGCGTTCGAGGTCGGTCTCTCGGTAGCGGCGATGACCACTTCTGTTGCGGAAGACGGGCTCGAGCAAGCCCGCCCGCTCGTAGTAGCGAAGGGTGTGTGCGCTCAGTCCCGAGATCTCCGCTGCCTCGGCAATGCTCAGCTCGTGCTCCAGGAGCTCGGTGGTGGCGGCCATGCCTGAACGATAGGACTTCGAGTGCGCTCTAAGTCAAGCGGCGCTCGAACGGGCGTGTCCGCCATTTCCTTCGCGCGCACATGCGCACGCGTAGATTTCGATCGACGTGCGGCTCGAGCCCTTCGGCTGTATGGAACGCGGAGAGGAGCGTCCGTCCGTAACGGCCCGCGACTACGTTGTCCCGCGGTTGAACGTGCCGCCGGCGAGGCTCGTACCAGAGTGCTTGGGCGGACCCGCGTCGGGCTCGACCGAGATGTCGACTGCGACGTAGTCTCCCGCACCGGGGAGGCCGAGCTCGAGGCTGACTTCGGGCGTTGTCGGGTCGAAGACTCCGACCGCCTCCATCACGGCTCCGGTCGACGGCCGCAGTACCCATACCTCGTAGTGCTCGCCCTCGGGCGCGGCGGGCACGTCCGCGAGCTCCAGGCGCAGAACGCCGTCGGGCGTGCCCGAGCCGTAGAGCCGGGCCTCGCCGTGCACGCCGACGAACTCGGGCGTCCCGCGAACAGCAGCGACGGCGTCGGGCGTGCCGAGCCCGCCGCTCGATCCGAGTGCGAGTGCGACTGCGAAGACCGCGGCGGTCGCGACGGCCCCGAGCGCGAAAGCCGGGAGCGCTCGTCGCCAGCTCCAGCCGCGTGAGGAGCGGGCGGAAGCCGGCCGGCCGACTTCGGGCTCGATCTCCGCGAGGATGCCGGCGAGGAGGTCGTGACTCGGCGTCTCTCGAGCGACTGCGGCCTCGAGCACCGAAACGGCGGCAAGATACTCCTCGAGCTCCCGGGCCAGCGCAGGGTCGCGCTCGAGCTCGACGACGAGCTGCTCGGACTGCTCAGGCGTAAGAGAGCCGAGCGCCTCGGCAGCCGCAAGTTCACGGTGCTCGTCGGTCATGCTTCGGCCTCCGGGCCGAGGGCGTAGTCGGGTGCGATAGCCCGCAGCCGGTCGAGCGCGAGCCGGATGCGTCCTTTGACGGTGCCGATGGGCAGGTCGAGCCGCTCCGCGATCTCCGCATGCGAGAGCCCGTCGAAGTACGCGAGCGAGAGCGCTTCGCTCTGGGCGCCGGGGAGCTCTGCCATCGCGGCGGCCACGCGGATCGCCTCATCGCTCTGGGAGACGATATCCGCGGTATCCGGCGCCTGCTCCGTCGTCCACACGTCTGCGTGCGGATCGACCGGTCGAGTCGCGCGACGCCGTGTCGCGTCGATCGCACGGTTGCGCGCAATCGTGAGGAGCCACGTGCTGACGCGCGCCCGCGCCGGCTCGTATGAGCCCGCGGTGCGCCACACCGAGACGAAGACATCTTGCGTGCACTCCTCCGCCGCGTGGCGGTCGCCGAGGAGGCGGTACGTCATCCCGAACACGATGCCTCCGTAGCGCTCGTAGAGAAGGCGGAGTGCATCGGTGTCGCCCTCGTCGAGGCGACGGACGAGAAGCACGTCGTCGGCAGGCTCCGGCACGACCGAATGTTCGCAGGACCGGGACGAGGCTTCGGCGCCATGCCCCTTGTACGCGGGCGGCAGCGCCATCCGATCATCGACGTCGTCCCGACGAGTGATCCGAGTTCGTCGAATGTGCGTAGAGAGTATGTCCATGTCATCACCATCGGAGGTCAAGTCGTGAAAGCACGCATCGCAGTTCTCGTCGGCGCCCTCGTTGCAACGGCGTCGGTCGCCGTAGGCGCCTCGGCAGCGCCGAGCCAGCCCGAGGCGCAGAGCGCCACCATCGTCGGCGTCGCGGCCGGCGACAAGCGTTTCTCGACGCTCGTCGCGCTCGTCAAGCAAGCGGGTCTCGTGAAAACGCTGAACAGTAAGGGGCCGTTCACCGTTTTCGCGCCGACGAACGCCGCGTTCGCCGCGCTGAAGAAGAATGCGCCGGACACCTACAACGCCGTCGCCAGCGACAAGAAGCTGCTGACGAAGGTGCTCACGTACCACGTGCTCGCCGGCAAGGTCGACAGCGAGGCTGCCGTCGCCGCGGCTAGGCAAGAAGGCGTCAGTCAAGACCGTCCAGGGCGAGAAGATCAAGCTCTCGCTGAAGGGCGGAAAGCTCTACCTCAACGGCTCGTCGCAGGTGATCGTCGCCGACGTCAAGACGTCGAACGGCGTCATCCACGCGATCAACGCCGTCATCGTCCCGCCGAGCCTCTCGTAGCGAGGCGCCGACCCGAAGAGGCAAGGGGCGGACACGCTCGAGCACGCGAGGCCGGGGAAACCCGGCCTCGCGCACTTCATGATCCGGCCGGCGCGTCCCGGAGCTGAGCCCGGTCAAGCCGTGGCGCCCGGTGCCGTCGTCGCGCGCCCGGACTTCGTTCCGAGTGTTGTCGCGTTTTCGTATCAGGTTTGTATAGACTTTTCGCGGTGACCACGTTCGCTCGCCTCGTCTCCGGCCGCGCCTCGAAGTTCGTCGTGCTGGCGGCCTGGCTTCTTGCGCTCGTCGCGCTCGGACCGCTGATCGGCTCGTTCGAGTCGAAGCAGCGAAACGAGCCTTCGAGCTTCCTCCCCGGAGACGCCGAGTCGGTGCGCGCTCTCGAGCTCGCCGACCAGTTTCCCTCGGCGAAGGGAGTCGCAGGCATCGTCGTCTTCTGGCGCGAGGGCGGACTCACTCCCGCCGACCGCAAGCACATCGCGAACATCCGGGCCGAGCTCGACGCGAATCCCCCGGACGGCGTTGTCTCGGTGAGCCCACCGCAGCCGTCGGAGGACGGCGAAGCCGCGCTCCTCGTAGTTCAGATCGTCACCGAGGGCGACGAGGAGATCCTGATCGAGGCGGTCGACGCTGTGCGCGGGACGGTCTCCGAAGGCCTGCCGACGGGCCTCGAGGCGAAGGTCACGGGGCCGGCAGGATACTCGGCCGACGCGAGCGCAGCATTCGAAGGGATCAACTCGACGCTACTCCTCGCGACGTCGCTGCTCGTCTTCGTCTTGCTCGTCCTCATCTATCGCAGCCCGATCTTCTGGATCCTCCCTCTGCTCTCGGTCTTCTTCGCCGAGGCGATGGTGCGCGGGATCGGTTCGCTGCTCGTCGACGCGGGCGTCGTCGTGAACGGACAGACGGGCGGCATCCTCCTCGTCCTCGTCTTCGGGGCCGGTACCGACTACGCGCTCCTTCTCACCGCGCGCTACCGCGAGGAGCTCCACCGGCACGAGGACAAGCACGAGGCGATGCGGATCGCGGTGCGGCAGGCAGGCCCTGGGATCCTCGCCTCGGCAGGCACCGTCGTCGCGGCGCTTCTCTGCCTCACGCTCGCTTCGGTCAACTCGACCGCGGGGCTCGGCCCGGTCGGCGCCATGGGTGTGGCTGTTGCCGCAGCGGCGATGCTCACGGTGCTTCCGGCCCTCCTCCTCATCGGAGGCCGCCGCGCCTTCTGGCCATTCGTACCCCAGTGCGACCGGCCGGGTGAGACGGAAAACGGGACTTCCTGGCGGCGCGGGTTCTGGGGACGGCTCGGCCCATGGATCGAACGCCGCCACCGCCCGGTCTGGATCGTGACCACCCTCGCGCTGCTCGCGGTCGCACTCGGGACTCTCACACTGGACTCGAACCTGACGACCGGCAACGCCTTCCGCGACGAGATCGAGTCGGTCGAAGGGCAGGAGCTACTCGAGCGCTCGTTCCCCGCGGGTGCGAGCGCACCGACGACGGTCATCGTGACTGACCCGGAGCAGCTCGACGCCGTGATCGCAGCTGCCGAGGAATCTCCCGCCGTCGCTGCAGTCGACCCCGTGCAAGAAGCTGCGCCGGGCGCGCTCTTCACCGTGACGCTCACGGAGGACCCGTTCAGCCAGGAGGGCTTCGCGTTGATCGAGCCACTGCGCGACGAGCTGCGTGCTGCGGGCGGCGAGGTCGTGCTCGTCGGCGGAGCGACGGCAGAGGAGCACGACCTCCGGGAAGCCGTCCGAAGCGACACGCTCGTCCTCGTCCCGCTCGTGCTCCTCGTCGTCCTCACCGTTCTCGTCCTGCTGCTCCGCGCGCTGCTCGGCCCGCTCGTACTCATGGCAACCGTCGTACTCTCGTTCTTCGCCGCGCTCGGCCTTGCGCTCCTCGTCTTCGAGCTCTTCGCCGACTTCCCGGGCGAGGATCCGAGCTACCCGCTCTTCGCCTTCATCTTCCTCGTGGCACTGGGTATCGACTACAACATCTTCCTCATGGCACGCGTGCGCGAGGAGGCACACGCGCTGCCGACGAAGGAGGCGATGCTGAAGGGGCTTGCGGTCACCGGTGGCGTCATCACCTCGGCCGGGGTCGTCCTTGCCGGCACGTTCTCCGTCCTCGCCGTCCTGCCGCTCGTTGCGCTGACGCAGATCGGGATCACCGTCGCGCTCGGCGTCCTCCTCGACACTTTCGTCGTCCGCTCGATCCTCGTCCCCGCGCTCACGTTCTCGCTCGATGAGAAGACCTGGTGGCCGTCCGCGCTGGCGCGGCGATTGCGAGTTACCCGATGAGACCGGACGGGGGAGCACTTCGGATCGGCGAGTTCGCCCGCAGGGTGGATGTGAGCCCGGAGCTGCTGCGGGCCTGGGAACGCCGCTATGGCCTCCTCCAGCCGACCCGCACGGAGGGCAGATTCCGCCTCTACTCGACCGAAGACGCCAATCGCGTCGCACGCATGAAGCGAGGCCTCGCCGAAGGTCTGTCCGCAGCGGAGGCGGCGCGGCAAGCGCGCGTCGAGGAGCGCCCGGCGGGTGGCCTGTTGGACGATGCGTCGATTCGGCTCTTGCGCGCCGCTCATGACTACGACGAGGTGGCGGTGCAGGCTGTCCTTGACGAAGCGATTGCCACCTTCGCGCTCGAGACCGTCCTCCGAGAATTGATCCTGCCAGTGCTGAGAGAGATCGGCGACCAGTGGGAGCGCGGCGAGCTCGAGGTCGGCCAGGAGCACTTCGTGTCCCACCTCATCCGCGAGCGACTGCTCGGTCAGGCTCGACTCTGGGGTCGCGGGAACGGCCCGCTGGCGATCCTCGCCTGCGCGCCCGGCGAGCGACACGACATCAGCCTGCTCGTCTTCGGCCTCGTCCTTCGCTCCTACGGCTGGCGAGTTCTCTTCCTCGGTGCGGACACGCCCCTCGAGACTCTCGGCCGCGCCGTTGCGGCCACCGAGCCGCGGATCGTCGTCGTCTCGAGCTTCGACGCTTCGCTGCTCGACGCGGTGGCCACCGGACTTCGTCGCCTCGCTCGAACGGCGCCGCTCGTGCTCTCAGGCCCGGGCGTCTCCGACGAGCTGTGCGCGCGACTTCGCGTCGATCGGCTCGACGGTGATCTCATTGCCGCCGCAGACGCGGTCGCGAGGAGGAGCTGACATGCGGTCTGAATCGGAGATCCGCTCCCAGTCTCGGATTCTCCTCACGGGCGCTACCGGCTACGTGGGCGGCCGCCTGCTTCCTGCGCTGCTTGCACGTGGCGAGCAGGTTCGCTGCTTTGCCCGCCGGCCTGAGGCGATCCAGCCGCGGCCTGGACTCGAGGTCGTGGCGGGCGATGCGCTCGACGGCTCGGCCGTGCGGCGCGCGCTCGAGGGCGTCGATGTCGCCTACTACCTGATCCATGCAATGGGCTCACCCGACGGATTCGAGCAACTCGATCGGCGCACCGCGCTGATCTTCGCCGAGGCTGCACGCGAAGCGGGTGTCGGACGGCTCGTCTACCTCGGCGGTCTCGGCGAGGGCTCCCAACTCTCCCCGCACCTGTCGAGTCGTCAGGAGGTCGGCCTCGTGCTCGCGTCGACGGGCGTCGCGACGATCGAGTTTCGCGCCTCGATCGTGATCGGCTCCGGCAGCCTCTCCTTCGAGCTCGTCCGATCGCTGACGGAGCGACTGCCCGTGATGATCACGCCACGCTGGGTTCGGACGCGCGCGCAGCCGATCGCGATCGAGGACGTGGTCGCCTACCTCGTGGCCGCACTCGACCTGGAACCGGCGGGTCACGAGGTGTTCGAGATCGGCGGCGCCGACATCGCCACGCACGGCGAGCTGATGGGCGAGTACGCGCGCCAACGCGGCCTGCGACGGCTGCTCATCCCGGTCCCGTTCTTGACGCCGCGCTTGTCGAGCCTCTGGCTCGGCCTCGTCACCCCCGTCTACGCGCGCGTCGGGCGCAAGCTGATCGAGAGTCTTCCGAACGAGACGGTCGTCCGCGACCCGAGCGCCCTCGAGCGCTTTCGAATCCGGCCGCGCGGTTACCGTGAGGCGATCGCGCGGGCACTCGTGAACGAGGACCGCGAGTTCGCAGAGACCCGTTGGTCGGACGCGCTGAGTGCAGGTGAGCGTGCATGGCAGGCGCCGCCCCGTCGTCATGTCCGCGGGCGACTGGTCGACTCGAGGACGCGGGACGTGCCGGTCGCCCCGGCCCAGGCATTCAGGCCCGTCCGGCGAATCGGCGGGCGCACGGGCTGGTACTACGCCGACACGCTCTGGCGCCTACGCGGCTTCGTCGATCTGCTCGCAGGGGGCGTCGGCCTACGCCGCGGTCGCGGCGATCCGTCGACGCCCACCGTCGGCTCCGCCCTCGACTTCTGGCGCGTCGAGGCCTACGAGCCGGATCGCCTCCTGCGCCTACGCGCGGAGATGCGCCTGCCAGGCAGGGCGTGGCTTCAATTCGAAGTCGAGGGCGACGAGCGCGGGTCACGCATCCGGCAGACCGCGATTTTCGACCCGGCCGGTCTCGCCGGCCTCCTGTACTGGTTCGCGCTCCTGCCGCTGCACCGGCTCGTCTTCGCGGGCACGCTCGCCGGAATCGCCCAGCAGGCGGCGCTGCCGCCAGCACCCGGAAGACGAGCACCGCTCGTGGAGCCACAGCGATGACCCGCACGGCAGTCGTCCTCTTCACCCGCGATCTGCGCGCGCACGACCACCCCGCGCTGGCCGCGGCCAAACGTGACTGCGACCGGGTCGTGCCGCTCTTCGTCCTCGACGAGCCGCTGCTCTCGGCGAGCACGAAGCGCACACGCTTTCTGCATGTGCTTCTCGCAGAGCTTCGTACGGCGCTCGGACTCGTCGTCGCGAACGGCGATCCGGTCGAGGAGATCGCACGCTTCCGGCCGGATGCCGTCTACCTTAGTGAGGACGTCAGCGCCTATGCACGTCGCAGGGCTGCCCGACTCGCCGAGCACTTCGAGCTCCACGTCTTCCCGGGGATCACGATCGTCCCTCCCGGCGACATCGCACCGGCCGGCAAGGATCACTATCGAGTCTTCACGCCCTACTGGCGGGCGTGGCGCACACGTCCACTGCCGGCTGCCGTCGAGTCCGGCAAGCCGCTGCCCGTCAGGCCCGGGCCGCTCTCGGCGCACCTGCATTTCGGATCCGTCTCGCCCGCCGAGGTGGCGCGCAGCGCTTCCGACGAGGTGCTCCGACAGCTGTGCTGGCGCGACTTCTTCGCCCAGCTCCTCGCGTCGGCGCCCGAACTGGAGTGGCGCGACATGTATCCGGGCCGCCGGATCTGGCGCGACGACCCCGACGGCGTCGCCGCGTGGAAGGAAGGCCGCATCGGCTACCCGTTCGTCGACGCCGCGATGCGGCAACTGCTCGCCGAGGGCTGGATCCCCAACCGCCAGCGACTCGTCGCCGCCTCCCTCCTCGTCAAGCAACTGCGGATCGACTGGCGCATCGGCGCCGCGCACTTCATGAAGCATCTCCTCGACGGAGACGCTGCCTCGAACAGCGGCAACTGGCAGTGGGTCGCGGGCACAGGCGCCGACCCGCGGCCGAACCGCACCTTCAACCCGGTCCGCCAGGGGCGCCTCCACGATCCTGATGGCGACTACGTACGCCGCTGGGTGCCCGAGCTGGCCGCGCTCCCGGCCGCGCGGATCCACGACCCGGTCTCGGAGCAACGGCGGGCCGTCGGCTACGTCGACCCGATACACGTCGAGGAGCGGGCCGCGTGACGGCGATAGCCCTCTCGTTCGGCATGGCGCTCGCGCTGAACGGCGCCTTCTTCGCCGTTGCCGCCGTCCGCAAGACGGACGTCGTCACCGACCTCTCCTACAGCCTGACGTTCGCGCTGCTCGCTGTCTTTCTGCCGTTGACTGGCGCACGCGAGCCGGTTCAGCTCGTGGCATCCCTGCTCGTGGTGATCTGGGCAGTGCGGCTCGGGACGTACCTGTTCCGACGGATCCTGCGCATGAAGGTCGACCACCGCTTCGACGAAATGCGCGACAAGCCGCTCCGTTTCGCTCGTTTCTGGCTCCTGCAGGCGATCGCGGTCGCGGTGATCATGCTGCCCGTTACCTATCTCCTCAGCCGAAGCGAGGCTCCAGGCTTCGGAGCCTGGGCGATCGTCGGCACGGTGGTCTGGCTGGTCGGGCTTCTGATCGAGGCGGTAGCCGATGCACAGAAGTCGGCCTTCAGGGGGCGGGAGGAGAACCGCGGAAGCTTCATACGAACCGGCCTCTGGCGCTACTCGCGCCACCCCAACTACTTCGGAGAGATCCTCGTCTGGTGGGGACTGTTCGTCTACGCCGTGCCTTTCCTGAACGGTGCTGCGTTCGCCGTCGTGGTCGGCCCCATCTTCATCACGCTCCTCCTCCTGTTCGTGAGCGGGATCCCACTACTCGAGCGCAGCGCGGAAGAGAAGTACGGCGCCGACCCCTCCTATCGCGAGTACAAGCAGCGCACGAGCGTCCTTGTCCCGGTCCCACCTCGGAGATCGTGAGGACAAGGCGTCTTCAGCCCGACCCTCGACCTCGGAGCTTCGGGCGCGCTCGAAGTCGCGCTGACATCGCGCCGTATGTGTCAGATTTGTGTCAGATCAGGCCGACCCTCATCGGTGCCTCGCGACGCTGGCGATAGCTCCCAGGCGCGTAAGCGCCGCATGGAGACGCGCACTGACCACGGCTGATCACCGCTGGACAGAATTTGCAATTCGGAGGTCCCCTCGTTGGGGCTCCATGGATGCGAAACATGCGAGGACGTGCTGTCCTGGGTGCTGTCCCAGTCGTTGACATTCGCCCCATTTGCGGCGACGTTCGATCCCAGGTGCGTCCATTCTGGCCCGCTACGGTGGATCGAATCCGCCTGGCTGCGCCAACCGGTTCGTGCGAAGAGTGACCGATTGGCGAGACGGTGCTACCCGGTGCTACCACGGCGAACGGCGCGAGACCGCCGCCGCCGGACACAGAGCGGACGGTAACGTTGGCGCGATGTCCCGGAACGACGAGCTCGAGCGCTACCGAGCCGCCCTCCGGCGACGGCTCAACACTGAGTTCGTCGAGCGATGGGGAGTCTGCGAGCTCGGCCACGTCATGACGGACCTGAACCGCGACAAGCGCGGCCGCTGCTGGTGCTGCACGCGGGCACACGAGCGAGCGTTCGAGATTCCGGAACCCAGGGTGTGGTCAGGGAACCTGGGTCAGATCTGACATCGGTCGAACACAGACGGACGACGCATTGTCCATCGAGGTTCCGAGTGACCTCCGACCCTGCATCTCAGACCCCGGACAGGACTACCCATCCCCGCGACGAGGCGTTGGAGCGTAGGGGCCTGGTTGCCGGGGCTCACATCGGGGCCGAGATCGGCCCGCGTACCCGGCGGCCACTCTGCTACTGAGGCATCCGTGATAGTCGCCCTCCACGTGGCGACCGGCGCCGCGCTCGGCGCGGCCACCTGCTCGCGGCTCGCAGCAATCCTTCTGGGGCCGGCGCTGCACCTCGCGGGCGACCGCGTTCCGCACCGAGACTTTCACTCGCCGCGGATCGAGATCGGGACGGGTGTCGCCGGGGTCGCTCTCCTCGCCGTGCGGCGAGGCCCGCTCGATCCGGCGACGCTTGGCGCGGTGGCGAGCTCCGCTCCTGATCTCGAGCACGTCGTCCCGTTCCTGCGTCCGGGCGGAAGAAAGGTCTTTCACGACCGCATGGGGTGGCACCGGAGTGGACCAATCCCCGCCTCGTTGCAGCTTCTGCTCGCCGGCGCGATTCTCGCTGCGCTAGTCGTTCCAGGACGCAAAGCCACCGAGATGTGACGGTCCAGTAGCCGGCGGTGTCCCCTATTCGCCAGGAGCGTGCACGAACTCCAGCTTTGATGCCATCTGGGTTGCAGAAGAAGGCGACTCGATCGCCACGTTTCGCTCCAGCGCCCACGCATGGCGCTCTTCGACGGCGCCCATCATGGGCTCGACGGTCGTGCGCGGTTCCCGACTCAGCGGGCTCCGACGTCGATCGTCAGCCGGGCTGCCGGGCTTCTCGCTGGACGACGCTTCGCACGACTTCGATGCCGGCGATCACGAGCACGAGCAGGATGAGCGCCGTCAACCAGCTGCGGGCGAGGGCCGGGGCGACGAGTGCGATCGCGAGCAACGAGATCACGGCGATCGAGTACGTCGCCACGCGGTTCTCCAGAACCGGCTGTGCCGCCTGGCGCGCCTGAGCAGCGCGGCGAGTGTCGCCCACGAACCAGACTCCGATCAGCGTCACGACACCGAGGATGATCCAGACCCACGCCCGGTCGGCCAGGGTCTGGGTGAGGATGTCCCAGGCGTCGCCCACCGCCGGCTCGACTGCGTCGTCCTGGACCAGGCGGTCGACGAGAAAGTTGCCCGCGAAGCGGCGCACGGCAAGCATCAGGAGCCCCACGACGAGCAGGCCGAGCGCGAGCGCGCGGAGCTCGATCCGGCGGCGTCCGCGGGCGAGCCAGATGGCAAGTGCCGCGACGGCCAGCGCGACGAGCCACATCCAGTCGGCGACCGCACGCAAGACCCTCGTGATCGTCTGGGCGGTCTCGAGCTGGCTCTCCTCGATGATCGTGATCCGCCCCGCAGACTCGGGCAGCTCCTCGGCCGCGCGTCCGATCACGGCGATCTGGTCGCCGAGCTCGATCATGATCGGGCGCAGGTCGAGCACGACCGCACCGCCTTCGGTGCGGATGAACGTCGCCTCGTCGTCCAGGAGCCGCACCAGCTGGCGCTGCGTCGCCGTCGTCGTCACGACCCACGCCTCCTGCACACGCGGACGCTCGAGCGCGGCCTCCGCGGCCCGGTCGGCTCCCGAGCGCGCCAGGCCGGCGAGCACGGGCGCCAGCCCTTGCTGCGCCGGGGGCAGACGCTCGGCGATGGACGCCTCGACGTCGACGTTCGCGAACAGCCCCTCGACCGCGGTGCTCGCGACCTGTGTGCGAATCGCGTCGTTCTCGATCATGTTCCGCGAGACCGCCTCGAACCCGTCCTCGTCGAGAGCCGTGTGCTCGACGTAGTACGCGACCATCCCGACGAGCGCGAGCAGGATCGCGAGGACGGTCAGGACGCGCGCGCCGATGGCGCGGCCCCGAGACGGCCCTGTACGCGTCGGCTCTGCGGCCGGCTGTTCCGCCCCCACCACAGGCTGGGGCTCTCTCTCGTCAGGCTGCGACGACACGTCGATCGCCGACGATATAGGCGACGGGCTGCGCGTGCCGGACGACGAACGGGAACCTCGTCTCCGACTGACGTGGGTTGTACCGTCTTGGCGGACAACGGAGCCGAAAGGAGCGTCGCATGAGCCAGTACGAGACCAAGCCGTCGGGCTGGGCCGTCGGCGGGGCCCTGTTCGCCGGCGTGATGATGATCGTCGTCGGGATCTTCGAGGCGATATCCGGCATCTCCGCGATCGCCGAGGACGAGTTCTTCGTGGCCACGCAGAACTACGTCTTCGACATCGACGTCACGGGCTGGGGCTGGATCCACCTGATCCTCGGAATCGTCGTGCTCCTCGCCGGCCTCGCGGTGATCTCCGGGAAGCCCTGGGGCGGCATCGTCGGCATCGCCCTCGCCGTGCTGGTCGCGGTCGCGAACTTCCTCTGGATCCCCTACTACCCGTTCTGGTCGATCCTCACGATCGCGATCGCGATCTGGGTGATCTGGGCGCTGACACGCCCCGACGTCTACCGGGCGTAGGCCAGGGAGCTGCGGAGCGGCGGTCGCCCGTCGCTCCGCAGCGCGCCCCACTCACCGCTTCCGGACGACCACGTGGTACAGGTGCCAGTGCTTCGGGGCGCCGACCGCGGTCTGCCCGTCCTCGTCGATCTCGTGGAGGTGCTCCACGTCGAAGCCGCGCAAGAGGACGTCGACCTCGTCGCGCGTGTGGAACGTCATCGCGGCGCCCGACGCGCGATCCGCGAACGCCTCGGGCGGTGACGTCGCCCACTGGTCGCGATCGCCGAAGAGCTGCCCGCAGAAACGCCCGCCCGCCCGCAGCGACGTCACGGTCCGCTCCCAGACGGCGGGGAACCGCTCGCGCGCGCAGAACGGCAGCGCGAAGCTCGACGTGACGAGATCGGCGCCGGGCCAGGTCGCGTCCTCGAATGTCGCGACGCGCGTCTCGAGCCGGTCGCCGGCATCGACGGCCTCGTCCCGCGCGACGAGCCGTTCGAGCGCCTGGGCCTGCGAGTCGATCGCCAGCACCCGCCACCCCCGCCGCAGGAGCTCCGCCGTGTCCCGGCCGGTTCCGCAGCCGAGGTCGACCGCGAAGCCGATCGTACCCTCGGCGTCGAAGCGCTCGAGCGCGATGAGCAACGTCTCGCGTGGATCGTCGCCCGCCGCCTCGTAGTAGCGCGACCAGGTGCGGCTCACCGTGTCCAGAGCGCGTCCTGCCCCAGCGGGGCCCGGGTCGCTTCCGCCGCTTCGAGCGCTCGCCGGGCGTCCTCGAGGTCGGGGACGGGGTCCGGCCCGTCCGCGAGAAGCGCTGCGACCTCGGCCGTCGTGAGCCCGTCGCGGAAGTGCTCGAGCAGCGGCATCGGCGAGTCGGGCGGGGGAGTCCGCTCGAGCGACGCGTCGAGGTTCGCGAGCAGGACGTCGTACGCGAGGAGCGGCTGCCAGCCGCCCGCGACCAGGCTCGTGCCGTCCAGCTCGAACACGACCGACGGCGCGGTGAACCGAACGGGGCCGTCCGACGTCGAGGTCTTTCCCTGCGCCTCGGCTGCGCTGTCCGCCGCCGACCGCGCTTCCGCCCGGTCGCCTGCGTACGCGTCGGCGACGTCCGCGTCATCCAGGCCTCGGGGTGATGGGCGCCTACGGCTGGTGGGAAGCGACGAGACCGATCAGCTCTGACCAGCGCGCCGGATAGGCCTCGCGGCACCGCAGGTGCGCTCATGCGCAACGTCGACTCGGGAACGTGGTGCGCAATCACGCGCTGCTCCCGGTAGTGAATCGGATGCGACACCGCCGGGAACAGCGAGCGTCGCAGCGCGACGAGGTCGGCGGGCGGAGTGGGATCGAGGAAGCCCCAGATCAACACGATGTCCATGTCGTGGATCGCGGGCGCCCGACCGAACAGCGACGCCCGCCACAGGCCGACGCCGAGGCACCCGGCGACGGCGTCGTCGGCGGTCACGGGCCCCGTCGAGGTCGAGCCGATCGCGGAACCGGTTGGCGAGGACGATGGCGTAGCCCTGGTCGGGACCGGGATGACCCCACATCTGCGCCTCGGCGTGGCGGCCGTCAGGTCGCCGGGCCGGTCGGCCCGCCACGGCACGCGCCGGCGTGGCGGCGACGCGAGGCAGAGGCGACGGCTCCTTCGCTGGTCGGGACGAACTCGGGGGCGGCCATCGCCTGACTCTTGCGTGTGGAGCAGGCCGAAGACGATGGAGTCGAGGAGCGCCTTCCACGAGGCCTCGATGATGTTCTCCGTCACGCCGATGGTCGTCCAGGTGTCCTCGCCGTTGGTCGAGTCGATCAGCACCCGGGTCACGGCGCCGGTGGCCTTGCGGTGTCGAGCACGCGCACCTTGAAGTCGGTGAGGTGGATGCGCTCGAGCGCCGGGTACCGGCGCGATCGCCACCCGCAGCGCGTTGTCGAGCGCGTTGACCGGGCCGTTGCCCTCGGCGGTGCGATGATGCGCTCGCCGTCGACGTCGACCTTGACCGTCGCCTCGGTGGACCGACCGGTCGCCGTCGTCGTCCGGTGGTGACGCGGAACGACTCGACCGTGAAGTAGTCCTGCTCCCAGCCGGTGGCGCCGCGCATGAGCAGCTCGAGCGAGCCGTCGGCGGCCTCGAAGTCGAAGCCCTCGGGCTCGAGCTCCTTGAGCGTCTCGACGACGTCGCCGAGCTGCGCTGCCGTCGAGCTCGATGCCGAACTCCTTCGCCTTCATCCGACGTCGCCTGCCCGCCAGGTCGGACACCACGAACCGGGTGCCGTTGCCGACCGCGTCGGGATGGATGTGCTCGTACGTGTCGGGCCGCTTGCCGATCGCGCTCACGTGCAGGCCGGCCTTGTGGGCGAACGCCGACGAGCCGACGTACGGAGCCGCGGGTTCGGCGGCAGGTTGACCAGCTCGGCGACGTGGTGCGCCACGGCGGTGAGCCGGTCGAGGCGGTCCGGCGGGGATCGTCTCGATGCCCATCTTCAGCGTGAGGTTCGGGATGACCGTCGTGAGGTTGGCGTTGCCGGTGCGCTCGCCGTAGCCGTTGACCGTGCCCTGCACCTGCGTCGCGCCGCCGCGGACGCGCGGCGACCGAGTTGGCCACGGCGCACCCGGTGTCGTTGTGGGTGTGGATGCCGATCGTGACGTCGCCGCCGAAGTACCGGACGACCTCGCCGACGATCCGCTCGACCTCGTGGGCAGCGAGCCGCCGTTGGTGTCGCACAGCACGAGCGTCGCGCGCCGTTGAGCCGCGGCCTCGAGCACCCGCAGCGTGAACTCGGGGTTGCGCTTGTAGCCGTCGAAGAAGTGCTCGGCGTCGAAGAACACCCGGAGGCCGTCGTCCCGGAGGAACGCGACCGACTCGCCGACCATCGCGACGCCCTCGTCGAGCGTGGTGCCGCAGCGCCTCGGTGACGTGGAAGTCCCAGCTCTTGCCGACGATGCACACCGTCGACGTGCCGGCCTCGACCAGGCCGCGAGCGTCGGGTCGTCGTCGACCTTGCCCGTGAGCGGCCTGGTCGAGCCGAACGCGACGAGGGTCGACGTCGTCAGGTGCAGCTCGGTCGGGCCGCGCGGAAGAACTCCTCGTCCTTCGGGTTGGCCTCCGGGTAGCCGCCCTCGATCCAGTGCACGCCGAGCCAGTCGAGCTGCTCGGCGATGCGCAGCTTGTCCTCGACCGTCAGCGAGATGCCCTCGAACTGGGCGCCGTCGCGCAGCGTCGTGTCGAAGATCTCGACCGTGGGTGCCGCGGCGCGCCTCCACGTCATCGTGCTCAGACATGTTCGACCCAGTCCTTGTACCGGTCGACCTGGCCGCGCACCGCCTTGGCGTACTCGTCGGCGATGGCCGTGGTCATCGGGCCGGGGCACGGGATCGGGCGGTCGTCGACCGAGTTCACGGCACTCGACCTCGGCCGCGGTGCCGCAGACGAACATCTCGTCGCAGACGTACAGGTCGCTGCGGGCTGATGCTCGTCGACCGGCACCTCGAAGCCGAGGTCGCGCGCGATCGCCATGACGAGCTCTGCGTGATGCCCTCGAGCGCGCCGGCGCGACCGGCGGGGTGATGACGACGCCCCTGCCGCGCGCCACGAAGATGTTCTCGCCGGTGCACTCGGACACGAGCCCGTGCGGGTTCAGCATGATCGCCTCGTCGTAGCCGGCCTTGAGCGCCTCGACCTTGGCCAGCGACGAGTTCGACGTAGTTGCCGGTGGTCTTGGCCGCGGGCGGCATCGATGTTGTGGTCGTGGCGCAGTCCACGACGAGATCTTCATGCGCACGCCCTTGGTGACGGCGTCGTCGCCGAGGTAGGCGCCCCACGGCCAGCAGGCGATGGCGACGTCGACCGAGCACGGCAGCGTGTTCAGGCCCATCTCGCCGTAGCCGTAGTAGGCGATCGGGCCGGATGTAGCACGACGGCAGGCCGGATCACCCGCACGCGTGCCTTCGTCGCGTCACGAGCTCGTCGACCGTGTAGGGCATGTCCATCATCATGATCTTGGCGGAGTCGAACAGCCGCTCGATGTGCTCGGTGAGCCGGAACATCGCCGGGGCCCTCGGCGGTCTCGTAGGCCGCGGATGCCCTCGAACACGCCCATCCCGTAGTGAAGCGAGTGGGTGAGCACGTGGATCTTGGCGTCGTCCCAGTCGACGAGCTCGCCGTTCATCCAGATCTTCTCGGTCGGGGTGATGGGCATTGCGGTACTCCCTCCGTGCGATGACCACTCGCCGATCTCGGCTGTCGAACCCCCGATAGCCGGAGTCGGCACACGGCCTTCCGGATCCGCGCGGCCCGAAGCGGACTCCCCGAGGAACTCGAGCATCATCGCCGCGGTGAGGATCGCGGCCATCGGATTCGCCTTCCCGTTGCCGGCGATGTCGGGCGCGGAGCCGTGCACGGGCTCGAACAGCGACGGCCCGTTTCGCGCGGGGTTCAGGTTGGCGGAGGCGGCCAGGCCGAGGCCGCCCGTCCGTGCCGGCCGAGGTCGGTGAGGATGTCGCCGAAGAGGTTGTTGGTGACGACGACGTCGAAGCGACCAGGGTCGGCGACGAGACTGGATGCCATGCCGCGTCGACGTGGTTGTACGCAGTCTCAATATCGGATACTGGCTCGCCACCGTGTCGAATGTGTGCTTGCCACAGGTCACCGGCGAACGTGAGCACGTTGGTCTTGTGCACCAGCGTGAGGTGGTGGCGGTCGTGTGTGCGGGGCCAGCTCGAACGTGAAGCGAATGCAGCGCTCGACGCCGAAGCGGGTGTTCACCGAGCCCTGCGTCGCGGACCTCGGCCCGGCGTTCGGGTGCCGCAGGAACCCGCCCTCACCCGCGTAAGATGCCTTCGGTGTTCTCGCGGCACCACCGTGAAAGTCGACGCCGTTGTTCAGCGTGCTTGGCTCCGGCGCGGAATGGGCGCAGGTTCACGTAGAGATCGAGCGTGAACCGCAGCCGCAGGAGCAGACCGCGTTCGAGCACTCCGGGCGGAACGTCAGGCGTGCCGACGGCCCCCAACATGATCGCGTCGAATGCCTGCCAGCTCTTCGAGCGTGGAATCGGGCAGCACCTCGCCGGTACGCAAGTAGCGCGTCCACCGAGATCGAAGTCGACGGTCTCAGTGGCCGTGCGCCGGCCGCGTGGCACGACTTTCAGTGCTTCGGCGGTCACTTCGGGGCCGATGCCGTCGCCGCCGATCACCGCGACCTTGTGGGTGGAGATCGGTGGGGCCACGAGCAGTCCTTTCCGCCGGCGACACCGGCTCAGACAACGAAAGAAACCGCCCACCGAAGGGTGGACGGTCGCCGCGAACGCCGGAGGTCCGGCGCCCGCTAAGGAAAAATGACTACGACGAAAGGAGCGATAAAAAAGAACATCGACGGGGAGGTCTAACCCGCCGGCGGCGAGAAGCGACCTCTCCCTTCTGGCGGGCCGATCACGCTCCGTCGAGACGCCCAGTCCGCGCCGAACAGGCCACGGCGGTTTGCACCGAATACGGCGTCCGTCCCTCAGAACAGAACGTGCGCCACACCCCGCCCCACCGCCGCCGTCGCGTTCCGTTCGTCAGAACGGAACGCGAAGACGCAACCCGCCCGGACCACCCGCACACCACGCGTCTTGTCCCCTCAGAACGAACGCGAAATCGAAACATCCGCGCGGGTGATGCGCGGTTGCGGCGACCAATACGAGCGTCGCGCAACGGCGAGGCACGATAGAGGCGCCGGCCACGCCGGCCGACCAAGCCGATCGCTTGTGTCGCCCGCGGAAACATCGGAGAGCTCCCCTACCAGAGGCCGACCCCATCGACCCCACGCCTCTGCGCGGCGAATTGTGCCAACAGCGTGGTCGGAATAGCGCCACCGTCGCCCCCGAGCCACCGTGCCAACCGCTGACCCTCGCCGCATGGAGCAATCGCAGTCCCACCTCTCGCGGACGCGGACGATCGGCTGAGGTCAGGAGAGCTCGCCGAACGTACGACGTCGGGCCGGCTCGAGATCTCGCACCGCATCGAAGAAGCGCGCGAGCACGGCGACATCGAGGAGAACGCCGACCCTACACGCCGCGAAGAAGAACGAAGCAGGGTCACAACGAGGCGCGGATCCGCCAGATCGAAGCCATCCTGCGCGATGCGGTCATCGTCGAGCAGGGCAGCGCGGGAGGTCGTCGAACCGGGTGTGCTCGTCGAGCTGCGCCACGAAAGGCGAAGCCGACCACCGCCGACTCACCTCGTCGGTTCGAGTCGAGGAACGCCACGACAATCTACTCGGCGCTCTTCGACCAGCTCACCGCTCGGTCAGGCCCCTCCTCGGTGCCGCGCCCGGTGCGACCGTCACGTACCAAGGGCCGAAGCGCGAGCTGTCGGTCGACGTCGTCAGCGTCCGACCCGCGGTAACTCGCCGGCTCAACTACCGGTGGGTTGCAGCACGTAGCCTGCTAAGCGCACGGTTCGTACTTCCAAACCCAGCGGCTCGAGCCGGCGCCGCAATCGCAGCATGTGCACGTCGAGTGCGTTGCGCGTCGGCAGCCCGCCCCGGCCCACGTGTGCTGCGCCAAGCGGTTCACGACCGACGACCGCGCCGAGCCGGCTCGGTGAGCGCGCCCGCTAAGCGACCCGCTCCACCGGTGAGAGCCCGAACCCACCGGTCGTGGAACCCGCAGGATGCCGTCGCCGTCGAGCGTCGGGAGGATCCCGTGGCGCTCGACCCGTTGCCCGAGGGCCGCGGTCCGCGGCTGATGTCACCCTCGACCGTGGCATGCGAATCCAATCCTCGAGGTAAATCGGTAGGAGGCGGGTGCGGCTACCGTCGGCGTCGAGCAGCAACAGCCGCGGGACGCCTCGGGACGCAACCGCTCGACTCGTTCACTTTCGTCGGGCCAGCGCACCATCTCGACTTCCACGAGGGTCAGGCTAAGGAGCGCTCTGTTTCGTGCCACGCGTACGTGCCGGTGACAGGCTCGACGCCATTCGCCGACACGCGACCGCTACCGGCGACCTGGATCCAGTGCCGCGGCAGCCCTCCGAGCACGGGCCCCCGAGAGACTGCTCCCCGGGTGGAGCGTCCGAGCCGCTCGACCGGCCCGCTCACGCTGATCGCGGCCAGCACCAGCCCGTTCGACGCCGTCCCGCACCGGGGCCGCTCACGGCTGGCCACACCCGGCTCCCGCTCGCCGACGCTCTCGGCCCACCCACGCGAACGGATCCGCGGCGAGGCGCGCCGCCGGCACCTCGGGGAACCGCTCGGCATCGGCTGCCCAGGCGAGGAGCACCGCGCCGCCCGATCCGGCCGTCAGTGGGAGCGAAAGCGCCGAGCGGCACGGTGTCGCGGAGGCCGCTCGTCCGCTCCGCCGAGGCCACGCACACCCGGCGATCGCCCTCGCGGGACGTAGGAGCTGGGTGCTTTCGCCGGTCGTCGCCAAGCAGCGCCTCGAGCACCGGGCCCGCAACCTGCGCAAGGCCGGAGCGATCGGCTCCGCGAGTGAGCCCCATCCACGAGCCGCCCGCCCAGGCGCAGCCGGCCGCGCTCGTCCCGGCCCAGCAGACCGTGATCGACGAGTGCTTGCGCGATGCGGTACGGTCGGCCGGGTGAGCCCGGTCGTGCCGGCGATGCCATCGACAGCGGGCCGGAATCGGCCACGGCCTCGAGCAACGCGACCGCGTGGTCGAGGGTCTGCACGCCCGTCGCGGGCGCTGGGCGCGGATTGCCACCGGCCATGCCGTTCTCTAGGACTGTCCACGACAACCCAGACCGCGGCATCACAGCGGACGCAGCCCGCCGGTTTCCACGAAGAGGCGAGCCACGCCACAGCCCGACCTGTTGCCAGAAGGTCTGGGAGCGCCACGTCGTCCACTCGTACTGGGGAGGAACTCGTGCATCTCCTCGATATCCATCTGCACCTGGTCCACGAGGTCACGTCGCCCCAGGCCTTCGACGGCCTGCGCCTGAACGGGCGCCCGGTCCGCCGGCCCGACCTCACCGTCGCGGTGCCATGGACAACAACGTGCCGACCGCCGGAATCGACCGGCCGCTGAGGACCCCATCTCGGCCACCCAGATCGAAGTGCTCGCCCGCAACTGCCGGAGTTCGGCATCCCCCACGACGCCATGGCGACCCGGGCCAGGGCATCGTGCACGTCATCGGACCGGAGCAGGGCCTCACCCAGCCGGGCATGACCATCGTGTGCGGCGACAGCCACACCTCACCCATGGCGCGTTCGGCGCGCTCGCCTTCGGGATCGGCACCAGCGAGGTCGAACACGTGCTCGCCACGCAGACCCTCCCCCAGACCCGGCCGGGCACGATGGCCGTCACCGTCGACGGCGACGCTGCCCGCGGGGCGTGACCGCCAAGGACGTCGTGCTGGCGATCATCGGGCGCATCGGGACCGGCGGCGGCATCGGATCGGTCATCGAGTACCGAGGCAGCCACCTGCACCTCTCGATGGAGGGGCGCATGACGGTGGCAACATGACGATCGAAGCCGGTGCGCGGGCAGGGCTGATCGCACCCGACGACACGCTTCGCGGTACCCTCAGGGCCGAGCCGGTCGTGCGTCGAAGGGCCAGCCGACGGGCGCAGGCCCTCGACGACTGGCGTGGCTGGCGACCGACGACGGGTGCTGGCGTTCGACAAGGAGGTCGCGCTCGACGTGGGCGCCCCTTCGCCCCCGATGTCGTGGGGTACCAACCCGCGGGAGGTCGTCGCGCATCGACGACGTCGTGCCGCCCGACTGCTCTCCGACGCAGCCCGAGACCGCGACGCGGGCCAAGCGCGGCGCGAGACATGGGTCTGGACCGCCGGCACCCGCATGAGCGAGATCGCCGATCGACACCGTGTTCATCGGGTCGTGCACCAACGCGCGCATCGAGGACCTCCGCGGCCGTGGCCACGGTCGCCGACGGGCCCGCAAGGTGAAGGCCGGGGTGCGCACGCTGGTCGTCCCGGGCTCGCATGCGGTGAAGGCACAGGCCGAGGCGGAAGGGCTCGAGACCGCATCCT
Source organism: uncultured Actinomycetes bacterium (assembly GCA_963770595.1). Taxonomy (GTDB): domain Bacteria; phylum Actinomycetota; class Thermoleophilia; order Gaiellales; family Gaiellaceae; genus GMQP-bins7. Next base: position 5,829 of record CAVYQG010000002.1, on the reverse strand, counting down.
GATCTGTCTCGCTGGCTTCGACCTGCCAGCCTGGCTGTTCGATGTGCCTGGCGATGAACCCGACAAGCTCGCAACCCTGCGAGCGAAGCAGCTTCGACGAGACCGTAACTTCGAAGGTCGGCAGGGCCGTGGTGGTCGGACGATCTCGTGTCCCTGGCCGTCGCCGCGACCGCCGTATCGCCCGGCCACCTTCGCCACACCAAGGAGAATCTGGCGAGCTGATGGAGCCGGTACACATCGGTCTCCGGGCACCGTGGTGGCTGTTCATCGCCGCCCCTCCGACGTCGACATGGAGATCAGATTCATCCCGCCACTGAGTGGCTCAAAAGAGCGCTGTTGAGTGCATGGGCTTTGGCGTGGTCCTGTTCGCTTCCGCTGGCGCGACGTCGACGTCCGGATTCGTGCTCAACGACGAGCGCTACGCCGGCGTGCTGGTTGTGGCGGGACCGAACTTCGGGACCGGTGTCCTCGCGGGACACGTGGTGTGGTGATCATGCAGTACGGCTTCGGCGCCGTTGGGTGAGCCTGCTTCGGCTTGATAACTTCCGCAACAACTGCACCAAGAACGGGCTCGTACCCGTGCAGGTCGAAGCGGACCTGGGCGAAGCGCTGCTGCGCGGTGGGTCGAAGCCGACGCCGATCTCGAGATAACCATCGACGTCGAGCGCTTGCTCGTCTCCGCGCCCGCACTCGGGTTGGAGAGTCCGTTCCCGCTGGATCCCGCGACGCAGCAGCGGTTCCTCGAAGGCCTCGACGACATCGGCATCAGCCTTCGTTACGTCGACGACATCGCCGGGTACGAAGCCAGTCGCCCGGCATGGCTGCCGTCGACCGCGGGACCCGCTACCGCCGGGCGTTGACCGTGCTCACCACTGCCTTCAACGACGCAGTGAGGATGCTCGAATCCATGCCGACACCCCAGCGTGTCTGACCGTCGGGCCACACGGTCTCGACATACGCGGCGGCCTGCGTGGTCGGCGCCCGCGTCTACCGCGTGCTCCGAGTAGTCGACGACGTCGAGCTCCGACACCGAGCAACGCGGCAGCCCATGGACGAACGCATCGATCGGGCCGTTGCCCTCACCCTGCACTGTCTCGTGCTTGCCGTCGACGACCAGCTGCGCGGTGACGCGGGCGAGGTCGCCCTCGGCCCCGGAGACCGACGTCGTCTCGTGCGAGAGCAGGCTCACCGGCGGGATCCTCCGGCAGGTACTCATTCGTGAACACGTCCCACATGTCGGCCGGGCTGATCTCGGTGCCGGTGTCCTCGGTGACGTGCTGGATCGCCTTCGAGAACTCGATCTGCAGCCGGCGGGGCAGGGTCGAGGCCGTGCTCGTGCCCGCATGATGTAGGCGACCCCGCCCTTCCCCGACTGTGCTGTTCACGCGGACGACGGCCTCGTCGTAGGTGCGGCCGACGTGCTGCTTGGGTCGAACGGCAGGTACGGCACCTCCCACATCGTCGTACTCGGGATCTGGCAGCGCCTCCGTCGCCTCCAGCCCCTTCTTGATCGCGCCCTGGTGGGAGCCCGAGAACGGCCGTGTACACGAGGTCGCCCGACGTACGGGTGCCGCTCGCCGATCGGGCAACCGGTTGCAGTACACTCGCCGTCCCGGCGCAGCCGCGTCGATGCCGCGAGAAGTCGAGCTCCGGGTCGACCCCCTAGGCTCAACAGGTTCAGCGCCAGGGTCACCAGGTCGACGTTCCCAGGCCGCTCCCCATTGCCGAACAGCGTGCCCTCGACCCGATCGGCGCCCGGCCATCACGGCCGAGCTCCGCCGCGGCGACCCCGCGCGCCGCGGTCGTTGTGCGGATGCAGGCTGACGCAGCACGCGAGTCCCGGCGCTTGACGTTGCGGCGGAACCACTCGATCACGTCGCCGTGGAGGTTCGGCGTCGTAGCAGCTCGACTCGTCGCGGGCAGGTTGAGCATCGAGCTTGCGCTCTGGCCGTCGGCTCGACGACATCCATCACCGCCTCGCAGACTCTCCGACCGCGAAGTCGGGCTCGGTCGCCAGTGAAGCTCTCGGGCGAGTACTCGAAGCGCATGTCCGTGGTCGTCGGCACCGCTGTCCGGCCGAGCTCCCGGCACAGCCTCGCGGCCCTCGACCGCGATATCGACGAACGCCTGGCGCGATCCAGGCCTGAACACGACCCGCCGCTGCGGCTCGTGACGATGGAGTTGTAGAGGTGCACGATCGCCCGCGGCCTGCCCGTCGAGGCACTCGAAGGTGCGCTCCGGATCAGGCTCCTCTGGACGCGCACTGCGTCGAGCACCATGCACCGATCACGTCGCCGGGGATTCAGATCCTCGGTCGACGAGCGAGTCGCATGAACTCGAACTCCGCCTGCTGCCGCCGGCGGGAACGCCGACCTCGATCTCCTTGAAGCCGCATGTTCACCAGCGCATCGAACATCCGCAGCTTTGCGAGCCGTGTCCATCGGCGTCGTCCAGCGCCTGGTTGCCGTCGCGCAGGTCGACTGAACACCAGAGCGGTGCCTTCTCGATGCGCTGGTCCGGCCAGGTCCGGTCGGCGACCACGAGCGGGCTGGCCGGCGATCTTCCGGGCCTGCTTCGGAGCGGGAGGCATGGCACGAACCTTTCGAACGTGGGTTTGGAAAACGCAAGAACCTCCTGGCCCTTCGGGCGCAGGAGGTTCGGCGAGCACCGTATGAGTGCTCGCCTACATGAGGAGGAGGCCGGAGGTCAGAAGGGTGGACATCGGGACACGATCCTACCCGACGCGTGTTGACCGGGTCGCAAGTGTTTCCGGCGATGCGCAGGCTGCCGCGGGTCCTGATCGTCATCGGAATCCTCGTTGCGCTGATCATGGCGTGGACGGTGCCCAGTGTGTCTCTCGGCTTGGCGTCGCGTTGCCCGACATCGCGCTACCCGACATCGCCTGCCGCCCGACCTAGCGCCGCGAGTCGCCGTCGCGACCTGGGTCGAGCCGATCGACGGAGCGTGCCCCGACGGCTTTCCCGTGAAGGCGAAGCTGTCGAGTGGCATCTTCCACGTGCCCGGCATGGTGAACTATGCGCGGACGACGCCCGATCGTGGCGACGCCTCCCCGGAGGCCGCCGCGGCTGACGGCCTCAGACCTGCCAAACGCTGAAGGAGCTCGCCATGAAGGTCAGCATCGACTACGACGTCTGCGCGAGCACGGGAGCGTGCATGCAAACGTGTCCCGAGGTGTTCGAGGTGCGCAGCGACGGGTTCCTGTACCTCCTGACGGAGGAGCCGCCCGAAGAAGCGCTCGAAGGTCGAGATGGCCGCCGACATGTGCCCGACAGCAGCAATCACCGTCGAAGGTTGACGGGCGTCGCTTCGCCGAAGACGCCTAGCCGCCGAGCGAGTGCACCGAGAGGATGCCGGGCGTGCCCGTGGCAGCTGTCGATCACCTCAGCGGGAACCGCGTCCGGCGTGGCGATCAGCATCAGCGCCGTGCCGTGAGGTGATTTGGCCCACGTCCATGTCGGAGATGTTGATGCCGGCGTCGGCCCAGCGCGGAAGTGACCTTGGCGATCATCCCCGGGCCGGTCGTCGTTGCGGACGATGAGCATGTTGCCCGCGCCGGCGGCACCTCGACGGAGTGGTCGTCGAGCATGACGATCCGCAGCAGGCGCCCTTCAGCCCGCTCAGCGTCCCCACGATTGCGTGTTCGCCGCCGCGCACGGTGACGAGGTTGATGTAGTCGGTCGCAGTCGATGTCTGTGACCGTCCTGCACGTCGATGCCACGCTCGGTCGCCATCTGCGGCAGGCGTTCACGTACGACACCGGTTCGTCGCTCACCTCGGCGAACACGCCTTTCAACACCGACAGCGTGAGGATGCGCGTGGGATCGTAGTCGGCAAGCTGGCCTTGGTAGTCGATCTCCCAGTACGCCGGGCACGCCGTTGTTGAGCACGACGTAGATGCGTCCGAGCCGTTCGGCCAGTGGCAGGAAGGGCCTGACCGTCTCTGACGCCTCGGCCGCCGACACGTTGACGGCGAACGGCACGAACTCGCCTGCAAGTGCAAGCCCGACCTGTTCGGCGATGGTGTTCGCCGGCCTTGTCCTGTGCCTCGCGCATGGGCCGCGCCGAGGTGGGGCGTCACCACGACCTGCGGCAGTGCGAACAGCGGCGAATCGGTCGTCGGCTCTTCCGCGAACACATCGATGGCGGCGCCGCCGACGTGCCCCCTTCGATATCGCTTCCGCCAACGCGGCCTCGTCGACGATGCCGCCGCGACGTTGATGATCCGGACGCCGGGCTTGGTCTTGGCCAGCAACTCGGCGCCGACGAGTCCCATGGTCTCTTTGGTCTTGGCCACGTGGATCGTGATGAAGTCCGAATCCGCGACGAGTTCGTCGAGGTCGACCAGGTCGACGTTCATCTGGCGGGCCCGCTCGCTGCTCACGAACGGGTCGAACACGACGAGCCGCATGCCGAACACGTGGGCGCGCTCCGCGACGAGCCGGCCGATACGCCCGAGGCCGATGATGCCGAGCACCTTGTCGGCCAACTCGACACCTTCCCACCGGCTGCGCTCCCACCGTCCTTCGACGACCGCGGCGTGGGCCTGCGGGATGTTGCGGGCCTCCGCGAGCAGCAACGCGACGGTGTGCTCGGCCGCGGACAGGATGTTGGACTGCGGCGCGTTGACGACCATCACGCCGCGCGTGGTCGCGTGCTCGACGTCGACGTTGTCGAGTCCGATCCCGGCTCGGCCGACGACGACCATCTCGGTCGCCCGCGTCGTACCTTCGGCCGTCACCTTGGTCGCCGAGCGAATGATCACCGCGTCCGCGCCGACGACCGCGTCGATCAGCGCCGCCGGCTCGAGTCCGAGCCTGACGTCGACCTCGTGACCGGCCTCGCGCAACTGGTCGAGACCGCCCTGCAGCGATCTCCTCGGTGACGAGCACGCGGGCCATGGCGGTCATCCTTGTCGAGCCGGTCGTGCTGGGGCCAACCGGTATGGTCGCCGCCGATGGACGTGGTCGTTGTCGGCGCGGGCATCGCCGGGTTGATGTGCGCACGCCGGCTCGTCGACGAGGGCATTGATGTCACCGTGCTCGAGCGGATGGCGACGCCCGGCGGGCGCATGGCGACGGAGCGCTTCGCGGGCGCGGTGTGTGACACCGGCGCGGAGTTCTTCACGGTGCGGACGCCCGTGTTCCAGGGGTTGGTGGACGGGTGGTTGCGCGACGGAGTCGTGCGGGAGTGGTGCCGCGGCTTCGGACCTGAGCCGGACGGGTTCCCGCGTGACATCGGCGCGAGCGGCATGGACTCAATTGGGGGGGACCGTGGCCGTGGACCTCGACGTGCAGTACGGCATCGAGATGCACGACATCGCGTCCCTCGCCGCCGATGCCGTCGTCGTGACCGTCGTTGAGCACGAGTACGACCCGATGCTCGCCGTGCTGTGTGTGCTCGACAGTGAGTCGGCGGCGCCAGCCCCCGGCGGGCTGCCGCTCACCGATCACGAGTGGTTCGGCTTCGTCGCCGACAACCAGGCGAAAGGCATCTCGTCCGTACCCGGCGTCAACCTCGCACGCCCGTCCCGGTCTCACGGCGACGGCGACCAGCCCGTCGACGCCGCGGCGCCGTTCATTGGCGCGGCCAACGTGGTCGAGACGCGACTCGTGAGCTGGCAACACGGTCGCCCCAAAGCCGTGACGGGGCCCGGGTGCCGCGTTGTTGAGCGCCATCCACGCTTGGTCGTGGTCGCCGGCGATCAGTACGGCGGGATGCCCAGCCGCGGTCGAGGGCGCGGTGCTCTCGGGCCTCGCCGCGTGGCTGATGAAGTGCTCACTCGGCCAGGAGCTTCGCGATCCTCGTGAT
>CAVYQG010000001.1:0-1029628 GCA_963770595.1 uncultured Actinomycetes bacterium | reverse complement strand
GACGGCAGTTCGCCCCGTACAACTACCTTGGCGGCATGAGCGAGGTCGAGATCAAGGTGCGCGCGAACGGTCCGTACAGGGTCACGGGACCGGTGCGGATCGTCGACGCGGAAGGGCGCGAGATCATCCCGCCTCCCGGCGACGCGATCGTCCTCTGTCGCTGCGGGCACTCGCGGACGAAGCCGTTCTGCGACAAGAGCCACCGGCGCGTCGGCTTCGACGCAGGCGACCGAGGGCCGCCGCGGGACTAGTCGTCACGCACCAGCGGGTGGCCGGCGCAGCACGAGTCGCTCGCCGGGCTGCAGCCGGACGTCGAGGCCGCCGGAGCGTGTTGCGACGAGCTCCACACCGTCGAGAGATGCGAGCACTCGCAGCTCGCTCGACGGCGCGGCGGCGGCCGTGAAGCGCTGGACGACCGGAAGCAGCAGCCAGCCCATGACTCCGACGATCCAGAATGACCCGGCGGCCTGCCACAGCCCGTCACCCGCGTGCTCCCGCCAGAGGCCCGTCGACGACAGGAGAAACGCGAGCAGCAGCGCCGACCACGTGATCAGGAGCACCCACGCGTGGCCGCCTCGGTGAAGCACGAGCTGCGTCGTCGCGAGCAGGGTGACGATGAGCCCGAAGGCTGCGATGCCGGCGAGCTTGGCGAGCGTCTCGTCGTCGAAGCCATCCCACGTCGACGTCGCCATGACGAAGAAGCTCACGCCCGCCACGGCGACGGCGCCCCACCCGATCGCGACGCGGCCGCGCTCGGCGACGGTCAGGCCCGCCACCGCTGTGCCGCTCGCGACGAGCAGGCACAGCATCGTCAGCAGGACCTGGCCGTCCGTCTCCGTGAAGTCGCTGCGCAGCAACGCAGAGATGCCGAGCAGGGCGGCGAGGACGATGACACCCGCCGCGCCGATCCAGAAGATCCGCGCGTAGCGGACTCCGCTCACGACTTCGCGGCCGCCTTCTTCTTCGAGACCGCGTTCTGCACGATGTACCGCTCGATCTGCTCACGCGCGTCGTCGTCGCGGATCTGCTTCGGCGGCGACTTCATGAGGTACGCGCTCGGCGCCTCGAGCGCGCCCGAGATGCCGTTGTTCAGGGCGAGCTTCGCCAGGCGAACGGCGTCGATCACGATGCCGGCCGAGTTCGGCGAGTCCCAGACCTCGAGCTTGAGCTCGACGTTGAGCGGCACGTCGCCGAAGGACGAGCCCTCCATGCGGATGTACGCCCACTTGCGGTCGGTCAGCCACGGCACGTAGTCCGACGGGCCGACGTGGACGTTGTCCGCGCCGATGTCGTAGTCGAGCATCGACGTGACGGCGTTCGTCTTCGAGATCTTCTTCGACTCGAGGCGCTCGCGCTCGAGCATGTTGCGGAAGTCGGAGTTGCCGCCGACGTTGAGCTGCATGGTGCGATCGAGGTGGACGCCGCGGTCGCCGAAGAGCGTCGTCAGGACGCGATGCGTGATCGTCGCCCCGACCTGCGACTTGATGTCGTCGCCGATGATCGGGCAGCCGGCCTCCTCGAAGCGCTGCTGCCAGTACGGCTCGCGTGCGATGAAGACGGGCATGCAGTTCACCATCGCGACGCCCGCCTCGAGGATCTGCTCCGCGTACCACTTCGTCGCGGCCTCGGAGCCGACCGGCAGATAGTTGACGACGACGTCGGTGCCCGTCCCCTTGAGGATCTTCACCACGTCGTCGGTCTGGCCGGGCGACTTCTCGACGACCTGCGCCATGTACTTGCCGATGCCGTCGTGCGTCATCCCGCGCGAGACCTTCACGCCGGTTTTCGGCACGTCGGAGAACTTGATCGTGTCGTTCGGGTGTGCCCAGATCGCTTCCGCGAGGTCGACACCGACCTTGCCCTTGACGACGTCGAAGGCGGCGGTGAACTCGATGTCCGAGATGTGGTACCCGCCGAGGTCGACGTGCATGAGGCCGGGGACCGAGTCCTCCGGCTTCGCGTCCTTGTAGTACTCGACTCCCTGCAGGAGCGAGTTGGCGCAGTTGCCCACGCCGATGATCGCGACGCGCACCTTGTCCTTGGCGCGCGCGCCGTTCTTCGAGCCATTGGTTGTGGCCATGAGTTCCTTTCCTGGGGACTGTCCCCGCGAGGGGACTGTCCCCCGCTTCTTCATTCGATTGCTCACCGATGGGACGCCGAGCCCGTCGGCGAGCGCGGCGAGGATGACGTCGTTCGCGTTGGTGCCGCGTCGCAACGCCTCCGCATGGATCTCGTCCTTCAGCTCCTGCGGAACGCGGAGCAGGACGACCGGGCTTCCGCCTGCTAGCACTTTGCGGCGTCGTCCGGTCGGCGCGTAGGGAATGCCGAACGTGTTGGCGAGGATGCCTGCCGCGACGTCGTTGACGTTGGACTCGCGGCGGGCGGTCTCGCGGACAAGCGCCCCCTTCAAGGGAGCGGGCATCCTGACCAGGATGCCCGCTCTGTGAGTTTTGCTAGCAACCAAAGTGCTAGCACTTTACACGATCACACGTGAGTCTGCCAGCCTCCGACACAGACGTCGGCTAGCCAACTGTGATCGTGCCGTACTGGATCAGGGATTGCCCTCTTCACCTACCCGAGCACCGCGGTGAAGACGTACGAGAACGTCATGATCTCGCCCGCGCCCGAGCTCCCGCCGCACGGCATCACGAGCAACGCGTTCCAGGCCGCCGTCTGCCCGGCGGCGACCGGCTCGATCGGGGCGCCTCCTCCTAGGGCTCCTGTTATGGACAATTCGACAATCCGGGTGCCGGTGTCGATCTTCAGCCCGAACCGATTCGTCGTCGCGCACAGGTCGGTCGGGCTGGGCTCGAGGTACCACGACGTGCCCTGGGTCGAGCTCGCGTATGTGCCATGCGCGAGGACGTTCTGGGAGCCGGGGCCGCAGTTGGTGATGCTCACGCCCCGCGAGCCACCCTCGGGCGACGCCGCGCTCGGCGAGAAGCCGAGCGTCCCGAAGTCGAGCTGCGGGGGAGTCACCTGGATGCACGGCGCCGCGGGGGTCACCTGCCCGGAGACCGTTCCTATCTCGTCGCCGAACGCCGGAGTGGCGCTCGCCGCGATCGCGCAGGCAGCGAGCAGCCCGGCGCTGATGAGTCGTCTCTTCATCTCTCCTCCTTCAGCAGGTGCGGTTCGATGGCAGGATCTGGACGAGTGCGCCGAGGCTCTCGGCACTGAACGGCCCGACGGACGCGCGTGCGAGGACGACATAGCCGCCCGGTGTGTTCGAGCACACCTCCCAGTGCACGCGCCTCGAGGCTCGAGCGGGGATCCGCGGGATCAACTGGGTCGTCGGTCCCTCGACCAGCAGCGCCGGAGGGCGCACCACCGTAACCCCGACGCCGTCGAGCCTGGTCGCGCCGCCGTTCGTCACCTGCGCGACGACGCGGAACCAGCGGCCGCGCCTGAGGGGCTCGTCCGGACGTGTGACCTCCACCGAGAGCGGGTTGACGACGACGCGTCCGGTGATCGAGCCCGAGTCGCCGGCCTGCGCGGCACTCGCTGCCGAGACTGCGAGCGCTGCGCAGGCGAGGGCAAGGCGTCTCACGCGCGCTTCTCCAGCCGGAACGCGAAGTTCCGGCGGAACTGCCAGGCGAGCAGAAGCATCGCGAGGGCAGCCGGGACCACCCAGGTCCACGGGGTGTAGTCCTCGAACCAGGTCGAGAGCTTGTGCCAGTAGGCGCCGAGCAGCGTCGCCGACTCGACCTCGAAGGTCACCCTGGCCGCAGCTGCTGCCCCGACCTGAGCGCCCTTGCCCTCGGTGACGATCTGCGCCGCGAGGAGGCCCTCGTAGTCTCCCGGATCGGCGCCGGTCGGCAGGCTCAGCCGGGCTTGCACCTTCTCGGTTTCGCCCGGCTCGAGCGTCACCTCGCGCGGCTCGAAGTCGAACCAGCCCTCGGGCACCGGGGTGCCTGCTTGACCCTGCATGGAGCTGACGACCATCCGGTACTTCGTCACCTCGTCCCCGGGATTCCGGACGCCGACCGGCGGCAGCCGGTAGCCGCCACCCGGCGTCAGCACCTGCGCGATCTCGAGCTTTCCTAGGTCGAGCGCGACCCCGCGATCTGCGGTCGCCGTCCCCGGCAGCACGAGCATGGTCAGGACCGCAATTGCGGCGGCCGAGGCTCTCCTCGGGGCCTGGTGGCCGCGGAGTACGTGGACTGTCATCGCTCCCCCTCAGCCGCTCACGCGATCAATGCAGTGAGGTTCACGGTCAGCGAGAACGCCAGGCCGGCACCCGGGGTGCCCTCACACGGCATTCCGATCTCGAGACCGAGGTCGTGCGCCTCACCGGGAGCGAACGTCGTCGCCCCGTTCGAGAGATTCCGTAGCAGCGCGGCCGTCTGCGTGATCGGCCATGAGCCGTTGTTGTCGGTGTTGTAGAAGAGTCGATAGATGCCCTGCGTGGGGCACGGATTGCCCACGCCGCCGGCAAGCGTCCAGTTGATGATCCCGACCGGCGGGGACGAGTGAAGGGCGTTCGTCCCGGAGATGTTGAACGACTCGGTCGCAGTGGGAGAGCAGTTGGAGAACCTCGGCGCAACGTCACCCAGTGCGAACGTCGCCTGCGCGGCGGTCGAGAACGGACGAGCCCCGAAGCCAACCTGCGTGCCGCGCGTGGCGTCGAACTCGATGCACGGGCCCACCGGTGCAGCCGCAGTGACGGTGACGTTGATCGTGCCCGTGTCCGCGGTGAATGCCGGCACGGCTCCCACCGCGAGTGCCGCTGCTGCAAGCGCGGCGATCGTTCCGAGCCATCGCTTCTTCATGTCTCCTCCTCTGGTCACGGCACAGCGACCGCCGTGATGACGACTTCCATGGACATCGGCTGGCCGAGGCCAGTGCTTCCTTGGCAGGGCATCTCGACGTCGATCGACATCTCCCGCGCAGTCGCAGCGAAGAGGACGAACGTCCCGGTCGGTCCGAGGACGTCTGCGCCCTGCGTCGTCAGCGTCGCCCCCTCGTTCGATCCGCCCTGCTCGTTCCAGATCAGCAGGCTGCCCCGGTAGAGGTCGGTCCCGAGCTCACAGAGCGAGTCGATCGGGCCGACCGACGAGGCATCCGTCAGCGCCCACGTCCCGGCCGACCCCGTTGCGTCCGTCCCCCGCACATGCAGCCCGAGGTCATCCTCGCTGCAGCTCGTGAGCTGGATCCGCTCCATTGGCCCGGCGAACTCCCGCCTCGAGGCGGTGGAGAACGGGGCGCTGACGCTGAGGGTGGTCTCCGACAGCGTGATGCACGGGCCGGGCTGCTGCTCGTCGTCGTCTTGGATCGTGCCGGTCGCCTGCTGCTGGCCGAATGCGACGACACCGTCCGGGTCGGACAGCGAGACGAGGAATGTCTCCTCCGGCTCGGGGATGACGTCGGCGGCGATGTCGACGACGATCTCCTGGTCGGTGGAGCCCGGCAGCACGAGGAGCTCCCCGGTCGCGCCGTTGTAGTCCTCGGGGTCCGTCGCCGTCACGTCGCTCGTCGCGAAGCCGATGCGCTCCGTGAGTGGTGTCGGGTTCGCGCACGTGACGAGGAATGCCACGTTGACACCGCCCTCGACCACCAGCTGGTCGAAGACGGAGCACGTTGGGCCGGCAGGCTGGGCCGCCCCCGACCGGACGACGGCAAGCCCGGTTGCAAGCAGGAGGAACGAGAGCAAGGCGATCCTCACGTCGTGTTCCCGTCGGCGCCCTCGACCGCCTCCACGATTCGCTCGAACGGCAGTGCCGCACGCCTTCCCGCCTCGTCGAGCGCCTCGGCGGAGGGCGCCTCGAAGACGTGTAGGACGGTCTCGTCCCCGGGCAGGAAGGTCGTGCGCAGGTAGCGGACGCCCGACCCGACGTCTGCGGCCCGCTCCGCTCGTTTGCGGGCCTCCTCGACGGCGTTTGGCGAGTCCGCGAGATACGACTCGACGAGGTAGTTCGGCACTCTCCGAGCGTCGCAGCTCGATTGGAGGGCCGAAACCTGGAAATCCCTAGTCTTTGCTCTCCGTCTGAATCGGGAGGATCCGCGCGAGCTCGGTGCGCGACCGGATGTCGAGCTTGCGGTAGATCGAGGTGAGCGCGGCCTCGACCGTGTGCACGCTGACGACGAGAGCGGTAGCCACCTCCTTGTTCGACTTGCCGTCGGCGACGAGCGCGGCAACTTGCTGCTCGGTCGGCGTGAGACCGCCCGCCGACGGCGCACGTCCACCTATCCGCCCCAGCTCAGCGCGGGCCCTGGCCGCCCAGAGGCCTGCACCGAGCTCCTCGAAGATCGCGAGCGCGGAGTGCAGCGTCTCGCGTGACGCCTTCCGTTTGCGGAGCCGCCGCTGCACGACCCCGAGTGCCAGAAGCGTGCGTCCCCGCTCGAACGGCATCGGCACGCCCTCGTGCACTGCAGCCGCATCTTCGAGCTCCTCGAGCGCGGCCTCGGTTTCGCCGCGTCTCGCGAGCACCAGGCCGCGCGACCGCCCCGCGACCGCCCGTACGGAGGGGCGGTCGAGGCGAGTCGCCCACTCCGACAGCGTCGTGGTCAGCGCGTCGGCCTCGTCGAGGCGGTCGGTCTCGACGAGCGCCTCGATCTCGTCGGGGAGAGAGCGGATCTCGCCCGGCTCAGCAACACCCGCGGCCAGCAGGGCGTTGCTCATCGGGCCGAGCAGGCCATGAGCCTCCTCCGGCCGCCCGAGCGAGAGCTCGAGGAAGCCGAGCGCCCAGATGGCCGTCTCGCCGCCCCGTGCCATCGCCTCGGCCGGACGGCTCGGATCGAACGCCGGGCCACCGGATGTCGCGAGCGCCTCGGTCGCGAGCTCACGGGCATCGTCGGTCGCGCCGCGACGGGCGGCGAGAAGCGCCTTCTTGGCGAGGATCGACGCCTGAGAAGGTCGTTGCCCGCTTTCGAATGCGCGCTCGTACCCGTCCTCCGCATACGCGTCCGCCTCTGCCCAGTGGTCGGAGAGGCACTCGATCAGCGTGAGATGGTTCAGGATCGACGGGACCGAGCCCTCGTCGCCTTTCAGCTGCGCCCGGGCGTGGAGGTCGAGGAAGCGCTCCCGAGCAGCGTCGAGCCGGTCCGCGCAGCTGAGGCAGTAGCCGTACGCGAACGTGGGATGTCGAAGCGTGCGCAGGCCGAGGGTCGACTCCTCGAGCGACAAGGCACGCGCCATTGCGACCTCCCACTCGCGCCCGAGCACGAGGTCCGTGAGCGCCTGGATCGCCAGCGCCTCGGCAAGGGCCGCGTCATCGCCTCGCTGCTCGGCGAGACGCGCGGCAGTGCGGGCGTGCTCGGCTGCGGCCGGCAGGTCGCTCCGCACGAGGAGCAGGCCCCAGGCCAGCCCCTCCTCGATCTCGCCTCGGAGCGCGCTATCGTCCTCGGCCTCCGCGCGCGCTTCGTGGAGCAGCGCGATGCTGGCCGCGATGTCCTGGCCGAAGTGACGCAGACGAGCCTGGCGGCTGAGGAGCTCGGCGCGAGCGGGGCCTGGCTCCATCGCAGCGATGAGCACCTGGAGGATCGTGGCCGCGCGCTCCGTGTCGCCTGCGGCGAACGACGAGTCCGCTTCGAGGAGCGAGCGCCTCGAAGCGCTTCCGAGAGCTCCCGGCGGTGTGAGCTGCTGCGCTTTCGACGCGAGCTCGGCGGCGACCGCAGGACTGCCGCGTGCAAACGCCGCCCGGGCGCCGAGCTCGACTTCGGCGGCGACAGCCTCGTCGGGATCCGTAGTCGCGATTGCGAGGTGGCGCGCACGTTCCTCCGCGTCGGCCACGATCTGCGCGAGGCGGTTGTGGATCTCGGCTCGCTGCGACCGGGGAGTGAGGTCGTAGACGGCCGCTGCGTAGAGCGGGTGGGTGAACGCGACGGCGCCGTCCTCGACGCGAACGACGGCGGCGGCTCGGGCGGGCTCGAGCGTCGGAAGTGGGTCGGCCTCGAGCGCGGTGGCGAGGAGCTCGAGGCTCGCCCTCGGCACCGCGGAAGCGAGTGCGAGTGCGCTGAACGTGTCCAGGGGCAGCGCGGTCAGGCGGTCGTCGACGAGCTCGTGAAGCGCGCTCGGCACCGGAAGCGCGGCCTCCGGGCCCAGCGGCGGCGCCGATCCGAGCGCCCTGGCGAGCTCGAGGGCGAAGAACGGGTTGCCGCCCGAGATCTCGTGGATGCGCCGAAGTGTCGGGCGCGGGTAGGCGAACTCGAGCTGCGAATAGAGGACGTGGCCGAGCGCGCCGATGCTCAGAGGGCTCATCCCGACGACCTGGGCATGGTCCGGCTCGAGGAGGTCGGGCGTCGCATGCTCTTCAGGGCCCGTGCGACGGGCGAGAAGCGCTCGGACGGCATCCGGCTCGATTCGGCGAAGCGCGTACCGCAGCGGTGCCTGCGATTCGACGTCCAGCCACTGGATGTCGTCGACGGCGAGCAGCGTCGGCCCGCTTGCGCCGAGCGCCCGCAGCGTGGTAAGGAGCGCGACTCCGATTGTCGCGCGATCTGGTGGCGACCCCCGTGGCTCCTCGCGCAACAGGACAACTTCCAGTGCGTGACGCTGGGGCTCGGGGAGCCCGTCGACGACGTCGTCGAACGACGTCTCGAGGAGGTCTCGGAGCGACGTGTAGGAGAGCTGGGTCTCCGCCGGCGTCGCGGCGCACGTGAGGATCCGATATCCGCGCTCCGCCGCCTGCCCGACCGCGGCGCGCCAGAGGGTCGTCTTCCCGATCCCAGCGTCGCCCTCGATCAGGAGCGGGCTCGGCCGCGGGGCATCGAGCCAGGCAGCGATCGCCTCGAGCTCGGCATCCCGGCCGACGATGTCGTGCACGCTCCCAGCGTGACCGGGAGCCGCATGCGCGGCAAGTCAGCGGCTGTGAGTTGGCGCGGAGCGCTCGTCGGAGGTCACCGGATGGCCGGTCAACGGGACCGGGCGAAGACCCCGATCTGACCGCCTCCACCGCTCGTCCCGTAGCTCGCCTCGGAGCCCACGTAGACGTGCCGGCCGTCGGGAGAGACGACGACGGACCGCCCGGAGCCCATTCGCGCCTTCGCGCAGCCCGTCGGGTGGTAGAGCAGGACCGGCGTAGCGCCGGTCGCGCAGCCGCCGGTCCCGGCGAGCTGCGTCAGCGCGCCACTGCGCGAGCGCGAGAAGGCCGAGACCGCGAGGTCGTAGCTGGAGGCGACGTAGACGTTCCTGCCGTCGGGGCTGACGGCCACCGAGTTCGGCGTCAGCAGTCCTCGGGCCGTGGCACAGCCGCTGTCGCCGCGGTTGTTCAGGCAACCCGACCTGCCCGGGAGCTGCGCAAGCGCCCCGGTCTGCGGGTTGCGACGGAAGATCGAGAGTGTGTAGCTCGTGGGCGTCCGCACGACCGCGGGCCGCGTCGAGACGGCGTACAGCGTCCGGCCGTCCGGGCTGATGGCCGCGGCCATCGCATTGCGCAGGCCGCGCGCGGGTGTGCACTCGCGCGGCCATGCCGGCGCTGTCGCGACACAGCCGCCCCGCCCGTTCGCCTGTGTGACCGTGCCGTCCCTGGGTGCCCGACGGAGCACGGCGATACCGCCCTCCAGGCTCGTTGCATAGAGGAAGCGTCCGTCTGGGCTCTCGACGACGCTCGACAGCTTGCGGAGCGCGTTGCCGGTTGCGCAGTGGCGCCCACGCACCGCAAGGAAGATCGGCTCCCGGATGCAGCCGGTGGCGTCGACGGCCGGTGCCGTCAGCTCACCGGTCGCGGGGTCGCGCCCGAACGTCGCCACGAGGCCGTCGAGCGACAGGTAGACGTTCCTGCCGTCTCGGCTGAGCAACGCGCCGAGTGCGAAGAGGTTGGACTCCGCGACGCACTTGCCCTCGCGCGCCGATGCCATGCAAACGGGATCCCCGTCGAACTGCGTGAGCGTGCCGGCTCGCGGGTTCCGTTCGAAACCGACGACCCCGGGCGCGAGAAGGGCTCCCTGATTGGCCATCGCCGCGGCGTATGCGGTCCGGCCGTCGGTCGAGAGCGCCGTCACGCCACCGGCGTAACGGACCCCGCGTACCAGTGCGCAGCCCGGCGTAGCGCCTCTGCCGACGTTCTCGATGCAGCCTGCCTTGCCCGGTAGCTGGGTCAGGCGGCCCGATGACCCGCGACGGAAGATCCGCGTCCCGGCGGCGGCCCCGGCGTGGACGAACCGCCCGTCTGCGCTCACGACGATCGTCCTCGGCGACCCGGTCAGGTTCGCGGCCCGCGCACAACCGGGGTCGCGGGCGCCGCTCACGCAGCCTGCCGTCCCGGGAAGCTGCGTCAGCGCGCCCTGCCCGCCCGCGGCCAGTGCCGTGACGGTGAGCCCCAGCAGGCCGCCGAGCAAGAGCAGCGTGCCCGCCCGAAGTCGTGCTCCAGTCGTCCTGCTCGCGGTGCTCGGCACACCGCGAGCATCGCACGACGACGCCCCGATCGGAACCCCGGAAGTCCCTACTGTTTACACCCGAGGAGGAGCGTTCAGGACGCCTCGGCGAGCTCGCGCAGCTGTTTGCGGACGAACAGCATCCGCTGGATCACGGTGATCCAGGCCATCGCGGCCAGCACGTAGATCGGCCACTGCAGGAGCCCCCAGGGAGCGAGCGCGAGGCCGACCGAGACGAGCACGACGCGCTCGACGCGCGAGCCGAAGCCGACGTCGCCGCGAAGTCCGAGCGCCTCCGCCTTCGCGCGGGTGTAGCTCACGAGGAACGAGCCGATGACTGCCGCGAACGTCGCGAGCAGCGCGATCTCGTTCCCGTCGCGCATGAACGCGAGCCCGATCGCCGCGAGCATCGCCGCCTCGCCGAGCCGGTCGAAGGTGGAGTCGAGGAACGCGCCGAAGACAGTTCCCTTGCTCGCGGCTCGGGCCAGCGCGCCGTCGAGGATGTCGGCCACCGACCCGACGACGAAGAGGAAGCCGCCGAGCCAGAAGAAGAGCTTCTCGTTGCGGTCCTCGAACCCGACGAGCACGGCGCCTGCGAGGCACAGCGAGACGCCGGCGAGCGTGAGCATGTCCGGCGTCAGCTTCGTCTTCGCCACGCCGCGCATCGAGCGCGCGAGGATCTCGCGTGCGGCCTGCGTGTACTCCTGCTTGACCCGGTCGAGCTGGCTGACTCGCGCCTCGGGGCGCTCGCCGGGGTCTTCGCTCATGCGGCGCGCCGGAGAAGGCGCACCGAGCGGGCCCGACGGAGGGCATAGCCCGTGACGATCGCGAGAGCGAACCCGGCGACGATGTCGAGCCAGTAGTGGTTGCCGGTCGAGATCACGCAGAACCCGACCCAGGCCGGCCACGCGAGCCACAGTGCCTTGGCGATCCGCGTGCGGACGAGGCCGAACATGACGATGCCGACGATGAGCGCGTCCATCGCGTGCAGGCTCGGCATCGCGGCGTACGGGTTCGAGGCGAACGAGATGAGGCCGCTGTCGTGGTTGATCGACGAGTACTGCGCGAGCGTGTCGACGAAGCCCCACTCGGGGAACATGCGCGGCGGCGCCGTCGGCATCAGCACGTATCCGACGAGGCCGACGAGGTTCGCGGCGATGAGCCAGTTCCGGAAGCCGGCGAACCGGTCGTGATGCCGGAAGTAGACCCAGAGGAGCGTGATGCCGACGACGGCGAACTGCGAGAGCCAGTACGTGTACGACGTCAGCGTGACCATGATCGACGACGTGTCGACGACCCGCTGCACCGCCGGCTCGAAGAGCGCCCCGAGCTCGCGCTCGGTGCGGAGCACCCACTCGCCGTTCTGGAACGCGTCGGCCACGCTGCGGTCGGCGGCGCCGCGGGCGACCTGGTACGCCACGTAGAAGCCCATCCAGATCAGGAACTGGAAGGCGAGATGCGCCCAGCCGCGGGGCAGGCGCCGGGATGTCTCCGCGACGAAGCTCGACACGACGCTGCGATTCTAACGACGACGCCCGAGGGTGCGCCGCCACCTACCGCAGCCCCCCGCGCTCGCGCTCGCATCAGGTCGAGTGATCGAGTCGGCGCCGAACTCGACTGGAGCTGATCGTCCGCGAAGCGTCATCCTTCGTCGATGGCGGCGCGGCACGACGCGCGGGTGTGGCTCGCCCTCGTCACGGTCTACCTCGTGTGGGGGTCGACGTTCATCGCCCTCGCCATCGTTGTCCGTGATCTCCCGCCGTTCCTCGCGATGACCGTTCGTCACCTCGCGGCCGGGGCGCTCCTCCTCGCGTTCGCGCTGCCGCGAGGTGACCGCGAGCACGATCGGATCGGCCGTCCGCAGGTCGCCGCCGCCTTCGTCGTCGGCGGCCTGCTCTTCGTCGTCGGGCACGGGACGCTCGCGTGGGCGCAGCAGACCGTTCCAGCGGGAGTCGCCGCGCTCCTGGTCGGGACGATCCCGATCTGGATGGCGCTGCTCGACCGTGTCTTCTTCGGGCGCCGGCTCTCCGGCTCCGCGTACGTCGGGTTCGCGCTCGGCTTCGTGGGGCTCGGCTTCCTCCTCGATCCGTTCGGCTCGGGCTCGGTCGATCGCCTCGCGGCGATCGCGATCGTCCTGAGCGCGGCCGGTTGGGCGATCGGATCCTTGTACGCGCGTGGCGCGCCGCTGCCGGAGCGCCCGCTTGTCTCCGCCGGCCTCGGGTCGCTGGGCGGCGGCGTGCTCTGCTTCGTCATCGCCGCGGCCAGCGGCGAGATCGGCGAAGCGCAGTGGACGAGCGACGCGCTGCTGGCGATGGGCTACCTCATCGTCGCCGGCAGCCTCGTCGGGTTCACGGCGTACGTCTGGCTCCTGCGTGTCGCACCGATCTCGCTCGTCTCGACCTATGCGTACGTGAACCCGATCGTCGCCGTCGCCCTCGGCTGGTTGCTGCTCGGCGAGGAGATCACGCTCCAGATGGCGATCGCGGGAGCGGCGATCCTCGTGTCGGTGGCGCTGATCGTCCGCAAGAGCGGAGCCCAGGTCGAGCCCGGCCGCGGCCTCCTACGCCGTCGCCATCGGGTCAGGGTCGTCGCCACGTCGGAGTCGTAGAAGGTCTCTCAGCGGGCGCTTCGCGAGCCGACGCACCTAGCCGCCGATGTACGACATCTCGACCTTGCGCAGCTCGCGCGTCTCCTCGGTGCGGAGTTCCGAGTAGCGGTCGGTCCGCCGCGCCCAGATGCCGCGGACGGCGGCGTCGAGCTCGGCGTCGTCCGCACCGCGGCGGAGCACCGCTCGCACGTCGTGCCCGCGGACCGCGAAGAGACACGTGTAGATCTTCCCGTCGGCGGAGAGCCGTGCCCGCGTGCAGTCGCCGCAGAAGGGCTGCGTCACGGAGGCGATGACGCCGATCTCGCCCTGGCCGTCGAGGTAGCGGTAGCGCTCGGCCACCTCGCCGCGGTACGCGGCCGCGACTGGCTCGAGCGGGAACTCGGCGCCGATCGTGCGGACGATCTCGGCCGCCGGGAAGACGTCGTCGAGCCGCCAGCCGTTCGACGCCCCGACGTCCATGTACTCGATGAACCGGACCGTGTGCCCCGTGCCGCGGAAGCGCCGCGCCATGTCGAGCACGGAGCCGTCGTTCACGCCGCGCTTCACGACGACGTTCACCTTCACGGGGAGCCCGACGTCGGAGGCCGCGTCGATCGCCGAGAGGACGCGTGCGACCGGGAAGTCCACGTCGTTCATCGCCCGGAACACCTCGTCGTCGAGCGAGTCGAGGCTCACCGTCACTCGTGTCAGTCCCGCGTCTGCCAGCGCTCTCGCCTTCTCCGCGAGCAGGGCGCCGTTCGTGGTCAGGGTGAGGTCGAGGTCGCCGAGGCCCGCGAGCCGTTCGATCAGCGACTCGAGGTCACGGCGCACGAGCGGCTCGCCGCCCGTGATCCGCAGCTTCGTGACGCCGAGCCCGACGAACACGCGGGCGACGCGCTCGATCTCCTCGAACGTGAGGAGCTCGCGGCGAGGCAGGAAGCGGTAGTCGCGCCCGAAGACCTCCTTCGGCATGCAGTAGACGCACCGGAAGTTGCAGCGGTCGGTGACCGAGATGCGCAGATCCCGGAGCGGCCGGCCGAGGGTGTCGACGACGGGTTCCATGGGCTAGGCGCCGCGGGCGCGCTTACACAGTAGTCGGAGGCGTCGCGACCGAGGGCGCCCGCCGTCCTTCCTCCGGCTCGGTGAGCCGGCCGTGCGTGTCTACGATGCTCGTCGGCGAGTGTGTCCATCCACGAAGGGGGACTCGTACGTGAGCAAGGTCTGGAAGGTGTCCACCGCGATCGCGCTGGTGTCGCTCGTCGTCGCCGTGTCGGCGTTCGCCGGCCAGAGCGGCACCTCGGCGACGAGCGTGGTCGTCGTCGCCGGCAAGCCGACGGAGTTCAAGTTCACTCTGTCGAAGAAGATCGTCCCGAAGGGAGCCGTCACGTTCAAGGTGACGAACCGCGGCACGGTCAGCCACGACTTCAGGATCTCCGGCAAGAAGACGAAGAGGCTGGGCGCGGGCAAGGGCGCCACGCTCAGCGTCCTCTTCAAGAAGGCCGGCAAGTACCCCTTCCTGTGCACGCTCCCGGGTCACGCCGCGGGCGGCATGAAGGGCGTCCTCACGGTCAGGTAGCGACTCGATCGCGTCGGGTGGCTGCGACCGAGCTTCGCCGGTGAGTCGAGCGAGGAGGGCGGCGGCAATCGCCCTCCTCGGGCTCGTCCGGCCCTAGAGTCCCGGCGTGGACGTCGTCCCGCCCGAGATCGAGCGCTACGCCGAGGAGCACACGACTCCTCCGCCGCCGCACCTGGTCGCGCTCGCCGAAGAGACGCGCGCGACGCTGCGGGCGCCGCTGATGCTGACGGGGACGATCGAGGGGCGGCTGCTCGAGATGCTCGTCCATGCGACCGGCGCCCGCCGCGTCCTCGAGCTGGGGACGTACAGCGGCTACTCGGCGCTGTCGATGGCGGCGGCGCTCCCTCCGGACGGTCGCATCGACACGTGCGAGGTCGACGACGTGCACGCAGAGGTCGCCCGCCGGCACATCGAGGCGGCCGGCCTCAGCGACCGCATCACCGTCCACCTGGGCCCCGCACTCGAGACGCTCGCGCGGCTGGAGGGAGAGCTCGACCTCGTCTTCATCGACGCGGACAAGGTCAACTACCGGAACTACTACGAGGCGGTCCTCCCCCGGCTCGCCGACCGGGGGCTGATCGTCCTCGACAACACCCTCTGGAGCGGCCGCGTCCTCGACCCCGGCGACGATGAGTCGACCCGCGCGATCGTGGAGCTCAACGACTTTCTTGCAGCCGACGACCGGGTCGTCTGCGTGCAGCTCACCGTGCGTGACGGAGTCACGCTCGTGCGCCGTCGCTGACCCGCCGCCTGGCCCGCACGCGTTCGTCCCGCGCGGAGCGCCCGCTCCCTCGCGACCTCCTCCCGCACGGGGAGAATCGCGCGATGCCCGAGCCGTCGAGCCGTCCGCCTGCGTTCCCGCTCGCCGCGCTCGTCGGCGTCACGGCCATCTGGGGCGTGACGTTCGTCCAGGTGCAGGACGCGCTCGAGCTCTATCCGCTGTTCGCGTTCCTCGCGGTGCGCTTCGCGATCTCGTCCCTCGCGCTGGCGCCCTTCGCGTGGGGACCCGTCCGCGCGCTCCCGCGCGAGGGCGTCGTCTCGGGGGTCGGCGTCGGCGTCCTGCTCGCCGCGGCGTACGGGTTCCAGACCGCCGGGCTCGAGCTGACGACCGTCTCGAGCACCGGTTTCATCACCGGGCTGTACGTCGTCTTCACGCCGGTGATCGCGCTCGCGCTCTTCCGGACGCCCGTTCCGGGAGCGCTCTGGGCCGGTGTCGGCCTCGCGGTGGTCGGGCTCCTGCTCCTGAACGGCGCGCCCGGTGGATCGGCGCTCGGGAACGGGCTCGTGCTCGTGGGGGCGCTCGCCGCCGCGCTCCAGATCGTCGCCATGGAGCGCTACGCGCCTCGCTACGACGCACGCGCCCTCACGTTCCTGCAGATGGCGACCGCGTTCGTCGGGTTCCTCGTGATCGCGGTCGCGCTCGGCCAGGTCGAGGTGCCGCGTGGAGCGACCGTGTGGGGCGCGCTGCTCGTCACCGGCCTCTTCGCCGGCGCGCTCGGCTACCTCGTGGCGACGTGGGTGCAGGCCCGGACGACGGCCGCGCGCGCGGCGCTCGTCTTCACGCTCGAGGCGCCGTTCGCGGCGCTCGCGGGCGTCCTGCTCGCCGACGAGGTGCTCGGGTGGGCGGGCTGGCTCGGCTGCGGCGTGATGATGGCCGGGATCCTGCTCGCCATGCCCACGGCCTCGAACGTCCTGCGGCGGCTGCTGCCGGGCGGCCGCTGAGCCGTGGACGCCGTCGTCCTCGCCGTCACGTCGGCGTTCCTCTTCGGCGCGATGACGGTCGCGATCCGGATCGCGCTCCGGCGGGGGGCGCTCGCCGAGGGCGGGGCGTTGTTCACCGTCCTCGTCGCTCTCGGAGTGGCGCTGCCGTTCGCGCTGGTGGAGCGAGGAGAGCTCGCCGGAACGTGGCCGTTCCTCCTCGCCGGGCTGCTCGGTCCGGGCCTCTCCCAGCTTCTCTTCACGCTCGCCGTCCGCGAGGCGGGGCCGTCACGGACATCGGTCGTCGTCGGCACCGCGCCGCTCTTCTCGGTCGCGATCGCGCTCGTCTTCCTCGACGAGCCGCTCGAGGCCGGCCTCGTCGTCGGCGCGTTCCTCATCGTCGGCGGAGGGCTTCTCCTCGTCAGCGAGCGCGAGCGGCCGGAGCACGTCCGCGTCTTCGGGCTCGCGCTCGCGCTCGCGGCGACGGTCGTGTTCGCAATCCGCGACAACTTCGTCCGCTGGCTCGCGATCGAGACCGACGTCGAGCCCGGCGTCGCCGCTTGCGCGACCCTCGCAGCAGGCGCCGCCGTGATCGCGGTGTTCGTGCTTGCGACCCGGAGCCCGCTGCGAGCGCGCGACGCGCGCGCGTTCGTCCCGGCCGGCGTCCTCTTCGGGCTGTCGTACATCTGCCTCTTCGAGGGGTACTACCGCGGGCTCGTCACCGTCGTGTCGCCGCTCGTCGCGACCGAGGCTCTGTGGGGCGTCGTCCTGTCGGCGGTCGTGCTCGGGCGGTCGGAGCGGGTGGGGACGCGACTCGTCGCGGGCGCGCTGCTCGTCGTCTGCGGCGGGATGCTGATCGGCGCGTTCCGCTAGACCCGCTTCTCGAGCTCGACGAGCCGCTGCTCGATCCGCTCGAGCAGCTCGCGGTGCGAGACCTCCTGCGGCGACTCGGCGGCCTCGAGCCGCCTCTGCGTCGAGGCCATCACGGCGGAGGTCACGATCGCCGTCGTGAGCGAGACCGCGGCGACGCCGAAGAACATGACGAAGACGGCGACGACCCTGCTGAACGACGTCTCGGGGATCACGTCGCCGTAGCCGACCGTCGTCACCGTCTGGGCGGCCCACCAGAGCGACTCGCCGTAGGTCTCGAACTCGTCGTGCGCGAGCAGGCGAACCGCCGCGGCCGCGGCGAGCGTGATGAGCAGCGTGACGAGCGCGAGGAAGGGGATGATCCGGCCGGAGACGACGGCGCGGTTGATCCAGGCCAGGCGGCGCTCCGACAAGAGTTGCACCGTGCCCAGTTCTCAGGCGCTGTCGTGCCTCCTTCCCGCTGATCTGCTACGGTAAGACTCATATTTCCCAAGCCGTGAGCCTCAGATACCGGAAGGAGACACACACCCATGGCGAAGACCATCGGAATCGACCTCGGCACGACCAACTCCTGCATGGCCGTGCTCGAGGGCTCGGAGCCCACTGTCATCCCGAACGCCGAGGGCGGGCGCACGACACCGTCCGTCGTCGCCTTCGGGCGTGACGGCCAGCGGCTCGTCGGCGCCCCGGCACGGCGCCAGCAGGTCACGAACCCGACGAACACGATCTTCTCGATCAAGCGTTTCATGGGCCGCAAGTTCGACGAGGTCTCGGAGGAGATGACGATCGTCCCGTACGAGGTCGTCCAGGGCGCAGAACGAGGACGTGCGCGTCAAGGCCGAGGGCAAGGAGTACGCGCCGCCGGAGATCTCGGCGATGATCCTCCAGAAGCTCAAGGCCGACGCGGAGGCGTACCTCGGCGAGCCGGTCACCGATGCCGTCGTCACGGTCCCGGCCTACTTCAACAACGCGCAGCGCGAGGCGACGAAGGACGCCGGCAAGATCGCCGGCCTCAACGTCCTGCGGATCATCAACGAGCCGACCGCGGCCGCTCTCGCCTACGGCCTCGACAAGGAAGGCTCCGAGCACACGATCCTCGTCTTCGACCTCGGCGGCGGCACGTTCGACGTCTCCGTGCTCGAGCTCGGTGACGACGGTGCGGGCGGCAGCGTCTACCACGTCAAGGCGACGAACGGCGACAACCACCTCGGCGGCGACAACTTCGACAAGGCCGTCGTCGACTGGATGATCGCCGAGTTCAAGCGCGACCAGGGCATCGACCTCGGGCAGGACCCGATGGCGCTCCAGCGGCTCTACGAGGCGGGCGAGAAGGCGAAGATCGAGCTCTCCTCGACGATGACGACGCAGATCAACCTGCCGTTCATCACCGCGACGCCCGAGGGCCCCAAGCACCTCGACCTCCAGCTCACGCGCGCCAAGCTGAACGAGCTCGTGCACGACCTGCTCGAGCGCACGGTCGAGCCGACGAAGCAGGCGCTCGCGGACGCGGGCCTGACCTCCGCGGACATCGAGCACGTCGTGCTCGTCGGCGGCATGACCCGCATGCCCGCGGTGCAGGAGAAGGTGAAGGAGCTCATCGGCAAGGAGCCCCACAAGGGCGTGAACCCGGACGAGGTCGTCGCCGTCGGCGCGGCCATCCAGGCCGGAGTGCTCAAGGGCGACGTCAAGGACGTGCTCCTGCTCGACGTGACCCCGCTCTCGCTCGGGATCGAGACGAAGGGCGGCGTCTTCACCAGGCTCATCGAGCGCAACACGACCATCCCGACCCGGAAGTCCGAGACGTTCACGACGGCCGAGGACAACCAGCCGTCGGTGGAGATCCACGTCGGCCAGGGCGAGTCCGAGATGATCTCGTTCAACAAGACGCTCGGGAAGTTCCAGCTCGTCGGGATCCCGCCGGCTCCGCGTGGGATGCCGCAGATCGAGGTCTCGTTCGACATCGACGCGAACGGGATCATCAACGTCTCCGCGAAGGACCTCGGGACGGGCAACGAGCAGCAGATCCGCATCGAGGGCGGCTCGGGCCTGTCCGGCGACGAGGTCGAGCGGATGATCTCCGAGGCGGAGGCGCACGCGGGCGAGGCGCACCAGCTGCGCGAGCTCGCCGACACGCGCAATCTCGGGGAGCAGCTCGCGTACCAGACCGAGCGCACGCTCGCCGAGCACCGCGACAAGGTCGACGAGGCAACCGCCTCGACGATCGAGGGGCGGGTCATGGAGCTCCGCGCAGCGCTCGAGGCGAGCGACATCGCGGAGATCCGCTCGAAGACCGATGCGCTCCAGGAGGCGTCGCGCTCGCTCGCCGAGGCGGTCTACCAGCAGGCGTCCGCCCAGGCGGCGTCGCAGCCGTCCGGACAACGGCTCGCCGGCCGACGACGAGGTCGTCGAGGACGCCGACTACGAGGTGATCGACGAGGAGGCGCAGCGCTCGTGACGCGCTCGCCCGAATCGGCGCAGTCGGGAGCGGAGCCTCCTGTCCGCGAGAGCGGACCGGGGGAGGGGGCTCGGGGGAACCGGGAGGTTCCCCCGACGGGTGCCACGGACCCACTCCCGCCCGTACCCGGCGACGACGACCGTCTCGCGGGGGCCGAGGCGCAGCGCGACGAGTACCTCGCCCTCGCGCAGCGCGTTCAGGCGGACTTCGAGAACTACCGCAAGCGGGCGGCACGCGAGCAGGAGCGGCTCGTCGCGCACGCGCACGAGCGGCTGGTCCGCGAGCTGCTCCCGATCCTCGACGACCTGGAGAGGGCGCTCGAGGCGGCGGAGCGGCACGAGGAGGCGACCCTCGTCGAGGGCGTGAAGCTCGTCGAGCAGTCGCTGCGGAACGCGCTCGCGAAGGAGGGCCTCGCCGAGATCGAGACCGACGGCGACTTCGACCCGCACGTCCACGAGGCGCTGCTCACGCGCCCGGGCGACGGGGCCGAGGCGGGCTCGGTCCTCGAGGTCGTCCAGCGCGGCTACCGGGTCGGCGACCGCGTCGTCCGGCCCGCGAAGGTAATCGTCGCAGAGTGACCACTCGTAGCCCCTACGAGGTCCTCGGTGTCGCGAAGAACGCGTCCGACGACGAGATCAAGAAGGCGTACCGGAAGCTCGCGCGCCAGTACCACCCGGACCGGAACCCGGGGGACGCGGCGGCCGAGGAGCAGTTCAAGGAGGCGCAGGGCGCGTACGACCTCCTCTCCGACCCGGAGAAGCGAAAGGCCTACGACTCGTTCGGCGCTGCCGGCCCGCGTGGGTTCCCGGGCGGTGCGAGCACGGGCGGAATGCGGTTCGAGGAGTTCGACTTCGGCGACCTCGGCGATCTCCTCGGCGGCATGTTCGGCGGCGGCGCACGAGGTGCCGGCGCCAGGCGGCCGGCTCGAGGCGACGACCTCGAGGCGCGCGTCCGCATCTCGTTCGACGACTCCCTGAAGGGCGTCCAGGTGCGCGTCCCGGTCGAGGTCGAGGGCCCGTGCTCGACGTGTCACGGCACGGGCGCGGAGCCCGGCACCTCGCCGGTGGTCTGCCCCCAGTGCGGCGGCCGCGGAGTCGTCTCGGACGCGCAGGGGCTGTTCGCGTTCTCCCAGCCGTGCCCGCGCTGCCAGGGCAACGGCACGATCGTCGAGAAGCCGTGCCGCACCTGTCGCGGCACCGGGCGTGAGCGGACGCTGCGGCACTACTCGGTCAAGATCCCGGCCGGCGCCAGGAACGGGACGCGCGTCCGGCTCAAGGGCAAGGGCGAGCCGGGCCTGAACGGGGGCCCGCCGGGAGACGTCTTCGTCGTGGTGGACGTCGAGCCTTCTCCGCTCTACGAGCGCCGCGGGTCGGACCTCGTCCTCGACGTCCCGGTCACGTACGCGGAGGCCGCGCTCGGCGCGTCGGTCGAGATCCCGACCCCGGACGGCCCCGTCTCGCTGAAGGTCCCGGGCGGGACCGAGAGCGGGAAGCTGCTGCGCGTCAAGGGCCGCGGTGCCCCACACCTCAAGGGGAACGGTCGCGGCGATCTCCTCGCGCGCGTCAAGGTCACCGTCCCGAAGAAGCTCACCAAGGCCGAGAAGGACGCCCTCGAGTCATACAGCCAGGTTTCGCGCGAGAACCCGCGCGAGCGCTTCGCGGAGGCGAGCTGAGATGCCCGATCGGCCGCGCTACATGATCTCCGTCGCCGCCGAGCTCGTCGGCATGCACCCGCAGACGCTGCGGCTGTACGAGGCGAAGGGCCTCGTCCGGCCGTCGCGCACGCCGGGCGGCACGCGGCTCTACTCCGACTCCGACGTCGAGCGCCTGCGGCTGATCCACCGGCTCACGACCGAGCTCGGCCTCAACCTCGCCGGCGTCCAGCACGTGCTCCGGCTCGAGGACGAGCTCAAGCGGGCGCAGGCGCGGATGGACCGCCTCGAGCGCGAGCTCCGCGCCGAGATCGCGTCCGTGCACAGGACCTACAAGCGGGAGCTCGTCATCTACGAGCCGACGAGGCACCCGCGACGAGGAGATGACGTGGACTTCAACAAGCTGACACTCAAGAGCCAGGAGGCCGTCGCGGCCGCGCAGGAGCTCGCGCGCCGGACCGGGCACCCTGAGCTGACCAGCGACCACCTGGCGATCGCGCTGCTCGACCAGGAGCTGCCGCGGACGCTCGTCGAGCGGGCGGGCGAGGACGTGGCCGCCGTGCGTGCCGAGGCGGAGGCGCGGCTTCGCAACCAGCCGACGATCTCGGGAGGGAACGCGCAGCCGCAGGTCTCCGCGGCGTTCTCGCGCGTCCTCGATCGCGCTTTCGACGAGAGCTCGGGTCTCGGTGACGAGTTCGTCTCGGTCGAGCACCTGTTGCTCGCGCTCGAGATCGTCCCGCGCGACGCGCTGCTCGAGGCGCTCCAGGACGTGCGCGGCGGCCAGCGCGTGACGTCCCAGGACCCGGAGGGCACGTACCAGGCTCTCGAGAAGTACGGCCGCGACCTGACCGCGCTGGCCGAGGCCGGCAAGCTCGACCCGGTCATCGGGCGCGACGAGGAGATCCGTCGCGTGATCCAGGTGCTCTCGCGGCGCACGAAGAACAACCCGGTGCTGATCGGCGAGCCCGGCGTGGGGAAGACCGCGATCGTCGAGGGTCTCGCGCAGCGCATCGTCGCGGGCGACGTGCCCGAGGGCCTGAAGGGGAAGCGCGTCTGGGGGCTCGACGTCGGCGCGCTGCTCGCGGGCGCGAAGTACCGCGGCGAGTTCGAGGAGCGGCTGAAGGCCGTCCTCGCGCGAGATCCAGAACGCGGCCGGCGAGATCGTCCTCTTCATCGACGAGCTGCACACGATCGTCGGCGCGGGCGCGGCGGAGGGCGCCGTCGACGCGGCGAACCTCCTGAAGCCGATGCTCGCGCGCGGCGAGCTGCGCGCGGTCGGCGCGACGACGCTCGACGAGTACCGCAAGCACATCGAGAAGGACGCGGCGCTCGAGCGCCGCTTCCAGCCGTCTTCGTCGGACAGCCCTCGGTCGCGGACACGATCGCGATCCTGCGCGGGCTCAAGGAGCGCTACGAGGCGCACCACGGGGTCGAGATCCGGGACTCCGCGCTCGTCGCGCGCGGCCGTCCTCTCCGACCGCTACGTCATCGGACCGGTTCCTTCCGGACAAGGCGATCGACCTCGTCGACGAGGCCGCGTCGCGACTGCGGATGGAGATCGACTCCTCGCCTGTCGAGCTCGACGAGGCGGAGCGCCGCGTGCGCCAGCTCGAGATCGAGCTCGCGGCGATGGCGAACGAGATTCCGAGCCAGTGCGCGAGCCGCTCGAGCGCGAGCTCGCCGACGCGAAGTCGGACCGGGACGAGCTGGCGGCCGCTGGTCGCGCGAGAAGGACGTCGCTCCAGCGCGTCGCCGAGATCAAGCGCCAGATCGACGAGCTGCGCATGGAGGCCGAGCGCGAGGAGCGCGCCGGCAACCTCGCCCGCGTCGCCGAGATCCGCTACGGAGTCCTCCCCGAGCTCGAGAAGGAGCTCGCGGAGCGCGAGCAGCCGCACCGAGACGCCGATGGTGAAGGAGGAGGTCGACGAGGACGACATCGCGGCCGTCGTCGCCTCCTGGACCGGGATTCCCGTGTCGCGCCTGCTCGAGGGCGAGGTCGAGAAGCTCATCCACATGGAGGAGCGGCTCGCACCAGCGCGTCGTCGGCCAGGACGAGGCGGTCGAGGCGGTCGTCGAACGCGCTCCGCCGCGCGCGCTCGGGGCTCCAGGACCCGAACCGGCCGATCGGGTCGTTCGTCTTCCTCGGCCCGACCGGGGTCGGCAAGACCGAGCTCGCCCGCGCGCTCGCCGAGTTCATGTTCGACGACGAGCGGGCGCTGGTGCGCCTCGACATGTCCGAGTACCAGGAGCGGCACACGGTCGCCGCGGCTCGTCGGCGCGCCGCCCGGCTACGTCGGCTACGAGGAGGGCGGGCAGCTCACCGAGGCGGTGCGGCGACGTCCGTACGCGGTGCTCCTCCTCGACGAGATCGAGAAGGCGCACCCGGAGGTCTTCGACGTGCTGCTCCAGCTGCTCGACGACGGGCGCCTGACCGACGGCCAGGGCCGCACGGTCGACTTCCGCAACACCGTCGTGATCATGACCTCGAACATCCGCTCGCCCGAGCGAGCTCCGCGACCCTTCCGCCCGGAGTTCCTGAACCGGATCGACGAGGTCGTCGCGTTCGAGCCGCTGACGCGCGAGCAGCTCGCCGAGATCGTCGAGCTCCAGCTCGCGCGGCTGCGCGAGCGGCTCGCGGAGCGGAAGCTCGAGCTCGAGATCACCGAGGCGGCGAAGGAGCTGCTCGCCGAGGAGGGCTGGGACCCGGCCTACGGAGCGCGCCCGCTGAAGCGCGCGATCCAGCGCCTGCTCGAGAACCCGCTCGCACTGCGGCTCCTCGAGGGCGACTTCGCCGAGGGCGACACCGTGCTCGTCGACGCGCGGGACGGCGAGCTCGTCTTCGAGCGCGCGCAGCTCGTGGCGTCCGTGCGACCGCCTAGCGGCACGTCCGGGAAGAACTCGGCCTGGCCGGTCACGGGCGGGGCGCCGTAGATGAAGAGCACGAGCTCGTCGGCACCGGCGTTGCGGAGCTGGAGCGGGGTGCCGATCTCGACGACGAGCACGCTGCCGCGTTCCAGCTCGTGCCGCTCGGGCGGTTCGCCGAGGTCGACCGTCAGCGTCCCGTCGAGCACGACGAAGACCTCCTCCTGCGCGTGGTCGGCGTGCCGCCTGCCGATCGCGCCGGGCGGGTAGCGCCAGATGTTGGCGCGCGACTGCGTGAGCGCGTCCGACAGGAACGCCCTCGTGCGCGGGTCGTCGTCCCCGCGCGGCTCCCACTCGACCTCGGACTGCCGGAAGATCGTGTAGGCCACGGGCCGAGTATCGCGCACGCGGCTGCCTGTTCCCACTTCGTGCGCAGGCGTACGATCTCCCGCATGTCCGAGGTCGTCGGCAGGGACGCCGAGCTCGCTTCGATCCGCGACTTCGTCGCGAGCGTCCCGGACGGTGCGGCGGCGCTCGTCCTCGAAGGCGAGGCGGGGATGGGGAAGACGACGCTCTGGAGCGCGGGCCTCGAGGCCGCGTCCGACGCGAGTCTCCGCGTGCTTCGTGCGCGCCCTTCCGAGAGCGAGACGACGCTGTCGTTCTCGGGGGTCGGCGACCTGCTCGACCCCGTCCTCGAGCAGGCGCTCGCCTGCCTCCCCGAAGCGCAGCGGCGCGCGCTCTCGAGGGCGCTCGTGCTCGACGAGGACGAGGGGCCGGCGCCCGACCCGCATGCGGTCGGCGTGGCGGTGCTCGGTGTCCTCCGTGCGCTCTCGGCGGACGAGCCGCTGGTGGTCGCGATCGACGACGTGCAGTGGCTCGACGAGGCGTCCTCCGGCGCGCTCGCCTATGCGGGGCGACGGCTCGAAGCCGAGTGCGTCGGCCTTCTGCTCGCGCGCAGGACGGGACTCGACAGCACGCTTCTCCCCGAGCTCCGACGGTCGCTGCCGGCGGACCGCTGCGCCGCGCTCGACGTCGGCCCGGTCGACGTGAGCGCCCTCCACCAGATCGTCCAGGGTCACCTCGATGTCGTGCTCCCGCGCCCGCTCCTCGCCGAGGTGCATCAGGCTGCGGGCGGGAATCCGTTCTACGCGCTGGAGATCGTGCGCATGTTCCGGCGCTCCGGTGTCTCGATCGAGGCGGGTCACCCGCTGCCCGTGCCCGAGACGCTGCACGAGCTCGTGCACGGCCGACTGCTCGCGCTGCCGGACGAGAGCCGCGACTTCCTGCTCGCCGCCGCGGCGCACGCGCACCCGACCATCTCGATCACGGAGGACGCGTCCGGCGTCGGCCGGACATCGGTCTCGCGCCGGCGCGGGCGCGGGATCGTCCAGGTCGACGGCGACACGGATCCGCTTCACGCACCCGCTGCTCGCGGCCGGCGCGTACGAGACGGCCGACCCGCGCGGCGGCGAGCGATCCACGCCGGCTCGCCGAGCTCCTCGACGACCCCGAGGCGCGCGCCTGGCAGCTCGCCGCCGTCGGTCGAGCAGCCCGACGAGGACGTTGCGGAGACGCTCGAGGAGGCCGCGCGCCACGCGCCGTGCCCGCGGCGCGCCTCGCGCCGGCCGCGCTCCTGCTCGAGCGCGCGCGCGAGCTGACACCGCGCGATCGGCCGGACGACGCCCGACCGGCGGGCGATCGACGCGGCCTACCTGCACTTCGAGTCGGGCGACTCGCGGCGTGCGGAGACGACAGCTCGCGCGAGGTCGCTCGACGCGCTCGATCCCGGGCCGAGCGCGCGCGTGCCAGCGCGCTGCGGCTCGCCCGCGTACGCTCGTACGAGGCCCAGGACGAGGCGGCCGAGCTCTTCCTCGCCGCGATCGCGCGAGGCGGGGGACGACCGGAGATCGCTCGCCGTGGCGCACGAAGGGGTCGCGTCGTGCCTCTTCCGCCTCGAGCGAGCGGCTCGACGAGGTCGTCGAGCACGCCACGATCTCGCCGCCGAGGCTCGCGCTCGGCCTCGGTGACGAGGCGCTCGCGGCGGAAGCGATCGGGCACGTCGACTCCTCCCGAGACCCTGCTCGGGCGCGAGGCGGCGCGGAGACCGCCGAGCGCGCGCTGGCTCTCCAGGACTGCCGCCGAAGAGCGGCGGATGCTCGCGCAGCCGCTCTTCGCGCTCGCGGTGCACTGGTGGTGGACGGACGAGCTGGCCGAGCGCCCGGGAGATGTTGCTCGATCTGCTCCAGCGCGCGCGGAGGAGCTCGGCGACGAGAGCTCGCTGCCGTACGTCCTCTACCTCCTCGGCCAGGTCGAGTGCACGCTCGGCCAACTCGAGAGCGCATCGTCGCGCGGCGCTCGAAGGGCTGGAGGTCGGCGGAGCAGACGGGGCAGCAGCTGCTGCTCGACTACCACCTCGCGCTCGAGAGCCCTCGTCGCGGCCCAGCGCGGTTACGACGCCGAGTCGCGCGCGGCCGCGACGCCGGGCGCTGGAGCTCGCCGCGGAGACCGGTGCGCGTCCCGGCGGAGCTCGTCGCCACGCGCGGCGCTCGGCCATCTCGAGCTCGCGCTCGGTGCTCCCGGGCGCCGCGCGCGCTGCGCCTCGGCGCCCGTCGTCGACTTCGCGCGTCGCGAGGGCCACGGTCGAGCCGGCGGCGAGCCGGTTCGTCGTCGATCGAGATCGAGGCGCTCGATCGAGCTCGGGCGAGCCGAGACGAGGCGGTCGAGCTGCTCGGCTGGTACGAGGGGAACGCGCGAGGCTCGGGCAGGTCGCTCGGCGCTCGCCTCGTGCGCGCGCTGCCGCGGGCCTGCTCGCTCGCGCCAGGACGGCGATCTCGACGACGGCGTTCGGCGCTTCGAGCGAGGCGCTCGCGCTGGCACGCGCAGGTCGAGCTCCCGCTCGACCGCGGGCGCACGCTGCTCGCGCTCGGCGCGGCGCAGCGACGGGCTCAAGCAGGCGGCGCGAGGCGCGGGCCACGCTCGAGGAGGCGCTTGCGCTCTTCGAGCGGATCGGCGCTGCCCTCTGGGCCGAACGGGCGCGCGGCGAGCTGAAGCGGATCAGCGGGCGGGCTGCATCACCCGGCGAGCTCACCCCCGCTGAGGAACGCGTCGCGGCGCTCGTCGCCGAGGGGAAGACGAACCGCGAGGTCGCCGCTGCCCTCTACCTCTCCGATCGCACGGTCGAAGGTCATCTGTCCCGCATCTTCGGGAAGCTCGGCATTCGCCATCGGACCGAGCTTGCTCCGGCGCTCGCAGCCCGCCAAAGCCAGGGGGTCGCCATGCCAAATACAGGGGACTCCCCCGTTTCGGCCGCTCCGCCCGCTCCCTAGCCTCGAAGCAGGTGGTCAGAAGGGCCACCGAGGACAAGGAGAGAGAGCGATGACCCGCAGGATCTCATTCATCAGCATCATCGGAGCGGCTCTCGTACTGGCGGCGCCCGCTCTGGGCGGCGTCCCGGAGCGGTTCGTGGACGGGCCGCAGTGGCAGCAGGCGCTCGAGCTTCGGAGCGAGGCGCTCAACCAGCAGTACGGCCTCGGCGACTACGACCCGGCGCTGACGGCACTGGCGCTTCGGAGCGAGGCGCTCAACCAGCAGCACGGGCTCGGCGAGCACGCCGCCTCCCCCGTGGACATGCTGATCGCCCGCGAGCGGGCGCTCGAGACGAAGAGCCAGGTCGCGTCGGTCGACTCGACCTCCGCGCTCGACGCCAGGGAAGAGGCGTTCGGAGCGAAGCGCGAGGCTCAGCTCGTGGCCGGCGGCGCGAAGGACGTCTTCGAGCGGACGGTGATCGCAGCGACGAGGGAGACGACGCCCGTCGTCGTCGACGATCGGTTCCGCATCGACCCGACCGCGAACCCGGTCCCGGTCGAGGTCACCAGCGGCCGCGAGTGGCCGCAGATCGGCTTCGGGCTCGGCATCGCGCTCCTGCTCGGCATCGGGCTCCTCCTGGCGATGCGCTCTACGCGCATCCGCCCGGTCGCCCACTGACGGGGGTCGCTCTCGACCCGGCCGCGGCCGCCCAACCGGGCGGCCGCGGTTCGTCCGTGGCCACGCACCGTCGAGACGACATCGCTCAAACGCACGGGGGTCATCCCTCGCACACAGGGGATCCGCCGGTTTCAGCCGCTCCGCCCGCTCCCTAGCCTCGAAGCAGGTGGTCACAAGGGCCACCGAGAGCAGAAGGAGAGGGAGCGATGACTCGCAGGATCTCATTCATCAGCATCATCGGAGCAGCGCTCGTACTCGCCGCGCCGGCATTCGGCAAGGGCGAGAGGTTCGAGCAGACACCGCAGTGGAAGCAGGCGCTCGAGGCACGGAGCGAGGGTCTGAACCAGCAGCATGGGCTCGGCCGGTACGCGACGGCCGTTCCTCCGTCTCGATTGACGGAGTCGATCGCGTCTCGCGAGGCGATGGAGCGCGCGATGCTCCAGGCGGAGCGGCGCTACGACTTCTTCCAGGATGCGGGGCTGGCAGGCGTGGACACGCGGGCCGAGCTTCGCCGGGCGTCGTACGTCGCCGTCACGGCCGGCCCTGACGCCGACCCGAGCTCGACGGTCGCAGGCCGGACGGGCGTGTTCGAGGCCATGAACGAAGCGGTCTCCGGCCGCGGGCTCGGAGTGTCGGCCACGGTCGACCCGAGCTCGACGGTCGCAGGCCGGACGCGCGTGTTCGAGGCGATGACACAGGCAACCGCGAACCCCGTTTCGATCGAGGTCACGAACGGCCGCGAGATCGAGTGGCCGCAGGTCGGCATCGGGCTCGGCATCGGGCTCCTGCTCGGCCTCGGGCTCGTGATGGCGATTCGCCACACGCGGATCCGCCCGCTGGCTCACTGACGCGGGTCATTCGCGACCCCAGCCGCGGCCGCCTCGTAAGGGGCGGCCGCGGCTCGTCTGTGTGAGCTCGCGGAATCGAGCTATCGCCGCCAGTCAAACGCAGGGGAGCTCCGTTTCGAAGATGCGGGATTCGCCCGTTTCGGCCGCTCGGCGCGCTCCCTAGCCTCGAAGCAGGTGGTCAGAAGGGCCACCGGGAGCAGAAGGAGAGGGAGCGATGACCCGCAGGATCTCATTCATCAGCATCATCGGAGCGGCTCTCGTACTCGCCGCCCCGGCATTCGGGCAGGGCTCGCGGTATAGCTTCGAGAAGCCGCAGTGGCAGGTGGCGCTCGAGGCACGGAGCGAGGGCATGAACAAGCAGCACGGCCTCGGCGACTACTCGCCGGCGATGAGGGCGCTCGAGCTTCGCAGCCAGGCGCTCAACCAGCAGTACGGGCTCGGCGCGTACAACCCGACGGCCATGGAGCGGCTGATCGCCCGGGAGCAGGCGTTCGAGGTCAAGGGCCAGGTCGACTCGACCTCCGCGATCGACGCCAGGGAAGAGGCGTTCGGAGCGAAGCGCGAGGCTCAGCTCGTGGCCGGCGGCGCGAAGGACGTCTTCGAGCGGACGGTGATCGCAGCGACGAGGGAGACGACGCCCGTCGTCGTCGACGATCGGTTCCGCATCGACCCGACCGCGAACCCGGTTCCGGTCGAGGTCACCAGCGGCCGTGAGATCGAGTGGCCGCAGGTCGGCACGGGTGACCTCGGTGGTGCCGTTCTCGGGCTCGGCGTCGGGCTCCTGCTCGGCCTCGGGCTCCTGCTGGCGATGCGCTACACGCGGATCCGTCCGCCGGCTCACTGAGCCGGCCACAGGAAGGGGTCGCTCTCGACCCAAGGCCGCGGCCGCCCCAAGAGGGCGGTCGCGGCCTTCGGCGAGAAGTCCGACGCGCTTACGCGACGGGCTTCTTGGCAGACCCAGCGGTGATCCATCGCGGATCGAGCTCGCGCGCGTCGCGTCCGCCAAACCCAGGGGAACCGACGCGTCAAATGCAGGGGATACGCCGGTTTCAGCCGCCCCGCCCGCTCCCTAGCCTCGAAGCAGGTGGTCAGAAGGGCCACCAGGAGCAGAAGGAGAGGGAGCGATGACCCGCAGGATCTCATTCATCAGCATCGTCGGAGCGGCTCTCGTATTCGCGGCACCCGCCCTGGGCGGAGTCCCCGAGCGGTTCGTCGAGGGCCCGCAGTGGCAGGTGGCGCTCGAGGCGCGGAGCGAGGCCCTGAACAAGAAGCACGGGCTCGGCGACTACTCGAACGTGAGCACGAACGGCATCGTGCCGGGGCGCGGCTTGACCGAGTCGCTCGCCGCCCGGCAGGGCCAGGTGGACGCGAGCTCGACGGTCGCAGGCAGGACTCAGGTCTTCGAGAACATGGAGCAGGCGGTTGCGGGCTCGACGCAGAGCCAGCTCGACCCGAGCTCGACGGTCGAAGGCCGGATCCAGGTGTTCGGGACCATGGAGCAGGCGGTTGCGGACTCGGCTCTCGACATCAGGGAGCGGTCGTTCGCAGCGAAGCACGAGGCTCAGCTGGCCGCGACCCGTGAGGCGACGCCCATCGTCGTCGACGACCGGTTCCGCATCGACCCGACCGCGAACCCCGTTCCGGTCGAGGTCACCAACGGCCGCGAGATCGAGTGGCCCGACGTCGGCGTCGGGCTCGGCATCGGCCTCCTCCTCGGCCTGTGCCTCCTGCTGGCGGTTCGCTACACGCGCACCCGCCCGCTGGCTCACTGACGGGGGTCGCTCTCGACCCGGCCGAGGCCGCCTCTCCGGAGGCGGCCTCGGCACGTTGGGGTACGACTACCGCATGCCGGGCGAGCCCAAGCCGTACCGCAGGAGCCTCTGGAGGCGCGGGCTCAACGCGGCTGTCCGGCCTCTGGCGCGACTCGGGCTGACCGGGCCGCGCACGCATCTCCTCACCGTCCCCGGCCGGGCGAGCGGCCGGATGTGGTCGACGCCGGTCTCCATCGTCCGCGAGCGAGACGAGCGCTGGCTCGTCGCGCCGTACGGCGACCGGAACTGGGTGAAGAACGCGCGCGCGGCCGGCTGGGTCGAGCTACGGCGCGGACGGCGGAGCGAGCGGCTGGCGGTCGAGGAGCTGCCCGCGGCCGAGGCCGTGCCGGTGCTCCGCCGTTACTACGAGCTCGGGCGGGTGACGCGCCCGTTCTTCGACGTCGACCTGTCCTCGTCGGACGAGGAGTGGCGCGCCGAGGCGCCGCGGCATCCGGTCTTCCGGCTCGTCGCGACGGCCGGCGAGCCGTAGGATCCTCGCCCGTGGTGAGCTCCCGGAGTGTTCTCGTCGTCGCTGCGACCGCGCGGGAGCTCGGCGGGCACGAGGGGCTCGTGTGCGGGATCGGGCCTGTCGAGGCGGCCGCGGCGACCGCTCGCGCTCTCGCCCTGAGCCCGCCCGGCGCCGTCCTCCACGTCGGCCTGGCCGGGGGACGCGGGCTCGCGCCGGGAACGCTCGTCGTCGGGACCGAGGCGCTGTACTCGGACCTTTCGGCGGCGATCCCCGTCAGCTCGCGGATCGAGCCTGCGGCCGAGCTCGTCGTCGCGGTTCGGGCCGCGGTGCCCGAGGCCGTCGAAGCGTCGATCACGACGAGCGCGGGCGTCTTCCGGTCCGGAGGCGCGGTCGAGGCGATGGAGGGATTCGCGGTGCTCCGTGCCTGCGCGCTCGCTGGCATCCCTGCGGTCGAGGTGCGCGCGATCTCGAACGAGATCGGCGAGGAGGATCGCGGCCGCTGGGAGGTCGAGCGCGCGCTCGAGGCACTCCACGGTGCGCTTCCACGGCTGGTCGCGGCGCTTCGCCAGTAGCGTTCCGCGGCCATGGCGCGAGCGCGGACAGCCACCCAGACACCGCCGGCACTGCCGCCGGCGCAGCGCACCATCGGCCAGCTCATCGCGGAGACGATCCGGCTCTACGGCTCGCGCTTCCTGCACGCACTGCCGCTCGGGATCGTCGTCGCCGTCGTGAACCAGGCCGCGATCGACGCCGGGCGCGTCGAGACGGGCATCGTGCTGCTTGCCGCCGCACCCCTCTTCACGCTCGGATTCGTCTACGCGTCGCAGCTCGCGACCGGCGTCCGGGCCGCGCGGCGAGCCTGGCTCATGGCGTTCGCGGTCGGGATCGTCGTCTGGATCCCTGCGGCGCTCCTGCTCCCGTGGTTCGCGCTCGCCGGAGTCCTGTGGCTCGCGCTGTTCGGGCTCGCGGTCCCCGCCGCGCTGGTCGAGGCAAGGTCGTTCCTCGGGTCGCTGCGAAGAGGCTTCGCCCTGGGCCGGGTGGACATCGTCCACTCGGCGGGCGCGCTCGCCGCGCTCGTCCTCCTCTTCGTGCTGACGCGATTCACGCTCGCGCTCCTGCTCGAGTCGCAGGCCGACAACACCGTGCGCACCGCCATCTTCCTCGCCGACGTCGTGCTCGCCCCGCTCCTCTTCCTCGGCGGCGCGCTCCTGTACGTCGACCAGGAGGCTCGGTTACGCTCGCGCGGCGACCGACGAGAGGAGTGACATGCCGACGTACCTGATGCTGACCTCGCTCACCGAGAAGGGCATTCAAACGCTCAACGCCAACCCCGCGCGGCTCCGCGAGGTGAACCGCGACGTCGAGGAGATGGGCGCGAAGGTGCTCCACCAGTGGGCGTCGCTCGGCGAGTACGACTTCGTGAACGTCGTGGAGGCGCCCGACGACATCACGATCGCGAAGGTGTCGCTCGCGCTCGGCGCCCGTGGCAGCGCCAAGCTCGAGTCGCTGCCGCTGATCGAGATCGACGACTTCCTGAAGACGATCGAGTAGCTACAAGGCGAGGAAGCCGGTCTCGCGCGGGCGTACGTCGAGCGGGCTCGTCGGCAGCCCCGCCGCCGGGGCGAGGTTGTACTCGCGCGGCGCGACGTCGTTCGGCGTCCCCGGGTGGTTGAGCGCTGCGAGAAGCTGGATGTGGCCGCGCCCCGGCCCGAGCTCCCACTGCCCGCCGCCGTAGGCGCCGATCCCGTTCGCCTCGCAGTGGTCGTAGGCGGCGAAGAGCCGCTCGACCGAGCCGAAGCGCGACGGCTTCACGTTCACGGTGCGCGGTGGCCAGCGGAGCGACTCGATGTCCTCGACCGAGTGGATGACCGCGTCCCACGTCACGCGCTCCCTGTGCGCCTCGAGCACGGGCACCGTCTCGTCGGTGAGCGCGGGATCCTCGAGCCAGGCCTCGGGCAGCCCCTCCGCGACGCGGCGGTAGAGCGCGGCGTCGGGCGGCGTGTCGACGACGGTGCCGCGGTACTGGCCCTTGAAGTCGATCGAGTCGACCGCGCCGGTCGCGGCGAGCTCGGCCACCAGCTCGTCCGTCCAGGACGGGTTCGCGTCGAGCTTGAAGCGGAGCCCGGGGTAGAGCGCCAGCCAGGCGTGGACGGTGTCGGTCACCGGGGGGTCGCCGAGGCCCATCGAGACGACGAACGAGACGGGTCGCGCCTCGCGTCCGAGAGCCGCGCCCAGCGACGTGCCCGCCTGACGGAGCGCGAGGTCGAGCGCGGCGCTCTCGAATCCCCAGCGGCGGTAGTCGAGGAACGCGTGCTGCGTCGGCTCCGCCTCGAACAACGGGAGCGTCGCGAGGTGCTCGGAGAACGAGTGGAGCGTCCACGACCCTGCGAGCGGGAGGTCGGATCCGCGCGCCCGGAGCCGGTCGTGCTCCGCGCCGTCGTAGGTGACGTCCTCGCCGATTCCCTCCTCGCCGCCACCGAGCAGGCGGACGACCGTCGTCTTCCGGAGGAAGTCGGGGCGAGCCTGGAGCTGGAGCAGGTCGAGCTCGTACGACTCGATCTCGAGCGGCAGCTCGCGTACGGAGTCGTACAGGCTCACGGCGCGGCGAACGCTACAGCGACCTCTGCCGCGAGCCGCGCGTTCTCGACGATCAGCGCGCGGTTGACGGTGCGCGTGGCACCGCCGCTCCGCTCGTGGAGCCGCGCGAGGACGAACGGCGTCACCGCCTGGCTCGAGATCCCCTGGCGTGCGGCCTCGGCGACCGCCTCGTCGACCAGCTCCTCGACGTCGAGGCTCTCGGGCGGCGGGTTCGCCAGCAGGAGGCCGCAACCGCCGAGCTCCCAGTGCGCGGCGGCGATTCGAGCCGCGGTCGTCGCGTCCTCGACGCGCTGCCCGAGCGGCGGGCCACCCGTGGCCGAATAGAACAGAGGCAGCGTGTCGGTGCGGTAGCCGACGACGGGGATACCGAGCGTCTCGAGGTACTCCATCGTCGCGGGGACGTCCAGGATCGACTTCGCGCCCGAGCAGGCGACGAGCACGGGCGCCTGCACGAGCGCGAGCAGGTCGGCGGAGACGTCCGGCGGGCTCGGAAAGCCACGGTGGACCCCGCCGATGCCGCCCGTGCCGAGGAAGCGGATCCCGAGCGTGCGCGCGACCGCGAGCGTCCCGCCCACGGTGGTCGCGCCGACCTCTCCGGAGACGACGCACGCCGCGAGGTCCCGTGGGCCGAGCTTGCGCGCGTCCGGCGTGAAGCGCTCGAGCTCGTCGGGTGAGAGCCCGACCCGGATCTGCCCGTCGAGGACGCCGATCGTCGCCGGGACCGCGCCCGCCGCGCGCACGGCGGCCTCGCTCTCGTTCGCGACCTCGACTCCGTCCGGCGCGGGGAAGCCGTGCGCGACGAGCGTCGTCTCGAGCGCCACCACGGGCGCGCCCGAGTCGATCGCCTCACGCACCTCGCCTGAAACCCCGACGAGCTCGTTCATGCGGGCCGCTCCAGCTCGACGAACGGGTACGTGCCGCCGTTCGTCGTGTGGTCGAAGACTCGCGTGCGGACGAAGCCGGTGCGTTCGTAGACGGCGATCGCCCGCTCGTTGAACGCCGCGACGCTGAGGCGGAAGCGTCCGGGCGCGAACCGTTCGCGGGCGAATTCGATGCCGCGCGCCACGAATGCCTCACCGAGCCCGCGGCCCGTCAGATCCGGACGGAGACCGAGCCCGAGGACAACGACGTCGTCCTCCAGCCCGAACGAGAAGAAGCCGACGACATCGGAGTCGACGTCCTTGACCGAGAACGTTCGCCCTTCGCGCCAGTCGGCGCTGAGCAGGAGTGCCAGGTCGTCCTCGTCGGCCGTCCAGTCGTAGAAGTCGTACGGCGCCTCGTAGTGCCAGCCTGCGATCGACTCCGCCTCTGCCTGCGTCATCTCCTCGATGACGAGCTGCTCGAGGCGGACGCTCACGGCATCGACCCTACTCGCGCGACGCAGCGCGCCGCCGCCTCGAGCGCGAGGTCGGGCCCGCCGACGATCCAGCCGGCCGCGAGCGCGTCGCCGGCGCCGGTCGTGTCGACGACCCGCTCGACCGGAAGCGCGGCCCGTTCGTCCCCGTCGAAGACCGCGCCGACGCTCCCCGCTTGAGGATCCAGGCGACACCGGGGAGGCGTCCGACGAGGCGCTCCTCGTCCTCGTTCGCGAACACGACGTCCGGCCTTGCCGCCTCGACCGCGGCTCGGAACTCGTCGACGCCGACGTCCCGGATCGCGCTCCACGACGAGAGATCGACGGAGACGCTGGCGCCCTCGGCGCGGGCCAGCTCGACCGCCCTGAGCGCCGCGCTCCTCGCCGGCTCGCGCATGAGCGCGTAGCCCGAGACGAACAGGTGCTCGCAACCGGCGAGCCACGCGGGATCGAGCTCGTCGGGACGCAGGCTCGCGGCGGCGCCGCGGTCGGCCGCCATCGAGCGCTCTCCGTCCGGAGAGACGAGCGAGCAGATGACCCCGTTCGCGCCCTCGGCGGGTCCGAGCACCTCGACGCCCCGGGCCTCGAGGCCCTCGCGGGCGAAGCGGCCGGCGTCGTCGGCGCCGCGCTTGCCGATATACCTCGACCGCGCCCCGAGGGCGGCAGCCCACGCCGCGACGTTGGCGCCCTGCCCACCGGGCGAGAGAGCGATCTCCGCGTCGGTGTCCCCCGCGACGGCGATCGGCCCGGCGAGGCGAACCAGGACGTCGAGCGTCAGATCCCCGACGGAGCAGACGAGCATGGCGCGGATCGTAAGATCCGAGGATGAACGGCGACGAGAAGCGCGGCGGGCTGCGGACGTTCGTCCTCGGCAGCCTCGTCGGCGCGTCCGCCGCGATCGCCGCCGTGAACCGACGTCGGAGACTGCAGCGGCGCCGCGGACGCCCTCGTGGCCTCGCCGCTTTCGAGAGCGCGCCGTGCTACCTCGAGCTCCTCGAGCAGGAGCGCACGGGCACCGACTCGTCAGGGCGCTAGCCTTCAGCCGCAATGCCGCTCTACGAGTACCGTTGCCCCAACGGGCACACGTTCGAGGTCTTCCACAAGATGGCCGATGCGTCTCCCGCGGCGTGCCCGACGTGCGCGGCGGGCCCGGTCGAGAAGATCCTCTTTCCGGTCGCCGTCCACTTCAAGGGCTCCGGCTTCTACTCGACGGACTACGGCAAGGGAGCGCGGAAGGCGGCGTCGAAGGACGGCGACTCGACGGCGACGAGCGACAAGCCCGCGGAGAAGGCGCCCGAGAAGGCCGCCGACAAGTCCTCGGGCGAGAAGAAGCCGTCCGCCGATTAGGGTCAGCCCGCGCGGCGCGTGCAGCCGGGCGCGTAGAGGTCGCCCTTCGCCGGGCGCTGCGGCGCTGAACGGCGCAGGAACATCGAGACGACCTCCGCGTTGTCCTCGGAGCCGAGGATGACGGACTCGCCGCCGATCGTGGCCGGGTCGCCGCCGAGCCGGCAGTGGAGCGAGCGGCTCGAGTCGGCGCGGAAGCGCACCCAGCCGAGTCGTGCGAGTGCCGACGCGGAGAGGTCGGTGGCGAGAGGCGCCGCGAGCGAGTCGCCCATGAAGGGCAGCCGCAGGAACGTCCCGAGGCTCGCGATCTCGTCCCCCACGGCCTCGGCGACGGCCTGCTGGCGGCCACCGCGGCTGATGTCGTTGTCGGACGGGTCGAGCTGGTTCGTGCGGATCCGCGAGTAGACGAGGGCGCGCCTCCCGTCCATCGTCTGCGTCCCCTTCGCGAAGCGCCAGCCCTCCCAGTCGCGGCAGCGAGCCGGCTTGTACGGGCAGTCGAAGGCGTTCGAGAGGATCGGCTTCGGCACGTCGATCTCGATGCCGCCGAGGGCGTCGATGAGCTCGCGGAAGCCGTCGAAGTCGACCACGACGACGTGATTGATCGGGATCCCGGTGAGCTCCCGTACCGTCGCGAGCGTCAGGGCGGGGCCCCCGACCTGGCTCGCCGCGTTGATCTTGGCCGTGCCGTAGCCTGGGATCTCCACGCGCAGGTCGCGCGGGATGGACAGGTAGGAGAGCCGATCTCGCGACGGGTCGGTGCGCAGGAGGAGCAGGGAGTCGGAGCGGTTGTCGTCCTCACGCCCGGGCGCGCGGCCGCCGTCCGTCCCGACGACGAGGACCGTCGCGGGGTCGGAGAGCAGCGAGCCGTCGAGGTCGGCGAGCTGATTCCTCGCGCGAGGCTGCAGGCGCTCGTTCGCCTCCTCGACCCCGCTCGAGAACGAGAGGTAGCCGAGGACGCCCCAGACGAGCGTCAGCAGGATGACGCCGACGAGCGTGAGCGCGATCCAGCGACCCCAGCGCCGTCGCCTGGGCTTCCCGGGCGCCGCCGGGCCGGGCTGTGTCGCGGGACGGGTGCTCCTCTCGAGGGGGACCTTGCCCTTCGTCCGGCCGCCGCGATACAGCCGGTAGGGCTTGTCTCCCTCGGCCATCGGCGGAAGGGTAGATAGCCCTTCCTACGGCGGAGGATTGAGATGCCGTTGCGGTTGCCGAAGGGCGGTAAGGTCGCAGCCGTGGGCGAGCCGCTCGTGATCGGGGTCGACGTGGGTGGGACCAAGATCCGCTCCGGCCGCATCGATCGCCAGGGACGTGTCCATGCGAGACACGAGCTCGAGAGCCCGGACACGTCCGAGGCGGAGGTGCTCGAGGCGTTCGTCGCGGCTATCGAGGCTCTGCTCGACGACGACGTGGCCGCGCTCGGACTTCGGTGTGCCGTCGAATCTCGACCGGCACACCGGGCGCGTGCTCCGCTCGGTCAACCTCCCGCTCGACGACCTCGACCTCGCAACGCGTGTGCGTGAGCGGTTCGAGCTCCCGGTCGGGATCGAGAACGACGGCAACGCGGCGGCGCTCGCGGAGTGGAGGCTGGGTGCCGGACGCGGCGTCTCGAACCTCGTCATGCTCACCCTCGGCACCGGAGTCGGCGGCGGCATCGTGCTCGACGGAAGGCTCTATCGCGGTTGGGCGGAGATCGGGCACGTCGTCGTCGACGTCGACGGGCCGCCATGCCAGGGGACCTGCCACGGGCACGGGCATCTCGAGGCGCTCGCCTCGGGCACGGCCGCGGACGAGGTCGCACGCGGGCTGTGGGGTGACGACGCCGACGCGCAGCTCCTCGTCGAGCGTGCACGCGAGGGCGAGCCGGACGCCGTTCGGGCGCTCCGGGGGATCGGTGCGGTGCTCGGCGCGGCCGTCGGGTCGCTCGCGAACCTCCTGGATCCCGAGCTCGTCGTTGTCGGCGGCGGCTTCGGCGACGGCGCGGGGGAGCTTCTGATCGCGCCGGCGCAAGAGGCCGCGAGGCGCGAGGCGCTCGCTCCTGCCGACCGTGCGCTCCGAGTCGTGCCCGCCGAGCTCGGTGCCGACGCCGGTCTCGTGGGCGCGGCGCTCGTCGCCTACGAGGCGCTCGACGGCGTCCGCTAGCGATGCCGCTCGCGGTCTGCGCCACGCCGATCGGCAACCTCGAGGACGTCACGTTCCGCGTCCTCGACGAGCTCAGGTCGGCGGACGTGATCCTCTGCGAGGACACGCGGCGGACGCGCATCCTGCTCGACCGCTACGGGATCGACACGCGGCTCGTCAGCTACCACCAGCACAACGAGGCGTCACGGGTCGCCGACGTCGCCGGGCGTCTCGAGCGCGGCGAGCGGGTCGCGCTCGTCTCCGACGCCGGGCTCCCTGGGGTGAACGACCCCGGCGCGCGTGTGATCGCAGCGGCGCTCGAGC
The DNA here is from genome assembly GCA_963770595.1 of uncultured Actinomycetes bacterium. Lineage (GTDB taxonomy): Bacteria > Actinomycetota > Thermoleophilia > Gaiellales > Gaiellaceae > GMQP-bins7. Next base: position 990,771 of record CAVYQG010000001.1, on the reverse strand, counting down.
TCGGGGCGCCGGTGAGCGTGCTGCCCGGCGCCTCCGCAGTCGAGACGGCACTCGTGGCGAGCGGCCTCGTGGGCGAGAGGTACCAGTTCATCGGCTACCTCCCGCGGCGTCGGTCGGAGCTCGAAGTGGTCGCCGCCGAGCTCGCGCGGTGGTCGCACCCCGTCGTCGCATTCGAGTCGCCGCGTCGGCTCGGAGCGTCGCTCGCTGCTCTCGCGGCCGAGATGCCCGAGCGGAGGGGCGCGATCTGTCGCGAGCTGACGAAGCGCTTCGAAGAGGTCGAGCGTGGGACGCTCGCGGAGCTGTCGGAGCGATTCGGCTCCCCTGCGAGGGGGGAGGTCACGGTCGTCCTCGGCGCGTACGAGCCCGAGACGGGCGCAGACGTGCTGGGTGAAGCGACTGCGGCCGTGTCCGAGCTCGTTGTCGCAGGCGTGCCGCGGCGGCAGGCGGCGGAGGTGGTCGCGCGGCTGACCGGGGCGCCCCGGAACGCGCTCTATCGCGGCTCTCTGTGACAACTTCGTCAACTCCGTTGCCGACGGCTCCCGTGCGCGCTACCGTCGGCTCATGTTCGCCGTCACGACAACGAGAACGTGTGGCGGCCCTCGTCTCGCCGTCCTGCTCGTCGCGCTCGTCGCGGCGCTGATCGCGGCTCCCGGCGCCTGGGGCTGGGCATGGCCCGCCGACGGCGCGCTGCTGCGCGCGTACTCGGTCGGCGACAATCCGTACGCCGGAGGCCAGCACCGGGGCATCGACATCGCGCTCGGCGGTGTGCACCGCGTTCGGGCGCCGGTCTCGGGCGAGGTGAGCTTCGCCGGGTCGGTGCCGACCCACGGGCTCACCGTGACGATCCAGACGACGGAAGGTCACAAAGCGTCCGTCACCCACCTCGGGACGCTCGTCGTCAGACGCGGCGATCGTCTCACCGAGGGTGACGCGATCGCCGAGGCCGGGCCGTCCGGCGATCCGGAGCACGACGCTCCCTACGTCCACCTCGGAGTGCGGGTCGGCGAGGCGGAGTCCTACGTCGACCCGCTCTCGCTCCTTCCGCCGCGGGCTACCCCCACCCCTCCGCCGGGGCCCGCGGCGCCGCCCGCACCGGTTCCCGCCCCTGCGCCCGAGCCCGGCCCTGCTCCGGCACCGGAGCCGCCGACCGCGTCGGCGCCCTCGCCACCGCTCACGCCGGGTCCCGCTCCTGCCCCGGTCCCTGCTCCCGCGCCGGTCGCCGTGCCGGCGCCTGCTCCGCCTCCCGCTCCGGCGGCGCCGACTCCCGCCGGCGGGCGTCCTCCGACCGCGAAGCCGGCCACGTCGTCCGGTGACGCTCGCCCGGGCAATGGGATCGTCGCCGACGCTGCAGGCGCCGACGGCTCCGGGCGGAACGCCAGATCCTCACGAGAGCGGTCGGTGTCTCGTACCGATAGCCGCGCCACGGGATCGAGGTTCCGCTCAGTCGATCCCCCTCGCGTCGGCGCACGCGGCCCAACCGGCGGTCGAGTCGCGCCCGCGCCTGCCACGAACGCCCTGGGTGCGTCCGGCGCGACGGTGACCACGGCCTCCGAGCGCGTGATCGGGAGCGCGTCGGCGAGCGACGGGGACAGCTCGTCGGGCGAGGAGGCGGAGAGCGGAGACGGGTTCGTGGATCGTGCGATCGGGAGAGCTCGGTCCGTCCTCGGGCTGTTGCTCGTGCTCGGTCTCGTCGGCGGAGCCTCGGCCTCGGCGTCCAGGATCGGACGGGAGGGACTCCCTATCATTGACGCCCGTGACGGAGCCGACGAGCCCGAGGAAGATCCTGGTCGCAGTGGCCTGGCCGTATGCGAGCGGCCCGCGTCACATCGGCCACGTGGCGGGGTTCGGCGTCCCGTCCGACACGTTCGCCCGCTACCACCGGCTGCGCGGCAACGACGTGCTCATGGTGAGCGGGACGGACGAGCACGGGACGCCGGTGATGGTCGCCGCCGACGCGGCGGGCGAGTCACCGTCTGAGACCGCCGAGCGCTTCAGCACGCTGATCCGCGAGGACCTTCGTGACCTCGGGCTCTCGTACGACCTCTTCACGCGCACGACGACCCCCAACCACTACGCCGTCACCCAGGATCTCTTCCGGACGCTCTACGAGAGGGGCTACGTCTTCGAGCAGGAGACACTCGGCGCGTTCTCCGCGACCTCCGGGCACACGCTTCCCGACCGCTACATCGAGGGGACGTGCCCGATCTGCGGCTACGGGGACGCGCGCGGCGACCAGTGCGACAACTGCGGGAACCAGCTCGATCCCGTCGACCTGATCGACCCGCGCTCGAAGGTCGACGGCACGACGCCCGTCTTCAGGACGACGAAGCACCTCTTTCTCGACCTCCCGGCGTTCAAGGAGCAGCTGACCGCGTGGATCGGGGCGCAGGAGCACTGGCGGGCGAATGTCCGGCGTTTCTCCCTCAACTTCGTGAAGGAGCTGAAGCCGCGTCCGATCACGAGAGACCTCGACTGGGGCGTCCCGATCCCCGTCGCCGGTTTCGACGACGATCCGAACAAGAGGATCTACGTCTGGTTCGACGCGGTGATCGGCTACCTCTCGGCGTCGATCGAGTGGGCCACGATCCGCGGGACACCCGACGCCTGGCGCGAGTGGTGGCAGAGCCCGGACGCGGAGCACGCCTACTTCATGGGGAAGGACAACATCGTCTTCCACACCGTGATCTGGCCCAGCATCCTGCTCGGCTACGGGGAGGGCGGCGAGCTCGGCGCGGGCAAGGCGGCCTCGCTCGAGCTTCCCGACAACGTGGCCTCGAGCGAGTTCCTCACGATGGAGGGCAAGAAGTTCAGCTCCAGCCGCGGCGTGCAGATCCTCCTACGGGACTTCCTCAGCCGCTACGACCCCGACGCGCTGCGCTACTTCATCTCGATCGCGGGCCCGGAGACGCAGGACACCGACTTCACGTGGTCCGAGTTCGCTCGTCGCAACAACGACGAGCTCGTCGCGACCTGGGGAAACCTCGTCAACCGCACGCTGCAGAGCGCGTACAAGAACTTCGGGACAGTCCCCGAGCCGGGTGAGCTCACGCCCGCGGACGAGGCGCTGCTCGCCGAGGTCGCGCACGGCTTCGACACTGTCGGCTCGCAGATCGAGGGTGCCCACTTCAAGGCCGCCCTCGCCGAGGCGATGCGGATCGCCGCGCTCGGGAACCAGTACGTCGCCGAGCAGGAGCCGTGGTCGCTCCTCGAGACCGACCGCGAGCGTGCCGCCACGATCCTCTTCGTCGCGCTGCGGGCGGTCGACAGCCTGAAGATCCTCCTCGCGCCGTTCCTTCCGTTCTCCGCGCAGCGGCTGCACGTGCTCCTCGGCTACGACGACGTCCTCGCCGGCTCGCTCGAGCTCCGGACCGTCGACGACGGCGACGGACGCGAGCATGTCGTGCTCACGGGCGACTACGAGACCTGGACGGGCGGTCGCTGGGCACCGAGCGAGCTTCCGGCGGGCCAGGCGCTCCGTGAGCCGAGCCCGCTCTTCACGAAGCTCGACCCGGAGGCGGTCGTCGCCGACGAGCTCAGCCGAATGGAAGCCGCGGCCGCGGCGTGATCGACACGCACGCGCACCTCGACGCGTGCGCCGAGGATGCCGGCGTGCTGGTCGAGCGGGCCGAGGCGGCAGGCGTGACCCGCATCGTCACCATCGGCACGGGAATCGAGTCGTGCCGTGCCGCGCTCGCGATCGCCGACGAGCACGACGGCGTCTTCGCCGCGCTCGGCATCGACCCGCACCAGGCTTCGACCGGGGAAGCCGGTCGCGTCGACGAGCTCCGCGAGCTGCTCGGGCACCCGAAGGCCGTCGCCGTCGGCGAGACCGGGCTCGACACCGTCCGGCGCTTCGCGACGCAGCTCGAGCAACGCCGGCTCCTCGACGCACAGCTCGGGCTCGCGGACGAGCTCAGGCTGCCGGTCGTGATCCACAGCCGCGAAGCCGCAGCCGAGACCGCCGAGGCGCTCGAGTCGTTCCCTGGCACCGTGATCCTCCACTGCTTCTCCTCGCCCGACCTGCTCCCGACGGCCCTCGAGCATGGGCACTACGTGTCGTTCGCCGGGAACGCGACGTACCCGAAGGCGCCGGAGCTCCGCGAGGCCGCTGCCGCCGTGCCCGTCGACAGGCTGCTCGTCGAGACCGACAGCCCGTACCTCTCGCCGCAGCCGGTGCGCGGACGTCCGAACGAGCCCGCGCACGTCGTGCACACCATCGCGGCGCTCGCGGAGGTGCGCGGCGAGGAGCCCGAGGCTCTTGCTGTGGCGACCGCCGAGAACGCGCGAGCGGCATTCGGTCTCCCGTGACCGTCCGTCCGAAGAAGCGGCTCGGACAGCACTTCCTCGTCGACCGCAACATCCTCGACGTGATCGGGCGGCTCGCGGAGCTCGACGGGGAGGACGTCGTGCTGGAGGTCGGCCCGGGTCTCGGAGTCCTGACGCGATACCTTGCCGACCGCGTCGCGCTCGTCCACGCGATCGAGGTCGACCGCTCGCTCGCCGACCCGCTCGCAGCCGCGCTCGACGGAGCTGCCAACGTTCGTCTGATCTACGGCGACGCGCTCGACGTCGATGTCGACGCCCTCGATCCGCCGCCGGGCAAGCTCGTCGCCAACCTTCCGTACTCGATCGCGACGCCACTCGTCCTCGAGACCCTCGAGCGCGCCCCGCGGATCAGCCGCTTCGTCGTGATGGTGCAGCGTGAGGTGGCCGACCGCTTCTTCGCCGAGCCGCGGACGAAGGCGTACGGAGCCGTGTCGGTGCTCGTCCGCCTGCAGGCTCGACGGGTCGGCTTCCACGCCGTTTCGCCGAGCGTCTTCCGGCCGCGCCCTCGCGTCGACTCCGCGCTCGTCGCGTTCGAACGCGACGATGCGCAGTCGATGTCGAGCGTCCGTCCGGTCGTGGACGCCGCGTTCGCCCATCGCCGCAAGACGCTCGCGAACTCCATGGCGACAGTCGGCCGCGCAACACGCGCGGAGACCGAGGTAGCGCTCGCCGCGATCGGCAAGGAGCCGCGGGTGAGGGCCGAGGAGCTCGAGCCCGCCGAGTTCGTCGCGCTCGCCGGCGCCCTTCGGGACGCATGAAAGCCTACGCGAAGCTGAACCTCGCGCTCCTGGTCGGGCCGACACGGCCGGACGGCAAGCACGAGGTCGCGACTGTCCTGCAGGCGATCGACCTCCATGACGAGATCGAGCTCGAGCCGCACGACGAGCTCGTGGTCGAGGGCTTCGACGACGACACGCTCGTGCGTGACGCGCTCACGGCGCTCGCGGCAGCCGCAGGCGTCACTCCGGCTTGGCGCGCGCGCATCCGGAAGCGGATCCCGATCGCCTCCGGCCTCGGTGGAGGGAGCTCGAACGCCGCGGCGGCTCTCCGGCTCGCGAACGCCCGGCTGGACGAGCCACTCGACGACGGCGCTGTGCGCGCGCTTGCCGCCTCGCTCGGCTCCGATGTCCCGTTCTTCCTCGTGGCGGGCACGCAGCTCGGCACGGCCGACGGGACGACGCTCGCGCCGCTCGATCTTCCGACGAGCTACGTCGCGCTCGTCGTCCTCCCTCACGGCGCGACCAAGAGCTCGACGGCGGACGTCTACGCAGTGTTCGACGAACGCGGAGGCGCAGCCGGGTTCGACGAGCGGCGCGCCGCTCTCCTGGCAGCCCTCGAGCGCGTGCAGGCGCCGCCCGACCTCGCGGCGCTTCCGAGAAACGACCTCGCCTCGTCACCGCTGTCGCCGACGCTCGAGGCGCTCGGAGCGTTCCGCGCCGACGTCAGCGGAGCCGGTCCTGCGGTCTACGGCCTCTTCGAACGGCTCGAGGACGCAGAGCGCGCTGCGGCGGAGCTCGCCGACACCGGCGCAACGTGGATCGCGCACTCGGTCGGACGGGACCGACCGGTCGAGGATGGCAAGATGACGCGGCGGTAGCTCTGGGGCGTGGCCAAGTGGTAAGGCAACGGGTTTTGGTCCCGTGATCCCAGGTTCGAATCCTGGCGCCCCAGCCACGATGTCGACAGGCGAGGAAAGGACGCTCGGCGCGGTCGTGATGGCGGCGGGGCTCGGAACGCGCATGCGCTCCGCGGTGCCGAAGCACCTGCACCCGCTCCTCGGCCGCCGGATGGTCGACTGGGTGCTCGCGACCGCGCGTGAGCTCGGCGCCGAGCCGCTCGTGGTCGTGGCGGCGCCTTCGACGGCAGAGGCGTTCGACGGGCTGACCGTCGCCGTCCAGGCCGAGCCGCGCGGGACGGGCGACGCCGTGCGCGCAGCCCGCTCGACGCTCGAGGGGAAGGTCGACGACGTGCTCGTCCTGTCCGGCGACACGCCGCTCCTCACGCCGCAGCTCCTCGCCGAGCTGATCGCGGAGCATCGTCGTGCGCGCGCGCGCGCTACCGTCCTCTCGTTCGAGCCGACCGACGCGGCGAGCTACGGGCGCGTCCTACGCGACGGGAACGGCGGGCTTCGGGCGATCGTCGAGGCGCGCGACGCGACCCCGGCGGAGCTCGCCGTGCGCGAGGTCAACTCCTCCATCTACGTCTTCGAGTCCGCCGCGCTCTGGCCGGTGCTCGACCGGCTGTCGCCCCACAATGCCCAGGGCGAGCTGTACCTCACCGACTCGGTGGCGCTCCTCGTGGAGGATGGGGGCAGAGTGGCGGTGCACAAGGGAGGCGATCCGGTGGAGACCGAAGGCGTGAACACCCGGGCCGAGCTCGCGGCTGCCGCGGCGGCGCTGCGTGACCGCGTGAACGAGGCGCACATGCTCGCGGGCGTGACCATCGTCGATCCCCGGTCGACGTGGATCGACGCCGAAGCCGTGCTCGAGCCGGATGCGGTCATCCATCCCTTCACCGTCATACGGGGCGCGTCGCGCATCTCTGCCGGCGCGGAGATAGGCCCGCACGCGGTGGTCGTCGACTCGGCGGTGGGAGAACGGGCTCTCGTGGGGCCGTTCTGTTACCTTCGCCCCGGCACGGTTCTCGAGGCGGGCGCCAAGGCCGGCACATTCGTGGAGATCAAGAACTCGCGTATCGGCGAAGGCACGAAGGTGCCCCACCTCTCCTACATCGGCGACGCCGAGATCGGCGAGGGGACGAACGTCGGCGCGGGCTCGATCACGGCCAACTTCCCGCACCAGCCGGACAAGCCGAAGGGGAAGACGACGATCGGGCGCAACGTCAGGGTGGGAGTTGACACTGTGTTCGACGCGCCAGTCGAGGTCGGAGACGACGCTTGGACCGCAGCCGGATCGGTCATCACGGAGGATGTCCCCGCAAACGCGCTCGCGATCGCGCGCGCGCGCCAGGTGACCAAGGAAGGGCGCGGTGGAAAGCGGAACGATTGAGCAGACGCTGCCGGGGCTCGAGTCGATGACGCCCCAGACCGACCTCGAGATCGGCCGGGCGATGGCGCTCTCGCCGCAGAAGCGGCTCATGCTCTTCTCAGGACGCTCGAATCCCGACCTCGCGCAGCGCATCGCCGAGCAGCTCGACATCGAGCTCGGACGTGTCAAGCTGAAGACGTTCCCGGACGGCGAGACCTACTGCCGTTACGAGGAGTCGATCCGCGGCGCGGACATGTTCATCGTCCAGACCGCCTGCGACCCGGTCGATCGCCACCTCGTCGAGCTCCTGATCATGATCAACGCCGCGCGCCTCGCGTCCGCGAAGCGGATCACGGCCGTCGCCCCGTGGTACTTCTACTCGCGGCAGGACAAGAAGTCGCGGCCCCGCGAGCCGATAACAGCCCGCCTCGTGGCGGACATGCTCCAGGCCGCCGGCGCCGACCGCGTGCTGACGATGGACCTGCACGCCGGGCAGGTACAGGGCTTCTTCCACATTCCGGTCGACCACATGACGGCGGTGCCGATGTTCGCCCAGTACGTCCGCGACCTCGGGCTGAAGGAGCCGGTCGCGGTCGTCTCCCCGGACACCGGCCGGACGAAGCTCGCCGCCAAGTTCGCCGAGATGATCGGCGGCGAGCTCGTCGTCCTCAACAAGGAGCGCCCCGAGCACAACGTGGCGCGCGTGACCGCGCTGATCGGCGATGTCGACGGCAAGGTCGCGGTGATGACGGACGACGTGATCGACACCGCCGGGACGCTCGTCGCCGGCGCCGCGGCGCTCAAGGAGGCCGGCGCGATCAAGGTCTACGCGTGCGCGACGCACGGTCTCTTCAACGGCCCCGCGCTCGAGCGGATCGCCGGCAGCGCGATCGACAAGCTCATCGTGACCGACACCGTCCCGATCGATCCGACGACGAAGCCGGACAACGTCGAGGTGCTGACGGTGGCGGGCATCCTCGCCGAGACGATCCGCAACGTCTTCGCGGACGACTCGGTCTCGGCGATCTTCGCCGGCGAGAACCAGCTCTTCTAGCCCACCTCACGCGCAGGTGCGACGAGCGCGCCGCTACAATCCGCCGCCGTGTCGGGTGACAGGCTCAAGCTGGAGGTGCGCGAGCGCGAGGAGATCGGCTCGCGGCAGTCTGCGCGGCTGCGCGCTCAGGGCCTCATCCCCGGCGTCCTGTACGGCAAGGGCCACACTCGTGCGATCGTCGTCGGGGAGCGCGAGCTGCGCGCCGCGGTGACGGGGCCATCGGGCCTGCACGCGATCCTCGACGTCGTGCTCGAGGGACAGACGACGGCACATCCGTCGATCCTCGCCGACTACCAGCGAGATCCGATTCGCGGCACGCTCATGCACTTCGACCTCCGCGAGGTGCGCCTCGACCAGCCGATCCACGCCTCGGTCACGATCAACCTCGTCGGCGAGTCGGCCGGCGTCAAGGCAGGCGGGGTGCTTTCGCTCGTCACGCGCGAGGTCAACGTCGAGGCGCTGCCGATGAACGTTCCCGAGCATCTCGACGTCGACATCAGCGCGCTCGAGGTCGGGGACGTGCTCCGGCTCGAGGACGTCCTCGTGCCCGAGGACGTCACCGTCCTCGACGACGTGCACGAGACGGTCATCGCGACGGTCTCCGTCTCGCGCGGCTTCGCGGAGCTCGAGGAGGCCGAGGCCGCTGCGGCCGAGGAAGCCGCCGAGGGCGAGGAGGCCGAGGAGGGTGCTCCGGAGGCCTCGGCCGAGGACGACGCGGCGCCCGAGACAGACTCCGAGGAGTAGCCCGTGCGACTCTTCCGTCGGGGCGAGGTCGCCTCGACGCTCGACCTGCTCGTCGCGGGCCTCGGGAATCCAGGGCGCGAGCACGCGCGAGATCGCCACAACGCCGGGTGGATGGTGGCCGACGAGCTGGCGCGCCGGCACGGCGGATCGTTTCGCTCGAAGTTCAACGGGCGGCTGGCCGAGACGCGGGTCGGCGACGCGCGCGTCGCGTTGCTCGAGCCGGAGACGTACATGAACGAGTCCGGGAAGTCGATCGCGGCGGCGACGCGCTTCTTCAAGGTCGCTCCCGAGGACGTTCTCGTCGTGCACGACGACGTCGACCTCGAGGTCGGGCGACTGCAGGCCCGCCTGGGCGGTGGGCTGGCGGGCCACAACGGGCTGCGCTCGATCGCGCGTGACCTCGGGACGCCCGAGTTCCTCCGCCTTCGCGTCGGGGTCGGCCGGCCAGAGCGCGGAGACCCGCGCCCGGTGGCCGACTACGTCCTCTCGCCGTTCGCGCCCGAGGACGACGCGGAAGCGATCGTGAAGTCGGCCGCCGATGCGGTCGAGTCGCTGCTGTCGGACGGTCTCACGGCCACGCAGCAGCGATACAACTGACGCACTTTTTCCACGCCCGCATGTCCCATCCGTGACCGGTTTGCGGGTACGGTCCCTGTAGGGGCACGGGGGTGCCCCTGGGGGCGTTTGGAGCCGGAGTGGTTGGCGCCGGGCGGTCGCGACGGTGACGCTCGGTGACCGGCGTCTGGCCCGGGTCGTCGAGGGCCGCCCCGGACGTATGGCGAGCGCTTACGATGGCTCCGCGGGACACCGATCCCGCCAGACGCATGGACCGAGCGCCGACACCCCTCACCCCGCTCGTCGTCGAGCTCGCCGCGAGCGAGCCCTTCCGCGCCTTCGTCGACGACTTCCCGAGCGATGCGCGCGTGTCCGAGCCCGCGCTGCCGCTCGTCCTCGCGACGCTGCACGAGACGCTCGAACGCGCGCTCGTCGTCCTGGTCCCCGACGACGAGGACGCGCGCGACTCGGCCGACGCGCTTACGTGGTACGTCGGTCCCGACCGCGTCGGGCTCTTCCCCAGCCGAGGGGTCACCCCCGGGTCCGGCATCGAGCCGCCGGCCCATCTCGTCGGCGAGCGGGCGCGCGCCCTCGCGGTGCTCGAGTCGGGTGGCATCGTCGCCGCCTCCGCGCGTGCGCTCGCCGAGGGGATGCCGCCGCCTCGCGCGCGCGCCGCCACGCTCCGCCTGGCGACCGGCCAGGAGATCGCCCTCGACGACCTCGTCGAGAAGCTAGTCCTCGCCGGGTACGAGCGTGCGGAGCGCGTGGACGAGCGCGGGCAGATCGCCGTCCGCGGCGGGCTCGTCGACATCTTCCCGAGCACGGGTCGCGAGCCGCTTCGCGTCGAGCTCTTCGGTGACGAGATCGAGCAGATCCGGGCATTCTCGCCGTTCACGCAGCGCGCGCTGCACCCTGTCACCGACGTCGTCGTCCATCCGTCGAGCGAACGGCGAGCGGATCTCGTCGACCCCGAGCAGGGCGCAGCCGCCTCCGGACCTCGTAACGCCCTTCGACCGCGCGCCCGACGTCGTCTGGCAGCCCGAGGACGTGGCAGCCGTATGGGACGAGGAAGGTCTCGAGCCGCCGGCGCTCGCGGGCGCGGCACGTCTCGATCCCTTCCCGCACGCGCAGCGCCACTCCTTCGAGGCGCAGCGTCCGGCCATCGCAGCGCGGGGCCTCGCCGAGGCCGAGAACGAGCTCGCGGGCATGCTCAAGCAAGGGCGTCGGGTCGTCGTGACCTTCCCGCTGCGCGGCGAGGCGCTGCGGACCGAGCGGCTGCTGCGGAGGGTCGAGGCGGAGCTCGTCGACGACGACGAGGCGCTCCCGGAGCAGCCTTCGCTTCGCTTCGTGGTCAGCCCGGCCCGGCGCGGATTCGTCTGGCGAGATCTCGGGCTCGCGCTCCTGCCCGACACGCAGGTGTTCCGCAAGCGGCCGCCTCGCGCGGACGTGCGCCTGGGCCGCGCGCTCCAGTCCTTCGCCGACCTGCGAACCGGCGACTACGTCGTCCACGAGGACCACGGCATCGGGCGGCTCCTCGGCTTCGAGACGAAGGAGGTCGCGGGAGTCACGCGCGACTACCTTCACCTCGCGTTCCGCGGCGAGGACCGCCTGTACGTGCCGCACGAGCAGCTGCCGAAGGTCAGCCGCTACATCGGCGCCGACGCGGGCTCGCCTGCGCTGTCGAAGCTCGGCGGGAAGGCGTGGCAGAACCTCAAGAGCCGCGCTCGCGCATCGGTGCGCGAGCTCGCCGGGGAGCTCCTGGCGCTCTACGCGCAGCGCCAGCAGGCGCCGGGCATGGCCTTCGATCTCTCGGGCGAGTGGCTGGAACGGCTCGAGGCGGCGTTCCCGTACCGTGAGACCGACGACCAGCTTCAGGCGATCGAGGCGGTGAAGGAGGACCTCGAGGCGCCGCGGCCCATGGACCGGCTCGTCTGCGGCGACGTGGGGTTCGGGAAGACGGAGGTCGCCGTGCGCGCGTCGTTCGCGGTCGCGCTGAACGGGAAGCAGACCCTCGTCCTGTGCCCGACGACGATCCTCGCCGAGCAGCACTGGAACACCTTTCGCGAGCGCTACCGCGACTTCCCGGTGCGCGTCGAGATGGTCTCGCGCTTCCGCACCGCCGCCGACACGAAGCGCGTCCTCGCGGACTTCGCCGACGGCAAGGTCGACGTCCTCATCGGGACGCACCGGGTGCTGTCGCGCGACGTGATCCCGAAGAGCCTCGGCCTCGTCGTGCTCGACGAGGAGCAGCGGTTCGGCGTCGCGCAGAAGGAGCTCCTGCGGTCGCTCCGGCTGGAGGTCGACGTGCTCGCACTGTCCGCGACCCCGATCCCGCGCACGCTCCACATGTCGCTCTCCGGCCTGCGCGACATCTCGATCATCGAGACGCCGCCCGCGGGACGGCGCCCGATCCGGACGACCGTCGGCGAGTACGACGAGCAGCTCGTCAGGACGGCTCTCGAACGGGAGCACGGCCGCGGCGGGCAGTCGTTCTACCTGCACAACCGGGTCGAGTCCATCGACGACGTCACGGCCAAGCTGCAGCAGCTCCTGCCAGACCTTCGCTTCCTCGTCGCGCACGGCCAGATGCCGGAGCGCGAGCTCGAGGAGCGCATGCACGCCTTCCTTGCGGGTGACGCCGACGTGCTGGTCTCGACGACGATCATCGAGTCGGGTATCGACATCCCGCAGGCGAACACCCTCGTCGTCGAGCGCGCCGACGCTCTGGGCCTCGCCCAGCTGTACCAGATCCGCGGCCGCGTCGGCCGCTCGGACGCCCTCGCGTACGCCTACCTCTTCTACCCCGACTCGACCGAGCTCACGGCGGAGGCCCGCGCGAGGCTCGCGACGCTCGCCGACCACACGGAGCTCGGCGCCGGGTTCCAGATCGCGATGCGCGACCTCGAGATCCGCGGCGCCGGCGACCTGCTCGGGCCGGAGCAGTCGGGGCACGTCGCCGCGATGGGCTTCGAGCTCTACGTCGAGATGCTGAACGAGGCGGTCGCCGAGCTCTCCGGCCAGCGGCGCGTCGCCGTGCGGCCGGTGCGCGTGGACGCCCGCGTCGATGCGTACGTCCCCGCTGCCTACATCGCCGCCGAGGCGCTCAAGATCGACCTCCACCGCCGCATCGCGCTCGCCGAGGACGAGGACGAGCTCCAGGAGCTCCGCGTCGCGACCGAGGATCGCTACGGGCCGCTTCCCGAGCCGGTCGAGAGCCTGTTCGCGATCCAGGAGGCGAAGCTGAAGCTCGCGCGCCTGGGCGCCGACTACCTCGTCTTCCGAGGCGGGCGGGCGACGATCGGCCCGTTGACGCTCGGATCGGTCGAGGTGCGATCGCTCCGCGACCAGATCCCGACCGCGATCTACTCGGTTGACAAGCGCGAGGTCTCGCTGCGCGTCGAGGGGCTCGAGCGGGCGCTCGAGCTGCCCGATGCTATAGTCCGGGCCCGCGTGGCCGCTTGATGCGGCCATTTTTGCGGCCTTTTCAGTGACGCGTTCGCAACCCGTGCCTAACACCGCCTCGGCTATAAGAACCAGGCTCATGAAGCCCCTCTCGCTCATCCTCGCCCTGCTGGCCGCCGCGGTCGTCCTCGTGACCACCGCCTGTGGCGCCGACTCGGGCGTCCCGGCGGGGGCGGTCGCGGTCGTCGACGGCACGGACATCCCGAAGGCCGAGCTCGATCGCCTGATGGACCGGACGAAGAAGGGCTTCGAAGCGCAGGACCAGGACTTCCCGAAGGCCGGCACACCCGAGTTCCAGAGCCTCCAGCAGCAGACGCTCGCCTACCTCGTCCAGCGCGAGCAGCTCCAGCAGGCCGCCGACGAGCTCGACCTCGAGGTCACTGAGAAGGACATCGACAAGGCGGTCGACGCGTTCATCGAGGACCGCTTCGCCGGCAAGCGCAAGGACTACGAGAAGGCCCTGAAAGACCAGGGCTTCTCCGAGGACGACCTTCGCGACACTCTCGTCACGAGCGTCCTCTCGACGAAGATCTTCGAGGCCGTGACGAAGGACGTCGAGGTCACGGACGAGGAGATCCTCGCCTACTACACCCAGAACCAGTCGCAGTACTCGACGCCCGCGTCGCGCGACGTCCGGCACATCCTCATCGCCGAGAAGAAGCCGAACGGCGAGGTCGACTACGCGAAGAGCAAGGCGGAGATCGACAGGGTCCTCGAGGAACTCGAGGACGGCGCCGACTTCGCCGCCCTCGCGAAGGAGCTCTCCGCCGACGACCAGTCGAGGCCCTCTGGCGGCAAGATCACGATCTCGCGCGGGCAGACCGTCCCCGAGTTCGAGACGACGTCGTTCGAGCTCGACGAGGGCCAGGTCTCGAAGCCGGTCCGGACCCAGTTCGGGTACCACGTCATCGAGGCTCTCTCGCCGGTGCGCGAGGCGAAGACGACGCCGCTCGCCACGGTTCGCGCCTCGATCGAGGCGTCCCTCTCGCAGGAGCGCAAGAACGAGGTCATCCAGGAGTGGCTGGACGACCTGCGCGCGGACAGCGACGTGAGCTACGCGACGGGGTTCGCCCCGCCCGAGCTCCCGGAGCAGCCGACCGAGACCGCCACCGAGTAACGTCCTCCGCATGTCTCTGGCGGAGGCGCTCCTCGACCTCCAGGAGCTGACGCGGCGGCTGCGCCGGGACTGCCCCTGGGATCGCGAGCAGACGTCGCGAACGATCGTTCCGCACACCGTCGAGGAGGCCTACGAGGTCGCCGACGCCGCGATGGTCGGCGACGATGCGGCGCTCGAGGGCGAGCTCGGCGATCTCCTGTTCCAGGTCTACTTCCTCGCCCTGCTCCTGGAGGAGCGCGGCGCCGGAGACCTCGAGCACGTCGCCCGTTCGGTTCACGAGAAGCTCGTCCGCCGTCATCCGCACGTGTTCGGCGACGCCGACGCCCGGACGCCGGCGCGCGTCCGCGAGCGCTGGGAGTCGATCAAGACGGAGCAGGAGGGGCGCGAAGGCGTCTTCCACGACGTGCCGGAGTCGCTTCCGGCGCTGCTGCAGGCGAGGAAGGTGCAGCGCCGCGCGGCCGCGGCCGGGTACGACTGGCCCGATGTCGAGGGCCCGTTCGAGAAGCTGAGGGAGGAGCTGGACGAGCTCGCTGCCGCGTGCGAGGCCGCGGGCGAGGCTCGGCCCGAGACGGAGCCGGATGCTGCCGTGGTCCACGAGGTCGGCGACGTCCTGTTCACCGTCGTGAACGTCGCGCGGCGGCTCAACGTCGACCCGGAGCTCGCGTTGCGGGCGACGTCGCGGCGATTCGTCGGGCGCGTGGAGCGTGCCGTCGAGCTCGCGCGCGAGAGCGGAGACGACTGGCGGGCGCTCGATCTCACCGGCCAGGACTCCTACTACGAGCGTGCGAAGGGGGAGGTCGGATGAGCGCGATCGCGGACGTGCGAGGGCGGCAGATCCTCGACTCGCGGGGGAACCCGACGGTCGAGGTCGACGTGCGTGTGGCGTCGGGCGCGATGGGCCGCGCGGCCGTGCCGTCAGGCGCGTCGACCGGCGAGCACGAGGCCGTCGAGCTCCGGGACGGCGACCCGGGCGCCTACCTCGGCAAGGGCGTCCTCGCCGCCGTCGCGAACGTCAACGGGCCGCTGCGCTCCGCTCTCCTGGGCCTCGACGCCACGAATCAGCGCGCGGTCGACGCCGTCCTCGGCGATGCGGACGGCACCGAGAACAAGGGCCGCCTGGGAGCGAACGCGATCCTCGGTTGCTCGCTCGCGACGGCGAAGGCCGCCGCGGCCGACGCCGGCGTCCCGCTCTACCGTTGGGTCGGTGGCGACGAGGCGCGCACGCTCCCCGTCCCGATGCTGAACGTCGTCAACGGTGGCGCGCACGCCCAGAACCGGCTCGACCTCCAGGAGTTCATGGTCGTGCCCGGTGCTGCGCCGACGTTCTCCGAGGCGCTTCGCGTCGGAACCGAGGTGTTCCACCACCTGAAGGGCGTGCTCCACGAGCGCGGGCTGGCGACGGGGGTCGGTGACGAGGGCGGATTCGCCCCCGACCTGGAGTCGACGAGGGAGGCGATCGAGGCGATTCTCGAGGCCGCCGAACGAGCAGGGCATCGGGAGGGCATCGGGATCGCGCTCGACCCGGCGGCGAGCGAGATCTTCCGGGACGACGGCTCGTACGTCTTCGCGGGGGAGGGCCAGACCCGGAGCGCCGACGAGATGATCGACTTCTACGCGTCGCTCGCGGACGAGTACCCGCTCGTCTCGGTCGAGGACGGGCTGGACGAGAATGCGTGGGCGGACTGGGCGCGGCTGACCGAACGGCTCGGGGAGCGCGTGCAGCTCGTCGGTGACGACCTCTTCGTCACGAACGCGCGCTTCCTCGAGCGCGGGATCGAGGAGGGCGTCGCGAACGCGATCCTCGTCAAGGTCAACCAGATCGGGACGCTGACCGAGGCGCTCGACACGATCGACGTCGCGCGTGCCGCCGGGTACGCGACGGTCATGTCGCATCGCTCCGGCGAGACGGAGGACGCGACGATCGCCGACCTCGCCGTCGCCGTGAACGCCGGGCAGATCAAGACGGGCGCCCCGTCGCGCTCCGATCGCGTCGCGAAGTACAACCAGCTGCTCCGGATCGAGGAGGAGCTCGGCGACGACGCGGTGTACCCCGGCTGGGCCGCGTTCCGCGGACGCTGACCTCGCGGTCGTTCGTGCTCGTGTCCGGCGGCTTGCGGTGCGCAGGGCTGTCTCGTCGGCACGCTTTCGTGACCGAGACGACACCACCTGCGAGCCGCTCACCGGTACGGTCCCAGTCAGGGGCACGGGGGTGCCCCTGGGGGTGGTTGGCGGCTGGCGGCGCCGGGCTGGTGCCGCTTCCACGACGGAGAAGAACGAGCGGTGATCGGTCGTCCTCGCCGTGGCACTCGGCCCGAGTCCGCACGACTTCTCCGGGCGAGGCCTCTTGTAGCCTGCGCCGGATGTCGCTCTCCGACCGCAGGACGAAGATCGTCGCCACGATCGGGCCCGCGTCGCAGGCGCCCGACGCGGTGCAGCGACTCGTCGCCGCCGGGATGGACGGGGCCCGGTTGAACTTCTCGCACGGGACGCAGGCCGACCACGCCGTGAGCGCGCGCCGCGTTCGCGAGACACAGGACGCGACCGGTCGGCCGCTCGCCCTCATCGCGGATCTCCAGGGGCCGAAGCTCCGGATCGGCGAGCTGGCGGCGCCGGTCGAGCTCGACGTCGGGGACGTCGTCGTGATCGCGGACGAGGAGGCTCGCGCAGCCGGACGACCTCCCCGTCGCGCCGAACGTGCTCGGTTCGGTGCTCGCGCCGGAGCAGGACGTCCTCATCGCCGACGGCCTCGTGCGCCTCCGCGTCGAGCGCGTCGACGACGGGCGCGCGTTGTGCCGGGTCGTCACGGGCGGCCCGGTCGAGCCGCACAAGGGCGTCAACGTGCCCGGGGTCCCGCTTCCGGTCCCGTCGCTCACCGACAAGGACCTGTCCGACCTCGAGTTCGCGCTCGGCCTCGGCGTCGACTACGTCGCGCAGTCGTTCGTCCGCTCGCGTGCGGACGTCGCCGCGCTCAAGGCGAAGATCGAGGCCGCAGGGTCGCAGGCGTGGGTGATCGCCAAGGTCGAGCTGAAAGAGGCGGTCGCGGCACTCCCGGAGATCCTCGACGAGGCCGACGCCGTGATGATCGCGCGCGGCGACCTCGGCGTGGAGGTCGGGGCGGCGGAGGTGCCGCTCCTGCAGAAGCGGATCATCCTCGCCGCGCTCGAGCGCGGGAAGCCGGCGATCACCGCGACGCAGATGCTCGAGTCGATGATCGAGAGGCCCGAGCCGACGCGTGCCGAGGCCTCGGACGTCGCGAACGCGATCCTCGACGGCACCTCGGCCGTCATGCTCTCCGCGGAGACGGCGATCGGCGAGTACCCGATCGAGGCCGTCGAGACGATGGCCGAGATCGCGCGTGCCGTCGAGCCGAGCCTCGACTACCGGCACCAGCTGCCGGGCGCCGCCGAGTCGCCGACCGTCGGGCACGCGATGTCGAACGCCGCCTGTGACCTCGCGGAGGCGCTCGGTGCGAAGGCCATCCTCGTCCCGACGTTCACCGGGAGGACGGCCTCGGCGGTGGCTCGGCTGCGTCCACGGCGCCCGGTCGTCGCGCTGACGCACGTCGGCGTGTCGCTGCAGCACATGGCCATCGAGTGGGGGGTCACCCCGCTCGAGATCCCCGAGTCCCGCGACGTCGACGACCTCTGGCGGCACTCGATCGACGCAGCGCGCGACGCCGGGATCGTCGCCTCGGGCGACCGCGTCGTCCTCACCGCCGGGACGGCGGTGAACATCCCGGGGTCGACCAACGTCATCAAGGTCGACACCGCCTAGAGGCCGGCGAGCAGGGGTTCGGAGGTCGGGCGTGAACCGTGAGGCGTGGGGGCGACGGCGACGACTGGCTCCGGAAGGAAGCGGGCGGCAAAGCCTCGCGCGAGCACGCGCTCGCGCCGCCGGCTTCGTCTCGTGTGGGTACTCGCGTTCGTCGTGCTCAGCGCGTGGTTGTACTACCGGCCGCTCGCGTCGTACCTCGACGCCCGCGCCGAGCTCGCGGCGCGGACGAACGAAGTCGCGACGCTGCGCGTGGTGCGCGACGAGCTCGAGCTCCGACTCGCCAACTCCGCGAGCCTCGAGGCGACGCAGCGCGAGGCGCGACGGATCGGCTACGTGCTCCCCGGCGAGCAGCTCTTCGTCGTCAAGGGCATCCCGGACTGGCGGCGCGCCCACAGCGCGCGAGCACGCCGCTAGAGCCCGCCGGTAGTGACCGGGGCGGAGGACGTACTCTCCGCTCCGATGGACGACCGTGCCGTCGTCGCCAGCCAGCTCGGCAGGATGCCGCGCGCGTTCCGGCGCGTCGTCGTCCGCTGTCCGTACGGGCTCCCCGCCGTAACCGAGCAGGAGCCCTACGACTCGAGCGGCGAGCCGTTCCCGACGACGTACTACCTCACCTGCCGCCACCTCGTGTCCTCGATCGCGCGGCTCGAGTCCGCCGGCGGCGTCGAGCGCTGGAGCACGGTCGCGGCGCACGATCCGCAGCTCGCCGAATCGCTCCAGGCCGCGACGGTGGAGCAGGTGCGCGTGCGGCGCGAGCTTGCCGGCACGGAGCGTGGGGCGGACGACGGCGCGTCGCTCGACTCCGGCATCGGCGGATCGCGCGCCCCGAGCCATCTCAAGTGCCTGCACGCGCACGCGGCGTTCGCGCTCGCGCGGCCGGGCTACCTGCTCGGGGAGCAGATTTTGGCGGAGATCGGCGACCTCTGGCCCGACGGCGGGTGCTGCACCGACGGAGGCGCGGCGTGAGCGCGGACGTCGAGAGCGCGCGCACCGACTGGGAGGACTCGTACCGGCGACTCGCCGAAGCCGCGCAGGATGCGTCGCGCGCGGAGGACCTCCAGCGCCAGCTCGTGGTCGTGAGCGAGGAGCTGCGCAAGCGGGTCGGGTCAGCGTTCACGCTCGGCGAGCTCGCGTCGGAGTACCAGCGCGCCGAGGCCTGGACGCGAGACGCGGTGGCGCTGCACGCTCCGTCGTCCGACTGGCCGACGGCGCTGGCGATCGTCGAAGGCGCTGCATTCCACCTGTACTCGCGCGGCGCGGTGGACTACACGCCGTGACGATGCTCGAGCAGCCGAGCTCCGGCAGGCGCGGACGGTCGCGTCGCGAGACGATCGTGCGCGCGCTGCTGACGCTGCTCGCGCTCGCACTCGCGTTCCTCCTCGGCATGGCGTTCGCGCGCACGCTCGACGAGCGGCCGGAGCCGGGCGGCGTCGTGACCGACGTGCGGACGCTGACGCCGCTGCCGCAGCAGACGCCAGGCCGCACCGTGACGGTGACCGAGACGGTGACGACGTCGCCATAGTGAGCGCGCGAACTCCGCGACAACTTCAGGGATGTTGGTTCCGACGCGGACGGCACTCGCGAAGCGAGTCTCCGGCACGCGTTCCGCGCGATCAGGGTTCGCGCGAGCGAATCCTGATCTTGCGCACGAGCTAGAGCTCTTCCGACGCCTCGAGCAGGCCGGCCACGATGAGGCCGATAGCGCTCGCGAGGCTCAACCAGATCCCGAGCCCCCGGCTCGCGAAGAAGAACGTGTCGGGGATCGAGATCAGCCTGACGAGCACGAGGATCGTGGCGATCGAGCCGATGCCGATCGCGAGCAGGCTCTCGGGCACGGAGGCGGGCATGTTCACGCCCAGCTCGCGGAGCACGACGACGAGCACCGCGACGAGCCCGAGAAAGAGGACGATCTTGCCGATCGTCCCCGTGTGCCAGCCGAAGACGGACACCGTGGTGCCCTCGCCCTCGCCCGTGTACCAGCCCGTGAACGCCGAGACCGCAAGCAGCAGGCCGAACAGGAACGTGAGCCGTCCACCGAGGCCGGGCTGCCCTGCCACGCCGCCGATCGAGAGTCGCGCGCGATCGCCGGCGTCTCGAGTGCGATCCATGCGAGAACACTATTCGTTCCCGGGCGGCTGGACCACGCCTTGCGCGTCCGCTCGAGCGCCGCGGTTCTACACTTCCCGCGTGGCGAAACCGGCGCAAACCGTGCCTGCGGAGGACGATCCGCCGCTCGATCCCGAAGCGGTCGACCGGGCGTACCGGCTCCACCGCGCACGGCGTGCGGCGCGCAAGCGGCGCCACCGCGAGAAGCGCTGGGCGGGCGTCCGGTTCTGGCTCGTGCTCGTGCTCGCGATCGCGGTAGCCGTGCTCCTCGCCACGCGGACGCTCGGCGAGATCGAGCGCGTCTTCGGGCTCTGACGTGAGCGCCGAGCGGCGGAGCGGCCTCGCGCTCGGGGCGCTCGTGTTCGGCGCCGGGATCGGAGCGCTGGCGACCGAGATCACCGCGTCGCGCCTGCTCGCGCCCTACTTCGGCTCGTCGACGATCGTGTGGGCGAACCTGATCGGCATCGTCCTCGCGGCTCTCGCGCTCGGCTACTGGCTCGGCGGCCGGATCGCCGATCGGAGGCCGCAGCCGACGCTCCTCGGTTTCATCGTCCTCGCGGCCGCGATCTGCGTCGCGCTGATCCCCTTCGTGGCGGAGCCGTTCCTCGACCTGACCGTCGAGGGCCTGGACGAGGCGTCGGTCGGGGCGGTGGTGGGCAGCTTCCTCGCGGTGCTCCTGCTCTGCGCTCCGGCTGTCGTGCTCCTCGGGATCGTGTCGCCGTTCGCGATCCGCCTGGCGGTGCGCGACGTCGAGACGGCCGGCAGCCGTGGCCGGGCGGCTGTACGCGCTCTCGACGGCGGGCTCGCTGCTCGGCGTCTTCCTGCCGGCGCTCGTGCTCATCCCCGCGGTCGGCACGCAGAGGACGTTCCTCGTCGTCGCCGCGCTGCTCGCGGTTTCGTCGTGCTTCCTCCTCGGGCCGCGCTACCTCGTCGTCGCCGCCGTGCTCGTCGCGCTGCTGGTCGTGCCTCCCGGCGCCGTCAAGGCGGAGCCCGGGCTCCTCCACGAGGAGACCTCGTTCCACCAGTACATCCAGGTCGTCGAGCGCGAGGACGGCCGTCGCCTGCTCTTCCTCAACGAGGGCGTGGCCGTGCACTCGGTCTGGCGCGACGACTCGGTGCTGACGGGCGGGGTGTGGGATGCGTTCCTCGCGCTCCCGCCCCTCCTCGGCCGCCCGCTCGAGCGCGTCGCGATCCTCGGCAACGCTGCCGGAACGACGGCACGCGCACTCGGCGTCTACTACCCGGAGGCGAGATCGACGGTGTGGAGCTCGACCCGGCCGTCAGCCGCGTCGGGCGGCGCTACTTCGAGATGGGGGACAACCCGCGGCTGACCGTCCACGACCGCGACGCGCGGCCGTTCCTGCGCTCGACCGACAGGAGGTACGACCTCATCGTCGTCGACGCGTACCACCAGCCGTACGTGCCGTTCTACCTCGCGACGCGCGAGTTCTTCGAGCTCGTCCGCGAGCGCCTGGCCCCGGGCGGGATCGTCGCCCTGAACGTCGCCTCGGTGCCGGACGACGAGCGGTTGGTCGAAGCGGTCGGTGCGACCGTCGCGGCCGAGCTTCCCCAGGTGCTCGAGTGGCCTGCTCTCCGCTTCAACACGATCGTCCTCGGGCTGACCGAGCCGCTCGCCAGCGACGAGCTCGAAGAGCGGCTGAGCACGGGCCCGGCCGACCTCGCGGTGCTGCGCGAGCTCCTCGCACGCGACGTCGTGCCGCTGGAGTCCGACGCGCGTGCGTGGACCGACGACCGCGCGCCCGTCGAGTGGCTCACCGACCGCATGATCATCTCGTACGCGGCCGAGGGCGGCCGGCTCGAGGAGGACTACCTCCCCACGAGGCCGGCGCCGTGATCTCGCTCGAGCGGCGCGACGGCCGGCCGCTCCGGATCGGCCACCGCGGCGCTGCGGCGCTCGCTCCCGAGAACACGCTCGCGAGCTTCAGGACGGCGCTCGAGGTCGGCGTCGACCTGATCGAGTTCGACGTGCTCGCGCTCGCGGACGGAGAGCTCGTCGTCGCGCACTCGGGCGACCTCCACGAGGTGAGCCACGGAGCGGCCAGGGGATCGGTGCGCGACAGTTCGCTCACCGAGCTGCGCGAGGTATGCCCCGAGCTGCCGACGCTCGACGAGGCGCTCGAGTTCTTCACGACCGAGGCGCGCGAGACCGGTGTCCACGTCGACCTCAAGAGCGCGCACGCCGCGGATCGCGTGTCCGCGCGGCTCGCACACTTCGACGTCTCCGAGCGGAGCCTCGTCAGCTCGTTCCATCTCTCGGCGCTCCGCCGGCTCGCGACCGTAGCTCCGACGTTGCGCACGGGTGTGTCGTTCCCCCGCGACCCGC
Organism: uncultured Actinomycetes bacterium; assembly: GCA_963770595.1. Lineage (GTDB taxonomy): Bacteria > Actinomycetota > Thermoleophilia > Gaiellales > Gaiellaceae > GMQP-bins7. The sequence goes on along the minus strand of CAVYQG010000001.1, from coordinate 968,302 downwards.
TGCGGATGCATCGAGGGGGCGAGCCGCGGCTCCACGTTCGCGGCGCGCTCCGCAGCCTGCGCACGGTGACACCCGCGGTCGCTCGCGCGCTGCTCCGCTACTCGCGCGCGTCGACGCTCGTGCTCCATCACGCCGTCGTCTCCGTCCCGGTCGTCCGGTACGCCGACGCTCTGGACGTGCCCGTCGTCGCCTGGACGGTCGACCGGGTGGACGACCTTCGCCGGGTCGACGAGGCAGGGGTCGAGGCGGTTGTGACGAACGATCCGACGATATTCGTCTCTACACTTCAGTCGTGAGCAAAGGGCTTCGCGCCGTCGCCGTCGGACTGATCGCTATCTGCTCGCTGCTGGGCTTCGCAGCGGCGGTCGCGGTCGCCTCGAGTGCCGGTTCCGGGAACGGGCCGGCGCAGACGCCGCCTCCGACCGACCCGCCCCCGACCGAGCCGCCGCCGACGGAGCCGACCACGCCGCCCCGGCTGCCGACGATCCCGGGCGGCGTGACGATCGGCGGTGTCGACGTCGGCGGGCTCCTCCCGTATCAGGCCTCCGAGACGGTGCGCGAGGCGTTCGCACGCCGCCTGCCCGTCGTGGTCACGTCGATGCGGACGCTCCGCGTCGCGCCGGAGGTGCTCGGCGCCAAGCCGGCCGTCAAGAAGGCCGTGAGCCGCGCCCGCTTCTCGCGCCCGGGCGCGCGCGTGCCTCTGCACGTCGCGGTCTCGCGCGAGCGCATCCGTCGCTTCGTCGACGTGCTCGGACGCGAGTTCGACCGAGCGCCGGTCGACGCGCGCCTCGTGCTGCGGGATTCGACCGTGCGCGCGATCCCGGCCGTCGAGGGGCGGCGCCTGCTGCGACTCGACTCCTCGCGGGCGCTCCGGGTCGCGCTGAAGACGAACTCGCGCGAGGCGCTCGAGCTCTCGTTCGGGTCCGTCCGGGCGAAGGTCACCGAGCGCGATCTCGGGCCGGCGATCGTGATCATGCGCGGCTCGAACAGGCTGCGGCTGTACGACGACGCGAAGCTCGTCCGCACGTTCGGCGTGGCGACCGGCCAGTCCCAGTATCCGACGCCCCTCGGGAACTACGAGATCGTGAACATGCAGCGCAACCCGTGGTGGTACCCGCCGCCCTCCGACTGGGCCGAGGACGCCGACCCGGTGCCGCCCGGCCCCGGTAACCCGCTCGGCACGCGCTGGATGGGCATCTCGGCTCCGTACGTCGGCATCCACGGGACGCCCGACGCGGCATCCATCGGGTACTCGGCGTCGCACGGCTGTGTGCGCATGCGAATCTCGGACGCCGAGTGGCTGTTCCGGCGCGTCGAGGTCGGGACGCCGGTCTTCATCGTCTCCCGCTAGTCGTGGCCCGCCGCGCGAAGCTCGTCGGCCAGGGCGTCGCCATCGGCCTCGTCGCCCTCCTGTTCGCGCTCCTGGTCTGGGCGCTCGTCAACGACGAGGGGGGCGACCTCGCCGCCGCCGCCGCTCGCGGAGACCGGCCGACCGCACCGGACTTCACGCTCGAGCGGCTCGACGACGACGGGCAGCTCACGCTCTCGTCGCTCCGTGGAAAGGGTGTCGTCGTGAACTTCTGGGCGTCGTGGTGCGGGCCGTGCAAGGAGGAGGCGCCGTTCCTCGAGGAGATCTGGCGGGAGAACGAGCAGCGCGGCGTCGTCGTCGTGGGGCTGGACTCGAAGGACTTCCGTCGGGACGCTCGCGGCTTCGTGCGCCGCTTCGGCCTGACCTTCCCGATCGTCTTCGACGGCCCGGGTGACCTCGCGCGGAGATACGGCGTCACCGGGTTCCCGGAGACGTTCGTCCTCGATCGCGAGGGACGGATCGTGGACGTCTTCGTCGGCGGCGTGACGTCCGAGGAGGACCGCGCGGAGCTTCGCGACGCCGTCGATCGCGCGCTCGAGTCATGAGGCCGGGCGCGCTCGCGCTCGTCGTCGCCTGCGCGCTCCTCGTCGTCCCGGTCGTCGCGGCGGCCGATCCTCCGAACGCTGCCGATCTCGAGGCCGAGCTCGTCTGCCCGGTCTGCGACACGACGCTCGACCAGTCGAACGCGCCGGTCGCGGAGCGCATGAAGGTGTACATCCGCGCGCGCATCGCCGCGGGGGACACCGAGACGGAGATCAAGGACGCTCTCGTCGCCGAGTTCGGGCCGGGCGTGATCGCGACGCCGCCGAAGAGCGGGTTCGGGCTCCTCGCCTGGCTGCTGCCGATCGCGGCACTCGTCGCCGGGGCACTCGCCGTCGGGCTCCTCGTTCGAACCTGGAGCCGCCGGCGGTCTCCGGCCGCTGCGCTCGACGAGCCCCCGCTCGATCCGGAGCTCGACCGCCGGGTCGACGAGGAGCTCGCGCGCTTCGAAGGCTGACGTGAGCCTCACCGCGATCCCGGTCGCCTTCCTCGCGGGCCTGGTCTCGTTCCTCGCCCCGTGCGTCCTTCCGCTCGTGCCCGGCTACCTGTCGGCCGTGTCCGCGATCGACGCGGACGAGCTCGCGCGCCCCGGCAACGCGCGGCGCGTCGTCGTCGCGAGCCTGCCCTTCGTCCTCGGCTTCACGCTCTTCTTCGTGCTGCTCGGCATCGGCGCCGCGCTGGTCGGAGGCAGCCTCTTCGCGGATCAGTTCCTGCTCGAGAAGGTCGCCGGCTTCGTCCTCGTCGTCGTCGGCCTCGCGTTCATGGGCCTGCTTCCCTGGCCCGAGCGCCTGGTCGGCGGCGGCTTGCTCAAGGGTGCCCGGAGTCGCGGCTCGCGCGTTCTCCTCGGCGCCGCCTTCGCGGTGTGCGCCGCCCCGTGCATCGGGCCCGTGCTCGCCGGGATCCTCGTCCTCGCCGGCTCGACGGAGACCGTGGCCGAGGGCGCGCTCCTGCTCGGCGTCTACTCGCTCGGCCTGGCGGTGCCGTTCGTGCTGGTCGGCGCGCTCTTCACGCGCTCGATGGGTGCGTTCCGATGGCTGCGCGACCACTACCGCTCGATCCAGATCGTGGGCGGCGCGATCATGGTGGCGCTCGGGCTGCTCCTCTTCTTCGAGCGCTTCTACGTGCTCCGCGTGTACGCGAATCGCTTCCTCGAGTGGCTCGGCGTCGAGCCGGCCTTCTGAGGATCCACGAGTCGTCTCGGCCTCCGAGCCAGGTGTACTTGCAACTTGGCTAGAGACGTGGCCGTTCGAGGCTCAGCGACCCGGTCGCGACGAGTCGGCGGGCCTCCTCGACGTCCTCGAGCACGACGGCGACGTCGACGCCGCGATGCGACGGTGCGTACGGCCCGAGCCGGCGCGCCGCCTTCTCGAGCTGCCGCTCGCATCCCGGCCGGTTGTCGCGCTCGGCGTGGAGCCACGCGACCGCGACGTGGACGAGCCCCTGGAGGAAGTCGCGTTCTTCGGGAGGCGCCTCGCGCCACTCCTCCTCGAGTTCCTCGTGCGCCTCGAAGTACGCGCCGGAACGAATCAGGGCGAGCCCTTCCTCGAGCGCCATGACGGCCAGTATTCCGCGTCCGCGGGGGGTGCTACTGTCGCGCGCGTGGCGACGATCCTGCTCGTCGGGGTCGATCTCTTCTTCCGAGCGAAGCTCGAGGGGCTGCTGCCCGGCCACCGCTTCGTGACGACCGACAGCGTCGATCCTCCCGACCTCGTGATCGCGGACATCGCCCGCGTCGAGCCCGAGGAGGTCGTCGACGCCTGGCCGGACGTCCCGATCGTGGGCTTCACGAACCACACGGACCGCGCCGGCCTCCAGCGCGCTCACACCGCCGGCTTCGACCAGGTCATCGTCAAGTCGGCGCTCGTCGAGCGCGCTCCCGCGCTCGTCACCGAGCTCACGAGCGTGACCTAGAGCGGGCGGGGCGGTCGAGCGCCGCGGTTAGACTCGGCCTCGTGACGTACATCATCGCCGAGCCGTGCATCGACATCAAAGACCTGTCCTGCGTGGACGTCTGCCCCGTCGACTGCATCCACGTGTTCGAGCGCATCCTCATCATCGATCCCGAGGAGTGCATCGATTGCTTTGCGCCGACAGAGCAGCTCGTCACTGCTCACGGCGTGCGCACGTTCGAGGAGCTCGAAGACAGGTCGTGTCGCGTTCTGACGGACTCCGGCTTACAGGCCGGCGGTCGTCAAGCGGTTCCGGCGTCGACCGCTCGTGAAGATCGAGCTCGCTCCGGCCTTCGAGGAGCGCGACCGGTACGGCGGCACGCGTCTCACGACGCGGAACATCTCGCGCTTCCGGCGCACGGTCTCGGCCACGCCGCACGCACGGCTGGTTGCTCGAGCGACGGGCAGAAGACGAACGCTCTCGCGGTCGGACAGTTCGTGCCCGCCGCGACGGCGCGACCGGCACGTGACTCCGAGACGTATCGCCTCGGCGTCCTGCACGGCCTCGTCTACGGCGACGGCGCGTGGAACCGGCACGCAACTCGCTCCGACGAGCATCTCCACTACGTCCAGCTCTACGGCGACCGGGTCGCCAAGTACCGCGACTACTTCGACCAGGTCAACTTCTCGCCGTCGCTCGACGTCCATCCCGGGTACGTCGGCACGGGGGTCGTGCGCTCGTGCGCCAACCTCAAGCGCCTGCTTCCCGAGACCGCCGACAGCGAGTACATCGCGGGCTTCGTCGAGGGCTGGCTCGCCGCGGACGGCGACCCGCGTGAAGGCAGGCTCCTGGAGGCTCCGGTCGACAGACCACGAGGCCCTCGCGTGGCTCGAGAAGGCTGCGCCTCCATCGCCGGTTACGTCGCCGTCGGTTCAGGCGAGGAGAGCAACCTGCACACGAACCTGGGGGCACGCAGTCGTTCGATCCGCTGGCTCTACCTTGCCACGCGCGAGACGCACTGGCGCGTCATGCGCGTCGACGCAACGGTGGCCGAGAGCACCGATACGTACTGCGCCGTCGTGCCCGGCAAGCACGAGTTCACGCTCGCAGGCGGCGTTTACACCCAGAACTGCGGGGCATGCGAACCGGAGTGCCCGGTCGAGGCGATCTTCCCGGAGGACGCGCTGCCGGACAAGTGGAACGCGTTCGTCGAGATCAACTACGCGTTCCCCGACCCCGCGAAGATCAACGCGCTCGTGGACGCGTACGCCACCGAGCACAACGTGCAGAACGAGCCGCTCGAGTAGCCCGCGTCAGGCGGGGAGCAGGTACGCGCAGGCGCGGCGGTCGCCGGGGAGCGGCGAGGGTGCGATCTTCGTCACGAGGTAGCGGCGCTCGCCGTCCTCGATCTCCGAGCCGGCCACGGGCGGCTCGCCCTGGCGCTCGTGGAGCGTGTAGCCCGCGCTCGACCAGACGAAGACGAGGTACCCGCCTCTGCCGTTGCCGTCCATGTCCTGATGCTAACGACCGGCGGCCGATGCGGGCAGCTCGACGCGGATCGTGGACCCGCGCGGGTAGCGCACCTCGGAGCTGAACCGTGCGTTGAGCGTCGACGCACGTTCGGCGAGCGCCTCGAGCACGGCCGCCCGTCGCTCCGGCGGGCCGTCGTCGGAGACGACGAGCTCCGCGCCGCCGCTGGCGGTCGCCGAGACGGTGACGTCGATGCGCGACGGCGCGCCGCGGCGCACGGCCTGGTCGATCGCCTCGCGCAGGATCTCGTACAGGGCCGTCTGCGCCGACTCGCCGAGCGCGTCCCCGTGCTCGACGTCGACTTCGATCTCGACATCGTGGCGCGAGGCGACACGCCGCGCGAGCGCGTCCACCGCGATGACGAAGCCGAGCTCGCGGAGCGCGCGCGGCTCGAGGTCCTCGCACAGCGCGCGGAGGTCACGCGTGGCGAGCCTCGCGAGCTCGAGGCCGCGCTCGAAGATCTCCGCGGAGCGGGCGGTGTCGCCGTCCCGTGCCGAGGCGAGGCCGGCGTCGATCATCTGCGAGATCGCGGAGAGCTGCTGGACGGGGCCGTCGTGCAGCAGCTCGGCGAGCCGGCGACGTTCCTCCTGCTCGGCCATGAGTCGGTCGGCGAGCAGCGCGCGCTCGGCGTCGTCGCTCAATCGATCATCGCCTCGCGGAGCGCGATCGCGACCGCCTGCGTGCGCGTGTCGGCCTCGAGCTTCGCGAGGATGTGGCGAACGTGGCTCTTCACGGTCTCCTGGCTGATGAAGAGCTTGTCGGCCACGTCCACGTTCGACATGCCGTCGGCGAGGAGCTGGAGAATCTCACGCTCGCGCGGCGTGAGGATGTCACTCTGGCCGCGCCCGGCGACGAACTCGGCCATCAGGGCGGGGTCGACGAAGCTCTCGCCCGAGGCGACCTTCTCGATCGCGCGCAGGAGCGTCTCGTGCGGCGTCTCCTTGAGGATGTAGCCGCGTGCGCCCGACTCGAGGCTGCGCTGGAGGAGCGAGCGCTCCCCGTAGGCCGTGAAGATGAGGATGCCGGTGTCGGGCGCCTTCTCGAGGATGTGCTCGGTCGCCTCGAGCCCGTCCATGTCGGGCATGCGGAGGTCCATGATCACGACGTCGGGCCGCCGGCGCTCCGTGAGCGCGACTGCGGAGGCGCCGTCCGCCGCCTCGCCGATCACGCGGATCCTCGGCGAGCGCGAGAGGGCCAGGCGGAGCCCTTCCCGGACGACCTCGTGATCGTCCGCGATGAGGCACGTGATCTCGTCGGCCACGACGCGATAGTACGGCGCGGCCCCGGATGCTCCTCCCTGTCAGACGGCGAGAGCGAGCTGCCGAGGCGCCGGTCGCAACGGTGCGCGACGGCGCGGAGACGCTGTCGAGACTCTCGCTCGCCGCGCCGGCTCGGTGATCGCGCTCGCCACGGCCGCGGGCAGGTACGCGCGCCCCGAGAACAGCGCCTCGTAGCGCTCGACCTCCTCGGGCCAGTCGCGAGCGAGCGCCTCGAGGAAGTGCTCGCGCACCCCGGGTCGCAGGTGGACGACGCTCGCCCAGATCCCGCGGGCGCCGGCCTCGCGCGCCGCGTGGACCACGGCCTCGAGCTGCTCGGGCCGATCGGAGAGGCCGGGCAGGATGGGCGCCATGCCGATCCCGACGTCGATTCCGGCGTCGGCCAGGGAGCGCACCGCCTTCAGGCGGCTCGCGGGCGGCGCCGTGCCCGGCTCGGTCGTCCGCCAGACGCGCTCGTCGAGCGTGGGGAGGGAGACGTAGACCGCGACCGGCACCTCGCGGGCGGCGTCGCGGAGGACGTCGAGATCGCGGACGACGAGCGGCCCGCGCGTCACGATCGAGAACGGGCGTTCCCGAGGCGGCGAGCTCGCCGATGCACGCGCGCGTGAGCCGGAAGCGGCCCTCGGCCGGCTGGTACGGGTCCGTCGCGGTGCCCAGCGCGACCTCGTCGCGGGCCCAGGACGGACGAGCGAGCTCGCGGCGCAGCACCTCGGCGACGTTCGTCTTCACCCGGATCGACCGCCCGTAGCGGTCGTCGGACGGCCGGTCCGCCCGCCGCTCGAAGTGGCGCACGTAACAGAACGTGCAGCGATGGACGCAGCCCATGTACGGGTTCAGCGACCAGCTTGAACGGCATTCCTCGGACGTGCGTGAGCGCCGACTTGCACGGCTCGATCCGGTATCCGGCCCGCATCGGTCGAGAATAGAACATATGTTCGATCAGGACAAGGCAGGCAGCCCGAGAAGCTCGACCGACCACTGGAGCGCATGGGCGAGGTCGCCGGCCATGTCCTCGCGCAACGTCGATCCCGGTGCTGCCCAGTCGGGCAGCGGCGCCGGCGCGTCGACAGCGAAGTGGCCCGCGAAGGCGGCGGCAAAGGGTGCGATCTCCTCAGGCGGCACGACGTCAGAAGGCGTTCCACCCTCGACGCGGACGCTGAGCAGCGCAAGCGCGACGTCGATCCAGCGCGAGCCGCGAACGGCTGCGCCCCAGTCGACGAGGACGGCGCCACCACCCCGGAAGCCCACGTTCGCGCTGTAGACGTCGTTGTGGACCAGGTCGTCGCCCTCGAACTGCGCCTGGCTCTCAGCGCGTGTCAGCGTGTCGAGCGACGCTTCGAGCCACTCCCGCGAGCAGAGGCCGAGGCCGAGAAGGGGCTCCGGGTCGGCGGCGACCTGCTCCCAGCGCGAGTGCCACCGACCCTGCACCGGGAGCTCTGGTGGGGGCGGAGTCGCGGCCACGAGGTCGAGCGCGTCGAAGAGCGAACCGACGTCGTCCGGGTACGGCGGCGGCCAGTGTGCGTCCTCGAGGAGCTCGATCGCAAGCAGTGCGCGCTCACCCGAGTCGGCGAAGCCGACGAAGGCGGGGAGGAACGGCCCCTGCACGCCTCGGTAGACGGTTGCCTCCCGCCGAAGCATGTGCAGCGAGCCGGCTTCCTCGGCCTCCTTCGCGAACACCGATCCGTGTCTCGTCTCGACGCGAAACGCGCGCGAGCGCGTGTAGCCGCCCGTGTTCACCGGCTCCCACGAGCGGGGCTCGTGTCCGATCGCCTCGGTCAGGAGGTCGAGCTCGCGCGTCACGCGTCGAACCGGAGCTCGTAAAGGACGTTCTCGTGCACGCGTGCGAAGCGCTCGCGCATCGCGTCGCGATCGTCTCCCACGTAGTGCGCGAACACCCTCACCGGGCGGATCCCGTCGTCCGTGATCGGAAAGAGGTCGCGTAGCCCCTCGCCCATCTCGATGTAGACGTTCAGGTACGAGTACACGAGCTCGAAGCCCCGCGACTCGTACCACGCGCGCGTGCTCGGATCGTCGCGCGTCCACGCCTCGAACCGCTCGACGTTGCGCTCGCGAGCTCTCTGCTCGGCCTCGCGGAGGAGCGCCGTCGCGATCCCGTGTCGCTGGTGGTCGGGGTGGACGCCGAGGTGCCAGATCATCCCACCGAGGCCCGGGCGCTCCTCGCACACGGTCCCCGGCGCCTCCTCGCACTCGACGTCGATGATCCCGACGATCTCGCCGTCGCGCTCCGCGACGAGCTCGATCGCCGGGTGGTCGTAGCGCTCCTTCTCGCGGCGGACGTCGTCGAAGAACGCCGTGTCGAGGAACGAGAGCACGCGACACACCACCCACCCGCGCTCGTCCGCGTCTCGGTACGGGCGGACGAGAACGTCGTTGCTCACGGGCGAACGATCGCACGCCGATTAGAGTCGCGCGATGGACGAGGTCGCCGCCGGGATCCGCCGCGTCACGCTGCCGTTGCCGACGCGGCCCGGGCACGTGCACGCGTACCTGCTTCCGGGCGCCGATGGGTGGACGCTCGTCGACACGGGCATCGGGTTGCCGGACGCGAAGGAGACCTGGGCGGCGGAGCTCGAGCAGGCGGGCGGGCGCGTGGCGAGGATCTTCATCACGCACTTCCACCCGGACCACATCGGGGCCGCAGCGGACCTGCACGAGCTGACGGGCGCACCGGTCTACCAGGGTGCGCTCGACTACGCGCAGTGCGAGCTCGTCTGGGGGAACCCGGCCTGGTCGGAGCGGCTCGTGGAGTGGTTCCGTCTCCACGGCTGCCCGCCGGACGTGACGGAGGAGCTCGTAGGCCAGAGCTCCGTCTACCGACCCTTCATCCGCTACCAGCGCGACCCGATCCTCGTCACGCCGGGCGAGGAGATCGACGGGTGGACGCTGATCGCGGCGCCCGGGCACGCCGACGGGCAGCTGTGCCTGCTGAAGGACGGCGTCCTCGTGGCCGCCGACCACGTGCTCGGCCGGATCACGCCCACGGTCGGCCTGTGGCCGGCGAGCCGCGCCGACCCGCTCGGCGACTTTCTCTGTGCGCTGGACACGACGATCGAGCTCGACCCCGAGGTCGCGCTTCCGGGCCATGGCGACCCGATCGCGGACCCGGCCGGTCGCGCGCGGGAGATCCAGGAGCACCACAGGCTGCGGCTCGAGGAGACCGCAGTCGCTCTCGCGGGGGAGCCGAGGACGGGTTACGAGCTGTCGCTCACGCTCTTCGGGGCCGACCTCGCGCCTTCTGGACGCCGCTTCGCGGTCGCCGAGAGCCTGTCGCATGCCGAGCGCCTCGTCGGGGAAGGCGCAGCGCGGCGCGACGAGCGCGACGGGACCGTCACCTATACTGCCGCCTGATCGATGGTGGAAGACCTCCCGCCTAGTACCGGCGCCCCGAAGGGGGCGCCCGGGAAGACCATGCACCTCCACACCATGCCCGGGCGTCTCCCGCTGGTCCACACGTGAGCACGCCGCTCCGGATCGCGATCGTCGTCCTGCTCGTCCTCGGGAACGCGATCTTCGTCGCGGCGGAGTACGCGCTCGTGACCGCCCGGCGGAGCCGGCTCGAGGAGCGCGCGTCCGGCGGCGGGCTCGGCGCACGCACTGCGTTGCGCCTGATGGACGACCCGGTCCGCTTCATCTCGACGGTGCAAATCGGGATCACCGTCTCGGCGATCCTCCTCGGCGCCATCGGCGAGCCGCTCGTCTCGAGCTTCATGGAGCCGCCGCTCTCGACGACGGTCTCGTTCCTCATCGCCTTCGCGATCCTGACGTACCTGTCCGTCGTGCTCGGTGAGCTCGTGCCGAAGGCCGTCGCGCTGCAGAAAGCCGAGGTCCTCGCCGTCGCGCTGGCGGTGCCGCTCGACTGGCTCGCCCGGATCACGCATCCGGTCGTCTGGGTCCTCCAGCACTCGGCGAACGGTGTTCTTCGACTCCTGCGGGTGAAGCCCGCGCCGGCGGGGATGATCGCGTACACGCGCGAGGACATCCGGCACAGCGTCGCCGCTGCCGAGGACGTCGGTGAGCTCGAGCAGGCCGAGGAGGAGATGCTCTACAAGGTCTTCGACTTCGCGTCCAAGGAGGCCTCGGAGGTGATGGTGCCGCGGCCCGAGGTCGTGGCGATCTCGGCGGACATGCCGCCGGAGGAGGCGCTCACCGCGGTCGTCGACTCGCCGTTCACGCGCTACCCCGTCTACCGCGGGACCCTCGACGAGATCGTCGGCGTCCTCCACGTCCGCGACCTGTTCGCGGCGATGCACGACCTCGGCCTCGCCGCGGTGCGCCTCGAGGCGATCATGCGCCCGGCCTACGTCGTCCCGGAGACGAAGGACCTCGCCGCGCTGCTCGCCGACTTCCGACGCGAGAAGCAGCACATGGCGGTCGTGATCGACGAGTACGGCGTGACCGAGGGCATCGTCACGCTCGAGGACATCCTCGAGGAGATCGTCGGCGACATCGAGGATGAGTTCGACCTCCCGGACGAGTCCATCGAGCGGATCGACGAGACGCGCGTGCGGATCGACGGCACCTTCACGATCGACGACTTCAACGAGCAGTTCGGCACCGACCTCGAGCAGGAGGACTTCCACACGATGGCCGGCCTCGTCTTCGGGATGCTCGGGCGCGCGCCCGAAGTAGGGGACGCGGTGGCAGTCGACGGGCTCGAGCTCCAGGTGCTCGAGATCGAGGGCTCGCGGATCATGAAGATCGAGGTGGAGTTCGTGGGCCACCCCCCGACGGACAAGACCGAAGCCGCGTAGATTCGTCGCGTGAGTCGCGAGAGCCGGTCCGCCTTTCGGCATCGCGATTTCTCGTTCTACTTCGCCGGGCAGGTGGCGGAGGCGTTCGCTCTCTCGATGGCGCTCGTCGCGCTCGGGTGGCAGGTGTACTCCGTACGCGAGAACCCGCTCGACCTCGGCCTCATCGGGCTCGCGGAGTTCCTCCCGCTCCTTCTGCTCTCGCTCCCCGCCGGGCAGCTCGCGGACCGGCTTCCCCGCCGGCGACTGCTGGCGCTCATGGTCGTGCTCGACATCACCTTCCTCTTCGGGCTGCTCGGCCTCACGATTGCCGGCCCCGATCAGGTGTGGCCGTTCTTCGTGCTCGCCTTCCTCTTCGGCGTGGCGAGCGCGCTCGGGGCCCCGGCGGGGCGCGCTCTCATCCCCTCGCTCGTGCCTCAGGAGCTCCTGGTGAGCGCGCTGGCCCAGCGTTCGGTCGGCCTGCAGTTCTCGGTCGTCGTCGGCCCGGCGGTCGGCGGCCTCCTGTTCGCACTGAGCCCCGAGCTCGTCTACGTCGTCGGCATCTGCCTGAGCGCGATCTCACTGGGGTGCTTCCTCGCGCTTCGCGGCGGGCGAGAGCCGGCTGCGGAAGGCGTCAAGGGCCTCGACGAGGTGCTCGCGGGTGTACGCCTGATTCGAAGGACCAACGTGCTCCTGGGCGCGATCTCGCTCGACCTGTTCGCCGTGCTCCTCGGCGGCGCCGCGGCGTTGCTGCCCATCTTCGCGAAGGACATTCTCGAGGTCGGCCCGACCGGGCTGGGGTTCCTGCGCGCCGCTCCTGCGTTCGGGGCGTTCCTGTCGGCGGTCTTGATCGCACGCTTCCCGATCCGGCGGCGCGCCGGCCCGATCTTGTTCGCCGTCGTAACCGGGTTCGGCATCTGCATGGTCGTGTTCGGGCTCTCGCGCGAGATGTGGCTGTCGCTCCTCGCGCTCGCACTGGCGGGCGCCTTCGACATGGTCAGCGTCGTCCTGCGCTCGACCATCCTCCCGCTCGTGACGCCGGACGAGGTGCGCGGGCGCGTCAATGCGGTCGAGATGGTCTTCATCAGCGGCTCGAACGAGCTCGGCGCGTTCGAGTCGGGAGTGGCCGCGGCGCTGATCGGCGCGGCCCCGGCGGTCGTCGTTGGGGGCGTGGCGACGATCGCGGTCGCGGGGATCTGGTGGAAGCTGTTCCCGGCGCTCGCGAACGTCGACCGACTCGACGAGCTGCGGCCCGTCGTCGTCCCCGGCGGCCCGTAGCTCAGACGGGCGCGAGCCCGCGCGCCTTGCGGCTCGCGGCGGTCTGGCGCCTCTGCGCCGACAGCTCGGCCTTCCGCATGCGGATGTCCGCGGGCGTGATCTCGACGCACTCGTCCTCGCGGATGTACTCGAGCGCCTGGTCGAGCGAGAGCGGCCGCGGCGGGATGAGTCGCACGGTCGCGTCCGCGGACGGCGCGCGCGTGTTCGTGAGCTTCTTCTCCTTGGTCGCGTTCACGTCGAGGTCGTCTGCGCGCGCGTTCTCACCGACGATCATGCCCTCGTAGACGTCGACCCCCGGCCCGACGAAGAGCGAGCCGCGCTCCTGAAGGCCCAGGATCGCGTACGAGGTCGTCTTCCCCCGCCGATCCGCGACGAGGGCGCCGGTCGGCCGCGTCCGCAGCGCGCCGAACCACGGCTCGAAGCCCTCGAGCACGTGGTGGAGGATCCCCGTGCCGCGCGTCTCGGTGAGGAACTCGGTGCGGAAGCCGATCAGCCCGCGGGCAGGGACGACGACGTCCATCCGGATCCAGCCCGACCCGTGGTTGACGAGCGCCTCGGTGCGCCCCTTGCGGAGCGCGAACAACTGTGTGAGGACGCCGAGGTACTCCTCCGGCGCGTCGACCGAGACGCGCTCGATCGGCTCGTGCAAGCGACCGTCGATCTCGCGCGTCACGACCTGCGGCTTGCCGACCGTGAGCTCGAACCCTTCGCGGCGCATCTGCTCGACGAGGACCGCGAGCTGGAGCTCGCCGCGCCCCTGCACCTCCCAGGCGTCCGGCGACCCCGTCGGGAGGACGCGCAGCGAGACGTTGCCGACGAGCTCGGCCTGCAGGCGGGCCTCGAGCAGCGGCGCCGTGACCTTGTCGCCCACGAGCCCGGCGAGGGGCGAGGTGTTGATCCCGATCGTCATCGAGAGCGACGGCTCGTCCACGGCGATGACGGGGAGCGGCCGGGGGTCGTTCGGGTCCGCGAGCGTCTCGCCGATCGTCACCTCGGGGAGCCCCGCGACGGCGATGATCTCGCCCGGCCCTGCCTCGTCGGCCTCCACGCGGTCGAGCGCCTCCGTGACGTACAGCTCGGTCACCTTCGCGCGGTCTGTCGTCCCGTCCGCGCGGCACCAGGCGATCTGCTGGCCGCGCCGGATCGTCCCCTGGACGACGCGGCAGAGGGCGAGCCGGCCAACGTAGGGCGAGGCGTCGAGGTTCGTGACGAGCGCCTGGAGCGGATGACCCTCGTCGTACGCCGGCGCCGGGATGTGCTCGAGGACGAGGTCGAGGAGCGGTCGCAGGTCAGGCTCGAGCGCATCGGGGTCCGCCGCGAGCGACGCGCGACCCGTCTTCGCGTTCGTGTACACGATCGGGAACTCGATCTGGCTCTCGTCGGCGTCGAGGTCGAGGAAGAGCTCGTACACCTCGTTGACGACTGCCTCGATCCGCGCGTCCGGCCGGTCGACCTTGTTGACGACGAGGATCACGGGCAGCAGCGCCTCGAGCGCCTTCCGGAGCACGAAGCGCGTCTGCGGCAGCGGCCCCTCGCTCGCGTCGACGAGCAGCAGGACGCCGTCGACCATCGTCAGCCCGCGCTCGACCTCGCCGCCGAAGTCGGCATGCCCGGGCGTGTCGACGATGTTGATCTTCGTGCCGCCGTAGCGGACGGCGGTGTTCTTGGCGAGGATCGTGATGCCCTTCTCGCGCTCGAGGTCCATCGTGTCGAGGACGCGCTCAGCGACGTCCTGGTTCGTCCGGAAAGCACCCGACTCCCAGAGCAGTGCGTCCACGAGCGTGGTCTTCCCGTGGTCGACGTGCGCGACGATCGCGACGTTGCGGAGCTCCGAGCGGACGGCCATCCGCCGAGGGTATCCGTCGTCGCTCTAGCGACGGGCAGTGGTTGCGAGCCGCGCGGCGGAGATGCCTCTGATGGACGCGTCGACGAGCTCGATCGGATGCAGCGATGGCTTGGGGTGGCCGGCGCGGTTGAGCGCCTGCGACACCTGGACGAGGCAGCCCGGGTTCGCGCTTGCGTAGATGCCGGCGCCGGTCGCGACGACGTTCGCGGCCTTGCGGTCGCCGAGCTCACGAGCGGCCTCGGGCTGGGTGACGTTGTAGATCCCCGCCGAGCCGCAGCACAGCTCCTGCTCCTCCGGCTCGAGCACCTCGAGCGCCGGGATGCGCGCGAGGGTCGGGCCGAAGGCGACCGGGAGGCGCTGCGCGTGGCGCACGTGACAGGGGTCCTGGAGCGCGATCCGCAGTGGCAGCGGATGGCGCGGCGCGCGAGGCCGTACGCCCGACAGGAGCTCGCCGATGTCGCGCACCTTCGCCGAGAAGGCCGCTGCGCGCTCGTCGCCGAGCAGCCAGCCGAGCTCCTTCAGGTGCGAGCCGCAGCCGGAGGAGTTGACGGCGACGAGGTCGACCTCGTCGAACGCGGCGACGAGGGTGCTCGCGAGCGCCTTGCCCTCCTCGAGCCGGCCGGCGTGGACGGAGAGCGCCCCGCAGCAGCCCTGCCTGGGCGCGACGACGTCGAACCCGTCCGCGGCGAGCACGCGCGCGGTCGCTGCGTTCACGTCGGGGAAGACCGCGCTCTGCACGCAGCCGGTCAGGACCCCCACGCGACCCCGGCTCGTTCCGGCCGCGGCCGTGAAGGCAGGCGTCGTCGCGCTCGAGCGCCAGCGCGGCGCCATCGTGACGAGCGGCCGGAAGCGGCTCGGCATCGGCATGACTCGCCCGAGCGGCGCCAGTCGCAGCGCGAGGCGCATCCGGCCGGGGTGGGGGAGGACGCGGAAGAGAAGGCCGCGCAGGAGGCGGTCGCCGAGGTCACGCTCGTGCTCGTCCTCGACCGCGGCGCGCGTCGTCTCGATCAGCCGGTCGTAGCGGACTCCGGACGGGCACGACGAGAGGCAGGCCATGCACCCCAGGCAGCGGTCGAAGTGCTGCGTGACGGTGGCGTTCAACGCGATCGTCCCGTCGAGGCGCGCGTCCATCAGGTGGATGCGACCGCGCGGCGAGTCCATCTCCTCGCGCCAGAGGACGTAGGTCGGGCACGTGGGCAGGCAGAACCCGCAGTGGACGCAGTCGGAGGTCAGCTCGCGGATCACGGGACGAGGACTCCGTTGAGGTCGAGCCCGAGCTTGATCCGCGCGCGGAGTCGCTCCAGCACCTCGGCGCCCGGGTCCTGCGTCGCGTCACCCGGCACGTGGTCGCGCGTGAACGCGACTCCGGCGCCGGGACGTGCGAGCGCTTCCGGCACGTCCCGGAGCGCGGTCGCCAGGTCACCCGGAGCGAAGCGGATGCGCCCGTGCGCGGCGCCCTGCCTCGACCGCGACTCCGCCCAGGTGGCAGCGCCGGCCGCCTCCGCGCCGCCGACCAGGCCGACTGCCGTTCGCGCCTGCGCATCGACGGCGCGGTCGGACCCCTCGAAGAGGACGGCGACGCGCCCCGGGTGGAGGACGTCGAGCGCGCTCGGTTGGAGCTGCGAGGCGAGGAGCGTCGCGGCCACGGTGGGCGCCTCGTCCGTCTCGACCACGAGCGTCCGCGAGGCTCTGGGCAACGGGTGGAGCCGGAAGCTCGCGCGGGCGATGAGCGCGAGCGTGCCGCGCGAGCCGCAGACGAGGCGCGCGAGGTCGTAGCCTGCGACGTTCTTCACGACCTTGCCTCCGGCATTCGCGACCGTGCCGTCCGCGAGAACGAGGGTCACGCCGAGGACGAGGTCGCGCGGGGCGCCGAAGCGGTGGCGGAGCGGGCCGGAGACGTTCTCGGCGAGGAGGGCGCCGATCGTCGGGTCGCCGGGCGGGTCGAGCGAGAGCCGCTGCCCGTGTCGCGAGAGCTCCGCGTTCAGGACCGAGAGCCGAAGGCCCGCCTCGACCGTGCAGGTGAGGTCGCCGGCCTCGTGCTCCAGGATGCGGTCGAGCCCGTCCGTCGTCAGGTCCTCGCCGATCCGGACGCGCCGGCCTTCGGCGTTCGCCGCCACCAGCGCCGAGGAGGCTTCCGCGAGGCTAGAGACGTTCGGCAACGCCGATCCTCTCGAGCGCGTGGACGCGATACGGGCCGGGCACCTCGCCGCAGAGCCGCGGCGTCGGGATGACCTTGCCCGGGTTGCACAGGCCCTCGGGATCGAAGGCGCGCCGCAGCAGGGCGAACGTCTCGAGGTCGCGCTCCGAGAACATCCCCGGCATCGAGCACGCCTTGTCCATCCCGACGCCGTGCTCGCCGGTCAGCGACCCGCCGGCGTCGAGGCAGGCGTCGAGGATCGCCTCGGCCAGGATGCGCGCGCGCTCCGTCTCGCCCGCCTCCGCGTCGTAGAGGACGAGCGGATGCAGGTTGCCGTCCCCGCGTGGAACACGTTGCCGACGCGCAGGCCGTGCTCGTCGGAGAGCTCCTCGATCCGGCGGAGCACCTCCGGTAGCCGCGTGCGCGGCACGACGCCGTCCTGGACGTAGTAGTCGGTCGCGATTCGGCCCATCGCCGCGAACGCCGACTTCCGCCCCTTCCAGAGCAGAGCCCGGGCCAGGTCGTTCGAGGCGATACGGACCTCGAACGCGCCCGCGGCGACGCAGATCCGGTCGACCTCCGCGGCGTCCTCCTCCACCTGCTCGCGCACCCCGTCGAGCTCGACGAGGAGCACGGCGCCCGCACCGGCCGGGTAGCCGGGGGCGACGGCGAGCTCGGCTGCCTCGATCGTGAGGCGGTCCATCATCTCGACCGCGGACGGCAGGATCCCCGCGGCCACGATCGCCGAGACCGCGGACCCCGCCGCGTCGGTCGTGTCGAAGCCGGCGAGGAGCGTCGTCACTGCCTCCGGTGCGCGCACGAGCCTGAGGGTGATCCGCGTCGCGATCCCCAGCGTCCCCTCCGATCCGACGACCACGCCGAGAAGGTCGGGGCCGTCGTCGTCGAGCGCCTTGCCGCCGAGCTCGAGGACGTCGCCGTCGGGCAGGACGAGCGCCAGCCCCGTGACGTGATGGACGGTGAAGCCGTGCTTCAGGCAGTGCGCGCCGCCCGAGTTCTCGGCCAGGTTGCCGCCGATCGTGCAGACCTGCTGGCTCGACGGGTCGGGCGCGTAGAAGTAGCCGTCGGCCGCGACCGCGCGCGTGACGTCGAGGTTCGCGACGCCGGGCTCGACGACGATGCGCTGGCTGGCGAGGTCGATCTCGAGGATGCGGTTCATGCGCGCCAGCGAGATCACGACGCCGCCTGCGATCGGGGTCGCGCCCCCCGAGAGCCCGGTGCCCGCGCCGCGCGCGACGAACGGCACGCGCTCGCGGTCGCACGCACGGACGACCGTCTGGACGTCCTCGGTCGAGCCGGGAAGCGCCACGAGCTCCGGGATCGCGCGATGGCCGGTGAGCCCGTCGCACTCGTAGACCCGGAGCTGCTCGGGCTCCGTCACCACGTGCGCGTCTCCGAGAGCCGCCCGGAGCTCTGCGGCGAAACCAGCCGGAAGGGTCACGAAGCGAGTCTACGGCTGTGCCATTCTCAGATCGTGAACGAGGTCGACACGCCGCGCCTCGAGCTCTCCGAGCGAGAGCTCGTCCTCGCCGTCGAGGACACGCTCTTCGACCTCTTCCGCTCGTTCGAGCTGCTTCCCGGCGCCGAGATCGAGGAGCACGACGGGCTCTCGCGGCATCACGCGTCCCCGTCGAGCCCCTTCTTCAAGGGCATCTGGGCGCCGCGGCTCGCTGCGGGCGAGGTGCACGAGGCCGCGGAGGATGCGCTCGCGTGGCACCGCGAGCGGGGCGCGCCGTACGTCTTCTGGTGGATCGGGCCGAGTGCCGAGCCCGCCGGGCTCGGCGAGCAGCTCCGGCCCCACGGCTTCATCCCCTACGAGGTCGACGCACCGTGCCAGGTCGCGACGCTCGCCCAGCTCGACTGGGGCGCGCTCGCGCGCGCTCCGGCGGGCTTCCGCGTCGAGCGCGTCGTCGACGCGCACGGGCTCGAGACGTTCGCGGAGGCCTTCTCGGAGGCGTTCGAGGTGCCGCGCTTCGCGGCCGAGGCCTGGCTCGACGCGACGAGGACGCTCGGCGTCGGCACGACGCCGTGGGACCTCTACCTGGGTTGGCTCGACGACCGCCCGGTGTCCACGGCGATGCTCTTCTGCGGATCGGGCGTCGCGACCCTGTTCGGCATCGGCACGAGCCCGGCCGCGCGGAGCCGCGGCATCGGTGCGGCGATCACGCTCGCGTCGCTCGCCGACGCCCGCGAGCGCGGCTACGGCTACGCCGTCCTGTTCGCGACCGAGGCAGGCGCGCCGGTCTACCGGCGGATCGGGTTCCGCGACACCGACGCGACCATGAGCCGCTGGCTCTGGCTCGCGGAGGAGTCCTGACCGGCTCGTAGGTGCGTGCGGCCGCGACAGCGGAGGCCTTCAGGGACTTTCGCGATCAGGAATTCGCGCTGGCGGAGTCGTGACCGGCTCGTAGGTGCGTGCGGCCGCGACAGCGGACGCCTTCAGGGACTTTCGCGATCAGGAATTCGCGCTAGCGGAGTCGTGACCGGCTCGTAGGTGCGTGCGGCCGCGAAGCGGACGCCTTCAGGGATTTTCGCGATCAGGGATTCGCGCTGGCGGAGTCGTGACCGGCTCGTAGGTGCGTGCGGCCGCGAAGCGGACGCCTTCGGGATTTTCGCGATCAGGAATCCGCGCTAGCGGATTCCTGATCTTGCGTAGATTGAAAGGGTGATCCCGATCGAGCGTCCCGGGAAGATCGTGTGCGTCGGCCTCAACTACCGCGACCACGCGGAGGAGCAGGGCGCCGAGCTGCCCGCGGAGCCGCTGCTGTTCGCGAAGTGGCCGAACACGCTGATCGGGCCCGGCGACCCGATCGTGATCCCGCCGCTCGTGACGAAGTGCGACTACGAGGCGGAGCTCGGCGTCGTCATCGGAGAGCGCGTCAGCCGCGTCTCGAAGGAGAGCGCGCTCGAGGCCGTGCCGGGGTTACGTGTGCGCGAACGACGTGAGCGCGCGCGATCTCCAGTTCGGGGACGGGCAGTGGACACGCGGGAAGTCGGTGGACACGTTCTGCCCCGTCGGGCCGCTCGTCCCGGCGGCCGACGTGCCCGACCCGCACTCCCTCGCGATCCGCGCGATCGTGAGCGGCGAGGTGCTCCAGGACTCGACGACCGCGAACCTCATCTTCGGGATCGACGAGATCATCAGCCACGTCACGATGACGGTGACGCTCGAGCCCGGCGACCTGATCCTCACCGGGACGCCGGCGGGCGTGGGCGTGTTCCGGGACCCGCAGCGGCTGCTCCAGCCGGGCGACGAGGTGACGATCGAGATCGAGGGCGTGGGCTCGCTGACGAACCCCGTCGTCGCCGGCTGACCGCCTCGCGGTTGACGCGCGGTAATCGAGGATCGATGATCGACGGCGGTGAGCACCACGGTCTCACGGACCATCCTGCGCGAGCAGGTCAAGGAGATCCTGCTCGAGCGGATCCTCCGCGGCGAGCTCGAGCCCGGCGAGCGCCTCGTCGAGACGCGCATCGCGCGTGAGCTCGGCACGAGCCAGGCACCGGTCCGCGAGGCGGTCCGCGATCTCCAGAGCCTGCGGCTCGTCGAGTCCGAGCCGTTCCGCGGCGCCCGGGTGAGGGCGGTCGACGACGAGCAGCTGCTCCCCGTCTTCCCGGTGCGGATGGCGCTCGAGGAGCTCGCCGCGCGGGAGGCGGCGCTGCATGCGGACGGCGACGTCCGCATGCTCGAGCGCGAGGTGAAGGCGATGCGCGGTGCCGCGGCTCGCAGCGACTGGCGGACACAGATCTCGCACGATCTCTCGTTCCACCGCGCCGTGGTCGAGATGGCCGAGAACGATCCGCTCCTCCAGAGCTGGCTCGTCCTCGGCGTCGAGGTGTCCACGGCGTTCGCGACCTACTGGACGTTGTGGGACCAGGTCGACCTCGCCGAGTTCCACGTGCCGATCGTCGAGGCGATCGCGTCGGGTGACGCGGCGCGCGCCGGCTCGGAGGCGCGGAAGCACGTGCGCCGGACCGAGCGCGTCGTGCGGCGTCGTGTTCGTGCTGCCACGGAGCGCCGAACCCGGCAGGGAGCCCTCGCGTCGTGAGCCCGTATCCGTACGAGGTGCCCACGTGAGGCTCGGCCTGCTGACCGCGCCCTTCCCGCGCCGTTCGCTCGCGCAGGTCGCCGCCTGGGCGTCGAGCGAAGGGTTCGAGACGCTCGAGATCGCCTGCTGGCCCGCGGCCGGCGGTGAGCGACGCCGCTACGCGGGCACGTCGCACATCGACGTGACGCGCGCCGACCCCTTTGCCGTCAACACGCTCGTTGCCCGCCACGGCCTCGGCATCTCGTCGCTCGCGTACTACCCGAACAACCTGCACCCGGACACGTCGGAGCGGCGCGCCGCGAACTCGCACCTGAAGAAGGTGATCGACATGGCGGCGAAGCTCGAGGTCGAGGTCGTCGGCACCTTCGTCGGCCGCGACCAGACGAAGAACGTGCCCGACAACATCCGCGCCTTCAAGCGTGTCTGGCCCGGGCTCGTCGCGTACGCGGAGGACCGCGGCGTGAAGATCGCGATCGAGAACTGCCCGATGATCTTCTCCTACGACGAGTGGCCGGGCGGGACGAACCTCGCCTCGACGCCGGCGATCTGGGACGAGCTGTTCGCGATCGTCGACAGCCCGAGCTTCGGGCTCAACCTCGACCCGTCGCACCTCGTGTGGCTCCAGATCGACTACGAGCGCGTCGTGCGCGACTACGCGGCGAAGATCTTCCACGTCCACGCGAAGGACATGGAGATCGACCGCGACGGCCTGTACCGACACGGCACCGCCTCGCTCGGAATGGGCTGGCAGGTGCCGCGGCTGCCTGGCCTCGGCGAGGTCCGCTGGGACCGGTTCATCGCCGCGCTGTACCGAGCCGGCTACGACTTCGTGGTCTCGATCGAGCACGAGGACCGCGCGTTCGAGGCGACGGAGGAGCTCGTGAAGCGCGGCTTCCTGATCGCCCGCGACGCGCTCAGGCCGCTGATCCGCTGACGCGGGCGGGATGACGCTCGGCTGCTCGAGCGTGCGGGAGTGTCGCTCGAGACGCGCGGGCTAGCTCGTCCGTCGAGAACCGACCATCGTGGTCACGACGAGCACGAAGAGGAGGATGGCGATCGGCCCGAACACGGCGCGTTCCGACGAGCTCTGGGTGGCCAGGTTGAGGACGACCGCGAGCGCGGAGTAGATCGTCGTGAACCAGGCAAGAGCGGTCACGAGTGTCCCCGGAGCGCTCTCGAGCGGACCCTCCCGCACTCGCGCCAGGATGGCAGCCGCCATCACGAGCAGGATCGCGCAGGAGATCGCGGCGACCAGTCGTCCAGGTGTGTCGAGCGCACCTTCCGTCTCGCCTCCTTGCGTATACGTACCCCACGGTGCGCCGAAGACGAGTGCGACCTGAAACGCTGCGATGCCCACCAGCACGACGGCAGCAGCGCGGGCCGCGAGAACCGGGAGCATGAGGTCCGACTGTAGCGCCCGTACAGCCGCACCACGCCGCCTGCCTGGCACAGGCCGACCAGGCGAGAATCCGGATGCAACGCGAGTGTGCGGGAATGTCGGTCGAGCAGTCGCCTCAGGGATCGGCCTTGGGACGCTCGCGGAACCGATCCACATGCTCTCCCTCGATGATGAGCGCCGTCAGCCCGGCCTCGAACGTCAGCTCGTGGTCTTCACCCTCGTGCAAGAAGACCGCTTCGCCCGCGCTGATCGGCTCATCGACACCATTCGCCCCGCTCACTTCGCCTGATCCCTCGAGTACGGCGAGGATCTGCGGGGAGCCCGCGGGATGCCGCCTGAGCCGACCGCCCGGCTCGAACCGAAGGATCACCGCCTGGACGAGCGCCCCCTCGGCGGTGGACGGTGTCAGCGGAGCGAGCGACACACGATCGAGTAGATCGCCGCGCGGCACGAACGCCGCTTCCGGCGCGAAGCTGAACCGTTCCACGACTTCCTCCTTGATCGACAAGCCGGAGGTGCAAGCATCTCAGGGGCGCGGCCGAGCGACGTATACGCCGGCTGCCAGCGCTCGGGAATATCCCTCGGGGGACGCGAACTGGCCAGAGCCGATGAGTCTTGGGTGGACTGCCAGTCTCCACCGCGTAGGCATCAACCGTCTTTGGCAGCAACGACCCAGAGAGGCAGGATGAGGTTTCTTCTCACGTCCGCCGGCATCAAGAACGCGAGCATCCGCGAGGCGCTGGTCGACCTGCTGGGCAAGCCGATCGCCGAGTCCAGCGCCCTCTGCATTCCCACCGCGATGTACGGGCACCCCCGGGTCGGTCCTGGCGACAGGGCATGGGAGTTCATCAGCGGACGATCCGCCGAACCGATGTGCGAGCTGGGGTGGAAGTCCGTGGGAGTGTTGGAGCTCACCGCGCTGCCCAGCATCGACGAAGAGCGCTGGGTTCCCCTGGTCCGAGAGACCGACGTCCTGCTGGTGGCAGGGCGGCGATGCCCTGTACCTGTGCCACTGGATGCGGCAGTCGGGGCTGGCGGACCTCTTGCCGTCGCTGACCGAGATGGTCTGGGTGGGGATGAGTGCCGGGAGCATGGTGATGACCCCCCGCATCGGGGAGGACTTCGTCGGCTGGAAGCCGCCCACTGGTAGCGACAGCACGGTGGGAATGGTCGACTTCTCGATCTTCCCGCACCTGGATCACGATGATGCTGCCGGAGAACACCATGGCCCACGCAGAACGATGGGCGGCCGGAATCCCGAATCCGGCGTACGCGATTGACGATCAGACCGCCGTCAAGGTGATCGACGGCACCGTCGAGGTCGTCTCCGAGGGGCGCTGGAAGCTGTTCACGCCCAGCCCCCGAGCAAGCGAATCGGGCTAGAAGACGCGCCGCTGGGCTGCGCGCTAGCCTGTTCAGGAACGTCCGTCGAACGGTGGAGCCCGCCGGGGTAGATTCGATCGGTGCACGTCGTCGTCAACCATCTGCACCTGCGCGAGCCGCTGACGGACCATTACGCAAGGGATGGTGGTCATCGCGATCACCCCTGACGACCCGTCCTTCGTGCGCCGAGCAGCACGTCGGGAGAGATACCGGCTGCGGCGTGAGCAGGTGCCGGTTTGACGCCTGGAGAAGAGCGACTGCGAGCCTTGCCCGCCGTGAGGCCCACGGTGGCTTGTCGGTCTCCAGTTCGAACCACGCGTGGAGCCCGCAGTACGGACGTGAGATGCGGCGTAGTACTCCTGGCCGCCGAGATCCGAAGCGAATCCCGATGTGATCGATAGTCCGGTCGGGCAAAGGACTCCTGAGATGACGGGTACGATCTCGTTCGATGACGGGGCAATGACGTTTCCCGAGGAGAATCTCCCCGACGTGGCCGAGGCAGCGCACGCGGTGGTGCGAGAGGCAGACCGGAACGCCGGCGTCTGGGTCCTTCGGCGGCGGGTCTCCGCATCTCCCACGAGAATCGGCTTCCGAGCGTGGTGGTCCACCGACGGGAGACGGATCACCGCATGGCCCGCTATTCCTGCGAGCAGGCGCTACATCGGCGGGTCTGGCTCGGTTCGCGTCGACGATCCCTTCCCACGCGAGGAGGCGCGGAGTGGGTCTCGGCCCGATCGCCGTCGCGTGCCGATGTCGGCGCGCAGCGAATCGCGCGAGCGGTTCGCGAAGTGCGTGCCCGGCGCGTCGTTTCGACGCCCTGCCAGTCACTCCAGTGCATCGCGAGCGATGGCGTGGTGGCTCGATTCGCGTCCGCCCAGGCCGGTCGCCCGCCGCCGCCTGGCGCTCGGTGCGATCCGACGATGTCGGTGAAGAGGACCGTCCCGAGCACTGTTGCAGGCGCCTCGGCGGCTCGCTCACGGCCGATGAAGGCCTCGACGGCGTAGCGATCGGGCACGGTCCCCGTACGGGCAACCCGTAGATCCCGAGTGCGGCTGGACGTGACGCGCCCGGATCCCGACTGAGCTCGCGACCGTTCGGCGCCGGTCGGGGATTTCGTCATCGACCGCGAGCTCGGGGTGCGAATGGCGCGGTGATCACCCGGTGGTGAGGGCGCTCTTGCGCTCGACCGGAGATCCTGGTTACCCGCCGTCGACGTGGCCATGACGCGCGCGCATCGATCGCGCACCGGCGCCACGAGGCGCTCGTGCGACGGCGAGGCTCGGTGAGCAGTCCTCGAGCACGTATCGGCGAAGCCCTGCTCCCCTACGGCCGCGGTCTCCGACGCCACTGCCGAAGCCGGGCTCTGCCCCCGCGGGTACTCGAGCGAGCCGGCCTGTCCGCGCGCTCTGTGCGACGCAGCGACGAGCTCGGCTCGGATGCGCGCGGCCAAGACGAAGGCAGACGGTCGCTGCTCCCGAGAGCACGGCGTGCGGTGACCGGATGGTGTCGAGCACCGTCAAGAGGTCCCGAGCCCGGTCTCGAGGTCGGGAGCCGTGGCGCCGCCCGGAGTCCCGTCGCTCGCCGGTCGTGCAGGACGAGCCGGGAGAACTGCGAGAGCCGCTCGAACAGGTCGGCGAGCGCGTCGAGCTCCCAGCATGACCTCGACGTTGCCCCAGCTTTCGAGCTCGAGGACGAGGTCTACCGGCCCGTCACCGACCGTCTGGTAGGCGATGCTGACCCCGTCAGCCGTCGTCGCGTACTGCGTGTCCGGGACGCCGTCACCCGCCGACCTTAAGCGATTGCCTGTCCAAGAACGACCCGCCCCGGGTAAGGCACAGTCGCCTGCGCGAGCGTGCTCTCGCTCGGGCTAGGAGGCGGCGCTGCGGAAGTGCTCGATCGTCGCGCGCACGCCGTCGGCGAGTGAGGTCGGCGCGATCGGGCCGATCAGGCGCTCGAGGAGCCGACCCTCGAGCGACTCGGGGAACGGGAGCTGCCCCTCCTCCCAGGTGATTCGTCCGGCGGCCTCGAGCGCGGCGGCCTCGATCGCCGCCACAACCTCCTGCATGGTCGACGGGACGCCCGGGAAGTTCGCGACGTGGGCGCCGTCCGTCGCCGCCCGCGCCGCTAGGGCGAAAGCGCGGCCCACGTCGGGCGCGTAGTCGTACTGCGCTGTGCCGCCGTACGCGATCTCGTAAGACTCCCCGCGCGCCGCTGCGGCCATCGAGAGCGACGGGCCGGAGGTGAGCCCCTGGTCGCGTCCGGGCCCGTAGACGACGTACGGGCGGATCCCGATCGAGGCGACGCCGTCGTCGTGCCAGTACAGGCGCGCGGTTCCCTCGTTCGCGAGTTTGTACACGCCGTACAGCGTCATCGGCTCGGTGCCGCCCGACTCCGGCGCGGGGGAGCGGTCGGCGGGGTTGTAGACCGCGGTCGAGCTCGCGTACGCGAGGCCGCGGATCCGACTCGCACGCGCTTTGACCGCGTCGAGCACGACGACCGTGCCGAAGACGTTCACCTGCGCGCCGCGCGCGGGGTCCGCGCGGCAGAACGGCACCTGGAGGGCGGCGAGATGGACGACGTGCGTGATCCCGTGCTCGTCGAGAGCCCGTCCGAGCGCGTCCCCGTCCGTGACGTCCCCCTCGACGAGCGTGACCCGTGCCCGTTCGGCCTCGTCGAGCACGAGCCGCAGCCGCGCGTCGCCGCCGCCGAGGTCGTACCCGACCGGCTCCTCACCGAGCTCGAGCAGCGCCTTGAGCGTCCACGCGCCGACGCAGCCGAGCGCGCCGGTGACCAGCGTCCGCTCAGCCAAGCGGCGCGTCCTGGTACACGGTGACGGTCTCGGTGTAGAACTCGATCGCCGCGCGACCCTGCTCGTGCGGGCCCCAGCCGGAGCCCTTGATCCCGCCGAACGGAACGTGCACATCGGCCCCCGCGGTCTGCGAGTTCACGTGCACGATCCCTGCGCCGATCTCGTCCGTGAAGCGCTGCGCCTCGTGCAGGTCGCGCGTGAAGATCGCCGCGGAGAGGCCGAAGCGAACGCCGTTCGCCCGCTCGAGCGCCTCGTCGAGCGTCTCGTAGCGATAGAGCGAGGTGACCGGCCCGAAGACCTCCTCGCACGAGAGCTCCGCGTCGTCGGCGAGGCCCTCGAAGACAGTCGGCGAGATCAGGTAGCCCTCGTCGTCCGCACGCTCGCCGCCAGCGAGCACCGTGCCGCCCTCCGCCTTCGCGCGCGTCGATCGCCGCGAGGATCTCCTCGAGCGCGCTCTCGTTCACGACCGGCCCGACCTCGACGTCGGGGTCGGCGGGGTCGCCGACCTTCCCGGCCGCGACGCGTGCGAGCAGCCTGTCGCGGAACTCGTCGTACACGGAGCCCTGGACGAAGATGCGGCGGGTCGCGGTGCACTTCTGCCCCGCCGACCAGAACGCGCCGGCATACGAGGCCTCGACCGCGCGGTCGAGCTCCGCGCTCGCCGAGACGACGAGCGGGTTCTGCCCGCCGAGCTCGAGCTGGGTGCGGCAGTCGCGCGCCGTGGCCTCGTCTCTGACCGCCTTCCCGACCTCGACCGAGCCGGTGAAGGAGATCGCGCGCACGCCGGCGTTCGAGACGATCTCGGCGCCCGCCTTGGAGCCCGAGCCGGTGAGCACGTTGAGGACGCCGGGCGGCAAGCCTGCCTCCGCGAACGCCTCCGCGACGTGCAGCCCGGTGCGCGGCGCCTCGTAGCCCAGCTTCAGGACGAGCGTGTTCCCGTAGATCAGCGCGGGCGCGAGCTTCCAGACCGGGATCGCGATGGGGAAGTTCCAGGGAGTGATGAGCCCGACGACCCCGAGCGGGCGGCGGACGGTGTAGAGCCGCTGGAGCGGCACCGACGGCTGGTACAGCTCGCCGATCGGGCGCCAGGCCTCGCCGGCCGCGTAGCGGAGGATCGTCGCCGCGCGCAGTGTCTCGAGGCGCGCCTCGCGCAGCGGCTTCCCCATCTCGGCGGTCATGTCCTGCGCGACCTGCTCCGCGCGGGCCTCGATCGCGTTCGCCGCCTTGCCGAAGTACGCGGCGCGCTGCGACGCCGGCAGTCGCGACCACGCCGGGAATGCCTCGCGCGCGGACTCGATCGCCGCCGCCGCGTCCTCGGCGGTGGAGGCCGGGTAGACGCCGGTGACCTGCGACGGGCGCCACGGGCTCCGCTTCTCGTACGTCTCGCCGCCGACGGACTCGCGCCACTCGCCGCCGACGTAGTTGCGCGCGGCGGCGCCGGTGATCGTCTCAGTCATGGGAACCGTTCCTTTCGATGAGCTCGGCGGCACGTACGACCGGGTTGACGAGCGTGCCGATCTCGGGCACGTGGATCTCGACCGTGTGGCCGGGGACGAGCGTGAAGTCGTCGGGCGGGACGAGGCCGGTCCCCGTCAGGAGGACGCTGCCCGGCGGGACGGGATTGTCCGCGAGCAGCCATTCGACGAGCTCGCTGTACGAGCGCCGCATCCGCTCCGTCGAGGTCTCGCCCTCGAACACGATGCGGCCGAACTCGTCCGTGACGCGC
Organism: uncultured Actinomycetes bacterium; assembly: GCA_963770595.1. GTDB lineage: Bacteria > Actinomycetota > Thermoleophilia > Gaiellales > Gaiellaceae > GMQP-bins7. Next base: position 940,303 of record CAVYQG010000001.1, on the reverse strand, counting down.
ATTCGGATGCGGAGCGGCGCGTCGAGCTCGGCGGGGACGTAGACGGCCGGGCCGATCGCGCACGCACCGGCGTAGATCTTCGCCTGCGGGAGGTAGAGCGGGTTCGCGCCCTCGATGTCCCGCGACGAGACGTCGTTCCCGATCGTCAGTCCCTCGGGCTTCCCGTCGCGACCGATCACGACGCCGATCTCGGGCTCCGGGACGCTCCAGCGCGAGTCGCCGCGGACGGCGATCGGCTTGCCAGGGCCGACGGTCCGGCGCAGAGCCGCGTCCTTCATGAACAGCTCCGGCCGAGGGGCGTCGTACACGAGCGTGTACACGTCCTGCACCGCGCTCTCCTCGATCCGGGCGTCGCGCGATCGCTCGTAGGTCACGCCGGCGCACCAGACCTCGGGCGGCTCGACGGGGAGCAGGGTCTCGTAGGGCGGCGCGGGGACGACCTCGTCCGCGTCGAGCAGCTCGACCTCCGCGCCGCTGTTCGCGATCACCTTGGAGCCGCGGATGGCACCGACGACGACGCCCTCGGGACCGCGCAAACGCGCGTAGCGCACTAGTAGACCGCCCGTCCGCCCGAGATGTCGTACGTCGCGCCCGTCGAGAACGAGCACTCCTCGCTCGCGAGCCAGCAGATCAGCGCTGCGACCTCGTCCGGCCGCCCCATGCGGCCCATCGGGATCCGCTCGACCATGTAGTCGATGTGCTCCTGCGAGATGCCCTCGAGGATCGGTGTCTCGATGACCGCGGGCGCCACGCAGTTGACGACGACGCCGGTGCGCGCCACGTCCTTGCCGATCGCCTTCGTCAGCGCGATGACCGCCGCCTTCGACGCCGAGTAGGCGCCAGCCATCGGGTTCCCGTCCTTGCCGGCGATCGACGCGACGTTGACGATGCGCCCGTAGCCCCGCTCGATCATCCCCGGGAGCACCGCGCGGTTGCAGAAGAAGACGCCGTCGGCGTTGATCCCGAGCACGCGGCGCCACTCGTCGTCGGTGACGTCGACGGTGGCGAGCGACTGCCCCGGGACTCCGGCGGAGCAGACGAGGATGTCGACCGGGCCGAGCTCGCGCTCCGCGCCGGTGACCGCGGCTTCGACGTCGGCCGATGCCGAGACGTCTCCAGAGAGGGCGAGCACACCCTCGGCGGACGCCGCCTCGAGGTCGAGTGACGCGACCTTCGCGCCCTCGGCGAGGAGCCGAGCGGCGACCGCCGCGCCGATGCCGCTCGCCGCTCCCGTGACGAGAGCGACGCGGCCGGAGAATCGATAATCGTTCACTTCGTTGCCCACGGTGCACCGCGCAGCCTAGAGGCTCGATGTGGGTTGGAGGTGCGTGTGGGGAGGGCATGCGTCAAGCAGCGGTGACGGCTCGGACGACGTGCAGGCTGGACGCCTGGACGTCGGCCGAGACGGCGGCGCTGCGCCGTGCGCAGGCCCCCATCCGCGCGTGCCTACGACCCACATCGAGCCTCTAAAGTCTGATCGGCTCATGGCCACGGACTTCGATCCGACTCGCGACTACCCGCTCGGCGCGCGCCGCCCCGATCTCGTGGCGACGCCGGGAGGGCTTCCGCTCGCCGACGTGACGCTCGAGGCGGTGCGTGCGGGCGGCGTCGGCGCGGGGGAGATCCGGGCGACCCCGGCGACCCTGCGGCTGCAAGCCGAGGTCGCGCGAGCGGCCGGCCGTACGGCGCTCGCCGAGAACCTCGAGCGCGCGGCAGAGCTCGCCGGCGTGCCTGACGACCTGCTGCTGTCCGTCTACACGGCGCTCCGCCCCGGCCGCGCGACCGCAGCCGAGCTCGCGGAGTGGGCGTCGAGGCTCGACGCGCTCGAGGCGATCCGGACGGCTGCCTTCGTCCGCGAAGCCGCGGCCGCGTACGAGGAGCGCGGCCTGCTCGCGCATGCGTAGCCGCCGCGTCGAGTCGCGCGAGCGCCGCGACCTCGCGCGCGAGACGCTCGTCGCGCCGTACCCGGAGCTCGGCCTCGTCGCAGCCGGCGGCCCGCGCGACCCCGAGCCCGAGCTGGTGGTCGAGGACGGCGTCGTGACGCGCATGGACGGGCGCGCTGCGGCCGAGTTCGACGTCATCGACCGCTTCGTCGTCGCCCACGGCCTCGACCTCGACGTCGCAGCCGAGGCGATGGGCCTCGAGGACGCCGAGCTCGCCCGCAAACTCGTCGATGTCAACGTGCCGCGCTCCGAGCTCGTGCGGCTCTCGCGTGGCCTCACCCCGGCGAAGCTCACTCGCGCCGTCTCGCTCCTCGACCCCGTCGAGCTCATGCTCGCGCTGAAGAAGCTCCGTGCCCGCCGGACGCCGGCGAACCAGGCGCACGTCACGAACCTCAAGGAGAGCCCCGCGCTGCTCGCGGCCGACGCAGCGGAGGCGGCGCGCCGCGGCTTCGCGGAGATCGAGACGACCGTCGGCGTCGCGCGCTACGCGCCGCTCAACGCGATCGCCCTCCTCGTCGGCTCTCAGACGGGCCGCCCGGGCGTCATGACGCAGTGCGCGGTGGAGGAGCGGCGGAACCTGGAGCTCGCAATCCGCGGGCTCGTCACGTATGCGGAGACGCTCTCCGTCTACGGCACCGAGCCCGTCTTCGTGGACGGCGACGACACGCCGTGGTCGAAGGCGTTCCTCGGCGCTGCGTATGCGTCGCGAGGCGTGAAGGTGCGGTTCACCTCGGGCACCGGGTCCGAGGCGTTGATGGGCTACGCGCAGGGGCTCTCGATGCTCTACCTCGAGGCGCGCTGTCTCGCGGTCGTCCGTGCGGCGGGGTCCCAGGGCGTGCAGAACGGCTCCATCTCGTGCGTCGCGCTCGTCCTGTCCGTGCCCGGCGGAACCCGCGCGATCCTCGGCGAGAACGTCCTCGCCGCCTGGCTCGACCTCGAGGTCGCGTCGGGCAACGACGCCATCGCCTCGCACTCGGAGATCCGCAAGACGGCGAAGCTGATGGGCCAGTTCCTGCCGGGGACGGACTTCGTCACGTCCGGCTACTCGGTCATGCCGCGCCACGACAACACGTTCGGTGGCGGGAACTTCGACGCGGACGACCTCGACGAGTGGCTCACGGTGCAGCGCGACTGGCAGGTCGACGCCGGGATCGAGCCCGTCGCCGAGGACGAGCTCGAGCGCGTGCGGGAGCGCGCGGCGCGCGCGGTGCAGGCGGTCTTCCGTGAGCTCGGCCTGCCTCCCGTCTCGGACGCCGAGGTGGAGGCAGCCACCGGCGGGTACGACTCGCGCGGCATGCCCGACCGCGACCGCGCGGCCGACGTCGAGGCCGCGGACGACCTACTCGCGAGAGAAGTGGGCGGGCTCGACGTTGCGCTCGCGCTCGACCGCGCCGGCTTCGGGGAGGTCGCCGAGGCGGTGCTCTCGATGCAGCGCCAGCGCGTGTCGGCCGACTACCTGCAGACGTCGGCGGTCATCGACGCCGACGGCGTCGTGCGCTCGGCGGTGAACGACCCGAACGAGTACGCCGGCCCGGGGACGGGGTATCGCCTGGAGGGCGACCGCTGGCAGCTTCTCCAGTCGCTGCCGCACGTCGTGGTGCCGGAGGAGCTGATCGGCGTGCCGCCCGCCGCGGCGCCGATCGTGCTCGAGCGGGGCGAGGCGGCAGTGGGCAGCGACCCGGCCGAGGTCGTCGTCGCGGTCGGGCCTGCGTTCGCGGACGCGATCCGGGAGACGATCGCCAGGCTCGACCATCGCGCGGTGCTCGAGGCCGTCGCCGACGGCATCCGCGAGTCGGGTGGCGTGCCGCGATTCGTCCGCGTGCGGCGGGTGGCCGACGTCGCGTTCATCGCCCACGACGGCGCGCGGTTGTCCGGCTCGGGCGTCGCTCTCGGGATCCAGTCCAAGGGCACGGCCGTGATCCAGCGCGCGGACCTGGAGCCGCTCGACAACCTCGAGCTCTTCGGCATGTCGCCGCTCTACTCCGTGGAGTCGTACCGGGCGATGGGGCGAAACGCGGCGGGGTACGCGCTCGGGCGCCGCGTCGGGCCGGTCCCGACCGAGCTCGACAACTTCGCTCGCGCCAAGCTCATCGTGCGCACGACCCTTCTGCACGCGCGCGAGACGCAGGCGGTCGTGCCGGGTTCGGAGCCCGTCGAGCTCGAGCTCGCGGTGCCGGTCGGTTCGCCCTAGGCCGTTTCGCCGGCCACGACCCCGGATGCCGCCCACGCACGCGCGGTGAGCTCGAACGGCTCGTCACCGACCGCGAGTCGCCTCTGCAGCTCGTCGTGCAACACGGCCTGCCGCTCAGGACCGAGGGACACGCAGAACGCGCCCGCCGGGCCGACCCCGTGCGGAAGCGGCCACCACAGGTCCTCGAACGACGTGTACGAGGCGCTGACGGTCAGCGGCTCGGCGCGGACGTCCTCGAGCCCGACCGACTGCCAGAGGTCGGCAAGCTCGCCGTCGCGCCCGAAGCGCATGACGCGGCCCTCGTCGACGGCCGCGGCGCGTTCGGGCTCCACCTCGTGAGCCGCGTCCCAGAACGCCCGGAGAAGCGTCATCTCGCCGGCGTAGTCCCAGACGCACGACGCGACGACGCCGCCGCGACGCGTCACGCGGGCCATCTCGCGCACGCCCGCCTCCGGGTCGCGCATGAAGTTCACGACGAGCTGCGAGAGCGCGACGTCGAAGCCGCCGTCCGGGAAGGGGAGCGCCTCCGCGCTCGCGACCACGACCTCCGCGCCCGGCGCGCGCCTGCGGCATGCCTCGACGAACGGCTCCGACGGGTCCGCGGCGGTGACGTTTCCCGGGCCGAGGAGGCCGGCGAGCGTCGCGGTGAGGGCCCCGGGCCCGCAGCCGACGTCGAGCGCGCTTTGTCCTGCCTGCACCCCGGCGAAGCTCGTCAGCGCGGCCGCGAGCTCGGAGCTGTAGCGACCGACGAAACGGTCGTAGGCCTCCGCCGAGGCGAACTGCGTCGCTCCCCCCGCCACGACCGAGCAGCCTAGTCGACGCACTCGCCGGCGTCCCACGGGGGGCTTGCAGGGGCGCGGAGCTCGGCGTCACGCCGTCCGTCGCGCGGTCGATCGGGGGCTAGGGTTCGCGGGCGTGCGGGTCGAGTTCCTGTTCTGGGAGGGCTGCCCGTCGCATCCGGAGGCGCGTGCGCTCCTCGACGAGGTCGTCGCCGAGCTCGGGATCGACGCGGAGATCGACGTGCGCGAGGTGCTGACGCGCGACGACGCCGTGGACCTCGCGTTCCCGGGCTCGCCCACGATCCGCGTCGACGGGCGCGACGTGGATCCCGCGGGCGCGTCGTCGCCGCCCTCCCTGAGCTGCCGCGTGTACCGTCTCCCCGACGGTCGCCCGTCGCCCGTCCCCAGTCGTCAGCAACTCGAGGAGGCTCTCAGGTGAGCGTCGTCGCGACTGCCCCGACCTTCGATCTTCCCGGCGTCGACGGACGCACGCACTCGCTCGACGAGTACGCCGACGCCGCTGTCCTCGTGCTCGTCCAGTCGTGCAACCACTGCCCGTACGTGCTCGCCTGGGAGGGGCGAATCAACGATCTGCAGCGCGCGTACGCCGATCGCGGCGTCCGCATCGTCGCCATCAGCTCCAACGACGCCGGGGCGTACCCGGCCGACTCGTTCGAGGCGATGATCGAGCATGCGCGCGAGGCAGGCTACGAGTTCGACTACCTGTACGACGAGAGCCAGGACGTGGCCCGCGCGCTCGGGGCCGAGCGGACGCCGGAGTGCTTCGTCTACGACGCCGAGCGCCGCCTCGTCTACCACGGCGCCGTCGACGACGACCGCGACGAAGCGGGGGTGACCGCGCACTACCTCCGCGACGCCGTCGACGCCGCGCTCGCGGGCGAGGCGCCGCCGGTCGCCGAGACCGCGGCGGTCGGCTGCACGGTCAAGTGGCGTAGCTGACCGCGGACCGCGCCCTCCTACTCGCCGGGCTTCCCGCCCTGGCCCCAGTGCCTGGCCGGGACGCCCTGGATGATCACGTGGATGTGCTCGACCGCAGCGCCGCTCGACTCGTGGAGCGCGTTCGTCAGCGCCTCGATCATCTTCGGGACCGACTCCTCGTTCACGCGCCGGTCGTAGAGCTTCACCTCGATGACTGGCATTCCGTCTCCTCTCCTCGGGAGCCCTCGATCCTACGAGGACGGCGCCGGCGGCATCTGGTCGACCGGCCAGGGCTTGCCGCCGAGGCCCCAGTTCTTCGGGTTGTGGCCCTCGACGATCACCCACGTGTGGTCCTTCAACGCGGGGTGCGTCGCCTCGCAGAGCGCGTCCGTCAGCTTCTCGATGAGCGCCGCGCTCGTCTCGTCGTTCACGCGGTAGTCGAACAGCTCGACCCTGATGAGTGGCATCGCGCCTCCTTTTCCGGTGGCGCGAGGTTACGGTAGTCGGCGATGTCGATACGCATCCAGCACGTCGGCCTCGTGGTCGCCGATCTCGACCGCTCGCGGCGGTTCTACGCTGCCGCGCTCGGGCTCGAGGAGGTCCCGCGGCCGCCGAACTTCACGTTCGCCGGCGCCTGGTTCCGCTTCGGCGGGACCGAGATCCACCTGCTCGCGGAGGCGGACACCACCGGCGGCGCCGGGCAGGGCGACGCCGGCGCCGGAGCGGCGCGCGGCCTGACGAGCCATGTCGCGTTCGAGGTGGACGACCTCGAGGCAGCGTGCGCGCGCCTGGCGCAGCACGGGGTCGATCTCGAGGGAGGCCCGATGCCGAGGGGCGACGGCTACGAGCAGGTGTTCTTCCTCGACCCGGACGGCTACGTCCTCGAGCTCTTCGAGCACACGGGCGACGACCAGTCCGACGCCCCCGTGCGTGCGCTCGATCGCTAGGCGCGGCCGCCCTCGAGGGGAAGTCCTGCGTCGCGCCACGCGTCCTTCCCGCCCGAGAAGTGGCGGACGTTCCGGTAGCCGAGCTCGACGAGACGTCCCGCGACGGCGACCGAGCTCTCGCAGTCGGGATTGGCGCAGTAGACGACGACGAGCGACTCGAGGTCCGGAATGCGCCGGTCGACGAGCTCGTCGACCGAGAACTCGGGGATGTTGACCGCGCCCGGCAGGTGCGACGCGGCGAAAGCGATCGGCGGCAGCGCGTCGACGAGGACGAGCGGCCCGCCGTCCTCGACGAGCCCGCGCAGCTCCTCGAGGCCGATCTCGTCGAGTCCCGGGCGCACATGCGCAAGTGTGCCCTCTCGGTCCTGTGAGACTGTGGCCATGCTCGCCGTGGCGCATCCGCGCGGCACCTCCTGCGCGCGAAGGACCTCGCGGACGCGCGCTACCGGGTGCCGGATGCGGATGCAGTAGGAGGCCGGTTCCACGGGCGACGCCCGTCGGCTCGCGCGGGCGCCGGCTGAGTCGCGCCAGAGAGGGGTCAAGAGATGTGCACGTCGAGCTCAGGCAGGTGGGGGTCGTCCGCTCGTCGCTCGTCGATCGCAGCGAGCGGTCGGTCGGTCGAGTTGCCGGACTAGCCGCCGAGGTCGGACGCGGACGGCGGCTCGGTCACTCGGCCATCGTTTTCGGGCGCGTCATCCTCGATCGCGGCTATCGTCGAAGGGCACGCCGCGATGGACTCGGCACTTCTCTGCCGTCTCCCCGCACGACGCACCAGAGGAAGGACGTGCTCGGATGAGCAACAGCAAGAGACAGCAGACCATGGCCAAGATGGCCCGGGAGCGGACGGTCAGGGAACGTCGTGCGCTGAAGCTCGAGAAGAAGCAAGCCGCCGGGCCGAGCGGAAGGCGCGGGCCGCCGGCGAGCTTCCGGAGCTCTCGAGCGACGACGTGCCGGTGGTCGTCGACGAGTAACGCGGTTCTCGTGACGGACGGGCGAGCCTCGGAGCACGCTGCTAGGCGCGCTCCTCGATCCTCATCATCCCGACCGAGATGATCGTCCGGTGCCTCGCGAACGCGTGATGCCCGGCCTGTAGCAGGTACTGGTCGCCGGACTCGACCATGCGTCGGTAGACGTGGAGCGGCATCTTCACCGACCGCTCGCATTCGCTGCTCGTGCACTCGCACGCGAACTCGACGAGACCCTGCGCATCCGACGGCGTGTCGGCCGCACGCGCACGTCGCTCGTTCTGGCGCCGACGAGACGTGCGATGCGCGGCGCCTTCCTCCTCGACCGGCCTCTCGCTGGTGGGAACAACCATTGCGTCTCCTCCTCGACTCGTCGAAACGGCGGAGGAGGCACGGTCCATGCCGCCCCTCCTGCCATGAACGGATAAGGAGGGCGTCGGCAGCGCCATCGGTATTCGTCCCTTGTGTCTTCTGAAGTGTAGGGATGCGGAGCGCGGAGGCTCGGACGGCGGCCGTCCCGGCTCGCCGGATCGCTCAGCCGAGCGGCGCGAGATGCTCGTCGATCCAGGCGCTCGCGGCCTCCTGGTCGAGCCCGCCTGCGTGCCCGATCTCACCCAGGAGCAGGTCTCGTGCCCTCAGGTAGAGCGCCCTCTCGCTCGCCGAGAGCTTCGAGGTGCGCCCGTTCGCGCCGAGGACCTGCTCGCGCCGGACGCCGTCACGCACGATCTCGGCGAGCTCGAGCGGGTCACCGCCTCGCAGCTTGTCCTGCGCCTGCCTCAGGCGGATCTGCCAGGTCTCGTCGTCGAGCGCCTCGTCGCTCCGCAGCGTCTCGCCGATCAGGCTCAGCCCCTCCTTGCCGATCGGCGCGCGCAGCTGCTCGCGCGCGCGGTCGAGCGGCAGCGTGACCACGAGCCCCTCGTCGAGCTCGATCACGACGACCTCCTGCTCGACGCCGAGCGCGACCCGCTTCTCGCGGGCGACGATCCGGCCCACCCCGTGCGGGGGGCAGGCGACCACGGTCCCGACGGCGATGCGCACCCCGGAATCGTACTCGCACCCGCGGGGGCAGCCCTGGGTTTCCTTCAGCGGTCGGCGTGCAGCGAGTCGCCCTGCTCGCCGAGGACGAGGTCGCGCCCGGCGTCCGGGACGTGATCGCGCAGCACGGGCGCGAGCGCCTCGACGAACGTCATCCCGCCCGCGGAGTGGAGCTCGTGCTCGACGCCGCGGTTCACGACGACGACGTCGCCCGCACCGAGCGTCCGCGTCTCGTCGCCGACGGTCATCGTCACGTCGCCGTCGACGATCCACATGACCTGCTCCGCGGTCGGGTGCGAGTGGCGGGCGACGGTCGTCCCCGCCTCGTACGTCACGTGGCAGATCATCACCTGCTCGCCGCCGATCGCGTGGATCGCCACACCGGGGAAGAGGGTGTGGCGATCCACGCCGTTCCACGTGCCGAAGGGTGAAGGCGAGCAGCTTCGCCCCTACGCCGAGACCTCGAAGCGCATCCCGCCCGAGGACACCGCGTTCACGGACAGCTCCTCGTCGAACACGACGAGCTTGCCCTCGCGCTTCGGCTCGGCCTTCGCCTCGAGCGCGCGGAGCACCCGCTCGGGCGTGATGGGGAGCTCCGTGACCCAGACCCCGACCGCGTCGTAGACGGCGGCCGCGATCGCCGGCGGCTGCGGGTTGTTCGCCATCTCGCCGATCCCCTTCGCGCCGTACGGCCCGTCGGCCGACGGGTTCTCGATCAGGATCGTGTCGATCTGCGGCATGTCCTCCATGCCCGGAGCCAGGTACGAGCCGAACGAGCCGCCGCGATGCTCGACATCGGGGTAGTACGGGTAGCAGTTCTCGAGCACGCCGAGCCCGAGCCCCATCATCGCCCCGCCCTCGATCTGGCCCTCGACCAGCGTCGGGTTCATCGCGCGGCCGACGTCGTAGCACTGCTGGAGCCGGAGGACGCGGACCTCGCCCGTCTCGTCGTCGACCTCCACCTCGGCCGCGCACGTCGCGTACGAGATCGCGGAGTGGGGAGGAGAGTCGACCACGCCCGTCTCGGAGTCGATGATCGCGGCGTACGGCTTGAGCTGGGCGCCCGTGCCGGTGATGAGCTCGCCGTGCCCGAAGGTTGCGGCCCCGGCCACGTCCGCGACGGACATCTTCGTCTGCGGCGAGCCCTTCGCGATCACCTCGCCGTCCTCGATCTCGAGGTCGGCCGGGTCGATCTCCATCTCCTTGCCGGCGATCTCGAGGATCTTCGCCCGCACCTCCTGCGCAGCCTTCTCCGCGGCCTTGCCCGCGACGAAGGTCGCGCGCGAGGCGAACGTGCCCGTGCACATGGGCGACGAGTCCGTGTTCGAGTTGTCGTACGTGATCCAGTCGTAGGGCACGCCGATCGTCTCGGCGACGATCTGGGACTGGATCGTCTTCGAGCCGTTGCCGATGTCGGCCGTGCCGGCGAAGACGTCGATGCGCCCGTCCGGCTTCACCTTGATCCAGCACTGCGACGGATCGCCGTTCTGGTTCATCCCGGTCGGGTACTCGATCGCCGCGATTCCCTTGCCTCGGTGCCTGGCCATCAGTGGTCCTCCGGGTTCCCGAGCTGGGCGACGAGGTGCTCGGGGAGCCACTCGCCCTCTCGTTGCTCGCTGGTCGTGGTCCGGTACGACGCCGGCAGCTCGTGCCCGATCGCCTCGGCGATCGCCTGGATGGTCGGGACGCTCGAGGGATCCGTGTAGACGATCCCGTTCGGCGACGTGTCGCCGATGCGGTTCGCGTTCTTGAGGCGGATCTCGATCGGGTCGAGCCCGAGCACGTCGGCGATCCGGCTCATGTGCGTCTCCGTCGCGAACGAGACGGAGGTGACGCCGAAGCCGCGCATCGCCGTCGTCGGCACGCGGTTCGTGTAGACGACGTACCCGTCGAACTCGAGGTTCGGGATCGTGTACGCGCCCGTGTGGTGGAAGCTGTGCTTCGTCAGGCCGTACGGCGAGAAGCGCGAGTACGCGCCCGCGTCGTGCAGCGTCAGCATCTTGCGGCCGAGGATCCAGCCGTCCTTCGTCACGGCGTCCGCGATCTCCATGTGCCACGGCGCGCGGGTCGACGAGCAGAGGAACTCCTCCTCGCGCGTCCAGCGCCACTTCACCGGCTTGCCCGACTTCTGCGCGAGCAGGCAGCACATCGTCTCCGTCGCCGTGTCGACCTTCCCGCCGAAGCCGCCGCCGGTCGTCCCGCCGACGAACTTCAGCTTGTTCAGCGGCACCTGGAGGTGGGCGGAGACGACGCCCATCGAGAAGTAGAGCGCCTGGGTGCAGGAGTAGATCGTCAGCCGGCCGCTCGGCTCGGGGACGACCTGGCAGACCTGCGTCTCGATCGGCACGTGCTCGATCGCGGCCGGGCGGTAGACGCCCTGCACGATCGTGTCCGCGTTGTCGAACGCCCACTGGATGTCGCCCTTGCGGATCTGGCGGCGATCCATCTCGTCCTCGAAGTGCGTGTACCAGTTGCCCCACTGGTGGATCCTGGGCGCGTCGGAGTCGAACGCCTGGCGGACGTCCGTGAGCGCGGGCCGCTCCTCGAAGTCGACCTCGATGCGACTCACCGCCTCGGCCGCGAGCTCCTCGGTCTCGGCGGCGACGAGCGCGATCGGCTGCCCGAGGTAGCGCACCTCGTCCTTCGCGAGGAGCGGCTCGTCGGCCGGGATCCCGAGCGCCGAGAGATGCCCGTACTCGAGGAGCGGGACGTCCACGTGCGTGATGACCGCGCGGACGCCCTGCATCGCCTCGGCCGGCCGCGTGTCGAGCCGCAGTGATCGCCGCCGAGTGATGCGGCGAGCGGAGCGCCTTCACCCAGAGCGTCCCGGGGATGCGGACGTCGTCGACGTACGTCGTGCGGCCGGTGACGTGCGCGATCCCGTCGTACCGAGGGATCCGTGCCCCGACGACCTTCATTCCGCACCTCCCGTCGTCATCGTCGTGTACTTCCCGATCGCGGTCTGGGTCAGGTCGAACGAGTCCCCGCGGGCGGCGGCGCCGACCGCCTCGATGATCTTCGACGTAGCCCGTGCAGCGGCAGACGTGGCCGCCGAGCGCCTTCTGGATCGCCTCCGCGTCGTCCGAGCCGCCGTTCGTCAGGTAGGCCTGCGCGGCGAGCATCATCCCGGAGGTGCAGAAGCCGCACTGCGCGGCGTAGTGGTGGACGAACGCCTGCTGAATCGGTGCGAGGTCGTCGGGCGTCCCGAGTCCCTCGGCGGTCGTGATCTCGCCGCCGTCGACGTAGGCCGCGGGCATGAGGCACGCTCGGCGCGGCTCGCCGTCGACGAGCACGGTGCACGCGCCGCAGCCGCCCTGATGGCAGCCCGCCTTCGGGCCGGTGATCCCGAGCTCCTCGCGGAGCACGTCGAGGAGCGGTGTCAGCGCGGGGCTCTCGATCTGGTGTGCGATGCCGTTGACAGTGAGGTTCATGAGGCCCCCTGGAGGTCGGTCAGGACACGGCGGACGAGCACCGGCAGCACCTTCGCCCGGTACCAGGCCGATGCGAGCGCGTCGTCGTGCGGCGAGACGTCGTTCAGAGCTGCGTCCGCGTCTCCGCCCTCGGCGGAGGGAAGCCGCCGGCCATGCGAGCCGGCGCCCGTCGCGGCGAGGCGGATCGTGCCGTCCGTGCCACGCGCACCGGAGACCGCGAGCGCCGTGTAGTCGTGCGTGTGCGGGCGGTCGAGACCCGCGAACGCCCCGGCTGCCGGCTCGTCGTACGAGACTGAGAGAACGAGGCGGCCCGCGCGCTTCGGGAGGAAGTCCTCGAGCGCGTCCTCGGAGATGCCGCCTTCGCCGGCCGAGCGCACGGTCGCGCCGACGGCGATGAAGGCTCCCTGCAGGTCGCCGCGCGGCGCCTCGACGCCCTCGCCGCGCGCAGAGGTTCCCGCCGAGCGTCGCGGCGGACGCGGATCTCGACGTCGGCGACGTTCGCCGCGCACGCGCCGATGGGGTCGCCGAGGTCGAGGAGCGCCTCGACCGACGTCGTCGCCCCGATGGTGATCCGCGAGCCGTCCCGCGTGATGCCGGAGAGCCCGGCGTTCTTGAGCAGCAGCGCCCGCGCGGGCTGGAGCCGCCGGGCGGTCAGGTCCGGGAGGACGATCGTCCCGCCTCCCACGACCACGACGTCGGCGCCGTTACCGAAGGCCTCGACGGCCTCGCTCTCGGAGCCGGGAACGAGCACTTCCGTCGCAGCGTTCGATGTCGGATTCGCTACAGCCATGGCCCACCTCTTCTGGTCGAGCGTCAGTGGGGGCGAGTCTAATCCGCTCGCTCGGGCCGGGGGAAGTGATCGATTCTCGATCAGGAGCGGCGAGGCGGAATGACCGGTGTACGCTGCGACGGATGAGCTTCCGCACCATCGACGAGCTCGAGGTCGCGCTCCGCGAGGCGGACTACCTCCCCGACCGCGGGCTCGCGACCGCGCTCTTCCTCGGGCTCGCGCTGGAGAAGCCGGTTCTCCTCGAGGGCGAGGCCGGAGTCGGCAAGACCGAGGCGGCGAAGGCGCTCGCGACCTCGCTCGACACGCGCCTGATCCGGCTCCAGTGCTACGAGGGCCTCGACGTCTCGCACGCGGTCTACGAGTGGAACTACCCGCGCCAGCTCCTGCACATCCGCGCCGCGCAGGAGGGCACGGTGTCCGAGGAGGAGCTGTTCGGGGCCGAGTTCCTCATCCGCCGACCGCTGCTCGAGGCGATCGACACGGACGAGCAGGTCGTGCTCCTGATCGACGAGATCGACCGCGCCGACGAGGAGTTCGAGGCGTTCCTGCTCGAGGTGCTCTCCGACTTCCAGATCACGATCCCCGAGCTCGGGACGATCCGCGCGCGACGCAAGCCGGCAGTCGTCCTCACGTCGAACCGGACGCGCGAGCTCCACGACGCGCTCAAGCGCCGCACGCTCTTCCACTGGATCGGGCACCCGTCGATCGAGCGGGAGGTCGAGATCGTGAAGCTGCGCGTCCCCGGCATCCCGGAGCGCCTCGCGGCCGAGGCGGCCGCCTTCGTGCGCGGGCTTCGCGGGCTCGATCTCGCCAAGCCTCCGGGCGTCGCCGAGACGATCGACTGGGCGCAGGCGCTCGCCGCCCTCGGGCGCGAGGAGATCGACGCCGAGGTCGTGGAGCAGACGCTCGGCTCGGTGCTCAAGTACCGCGAGGACATCGAGGCCGTGCGCGACGAGACGCTCGTCGGGCTCATCGAGGAAGCGCGCGCGACCGCGAGCTCGTGCTAGCGCGGCCGCCTGGCACGGCACGCGCGATCGTCGGGCACGTCGTCACGTTCGGGCGGGTCCTGCGCGAGGTCGGGATCGAGGTCGGCCCCGGGCGCAGTCGTCGACGCCGTGCGCGGGCTCGGCGCCGTCGACCTGACGAGGCAGGAGGACGTCTACTTCGCGCTCCGCCAGACGCTCGTCTCGCGGCACGACGAGCTCGAGCTGTTCGACCGCGCGTTCACCGCCTGGTTCCTGCGCGGGCCGGTCGCGCCGATCGTGCGGCAGAAGCAGGAGCGGCGGGTCGCGAGCCGCGTCGCGCGGGACACGCTCGAGACCTCGGGCGACGACGACGCCCCGAGCCGGCGAGGACCCGCTGGAGCTCGGCGCGTCGGAGCACGAGCTCCTGCGCGAGAAGGACTTCGCCGAGATGACGCCCGAGGAGTTCGAGCGCGCGCGGCGGCTCATGGACGCGATCGCCCGCTCGCGCCCGCGCCGCACGTCGAGGCGCCGCTCGCCCGACCCGCGCGGCGACGTGCTCGACATGCGGCGGATGATGCGCCGGTGCCTGCGCTCCGGCGGCGACCCGGTCGACCAGCCGTGGAAGTCGCGGAAGGAGGTCCCGCGCAAGCTCGTCGTCCTCTGCGACATCTCGGGCTCGATGGACGCCTACGCCCGCGCGCTCCTCCTCTTCCTGCACTCGCTCGTCGGCACCGGGCACGGCGTCGAGGCGTTCGCCTTCGGCACGAGGCTCACGCGGCTCACCGGCGACCTCGGCACCCGCGACCCGGAGGCGGCGCTCGCGCGCGCGACCGAGGTCGCGATCGACTGGGGGAGCGGTACGCGCATCGGCGCCTCGCTCGCGGAGTTCAACGCGGTCTACGGGCGGAGGGCGCTCTCGCGCGGCGCGGTCGTCGTCATCGTCTCGGACGGCTGGGAGCGCGACGATCCCGACCTCATCGGCCGCGAGATGGCGAAGCTCGCGCGCGCCGCGTACGCGATCGTGTGGGTGAACCCGCTGAAGGGGAACCCCGAGTACCAGCCGCTCGCCGGGGGCATGCGGGCGGCGTTGCCCTTCGTCGACCGGTTCCTGCCCGGCCATAATCTCAGGAGTCTCGAGGAGCTGGCGACCGTGCTCGCCGGCATCGAAAGGAGGCACGCGGCGTGAAGGAGATCCTGCCCGAGCTCGAGCGCTGGCGGAAGGACGGCGAGAAGGTCGTCGTCGCCACCGTCGTCGCCACCCGTCGCTCGGCGCCGAGACCGATCGGCGCGAGCCTCGCCATCTCCGAGTCGGGGAAGATGTGCGGCTCCGTCTCGGGCGGCTGCGTCGAGAGCGACGTGTACGAGAACGCGCAGGCGGTGTTCGAGTCCGGCGAGCCGAAGCTCCTCTCGTACGGGATCGACGACGACGTCGCGTGGAGCGTCGGGCTGCCCTGCGGTGGCGAGATCGACGTGTTCGTCGAGGTCGTGGAGTGAGCCTGATCGAGCGGCTCGCGCGGCTGCGCGAGTCCGAGGAGCGCGGCGATCCTCTTCACCGGCGTCGAGGGCGACGGTGTCGGCGCGAAGGTGCTCGTGCTCGAGTCCGGGGAGACGATCGGAGGACGGGCTCGACGACGCCGTCGCGCAGTTCGACGAGCTCATCCGCCGTGGTCGCAACCGCCTGCTCGAGCTCGAGGACGGATCGAGGGTCTTCGCCGAGTGGTACGGGCCGCCGCCGCGCGTCTTCGTGTACGGCGCCGTCGACACCGCCGAGGCGCTCTGCCGCGGCGCGAAGCTCCTCGGCTGGACGACGATCGTCGCGGACGCGCGCGCGAAGTTCGCGACCCGCGAGCGGATCCCGTCCGCGGACGAGCTGATCGTGAAGTGGCCGGACGAGGCGCTCGCGGAGGTCGAGCCCGACCACCAGACCGCGATCGTCGTCCTCACGCACGACGACAAGTTCGACGAGCCCGCGCTCATCGGTGCCCTCGGGACCGAGGCGTTCTACATCGGCGCGCTCGGGTCTCGGCGGAACCAGGAGCGGCGCCGCGAGCGGCTGCTCGAGGCGGGCATCGAGCAGTCTGCGATCGACCGGATCATGGGCCCGTGCGGGCTCGACATCGGCGCCGACACGCAGGAGGAGACGGCGCTCTCGATCCTCGCCGAGATCCTCGCGGTGCGCGCGCAGCGCAGCGGCGGGTTCCTCAAGCAGGCGAAGCAGCGGATCCACGTCGAGGTCGAGTGACGTAGGTCTCAGCGGCGACTGCGCTCGACGAGCGCGAGCACGGACTTCCAGTTCCGCTGCGTCCCGCGAACGCCGAGCACGCGCTCGAGGTAGTCGAGCGTCAGCTTCGAGCGGCCAGCGCCGTTCGGAAGGTGGAGGTAGAACTCGCGTCCGCGCAGCACCGCATCGTCGCCCGGCGAGCGCTCGAGGTCGATCCCGGCGGCCGCGCCCTTCGCGGGAGCGCGGTCGAGGAACACGACATGTAGCTTGGCCTCGTCCGCACCCGGGAGGAACGGGCTCCCGCCGACGACCTTCGCGAGCTCGGCGGGCGTTCGCACGATCACCGCAGGACGGAGGTCGAAGTCACGGGCGATGCGCTTCTCGATGCTCGCCGCGACCTTCGCCGGGTCGGCGATGCGGCTGTCGAAGATCACGTTCCCGCTCTGGATGTAGGTCTCGACATCCTCGAAGCCGAGCCCCTCGCAGAGCTCGCGCAGCTCGGCCATGCGGAGCAGCGTCCGGCCGCCCACGTTGATGCCGCGAAGGAGCGCGACGAAGGTCTTCGCTCGCGCCGTCACGCGCGCCAGTCTGCCACTCGCGTTCTAGAGTCGAGCCATGACGCGGGTCGCGATCGTCACCGGCTCCGCGCGCGGCCTCGGCGAGGCGATCGCGCGCCGGTTGCACGCGGACGGCCTCGCGGTCGCGCTGGCGGACATCGACCGCGACGGAGCAGCGCGCGTCGCGGGCGAGCTGGGTGAGGGAGCGCTCGCAGTGCCGCACGACATCCGCGAGCTCGACTCCTGGGACCGGCTCCTCGCGACCACGCGCGGCGAGCTCGGCGACGACGTGCACGTCCTCGTCAACAACGCCGCGCGCACCGAGGTCCGCTCGTTCTGGGAGATCGAGCCCGACGAGTGGGACGACGTGCTCGCGACGAACCTGCGCGGGACGTACCTCGGGTGCCGCGTCGTCGGCGCGTACCTGCGCGACCGCGGCGCCGGCAGGATCGTGAACCTCGCGAGCGTCGCCGGACAGGCGAGCCGCGCGGTGACCGGGCGTGCACTACGCGACCTCGAAGGCCGCGATCGTCGCGCTCACGAGGCATGCGGCGACCGCGCTCGCGCCGCACGGCGTCACCGTGAACGCTGTCGCGCCCGCGGCGATCGACGGCCCGATGGTCGCCTCCGTCCCGCCCGAGCGGATCGAGGCGATGCTGCAGACGATCCCGGTCGGGCGGCTCGGTCGCCCCGAGGAGGTCGCGGCGCTGGTCGCCTTCCTCGCCTCGGACGAGGCCGGCTTCACCACCGGTGCGACCTACGACGTCAACGGCGGGATGCTGATGCGCTAGTGCTGGACGGGTTCGCCGCGATCGACGAGGATCAGCGCGTGACGCTGCGACGTCTACGTCGGCTCGCTGACGCGGTACTGCCTCGCCGCGACTGGGAGACGATCGTCCAGCAGGCGGACGCGCGTCGCCGGGCACGAGATGCTCGTCATCGGTCCTCGACATGGATCCCGACGAGGTCCTGGGATCGCCCGCACGAGCACGTCCTGCGAACGACGTCACGCGGGCGGGATGCCCGACGTCGGCGGGAGACCGCTCGGCGCGGCACTCGGACTGCGGCTCGACTGCGCGCGAGGATCCGACGACGCCCTACTTGACCGACAACCCGCGCTCGGCGGGCTACGGCAGTCTCCAGGTCCGTCGCGGCGGCGGCCTCGAGCGCGGCGAGCGCACCCTTCCGGGCGTCGCCGCAGCCCGCCTGGCACGCAGGTCGAGGTCTGGTCGTTCAGGTGCCCGGAGGAAGCCCCGCAGACACGCGGTTCAACGTCTCGGGCTCGTTCCTGTCGGAGCTGTCGCGCCCCGCGACTTCGCACGTCCCTGGCCCGCGCGATGCCGGCGGCCGGACCGACGACGGTCGAGCGTCAGGCTCGTCCTTCGACGCCCGGACGATGCCCCTCGAGCCGACGTTCCGCGCGAGTCTCGACGAGAGTCGCCGCCGGCGCGTCGACGGAGCCACCGCATCCCGGGCGGCTCCGTGCGATCGGACAGCCGGCCGTCTGCTGCCGCGCGGTCTCGCACCGAGCGCGGCCGGCTCGTCCCCGAGCGGCCCCCGCTGATACGTATCTCGACAACGACGCCGCGCGTATTAGAGTCGCCCCGACCATTCCCTCACGAAAGGGGGCACGGTGACGAGCACCGATACCGGCCTCGGAATCGAGGCGAAGTCCGACGCGATCTACGAGCTCGTCGAGGAGGGCTCCTCGGTCGAGCGCATGGCGACGGGCTTCACGTTCACGGAGGGGCCTATCTGGCACCCGACCGAGCACTACCTCCTCTTCTCGGACATGCCCGGCGACGTGCGGCGGAAGTACACGCCCGACGGGACGGTCGTCGAGGTGCGGAACTTCTCGAACCGGTGCAACGGCATGACGTACGACGCGGACCTCAACCTGCTCGTCTGCGAGCACGTGACGAGCTGTCTCGTGCGAGAGACGCCGAGCGGCGAGCGCGAGATCATCGCCCAGACGTTCGAGGGCGAGGAGCTCAACAGCCCGAACGACGTGTGCGTGCACTCGAGCGGGGCGATCTACTTCTCCGACCCCTGGTACGGCCGGATGCCGGTCTTCGGGCACCCGCGCGAGCGGCGGCTCGGGTTCCAGGGCGTCTACCGGATCGCCCCCGGCGGCGGCGATCCCGAGCTCGTCGTCGACAGGAACGCGTACGAGCAGCCGAACGGCGTGTGCTTCTCGCCGGACGAGTCGCTGATGTACGTCAACGACACGCCGGGGGCCTTCATCGACGTCTACGACGTCGGCGAGGACGGCTCGCTCTCGAACCAGCGCCGCTTCTTCTCCGGCGTCGGGACGGGCGTCATCGAGGAGGGCATCCCCGACGGGATGAAGTGCGACGAGAACGGCAACATCTGGGTCACCGGGCCCGGGCGGCATCTGGGTCATCTCGGCGTCCGGCGAGCACCTGGGGACGATCCGCGTGCCGGAGAACACCGGCAACCTGACGTGGGGCGGAGCCGACTGGCACACGCTGTACATCCCGAGCTCGACGTCGCTCTACGCCATCGAGACCAAGGTCGGCCCGCGCCGCGAGCCGTACATGCGCTAGGAGGAACGGAATGTCCGACGAAGCACTGACCCTGGATCCCGATCGCTGCGTGCTGATCGTCCAGGACCTGCAGAACGACGTGATCATCGACGGCGGCGCCTTTGCGGACTCGGGATCGCCGGTGCACGCGAAGGAGCAGAACGTCGTCGAGAACGTGAAAGCGCTCGCGGAGACGTGCCGGAGCAAGGGCATCCCCGTAATCCACGTCCACTACATCGTCGAGGAGGGCGCGCCCGGGCTGAAGCTGAACGCGCCGCTCTTCCAGGGTGTGAAGGACACGGGCGCGCTCGTCCGCGACTCCTGGGGCGCCGCCCCCGCCGAGGGCCTCGAGCCGCAGGACGGCGACTTCATCGTCCAGAAGATGCGCATGAGCGCGTGGCAGGGGACGCGGCTCGAGAACCTGCTCACGGGCTTCGGACGCGACACGATCATCGTCACCGGCGCCTGGACGAACATGTCCATCGAGCACACGTCCCGCACCGGCGCTGACAAGGGCTACTTCATGGTCGTGCCCGAGGACTGCTGCTCGACGATGAACGCGGAGTGGCACAACGCGTCGATCAACTACGCGCTGCAGAACGTCTCGACGGTGACGACCTGTGCGGCCGTGACCGAAGCGCTGGCCGGCGTCCCCGCCGGCGTCTGACGAGGAGAAGGGGGCCGGCCGGCCCGGCCCCTGCCCTCGTCTATCGTTGGCTCCCGTGACCGCGGTCGTCCCAGACCGCTCCGCAGCACAGGCATTCGTCGGCGGGGGCTGGGTCGACGCGGACTCAGGCGCGACGTTCCCCGTCACGAACCCGGCGACCGGCGAGACGCTCGCCGAGCTCCCGCGCATGGGCGCGGCCGAGACGTCGGCGAGCGCTCGCCGCGCCGAGCGGGCGCTGCCCGCGTGGAAGAACGCGACCGCGAAAGAGCGCGCGCTGGTCCTTCGGCGCTGGGCGGACCTCATGCTCGAGCACGAGGACGAGCTCGCGCGGCTGATGGTGCTCGAGCAGGGGAAGCCGCTCGCCGAGGCGCTCGTCGAGGTCCGGTACGCGGCCTCGTTCTACGAGTGGTTCGGCGAGGAGGCGAAGCGCGTCTACGGCGACACGATCCCGACGCCGTGGGCCGACAAGCGGATCCTCGTCACGAAGGAGGCCGTCGGCGTGACCGCGGGGATCACGCCGTGGAACTTCCCCGCCGCGATGCCCACCCGGAAGTCCGCTCCGGCGCTCGCCGCGGGCTGCACGATGGTGCTGAAGCCCGCGGAGCAGACGCCGCTCTGCGCGCTCGCGATCGCGGCGCTCGGCGAGGAGGCGGGCGTGCCGGCCGGGGTGTTCTCCGTGGTGACGGCCGCCGCTGAGGACGCGCCCGCGATCGGCGCCGAGATGACGTCGAGCCCGGTCGTGCGGAAGCTCGGGTTCACCGGCTCGACCGAGGTCGGGAAGCTCCTGATGGCCCAGTGCGCGCCGGGGCTGAAGAAGATCTCGCTGGAGCTCGGAGGGAACGCGCCGTTCGTCGTCTTCGACGACGCCGACCTCGACGAGGCCGTCGCGGGCGCGGTCACCTGCAAGTACCGCAACTCCGGCCAGACCTGCATCTCCGCGAACCGGCTGCTCGTCCAGGAGGGCGTCCACGACGGTTTCGTGGCGAGGTTCACCGAGGCGGTGCGCGGGCTCGTGGTCGCCGACGGTCTCACGGAGGGCGTCAACGTCGGCCCGCTGATCGACGAGCCGGCGGTCGAGAAGGTCGAGCGTCACGTCGCTGACGCGCGCGAGCGCGGGGCCGAGCTGCTGGTCGGCGGCGAGCGGATCGAGGGCCAGTTCTTCCAGCCGTCGGTGCTGGTCGACGTCCCCGCGGATGCGGCGATGAGCGTCGAGGAGACGTTCGGCCCGGTCGCCGGCATCGCGCGCTTCGCGACCGAGGAGGAGGCCGTGCGGATCGCCAACGACACGCCGTACGGGCTCGCGGCGTACTTCTACTCGCAGGGGCTCGCTCGGGTGACGCGCGTCGCGGAGGCGCTCGAGTACGGGATCCTCGGCATCAACACCGGGCTCATCTCGACCGAGGTCGCGCCGTTCGGCGGCGTCAAGGAGTCGGGGATCGGCCGCGAGGGCTCGTCGTACGGGATCGACGAGTGGCTCGAGCTCAAGTACTGGGCAGTTGGTATCGTCGGATGACGATCCCAACCGAGGAACACTCGGGATGGGCGAGGCTAAGTGATCGTCGAGCAGCGCGACTACCAGGTGCACGCCGGGAAGCTGCCCGACGTGCTGCGGCTCTACGAGGAGGAGGGGATCCCGATCCAGGAGGAGATCCTCGGCGGGCTCGTCGGGGCGTTCGTCACCGAGATCGGGACGCTGTCGACGTACTCGACCCTGTGGCGCTACGACTCGCTCGCCGAGCGGGAGGAGAAGCGCGCCCGGCTGCAGGCGGATCCCCGCTGGAAGGCGTTCCTCGCGCAGGTGCAGCCGCTGTTCCACACGCAGCAGAACCGCATCCTCGTCCCGACCTCGTTCTCGCCGCTCGCGTGAGCGCGCTCGCCGGCAAGGTCGCGATCGTCACGGGCGGCGCGCAGGGGATCGGGGCGGCGATCGCGCGCGGGCTCGAGGACGAGGGCGCGGCGGTCGTGGTCGCGGACCTGAGCCCGCCCGAGGACGGCGTCCGCGCGGACGTCTCGTCGGAGGAGGACGTGGCGCGCATGGTCGAGGAGGCGTTGGCGCGGCACGGGCGCATCGACGTCCTCGTGAACAACGCCGGCCTGTACGCGTCCCTGGAGATGCGCCCGTTCACGGAGATCCCGCTCGACGAGTGGCGGCAGGTCATGGACGTGAACGTCGCCTCGATGTTCCTCACATCGCGCGCCGTCGTCCCCGTGATGCGCGGGCAGGGCGGCGGCAAGATCGTGAACATCTCGTCGGGGACGCCCTTCCGCGGAGTGCCGTTCCTCCTCCACTACGTGACGTCGAAGGGCGCGATCGTGGCGTTCACGCGGGCGCTCGCGAAGGAGCTCGGCAAGGACGGGATCCACGTGAACTGCGTCGCGCCCGGCTTCACGATGTCGGACGGCGTGAAGGCGCACCCGGAGGTCGTCGAAAAGCTCCGCGACGTGTCCGTCGCAGCGCGGACGATCCAGCGCGACCAGGTGCCAGAGGACGTCGTCGGCGCCGTCGTCTTCCTCTGCAGCCCCGCGGCGGACTTCGTCACCGGCCAGACGATGGTCATCGACGGCGGCCAGTACTTCCATTGACGCTCTCGCTGAAGGAGCATCCGGGCGGCGTGCGCACCGTGGACGGGCCACGCGTCGTGTACGACCTCGAGCGGGGTCACGCGTTCTTCGGCCTGGCCCGGGTCGACGGGCCGGCGCTGGTCTGGGAGCTGGACGACCCCGGCCCGGGTGACTGGATCGTCCGCTGCGACCGCGTCGACTTCCCGCCGGGTGGTGTCGCGTACCGTCACGTCCATCCCGGCCCGGGCATCCGGCGATTGCTGCACGGCGAGCTCACGGTCGAACGGCGCGGCGCCGTGCACACCTATCGCGCCGGCGAGGCGTGGCTCGAGGAGGCGGACGACCCCGTCCTCGCCACGGCGTCGCCGGTAGAGGACACCGCGTTCGTCCGCGTCCTGCTCCTGCCTGCCGAGTGGGCCGGGAAGCGGACGATTCGCTACCTCGACCCCGCCGACGACGAGAAGCCGAGGCTCCAGCGCGCGACGGTGCTGCTCGAGGAGCCGCTGTGAGAACCGGTGGGCAGATCCTGGTCGACCAGCTCGAGCTGAACGGGGCCGACCTCGCCTTCTGCCTGCCGGGCGAGAGCTACCTGCCCGTGCTCGATGCGCTCCACGATTCGAGCATCCGGCTCGTCTCCTGCCGCCACGAGCAGGGCGCCGCGAACGCGGCCGAGGCGTACGGGAAGCTGACGGGGCGTCCCGGCATCTGCCTCGTCACGCGCGGCCCCGGCGCGACGCAGGCCGCGGTGGGCGTCCACACCGCGAAGCAGGACTCGACGCCGATGCTCCTGCTCGTCGGCCAGGTGCCGCGCGCCTTTCGCGGTCGCGAGGCGTGGCAGGAGATCGACTACGCGGACACCTTCGGCGGGATCGCGAAGGCGGCATGGGAGGTCGATGCGGCGGAGCGGATACCCGAGCACGTTGCCCGCGCCTACGAGTCCGCGCTCTCCGGACGGCCCGGGCCGGTGGTGCTCTCCCTCCCGGAGGACGTCCTCGCGGAGGAGAGCGACGTGGCCGACGCCGATCGCTTCGAGATCGACCCCGTCTCCCCGGACGCCGGAGACCTCGGACGTCTGCGCTCGCTGGTCGCAGATGCGGAGCGCCCGCTCGTCGTCGTCGGCGAGGGTGGCTGGACGGCGCAGGTCGGCGCGGATGTGCTCGCCTTCTGCGAGGCGAACGAGCTCCCGGTCGCCTGCGCCTTCCGCTGCCAGGACTTCGTCGACAACCGCTCGTCCAGCTACGCAGGCGTTCTCGGGGTCGCGATGGACGACCGGCTGGCAGCCCGCCTCGCGGCTGCGGACCTCGTCCTCGCGATCGGAGGCCGCCTCGGGGAGGTGCCGACGAGGCGATACACGCTGCTCGAGGTCCCGGACCCGCGGCAGGCGCTCGTCCACGTCCATCCGGAATCCGCGGAGCTCGGTTCCGTGTACGAGCCCGACCTTCCGATCGCCGCGTCGCTCCCGGCGTTCGCGGCGGCGCTCGGAGAGCTCGCTCCGGCGGAGCCGCGCTGGCGCGAGTGGACGAGGGCGGCACGGGCTGACTACGAGGCGAACCTCGTTCACGAGCCGATGGAGGGCCCGGTCGACCTCGGCGAGATCATGGCGCACCTTCGCGGCCGGTTGCCCGGCGACTCGATCCAGACGTGCGGCGCGGGCAACTTCACGGTGTGGGCGCACCGCTTCGCCGAGTTCACGCAGTTCGGGACGCAGGCGTGCCCCCGCTCGGGTTCGATGGGGTACGGCCTCGCGGCCGCGGTCGCGGCGAAGCTCGTGCACCCGGAGCGGATCGTCGTCTGCTTCACGGGCGACGGCGACTTCGTCATGAGCTCGCCCGAGCTCGCGACGGCGGTGCAGCACCACGCGCCCGTCGTCGTGCTGCTCGTGAACAACGGCATGTACGCGACGATCCGCATGCACCAGGAGCGGCAGTATCCGGGCCGCGTGACCGGAACCGACCTCGAGAACCCGGACTTCCCCGCCCTCGCGCAGGCCTACGGGGCGTTCGGCGAGCGCGTCGAGCGCACTGCGGACTTCGAGGATGCGTTCGAGCGCGCACTCGCGTCCGGGAAGCCGGCGGTGCTCGAGCTGCCGGTCGACCCGGAGCGGATCTCGCCGCGCGTCCGGCTCAGCGAGCTCAGGGCGCGAGCGTGAGCCGCGAGGAGATCCGAGTCCACGGGCTCGCGGAGCCGATCTCGCACTTCACCGACGCGGTGCGCGCGGGCGAGCTCCTCTTCGTCTCCGGGATCGTGGCCGTCGACGCCGACGGCAACCTCGTCGGCGGCGACGACGTCGTCGCGCAGACGAGGCAGGTGTTCGAGAACATGCGTGCCGTGCTCACCGCCGCGGGCTGCGGGTTCGAGGACGTCGTCAAGGTCACCGTCTTCCTCACGGACGTCGACGACCGCCCGCTGATCAACCCCGTGCGGCAGGAGGTCTTCGGCTCGACCCGCCCGGCCTCGACGCTCGTCGAGGTGCCGCGGCTCGCCGTCCCGGGCGCGAAGGTCGAGGTCGAGTGCGTCGCGCTCGTCCCGTCGTGAGCACCGATCCCTGGAACGCATTCGTCACGCGCGTCGAGCCCGCGCCCGCCGCCGACGGGCCCCTCGCCGGGCGCACGCTCGGGGTCAAGGATCTCTTCGACACGGCCGGCATCCGGACGACGTACGGCTCCGGCCTCTACGCCGACCACGTCCCGGAGCGAACGGCGGTCGCAGTGCAGCGGCTCGTCGACGCGGGGGCCGTCGTCGTCGGCAAGACGCACCTGCCGGAGTTCGCCTGGGGCGTGCTCGGGGACAACCCGTGGCACGGGACGTGCCACAACCCGGTCCATCCCGGATCGACCACAGGCGGTTCATCGAGTGGCTCGGCGGCGGCTCTCGCGGCGGGGCTCTGCGAGCTCGCGCTCGGCACCGATACCGGCTGCTCGATCCGGCTCCCCGCCGCCGCGTGCGACGTGGTCGGCCTGAAGTCGCAGTGGAGCCTGATCCCGACCGAGGGCGTCTTCCCGCTCGTGCCGCTGCTCGACACGGTCGGGCCGATGGCGCGGAGCGTCGAGGACGTCGCGCTCCTGTGGTCGATCCTCGCCGGGCGCCCGGTCCCCGAGCCGCGGCTCGCCGGCCTCACCGTCGGGCTGCTGCGGCAGCCGCCCGGGATCGGCGACGGCCGCGAGACGGAAGTGAGCGACGCGGCGGAGGAGTGGATCGCCGATCTCGAGCGGCTGGGCGCGCGCGTCGTCGAAGCCCGCGTCCCGGAGCCCTCGGCCGACACCTGGCCGCAGTTCCAGCACGAGGCGCTCCAGTCGCACGCTGCGACGTTCCCGAGCCGTGCGGACGAGTACGGCCCGATCATGCGGAAGAAGCTGGAGGCCGCGAGCCGTGCCACGTCCGCGGAGATCGACGCCGCCTACCGCGCGATCGACGAGTGGCGTCGGTACGAACCCGAGGTCGACCTCTACGTGAGCCCGTGCTACGCGATCGACCTCCCGCCGGAGGACGCCGACGAGCTCGAGGTGCGGCTCCCGCTCACGTCGTTCCTGCGCTGGGTCAACCTCACGGGCTGGGCGGGCCTCGCGATCGGGAACATGCAGCTCGTCGCGCCGACGGACGAGGCCGTCCTCGCCGCGGGCCTCGCCTGGGAACGCGCGTAGTACGGCGCCCGCTTCGGCTAATCGATTATCGAAGGTTCTCGTTGAAAGCGGTTCACCAGCTTGGTACGTTCGCGCGGCTGGTGGTGGAGCGGTTCCGTCACGGGGGTCTCGGTCAGCTGGCGCCCAAGCTCGTCGTGGGCGGGCTGGTGGCGTTCGCCATCCTCTACGTCCTCGTGATCTCGAACCCGCCGCCGGAGATCGGGTTCGGGGACTGGCGGACGACGACCTTCGGCTCGGCGCTCGACGATCCCGGGTCGTTCGTCCAGATCCTGCTCGACGCGGTCACGTTCGCCGGGCTCCTCTTCATCGTCGCCAGCGGGTTCTCGCTGATCTTCGGCCTCATGCGCGTCGTGAACATGGCGCACGGGTCGTTCTACCTTCTCGCCGGTTACATCGCGTACGAGGTCCAGCAGTCGATGACCGGCCAGGGCTTCGGGATCCCCGGCTCGGACGTGAACACCTGGGAGTGGGTCTTCCCGGTGCTCGTCTCGGCGGTGATCGTCGCCGGCGTCGGCCTGATCGTCCAGCAGCTGCTGCTGACGTGGAACCAGGGACAGGATCTGCGCCAGGCGCTGATCACCATCGCGGTGTCTGTGATCGTGGCCGACCAGGTGATCGCCCACTTCCCGAGGCAGGGCGTGTTCCAGGTCGGCGGCGGGAACGCGGTGAGCCTCACGTGGCCGGGCTGGACGGAGCGCCGGGTGGACCTCGAGATCTGGGGCGTGCAGTACTCGCTGGCACGGCTCGTGATGCTCGCCCTGGGCGTGCTCGTCGGCATCGCGCTCTGGCTGTGGCTCTACCGGACGCGAACGGGGATGGTGATCCGCGCCGGGGTCGACGACCAGCAGATGACCTCTGCGCTCGGGATCAACATTCAGAAGACGTTCGCGATCGCGTTCGTCGTCGGAGCGGGGCTCGCGGCACTCGGCGCGGGTGTCGGCTCGTCGCAGGGGACGGTCGCCTCGGGCCAGGACGCGCAGTGGCTGCTGAACTCCCTCGTGGTCGTGATCATCGGCGGCATGGGGTCGCTCCTCGGCGCGGCCGCCGGCTCGCTCCTGTACGCGCTCGTCCTCACGTTCTCGGCTGCCTATCTTCCGATCACGAGCGACAACTGCTGCTCGCAGTACTCGATCGTCCTCACCTTCGCGCTGATGGCTCTCGTCCTGGCGTTCCGGCCGCAAGGCCTCTTCGGGAGAGCGGGCTGATGCTCCGCCGCTACGGGCCGAAGACGCTCGTCGAGCGCGTGATCGGCGTCGGCGTGCTCGTCCTCATGGCCGCCGGGCCGGCGATCTTCAACGACTACTGGGTGAACACGGTCCTCACCCAGACGTTCATCTTCGGGATCGCGGCCGCCAGCGTCGTCTTCCTGTTCGCCTACGGCGGGATGATCTCCCTGGCGCAGACGGCGCTCATGGGGATCTCCGCCTACGCGATCGGGAACATGGTCACGCGGGGCGGGGCGGGCGGCGAGACGAAGGGGCTCACGCTCGGCTGGGACCCGACCGTCTCGCTGGTGCTCGCGATCGTCATCACGACCGCGATCGGGCTGATCTTCGGCGCAGTCGCCGCGCGGAGCTATGGCATCTACTTCCTCATGTTGACCCTGACCTACGGCGTGATCGCGAACTACTTCTTCGGCCAGGTGACGCAGTTCGGAGGCTTCTCCCCGATCGCCGGGATCAACCAGTACATGCCGGGCTTCATCGGCGACGTCCTGGGGCACCCGGACAAGCTCTACTACATCGCGCTCGGGACGGCCCTCGTCGTCTACCTCCTGATCCGGTACATCGTGCGGACACCGTTCGGGCTCTCGCTCCAGGGGCTCCGCGACGACCCGGTGCGCATGAGCTCGCTCGGCTACAACGGCCCGCTCCACCGGACGCTCGCCTTCGGCTTCGCGGCGTTCATCGCGTCGCTCTCAGGTGTGCTGCTCGTGTGGTGGGACGGGCAGATCGCGCCGGGGAACATCGGGCTCGGCGCGACGATCGAGCTCCTCGTCATCTGCGTGATCGGCGGCCTCGCGCGGATCGAGGGCGCCTGGCTCGGCGCCTTCGCGTTCATCGTCATCAACAACTACGTGCGCGACGTCGAGCTCCCGATCGTGGGCGGCAGCTTCAACACGATCATCGGCCTCGTCTTCCTCGCCATCGTCATCGTCTCTCCCGACGGGCTCATGGGCCTGTGGGACCGCCTCTGGCGCACGCTCGGCCGGACTGGCGGCGGGTCGCCGGAGCCGATCGGCCCGACAACCACGACACCCGAGGCGGTCTCGCCTTGAAAGGGGGTTCGCACACGACGATTCCCGCTGCTCTAGGCTCGTCTGATCAACAGGTACGGCAGGCTCTCAAAGGAGGGAAGATGAAGAAAGTGCGTAGCTGGAAGCTCTTGCTTCCGCTCGCTGCGCTCGTCGCCGTAGGCTCGATCTCCGTCTCCGGCTCGCTGGCAGCGCCGGCGCAGTCGAACGAGGTCCGGACTGTCATCATGACCGACTGCAAGGGCGCATTCGGCTTCGGCTACGAGCTCGACATCGGTGGGGCGCAGGCCGCAATGGCGCAGTGGGCCGGCGGCAAGATCAAGAACAAGAAGAAGCCCTCCGCCGGCATCTCGGGCGCGAAGGTCGCAGGCAAGGCCCTGAACGTGGTCGGCTACGGCTGCGGCGACGACACCGCCCCGACGGCGATCAAGGAGACACGCCGGCTCATGGAGCAGCTCGACGCGGACGTCATGGTCGGCCCGCTCTCGGGTGACGAGGCTGTCGCCGTCGCCAACTACGCGAAGACCCACCCGACCAAGACGTTCATCATCGGGACGGCGGGCTCGCAGGATCCGACGCTCCAGATCGCGCCGAGGAACATGTTCCGCTATCACGGCGACGGCGCCCAGTGGAACGCCGGCCTCGGGGAGATCCTCTACAAGCGCAGCGGCTGGCGAACCGCCGCGATCATCATGGACGACTACAGCTTCGGCTGGACGTCCGGCGCGGGCATCATCGCCGACTTCTGCGCCGTCGGCGGAAGGATCACCAAGCGCGTGTTCCCGCCGCTCAACACGACGGACTACGCCCCGTTCGTCCGGCAGCTGCCGCGACCGGGCACGAGCGTCGACGGCTACATCTGGGTCATCGGCGGTACGGGCACGGCCGCGAGCCTGAAGGCGTTCGAGCAGGCGTACGGTGCGATCGACCCGAAGGACCATGCGGGGAACCTGTTCTTCGCGTTCCTCGGTGCGGACAAGGTCGTCGGCCCGAAGGTCGTCGGCTCCTACGTCGGTGGGTTCGGCACCGGGCCGGGCCTGAAGACGGCACGTGCCAAGGCCTACGAGGCGATCATGAGGAAGCACTATCCGGAGCTCCCTGCTGCGGACGGCTTCGTCTACAACTACTACAACGCCACGTGGGCCCTCATTCGCGGCCTCCGGGCGTCGAAGGGTGACGTCGGAGTGGCGCTGCAGCGGGCGATGCCGCGGTCGAACAAGTCGGGCTACGAGGTCTCGGACAACGGGACGGTTCGGCTCGACAGCCGCCGCCAGGCGATCCAGGACCAGTACCCGCTCCAGGTCGTGAAGCAGGGCAACACCGTCACGACGGCCGTCGTCGGCTACGTGCCGAACGTCGACCAGTCCTTCGGCGGGCTCTTCAAGCCGTCGAGCCCGGCGCCGGGGCGCACGCAGCCGAAGTGCGTCAAGAAGAAGCTGCCGTGGCAGGGCAAGATCAAGGTCGTCCGGAACGGCGTGATCACCAACGCGACGATCAGGTAGTGACCGAAGAAGCACTCGCCGAGAACGCCGTGCCGACCCTCCGCTTGCGGGGGGTCGGCCGGCGCTTCGGCGGCCTCCTCGCCGTGTACGACGTCGACCTCGACGTCGCACACGGCGAGCGGCGGGCGATCCTCGGGCCGAACGGCGCGGGCAAGACGACGCTCTTCAACGTCATCTCCGGCGACCTGCCCGCGTCGTCCGGGACGGTCGAGCTCTTCGGCCGCGACGTCACGACGACGCCTGCCCGCAAGCGCACGCGGCTCGGGCTCGCCCGCACGTACCAGCAGTCGAGGATGCTCCTCGGCCTGAGCGTCGAGGACAGCATCTACCTCTCCGTCCTCGGCGTCGGCGACGGCCACCTTCGCCCGATCGGCCTGCCGGGGAAGGACGGCGCGCTCCGCGAGAAGGCCCGCGCTGCCGCGCGGCGGGCGGCGATCGACCACAAGCTTCCCGAGCTCGTCGGCAACCTCTCGCACGGCGAGCACCGGCAGGTGGCGCTCGCGATGGCGCTGGCCGCCGAGCCGAGCATCCTCATGCTCGACGAGCCGGCTTCCGGCCTCTCCCGCGGCGAGCGTCAGCTCCTGACCGAGCTCCTGCTCGTGCTCGACCCGCGACATCACCCTCATCCTGATCGAGCACGACATGGACGTCGCGCTCCGGGTCGCGGAGCGGGTGACGATGATGCACGACGGCCACGTGATCGTCGAAGGCACCCCGGACGAGATCCGCGCCAACGAGCTCGTGCACGACCTGTACCTCGGTCGGCATCATCGCGCCGATGAGTGAGACGCTCCTCGAGGTCGCGGGCCTCGACGCCTACTACTCGAGCGCGCACGTCCTCCACGACGTGACGTTCTCGATGGGCGCCGAGTCCGTCGCCGTCATCGGCCGCAACGGCATGGGCAAGACCACGCTCTGCGCCGCGATCATGGGGTTCTCGCCGCCACGTGCGTCGGGCTCCGTCAAGTTCCTCGGGCGCGAGCTCATGGGCAAGCCGTCGCACAAGATCGCTCGCGCGGGGATCGGGTACGTGCCGCAAGGGCGTCGGCTCTTCCCGTCGCTCTCCGTCGACGAGCATCTCAAGATCGCCGGTCGCAACGGCAAGGGCGAGTGGACCGTCCAGCGCGTCTACGAGCTGTTCCCGCGCCTCGCCGAGCGCAAGAGAGAACGGCGGCGCGGAGCTGTCCGGCGGCGAGCAGCAGATGCTCGCGATCGGCAGGGCGCTGCTCGGCAACCCGAAGCTCCTGATCATGGACGAGCCGTCCGAGGGCCTCGCCCCGACGATCGTCGAGGTCATGATCGAGACCTTCAAGGCGCTCGAGCAGGAGGGCCTCGCGCTTCTCCTCATCGAGCAGAAGCTCGACGTCGCGACGTCGCTCGCGGACCGCCAGCTCGTGATGGTCGGGGGCGAGATCGCCCTCGAGACGACCGCGGCCGAGCTCGACCGCGACAGCGAGATGCAGCGCAGGTTCCTCGGCGTCGAGCCCGTCGCCCAGAGGTCGGCCTAGTTGGCCCACCCGTCGGCAGGGACGCGGGGAGCCGCGTGGCTCCTCGCGCTGGTGCTCGTGCTCGTCGCCGCCGGCTGCGCTGGCCCCGACGACGACGCACGGCCCGAGCTCGCGTTCGTCTCGACGCGTGACGGCGACTACGCCGTCTTCGTCATTGACGCGGCCGGGAACGGCGAGCAGCGGCTGACCGAGGAGAAGGGCGACGTGTCGACCGCCGCGGGCGTCGTGTTCCAGATCGACCCTGCCTGGTCGCCTGACGGGACGCGCATCGCGTTTGCGAGCGCGCGCGAGGGATCCCTCGACATCTACGTCATGAACGCGGACGGCACCGGCACGCAGCGGCTCACGTCGACCAGGCACAACGACAGCCACCCGACCTGGTCGCCCGACGGGAGCACGATCGCGTTCGCCCGCAGGGGGACCGGAGACATCCACGTCATGAACGCGGACGGCTCGAATCCGAGGCTCGTCTCCGACCCGCTCGCGGAGGAGGTCGAGCCGGCCTGGTCTCCCGACGGGAGGTCCATCGCCTACGTTCGGCGGACCCCGGGAACGACCGTGAAGGAGGTCTGGCTCATGCAGCCCGACGGCTCGGGGCGTCGCGCGGTGACGAAGCTCGGGGCGACGACGCATACGCCCGCCTGGTCGCCCGACTCCCGCCGCATCGCGTTCTCGAGCAACTCCGAGGACGAGGTCTTCGAGATCTTCACGATCGGCATCGACGGCGACGGCCTCGCGAGCGTCACGCCCACCGCGACGGACATGTTCGAGCCGTCGTGGTCGCCCGACGGGAGCACGATCGCGTTCGCCGAGGGAGGCTCGATCTTCACCGTGGAGCTCGGCGGCGGAGACGCGACGAAGCTGACCGACGCGTCGAACAACGACTCGTCACCTGTGTGGAATCCTGTTCTGTCCGCAGGGCCGTGATCCGCTAGCGCGGATCTCGGCCCGCGAAGACCCCTAAGCGGCCGCATGCGCGGCCGGACCCGTCACTCCGGCGCCGACCCTGATCCGCTAGCGCGGATCCCGGCTCGCGAAGACCCCTGAAGCGGCCGCATGCGCGGCCGGACCCGTCACTCCGGCGCCGACCCCGATCCGCTAGCGCGGATCTCGGCCCGCGAAGACCCCTGAAGCGGCCGCATGCGCGGCCGATCTCGCACCTCCACCGACGGCACGTGGTCAGAAGGTGCCGTACCGCTCGTACGCCTCGAGCGGCGTCATGCCGTCGCGCACGGCCGCGCGGATCTCACTCTCCGTCGCGGCCTTCTCCTCCGCCGAGGTCAGCACGCTCTCCGCGATCCCCTGTGGCACCACGACGACGCCGTCCTCGTCGCCGACGACCCAGTCGCCCGGCTCGATCGTGACGCGCCCGATCGTCACCGGCACCTGCGTCGCCTCGAGCTCCCAGCGCCAGGTCGAGTCCTCGGGCGTGACGTACCGGCAGAAGACCGGGAACGCCTCCTCCGCGATGAAGCGCACGTCCCGGCTGCCGCCGTCGAGAACGCAGCCGGCGACGCCGCGCGCCTTGAGCGAGGTGACCGAGAGCTCGCCGAGGTGCGCCGAGACGTCCTGCTCGCACGCGTAGACGGCCACCTGGCCCGAGCCCACGTCCCCGAGCATCGCGAGCACCTTGCGGAGGGCCGCGTCGTAGTCCGTGCGCTCCGCGGCGCCGCCCTTGACCGTGTACGCCGGCCCGGCGAGGCGCATCCCCGGCTCGAGCGCGCGGATCGACGGCGGCAGTGTCTGGTCGTGCAGCCCGCGCGCGTCGAGGATGTCCGCGAGCGCTGCGGTGTAGATCGCTGCGAAGCGCTCTCTCACGGCTCGGGGATCCCGAGATCCGCCGGGTGCTCGTCACCCCGCCCCTCGACGAGGTCGGGCGCTCGCTCGCGGAGCAGCCGCAGCACGAGCTCGGCGCGCCGGACACGCTCTCGCCCGAGCTTCACGGCCATGTCCTCGAGGTGCAGGCCGGAGGGGTAGATGTTGGGCGCGTTCCGCAGGCCGAGCTTCACGTACATCGGCGTCGCGGCTCGGATCAGGTCCGGCACCTCGTAGAACCGGACGAAGCCACCCTGGTCGTCGGGCGCCTCGACGTAGACGTCGAGGGGCGCCGAGCACGCGGCGCGGAGCTCGCCGAGCTCGGCCGCGGTGAGGTCGGTCGAGGTGTTGATCGTCGTCGCGCCGATCTCCTCGAGTGCTCGAGCAGTGTCGGCGTTGGCGCACGGCAGGAGCACGGACGTCTTGAGCACGAGCGACGCCGGCAGCTCGCCGTCGCGCTTCAGGCGTCCGAGCGTCGCGAGCACGCCGAGATCGGCGACGAGGAACGAGCGGATGCCGTGCGCGACCCCGCGCCGCACCTCGGCGACACAGGCCTCGAGCCCCGCCTCTCCCCGCGCGACCCCTCCGACCGCCGTCGTCGCGAACGACTGGCCGCCCGTGTCCCAGGCGCCGCGCGGGCCGATGAAGAGCGACACCTCGACGCCGCTCGCTGCTCCGATCGTCGCCATCTCGTCCAGCTCGCCGTCGGTCAGCATCATCACGCCGCTGCCCTGGGACACGCGGCGGACCGGGACGTCCCGGCGGGCTGCCTCGTCGAGCACGGCCTCGAGCACGCGTGGGCCCTCCACGGACGGGATCTCGATCCGGGAGCGCAGGCCGTCGGCGAAGCGGAGCTCGCTCATCGCGCGGAGACTACGGGCCCCAGAAGGCCTCGAACGCCGCAGGGTCGCTCGGCAGCGCGAGGACGCTCGTGACGAGGTCGTCGTCGAACTCGAACAGGAGGACCTGATCGAGCTCGAGCGTGCGTCCGTGCCGGGTCCCGCGCGCCCGGTAGAGGGCCGCGGCGCGGTCGTCGCTCGCGAGGACGTCGACGAGCTCCGAGTCGTACGTGCCGCCCGTCTCCTTCGGGAGCCGGGCGAGGAAGCGGAAGATCGCCTCGCGACCGTCGTAGACGCCGGCCATGACGCCCTGTCCGGGAACCGTCCACACGGCGTTCTCCGCGAACCGGCCGCGCAGCGCGAACCCCTCGTTGCGGGCGAACGCGTCGAAGATCTCTCGTACGACCGCGGCGTTTCTAGCCGTGTTGCTCACGCGCGTCCTCCCAGGCCGCGAGGAGGCCGTCGACATGGCGATGCTGTGCGTCGGTGAACGGGACGCGCTCGACGATCCGGCGCGCCTCGGCCGGGTCGTCGTTCGCGACTGCGGCCTCGAGTCGCTCGCGGAGCGGCGTCGGCTCGCGTAGCTGACGGCGGAGCCAGCGGAGCAGGCTCACGGTCTCCTGGTCGGCCACGAGGCTGACGCTATCGTGCGCGGGCGTGCGGCTCAGGCGTCGTCGTCGTCCGTCGGCGCGTCGTCCTCGAAGGGCTCGGTCGTACCCTCGACCATGCCCTCGTCCTCTCCGGACAGGCTGTACGCGCTGAGGCGGTTCGAGAGCCCGTGCATCCACCCGACCTCCTCGGCCTCGTCGCCGGGCTCGCCGGCCGACGGGCTGCTGCGCTTCTCGGGCTGCTGCGGCCTGGTACGCCGAGGGCGGCGCGACTCGCTCTCACTGTCCTCACGCGTGTCGCTCGAGGTCTCGGGGACGGGGAACACTGCCGGGCGGATCCCGAGCTCGGCGAACGGAGAAGGGGAGTCCGACGGCGAACCGGAGCTGGATCCGTCGGCCGTCGGATCGAAGGGGCGGTCGGGATCGACGATGTACGCGGGAAGCGGCCCGAGGTCGGCCTCCTCCTCCACCTCCTCGACCGGCGTGGTCTCGGGCGGGGGCACGAGCGCGACGGGCTCGACCGGAGCGATCTCCGGGTCGACGACGTACGCCGGGAGCGGGCCGGGATCCTCCTCGGGGATCCTCCTCGGGCTCGGGCACGTACGCGACGGGCTCCGGCACAGTGGTCGGGTCGACGACGTACTCGGGCAGCGGCTGAGCGTCGATCGGCTGCAGCGGCTCCGGCTCGGGCACGAAGGCGGTCGGCTCGGAGATGGAAGACGGGTCGACGACGTACTCGGGCAGGACCTCGAGCTCGGGCTCCGGCTCTGTTGCACCGTCTCCGGCTGCACCGGCTCGACCTCGACGAGCGCCTCCGCTCCGGCTCACGACGGCCTCCGGCTCGGCGAGCGGCTCCCTGCTCCGGCTGTACGGGCGGCGGCTCGACGAGCGCCTCCGGGATGGGCGCAGGTTCCGGCTCCGGCTGCGGCTCGATGAGCGCCTCCGGCTCGGGCGCGGCCCGCTCGGCCGCGACCGGCTCGATCGGCTCGGGCTCGACGTACGCGTCCGGCTCGATCGCCGGTGCCGCCTCGACGAAGGCCGGCGCCTCGGCCTCCTCGGTCAGGTCGACGACGTACTGCGGGATGTCGAGCGGCTCCGGCTCGACGGCCGGCTCGGGCAGGTAGGCGACCGGCTCGACGACGATCTCCGGCTCCGGTGCGTCGACGACGTCCTCGACTACCTCTGCCACGGGCTCGGGCGGGAACACGTACGCCGGGAGCTCGGGCTCCGGTGGTGCGGGAGGCTCGTCCGGGAAGGGCTGGAGGCCGACGACGGGCGCGACTGCGGCGACGGCGGGCTCCGCCTGCGACGTCGGCGGGAGGTCCCACAGCGGTCGGCCCGCGACCGGCCGCTCGCGGAGCGACTGCCGTCTGACGGCGCCGCTCGCGGACGTCGGGAGCTCGTCGACGAACTCGATCTCGCGCGGAACCTCCTCGGCAGGAAGCGTCTCGGCCACGAAGTGTCGGAGCTCGGCCTCGAGCTGCTCGGAGCTCTCGACGCCGGCTTGCACGACGACGTATGCGCGCACGAAGTGACCGCCGCGCTCGAGGTCGCGGACGCCGACGGCAACGCTCGCCGCGACGGCCTCGTGACCCCGAAGCGAGCGCTCCACCTCGGCAGGCCCGAAGGTCTTGCCGCGTCCGGAGATGAGATCCTCGGAGCGGCCGACGAGCCAGTAGAAGCCGTCGTCGTCGACGGAGGCGACGTCGCCCGTCACGTACCAGTCGCCGCGGAAGGCGGCCTTGGTCTCCTCCGGAGACTCCCAGTACCCGGCGAAGAGCGTCGGCGGGCGGCCCCGCAGGGCGAGGTCACCGACGGAGCCGGGCGGGAGCTCGTTCCCCTGCGCGTCGACGATCGCGACCTGCTGGCCCGGGAGCGGCAGGCCGATCGACCCGTGCTTGAAGCCGGCTTCGGCGCCGTTGGCGACCACCACGCCGGTCTCGGCCTGGGCATAGCGCGTCATGGATCGTGAGACCCCAGGCCTCCTCGAACACGGCGACGACGTCCGGGTCGAGTGCGTCGCCCACCGAGACCAGGCGGCGCAGGCGGGCCGTGCGGAAGCGGGGGAGCTCACGAAGCTCGGCGAGCGCCCGGTAGTCCGCGGGGGTCTGGCAGAGGATCGTCGCGCCCAGCCGGTGGATGAGGTCGAGCCGCTCGAGGGGCTCGAGCTGCCCGTCCTGGAGGAGCACCTCCGCGCGCCGGGCCCACGTGCCGAAGACGCTCCACAACGACTGCGCCGCGCCGGCGTCCGTGGTGCACCAGACCGCGTCGCCCGCGGCGGCGTCGAGCCAGGTCTCGGCGGCGATCCGTGCCGCGAACGTCGCTCCGTGCGTGTGTGCGATCGGCTTCGGGCTCGTCGCCGTCCCCGACGACCAGACGAGCAGGGCGAGATCGCTCGCCGCCGTGTCCTCGGTCGGGACGTCGTCGAGCGTGTCCGAGGACTTCCGGCGGTCGTCCTCGGCCGCGTAGTGGACCTCGGGCGTGTACGTCAGGCCTCCGAGGTCGCGCTCGGACGCCGGCGTGGCGACCACGAGCGCCGGGCCCGCGGCGGCGATGCGGGCATCGAGCGCCTCGACGGGGAGGTGGGGCGAGCACGGGGTCGCGACCGCGCCGATCTTGATGCACGCGAGGAGCAGCTCGAGCCATTCCGCGTTCGTACCCAGCAGGAGCACGACGCGGTCTCCGGGTTGCACGTCTCGCTCGCGCAGCATGGTCGCCCAGCGGTCGGCGTTGTCCGCGAGCTCGATGAAGCTCTTCGGCTCGATGATGCCGTCCCGGCTGAGATAGGTGAGCGCTCGCCGCTTCGGGTCGAGCGCCAACGGCTCCATCACGTCGCGCGTGAAGTTGAAGCGCTGCGGCACGCTCCAGCGCTCCTCGGCGAGGGCTGGGGCGAGCGCGAGCTCGATCGGCGACTTCACGACTTCGCGCTCGCGCCGGCGGCCGATGCGGAGCCTTTTCACGGCGACGCCCATTATCCGACCTTTTCGGCTGCTGGAGAGACTTTCTGAATAGCTGCATTGTGCGCAGGAACGGAATGCGCCAGCGCATGATTCGTGCGCACGGAACACGTGGTGGCGACTCGCTTCCGCGGTCTTCCTGTCATGAGGGGTCGCAGGCTACGCCAGTCCCAGCTCGGTTGCGAACGGGGCTTCGGACGGGAGCCGGTCTGGGAGCTTGAAGCCGCCGACCTCCTCGAGCGCCGCGATCCGCGTCTTCAGGGGCGGGTGCGTGTCGAACCAGCTCGCGAACTCGAGCACTCCGCCCCGCGTCGACTCGACGCGGTCGGTGGGGCTCTCGACCCACAGGTGAGCCGTCGAGGCGCCGGAATAGCGGACGACCGTCGGGTCGAGCTCGAGCCGGCGGAGCGCGAGCGCCATCGCCTCCGGGTCGTTGAGGATCTCCGCCGCGCTCGCGTCCGCGAGGAGCTCGCGACGGCGCGAGAGGCTGAGGCGGAGCATGAACGCCGCGTACGGCGCGAGGATGAACCCCACGAGCGCGAGGATCGCGACGAGTGCGTTGCCGCCCCTGCTGCGGCCGCCGTAGGCGAGGCTGCGCAGTCCGATGTCGGCGATGAGCGCGATGACACCGGCGAAGACCACGGCCATCGTCATCAGGTACGTGTCGCGGTTCCGGATGTGCGCCACCTCGTGCGCGATCACGGCCTCGAGCTCCCGCTGCGGCATCGTGCGCAGCATCCCCGTCGTCACGCCGACGTAGCTCGACTCCCGGCGCAACCCGGCTGCGAATGCGTTCGGCGACGCGTCCTCGACGATGCGGAGCTCGGGCGTCGCCGGCAGGCCGGCCGCGATCGAGACGTTCTCGACGAGCCGGCGCAGCGGGACGAGCCGGCGCGGGTCGACCTCGTGGGCTCCGGTCATCCCGGCGACCATGCTCCGCGACCTGACCATGGCGAAGATCCCGTAGACGAGCGCGGCCGCGAGGGCGACGACGCCGAGCGAGAGGTCGAGAGCGAGCCCGACGAGGCCGGCGAGCAGGAGCAGGAGCAGCGCGAACCCCGCGACGACGATTCCGCTCCGGAGCCGGTTCGAGCGGATCTGCTGCTGGAGCGTCACGAGCTCGAGAAGGACACCTCGGGCACGGCGGTGTCGCCCTCGGCCGAGAAGAACTCCCGCGCGCGGAACCCGAGCGACCCCGCGAAGACGAGCCACGGGAAGCTCTGGACGGCGGTGTTGTAGTGCATCACCGTCGCGTTGTAGTAGCGGCGCGCCGCGCTGATCTTGTCCTCGGTGTCGGTGAGGTCGTCCTGGAGCCGCAGGAAGCTCTCCGACGCCTTCAGCTCCGGGTACGCCTCGGCGACGGCGAAGAGCCGGCCGAGCGCGCCCGTGAGCCCCTCGTTCGCCTCGGCCGCCGCGCCCGGCGACGACGCCTGCTGGAGCGCGGCTCGCGCGCGCGTCACCTCCTCGAACACGCCGCGCTCGTGCGCGGCGTACGCGCG
This sequence comes from uncultured Actinomycetes bacterium, assembly GCA_963770595.1. Classification (GTDB taxonomy): domain Bacteria; phylum Actinomycetota; class Thermoleophilia; order Gaiellales; family Gaiellaceae; genus GMQP-bins7. The sequence goes on along the minus strand of CAVYQG010000001.1, from coordinate 901,142 downwards.
CACCGACTCGACGAGGTTCGGGATCAGGTCGGCGCGGCGCTGGAGCTGCACGTCGATGTTCGCCCAGCCCGTGTCGACCTCGTTCCGCAGCCGGACGAGCCGGTTGTAGCCGAGCACGAGCAGAACGCCCAGGAGGACGACGACGCCGACGAGGATCCAGGCCCAGAGCACGGCGGGCGAGAGTCTACGACGTGCCGAGCACGGCACTCAGTGCGGCGTGCCCGTCCTCGAGGACCGGGTCGCCGTGAGAGACGAGGACGCGCTCGACGGGCAGATCGAGGAGCGGCCGGAGCGACGCAACGAGCTTGGCGTGGTCGGTCGCCTCGGGGAGCCACGAGTCCGGGCACAGCCGCAGGCCGCCGCCATCTGCGCCGAGGAGGACGTCGCCGGGGACGAGCGTCCGGTGCTCGGGGATCCAGAAGACGACCTCGGCGGCGCGTGCGGTCGGGAGGCCGAGGACGCCGCCAACGAGCTCCGCTCCGGGCTTGAACGTGTCGGTGACCTCGCCGGCGCGGCGTGCGATCGCTGCGCGACCGCGACCGGGCGCCCACACGCGGGCGGCGTATCTCTCGGCGACCGCTCTCGCGCTGCGCGCGTGCCAGAAGACGGTCACGAGCACGTGGACGGCGCCCGCGGCTCGCTCGACGTCGCGGTCGAGCGCAGCCCAGAACCGCTCGCTCTCGTCTGCGGGCACGAGCGGGTCGACGACCACCACGCCGTCGGCGGTCTCGCAGTACGCCGAGCCGACCTGCTCGCCCCACTCCTCGTGGAACGCCGTCCACCGCCACAGGCCTGGTGCGATCTCCGCCACGTCCACGACCGGCAGTATCGAGAAACCGAACCGGGCCGCGTCGCGTATCTTCGAAGCGAACCGACGAGGGAGGTGCTCGATGAGAAGGCTCGGACTGCTGCTCGGAATCGCGCTCGTCACAGTCGCGCTCGTGGCCGCCGGGTGCGGCGGGGACGACGACGAAGCCGCGACCGACACGGAGACGACGACCGAGACGAGCACCGGGCCGACGAGCTCGGCCATCCTCCAGGGCAGCGTCGGGCCCGGGTTCGACATCACCCTGACCGCGGACGGCGTGCCGGTGACGACCTTCGCGGCCGGCGACCAGCTGCTCGAGATCCAGGATCAGTCGGGCGCGCACAACTTCCACCTGACCGGCCCAGGCGTCGACGTCTCGACGTCCGTCCCCGACCAGGGGCTGGAGTCGTTCAACGTCACGCTCGAGCCCGGGACGTACACGTTCGTGTGCGACCCGCACGCGAGCCAGATGAACGGGAGCTTCGAGGTTCCCGGCTAGCGGCCGGCCGGTCGGGTCGTCAGCTCGAGCGGCTCGATCGCACCGTCCGCGATCCGCCAGGCGGCGAGCTCACCCGTGCGAAGGGTGTGGATGAGGTAGGGCCTGCCGGCCCAGAGCCCGATGTTCTCGACATCCGTTCGCGAGGGCCGCGGCGGCGAAGAGATGTGCGAGTGGAACACGGCCAGCTCGTAGCCCTCGTCCTCGAGGAACCAGGTCTCGGGGTCGACGTCGAGCTCGAAGCGGTACGGCGAGGCGGCGGCGTTCCTCCCCGGGACGTAGCGGGTAGCCACTCCGTCCTCGAGGACGACGAGCCCGCACGCCTCGTTCGGCGCCTCCCGCTGCGCATGCTCGGCGAGCTCGCGGGCGAGCGCCTCCGGGACTACCACCACACCGAGCGCCCCATCGCCTCGTCGACGTCCTGCGCGTCCCAGAACCCGGCCGAGAGGTACTTCCAGCCGCCGTCCGCGAGGACGCAGACGACGACGCCCTCGTCGAGCTCGTCGGCGACGCGTCGCGCCGCGTGGATCACGGCGCCGGACGAGACACCGCCGAACACGCCCTCGCTCTCGAGCAGCAGCCTGAGCCCGGCGAGCGACTCCTCGTTCGTGACGAGGAGCTTCCGGTCGAGCTTCGACACGTCGAGGATCGGCGGGACGTAGCCGTCGGCGAGCGAGCGCAGGCCCATCACCTCGTCGCCGGGGAGCGGCTCGGCGGCTGCGACGACGAGGTCCGGGAACGACTCGCGCAGCCGCGCTCCGGCGCCCATGAGCGTCCCGCCCGTCCCCAGGCCCGCGACGAGGACGTCGAGGCGGTCGAGCGCCTCGGCGATCTCCGCGCCCGTCCCCTCGTAGTGCGCGCGCGGGTTCGCCTCGTTGGCGTACTGGAACGGCATGAAGACGGACGGGTCGGCCTCCGCGAGCTCGAGCGCGAGCCGAACTGCGCCGTTCGAGCCCTGCTCGGGAGGCGAATCGACGATGTCCGCGCCGTACAGGCGGAGGAGCCGACGCCGCTCCTCGGTCACGTTCGCGGGCATGACGCAGGTGAGCGGGTAGCCGCGAAGCTTGGCGACGAGGGCGAGCGAGATCCCGGTGTTCCCGCTCGTCGGCTCGAGCAGGCGCCGCCCTGGCTCGAGCTCGCCGGACGCCTCCGCCGCGTCGATCATCGCCTTCGCGACCCGGTCCTTGATCGACCCGGTCGGGTTCTGGGCCTCGAGCTTCGCGAAGAGCCGAACCGCCGGCTTCGGGGAGACGCGTGGAAGCTCGACGAGCGGCGTCGACCCGACGAGGTCGAGAAGCGACGCTGCGTGCGTGCTAGAGGTTCCCACCGGCCATGGCCGGGAGGAGGATGATGCTCTCGCCGTCGGAGACGGGCGTATCGAGGCCGTCGAGCGTGCGGATGTCCTCGCCGCCGAGGTAGACGTTGACGAACGACGCGAGCTCGCCCTCGTGCAGGAGCTGCGGCGCGAGGGGCGGGTAGCGCTCGACGAGGTCGTCGATGACGTCACCGACGGTCTCGCCGCGCGCCTCGAGCTCGCGCAGCCCGCCGACCTCGGCGCGCAGGGTGGGCGGGATGCGGACGGCGGCCATCAGATCCGGATCGGCGCGTTGCAGAACTCGACGTAGTCGACGTACTCGGTGATCGTCGGCGAGTCGCCGCACACCGGGCAGCCCGGATCGCGGCGGACGCTCACCTCGTCGAGCGTCGTGCCGAGGGCGTCGAAGAGGAGCAGCCGTCCCGCGAGCGAGTCGCCGCGCTCGAGGATCAGCTTGAGCGCCTCGTTCGCCTGGATCGAGCCGATGATCCCGGGGAGGACGCCGAGGACGCCGCCTTCTGCGCAGCTCGGCGCCAGCTCGGGCGGCGGAGGCTGCGGGAAGAGGCAGCGGTAGCATGGGCCGGTGCCGGGTGCGAAGACCGTGACCTGGCCCTCGAAGCGGTAGATCGAGCCGTGCACGACCGGGATGTCGTGCCAGACCGAGGCGTCGTTGACGAGGTAGCGCGTCGGGAAGTTGTCGGCGCCGTCCACGATCACGTCCCAGCCCTCGCCGAGGATCCGCTCGACGTTGTCCGAGGTCAGCCTCTCCTCGAACGGCACGACCTTCACGTCGGGGTTGAGCGCCTCGATGGTGCGCTTCGCGGAGAGCACCTTCGGCTCGCCGAGGCGGTCGGTGGCATGGACGATCTGGCGCTGGAGGTTCGACTCGTCGACGACATCGGCGTCGACGATTCCGAGCGTGCCCACGCCCGCTGCCGCGAGGTACAGGGAAGCCGGTGAGCCGAGCCCGCCCGCGCCTACGAGCAGCACGCGCGCGTCGAGCAGGCGCTGCTGCCCCTCCTCGCCGACCTCGGGGATGAGGAGATGCCGGCTGTAACGCGCGCGCTGCTCGGGCGAGAGGGCGCGCGGGATCGTGATCTCGAACCCGTTCCGCTTCCAGTCCGAGAAGCCTCCGGCAAGGTTGACGACGTTCAGGTACCCGAGCTCCTCGAGCGTCTTCGCGGCGAACGCCGAGCGCGACCCGGCGGAGCAGTAGACGACGAGCGCGCGGCTCTTGTCCGGCACGAGCCCTTCGATCCGCTGCTCGAGTCGGCCGCGACCGGTGTAGACGGCGCCGGGGATGTGGCCCTCGTCCCACTCGTCCGGCTCGCGCACGTCGACGAAGATCGATCCGTCCGACGAGACGAGGCGCTCCTGCGCCTCGATCGTCGAGATCTCCTCGATCTCCGTCTTCACCTGTGCGAGCAGCTCGCGGTACCCGGCCATTACTTTCCGAACTATAGCTTCGAGGTCGCGGCTATCGTCGCGGCGTGAACGCGCGGCGTCGCATGCTGCTCCTCGTCGGCCTCGCCGCGCTCGCCGCGGCGGCAGTCGTCGGGGTCTCCGTGCTCTCGGGGGACGGCGACTCCGCGACCACGAGCGCGGGGAAGCCGGAGCCTCGCGAGGGACGCCCGCCGCTCTCGTTCGCGCTCGGGTTCCGCGCCGACGCCGAGGCGCGCGACCTCGCCCGCGCGGCGTCGCTGTACCACGAGGGCAACGCGGCGGCCGCGACCGAGCTGTTCGCGCGCCACGACTCGCTCGAAGCGCGCGTCGGCGGGGCGTTCGCGACCTGGCCCGAGGGCACCTTCGACCGCATGGAGCAGCTCGTGAAGCTCTACCCGGACAACGCGATGGTGCAGCTCCACCTCGGGCTCGCGCGGCTCTGGGCGAACAGCGGCGACCCCGTCGAGGCCTGGCGGGCTGCAATCGAGGCGGAGCCGGACACGCCGTACGCGGTCGCTCGCCGGCAACCTCCTCTTCCCGAAGCTGCCGCGCGGGCTTCCCGCGTTCCTCCCGTCGTTCACGGCGCCGGCCGCGGTGACGAAGCTTTCGCCCGCGCGGCAACTCGACGCACTTCGACGCCGCGCCGAGCGCGGCGACGTCCGCGACGCCCTGCTCTACGGTGTCGGGCTCCAGCGGGTCGGCCGTCCGGTCTCCGCCGCGAAGGCGTTCGACCGTGCTGCCCGCATGCGCTCCGGCCGACGTCGAGGCGCAGGTCGCGGGTGCGGTCGGCGCTTTCGACAAGGAGCGTCCGGCGACCGCATTCGGCCGCCTCGGCCCGCTCACGCGCCGCTTCCCGCAGGAGCCGACCGTCCGGTTCCACCTCGGCGTGCTCCTTCTCTGGACCGGCCGCATCGACGAGGCCGAGCGCCAGTTCCGCCTCGCCTCGCGCACGCAGCCCGGCTCCGCGCTCGCCCGCGAGGCGGAGCGCTACCTCGAGACGATCAGGCATGCGCGATCATGATCCCCGTTCTTTGACGACCGCCGCCTCTGTGACTACGGTGTGACCGCCACGAGGAAGGGGGGCGGTCTGGCCGCAGGTGAAACGCAGGGCACGACCACTCGACCGCGGATCGAGGACGTTCTCGCGACCGACGAGGCCCAGCGCCTGCTCGAGAGCGGCGCCCAGACCGGCCAGCTCGACGCCGACGAGGTGGCCCTCGCCCTCGACGAGCTCGAGCTCGAGCCGAGCCAACTGGACGAGTTCTACGCCGCGCTCGACGAGGCGCAGATCGCCGTCGTCGCGGCAGGCGCCGAGGAGGCCGAGGAGCTCACGGTCGAGCCCGAGGCCGAGATCACGACGGACTCGCTCCAGCTCTTCCTCAAGGACATCGGCAAGGTGCCGCTCCTCACCGCCGCGCAGGAGGTCGAGCTCGCGAAGCGGATCGAGCGCGGCGACCACGGCGCGAAGCAGTCCATGGTCGAGGCGAACCTCCGTCTCGTCGTCTCGATCGCCAAGCGCTACCGCAACCAGGGCCTTCCGTTCCTCGACCTGATCCAGGAGGGGACGATCGGGCTCGTGCGCGCCGCCGAGAAGTTCGACTACCGCAAGGGCTTCAAGTTCTCGACCTACGCGACGTGGTGGATCCGCCAGGCGGTCGCGCGCGCGATCGCCGACAAGGGCCGCACGATCCGCATGCCCGTCCACGTGGTGGAGAAGCTCAACCGGATCCTGCGCGCGGAGCGGAAGCTGCGGGCCGAGCGCGGCCGCGAGCCGACGATCGAGGAGATCGCGCGCGAGCTCGACATGTCGATCGACGAGGTCGAGCACATCCGGCGGAGCGCGCAGACGCCCGTCTCGCTCGAGAAGCCGGTCGGCGACGACGACGAGTCCGAGTTCGGGCACTTCCTCGCCGACGAGTCGACCCCGCTTCCGGACGAGCTCGCGGAGACCGCGCTCCAGCGCGAGACGCTGCGCTCGATCCTGAGCGCGCTCTCGGAGCGCGAGCGGCAGGTGCTCGAGCTCCGCTACGGCCTCGACGGCCAGCAGCCGCGGACGCTCGACGAGGTGGGCCGCGCGTTCAACGTCACGCGCGAGCGCATCCGCCAGATCGAGCACCAGGGGCTGAAGAAGCTCCGCGCGCTCGCCGACGCCCAGCGCGTCCGCGACGTCGCGTAGCGCCACGTGCTCTACCGGCCCGACGCGTTCGAGCCGCTCACCGACGAAGCCTGGGACGCGGCGCGCGTCTGCGCAGCGATACGCGAGATCGTCGCCGACACGGACGGCGCCCTCCGCGGCCCGAAGCTGCTCTGGCGAGCGGACGACTGGGATCGCTGGCGGGCGACGAGCCCGCTCAAAGACGTCTTCGTCGGCGCCGCCGGTGTGCTGTGGGCGCTCGGGGACCTTCGCGAGCGTGGCCATGCGGAATCGCGGCTCGATCTCGGCGACCTGGCCCTTCGTGCGCTCGAGCGGCATCGAGCTCGACCCGACCTCCCGAGCTCCATGGACCTGCCGGAGCCGCGCGAGTCGTCGCTGCTCGCCGGCGAGGCCGGGATTCTCCTCTGCGCGTACCGGCTCGGTCGGGCGGCGGAGCTCGCCGACGAGCTCCACGCGCGGGTGCGCGCGAACCTGGCGAACGAGGCGGAGGAGGTCATGTGGGGAGCGCCGGGGACGCTGATCGCAGCCCGCCTCATGCTCGCGTGGACCGGTGACGAGCGCTGGCGCGACGCGTGCCGCGAGACCGCCGACGCCCTCTGGTCGCGGCGACGCGAGGACGGTCTCTGGATCCAGCGGCTCCACGGCCAGGAGTTCCGCTACCTCGGGCCGGTCCACGGGCTCGTCGGGATCGTCCAGGCTCTTGGCGCCGGTCCTCGACGACGCCCGGCGCGCGCAGCTCGAGCGCGAGACCGCCGGCATCCTCGGAGCGGACGGCCGTCGTCGACGACGGCCTGGCGAACTGGCCGCCGGTCGACCGCACCGAGCTCGCGTCGGCGAACGGCGACATCCGGCTTCAGTGGTGCCACGGTGCTCCCGGCGTAATCGTGTCGGCGGGGCGCCTATCTCGACGAGGACGCTGCTGCTGTGCCGCCGCGGAGCTCTGCTGGCGCGCCGGCGCCGCACGGTCCCGAGAAAGGCGCTTCCATCTGCCACGGCACCGCCGGGAACGGCTACGCGCTGCTCAAGACGTTCGAGCGCACGGGTGACGAGGTGTGGCTCGATCGTGCGCGCCGCTTCGCCGTCCACGCCCTCGGCCAGGTCGAGCGTCGTCGCGCCGAGCGAGGGCACGGCCGCTACTCGTTGTGGACAGGCGATCTCGGAGTTGCGCGTTTCGCCGCCGACTGCGTCGACGCCCGGAGTGCGTACCCGGTCTTCGACCCGGCCCAGCGTCACTAGACTGCGCGCCCGTGGCGCCGTCTCCCGAGGAGCTCCGTGACCGGCTCGCCGAGCTGATCGCGATCCCGTCCGTCAGCGCGGACGCAGCGCACGCCGGCGACATCGACGCGGCGGCGCGCTGGGTCGCCGACCACATCCGCACGGCAGGCTCGGCCGAGGTCGTCCCGTGGAACGGCGGCCGCCCGCTCGTCATCGGCGGCATCGCGGCCTCCGAGCGCCCCGAGACTGCGCCGACGGTCCTCTGCTACGCGCACTTCGACGTCCAGCCGCCCGACCCGCTCGACCTGTGGGAGTCGCCGCCGTTCGAGCTGACGCATCGCGACGGGAAGCTGTGGGCGCGCGGCGTCGCGGACGACAAGGGCAACCTCTTTCTGCTCGTCGAGGCCGCGCGGCAGCTGGCCGAGGAGGGCGGTCTCCCCGTCAACGTGCGCTTCGCGTTCGACGGGGAAGAGGAGATCGGGGGAGACTCGATCGTCCACTGGGTCGACGCGGACGAGGACGGCGCCGACGTGGCGATGATCCTCGACGGCGCGATGGTCCGGCGCGGTCGTCCCGCATTCATGGTCGGCGTGCGCGGGATGGTGTACGCGCATCTCCGTGTGCGCACCGGCGAGACGGACATGCACTCGGGCATGTTCGGTGCGGCTGCGCTGAACGCCACGCACGCGCTGATGTCAGCGCTCTCGGGCGTCCTTCCCCGCGCCGACGGTCGCGTCCGCGACGAGCTGCGGGTCGGAGCGACACCTCCCACCGCCGAAGAGCTCGCTGCCTGGGCAGAGCTGCCGCCCGGAGCCGAGCAGCTCGCGCAGCAGGGCGCGGCACCGATCGCGGAGGGCGCCGCGGACGAGTTCTACGAGCGGACGTTCGCTGACACGTCTCTGGACGTGAACGGGATCGCCGCCGGGTCGCCGGATCTCGTCAAGACGGTCCTGCCCGTCGAGGCTCGCGCGAACGTGTCGATGCGACTGGCGCCAGGGCAAGACCCTGTCGCGATCCAGTCCGCCTTCGAGCGGCTTCTCCGGGAGGGGCTCCCCGAAGGCGCCGATCTGGAGGTCACGATCAGGACCACTGCGCGACCGGCGCTCACGCCGACCGACTCCAGGGCGCTCGCGCTGGCGAGCGACGCGTTCGAGCAGGTCGTAGGCGCACGGCCCTACCTCGTGCGCTCCGGCGGCACGCTGCCGATCTATGCGAGCCTGGTCGCGAGGGGGCTGCCGACGCTCGCGACCGGCTTCGGGATCGAGAGCGAGTGCAACGTGCACGCGCCGAACGAGAACGTGCCAGAGGACGCGATCGAGCTCGGCGTCGCGACCATGCGCGAGGTGTTCACGCGGCTTGGCGAGCTCGGCTAGAGCTGCCTTCGCCTGCGCGCTCGCCGAGGAGCTCGCGGAAGACGTCCTCGAGCGGTTTCTCCGCTACGTCCGCGTCGATACCCAGGGCGCGTACCGCGCTCCGCAGCGCCCGAGCACGGAGAAACAGCTCGACCTCTCCCGGCTGCTGCTCGACGAGCTGCGCGCGATCGGGCTCGAGGACGTCGAGCTCACGGACGGGTTCGCGGTGTTCGCGACGCTCCCGGGAACGGCCGCGGGACCGGTGCTCGGCCTCATCGCCCACGTCGACACGACCCCCGACGTCACCGGTCGCGGCGTCGCGCCGATCGTCCACCGGGCGTGGGGCGGCGAGCCGATCGCTCTGCCCGGCGACGCGAGGCAGGTCCTCGATCCCGAGCAGCTGCCGGAGCTCGCGGCTCGCGCCGGGCACGACGTCGTGACGAGCGACGGGACGACGCTGCTCGGCGCCGACGACAAGGCGGGGATCGCCGAGATCATGGCGGCCGTCGCGTACCTGGCACGTCATCCGGAACGGACGCGCGTGCCGATCCGGGTCGCCTTCACGGTCGACGAAGAGGTTGGGCGCGGAGCCGAAAACTTCGACCTCGACCGCTACGGCGCCGACGTCGCGTACACGCTCGACGGCTCGGGCCTCGGCGACCTCGAGGTGGAGACGTTCTCCGCGAAGTCGATCCGCGTGACCATCCGCGGGCTCTCGGTGCACCCGGGCACGGCGAAGGGAAAGCTCGTCAACGCGGTCAAGCTCGGCGCCGAGCTGATCGCCTCGCTGCCGCAGGACCGGCTCTCCCCGGAGACGACCGAGGACCGCGAGGGCTACGTCCATCCCAGCCGGATCTCGGGGAACGCGGAGGCGACAATCGTCGACTTCATCGCACGCGACCACGACGACGGCCGGCTCGCCGAGCACGTCGAGCTCCTCCGCTCGCTCGCGGAGGCCGTCGGGGAGCGCGAGCCGCGCGCCCACGTCGACGTCGAGGTGCGGGACTCGTACCACAACATGCGCCCGTACATCGACCGGAATCCCAGGGTGGTGGAAGCTGCCGTCGAGGCGATCAGGCGCGCCGGCGTCGAGCCCAGGCTTGCGATCACGCGTGGCGGGACGGACGGCGCGGTGCTCTCGGCGCGCGGCCTGCCGACCCCGAATCTCTTCACGGGCGGGCACGAGTACCACTCGGTGCGCGAGTGGGCGAGCGTGCAGGACATGGCGGCCGCAGCCGCCACGATCGTCGAGCTCGCCGGCGTCTGGGCCGAGCCGGCGTAAGCACCGACACGGCGTAAGGCACGGAATCGGCACAGAGCCGCTACACATGCGTGACGGGATCCGCACTAACGTGTCTCCAGGGACACGGGAGTGCCCCTGGGGGCATGTGGACAGCGATACGCTCGGGACATGGCGAGACTCGTCGGGATCAACCACGTCGCGGTCGAGGTCGGCGACCTGGACGAGGCGATCGCCTTCTTCGAGCGGATTTTCGACGGCGTGGCGCTGCGGGGGCGGTCCGGGAACATGGCGTTCGTCGACCTGGGCGACCAGTTCGTGGCGATCGAAGCGGTTCGCGAGCCCGTCTCCGGCGGCCACTTCGGCCTCGTCGTGGACGACCAGAGAGAGACGGTGCGGCGCGCGCGCGAGGCCGGAGCTCACGTGGTCGGCAACCACGACCTGCTCGACCCGTGGGGCAACCGATGGCAGATCGTGGACTACCGGGACGTCCAGTTCTCGAAGACCGAGCGTGTCCTCGAGGGCATGGGCCTCTACGGGCTCGAGAAGTCCGAGCGCGCCCTCGGGGAGCTGCGCTCGAAGGGCCTCGCCGACTGACGCGTCGGACCTGAGACGATCGGCGTCGTGAAGACGGTCGTCGTCACGGGTGCGTCCTCCGGCATCGGGCTCGCCTGCTGCCTGCGCCTGGCCCGGGGCGGCTGGAGTGTCTTCGGCGGGGTGCGCACCGAGGAGGACGCCGCCGCGTTTCGAGGTCGCGGGCTGGAGCCGCTCCTGCTCGACGTCACCGATAGCGTCGCAGATCGAGGCAGCCGCGGACGCGGTCGGCCCGAGCCTCGACGGCCTCGTCGACAACGCCGGGATCGCGATCGCGGCGCCGCTCGAGCTCGTCCCGCTCGACGAGCTCCGGCACCAGCTCGAGGTGAACGTCGTCGGGCAGGTGGCGGTGACGCAGGCATTCCTGCCCGCGCTCCGTCAGGCAAGAGGACGCGTCGTCCTCATGGGCTCGATCGGCGGCAAGAGCGCGCTCCCGTTCCTCGGTCCCTATGCGGCGTCGAAGCACGCCCTCGAGGCGATCGCCGACTCGCTGCGCGTCGAGCTGCGCCCGTGGGGGATGCACGTCTCGATCGTCGAGCCGGCGAGCATCGCGACGGCGATCTGGCAGAAGGGCGCGGAGCGCGCCGGGCGACCTGCAGGCCCGGGCAGACGCAGACGTCGTCGAGCTCTACGCCCCGGCGGTCGCGAGCTTCCGGAAAGTCGCGCTCTCACGCGGCCCGGGAGCCGACGCCGACCTCGTGGCGAAGGCCGTCGAGCACGCGCTCACGGCCGAGCGGCCGAAGGCGCGCTACCTCGTCGGCCGTGACGCCCATCTACGCGCGTGGATCGAGCGCCTGCCCACGCGGCTCCGCGACCGCGTCCTCTCGAAGGCCCTGACCGAGTAACGCTCAGGCGTCGTGGACGCCGCAGCCGAGCCACTCGTGGCCGAATCGGCGCATCTCGTGCACGACGGGGAGGAGCGCGCGCCCCTTGTCCGTCAGCGTGTACTCGACGCGTGGCGGCGACTCCGGGTAGCTCTGGCGGGCGACGATGTCCTCCGACTCGAGCCAGCGGAGGCGCTCGGCGAGCGTCCGCGGGCTGATCCCGGCGCACGAGCGCTCGAGCTCGGTGAAGCGCCGCGGCCCCTCGGAGAGGTCGTGGACGATGAGGACGGTCCACTTCGAGCCCGACGATCTCGGCCGCGCCCGCGACCGAGCAGGTCGGGGCCGCGTGGACGGGGAGCATCGTGCGACTGGCCACGATCGGATTGTAGGCCGGGTTGCTCAGGCGGGCTTGCGCGCGGTGTAGAGAGCGGTCACGATCGGCTTCTCGACCCGATCGCCGAACTCCTCGCGTGCGATCCGCTCGAGCTCGTCTAGCGTCTTCGCCCGTAGCTCCTCGTCGACGACGAGGAGCGGCGAGAACGTGGAGAAGATGTCGCGGATGCCCTTCGCGTCGAAAGTCCTGCTCCATGGGATCCGCTCGTCGGACACTTCCGCGAACCCGGCCGCCTCGAGTGCCGAGAGCCACCGCGCCCTGCCTGCCTCCGTCGGCGTCCGGCCGCCGCGGTGGCTGCCGACCGGGCTTCTCGGCATGCCGTCCAGTAGCCGGGTCGTCGCGTCGCGATAGGGATCGGGCCGCTCCTGGTCGCCGAAACCGGTCCACCAGAGCGCGACCCACCCGCCCGGCCGCAGTGCGCGAAGCATGGTCGCGAGGCCGGTCGCCTCTTCGATCCAGTGGAATGAGGATGCCGCCGCGGCGAGGTCGAACGACGACTCGGGCAGGTCCGCGTCCTCGAGCGCGGTCATGCGGATGTCGACGCGATCGCCGACCGAGCGCGCGAGGTACCGCGCCAGCTCGTCGTTCGGCTCGATCGCGACGAGCGGGTCCGCGCCGAGCTCGAGGAGGCGTCGGGTTGCCTGCCCGGTGCCCGGCCCGATCTCCAGGACCCTCGTACCCGGCCCGAGCCGGCAGCGCTCGACGAGGATCTCGTACACGCGCTCGGCGTGCCCCGGACGCGCGCGGTCGTAGGTCTCCGGGTCGGTGCCGAAGAGCCGCCGGCCCTCTTCGCGGCCGATGACTTCGTCCTGCATCAGTCCCAGGGCGGCGGGTTGTGCGTCCAGCGGCCGCCGACCATCGTCGCGACGACCTCGACCGACTCGAGCTCGTCGGGCGGGCACTCGAGCGGGTCCCGCGAGAGCACCACGAGGTCGGCGAGATAGCCGGGCAGGAGCTTTCCCCGCCGTCGCTCGTCACCGCTGAGCCAGGCCGGGTTGACCGTGGTCGCGATCAGCGCCTCCTCGACCGTCACGGCCTGCTCCGGGTGCCACGCGTCACGCTCGTCGATCGTTCGCAGCACCCCCGCGCAGATGCCGGCGAGCGGGTCGAGCTCCTCGACCGGCGCGTCGGACCCGTTCGCGACGAGCGCGCCCGAGTCCCAGAGCGAGCGAAAGGCGTAGGCGCCGGCGACGCGGTCGCCCCAGAAGCGCTCGGCGAGGTCGCGATCGGAGGGCGCGTGCGAGAACTGGACGGAGCAGGCGACGCCGAGCGCGGCGAACCGGCCCACGTCCTCCGGTGACAGGCACTGCGCGTGCTCGATGCGCTGGCGCAGCCCGAGCGGCGCCCAGGCGTCGCGCGTCGACTCGAACGCGTCGAGCGCCTCGCGGTTCGCGCGGTCGCCGATCGCGTGCACGCCGACCGGCCAGCCCGCGGCGGCGGCACGGCGCACGATCTCCGCGAGCTCCTCGCCGCTCGTGATCACGACCCCGGAGCCGTCGAGCATCCACGCCGTCTGCGACCCGAGCGTCCCGTCCATGAACGCCTTCAGGTATCCGATCCGGTGGAAGTCGTCACCGATCCCGGACCGGAGCCCGAGCGCCTCGAGCTCCGGTAGCCGCTCGTACGGCACGGACTGCCAGACCCGGAGCGAGAGGCCTTCGCTCGCGGCGACCCGCTGGAAGATCCGCTGCGCGCCGAGCCAGCCGTCCTTGTCGTGGATCGCGGTCACGCCGCGGCTCGCGGCGATCCGCAGCCCTTCGCGCGTCGCGTCGACGAGCTCGTCCTCGGCCGGCATCCCGAAGCGCGCGCGGAACTGCCACGCGGACTCCTCGCGCAGGACCCCCGTCGGCTCGCCCCGCTCGTCGCGCTCGACGACGCCTCCCTCGACCTGGAGGTCGCCGTCCGCCTGCGCGAGCGCCGCCGAGTTGAGCCAGGCCGAGTGGTAGTCCTTCGAGAAGAGGAGCGCAGGGGTCTCGCCGGTGACGGCGTCGAGCGCCGCGGCGGTGGGCTGCTCGTCCCACTCGGCCGAGCGCCAGCCGTAGCCACGGATCCACGTCCCGTGTCGTGGATGCGCACGCACGCGCTCGAGGGCCTCGCCGAGCGTCGTCACGCCGTCGAGCCCTACGTCGCGCTTTCCCAGCGACCAGGTCGGGAAGTGCACGTGCGAGTCGGTGAAGCCCGGGACGACGCAGCGGCCGCGAAGGTCCACGACGTCGGGGCTCGGCAGCACGGCCTCGTGCGTGCCGACGCCGCCCGCGACCCGGTCTCCCGCGAGCGCGAGCGCCCGCGCGACCGGCAGCGACGAGTCCATGGTGCGGACGATCCCGTTCTCGAGGATCATTCGCGCCGACTGTATCCCGCTCGGAGAGGAGGACGACCGTGATCGACCACACCGCGGTGAACGTCACGGACCTGCAGGCGGCCAAGGACTTCTACACGAAGGCGCTCGAGCCGCTCGGCTACGCGCTGTTCTTCGAGATGGGGGAGTTCGTCGGCTTCAACGAGCCGAACGGGGGCGGGCTCGGGATCGTCCGCCGAGATCCCGTCGGTAGCGCGCACGTCGCGTTCAGGTGCTCCGACCACGCGACCGTGGACGCCTTCCATGCGGCCGCGATGGCGGCCGGAGCGACGGACAACGGCGCGCCGGGCCTCCGCACGCACTACCACGCGGACTACTACGCGGCATTCGTCCACGACGCGGACGGCAACAACATCGAGGCGGTCTGCCAGGAGCCGCAGTGAGCGTCGAGCACGTCGCCGTCAATATCGGCGACTGGACGCGTGCGAAGGCGTTCTACGACGTGGTGCTCGGGCTCCTCGGCTACCGCGTCGTGTACGAGGAGCCGGACGTGCTCGCCTACTTCGCCGACGCGAACGGGCTCGACTTCGGGATCGGCAGGCGCGACCCGGTCGGTGGCGCGCACGTCGCCTTCGGCTGCGCCGACCGGGCTGGCGTCGACCGCTTCCACGAGGCCGCGCTCGCGGCCGGCGGCACCGACAACGGCGCTCCCGGGATCCGCGCGCAGTACGCGCCCGACTACTACGCCGCGTACGTGCTCGATCCCGACGGCAACAACATCGAGGCCGTCTGCCACCGGAGAGCGAGTGACAGTCACCTTCGGAGGAAGCGGTTGACGAGGAAAGCGGGTGACAGTCACCTACGGTGACGTCACCCGCGCCACCTAGACTTCGACCGTGCCCTGGGAGCCCCTGAGCGACGACCAGCTCGAGATCCGCGAGCTCGTGCGCACGCTCGCGCGCGAGCGGATCGCGCCGCGGGCCGCCGAGATCGACGCCTCGCACGAGTTCCCCTGGGACGTCGTCGAGCTCTTCCGCGAGCACGGCATCTTCGGCCTCCTCTTCGACGACGAGCACGGCGGCACCGGAACGGGGACGTTGCTCGCGCTCGTCGCGATCGAGGAGGTCTCGAAGGTGTGCGCGACGAGCGGGCTCATCCTCGCCGTGCAGGAGCTCGGCTCGCTCGGGCTCAAGCTCGCCGGCAGCGAGGCGCAGAGGGAGCGCTTCCTCCCGCAGCTCGCGTCCGGGGAGACGCTCGCCGCCTACGCGTTGACCGAGGCGGGCTCCGGCTCCGACTCGGCCGCGATGCGCACGACCGCGCGGCTCGAGGGCGACGAGTACGTCCTCGACGGCTCGAAGCGCTTCATCACGAACGCGGAGGTCGCCGAGCCTGTACACGGTCTTCGCGAAGACCGAGCCCGAGGCGGGGCACTCGGGCATCTCGGCCTTCGTGGTCGAGTCCGACACACCCGGCTTCGAGGTGGCGAGGCTGGAGCCGAAGATGGGCATCGCCGGCTCGACCACGGGAGAGCTCGTGTTCGAGAACGCGCGCATCCCTGCGGCCAACCTCCTCGGGGAGGAGGGCGAGGGCTTCAAGATCGCGATGCGGATCCTCGACCGCTCGCGGCCCGGGGTCGCGGCGCAGGGCCTCGGCATCGCGCAGGGCGCGACCGACTACGCGCTCGAGTACGCGCGAACGCGCGAGACGATGGGGAAGCCGATCGCCGAGCACCAGCTCATCGCGGCGAAGCTCGCGGACATGGAGACGCGCACCGAGGCGGCGCGCGGGCTCCTGTACCGCTTCGGCCGCATGGTCGACGAGGGCGCGGCCGACTCCGAGCTCACGAAGGCCTCGGCGATGGCGAAGCTCGCCTGCACGGACGCGGCGATGTGGGTCACGACCGAGGCCGTGCAGGTACTCGGCGGGTACGGCTACGTCAAGGAGTACCCGGTCGAGCGCATGATGCGCGACGCCAAGATCACGCAGATCTACGAGGGCACGAACGAGATCCAGCGCCTCGTGATCGCACGCGAGATGCTCAAGGAGTCGCGCGCGTTCCTGCTCGCCGGCGTTGCCTGAGGCGGGCCACCGGCGTGAGCTCTTCGACCGCTGGGCGGCCGGCTACGACCCCGCGGCGGACGACGCGTTCCCGTTCGGGGGGTACGAGCGAGTCCTCGATCGCGTCACCGAGCTCGTCGCCGAGCGTGCGCCGCTGCGCGTTCTCGAGCTCGGCGTCGGCACGGGGACGCTCACGCGGAGGCTGCTCGAGCGCCTGCCGGACGCGACGGTCGTGGGCGTGGACTTCTCGGAAACGATGCTCCGCCAGGCGGTGGTCGACGCCCCGCGCCTGGAGCCGGTCGTGCACGACCTGAGCCAGCTTCCGCTGCCTGCCGAGACCGCCGGCTGCGACGTCGCTGCGATGTCCTACGTCCTGCACGAGTTCGACGACGGGCACAAGGCCCGGCTGCTCGAGGCCGTCCTCGACTCGCTTGCCGGCGACGGCATCTTGCATCGTCGGCGACGTGTGCTTCCAGGACGCATGCCGCTCGGGACGCGGCGAGGAAGCGGCTCGCGGCGCACTGGGATCCGGAAGAGCACTACGTCGCAGTCGAGGAGCTGGAGGCGCTCCTCCTCGGGCGGCGCCTGCGGGTCGATGCCGAGCAGCTCGGCGACCACGCAGGCGTCCTCAGGGTGTCGCGCGGCTAGACGAGAGACAGGTCGCGGGCGTGCGGCGCGACGGGCAGCTGCTCGTCGACGGTGCGGAACGCGGCGTATGCGAACGGGTGGTCGAAGATGTCGTACACGTCGTCGCCCTCTTCGATCTCGATCGCGAGCGACTGGGCGGTGCGCTCGTCCCAGACGAGGACGGATGCGGTCTGCGTCTCGCGGTCGAACACGAGTGTGACGCGGATGCCGTTCGACTCGCGCTCGTCGAGCTCGACGAAGCGGTCTACGTGGATGTCGGTGATCGTGGTCATGTCCGTTCCTTTCGTTCGGGGTGGCGCCGTCGTGGCGTGAGTGCACCTTCCTGCGGGCCGCTAGACGACCACTCGACGGCGGCTAGACCATCCGCATCGGGCCGGAACGCGAAGCGGCCCGCCGAAGCGGGCCGCCGAGGAGGCATCGGCGCCTCGCGGCGCGAGTGCCTAGACCCTCTTCCCCCACGCGAGCGCGACGGGCGAGAAGGCAGAGGCGAGGATGGCGAGCGTTGCGGTCATGGTGATGAGACGGGCCTTCATGTCGAGCTCCTTCTGTAGCGAGCGACCCCGTGGCCGCCTCTGTGGAAGGCAGAGATTCGTCGCGGCCGCTAGACGCCCGCTCGAGGCTCACTCGCTCGGAAGCCTGGACACGCCTGCCGGTGGGCGAGAGACTGCGCCCATGGCGTCCGACTCCCTGGTCGGGGAGACCCTCGCCGGCTACCGCGTCGAGGCCGTGCTCGCGCGCGGCGGCATGGGCGTCGTCTACCGCGCGCACGACCCCGAGCTCGCGCGCGAGCTGGCGCTCAAGGTGATCGCCCCCGAGCTCGCCGCCGACGAGTCCTTCCGCGAGCGCTTCCTGACCGAGATCGAGCTCGCCGCCTCGCTCGAGCACCCGCACGTGTGCCCCGTGTACCGGGGAGGGGAGGCGCGAGGGCGAGCTGTACGTCGCCATGCGCCTGCTCCCGGGGGGATCGCTCGCCGAGCGCGTCGCCTCCGCCGGCCCGCTCGCCCCGGCAGAGCGCTGCCTCCGTCCTCTCCCAGCTCGCCTCCGCACTCGACCTCGCCCACTCCCGCTTGCTCCTGCACCGCGACGTCAAGCCCGAGAACGTGCTCCTGGACGAGGCCGGCAACGCCTACCTGGTCGACTTCGGGCTCGCGGGCGAGGCCGCCTCCGCGGGCGAGCCCGTCCTCCTCGGCGGCACCGCCGCCTACCTCGCCCCCGAGCGCTGCCGGGGAGAGCCCGCGCTTCCCGCCTCCGACCTGTACGCGCTCGCCTGCCTCGCCTACGTCCTGCTGACCGGGGATCCCCCCTTCCCCAGCGAGCACGAGGCGGCGCTCCTCTACGCGCACCTGCGCGAAGAGCCGCCCTCGCTCGCAGAGCGCGGCCTCTCCCGCCTCGACCCCGTCCTGCGCCGGCGCTCGCCAAGGACGCGGGCGAGCGCCAGAGAGTCGTGCTCCGCCTTCGCCGAGGAGCTCGCCTCCGCCCTCGCGCGCCCCGAGCCCTCCGGCCTCGAGTCCTGGCCGGAGTCGCTGCCCCGTCCCGCGACCAGGCTCGTCGGACGCGCCCGCGAGCTCGCAGAGCTCGAAGCGCTCCTGCTGCGGCCGGAGACGCGCCTCATCACCCTCACCGGGCCCGGGGGCACCGGCAAGACCCGCCTCGCCCTGCACGCCGCCGCCGAGTGCGCCTCCTCCTTCGCCGACGGCGCCCGCTTCGTCTCGCTCGCCCCCCTGCGCGACCCCGCCCACGCCCTCCCGGCGATCGCGCACGCACTCGACGTCTCCGAGCAGCCGGGGACGCCGCTGCGCGACACCCTCGCCGGCGAGCTCGCGGGCAGGGAGCTCCTGCTCGTCCTGGACAACGCCGAGCACCTGCTGCCCGCACTCGCCGACGACCTCGCCCTGCTCCGCGACGTCCCCGGCGGCCCCACCCTGCTCGTCACCTCGCGCGAGCGCATCGACCTGCAGCAAGAGCAGCTCTACCCGGTCCCCGCCCTCGCCGAGGCCGAGGGGATCGAGCTCTTCTGCGAGCGCGCGCGCCTCGCCGACCCCGCCTTCGACCCCGCCGACGAGAACGTCCCCGCGCTCTGCCAACGCCTCGACTCGCTCCCGCTCGCGCTCGAGCTGGCCGCCGCGAGATCCGACCTCTACTCCCCGGCAGAGCTCCTGCGCGCCCTCCACGGCCACCTCGAGCTCCTGACCGGCAGCCGCGAGCACGACCCCCGCCACCACACCCTGCTCGCCACCATCGCCTGGAGCTACGACCTGCTCACCCCCGAGGAGCAGCGCGCCTTCCGCTCGCTCTCCGTCTTCGCCGGCGGCTCGACCGCCGAGGCCGCCGCCGCCGTCGCGGATGCCGACCTCCCGCTCCTGCACTCGCTGCTCTCGAAGAGCCTCCTGCGCACGCGCGAGGCCTCCTCCGCCCGTCGCTACTGGATGCTGGAGACGATCCGCGAGTACTCCGCCTCACGGCTCGAGCAGGCGGGGGAGGGGGAGGGGGCGCGGGAGCGGCATGCCGCCTCCTACGCCGCGTTCGCAGTGGCCAATGAGTCGCCGCTGCAGGGCCAGGGGAAGACCGAGGCGCTGGATGCCCTTCGGGAGGAAGACGAGAACCTCCGCGTCGCGCTCGCGCACGATCGCGAGTCGGCCCCGGCGCGAGCGATCGACCTGATCAGCGCGCTCTTCCAGTACTGGTGGCACATCGGTGGGCTGACCGAGGCCGATCGGCTTCTCCGCGAGCTCCTGGAGCGCGAGCCGGCGCCGGAGCTGGCTCCGAAGCAGCGCGCCCGGGCGCTGGCGGCCGCCGGCGCCTTCGCCTGGTCGCTGGGCGACAACGTGCAGGCCCTGACTACTGCTCGACGCGAGTATCGAGCTCTACCGTGCGCTCGCCGAGCCCGCGCTGCTCGCGACGGCGCTGCTGCGGCGAGGCAATGCCGCGGGGACCTCGGTGACCTCGACGCTGCAGAGGCGAGCTACGCGGAGTCGGGCGAGCTGCGGCGTTCGCTCGGCGACACTGCGGCCTACGCCCGCACGTTGGACAACCGCGTGTGGGCGGCTTTCCAGAAGCGCGATCTCGAGCTCGCGCGGAGGCTGACCGAGGAAGGGCTCCTTCTCAAGCGAGAGGCGGGCTCGCCGGTCGACGTGGCCACGTCGCTGGCCAACCTCTCCGGCATCGCAATCGCCCAGGGCGACGTCGCCGCGGCGCGCGCGTGCGCAACTGAGGGGCTCGAGCTCCTGGCCGATCACGAGTCGCGGCTCGTCGGGCTCCACCTTCGCGTTCGGCTCGCGGAATCCGAGATCGCCGACGGTCGACTCGGGGAGGCCCGCGAGCAGCTGGCCGTCGCGCTCGACGAGTGGACCGCGCTGGCGCGGGACCGCGAGCTCGTCTTCCTTCTCGTGCCGCTCGCCGAGTACTGCAGTCACATCGACCACGCGACGGCCGCGCGGCTCCTCGGCTGCGACGACTCGCTGCGCGCCTCGATCCAGTATCCGCGGGACTGGATCGACCTCGATCGGTACGAGCGCCTTGTACGCGAGGTCACCGCGAACATCGGCGACGAGGAGGCGGAGCGCGCGCTCGCAGAGGGCGCGCGACTCTCGCGCGAGGAGACGATCGCGTGCCTCCAGGACGTCCTCGCATCCGCTGTTCACGAGCTGATCTCCGACAGAGCCTCGGACGCAGAAGAGCCCCGCCGAGGCGGGGCTCTTCCGGCCGTGCGTGGTAGCGAGTGTCAGCGCAGGATCGCGAACGCGTCCACGTCGAAGCGCGGCCGCGCGGCGGTGCCCTCGACCACGATCTTGATCGTGTGCGTCGTGGCCTGGTCGAAGCTGCACCAGAACACGGTGTTCATTCCCGTCGTGGCGGACGCCTGCAGGTCGGCGTACCCGTAGAAGACGCCGTCGCAGAGGACCTGCGCCCGGCCTCCGCCTGCGAACTTCGGCGCCACCAGGGCGATGTCGCGACCCGTGAAGGTCAACTGCATCGACGTGCCGGCCACGCTGGACGTCATCCCGGTCCCGTTGAGCGCATTGGCCCAGCCGGTGTATCGAGACCAGCTGCCGAGCGACGTGAAGACCGTGTCGTCGGTCAGCCCCGGAGTCACGGCCGGGCCGTACGAGAGTGCGCTCCAGTTGCCGGCCGCGTCCCTGGCGCGAACGGCGAACTGGTACTTGACGCCGGTCGTGAGCGTGAACGTGTGCGACGTCGCGGTCGCCGGCACGGCTCCCTGCTTGACGTACGCCGCGCCGTTCGTGCTCGCGTAGAACTCGTACGCGGTGACGCCGCCCGAGTCGGTCGCCGACCACGTGATCCGCACGGGCACGGTCGTGCTCGTGATCGTGTTCGGGACGTCGATCTGCTCGAACGGGCCGCTCACGCTCGGCGGCGTGGAGTCCGAGGTCGTCGTCGATGCGGACACGATGAGGTCTGCACGCGTCGTCGCGCCTGCGTCGCCGATCGAGCGAATCGCGACTCCGGTGGCCGCCCCGGTGAACGTGTTGGTGTTCGGGGACGTCGTGCCGTCGATGTACCGCGTCCCGTACGTGCCCGGGAACAGGTCACCGGCGTCGTCGAGCTGTCCCATGCCGTCGGCCATGAGCAGCTCGACCTGCCGGTGCGAGTCGTTCGCGTTGCCGTCGATGTTGTCGTCGATCTGCCAGATCGCGAGACCGCCGGTCGGGAAGTCCCGCGCCCAGCCGATGGCCTGCCGGTTCTCGACCAGGAAGTACTCCTTGGAGGTCGCCGATCCGCCGGCTGCGAGCCGGTAGACGCCGGTGAACCTGCCGACGAACGGTGCATCCGCGGACGGAATCGCGACACCGAGCCGGTTCTGGGTGACGTTCTGCGGTGTGATCCAGCCGAGCTTCAGCTTCGCCCACGCGGAGAACGGTGTCGGAAGCCACGGCTTCCCACCGTTGAAGCCCCAGCTGCCCGAGGCCATGACGCACCAGTGACCGACGCCTCCGGTGCTCGAGCTGTCCGTGTCGTAGAGGTCGGGGAGCCCGAGGGCGTGCCCGAACTCGTGCGCGAAGATGCCGATCGAGATCATGCGGGCGGGAGCGCCGGGCGCGGTGTAACCGGCCGTGACGTACTCCTCGGGCTCGATGGTGAAGTTCTGGATCTTGACGCGCTGCCCGTTGGCGCAGACGTCCTGGGTCGTGTAGGCGGTGGGAAGGTCCCACTTCACCGACCAGAGACGCGAGGACACTCGTCCCTCCTCCGCCCCGGGGCCCGCATGCACGACGAAGAACGAGTCCACGAACCCGTCGCGGTCGGTGTCGGCATTGCAGAAGTTCATCGAAGCGTCCGCGGCGGCGGCGGCCTCGCGGATCAGGGTGAAGTCGTTCGGCTCGGCGCTCTGATAGCCGTACTTCGAGCCGACGTACGTCGAGTACGTCCTCGGCATGCGGAGCCACGGGCTCACCTGGCCGGTGACGTCGAACAGCCGTCCGGACTGATCCTGGTAGTAGTCGCGGAGCGAGCCCGCCCCGTGCGGGTAGCCGTCCTGGAAGAGCATGTTCTGGAAGGCCGCCTGCGTGTGCAGCGTGCGCTCGGCCTGATTGTCCGAGAAGTCGACGAGGACGACCGGGAGGAAGGCCGTCCCGGTGATGTTGCCCGCGGCGTTCTCGAAGGCCGGCGAGCGCTCGGCGGTCTCCGCATCCGCCGGCAGGTTCGCCGGATGGCGCCACTTGCCGGGCTCGAGACGCCCGTTGCGCCTCGTCGTCGTGCTCGGGCGCTTGCCCGCGAGGATGCTGCTCAGCACGGTCGGCTTGGTCACTTCCGTCGTTGCGGCCTCGGCGGCGCTCGCGGTCCGGCCCGCGGTCAGGGCGAGCCCGACGACGGCGACGGCCGCGACGGTCTTGAGGTTGACGAGTCTCATGTGGATCTCTCTCCTTGGGTGCGGAGGCCGCTCCGATGCGACCTCGATGCGAACCAGGGTCGGCCCGGCCGCTAGACGCCCGCTCGAGGCCCGCTAGACAGGCCGTGGAGGGCGCGAGAGACTGCGCCCATGGCGTCCGACACCCTGGTCGGGGGAGAGCTCGCCGGCTACCGCGTCGAGGCGCTGCTCGCCCGCGGCGGCATGGGCGTCGTCTACCGCGCGCACGACCCCGAGCTCGCGCGCGAGGTGGCGCTCAAGGTGATCGCCCCCGAGCTCGCCGCCGACGAGTCCTTCCGCGAGCGCTTCCTGACGCGAGATCGAGCTCGCCGCCTCGCTCGAGCACCCGCACGTGTGCCCCGTGTACCGGGGAGGGGAGGCCGAGGGCGAGCTGTACGTCGCCATGCGCCTGCTCCCGGGGGGATCGCTCGCCGAGCGCGTCGCCTCCGCCGGCCCGCTCGCCCCGGCAGAGGCTGCCCCGTCCTCTCCCAGCTCGCCTCCGCACTCGACCTCGCCCACTCCCGCTCGCTCCTGCACCGCGACGTCAAGCCCGAGAACGTGCTCCTGGACGAGGCCGGCAACGCCTACCTGGTCGACTTCGGGCTCGCGGGCGAGGCCGCCTCCGCGGGCGAGCCCCGTCCTCCTCGGCGGCACCGCCGCCTACCTCGCCCCCGAGCGCTGCCGGGGAGAGCCCGCCCTTGCCGCCTCCGACCTGTACGCGCTCGCCTGCCTCGCCTACGTCCTGCTGACCGGGGATCCCCCCTTCCCCCGCGAGCACGAGGCGGCGCTCCTCTACGCGCACCTGCGCGAAGAGCCGCCCTCGCTCGCAGAGCGCGGCCTCTCCCGCCTCGACCCCGTGCTGCAGCAGGCGCTCGCCAAGGACCCTGGCGAGCGCCAGCAGACCTGCTCCGCCTTCGCCGCCGAGCTCGCCTCCGCGCTCGCGCGCCCCGAGCCCACCGGCCTCGAGTCCTGGCCGGAGTCGCTGCCCCGTCCCGCGACCAGGCTCGTCGGCCGCTCGCGCGAGCTCGCAGAGCTCGCAGCGCTCCTGCTGCGGCCCGAGACGCGCCTCCTCACCCTCACCGGGCCCGGGGGCACGGGCAAGACCCGCCTCGCCCTGCACGCCGCCGCCGAGTGCGCCTCCTCCTTCGCCGACGGCGCCCGCTTCGTCTCGCTCGCCCCCGTGCGCGAGCCCGCGCACGCCCTCCCGGCGATCGCGCACGCACTCGACGTCTCCGAGCAGCCGGGGACGCCCCTGCGCGACACCCTCGCCGAGCGCCCTCGCGGGCAGGGAGCTCCTGCTCGTCCTCGACAACGCCGAGCACCTGCTGCCCGCACTCGCCGACGAGCTCGCCCTGCTCCGCGACGTCCCCGCCGGCCCCACCCTGCTCGTCACCTCGCGCGAGCGCCTCGACCTGCAGCAAGAGCAGCTCTACCCCGTCCCCGCGCTCGCCGAGGCCGAGGGGATCGAGCTCTTCTGCGAGCGCGCGCGCCTCGCCGACCCCGCCTTCGACCCCGCCGACGAGAACGTGCCCGCGCTCTGCCAACGCCTCGACTCGCTCCCGCTCGCGCTCGAGCTGGCGGCCGCGAGATCCGACCTCTACTCCCCGGCAGAGCTCCTGCGCGCCCTCCACGGCCACCTCGAGCTCCTGACCGGCAGCCGCGAGCACGACCCCCGCCACCACACCCTGCTCGCCACCATCGCCTGGAGCTACGACCTGCTCATCCCCGAGGAGCAGCGCGCCTTCCGCTCCCTCTCCGTCTTCGCCGGCGGCTCGACCGCCGAGGCCGCCTCCGCCGTCGCAGACGCCGACCTCCCGCTCCTGCACTCGCTGCTCGCGAAGAGCCTCCTGCGCACGCGCGAGGCCTCCTCCGCCCGCCGCTACTGGATGCTGGAGACGATCCGCGAGTACTCCGCCGGCACGGCTCGAGCAGGCGGGGGAGGGGGAGGGGGCGCGGGAGCGGCATGGGGAGTGGTACTGCGCGCTGGCGGTGGAGAGCGAGGAAGGGCTGGCCGACGAGCGCCTACCCGAGGTCGTCGAGCGGCTGTCCGACGAGACCGACAACCTGCGCGTGGCGTTCGCGTACGGCCTCGAGCACGACCCGGAGTCGATGCTGCGAGCGGTCACCGCAATCCGGCGCTTCGCGATGCTGCGCGCCGATCTCGGTCGCGAGATCTTCGATCTACTTGAGGCGGGGCTCGCGCTGGGCGACACGATCTCGACCGATCTTCGCGCGTCTGCGCACTTCATCGCGGGGACGCTGGCCGTGACCTGGAGCTTCGCGCACGAGGTCGGCGAGCGTCATCTCGACGATGCGATCGTGCTCCTCGAGCAGATCGAGGACTTCGACCAGCTTGCGAGGGCCTTCAACAACCGGGCGGCGTCGGCGTACGCCGCACGGGGACTGGCCGACAGCGCGTCATCACTTCGAGCGGGCAACCGAGATCCACAAACAGCGAGGCGACATCCCGAACTATGCGGCATCGGTCGGGAACCTCGGCCTGCTGACGCTCGGCGAGGGTGACCTCGTCGCGGCGCGTCCGCTGCTCGAGGAGGCCAGGAGCTCCGCGGCGGCAGCCGGCAGCTCGATCGCGCTCGCGCTCCTCGAGCTCACGAGGGGAACGTGGAGCAGGCGAACGTCCGTGCGCTCGAGGCGCTCGACCTTGCCGCCGGAGATGCCAACGCGTACGGCTCGGTCGTCAGCGACGCGGAGTGGGTGCTCGCACGCTGCGAGCTCGGACGGGCGATCTCGACGCGGCGCGCGCGCATCTCGATCCGCACTCGAGTACTTCGTCGGACTCCGACGACGGGAACGTCGAGGGAGTCATCTTCGCGTGCGCCACGTACGCAGTCCGCACGTCGGAAGACCCGCGAAGCGATGCACCTCTGCGGTACACCGAGGCTCTCGTCGGCATCGGCGCGTGCGCACGAGCGGCGCTGGCAGGACGAGCTGCTCGCCTCGGCTCGGGAGGAGCTCGCGGAGGACGAGATCGAGGCGCTTCTCGCGGAGGGACGTCGCCTCGGGCGCGAGAGCGCGATCGAGCTCGCGCGGAACGTCCTCGCTTGACACGAAGGCGCCCGCGACCCTGCGGTCGCGGGCGCCACGTCGGGGGAGCGTCTAGCGCCAGTGGCGGCTGCCGGCCAGCGCGAGCGGTGCGAACGCGGACGCGAGGATCGCGAGCGTGGTCGTCATGGTGATGAGTCGAGCGAGCATGTTGGCTCCTTGTCGTCGGGGACGACCACTCCGGTCGTCCGTCGTGACGGAGCCTCCGTGCTCGCGCTAGACGCCGGCTAGTCGCCCGCTCGATCGCAGCGGGTTGCTCAGCGTCGGCACGCGCTGCGATGCGGGGTTCGTCCGGTCCATCGGAAGCCCTGCGCCCGCGCTTGCTGGACGAAGACGCTGAAGCAGCCGCTCCCGGCGCGCGCGCGAACGAGCGCCTTGCCGCCGCTGCCCGCTGACCGCGCGCCCCGTGAAGACGCGCCGACCGTCCTGCGTCGCGACGAGGGTCAGCACCGCGTTCGAGATCGGTCGGCGGGCGCCGTCGACGACGCCGACGAAAGCGCGGAACCCGCGCGCGCTCGGCGTGACGGTCGAGCGACGCGATCCGGAGGCTCGCCGGCAGCACCGTCATCGCTGCGCTTCCGAGGAAGCCACCCGCGCTCGCGGCGACCTTCCCCGTGCCGAGCACGCGTCCGGCGGTGAAGGTCGCGGAGCCGCCGGGCCCGGGATCGATCGTTCCGAGCGTTGCGGGCAACACGCGCCAGGTGATACCCGAAGCGACCGCGTTCCCGTAGGCGTCCGTCGCCGAGGCGACGAACCGGCGCTGGCCGCGGGCGCGCACGGTCCACTCGGCGGGTGTGACCGCGACCGCCGCGGCCGGGCCGGCCGTGACCGTGACCGCGTACGTGCCGGCGGTCACTCCCGCGGCCGACGCCGTGACCGTCTGCGCACCCGCCCTTGTCCCGCGGTAGTGGAACGTCGCGCCGACGTTCGGAGCGACCGTGACCGAGAGCGTGCTCGTCCACGGCCCGGCGGCGCTCGTCGCGAACGCGCCCTGCGGCGACGACGAGCGGAGCGTGACGACGCGCGCGGGGCCGGTCGCCACCGGCGCCCCCGAGCTCGTCTGGAGCGCGAGCGCGATCGGGCCCGATGCGACCCCCGCCTGAACCGCTCTGCGGAGCAGTGGCGAAGCGGAGCACGGCCTGCGTCCACCCGCGGAAGCTCCGCCACGCCTCGTTGTGCGTCGCCTCGGGGAGATCTCCGAGGCACAGCGTGTCCTGCCCCGGCGGCCCGCACGCGCCGCTGCCGGGATTCTCGGGCTCGACCACGTCACCGGAGTCGCGGATCGCCGCGGCGATCCGGCTCTGGATCCGGCCCGTCTGCTCGACGAAGTCGGCGTTCGACATGCCGGTCGTGTTCCTCGGCGCCCAGGCGAAGCCCCAGTGGTCGCGCGACTGGCCGGTGGTCGCGCTGAAATGGCGGAGTGCGTTGACCTGCGCCGAGACGTAGGCCGACATGAGCTCGACCGGGACCGCGGTCCAGCCCCACGCGGTGTCACGCGGCCAGGCCGCGTTCGCGAGCGGGCTGTACGCGTCGCGCAGGAAAGCGCGCGCGGGCTCGATCTCGACCGGCCCTGCGCTCGCCAGCACGAGCTTGTGCTGGAGGTAGTCGTTCAGGTACTCGCGCCGGACGGACGTCGGCACGCCCGGGACCGCATGCGCGCGGACGTCGCCGTACACCTCCTGCGACCAGTCGCTGACGTAGGTCGAGAGGTCGGACCAGAACGACGTGTCCGCGAGCCACGACTGCAGCGTGCTCTGGTACACGCTGACGTCGCTCGTCCGCTGGCCGAAGCCGACCACGAGCACCGCGCCCTTCGCCGGTCGAGCTCCGTCCCCCTCGTACAGCCCGCGGATGAACTCGCGGACGTTGGCGCGCGCGTTGCCGTCGCCGCGCCGGACCGCGGTCGAGAGCTCGTTGAGCGCCCAGCTGTCGCCGCGCGAAACGTCGTAGCCCGCTTCGGCCATCCGCTGCCTCGCGGTCACGCCTGCCGTGTGCCACGAGCTGCCCGTGTTCGCGACCCAGCGGTTCCAGGTCGTGAAGTGGACCTCCGCTAGCGCATGGAAGTTCGGTCCGAGCGCTCGGATGCGCGAGGCCTGCTCGCGCCTGAATGTCGTCTTGTCCGCGACGAGCGGCGGCACCGACACGTAGTACTCGGCGCACGGTGACGCGGTCTCGGCGAGCTTCGTCGCGAGCCGGAGCCAGTCCGAGGCGGCGTAGAAGACCGCTCGCAGCGGTCGGCACTCGGCGGCTGCGCGATTCGTCCGGAGGCGCTGCGTTCGGGTCTCGACGAGGCGGCGCCAGTCCGCCTCCGTCCGCTCCGGCTCGAGCGAGGGGACCGGCGCGCCGGCCTCGGGAATGCTCGCGCTCTCGCTTCCGGCACTCGCGACGGAGGCCGAGAGCGAGAGCGCGACGATCGCTGTCAACAGAAGCCGGATGCCGACCACGGCGAGCCACCGTAGCCGGGTCTTGTGAGGCCGGCGTTAGGGCGTCGCGGCCCGCCCGCAGTGGACGAGCGCGTTCAGGCAGTCCTCGACGAGCGTCCGCAGGGCCCGCTGGTTCCACGCGTTCACGAAGTCGCCGTGCGCCGAGAACTGGCTGCCCGAGGCGAGCGAGAACCCCTCGCCGCCGCGCGTCGGGTAGCGGTAGATCTGCGTGATCGCGGGCACCGGCACGGAGTGCGTCGACGGGCAGCCGCGCCGCGTCGGGTACGCCATGTGGCTCTTGTGGTCTGCGCTGTCGAGCTGTCGCCCGTCCCAGCAGCTCGGGAAGCGGACGTGCAGTCGCAGGAACGAGCCCCGTGAGTCGGGGCAGGTCGGCACCGTGCTCGAGGGCGCCATCCCGGAGGCGACGCCGCAGCTCCACCACGTCACGCGGCCGCCCTGTGGCGAGGTCGCCGTGGCGTCTCCGGCGATCACCCGCAGGTCCTTCGGGAAGGCGTGGACCGAGGCGACGGTCCCGCGCCGGTAGTAGATCGTCGCCGCGACCGGCGGCACCGCGGTCGCCCCCTGGTACAGCGTCGGCACCCAGTAGGCCGCGGTGTCCTCCGGGCGCATGCACGTCGTGCGCGACGAGCGGAGCGAGCCGAAGGTCGAGGAGGCGTTCGTGGAGCGGTTGCCGACGAACGTGTGGTCGTGCGAGGCGCCTGTCTTGCCCGGGAACACGATCGGGTCGTCAGGAGCCCGGTGGCTGAAGCGGCAGTTCTCGATGAAGTTGACGCCGACGAGGTCGGCACGCGATATCGGCTGGCCACCGTCCGGCTTGCCGCGTGCGAATGCCGTCGGCCCGAGTGTCGCCGCGAGCGCGAGCACCAGCGCACCGGCGATCATGACTGCGATTCCTCTCACGTGCCTGCCTCCCTCTAGAGCGGATCCCGGGCGGATTCAGACACCGAGGCGTTGCGTTTCCTTGAGCACTCTGTGACCCCGACGTAAGCATTTCGTTCGGATGGGCGCCGGCCGCCACGGGCGCGTGGCGGGCGGGCGCATGCTCGCGTTGCTGTCCAAACGAGAGGAGTGCGCGTGAAACGCTTCCTGACACTGCTGGCCCTCGTCGTAGCCGCGTCGGCTCTCGTGGTCGTCGCAGCGGCGGCTGCTCACGGCGGCAAGGGCGACGACAACCGGAAGAAGAACCGTACGGCCCGCGCGGCGGTCACGGTGTTCGACCTCGATCTCGACCCGAAGCAGGAGGTACCTCGGGTCACCGGCCTGCGCGCCGACGGTGAGGGCCACCTCACGCTCGACGTCACGCGGGACAGCGCGGGCGCGATCACGTCCGGCGACGTGGTCTTCTACGTCAACTACGACTTCCCGGGCTCGGTGACCTTCGCCGGCCTGCACGTCCACCAGGCTGCGAAGGGGGCGAACGGCCCGATCGTCGTCGACTCCGGGCTGGCCGGCTTCACCGACGCCGACGGCGACGGGAACGTGACCGCCGTCGTGACCGGCGTCTCGCCGACGCTGCTCCAGGCGATCCTGAACCGGCCGCGCGACTACTACGTCAACTTCCACACGAGCGTCAACCCGACCGGAGCGATGCGCGACCAGCTCCAGCACGGGAAGAAGCGCAAGAACAAGCACGACGACTGAGCCAGCCTCCCCTGGCTCTGGCGAGGCCCGGCGCTGCCGGGCCTCGCTGTCTCTTGGCATAGTCGTCCGGTGGAGTTCCACCGCGGCCGGCTCTTCGACCACGTGCACCTACGCGTGCGGGACCTCGAATGGAGCCGGCGCTTCTACCAGGCAGCGCTCGGGTCGCTCGGCATCGAGATCCACGCGGGCGACGGGCACTTCTGGGCTGACGAGCTCTTCGTGAGCGACGACGGCGAGCCGGGGACCGGCCTCCACTTCGCGTTCCAGGCGGAGGACGAGGAGGCGGTCAGGCGCTTCTACGCCGCCGCGATCGCGGCCGGCGGCAAGGACAACGGCGCGCCCGGAGAGCGGCCGTACCACCCCGGGTACTACGCCGCGTACGTCCTCGACCCCGACGGGAACAACGTCGAGGCCGTGTACCACGGGCCGGCGAAGCGGTCGGCACCCTCGGTCGTACTCGAGGCCTAGCTGGGCGGAGTCGCAGGCGGGTACAGCGCACGCGCGGTGTCGATGAACGCAGCCAGCCGGTCGGCGATCGCGGCGTCGCGGATCTCGAGCACGTTCTCGGCGTTCCGCTCGCCCGAGCGCGAGAGGTTGAAGCTGCCGAGGAACGACGTGTCGTCGGCCACGACGACCTTCGCGTGCATGAAGTCGTGCACCGTGTCCGGGCTCCAGCGGGTCGACGGCTTCCCGCTCCAGGGTGCTCCTTCGAGCACACGCAGGAGCAGTGGGATCTTCCACGCGCTGACGCCGTTCGTGCGCCACTGGTG
The DNA here is from genome assembly GCA_963770595.1 of uncultured Actinomycetes bacterium. Classification (GTDB taxonomy): domain Bacteria; phylum Actinomycetota; class Thermoleophilia; order Gaiellales; family Gaiellaceae; genus GMQP-bins7. The sequence continues at coordinate 870,517 of CAVYQG010000001.1, read as the reverse complement.
AAACACCTGGTCGACCTGCGTGTCGTCGACCACACCGGCCAGGTCGCAGCGCTGCTCGTTCACGACCTCGACGAGCGTCCCCAGGATCGGCCCGGAGGTCAGGACGGGGGACGCGATGCGGATGCGCTCGCGCGCCTTGCCGAGGTGCTTCGCGATCCGGTGCGACAGCGCCTCGCCGTGCGTCGGGCAGAACCAGGCGCGCACGCGCGCGCCGTCGACGCGCTCGGGTCGCGGGTCGACGCGGCCCGAGCCCTCGACCGTGCCCGTTTCCCACAGCTGCTCGAACGCGAGCGTGTACGCATAGGCGATCTCGGGCGAGCGCACGGTCGCGATGACGTTCTCCTGGCGTGACCAGGAGTCGTCCGTCCAGTTCGTCGACCCGGTCCAGACGGCCGCGCCGTCGCGGACGACGAACTTGTGGTGCATGAGGTCGGGCACGCCGGCGACGCCGCGCGTGGGGACGGGCAGCGCCTCGAGCGCCGCCGGCGTCGTCTCTGGAGGGGGCGGGACAGGGATCGGGCCAGGGTGGGCGACGTCGTAGAGGAGCCGGATCGCGACGCCGCGCTGCGCGGCGGCGAGGAGCGACGCGAGCACGAGCCCGCCGGCGTCCGTCTCGAAACGGACGTCGTAGAGCGCGAGGTCGAGCGTGCGCTCGGCCTGTGCGAGGTATGCGGCGACGCCGCGCGCGACGTCCGCGGCCGCTGCCCGCCGTCCGTCAGCGTCGTGATCTCGATCGGACCGGGGCCGGGAGTCACGTGCAGATGCTCGCAGACGCGACGCAGCCCGCTTCCGCGGGCCGCGTCGAGCGAGGATGGTGCGGGCGTCAGCCGATGACGAACCCGTTCGGCCCCGGGTACTCGCACCAGTCGTAGGACTGCTGGTTCCGCTGGCTCGCCCGGTTCTCGTGGTGGGGGTTCCAGTCCCAGTCGGAGTAGTACCGGTGCGTCGAGTCCTCGTGCCAGCGGTACTCGGTGAACACGCTGTAGTAGAGCTTTGCGGTCGGCGTCCCCGACTGCGTGATGAAGAACGTCTCCTGGCCGATGGCGGGCTGGTTCTGCATCGTCGTCCACGAGCGGCCGACGCCGAGGTCCGTGTCGCCCACCTTCGTCTTCTTCCAGGTGCCGTACTGCACCACGACCCAGCCGTGGCCGGGATACCAGCGCGTGAGCGAGGACCGGAACGAGACCACCTGGCTGTTCCCGTGGGTGTACACGGTCGACGGCGTCGGGAACATCTCGGGCGCGTTGCTGACCACCCGGTCTTCCCAGCACTGGGCCGTCTGCTCGCCGTACCACGAGGACATGTGGGTCGCGCCTGCGACGCCGGCGGCGCCGAACGCAACGAGCGCAACGGTCGCGAGGGCCAGCAGCAGCCTGGTGATCGAATTGCGCGGGTGCATGGAATCTCCTTGACTCGGGAGTCGCCGTGTGCGACTTCGTGCCAGGACGGCTGCGCGCTGACACTCGACCCTTGCTAGACGTCGGCTAGATCACGTCGTCCGCCGTTGTCCGAGATCGAGCTCAAGGGGACGCTGACGGTCGACCCGCCGGAGTCGTCACTCAGCGACGCGTCCGGCCCAATGCCGTCTGCCGGGCCGAGTGCGCCTCCCGACGGCTGAGCCCACCCTTGCCGAACCGGCAGGGCGTCGGCGATCCCGCGCGGGCACCGTTCGGCGTGTGGTGAAGGAATTAGAGGCTGTGCGCGGGCCAGCTAGGCCGGGTTGCTCTGGGTCAACTGCCGCTGAGTCTCCCGATGAGCGCGCGCGCTAGAAGGCAAACAACCCAGATGCACGCGTCGGTGAGGTCTGTGCTCCGGACGTACCGCGTCACGCGTGCGGCCGCGCATCGCGCCTTCCGATCGAGGAAGTACCTTCGTGACCATGAGCTGGGGTCGGCTCTCCACTCGGCCCCTCGCGCCCGAGGACGACTGGTTCGTCGAGCCGGATGTCGGGCCGTCCGTGGGCCGAGAGGAGCCAAGCGAGCGACGCACGAGTGATCCGGAGCCGCGCGAGGGAGCCTCGGGCCCCCCAGAATCTCGGGGAGCCGAAGGGCTCGGAGGTGAACGGAGCAGGAAGCTCGTGGCGGCCGCCGTCGTCGGGACGATCCTCTTCATCGGCGGTGCACTTCTCGGCACCCTGGCCGCGCGTCCGCTCAGCGGTGGTGACGAGACGAGCACGTCAACGCTCACGAGAACGACCACCGTGACCACGACCAGCCCGACGACCACAACGACACCCACGATCACGACGCCGACCACGACCAGCCCGGCAGCGCTGCCGCAAGGCGTTGTCCTCCGCAGAGGAGACGCGAGCGGAGACGTGAGCGAGGTGCAGGCCGCGCTGGTCGAGCTCGGTTACTACGCAGGCAGCGTGGACGGAAGGTTCGGCCCGGCGACGCAGCAGGCCGTGCGCGACTTCCAACAGGCCTCCGGCCTCAAGCAAGACGGCTTGGTCGGCCCGGCGACGCTCGCTGCGCTCTCAGCTGCGCTGAACGGGCAGTAGCCCGCGCCGCTACCGCCGCCGTCATAGGACCGTCGATGCGGCGCCCGCCGGTCACGGTTCCGGACGAACGCGACCGGATGGTGCATCGGCGCTGTCGCTGTCCGCCGAGGCATGCGCACGCGATGTGGCTCCAGTGGCGCTACCTTGCGGCCTGAGCAGCTGCTCGTTCTTGCTCACGGAGGGCGCGCTCGCTCCGCACGCGGCCGTGTTGGACACGGTCTTCTGGGCCGGCACGCTCGCTCGAAATGGGACACGCGCTGAGCGCTGGCACGACTGTCCGGATCAGCGCTTCACGACCTCGTCGCGCGGACTCGCTGCGCGTTTACCGCATACGCGATCAGCGCAATCCCCGATGCCTACTGGTGAGCAGAGGCGGCACGCTTGCAGTGACTTCCAAAGGAGGTGACGGTTGGTGCCGACCGAGGATCCGGAACGAAGCGCGCCGCGTCTCTCGCGCCCGGCCGACTGCACCTCGCGCCAGCGATACAGGCCTCAGTCTCGTCCACCTGAGCAAGCGGTTCGCTTCCGTGCTCGCGCTCGCCGACCTCTCGTTCTCAGTAGAGCGAGGCGCGAATGCTTGGCTTCCTCGGGCCGAACGGCGCGGGCAAGACGACTGCGATGCGCGCCGTATTCGGGCTCGTGCAGGTGGATAGCGGTGAGGTGCTGTGGCGCGGCCAGCCGGTGGAATTGCAGGAGCGGCTGCGCTTCTGGCTACATGCCGGAGGAGCGTGGCCTCTACCCGCGCATGCCAGTCCGCGAGCAGCTCGAGTACTTCGGCCGCCTGCACGGGCTCGAGGCAAGCGCAGCTCGCGCTGCCGCACAGAAGTGGCTCGAGCGGCTCGGGCTCGCCGACCGGGCCGAGGCGAAGGTGGAGGAGCTTTCACACGGCAACCAACAGCGGGCCCAGCTTGCGGCTGCGTTGGTACATGAGCCGAACTGCTGGTCCTCGATGAGCCGTTTGCCGGGCTCGACCCGCTCGCCGTGCGCACGCTGGCTGAGGTCCTCGCGGCGAAGCCGCCCGCGGTGCGGCCGTCGTCTTCTCGAGCCACCAGCTCGAGTTGGTGGAGGACATCTGCGAGGACGTGGTGATCGTCGACCACGGCCAGATCGTGGCGACAGGGACAGTCGACGCGCTGAGGCGCAACTCGCGGAGCCGGCGGATCGAGCTCGAACTCGAGGGCGCACCCCCCGCATGGCTGCCGACGATCGCGGGGGTCGAACTCCTGGAACGCCACAACGGAGACCTTCGGCTGCTCGCCGACCGTGACGCCGACGCGGAGGGCGTCCTGACGGAGGCGCAAGGCGTGGCTGAAGTTGTCGCCTTCAGCTACGGGCCGCCGTCGCTCGCCGACCTCTTTGTGGAGCTGGTCGAGTCATGAGCGCACGAGGCGCGATAGCGCTCGTCGCTTGGCGCGAGATCCGCGAACGGCTGCGCAGTCCCGCCTTTCTCTGGTCGACGGTGATCATGCTCGTCATCGTTGCGGCGTCGAGCGCGTTGCCGACGCTGCTCCAAACGGAGATGACGTACCGCGTCGCGGTCGTGGCGCCCGCTCCGCGCGGGCTCGATGCTGCATTGCAGCGTGCGGCGGAGCCATTCGACGCCGACGGCAATCTGTCGAATCGCGGCGGCCGGCGCGAAGCACTGATACGAAGAACTCGACGCGCTGCTGCTGCTCGCCGACGACCGCATGGTCTTCAAGGCGGCGTCGACACGCAGCTTGCGGCAACTGCGGACAATGCGGGCGTGCGCTCCGCCGGCATCTGCCGCCTGCGCCTAACTCACATTGGCGACACTCGATCCGGCAGACGAGGCCTCTGACGATCCGAGGCGTCTCGCCATGCTCGGCGCTGCGGTGCTGCTCGGCTCGCTCGCCGATTGCGGCCAGGCCGACCTCGCCCGCTCGTCCTCGTGGCCGATCGCGGCCGTCCTGCTTATGTCGGCGTGTACGACTCCGGCATCGCTCGGCCGCAGCGTCGCGCTCGTCGTGCCGTGGTTCGCGCTCGGGTTCGCGCTCTACGCCGTCGGCTACGCCACCGCTGCGAGCGCTCGCGGCGCAACAGCAGGACGCGAACTCGGCCGGACAGCCGGTCACGTACACGCTCCTGGCTGCGTTCTTTGCCGGGTACGCGGCACTCTCGGCCGACGCGGAGAGCGCGATCGCGCACATCCTCACTGTCTTCCCACTGACGGCACCGCTCGTGCTACCCGCGCGAAGCGCGCTCGTCGGCGTGCCGCTCTGGGAGCACGCGCTCGCCTTGGTGCTCGTGCTCGTCTCGATCTATGCCCTCGTGCATCTCGCCGGCCGCATCTATGCCCAGGGCCTGTTGCACGGAGGTTCGCGACTGCATCTGCGTGCGGCCTGGCGGCTCACGCACCAACGCAAATGAGAGGAGACCCCAAGTGCTCAACAGAACCTTGACGTATGTCGAGCAACGTCATAGTCATCGCCGCGGTCGGCGTCCCGGTCCACTACCTCGCCGCGACTCGAGTGGCCATGGGCCATCTTGAGTCGGCGCTGTGGCCTCGATCGAGTTCTGCGCTGGCTCATCCACCGCGGAGCGCTCGAGCGTCTTCGGAAGCCACCGCTGGCCCGAGGTCAATGAGCCACTCGATCGGGCGATACAGCCGCTCCGGGCACCTTTCGGCGTGGGTGAAGAAGCTGTGCGCGGACCCCTGGCGGCGAGGCGGCGTGCTCTGACGCGGAGCGATCTGAGCCGTGCGCTGGCGGTCCTCCCAGAAACCCCAGCTAGGCTGGATTCTTCTGTGCCAACTGCCGCTGAGTCTCCCGATGGGCGCGCTTCTGCGCCTGGTACTCGGCGAGCGCCTCGGGGGAGTCGACCCCGCCGAGGCACGGATAGTCCGGCACGAGCTCCTGCGCGGCCTCGACACCGAAGCGGAGCGCGAGCACGGAGCCGAGCGCGGTCACCTTCATCTTCCCGTAGCCGGGGAGCGCGCCGATGCGCTTCTTCAGGTCTGCGGTGTCCGCGGCCTCTGTCCAGACGCGCTCGGCGCGGCCGTCGTACTCGTCGGCGACGACGCGGCACAGATCCTGGACACGCTGCGCCATCGCGCGCGGGAAGCGATGGATCGCGGGTGTGCGGCGGAACGCCTCCTCGAGCTCGGCCGGATCCGTGGCCGCGATCGCGGCGGCGTCGAGCGTGCCGATTCGCTCCTTCAGCTTGAGCGGCCCCGCGAACGCCTGCTGCACCGTGATCTGCTGGTCGATCGCGAACCCGATGAGGAGCGCGAGCGGATCCCGGGCGATCAGCTCGTTCGCCTCCTGCGACTCGGTGAAGTAGAGCGCGTCGGGCACGGATCGATCCTAGCCTCCCGCGGCCGAGGTCCGCATCCGCCCTCAATCGACGTCCCTCGGAGTTGGTGACGGCGGACGATCGCTACCCTCGGATCGTGGACTCGCTCGCCGTCTTCTCACCGGGAACGCGAGCGTGGTTCGAGCGGGCGTTCGCCGAGCCGACGCCGGCCCAGGCGCTCGGCTGGCCCGCGATCGCGCGCGACGGTCACGTCCTCATCCAGGCGCCTACCGGGTCGGGGAAGACGCTCGCGGCCTTCCTCATCGGGATCGACCGGCTGAACGACTCGCCGGGCGAGGGCCTGCGCCTGCTCTACGTCTCGCCGCTCAAGGCACTCAACTACGACATCGAGCGGAACCTGCGGAGCCCTCTCGCAGGCCTCCGCTCCGAGCTCGCCGTCGCGGTCCGCACCGGCGACACGCCGGCGGACGAGCGGCGCCGGATGCTCAGGACGCCGCCGGACATCCTCATCACGACCCCCGAGTCGCTCTTCCTGCTGCTGACCTCGCAGGCGCGCGAGACGCTGCGCGGCATCACCACCGTGATCCTCGACGAGGTGCACGCGGTGGCCGGGACGAAGCGCGGCGCGCACCTCGCGCTCTCCCTCGAGCGACTCGAGCGCCTTGTCGCGCAACCGTTCCAGCGCATCGGCCTGTCCGCCACGCAGCGACCGCTCGAGGAGATCGGGCGGTTCGTCGCAGGTACCGGCCGCGACATCGAGCTCGTCGACGCGGGCTTCCGCAAGGAGCTCGACCTCGAGGTCGTCGTCCCGGTCGAGGACCTGCGCGAGCTCGGGTCGACCGCGGAGCTCTCGGTGCCGCCGCTCGCGGACGGCGTGGAGATGGGCTCCGGGGTCGAGCAGTCGAGCCGCTCCATCTGGCCGTCGATCTACCCCGCGATCCTCGAGCTCGTCCGGGAGCACACGTCGACCATCGTCTTCGTGAACAACCGGCGCCTGGCCGAGCGGCTCGCGCTCCGCCTGAACGAGCTCGCGGAAGAGGAGCTGGCGCGGGCGCACCACGGCTCGCTCGCGCGCGAGCAGCGCGTCGAGGTCGAGGAGCTGCTCAAGGCCGGACGGATCCCGTGCCTCGTCGCGACCTCGTCGCTCGAGCTCGGCATCGACATGGGCGCGGTCGACCTCGTGATCCAGGTCGAGAGCCCGAAGTCGGTCGCGCGCGGGCTGCAGCGCGTCGGTCGCGCCGGACACGACCTCGCGTCCGTCTCGAAGGGCCGGATCTTCCCGAAGTTCAGGGGTGACCTCCTCGAGTCCGCGGTCGTTGCGAGAGCCATGCGCGACGGCGAGATCGAGGAGACGCGCATCCCGCGGAACCCGCTCGACGTGCTCGCGCAGCAGATCGTCGCGATCTGCGCCGACGAGGAGGTCTCGGTCGACGACCTGCACGAGCTCGTCCGCGGCGCGTACCCGTTCTCGGACCTGTCGCGCGGCGTGCTCGAGAACGTGCTCGACATGCTCGCGGGCCGGTACCCGTCCGACGAGTTCGCCGAGCTCAGGCCGCGCATCGTCTGGGATCGAGCGCGCGGAGTCGTCCGGGGCAGGTCGGGCGCACGCAGCCTCGCGGTCACGAACGCGGGGACGATCCCCGACCGCGGGCTCTTCGGCGTCCACCTCGTCGACGGCGGCGGGCGCGTGGGCGAGCTCGACGAGGAGATGGTGTACGAGGCGCGCGTGGGGCAGACGTTCCTCCTCGGCGCCTCGACATGGCGGATCGAGGACATCACGCGGGACCGAGTCCTCGTGTCGCCCGCGCCGGGGGTGCCGGGCGTCGCGCCGTTCTGGAAGGGCGAGGGCGTCGGCCGGCCCGCCGAGCTCGGCGCCAAGGTCGGTCGCGCGACGAGAGAGCTGACGGCCCTGAGCCAGAAGGCCGCTCGCGCTCGGCTCGAGTCCGAGTACGGGCTCGACGCGCTCGCGGCCAGGAACCTCGACACCTATCTCCGCGAGCAGGAGGCGGCGACCGGCGTCGTCCCGTCCGATCGCACGATCGTCGTCGAGCGCTTCCGCGACGAGATCGGCGACTGGCGGGTCTGCATCCTCTCGCCGTTCGGCGGTCGCGTGCACGCGCCGTGGGCGATGGCGCTCGCGACGCGCCTGCGCGAGGCGCTCGGAGTCGACGCGCAGTCGCTGTGGTCGGACGACGGCATCGCACTGCACTTCCCCGACTCGGACGTGCCGCCTCCGGTCGCCGACCTTCTGCTCGACCCGGACGAGGTCGAGGACCTCCTGCTCGCCGAGCTCGCGTCGTCGGCGCTCTTCGGCGCGCGCTTCCGCGAGAACGCGTCGCGCGCGCTCCTCATCCCGCGCCGCCGTCCGGGCCAGCGCACGCCGCTCTGGCAGCAGCGGCTGAAGGCGCAGGGCCTGCTCCAGGTCGCTCGCCGCTACCCGCAGTTCCCGATCGTGCTCGAGACCTACCGCGAGGTCCTCCAGGACGTCTTCGACCTGCCGGCGCTGCGCGACCTCCTGCGCGGCCTCCAGAACCGGACGCTCGACCTCGTCGACGTCGAGACCGCGTCCGCCTCTCCGTTCGCCTCGTCGCTCCTCTTCGAGTACGTCGCGACGTACATGTACGAGGACGACACGCCTCCCGCGGAGCGCCGGGCGCAGGCGTTGTCGCTCGACCGCGACCTGCTGCGCGAGCTCATGGGCGTCGAGGAGCTGCGCGACCTGCTGGACGCAGGCGCGATCGAGCAGGTCGAGGAGTCGCTGCTGCGTGGGTCGCGGAACGCCGACGAGCTGCACGACGTGCTTCGGCTGGCAGGCCCACTCCTGACCGAGGAGGTCGACGCGGGCTTTGCCGAGACGCTCGTCCGCGAGCGGCGCGCGTTCCGAGCGCGACACGGTGACGTCGAGCTGCTGGTCGCCGCCGAGGACGCCGGCCTCGTCCGCGATGCGCTCGGCGTCGCGCTGCCGGGCGGGCTGCCGCAGGTCTTCCTCGAGGCCGTTCCCGACGCGCTCCGCGCCGTCGTCCGCCGGTATGCGAAGACGCACGGGCCGTTCACGACGGGCGAGGTGGCCGGGCGGCTCGGGCTCGGGGCGGACGCCGTCGACGATGAGCTCTCGGCGCTCGAGCGCGAGGAGCAGCTCGTCCGCGGCGAGCTGCGTCCCGGCGGGACCGAGCGGGAGTGGTGTGATGCCGACGTCCTCCGGCGCATCCGCCGCGCCACACTCGCCGTGCTGCGGCGCGAGGTCGAGCCCGCGGAGCAGTCCGCGCTCGGCCGCTTCCTGCCGGCCTGGCACGGGATCGGTCGCCGGCAGACGCTGGAGGAGGCGCTCGTCCCGCTGCAGGGACTCGCGCTGCCCGTCTCGCTCTGGGAAAGCGACGTGCTGCCGCGGCGCGTCCCCGGCTATCGCTCGGCCGATCTCGACGCGCTGTGCGCCTCGGGCGAGCTGGTCTGGGTCGGCGCCGGTCTCGATCGCGTCGCTGTGTACGTGCGCGCCGATGCCCCCTTGCTCGGCCGCCCCGCCGGCGACGCTGCGCCCGAAGGTGACGCGGCGGTTGCGGTCCGGTCGGCGCTCGTTCGCAGTGCGCTCTTCTGGCCGGAGCTGGTCGAGACGAGCGGGCTCGACGCTGCGGACGCCTTGACCGCGCTCTGGGAGCTCGTCTGGGCCGGCGAGGTGACAAACGACTCGTGGGCGCCGCTCCGTGCGTCGCGCCGGTACGAGCTGCCGCGCCCGGACCTGCGCTCCCGCCGCTTCGCCCGGTCGCGAGGTCTCTCGACGACGCCGACGCAGGGACGCTGGTCGCTCGCAGCACCGCTCTTCGCGGGTGATCCGGATCGACGTGCGCTCGCCGAGCTCCTGCTCGAGCGGCAGGGGATCGTGACCCGCGACGGCGTCCGCGGGGAAGGGATCCGCGGCGGCTACGGCGCCGTGTACGCGGAGCTGCGTGCGCTCGAGACGCTCGGCCGCTGTCGTCGCGGGTACTTCGTCGAGGGGCTCGGCGGTGCGCAGTTCGCCCTTCCGGGCGCCGTCGAGCGGTTGCGCGAGGGGCGAGCTCGGGACGGGCAGCTACCCGACGTCCTCGTGCTTGCGGCCGCCGACCCGGCCCAGCCGTACGGCGCTGCGCTGCCCTGGCCGCGGCGCTCCAACGCGCGTGCGGCACGTGTCGCGGGCGCGTGGGTTGTGCTCATGGACGGTGAGGCCGTCCTCTACGTCGAGCGCGGAGGGCGTTCGCTCGTCCCGCTCCGCGAGCCCGATCCGGACTGGCTCCGGCCTGCGCTCGAGTCTCTAGTGGCGCACGTTCGCGCGGGAGGCGCAAAGCGGCTCGCGGTCGAGCGTTTCGATGGTGCGCCCGTCGTCGAGTCCGACGCGATGGCGCTCCTCGTGGATGCCGGCTTCCTCGCCGGCCCACGGCGAGCCGTGCTGCGCCCCTAGCGCAGCTCGCGGCAGGAGAGGCGGCGTCGGCCGCGTACCGGGACCCGTGGCCCTGCGCGCTCCTCATCTCCATCCGCTGCTGCGCGGATTCACGCTCGGCTCGTTCGTCCACCTCGGGCGCGAGCTCGAGGAAGGCGCGGACCTGCCGCTCCTGCTCGACGAGCACGTCCAGCGGGGCGGGCCTGCCCTGTACGAGCTGCGCCCGCTCGTCCGTCAGTTCATCGAGGAGCGCGAGACGGTGCTGCGCTCGCGCTCCGATGCGCTGCTCGCGATCGAGGAGCTTCGGCGCGAGCCCGCCGCAGGGCTCTTCGCCCGTGCGCACGCCGGGCCTCACGCGACGGAGGACGACGCCCTCTTCCGCACAGTCCTCCTCGGCCTGCTCATCTCGACTGCCGAGGCGTGCGGAGGGTTCGACTGGGACGACGAGGCCTTCGAGCACAGCTATTCGGCGCTCGAGTCGTCGCTCTTCGGCGAGCATCGGCGGTACGCAGCGATCGCACCGCTCGCGGGGCTGTCGCTCTCGAAGCCGGTCGTGCTCGGTTCCGGCCTCGAGGTGCGCCCGTTTGTCACGGGAGAGCTGGCCGCGCACTGGCCGGAGTCGCGGGGCCTGCTGCCGCCGGGATTCGGGCGCGAGCCCGACCGGATGTGCGTGCTCGAACTCCGCCGCGAGCTCGGCGCAGGCGACGAGCCGCCGGACGCTCCCGGCGAGATGGCCGATGCCGTGAGTGCGATCCGGCTCACGACGGCGGCCTCGCTCGCGGCCGGGCCGGTGCTGTTCGAGCTCCTCGACGGCCGGCCGTTCGGGCTCCGCGCCGTGCTGCCGATCGCGGCGACGCAGCCTCCCGGAGAGCCGTCGCGGCTGGATGCGTTCCGCGCGCCGATCGCAGTCGACGTGCTGGGCGCGCTCGGCGCAGCGGACGGCGATCCCGAGCTCGCGGAGGCGCTCGATCGCTGGGAGCTCTCGCTCTTCCAGAACGAGCCCTTCCGCTCGGAGCAGCTCCGCGCCGCGCTTCGCCGCCCTCCTCGGCGAGACGTGGCCGATGCGGGCGACCGTTCTTCTCGCGGAGCCGGGACCCGGCGCGCGAGCAGCTGTTCGGCGAGCTCGCGACGCTCGCGGAGGGCGATGCGGCGGGACCGTCGACGGTCGACGTCGCGCGACGAGCGGTGGTCGCGACGCTGCGTGCGGACGACCGCGCACGAGCTCGTGTACGACCTCGACCGCGAGCTCCTGGGGATCACGCCGCGCCGGCCGGTGCGCGCGATCGCGGTCTGAGGACGCGGCCGACACGGCGGTCACGGGCCCGGCTCGAAATCGTGACTCGCGTGTGAGCGTTGCCTCTCTACCGTGGCTGCATGGAGGACTCCCACGCAGTGCTCGCCAGGCTCGAGCGGATCGAGGCGCTCGATCGGGTCGGCGCCGGCCCGGGTGAGATCCTCGTGGAGCTGCGGGCGCTCCTCGTCGATGCCGAGGCGTGGTCGAGGGAGGAAGGAGGTGATGCCGGAGAGCGAGCGGTCGACGAGCTGCGGTCGGCGCTTCATCCCGCGATCGAGCGGACGGCCTCGACGATCGTCCCGTGACATGATCGCCGTGTGATCTCGCACTGGGACGAGGCGCGAACCTGGCGCGGGGAGCGCGGCCACATCGCCGGCACCTGGTGGAGCCTGACCGGTCGTTCCTCGGAGCAGTCGGGCGTCAAGCGCATCCAGGTCGACCCTGGGAAGTGGTCCACGCCGTTCCACCTCGAGGGCGCAGAGGAGGAGATCTTCTACGTGCTCGGCGGCTCGGGCGTCTCCGTCCAGTGGGGGGAGGGCGAGGGCGAGGACACGGTCGGCCACGAGGTGCGCGCAGGCGACTGCCTCGTCCATCTGCCGCTCGAGAGCGCCCACACGCTCCAGGCCGGGCCCGACGGGCTCGACGTGCTCGCGTTCGGGCAGAGAACGCATGCGCAGGGCATCACGTGGCTCCCGCGCGCCGGCGTCGCGTGGCTGGGCGAGACCTGGGCGCCCGTCGGCGGCGAGGACGACCATCCCTGGACGCGGGAGGCCGCCGCCGGCCCACCCGAGGTCGGCGAGCTCGCGCCGCGCCCGAGCACCATCGTCAACGTCGAGGACGTCGAGCCGGTCGAGCGGGACAGCGGAGACCATCGGCCGCCGGATCCGCGACCTCGGTCGTGCCGCCGGCTCGAGGCAGACGGGACTGCGGCTCTCCGAGGTCCTCCCCGGCAAGCTCAACTCCCCGCCGCACTGTCACTCGGCGGAGGAGGAGATCTTCGTGGTCCTCGAGGGCGACGGCCACGTCCTGCTCTGGGAGAAGGAGACCGTGGCCGCGGAGTGGGTCACGACGGAGCACCCGGTCCGGCGCGGGTCGCGTCGTCGTCCGCCCGGCCGGCACGAGCGTCGCGCACGCGTTCCGCGGCGGCGACGCCGGGCTCTCGCTCCTCATGTACGGGACGAGGGACCCGAACGACATGTGCTACTACCCGCGCTCGGGGAAGATCTACTTCATCGGGCTCGGGCTGACGGCACGCCTCGGCGAGCCGGTCGACTACTGGGACGGTGAGGACTGACGTCCAGGGTCGTGAGCTACCGTGGCCCCGCTTGAAGGAGTTTCGACGGAAGGCGGGAAGGTGAGGCGGTCATGGGCCTCACGCGCATCCGTCCGCGGTCCAACGCGACCCGTCCCGCGGCCGGGGAGCCTGCCGCCGACACGACTCCGGTCGACGGCGGCGCACGCCTGCGAGCCGTCCCCGCGCCGAGCCCGGCCGGCACCCGAGCCCGAGCAGCGCATGACGGCCGACGTCATCGCGTTCGCGAACCAGAAGGGCGGGGTCGCGAAGACGACGACGACGCTCAACCTCGGCGTCGCGCTCTCGGAGCAGGGCAAGCGCGTCCTCCTCATCGACCTCGACCCGCAGGGCAACCTGACGATGAGCCAGGGCATGAACCCGGACGCGATCGAGCGGTCGATGTTCGACGTGCTCGTCCATCGGATCCCGATCTCGGACGTGATCCACACCGTCGAGGTGGACATCGCCGTCGCGTCGATCGACCTCGCGGGCGCGGAGCTCGCGCTGTCGGCGCTCATCGGCCGCGAGCGCGCGCTCGACAAGGCGCTCGTCGAGGTGCGCGACAAGTACGACTTCATCCTCATCGACACGCCGCCCTCGCTCGGCCTGCTGACGATCAACGCGTTCGTCGCCGCGAACGGCGTCATCGTCCCCGTGCAGTGCGAGTACCTCTCGCTGCGCGGCCTCGTCCAGCTCGAGAACACTCTTGCGATGGTGCGCGAGAACCTCAATCCCGAGGTGCGCGTCCAGGGCATCGTCCCGACGATGTACGACGGGCGGACGCTGCACGCGCGCGAGGCGATCGAGATCCTCGAGGAGCACTTCGGCGATCTCGTGTACGACACGAGGATCCGCAAGACCGTCCGCTACGCCGAGGCGCCCGTGAAGGGCAGCTCGGTGCTCCGCTACGACCCGACCGGGCCCGCGGCCCAGGCGTACCGCGATCTCGCGAAGGAGGTGCTCGATGGCGCGGAAGCGCGCGAGCATGCGTGAGGGCCCGCTCGCGGAGCTCTTCCGCAAGACCGAGGCCGCACGGCGCGGCCAGGACGCGCCCGCCGAGGACGAGGCGCCGACCGCGGAGGCGGCCGCGACCGATCCGCGCGCGAAAGCGGCGCTCGACGAGACGGTCGAGCACGTCCACGACTTCGCCGAGGAGCCCGTCGCCGAGCCCGAGGCGTCCGCCACGGTCCTGGAGGCCGCGCCCGAGCCCGCCGAGCCTGTCTCGGCCGAGGACGCCCCGGAAGCCGCCGCGTCTCGCGCCGCCGCGCGCTACTTCCAGACGATCCTCGAGCCCGCGCCGCGGCTGCACCGCGTGCCGCCGCCGAAGGGCGCCGCCTACATCGCCGTGATCCGCGTCGTCGGGGTCGGCGGGGCCGGGCTGAACGCGCTCCACCGGATGATGGACGCCGGGATCTCGCAGGTCGACTTCGTCGCGGTGAACACCGATCTCCAGGCGCTCGCGATCTCGGACGCACCGGTGAAGATCTCGATCGGCGAAGGCGTGACGCACGGCCTCGGCTCGGGAGCCGACCCTGGCGTCGGCCGCGCGGCCGCCGAGGAGGCGGTCGACGAGCTGAAGAACGCGCTACGCGGCTCGGACATGGTCTTCGTCACCGCGGGCGAGGGAGGCGGCACGGGCACGGGCGCCGCGCCGATCGTCGCGCGCGTGGCGCGCGAGGTGGGAGCGCTGACGGTCGGCATCGTCACGACGCCGTTCCGGTTCGAGGGCACACGTCGGCGGAGCGCGGCCGAGCGCGGAGTCGAGGAGCTGCGGGCGGCCTGCGACACGGTCATCGTCATCCCCAACGACCGGCTGCTCGAGGTGCTCGACCGCTCGACCTCGATGGTGGACGCGTTCAAGATCGCCGACGACGTGCTGCGCCAGGGCGTGCAGGGGATCACCGACCTGATCACGACGCCGGGCCTCATCAACCTCGACTTCGCGGACGTCCGCACCGTGATGCAGGACGCCGGCTCGGCGCTCATGGGCATCGGCTACGCGACCGGCCCGAATCGCGCGCAGGAGGCTGCCGAGCGCGCGCTCGGCTCTCCGCTCATCGACGCCGAGATCGTGAGCGCGCGCGGGATCCTGCTCTCGATCGCCGGCGGCGACGATCTCTCGCTCGTCGAGGTCAACGACGCAGCCGAGGTGGTCAAGGCGACTGCGACGGACGACACGAACATCATCTTCGGCGCCACGGTCGACCCGAGGCTGACCGGGCAGGTGTGGGTGACGGTGGTCGCGACCGGGCTCGGCGGCACGCGTCGCCGCGCCGAGCGCATCTCGTTCGAGAGGACCACCTCGCGCTCGGAGCGCTCCGAGGAGCCCGAGCTCCCGTCCTTCCTGAGCTCGTAGCGCTCGGCGGCTCGCGGCCGGCCCGCGTACGGCATACCCTTCCCCGATGAACGGGGCGATCGCAGCCGGGCACCCGCTGACCGCCGAGGTCGGGCGCGCGGATCCTCGCCGAGGGCGGGAACGCCGTCGACGCGTGCATCGCGGCGGCCTTCGCGGGCGCGGTCGCCGAGGGCCCGCTCACCGGGCCTGCGGGCGGCGGGCTTCTTCCTCGTCGCCGAGCCCGGCGCCGAGCCGGTCGTCCTCGACTGCTTCTTCGCGACGCCGACCCGGCCGCTCGGCGAGATGGAGGAGACGCTCGTCGACTTCGAGGACGCCGGGACGCAGGCGTTCAACGTCGGCGTCGGCTCCGTCGCGGTCCCGGGACTCGTCGCGGGGCTCTGGGAGGCGCACCGGCGCTACTCGAAGTCGCGCTGGAGCGACCTCGTCGCGCCCGCCGTCGCGCTCGCCCGCCTCGGCTTCGAGCCGCGACGCCCACGCGCGTTCCTGTACGGGATCCTCGCGCGGGATCCTGCTCCGCGAGGAAGGCGGGCCGCCGCATCTACGGCGACGCACGGCATGTCGCGTGCGGCGATCTCGTCCCGACGCTCGAGCTGGTGCGCGACGCGGGCCGGAGGCCGTCGCCGAGCTGCTCCCCGAGCTCGCGGACGACCTCGCGGCGTACCGCGTCGTCGAGCGGGTGCCGCTCGAGGCCGACATCCGCGGACGTGCGCGTGCTGACGACCCCGCCGCCCTCGCGCGGCGGCCGAATCGTGCTCGAGATCCTGAGCACGCTCGCGGCGCGCGGCACGGCGTCGCTCGACGCAGCGGCCGAGGCGGTCGGGCTCGCCTACGGGGCCTCTGCCGCGGGCAAGCTCACCGGCACGACGCACATCTCGGTCGTCGACGCGAGCGGCACGGCGGCCGCGCTCTCGTCCACGCTCGGCTCGGGCTCGGGCGTGTTCCGCGGCGGGACGCAGCTCAACAACATGCTCGGCGAGCTCGACGTGATCGGCGACCAGCGAGCGCGCGCCGGGCGAGCGACTCGCGAGCATGATGACGCCCACGCTCGTGCTCGACGAGAGCGGCTCTCCGCGTCTCGTCCTCGGGAGCGCCGGCTCGGTCCGCCTCGCCGGCGCGATCGCGCAGGTCGCGTGGCGGGTGCTCGAGGGCGAGGAGGTCGACGCCGCGATCGACGCGCCGCGGCTTCACGTCGACGGCGACGACGCTGCATCTCGAGGGAGGCTCGGCGCCGGCTGAGCTCGCGGCCTCGTGGGACGTCGTGCGCTGGGAAGGGCTCAACCTCTTCTTCGGCGGCGTGCAGGCCGTCGCGCGCGCTGCCGACGGCACCCTCTCGGCGGCGGGCGATCCGCGACGCGGGGGCGTCGGCCTGGTGATCGGATGATCGTGCGGCACGCGGAGTCACGCGACGCTCCTGCGCTCGTCGCGCTCGCAGAGGAGGTCGGCGGCGAGGAGGGGCGGTGGACGCTGTCGTCGGACTGGCGCTCGATCGCGGACGAGCGCCGCTACCTCAAGTCGGTGCGGCGGCATCCGGATGCGGCCGTCTTCGTCGCGGAAGCGGAGGGGATCGTCGTCGGCCGCCTCTCGCTCGCGCGCGACCCACATCCGGCCAGTCGCCACGTCGCCGACCTGGGGCTGATGGTCGACGCGAGCCACCGTCGGCTCGGAGTGGGGCGCGCGCTTCTCGAGGAGGCGGTCGTCTGGGCCCGTCGATCCGGTATCCGCAAGCTCGAGCTGCACGTCTTCCCCTGGAACGAGCCTGCCCAGCGCCTGTACGAGGGCTTCGGCTTCACGCGCGAGGGCTACCGGGCCGGCCACTACCTCCGCGGCGACGAGTACGTCGACGCGATCCTCATGGCCTACACCGTCCCGCCTGCCGGGGACGACGCGATCTGCGCTGAGCTTGATGTGAAATTCACGGCGAGGATGGCGCCCACGACGCGGCGCCGGATCGTCACGCTCGCGCACCGCACAGGCTTCAGCCTGCACGCACGCGACCCGGCCCGGCTTGGTCGTGAGCGCCCCTGTGGCGCCAATTCCACATCAAGCCTCTACGAGACGCGTCGCGCCGAGCCGACGACGACGATCGTGCGCAGGAGCCGGTACGTCATGCGACCGCGCGCCCAGGGGCGACGCAGGCCGAGCCGGAGGAGGAGCACGTCGATTCGCCGCATGTGGTGCCGTTCCCTTCGGTGGCTGTCGTTACACGTCGCTCGTGCGGATGGGGACGATCCGTCCGGAGGGTGCCCCGGTCTCGACGGGCGCCTCGATCTCGCCCTCGAGCTGCTGGAGGCGCCACTCGAGGCGCGACGCCACCCGCTCGATCTGCGCCAGGCTCACGTCGCGGTCGTCGCGCGCCGAGACCTCCATCTGCTCGAGTCGCTTGTCGAGGGCGCGCAGCTCGACGAGGAACCGCCCGTCGCCCGCGGAGGCCGTCGTCTCCATGCCTTCGCTGCCCGTCTCGACCCGTGCCACGCGGGCGGCGAGGTCGTGGAGATGCGCCGCGAGGTCGTCGCGTGGGCGGGAGCCGGAGCCCTGCATCGTGGCGAGCGCGCCGAGCTGCCTTCGCACCCACGCACGCTCGGCCTCCCAGGCGTCGGCGAGACTCGTGTCGACGTCGGTCGGAGCGGTGGCCGGGCTTTGTCGCCGAGGACGCGGCCTCGCGACTCGCGGCGACGGCGTCCATGCCGGAGATGACCATCTCGATGCGGTCCCGTAGCGACCCGATCTCCTCGTCGCGCTCCGTGGCGTCGCGGCGTACGGTGCCGAGGGCGGTCTCGATCGCGGCGAGCCGGGCGTCGTCTCGATCCGTTGCGCCCCCGACGCCTGCCGTCTCGACGGCATCGACCCGGCGCACGAGCTCGGCGAGGTCGGCGCGTGCCTCGGCTGCGCTCTGGGCCATCGCGGCGAGCTTGCCCGCTGCGGAGGTCTCGAGGTCCGCGAGGCGCGCGCTGCCCGCTTCGGACGTCGCCTCCAGGCGCCCGAGGCGCTCGTCGAGGTCGCCGGCCGGTGAGGCTTCGAGCGCGGCGAGTCGCTCGGCGATGCGCTCGAGGGCGCCAGGGTCGGCGTCTCGGCGGACGCTGCTCACGCTCTCCGCGACGCCGGTCAACGCGGTCCGGAGCTCGTTCACCGCCGCCGTGAGCCGTGCGTCGCGCTCGGCGACCTTCGCGCGCAGCGTCGCGACGTCGCGCTCGCGCGCGGACAGCGCGTCGACGCGCTTGCGGAGCTCGGTCACGGGAGTGACGTCGACCGAGCGCCGGAGCTCGGTGAGCGCGTCGGCGATCCGGGCGGTCGCGACCTCCGTCTCGCGGCGGAGCTGGGCGAGCTCACCCTCGCGGCGGACGGTCCCGGCGCTGCTCTCGTTGACGGTCTTCGCAAGCGTGTCGATGCGCTCGCTCAGGAAGGCGAGCTTGCGCTGCGCCTCGGGATCCTGCTGCTCGTTCCGCTTCCGCTTCGCGTGGTCGGCTGCGAGCTTGTCGACCGACTTGCGGAGCTCGATGTCGCGGTCGCGCGACGTCTGGCGCACGTCGACCGAAAGAGCCTCCATCCGGGCGATGCCTGCGGCCAGCTCGCGCTGGAGGACCGTGATCGCGCCGTCCTTCGCCGCGAGCGCGGCCGAGGTCGTCGCCACCGTCGTGGCCAGCGTCTCCAGCCGGTCGGCGACGACGTCGACGCGGTTGGTCAGTCGCTCCTCGAGCTTTGGGTCGTTCTTCGCGGCAGCCTCGACCGCGCGCCGGAGCTCCTTCGCCGCCTTCTCCCCTCCGGTCGCGACCTCTGCGGTCCGAAGCCGGGCGTCGATCTCGTCGACCCAGGCGACGAGGGCCTCGACGCGCTCGGCGAGGGCGTCGTCGTCGCGAGGACGAGGTCGGTCCGGGCCCGAGCTCACACGACTGTCCGGGGCGGGCTCGGAGACGGGAAGCCGCACGAGCATTCCAGCGCCGGTCGCCGGAACCCGGAGGTTCCCCCTGACGAGACGAGCTCCGAGTCCAGGCGGCCGGCGGACATGCTCTCCGTCCGTATCGGAGCGCTGCGGCGGACGCTCGCTCACCCTGTTGGGGTGAGGCCGCGACAGCGGCCTGTCCGCGAAGCGGACCAGTGGAGGGGGCGTGGGGGAACCGGGAGGTTCCCCCACATCGCCGGTCGCAGCGACCGGCCGATCCGCGACGGCTCACCGACCTCCACCTCCGCCGATCCCGTGACCGCTCGGCTACCTCCCGCCGGACCAGCTCAGGACGAGGAGGCGCTGCTCGAGCGTCTGGGGGCAGCCGAGCCCTCTCGCCTCCCCGATCCGAGCGAGTGCGTCCTGCGGCGTCGCACCATGGCGCACGAGCCAGCAGCCGACGACGACGCCGGTGCGCCCGCACCCCGCCCAGCAGTGGACGTACACGACCCCGCCGCGCGCGATCTCGGCGTCGATCTCGTCGAGGATCGCGACGAGCGCCTCGCGACGTCGGGCACCGAGAGGTCGCGGATCGCGGCGCGCGCATGTACCGGGCCGGCGCGACGACGTGGTCGACGTAGTGCGCGAGCTCGCCGTCCTGCGTGAGGTCGAGGAAGAGCGTGACGCCGTCCTCGAGCAGCTCGGAGACGGCGCCTGGAGCGTCGTCGGGGGTCCACGCGCACGGGTGGCGACCGGCGACGAGCCGGCCGGGCTCGATGACGGTCGGCGGGCGCACGGCGCCCGGAGTGTGCCCGCACTCGCAACTCCGCGGCACCGAACCCACGTGGTCGTCACCCGTGGTGACGGGCACCCGGTTCGTCCCCCGTCCGAGTGGGCGCTCTCACACGCCCCGGGACGCGTGCCGATAGGACGGGCATGGCACCACTCGAGACCACGACGACCGCCCTTCGCGACCGCGCGCTCGCGCTCGCGTCGGAGGTCGGGATCGATCCCGGCGCGTGGTACCTGCACGTGCTCGAGGCCGGACGCGACGCAGGCGAGGAAGCCGATCTCGGCGCCCTCGTCCGTGCCTACTGGGAGCTCCAGCGCGTCACCGGCCGCGCCGATCTGCGCTCCGAGTGGCGTGCGCTCGCCGACACGCTCTGGACCGGCGAAGCGGCCTGAGCGCGACGGACTCGCCGGAAATCCGCGGAACCGATCACGTCACGTCGGAGCAGTAAGGTGGCCTTCCCGTGGCCGCCGCCCCGTTCGTCCACCTCCACGTCCACTCGGAGTACTCGATCCTCGACGGGGCGTGCCGCATCCCCGCCCTCGTGGAGAAGGCGCAGCGGCTCGAGATGCCCGCGGTGGCCCTCACCGACCACGGCTCGCTCGCCGGCGCGGTCGAGCTGTACCGCGAGGCGCGCAAGGTCGGCGTCAAGCCGATCGTCGGCTGCGAGGTCTACGTCGCGGACGACCGGCGGGAGCAGACGAAGGGCTACGCGCACCTGACGCTCCTCGCCGAGTCGAACGAGGGCTACGCGAACCTGATCAAGCTCTGCTCGCTCGGCTACCTCGAGGGCTACTACTACAAGCCGCGCGTCGACTGGGAGCTGCTCGAGCGTCACGCGAAGGGGATCGTCGCGCTGTCCGGCTGCCTCTCCGGCCGCGTGTCGCGCGCGCTCGTCGAGGAGCGGCCGAAGGACGCGCGCACCGACCTCGACCGGCTCGTCCAGATCTTCGGGAAGGACTCGACGTACGTCGAGATCCAGAACGCAGGGCTCGCCGAGCAGGCGCAGATCAACCCCGGCCTGCTCGCGCTCGCGGACGAGGTCGGGCTGCCGCTCGTCGCGACCGGCGACGTCCACTACCTCGACGCCGAGGACGCGTACGCGCACGAGGCGCTCCTCTGCATCCAGTCCGGGCGACACGCTGAAGAACCCGAACCACTGGCGCTTCGACACGAACGAGTTCTTCTTCAAGACGCCCGAGGAGATGGCGGGCGACTTCCCCGGCCTCGAGCATGCGATCGCGCGGACGCTCGAGGTCGCGGAGCGCTGCTCGGTCGAGATCGAGCTCGGGCGCATCCTGCTGCCGACGTTCCCGGTCCCGGAGGGCCGCGACGCGTTCGACTACCTCGTCGAGCTCTGCGAGAAGGGCCTCGAGCGGCGCTACGGCACGGCAACCCCGGAGCTGACCGAGCGGCTGCGCTTCGAGCTGAAGACGGTCCGCGAGATGGGGTTCGCCGACTACTTCCTCATCGTCTGGGACTTCATCCACTTCGCGAAGCAGAACGGCGTCAGCGTGGGGCCGGGCCGCGGGTCGGCGGCCGGGTCGCTGGCCGCGTACTGCCTCGAGATCACGGACGTCGACCCGATGCGCTACGGGCTCCTCTTCGAGCGCTTCCTGAACCCGGCCCGCAAGGACCTGCCGGACATGGACATCGACTTCTCGGTCGCCGGGCGCGACCGCGTCATCAACTACGTCGCCGAGAAGTACGGGCGCGACCGCGTCGCGCAGATCATCACCTTCTCGACGATGGCCGCGCGCGCGGCCATCCGCGACGCGGGCCGGGTGCTCGACGTCCCGTACGGCGTCGTCGACCGCATCGCGAAGCTCGTCCCGGAGGGCCCGGGCCAGACGCTCGAGGCCGCGCTCAAGCCCGGCGCCGAGCTTCGTCAGGCGGTCGACAGCGACCCCGTCGCGAAGGAGATCGTCGACCTCGCGCGGCCGCTCGAGGGGCTGACGCGCGCGGACTCGATCCACGCGGCCGGCGTCGTCATCGGCGCGCAGCCGCTGATCGAGGTCGTCCCGCTCCAGCAGAAGGGCTCGGACCAGGAGATCGTCACGCAGCTCGGGATGCACGACGTCGTCGAGCTCGGCCTCCTCAAGATGGACTTCCTCGGGCTCCGCAACCTCGACGTCATCGACAAGGCCGTCGAGCTCGTCGGCGGGCGTCGACATCGGCGCGCTCCCGCTCGACGACCGGCCGACGTACGAGATGCTCGCGCGCGGCGAGTCGACCGGGCGTCTTCCAGTTCGAGTCGTCCGGCATGCGCGAGGCGCTCCGGCAGGTGAAGCCGACCGAGTTCGAGGACCTGATCGCGCTCGTGGCGCTCTACCGGCCCGGGCCGATGGGCTACATCCCGACGTACGCCGCGCGCAAGCACGGCCGCGAGCAGGTGTCCTTCCCCGACCCGCGGCTCGAGGCGATCACCGGCGGGACCTACGCGATCTGCATCTACCAGGAGCAGTACATGGAGATCGCGAAGCAGCTCGCCGGGTTCACTCCTGCGGAGGCCGAGACCCTGCGCAAGGCGATCGGCAAGAAGATCCACTCGCTGATGGCGTCCCTCAAGGACAAGTTCCTCGAGGGCTGCGCCGCGAACGACGTCGCGGCCGGGGTCGCGCAGCAGCTCTGGAAGGACATGGAGTCCTCGCAGGACTACTCCTTCAACAAGGCGCACGCGGCCTGCTACGCGCTGATCGCCTACCGGACGGCCTGGCTCAAGGCGAACCATCCGCGCGAGTACATGGCCGCGCTCATCTCGTCGGTCATGAACACGAAGGACCGCGTGCCGTTCTACGTGAACGCCTGCCGCGAGATGGGCATCGAGGTCGAGCCGCCCGACGTGAACTCCTCGCGGCACGACTTCGCGGTCGTCGAGGGGAAGATCCGCTTCGGTCTGAACGCGGTGAAGAACGTCGGCGAGGCGGCGGCGGACGCGATCGTCCGTGCGCGCGACGAAGGCGGGCCGTTCGCGACCATCTGGGAGCTCACGGAGCGCGTCGACCCGCAGGCGCTGAACCGGCGTGCGCTCGAGTCGCTCGTCAAGTGCGGGGCGCTCGACTCGACCGGCGCGACCCGGATGGGGATGCTCGCCGTGCTCGACAGCGCTCTCGGCCTCGGTCAGCGGCACGCGGCCGACCGCCTGGCCGGCCAGGCGTCGATCTTCGACGGCGACGTCGGCTCGGAGGAGGCCGCGGGCGAGACGGCACCATCCTGCGATCCCGGTGAGCGAGTTCGACGAGCGCGAGCTGCTCCGGCTCGAGAAGGAGACGCTCGGGCTGTACGTCTCCGAGCACCCGCTCGAGAACGTCGCGCGCGGAGCTCCGGCGGAAGACCGACTGCGCGCTCTCCGACGTCGAGCGACGGCGCGACGGCGAGATCGTGATCGTGGGCGGGATCGTCTCGGCCCTCAAGCAGGTGACGACCAAGCGGGGCGAGCCGATGGTCTTCGCGACTCCTCGACGATCCGACCGGGAGCGCCGAGGTCGTCGTCTTCAACTCGACCTATGCGGCCGCGCGCGACCACCTCGTGGAGGACCGCGTGCTCGTCGTCAAGGGTCGCGTCGACCACAAGCAGGCGGGCGAGACGAAGCTCGTCGCGATGGAGGTCAGCCCGTTCGAGTCGACGCCGCGCGCCGCGAGGTGCGGCTGCGGATCGATGCCCGCCAGGCGCCGCGCCGGACTCATCCGCGAGCTCGCGGCGCTCGTCACGGACTTCCCCGGCGAGGCGCTCGTCTACGTCGCGCTCGAGACGTCGCTCGGCGAGCGCACGCTCGCGCTCGGGCCGGACTACCGCGTGAAGCCGGACGCGGACTTCTTCGCCGAGGCGCGCGTCCCTTCTCGGCGAGGCGGCACTGGCCTGATCCTCTGAGCCGCGAGAATCCCTGAAGGCGTCCGCTTCGCGGCCGCTGGCCGTCCCCGCGGCGGTGCCTCTGGCTGACGACGCGAGCTACTTCTTGGCGTCCGCGGCGAGGCGGTCGCCGACGCTCGCGAGCACCTTGAGCGCGATCGACGGCATCGTCTCGACGACGCCCTGAACGCGCGATCCGTGACCACGAGAACGCGAATCGGGGACGTCGCGGTGACGGTCGCGGTGCGCGGCACGTTCGTCAGCAGCGCGATCTCGCCGAACCAGTCTCCGGCGCCGAGCTCCGACAGCTTCTTCGACGCCTTGGTGGCCTCGCCGTGCCCTCGACGAGGACGAAGAACTCGCGGCCCGGCTTGCCCTCGCGGGTGAGCGTGGAGCCGGCTCGCAGGTCGATCTCGTCCGCGCTCATCGCGAGCTCGCGGAGCTCGGCCTTCGAGCAGCCCGCGAACAGCGGTACGCGCTTCAGGAGCTCGATCTTCGCGTTCCCGCCGAGGCGCATCGTGCGATCCTAATACGCGTTGCGCCTCCGGCACAATCACAGCCGGGCGCCTGGCATTGACTCGGCACCGGAAAACTGGTTCGATGGTGCCTTCTGGGGCGCGCACGACTATGCCCCGAGTCTGCGAGCGAAGGGGAGAGCTTGGTGGCTGCTAACCGTGATCGGGTCCGTTCGTCGATGCCTCTGTTCGGCGTCATCGTGCTCGTCGTCGCCCTGCTCGGCGCCGTCGCCTCGGCTCCTGCGGCTCCCGCTCCACCGATCGTCACGCTCACGAATGCGCCCGGCCTCGACTCCGTGACCTACGGCGGGAACGCGGCCTACGTCGGTCGGATCACGAACCCGGCCAACGCCGCCATCCGCAACGCGGTGTTCAAGATCTCCGTCCCGACGACGGACGCGGGGCCCGCGGTGTTCCTGGCCGCCACGTGTGCCGGCACGCTGACTGCGACCGAGTTCACCTGCAACCCGATCGACCGCGTGCGCGCCTGGCGAGTCGGCCTCGATCACGACCGTGTGGAAGGTGCCGGCATCGGGCTCGTCGGCGATCTGCCCGAGCGCCGACCCCTGTCTGAGCACGAGCGGCTCGTTCACCGTCGGGCCCGCCACGTTCCCGGCAGGACCGGCGTCGATCGCGCTCCTCGCCACCGGCGACGACTCGAACGCCGCGACCTACGCGCTGAGCCCGTGCACCGCCTCGTCGGGGCCGACGCTCGCGACCAATCCGGTGCTCAGCTCCGCCAACCCGCTCTCGACGAGCATCTGCGCGCCGAATCTCCCGTCCGGCCAGATCGGTCTCGTCACCGGCATCGAGGAGGTGCCGAGCGGCGAGTCGTCGCCGGGCGTCGCGCCGGAGACGTCGGAGATCTGCATCCCGGCGCCCGGGTTCGGGTGCGACGCGACGCCGTTCGTCTTCTCGCCCAAGAAGGCGACGTTCACCTTCGTGCTCCTGAACTCGTCGCTCCCCGAGGGCGAGACGATCGACCAGGTGTTCCACAACGGCGTCCTCGTCTCGACGAGCCCGAGCGCGGACCCCTACGTCGAGAGCATCAAGATCCAGCCGTTCAAGGGCATCACGACCGTCGTCGTCAAGAGCTCGACGAACGGCGGCTGGGACTTCGGGTAGACGCTAAGACGAGGCCAGCGACTCGTCGGCGGCCGGTGCGAGCAGTGCCAGCGCGGCCGCCGACATCGCGCTGCTCTGCTTGAGCTCGGCCAGACGTACCGCCTCGCCGACGGCGGCCTCGGCGTCGGTGTCCCGCCCTGCCATCCGCAGCACTTCGGCGAGGTCGAGCAGCGCTCCGTACTGGAGACAGCACGGCGTCGGTCGGCTGCGAGCACGTCGATCGCCTCGCGGACGAGCGCCTCTCCCGCGTCGAACTCGACCGCGATGTGCGAGCACCTTCGCCAGCACGCAGCGCCAGAGCGCCTGGGTGTCGACGTCGTCGTCCGTTGCGAGCTCCCGCGCGAGCTGGCGACCGAGCGCCTCGACCTCGTCGAAACGTCCGAGCGACGTACAGCGTCCGGCCCAGGAGGCCGCGACCGTCGACAGGAGGTACTTCTCTCCGACCGCGGAGAGCACGTCGTAGGCGTGCCTCGAGGCTCGCGCTCGGCCGCCGCGACGTCGCCGGCGAGCATCTCGACCCGCCACGCCTCGTGCGTCGACGCGGGCGACCCGCACGCCGAGCCCGAGCTCCTCGAGCATCCGACGACCGCGTTTGACCCCGACGCGGGCTTCGTCGAACGAGCCTCTGCATCGCGAGCGAGACTCGCGTGCAGCGCGAGCAGCGTCCCCTCCGCGTGCCGGTCACCCGAGACGCTCGCGATGATGGCTTCGCAGCGCTCGATCGCCTCGGCGACAGGTGTCGGGCCGAACACGGCCGCAGCCGCGTACGCCGTCGCGACGCCTGCGTCTGCTGCCGCGTGTCGCCGGCCGACGCGCGCATAGGCCGATCGCCGCTCTCGACGGCCTCGGCGGCGAGCGCGAAGTGGCAGGCGGTCCCGTGCGACCAGGCGAGAAGCCGCCACGCCTTGGCGAGCCCGGCGTCGTCGCGCGCGGCCTCGAAGACCGCCATCGCCTCGGCGATCGTCTCGGCCGCCTCGTCTCGCCAGCTCTCGGTATCGCTCACCGCGGAGCCGGACGAGGAGACGGACGAGCGAGGCGTTCGCGACCGCGGCTCCGAGCCCTCCGACGTCGCCGTCCGAGCTCGATCGCCTCGTCGAGCACTGCCTCCGCTTCCTGGAAGCGACCCGCCTGGAGCAGTGCCTCACCGTACTCGGCGACAGTAGCTCCGAGCCGCGCCGGGTCGTCGCTCCGGCAGCAGCGGCTGCGGCGCGCCCGAGGAGGTTCGCCGCGGCCGGGACGTCGCCGCGCGCGAACGCGCGCCGCCCGGCGGCTGCCAGCCGGCGCGACGCATCTTCGCCGAGCGCATGGCCGTGGTCGTCGAGCGGGCCGAGCTCGGACAGGTAGCGGTGCGCCTGCTCGAGGTGGTAGCCGAGGATCTCCTCGTACTCGGTGCCGCCGCGTCGCGGTTGACCGCGTCCGCCCAGTCGACGAACCGCTCGTGGAGCGTCGCCCGCGCCCGCTTCAGCAGCCCGTCGTAGGCGGTGTCCCGGATCAGGATGTGGTGGAAGCGGTACGCGTCCTCGTCGGCCCGCCTCGATGCGTCCGGCGCGACGAGCTGCTTGCGGTTGAGCGACGCCGAGCCGGAGATCGACCTCGGGCTCGAGGCGCTCGGGCACGAGCTCGCGGACGGCGTCCGCGGCGAAGACCTGCCCGATGACCGACGCCGGCTCGATGACCGCGCGCTCGTCGCGGCCCGAGGCGGTCGAGCCGCGCGGCGAGCAGCGCCTGGATCGTGGGCGGCACCGCGACGCGGTCGATCTCGACCGCGGCGCGCCACGCGCCGTCCTCGTAGCGGATCACGCCCTCGTCGATCAGCATCGAGAGCAGCTGCTCGACGAACAGCGGGTTGCCCTCGGCGGCCTCGACGATCCGGCGCCGTACCTGCTCGTCGCGATCCCGCTTCGCCGAGCAGGTGCTGCGACGACCGCGCCGGCCTCGTCGGCGGTCAGGCGCTCGAGCGCGATGCGCTCCGAGCCTCGCCGGTCGACCAGTCCGGCCGCGTCTCGACGAGCTCGTGGCGCGCCGTGCAGACGACGAGCAGCGGCGACGTCGTCCGCCGACTCGACCAGGTGCTCGACGAGGTCGAGGAACGTCGGCTCGGCCCAGTGGACGTCCTCGAGAGCACGACGACGAGCGGTCGCGGCGGCGAGCGCTCTCGAGGAGCTTGCGCGCCCCCAGAACAGCTCCTCCACGCGGGAAGCTGCGCGGACGAGAGCCCGATCGCGGACGCGACGCGCTCGACGACCTCGTCGTTCCCTCCGCGAGGAGCGCGCGAGCTTCGCGCCAGCGCCGCCTCGGCGGAGTCGTCGCTCTCCGATCCCGGCGGCCTGGCGCACGATCTCGGCGATCGGCCAGAACGTGATGCCGTCCCCGTACGGAAGGCAGCGCCCGCGGACGACGGCGCGCGCTCCCGCGACCGCCCGGACGAACTCCTCGATGAGGCGCGACTTGCCGACGCCCGCCTCGCCGACGACCGTCACGAGCCGGCAGCGCCCGTCCGCGACCGAGCGCCGCGTCGAGCGCCTCGCGAAGCGCTCCAGCTCGGCCTCGCGGCCGACCATCGGCGCGTCCAGCCGGCGGCGGGCGCTCGGCGCCGGTCGCGGACGCCGAGCAGCCGGTATGCGGGCACGCGCTCCGCCTTCCCCTTCAGCTCGAGCGGCTCGACGGGCTCGACGTCGACGTGGTCGCGGACGAGCCGGTACGTGAGCTCGCCGAGCAGCACCTCGCTGCTCGCCGGCGCGCCTGCTCGAGGCGCGCCGCGACGTTGACGGCGTCCCCGGTCACGAGCCGCTGGCCCGTCGTCGGGTCGCCGGCCACGACCTCGCCGGTGTTGACGCCGGTCCGCTTCGCAGGCGGACGCCCCACGGCGCTCGAGCTCGTCGTTCAGCTCCGCCGAGCGCCTCGCTGCATGTCGCGCGGCCGCGCGCACGGCGCGGAGCGCGTCGTCCTCGTGCAGCTTCGGCAGGCCGAAGACGGCCATGATCGCGTCGCCGATGAACTTCTCGACCGTCGCCGCCGTGGCGCTCGAGCTCGGCCCGCATCGCGTCGAAGTAGCGCGTCATCACCTCGCGCAGCGACTCGGAGTCGAGCTGCTCGCCGAGGCTCGTCGACCCCTTGAGGTCGGAGAAGACGATCGTCACCATCTTGCGGTACTCCTGCGGTGGCTGTGCGGCCTGGAGCGGCGATCCGCACGCGAGGCAGAACTTCGCGATGTCGGGGTTCTCGGTACCGCAGCTCGAGCAGACGGGCACGGCCACGAGTTTGCCTCACGCGCCGGTAAGGGACTCGAGGGGACGCCCGGGAGAACCTCCCAGACGAGCCTTGTGGCTGTTGCTGGGGGAACCTTCCGGTTCCCCCAGACCCCTTCCCCTGGTCCGCTTCGCGGACAGGCGCTGGCGCGCCTCATCGAACGTTTACGAACTCTCAACGCAATCCCCCCAGAAAGGGGACGTCCGATACGTCCTACTGGACGAATAGGCGAGTGATCGACTCACCACGGCGAAGGGCGGCGGTACATGTCTGCGGCGGAACTCGAAACCCTGTACGTCATCCGAGATCGACCGGATCGAGCACTGGCGGCACTCCGAGCTCGAGCGGGCGGGATACGACCCCGAGAGCGCGCTCGTTCTCGCAGCGAGCCACGACGTCGACCTGCACGACGCGGTCGACCTGCTGAAGCGTGGCTGCTCGGTCGATCTCGCGCTCCAGATCCTCCTCTAAGCGTGGGGGAACCCATGGTTCCCCACGCGCCCCTCCTTCTGACGCGGGCTTTGAGCAGGGCCGTGCGCCTCCCGGCCGCGGAGCCGGCCTCCGGCCCGAGCGCCGGCCATGTTCGGGTCGCGCGCGAGCCACGCTCGTGGTTCGCTGAGCCACCGTGACGCCTCCCGGCCGGCGGAGCCGGCCTCCGGCCCGAGCGCCGGCCATGTTTGGGTAGCGCGCGCGGCCATGCTCGGGTTCCTGAGCCACTTCTCCCACGGGGACGGTGACTTGTCGGCAGAATGCCCGCCGATGTTCACGCTCGCGTCCATTCCCTCGCCCGAGTCGAGCACGATCGAGCATCGGGCCGCTGTCGATCCACTTCTACGGCCTCACGCTCCTCGTCGCGATCGCGGCCGCGGTCGCGATCACGGGGTTTCGGTGGACGCGGCGCGGCGGCGACTGGGACCTCATCTTCCGCGTCGCCGTCTGGGGGGTCGCCTTCGGGATCATCGGCGCGCGGCTCTACCACGTCGTCACGAGCTGGGACGAGCTGCCCGACGAGTGGTGGGGGCCGTTCGCGATCTGGAAGGGCGGCCTCGGGGTCTGGGGCGGCATCGGGCTCGGCGCGATCGTCGGCGCGATCGTCGCGAGGCGCTCCGGTGTCAGCGTCGCGAAGCTCGCGGACTGCGTCGCGCCGGGGCTGCTCGTCGCCCAGGGCGATCGGCCGGTTCGGGAACTGGTGGAACCAGGAGCTCTTCGGGAGGCCCGACCGACCTCCCGTGGGGCCTCGAGATCTCTCCCGAGAACCGCCCGCTCGAGTACGTCGAGAACGACACGTTCCACCCGACCTTCCTGTACGAGGCGCTCTGGTGCTTCGCGGCGGCGGGCGTGCTGCTCCTGATCGAGCGGCGGTTCCGGATCCGGCCGGGAGGCCTGTTCGCGCTCTACGTGCTCGTCTACTCGATCGGACGGCTCTGGATCGAGCTCCTGCGAGTCGACCCGTCGCACGAGCTGGCAGGCGTGCGCCTCAACGCCTGGGTCGCCGGCCTCGCGATCGTCCTCTCGGCCGCGTTCTTCGTCTGGTGGCAGCGCGGCTGGCGCCGCGATCCCGGCCACGGCCGCCGCCGAAGGTCGAGACGATGGCCGTCCCCAAGACGCGCTAGCCTCGAGGGACCCTTCGTGCCGCCTGCGGTGTAAGAGCTGCAGGCAACCGAAGGAGGATCCCATGCGTCGACTCATGGCGCTCTGCACGTTCGTCGCATTCCTCGTCCTCGCGAGCGGCGCGGCCGCGGGAGGCTGGGCGTCCGTCACCCTCGACGCGACCCCGTCGGGGATCGGGTCGGGCGACACCTGGAACGCGCAGATCACGGTCCTGCGCCACGGCGTCACGCCGACGGACGGGGCCGAGCCGAGCGTGACCATTCGCAACACGTCCACCGGCGAGGATGCAAGTGTTCCCGACCGAGCCGACGGGCGAGACCGGCGTCTACGACGCGGCGGTCGTGTTCCCGTCGAGCGGCGAGTGGGGCTACTCGGTGAACGACGGGCTCGCCGCGACGGCGTACGGCGTGTCGCAGGTCACCGAGTTCCCGCCGGTCACGATCACCGGATCGACCGACGCCGGCGGGTTCTCGGGCCTCCCCGCGCTGCCCGTCCTCGCCGCTCTCGCTGCGGCCGCGGCGTTCTGC
Source organism: uncultured Actinomycetes bacterium (assembly GCA_963770595.1). Classification (GTDB taxonomy): domain Bacteria; phylum Actinomycetota; class Thermoleophilia; order Gaiellales; family Gaiellaceae; genus GMQP-bins7. The sequence continues at coordinate 839,848 of CAVYQG010000001.1, read as the reverse complement.
GCCCTGGCCTATGCCGCCATGAGGCGGTCGCGGAGGCTGACGCCCGCGAGCCGCTGACGACGTCCGGCACGCGGAACCTCCACCGCCTCCACGGTGTAGAAGGGGGCGGTGGAGGGCCGACCGCCGGATGACGTCGCGCTCGCGGAGCGCGCGAGACGCGGTGACGAGCGCGCGTTCGAGGAGCTCGTTCGCATGTATCAGGGACTCGCATACCGGACCGCGTACCTGCTCACGGGCTCGTCGGCCGACGCCGAGGACGCGGCGCAGGTCGGCTTCGTGCGGGCGTGGTCGGCACTCCCGCGCTTCCAGGCCGGGTGCGCCGTTCAAGCCCTGGCTCCTGCGCATCGTGGCGAACGAGGCGCACAACCGGCGGCGCTCCACCGGACGGCGCGAGGCGCTCGTCCTGCGCGCCGCCGCGGCCGACCCCTCGCGGAGACGCGGTCCCGTCTCCCGAGGGGGCCGTGCTCGACCGCGAGCGCCAGGGCGAGCTCCTCGCCGCGGTCGACGGGCTCGACGAGCGCGACCGGGACGTGCTCGTCTGCCGCTACCTGCTCGAGCTGTCCGAGGAGGAGACGCGCGGTCGTGCTCGACGTGCGGCGCGGGCACCGTGAAGTCGCGGACGGCGCGGGCGCTCGAGCGCCTGCGGGCGGAGATGGAGCCATGAGCGAGCTCGAGCGCGCCCTCGTCACGCTGGGTCGGGAGCTCGCCGTCCCCGACGCGCCCGACCTCGCTTCCGCGGTGCTCGCGCGGCTCGAGCGTCCGGCTCGTCCGACCCCGCGCCGCCGCTTCGTCCTCGCCGTCGCGATCGCCCTTCTCGCAATGCTCGGCGCGATCCTCGCGATCCCCGACGCGCGATCGGCCTTCCTCCGCGTGCTGACCATCGGCGGTGAGGAGATTCGAGATCGTCGACGAGCTGCCCGGGGTCACGCCCGATCCGGCCGAGCTCGACCTCGACGTCGTCTCGGCCGCCGCGTCTCGCTCGACGAGGCCCGTACAGCGGCCGGCTTCCCGCTCCGCGAGCTCGACGACGAGCCCGACCGCGTCTACGTCGGCGACCGCGGCACCGTCTGGTTCCTGTACGGGACGCCCGACGAGGTCCGACCTGCTCGTCGCGCAGACGCCGCGCGGCCTCCGTCGACGAGGAGTTCATCGTGAAGAAGCTCGTCGCCGCCGGGACCGGCGTCGAGCGAGGTCGAGGTCCGACGGTCTCCCGGGCGTCTTCCTGAGCGGCGAGCCGCACTTCGTGTTCGCTCCTCGACGAGTAGCGGCGACTCTGATCGAGGACAGCGCGCGCCTCGCGCGAGACGTGCTCGTCTGGGAGGACGGACGGCGTCGCGTACCGGCTCGAGGGCGACTTCTCGCAGGAGGAGCGCGCTCGAGCTCGCCGAGTCGCTGCGCTAGGCGCCGGCGCGTCCGGCCTCGTGGCTAGCCTCCCGCGCGTGCCCGCGACGTCCGTGCGCGAGCTCGAGCTCGACCTCGACGCCTTCGAGGGCCCGTTCGACCTCCTCCTGACGCTGCTGCTCAAGCGAGGAGCTCGAGCCCCGCGACGTCGACGTCGCGGCGATCGTCCTCGCCTTCGTCGAGCATCTGGCCGAGAGGGACGAGCTCGACCTCGAGGCGTGCGGCGAGTTCCTCGTCCTCGTCTCGGCGCTGCTCGAGCTGAAGGCCCGTGGGCTCTTCCCGGACGAGGCCGCGGAGCTGGACGAGCTCGAGCCGGAGGAGGCGGCCGAGGAGCTCGCGCGGCGCCTGGCCGAGTACCGCCGGATGAAGGAGGCCGCCGCCTGGCTCCCCGAGCGGCTCGCGAGCGAGCGCGACCGCTGGTTCCGGCTCGGGCCCGCGCCGCTCGCGCCGCGACCCGAGCGCGGCTCGCGCCGCAGGATCCGGCCGCGCTCGCGGCGGTGATCCACGCGCTCGCCGTGCCGCCGCCGACGGTCTCGCTCGGCCACATGGCGCTCCGCTTCCCGCCCGTCGCCAGTTCCTCGAGCGCTTTCGCGCGGTGCTCGGACGCCGGCGCGTCTTCGACTTCGACACCGAGGTCGACGGCCTCTCGCGCGTCGAGCAGGCGGTCGCGTTCCTCGCCCTGCTCGAGCTCCGCAAGGCCGGTGAGATCGTGCTCGGCCAGGCGGCGCCGTTCGCGCCGATCGTGTTTCCAAGGCTCGGCAGGTGCTCGACCCGCCGACGACGAAAGGATCCCAGACGTGGACAGCCCGCTCCGCCTGATCGCAGCCAACCCGATCGACCGGCTCGCCCGCACCGTCGAGGCGCTCCTCGTCGTCGCGTCCGCGCCGCTCTCCGTCGACGAGCTCGCCGAGGCCGCGGCCGACGATCCCGAGCGCGTCGAGACCGCGCTCGGGCTTCTGCGCGAGCGGTTCAGCGAGCGGCGCAGCGGCATCGTGCTCGAGCAGGTGGCCGGCGGCTACGCGTTCCGCGCGAGCCGTGAGGCCGCGGATGCCTGCGCGCGTCTGTTCGAGCGGCCGGTCGAGCGAGGGCTGTCGCAGGCCGGCGCTCGAGACGCTCGCGATCGTCGCCTACCTCGGTCCCTGCTCGCGACCCGAGGTCGCGACGGATCCGCGGCGTCGCCGCCGACTCGGCGGTGGCGAGCCTCGTCGAGCGCGGGCTGATCTGCGAGGCCGGGCCGCGAGAGCGGGCTCGGGGGAGCCGTCCGCTATCGGACGACGCCGCTCTTCGAGCGCGTCTTCGGGCTCGAGAGCCTCGCCGCGCTGCCGCGGCTCGACGACCTCGGCGAGGACGACGGCGAGCTCCGCGAGCGGCTGCTCGAGGTCGCCGCGCGCGCGCGCGTCGTAGCCGCTCTCGACCGGCGAGCCCCAGCGGGCCCGTCTCAGATCTGCCAGGCGCCCTGGCGGAGCACGGGCACGACGTCGCCGTCGCGCGTGACGCCGTCGACCGCGAGCTCCGGGCTCCCGATCATGAAGTCGACGTGGACGCGGCTCTGGTTGATCCGCGCCTTGTCCGCCGCGTCCTCGACCGGGTGGTCGTAGCCGTTCCCGAGCGCGATGTGCGTCGCCGCGTTCTCGTCGATCAGCGTGTCGAAGAACACGGTCTCGAGCGGGCCGATGCGGCCCTCGCCGTCGACGAGCGCGATCTCGCCGAGCCGCGAGGCGCCCTCGTCCCGCGCCGCGACCGCCCGTAGCGCGTCGGCGCCCTGGTCGGCGTCGATCTTGACCGCGCGCCCGCCCGCGAACTCGACGCGGATGCCGGAGATGACCGAGCCGGAGAGCTCGAGCGGCATCGTCGCGCTGACGTAGCCGTCGACCCGCTCCGGGTCCGGCGTCGTGAACAGCTCCTCGGTCGGGAGGTTCGGCGAGTGCTGCACGCCGTCGACCGTGACGAGGTCGCCGGCGTGCCAGTGAGCCGAGGGGAAGAGCCCGATCGTGAGGTCGGTCCCCGGCCCGGCAGCCGGAGCGCGTCGAAGCGGCGCTCGGTGAGCCGGGCCGCGTTCGCCTTCAGCGTCGCGCCGCGCTCGACCCAGGCTGCGGCCGGATCGTCGGCGTCGAGCCGGCAGATGTGCGCGACGGCCTCCCAGAGCCGGTCGTAGGCCGCTTCGCGATCGAGGTCCGGGTACACCGCCTCCGCCCACGCGTGCGTCGGCACGGGGACGATCGTCCAGTTCGTCGTCATCCGGTTCACGACCTCGCCGGTCTCCGGGCAGGTACGGGAGGAGGTCCCGTCCGGCCCGTCGCCGGGTCGAGGCCCGCGAGCGCGCGCGGCGCGTGCGGGCCCGAGAGCGTGATCCGCGCGGCGTGCTCGTCGGAGAGGTGGCGGAGCCGCTCCGACATCCACGGCGGGATGAAGTCGAGCGTGTCCTCGGCCGGCGTGCGCGATCCGCTCGCGCTTGACCCACTGGTCGAAGGTGACGACGTCGACGTACTTCGCGCCGCGCTCGTAGGCGATGCGCGCGATCCCGCGGGTGACGTCCTCCTTGCCGACGTAGCTCGAGTGACCGACGAGACTGGCCGGGCTGGACGTTCGCACCGTAGACGGCGAGCTCGGCGAGCTTCTCGACCCACTGCTCGATCTGGCTCACGGCGGGGGAACGTATCCGCGCGAGAATGGTGCCGTGCGGCTGAACGCGTTCCTCGCCCGTGCCGGAGTCGCCTCGAGGCGGCGCGCGGACGAGCTCGTCTGAGCAGGGCGCGTGCGCGTGAACGGGACGCCGGGCGAGCTGAACTCGACGGTCGTCGGTCGCGGAGACGTCGTCGAGGTCGACGGCCGGCGCGTCGAGCGCCAGCGCGCTCGCGTACGTGCTGCTGCACAAGCCGGCCGGCGTCGTCACGACCGCACGCGACCCGCAGGGCCGGCCGACGGTGGTCGAGCTCGTGCTCGAGCCGCCCGCGTCGTCCCGTCGGTCGTCTCGACGCGGACACGACCGGCGTGCTGCTGCTGACGAACGACGGGCCGCTCGCGCACCGCCTCGCCCACCCGCGCTACGGCGTGCCGAAGGTCTACGAGGCCGAGGTCGAGGGCTCCCCGGGCGCCGCGGCCGTGGACGCGCTGCGCGAGGGAGTGGAGCTCGACGACGGCCGGACGGCGCCCGCCGGCGTGCGCGTGCTCCGGCGCGGGAGGCGGTCGTCCGTCCTCGAGCTCACGCTGCACGAGGGACGCAAGCAGCAGGTCAAGCGGATGTGCGAGGCGGTCGGCCATCCCGTCGTCCGCCTCGCGCGCAGCCGCTACGCGGGGCTCGACCTCGACGGCCTGGAGCCGGGCGGGTCGCGGGCGCTCACGCGCGACGAGGTCGCGGCATTGCGGCGGGTCACGGGCGTGTAGGCGCGAGGCTTGCCTCGCCCTCGCCCTCGTCCGTCACGCTTCGCCGCGTCGACGGCGACCCAGGCCCCCTACAGCCTGACGAAGCCCATGCGCTCGTACATCGACTCGAGCGTGGGCTGAGGCTGCCGCGCGGGCCTTCTCCGCGCCGAGCGCGAGCATCCGCCGGAGCTCGCCGGTGTCCGAGCGAAGCTCCCGGTACCGCTCCTGGATACGGCTCGAGCAGCGTGATGACGGCCTCCGCCACGTCGTCCTTGAACGGCCCGTAGCCCTGCCCGTCGTACCGCGACTCGATCTCTGCGATCGACTCGCCGGTGGCGACGGTCATGATCTCGATGAGATTCGAGACGCCGGGCTTCGTCCGGCGTCGTGGACGATCTCGCGTCCCGAGTCGGTCACCGCGCGACTTGAACTTGCGCCGCACAGCATCCGGCTCGTCGAGGAAGAACACCGTCCCCTGCTCGGTGCCGCCGGTGGTCGACATCTTCTTCTCGGGCTCCTGGAGGTCCATCACCTTCGCGCCGGTCTCCGGATAGACGCCGCGCGGCACCGTGAACGTCTCCCCGTAGCGGGAGTTGAACCGCTCCGCGACGTCGCGCGTCAGCTCGATGTGCTGGCGCTGGTCGTCACCGACGGGGACGACGTCGGTCTGGTAGAGCAGGATGTCGCCGGCCATGCAGCGACCGGATACGTGAAGAGCCCGGCGGAGACGAACTCCTGCGCCTCCGACTTGTCCTTGAACTGCGTCATCCGGCGGAGCTCGCCGAAGCTCGTGACCGTCGACAGCAGCCATGCGCCTCGCGCGTGCGCGCGTGACGTGGCTCTGGGCGAAGACGGTCGAGCGCTCGCGGGTCGAGGCCCGTCGCGAAGAGCATCGCCGCGCAGGTCGAGCGTCGCTCGCGGAGCTCCGCAGGATCGTACTCGACGCTGATCGAGTGCAGGTCGACGATGCAGAAGAACGCCTCGCCCTGCTCCTGCGTCGCGACGTACTGGCGGAAGCCGCCGCGTAGTTGCCGAGGTGCGTCGTCGCCCGTCGGCTGGATGCCGGAGAAGATCTTCATCGCGTCTTCCTTCGCGAGCCGGTGTCGCCGGGCAGCGTCAACCGCCTCGACCTGCATCTAGACTCACGTCAATGGAGGTCACCGACACGCCCGAGCTTCTCGGCTACCCGCCTCGTCGCGCGCGAGCTGACGCCGGACTCGACGGTCATCGAGGTGCGCGGGCGGCGGATCGGCGACGGCTTCTTCGGGCTGATCGCGGGGCCGTGCACCGTCGAGACGCGCGAGCAGACGCTCGAGACCGCCCGCGCGGTCGCCGCGGCCGGCGCGACGATGCTGCGCGGCGGGCGCGTTCAAGCCGCGCTCGTCCCCGTACGCCTTCCAGGGCCTCGGGCAGCAAGGGCCTCGAGATCCTCGTCGAGGCGCGCGAGGAGACCGGGCCTCCCGATCGTCACCGAGCTCCTCGACCCGCGGGACGTGCAGGAGGTCGCGGAGGTCGCGGACGTCGATCCAGATCGGCGCGCGCAACATGCAGAACTTCAACCTCCTGGCCGAGGTCGGCCGCGTCCCGAAGCCGGTGCTGCTCAAGCGCTCGCCGTCGGCGACGGTCGAGGAGCTGCTCATGGCCGCGGAGTACGTGGCGAAGGAGGGGAACGAGCGCGTGATCCTGTGCGAGCGCGGGATCAAGACGTTCGAGCGCTCGACGCGCTACACGCTCGATCTCTCCGCCGTGCCGGTGCTGAAGCGAGAGACGCACCTGCCCGTGATCGTCGACCCGTCCCACGCGGCCGGCCGCAGCGACCTCGTCCTGCCGCTCGCCCGCGCCGCGGTCGCCGCCGGCGCGGACGGCGTCATGGTCGAGGTGCACCCGCAGCCCGAGGACGCGCTCTGCGACGGCCCGCAGCAGATCCGCGTCGGCGAGTTCGCCCGCTTCGCCGACGAGATCGCGCACGTCGTCGCGCTGATGGGCAAGACGGTCGGGTAGCCGCAGGCCGATGCGCATCGAGCCCGTGCCGGCTCTCGAGGGGCACGCTCGCCGTGCCCGGGCGACAAGTCGATCTCGCACCGCGCCGTGCTCGATCGGCGCGATCTGCGGAGGGCGAGACGCGGGTCGCGGGGTTCGGGCGCTCGGCCGACACGGAGTCGACGATCGCGGCCGTCCGCGCGCTCGGGGTCGAGGTCGACGAGCACGACGTCGACACGCTGACGGTGCGCGGCGTCGGGCCTGCGCGGGCTCCGCGAGCCGTGCGGGCCCCATCGACTGCGGGAACGCGGGGACGCTCATGCGGCTCCTCTCCGGGGTCCTCGCCGGGCAGGACGGCCGCTTCGAGCTCGTCGGCGACGAGTCGCTCTCGGCGCGCCCGATGGAGCGCGTCGCCGAGCCGCTCCGGCGCATGGGCGCGGACGTGCTCGAGACGACCGACGGGCACGCTCCGCTCGTCGTCGAGGGCGGCCCGCTCGCGGCGATCGCCTACGAGCTGCCGGTGCCTCGGCGCAGGTGAAGTCGGCCGTTCTCCTCGCGGGGCTCCTCGCCGAAGGGGAGACGACCGTCGTCGAGCCGCTGCCGACGCGCGATCACACGGAGCGGCTGCTCGAGCGGGCGGGAGCGCCGTCCGACGGCGGCCCACGAGCGTCTCCGATCACGGAAGGCGGACGCGCCTCGTGCTGGGCTCGCTCGAGATCCCCGGCGACTTCTCCTCGGCCGCCGCGCTGCTCGTCGCGGCGGCGACCGTGCCCGGCTCCGACCGTGACGGTTCACGGCGTCGGGCTCAACCCGCGGCGCACGGGGCTGCTCGACGTGCTCGAGCGGATGGGCGCCCGGATCGCGATCTACAACCGGCGCGCTGATCGGCGGCGAGCCCGCCGGGGACGTCGAGGTGCGCTCGTCGGAGCTCGTCGGCGCGACCGTGTCCGCCGCCGAGGTGCCCGCGCTCGTCGACGAGCTGCCGCTCCTGGCGCTCGCCGCGTGCCATGCGCGGGGCGAGACGGTCGTCCGCGGCGCCTCCGAGCTGCGCGTGAAGGAGTCCGATCGGATCGAGGCCGTCGTCGAGGAGCTGCGCCGCATCGGGGCCCACATCCGCGCGACCGCGGACGGCTTCCGGCGTTCGCGGCGTGCCCGCCCGGCTGCGAGGCGGCGTCGTTCGACTCGCGACGGCGACCACCGCCTCGCGATGCTCGGCGCCGTCGCGGGCTGTCCTCCCGTCGAGGGCGTCGAGCTCCAGGGCGCCGACGCGGTCGACTCGAGCTTCCCGGGCTTCTACGACGTGCTCGGGCAGCTCGAGGGCCGCTGGTAGAAATCGGCCATGATCGTCGCGATCGACGGCCCGGCCGGCTCCGGGAAGAGCACGGTCGCGCTCGCTGCTCGCCCGTCGCCTCGGCTTCCTCTACCTCGACACCGGCGCGATGTACCGCGCCCTGACCTGGCTCGCGCTGCGCGACGGCGTCGACCCGGAGGACGACGACGCGCTCGCGAGCCTCGCTCGCGCGCAACCCGGTCTCGTTCGACGTCCGAGGGCGCGTCGAGATCGCGGGGCGAGGACGTCTCGGTCGAGATCCGCGCAGGCCGAGATCGACCGGCTCGTGCCCGATCGTCGCGCGGCACCCGTCCGGTGCGCGAGGTGATGCGCGAGCGCCAGCGCGCGCTCGGCGTCGGACGGGCGACGCCGTGATCGAGGGTCGCGACATCGGCGCCGTCGTCGCGCCCGCCGCCGAGGTGAAGGTCTTCCTCGTCGCGGACCGAGGCCGAGCGCGCCCGCGGCGCTCGCGGACCGGCCGGCAGCGACGCCGACGCGCTCGCGGCCGACCTGCGCGCGGCGCGACGAGCGCGACGCCGTCAACACGCAGCGCGGCGGACGACGCCGTGCTCCTCGACACGACGGAGCTCGACGGTCGACGACGTCGTCGCTCGCATCGCCGAGCTCGTGGAGGCGGCGCCGGTGAACAGGACCGACGCCGTCTGGGCGGTCGGCCGCGCCGACGATCGGCACGGCGGCGACGCTCGCGGCGCCGCTCCGCAGTCTACGGAGCCGAGCGGATGCCCTTGACCGGCGGGCTCGTCGTCGCGGCGAACCACTTCAGCTGGATCGACCCGCCCGCGCTCGGTGTCGGCGAGCCCGCGCACGCTGTACTTCATGGCGAAGGTCGAGACGCACCGCGTGCCGGGCCTCGGCCAGCTCATGCGGAGCGTTCGGCGCGTTCGCCGGTGCCGACGCGGCGAGTCCGACCGCGACGCCGTGCGGACGATGCGCGCAGATCGTGCGCGACGGGCACGCGCTCGGGATGTTCGCCGAGGGGACGCGGCAGCGGAGCGGCGTTCCCGGCCCGGTCCAGCCGGGCGCCGCGATGGTCGCGATCAACGAGAGCGTGCCGGTGATCCCGGCCGCGATCCACGGCAGCCAGACCTGGCGGCCCGGCAACTTCGCCCCGGTGTCCGTCGCGTGGGGCGAGCCGATGACGTTCGAGGGCCTGCCGCGCGGGGGCAAGGGCTACAAGGAGGCGCTCGCTCGAGATCGAGCGGAAGCTCCGCGAGCTCTGGGAGTGGCTCGTCGACGCTCCACGAGCTCGGGCGCCCGCGCGACGCGACGCCGCCGCGATGAGCCGCCGCACGAGCCCCGCGCAGGCCGCTCGAGCGCCGACCGTCGAGATCGCCGGCACGGTCGCGATCGTCGGCTTCCCCAACGTCGGGAAGTCGACGCTCGTCAACCGGCTGACGGCGACGCGCGACCGCCGTCGTCCACGAGACGCCGGGCGTCACGCGGGACCGCAAGGAGCTCCTGTGCGAGTGGTCGGGGACGACGTTCCGGCTGATCGACACGGGCGGCGTCGACCGAGGCGGACACGGGCCCGTTCGGCCCGCAGGTCGCCGGCGCAGGCCGAGGCAGGCGGTCGAGGAGGCCGACCTCGTCGTGCTCGTCGTCGACGCGAAGGCGGGGATCACGCCGGGCGACGAGGAGCTCGCCGAGATCCTGCGCCGCGTCGCGGCGCTGACGTCCTCGTGGTCGCGAACAAGCTCGACGACCCGCGCCGCGACGCCGAGGCGCTCGAGTTCCACCGGCTCGGCCTCGGCGACCCGATCCCGCTCTCCGCGCTCCACGGCCACGGCACCGGCGACCTGCTCGACGAGGTCGTCGGCGCGGCTTCCCGGGCGGCAGCGAGACGCCCGGTCGGGGAGGAGGCGATCGGGGTCGCGATCCTCGGGCGCCCGAACGTCGGCAAGTCGTCGCTGCTGAACGCGCTCGTCGGCCGCGAGCGCGTGATCGTCTCCGAGGTCCCGGGCACGACGCGCGACTCGATCGACACCGTGCTTCGCCGCGGCGACACGACCTTCGTCCTCGTCGACACGGCCGGGCTCCGTCGCAAGCGCAAGCAGCGGCAGGGAATCGAGTACTACTCGGAGCTGCGCGCGCTCGAGGCCGCGCGAGCGCGCCGACGTCGCGCTCGTCCTCGTCGACGCGAGCGAGGGGATCGTCGACCAGGACCTCGTCGGTCGCGGACGTGGCGCGCAAGGCGCAGCTGCGCGACCGATCGTCGTCCTCTCGAAGTGGGACGTGACCGAGGTGCGGATCGAGGACGTGCGGCCCGAGCTCGAGACGCGGCTGCGTCAGCGGCCGCCGGTCATCGCGGTCTCCGCGGTGACGGGCCGTGGCCTCGAGCGGCTGCTCGACCTGATCGAGGACGTCTTCTCGCGCTACGCGGGCCGGATCGCCACCGCCGAGCTGAACCGGGCGCTGCAGGAGCTCCGCGAGGCGCGCCAGCCGCCCGGCCGCCGCGGGCGCCGGCTCAACCTCCTGTACGGGACGCAGGTGAGCTCGCGGCCGCCGCGGTTCCGGATCTTCGTGAACGACCGCGGGCTCGTCACGCGCGACTACGCGTACTGGGTCGAGAACGAGCTGCGCCGACGCTTTAGGCTCGAGGGCGTGCCCGTCTCCATCGACTTCGTCACCTCGGAATGAAGGCGGTCGTCGTCGGGGCGGGGTCGTGGGGCTCGGCGTTCGCGTGCCTGCTCCGCGACCGCGGCCACGAGGTCACGCTCGCCGCGCGCGACCCCGAGCAGGTCGCCGCGATCCGCGAGACGGGACGGAACCCGCGCTACGTCCCCGACGCCGACCTGCGCGGCATCGACGCCGCACGATCGACGACGCGCCGATCGCGGACGCCGAGCTCGTCGTCGTCGCCGTCCCGAGCCGCGTCTTCGGCGAGGTCGTGCGCGCGCTCCCGGGCGACGCGCCGCTCCTGAGCCTCACGAAGGGGCTCGACCCCGAGCACCGGCGAGCGGCTGTCGACCCTCGTCGCGGGTCGACCCGTCGCGGTGCTCTCGGGGCCGAACATCGCCGACGAGATCGTGCGCGGGCTGCCGGCGGCGGCCGTCGTCGCGAGCGACGACCTCGAGCTCGCGGTCCGGCTCCAGCTCGCCGTCAACTCGGCGATCTTCCGTGTCTACGTGAGCGAGGACATCGTCGGCGTCGAGCTGTGCGCGGCCGCCAAGAACGTGATCGCGCTCGCCGCCGGCGGGGCGGACGGGCTCGGGCTCGGCGACAACGCGAAGGCCGCGCTCGTCGTCGCGCGGGCTCGCCGAGATGCGGCGGCTCGCCGAGGCGGCCGGTGCGCGGCCCGACACGTTCGCCGGCCTCGCCGGCATGGGCGACCTCATCGTCACGTGCTGGTCGCCGTCGGGTCGGAACCGTCGCGCCGGCGAGCTGATCGCGCAGGGAGCGACCGCCGACGAGGCGCGAGCCGCGATCGGGATGGTGGTCGAGGGGCTCACGACGGCGCCGGTCCTCCGCGATCTCTCGCGCCGCCTCGACGATCGAGCTGCCGATCACCGAGGGCGTCTGCGCGGTCCTCGAGGGGACGCCGCTCACCGAGCTCGTCACGCAGCTCATGTCGCGCGAGCCGACCACGGAGTGAGGGGCTGGCGGCGGATCTAGCGAGCCGGGTAGCGCCTCCGTAGCCCTCGGCCGGATGCTCCTGCCACCGGACGACACAGGGTCGTCCATCAGAAAAGGAGCAAGGCAATGACCTCGCAGCATCTCCCCACTCCGTCCTTCGGCCTCCGGAAGCTCGTGCTTCTCGTCGCACTGGCGATGGTCGCAGTCGGCCTCTTCGCGCAGCCCGCGGCGACGCACGGCCCGGCCGCCGCCGTACATCGTCGAGCCCGGCATCGACGAGGTGTTCGTCGGCGGCTCGGGCAGGTTCACGGCCGAGATCTTCTGCGGCCCGTGGAAGGGCGTCGTGCAGTTCACGGCCGGCACGGCCGGCAGGCGGTACGTCACGCGGACGATCTACGTCTGCGACAACACCGAGACGGCGCGGGTGTCGTTCAAGGTGCGGCCGTCACAGCTCGGCCCGGACGGCAACTACCAGTACCGGATCAAGGTCGGCCGGCACGACGCCGACGGCGACGTGACCCGGTGGACGCACTCCATGACCGGAACCTTCCAGTTCAGCTAGCAGCGCATCACGTCACACTTCGCCGTCCGGGTGGCCCTCGCGACAGAGCGGGCCGCCCGGGCGGCGAAGTCGTGGACCGACAGCGCGCCGAGCCCGGAGAACGACCCCGTCCGCAGGTACCCTTCCGACCCATGGCGGCGCGCTCGTTCTCGTTCACCTCGGAGTCGGTCACCGAGGGCCATCCCGACAAGATCGCCGACCAGATCTCGGACTCCGTCCTCGACGCGGTGCTGAAGGACGACGCGAACGGCCGGGTCGCGTGCGAGACGCTCATCACGACCGGCCTCGTCGTCGTCGCGGGCGAGATCACGACCGAGACGTACGTCGACGTCCGCGCGGTCGTCCGCGACCGCATCGCCGAGATCGGCTACACGCGCGCGAAGTACGGCTTCGACTTCGAGACGTGCGGGGTCGTCGTCGCGATCGACGAGCAGTCGCCCGACATCGCGCAGGGCGTCGACAAGTCGTACGAGGCGCAGCACGGCGACACCGACCCGGTCGACCTCGTCGGCGCGGGCGACCAGGGAATGATGTTCGGCTACGCGACGCACGAGACCGACGAGCTCATGCCGATGCCGATCATGCTCGCGCACAAGCTCGCGAAGCGGATCGCCGAGGTGCGCAAGGCGAACGTGCTCCCGTACCTGCGCCCCGACGGGAAGTCGCAGGTGACGATCCGCTACGAGGTCGACGAGCACGGGATCCAGCGCCCGGTCGAGATCGAGCGCGTCCTGCTCTCGACGCAGCACCGCGACGGGCTCGACGTCGAGACGCTCCTCAAGCCCGACCTCCTCGAGCACGTCGTCGAGCCGATCCTGCACGCCGACGCCCGCGACCTCTACGACCCGGCGCGGCTGAACGCGAAGGACTTCCTGTACGTGAACCCGACCGGCAAGTTCGTCATCGGCGGCCCGATGGGCGACACCGGGCTCACCGGTCGCAAGATCGTCGTCGACACGTACGGCGGCGCCGCACCGCACGGCGGCGGGGCGTTCTCGGGCAAGGACCCGACGAAGGTCGACCGCTCGGCCGCGTACGCGGCGCGCTACGTCGCGAAGAACGTCGTCGCGGCGGGGCTCGCCGACCGCTGCCAGATCCAGGTCGCGTACGCGATCGGCGTCGCGCACCCGATGAGCGTCAACGTCGAGTGCTTCGGCACCGAGACGATCCCGCTCGTGAAGGTCGAGCAGCTCGTCGACGAGCACTTCGACCTGCGGCCGGGTGCGATCATCCGTGACCTCGACCTGAAGCGCCCGATCTACGCGAAGACCGCTGCCTACGGGCACTTCGGTCGCGACGACCGCGACTTCACGTGGGAGCGCACCGACAAGGCGGACGCTCTTCGCGCCGCTGCCGGCCTCCTCGCCGAGACGCCCGCGTAGGGGCGGGCTCGCCTCGCCCTGACTCTCAGTCCACGTCCGCGCGGCGGTACCTGAACGTCGCGGCGAGCCAGCCGGCGACCGCGATCGCGGGCAGCACGACGACTGCGAGCCCCGCGGACAGGTCGCCGAGCGTCACGTCCGCGCCACCCGTGTCCGCGGACCCGAGGATCGCGCGCGCCCAGCCGGTGATCGTCAGTCGCGCCGTGCCCTCGGAGATCTGCGCGACGACGTTCTCCCAGAGGAGCACGAACGCGATCCCGATCCACACCGCGCGGCGGAACCACAAGCCTGCGGCGACGAAGAGGCCGCTGTACGCGAGCGCAGCCAATCCCAGCGCGACCGCCGACGCGACGGCGAGCTCGCTCGCTCCGGCCGCGAGCGCGCCTATCGCCTGCGGCAATGCGGTCAGCGGCGCGACGATCGTGAACGTCGCGAGGATCGCGGCGGCGGGGAGCTGCCAGCGCGGGACCGGCTTCAGCCAGAGGTAGACGAGAAGCCGGTCCTCGACGAGGTCGCCGATCGCGGCCGTGCCGAGCCAGAGCGTCGCGAGCGGAACGAGCACGCCGAGCCCGTACGCGGCTGCGGCGTCAGCCGTCGCGCCCAGCGGGTCGTCGCCGAAGCGAGCGAGGACGCCGAGGACGATCGCGAGCCCGCCCAGCGCGGCGACGCCGAGGATCCGCGCGGTGCTCGCCTGCGTCCGCAGCACGACCCGGTAGAGCGCCCACAGCGACGCCAGCGTGCCGGGGCTCCGCCGGGCGGCGGTCTCGGCCGCCGAGCTCATCGCTGCACCAGGTAGCGGAACACGCCCTCGAGGTCGGCGTCGAGCGGCCTCACCTCGAAGAGCCTGGCCCCGCGCTCGCGGGCGACCGGGGCGAGGGCGCGCGCGAGCTCACGGGCGTCCGTCGTGTCGAGCTCGAGCGCGTCGCCGTCGACACGGGCGCCGACGGCCTTTCCCCGCTCGAGCAGCGTCGCCCGCGAGCTCGCGCGGCCGGTCCGTGCGCACGCGGACGCGCAGCGGCCGGTCGTCCATGAGGGCCCGCAGCTCGTGGAAGTCTCCCGCGGCGGCGAGCCGGCCCTGCGACATGACGAGCACCTCGGAGCCGAGGCGCTCGCACCTCGTCGAGCACGTGGCTCGAGACGATCACGCACCGGCCCTCGGCGCCGAGTCGCCGGAAGAGCGCGATCATGTCGGCCCGCTGCCGCGGGTCGAGGCCGGTCAGCGGCTCGTCGAGCATGAGCACCGTCGGGTCGTGGACGAGCGCCTGCGCGACCTTCACGCGCTGCCGCATCCCCTTCGAGTACGTCGGCAGCTGGCGCGCGTCGGCCGGATCGAGGCCGACCGTCTCGAGCGCGCGCGTCGCGGCGTCCCGAGCGTCGGCGAGCCCGTGGAGCGTCGCGGTCAGCGCGACGAACTCGTGCGCCGTCAGCGACTCGAACACGTTCTCCTGCTGCGGCACGAGGCCGATGAGGCTCGTCACGTCCACATCGGTGCGCGGGTTGCGGCCGAGGACGCGGACCGTGCCGCGCGACGGATGGGCGAGCCCGCAGAGCATCCGCAGCATCGTCGACTTCCCGGCGCCGTTCGGCCCGAGCAGGGCGGTCACGCCGGGACCGATCGCGAAGCTGACGTCGGACACCGCGACGAGCGGGCCGAACCACTTCGACACTCCGTCAGCGGCGACGAGCGGCTCCGGCGCGACGGTGCTCATCGCGTCGCCTCGATGCGCCGGTACCGCAGCCACGCGACGAGGACACCCGCGACGACGGCGGTGAGCAGCCCGGCGGCGACGAGCTCGGTCGACAGGCTCGCGATCGGAGCATCCGGGTCGTCGGACGCCTCGCCGAAGATCCGGAACGAGAGCTCGGAGGCGACGAACGGGAAGCTCAGCAGGTCGAGCTCGTCCGGCGCGCCGCTCTCGATCGCCGCCCGCGCCACGATCGACGACACGAAGAGGACGACGACGACGGCGACCGCGGCCGCCGCCCTGCGCGCCGTGAAGCTCGAGACCGCCAGCGACACGGCCGTGTACAGCGCGGCGGTCGCGATCCCCGACGCCAGGATCCGGAGCAGCAGTCCCGGGAGCTCGCCGGCCGACGGGCCGTATCCCGGCGATCACGAATGCGGCGAGCATGAAGAGGAGCGGCCCGACGGTGATCACGAGCATGGTCGCGAGCACGGCGAGGCCCTTGGCCAGGAGGTAGCGGTTGCGGTCGAGCGGGCCGGCGAGGTAGAGGCCGAGCAACCCCGAGCGCCGGTCCGGGCAGAGCGCCTCGGGGGCGACGAGCGACGCGAAGAGCGCGAGCGCGCTCCCGATGAAGAACGTGTACTCGCCGTACGTGATGAGGTCCTCGACGGGCAGGGGATCGGTCAGCGCGGCGAACGCGACCGAGACGAGCGCGGGCACGTAGGCGATGACGAGCGTGATCGCCGGGAGGACCTTGTGCCGCGCGCCCCGCCCGAGGCCGAGGACGCGCCGGATCGTGAACACGCCGAGCGTGAGGAGGGCCCACACCGGAGGGCGGCGCGGCCCGTCGTAGCCCCGGTAGCCGAGGCCGAACAGCCGCGCGCCGTGCTGGTCCTGGCTCATGTCCCGGCTCCGAGGTAGACGTCCTCGAGCGTCCGCCCGCGCGGCGCGAGCCGGCGCAGCCCGATCCCGAGGTCGGCCACGGCGTCTCGGACCTGGTCGTGCACGTCCTCCGCCTCCGGAGAGGAGGAGCGTGCCGTCGTGCAGCGTGACCTCGACGCCGCGCTCGCGCGAGCAGCGCCGCGAGCTCCTCGGCCCGCTCGTCCACCTCGACGACGATGCCGTCGTCCTGCCCGCCCTGGAGGTCGGCGAGCGTCCCCGAGTGCACCACGGCGCCGCCCTCGACGATGACCGCCGCGTCGCAGATCCGCTCCACCTCCTCGAGGTGGTGCGACGAGACGAGGATGTCCATCCCGAACTCGGTTCCGATGCGGCGGATGAGCTCGAGCATCTCGGTGCGCTGCACCGGGTCGAGCCCGTCGGTCGGCTCGTCGAGCAGGACGAGCTCCGGATCGTGCGCGATCGCGGCGGCCAGCTTGACCCGCTGGCGCTGTCCCGTCGACATCGTGCCGACGGGACGGAACCGCTCCTCGCCGAGCCCGACCAGCCAGAGCGCGTCGTTCGCCCGCTGGACGGCGGCGCGCGTGGGGAGGAGGTGCATCTCCGCGAGGTGGCGGACGAAGTCGGCGGCGGTGAGCTCCGCGGGCAGGTCGTGGTGCTCGGGCGAGTAGCCGATTCGCGCGCGTACTCGGGATCCCCGCGGTCGTCGGATCCTCGCCGAGGACGCTCAGCGCGCCGTCGTCACGCCGGCGCAGCCCGAGCACGAGCGAGATGAAGGTCGTCTTGCCCGCGCCGTTCGATCCGAGGAGGCCCGTGATCCCGCGACCGATGTCGACGTCGAAGCCCGAGAGCGCGATCGTCGAGCCGTAGCGCTTGACGATCCCGCGCGCGGAGATGACGGCGGGAGCGCGGGGCTCCGGGCTGGGCGTCGTGTCTGACATCGGAGACGGCGGACGTGCTCAGGCGCGATTCTCGTCCACGCTACCGATGCCTGCCCCCGGACACACCGAAGGCCCGTGCCAGAACGGGCCTTCAGCTGGAGGGACTTTCAGGACGGAGGGTGCTGCGATCACTCTCGATCCAACAACGCGATCGTGAGACGCACATGTGAGTTCCCTAAGAAACCCCTAAGAAGACGAGAGCCCGCCTGGTGGCGGGCTCTCGCGTTCCGGCCGCTTGTGACGGGCTTCGGGTTATCCGGCCGGGAACGTCTTGACGACGAGACGGTCGACGAGCTTCGTGAGCCTCGCGAGCTGCTTGTCGGCGCGCTCCTGCGATTTGCGGCCCGACTCGACACGCTTCGCGAGCCGTGCCTTCGCGGGAGCGAGCATCGCCGCCTTGAGGTCGGCGACGGACTTGCCCTGCTTCGTCGCGAGCGCGGCGAGCGAGGTGCCGGGGAGCTGCGCGCGGAGCTCGGCCTTCGAGAGGTCGAGGAAGGCGGCAGCGGCGCCGATCATGCCGTGCGGGCGGAGCTTCAGCTTGGCGGCAGCGGCTCCGGCACAGGGCTTCCAGCTCGCGATGCGCTCCTTGAGCTTCGCCGCCCGCTCGGGACGGATCTTCCCTGCAGCGAGCGCCGCGTCGACGCGTGCGGTGAGCTTGGCCTTGACCTGCGTCTCGAGCTCGGCGGCGGAGATGCCCATTCGCTCGGCGGCGCTGGCGAGCCGCGCTTCGCAGCGCTCACCACGCTGTGCTGTGTCGCCCTGCGCGAACGCGGTTCCGCCGCCGGCGAGCAACGCGCCGGCGCCGACGATCGTGGCAATGGTGGTCCGGTCGACTCTCATTCTTTCCCTTCTCCTTGGATTGGGCTTCCCCCGAAGCCTGCGCGGCGGAATCCTCGCAGAGCGAGATGTGCCTGCTCTAAGAGATGTTTGAGCGTTCCGTTAAGCAGGTCAGGCGGCGCGGACGTAGATGCCGTCGGCGGCCTTCTCGGCGATCGGCCGGTCGGCGCCCTCCACGGCGACCGTCAGCTGACCGGCGGCGGGCTGGGCGCCCCGCATCGCGACGCGCGTCCCGGGGACGAGCCCTTCGCCGTAGAACCAGTCGAGGAGCTCGCCGTCGTGCTCGGCGAGGCGCACGATCTCGCCCTCGGTGCCCGCGGGAAGCTCCGCCAACGGGACGAGCTCGGCGTTCTCCGCCTGCTCGACCTCAGGCTCCACCGGCCAGCCGTGAGGGCAGCGATCGGGGCGTCCGAGCCTGTCGTTGATCCGCTCGATCATCTCGTCGGTGAACGTGTCGCCGAGCTCGTCGGCCTGGACGTGCGACTCGGCGGCCGTGTAGCCCATGAAGTCGGTCAGGAAGCGCTCGATGATGCGGTGCTTGCGGACGACGCGGCGGGCGCGCTCGACGCCGTCCTCGGTGAGGATCGCCTCCTTCTGCTCACCGCGCTCGACGAGGCCGTCGGCCTCGAGGCGCTTCAGCATCTCGCCCGCGGAGGCGCGTGACACACCCAGCATCTCGGCGACGCGGGCGGCGATCGCAGTCGACCCGGTCGCGGGCCGGTACTCGCCGATCGGGAACGCGAGGAAGTAGATCGTCTCGAGGTACTCGTCGACCGAGTGGCCGTGCGACTGCGCCATTGACCGATCCTAGCGGCGGTCCGATCCCGGTCGCGTGCAGGCGGCTCCACCGACGGCGTGAGTACGCTCGCCGCGTGCCCCTCGCGGAGGTCTATCCGCTCGTCACCGCTCGCGCCCTGGCGCGTCCGTTCACGTACGAGGTGACCGACGACGTCGGGCGCGGCGACGTCGTCTCGGTCGGGCTCGCCGGGAGAAAGGTGCGCGCCGTCGTCGTCGAGACCGGTGTCGAGCCGCCGCCCGGAGTCGAGATCGCGGCGACCGGGGCGGTCGTCGACCGTGTGCCTGCGGCGCTCGTCGAGCTCGCGCTCTGGATCGCCGAGTACTACGGGACGACGCCCGCTCGTGCCCTGGCGCTCGTCGCGCCGCACGAGCGGAGTCGCCGCGGCGAGCGTCGACCGCCTGCCGCGCGCGACTCGCTCCCGGGCGAGGCCGAGCCCGCCGAGCTGACCCGGGAACAGCGGTCGGCGGTCGATCGGATCGTGGCCGCGCTCGAGGGGGGAGGCGGTCACGTGCTGCTCCACGGCCCGACCGGAAGCGGCAAGACCGAGGTCTATCTCCAGGCCTGCGCAGTCGCGCTCGAGCGCGGGAGGGGCGCAATCGTGCTCGTGCCCGAGATCGCGCTCACGCCGCAGACGGTCGGTCGGTTCGCCGCGCGCTTCGGCGATCGAGTCGCCGTGCTCCACTCGGCCCTCACCGACGCCGAGCGCCGCGACGAGCGGAGCCGGATCGCGAGCGGCGAGGCGCCGATCGTGGTCGGCGCGCGCTCCGCCGTCTTCGCGCCCGTTCCCGCTCTCGGCCTCGTCGTCGTCGACGAGGAGCACGACGCGTCGTTCAAGCAGGAGTCGGATCCGCGGTACGACGCCAGGACCGTGGCCGCGAAGCGCGCAGCCCTCGAGGGAGCCGTCGCCGTGTACGGGAGCGCCACTCCGCGCGTGGAGAGCTGGGCGCGGCTCGACCGGCTGTCGCTCGGAGCTCGAATCGGCGCGCCGCTCCCGAGCGTCCGCATCGTCGATCTCCGCCGCGAGGCCGGATACCCGCTGTCGGCGCCGCTCCTCGGGGAGCTGGCGTCGGTCGCCGAGCGCGGCGGTCGCGCGATCCTGCTCCTCAACCGTCGCGGCATCTCGGGCGCCATCCACTGCCGCGCGTGCGGTGTCTCGCGGCGCTGCCGGAGCTGCGACGTCGCGCTGACGCTGCATGGGGACGGGCGCCTGCACTGCCACCACTGCGGGTACTCGGAGCAGCTCCCGAAGAGCTGCCCTGCCTGCGGCTCGGTGGAGCTGGCGCGGATCGGGGCGGGGACGCAGCGGCTCGAGGCGGAGCTCGCAAAGCGCGTTCCCGGGCTCGAGCGGATCCGGCTCGACGCCGACACCACCGCGAAGCCCGGCGCGCTGCGCGATGCGCTCGAGCGCTTCGGGTCGGCTCGCGCGGCAGTGCTCGTCGGGACGCAGATGGTGGCCAAGGGCCACCACTTCCCCGGGGTCGCGGTGGCCGCGATCGTCGATGCGGACGCCGGGCTCGCTTTCCCCGACTTCCGGGCGGAGGAGCGGACGTTCCAGCTCGTCACCCAGCTCGCGGGCCGCAGCGGCCGCGACGCGCCGGGGAAGGTCCTCGTGCAGACGTTCCAGCCGGACGCGACTCCGTTCGCCTACGCGATGCGCCACGACGTCGAGGGCTTTCTCGCGCTCGAGCACGCCCGTCGTGAGGAGCTCTCGTACCCGCCTTTTTCACATCTTGTTGCACTTGTCGTCTCGGGACCCGACCTCTCCGCCGTGACGCGTGCGCTCGGAGAGCTGCGCGGCGCCCTGGACGTGCCGGGCACGCAGCTCCTCGGGCCGGCGCCACTTCTCCGGCTCCGGGGTCGCCATCGCGCTCAGCTCCTGGCGAAGACGGCGTCTCCGCGCGCGTTCGCGTCGCGGGCGGCGGGCCTTCTCGCAGCGGCCGGCCCCGCGTTCCGGCGGGTCGGACTGTCCGCAGTCGTGGACGTCGACCCACAGTCGCTCTAGTCCGTTCCGGCCGCGCCGAACGGCGCTAGCACTGTCCCTTTCGGCCAATTGTGCGGTCGCTTTCCGGCGCGGTACACCCGGTCTCGACCCCGAGAGAGGAGCGGCGATGAAACGACTGCCGTGACGATCGCGCTGCGCTCGTCTTCATGCTCGTCGTTCACCTCGAGCGCAGTGGCGGGCGAGTTGATCTACCGCCGACCAAGCACTGGTAACCGGGCGACAGGAGCCGGGAGCAGCTTCAGCCCGAGCTGGGTTCGCAACAGCTTCTGGAAGCAGTCCGACGTCTGGATACGTCGCGTCACGTTCATCGACAACACGTCGTACAGCTGGCACTTCACCAACAAGACGCGGACGGCTACGTCACGTCGACGTGGTGCCGTTCAGCTCGCAGGTAAAGAAGGCGCACTGCGTCGCCCACGCATCGAACTTCTACGGCAGCTGCCAGGTCTGCGACTAGGCAGAGGAGGAACCACGTGCCGACGCACAGAGTTCGGCGGTCGACGCTCCTCGGTGTCGCCGTCATCGTCATCGCCGGTGTCTGCGCGGGTGGCGTCGTCGCTTCGCAGTTCGACGATCCTGAGCGACCCTGCGAGCCTGGATCGTGCGCTGAAGGAGGCTGATCTCACCAAGGTGAGTGACGTTCCGTCGGCGCCAGGAGCCGCGAAGCGAGGAGTCTTCGCGCAGCACGCCGACGGGCTCTTGTGCCTGTGGGATGCACCGTCAGCGACAGCCCTCACCCGCGCAGGGCGGCCTGCAATCGTGAGTCCGATCCGCTGGGTGGCAGGGAGGTCTTCGTGAGCTACTCGTACGATGGAGGCCCGGATCCGACCAGCGTCAGGGACGCGCGACTGATCGGGCTGGCCTCGTCGAACGTGGCACGTGCTGAGGTGGTGCTGAGCGACGGATCGGCTCGCAGGGTCTCGCTCAAGTCCGCGCGTGCAGCCGAGGAAGGCCTGCAGGCATTCGCGTACCGAATCGATCGAGGAGACCTGCGTCGCGGGCATCGACCCGACCGCGGTTCGGGCGTACGACGCGACGGGCGCGTTGATCGAGAACGAGGTGCTGCCCGACGACGGTTGAGTCCTGGGTGCGGCGGGCTAGACTCGCCGCCGTGCACGACGACCACGATCACGAGCACCACGACCACGATCACGAGGATCACGAGCACGACGTCGAGAGCGACGCCGAGCTCGAGCGGGAGGCGCGGCGACTCGTCGCGCTCTCTCGCATCCGGCAGTACGGCGATCCCGCGCTGCGGATGAAGGCGCGCGAGGTCGAGTCCTTCGACGAGGACCTTCGACGGCTCGTCGAGCGCATGACCACGCTCATGCACGAGGCGGCGGGAGTTGGGCTCGCAGCCACGCAGGTCGGTGTCCTCCAGCGGCTCTTCGTGTTCGTGGACGAGGGTGAGGACCGCGTGCTGGTGAACCCGGTGATCACGAAGACGTCGGACACGGTCGAGCCCGACGACGAGGGCTGCCTCTCGCTCAGGGAGGTGCTCGTCCCGGTCGAGCGCCCGATCGCGGTCACGATCGAGGGGCGGGGCCTCGACGGCGAGCCCATCGCGCTCGAGCTCGAGCTGCCGTCGGCGAGGATCGTGCAGCACGAGCTCGACCACCTGGACGGCGTCCTCATCATCGACCGCACCGACAACGAGTCGCGGCGCGCCGCGCTCGCGAAGCTCCGGCCGCAGCCGATCCTCGGCGCGCGTTGAGCGCGTCGATCGCGGTCGCCGCCACTGCGCCCTTCGGCGCCGACGTCCTGGAGCGACTCGCGGCGACGCACGAGATCGCGGCGCTCCTCACGCGCCCGGATGCCGCCGCTGGCCGCGGTCGCAAGGTCGGCCGCCCGCCCGCGAAGGAGACGGCGGAGCGGCTCGGGATCCCCGTGCTCCAGCCCGAGCGCCTCGAGGCCGGGCTCGACCTCGGCTGCGCCCGACGGTCGTCGCCGTCGCGTACGGCCTCCTCGTACCCGAGCCGCTGCTCGAGGAGCGGACGTGGCTGAACGTGCACCCGTCGCTCCTTCCGCGCTGGCGGGGCGCGGCGCCGGTCGAGCGCGCGATCATGGCCGGAGACACCGAGACCGGGGTCTCGATCATCCGCCTCGTGAAGGAGCTCGACGCCGGCCCGATCGCGGCGCGGGAGTCGTTCCCGATCGCGTCCGACGACGACGCGGGCGCCGTGTACGCGAAGGCCGCGCCGGTGGCCGCGCGGCTGCTCGAAGGCGTGCTCGCAGCGCCCGATCCGGCGTTCGTGCCGCAGTCGGGCGACGGCATGACGTACGCCGACAAGATCACGGCTGCCGACCGGGCGCTCGACCTGCAGCGGCCCGCCGAGGAGCTCGTGAACGTCGTGCGGGCGCTGTCGCCGCACATCGGCGCCCGCACGGAGCTGCACGGGCGTCCGGTGACGGTCTGGAGCGCGCGAGTCGGGAGCGACGGCTCGTTCGAGCCGCTCGAGGTGCAACCCGACGGCGGTCGCCGGATGGAGTACGACGCGTGGCTTCGCGGGCTCCGATAGCGCCGTCGCGCCGCGCCGCGTACGACGTCCTGCTCCGCACCTTCGAGGACGACGCTTTCGCGGACCGCGCGTTTCGCACCGCGGCACAGGGCCTCGACGATCGCGACCGCGCCCTCGCGCAGCGGCTCGCCTTCGGCGCGGTTCAGCGCGTCCGCACGCTCGACCACGCGATCGAGACGCTCGGCAGGCGGCCGGTTCGCAAGCTCGATCCGCCCGTGCGAGCAGCGTTGCGGCTCGGTGCGTACCAGCTCGGCTACGTCGACGGCGTGCCGCGCTATGCCGCGGTGAACGAGTCGGTCGAGCTCGTTCGCCGGGCGCGCCTCGAGCGCGCCGTGCCGTTCACGAACGCCGTCCTGCGACGCCTGGCCGACGGCATCCGCGCCCTGCTCGACTCGCTCCCGGAGGGGACGGCGCGCGAGGCCGCGCTGAAGCACTCCTATCCCGACTGGGTCGCGGAGACCTGGTGGCGCGACCTCGGGCCGGAGGACGCGCAAGCGCTCATGCGCACGCAGAACGAGCCGGCCGAGCTCGCGGTGCGCCTCGTCCGCGGCGAGATCGACGGCGTCCCGGACGCGGCGATCCCGGGTGCGTGGCTCGTCGAGCGCATCGACGAGGAGGCGCTGCGCGAGGGTCGGATCTGGCCGCAGAGCCGCGCGTCCCAGCTGGTCGGGCTCGCGGTCGGCGCAAGGGACGGCGAGCGAACGCTCGATCTCTGCGCCGCACCCGGAGGGAAGGCGACGATGCTCGCCGGCGAGGTGATCGCCGTCGACGTGAACGAGGCGCGGGCTCGCGAGCTCGAGAGCACCGCCTCGAGCCTGCGGGCGGCAAACGTCCGCGTCGTCGTCGCGGACGGGCGCGACCTCCCCGCCGAGCTCACGGGATTCGACCACGCGCTCGTCGACGCTCCGTGCTCCGGCCTCGGCGTCCTCAACCAGCGGCCGGACCTGCGCTGGCGTGCCGAGCCGCTGCCAGGGCTCCAGCTCGAGCTCCTGCGTGCCGCCGCCGAGCGCGTGAAGCCGGGAGGCACCGTCGTCTACTCCGTGTGCACGGTCAACGCCGACGAGTGCGAGGCGGTCGTGGACGCGTCCGGGCTCGACGTCGATGCGACCCTCGCCGACGAGTGGCCGCAGTTCCGGCACCGCGGGCGGCCCGAGTTCCTCCAGACGCTGCCGCACGTCCACGGGACCGCCGGCTTCTTCGTCGCGCGGCTCCGACCCTAGGATCAGGCCGGTGGACGAGACGTTCCTCGAGCGTGCGCTGGAGCTGGCGGAGAAGGGCCGTGGGGCGACCGGCACGAACCCGATCGTCGGCGCGGTCGTGGTCTCGGACGGCGAGATCGTCAGCGAGGGCTGGCACGAGCGCAAGGGGGAGGCGCACGCGGAGGCGAATGCGCTCGCCGCGGCCGGCGCGCGAGCCGCCGGCGCGACCGTCTACGTCACGCTCGAACCGTGCGCGCACCACGGCGATACGCCGCCGTGCGTCGACGCGTTGCTCGAGGCAGGAGTCGGGCGCGTCGTTGCCGGTCAGACGGACCCGAACCCGCGGGTTGCCGGCGGCGGCCTCGAACGGCTGCGCGAGGCCGGTGTCGAGGTGGCGGTCGCCGATGACGAGGCGGGATTCCGCTGCCGGCAGCAGATCGAGGAGTGGCGAACCTGGGTCACGCTCGGTCGCCCCTTCGTGACGTACAAGGTCGCGGTCACCCTGGACGGTCGCGTCACCGTTCCCGGCTCGCGCTGGGTGACCGGCGAGGACTCGCGTCGGCTCGTCCACCTCCTGCGCGCGCAGTCCGACGCGGTCGCCGTCGGCATGGGAACCGTGCGCTGGGACAACCCGAGGCTCGACGCGCGCGACGTCCCGGTCGTGCGCCAGCCGCGCCGAATCGCGTTCGGGCGCGGGCCGCTCCCTGACGACTCCGAGCTCGAGCTCCGATCCGGGCGGCTCGCCGAGGAGCTCGAGTGCGCTCGCCGCCGACGGCGTCCAGTCCCTCCTCCTCGAGGGAGGGCCGACGCTCGCGGCCGCGTTCCTCGAGCAGGGCCTCGTCGACAAGCTCCTCGTGTTCGTCGCACCGACGCTCTCGGGCGAGGGGCCGGGGATGCTCACGGCGCTCCTGGGCCCAGTCGAGCTCCAGCGCCTCGAGTCGCGCGCGGTCGGCAAGGACGTCCTCGTGCAGGCGTACGTCCACGCTCCGTAGCGCCGCTACGGTTTCGCCGGTGTTCACGGGGATAGTCCGCGAGCTCGGCCGCGTCGCCTCCGCCACGGGCGGGCCGACGGGCACGACCCTCGTGCTCGAGGCGCCGGAGACGGCCGCCGCCACCGAGGTCGGTGACTCGGTCGCCGTCAGCGGCGTCTGCCTCACCGCCGAGAAGGTGGTGGACGGCACCGGCATCACGTTCCACGCGGTGCCGGAGACCCTCGCCCGCACGACCCTCGCGTCGCTCGCCGCCGGCGACACGGTCAACGTCGAGCCGGCGGTTCGCGCCGGCGAGCCGCTCGGCGGCCACTACGTGCAGGGCCATGTCGACGCCGTCGGCCGGGTGCAGTCGGTCGAGGCCGAAGGAGAGGGCCTGCGCGTCTTCGTCGAGACGCCCGACGACGTGCTCCGTTACTGCGTCGCGAAGGGCTCGATCGCCCTCGACGGCGTCTCGCTGACGATCGCCGAGCTCGGCGCGGACGCGTTCGGGGTCGCGCTCGTCCCGCACACGCTCGAACGGACGACGCTTTCCGCACTCGCGCCCCGGCCGCGAGGTCAATCTCGAGGCCGACGTCCTTGCGAAGTACGTCGAGCGTCTCCTGAGAAGGTAGCCGGGGTACCTCCCGGTTCCCCCATGCCGCCTCAACCGGTCCGCTTCGCCGACAGGCACTTCGTGCGGGGCTACGATCCTGCAGTGACCGTGGACCTGACAGCGCCCGAGACGGCCTCGCCGTTCGCGACCGTCGAGGACGCGATCGAGGACATCCGCTCGGGCAAGTTCGTCGTCGTCGTGGACGACGCGGACCGCGAGAACGAGGGCGACCTCACGATCGCGGCGCAGTTCGTCACGCCCGAGTCGATCAACTTCATGGCGACGCACGCGCGCGGGCTCATCTGCCTCTGCCTCACGCCGGAGCGCTGCGACGAGCTCGCGCTGCGCCCGATGACCGAGCACAACGAGACGCCGCTCGGCACGGCGTTCACCGTCTCCATCGAGGCGCGCGAGGGCGTCTCCACGGGGATCTCGGCGCAGGACCGCGCACGGACGATCCAGGTGGCGATCGAGCCCGGCTCGACGCCGCACGATCTCGTCCAGCCCGGCCACGTCTTCCCGCTCCGCGCCAAGCCGGGCGGCGTGCTCCAGCGCACCGGCCAGACCGAGGCGGCGGTCGATCTCGCGCGCCTCGCAGGTCTCATTCCGGCCGGCGTCGTCTGCGAGATCATGAACGACGACGGGACGATGGCCCGCGTGCCCGACCTCGCGGTCTTCTGCGCGGCGCACGGCCTGAAGATGATCACCGTCGCCGACCTCGTCGAGTACCGGCGCCGGCGCGAGAAGCTCGTCGAGCGGGTCGTCTCCGTGCAGCTCCCGACCGAGGTGGGCGACTTCCACGCGGTCGCGTACCGCGAGCTCCTGGCCGACAAGCAGCACGTCGCGCTCGTGAAGGGCGACGTCGAAGGCGCGGAGAACGTCCTCGTCCGTGTGCACTCCGAGTGCCTGACCGGCGACGTCTTCCACTCGCTCCTCTGCGACTGCGGCGAGCAGCTCGACGCAGGCGCTCGCGATGATCGAGGCCGAGGGGAGCGGCGTGCTGCTGTACATGGCGCAGGAGGGTCGCGGGATCGGGCTGCTCAACAAGCTGCGCGCGTACGAGCTCCAGGCGAACGGCCTCGACACGGTCGAGGCGAACCTCGAGCTCGGGTTCCCGGCCGACGCGCGGGAGTGGGGGATCGGAAACCAGATCCTCGCCGACCTCGGCCTGACGACGATCCGCATCCTCACGAACAACCCGAAGAAGCTCACCGGCCTGGACGGGTTCGGGCTCACCGTGGTCGAGCAGGTGCCGATCGAGATCGAGGCCCGCCCGGAGAACGCGCGCTACCTCGCCGCCAAGCGAGAGAAGCTGGGACATACGATCACGAGGCTCCACCACCAGGGAGCGCGACTCGACCCCGAGCAACCCACGGAGACCGACGAATGAGCCGCGACATCGACGACTCGAGCGAAGACGTCCTCTCGCAGTGGAGGTCGTCCGAGCTCGCGCCCGAGCAGGCTGAGCCCGTTCCCGCGGCCAACCCCGAGTCCGACCCCGACGTCGAGAGCGTCGAGGACGCGGCGGCGTGGGGCGCCCAGCCCCCGGAGCCCGAGCACGCGTTCGCGGCTCTCGAGCCGGAGGCCGCGGTCGCGGAGCCGGTTCCGGAGCTCGAGCCCGCCGAGCCCGAGCCCACTGAGCCCGAGCCCACTGAGCCCGAGCCGCCCGCAGAGGAGCCCGCGCCCGTTCTCGACGAGGAGTCGCTGATGCCGATCGAGCTCTCGCACGAGCACGCGGCCGGCGAGCTCGAGATCCCGGACGGCTACGCCGTGCTCGAGGGAGAGGCGGACGGCGGACGCCGCGCGGTCGGCGTCGTCGTTGCCCGCTTCAACGGGAGCGTCACCTCGCGCCTGCTGGCGGGTGCGCTCGAGGAGCTGGAGGCTGCGGGCGTCCGCCGCGAGGCGATCACGATCCTCGTCGTCCCCGGCGCCTTCGAGCTCCCGCTCGCGGCGACCGCACTCGCGAAGACGCGCAGGTTCGCGTGCATCGTCGCTCTCGGCTGCGTCATCCGCGGCGACACGCCCCACTTCGACTACGTCGCGAGCGAGGCGGCCAGCGGGCTCCAGCTCGCGGCGCTGGAGACCGGCGTCCCTGTCTCCTTCGGCGTCCTCACGCTCGACCGGGTCGAGCAGGCCGAGCCGCGGATCGAGAAGGCGGCCGAGGCCGTGCGCGGCGCGCTCGAGATGGCGGACGTCTTCTCGCACCTGCGGGCGGCGGCGGCGAGGTAGCCAAGGCCGAGGGCGAGGCAAGCCTCGCCGCACGGCCACGGCCACGGCCACGGCCACGGCCACGGGCGGCGGGCGCGGTCGGCTACCATCCACGGCCGCATGTCCAAGGTCTGCGCCATCTGCGGGAAGAAGCCCGGCTTCGGCAACAGCCGCAGCCACTCGATGGTCGCCACGAAGCGCCGCTTCAACCCGAACCTCCAGCGCGTCCGCGTGCTCCTCGACGGGCACGCCAAGCGGGCATACGTCTGCACGCGCTGTCTGAAGGCCGGCAAGGTCCAGAAGGCCCTCTGAGGCCGCAGCCCCTGCGACCTCGGCACAGAGAAGCAACCGTCTAAGCTCGCGGGCGTGGAGCGGCACGAGTACGACGTGGCGTCGTCCGCGGGTGGCCGCATCGCGGTCACGAGCGGCGCGGTCGCGCAGATCGTGGGCCTCGCGGCTGCCGAGAGCTACGGCATCGTCGGCCTCGCGGGGCGCAGTCGCTGGTCTCGCCTCCTGCCCTGGAGCCTGGCGAAGGGCGTCGACGTCGAGCGGCGTCCCGAGGGGCTTGCGATCGAGCTCCGGGTCGTCGTCGAGCACGGGCTCAAGCTCGCGGAGGTCGCGTCGGCGGTGCGCGCCCGCGTCCTCTACGAGCTCGAGCGGATGGTCGCCATCCCAGTCGCGTCGCTCGAGGTGCACATCGACCGCGTGAGATCTCGCTGATGGAGCTCGAGATCGTCCGCAGGCTCGCGCAGGCCGCGCTCCAGAACCTCGAGGCGCACCGCCGGCGGATCGACGACCTCAACGTGTACCCGGTGCCCGACGGCGACACGGGCACGAACCTCGTCCTCACGCTCCGCTCGATCGTCGAGACGCTCGAGCGCTCGACGGCCGAGGGCAGCGAAGAGGTCTCGAAGGAGCTTTCGCGCGCCGCGCTGATGGGCGCGCGCGGGAACTCCGGGGTCATCTTCTCGCAGATCGTGCGCGGGTTCGCCGACGTGCTCGGCCAGTCGCGCGAGATGAGCGCGCCGCGTCTGCGCCGCGCGTTCCGCTCCGCGAGCGACGCCGCCTACCGCGCGGTGAAGCGCCCCGTCGAGGGGACGATGCTCACGGTAATCCGCGAGATGGCCGAGGAGGGCGAGCGCAAGGAGAACCGCAGGCTCTCGTCGCCGGAGCTCCTTGCGGCGGTCCTCGCCCGCGCCGAGGGCGCGCTCGCACGGACGCCCGAGCTGCTCGACGTCCTGCGCGATGCGGGCGTCGTCGACGCGGGCGGCGCCGGCCTCGTCGAGATCACGCGCGGCATCGTCCACGGGCTGACGGGCGAGCCTCTGCCGGACGCCCCGGTCGAGGGAGAGGCGCTCGGCGCTGGACGCGATCCACCAGGAGCTCTCGCAGTACCGCTACTGCACGGTCTTCGTCGTCGAGGGCGAGGACCTCGATTCGGCCGGGCTCGAGGCGACGCTCGAGGAGATGGGCGACTCGCTCCTCGTCGTCGGGGACGCGTCGGCGCTCAAGGTGCACGTGCACACCGACGATCCCGGTGCTGCCCTCACCGCGGCGACCGCCCTCGGAGTCGTCGAGGGGGTCGAGATCGCGAACATGCACCAGCAGACCGCCCAGCGGGAGGAACGGCTGCTCGATAGAGCTTCCGCCACCGCGACGCTCGAGCCGGCGGCGATCGGCGTCGTCGCGGTCTGCCCCGGCCAGGGCAACCGGCGGCTCTTCGAGAGCCTCGGCGCGAATCGGGTCATCGAGGGCGGGCAGACGATGAATCCCTCGGCCGCGGAGCTCGTCGAGGCGATCGAAGCGGTTCCCGCGGACGACGTCATCGTCCTGCCGAACAACTCGAATGTGCTCCTCACCGCCGAGCAGGCCGCGACGCTGACGTCGAAGTCGGTGCGCGTCGTGCCGTCCGCGTCCGTCCAGGCGGGCCTCGCCGCGATGGGGCGCTTTCTCGCGACGAGCGGGGCCGACGCGAACGAGGCAGAGATGCGCGCGGCGCTCGAGGACGTCGCGACGGGCGAGGTGACGATCGCGTCCCGCGACGTCGAGCTCGACGGCATCGAGATCCGCAAGGGCGCGTATCTCGGCCTCGTCGACGGGTCGGCGGTCATCTCCTCGAGCGACGTGGACACTGTCGTCCGCGAGGTCGTCGAGCGGGTGCTCGACGGCAAGGAGTCGCTCGTGATCCTGACCGGCGAGGACGCGCCCCCGCTCGACGGGCTGGTGGCGGCACTCGAGAGCGAGCATCCCGGGGTCGTCTTCGACGTCCATGCCGGCGGGCAGCCGCACTACCCGCTCCTCGTGGTCGCCGAGTAGCGTGGACGGGCCGGTGCGGGTGCTCCTGGTCGAGGACAACGACGTATACCGGGACGCCGTCGCCTTCCTGCTCGACCGCGCCGAGGGCATCGTCGTCGTGGGAGCCGTGGCGACGGGGGAGGCGGCCGCAGGCGCCTGCGACGAGCTCGACGCCGACGTCGCGGTGATCGACTTCCGCCTTCCCGACATCGACGGCGGCGAGGCGGCGGACGAGATCCGCGAGCGTCGCCCGTCCACCGCCGTCGTCTTCCTCAGCGCCTCGGCCGGGCAGGACGAGGCCGACGCTGCGAGGATCGCGGGCGCGCCACTCGTGCGCAAGGACGAAGGAGTCGAAGCGCTCGTCGGCGCGATCCGCGCCGCGGCAGGAGGAGGGGACACGTGAACCTGACAACCGAGAACACGGCGGTCGTGCTCGACTCGACGTCCGACTACCCGGATGCGCCCTCGCGCTTCCCGAACATGCGGTTCGTCCCGCTGTACGTGCGCTTCGGCGACGAGACGTATCGTGACTACGTCGAGCTCGGGCCCGATGCGTTCTTCGAGCGGCTGCGCTCGTCGACCGACCTGCCGGCGACGGCTCAGCCCACGCCGCAGGACTTCCTCACGACGTACGAGGGGCTCTCCGACTACGAGCGTGTGTACTCGCTGCACGTCTCGTCGAAGGTCTCGGGCACGTTCCAGAGCGCCGAGATCGCGGCCGCCGAGCTCGGCGGAGACCGGGTCCGAGTCGTCGACACGCTGACCGCGTCGCTCTCCATCGCAATGCTCGCCCACGCGATCCAGCGCCGCCTCACCCGCGGCACGACCGACGACGAGATCGCCTCGCTGGTCGAGCGCTTCCGCCGGGAGCGCGGGATCGTCTTCACCGTCGAGACACTCGAGTACCTGCAGCGCGGCGGGCGGATCGGCCGCGCGCAGGCGCTCGCGGGCTCGCTCCTCAACGTGCGACCCGATCCTCGGCGTCGAGGACGGCGTCGTCGTCCCCGTGGCGCGCGTGCGCGGCCGTCAGAAGGCGGTCGCCGAGTTCGAGCGGCGTTTCGTCGAGGAGACCGAGGACCGGGCCGGACTGCGTGTGGCGATCGCGCACGCCGACGCGGCCGAGTGGGTGGGGACGCTCTCTGAGCTCGTCTGGCGGACACGCCCGAAGGCGGAGATCGAGTTCACGTCGACACTCGGCGCCGTCGTCGCGACCCACGCCGGCCCCGGCGCCGTCGGCTTCTTCTGGTTCCACGACGACTGAGCCCGGTGACTGTCACCGCAGGTGACAGTCACCCGCTTTCGGCTCCGCGGGCCGTCCGTCACCGGGACCTATAGTGATCACGCGTGAGCGGGAGGACCACTCAGGTGCGGCTTCCGGTGGCCTTCGCCGGGCTGGGCTCGCCTGACGCCTGGCCGCGCCCGCGCGGCGCCCCACGGCCCGAACGGCTCGAGGCCTCCGTCGACGAGCTCGACGGCGTCGGGCCCGCGGTGGCGCGGCCGTCTGCGCCGGATCGGCCTCGAGCGCGTCGGCGACCTCCTCTGGCAGCGGCCGCGGCGCTACGAGGAGCCGGTCCCGCGGAAGACGATCTCGGACCTCTTCGGCGACGAGGAGGCTCGGATCGAGGTCGTCGTCCGCTCGTTCTCGAGCCGCCGGCGTGGGCGGCTGAAGATCCTCACCGCGAAGGTCGCCGACGAGACGGGCGAGATCAAGGCGACCTGGTTCAACCAGCCCTGGGTCGAGTCGCGACTCGCGCCCGGCGCACGCGTCCGACTGCGTGGGAGGTCGAACCGGTTCGGCTTCGCCGTCTCGTCGTTCGAGCTCGAGGGCGAGGCCGAGATGGCTGACTTCGCGCCGGTCTACCCGGCGAGCGAGGACGTCTCCCAGAAGAAGCTCCGCGACCTTCGCGACCAGGCTCTCGAGCGCGTCCGCGACGTCGGCGAGCCGCTGCCCGCCTCCGTCCGTGTGGAGGAAGCGCTCCCGCTCCGGGCCGACGCCGTGGCGGCGCTCCATCGACCGAGATCGCTCCCGGAGGCCGAGGTGGGGCGGACGCGCCTCGCCTTCGACGAGCTCCTCGTCCTCCAGCTCGCGCTCGCACGCACCGTCGCCGCGCGCGAGAGCTCGTCCGCCGAGCCGCTCGGCGCTCCGGCAGAGCTCATCGAGCGCTACCGGGCATCGCTCCCGTTCACGCTCACCGAGCACCAGGAGCGGGCGATGCGGGAGATCGACGGCGACCTCGCGCGCCCGATCCCGATGCAGCGGCTGCTCCAGGGCGACGTCGGTTCGGGGAAGACCGTCGTCGCGCTCTACGCGCTCCTGCGCGCCGTCGAGCGGGGACGCCAGGGGGCGCTCATGGCGCCGACCGAGACGCTTGCCGAGCAGCACTTCCTGACGATCGACGAGCTCTGCGCGCCGCTCGGGATCCGCGTGTCCCTCCTGACGAGCTCCGTGCCGGGCCGCGAGCACGCGCTCGTTCGGCAGCTGATCGCGTCCGGCGACGCACAGGTGGTCGTCGGCACGCACGCGCTCATCCAGAAGGAGGTCGACTTCCGAGACCTCGCAGTGGCCGTCGTCGACGAGCAGCACCGCTTCGGCGTCGGGCAGCGGACCGCGCTCGTCGAGGGACGGAGCCCGCACGTTCTGCACCTCACCGCGACGCCGATCCCGCGCACGCTCGCCCTAACCGTCTACGGCGACCTCGACGTGAGCGAGCTCGCGCTCCCGCCGGCCGACCGAAAGCCGATCGTGACGGCCTGGGTGACGGAGGACCGGAGCTCGGAGGCGTACACGCGCCTGCGCAGGCACCTCGACGACGGGCGCCAGGCGTACGTCGTGTGCCCGCTGATCGAGGAGTCCGAGACGAAGGTCGCGCGGGCGGCGGAGGCCGAGGCCGAGCGCCTGCGTAGCGCCGAGCTCAGCGGCTATCGCGTCGGCTGCCTGCACGGTCGCCTCAAGACCGCCGACCGCCGCGCGGTGATGGCGAGCTTCAAGGCGGGCGAGCTGGACGTCCTCGTCGCGACGACCGTGATCGAGGTCGGCGTGGACGTCCCGAACGCGACGATCATGATCGTCCAGGAGGCCGACCGCTTCGGGCTCGCCCAGCTCCACCAGCTCCGCGGACGCGTCGGACGTGGCGCGGAGCAGTCGTACTGCCTGCTCGTCTCGCGCCCGCGCGAGGAGCTGACCGAGGGCGCGGTCGAGCGGCTCGAGGCGATGGTGGAGTCGACGGACGGGTTCGAGCTCGCGGAGCGCGACCTCGAGATCCGCGGCGAGGGCCAGCTCCTCGGCGCGCGCCAGTCCGGCCTCTCGGACCTCCGCTTCGTCCGCCTCCGCCGCGACCGCGCGCTGCTCGAGCGGGCGCGCGAGGTCGCGCGCTCCCTGCCCGACGAGGGCCTGATCGCCGACGACGTCGATCGCGTCCTCGGCGACGCCGAGCACCTCGGCGAGTCGTAGACGTCAGCCGCTCAAACGCTCGAGGAGCCGGACGTGCACGACGTCCCCGGCTTCCTTGCCGATCGCCCTCCGGGTCTCGGCCTTCACCGGGAGCTTGTGCGTCCCGTCGCCCATCGCCATGAACGAGCTCCGGAACGGCACGCCGTCGATCGTGCCCCGCACCTTGACGAGCCCGCGCGTCCCGAAGCACTCGACGGAGCCGGGCCAGACGACATACGTCCACTCGCCCTCGGCCGGGCTCTTCACGAGCGACGCGGTGAACTGCTGGTCCATCTCTCCTCCCCTCCTCGCTGTCGTCGCTTGGACGCACGACGAACGCGGAAGTGATCGCTCGGCGGGCACGAGATACCCTCCGGTGTCACGTGCGGATCATCGCCGGGACGCATCGCGGGCGGCGGCTCGCAGCCCCCAAGGGCTTGCGCACGCGCCCGACGTCGGATCGGGTGCGCGAGGCGGTCTTCTCGATCGTCGGGCCAGTCGACGGCGCGCGCGTGCTCGACGTCTTCGCCGGCTCCGGCGCGATGGGGCTGGAGGCCCTGTCGCGAGGCGCTGCGCACGCGGTCTTCGTCGAGAGCGACCGCGACGCAAGCCGCGTCGTCGAGCAGAACCTCGCGACGCTCGGCGTCTCCGGCACGGTGGTCAGGCGCGATGCCGTTCGCGCGCTGCGCGAGGAATCCGCCCGCGGCCACCGCTACGGGCTCGTCCTCGTCGACGCACCGTACGGGGACTGGGACGCGCTCCAGCCGCGGCTCGCGGAACTGCTCCCGGCGGTGCTCGAGGACGACGGGCTCCTCGTCGTCGAGACGGCGGCCAGGATCGAGCCGGAGCTTCCTCTCGCCCTGGTGACGACCCGCCGCTACGGTTCCGCTCGCATCACGGTCTTCTCACGATGATCACTGCAATCTGCCCAGGGTCCTACGATCCCGTCACGAACGGGCACGTCGACGTCATCCGGCGCGCGGCGTCGATCTTCGACCGCATCGTCGTCGGAGTGGTGCGCGACCCGAGCCACAAGCAGACGCTCTTCACCGTGGAGGAGCGCGTCGAGTTCCTCGAGACCGCCCTCGCATCGAGCGAGAACGTCGTCGTCGACGTCTTCTCCGAGCTCGTCGTCGACTTCGCGCGCAAGCAC
Organism: uncultured Actinomycetes bacterium; assembly: GCA_963770595.1. Classification (GTDB taxonomy): domain Bacteria; phylum Actinomycetota; class Thermoleophilia; order Gaiellales; family Gaiellaceae; genus GMQP-bins7. Next base: position 804,684 of record CAVYQG010000001.1, on the reverse strand, counting down.
GATGCGCGCACCATGGTGAAGGGGCTCCGGGTGATCTCGGACTTCGAATGGGAGTTCCAGATGAACCACCTGAACCGGCAGCTCGCGCCCGAGGTCGAGACCGTCTACGTGATGGCCAGCCCGTCCTACAGCTTCGTCTCCTCGAGCGGTGTCAAGGAGATCGCATCCTTCGGCGGCAAGGTCGACGACTTCGTGCCGGCACAGGTCGCGAAGCGCTTCGCCGAGCTCTACCCGGACGGCCGCCCTGGGGCGCCGGTCTCACCTCAGGAGTAGCAGGCCTGCGGCCGTGAAGCGCGCGACGAGGAGGACTCCCGTCTCACCCTCCCAGTAGACTTTCCCGCCCATGGACGTACTCGTTCTCATCGACAAGCTCGACGACCTCGTGCACAACGCGAAGGCCGTCCCCCTGACCGATCAGGTTCGCCTCGACCGCGAGGAGATCTACGAGATCCTCGACCAGATGCGGGCCACCATCCCCGAGGAGATCAAGCAGGCGCGCTGGATCGTCAAGGAGCGTCAGGAGATGCTTGCCGAGGCGAAGCGGGAATGCGACCGGATCGTCCAGGAGGCGCGCGAGCAGGCAATTCGCGAGGCCTCGCAGACCGAGATCGTCAAGATCGCGGAGAACCAGGCCGAGGACATCCTCGACGACGCGCGGCGCAAGGCGCGAGAGACGCGGCTCGAGATGGAGGACTGGGCGGACTCGATCCTGTCGACCCTCGAGGTCAACCTCGACAAGTTCCTGACCGCGGTCAAGCGCGGCCGCGAGCGGCTGCACGAGCGCTCGCAAGAGACCGTCGTCGCCGGAATAGGCCCCGAGCCGCTGGCCGAGCCCGAAGAGTTCGAACGCTTTGCCCCTTAGGCGCAAGACCGAGATCCGCTAGCGCGGATCTCGGTCGCGCAAACCCCTGAAGGCGTCCGCTTCGCGGCCGCTACTCGTGGCAGTCGAGCCGGTAGCGAGCGAGCCTCTACGCGGCTGCGGGTTCGACCGTGATCTCGCGGCAGACCGCGATCGCCGAATCGACGAACGCCTCACCCGCCGCGCTGCGATGGCGGTCGGCGTGCCACACGAGGCCGATGATGCGCGGCGGGATCCGATCCTGGATGTCGACGAGAGCGACGCTCGGGTCGTCCTCGTCGACGGTCAGGAGCGGAGCGACGCTGACGCCGACCCCGGCGCCGACCAGGCCCTGGACGGTGCCGTTGTTGTCGGAGCGAAACACGATGTTGGGCGCGCGCCCGGAGGCGGCGAGCCGCGACTCGACCTCGTCCATCGCGCTGCAGTGGTTGAACCCGACGAGGGGTTGGAGCGCGATCTCCTTGAGCGTCGGCGGGCGCTTCAGCCCGCTGAGTGGCGATCCGGCGGGCACGACGAGGACGTACGGGTCGCGGAGCAGCTCGACCGACTCGTACGGGCCGGGGTTGACCGGCATCGTCCAGAACGTCAGGTCGAGCTCGCCGCGCTCGATGAGCTCGAGCAGCTCGCGCTCGTCGGATGACTCCTGGAGGACGACCTCGACGTGCGGGTGCGCGTCGGAGAAGCGGCGGAGGAGCGTGGGCAGGATGCGCGTGCCGACGCTCTGGAAGGTGCCGATCCGGAGGCGCCCGGCGTCGCCCGCCTCGAGGGCCTTCATGTCGGCCTTCGCGGCGAGGAGGCGCGCCTGGATCGCGTCGGCGTGGCGCAGGAGGATGCGACCGGCCTCGGTCAGCGAGATCGGGCGAGGACCGCCCGGCCGCTCGATCAGCCGGAGCGCGACGATGCGCTCGAGCGTCGCGATCTGCTGCGAGACGGCGGACTGCGTGTAGCCGAGCTTCTCCGCGGCGCGGCCGAACGAGCCCTCGTCGGCGATCGTCTTGAGCGCGACGAGATGGCGCAGGTCGAGCCCGAGCCAACGATCAGGTTCCATGATCGAAGCGTAGCAACGGAGCAGCGAGCCTTATCGAGCGCGGACAGCCGCGCGGACGGCGTTACGCTCCGTGCGTGACCACCTTCGATCTCCGCAGCCTGCACCTCCGGCCCGGCGAGGTTCGGCGCGAGGAGGTCGACGTCGACCTCGAGCCGTTCGTTCTCGGAGGCCAGCGCTACGAGCCGGGCCCGGCCACGACGCGCGCGGTGCTCGACGTCTCGCAGGCCTCCGGCGCGACCGTCTTCGACGTGCGCGCGCACGTCCACGTCGCCGGCCCCTGCATGCGCTGTCTCAACTTCGCCGAGCTCGAGATCGACGTCTCCGGGAGGGAGTTCCACAATCCCGACGCGCCGAGCGGAGACGAGCTTCGCTCCGACTACGTCGTCGAGGGCCGGCTCGAGATCGGAACGTGGATCCGGGACGCGATCGCGCTCGCGCTCCCCGACCAGATCCTCTGCCGGGCGGACTGTGCCGGGCTCTGCCCGGTGTGCGGGAAGGACCTGAACGTCGAGCCGCACGAGCACGCCGACCTCGAGACGGATCCGCGCTGGGCCGCGCTCGAGCAGCTCCGAGAGGACCTGTGACGGAGGGCGGCCGGGTGGCCGCCCTCCGTCCGTCCTAGCGCGCGAGCCGGAACTGAACGAGCCGGTACGCGGCGACGCCGGCGAGCGCCGGGTCCCCGGTCCGGTACGCCTTCACGAAGACCTGGACGTTGCGTCCGTTCCGCGGTTGCGGGAAGTTCCCGTTCGGCACGAGCTGGTACGTGAGCCAGCCGTCGACGGCCGTCGCCTGGCGGTCGCCGCCCGAGGTCACTCTCGGCGTCGTGCGCACGAAGACGACGGCGTCCCGCACGACGAACCGGCGCGAGTCCGTCACCCGGACGCGCACCGTGATCGGGTTGCGGTCGCTCCGCACGGGCCTCGGCGAGAACTGGACCTGCGAGACGACGAGTCGCGCGGTGCTCGGCACGCTCGCCGCCGGGATCGAGATCTCGCCCGAGGGGAGCCTGATCGCTCCGCTCGGCAGCGGTTCCGTGACCGTGGCGGACTCCGTCGAGACGGCCGTGCGCGACCCGAGCGAGTTCCGCGCCGTCACGTCGAAACGGAGCTTGCGGCCGACGTCGCTCGTCGTGACGCGATAGGCTCCGACTGGTTCCACCGGCGATCGCCGCGCACTCGCCGCCGGCCGAGTTGCAGCGAAGCCAGCGGTACGAGTACGAGATCGGTTGCCGGCCGGTCCACGTCCCCGGGTCGGCGGTCACCGTCTGGCCGACGACCATCGATCCGCGCGGGAACGGCTGGGCGGTGTTCACGGGCGGGCCGACGACGACCGCAGTCGGGTTCGACGCGACCGTTCTCGAGCCCTCGGCGTTCGTCGCCGTCACCCGGATCCGCATCCGGAAGCCGACGTCGGCCGGACGCAGCGTGTGCCGGCGACCCGTCGCTCCGGAGACGACGGCGCAGTCGCCGCCGTCGGGTCGTCCTCCGTCGGCGCCGCAGCGAACCCACGAGTACGAGAACTGCAATGGCCCCGTTCCGGTCCAGGTCCCGTTCGAGCCGTCGAGCGTCCTGCCCTGCTCCGCGCGACCGCCGATCGTGGGCTCTGCCGTGTTGGACGGCGGCGCGGACGGCGCCGCGGTGACGCTGGACGAGCTCACGCCGAGCGCGGCGAGCGCGAGCAGCGCTGCCGCGACTGTCGTCCCGCCGCGTCGTGTCCTGGTCGGAAGCATGTCGTCCCTCCTTCGATCGCTCCTCCTCCGACCGTTATGACGCGCCCGAGGCTCGCGCGCTCGAATGTCTTGCGAACCTCTTACAACCCCTTACACCCACCGAACGAAGAGGGAGGCGGCAGCGCCGCCTCCCTCTCGTGACGGTTGTGAGCGGTCAGCCCGCCAGGCGGACCTGGACGAGCCGGTACCCGGCGATGCCGCCGAGCCCGGGGTCCCCGCTGCGGTAGGCCTTGATGAAGAACTGCACGTTGAACCCGTTCCGCGGCTGCGGGAACTGGTCGTTGGGAACGAGCGTGATCGTCGCGATCCCGTCGCTCCCCGTCGTCACGGTCTGACCCTGCGTGACGCGGGGCGTGGCGCGCATGAAGACGAGCGCGCCGCTCACGGCCCGGCCGCCGCGCGCCGTGACCTTGACACGCGCGGTGATCGGCGCAGTCCGGCTGGTCACCGGGTTCGGGCTGAAGTTGACCGACGCGACGATCAGTCGGTCACCGGCTGCCTCGAGGCTGCCGACCGGGATCGAGTTGCCGGGCGGCGGCTGCTGGCCGCCGACCACACCGGTCGGGCCGGAGATCGCCGACGAGGAGCCTCGGTCGTTCCGTCCCGTCACGCGGACGCGAAGCGTCCGGTTCCGGTCGGCGTCCCGGACCACGTAGTCCGTGTCGGTCGCGCCCTGGATCTCGCTGCAGTTGTCGCCCTGCGCGTTGCAGCGGAGCCACTGGTACGCGTACGTGATGGGCGCGTTGCCGGCCCACTGGCCGCGGTTTGCCTCCAGTCGGTTGCCGACAGCAGCAGTGCCCGAGATCGAAGGCGGTGACGTGTTGACCGGGAACGCCGCGGTGATGATGGCCGTCGGGTTCGACGTTGCCGTGTCCTGACCCTCGCCGTTCCGTGCGATGACCTGCGAGCGAAGCCGGAAGCCGGCGTCGGCCTGGCGGACCGAGTAGTCGTTGTCCCTCGCATTCGAGATGCGATTGCAGTCGGAGGCGTCGGGCGCGCCCTGGCCCTGGCACCGGTACCAGCGGAACTCGTAGCTCAGCGGCGCCGTCCCCGTCCAGGCCCCCCGTGTCGTTCGGAGAACCGCTCCGACGCGCGGGTTGCCGCTGACGCGCGGCTCCGCCGTGTTGTTCGGCGGCGCAGCGGGCGCGGCAGCCGACTCGCCGGCGAGCATCGCGGCGAAGATCGCGCCGACCGCTGCGATTGCCGCGGCGCCGACGAGGATCACGCCGTACGCGCGGCTCAGCTCTCTCGTTCGTGCGTCCAGTCTCATGGGTTACTCCTTCCCGCTTCGGGTTGCTCGACGGATACCCGCCCCGACCGGATCGGGAAACGGCCGGAAGAGGAGCCTTACGCAAGGTTTACGGCCTGTTGACGCGCCGCTGACGACCCGGGAGGGCATCTGCGTTGCCGCTATACTCCGCAGCCGCTCATGGCCGTCCCGAAGCGAAAGACGTCGAAGGCGAGGCGCGACAAGCGTCGCGCGAACCACGGGATCTCCGTCCCGCACGTGCAGGTCTGCCCGACGTGCCGGCAGCCGAAGCGCCCCCATCACGTCTGCCCCAACTGCAAGACCTACAAGGGACGCGACGTCGAGCCGATCCGCATCCAGGCGCCCTAGAGACTCCTGCGCATGAGCGTCCGGGTAGCGATCGACGCGCTCGGAGGGGACCGTGCGCCGGAGGAGATCGTGGCCGGGGCGGCTGCCGCCGCGCGCCGGACGTCGAGCCGATCCTGTTCGGCCCGGCCGGTCTCGACACGCTCGGCCTCCCGCTCGTCGAGACGAGCGAGGCGATCGGGATGGACGACCACCCGGTCGAGGCCGTGCGCGCGAAGCCGGACTCGTCGCTCGTCCGCGCGGTGCGCGCAGTCGCCGACGGCGACGCCGACACCGTGGTGTCGGCAGGGAGCACGGGGGCGATGCTGGCCGCGTCCCTGCTCCACGTCCGGCGGCTGCAGGGTGTCCACCGGCCCGGGATCGGCGTCGTGCTGCCGGCGCGGCGCGGGCCGAGCGTCCTCATCGACGCCGGGGCGAACGCCGACGCCCGCCCGGAGCACCTCCTCCAGTTCGCCCACATGGGGACGGTCTTCGCCGAGGAGATCCTCGGTATCGCGGAGCCCGACGTCCGGCTGCTCTCGATCGGCGAGGAGGACGAGAAGGGAAGCCAGCTCGTCCTCGACGCGCACGAGCTGCTCCGCGAGAGCGACCTCCGATTCGGCGGGAACGTCGAGAGCCGGCTGCTCCTGGAGGGCGACGCCGACGTCGTCGTCACGGACGGCTTCACCGGCAACGTCGCCCTCAAGGCGCTCGAGGGCACGATCCGCACGATCCTGGAATCGCTCCGCGCCGAGCTCGAGTCCTCGGCGCGCGGGACGTCTCGGCGGCCTTCTCATCCGGCCGGCCGCGCGTCGCATCCGGACGCGGCTCGATCCCGAGACCTACGGCGGCGCGTACCTGCTCGGTCTCCGCGGTCTCGTCGTCATCGCCCACGGCTCGAGCTCGCGGGTTGCGATCGAAAACGCCGTCGCGCTGGCGGCCCGCGGCGTCGAGCACGGCGTGGTCGCGCGCCTCGAGGAGCGCCTCGGGGCAGGCGTGTTAGCATCGGCGCGCTCCACGACCCCGACGGACGACAAGTGAGGTTTTCAGGTGGCCAACTCGCGTGAGGAGATTCTCGAGCAGGTGAAAGGTGCGTTGAGCGAGAAGCTCGGCATCGATGAGAGCGAGATCACGGAGGACGCGTCGTTCGAGGAGGATCTCGGTGCCGACTCGCTCGATCTCGTGGAAGTCGTCATGGATCTCGAGGATCAGTTCGGGCTGAAGATTCCCGACGAGGATGCCCGCGAGCTCACGACCGTCGGCAAGGCGATCGACTACGTCATCGCGCACCAGGCCTAGAACAGCGCAACAGGACGGCCCGGGCGAGCTCGGACGACTGATCGCGGGCCTGCCCGAGTCGGCGCGGGCGCAGGTCTTCACCCACGCCTCGTGGGCGGCGGTGCGCTCGGCGTCCTACGAGCGGCTCGAGTTCCTCGGCGACAGCGTGCTCGAGCTCGCGATCGCTCGTGCCGTCTACGACCGCTTCCCCGACGCGTCGGAAGGCCGCCTGGCGAAGATCCGCGCGCACGTCGTCTCGCGCCACAGCTGCGCCCTCGTCGCGAAGGAGCTCGATCTCGGTGCGTTGCTGCTCCGGTATGCGGGCGACGTCTCCGCCGACGAGCTGCAGCGCATCTCGCGGAGCCGGAACGTCCTCGCGGCGCTCCTCGAGGCGGCGATCGCGGCGCTCTACCTCGAGCACGGTTTCGAGGCCATCGAGCCCGCGATCGTCGCGGCGTTCGCGATCGAAGATCGAGTACGCGCGCTCGAGTCACGTCGACTACAAGACCGAGCTGCAGGAGGCCCTGGCCCGCTCCGGGAAGCAGGTGCACTACACCGTGCTCGAGGTCGAGGGGCCGCCGCACGACCGCCGCTTCGTCTGCGCTGCGCACGTCGCGGGCGCGCAGCTCGGGATCGGCCGCGGGTCGACGAAGAAGGCCGCGGAGCAGGAGGCGGCCGAGCAGGCGCTCGACGCGCTCGGCGTCGTCCCCGAGCAGTTCTGAGGTTCACGCCTTCGCGGTCGCCTCGGAGCAGGGAATCCCTACACTTTCGCGGCCCGATCGATCAGGATCCGCGGATGGGAAGCGGCGGCAGGCTGCGGCGGGCGGAGCCGCGTGCTCCGAGCCGCAACAGGAGCTGAGGACGCAGTGATCGGTCGCGAGCGGGAGATCGCCGAAGCGAACGGCTTCCTCGCGGACGTCGCCGAGCGATCTCGCGGGCTGCTGCTCGCGGGCGAGCCCGGGATGGGCAAGACGACGATCTGGTCGGCGCGTCGTCGACGAGGCCGTCGCCCGCGGCTTCGGCGTGCTCGTCGCGCGGCCGTCCGAAGCCGAGGCCGAGCTCGCGTTCTCGGTTCTCACCGACCTCTTCGCGGTCGTCGACGACGCGACGCTCGCCGAGCTTCCGGGAGTCCAGCGGGCCGCTCTCGAGCAGGCGCTGCGGCGAGGCGAGGCCGGATGCGCCCGTCGATCCCGTCGCTGTCGCGCTCTGCCGTCCTCGGCGTGCTCCGGCTGCTGTCGGCTCTGCTCCGGTGCGTCGTCGCAGTCGACGACCTCCAGTGGGTCGACGCACCGAGCCTGCGCGCGCTCACGTACGCGTTTCGCCGGCTCGAGGATGCGCACGTCGGGCTCGTCGCGACCGTGCGCGCGGGCTTCGATCTCGAGCTGATGCGCCTCGCGGAACGCGACGAGAGCTCGCTGGACCGGATCGAGATCGGCGGGCTCGGGAAGCGGCAGCTGGCGCGGCATCGTCTTCGAGCGAACCGGCCGAACGCTCTCGCCGCCACAGGTGCAGCGCGCTCGCGCGGCTCTCGGGCGGCAGCCCGTTCTACGCGCTCGAGATCGCCGCGACCGGTGACCTCGAGCACGTTCCGGAGTCGCTGGCCGCAGCGCTGCGCGCTCGACTCGCGAGCCTGTCCGACGCGGCGCGTGCGACTGGGCCTGACCGCCGCGACGCTGGGCCGCATCGACCCGGTCGTCGTCGACGTGCACGGCGCCGAGCTGCACGAGCTACGCGCCGCGCGGATCGTCGACGAGCCGACGCCGGGCAGCCTCTGGTTCACGCACCCGCTGCTCGCTTCGACGCTGCTCGACATGCACACGCCCGAGGAGCGACGTCTCGTCCACGTCGCGCTCGCGGCCGTGCTCGAGGATCCGGACGAACGCGCTCTCCACCTCGGCCGGGGCACGGACGCAGCCGAGCGAGGTGGTCGCCGCGGAGCTCGAGAGCGCGTCCGCGATCGCCTCGACGCGCGCGGCGCCCCGGAGATGGCCGCTGCGCTGGCGGAGCGGGCTGCCGCGCTGACGCCCGAGGCCGACGACGCAGCCAGGACGCGGCGCCTTCTCCGGGCCGCCGATCTGTACCAGGCGGCGGGAGAGGGGCAGGAGCACGTGCTCCCGCTGCTCGGCGAGCTCGCCGAGTCGCTGCCGCCCGGCCCGGATCGCGCGCGCGTGTTCGTCAGGCTCGGTTGGCTCGGGGCGCAGATCGACTCGATGACGGGTCCGGAGGCGGTCGACGTACCAGGAGCGCGCGCTCGCCGAGGCGGACGGAGCGCCGCGGACGTGCGCGTCGCGGCCAAGCCGTGCTTGCACGGATGCGCGGCCTCGGTGGCGACTATCGCGCCGCGCTGCGGCACGCGGAGCTCGCGTTCGAGGCGGCTGGCGCCGGCGACGCACCGAACGGCATGTTCCCGTCGCCGTCCGGCGAGCTCGGCATCGCCCGCTTCTACAGCGGCCTCGGGCTCGACGAGGAGCTGTTCGAGGACGGGGATCGAGCTCGAGTCCGACGGCGGGCACGGATCGCCGAGCCGTACCAGAGCCCGAAGCTCCAGCTCGCGAAGGCGCTCCTCTGCACCGGCGCAGCTCACACGCGCGCGCACGACGTGCTCGAGCTGCTCGACCTGTCCACCGAGCTCGAGCGTGTCCGCTCGACCGCCGGCTGCGTCCTCCAGCTGACGGAGATCGAGGTGCGCGCCGGCAATCTCGCGCAGGCCGAGGCGTACGCGGCCGAGTTCGTCAACCTCGACCGCCAGCTGCGCGGCGACCTCGGTGACGAGTGGTACCCGAGCGGTGTCGTCGCGATGCACCTCGGGCGCGTCGACGACGCGCGCCGCATCCTGACCGCAGGCGTCGAGTACTCGCGGGCGATCGGATCGACGATCTGGCTCGCGCACCACCTCTGGGCGCTCGGCCAGCTCGAGCTCGCGGCCGGAGATCTCGTCGGCGCACGCGAGACGGCTCGAGCCAGCTGCCGCAGCATGCTCCGCGAGACGGGGCTCGGCGAGTGGGCGGTGCACCCGTTCCACCCGGATCTGATCGAGACCCTCGTCGGCCTCGGCGAGATCGACGAGGCGGTCGAGCTGACGGCCGAGCTCGAGGAGTACGGCCGCCGGCTCGATCGACCGTGGGGTCTCGCGACCGCCGCACGATCGGCGGCTCTCATCGCGTCGGCTCGCGGCGAGCATCGACGAGGCTCTCGACTGCGCGGAGCGAGCGCTCGCCGAGCACGAGCGGCTCGACTGGCCGCTCGAGCGCGGTCGCTCGCTGCTCGTGGCCGGGGGCGTGCTCCGCCGCGCTCGGCCGCCGCCGCGACGCTGCCGCGATGCTCGCCGAGGCGAAGTCGATCTTCGGCGTCCTGCGCAACCCGCTCTGGCTGAGTCGCGCCGAGGCCGAGGAGCGTCGGCTCGGCGGTCGTCGCGGCACGAGCGACGAGCTGACGCCGACGGAAGCCCGCGTGGCCGATCTCGCCGGCCAGGGGCTGCGAAACGCCGAGATCGCGGCACAGCTCTACGTCACGCCGAAGACGGTCGAAGCGACCCTCTCGCGGGTGTACCGCAAGCTCGGCATCCGCTCCAGAACCGAGCTCGCAGGACAGCTCGCCGCGGCTCGCGCCGACGAGCCGTAGCGCCCGCAAACTGTAGGGGTTCCCCCGCTGCGAGTCTCACGCTCGCGGCTCACCCTGTGGACGCGACCGTTTGACGGCGAGTCACAGGAGGGAGTGCGAACGGTTGACAGGTCGAGATCGAGCGACGTTCCGTAGCTCGTCGGCGCGACGCGCCGGCGTGTCGTGGCGTCGCGAAGGTCGGACCCTCCTGGCCTCCGCGACGCCCGACCACTCGTCGTCGAACCTCATGGAGAGGAGGCATGTCATGGAGTACAGGAGAGGGGCTTGGCCGGCTGTCGCTGCCATCGTGTCGGCGTTCGCCGTTTCGTTCGTCACGGCGGTCGTCGCCACGGCCTACCCTGCAGCCGGGCCGAACCTGATCAAGAACGGCGGCGCGGATGCGGGGCCGGGCGTGATGAATGCGAGCACCGTCGCCGCGTCGATGCCGGGCTGGACGAGGACACCGGGCTTCACCGCCGTGAAGTACGCGGCCGGCGGCGGCTTCCCGGACGCGACGATCGGCGGGCCGATCGGCGGGAAGGCGAACTTCTTCGCCGGAGGCCCGAACGCGGCGACCTCGAGCGCGACCCAGGTGGTGAAGGTGACGAGGTTCAAGGCGCCGATCGACGCCGGCCAGCGCGTCGCGACACTCACCGCCTTCCTGGGAGGCTACGCCGGGCACGGAGACTCGATGTCGGTGACGGCGACCTTCCTCAGCGAGGCGGGGAAGAAGCTCGGCGTTCTCAAGATCGGCCCCGTGACCGTGGCCGAGCGGGATCAGGTCACCGCGCTGATCCAGAAGTCGGCGAGCAAGCCCGTGCCGAAGAAGACGCGGTCGATCCAGGTGAAGCTCGCAGCCAAGCGGGTGATTCCGAGCTACAACGACGGGTACGCGGACAACGTCTCGCTGACGCTGGCCGCACCCTAGATCCGGCTCGTCGACTCCCGGGGAGCTCGCTGCGCTTCGAGCGGCTCCGGGCACGTCCCTCCGCGCTGCGAGCCGCTCGCGGGCGAAGGAGCTGTCGTGCGTCGGTCTCGACTCCGCCACCGGCTCTCGGATCGTCCGGGTCGAACGTGAGAATGCGGCCTCGGTGCACCTGCGCACGCTCCGCATCCGCGGCTTCAAGTCGTTCCCGGAGCCGCTCGAGATCACCCTCGAGCCGGGCGTCGCGGTCATCGTCGGCCCGAACGGCTCGGGCAAGTCCAACATCGCGGACGCCGTGGTGTGGGCGGCCGGCTCGCTGACGCCGTCCGAGCTCCGCGCCGAGAAGCCGGACGACGTCCTCTTCGCCGGAGGCGGGGAGCGCAAGGCGGCGGCGCACTGCGAGGTCGAGCTCGTCTTCGACAACGAGGACGGGCACGTGGCCCGATCTCGACTTCAGCGAGGTGTCGATCGCGCGGCAGGCTCGTCCGCGGTGCGGAGGGCCAGTACCTCGTCAACCGGGCTGCCGTCCGCCGCACCGACCTCGTGGAGATCCTCGCCGACGTCGGCCTCGGCTCCGCGATGCACTCGATCGTCGGCCAGGGCAAGGTCGAGCAGGTGCTCGCCTCGAGGCCGGAGGACAGGCGCGCGTTCGTCGAGGAGGCTGCCGGGCTCGGGAAGTTCAAGCGCCGCCGCCACCGCGCGGAGCTGAAGCTCGCGCGCGTCGCGCGTTCAGGTCGAGCGCGCGCGGGACGTCGAGGACGAGGTGCGGAAGCGCCTGCGACCGCTCGCGCTGCAGGCGACGGCCGCCGAGCGCGCCGAGAAGCTCGTCGGCGAGATCGCGTCCCTGCGCGCGCGGGTCGCGCAGCTCGACTCGCAGGCGCAGGCGAGCGGCGCGCGGTCGCCGAGGAGCGGCGCGACTACGCCGCGCTGTCCCGCCGCGGCGCGCAGTCGACGGCTCGAGGGCCTGCTCGCCGACCGTGCGCGAGCCGAGGACGAGCTCTCGGACGCCGCCGGTCGCCGCGAGTCGGCGGTCGCGGCGCTCTATCGGCTCCAGGCCGGCGTCGAGCGGATCGGCCTCCGCGGCGAATCCGCCGGTGCGCTCCTCGAGCGCCTCCGCGCAGAGCTGGCGCTCCTACCGGTGGACGCGATCGACGGCGGCGACGGTGTCGTCGCGCCGAGCGCGAGGCGCTGACGCGCCGCCGCTGCGGCCCGCACCGCAGTGCACGAACGCGACGTCGCTCGGGGAGGAGGCGGCGCTGGCCCGCGAGCGGCTCCGCTCGCTCGAGCGCGCGCTCGCCGAGCAGGAAGGCCTGCCCCCGGCCGCCCGCGCGCTCGCGGAGGGCGGAGCGAAGCTCGTCCTCGGCGCACTCGACGTCGAGCCCGGCTCCGAGCGCGCGGTCGCCGCAGCGCTGCGGGCGCGGGCGTCGGCCGTGCTCGCAGACGATCCAGCCGTCGCGCTGGCGCTGCTCCAGCGCGCTCGTTCCTCGGGGCTCGGCAGCCTCACCGTCCTCGTCGGGGCGTCGCCCGAGGAGCTCGTCCGCGAGCTACCGGTCGTGCCGATCGACGACCTGCTCGACGTCCAGGTTGCATCCGTGACGCCCGAGGGCTTCGGGTACGACCCGCGGCGTGGAGAGCTCTGGTTCGCCGGCGAGACCGCGGAGGCGGTCCTGCTGGAGCTCCAGGCGCGACGCCGCTCGCTCGAGGCGGAGGTCGTCGACCTCGAGCATCGAGCAGAGGCCGCCGCGCGGACCGCCGAAGAGGCCGAGGAGCGCGCGCGGCGCTCCGAGTCCGTGCTCGGCCATGCTCTGCCCTCACGCCCCGCGATCGGCCGAGACGTGCTCGCGCGCATCGTCGGGTCGGCGGAGCGCCTCGCCCTGACGATCGAGGCCGCGCGGAGCACCGCCGCGCGCTTCGATGCGCCGCTGCGTGCCCGGGTCGACGCCGGCGCCGTGCGGTCGGGCGAGCTGGGGGAGGAGCTGCGGAGTCTCGGCGCGGCCGAGGTCGGGCTCCGCAACGAGCTCGACGAGGCAGGCCGCCGGACCACCGAGGCCGAGGTCGAGCTCGCGCGGATCGACGCGGAGCTCGAGGAGGCGCGCAGGCGCCTCGAGTCGACGAGCGACGTCGCGTCGGCCGAGGGCGACGACCGCGACGAGCTGTCCGCCCGCGTCGAGCGACTCGAGTCGCGCCGGATCGCCCTCGGCCAGGTCAACCCGCTGGCACGCGAGGAGTACGACGCCGAGAAGGAGCGTCTCGACGACCTGAAGGCGCAGCGCGAGGACCTCGAGCGGAGCCTCGACGAGCTCGAGCGGCTGCGCACCGAGCTCGCCGAGACGGTGGAGCGTCGCTTCGCCGAGACCTTCGCGGCGGTCGCGGAGCACTTCGAGGAGGTCGCCTCGACGCTCTTCCCCGGCGGCCACGGGCGACTCATGCTCGTCGAGCCCGACGCTGAGGACGGCGAGCCCGGTGTCGAGGTCGAGCTCCAGCCGGCGGGCAAGCGCGTCACGCGGCTGTCCCTGCTCTCCGGAGGCGAGAAGGCGCTCGGCGCGATCTCGTTCCTCTTCGCCCTCTTCCTCGCCCGTCCGTGCGCGTTCTACCTCCTGGACGAGGTCGAGGCGGCGCTCGACGACACCAACATCGGACGCTTCGTCGACCTTCTCCGCCGCTACTCCGACCGCGCGCAGTTCGTCGTCGTCACGCACCAGAAGCGGACGATGGAGGCGGCGGACGTCCTCTACGGCGTCACGATGGGCCCGGACGGCGTCTCGCAGGTCGTGTCGCGGCGACTGCCTCGCCACGAGACCGCCGCGGCGTAGCTCTATCCTCCCGCGGTGGCGACGACCTGGTCCGAGCTCCTCGGCGACGCGTCGACGGAGACTGACGAGCCCGAGCGTGCGGGGCTCTTCTCGCGCATGCGCGACTCGCTCGCGAAGAGCCGGCGGGCGCTCACGGCCGAGCTCGCGACGGCCGGGTTCGACGCCGGTGACGGACGACGCCTGGGAACGGCTCGAGGAGGCGCTCATCCGGAGCGACGTCGGCGTCCCTGCAACCGCCGAGCTCGTGCGTCGGCTGGAGGCACGGGCCGAGCTCGGAGGGCTCGAGGACGCGCTCGTCGAGGAGGTCGCGGAGCTGTTCGGCGGCACGCAGACGCTGGAACTTCGCCGGACACCCGAGCGTCATCCTCGTGGTCGGTGTGAACGGCACGGGGAAGACGACGACGATCGGGAAGCTCGCGCTGAAGCTGCGGGAGCACGGCCGCTCCGTGCTCGTCGGGGCGGCGGACACGTTTCGCGCGGCGGCCGAGGAGCAGCTCGAGATCTGGGCGGAGCGCGCTGGCGCCGACTTCGTGGGCGCTCCGCGAGGGGCGGACCCGGCCGCGGTGGCGTTCGACGCGCTCGAGGCAGCCCGCGCGCGCGGCCACGACGTCGTCGTGATCGACACCGCGGGCAGGCTGCACACGCAGTCGAGCCTGATGGCCGAGCTCGAGAAGGTGCGTCGCGTCATCGAGGGCCGCATCGACGGCGCGCCGCACGAGACGTTGCTCGTCGTCGACGCCACGACCGGGCAGAACGGGCTCCAGCAGGCGCGGCTCTTCGGCGAAGCGGTCGGCGTCACGGGCGTCGCGCTGACGAAGCTCGACGGCAGCGCGCGCGGCGGCGTCGCGATCGCGATCGCATTCGAGCTCGGGCTGCCGGTGAAGCTCGTCGGCGTGGGCGAGGGTGTGGACGATCTGCGGCCGTTCGACGCGGAGAGCTATGCGCGGGCGTTGCTCGTCGGGTAGGTCGCTGCGCGACCTACCTCGATCGAGGTAACTCCGTTGCCATCAGCCGCCCTCCGACGTAGGCTGTTCACGAGAACGCAAGCGACACGGGAAGGAGGATCTGGGGATGGCTGTCGCGATGTTCATGCACTGGCCGGGGGTCACGTCCGACCAGTACGACGCCCTGATGGCGAGGCTCTCGCTCGATGCGAACCCGGCCGCAGGCGGCGTCCTCCACCTCGCGACCCTCACGGAAGAGGGTCTCGAAGTGTGTGACGTATGGCAGACCGAGCAAGCCTTCCGCGGCTTCCTCGAGCAGCGCATGCTGCCCGTCGTCCGAGAGCTCGGGATCACGGGCGAGCCCGAGGTCCGACTCATCCCGCTGCACAACCTCTACGCGGGTGACCCGGACATGATCGATCGGATCGGCGCCCTGTCCACTCCTGCGGCTATCGCCGGCTGGCGCTGACGCCTCTGGCGGCGGCGGCGCGGCCAGACGTCGCGCCGCCGCCGCGCTTCACCCGTATGATCGCGGTCGTGGAAGAGCGCAACGAGCCGACACTCGCCCTCGGACCGGTCGGCCTCGGCGGGCTCGCCCTGCTCGCGCTCGGCATCCTCTCGCGCAGGCGCTTCCTGTCACTCCTCGGGATCGCAGGCGTCGCGGCGGACGTCACCGTCGCCGAGCTCGGCGGCTTCAAGGCGATGAACGAGACGCGGCCTGTTGCCGCGGACGACGCCACGCCGTCCGTCTAGCCGCCTCCCTACGTGAGCCGCGGCCGATCGTGGGCCTCGTGTGTGTGGCCGAGGCCGGACCGGTGGTACCACGAGTCGAACATGAACGGCCCGGTCTCCAGGAGCGGACCGGGCGCGGCGAGCTGCGCGGACTGCGGGTAGCCCAGCGAGCGCATGTACTCACGCAGGTCGCGGAGGAGCTCCTCGCGGGTGTAGCCCTCGGCCCAGATCCGGTCGACGTTGGCCTCGATGAACCGGCAGCCCCAGTACGTGAAGACGCCCTGTGCACGGCCTTCGAGGTAGTCCTCGGCGGCCGGCTGCCCCTCCGCTGACGCTGCCCAGAGAACGTGATCGTCGAAGCAACCGCACTGCGCGAACCCGTGGTGCTTCAGGTGCTCCTCGTCTCCCTCCGCTCGCGCCGCGATGTCGAGCGGAGGCGGGATGAACCGCACGTCGGCACGTAGTCCCTGGGGCCGGGGCTCGGCCTCGAGCTCGCTCGGGCCCGCTCCCCAGAAGCAGCAGTCGAGGAAGACCTCGAGGAGGACGCCGGCGGGGATCTCGGAGAAGAGCCGGTCGAGCTCGTCGTCGAGGATGAAGGTGTCGGACGCCCAGTCCATGTCGTACGGGCAGAGAACCTCGTCGAGCAGGTCGGAGAGCTCGTCCCCGTCGCGGTCCCGGATCTGCGACCCGTGGCCCGAGAAGTAGAAGACGACGATGTCTCCCTCCTCCGCGGAGAGGACCGCGGACTCGAGCCGGCGCAGGATGTTCGCCTTGGTGGCCCGCTCGTTGACGACGATGCGGATGTCCTCGTTGGGGACGGCGAAGTAGCGCTTCAGGATGCGCCGCACGAGCGCGACGTCGTTCACGCAGCCGCTGAGGTTGGGGACCTCCGGCCGCTCGTACACGTCCACACCGACCAAGACGGATCGGATCCTGGCCACGTCTCTCCTTCCGAGCCGACAGCGTGACCGGTGGGCCACGTGCGGCGCGCGTTGCCTCGACGAGCGATCGTGGCACTTGACACCTCGTCTGTCCAGGGGTTATGCCATCCCGGACATGTCCTGCCAGAGTTGTGGCTTCAACAACCCGCCCGGGTTCCGCTTCTGCGGCACCTGTGGTGCCCGGCTTGCGGACGTCGAGCGCGACGCGCGCGAGGTCGAGCGCAAGGTCATCTCGGCACTCTTCTGCGACGTCGTCGACTCGACTGCGCGGGCCGAGCGTCTCGACCCCGAGGACGTCCGCAGTGTGCTGTCGCCGTACTACGAAGGGGTTCGAGCCCACCTCGTCCGCTTCGGCGGGACGGTCGAGAAGTTCATCGGCGACGCGGTGTGCGGGATCTTCGGCGCGCCGCGGACGTACGGGGACGACCCCGAGCGTGCAGTTCGCGCGGCGCTGGCGATCCGCGACTGGGTCGCCGAGATCAACGACCTGGACCCCCGTCTCGGGCTCCATCTACGGCTCGGCGTCGCTACGGGCGAAGCCGTCGTCGCTCTCGGTGCGCGCACGTCGGACGGCGAGGCGATCGCCTGGGGCGACGTTATGAACACCGCCGCCAGGATCCAGACCGCTGCGCCGATCGACTCGATCCTCGTCGACGAGCCGACGTACCGGGCGACGCGCAACGTCGTCGAGTACGGCGAGGCGGACCCGGTACAGGCGAAAGGGAAGAACGAGCCGGTCCTCGCCTGGCGGGCGCTCGCGCCGCGGGCGCGACGCGGTGTCGACCTCGCGCAGAGAGGGCGCGGGCCGTTCGTCGGGCGAGAGCACGAGTTCGAGCTGCTGCGCCTGGCCCTGGACCGGGTCGGGGAGCGCCGGTCGCCGGAGCTCGTCTCGATCGTCGGAGAGGCGGGCATCGGCAAGAGCCGCCTGGCCTTCGAGCTCTTCCGCTGGGTCGAGGACCAGCCCACGTACTTCACCTGGAGGCAGACGGGCTCGTCACCCTACGGAGACGTTCTGACGTACTGGGCACTCGGCGAGATCGTGAAGGCGCAGGCGGGGATCCTCGAGACCGACGATGTGGCGGCGACCGCCCACAAGCTCAGCCGGGGTGTCGGCGATCTCGTCCCCGACCCGGCCGAGGCTGCCCGCATCGAGAACCACCTGCGGTCCCTGGTCGGGCTCGATGCGCCCGCTGTCACCCACGGTGATCAGCGGCGAGCCGCGTTCGTAGCCTGGCGCAGCTTCCTCGAGGCCGTGGCGCGCGAGTACACGTTGGTGCTCGTCTTCGAGGACGTTCACTGGGCCGACGCGGGCGTGCTCGACTTCATCGAGCACGTGTTGGACTGGTCGCACGGCGTGCCCATCCTCATCCTCTGCACGGCCCGCCCCGAGTTCGTCGAGCTGCGACCCGAGTGGTGGAGCCGCGAGAACGCGACGACCATCGCGCTCGCCCCGCTGTCGAACGACGACATGGCGGGGCTCGTGGCTGCTCTCGCGCCGTCCGAGGTCGCGAGCCAGGCGAAGGACGCGATCGTGGGCGCCGCATCCGGCAATCCGCTCTTCGCCGTCGAGTTCGTGCGGATGCTGGTCGACCAGCCCGAGCAAGCGCCGACGGCAGAGTCCGTCCGCGCGGTGATCGCTGCCCGACTCGACGCTCTGTCGGCCGAGGACAAGCTGCTGCTCCAGGACGCCGCCGTCGTCGGCAAGGTCGTCTGGCCGGGCGTTCTCTCGAAGCTCGGCGATCGGTCGCGGCGGTCGGTCGAGGAGCGGCTTCGAGAGCTCGTCCGGAGGGAGTTCATGACGCGTGTGACCCCCTCCTCGGTCCAGGGAGAGGACGAGTTCACGTTCCGCCACGACCTCGCTCGCGACGTCGCCTACGAGCAGCTTCCGCGCGTCCGCCGCGCCGAGATCCACCGCCGGACGGCGGAGTGGCTCGAGTCGCTGAGCCCGGATCGCACGAAGGACCGGGCCGAGATGATCGCGCTGCACTACGTGTCGGCGTACGAGTACGCGGTCGCGTCGAACTCGGACGTCACGGAGCTCGTGGAGGGGGCGCGGCTCTCGCTCCGGAGCGCCGGAGACCGCGCGTTGGCGCTGAACTCGTTCGCCACCGCGGCGCGCCACTACCGGGATGCGCTCGACATCTGGCCCGACGAGGACCCCGACCTGCCCGCGCTGCTCCTCACGCTCGGGAAGTCGCGCTACTACGCCGACGCGGAGGGGGCGGAGGAGCTCGCCGCCGCCGAGACCGGGTTCAGGGCGCTGGGCGAGGGCGAGCTCGCCGCCGAGGCTGCCGACCTCTACGCCAACCTGCTGTACAGCTCGGCGGGCAGTCGCGAGGCTCAGGAGCACCTCTCTCGCGCCCTCGAGCTCGTCGAGGGCCTCGGTGCATCGCGTGTGCGAACAGAGGTCCTGCTCGATCTCGCCGTGTTCAACACGCTGGCCGCGGATCCGGAGCGCACGGCGGTGCTGGCGGGAGAAGCGCTGCGCGATGCCGAGGCGCTCGAGCTCCCCGAGCTCCAGGCGCGGGCTCTCGCGATGATCGGCGCCTCACGGCTGCTCTCCGGCGACCCGGAGGGTCGTGCCGACCTCGAACGAAGCGTCACGATCTCGGAGGAGATCGACTCGATCTCGGCCTCGCATCACTGCGGGATCCTGGCCGACTTCGAGTGCAGCTACGGCAATCTCGGCAAGTGCTTCGAGCTCCAGGGGAGGGCGCGTGGTCACGCCGAGCGGTTCGGCCACGCCGCGCACATCCAGTGGCTCAGCGCGGAGCGCGTCGCCGAGCACTACTGGACGGGACGCTGGCAGGAGGCGATCGCCGTTGCGGACGCGTTCCTCGCGGATACCGAGGACGTCGCACACTTCATGGAGCCGTACTGCCATGCGACCCTCGGACGCATCCACATCGCCCGAGGCGACGTCACGGCTGCGCTCGACGACACGCTGGCGGCGCTCGAGAAGGCTCGCTCCGCGGAGGACCCGCAGATGCTGTGCCCCGCGCTGGCCGTCCGGGCCAGGGCTCTCGCGGCCGCAGGCGCCCGGCAGGACGCGGACGCGGTCGTAGACGAGCTCCTTGCGATGTGGAGGGACAAGTTGAACCTCTTCTTGACGTCGGCCTGGGTCGTCGACCTCGCCTGGGCGCTCGACGGCCTCGATCGCAGCGGCGACCTGGACGACATCGCCGCGGGCGTGCGCGCGCGGACCCCCTGGCTCGAAGCTGCGCTCGCCTGCACGGCGCGACGGTTCGACGTCGCAGCCGATCTCCTGGCCGAGATCGGGTCGCTGCCCGACGAGTCGCTCGCCCGGTTGCGATCGGCGCAGGCGGGCTCCTCGGGTGGGGTCGATGCCGACGCACGACGCGACCTCGACGTCGCGCTCTCGTTCTTCCGCGAGGTCGACGCGACCGCGTATCTGCACGAGGCGGAGGCGGTGCTCGTGAGCTGACCGGGTGCTTGTAACCCGTGGCGCAAGGTCGTAGACTCCGCCACGTTCGAGGAGCGGAAGAGAGGGGATTCGCGTGTCCGAGGGTGACGGCTGGGAGAGCGAGGGCGGCGAACCGCAGGAGCGGCCCTTCGGCCCGAGGCCCTTTGGCCCACGGCCGTTCGGACCGCGCCCGTTCGGACCGCGCCCCTTTGGGCCACGCCCGTACGGGCCGCGTCCCTTCGGTCCGCGGATGGAGGAGGAGCGGCCGTTCGGCCCTCGCCCGTTCGGGCCGCGACCGTATGGCCCCCGCCCGTTCGGTCCACGCCCGTTCGGGCCCCGCCCCTTCGGCCCGCGACCGTTCGGCCCGCGAACTGCCGATGCGGACGGATCGGGGTCGTTCGACCCCGACGCGTGGAGCGCGGAGATCTCCGAGCTCGTCTGCCTGCGCTCCGCGGTCCTCCGGCTCGGCGGGACCCTCATCGCGTCGGACGGACAGCTGCCGGTTCCGACGCTCGACGTCACCGTCGACTTCCGACAGTCGGGAAAGCCAGGACGAGATCCGGACTCGGTCGCGGCAGATCACAAGGCGCTGCCCATCTTTCGTCCCGGCCAGTGGGAGCTCGAGGCGGCAGCCTGTATCGCCCCCGGCCTCTTTCGCTCCCTACCGACCACACCCGGGCTCGCGGAGTCGATCAAGGGCGATCTCGCGGACGCGCTCGCACGGAAGGTCGACGAGACGTTCCTCCAGGGCCCGGGAGCGAACGGGCCGCTCGGCATCTCGGGGCGCTGGAAGGCGAACGCAGCCGCGTCCGCGGACGCGTTGGCGACCGCGCGCAAGCTGCTCACAGTCGTCAGCGGTCGAGAGCAGTCGTTCCGCAACCCCGGTTGGATCCTCTCCGCGGCGACGCTCGGCACGCTCGCCCAGCTCTCGACCCTGAAGGGCGACGCCAAAGACACCACGAGCGCGACGGCTCGAAGCCTCGACAGCTCCCGGTTGCTCCAGCTCGACGGCGCGGACGGCGGGGTGTTCCTCGGCTTCGACTTCGTCCTCTCGGCCGGCGCCGGGGCCAATCTCTACTTCAGCGCCGACTGGGAAGAGGCCTGGGTCGGGATCGAGCCGTCGTTCGTCACCGTGTCCCTCTCGTGGGAGGCGCCGTCTCCTGGCAAGTCCGGCGTCGTCGTCCGCGCCTCGATGCCGATCGACTTCGCTTTGCGACGGCCGGACGCCTTCGCGTGGGCCGTCGCCTGACGCGCGGCCGGCTCTCTTCGTGAACGACCGCACGTAGCCGCCTCTCTACACTGCCCCGACCGTGTTCGACACGCTCGGCGACAGGATCCAGGGCGCGCTCGGCGGCCTCGGGAGAGGCGGCAAGCTCGACGACGAGGCGGTCTCCAAGGCCATGCGCGAGATCCGGCTTGCGCTGCTCGAGGCCGACGTCAACTTCGAGGTCGCGAAGGAGTTCACGGCCTCGGTCAAGGAGCGCGCGCTCGGCCAGGACGTGACGAAGAGCCTCACGCCAGGCCAGGAGGTCGTGAAGATCGTCCACGAGGAGCTGACGTCGCTCATGGGCTCGGGCGACTCGCGGCTCGCGTTCGGGCGCCCGCCCACGGTGATCCTCCTCGCCGGCCTCCAGGGCTCGGGCAAGACGACGACGGCAGCGAAGCTCGCGCTGCACCTCCGAAAGGACGGAAAACGGCCGGCTCTCGTCGCGTGCGATCTCCAGCGACCGGCGGCGGTCGACCAGCTCGAGCAGCTCGGGCGTCAGATCCAGATTCCCGTGTACGCGCTCGACCGTCAGGACCCGGTGAGGGCGGCGCAGGAGGGGCTCGACGCGGCGCGCAAGGACGGGCTCGACACCGTCGTCCTCGACACCGCCGGCCGCCTGCACGTCGACGAGGAGCTGATGGACGAGCTCCAGCGTGTACGGGACACGACGAAGCCGACGAACGTCCTGCTCGTGCTCGACGCGATGACGGGGCAGGAGGCCGTGAACGTCGCGCTCGCGTTCCAGGAGCGGATCGCGTTCGACGGCGTCGTCCTCACGAAGCTCGACGGCGACGCGCGCGGCGGCGCGGCGCTCTCGGTGCGCGCCGTCACCGGCAAGCCCGTGAAGTTCGCGTCGGTGGGCGAGAAGCTCGACCAGCTCGAGGTCTTCCACCCTGATCGCATGGCCTCGCGGATCCTCGGCATGGGCGACGTGCTGACGCTGATCGAGAAGGCGGAGGCCGCGGTCGAGCTCGACGAGCAGGAGGAGATGGAGCGCCGGATGCGCGCCGGCGAGTTCACCTTCGACGACTTCCTGGCGAGCTACCGGATGCTGCGCCGGATGGGGCCGCTCCAGGGAGTCATGAAGATGATCCCCGGTCTCGGCAAGCAGATGCAGGGGCTCGACGTGGACGAGGCGCAACTCGCGCGTGTCGAGGCGATCGTGCTCTCCATGACGCCACAGGAACGCCGGCTGCCGCACATGATCTCGACGCAGCGGCGGAGGCGGATCGCTGCCGGCAGCGGGACCTCGCTCGACGAGGTCAACAAGCTCATGGCCGCCCGCAAGCAGATGGCGAAGATGATGAAGCAGATGGGGAAGGGCAAGATGCCCGCGCTCCCGGGGATGCCACCGCCCGGACGTCGCTGACTGTCACCCGCTTTCCCTCGCAAACGGGCACAATGCCCCGTCACACCGAATCCGAAGGAGTGGAATGGCTGTAAAGATCAGGCTGACGCGGGTCGGCTCGAAGAAGAACCCGATCTACCGCGTCGTGGTGGCCGACTCGCGCTCTCCGCGCGACGGTCGCTTCATCGAGATCGTCGGGCGGTACAACCCGCAGACCGATCCCTCGACGATCGACCTCGACGAGCAGAAGGTCAAGGACTGGCTCGCGAAGGGCGCCCAGCCGACGGAGCCCGTGTCGCGGCTCATCGAGAAGGTGCTTCCCGACCTTCGATCGGCGAGTGCCGCGTCCTAGCGCGTTCCTCCGGGACGTGAGAGCGCATGGCTGAGCTCCTCGACTGGATCGCGCGCCGGCTCGTCGACGAGCCGGACGCCGTTCGCGTCGAGACCGAGACCCGCGAGGACGCGATCGTGTTCCGGCTGCACGTCGCGCCCGACGACGTCGGCAAGGTGATCGGCCGGCAGGGGCGCCTCGCCCGCGCACTCCGCTCCATCGTCCGGGCTGCCGGAGCGCGCGCGGACGAGCGGTATCTGCTCGAGATTGCCGACTGACCCGGAGCACGGCCTCGTGGTCGTCGGCAGGGTCGGACGGCCGCACGGGCTCGACGGCGCCTTCGTCGTCGAGGGTGGAAGCGAGGACCCGAGGCGCTTCGAGGTCGGCGCGGCGCTCATCGTGGGCGGCGAGCCCGGCGAAGGTGGTCGTCTCGCGCCGCGTGGGGAAGGGGCGCCGCGCGATCAAGCTCGACCGGAGCGTCGAGCGCGGCAGCGAGCTCGCCGTCCGCGCGGGGACCTGCCTCCTCCCGAGGAGGGCGCGTTCTACGTCGCCGACCTCGTCGGCCTCGAAGTCGTGAACGAGGACGGCCCAGGGTCGGCAGCGTCCGCGACGTGCTCCCGGGCCCGGCGAACGATGCGCTCGAGCTCGACACCGGGCTGCTGCTGCCTCTCGTCGAGGACGTGCGTTCGCGAGGTCGACCTCGACGCGGGCACGGATCACTCTCGATCCCGGGTTCACGGACTGACGGGTACCGTTCGCTGCCCGTGCGCCTCGACGTCTTCACGCTGATTCCGGGCGCGTTCGCGTGGCTCACGGAGCGTCGGCCCGTCGCGGCCGTGCTCGGGGGCGAGCTCGAGCTGCGGGTCCTCAACTACCGCGACACGACGCCGCTTGAGCGCGGGCCAGGTCGACGACGAGCCCTACGGCGGCGGTCCCGGGATGGTGCTCCGGGTCGACGTCGTCGCGGCCGCCTTCGACGCGGTCTACGGCGGCACTCCGGCGCATCGCGTGGTCGCGCTGACACCCGCCGGTCGCCAGCTCGACCAGGAGCTGGTCGAGGAGCTCGCGACCGAACCGGCGCTCACGCTGCTCTCGGCGCGTTTCGAGGGCTTCGACCAGCGGATCCTCGACCACCTGTGCACGGACGAGGTCTCGATCGGCCCGTACGTGCTCTCGGGCGGAGAGATTCCCGGCCCTGGCCCTCGTCGACGCGATCGCGCGGCGGCTCCCGGGAGCGCTCACCGAGGGCTCCGGCGAGGTCGAGAGCTTCTCGGCCGCGCTCGACGGAGGCCTCGAGTACCCGCACTACACGAGGCCGGCCGAGTTCCGCGGCTGGCCCGTGCCCGAGATCCTGCTCTCCGGCAATCACGCGAAGATCGACGCGTGGAGGCGCGAGCACGTGAGGAGCGTGGCGTGAGCGGGACCGACGAGCGCGAGCGGATGCAGCTCGACGCGGCAGACGGATCCGGCTCCGCGTGGCCGGGAGCATCGACGCCGGCCGAGCCGCGCGAGACGCCGCCGCCGCAGCCGCCGTTCTCGTGGCCCGTGGAGGAGGAGCGCCCGTCCGAGCACGAGTTCCACCATCCGCTCGACCGCGTCACCGGTCGCCTGCCGCGCCGCTTGCGGATCGCGGTCGACTGGATCGTGACCATCGTCGGAGCGATCGCGATCGTTCTCGCGATCAAGGCCTTCGTGATCAACCCGTACCGCATCCCGTCCTCCTCGATGGAGCCGACCCTGCACTGCGCGCGCCCTGCCCAGGGGTGCGAAGCGCGGTTCTCGGATCGAGTGCTGGCGAACCGCTTCGTGTACCACTTCACCGACCCGCGAGCGCGGCGACGTCGATCGTCTTCGAGACGCCGCCGGAGGCTAGCGCCAAGTGCGGCGCGGGTGGCACGTTCGTCAAGCGGATCGTCGGCCTCCCCGGAGAGCGCGTGCAGATCCGGATGCGCCGCGGCGCCGCCTTCGTCTACATCGACGGCCAGCGGCTCGACGAGCCGTACATCGAGCACGACCGGCGCGACATCGGCCCGGCGGAGTCGTTCAGGGTCCCGCGCGGCCACTACTTCGTCATGGGCGACAACCGCTCGCAGTCGTGCGACTCCCGCGTGTGGGGCGTCGGTCCCGGAGGACAACCTCATCGGCAAGGTGTTCATGACCTACTGGCCACCGAACCGCATCAGCTTCCGGTGACGTTGCAGGCCGCACCCCGCCGCGCGAAGTCCGACCGCGGCAACTTCAGGGATCTTCGCTCCGACGCGGCCGTTCCTGTGCCCACCAAGTCGGCGGTCGTTCCGCTACCATTGCGCCGGCCTTTCGGCGCCTTCCTTTCCGATGAACCCGACGATCGAGAGCCTCGAGCAGCGCCACGCTGCGCACGGACCTGCCTCGTTTCAAGGCGGGCGACACCGTGCGCGTGCACTTCAAGGTCATCGAGGGCAGCCGCCAGCGCATCCAGGTCTTCGAGGGGATCGTGCATCAAGCGCCAGGGCTCGGGCTTCCGCGAGACGTTCACCGTCCGCAAGCAGTCGTTCGGCGTCGGGGTCGAGCGCACGTTCCCGCTCCACTCGCCGAAGATCGAGAAGCTCGAGGTCGCGGCGATCGGCGACGTCCGGCGCGCGAAGCTCTACTACTTGCGCGCAAGAGTGGGGAAGAAGGCGCGCGTCCGCGAGCTCCGGCAGGGGTAGCGTCTATCCTCGGCCGCGTGGCTCTCTCCACCGGCCAGCGGCTCCTCGCATACGACCGACGGCTCGGTGTGCGCTACGTCGCCGGGGCGGACGAGGCCGGTCGGGGCTCGCTCGCAGGCCCGCTCGTCGTCGCCGGCGTGCTCCTCGACTACGAGCTGCTTGCGCGGCCACGCGTCCGGCGGCTCGCGCTGCTGAACGACTCGAAGCAGGTGCGCCCGGAGGAGCGCGAGGCGCTGTTCCACGCCGTCGTCGCGTGCGCGACGCGGATCAGCGTCCGCGTCGTCTCCGTCGGCCGAGATCGACCGCGCCGGCCTGCACCGCTCGAACCTCTGCGGCGCTGCGGGCGGTGCTCGCGCGACCTCCATCCTCCGGCCGACGCGTGCCTCGTCGACGGCTTCCGGCTCGGGCCGCGGCGCCGCCGCATCGCGCGCTCGTCGACGGCGACACGCGGAGCGCCGCCATCGCGGCCGCCTCGATCGTCGCCAAGGTCGCTGCGCGACCGCGTGATGCGCCGCCTCGACGCCGTCTACCCGCGGTACGGGTTCGTCTCGCACGTCGGCTACATCACGCCCGAGCACTCCGAGGCCGTCCGCGCGTTCGGGCCGTCCGAGCCTGCACCGCCGCTCCTTCGAGGCCGCCTGCTACGAAGACGCGCGTGAACCGCGGCGAGCGCCGCGCGCTCCGCCACTACCGGCTTCGCGGGTACCGCCTCGCTCGAGGCGAACGCGCGCGCGGGCGGCTACGAGCTCGACCTCGTCCTCCGGCGAGGACGCCGGCTGCTCGTCGTCGAGGTGAAGGAGAAGGGCGGTCCCGCGTTCGGCCATCCGTTCGAGATGATCGACGAGGAGAAGGTGCGGCGCGTGCTGGCGGCGACGCAGGCATGGCTCGCCGCGGCACCCCGAGCGAGGCGGCGCTCGACCTCGGCCTCGAGGCCGCGGCGGTGCACGGACGGAGCGTCGAGCGCGTGCCCGCTGACGTAGGAGCCCGCCGCGGCGCCCGTCGAACGGAGCCGGGTGGCTCCCACGCAGGCTGCCCTCTACGCGGAGATCGCCGACGACCTCCAGCTCTCGTGGTCGGAGGCGGAGCTCCCCGAGCGCGAGCGGACGAAGCACGTCCACCGGCTGCACCCGTACCTCGGCAAGTTCGTGCCGCAGCTCGTCGAGGCGCTGCTCGGCCGCTACGTCCGGCCGGGCGGGCGCGTGCTCGACCCGTTCGCCGGCTCCGGGACGACGCTCGTCCAGGCGCTCGAGTCGGGGTACGACGCCGTCGGCGTCGACGTCGCCGCCTTCAACTGCCTGCTGATGCGCGTGAAGACCGCCCGCTACGACCCGTTCCTGCTCGAGAAGGAGCTGCGCGACGCGCTCTCGAGCGCCGGGGACGCTCGCGTGCGCGGCCGCGGGGCTACGTACGGCGACTGGTATGCGCCCCGCGGCCGCCGTCGGAGCTCCTGCACTTCCGGCGTCGCTCGGGACGACTACGAGCACGCGGACGTCCTCCGAGTCGTGCTCGCGCGTGCCGCGCGTTCGGCGCGGCTGACGGCGCACTTCGACCTCGACTTTCCGCGCGTGCCTCGCAGCGGGAGCCGTACTGGTGCCACAAGCACCGCCGGACCTGCCGGCCGGTCGAGGAGGCGGACAAGTTCATCGTCGCGCTACCTCGATCGACACGCTCGAGCGGCTGAAGGCGTTCCAGCGGGTGCGGGACCGGGCGCACGGCCGCGGAGGTCGTGCACGGCGACGCGAGCGAGCTCGAGCTCGACGGGACGTTCGACGGCGTCGTCACCTCCCCGCCGTATCCCGGGCCTCATCGACTACCACGAGCAGCACCGGTACGCGTACGAGCTCCTCGGGCTCGACGATCGCCGCGAGCGCGAGCTCGGCGCCGCCGGCCGCGGGACGAGCCGTGCCGCGATCGAGGAGTACGTCGGCGGGATCTCGGACGTCCTGCGCGGTGCGCCGAGCTGCTGAGCCGGGCGCTCCCGTGATCGATCGTCGTCAACGACCGGCGTGGCCTCTATCCGGAGATCCTCGAGCGAGCGGGCTCCGCGCTCGTCGAGCGGCTCGAACGGCACGTCAACCGGCGCACCGGGCGCCGTTCGGGCGAGTACTACGAGTCCGTCTTCGTCGCCGTAAGGGATGCGTAAGAACTGCGGCGCCGGCCGGCGAAGTCGGCCGAGCGCGCGGGTAGCCTGGCCCGAGCACACGAAAGGGGAACACACATGCGAAAGCTCCTGCGCCGGCGTCCGTCGCCGGCGATGATCGTCGCCTGCCTCGCACTGCTCGTCGCCCTCGGCGGGACGAGCGTCGCGGCCGTGAGCCAGCTCGCGAGGAACAGCGTCGGGACGCTGCAGCTCCAGTTCGACGCCGTCTCGAACCCGAAGATCCGGAACAACGCGGTCAACTCGGCCAAGGTCGCGAACCGCTCGCTCCTGCGCGTCGACTTCGCACCCGGCCAGCTTCCGGCGGGGCCGACCGGGCCGCAGGGGCCCGCTGGGCCGGCCGGCGCGGCAGGTCGCCGCCGGGCCGGCGGGCGTGATCGGCGCGATCACCGTGCGCACCAACTCGGTCGCTCGTCGTCGATCGGCGCGATCGACGGCACCTTCAACTCGGCCGCGTGACGAGCTCGTGCCTCCGGGACCGAGCGCGCGATCTCCGCGGGGACGTCGTGGGGCGACGACGCGGCAGGGCCTCGAGCTCGTGACGCAGGAGCTCGAGCCGCTGCTCAATCCGCAGAACCAGGTCGTCGGCTTCATCGGCGTCGGCCTGAACGACACGCGGGAGTCAGCAACTTCACCGTGCACGTCCTCTGCTACACGCCGTAGGCGACCGTAGCTCTTTCGGAGCGAAGGCTCTCACGACCGGGGAGTGGCCTTGCGCTTCTGTGACGATCCTCGTGCCTACCGTCGCGAGGGTGCTCGCTCGCGCGGTCACCCACGCACTCGTCGGCCTCGAGCCGCGCAGGGTCGAGGTCGAGGCGCACCTCCAGCCCGGCGTCCCGGGGTTCGCGATCGTCGGGCTCGTCGACCGGGCTTGCCAGGAAGCGAAGCATCGCGTCCGGAGCGGGGTCGTCTCGGCGGCGCTCGAGTGGCCGCTGAACCGCCGGATCACCGTCAATCTCGCGCCGGCCGCGC
Organism: uncultured Actinomycetes bacterium; assembly: GCA_963770595.1. GTDB lineage: Bacteria > Actinomycetota > Thermoleophilia > Gaiellales > Gaiellaceae > GMQP-bins7. The sequence continues at coordinate 776,034 of CAVYQG010000001.1, read as the reverse complement.
TGCGCAAGGAGGGCTCGGGCTTCGACCTCCCGATCTCGCTCGCGGTGCTGGCTGCGACGCGCCAGCTCCCACCGGAGCGCCTGGCCGACCACGCGGCCGTCGGCGAGCTCGCGCTCGACGGGCGCGTCCGTCCCGTGTCCGGCAGCGCTTGCGGTCGCTGAGGGGGCGTCGCCGAGCCGGCCTCGATCGCGTCGTCTGTGCGGCCGAATCGGCGCCCGAGGTGGCTCTGGCCGGCGTCGAGCCGGTGCGCCGTCCGCGCATCTCGGCGAGGCCGTCGCGTACCTTCGCGGCGAGATCGAGGCTTCCGTCCTTCGAGCCGCTCGGCGCCGACGCGCTCGGCACGCCGGCGGCGTCCCGGACCTGGCCGACGTCCGCGGTCAGGAGCGTGCGCGCCGTGCGCTCGAGATCGCCGCGGCCGGAGGCGCACAACCTCCTGCTCGCCGGGACCGCCGGGCACGGGCAAGACGATGCTCGCGCGCCGGCTTCCCGGGATCCTGCCTCGGCTGAGTCGTCAGGAGGCGCTCGAGGTGACGCGGATCCACTCGGTCGTCGGCCTCCTGCCGCCGGAGCGCCCGCTGATCACGGTGCCGCCGTTTCGTGCGCCGCACCACGGTGCCTCCGCGCCCGCGGTCGTCGGAGGCGGGCACGGCCCGCGGCCGGGCGAGGTGTCGCTCGCGCATCGCGGCGTCCTCCTCCTCGACGAGCTGCCCGAGTTCCCGCGCTCGGTGCTCGAGGCGCTGCGCCAGCCTCTCGAGGACGGCGTCGTCGCCGTCGCGCGCGTCGGCGGCCATGCGCTCTTCCCGGCCCGCTTCCAGCTCGTCGGCACCATGAACATGTGCCCGTGCGGCGCTCGCGGCGACCCGGCTGTCGAGTGCGGGTGCACGCCGCAGCGCCTCGCGGCGTACCGCGAGAAGCTCTCCCGGGCGCTGCTCGACCGCTTCGACCTCGCGGTCGCGATGCCGCGGCCACGTGCCGTCGAGCTGGCGGCCCCACCCGGCGAGGCGTCCGCGCCCGTTCGCGGGAGGGTCATCGAGAGCCGGAGCGCCTGCTGGAGAACGCTCCCGCGGCGAACCGAGCCGGCGTCCGAGCTCCTCTCGAGCGCGGTCGACCGGCTTCCGCTGTCGGGACGCGGCCGGGTGCGCGTCGCGCGCGTCGCCCGGACGATCGCGTCGCTCGCGGGAGCGTCGGAGGTCGCGCCGGAGCACGTGGCCGAGGCGCTCTCGTACCGCATCCCCGGCGATCTCGCCGCCGCGTGAGCGAGCTTCTCCGGCTCGTCCGTCGGAGCGCGGGCTTCCCCCCGCTCCTGGGGGCGATTCACGACCCGCCCGCGTCCCTCTTCGTTCGCGGCGCCAGCGTCGATGTGCTGTCCTCCGCCGCCGTGGCCGTCGTCGGCGCGCGGTCCTGCTCCTCCTACGGCCGATCGGTCGCACGCTCGCTCGGGCGCGAGCTCGCCGCGGCCGGGCTCGTCGTCGTCAGCGGCATGGCGCGCGGCGTCGACGGTGAGGCTCACCGCGGCGCCCTCGAGGGAGGAGGCGTGACCGTCGCGGTCCTCGGCTGCGGCATCGACCGCGACTACCCTGCCGCGCACGCCGAGCTCGCCCGGCGGATCTGCGAGCGAGGGCTCGTCGTGTCCGAGTACGAGCCCGGAGTCGAGCCCGCACCGTGGCGGTTTCCTGCGCGGAACCGGATCATCGCGGGGCTCTGCCGAGCGACCGTCGTCGTCGAGGCACGCGAGCGGAGCGGCGCGCTCATCACCGCCGACTTCGCCCTCGAGGAAGGACGCGAGGTGCTGGCGGTCCCGGGCGAGATCACGAGCGCGCTCTCGGCCGGGACGAACGCGCTCCTGCGGCTGGGTGCGACCCCGGTGACGCGTGCGAGCGACGTGCTGGAGGCATTCGGGCTCGAGGTCGCCGTGGCCGCCCCGCCCGAGCTCGAGCCTGCAGCCGAGCAGCTTCTCGGCCGCCTCCGCGAGAGCCCGTCGACGGCCGACGAGCTCGTACGTACGCACCGGCGGCGACGCTGCGTCCGTCGGCGCCTCGCTCCTCCAGCTCGAGCTCGCGCGGGTCGTCCAGCTCGAGGACGGGGTGTACCGCGCATGCGTGTGACGGATCCGCGCGCGCTCGTGCTCGGCGCGGTCGCGCAGCTCGAGGCTCGGACCGCCGACTAGCATCGCGCGGACGATGGCTACGACGTCGTACTGGCTCGCGGAGCCGCACGAGCCGCGCCTCGAGTGCTCGGCTCGAGGGCGAGGTCGACGTCGCGGTCGTCGGCGGCGGGATCACCGGTTGCTCGTGCGCGCTCGCGCTCGCCGAGGCGGGCCTCCGCGTGCGCCTCTTCGAGGCGCGCGAGATCGCGGGTGGCGCGAGCGGGCGCAACGGCGGTTTCGCCCTGCGCGGCGGCGCGGCGCCGTACCCCGTCCTCGTCGACTCGCTCGGTCGCGACCGCGCGGCAGCGCTCTGGCGCTGGACCGAGGCCGAGCTCGACGAGCTCGCGACGCTCGCGGGGGACGCGTTTCGACGCACGGGGAGCCTTCGCCTCGCCGCCGACGACGAGGAGCAGGACGGAGCTCGCGAGGAGCACGACGCGCTCGCTCGGCGACGGTTTCGCAGTCGAGTGGAAGCGGTCCGACGAACTGGCCGAGCCGCTGCGAACGAGATATCCGGCGGCGATCTTCCACCCGCCGACGGCGTCCTCCAGCCCGCGCGGCTCGTGCGCCGGCTCGCCGCCCGTGCCGCCGAAGCGGGCGTCGAGATCCACGAGCACACGCGGGTCGAGTCGTCCGAGCAGACCGGTGCCGACACGGTCGTGGTCGCGACCGACGGGTATCCGAGCGGTCTTCTCGGCGAGCTCGAAGGGCTGATCGTCCCGACGCGGGGTCAGGTGATCGCGACCGAGCCCGTCTCTGAGCGGCTCTTCGAGATCCCGCACTACGGACGCCACGGCTTCGACTACTGGCATCAGACTCCCGACGGCCGGGTCGTCGCCGGCGGCTTCCGCGACGTCTCGCTCGAGCTCGAGTTCACGGCCGAGGAGGAGACCACCCCGTCGTCCAGGCGGCGCTCGAGGAGTTCGTGTCCTCGTTGCTCGGCCGGCCGCTCCGCGTCGACTACCGCTGGGCGGGGATCTTCGGGATGGTCTTCGACTTCGTGCCGGTGGTCGGGACCGGTGCCCGGCGCGGACGGACTCTGGGTCGCGGGCGGCTACTCCGGGCACGGCAACGTGCTCGGCTTCGCGTGCGGCCGGCTCGTCGCGCGAGCGATCCTCGGCGACCGCGATCCGCTGCTCGACCTCTTCGAGCCGGGTCGCCTGCTCGTCGGCGACACGTAGCCCGCTGCGGCCCCGCGCAGCCGGAACACGTCCGTATGGCGAGTCAGCTGGTCGCTCCAGTCGCAGCCCGACGATCCGGATGTCCGCGACCACCCTGGGGGTGTGCGCGCCTACAGCTCGACTTGCTGCAGATCGAGCTCGCCCACCTTCGCGTACGCGGCCCTCGCGATCGCGAGGTCCTGGATCGCGAGGCCGGTCGAGTCGAAGAGCGTGACGTCGCTCGCGCTCCGGCGGCCGTCCCCTTCTCCGACGAGCACCGCACCCAGCTCCGTCACGTCGCCACGCTGGATCAGGCCCGCGTTCGCTGCTCCGGTGAGCTCGCCGCCGTGGCTCGCCTGCTCCCAGTCGTCGCAGAAGAGGTGGGCGCGCTGCAGCTCCTCGACCGCGACCTCGGCTTTCCCCGGCCCGTCGGCGCCCATCAGCGAGACGTGCTGGCCGGGCTGCAGCGAGCCGGGGGCGTAAAGCGCCTCCGACCCCGGCGTCACGGTCACGACGACCTCGCAGGCGAGTGCCTCGGCGGCGCTCCTGGCGACCTCGACCCCGAGCCTTGCGGCGACCGATTCGCGGCGCGCGTCGTCCACGTCCCACACGACCGGGCGCGCGCCGTGCGCCACGAGCATTCGCGCCGTCTCGGCGCCGTTGACGCCGCAGCCGACGACGGCGTACGACGACGCGCCCTCGCGGCACAGCGTGTCGGCGGCGAGCACGGCTGCGGCGGCAGTCCGGAGCGCGGTCACGGCGCCCGCGTCCAGGGCCGCGAGGAGCCGTCCGTCCTCGGCGTCGGAGAGGAGCACGAGCCCGGTCACCGTCGGCAGCCCGCGCGCAGGGTTGCCGGGGAACGACGTCACCCACTTGAGCAGGGCGTGGCCGCCGCCGATCGCGGGCATCGCGCGGAAGTCGCCCGCCGGGTAGTTCATGACGTACACCTTCGGCGGCATCGACCACTCGCCGCGCGCGTAGGCGACGAACGCGTCGCGCACGGCGTCGTACGCCTCGTGCGGGCTGACGGCGCGCTCGACGTCCGAGGCGCGGAAGACCGGGACCACGCAGCGAGCCTAGATCAGGTCGTCTTCACGGCGGCGATCAGCTTCAGCACCGAGTCCTTGGCGTCGCCGAACAGCATCGTCGTCTTCGGGTCGAGGTAGAGCTCGTTGTCGATGCCCGCGAACCCCGGGCTCATCGAGCGCTTGAGGACGACGATGCTCGCCGCCTTGTCGACGTCGAGGATCGGCATGCCGTAGATCGGGCTCCCCGGGTCGCTGCGCGCGGCCGGGTTCGTCACGTCGTTCGCGCCGATGACGAGGACGACGTCCGTCTGCGGAAGCTCCGGGTTGATGTCGTCCATCTCGAAGAGCTGCGTGTACGGGACGTTCGCCTCCGCGAGCAGGACGTTCATGTGGCCGGGCATGCGCCCCGCGACCGGGTGGATCGCGTACTTCACGTCGACGCCCCGCTCCTCGAGCAGGTCGGCCAGCTGACGCACGTCGTGCTGAGCCTGCGCGACCGCCATCCCGTAGCCGGGCGCGACGATGACCTTGCGAGCGAACGAGAGCTGCACCGCGACGTCGTCCGCCGAGGTCGCCCGCACCGTGCGGCCGTCGTCGGCGCGCGGCCCGCCGGTGGCCGTCTGCACCTGGCCGAACGCGCCGAAGAGGACGTTCGCGACCGAGCGGTTCATCGCCTTCGCCATGAGCAGCGTCAGCAGCGTCCCGGCCGCGCCGACGAGCATCCCCGACACGATGAGCACGGTCGAGTCGAGCACGAAGCCGGTCGCCGACGCCGCGAGGCCGGTGAACGCGTTCAGGAGCGAGATCACGACGGGCATGTCGGCGCCGCCGATCGGGAGGACGAACATCACGCCGAAGAGGAGCGACAGCGCGATGAGCCCGTACAGGACCCACTGCTCCTCGACTCCCGCGACCGCCGCCACGCCGAGCGCCGACGGCCGCGAGCAGGACCAGGATGTTGACGACGTTCTGCCCGGCGAACGACGATCGGACGGCCGCTGACGAGCTCCTGGAGCTTCGCGAACGCGACCACCGAGCCCGCGAACGAGATCGAGCCGATCAGGGCGGACAGGACGATCGAGACCGTCTCGTCCCACACCGGGCCGGCCGCGTTGTGCCACTCGGCGAGCGCGACGAGCGCCGCCGCGCCGCCGCCGACGCCGTTGAAGATCGCCACCATCTGCGGCATCGCGGTCATGCGCACGGTGCGCGCGCCGACGACGCCGACGACCGTCCCGATCACGCCGGCGGCCACGATCAGCGCCCAGTTCCCGATCCCGTCGAGCAGCAGCGTCGTCGCGATCGCGACGAGCATCCCCGCGCCGCCGATCCAGTTCCCCTTGCGCGCGTGCTTCGGCGACGAGAGCAGGCTGCAGCGCGACGACGAAGCAGACGATCGTGACGAGATAGAGGAGGCCGACGACGTCGGGATCGGAGATCACGTGTCGCGCTCCCGCTTCGGCTCGGGTCGCCGCTTGAACATCCCGAGCATCCGATCGGTCACGAACCAGCCGCCGACGACGTTCGCGGTCGCGAGCACCAGCGCCACGAAGCCGACGACCTTCGTGAAGGTGTCGTCCGCGCCGCCGAGGACGAGGATCGCGCCGACGATCACGATGCCGTGGATGAAGTTCGCGCCCGACATGAGCGGCGTGTGGAGCATCGTCGGCACCTTCGCGATGACCTCGAAGCCGAGGAACGCCGCGAGGACGAGGATCGTCAGCTCGACGACGAGCGGCAGATCCGTCACGTCGTTCTCCCCGGGCCCGGTGACGCAGGCGCCGGCCGTGATCTCGTCCTCCCAGTCGAGTGCGAGCTCGCCGTTCGGAGCGAGGTGCTGGAGCAGGGCGGCGACGTTGCGCGAGTAGAGCTGGCTCGCGTGGAAGGCCATGAGCGAGGGCAGGTTCGTCGTCCCGACGATCGTGACGCCGTCGTGCTCGACGACCTCGCCCGGGACGGTCAGCTCGCAGTTGCCGCCGGTCTCGGCCGCGAGGTCGACGATCACCGAGCCGGGGCGCATGCGGCCGACCGCGCTCGCCGGGATGAGCCTCGGCGCAGGTCGGCCCGGGACCGCCGCGGTCGTGATCACGACGTCGAAGTCCGGGATCCGCTCCTCGAGCGCGGCCTGCTGCCGTGCCTGCTGCTCGGGCGTCAGCTCGGTCGCATAGCCGCCGTCGGTCTCCTCGGCGTCGACGCCGAGATCGAGGAACGAGGCGCCGAGGCTCTCGACCTGCTCCGGACCGCGGGGCGGACGTCGAACGCCGAGACGACCGCGCCGAGGCGCCGCGCCGTCGCGATCGCCTGCAGGCCCGCCACCCCGGCGCCGATGACGAGCGCGCGCACCGGGGCGATCGTCCCGGCGGCGGTCATCAGCATCGGGAAGAGCTTCGGCACGCGGTCGGCGGCGAGCAGCACCGCCTTGTAGCCCGCCACCGTCGCCTGCGACGACAGCGCGTCCATCGACTGGGCGCGGGTGATCCGCGGGATCGACTCCATGGCGAACGCGACGACTCCCCGCTCGCGGAGCCGCTCGATCCCCTCGGAGTCCGTGAGCGGCTGCAGGAAGCCGACGAGCACGGTGCCCGGCGCGAGCGCTTCGGCCTCCTCGGCGGACGGACGGCGCGACTCGCGCGACGACCTCCGCGCCCTCGACGAGCGCGGCCGTCTCGACCAGGTCGGCGCCCGCCTCGGCGTAGCGTCGTCGGCGAACCCGGCCGCTGCGCCGGCGCCGCGCTCGACCCGGACCTCGAAGCCCGCCTCGCGGAGCTTGGAAACGGTCTCGGGGACGAGCGCGACGCGACGCTCGCCGGGAGCCGTCTCCCTCGGTACCGCGACTCGCATGCGCGGGGACTCTAAGGACGCCGCGGGGCCGGCGTCGCGCCTACAGCGTCGACCACACCTCGAGCTTCGTCTTCGTGCGGCGGATGACCTCGTCGGTGAACGCGGTCGTGCCGTGGTGCCCCGCCAGGTCGGCCGTGCGAACGCCCTCGGCGACCGCCTCGAGACAGGCCTCGCGGATCGCGCGACCCGCCGTCTGGAGCTGCTCGTCGTCGGCGTGGGAGAGCAGCGCCGCGCCGGCGAGGATCATCGCCATCGGGTTCGCGACGTCCTTGCCCTCGAGCGCGGGCGCCGTGCCGTGTGCGGCCTCCGCCATGAGCGCGCTCGGCACGTAGTCGTCGCCGAACGCCACGAGCAGCGACTCGGAGCCCGCGATCGACCCGAACAGCGGCAGCACGAGGTCGGAGAGGATGTCGCCGTCGCGGTTGAGCGCCGGAATGACCATGCGGCGCGCCGCTCGAGGAGATGAGGAGCGCGAAGGTCGCGTCGATCAGCTGCGGCTCGTACGGCACGTCCGGATGGCGCTCCGCGGCCGCGTCCATCTCCTCCTTGAGCATCCCCTCGTAGATCGGGCTGACGGTGTACTTCGGGCCGCCGAAGACCTTCGCGTCCATGCGCTCGGCCTGGCGGAAGGCGAACTCGGCCACGGCGCGGCAGACGCGGCGCTCGATCCGCTCGGTGCGGAACGCGACCTCGTCGTCGCCCTCGCCCTCGCGCCATTCCTTCGCGCCGTACGCGTCGCCGACTGCCATGCGCACGACGGAGATCGGCGAGTGGACGCCGCCGAGCGGGCACGATGCCGGGAATCCGCCGTCCGGTGCGGACGATCACCTTGCCGCCGATCTCCTCGCGCAGGATCCGGTTCGGAGAGCCGACGTCGCCCTTGTCCTCCGGGCGTGATCGTCGCCGCCTTCAGGCCGTAGCCGTGCTCCTTGATCGCCGCGGCCGCCTCGTACACGACCTGCGTTCTTCGTCGCGCGGCGGTTCTCGAGCGAGAGGTCGAAGCGCGGGAGCTCGAGCTCGACGCCGATCACGTCGGGAGCGAGGACGCGCAGCGCCTCCTCGAGCAGCTCCTGCCCGGTCTGGTCGCCCTCGAGGACGACGATCGCGCGCAAGCCGCGATCGTACTTCGTACGATTGCGGCTAACGGGTGGAAGCGATCGCCTTGCCTTTTTCTACGTCGCTTTTACTATGCGTTCGCATCCCGGACAAGCGAATACCTGGAGGAAATGACATGGCGCGAAAGACGATCCTCGTCTGCGACAAGTGCGGCAAGGAAGTCGCCGAAGGCAGGGGCGCGGTCATGCGCCTGAACTACACCGACGCACGCCGCGGCTCGAAGCAGGCCGACCTCTGCGACGACTGCGCCGGCGGCATGCCGGGCCAGGCGGTCGCCCGCCGCGGCCGACGGCCGAAGTCGGCCGCGAGGCGTCGTCGCGCCGAGGTAGCGAGGCGAGCGCTCTTCCCGGATCGGGAAAGCGCCGAAATTGCGGACGGCGTAAGAGGGCGCCGTCGGACGGCGGGACTACGATGGACCGATGGGCCTTTCGCTCGTGCGTCGGGCCGGCGCATGCCGGCAAGGTCGCGCTGCTCCTCGAGCGCTATCTCGCCGAGCTCGAGCGCGATCCGTGGCTCGTCGTCCCGAATCGTGCCGACGTCGACCGCGTCGAGCGTGACCTGCTCGCGCGGCGCCCCGCGCTCCTCGCGGGGCGCATCGGGACGTTCGACGACCTCTTCGAGCAGATCGCATTCGCCGCACCCGACGCGCGCCCGGTCGCGACCGAGGTCCAGCGACTGCTCGCCGCGCGACGCGCGATCGACGACGCCGATCTCGACGAGCTCGCGGGCTCCGCGGGCTCGGCGGGGTTCGCCGACTCGCTGCTATCGACGCTCGGCGAGCTCGAGTCCGCACTGGTCGAGCGCGCGAGTCGTCGACGGCGACCTCGGCCTGCCTCGCGAGGCGTACCGGGCGGAGCTCGACCGACTCGGGAGTCTGGGATCGCGAGGGCGTCCAGCGGGTCGCCGTCGAGCGGCTTCGGGACGACCTCGACGCCTGGGACGGGAGCACCGCGTCTTCGCGTACGGCTTCGAGGACCTGACCGGCGCCGAGTGGGCGCTGCTCGAGGCGCTCGCCGCGCGGGCGGAGGTCACCGTCTCGATCCCGTACGAGCCGGGCCGTGTCGGCATTCGCAGCGCTCGAGCGCACCGTCGACGGACCTCGCCGACCTCGCCGCGGGCGACGCTCGACGAGCTGCCCCCGGGACGAGGCCGCACCGTCCCTCCCGCGCTGCTCACCTCGAGCGCGAGCTCTTCGTCGACGAGCCGGGCGCCGGGCCGCCGCTCGACGGCGCGGTCCAGCTTCCTCGAGGGAGCCGGGCGCCGCGGGACGGTCGAGCTCGTCGCGGCGGAGCTCGCTCGAGCTCCTGCGGGACGGGACGCCGCCCGAGCGGATCGGGGTCGTCTGCGAGTCGCCGGATCGGTGGCGGGCGCCACACTCGAGTCCGTGCTCGCGCCGCTCGGGATGCCGTACGCGATCGAGCACGGCGTCGCGGCTCGGCGAGACGACCTTCGGACGCGCCCTGCTCGTCGCTCCTGCGCTTCGCGTGGCTCGGTGGCAGCGCGGCGACCTCTTCGCGTTCCTCCGCTCGCCGTTCTCCGGTCTCGAGCGTCGCTCCGTCGACTTCGTCGAGGGGCGGCTGCGCGGGCGGGCGATCGCCGACCCGGAGCGCGTCGAGGAGGAGACCGAGAAGCTGCGCGGTGCGCCCGTCCCGGCGCTCGTCGAGCTCCGCGCCGCGCAGGACCCGGTCGTCGGCGCACGCACGCTCGCACGGTCGATGCTGCGCAACGCGTGGGGGCTCGAGTCGCCTCCCGTCGGCGACGACGCTCGCGGTGACGCCCGTGCGTTCCGAGCGATCGACGACGTGCTCGCCGAGCTCGAGGCGATCGGCCTCGTCGACGAGGGGCAGATCGACCAGAGGATGTCGTCGCGCGCGCTCGAGCGCGCGATCGGTCGCGACCGCCGCGCGCCGCGGAGAGCCGGCCGGGTCGCCGTGCTCGACTACGCGCGGGCGCGGACGCGGCCGTTCGACGTCGTCTTCCTGCTCGGGCTCGAGGAGGGGCGCTTCCCTCGGCGCGAGCGGCCGTCGCCGCTCCTCGACGACGACCTGCGGCGCGAGCTCGGCGGTCGGCTCGAGCGCACGAACGCCGTCGTTCGCGACCGCTACCTCTTCTACACGGCCTGCACGCGCGCGACGACAGCGGCTCGTTCTCGTGCGCGAGGCGGCGAACGACGAGGGCGTGCCGCGCGAGCCGAGCCCGTTCTGGGACGACGTTCGGTCGCTCTTCGACCCGTCCGACGTGGATCGCGCGACCCGCAGGCGGCCGCTGTCGAGCCTGACGTGGCCCGTCGACGCGGCGCCGAGCGAGCGCGAGCGGTTGCGGGCTCTCGCACGGCTCGCGATCTCGGATGCCGATGCGGCGAGCTCGCTCGCCGCCGCCAACGGCTGGTCGCGGAGGCTCGAGCGCGCGCGTCGCGCGTTCGATCGCGACACGCAGCTCGCAGAGCGCCACGGTCCTGGAGCCGTTCGCGGCGCGATCGACCTTCTCCGCGACCGAGCTCGAGCGCTTCGCCGACTGCTCGTCGGCGTGGCTCGTCGAGCGGGTCATCGACCCGAAGACGATCGACGCCGAGCCGGACCCGATCCTGCGCGGGCAGGTCGTGCACACGACGCTGAACCGCTTCTACGCCTCGCTGCCGCGCGAGCTCGACGCGGAGCGCGTCACCCGAGCAGAACCTCGAGCGGCGCCCTCGCGCTCGTCCGGCGCTGCCTCGACGACGCGTTCGAGACCGGTGTCCGACTCGACCTCACCGATCCAGGCGGCCGAGCTCCGCCAGACGCTGATCGCCGATCTCGAGGGCTTCGTCCGCGACGAGGCGCGCGTCACGCCGTCGAGTTCGTGCCGCGCCGGCTCGAGGTCGCGTTCGGGTCGGACCGCGCCGCGCCGGAGCTCCAGCGGGGGCTGCCGCTCGCGGACGGGATCTGGCTCTCCGGGAAGATCGACCGGATCGACGTCGACCCGTTCAGCGCGCGCGGCATCGTCCAGGACTACAAGTCCGGCAAGGGCGCGCACTCGGCGCGCGAGATCGACCGCGAGCTGCGGCTCCAGATCCCGCTGTACGTGCTCGCGCTTCGCGACCTCGTCGGCATCGAGCCGCTCGGCGGCGTCTACCGCGCGCTCGCCGGCAAGCGCTACACGCGCGGGATGCTGCGGGCCTCCGCCGCGAGGACCTGCCCGGCTTCGCGAAGGACGACTACCTCGACGAGGACGCGTTCTGGGCCCAGGTCGAGTCCGCGCGCGAGCGTCGCTGCGACGAACGCGAAGCGGATCCGCGACGGGGGACGTGAAGCACGACCCGAAGGGCGACGAGTGCCCCGCCTGGTGCGACCTGTGGCCGATCTGCCGGGTGCCGCGGTCATGACGTCGCTTGCCGAGCGGAACGCGCTGGCGCTGAACGAAGAGCAACTCGCCGCGGTCGAGGCCGCCGGCGACGTCTTCGTCTCGGCCGGCGCGGGGACCGGGAAGACGTCCGTCCTCGTCGAGCGCTACGTGCGGGCCGTCTGCGACCAGGGCCTCGACGTCGACTCGATCCTCGTCATCACGTACACGCGGAAGGCGGCCGGCGAGCTGCGCAGCCGGATCCGCGCGGCGCTGATCGAGCGCGGCCGCCACGATCTCGCGCGCGACCTCGACAGCGCGTGGATCTCGACGATCCACGGCTTCTGCGACCGCCTCCTCCGGGCGCACCCGTTCGCGGTCGGCCTCGACCCCCGCTTCCGCGAGCTCGAGGACGCCGGAGCCGCGGTGCTTCGCGGCGAGGCGTTCGAGCGCGCGCTCGACGCGTTCTGCGCAGACGGCGACCCCGAGCGGCTGCGCCTGCTCGCGACGTACCGGGCCGACGGGCTGCGCCGGATGCTCACCGGCGTCTACGAGACGCTTCGCTCCGCCGGCCGCGAGCTCGTGCTCGAGCTCGGCGAGCGGGCCGGCCTCGCCGATGCGATCTCGTCCTTCCTCGAGGAGGCGCGCTGCCTCGCGGCCGATCCGTCGGCGACCGCGAACCAGCGCGAGGCCGCCGAGGAAGCGCTCCGGATCACCGAGGGCTCGCCGGCGGAGCGCGTCGTCGACCTCTCGGGAGTCCAGTGCCGCGGTGCGCGCGCCGCGTCGTACGAGCTGGCGCGCAAGGCGCTCGAGCGAGCCGCCCTCGAGGAGCTCGCCGCGGACGACCGCGATCTCCTCCAGCAGCTGCTCGAGCAGTTCGCGGCCGAGCACGCGGCCGCGAAGCGGCGCGAGTCGGCGGTCGACTTCGAGGACCTCCAGCTCGCGGCGCGCGACCTCCTGCGCGACGACGAGGGCGTCCGCGACCTCGTCCGGCTGCGGTTCCGGATGATCATGGTCGACGAGTTCCAGGACACGAACCGGCTCCAGTGCGAGATCGTCGACCTGGCGACGCATCCCGAGGCGACGGACGTCTTCACGGTCGGGGACGAGTTCCAGTCGATCTACGGGTTCCGGCACGCGGACGTCGAGGTGTTCCGCGAGCGGCGTGCACAGGCGGAGAACCTGCTCGCGCTGCGCAGCAACTACCGCTCGCGTCCGCAGGTGCTCGCCGCGGTCAACCACCTGTTCTCCGGCGCGTTCGGAGACGAGTACCAGCCGCTCGCCGCCTCGGCGGAGTTCGCCGATCCCGTGTTCGGGCACCCGGTCGAGCTCCTCGTCACGGACAAGCCGAGCTACCAGGAGTCGGGCACGCACTGGCGCGTCGGCGAGGCGCGGAGCATCGCGCGGCGCGTGCGCGCGCCTCGTCGACTCGGGTGAGGCGCAGGCGGGCGAGATCGTGGTGCTGTTCGCCGCCGGGCACCGACGCCGAGCGCTACGAGGAGGCGCTGCGGCGCGAGGGGCTCCCGACCTACCGCGCCACGGGTCGCGGCTACTTCGGCCAGCAGCAGGTGACGGACCTGCTCGCGTACCTCCGGCTCCTCCACAACCGCTACGACGACGTCGCGCTCGCGACCGTCCTCGCGAGCCCGTTCGTCGGCATCTCGAACGACGCGCTCGTGCTCGTTCGCCGCAACGCGCCGCGGCGACCGCTGTACACCGCCATCGAGCGCGGCGTCGCCGGAGGGGCTCGCGGAGGCGGACGAACGGCTGTTGCTCGCGTTCCGCCAGCGCTACGAGCGTCTCGTGCGGCTCTCGTCGCGTGTCGGCCTCGAGCGGCTCTGCGAGCACGTCCTCTCGGAGCACGACTACGACCTCGCCGTGCTCGCCCGCTGGGACGGATCGCGGCGCTTCGCGAACCTGCGGAAGCTCGCCCGTCTCGCGCGTGAGTACGAGGCCGTCCGTGGCGCCGACCTCGCCGGCTTCGTCCGCTTCGTCCGCGAGCAGGAGGCGCTCGGCGCGCAGCGAGCTCGAGGCGGTCGCCGAGGAAGAGGGCGCAGACGCGGTTCGCCTGCTGACGATCCACGCGGCGAAGGGCCTCGAGTTCAAGGTCGTGATCGTGGCCGACGCCGGCCGCGACATCGGCGGGCCGCGTGGCGGAGACGAGATCGTCGCGCTCTCCGACGGCCGCTTCGGCTTCCGCATGGTGCACCCGACCCATCGCGAGCGTCGGCCGGTCTTCGACTTCGAGAAGGTGCGCGAGGCGGAGGAGGAGCAGGAGCGCGCCGAGAGGCTGCGCCTCTACTACGTGGCGATGACGCGGGCGATCGACCGGCTCATCGTCTCCGGCGCGATCGACACCGAGCGTGTCGAGCGACCGCGAGACGCCGATCGGCTGGGTGCTCGAGCGGCTCGACGCGCGCGGAGGCCGTCGCGAGCGCCGGCGAGCGAGCCGTTCGAGCTCGAGCGCGGCGAGGCGCGCTTCGTCGTCGGCGTCAACCGGTTCACGCCTGCCGAGCCCGATCGCGCCGTCGTGCCGGTGGCCCCCGAGCCGGCCGGCGCCGAGAGCGATGGCGAGGGCGAGGCGCAGCTCCTGCTCTTCGCCGAGCTACCGCCGGCCGGCTCGCCGCCCGGGATCGAGCTGCCCGCGCTCGAGACGCCGCCGTCCCCTCCGGTGCACGACGTCCGCCGGCTCTCCTACAGCGCGCTCGCACTCTTCGAGCGCTGCTCGTACCGCTACTTCGCCGAGCGCGTGCTCGGCCTGCCGCCGCGTCCCGCAGCAGCGGGGGCTGTGGGCGTCGGCCTCGCCGGGACCGAGATCGGCGATGCCGTGCACCGCCTGCTCGAGCTGGTCCCGCTCGACGCCCCGGCGCCGCCGCCGCGTGACGACCTCGACGCGCTCGTGCGCGACTGGTACCCGTCCGTGAGCGAGCCCGAGCTCGACCGCGTCGCCGAGCTCGTCGACGCGTACTGCGCGTCACCGCTCGCGCGCCGCGTCGCCGAGCTCGAGGGAGCGCGACCGGAGCGGCCGTTCGCGTTCGAGCACGACGGCGTCCTCCTGCACGGTCGGCTGGACGTCCTCTGGAGCGACGGAGCTCGCGCGCTGGTGCTCGACTACAAGTCGAACGTGCTCGACGGCGCGGAGCCGTCCGCGGTGGTCGAGGAGGAGTACCGGCTCCAGCGCCTCGTCTACGCGCTCGCGTGCCTCCGCGCGGGAGTCGCGGAGGTCGAGGTCGTGTACTCGTTCCTCGAGCGGCCGGAGGACGTCGTCTCGACGACGTTCGTCGCGGACGACGTCCCGTCCCTCGAGGCCGAGCTGTCCGAGGCGATCGCCCGGATCCGGGCCGGCGAGTTCCGGCCCACGCCGAGCCCGTTCGCGTGCGCCGACTGTCCCGCGCTCGACCTCGTGTGCGCCGGGCCCCGGCTCCCCCTGGGTCGGTAGCCTCGCGGCGTGCGCGTCGCGCTCCTGAGCGACATCCACGGGAACCTGCCCGCGCTCGAGGCGGTGCTCGCGGACGTGGAGCGAGAGAACGTCGACGCGATCGTCGTGCCCGGCGACACGATCTCAGGCCCGTGGGCGCCCGAGGTGTTCGATCGACTCGTCGGGCTCGACGCCGCGTTCGTCCGCGGGAATGCGGATCGCGAGGTCGTCAATCGGAGCGACGAGTACGGGCCGCTGCAGGCGTGGAGCGCAGATCGGCTCGGCGAGAAGCGCCTCGCGGTCGCCGCCACCTGGCCGCTGACGCTCGAGCTCGACGTCGAGGGCCTCGGGAGCGTCCTCGTCTGCCACTCCACGCCGACGTCCGAGGACCCGATCTACACGCGGATCACCCCGGACGAGGAGGTCATCGAGCTCCTCGGGCCCGTCGCGGCCGACGTGCTCGTCTGCGGGCACACGCACATGCAGTACGACCGGCGGCTCTCGAGCGGCCTGCGGCTCGTCAACCCGGGGAGCGTCGGCATGGCCTACGAGGGCAGACGAGGTGCGTTCTGGGCGCTCCTCGGCCCGGACGTCGAGATGTGGCACACGGAGTACGACGTCGAGGCGGCGACGGACGCGATCCGCGCCTCGGGCGCCCCCGTCGACGAGCAGATGCTCCGGCTCCTGCTCGAGCCGCTCGACTCGGAGCACGCGACGGCCGAGTTCGAGAAGCTCCGTGGCGCGTAGCTACGTCCGCGAGGCATGGCGGCGCGGCCTCGGCCGCCGGCGAGAGCGGATCGCGCCGATCGTCGAGAGGCTCGCCGAGGAGCACGCGGATGCGGAGATCGCGCTCCGCTTCCGGTCCGACCTCGAGCTCCTCGTCTCCGTGATGCTCTCCGCGCAGACGACCGACGTGAACGTGAACCGTGTCACGCCGGCGCTCTTCGCGAAGTACCGCAGGCCGGAGGACTACCTGGCCGTGCCGCAGGAGGAGCTCGAGCGCGACATCTACGCGACCGGCTTCTTCCGGCAGAAGGCGAAGGCGATCCGCGGGACGATGCGGGTCCTGCTCGAGGAGTTCGACGGGGAGGTGCCGCGACGGATCGAGGAGCTGGTGCGCCTCCCGGGAGTCGCGCGGAAGACGGCGAACGTCGTCGCCTCCGAGCTCGGGCACGCGCAGGGCATCGTCGTCGACACGCACGTCCGCCGCCTGTCGCAGCGGCTCGGGCTCACGCGGAACGAGGATCCCGTGAAGATCGAGCGCGATCTCATGCGCATCGTCCCGCGCCCGGACTGGGCGAGGTTCCCGCATCTCCTCATCTGGCACGGGCGGAGGGTCTGCGACGCGCGCAGGCCACTGTGCGAGGAGTGCGTGCTCGAGGATCTCTGTCCCTCGAGCCGGCTTCCGCTCAGATCCAGCGGCGCCAGCGATAGAGCACGAGCTGTGCGAGCGTCGCGGCCAGGATGAGGCCGCACGAGACGGCGATCGACCAGTAGGCCTCGTCGAACGCGGAGCCGAAGTTCTGGCCGTAGAACCCGACGATGAGGGACGGGACGAGGACGAGGGACGCGATCACGGTGAGCTTCTTCGCCACCTCGCCCTGGGTCTCGACGATCTTCGACTGGTGGTGGTCACGGATGCCCGCGACGAGGTCGCGCGCGATGTCGAGCTCCTCCGTCGCGCGGACGAGCGTCTCGTACGTGTCGGCGAACAGCCGCTCGACGGGCGGCGGAAAGAGCTCGTCGGAGCCGAGCTCGACGCGGTCGTCGAGGATCCGCCGCACGACCGCACGCGAGGCGGACACGAGCTTCCGTCCGTGGAGCAGCTCGTGCCGGAGCTCGGAGATCCGCCGGCGCACTCGGCTCGGCGACCACGCGTCGATCGAGTCCTCGAGCTCCTCGATCTCCCCGTAGACGGCGTCGAGCGCGTCGAGGTGCGTGTCCACGACCTCGTCGATCAGCCGGTGCACGAGCTCGCCGACGAGAGGCCCGCCTCCGCGGCGCGGTGGAGCGCGACGGGCTCGAACGGCTCGCCGCCGTCGGCGGACGACTTGCGCACGGTCACGAGCAGGTCGCCCGTCGCGACGAAGTCGATCTCCTGGTAGTCGACCCGGTCCTGCTCGGGGTGCGGTCGAATCGCGACGACGACGCCGAAGACGTACGCGCCGTGACTCTCGACGATGGGCCTCGGGCTCCGGGCGGCGCCGACGGACGACGTGGCGAGCTCGACGACCTCGGGGTCGACGCGGGCCGGAAGTGCCCGATGCAGCTCCTCGGGGGTCGGGTCGACGAGGTCGAGCCAACGTGCGCTCACTGCCGGCGAGGGTAGCGACGGGTGCGGCCGATACCGGCCGCGGACGACCTACGCCGGCGTGGCGGCGACCTCGGGCGGGTGATGGTGGCGCTCGTCGTCGAGGAAGCGCTGCGAGTCGAGCGCGGCCATCGTCCCCGAGCCGGCCGCCGTGACGGCCTGCCGATACGTGTGATCCTGGACGTCGCCCGCCGCGAAGACGCCGACGATGTTCGTGCGCGTGGACCCGGGCTCGGTCACGAGGTAGCCCTGGTCGTCGTGGTCGAGCCAGTCGAGGAAGAGCGCCGTCGTCGGGTCGTGGCCGATCGCGACGAAGACGCCGTCCGCCTCGAGGTCGCTCGACTCGCCGGTCACGGTGTCGCGGAGGCGGACGCCCGTCACGTGCCCGTCGTCCGTCCCGAGCACCTCCTCGACGACGGCGTTGAGCACGAACTCGATCTTCTCGTCGGCACGCGCCCGGTCGACCATGATCGGCGACGCGCGGAACTCGTCGCGCCGGTGGACGATCACGACCTTGCTCGCGAAGCGCGCCAGGAACGTCGCCTCCTCCATCGCCGAGTCGCCGCCGCCGACGACGACGACGACCTTGTCGCGGAAGAACGCCCCGTCGCAGGTCGCGCAGTACGAGACGCCGCGGCCCTGGAGCTTCTGCTCGGACTCGAGGCCGAGCTGCCGCGCGCTCGCGCCGGTCGCGACGATGACCGCGTCCGCGCGGTGCTCCTCGTCTCCGACGTAGACGCGGAACGGGCGCTCCGAGAAGTCGACGCGTGTCACGTCGTCGGTCATGAACTCGGCGCCGAAACGCTCGGCCTGGCGCCGGAAGTCCGCCATCATCGCCGGCCCGAGGATGCCGTCCGGATAGCCCGGGTAGTTCTCGACGTCGCTCGTGATCATCAGCTGGCCGCCCCAGTTGAAGCCCTCGATGACGAGCGGGCGCAGGTTGGCACGGGCGGTGTAGAGGGCCGCCGTGTACCCGGCCGGGCCCCCGCCGATGATGATCACGTCGCGGACGTCGCTCAACGAATGCTCCTCACTCGTACGTTAGCCCCGCGCGCGGTCGTGCGGCACGGGGCACTGATTCCTTCAACGAATGCGGGTGCGTCGATGTTCCGCGTCACGCCGCGTCGGCGCCGGCCGAGACGGCCTCGAGCGACTTCTGGCCGGGCTCTGCGAGCTCGGGTGACGTGAGCGGTCGTGTCTGCCGTTCGATCGGCTGGAGCTCGGGCGGCTCGACTCCGGTGATCCCGTGACGCTCGAAGCGGCGCGCCTGCACGAGCACCTGTCGCTCGAGCGAGCCGACGGTCTCGTTGTACGACTTCACCGCTCCGTCCAGCGACTTCCCGAGCTTGGCCACGTGGGCGCCCATCGTCGCGAGCCGCTTGTACAGCTCGCGGCCGAGGTCGCTGACCTCGCGCGCCCCTTCGGCGATCGTCTCCTGCTGCCAGCCGTAGTGCATCGCCCGAAGCAGCCCGATGAGGTTCGTCGGCGATGCCGGGATGACGTTGTTCGACCACGCGAGCTCGGTCAGCGAGCCGTCCTGCTCCAGTGCGACCCGCAGGAACGTCTCGTCCGGGAGAAACATGACGACGAGCTCAGGGGTCGCGGGGAGCGACCGCCAGTACGCCTTCTGGCTGAGCTTCTGGACATGCTCGCGCACGTGCCGCGCGTGGTCCGCAAGATGCGCGTGCCGCTGGTCCTCCGTGATGTCGTCGCGGCAGGCCTCGAGGTACGCGACGAGCGGCACCTTCGAGTCGATGACGACCTGCTTCTCGCCGGGAAGACGCACGATCACGTCCGGGCGCAGGACGTTGCCGTCCGCGTCGCTCGTCGAAGTCTGCTCGTCGAAGTCGCAGTGCTCGACCATGCCGGCGAGCTCGATCACCCGGCGAAGCTGGATCTCCCCCCAGCGGCCGCGCACGTGCGGCGCGCGCAGCGCCGTCACGAGGTTGCCGGTCTCGCTGCGCAGCCGCTCCTGGTCTGCTCGGAGCTGCCGGACGCCCTCGTTCAGCGCGCCGTAGGCTTCCTGGCGGACGCGCTCGACCGCCTGGAGCTGCTGGTCCATGCGCGCGAGCGAGTCCTTGAGCGGCGTCACCTGGCCGGTGAGCCGCGACTCGGCGAGCTCCAGGAAGCGCGCGCTGTTGGCGTCGAGCGCCTCGGCCGACAGCGTCCTCATCGCCGCCGTGAGGCGGTCGTCGAGCGTGCTCCGCTCGACCTCGAGCTCGGCGCTCGTGGCGGCGAGCTCGCGCTGCAGGACGATGACCTCGTCGACGCGCCGTCGCCGTTCCAGCAAGGCCGGGCGCACTGCGAGGAGGACGCCGAGAGCGCCCAGGATCAGACCGGTGACGAGCGCGAGAATGACCATCGGGCCGACGAACGGTAGAGAACGCGGCGGACGGATCGACGCAACCCTGTCTCAACCAGGGCTGCTGCTACCCTCGCCCGCGGCATGGCAGACAAGCCGCGCGTGAAAGCGCCGAAGCAGCGCACGACCCAGGCTCCCGACGACGCGGCCCGCAAGCGCCGGCTGCTCGTGATCGGCCTGGGCACTGCGGCGGCGGCGATCGTTCTCGTCGGTGCCTTCGCGATGCTCGGCATGGGCGGCGGGGACGCGTCCGACGAGGACGTGCGCGCGAGCTTCGAGGCAGCCGGATGCACCTTCCAGACCGCAGACGCGCTCGAGGGCGCCCACTCGATCCTCGAACCCGGCGGCACGTCCGACGAGTGGAACACGGACCCGCCGACGTCCGGCCCGCACTACCAGACCGCCGCGATCTTCGGCATCTACGACGACCCGCTCGAGCTCGCCCGCGTCGTGCACAACCTCGAGCACGGCGGCATCTTCATCCTCTACGGCGACGACGTCCCCGACTCGACGGTCGAGGGGCTGCGCGGGTTCTACGACGACCACAAGACCGGGACCGTCATGGCGCCGCTCCCGCGCCTCGGCGACCAGTTCGCCCTCGGCGCGTGGAACTCGGAGGGCGAGGGTGGCAACGGCTATCTGGCCAAGTGCGCGACCTTCGACGAGGGCGCGGTCTCGAGCTTCTTCAGCGCGTACCAGTTCCAGGGCCCGGAGCGCTTCGACCCGGAACAGCTGCAGCCTGGGTCCTAGGCGCAAGGTCACGATCCGCTAGCGCGGATCCTGACCGCGCGAAAACCCCTGAAGGCGTCCGCTTTCGCGGCCGCTTCCGGTCCCAGCGTCCGCGGCGCTTCCGCGGATCGAGGTCGGGCTGGATCTCGGGTCTACACTCGGGTCGCCGGGGTGGCGGAACGGGTGAGACGCGCCCGCCTTAAAAGCGGGTGTCCCCTCTGGGGGCGTGCGGGTTCGAGTCCCGCCCCCGGCATCCCGTAGCTGCGACCGTCGGGCGAGAGCGTGATCGCGTGACCGCCCGGGTACACTCGGCGCTCCGTGGCGAGCCCGCCCGAAGCGGTGGCCCATGCCCAGCTCGAGTGGGACACGCCCCTGTACCGCATGGCCGTCGCGCAGTTCGACCTCGCCGTGCCGGTCGCCCGCATCCCGGACGACATCGCCGAGCGGCTGCGCTACCCCGAGCGCTCGATCATCGTCTCGATCCCGGTGCGGATGGACGACGGCAGGCGCGTCGTCTTCCCCGGTTACCGCGTCCAGCATTCGAGCATCACGGGGCCGACGAAGGGCGGGATGCGCTACGACCCCGAGGTGACGCTCGGCGAGTGCGCGGCGCTCGCGATGTGGATGACGTGGAAGTGCGCGCTCCTGCGCCTGCCCTACGGCGGCGCGAAGGGAGGCGTGCGGTGCGATCCGCGCTCGCTGTCGATCGACGAGATCGAGCGCCTGACCCGTCGCTTCACCTCCGACCTCCTGCCGGTCATCGGCCCCCAGGAGGACATCCCCGCTCCGGACATGGCCACGAACGAGCAGACGATGGCCTGGATGATGGACACGTACTCGATGCAGCGCGGCTACGCCGTGCCGGAGATCGTCACCGGCAAGCCCATCTCGATCGGCGGCTCCGTCTTCCGGCACGAGGCGACCGGCGCAGGCGTCGTCATGGTCGTCGACGCGCGCGTGCGAGCGGCTCGGCTGGTCGGTGGCCGGGCTGCGCTGTGTCGTCCAGGGGTTCGGCAACGTCGGCGGGATCGCCGCACTCGAGCTCTTCGAGCGCGGTGCGACGGTCACCGCCGTCTCGGACGTCTCGGGAGGGCTCCATGCGGAGGACGGGCTCGACATCGCCGCGCTCCACGTCTACGTGGGCGAGCACGGCTCGCTCGAAGGCTGCGACGCCGGACGAAGGATCACGAACGAGGAGCTCCTGGAGCTCGAGTGCGACGTGCTCGTCCTCGCCGCCCGCGAGGATCAGATCACGGGCGAGAACGCCGGACGCGTGCAGGCGAGGATGATCGCCGAGGGCGCGAACGGGCCGACGTCGATCGAGGCCGACCGAATTCTCGACGAGCGCGGGATCGTCGTCCTCCCCGACATCCTCACGAACGCCGGCGGCGTCACGGTCTCGTACTTCGAGTGGGTTCAGGACCTCGGCCGGCTCTTCTGGACGCGCGACGAGATCCGGGCGAAGCTCGCGGAGAAGCTCTCGGACGCGTTCGACCGGGTGTGGGAGCTCTCGGAGGACCGTTCCGTGCCGCTGCGTACGGCGGCGCTCGTTGCCGGTATCCGCGAGGTCTCGGAGGCGCTCGAGGCGCGAGGGATCTTCCCGTGAGCGTCGTCCGCGACGCGATGGTGTCCCAGCCGGGGCACCTGCCGGCGACGGCGACGGCGCAGGCCGCGGGCGAGCTCCTGATCCCGCCCGAGGTGCGGGCCGTCTACGTCACCGAGCGCGAGCAGCTCGTGGGCGTGATCACGCGCAAGACGCTCGTGCGCGAGGTCGTTGCGGCCGGCCGCGACCCCGCGACGACGACCCTCGGCGAGATCGCGGAGCCGCCCGCCCACACGATCGGGCCGAACGTGCCGCTCGACGAGGCGTTCCGCTTCCTCGAGAAGCGCGACCTCGAGCGCGTCCCCGTCGTCGACCGCGAGAACCGGCTCGTCGGCGTGCTCTCGCGCAGCGTCCTCCTGCGCCGCCTCGCCGAGGACGAGGAGCTCGAGGACGACGACCCGCTTCCCCCCGCCGCGTAGACGCCTCGCGACATCGCTGAGAAGATCCGACGGTGCGCGTCTGTGCAGCGTGCGGTGAGGAGAACTCCGAGCGGGCCCGCTTCTGCTCCGCCTGCGGCGAGTCGTTCGACCGGCCCGAAGCCGGCGGCGAAGAGCGAAAGCTCGTCTCCGTCCTCTTCGTCGACCTCGTCGGCTTCACCGACCGTTCGGACCGAGCCGACCCGGAGGACGTGCGTGCCACGCTTCGCCCGTACCACGAGCGTGTCAAGGCCGACATCGAGCGCTTCGGAGGGACCGTCGAGAAGTTCATCGGCGACGCCGTGATGGCGGTCTTCGGCGCGCCTGTCTCCCACGAGGACGACGCAGAGCGAGCGGTGCGCGCCGGCCTCCGGATCCTCGAGACGATCGAGCAGCTCCGCGCAGAAGGGCTCGAGCTCGCGGTCCGCGCCGCAGTGACGACCGGAGAGGCCGTGGTCGCCCTCGACGCGCGGCCGGAGCGCGGAGAGGGGATCGTCGCAGGCGATGTCGTGAACACGGCGGCGAGGCTTCAGTCCAGCGCAGCCACCGGGACGATCGTGGTCGACGAAGTCACAATGCGATCGGCGGAGGCGCGAATCGCGTTCGAGCCGCTCGACCCGGTCGTAGCGAAGGGGAAGTCGGATCCGATCCCGGTCTGGCGCGCGCTAGACGCCCGCAGCCGTGTCGGCGAGCCCGAGACGGGAACGACGACGCCGTTCGTCGGTCGGGAGCACGAGCGGCGGGTCCTGCACGAGACCTTCCTGAGGGTGGAGCGCGAGTCGACGCCGCAGCTCGTGACGGTCGTCGGGGAGCCGGGCGTCGGGAAGAGCCGGCTCGTCACGGAGCTGAGGCAGACGCTCGACGATCGCGACGAGCTCGTGACCTGGCGTCACGGCCGCTGTCTGCCGTACGGGGACGGCATCACGTTCTGGGCTCTGGGCGAGGTCGTCAAGGCCGAGGCGGGCGTCCTCGAGTCGGACGACCGAGACGAGGCCGCGGCGAAGCTCGAGCAGGCGGTGACGACGTTGTTCGACGACGCGTCCGAGCGCGAGTGGCTCACGTCCCGGATCGCTCCGCTCGTCGGCGCCGGAGCCGATAGTGGCGCCGTCGGTCGTGACGAGGTCTTCGCTGCTTGGCGTCGGTTCCTGGAGGCGATGGCAGCGAGACGCCCGTTCGTGCTCGTCATGGAGGACGTGCACTGGGCGGACGAGGCGCTCCTCGACTTCCTCGAGCACCTCCTCGACTGGGCCGCGCCGGTCCCACTGCTCGTCATCGCCACCGCGAGGCCCGAGTTCTACGAACGGCGTCCCGGGTGGAGCGGTGGCAAGCGAAACGCTACGACGATCTCGGTGTCGCCGCTGTCATCCGAGGACACCGCCCGACTCCTCCAGGGGCTACTCGACCGGGCGCTCCTGCCTGCCGAGACACAGGAGTCGATCCTCGAGCGCGTCGGAGGCAATCCGCTGTACACGGAGCAGTTCGCCCGCATGCTCGCCGAGCGCGGAGACACCTCGGAGCTGCCGCTTCCCGAGAGCGTGCAGGCGCTGATCGCGGCGCGCCTCGACACCCTGCCGCCCGAGACGAAGTCTCTCCTCCAGGACGCGAGTGTCGTGGGCAGAACGTTCTGGACTGGCGCGGTAGCGGTCATCGGGAGCCGCGGCACCGACCAGGTGCAGTCCGGTATCCGCGAGCTCGTACGGCGGGAGTTCGTGCGTCCCGTTCGCGTGTCCTCGGTGAAGGGACAGGACGAGTTCTCGATCTGGCATGCCCTGGTTCGTGACGTCGCCTACCAGCAGATCCCCCGTGCACGGCGTGCCGCGAAGCATGCCGCCGCCGCCGCGTGGATCGAGGAGACCGCCGAGGAGCGCGCCGCCGACCAGGCCGAGATCCTCGTGCACCACTACGAGCAGGCGCTCGAGCTGTCCCGGGCGGCGGGAGAGGATCACGCCGACCTTCTCGACCAGCTCGGACGAGCCCTCGTCCTGGCCGGCGACCGAGCCATGCAGCTCGACATCGGCGCCGCCGCGAGCGCCTATCGGCGCGCGCTCGAGCTCTCCGCCGACGGCACCGGACGTGCGGCCATCCTGGTCAAGCTCGGGAACGCATTCCAGGAGCAGGGTCGTCTTCTCGAGGCCGAGCAGGCGTACGAGGAGGCGCTCCCGTCGTTCCGGCTCGCGGGCGACGATCACGCAGCTGCCCTCGCGATGCTCGGCCTCGGGCGAGCGCTCTGGCGACATGGGCACACCGCTCGTGCTCGGGACGTCAACGTCGAGGCAATCGCGACTCTCGAGCGCAACCCCGGCCCGATCCTCGTCGCCGCGTACCAGGGCGCCTCGGCCGCCGACGCGATCGGCGGGCGATCGGAGGACGCAGTCGTCTGGGCCGAGAAGGCGTTCACCCTCGCAGACGAGCTCGGAGTAGAGAACATCGTCCGCGGTCTGCAGATGCGCGGCCTGGCGCGCATCAATCTCAGCGACGTCCACGGGCTCGAGGACCTCAGAGAGGCGCTCGCCCTGGCGCAGCGGCTCGGGCTGGGGATCGAGACGGCGATCTCGTACCTCAACCTGGGCGAGATGGTCGCCGTCTTCGAGGACCTGGCCGCGGGTCGGAAGCTGACGGACGCGTCGCTCGAGTTCTCGCAGCGGCGGGGTTTGACGCACAACGTCATGTGGACCAGGGCGACGCTGCTCATGTATCGCTACGAGCAGGGCGAGTGGGACGAGCTCCTGCGTGAGGCTGATGAGGTCGTGCACTGGGATCGTGCCCACGGCGGCACGCAGATCGAGGTCATGGCGCTGACCGCGAGAGCCCCGGTCCTCGCCCAGCGGGGGCGGCTCGACGAGGCTGCGAGCGACGCCGCCGTCTTCCTCCCGCGCGCCCGGCAGGTCGGTGATCCGCAGTCCGTCGGTCCTGCGCTGATCCAGGCCGCCGTCGTCTCGGCGTTCCGTGGGCGCCTCGACGAGGCGGTCGCACTGCTCGAGGAGTTCGAGACATACGCCGGTCGCGCTCGCGTGGACGTCCTCGGCGGGTTGCCAGGGGTCACTCGTGTCTGCGTCGCGGCGGGCCGCGCCGAGCTTGCCGAGCGCCTGGTGCGGGTCGCGTCCAACACGCTCGGCCCGGTCGCCAGGAGCGCGGTCGCGTCCTCGCGCGCAGTGCTGAGCGAGTCTCATGGCGAGGTCGACGAGGCGGCGAACCTCTACAGGCAGGCCGTGGAGGGCTGGGACGAGTGGGGATCGGTCGTCGAGCACGCATATGCGTTGCTCGGGCTCGCGCGGTGCGCCGGCGACGTCAGTGCGCAGCGCGAGGCTGATGCCGTCTTCGAGAGGCTAGGCGCCGTGCCGTTCACCGCGCTCGCCGCCTGAGTCAGCAGCAGGTGTAGGCGCCGGGCGGCGCCGCGCCCTCCTCGGGCTCGGGGAGCTCGGCAGCCGCGAGCGCGGCTCCGTGGAGGATGTCGCGTTCGCTCACCTCGATGTCGTCGAGGTCGTACGCGGTCATCACCTCACGCAGGACGACGATGCCGGCCACGATGACCGGCGCGCGGCCGGGCTCGATCCCCGGGACGGCGAGCCGCTCATCGAGCGTCATCGCGGCGAGCCGCTCGAGCTCGCGCTCGACCGCTGCGCGGGACAGTCGATGACCGTGCGTCCGCGCCGGGTCGTACTCGGCATCGCCGAGGTCGAGCGTCGCCAGCGTCGTCACGGTCCCGGCGACCCCGATCGCGCTCGCAGGGTCGAGCGCGGGGAGCAGGGAGCGGACGTAGGCTGCGGCGGCGGCGAGCTCCGGCCTCGTCGGGGGTTCGGAGGCGAGGAACCGCTCCGTGAGCCGAACGCAGCCGACGTCCAGGCTTGCCGCGGCCGTCGCGCCGTTCTCGCTCACGACGAGCTCGGTCGACCCGCCGCCGATGTCCACGAGCAGCACGCCGTCGAGCGATCGCCTCCCCGCCGAGACCCCGCGCAGCATCATCGCGGCCTCCTCCTCGCCCGCCAGGAGGCGAGTCGTGAAGCCGAAGCTCCACTCGATCTCGCCGAGGAACGCCTCGCCGTTCTCCGCGTCGCGGACCGCGCTCGTCGCGATCGCGAGCGTCCTCGTCGCACCGAGCTCCTCGAGCTCGCGCCGGTACTCGTGAGGCAGCTCCGGACGCGCGTGATCGGGACGGGGAGGAGGCGGCGGCGTTCGTCGACGCCCTCGCCGAGGCGCGTGATCGTCAGCCGGCGGCTGACCTCCTCCAACGCCTCTCCGTCCACGTCGGCGACGAGGAGCCTCGTCGAGTTCGTCCCGAGGTCGACGGCTGCGACACGCGTCGGCACCCGCGTCAGCCGGGGAGGAAGGCCCGCAGCCAGCGCACGCTCGTCGTCGAGCGCTCGATCGACTGCGTCAGCACCCTGAGCCGGGCGCGCGACGTGCGCAGTCGCTCGAGTGCCGCCTGCAGCTCGGCGCTCGCCCGCTCGTTCTCGGCGAGCAGCTGCTCGGTGCGCGCGGACTTCGCCTCGAATGCCTCCGCCTGCGCGGTCAGTGCCATCCCGGTGCGCTTCGCCTGCTTCCACAGCCCCACGCCGCGAACGACGGCGAACCCGAGCGCGACGAAGGAGACGGCGAGCCCGGCGAGGAAGGCGGCGAGGACCACGCGGCGATCGTACCAGCGCCCTTCCGGGATCCATTCGCGTGACGTTTCGGATCCAGGAACGTGGGAATGTGTCCGGAACATGCGGACTTGACACATCCGATGCCATACTTAGGATCCAATCTTGTAGGTTCTGGGACACAATCGATCGGGGAGGCTGGTGATGGACAGCAACGGGAAAGGACGCTGGGTGGGGGTCGAGCGACCGTACGCGCAGGAGGACGTGGAGCGGCTTCGCGGACGATTCCGCGTCGAGCACACGCTCGCGCGGCTCGGCGCCGAGCGGCTGTGGAAGCTCCTCGGGTCGGAGCCGTACGTCGCCGCCCTCGGCGCGCTCACCGGCGCCCAGGCCGTGCAGATGGTGAAGGCCGGCCTCCAGGCGATCTACCTCTCCGGCTGGCAGGTCGCGGCCGACGCGAACCTCTCCGGGCACACGTACCCGGACCAGAGCCTCTATCCCGCGAACAGCGCCCCGGCGCTCGTCGCGCGCCTGAACAACGCCCTCCTGCGCGCCGACCAGATCGACGCCGCCGAGGACAAGAACGGGACGTACTGGCTCGCTCCGATCGTGGCCGACGCCGAGGCCGGCTTCGGCGGCCCGCTCAACGCGTTCGAGCTGATGAAGTCGATGATCGAGGCCGGCGCCGCCGGCGTGCACTTCGAGGATCAGCTCTCGTCCGAGAAGAAGTGCGGCCACCTCGGCGGGAAGGTGCTCGTCCCGACGAGCCAGTTCGTCCAGACGCTCGTCGCCGCGCGCCTCGCGGCGGACGTCCTCGACGTCCCGACCGTGCTCGTCGCGCGCACGGACGCTCTCTCCGCGACGCTGCTCACGAGTGACGTCGACGAGCGCGACCGCGAGTTCCTGACCGGGGAGCGGACGCCCGAGGGGTTCTTCCACGTCGCGCCGGGGATCGAGGCGCCGATCGCACGCGCGCTCGCCTACGCGCCGTACGCCGATCTCCTGTGGTGCGAGACGTCGACGCCGGACCTCGACGAGGCCGCGCAGTTCGCCGAGGCCGTGCACGCCAGGTTCCCGGGCAAGCTCCTCGCGTACAACTGCTCGCCGTCCTTCAACTGGAAGCGGCATCTCGACGACAAGACGATCGCGTCGTTCCAGCGCGAGCTCGCCGACATGGGGTACGCGTTCCAGTTCGTGACGCTGGCCGGCTTCCACGCGGTGTGCGAGTCGATGTTCGATCTCGCCCGCGGCTACGCCCGGGACGGCATGAGCGCCTACGTCGAGCTCCAGCAGCGCGAGTTCGCGCTCGAGGAGCACGGGTACACGGCGACGCGGCACCAGCGCGAGGTCGGCGCCGGGCTACTTCGACGCCGTGCTCGGGGCGATCTCGGGCGGAGAGAGCTCCACGCTCGCGCTCAAGGGGTCGACCGAGGAGGCGCAGTTCGAGGCGGCGCCCACCGCATGAGCTCGGTCGCGGCGCAGGGCGTCACCGTTCGCGGAGCCGACGAGGCGGGCGTCCTCACGCCCGAGGCGCTCGAGCTCGTCGCCGCGCTCCAGCGCGAGCTCGGGGGACGACGCGAGGAGCTGCTCCGAGCGCGTGCAGAGCGCCAGGAGCGGATCGCCGCCGGAGAGCTGCCGACGTTCCTCGAGGAGACTCGCTCGGTACGGGAAGGGCGAGTGGCGCGTCGCGGCGGTCCCGGCCGACCTCCGGGACCGCCGCGTCGAGATCACGGGCCCGGCCGGCGACCGCAAGATGGTGATCAACGCGTTCAACTCGGGCGCGAAGATGTACATGGCGGACTTCGAGGACGCGAACTCGCCGACCTGGGAGAACGTCGTCGGCGGCCAGCAGAACCTCACCGACGCGATCGAGCGCACGATCTCGGTCGAGACGCCGGACAAGTCGTACGCGCTGAAGGACGACGTCGCCGTGCTCCTCGTGCGTCCTCGCGGCTGGCACCTGCTCGAGCAGCACGTCGAGATCGACGGCGAGCCCGCCTCCGCGAGCTTCTTCGACTTCGGCGTCTACCTCCAGCGGAACGCGCAGCGGCTGCTCGAGCGCGGGAGCGGCCCGTACTTCTACCTCCCCAAGCTCGAGAGCCACCTCGAGGCCCGCCTCTGGAACGACGTGTTCACACTGCGCGCAGGACCGGCTCGGCCTCGACGCAGGGCACGATCAAGGCGACCGTCCTCATCGAGACGATCCTCGCCGCGTTCGAGATGGAGGAGATCCTGTACGAGCTCCGCGAGCACTCGGCCGGGCTCAACGCGGGCCGCTGGGACTACATCTTCTCCGTCATCAAGAAGTTCTCGAGCCGCGACGACTTCGTGCTCCCGGACCGGGTGCAGGTGACGATGACCGTCCCGTTCATGCGCGCGTACACCGAGCTCCTCGTCCGCACGTGCCACGCGCGCGGCGCGCACGCGATCGGCGGGATGGCCGCGTTCATCCCGTCGCGGCGCGACGCCGAGGTGAACGAGATCGCCCTGGCGCGCGTCCGCGAGGACAAGCAGCGCGAGTCCGGAGACGGCTTCGACGGGACCTGGGTCGCGCATCCCGGACCTCGTCCCGACCGCGATGGAGGCAGTTCGACGCCGCGCTCGGCGACCGGCCGAACCAGCTCGAGCGGCTGCGCGAGGACGTCTCGGTCGACGCGGCGGACCTCCTGAACGTCGCCGCGACGCCGGGCGACGATCACGCGCGGACGGCGTGCGCACGAACGTCTCGGTCGGGATCCGCTACATCGCGGCCTGGCTCTCGGGTGTCGGCGCCGCCGCCATCGACAACCTCATGGAGGACGCCGCGACCGCCGAGATCTCGCGCGGTCAGGTCTGGCAGTGGGTGCACCACGGCCGGGTGCCGCGCGACGAGGTCGAGCGCGTCATCGCCGAGGTCGCCGCCGAGCTCCCGTCCGAGCCGGTCTACGACGAGGCGCGCGCACCTGTTCGAGCGGCTCGCGCTCGCCGACGAGTTCGCGGAGTTCCTGACGCTGCCCGCCTACGAGCGGCTGCTGGAGCGAGAGTCGTGAGCGACGGCACGAAGGCCGACGACATCGCGCTCGCGCTCGAGGAGGCGATCGTCTCCGGCGAGATCCCGCCCGGCAGCGTGCTCCGCCAGGAGCACCTCTCCGAGCAGTTCGCCGTGTCGAGAACCCCGGTCCGCGAGGCCCTGCGGCGCCTCGCGGCCCTGGGCCTCGTCTCGCTTCGAGCCGAATCGCGGCGTGCGCGTGCGGATGCTCGCGCGCGACGAGCTGCGCGAGGCGTTCATGGTGCGGGCCGAGCTCGAGAGCCTCGCGACCGAGATCGCGACCCCGAAGATGAGCGACCGCCGACCTGGCGGCGCTCGAGGAGGCCGAGCAGCGCTTCAGCGAGATCACGCTCGAGCTCGTCGAGATGAGCCATGCGGGTCGCCAGGACCTCGAGCTCGCGCGCGAGTGGCTGCACCGCAACCACTCGTTCCACGACGTGATCTACGCCGCGGCCGAGGTGCCTCTGATCGAGCGGATGGCGAAGGCCGCGCGGCGGACCTTCCTCGTCAAGCCGGTGTGGGCGACCGGCGACGACCTCGACGAGCTCTACCGCAAGAACGACCGCCAGCACCGCGCGATCCGCGAGGCGATCGCCGCCCGGAGCCCGGAGGGAGCGCGCGTCCTCGCCCGCGAGCACGTCCTCTCGTCCGGACGGCTGCTCGAGGCGATCCTCGACAAGGTCGCCGCGCAGACGCGCGAGCCCGCGACGAGCTACCGGCTGTAGCGCTCGTCAGCGCGCGAGCGTGACCTTCGAGAGCCCGCGCGGCTCGTCGGGATCGAGGCCTTTCGCGCGCGCGAGCGCCCAGGCGAAGAGCTGCCCCGGCACGACCGAGACGAGAGGCGTCAGGAGCGGGAGCGACGGCTTCGGCACGGCGAGGGCGTACTCGGCGTCCGGGGACGGCGTCCGCCGCGCTGCCGCTCGCGATGATCGTCGCTCCGGCCTCGCGCGCCCGGGCTACCGCTTCGAGAACGGTCGGCAGCGTCGCGTCGTCGGACGCGATCGCCCACACGGGGAAGAGCGGATCGAGCGCCGCCACCGGGCCGTGCGCGAGGTCGGTCGCCGTCAGCGGCTCGGCGGCGACCCGGCACGTCTCGAGCAGCTTCAGCGCCACCTCGCGCGCGGTGGCGAACTCGGCGCCGCGGCCGATCACGAACATGCGGCCGGCGAACGCGAAGGGGACCGCCACGTTCCCGATCGTCGGCTCGAGCTCCGAGACGACGCGCGCGAGGAGCGTGGCGACCTCGTCGATCGCGGCGGCGAGCTCGTCGCCCTGGCCCGCTGCATGGGCGGCGAGGAGGCCGAGCGCGGCGACCTGGTTCGTGTAGGTCTTCGTCGCCGCCACGGCGAGCTCGGGGCCGGCGGCGAGCGGCAGCACCGCGTCCGCGGTCCCGGCGAGCTCCGAGTCCTCGTCGTTGGTCAGCGCGATCGTGAAGGCGCCGAACTGCCGGGCGCGCTCGAGGTACTGCACGACGTCGGGCGTCCTTCCCGACTGCGAGAGCGCGACTGCGGTGCAGCCGGTCATGTCCAGCTGTGCGCCGTAGTAGACGGTGAGCGAGATCGAGTCGCGGAGCGCCGTCCAGCCCGGAAGCAGGCCGAACGCGTAGACGCCGTACGACGCGGCGTTGTCGGACGAGCCGTGGCCGACCATGCGCACCGTCGTCGCGCCGCGGTCGCGCATCTCGGCGGCGACCTCCGCGAAGCGATCGCTCGTCGCCAGCAGCCGTCGCAGCGCCGCGGGCTGCTCGCGGATCTCCGCGAGGAAGCGCGTGCCCGCGCCGCGCGGCTCGAGCGTCGGGGCCTCAGCTGACGACACGGTCCCTGCCGTCGACGAGGACGCGCTCGACCTCGAGGTCGTCGGACAGGATCACGATGTCCGCGGGCAGCCCGACTGCGAGCCGTCCCACGAGCGGCTGCCGGAGCAGCCGGGCAGGAACCTCCGTCGCGGCCCCGAGCGCGTCCTCGAGCGGAGCGCCGAGCGCGTGGAGTTCGCGCACGGCCTCGATCATCGTCAGCGTGCTGCCCGCGAGAGCGCCGCTCGGCCCGCGAGCGACACCGTCGGCGATCTGGACCTCGAGGCCGCCGAGGCGGTAGGCGCCGTCGGTGAGCCCGGCGCCCGCCATGGCGTCGGTGACGAGCGCGACGCGGCCCGCGGCGGCGCGCCAGACGATGGCCGCCGTCTCGGGCGCGACGTGCGTTCCGTCGAGGATCACCTGGACGACCACGTCGTCGCGCGCGAGCGCCGCGCCGGCGATGCCGGGCTCGCGGTGGTGGAACGGCCGCATCGCGTTGAAGACGTGCGTGACGCTGCGCGCGCCGAGGTCGAAGGCGGCGTTCGCCTCCTCGGCAGTCGCGTCGGAGTGGCCGCACGAGACGACGACCTCGTGCCGGAGCAGCGTCTCGACGAGCGCGTCCGCGCCCGGGAGCTCGGGCGCGAGCGTCACGAGCCGGACGGGCCCCGCTCCCAGGAGCCGCTCGAGGAGCCCGTCGTCCGGGTCGCGCCGGGCATCCGGAGGATGGATGCCGAGGCGGCGCGGCGACAGGAACGGCCCCTCGAGGTGGGCGCCGAGGATGCGAGGCCCGTCCGCTGCGGCAGGCAGCTCGTGGAGGGCAGCCAGCAGCCGCTCTTCGGGCGCGGTGATGAAGGTCGGCAGGTAGGCGGTGACTCCGGTCTCGAGGAGCGCCTCACCGGCGCGCCGGTAGCCGTCCGCGTCGGCGTCGAGGAAGTCGACTCCGG
Organism: uncultured Actinomycetes bacterium; assembly: GCA_963770595.1. GTDB lineage: Bacteria > Actinomycetota > Thermoleophilia > Gaiellales > Gaiellaceae > GMQP-bins7. Next base: position 743,242 of record CAVYQG010000001.1, on the reverse strand, counting down.
CGAACCCGTTCACCTGGAGGTCGACGAATCCCGGCGCGGCGATCCCGTTCCCGTTCCGGGACGCGAGCCCGGCCGCGGCGATCCGCCCGTCGGCCACCTCGACGTCACCGGGGACGAGCGTGCCGTCGACGAGCGCGGCCTCGACGCCGAGCTTCATCGTCCGACCGCTCCTCGAATGCTGTCGCCGGCTCGCTCGAGCCGGGCTCTCGCCTCGGCGGCGTCGACGCCGCCGAGGAGCGAGACGATGGCGACCTTCGCGTCTCCGTCCGCGGCCTCGAGCGCGCGGTCGACGTCCTCTGCCGCAGCCCAGTCGCCGTGCGGACGATTCGCCGGACGCGCTCGCGGAGCTTCTCGTTCGACGCGGCGACGTCGACCATGAGGTTCCCGTACGTCTTCCCGAGCCGGATCATGGAGATGGTCGAGAGCATGTTGAGGACGAGCTTCTGGGCCGTCCCGGCCTTGAGCCGCGTCGACCCGGCGAGGAACTCCGGGCCGACGACGACGACGACCGGACGGTCGACGAGGCGCTCGAGGTCGGACCCGTCCACGGAGACGACGCAGGCCGTGAGCGCGCCGCGCTCCGCTGCCGCCTCGATCGCGCCGAGGACGTACGGCGTCCGACCGCTCGCGCTGACCCCGACGACGACATCCTGGTCGCCGACGCCGAGCGCCTCGACGTCGGCGGCGCCCGCGGCGCGGTCGTCCTCGGCGGCCTCCTGCTCGGACGGTCGGCCCGCGAGGCCGCCCGCGACGAGTGCGACGACCTTCCCGGGAGGAGTCGAGAAGGTCGTCTCGCACTCGGATGCGTCGAGGGCTGCGATCCGCCCCGACGAGCCGGCGCCGACGTAGACGAGGCGACCGCCCGCCTCCAGGCGGCTCGCGATCGCGTCCACCGCCGCGGCGATCTGCGCGGCGGCTGCGCCAACTGCCTCCGGCACCACGGCGTCCTCGGCCGCCATGAGCGCGACGAGCCGACGCGTCGGGAGCAGGTCGTAGTCGGCTGCCGGGTTGCCGCCGGCCTCGGTCGCGAGCGCGTCGAGCGACGTTCCCGCGACGGGGGACGCGTCGTCGACGTCGCTACGAGATCGAGCCATTCGTCCGAGTCTATGCGCGCCGGCGGCCGGTGGTCAATACCAATTGTCGTGTGAATGTGGTATCGGTATGCCTGTACGTCGCGGAGCCCGACGAGTGGAGGAGAATCGGCGCATGGCCGAGATCGAGCTGGAGAGGGTCACGAAGGAGTTCGCCGGTGGCGTCACCGCGGTCGACGACGTCTCGCTCAGGATCGGCGACGGAGAGTTCGTCGCCCTCGTCGGCCCCTCCGGCTGCGGCAAGTCGACGCTCCTGCGCGCGATCGCCGGGCTCGAGGACGTCACCGCGGGCCGGATCTCGATCGGCGGCCGGGACGTGACCGACCTCGCGCCCCGGCATCGGGACATCGCGATGGTGTTCCAGAGCTACGCGCTCTACCCGCACATGAGCGTTCGCCAGAACCTCGGCTACGGCCTCAAGGTGCGCCGGACGAAGAAGGACGAGATCCGCCGCCGCGTCGACGAGGTGGCGGCGCTCCTCGGGCTGTCCGACCTCCTCGAGCGGAAGCCGGCGCAGCTCTCGGGCGGGCAACGCCAGCGCGTCGCGATGGGACGCGCGATCGTGCGTCAGCCCGCGGCGTTCCTGATGGACGAGCCGCTCTCGAACCTCGACGCCAAGCTCCGGGTCGGCATGCGCGCCTCGCTCGCGCAGCTGCACGGGCAGCTCGGCGTGACGACGGTCTACGTGACGCACGACCAGGTCGAGGCGATGACGCTCGGCCAGCGCGTGGCGGTGATGCGCGACGGCCGCATCCTGCAGGTCGACGTGCCGCAGCGCCTCTACGAGCAGCCGCGCGACCTCTTCGTCGCCGGCTTCATCGGCTCGCCGGCGATGAACCTCGTGGAGGCGACGATCTCTGGTGATCGGGTCACCTTCGGGCAGTACGACGTGCCGCTCGACCCGCTGCGTCGTCCGGCGCGCGAGGGCCCGGTCGTCCTCGGCATGCGTCCGGAGTGCTTCGAGGACGCAGCCGTCGTCCCCGGCGAGCTGCCGGTCCTCGACGTCCAGGTCGTCGTGGTCGAGGAGCTCGGAGCGGACGCGCACGTCTTCTTCCGCGTCGACGCGAAGCCCGTCTCGAGCGAGGTGCTCGAGGAGGAGGGCGAGGACGGAGTGCTCGTCGCCGCCTCGACGGCGCTCGTGAACGCGCGCGTCGATCCGCGAACGGATGCGCGCGTCGGTGGCTCCCTACGGGTCGCAGTCGACCCTGCGCGCTTCCACTTCTTCGATCCTGTGAACGGCGCCGGCCTTCTCGATCTGCGCGCCGGCCGCGTCCAGGATCACGCGTCGGTGGGACCCTGACGTGGAGTTGGTATTGACCACTTGGGCTCGTGGTCTAGGATTGGTCCTCTCGTGACGAAGCAGAGCGAAGCGCGCGACCGAGTCCTCGACCTCGTCGAGCAGCTCTCCGTGGGCGACGCCATCCCGTCCGAGCGCCAGCTCAGCGTCGAGCTCGGTGTCTCGCGGCTCACACTGCGCGCGGCGCTCGACGACCTCTCGCGCGAGGGATACCTGGTCCGGCGGCGCGGGGCGGGCACGTTCGTCAGCGAGCCGAAGATCGCCCAGGAGCTGACGATGACGTCGTTCACGGACGACATGCGCCGGCGGGGCATGCAGCCGTCGAGCCGCACGCTCGAGCTCCGCGTCTCCCCGGCAGGTGCGCGGCTGGGGCGGCTTCTGCACGTGTCGCCGTCGGAGCCGGTGGTCGTCGCAACCCGCCTGCGCCTCGCGGACGGCGAGAGCATGGCCATCGAGACGATTCACGTTCGCGAGCGCCACGTCCCCGACCTGAGCGCCGGCGATCTCGAGGAGCTCTCGTTCTACGAGCTGCTGCGCGACCGCTACGGCATCGTCATCGTCGGCGGCACGCAGACGATCGAGCCGACGGTCACCGACGAGGAGGAGTCGACCGCGCTCGGCGTGCCGCTCCACTCTCCGGCGTTCCGGTTCGAGCGCATCACGCACTCGGAGGCGGGCGAGACGGTCGAGTTCGTCGAGTCGATCTATCGCGGCGACCGGTACCGCCTCGTCACGTCGCTCTCACGGCCGCATCAGGAGCGGCGACGGCGCCGACCGCGTGATCTGGCCCAGGTCGACGGCCGTCTGAGCTGACCCTCCGGCGCTGGTACTTACCACATTGGCGGCGGTCGCTCTGCCGAGGTGAACGCCGGGATTCGGCTCGTAGCACGCGATTGAGGCACAGCGCCGCGATCGAACCAAGGCTTGACACGGCGGCGGAGATGTGGGAGCCTCCTGCGTGGTGGCAGATTGGTACAAACCACTGGACGCCCGCCGTGAGCTGCCACGCGGGGATCTGACCCGATGGGCGACGTCCAGATGCCGCGGGAGATGCGCATGAACCGACGTCATTTCGCCCTGGCCGCGCTGGTTGCCGCGCTCGCTGTCGCGAGCGTCGGTGCGACAGGGGCATCGGGCGGCAGCGCCGCCGACACGCTTACGGTATGGCTCCAGGTCGACGCTCAATCCGGCTGGCCCGAGGTCGTGGCTGCCGCGACTGCCCAGTTCAAGAGTCAGAACCCGGGCTGGGACGTCGACGTCCAGTACAAGACCTGGGGGAACCACCTCCAGCTCTTCGACGCAGCACTCGCCGGCGGGAACGCGCCGGACGTCATCGAGATGGGGAACACCGAGATGACGAAGTACATGGCCGCCGGAGCCTTCCAGGATCTCAGCGGGATCTCGTTCCCGAACCAGAGCACGTGGCTCGCCGGGCTCGCAGCGTCGGGCCGGTTCGGCGGAAAGACGTACGGGGTCCCCTACTACGCGGGCTCGCGGGTCGTGACGTACCGCACGGACTTGTTCAGGCGCGCCGGGGTCAGGATCCCGACGAGCCAGGCCGAGTTCATCGCCGGCGCGCGGAAGCTCGCTGCCAGGAACAGCGGGAAGGGCTTCTCACCCGTCTACATCGCCGGGACGGACTGGTACGTCGCGATGAGCTTCGTCTATGACCACGGCGGCAAGATCGCGACCACCCGCAAGGGCCAGTGGGTCGGAACGCTCGACCGGCCCGCGGCGCTCGCCGGACTGGCCGCGTACAAGCGCTTCTTCAATGCGGCCTCACGCGCGTCGAAGACGACGGACGAGGCGCGCCCCCAGCCGTACGACGTGTACGCGCAGGGGAACGCGGCGTCGATGTACGGCGCGGGCTGGTTCAGCTGCTGCGTCGGCGACTACAAGGGCGTGACCCAGCAGTTCGTGATGCCGAGTCGCACCAAGGGCCAGCCGATCCCCGGCTTCCTCGGTGGCTCGGACCTCGCGATCCCCGTCCGCGGTCAGAAGGACGCGGCCGCCGCGTGGATCAGGGCCTTCACCGACAACTCGTCGATGACCGCGCTCAGGGGGAAGGGCAACATCCCGAACACGACGAGCCTCCTCGGGACGAGCGTCAACGAGCGGGCGGCTCGCCGCAGCTGGTTCGTGCCTCAGGCGAAGAACTGGGTGAACGTGGAGAACGGGAATATCCTCCGCACCATGCTCGCCCGGATCCTGACCAACAAGATGACGATCAAGCAGGCCGCCGAGGTGGCGAGCGACAACATCGGCTTCACGCTGAATCAGCGCTAGCACGCCAGAACGGGGACGCGGATCTCGTTGAGTAGCCAAGTCCCGAACGAAGCGGCGGTCGCTGCCGAGGGCACTTCCCCCTTGCCCCGGCAGCGACCGCCGATCTCGTGGACACGGGCGTCGCGCGCGTCCGTCCCCTACGTCCTCATCCTGCCGATCGTCGTCGTGATGGGGGCGGTGCTCGGCTATCCGCTCTACAAGCTGGTGACGCTCTCCTTCCAGCAGTACGGGCTCCCCGAGCTGATCCAGCGCCAGGGAGTGTGGATCGGGCTCGACAACTACCAGTCGGTGCTGCGCGACCCCGTCTTCTGGGACACCCTCCTCCGGACGGTGCTGTTCACCGCAGCGAACGTCGGGCTGACGATCGTGCTGGGGACGCTGATCGCGCTGCTGCTCGCACGGGTGGGCGCCGTCGTCCGGGTCCTCGTGACGACGGCTCTCGTCCTGGCCTGGGCGACCCCGGTCGTCGTCGCCGTGCAGGTCTGGTACTGGATGACGAACTTCCAGAACGGCGTCCTCAACTACGTCCTCTCGCAGCTCCACCTGGTCGACGCGCAGCACGACTTTTACGCGACCACGTTCTCGAAGCTCGCGATGGTGACGCTGCTCATGGTCTGGGGCGCGATCCCGTTCGTCGCCATCACGGTGTACGCGGGGCTCGCGCAGGTGCCTCGCGAGCTCGTCGAGGCCGCGGAGATCGACGGGGCGAGCCCGTTCCGCGTCTTCCGCGACGTGACCTTCCCGGTCCTGAAGCCGATCCTGCTGATCCTCACGAGCCTCTCGATCATCTGGGACTTCGGCGTCTTCGCGCAGCCGTACCTCCTGATCGGCGCCTCGCACGTCGACTCGACGAACTACCTCATGGGCGTCTACGTGTTCATCGAGGGCTACGCGCACTCCGACTACGGGCGCGGCGCCACGATTTCGCTGCTGATGGTCGTGATGGTGGCGGCGCTGAGCGTCGTCTACATCCGCCAGATGGTCCGCGCCGGGGACGTTCGGTGAGCGTCGTCGTCCCGTCGTCGTCGGTCCCGGCACCGCGGCCGCCAGCAGCTCGACGCCGGCGCCGCCGGCGTCTCGCACGGATCGGCTGGAACCTGCTCGGGCTCGTGGTGTTCGCGATCGTGATCTTCCCGGTGTTCTGGATGGTCTCGACGGCGTTCAAGCCGGACGTGGAGATCAACAGCCTGACGCCGACATGGTTCTCGGGGAGCCCCACGCTCGACCACTTCCGCGACGGCGTCGACTCGGTGCTGCACCCGGGCTTCTGGGACGGTGTCAAGAACAGCCTCACGATCGTCGCCATCACCCTGGTTCTCTCGATGGTGCTCGCCTTCGTCGCCGCTGTCGCGCTCGCGAAGTACCACTTCACCGGTCGCAAGCTCTTCATCGTGCTCATGATCGGGATCCTCATGCTGCCCCAGGTCGGGCTCGTGATCCCGCTGTACATCGTGCTCGTGCGGTACGGGCTGACGGATCAGCAGGACCCGCTTCCGGCCGGCGCGCTGGCGGGCGTGATCGTGACCTACATGACGTTCCTGCTGCCGTTCGCCGTGTGGACGCTCCGCGGCTTCATCCTCGGCGTCCCGCGCGAGCTCGAGGAGGCCGCGATGGTCGACGGCTCGAGTCGCCTCGGCGCGTTCTTCCGGATCCTCCTGCCGCTGGTGGCGCCCGGCCTCGTGGCGACGTCGGTGTTCGTGTTCATCACCGTCTGGAACGAGTTCATCTTCGCCAACGTGATCCTGAGCGACCAGTCGAATCACACGCTGACGATCTGGCTGTCGTACTTCTCGGGGACGAGCCGAAATACCGACTGGGGCGCGCTGATGGCAGCCTCGACGCTGACCGCGATCCCGGTCGTGATCTTCTTCCTCCTCGTCCAACGGAAGATCGCGTTCGGGCTCACGGCCGGCGCGGTCAAGGGATGAGCCGAGCCAGGAGCGCAGCGCTCGAGCGGCTCGCCACGGCCTGCATCTTCCCTGGGTTCGAGGGGCCCGTCGCGCCGGACTGGGTGCGCCGCCGGATCGGCGAGGGCCTCGGCGGCGTCGTCCTCTTCGGGTGGAACGTCGAGAGCCCGGAGCAGCTGCGCGCGCTGACGGAAACGTTGCGCGCCGAGCGCGACGACCTCCTGATCGCGATCGACGAGGAGGGCGGCGACGTCACCCGGCTCGAGGTCGCGCGCGGGAGCTCGTATCCGGGCAATGCGGCACTCGGGGCGGTCGACGACGTGGCGCTGACCGAGGAGGTCGCGGCGGCGATCGGCTGCGACGTCGTGGACGTCGGCGTGAACCTCGACCTGGCCCCCGTTGCCGACGTCAACACGAACCCCCGTAACCCGGTCATCGGGATCCGGTCGTTCGGCTCGAGCGGCGAGCTCGTCGCGCGGCACGTGGCCGCCTTCGTGCGCGGCCTTCAGCGCGTCGGCGTCGCCGCGTGCGCGAAGCACTTTCCGGGGCACGGCGACACCGACGTCGACTCGCACCTCGCGCTCCCGGTGGTCGATGCGCTCGAGCCTGCCGCGCTGCTCCCGTTCCGGGCGGCTGTCGAGGCGGGAGTGGCCGCGGTCATGACGGCGCACATCGTGGTGCGCTCGCTCGGCGAGGCCCCGGCGACGATGAGCCGTGACGTCCTCCACGACCTGCTGCGCTTGGAGCTTCGCTTCGACGGGCTCGTCATGACCGACGCGCTCGAGATGCGCGCGATCAGCGACGGGGTCGGTGTCGAGGAAGGCGCGGTGCGAGCGCTCGTCGCCGGCGCAGACGCGCTCTGCCTCGGTCACGACCTCTTCGACGAGTCCGTCGAGAGTGTCCGCGGCGCAGTCGTCGACGCGGTTCGCTCGGGTCGGCTTTCGGAGGCGCGGCTCGCGGAAGCCGCTGCGCGCGTCGGGCGCACCGCGATGCGCGCGACCTCGCCGGCCGGAGCCCCGGTTGCTGCACAGCGCGAGCTGGGCGCCGAGGCCGCGAGGCGTGCGCTCCGGGCCCACGGAGACGTCGACGCGGCTCGCCCACCGCTCGTCGTGGAGCTCGCGCCCGAGCCGAGCATGGCCGCGGGGCCGCTGCCCGAGGGGCCGGCCGACTGGTTCGCGGAGGTGGTGCCGGGTGCCCGCGTCGTCCGGCTCGCGACGGAGGTCGTCGAGCCTGCCCTCGCGGAGGCTCACGGGCGTCAGGTCGTGGTCATCGCCCGAGACGCGCATCGCCACGAGTGGGAGCGCGCAGCGATCGCGTCGCTGCTCGAGGTGGCGCCCGACGCGGTGGTCGTCGAGGTCGGCATTCCCGAGTGGCGACCTCCGCTCGCGACCGGCTACCTGGCCACCTACGGCGCGGGGCGCGTCAATGTCCAGGCCGCGGCAGAGCGGCTATACTCGGGCTCACGGCGCGGGGTGGAGCAGTCAGGTAGCTCGCCGGGCTCATAACCCGGAGGTCGCAGGTTCAAATCCTGCCCCCGCTACTAGAAAAGCCCCGGAAACGGGGCTTTTCGCTTGGCCGACGCGGAAGTGCGGAGCGAAGGGAGTGGGCGAATCGTGGCCCTCACGCAGTACTACACGGCGACCACGCTCGACGGCTACATCGCCGACGAGAACCATTCGCTCGAGTGGCTCTTCACGCGCGACCAGGATCGTGCCGGCCTCCTCAACTACGCGGAGTTCTTCGCGGGCGTCGGCGCCCTCGCGATGGGGTCGACGACGTACGAGTGGGTCCTCGAGCACGAGCTCGCGGGCAAGGATCCCGCGGACCGGAAGTGGCCGTACGACATCCCGTGCTGGGTGTTCACGCACCGACAGCTGCAGGTCGTTCCCGGAGCGCAGATCGAGCTCACGAGCGCAGACGTCGCGACCGTGCATGTGGAGATGACTCGGGCGGCCGGTGACCGGAACATGTGGATCGTCGGCGGGGGAGACCTCGCAGGGCAGTTCGCCGACGCCGGGCTGCTCGACGAGGTCATCGTGTACATCGCGCCGGTGACCCTGGGCGGCGGCGCGCCGCTGCTGCCGCGCAGGCTCGAGCTGCGGCTCGAGGAGCTCGGCCGGAACGGCGACTTCGCCGCCGCTCGGTACTCGGTGCTGCGGCCGCTCGACTGACGCAGACCGCCCGTGCCGGGCGGCCTGCTCGGACGTGTGACTAGGCCGAGTCGGCGAGCTCGTCCGTCGTCGCGTCGACGACGTCCTTGAGCTCGAACTCGAGTCGCGTGAACGCCTTGCGCTCGAGCTTGCGAACCTGCTCGCGCGAGATGCCGAGCTCCTTCTCGATCGCGTCGAGCGAGTGCTGCTCGCCGCCGCCGAGCCCGAAGCGGAGCTCGACCACGCGCCGCTCGAGCTCGGGGAGCTCGCTGAGCACGGTCCGTACGGCGTCGCGGCGGATCGAATCGCCGGCCTCCTCCGCCGGATCGACGGCGCTGTCGTCCGCGAAGAGGTCGCCGAGCTCGCCGTCGCGGTCGTCGCCGACGGCCTGGTTGAGCGACACGGACGCCTCGACGGCGCCGAGCGCCTCCTCGACGTGCTGGAGCTCGAGGCCGGACAGGGCCGCCAGCTCCTCGTGTGTCGCGTCGCGGCCGTGCTCGGTCACGAAGCGGCGCTGGACGCGCGTGAGCTTGCCGCGTCGCTCGTGGACGTGCGCGGGGACACGGATCGTCCGCGACTGGTTCGAGATTGCGCGCTGGCAGGCCTGGCGGATCCACCAGGTCGCGTAGGTCGAGAACTTGAACCCCTTGCGCCAGTCGAACTTCTCGACCGCGCGATTCAGGCCGATGACGCCCTCCTGGATGAGGTCGCCGAGCGTCAGCCCGTGACCCTGGTAGCGCTTGGCGATGGACACGACCAGGCGCAGGTTCGAGTTGATCATGCGCTCCTTCGCGGCGAGGTCGCCGCGCTCGACGCGCTTCGCGAGCTCGACCTCCTCGGCTGCGGTCAGGAGCTCGTGACGGCCGATCTCGTTCATGAACAGCGTCAGCGAGTCCGTCGTCGTGACGGTGTGCGTGTCGACGCGCGGCTCGCGCCAAGCGGGCTCGCCGGGGCGCTCTTCGGTGACTATCTCGACACCGCGTGCTTCGAGCTCCGCGCGCAGCGCGGCGAGCTCGTCGTCGTCGAGCTCGTGCTCGAGCGCCAGCGCATCGAGCGCGGCGGTGTCGACGACTCCGAGATCCTCGGCATCCTCGAGGAACGGGGTCAGTTCGATGTGAGTGATGGTGTCTATCTCCGGTCTCCTCTCAGCGTGTCTCGGCGAGCGCCCGGCGGCGCTCGAAGCGGTCGGTGCGCGTCCCCTGCGAGACAGCGCGCTCGACGCCCGTGTAGGCGGGGTGGCAGTTTGAGCAGGTGTCGAACACCAGCTCGGATCGGGTGGAGCGGGTCGCGAACTCCGTGCCGCACGTCGTGCAGCGCGCGCTCGCGGTGACCAGCTCGGGGTGATTGCCCTTCACGTTCGATGCTCCTTCTCGTCGGAACCTGCAGCGCACCGGGGCTCGCTGGTCGAGGCCCGAGGCCTCGCCGGAGCTCCTGCACGCGACAGTGATTCTAAACGACCGGGTGCCGCGCTGCATTCCCGGGGCCGGGCGAAACGGTTCCTTCCGCCTGGGGCGCCCGCACGGTAGCTAGCGTTGCGCTCGTGGAGATGATCGACCTCGGCTCGAGCGGCCTGCGTGTCTCGCGCGTCGGCCTCGGCTGCAACAACTTCGGCACACGGGTCGAGCTCGAGGAGACGCGTGCCGTCGTCGAAGCGGCGCTCGATGCAGGCATCACCTTCTTCGACACGGCCGAGGTGTACGGCGGCGGAGGGGGTAGCGAGCGCATGCTCGGCGAGATCCTCGAGGGCCGCCGCGACGCTGTCGCCCTCGCGACGAAGTTCGGGTGGGCGCCGGGGCGCGGCAGCGGTGCGGCGGGCGACCCGCACGCTGCGCTGGCCGGGTCGCTCGAGCGCCTCCGCACCGACTACGTCGACCTCTACTACCTGCACCAGCCCGACGCCGACACGCCCATCGGCGAGACGCTCCAGGCTCTCGACGAGCTCGTTCGCGCAGGAAAGGTGCGCGCCATCGGTTGCTCGAACTTCTCGAAGGAGCAGCTCGAAGAGGCCGACCGGGTGGCGCACGAGCTGGGGACGGCGCGCTTCACCGTGCTGCAGAACGAGTACAGCCTGTTGGAGCGAGCCGACGACGCCGACGTGCTTCCGCTCTGCCGCCAGCTCGGGATCGGGTACGTGCCCTACTTCCCGCTGGCGAGCGGGCTGCTGACGGGGAAGTACAGGCGCGGCGAGCCGGCGCCGGAGGGGAGTCGTCTCTTCGGGCGCGACATCCCGGACGAGCGGATGGCGCGCGCCGAAGCGCTCGCGCGCTTCGCCGACGAGCACGGTCACACGGCGCTCGAGCTGGCGATGTCGGCGCTCGCTTCAACGCCCGGGATCACGTCGATCATCGCCGGTGCGACGAAGCCGGAGCAGGCTCGCGCGAACGCCGCTGCGACGGGTTGGGCGCTGGACGAGATGGACCTCGCTGCGCTCGCGGAGATCTGAGGCGCGGCGGCATCGCTGCCACGTCCGCCCGAATGGATTCGCCAAATGCGCAAGCGGACGCTCATCAGCCTTCTCAGCTGACGCTCGTACGCTCGGCCGGACGAGAGGAGAGCCATGTACTTCCGCAGTGCGACCGTCATCGTCGTCCTGCTCGTGACCCTGGCGGGCTGTGGCGGATCCGATACGAGCCTGCCGCAGGGCGCCGAGCCCGTCGAGCTCGATCCGGCGGACTTCACGTCCGAGATCACGAACCGGTGGATGCCGCTCCGCGTCGGTGCGAGCTGGGTCTACCGCGAGACCGACGGCGAGGGGGGCGAGCAGCGGGTCGAGGTCACGGTGCTCGACGAGACGCGGCAGATCATGGGCATCGAGGCCCGGGTCGTCCACGACGTCGTGACCGAGGACGGCGGCCTCGTCGAAGACACATACGACTGGTATGCGCAGGACGAGGACGGGAACGTGTGGTATCTCGGCGAGGAGACGAAGGAGTTCGAGGGCGGCACGGTGACCACGACCGCGGGCTCGTGGGAAGCCGGCGTCGACGGCGGACAGCCCGGGATCCTGATGCCGGCCGAGCCCGAGGTCGGCCTCGCGTATCGACAGGAGTACCTCGCCGGCGAGGCGGAGGACGCCGCCGAGGTCCTCAGCCTGGACGAGTGGGTCGAGGTCCCGTTCGGGTCGTACCGGGGCGTCCTCATGACGAAGGACTTCACGCCGCTCCAGCCCGACGTCCTCGAGCACAAGTTCTACGCGCGCGGCGTCGGCCTCGTTCTCGCGCTCGCGATCTCCGGTGGAAAGGACCGTGAGGAGCTGATCTCGTTCACGACGCCGTAGCCCGTGCCGCCTTCGTCAGAGTAACGAGATGCTCCTCGACGAGATCGCGGCGACATCGGAAGACGTCGCGTCCACCTCGTCCCGCCTCGCAAAAGTCGCGCGGCTTGCGGGATGCCTGGAGCAGGCGAGTGAGGACGAAGTGGCCGTCGCGGCCTCCTATCTGTCGGGTTTCCTGCCGCAGGGGACGATCGGCGTCGGCTGGGCGGCGCTTCGCGAGCTCCCCGCTCCCGCGCCGGAGCCTCCGACTGTCGAGCTGCTCGAGGTCGACGCGGCGGCCACGCGGATCTCCGGGCTCTCGGGGCCGGGCTCGCAGGCGCGGCGGCGCGACGAGCTCACGGCGTTGCTCGGTCGTGCGACGGAGCGAGAGCAGCGCTTCCTCGTCAGGGCTGCTTCTCGGCGAGCTCCGGCAGGGTGCCCTCGAGGGCGTGATGGTCGACGCGGTCGCAAAGGCCTCGCACATCCCTGTTGCCGAGATCAGGCGGGCGGCGATGCTCGCCGGCGACCTGCCCGTCGTAGCGGTGGCCGCACTCGTCGAGGGCGCGGAGGCGCTGCGCCGTTTCCGTCTCGACGTGCTGCGGCCCGTCCAGCCGATGCTCGCGCAGACCGCCGAGACCGTGGACGACGCGCTCCGGCGGATCTCACCCGCGTCGGTCGAGTGGAAGCTCGACGGGGCGCGGATCCAGGTCCACCGCCGGGGCGACGAGGTGCGTGCGTTTACGCGCAACCTCGCCGACGTCACCGACCGGATGCCCGAGATCGTCGAGACGATCCGTGCGCTGTCGGCGGCGGCGGTCATCCTCGACGGTGAGGCGATCGCCCTCGGCCCAGGCGGACGGCCGCGCCCGTTCCAGGAGACCATGAGCCGTATCGGCAGCTCGGCGAACGTCGGCGAGCTGCGCGAGACGATGCCGCTGTCCGCGTTCTTCTTCGATCTCCTGCACCTCGACGGCGAGGACTTCCTCGACCGGCCGGCAGGTGAGCGGCTGGAGGCGCTCGCCCGGGCGTTGCCGGCCGAGCTCGTGGTACGGCGCATCGAGACGTCGGAGCCGTCCGAAGCCGCACGTTTCCTCGAAGACACGCTCGCGCTCGGGCACGAGGGCGTCATGGTGAAGTCGCTAGACGGCGCCGTACGAGGCCGGTCGGCGCGGTGCCGGCTGGATCAAGGTCAAGGTGGCTCACACGCTCGACCTCGTCGTGCTCGCCGCCGAGTGGGGGCACGGCCGCCGGCAGGGAAAGCTCTCGAACCTCCATCTCGGGGCGCGTGACCCGGGATGGTGGGTTCGTCATGCTCGGCAAGACGTTCAAGGGCATGACGGACGAGCTCCTCGCGTGGCAGACAGAGCGGCTCCTCGAGCTCGCGACCGAGCGGAGCGCGCACGTCGTCCACGTCAGGCCCGAGCTCGTCGTGGAGATCGCGTTCGACGGAGTCCAGGGAAGCACGCGCTACCCAGGCGGCGTCGCCCTACGCTTCGCGCGGGTCAAGGGCTACCGACCCGACAAGCGAGCCGAGGATGCGGACACGATCGACACGGTTCGTGCGCTGCTGGCCTAGCGCACGGGATCCGCGCGGACTCTGGCGTAGACTCGCGCAGATTCGGATGCCGACGTGGAGGTGAGCGTGACGAACTACGGGACCCTGCGACTGTGGGCGGCCGTGCTCGGAATCTTCGGTGGGATCAGCGTAATCCTCGCCGCGATCGGGACGATCGTCTGGGCGTTCGAGGTCGACGGCTTCTGGCCCACGATCGGCGTGCTTCTGATCGGCGGCCCGCTGACGATCTTCCTCGCGACCGTGCCGATCGCGCTCGGTCAGGCGCTGCGCGCGATCGCCGACGTAGGCGACACCGTCAGTGCCCGCTGAGCGGCCGGTCTAGCTCGAGCTCGAGATCTCGTCGCACGAGTCGGCCTGCTGGAAGGCGGTCTCGAGCTCTCCGCTCGCGTCCGCCTGCCCGATCTCCGTGAGCACCGACTGGAAGCTGCTGACCATGGTCGACACCGACGTCGCGATCGTGCTGACGGCCGACGGATGCCCGTGACGCCCTCGGCGCCGTCGATGACGGCCTCGACCTCGGCCTTCTCTCTCTCGATCGTGTCGGTGAGCGTCTGGACCGAGGCCTCGATCTCACTGCCGGCCTCGATTTCGGGACCCCCGAGATCCTGCACGTCCTGGACGAACGTGTCCGTCGCGGCGCTCGCATCCTCGGCGGCCTGCTGCAGCGAGTCGATCGAGAGCGACGAGGGATCGCTGAAGCGACTCGCCGATGCTCTCGAGCTCGCTCCTCAGCGTCTCGACCGAGCCACAGAAGCTCGTCGGCCCACGCGACGGTGGGATCGTCGGACGCCTCGTCGTCCCCGCCGCAGCCGACCGCGACGAGGGCGAGCGACGCGACGAGTGCCAGCAGCGCGATCGAAGCCCTCATGGGCTGGACGCTAGCGATTCCGAGCGCTGCGTGCGATCTGGAAGGGGACGGCGGGCCAGCAGGCGAGCTCGCGGAGCCGCGCGCGGCGCGTCCCGCGATCAACCGTTGACACGACGGTGACGGTGCGACCCGACCCGCGCAGCGCGCCCCGAACGAGCGCGCCGGCGCGGCGCGCATGCCAGCCCGAGGTCACGACCACGACCTCGTCGACGCCGAGCTCGGACGCGGCGGCTGCAGCTCGCAGTGCGTTGCCCTGGGTCGTCCGCGCGCCCTCGTCGAGCACGACGCGGGCCGACCGGCCGCTCCAGGCCTGCTCCATGAGGCGCGCCTCTGAGCGAGGCCGTCTCGCGCGGGCCCAGCCCGACAGCAGGACCGTGTCACCCGGCCGGATCTCGTCCGCGGCACGCTCCAACCGCGACGCGCACACCGCGTGGAGCTCTTCCGTCGACCGGTCGGAGTAGCCGAGGACGGCGACGAGCCTCATGCTCACCGCCGCGCGCGCCGCCAGACGCCGTAGAGGAGCAGCGTCCCGGCAACCGTCAGCACGAGCTCGACCGCACGACGGCCGCGCAGCTTCGACTCGCCGCTGGCCCGCTCGCGCATGTGCACCGGCACCTCGGAGACGCGGAGCCCCGCCTCACGGAGCCGCAGGAGCGACTCCACCTCGGGCGCGCCGCTGTCGTAGGGCTCGGCGAGGATCGGCATCGCCTTCGCGTTCACCGCGTACATCCCGCTCGTCGCGTCGTGGAACGCGTGGCCCAGGGCAGCGCGCATCGCACGGCGCAGGACGGCTGTCCCGAAGCGACGACTCGGGCTCGGTTCGTAGCGTCGGGCCTCGTAGCCGTCGCCGGAGACGAAGCGCGACCCGACGGCGACGTCGGCGTCACCCGCCTGGACGAGCGCCAGCAGCTTCGCGAGCTCGTCGACCGGATGCTGGCCGTCGGCGTCGACCCTGCCGGCGTAGGCGTAGCCGCGGTCGCGTGCATGGCCGTACCCCGCGGCGATGCCGGCGCGGAGCCCTCTGTTCGCGCCGAATGACAGCACCTCGGCGCCGTGCTGCGCGGCCAGCTCGGCCGTCCGGTCGGTCGATCCGTCGTCGACGACGAGGACGTCGACGTCAGGGAGCCGCGACGCGATCTCGTCGAGGACGGCGGGCAGATTGGCTTCCTCGTTCCACGCGGGGACGAAGACGACGGTGTCAGTGGAAGGGGTCATTCGGCGGCAGCGAACGAGATAGCTCTAACGAGGGATTGCTCAGGCGGCATTTCGACCGTTGAGTGCGTTGAGGCACCTTAATGCCCGTCTCCCGGAGGACCCAGTGCACCGTTTGAGCGCGCGAGTGAAAGACGACGAATCAGGGCAGGTTCTCATCTTTCACCGCTCTGTTCCTGACCATCGTTCTGGTCATGACCGCCCTCGTCGTCGACATAGGGAGGGCGTACCTCGTCCAGCGTCAGCTGCAGGCGAGCGTCGACGCTGCCGCGCTCGCAGGAGCGCAGCACCTCCCCGACCCCTCGGAGTCCATCCTGGTCGCGCACGCCTATGGTCCCGGAACGGGAGGGAAGAACGAGGTCAAGACCGGCACCGAGGTGTCCGTCACGGTCAACACGCGCTGCCTCCAGAGCGCTCCCGGGTGTCGCGCCGGCTTCGCGAACTACAACGCGCTGAACGTCAAGGCGTCGTCGGACGTCGGCATGTCGTTCGCGCGGATCATCGGGATCAACAAGCTCAAGGTGCGAGCGCAGGCGACCGCGTGCTCACCGTGTACGTCGAAGCCGCTCGACATCATGCTCGTCATCGACCGCACGGGCTCGATGTGCCGCACCGGCAGCGGAGGCTACGAGCGACCGCTGTGCCCCGACCTCACGAACGCGAAGAACGGGATGAGGACATTCCTCAGCTTCATGGACCCGAGCCTCGACTACGTCGGCCTCGCGCTCACGCCGCCCGTGCTCGACGCGAGCTGGCGCACGTCGTGCCCGAGCCCGAACGGGTACCTGCCCTGGACGGGGACCAGCAACAACCCCAACGTGTCGGGCGGGCCGCTCGAGAACATCAACGGGCGGTTCTACGGGATCGACGCCTACTGGCCGGACGTCGCCCACTTCGGGGGGCCCAACGCCGGCTGGCCGCAGTGGACCGTGCACCCGAGCGGCGCAACGCCCTCGCTGTACACGGTCGCCTCGCTCGAGAACAACTACCAGCGCTTCAACACCCAGATCGGCCCAGTGGGAGGAGAACCCGCAGTCCGACCTCATCCAGCGCATCGGCTGCGCCGGCGCCGAGGGAAGCACGACGTACGCGCTCGCCATCGAGGAGGCTCAGCGCGAGCTCGACTACCACGGCCGCGGGAACGTCCAGGACGTCATCATCATCCTCGGGGACGGCGCGGCGAACTCCACGCCGATGAACGTCGCGACGAACCACTGGACGAACAACCCGACCAGCCAGGCGCGTCCCGTGCGGGAGCGCCGTCGAGTCCGCCCAGCGACTCAAGGACCGGGGCGACGATCGTGTACACGATCGGCTACGACCTCGACGCCGGCACCGGAGCGTGGGAGCGCTGCCTGAGTCCGGACGCCAACGGGCACCAGCGTGCAAGCACGCCGGCGAACTACGAGCAGTGCGGGTCGTGGGGCTGCACGGCCTTCGACATGATGCGCGCGATGGCGACCCCGACGCCGGGGCCGAACCCGTACGGGAACTTCTACAACAAGCCCGACCCCGGCTCGCTCAACCTCATCTTCACGCGCATCGCGGCGGACCTCGCGAAGCCGGCGGCGCGGCTGATCGACGACAACGCGGTCTAGCAGAGGGAGGAACGAGGGATGCGGATGCGGCGTCGTATGAAGAAGGCAGGAGGGCCAGGCGATGGTGGAGTTCGCCATCATCCTGCCCCTGCTCCTCCTGGTGCTGCTCGGCATCATCCAGTTCGGGATCGTCTTCAACAACTACCTGACGCTCACGGACGCGGTGCGGGTCGGCGCGCGCCAGGCAGCCGTCAGCCGCACGTTGCCCGACCCGGTCGGCGTGACGACCAACCGCGTCAAGGCGGCCGCCCATTCGCTCAACAAGGACAGGCTCGTGATCACCGTCACCCCGTACAACCCGGCAGACGCGACGGCGACCTGGGCCCAGGGCGGCGACGTCACGGTCAAGGCGACGTACCCGTGGTCCGTGGATCTGATCGGGTTCGTGATCATGGAGGGCAACCTCAAGAGCGAGACGATCGAGCGCGTCGAGTAGCGCCGCCCGCGCGAGCGGGCAGCCTCAGATGACGTTGTGCTCGGGGCGCAGGGCGTCGTGCGCGAACCGCTCGACCGCCAGTGGCGTCACGTCGACGAACGGCTCGTTCCCGAGGACCAGGTCGCGGACGATCTCGCCGACCGCAGGCGCCTGCATGAAGCCGTGCCCCGAGAAGCCCGTGGCGTAGAAGAGCCGCGCGGGAGCGGCCGCCTCGCCGACGAGCCCGTTGTGGTCGGGCGTGACCTCGTAGTAGCCCTTCCAGCCGTGCGCGAGGCCCATCTCGAGGAACACAGGCGCACGACGCGCGGCGACCTCGGTCACGTGCTCGAGCCACTCCGGGTCGGTGGGGGCGTCGAAGCCCGGAGGCTGGTCTCGATCCGCCATCCCGATGAGGAGGCCCGGGCCCTCGCGGTGGAAGTAGAAGCCCGTCGTGAAGTCGACGGTCAGCGGGATGCTGTCGGGGAGCTCGTCGACGGGAGCCGTCGTGACGACCTCGCGGAAGATCGGCTCGACCGGGAGGTCGAAGCCCGCCGTCCGCGTCAGCGTCGGCGACCAGACACCTGCCGCGACGACGACCGTCTGGGCACCGATCGACCCTGCATCCGTCGTGACCGCACGGACGGCTCCGCCCTCGACCTCGATCGCTGTCGCGGAGCAGCCCGTCACCACGCTCGCGCCGTGCGTCCGTGCCGCCGCCGCGTACCCCTGGGCGACCGCCTCCGGGCTCGCATGCCCGTCGACGGGGCAGAAGGTCGCCGCGAGGACGCCGTCCAGCCCGCGAGCGGCGAGAGTGCGCCGGCCTCCGCGGCGTCGACGACGCGGCTCGGCACGCCGAGCTCGTTCTGCAGGCGCACGCTCTCCTCGAACACGGCCACGTCGTCCGCGCGGTCGAGGAGGAAGAGGTAGCCGACCTGCCGGAAGTCGATCTCGCCGCCCGGCCGGTCCGCGAAGCGGGTGAAAGCCTCGATGCTGCGCATCCCGATCGCGATGTTCAGCGGATCCGAGAACTGCGCGCGGATGCCACCCGCCGCCCGGCTCGTCGATCCGGCAGAGAGCGCGTCGCGCTCGAGGAGCGTCACGTCGACGCCGGCCTCCGCGAGGTGGAACGCGATGCTCGTGCCGATCGCGCCGCCGCCCACGACGACGACGTCGGACCGGGCGGGAAGCTCCGTCGGCACGTCGTGTTTCTACCCGGTCCGGGCCGTCAGCGCGCGACGAGGCTGCGCAGGAAGAAGAGGAGGTTCGCGGGCCGCTCGGCGAGCCGGCGCATCAGGTAGGGGTACCAGTCCGGGCCGAACGGCGTCGCGACGAGAACCTTGTGACCCTGCGCCAGGAGCGTCTCGCTGGAGCGCGGGCCGGACGCCGTAGAGCATCTGGAACTCGAACCGGTCGCGGCCGATCCGCTCGCGCTCCGCGAAGCCCTGCACGTGCCGGATGATCCGCTCGTCGTGCGTCGCGACCGCGACGTACGCGCCCCCGCGGAGGCCGCGCTCGACGAGCCGGAGGTACGCGGCGTCGACGTCGCTCTTGTCCGGGTAGGCGATCGACGCGGGCTCGAGGTACGCGCCCTTGACGATGCGGACGTTCGGCTCGAGGGGCAGCAGGCGCTCGAGGTCGTCCTCGGTGCGGTAGAGGTAGGACTGCAGCGCGACGCCGACGTTCGAGTACGTCGCCCGCGCGCGCTCGAAGATCCGGAGCGTCGCCTCGACGTACGCCGACTGCTCCATGTCGATGCGGACGAACCACCGAAGCCGCGCGGCGTGGGCGAGGACGCGCTCGAGGTTCTCGGAGGCGGTCTCCTCGTCGAACGTCAGGCCCAGGTGCGTGAGCTTGAGCGCGACGTTCGCGCGCAGGCGCTCGGCGGCCAGCCGATCGAGGATGCGCTCGTACTCCTCGACGACGGCCGTCGCGCCCTCGGGGGTCGGGATCGCCTCGCCGAGCAGCGTCGTGTTCGAGTGGAAGCCGGCCTCGTCGAGCCGACGGAGCACCGCGACGCACTCGTCCAGCGTCACGCCCGCGACGAAGCGCCCGGCGCCCAGTCGCATCCCGTGACCCTGCACGAGACGTTGGAGGCGGCCGCTCGAGGCCGCGCGCAGGATCGCGGCGCGCGAGAGGCCCGAGACGGTCGCGCCGATCCCGCTCACGGAGGCGTCAGTTGAGCGCCGGGTCGGGCGGCATGAGCGCGAGGACCTCGAACGGGCCGCCCTTGCGCCGGAGGACGATGCTCCAGAGCTCGTCCGGATCGGTGGTGAAGACGTCCTCCGGGAGAGCCGGCTCGACGATCCACGACCCGTCTCCGAGCTCGCCGTCGAGCTGCCCGGGGCCCCACCCCGCGTAGCCGGCGAAGACCCTCGCCTGCAGAAGCTCGCCGATCTCGTCCGGATCGACCTCGGCGGGGAGGAAGCCCACCGAGCCGAGGACGAGGGCGCCTGCCTGCTGCGGCTCGGCGAAGTCGGCGAGCACCACGATCGCCGACGGCTGCACCGGCCCGCCCAGGTGGACGGGCCAGTCGCCGTCCACGATGAGCCCGAGCTCCGGCACCGTCTCGTCGACGGTCGACTCGGTGGTGCGGTTGAGGATGACGCCGAGCGCGCCGTCCTCCGAGTGCTCCCCGACGAGGACGACCGTCCGCCGGAAGTTCGGGTCGGTGAGGGCAGGGCCGGCGATGAGGAGATGGCCCTTGAGCGACTGCACCCGCACATCGTCGCTGACGTGGAGCGGGCTCCCAAATATCATCGTTGCATGGCACGCGTCTCACGGGAGATCCGTCTCGTCGCGCGGCCGCAGGGATTCCCGGGCGAGGACCTGTTCGAGCTCGCGGAGGTTCCCGTCCCGGATCCCGCCGACGGTCAGTTCGTCGTCCGCAACGCGTTCTTCTCCGTCGATCCGTACATGCGCCCGCGCATGAACGACGTCCGCTCGTACGTCGCTCCGTTCACGCTCGGCGAGGCGATGACGGGCGGCGCGGTCGGCCGCATCGAGTCGTCCCGCAACCCGCGTTACAGCGAGGGAGACTGGGTCGTGCACGGGCTCGGGTGGCGCGAGTGGGCGCTGTCCGACGGCTCGGGCGTGCAGCCGGTCGATCCCGGCAGCGCACCCGTGTCGACGGCGCTCGGCGTGCTCGGGATGCCGGGGTTCACGGCGTACCACGGCCTCTTCGAGATCGGTCGGCCGCAGGCCGGCGAGACCGTGTTCGTCTCCGGCGCCGCCGGCGCGGTCGGGAGCGCAGCGGGCCAGATGGCGAAGATCGCGGGCTGCCGCGTCATCGGCAGCGCGGGGTCGGCCGAGAAGATCGCGTGGATCCGGGAGCTCGGCTTCGACGCCGCGTTCGACTACCGCGAGACGAGCGTCCACGAGGCGTTGCGCGAGCTCGCCCCGACGGTATCGACATCTACTTCGACAACGTCGGCGGCGACCACCTCGAAGCCGCGATCGGGGCGCTGCGCAAGAACGGGCGCATCGTCGCCTGCGGCTCGGTCTCGCGCTACAACGACGTCGAGCCGTCGCCCGGGCCGCGGAACATGTTCATGTTCGTCACCAAGCGGCTGCTGCTCCAGGGGTACATCATCAGCGACCACTACGCGGGGTTCCCCGCGTTCGCCGAGCGGGCGCGCGAGTGGGTCGCCGACGGGCGGCTGCGCTACCGCGAGACGGTCGTCGAGGGGATCGAGCACGCGCCGGCAGCGTTCCTCGGCCTGCTGCGCGGCGCGAACATCGGGAAGATGCTCGTCAAGGTCGGCCCCGACGCGTGAAGCTCCGGTGCCGGATCCTCGGGCACCGTCTCCCACGCCGCCGACGCCCGTTCTTCCTCACCGAGCGCTACCAGCGCTGCGAGTGGTGCGGGAAGCGGGTGCGACTGCGCGACCGCTGACCGGCTCGGACGTCCTCGCGAGGAAGTTCGCGAGCATGCGTGGGCCCTCCGGCGTCAGCACGCTCTCCGGGTGGAACTGGACGCCTTCGATCGGGAGTGAGGTGTGCCGGACGGCCATGACCTCGCCGTCGGAGGTGTGCGCGCTCACGTGCAGGACGTCCGGGACCCGCGTGGCGGCGAGCGAGTGGTAGCGGCCCGCCTCGACCCGGGGCTCGAGGCCCGTGAAGACCCCCTGGCCGTCGTGCGTGAGGGTGCTCGCCTTGCCGTGGAGCAGCGCGCGAGCGCGCGCGACCTCGCCGCCGAACGCCTGCACGATGACCTGATGCCCGAGGCACACGCCCAGCGTCGGGGTCGTCCGGCCCAGCTCGAGCACGAGCTCGAGTGAGCGACCCGCGTCGTCCGGCCTTCCCGGCCCCGGGGACACGACCAGCCGATCGGGCTCGAGCGCGAGCGCCTCCGCGACCTCGACCTCGTCGTTCCGCCGGACGACCACCTCGGCGCCGAGCTCCTCGAGCAGGTGCACGAGGTTGTAGGTGAACGAGTCGTAGTTGTCGACCATGAGCACCCGCACGCCCGCGAGTGTGCCAGCGGCGAGCGGCTAGGCTGGCGGCGTGTCCAGGTCGGTGATCGTCGCGGCGGTCCGGACGCCGTTCGGGCGGCTCGGAGGTGGCCTCGCGAAGCTGCCCGCGACCGAGCTCGGCTCGATCGCGATCCGGGCCGCGCTCGAGCGGGCCGGGCTCGAGGCAGCCGAGGTCGAGTACGTGATCATGGGCCAGGTGCTGCAGGCGGGCGCCGGCCAGGCGCCGGCGCGGCAGGCGGCGATCGGCGCGGGAATCCCGAAGGAGATCCCCGCGGACACGATCAACAAGGTGTGCGCGTCGTCGATCCGGGCGATCGAGATCGCCGACCTCATGATCCGCGCCGGGGGCCACGAGCTCGTCGTCACCGGCGGCATGGAGTCGATGTCGAACGCGCCGTACCTGCTGCCGAAGGCCCGCTTCGGCTACCGGCTCGGGAACGGCGAGCTGGTCGACTCCATGGTCTTCGACGGGCTCACGTCGAGCTTCGACGGTCTGCACATGGTCGAGCAGGCGTCGCTCGTCTCCCGCGAGCTCGGCATCTCCCGCGAGGAGCAGGACGAGTGGGCGTTCCGGTCGCACCAGCGGGCCGCGGATGCGCAGGACGCGGGTCGCTTCGACGACGAGATCGTCGCGGTCGGCGACGTCACCGCGGACGAGAGCGTCCGTCGCGACACGACGCTCGAGAAGCTCGCGTCGCTGCAGCCGGTCTTCGACCCCGACGGGACGACGACGGCGGGGAACGCGCCCGGCGTCAACGACGGCGCCTCCTGCGTGATCGTGTGCTCCGAGGAGCTCGCGAAGCGTCGTGGGCTCGAGCCGCTGGCGACGATCCTCGCGCAGGGCTACGTCGCCGACGACTTCGCGTACCTGGCGCGCACTCCCGCCCGGGCGGGACAGCAGGCCCTGGCGAAGGCCGGCAAGACGATGGACGACGTCGCGCGCGTCGAGATCAACGAGGCGTTCTCGTCCGTCGCCAAGAACTCGACGCGCATGCTCGGCGCGGACGAGGCGATCGTGAACGTCAACGGCGGCGCGGTCGCGCTCGGGCACCCGATCGGCGCCTCGGGCGGGCGCATCGTCGGGACGATGGTGCACGAGCTGCGCCGCTCGGGCGGCGGCCTCGGGCTCGCGGCGATCTGCTCCGGCGGCGGCCAGGGCGACGCCCTCCTGATCGAGGTCTAGGCCGAGTGACACGGTGTCGCGTGGCGTGAGGCGCGCCGCCTCCTTGGTCGTCGTCCTCCTCGCTTGCGCGGGTGTGGCCGCGACCTCGGCCGAGGCGTGCGTCTGCATCGAGTCGACGATCGATCAGCGCTTGGACGACTCCGACGTGGCGTTCGTGGGTCGCATCGTGTCGGAGCGCGAGTCCTCGCTTCGCGGCGAGCCGGTCCGGCTGCTGACGGTCGAGGTCGAGCAGCGGGTCAAGGGCGACGTCGAAGGAATGCTCGTCGTGCGGAGCCCGCACAGACCGACTGCGACCTCGTGCTCCCCGAGAACCGCTCGGTCGGCCTCCTGCTCACGCGCGCGCCGGACGGGACGTGGCTCGGGTCGGCGTGCAGCCTCGTCGATCCCGGCCAGCTCGTAGCCGCAGGAGGTGAGCCGCGCGGCGGCGCGATCAAGGTCGTGATCGGGATCCTCATCCTCGGGCTCGTCATGCTCCTTGCCTTCGTCCGCCTCCGCCGCGGCTCCCGGCCGTCGCTGCCCGGGCCACCGCCCGCGTAGGAAATACTCCCGGCCGTGAGCTTCCCGCACGTGCTCGTCGTCGGCGCAGGTCAGATGGGCGCCGGGATCGCCCAGGTCGTCGCTGCGTCGGGCCGACGGGTGTCGCTTCACGACGAGGCTCCGGGAGCGGTCGAGCGCGCGCTCGAGGGGATGCGGACAAGCCTCGAGAAGCTCGCCGAGAAGGGTGGCGCGGACCCGGACGAGGTGCTCGCGCGCGTCGAGCCCGTGGACGATCTCGTGCCCGCCGAGCTCATGATCGAAGCCGTGATCGAGGACCTGGCCGTCAAGCGCACGATCTTCGAGCGTGCCGACGGGCTCTTCCCCACGGAGGCGATCCTCGCCTCCAACACGTCGTCGATCCCGATCACCTCGCTCGCGGCGGCCACGAGTCGGCCGGATCGCGTCGTCGGCATGCACTTCTTCAACCCCGTTCCGGTGCTGAAGCTCGTCGAGGTGATCCGCGCGGTGCAGACGTCCGACGAGACGGCGGCCGCGATCGTCGCGCTCGCCGAGGACCTCGGGAAGGTTCCCGCCGAGGCGCGCGACTTCCCGGGCTTCGTCTCGAACCGCATCCTCATGCCCTTCCTCAACGAGGCCGCGTACGCGCTCATGGAGGGCGTCGCGGAGCCGGAGGCGATCGACACGATCGCGAAGCTCGGGTTCGCGCACCCGCTCGGGCCGCTGGCGCTCGCCGACCTGATCGGGCTCGACACCTGCGTCGCGATCATGGAGGTCCTGCACGAGGGGCTCGGCGACCCCAAGTACGCGCCGTGCCCGCTGCTGCGCCAGTACGTCGCGGCGGGCAGGCTGGGCCGGAAGAGCGGCCGCGGGTTCTACGAGTACGCGTGATGGACTCCCGGCTCGAGGCCGAGCTCTCGACGTACGAGGACACCGACGAGGTGTTCGTCGAGCGCGTGTTCCGCGAGGTCCTGCGCCGGCCGCCAGACGACGAGGCACGCGAGCGGGCGCTCGAGAAGCTCCGCGACGGGACGCTCTCGCGTGCCACGCTGATGCACGAGCTCGCCGCGGCCGCCGAGTTCGGCCGCGTCCGCGAGCTCGACGACGCGGTCGCTCTCGGGCTCGGCGCACGGGATCGGGGCGAGCGGCTCGCTGGCTCCAGGCACCGGGCGGAACGGACGAGCGCGTGGTCGAGATCCCCTGGGTGCTCTCTCGCCTCGTCCCGGCGGGGCGCGTGCTCGAGGTCGGGTACGCGTTCGCGGAGCCGGCGTACCTGGGTGCGCTCCTGCGCTCGGGCGTCGAGCTGGTCGGCGTCGACCTCGCCAGTCGCGACGTCGACGGCATGGAGGCCGTGGAGGCCGACGTGTGCGAGCTGCCGTTCGACGACCACTGTTCGAGCAGGTGCTTCTCGTCTCGACCCTCGAGCACGTGGGCGCCGACAACGCCGTCTACGGCGTCGAGCCCGAGCCCGACGCCGCCGCGACCTCGCGCGCGACGCGCTGCGCGAGCTCGGCCGCGTGCTCGCGAAGGACGGCAGCCTGCTCGTCACGGTCCCGCTCGGCGAGCCCGGTGACCACGGCTGGTTCCGGCAGGAGGACGTCGACGGCTGGACGGATCTGTTCGCGAGCGCGGGCTTCTTCGTCGAGGACGAGGAGGCGTACGAGCTCACTCCCGACGGATGGCGCGCGGCACCGGCCTTCGAGGCCGAAGGGGTCCGCTACGGCGAGCGCGGCCCGGGCGCGTCGGCGGTTCTCTGCGCGGAGCTCCGGCCGGGCCGGCTTCGGCGCCTCCTGACGCCGGGCGGGCTCGAGGTCGCCGCGCGGCGTCGCGGCCGGCGGATCCGCGCGCGGCGGCGCCCCGACCTATAGTCCGGGCGATGGACTTCGAGCTGAGCGCCGACCAGCGCGAGATACAGGCGCTCGCGCGGGACTTCTCGGAGACCGAGATCGTGCCGCATGCGACCGCGTGGGACCGCGAGCACCGCTTCCCGGACGAGCTGTACCCGAAGCTCGCGGCGCTCGGCCTCATGGGGGTCTGCGTGCCCGAGGAGTACGGCGGCGCCGGCGCCGACTTCCTCTCGTACGTCCTCGTGCTCGAGGAGCTGTCGCGCGCCGACGCGGGCGTGGGGGTGACCGTCGCCGTGCACACGAGCGCGACGACGCTCCCGATCCTCGCGTTCGGGACCGACGAGCAGCGTGCGCGCTTCGTGCCGCCGCTCGCGCGCGGCGAGCAGCTCGGCGCCTTCGCGCTCACCGAGTCTGGATCGGGCTCGGACGCGGGCTCGCTGCGGACGGCAGCGGTGCCCGCGGTGACGGCTGGACGATCACCGGCTCGAAGCAGTGGATCACGAACGGCTCGCGTGCCGGCACGTTCGTGCTCTTCGCACGCACCGACCCGGCGACGGCGGGCGCGCGCGGCGTCTCCTGCTTCGTCCTCGACGCCGAGCACGTGCGGATCACGCGTGAGGAGGAGAAGCTCGGCCTCAACTCGTCGACGACCTCCGACCTCGTCCTCGAGGGCGCACGCGTCGAGCGCGATCGGCTGCTGCACGAGGAGAACCGCGGCTTTCGCGTCGCGATGGCGACGCTCGACGGTGGCCGCATCGGCATCGCCGCCCAGGCGCTCGGGATCGCGCAGGCCGCGTACGACGTCGCGCGCGCGTACGCCGAGGAGCGCGAGCAGTTCGGGCGGCGGATCGGGGACTTCCAGGCGATCCAGTGGAAGCTCGCGGACATGGCGACCGAGATCGACGCCGCCCGGCTCCTCACCTACCGAGCGGCCTGGCTCAAGCAGCAGGGCCGCCCGCACACCGTCGAGGGCGCGAAGGCGAAGCTCTTCGCCTCGGAGACCGCACGGCGCCAGACCGCCGAGGCGATCCAGATCCTCGGCGGGTACGGCTACACGAAGGAGTTCCCCGTCGAGCGGTACTACCGCGACGCCAAGATCACGGAGATCTACGAGGGGACGAGCGAGATCCAGCGGCTCGTCATCGCCCGCTCGATCCTCGGTCGACAGCTGCGCGAGGAGCCGGCTCCTCAGGGCGCCCACTCGTAGAGCGCGTCGGGCTCGCGCTCCTCGTTCCCGGAGCCGTCGCCGAGCTCGACCAGTCGGCAGCCGTGGTGCTCGTAGAAGCGTCGCGCGCCCTTGTTCCTCTGGAAGACCCAGAGCCGGAAGCCTCCGGGTCGGCGCGCCGTCGCCTTCTCGAAGAGCTCCGAGCCGATTCCCTGGCGATGGCGGTCCGGGCTCACGTAGAGATGCTGTGAGCAGGTCGTCCGACAGCGCCGCGAAGCCGACGAGCTCGTCGTCCTGCCACGACCCAGACCTCGCGCTCCCGCACGACTTCGCCGAAGTGCCGGCGATCCTCCTCGGGGGTGTGGAGCTCGGGAGGAATGGCAGCGTCCCGTAGGCGGCTCGAAACAAGGTGGCCAGCGCCGGCACGTCCTCGACCCTGGCGCGCCGGAGCACGTGCGTACTCTACGCCCGTGCCCCGCGAGCGAGACGAGCCCGTCCGGCTGACGAAGATCTACACGCGCGGCGGCGACGCGGGGGAGACGTCGCTCGGGGACGGCTCGCGCGTCTCGAAGCTCGACGAGCGCATCGCCGCGTACGGCGCCACGGACGAGCTCAACGCCGCGCTCGGCGTCGTCCTCGCGGGCGAGTGCCCAGCCCGAGCTCCGCGACGTCCTCGCGCGCGTGCAGAACGAGCTCTTCGACCTCGGAGCCGACCTCTCGGTCCCGCTCGAGCACGAGGAGCGCCTGCGCGTGACGCAGGATCGGATCGACGAGCTCGAGCGCGACTGCGACCGCTTCAACGCCGACCTCCCGGAGCTGCGGAGCTTCGTGCTCCCGGGCGGGACGGAGGCCGCCGCGCGCCTCCACGTCGCGCGCACGGTCTGTCGGCGCGCCGAGCGCGAGGCGCTCGTCGCAGCGGACGCCCACGCGATCAACCCGCTCACCGTCGTGTACCTGAACCGCCTCTCGGATCTCCTCTTCATCCTGGCCCGTGCCGCCAACCTCGCCGCCGGTCGGGAAGAGCCGCTCTGGAGGCCTGGGAGCTCCTCCTAGCCTTCGCCGCGTCGTTCGTCGCCGGCTACGTCGGCTCGATGCTCGGCCTCGTCCTCGGAACGCTTCGGCTTCCGTTGATCGTGCTCGCGGCCGGGAGCCCGCTCGCCGCGGCCGGGACGAACATCGCGATCTCGGCGGCCGCGGCCGCCGCCGGAGGGCTGCAGCATGCGCGGGCGGGGCGCGTGGACTGGCGCGTCGTCGCGTGGACGGCGCCTCCGTCGGTCGCGGGCGCGATCGCCGGCGCGCTTGTGGCCGACGACGTCTCCGAGAGCCTGCTCTTCGGCCTGATCGCGGCGGTGCTCGTGTGGAGCGGGATCGACCTCGCGCTCCGCCCCGTCGCCGCTCGGCCGCGCGAGCGCCTGCGCGTGGGGAGAGGCGGCGTGCTCGCGTTCGGCATCGGCGTCCTCGGAGGAGCGGTCGGCGTCATCCTCGGGACGCTGCGCATGCCCGCGCTGATCCGCTCGGTCGGCATGGACGTGCGGCGGGCAGCGGGCACGAACCTCGTCGTCGGCTTCCTGCTCGGTGTCGCCGGCTTCGCGACGCACGCGGCCGCCGGCGGCGGCGTGGAGTGGGCCCTTCTCGCCGCCGGGCTCGCGGGAGCGATCCCCGGCGGCTGGCTCGGCGCGCGGGCGTCCGGCCGGTACTCGGAGAACGCGCTCCGCCTCGCGCTCGGGGTCGTCCTCGTCGTGGTCGGCGTCGTGTTCGGCGTGCAGGCCGTCGTCTAGGCGACGGCGGGCCAGCGGCCGCGCAGCCAGACGACCAGCTCGTCCGCGCTTCGCGGGCTCGCGACGTAGAAGCCCTGCGCGAGGTCGCAGCCCCAGCTGCCGAGGACGTTCCATGCCTCCCGCGTCTCGACGCCCTCCGCGACCACGGTCAGCCCGAGCGAGTGCCCGATGTCGATCATCCCGTGGACGAGCGCGGCGTCGGTGGCCGTGCGACCGAGGCCGTGGACGAAGCCGGCGTCGATCTTCAGCTCGTCGAGCGGCAGGACGCGCAGGGCGCTGAAGGACGCGGCGCGGCCTCCGTCGTCGAGCGACAGGCGCACGCCGAGCTCGGACAGTCGCGCGAGCACCTCCTCGTCGAGCTCCGTGCCCGCGCCCGGGCCGGCCGGCACGACCTCGAGCGTCAGGATCCCGTGGCGATGGCCACGCAGGAGGCCCGCGAGGCCGTCGGCGAACTGCGAGTCGTCGAGCAGCCGATACGGGACGTTGACCGAGACGGACAGCTCGTGGCCGTGCTCGCGCCAGTAGCCCGTCGCCGCGAGTGCCTCGCCGACGACGACGAACGTGAGCTCGCGGACGAGTGGCGTGCGCTCGACGTGGGGGACGAACTCCGCCGGGGGCACGAGCGCTCGATCCGGGAGCAGCCGGCGGACGAGCGCCTCGGCCGAGCGTGGCTCGCCGGACTGGAGGTCGATGATCGGCTGGTAGACGACGACGAGCTCGTTTCGCGCGAGCGCCGCCTCGACGTCGCGGACGATGCCGGCGTCGACCCCGCGGCGGAGGAACACGCTGTCGTCGCCCACGTCGCGCTTCGTCGCGTACATCTGGCCGTCGGCGCGTGCAAGCAGCTCGTCCGAGGTCGCGCCGTCCCCGGGGAAGACCGCCCAGCCGACGCTCCCGTCGATCTCGACACTCGTCCCGCCGACTCTGAACGGCCGCCGCAACGCCTGCCTGAGGCGGCCGACGAGCGCAGTCGCCTGCTCGTCGTCCGCTGTCCCCGTCGAGAGGATCACGAACTCGTCGCCGCCGACGCGGGCGACCGTGTCGCTCGTGCGGAGGACCGCCTCGAAGCGCCTGGCGAGGGTGCGGAGAACGGCGTCGCCGGCGCCGTGGCCGCGGACGTCGTTGACGTCCTTGAACCCGTCGAGGTCGATCACGATGAGAGTGAACCCCTCGCCGGTCCGCTCCGAACGTCGCAGGGCCTGCTCGACCCGGTCCTCGAGCAGCACGCGGTTGGGCAGGCCCGTCAGCGGGTCCCGAAGCGCCTGCGAGTGCGCGTGGCCGACGCGCCAGTTGAGGAAGACGCCGCAGGTCGCGGCGAGGAAGGCGATCCCGGCGAGCCCGGTCGCGATGCGGTCCGGCTCGTCGCGGAAGGCGGCCACCACGAGGCCCGCAGCGAACACGAGCACGGCGAGGGACAGCGCCCACGCGAAGGTACCGCTCAAATGCCGCCTGGTCCGGATCGTCACCTCGTCCTCGTCACTCATGCCCCGACGCCACGGGGCTGCCGCTGCATCCGACAGTAGTGCGCGTGCCTGGCTCGAGCGCCCCCGATCCGAGGGAGGGGCGTCCCCCGGGAGAGGGAACGCGGAGGCCGTCGGCTCCCGTTCTCAGCGAGAACGGCAGTTGCGCCCCGTCACCGGAAGGGGGATGCATGGGAGCTCGAGGAAGGAAGCGGGACTGCGCGCGTGAATCGTGAGCGGTGGACGTCGCGGCCGGGGTCGTCGGAGTGCTCGCGGGGCTGCTCGTCTCTCCGCTCCTCGACCGCATCGCGACGAACGCCCCGCGCCACGAGCCGGTGCTGCGGAAGGTGCCACGGTCGAACCGCCTCGTGCTCGTCGCGCTCGCTGCAGCGCTGCTCTCCGGCGCCTGCGGCCTTGTGTTCGGCTTGACCCTCGAGGCGCTCGTCTCGGCGCGTGTTCTGCTGGATCCTCGTGATCGTGACGCGCACCGACCTCGAGCACCGGCTCATCCCGAACGCCGTCGTCCTTCCGGGGATCGTGCTCATGCTGGTCGGCAGGACGATCGACGACCCGAGCGTCGAGTGGATCCTCGCCGCGGCAGTGGCCGGCGCGGCGCTGTTCCTCATCGTCCTCGTGTACCCGCGCGGGATGGGCATGGGAGACGTCAAGCTGGCGGCCTTCCTCGGCGCCGGGCTCGGGCTCTCGGTGGTCGTCGCGCTGTTCGTCGGCTTCTTCGCCGCGTTCGTCCCCGCGCTCGCGCTGCTCGTCCGGCACGGCCGGGCCGCACGCAAGCAGGCGATACCGCTCGGGCCGTTCCTCGCACTCGGTGCCGTCGTCGCGCTCTTCGCCGGGGACGCGATCATCGACTGGTACACCGGCATCGGCACGTAGGCCGCGCGTCGGCTCAAGAACACCGGCTCGTCGAACCGATTTCTCCGGTATGGACAGCGCCTCGACGCCGGAGCGCGTCGCGCCGCGGCTTGACCAGACGTTGCTCGCAGCGGCGGTCCAGCGCGCGACGGATGCGGCACAGCAGCACGGTGACCCCGCGCGCGCGATCGATGCGGCCGTCGACAGCCTCCACGACGGCATCGGCGATCTGCTCCCGTCCGTGTTCGTGCTCGAGCACGCGCGGTTGTGGCTCGTCGCGCAGCGCGGCTACGCAGTCCTCCCCGACGGGCTCAGCGTCGAGAGCGGGATCACCGGTCGCGCGGTACGGCTCGGGCATCCCCAGCTCGCGGTCGACGTGCAGGCGGACGACGACTACGTCTCCGCGCGTCCCGGCCGTCCGCTCCGAGCTCGCGATCCCGCTTCGCGCCGGCCGGATGGTCGTCGGCGTGCTCAACCTCGAGTCCGAGCAGACGCTGCCCGACGGCGCCGCCGACCTCGTGCGGCCGCTGGCGGCGGCCCTGACGCCACTGACCGAGACGCTTCGCGCGGCGGGCTCGCTCGACCTCGCGAGCCTCGCGCGCCTGTTCGTGCACCTGGGCAGCCTCCGCGACCCGAACGAGATCGCCGCCCTGGCCGCAGCCTCGCTCGCGAAGGTCCTGCCGCTCGTGGCCAGCCAGGTCGTCATGTGGGACCTCGTCGGCCAGGCGACGGAGCTGGCGGCGTGGGAGTCCGAGGGCTCGGGCCGTGGGGCGCTGACGCCGATCGAGCTGCAGACGGTCCGGGGGCTCGTCGACCAGGCTGTCGTCTGCCAGCTGATCGGGGCTGACGGAGCAGGTGAGCCTCTGCGCCGCGGGGAGGTCGTAGCCTGGCTCCCGCTGCGCGCGAACGGCGAGGAGCTCGGGGCGCTGGTAGGCGTCGCCGGGTCGGCAGCGGAGGTCGAGCCGGCCCAGCTGGACGCGGCGGCCGTTCTCGCCGCCCACGTCGCCGCCTCGCTCGACGCGGCGCTGGCGCTGCGGCGAGAGCGCCAGAGCGCGATGACGGATCCGCTGACGGGCATCCTCAACCGGCGCGGGCTCGAGGAACGCCTCGAGCGAGACGTCGAGCGGGCACACGAGCAACGCGTGCCCCTGAGCGTCCTCGTCTTCGACTGCGACGACTTCAAGGAGATCAACGATCGCGCCGGCCACGAGTTCGGCGACGCCTTGCTGCACGAGGTCGCCATCGTCCTGACCCGGTCGGTCCCCGAGGGCGCGGTCGCGGCGAGGCTCGGCGGCGACGAGTTCGTGGTCATGCTTCCCGGCTCGGGAGCGGACGCGGCCGAGGATCTCGGTGGCCGGCTCCGGGCCGTTCTCGCCGAGGGCCTCACGGATGCCGGGTTCCCGCTCCGGATCAGCGCCGGGATCTCCACGTACCCGTTCGACGGCGCGACACCGACCACGCTCCTGCGGACGGCCGACCAGGCGCTCTACGCGGCGAAGGCCGGCGGCAAGGACCGCGTCGCGTCGTTCCGGGACGTCCTGGCGCCGGAGCAGACCCAGTCGAAGCGCTCGGGGGGAGTCGCGGACGACGAGCGGCGCGCCGGCGCGAGAGGAGACGCATCCGTCCTCGCGGAGGCCGTCGAGGCGGCTCAGGCGATCGAGGCCGAGGCGACCGTCGAGAGCGTGTGCAACCGTCTGTGCAAGTCGCTCGTCTTCGTCGTCGGCGCAACGGCCTGCTCGGCGTCGAGGGTCGTGGGCGACCTGCTCGTCGACGCCACCCAGCACTCGTTGCGAGAGGTGTCGCTCGGCCACGAGGCCGCGTACCGGATCTCCGACTTCCCGCTCACCGCCGAGGTGCTGGCGACGGGAGAGCCGCGGGCCGTCTCGTTCGCCGACGACGAGGTCGACCCGGCCGAGGCGTACATCCTCCGCGAGCTCGGCATGAGCGCCGTGCTCATACTCCCGCTCCGCGTCGAAGGCGTCGCCTGGGGGCTCCTGGAGCTCTACGAGGCGCGGCTACGCCGATTCAGCGACGATGCGATAGCCGTCGCGCGCTTCCTCGCGGGCCAGGCGGAGCGCCGCCTCGCCGAGATCGGCGCGGGCGAGCTGCCCGTGCGGCAGCCGCCGGTCTACGAGCTGCCGTCGGACGACGACGAGCGGCGCCCGCTGACGAGGTAGACGCACCGACGACGATCGCCGGGGAGCGGGGAGGGGCCGAAGCGGGCGACGACGTACTCCTGCCCGTCGACCTCGACGGAGTTGCCAGCGGGAGAGCGGCGCGCTCGGGAGCTCGACGAGCCGGTACCGATCGCCGGGGACGAACGCGAGCAAGGTCTGCGTGGCGGCGTGGTCGTCACCCGGTTGCTGCTGCGCAAGGGGGCTCGGCCTCCGCGACCGTGCCGAGCCGCGACTCGCGAGCCGCGAGCGCTGCCTCGCGCTGCTCGACCGCGGCACGCCTGAGCTCGACCGCGCCGAGCTCGCTGCGGCGCCGTGCGAGCTCGTCCTCCTGGCTCTGGAGCTGCGCCTCGCGCTCGTCGAGCCGTCGTGAGAGCTCGACGAGATCCGTCTCGCGACCCTCGAGATCTGCCGTGCCGAAGCGCAGCAGCCGCTCCACCGACGCACGCGAGTCACGCACCAGCCCCTCGCGCTGCTCGAGATCGACCACGACTTCCTCGACCCGGGCGGCATGGGCGACGAGCTCCTCGCGGCGATGGGCCACGAGCTCTGCGAGACGCTCTTCGGGCGTCATCTCGATGCTCGCACGGTCGACACTCGCGCTCTCCTTCGGCGTGGCGCCCGCTCGTCCTGCCGTGCTCGATGCCGGCGGGCCGACCCTAAGCCGTCGAATTTGGAGCAGCCCGCCGGCCCTGGACACTTCGTTCCACCGGACGCGAGTCCTGCTCGCACAACCGATCGGAGGATCAAGGAATCCGGCCGCGAAACCGATAGGCCGGTCATGGACACCAATGGCGCACGACAGCTCGCACTGCGGATTCGCGCGGGCGTGTCGATCGGGATGCGGATCGAGCTCGTCGACGACGCACGGGACGAGACGGGCCTCCGCGCAGGCGACCGCGGCATCGTCGAGCAGATCGACGAGGCGGGCCACGTGATCGTCGCCTGGGACCGCGGCTTCGCGGGCGAGATCGACCCCCAGGTCACGCAGTTCCGCCCGCTCGCCGCGTAGCGCGAGCACTCGCCCTGCGGCCCCGGTAGAGGTCGTCGATCGCCTGCTTCGACGCAGGGCTCGGCTCGGTCACGGCCATGGTCGCACCGTCTTCGCGAGGGTGGCCGTCCGCAAGCGGCCTCACAAATCCTTTACAAAGTCTCCGCTCAGGCTGCCGTCACGCCGGAGCGTCGGCCAGGTCAGGTGACGAGAAGCTCCCAGCGCGGCAGCGTCAGCTTGAGCGTCGTCGGCCCGCCCGGCGTGCTCTCCAGCTCGAACGTGCCGCCGAGCATGCGGACGCGCTCGCCGATGCCGACGAGGCCGAGGCGACCGCGCTGGGCGGCCTTCGCGAGCGCGCGCTCCACCTCGAACCCCATGCCGTTGTCCGTGATCTGCACCTCGATCGAGTCCCGGCGTGCGCGCACGCGCACCGCGACCGTGGTCGCGCCGGCGTGCTCGCGCACGTTCGCGAGCGCCTCCTGGATCGCGCGGAAGAGCGTGATGCGCTGCGTCGAGGAGAGCGTGTCCGGGTCGCCGCGGATCTCGAGCGTCGTCTCGATGCCCGTTCGCTCGGCGAAGCCGTCGACCTCGCGATGGAGCGTCTCCCCGAGCGGCCGGCTGATGACGCTCTTCGTCTCGAGCGAGTGCGCGATCTCGCGGAGCTGGCGATCGATCTCCACGAGCCGCGACGTCAGGTCGTCGAAGCGCCCGAACGTCTGCTCGCGGTACTCCTCGAGCACGAACGGGTAGACCTGCTGCTGGAGGAGCTGGACGTCAGCGGTGAGCGCGAGGACGTCCTGGATCGCCCCGTCGTGGAGGTCGAACCCGAGCCGCATGAGTCGCCTCTCGGCGCCCGCGACGAGCATGTGCTCCCGGGCGGCCGAGTGCTCGAGGAGCTGCTCGCGCTCGAGGACGGGAGCCAGCGCGGTCGCGACCTCCATGAGGAACGCCTCCGCGACCTTCGGCTCGACCGACGCGAGGCGGCCGACGATCGCGCCGTACGGCTTCCCGAATCGCTTCACCGGTGCGGAGCGGAGCTGAGAACCGCCGAGCAGCGACAGGCGCGAGCGCTGCCGGATCGTCGCCTTCGCCTCGGCGCGGATTCGCCGACTGGGTCGGCCGCCCACGCCGAACGAGAGGACGCAGTCGAGGTTCCCCGGCGTCTCCTGCCACAGGGACACGTCCGCGAGGACGTCGAACCAGAGCAGGAGCCGGAGCTGTATCTCGGCAGCGAGCAGCGGAGGCAGCTCGAGCAGGCGAGCGTTGGCGGCCGCCTGGCGCGAACAGGACGAAGCGCGCCGTGGGGAGTGGCAGCGCACATGCCTCGGCCACGGCCGCGGCGGCGCCGCGGACGTCGGGCTCGTCGAGCTCGAGCTCGGCCGCGAGCTCGATGAGAGCAGCGGCCGCGTACCAGATCGACGCCAGGCTGTCTCCGATGTCGTGGTCGCCGCAGCCGTCTCGAACGCGACGTGCCTCGACGAGGGCTCCGTCGAGCGCGTCGCGTAGAGCTTCGGGAGAGCCCTCGCGGAAGTAGGCGTGGAGGCGCTCGAGCCGCTCGTCCGGTTCGGAGCGGGGCGTCCACTGAGACTGGCCCTGCGCTCCGGGGGCCAGCGGGATCGCGCGTCCCGCGTCGTCGTGCATGCCCGCCTCCGTGGTCATTCGTCGCCGACAGGGAGCGTACTCGGGACACGCTCGCCGAGCAGGCGCTCGATGTCCAGCAGCAGCTCCTCCGTCTCGTTCCAGCGGTCGAATACGCGAATCCCGGCGGGTGTCCTGCCGCCCGTGTCCGCCGCGATCACGATCGGGAACGTCGGGGCGCGCGGCGCGGGTCGCGTTCGCCGTGCGGAGCGCCTCGCCGACGGCGTCGCCGCCGTCGAGGATCGCGACATCGAGTGAGGGCTCGAGCACGACCTGCGACAGGCGCTCGGGGGTCGTCTCGTGCATCTCGAGATCACGCCCGCCGAGCAGGAACCGTGCGAGGCGGAGGAACCGCGGGTCGCGGCTCGCGACGAGGATGCGCGCGCGCGGCTCGGAGTCGTCCTCCTCCCACGGGCTCGAGCGCCGATCGAGCCTGACGTCAGCGGCGCTCCGTGAGGCCCAGGCGACCCGATCGCCCACCTCGAGGCCCCGCCGGCGGCACTCGCCGGCCGCGAGCTCGACGACCTCGCGCGCGCCGCGATGCGAGACCGTCCGCCAGGCGCGAACCTCGGGCTCGATCTTGACGACGACCTGGTCGGCGTCGAGGAACACGACGTCGATCGGAAACTGCATGAACGCCGTGTGGATGCTCCACGCCGGGCGCAGCACCATCCCCTCGCCCTCGCGCAGGTAGCGGCGGCCGAGGAGGCCGCGCATCCTGCGATGGGCGCGGTCGGCGACGACGACGCGCTCGCAGACGATCCGTCCGTCTTCGCGGCGTAGCGTCAGCGTCGCCACGGTCTAGCGCGCCATGTCTAGCCGAGAACGTCGGCGATGCGGATGAAAGCGGGGACGAGCAGCACGATGAACATCGCCGGGAAGATCAGGAACGCCAGCGGGAAGAGCATCTTCACCGGGACCTTCTGCGCCTGCTCCTCGACCCACGCCTTGCGCCGCTTGCGCATCTCGGCTGAGAGGTTGCGCATCGTCGTGCCGATCGACACGCCGAGCTTCTCGCCCTGGTTCAGCGCGCGGACGAAGATCCGCATGTTCCCCGTGTCCGCGCGGCGGCCGAGGCTCTCGATCGCGTCGCCGACCGAGAGGCCCATGCGCTGCTCCTGGAGCGTGAGCCGGAGCTCCTGGCCGAGCGGGTCCTTCAGCGTCTCCGCCGCGACGCGCATCGACGCGAGGATCCCGAGGCCGGCCTCGATCGTCACGACGAGGAGGTCGATCATGTCCGGGAGCTGCCGGTCGATGGTCTCGAACCGCAGCCGTCGCCGGCGGCTGACGTACACGTTCGGCAGGTACCAGCCGAGGGCGCCTGCCCCGACCGCGCCGACGAGCGTGAGCACGGTCCCTCCGCCGCCGAGCGGGATGATCCAGAGCGCGAGCAGGGCGAGGAAGATCGCAAGGATCACCTGGTAGCCGAGGAGCTTGCGCGGCGTCGTGCCGTACATCCCCGCCGAGATGAGCCTCTGCCTGATCTCCTCGTCGTTCGTGCTGATCCGCCGTGCGGTGACGTCACCGAGCCGTCCTGCGAGCGAGTCGAGGGGGCGGCGGGCCTGGGACTCGACCTCGGAGCCACCGGCAGCCTCGGCGACGTAGCCGTACGTGCCGATCTGGCTCAGCGTGGCCGTTCCGCCGGCATCCTTGCGGAGGTTGACGAACAGAATCGCGACTCCGCCTCCGAGGAGGAGAACGCCCGCGATTGCAATCAGCTCGATGCCCACGATTCCGCCTCTCTAGAGCTCGATCTCGACGATTTTCTTGATGGCGTAGTAGCCCGCGATCAGCATCACGAACCAGAGCACGAGGAACGCGCGTCCGATGGTCGTGAAGAACAGCGGATCGAGGTAGTCCGGGTTCAGCACCAGGATCGCCCCCGTGAGGACGAGCGGAAGCGCCGGTCAGGACGCCCTGGGCCATGCGGCCCTGCGCGGTGAGGACCTTGATCAGGCGCCGGATCTCCATGCGCGCGCGGATGTTGTCGACGACGCGGTCGAGCACCTCGGCGGTGTTACCGCCGGCCTCGCGCTGGAGCCGCGTCACGAGCGCGACCTGCTCCGTGTCGCGGTTGTTCATGCGCTGGGCCATGACCATGAGCGCCTGGTCGAGCGGCACGCCGAGCTGCTCGTCCTGGAGCACGCGCCGGTACTCGGACTTCGACGGCTCCTCGGCGCCCTCCATCATGACGCTCATCGCGCCGACGAGGCTGTGGCCGGCGCGGAGCGCGCCGGCGAGGACGTCGACGTTGTCGGGCAGCTGCTCCTCGAACGCTGCGCGGGAGCGACTCGACCCGGACCTTGACGACCGTGCGCGTCACGAACGGGACGATGAGCCCGACGAGGAGGCCCAACAGCGACTGGAGCGCGATCGCGGCGGCGAGCGAGGTCAGGACGGCGCCGAGCAGCGTCCACCCGGCGAGCGTCATCGCGGAGAGACGGAATCCGCCGAGCTCGACCTCGCGCTCGAAGTTCTGCCACCAGGTGGTGCCGCCGACATGACTCTGCGCCTTCTCCGCGAGCAGCGCCGTCGACCTCGGCGCGCCGGATGTTGCGACTCCTCCTCGGAGGGCACCGAGACGTACATCGCCATGCGCCGCCGCAGCGAGCGGTTGCGCACGTCCACGGCCGTGAGGATCGCGAACGCGATCAGCGCGAGGACGGAGACGATGATGAAGATCATGAGGTACGGCGAGACGATCACGCCGTCGATCCAGCTCCGGTCGAACGAGCCGGTCGGCTGGAGGTCGAGCTCCGGGGTGGTGTACGTCGCGGTCGCCGTCTGCCCGGCGAGCGCGGCCTTCACGGTGGCCGGCGTCTCGGGCGGGAGCAGCGAGCGGTACGTCACGAGGTGCTCGTTGGAGAGCTGGAGCCCGAGATCGGTGAAGATCGCGCTGAGCTCGGCCGGTGATGCGGTCTCGACGTACGTGCCGCCGGTGCGGCGCGCGAGGCTGCGCAGCGTGTCGGAGTCGTACTGCGGCGAGCTCAGGCCGACCGAGATCACGCGCACGTTCGCGTCGTTGAGCGCCTCGATCGCCGCGGCCCGGCCCGACTCGCTGCCGACGTCCGTGCCGTCGGAGAGGAGGACGACGTTCGCCTGCTCGTAGCCTGCGCTCGTCGCCATCTCCGAGGCGAGGACGAGCGAGTCGTAGATCTCGGTGCCCTCGGCCAGTGTCGGCGTCTGCGCGACCGCGGCGCTCAGAGCGGCGCCGTCGGTCGTGAACTCCGAGAGCGTCGTCTGCTCGGCGTTGAACGTGACGATGGCGACCGGCATGTCCTCGTCTCGCACCTCGAGGAACGCCCGGGCCGCGCTCATCGCATTGTTGATCGGCGCGCCCTTCATGCTGTTGGACGCGTCGATGAGCATGACCGTCCCGCTCGCCGTGCCCGGCGGCTGGACGGCGAGGCCGACGACGTCGGCGCCGTTCTCGGTGACCGACAGCTGCGCGGCCGTCAGCTCCCGCGCCTGCGGCGTCTCGAGGATGAACCGCTTGTCCGGGAAGCTCGATCCGGGCGCCTCGCTGAGCAGGAGCTCGCCGCCTCCGGTCTGACCGAGGGCGAACGTCGGCACGGCGAGTGCCACGAGTACCGCGAAGGCGACCCAGATGCGTGCGACCAGTCTCATCCGTCCGCTCCTAGCCCGCCGCTCCGCGCCGCTCGTCGAGCGACGTGATGCGCTCGCCGAACACGCTCTGCGGGAGCTCGATGCCGCGCTTGCGGAACTTCTCGAGGAACACGGGCCGGAGCCCCGTCGACTTGAGGGAGCCGGTGATCGTGCGGTCGGGAGCGACCGACACGATCTCGAACTCGAAGATGTCCTGGAGCTGGATCACGTCCGACTCCATCCGCAGCACCTCGGTGACCGCGACGACGCGGCGCGAGCCGTCCTCGAGGCGGTCGATGTGGACGAGCATGTCGAGCGCGGCCGACACGTGCTGCCGGATCGCCCGCAGCGGCAGGTCGTAGCCCGCCATCATGACCATGGTCTCGATGCGGTGGAGCGCGTCGCGCGGGGAGTTCGAGTGCACCGTCGACAGCGAGCCGTCGTGGCCCGTGTTCATGGCCTGGAGCATGTCCAGGGCCTCGGCGCCGCGGACCTCGCCGACGATGATCCGGTCGGGGCGCATGCGCAGCGAGTTCCGGACGAGCTCGCGGATCGGGATCTGGCCCTCGCCCTCGATGTTCGGCGGGCGGGCCTCGAGCCGGAGGACGTGGCGCTGGTGGAGCTGGAGCTCGGCTGCGTCCTCGATCGTCACGATGCGCTCGTTGTTCGGGATCGACGCCGACAGCGCGTTCAGGAGCGTCGTCTTGCCCGAGCCGGTGCCGCCCGAGACGAGGATGTTGAGCTGCGCCTCGACGCAGCGGGAGAGGAACTCGACCGACTCGTCGGACAGCGACCCGATGTTGACCATGTCCTCCATCGAGAGCCGCCGGCGGCTGAACTTCCGGATCGTCAGGAGCGGCCCGGAGAGCGAGAGCGGCGGGATGATCGCGTTGACGCGGCTGCCGTCGGGCAGGCGCGCGTCGACCATCGGCGAGCCCTCGTCGATGCGGCGCCCGACCTGGGAGACGATCTTGTTGATGATGCGGCGCAGGTGCGACTCGTCCGTGAAGCGGACGGTCGTCTCGTAGAGCTTGCCGCCGCGCTCGATCCAGACGTCGTCGGCGCCGTTGCACATGATCTCCGTGATCGAGTCGTCGGCGATGAGCCGCTCGAGCGGGCCGTAGCCGAGGATGTCGTCGAGGATCTCGGCCGTCAGGCGTTCGCGGTCCTCGCGAGCGAGCCCGGCCTCGTCGTTCAGGTGCCGGCGGATGTCCGCCGTGACGCGATCCCGCAGGTCGGAGGGGTCGATGGCGATGTTGAAGAGCTGCGGCCCGAGCTCCGAGATGACGGTCATGTGGACCTTGTTCTTGAGCTCGGCGAACGGCTCTTGCTCGCGTACCGGGCGGGTCGGGGTCGAGATGCGCTCGTGGAGTTCCATGGACTAGCCCTTCCTTCCGAAGAAGCGGCGCTTGGATGCGCCTTCCGCAGTGGCTGCGACGGCCGCGGCGACCTGCTCCTCCGAGGAGGACTGGCCGGCGAGCAGGTCCGTCAGGCGGGAGAACGCCTCGGCCGGCTCCGACTGGGGCCGGGCGACGACGATCGGGATGCCTTCGTTGACCGTCCGCGGGATCTCGCGATCGGACGGGATGAAGACGTCGGGCGTTCTTCCGAGCACGGCCTCGACGTCGGACTGGCTGATCCCGACCCGGCTGTGGGCGCGGTTCAGGAGCAGGAAGATGCGGTCGGGGTCGTACTTCATGAGCTCGAGCGTCTCGAGCCCGAGCTTCGTGTTCTTGAGGGACAGCGAGTCGAGCATCCCGACCATGACGACCTCGGTCGAGCTGTCGATCGAGGTGATGACCTCGGCGGTGAACCCCGGCGGCGTGTCGACGACGACCCAGTCGAACGTCGCGCGCAGGATGCCGTACACCTCGCGCAGGAGCTCGGCGCCGACCGCGCTCGCCTGGTCCGGGCGCCGCGGCGCGATGAGCGTGCGCACGCCGGAGGAGTGCGTCGCGAGGAACGCGTCGAGCTTGTCGGCGTCGAGCGCGCCCGGCGACTGCGCCAGGTCGTAGACGGTCCGCTCCGGCGGGAGCCCGAGGCACAGCGCGACGTCTCCGAACTGGAGATCGAGGTCGATGAGCGCCACGCGCTCGCCGCGCTGTGCGAGGCAGACGGAGAGGTTCGTCGACGTGAGCGTCTTGCCCGTCCCGCCCTTCGGGCCGAGCACGCAGACGAGCCGGGAGCTGTCCGGGATCGACTGCGTGACCCCGCCCTGCTTGCGGGCGAGGAGCTTGTGGACCTCGAAGCGGACCTGCTCCGGGGTCGCAGGCAGCATCACGATGTCGTCAGCGCCGGCCTCGAAGGCTCGCCGGAGGAAGCCGTTCGGCGAGCCGTGCCCGAGGACCATGACGTTGACGTCGGGATTCTGCCGTGCGACCGCGTCGAGCAGGAGCAGAGCGCGATCCGAGTACCCGGCACATGCGACCAGGAGCAGGTCGACGGCGCTCTCGCGCAGCCAGCCGAGCGCGTCCTCCGTGCTCGTGACCACGGCGACGACGTTGAAGTCGCCGTCCGAGGGCAGCGAGTCCTGGACGTGCTCGGGCTCGACGCCGGCTTCGACGACGAGGAGGGCTTTGACCGGGCGGCTCGGCATCAGACGATCTCCCTTACCTCAGGAGGGTAGACGCGTTGGCCGTCGTGTTCGCGGTCGGCTTCGCTCCGACGACCGGCCGCAGCACGAACCACCACTGCGCGTTGTCGTTCGCGAAGGCGAACTTCGCCGCATCCTTGGTGTCGATCCGGAGGATGAGGCTGCCGCCGCCGCTCGGGCCCGGGATGCTGGGGATCGCGAGCACCTTGACGTTCGGCTGGAAGAGCTTCACGACGCCGGCGACCGCGGTGTACACGTCGACGGAGTCGCCGACCTGCACCTGCGGAAGGCTCCCGTGGATCGCGTCGACCGAGATCGAGATCGCGCGCTGCGTTCCCGTGATCTGCGAGTCGACGGAGGCCGTGTCGCTGGCCGCGAAGTCGGTGGACGTGAACTGCTGCCCGGGGAAGATGTCGGCCGCGGCGGCCTGGCCGGCCAGGAGCGACGGATCGGCGATCGCGCCGACCTCGACCTCTTTCGCGGGAAGGGTGGTCGCCTGGTACATCGCCTGGTTGGCGACGACGGTGCCGGGGGTGCCCTGCGGGATGAGCTGCTTCGCGACGAGCACCGGAGTGGGGGCGTTCTCGCCGCTCACGCGCGCGCGGTAGCGGTCGAGGTAGACGACGAGCAGGACGGCTGCGAGCACGATCGCGCCGACTCCGAGCGCGATCGCCCAGCCGCGCGAGCTCATGCGCCCGGAGACCTTGCTGGTGAGTGTGTTGGACATGGCTTCCTCTTTCTTGGTCGGGCTACTGCGTCGTTATCG
Organism: uncultured Actinomycetes bacterium; assembly: GCA_963770595.1. Taxonomy (GTDB): domain Bacteria; phylum Actinomycetota; class Thermoleophilia; order Gaiellales; family Gaiellaceae; genus GMQP-bins7. The sequence continues at coordinate 700,551 of CAVYQG010000001.1, read as the reverse complement.
GCACGCGTGCCGAACTACATGAGACGTCGAGAGCGGTGTGTCGTTGGGGATTGTGACCGTCGTACAGGAGGTCATTCGACCAGGACGGCCACGCACGGAGCCGCACTCGGTCCGAACGTGCAGAGCTCGTCCCCCGGCACGATCCCGTTGTCTGGGACATGGACGACGTTGACGTAGTAGCCCCAGAGATCTGGCGTTCGTGGCGTTACCGCCGGGGGATGGGTCGTTGTCCGGACAGGCTGGAATCTGCTGGTGCGGACTCCATCCAGTTACGTAGAAGCCCGGCCCAGAACTTCACGGGACCAGGTCTCTTCCTTCGTCTGCCGGATGGTCCCTCGTGACGAGCAGCGTGACGTAGCGTGGGTCGCTGGCGTAGTGGGCTCCGTTGAAGAACGTTTCGGCTTCCGCGGTGTCCTCGGGCCAGTTGTTCCGATAGCACGGGACTTCGCCGAGCGCGGGGTCTGTGTTCGACCTCCAGCGTGCCGCGACTCCAGGGCGGAAGTGACCGACCGACATCCCTTGGTCCGTCCACACGCAGTCGGGCGGCGGCGTCGGCCGGTTCGTGTTGCACGTGATGTCACGCCACTCCTTGTCGCCGTCGTCGTCGTGGTCGTCGAAGTTGAGGGAGTAGGGCGTGCGACAGCCGTTGATGAACTCGTCCCGAGTGTTGTGTTGTCATCGCAGTCCCACGTCTGGTACTGGCTCGGCCCCGTGTTGCCGCGCAGCAGGATCGGGGGGTCGTCCCAGTTGTGGACCGACAGCGGCGTCGGTATGCCGACGGTCACCGTGTAGTTGTAGTGCGGAGTAGCTCGGATCGTTGGTCTCGATCGAGTTGGCGTCGCGATGCCCTCTGCGGTCAGCTTCAGATACTCGACAGGCCCGGAGGCGCCGTCCGCGATGTAAGGCGCTGCCACCTTGTTGAACTGCTCGGAGTTCGGCTGGCTGCTGTGGCAGATACTGGCCCCAGGCCCGCTTGTCGACTGCGGCCGGTTGCCTGACCGAACCGGCCCGATGTCGACCTGCGATGCGTCCGTCGCCGGCTGGGAGGTTGATCGTGCGCGTCCAGGTCCCCAGCGCACCGCCGACTCCGCCAGCACTCCACGTGTAGTTCGTTACGGTAGCGCACGCTGCCGTGAACGGGCGAGGGTCTCCCGTGACCCCGAAGTCGATCACCGCACGGACCACGGCTGTGCAGCCGGTCCCGCCGGTCAGCGTGAAGTACGGCGCGGAGACGTCCGACGCAGGACAACCGACGGCTGCCAATTCGACCTGCCGCATCTGCGGGCTCGAGACCGAGCCGGTGAAGCCGCCGCTGTACCCGTGGATGAAGGACAGCCCGCTCGTCGTAGATGAACCGCCGTAACACCGAATCCGCGCCGCGGCGACTGGGCCGGGTGGGTTGCAGATCTGCGAAAGCGTGCCCGTCACGTTCGGATTGGGGTTGTCGGCGCTCAAGAGGATGACAATCCCCGTGTTGACGTTGAGTCCGTCGAATGTGACCTGCTGCTGCTCGCCGGACTCGGTCTTCCACTCGGACCACGGAAGGTTCACGTCGTCGGCCGGGACCAACCGCTGCGAGTCGAAGACAGCACCGTTTTCCTCGTTGACGAAGAGCGCGACGACCCGGGCCGGATCGAGCTCGTGGACGAAGAACGGCAGCAACCCCGTGCCGGAGAACGCTTGCACGCTCCGGACCTCGATCCGCGCCTTGGCCTTCGGGCTCGGGAACACCGGGATCAGACCCCAGAGCAGTGGCGCCTCGTCGTCCGTTGCCTTGGCGTCGAGGAATCTCGTCGAGCACGGGTCGCCTGGCGATGCGATGGTGTCGTCGAGGCCATATCCGGCTGGCCCCGGGATGTTGCCGTCGGCCTGGCTCCAGTACGTCGCGCTGTTGAGCACGACGCGGACGTCGTCCGGCTGCTGAACCTGGGCGTTGGGAACGTTGGTCGGCGACACAGGCAGACCGAAATCGAGCAAGCCTGGACGTGCGGTGTCGCCGGCGTATCCCAACGCGATTGCACGAATGTCCCTGTTCGCGACCAAGGGATCGTGGCTGCATCCCGCGAACTGCGGTGCCGCCGCGAGAACGGCAGCGTCCACCTGCGTCTGGAGGTGGCGCTTGTGCACGTACCAGTTCCCGACCGAGATCACGAACGACCCCAGGAGAAGGATCATCGGGAGAACGATGGCGAAGATCGCGATGATCTGACCCTGCTCGCGCGTCGTGCGCACGGCAAGGAGCCCGTCGTCAACACGTGTTCTCCGTCGTCGTGAACTGCGTCGCCGTCCACTCCTGGCGCATCGACGCCTCTCCCCGCAGCGTGAGCTCGCCGATCCCGAGAATCGGGACGAGCGTCATCTTCTTCTCGAGATACACGTTCACCGGTCGTCCCGCGCCCGCCCCGTTCGGCAACGTGATGTTGACGCACGGGTCGAGCCCGCCGGAGACCGGCTCGCTTTCGAGGTACTGCTGCAGCGTGGGGGTGCAGCTGCCGGCCGGGGAGGTGTCGCGGGCACACCATCCGCCGCCGGGAAGCGGGTACTCGTTCACGACAGCCCAGCGCGCGCCTTGATTGGCTATCCGGTTCAGGTCGAGCCAGTAGTTCAGCGCCACGCCGAACTGGATGATGCCGGCGACGAGCGGCACCAACAGAAAGAACCCGACGAGGGCCATCTCGACCATCGCCTGGCCGCGTTCGTCCCCAATCTTCCTCAAGTGTCTTGCCCCCTCGTCAGCCCTAGGCCGCATGTGCCCTCGTCTCTCGAGCTCCCGAAACCCTCCCCAGGGGCCGTTCGCTCACTTCGTGTCGCGCCGCATTGTGCCCGTACCGCCGGACAATTGGAAGTTGTGATTCGACAAACGCGTACGCCGGCCCGATCGAGGGGGTAACCGGGCCGGCGTACATTCCCGTGGACGGAGTTCCCGCCCGTGGGATTCGAACGCTTAGTTGCCGCTCTGCGGCGCGCTGTTGATGCTGTTGCCCGTCTCCTCGAAGAGCCCTTCGATCTCGCCGCCGAGGAAGACGACTGCGAGCAGCACGAGAATCGCGATGCCGGCCAGGATGAGGGCGTACTCCGCCATCGTCTGACCATCCTCGCGGTCGCGGAGTGCCGCGACCCTCGACTGCACGCTCACTGCCAGCTTAAGCAGGGCCTCGCTCATTTCGGTGTGACCTCCCGATTCGGTCACTAGGACGCGTCCTCTCAGATTGGACGCCCTGCCGATCGGCAGGCGTTACTTACGATGGACGCAGATCGGACATCGGCAACTGGCCAACACGCTGGACGGGTCAGGACCTTGAGCTAGACCTGTCCGAGCCACCCTCATCGGGGTAGGCGCGGGCGGTCGCTGCCGAGTGCCCTCGAGAAGCACACCGGCCCGGTCGTCGACCGGGCTGGTGTGTGGTGCCGCCGTGATGAGGGACAGTCCCTCGGGCGCGCGCCTAGTTGCCGTTCTGCGGCGCGCTGTTGATGCTGTTGCCCGTCTCCTCGAAGAGCCCTTCGATCTCGCCGCCGAGGAAGACGACTGCGAGCAGCACGAGAATCGCGATGCCGGCCAGGATGAGGGCGTACTCCGCCATCGTCTGACCATCCTCGCGGTCGCGGAGTGCCGCGAACCTCGTCTGCATGCTCACTGCCAGCTTAAGCATGGCTTCGCTCATCTCAGGTGACCTCCCAAATCGGTCACTTCGCGCTACGACCCTTGTGTGGGGGACGCCCTGCCGCTCGGCAGGCATACGTAGCATCAGGATCGGGCCGGGCCGCGACACTGGCCGACCCGCCTGAATTGGCTGGACCTTGCGGTGGACCTACTCGCCGGAGAGGGTGCAAACGTATGCCGGTGGTCGACGGGTCGCACGAATCTGTCCGCCTGAGACGCGCTGGTACCGACCGTCTACTCTCGGAGTCCGCGAGGGCCGATAAAGCGCTACAGGTGAGGAACGTGGCCAACACGAACGGCGCGATCGCATGACCGGCGACGCGCGGATCTCCCCGGAACCTCGGTCGGCATCGCCGTCGGCGAGCAGCCTCACGAGGGAGGGGCTCGTCGCGGGCGCGTCCGTCGTAGCCCTGCTCGGCGGTGTCGTGCTCCACGTCGTGCTCCTGGTCAAGGCCTGGCAGCGGGGGACGCTCGCGTTCGACTTCATGGGCGCATACCTGCCTGCCGCCGAGGCTGTCCTCGACGGTGAGTCGCCGTTTCCGCGCGGCGATGCGGCGATCGACAGCGGGTTCGGCTACGTCTATCCACCGCTCGTCGCGTTTCTCTCCATTCCGTTCACCGTGCTTCCGGGCGGAGTAGACGTCTCGTCACGCTCCTGGCCGTCGCATGCGTGCCGACGTCGCTGTGGCTTCTCGGCGTGCGCGACTGGCGGTGCTACGCGGCGACGGCACTCTGGGCGCCGGTCTTCCACGCCACGCAGACGGCGAACGTGACCCTGTTGCTCCTCCTCGGGGCATCGGCAAGCTGGCGACTCCGTGACGCGCCCGGGGGCGTCGGCGCGGCGAGTGGCCTGACGCTCGCTGCTAAGCCCATTGTCTGGCCGCTCCTCGTGTGGTTGGCCGCGACGCGGCGTTGGCGTGCGGCTGTCCTCGGCGCGCTCGTCAGCCTGGTCGTGACCTTCGGGCTGTGGGCTGTCATGGGCTTCGCCGGCCTGACCGAGTTCCGGTCGACGCTCGACCGACTCGCCGAGCTCGAGGGCCCGGACAGCTATTCGACGAGATCGCTGCTCGTCGAGTCTGGGTATGCCGGGCTCGCTCTCCTCGGTCCTGAGCGCAGGCGTCGTCCTCGGCTTTCTCGCGGGCGTGGTCGTCTACGGCCGCAGGTCGGAGGACGCGAAGGCGTTCGCGTGTGCCGTGACGCTCATGGTCGTCACGTCGCCGATCGTCTGGCTCCACTCCTTCGCGCTCCTGCTGGCGCCGGTCGCGGTGCTCCGCCCGCGGCTCTCGTGGATCTGGTTCCTTCCGGCGCTGCTCTGGCTCCATACGGGCAACGGCAACGGGCCGCTCCTCCACACGACGGTCACCGTGGCGGTCGCGATCGGGCTCGTCCTCGTGGCGCTCTGGCGGACGCCTGCAGGTCAGACCGGCCTCGAGACGACGACGAGCCGGTCGTCCCGGTAGATCACGCGCGCCTCCCGGCTCGGACCTGAAGTCCGGGATCGGCGACGGCTCGCGGCCCGTGGGAAGCACGACGATCTCGTATCCGTCCGAGATCGACTTCCAGTCCTCGCCGCGCATCCCGTCGAAGTCGTTGATGCGGTCGAAGGTCTCGGGTGTGTAGATCTCGAAGCGGACGTCGTACGCCAGTCGGCCACGCAGCTCGGGGATGTGCCAGAGCAGCCAGTCGGCGTGCGCGCTCGTCGCGTAGACCGTTGCCTCCGTCCCTTCGATCGCCGGCCGTAGCGTGGCGACGACGTCGTCCGGCCAGCGCTTGACGTACCACCCCGCGTCCCGGACGAGAGCGAAGACGACTGCGGCCGCGACGACGGCGACGGTGCCGACGGCGAGCACGCGATTGATCTTGCGGACACCGTCTGTCAGCTGGAGCTCACGCTTCCGTCATGAGCGCAGCCGGCAGCAGCTCGAAGGCAGCGAGGGAGAACCAGACGATGCCGCGGATCGCGAGCTGCGCGTTCACGAGCGTCACGCCGAGAACAGCGAAGTCGAACGCCGACAGTCGCCGCCATCCCCGGGCGACGATGAGGGCCGACGCGACGACGAGCGCGTAGAAGAACATCGTGTTCCAGTCCGGGTCGGTGCGGGTCCACTCGGTGACGTCGTCGCCGAACGGCGGATCGACGAGCAGCAAGTGGTAGTAGCGCGCGGTCGCGACCGGGCCGTACGGCGTGGCCAGGACGGCGAGCGGCGCGAGGACGACGAGGAGGACGCTGCGCAGCCCCGAGCGACCACGGCTCCGGACGAGCTCGATCACCCCCAGCGTCATGACGAACAGCGCGCCGATCGCGACCGAGCCGTGGACGTTCGCCCACACGACGAGGATCGGGAACGCGAGGTAGACGAGGCGCGTCGGGCGCCGCGACTGCGTTGCCAGCAGCCACAGCAGACCGGTGAAGAACGGAAGCGCGAGTACCTGCGCTCGAATCGTCCAGGCCCACGGGGCCGCCAGGATCGTCGGGAAGAGGAGGATGGCGACCGCTCGCGGGTCGGCTCCGAGCTGGCGAGCGCACGCGGCGGCGAACCCGAGGGCCATCGTGACCGCCAGGCAGGTGACGATGGCCATCAGAGGGAACCCGCCGAGCGCGTGCGCGCCGTAGAAGATCAGCTGTGCGCCCCACTGCTGATTCGTCCACGTGCGGTCGAGACCGAGGATCGTCAACGTCTCCGTGCTCGGAAGGCCGTGCTCGACGACCTCGCGACCGGCCGCGAGCGTCATCCACGTGTCGTTGACGATCAGGATCGGCGGCACAGCGACGAGAAAGAACACGGCGAAGCCGCCGAGGAGCACGACGAGGACGACCTCCTCCTCGGCGATCTTCCGCAGGCGCTGACCGATCGTCACGAGAGCGCACCCTGCCAGGGGCGGTAGACGAAGCCGGGCCGGCCGTCGCGGTCCGACCGACCACGTCGGGCGGCAGACCTACTCTCTCGGAGCGCGGGGGCCGATACGTCCCGCGTGAGCACGGCACCGCTCATCGTGGAGAGATCGTCAGAAGTCCCGTCCGACTCAACTTCGCCGAGCGGCGCGCGTAGCGGTGCCCTCCTCGCGGCGGCCTCGCTGCTCGCGATCGTCCTGAACTACGCCTTCCTTCTCGCGGCGGGTCGCCTGCTGGGCAAGGAGGACTACGGTGCGCTCGCAGCGCTCCTCGGTCTCCTCACCGTCGTCCTGGTGCCGACGAGCGCTCTGCAGATGGCGGTGTCGCGGGACATCGCCAGGCATCTCGCGGGCGGCGACGACGGCGAAGCGAGCGCGTTCGCGCGCGCGACCGTGCGCGTCAGCGTCATCGCCGCCGCACCGGTCGTCGCGGCCGTGCTCATCCTCGCGGTGCCGCTCGGAGATCTGCTCGACATCGACCCGGTGCTCGTCCTCCTCGCCGCAGTTGGGCTGCTCACGGCGTTCGCATTCCCGGCCGCGCTGGGCGTCCTGCAGGGATACCAGCGCTTCCACGCGCTGGCGGCGATGCAGGTAGTCCCGTTCGCGCTCCGACTGACCGTGCTCGCGGTCCTGGCTGCCGTCGGTTACAAGCTCGGCGGAGCGGTGCTCGCGACCGTGCTCGGCCTGCTCCTGTCGTCGGTCGTTGCGCTCTTCCTCGTCCGGAGCCGTCGTTCGGCGCGGTGCCGCGCGACCCCGCCCTGCGGTTCGGCTGTTCCTCCGCTATCTCGTGCCCGTTGCAGTCGGCCTCGTCGGCATCACGATGCTCACGAACCTCGACGTGCTCGTCGTCCGCGCGCGCTTTCCAGCGGACGATGCCGGCGTCTACGCGGCTGCCTCGGCCTTCGCACGGGTCGCGTTCTTCCTTCCGGCTGCCGTCCTCGCGGTGCTCTTCCCGAGGACAGCGGCCCGCCAGGCCCGCGGCGAGCCCACCGGTGACATCCTCGGTCGGGCCCTCATCGCGACCGCCGCGTTCTGCGGGCTGCTCGTCGTCGCCTACGCGCTCGCCGGGGAAGGGCTGCTGGCAACCTCGTTCGGGCTCGAGTTCGGGGACGGTGGCGCCCTGCTCCCCGAATACGCCCTGGCGATCAGCCTCTACTCGTTGGCGAACGTCCTCGTGGGCTACCACCTCTCGCGCGGGGAGCATCGCTACGCGTGGATCGTCGCCGGCGCGGTCCTGGTGCAGATCGCCGTTCTGGCGTTCGTCCCCGACACCATTGAAGGCGTCATCTGGACGAACCTCGCAATCGCTGGGGGACTGCTCGCTGCGCACGAGCTCTTCGTCGAGAGCTCGATTCCTGCGCTTCGCGAGGGTGCTCGGCACCTTGTCTCGCCCGCGGTCGCGGCCACGATTCGGCGTGTCGCACGCGAAGGCGTCATCGCGCTCGGAGGCTACGCCGTCCTCGCCGTGCTCATCACGTGGCCGCTTGCAGCTCACCTCGGGTCGACGTTCATCGGCGACGAGCGAAATGACGCGGCGGGCACGATCGCGTGGCTCTGGAGGCTCGGCGAGGAGGGCGGCTATCACCTATTCGGCACGGCGGCGCACACCTTGACCGGCGCTCCCCTCGGCTGGGAGCAGGGGAACGCTCTCAACGTCCAGTGGCTCCTCCCGCTCTATCCCGCCTTCCTCGTCTCTGAGGTGGCAGGCGAGGTGGTCGCATACAACCTCGTGATCCTGAGCGGGCTCACGCTCTCCGCGCTCGCAATGCACGCGCTTGCCCGTTACCTGGGGTGCCGGCCCGTGGTTGCCGCCTGGGCAGGCGTCGCGTTCATGCTCCTGCCCTGGCTCGTCTGGCGTGTCAACGCAGGGCACGCGGCACTCGTTCACGCCTGGGTGCTGCCGACCGCGCTGTTGGCTCTGGTCGCATGGAGCATGCGGCCGACGGCGTTGCGTGCTGCGCTGGTCGGACTGGTCGCAACCGCGGCGTGGCTGACCTACGGCTACTTCGGAGTGATGGTCGGCATCGGCGGCCTCTTCTTCGTTCTCGGAGCGGGGGTCGTTCGTGTGCGCACGCATGGCGCGAGGACGGTGATACGCCAGGCGCTCTACCCGGTGGCCGCGATCGTCGGGGCGACCTTCGCAGTGTTCGTGCTGACGATCCCCGGGTCGGGCCGAGGGCGGCGCGACGATCCCACGCGATGTCTTCAGCCTCTCGGCGTACGGTGCCCGACCTGTCGAGTACCTGCTCCCGCCCGAGCGCCATCCACTGCTCGGCCCGCTCTTCGATCCAGTCCGCCCTGGCCTTCACGACTCGAACGTCGCCGAGACGACTCTGTACGTCGGATGGCTGACGATCGCGCTCGCTGTCGTGGGCTTCGCAGCGGTCGCGCGGCGGAGGAGGGTGTTCGGCGGTCCGCAGCGAGCAGCAGCCGCCGGCCTGGGCGCGGTGGTGGTCGCCGCGTTCGTCTTCTCCTTGCCGAGCCCGATCTCGCTCGGCGCGCTCGACTTCACGTGGACGCCGTCCTGGTTCGTCTTCCAGGCGCTCAACGAGTTCCGAGTGCCCTCTCGGTTCGCGGCGCTCGTCGCGGCCGCACTCATCCCGGTCGCAGCGCTGGGGCTCCAGGCGCTGTACGACAGGATCCGGGCGACCGCTCCTGCGGTCGGACTCGGCAGCCGACGTGCTGCGCTCGTGACCTTGATCGTGATCGGGCTGACCGCGTTCGACCTCTCGCCGACGCTCGGTACGCCCATTAGCGGCGAATCGCGTGCGAGTGCCTACAGGGCGGTCGAGCGCACCGACCGAGGCGTTCTGGCCGAGTACCCGGCCGGGACCGGCTGGCGTCAACGTCGCACTCGAGCAACTCCTCTATCAGCGCGGCCACGGCCGCGCGCTGCTCAACGGAGCGCGGGAGCAGTCCGACGCTGACGACATGCGTCTCGCAGTCGTCGACCCCACGGCGCCGGGCGCGGCCGAGGCGTTGGCGCTGCTCGGCGTGACGAGCGTCGTGACGCGCGGCGATGCGCTCGCCTACGAGCGGGGGATCCCGGACGGTCCGCCTGCGGAGCTCGGCGACGGTTTCGAGCTAGCCGGGAGCTTTCGCGGATGCCTATCGCGTGTGGCGCGTCACGGCCTTGGCTGCGCCGGCACTGGTAACGCTTCCAAGTGCGGATTGGGAGCAGCCCCTTCCGTCCGGCGGTCTGGTCGAGACGCGGAAGCTCCGTGGGGAAGACGGCATCATCGAGCTCCGCGCCCGCGCGGCCAGTCGGGTCCTGCTCAGCTTCGCCGTGGCCCCGTCCTCGTCGCCACTCGGGAGCTTTCGTCTCGCGGGCGGCTCGGGATCGGAGCGGCTCGAGGTCTCGGGCGGTGTCGCCAGCATCCCGATCGAGCTGCCACGGGGTCGCTCGCAGGTTCGTCTCGTGGCGTCGAACGGCGCCGAGATCCGGATCTCCGCCCCGAGAGCGGCCGGCACGGAGCGAGCGCCGCTCGTCCGGGCGGAGCTCGTCTCATCCGATCCCGGTTTCTAGCGTCCTCGCACGACCCCGGTCGCGAACCCCCAGACGTACGCGGCGTGGGTCGCGACGAGTGCGGGCGCGGTCAGGAGGGCGACCGAGAGAGATCGAAAGCGCAACCCTGCGAAGACCGTCGAGCCCGCCACCGTCGCCGCGTAGACGAGCAGGAGCACTGCTCCGCCCGACCGTGAGCCGAGTGCGAGCACGACCAGCCCGACCACGGCGAGGATCGCCGGTACGAGCGAGAAGGCCGTCGCCCCGCTGACGCTCCGCCCTCGTGTCCGCCGGGCCGCAGATCCGCGGGCACATGCATGCGTCGCGGTGGCCTGCAGGTGGGGTGCGAAGACAGGGGCGGGAACGGACGAGATGGAAGTGTCGGGCGTGTACACCGTCTGCCGTTCGCGATCCGACAGCCAGGCGACGAGGTGCTCCGAGTCGACGTCGGCGGCGACGGCGTCCCTGTAGTCGGTCGCGCGCACGATGACGTTCGCGGCCGGGTGGTCGCGCGTGACCCGCACGTTTCCCGGGAGGTACCGAAAGCGCCGCGAGCCTCCGCCGAGTCTCGACTCGAGCACGGCAGCGGCGGCGCACTCGGCGACGGACGAGGTCGTGGGCGCGAGCTCGGGCACGACCACGGCAGCGATCTCGGGTCGTGTGAAGTACGGCGTCGCCGCGCTGATCCAGTTCCCGGCGGGACGTGCGCCGGGCTCGAGCATGGCCAAGAGCTCGCCGTGCGCGGCTGCGGCAAGGCGCGTGGGGTCGTCGCCCGCAACGACCTCGAGCGCGGGGTAGTCGAGCGTTGGGGCGACCTCGGGATCACCGAGGATCGTGACCGGTGGGACGGGCGCGCGCGTCGGCACGATCAGCGCACGCCTCCGTCTGTACGTCCGCAGGATGCGAAGTCGGTAGAAGATCGCCGCCGTGTCCCAGAGCGTGCGCAGCGCCGCGAGCGATGTGACCTCCGAGCCCGTGAAGCGGTACTCGAGCCTCACCGGCATCTCGCGTACTCGGTCGTGGCCGAGCGCATTCGACACCGCGAGGAGCTCGAGGTCGAAGGCGAAGCGCTTGACGAGGAGCAGAGGGATCACGTTGTCGGAGACGTCGCGGCTGAAGACCTTCAAGCCGACCTGTGTGTCGCGCAGGTCGAGCCCGAACAGGACGCGGTTCAGCTGCTGGTAGCACCAGCTCGCGATGCGCCGTGACGCGCGGGTAGTGGACCACCGACTCGGGGTGCCGCTTCGAGCCGATGACGAGGTCGAGTCGCTCACGGCGTCCGACCTCGAGGTAGCGCGGGGATCGCCGCGGGATCGAGATCGAGGTCGGCGTCGACGATCGCGACCCAGTCGCCGTCGGCCGCGAGCGTGCCCGTCTTGACCGCATATCCCTTGCCCAGGTTCCGGTCGTAGTGGATGACCCTGATCCCGGCGCTCGTTCGTGCTTCGAGCAGCCGCTCGGCGGTTTCGTCGATCGAGCCGTCCGACACGACCACGACCTCGATCGTCTCGCCCGGCAGCCCTCGCTGCACCGAGCGCCGGATCGTCTCGATGTTGCCGACGATCTCGGGGCCGCCGTTGTACACGGGCACGACGACGGTCAGCGCCGGTTGCCGCAGCGGCAGAGCCGGCCGCGCCGGGTCCGGCTCCGTCGAGACGTTCGATGGGCTCACGGTCGCCCTTAGAGTGGCACTTCGGGCGGATGCAGAGTCATCGGCGTGATGCGCGACACAGAACCGACCGTTCGGGCAGCGTTGGACCACCCGAACGCTCCTGGGCTCCGTCCCTCCCGCCGATAATCATCGTGTCATGCGGCTCGCCCGAGTGATGATTCCTGCGCGCAGCCGCGGGGCCGCGAGAGCTGTCGTGAGCCAGCCGGCCGTACTCCGAGGTGAGACAGCGCCCGTCCAGCGGCTCGCTGCCTGGTGCATCTCGCACGGCTGGACGCTGGCCGTCTGGGGCGCGATGACCGCATGGTCGATCGTGCTGTTCGAGCACGTCCGTGCGGGACATGCCGAGTTCGCCACCTCACGCTTCGACCTCGGAAACATGACGCAGGCCGTCTGGAGCACCGTTCAGGGCCGGCCGCTCGAGATGACCGACGGCTTGACCGGCGAGCAGATCAGCCGGCTCGCCTACCACGTCGACCCGATCCTCGCCCTGCTCACTCCGGCGTGGCTCGTCGCGCCGTCACCGCTGACGCTCGCGGGGATCCAGGTCCTCGCGATAGCCGCCGGCGCTCTCCCCGTGTACTGGCTCGGTCGAAAGCATCTCGGGTCCGAGCCCGCGGCCGCGCTCGTCGCGTTCGCGTACCTCGCGTACCCGTGGGTCGCGTGGTCGGCGATCGACGCGATGCATCCCGTCGCGCTCGCGATCCCGCTCGTCCTGTTCGGCATCTGGTTTCTCGACGAAGACCGGCTCCTCGCTTTCGCAGCGGTGGCGGTGCTGGCGCTCCTGTGCGGCGAGCTGGTCGGGTTGACCATCGGCGGGCTCGGTCTCTGGTACGCGATCGCGCGAGGACGGAGGATCCCGGGGCTCGCAATCGCAGCCGTGGGGCTCGGCTGGACACTGGTCGCCGTCCTGTTCGTCGTCCCGCACTACGCGGGCGATCACAGCCCGTACTACTCCTACTTCGACTCCGTCGGTGGATCGCCCAGCGGGTTGGCCCGCACGGCTCTCACCGACCCGATCGCCGTCGTCGCGGCACTTTCCGACCGGCACGACCTCCTCTACCCGATACTCCTCGCGGTCCCGCTCCTCGGGATGTTCGTCCTCTCGCCGCTGCTCGCTTCCGTGGCGCTCCCGCAGATCCTCGTCAACGCCCTCGCGGAGCGGCCCACCACCACCGACCCGAGGCAGCACTACGCCTCGCTCGTGATGGCCGGTTCTCGTCGCCGCGACCGTCCTCGGTCTCGCGCGACTCGACCGAAGAGGCGCATGCGCGCCGCGGTGGCCATCCTCGGGGCGGCGATCGCGTGCAGCGCTCTCCTCGGCCCGGTCCCGGGAGTCGGCTCACAGGACGACAGGCGCCGGTGTACTCCGCCCCCCACTGCAGGCGATCCGCGACGCAGTCGCGCTCGTGCCAGACGAGGTACCCGTCACGTCGACGAACCTCGTCGGCGCGCACCTCTCGGCGAGGCGCTTCCTACAGCGTCCCGATCGTCGGTCGCGCCGAGTGGGCGGTGGTCGACACGTGGAACCCGTGGATTCCGTCGATCGGGCGCCTCGAGACGTCGAGCCCGACGCGCTCCGGGCCTTCGTGCCCCGACTCGAGCGAGACTCCGAGTGGACGAGCGTGTTCGACCGGAAGACGTCGTCGTCTACGAAAGGGCGTCGTGAGCACGACGGCTCCGCACTCGTCGAGAGCGCGCCGAGCCCGGCCGCTCGTCACGCTGTGCTGCAGTCCGCGAGCGCGCCTGGTCGCTCGTCGTGTGGACCGCGATCGCGAGCTGGTCGGCCGCCGCTCTTCGCCGTCGTGCGCGACGACTACGTCGAACTTCCGGCTCGCGCGGTTCGACCTCGGCAACATGATGCAGGCGGTCTGGAGCACGACCGACGGGCAGGCCGCTCGAGATGACGCACCCCTCGGCGAGCAGCTGAGCAGGCTCGCGCTCCACGTCGACCCGATCCTCGCGGCTCCTCGCGCCCCTCTGGATCGTCGCGCCGAGCCCGCTGACGCTCGCCGCCGTGCAGATCGTCGCGTGCGCGCTCGGTGCGCTCCCCGTCTTCTGGCTCGCGCGGCGACGTCTCGGCTCCGAGAGGTGGCCGCCCTGCTCGCGCTCGCCTACCTCGCCTACCCGTGGCTCGGATGGAGCGCGCTCGATGCGATCCACCCGGTCACGCTCGCGATCCCGCTCCTCCTGTTCGCGATCTGGTTCCTCGAGACCGGGAGGCTCTGGCCGGTTCGCCGTGTGCGCTGTCCTCGCGGCGCTCTGCGGCGAGCTCGTCGGCCTCAGCCTCGGCGCGCTCGGCATCTGGCACTGGCTCGCTCATGGCCGCCGCCGCGTCGGCCTCCGATCGCCGCCGCCGGGCTCCGGCTGGTCGCTGTTCGCGGTCATGGTGATCGTCCCGGCGTTCGCGGACGGGCAGAGCGTGTTCTTCAGCACTACGAAGTCGTCGGAGGCTCGCCGGGCGGCATCGTCCGGACCGCGTTCACGCGATCCACTGCGGTCCTCTCGACGCTGACCTCTGGGCCGCGACCTCGGTACGCGCTCGTCCTGCTCAGCGCCGCTCGCTGGGCCTCTTCCTGCTCGCGCCCGGCCTCGCTGCCGTCGCGTCCCGCAGCTCCTCGTAACCAGGCTCTCGAGCGAGCGGGCGTTCACCGAACCGCGCTGCCCACTACGTGGCCGTCGATCATCCCGTTCCTCGTCGGCGCGACGGTCTTCGGGCTTGCCCGCGCCTCCGCCGTCCCGGCGGGCTCCGCCGTGACCTCGTCCTCGCGCTCGTGCCTCGCATCGGCGCCGTTCTCGCGGCCGTGGCGGCTCCCTGCGAAGAACCCGACGGCGGCCACTCGCTCGAACTCGCCGCAGCGCGTCGAGGCCCTGCGCGAGGCGGTGGCCCTCGTCCCCGCGACGCGTCCGTCAGCGCGACGAACGCGCCGGCTCCCACCTGTCCGCCCGCGCAGGTACTCGTGAATGGTCCGCTCGTCGGTCGAGCCGAGTGGATCGTCATCGACACCGTGGGACCCGTGCTGGCCGCGCGACCGGGTCTCGTGTACCGGGCGCCCGACAGTGCTCGCGGCGTTCTCGACAGCACGTCGAACGAGAGCCGAAGTGGACGAAGGTCTTCGAGCGAGCTACGGCGTTCTCGTCTTCCAGAAGGTTCCCTCACGGGTCGTCGTGGTACGAGCGCCCGGCCTGCTGCGGAGCCGTCGGCGTGACCCTGGCGAGAGCCGTCGAGTACGTCCGCGAGAGCGCTGGACGCTCGTCGTTGTGGTGTGCGATGGTCGGCTGGTCCGACTGTGCTCTTCCGATCGTCCGAGCCGACCACGTGCAACTTCCGGCTTCCGCGCGTTTCGACCTCGGGAACATGGCGCAGGCGGTCTGGAGCACCGCACACGGGCGCCCGCTCGAGGTGCACGGACGATCGACGGGCGAGCAGGTCGTCGCGGCTCGCGTTCCACGTCGACCCGATCCTCGCCCTGCTGGCCCCGCTGTGGATCGTCGCTCCCGAGCCCGCTTACGCTCGCGGGCGTACAGATCGTCGCCTGTGCCCTTGGCGCCCTCCCGGTCTTCTGGCTCGCACGCCGTCACCTGGGCGTCGGAGAGGCACGCGGCGTTGCTCGCGCTCGCGTACCTCGCGTACCCATGGCTCGCCTGGAGCGCGCTCAACGCGATGCACCCCGTGACGCTCGCCATCCCACTCTTCCTCTTCGCGATCTGGTTCCTCGACGGCGACCGGCTCGTCCCCTTCGCCGCGTGCGCTGTCTCTCGCCGCACTGTGCGGCGAGCTCATCGGCGTAACGATCTGCCGCGCTCGGGATCTGGTACTGGCTCGCTCGCGGACGCCTGCGCGCCGGACTCGCGATCGCGAGTCGGTGGCTTCGCGTGGACGGCCACGGCCGATGAAGGTCATCCTGCCAGCCTTCGCAGACGGGCCGAGCATCTACTACGCGTCACTTCGAGGAGGTCGGTGGCTCGCCCGAGGGTGTCGTGAAGCGCTGTCTCCGATCCCGGTGCGATCCTGTCTGCGCTCCTCTCGAGCCATGATCTCGTCTACGTCGATCGCCCTCGCTTCCACTCGCTGGACTGTTCCTCCTCGCTCCTGCGCTCGCAGCCGTCTCGATCCCGCAACTCGCCGTCAACGGCCTCTCCGAGCGCCTGTCGATGACGGATCCACGTGCGCACTACGTCGCTGCGGTGTTACCAGCCCTCATCGCGGCGACGGTCGTGGGTGTCGGTCGCCTTCCGGAGACCACCGAGGCAGCCGCGCCGCTCGTGACGACGGCTCTCTCTGTCGCTCATCTCGTCACTGCTGCTCGGTAGCTGCCCATGGGCGTCGGGAGCAGGGAGCCCGGCGGCGCTCGACCCCTTTCGGCGCTCTGCCCGGCCGCGTCGATGCGCTGCGCGACGGCGATCGCCTCGTTCCGATGATGCGGCCGTCAGCTCCGACCAACCAGGTCGGCTCACATCTCTCGGCATGGCGGCGCGTGTACCCGTTCCCGTGCACGCCGCGACGCCGAGTGGATCGTCGTCGACACGTAGATCCGTGGTTACCTCGCGTTCCAGATCGGGCAGTCCTGCGCCGCAGCGGCTCCAGCGGATTCGTCGACGGTGCTCGCGCGAATCGCCAACTGGCGAGCTCGTGTTCGAACGCGACGGCGTGCTGGTCTTCCGCAACTCGGAACGGCGTCTGCGTCCGCGAACCGGGTCTGAATGTAGCTCTGCGCGCAACCTAGGATGCGGCCGGCCGCCGGGCGGGCTGGGAAGCCCCGTCCGGCACAGGGGAAACGGGAGGACATGGAGGACGGGCACCAGCTGCGTGCTCGCGGTGCGAGGGGCGCCGTGAGCTCGGCCTCGCGCGCACCATCGACGGCGTCGCGCCGCCGTGCGCGCCGGGACGGTCGGCCGCCGTCCGGGTGCACGCGTGGTCGATCGTCGTCTGGAGCGCGATGGCCGGCTGGTCGATCGTCCTCTTCGCCATTCGTCCGCACCGAGTTCCTCGAACTACCAGTACCAGCGTTTCGATCTCGGGAACATGACCCAGGCCGTCTGGAGCACGACGCACGGCGTCCGCTCGAGATGACTGACGCCGTCACCGGGCGAGCAGGTCGTCCGGCTCGCGTATCACGTCGATCCGATCCTCGCTCTGCTGACTCCGATCTGGATCGTGCTGCCCAGCCCGCTCACGCTCGTCGGAGTGCAGATCGCTGGCGTGCGCGGTCGGTGCGCTTCCGATCTTCTGGCTCGGCCGGCGCCATCTTGCAGTCCGAAGCGCGTCGCTGCGCTTGCTCGCTCTCGTGTACCTCGGCGTATCCGTGGCTCGCGTGGAACGCGCTCGACGCGATCCACCCGGTCACGCTCGCGATGCCGCTCTTCCTCTTCGCGCTCTGGTTCCTCGACACCGATCGGATCTGGGCGTTCGCCGGCTGTGCCGTCCTCGCGGCGATGTGCGGCGAGCTCATCGGGTATCCCGCTCGCGGGTCTGGGCGTCTGGTATGCGCTCGCGCCGGGTCGACGCCGGCAAGGTGCCGTGATCGCTGCCGCTAGGAGTCGCCTGGACGACTCTTCTGCGTCTATGTCGTGGTCCCGCACTTCGCGGATGGTCCGAGCGTCTATTACGGCCACTTCGCAGCGGTCGGCGGCTCGCCGGAAGGCATGTCGCGCCATATCGGCGATCCGTCGATCCTGGTGCGATTCGTCTCCGCCTCACGACCAATCGCGACATCGGCGTACGCCGCAGTCGTCGGCGCTTCCGGTGGCCGGCTTATTCCTCCTCGCTCCCAGGCGTCGTCGCGATTGCCGCTCCGATGCTCCTCGTCAACGGCCTCGGTGACAAGTCCTCGTTCACCGACCCGCGTGTGCACTACTCCGTCCGTGTGATCGCGTTCCTGCTTGCGGCGCGTCGTTCTGGGTTTCGAGCGTATCCCTGCGCGCCTGCGACGTACGCCGCAATCTGCGTCCTGGTGCTGTGTGTCGCCAGCGACACTCGCTGATCGGTCGTGCCGAGCGCTGCCACGGCTGCATGCGTCGCGTCTCGCGGCCTCGAGATCGCCTCGCGTCGCAGGCGCTCGACCGGCGCATCGCCTCGTGCCCTCGCCGCAGCCTCCGTGACCGCCTCGAATGCACCGGGCTCGATGCTCTCGGCTCGAAGCGGCGTCTTCCGAGTCCCGGTCGACCTGCCGATCCGAGTCGATCGTCGTCGAACAGTCTCAATGGACATGGGCGGATCGAACGTGCGGTGGCGTAGCGCAGTTCCGAGTTCGTAGCCGCGATCCGAGCGAGCACCTGACTGGCGGCTCGGTGTTCGAGCGCGACGGCGTGCTCGTGTTCCGCCGCGCCAACGCGCCCTGAGCGGCTACTCCTCGGCGTAGATCGGGCTCTCCACCAGGCCGTGCTGGTAGGCGAGCCGCGTGGCCTCGGTCCGGTTCTTGACGCCGAGCTTGCGGTAGATGTTCGTCAGGTGGAACTTCACCGTCTGCGGCGCGACCCAGAACTCCTTCGCGATCTCGTCGTTCGAGAGGCCGCGCGCGAGGGCGCCGAGGATCGTCAGCTCGCGCTCGGTCAGTCCGGCGGCCTTGGCGCCGCTGCGCTCGGACTCGTCGATGCCGAGCGCGGTGTGGATGTTGCCCTCCAGCGCCTGTCGCAGGGTGGCCGGAAGGTCGTCAGGGTTGACCGTCTTCACGATGTAGGCCGACGCGCCGCGCCGCAGCGCCGCGTCGACGAGGTCGGAGCTCGCCGAGGCGGAGAGCATCACGACCTTGACGTCCGGGTGGCGGCGCTTGATCTCGTCGAGACAGGCGAGCCCGTCCATGTGCGGCATGCGTACGTCGAGGAGCACGAGCTCCGGCTTCGTGCGCGCGACGAGGGGAGGACCTGGGTGCCCGACTGCGTCTCGCCGACGATCTCGAAGTCGCCGTCCGTTTCCAGCGCCCTCCTGATCCCGTCCAGGATGAGCCGGTGGTCGTCCGCGATGAGGACACGCACGACCTCAGTGTGGCACAGGGCCGTGACGGCCTGTTCGCGCTCCCCGAACGGGTGACGCACTCCCCGTTCGAGACACTCGTTCGAGGGATTGCCACCCCCCGATCGAGCCATACCGTCTGACTCATGTGAGTGACTGAGAGCTCCGACGTGCGGACTGTGGGGGACGCGCGCACCGGGATCTCGAACAGCTACTGCGGCAAAGGGGGAGTTGACGGTGAGGAGTCCGATGCGGCGGTTCAGGCTCCAGGGAGACGAACGAGCGACCAGGCCCCGGAGGGGGGCGAGGATGGCGAGGCACGCCGGGCACGTCTCGGCGCTGCTGCTCGCAGGCCTCGTGACGAGCGCGGTCGTCGGCGTCGGCGTGGCACTCGGCTGGCACGCGGACGACGTGTCCGTGTCCGTCGCGTGCAACGAGGAGGACGGGACGTTTGCGCTCTCGGCCGTCATCGACCAGTCGGAGGACTGGCCGAACGCGCACATCGTCAGCATCACGCCCGGCTCGCTGCCGGGTGACGCGTCAGGCCCCCAGCAGGTGCTGGTGAAGATCGGCTGGACGACCTCGGACGACACGCAGACGTTCCAGCGGACGATCACGCCCGACGAGGCTGCAATCCTCCGGGTCCTCCAGACGGGCACCGTGATCGTCAGGAAGATCATGAACGGCGGCACCGACACGTTCTCCTACTCGGGCACGCCGTCGGGCTCGATCTCCGAGGACGGCGGGACGATCTCCGAGACCGTCGCGCCCGGCCAGTACACGACGACCGAGGCCGTGAAGGAGGGCTGGGACCTCCACTCGATCTCGTGTGACGACTCGGACTCGGAACCGGACCCGGCGAACCGGCGGGCGATCTTCAACGTCGAGGCCGGCGAGACCGTCACGTGCACGTTCCGGAACAAGAAGCAGACGACCGTGATCGTCCGGAAGGTGATGATCGGCGGCGAGGGCACGTTCTCGTTCTCCGGCACTCCGTCGGGCTCGATCTCGGAGGACGGAGGCACGATCTCGGCCGGCGTCGAGGGCGGCGAGTACAGCTCCACCGAGGCGCCCACCCCGGCTGGGAGCTCGTCTCGATCGACTGCGACGACTCCAACTCGACCGGAGACGTGGCGTCGCGGACGGCCAACTTCGTCGCGACGCCCGGCGAGGTCGTGACCTGCACGTTCACGAACCGGAAGCTCCAGGTCGCGGTGACGCCCGGCTCGATCGACGTCCAGAAGAGCGTCACCCCGACCGTGCTCAAGGAGCCGGGCGGCCCGGTCACCTACTCGGTCCGCATCACCAACACCTCGGCCGACGCGGACGTGACCATCACCAGCGTCACCGACGACCGCTTCGGCTCGCTCGAGAACGTGGCCGGCGGCAACCCGGCGGGCTGCTTCGACGTGCCGATCAACCTCGCTCCCGGCCAGTCGGCGACCTGCGACTTCCCGAAGACCATCACCGGTCCCGCGGACAGCTCGCACGTGAACGTCGTCACCGCCTCGGGCTCGGACGAGCACGGCAACCCGGTCACCGACTCCGACGACGCCAGGGTCGACATCACCCCGCGCCTGATCGACCTGGTCGTGGTCAAGGACGCGAGCTCGCCGACGCCCCTGAACGGGATCGTCAACTACTCGCTGACGGTCACCAACAAGGGCCCGGACACGGCGACCAACGTGCAGCTCGCAGACCCGGCCCCGGCGGGGATCGTCTACCTGACGGCCAATCCCTCGCAGGGCACGTGCACGCTCAGCCCGCCCACGAACTCGACCATGATCACCTGCTCGCTCGGCACCATCGCCGCCGGGCAGACGGTCACGATCGCGATCACGGCGCGGGCGACCGCCGTCGGCACGCACACGAACACGGCCACGGTCACCGGTGAGGGCGGGCGCGAGACGAACCCGGCCGACAACGTCGACAGCGCGGTCACGGTCGTGCCCGCCCCGGCCACGCCGCCGGTCAAGCCGACCAAGCCGAAGCCGCAGCCCAAGCCGTGCCTGACCCTGACCGTGCAGCCGAAGATGATCACGGCCGACGGCAGGCCCGACCGCGTGCGCGTCCTCGTCACCTCCGGCTCCAAGCGGGTCAAGGGGACGAAGGTGCTGGTCGTCGGCTCGGGCGTGCGCAAGACCTCCCGCTCGAACGCGAACGGGATCGCAAGTCTCACGATCAACCCGAAGCGGGCAGGGCTCATCACCATCACCGCCCTCGAGCCGAACCGCGAGGTGTGCGGCGCCAAGAGGATCGGCGTGGTGGGCGTGTTCCTGCCGCCGGTGACGGGCTGAGACCGGAGACAGACGGACGACGGAGGGGCGGCTGCGGCCGCCCCTCAACCGTTTCGGAGAGCTCACCCAGGCCGTAGGAGGGGAGGCCCCCTACCGGGGGAGCTAGGGCGGTACTGGCCAAGGGTCCAGACACTCGTCCCAGGGATTGCTCCTGCCCCGACCGGGGGATACCCTGCGACCTCAAACCGTGAAATGAGCCCAGCTGCGCGTCTCTCGAGGGGAAGAGCGACGGAGCCACGAGGGCGAGAGCGAGCAGCGAAGGGAGAACGACCGAATGCGGCACATGGGCTCGTTTACGAGGGGAGGCCGCCCGCGGCGGGCGCGCACTCTCGATCCGGGTGGTACTCGTAGGGACCCTGGCGCTCGTCGCGGGCCTCGTGATCGCGGCATTCGCGGTCGCGAGCCACGTCGAGCCAGTGTGCCGGGGCCCGACAACGCGCAGGTGTCCGACTGCCCCGCGGGGTCGACCGGCTGGGCGAGTCAGACCCGGTCGCAGAAGCCGCACCGACGGTGACGGGAGACCCTCGTCGTGTCGGTCGACACGCATGACCGCGACGCAGGGCCGACGTTCGACTTCACGTCCAACCTGCCGATCGTGACGGTCTTCTCAAGGGTGGCCCCAACGGCAGCAACAAGTACGTCTACAACCCGGCTGTCCTGACGGACGTCGGGCTCCGCGCTCACCGGTCGGGTCCGACCGGAACAGTCCGGTCCGCGGCTCAGTCACGCCGTGTTCTGCTACATGCCCGCTCCCGAGAGCTCGCTCACGGTGATCAAGCACGTCGTGAACGACGACGACGGCGAGGCGTCGGCGGGCAACTGGACGATGAACGTCAGCGGGCCGACCGACGACTCGTTCGCGGGCGCCGAAAGCCCCGGCACGTCGATCGAGGTCGACCCGGGCGACTACGACGTCACGGAGTCCGGCGGCCCGGAGGGCTACTCGCTCACGTACTCGGGCGACTGCGACGCGCAGGGCAACGTCTCCGTCGGCGCAGGTGAATCGAAGACCTGCACGCTGACGAACGACGACGTGCCCGCCGAGCAGGGCCTCGTGATCGTGAAGAAGATCATGAACGGCGGCACCGACACGTTCTCGTTCTCGGGCACGCCGTCGGGCTCGATCTCCGTCGACGAGGGCACGATCTCGCAGCCCGTCGCTCCCGGCCAGTACACGACGACCGAGGCCGCGAAGGAGGGCTGGGACCTCCATTCGATCGCGTGCGACGACGCCAACTCCGACCGCGAGCCTCGCCACGCGCACCGCGACCTTCAACGTCGAGGCCGGCGAGACGGTGACGTGCCAGTTCCGGAACAAGAAGCGCCCGACCGTGATCGTCAAGAAGGTCATGGTGGGCGGCACCGACTCGTTCGCCTTCACGGGCACGCCCTCGGGGACGATCTCCGAGAACGGCGGCACGATCGTGCAGCAGCTTCCCGACGGCGGGACGTTCACGTCGACGGAGGCGCCCAAGGCGGGCTGGACGCTCACGTCGATCGCGTGCGACGACTCGAACTCCACGGGGAGCGTCGAGACGCGTACCGCCACCTTCGTGGCGACGGCGGGCGAGGTCGTGACCTGCACCTTCACGAACACCCGGATGAGCCAGGTGATCGTGAAGAAGATCATGAACGGTGGCGAGGACTCGTTCTCGTACTCCGGCACGCCGGCCGGCATCATCTCCGAGAACGAGGGAACGATCTCCGCGTTCGTCGCCCCGGTCAGTACACGTCGACCGAGGCCGTCGAAGGAGGGCTGGGACCTCCACTCCATCGCGTGCGACGACGCGAACTCGGGCGGCTCGGTCGCAGACCGCGCACGGCGACGTTCAACGTCGAGTCGGGCGAGGTCGTGACCTGCCAGTTCCGCAACAAGAAGCGCGCCACGGTCATCGTCGAGAAGGTCATGCTCGGCGGCGAGGACACGTTCTCGTTCTCGGGCACTCCGTCCGGCTCGATCTCCGAGGACGGCGGCACGATCTCGGCGAGCGTCGTCGGTGACACGTACACCTCGACGGAGGCGCCGAAGGAAGGGTGGGAGCTCGTCTCGATCGAGTGCGACGACTCCAACTCCGAGGGTGACCTGGAGACGCGGACCGCGACCTTCGTGGCCACGCCCGGCGAGGTCGTCACGTGCACCTTCACGAACCACGAGCGCGGGACGATCATCGTCGAGAAGCAGACGACCCCCGACGGGACGCCCGGCAGCTTCTCCTTCAGCGGTGACGTGGCCGGCTCGATCGGCGACGGCGGCCAGATCGTCGTCTCCGACCTCGAGCCCGGCACGTACACCTCGACCGAGGCCGGCGCCGAGGGCTGGCTCCTGACCGCGATCGACTGTGACGACGACGACTCGACCGGCAACGTCTCGAACCGCACCGCGACGTTCGAGCTCGACGCCGGCGAGACCGTCAAGTGCACCTTCACGAACACGAAGCCGACGGTCGGCAGGGCTCGATCGACGTCCAGAAGTCGGCCAACCCGACCGTCGCTCAAGGAGCCGGGCGGCCCGGTCACCTTCTCGGTCCGGATCACGAACACGTCGGCGACGTGAACGTCGACCATCACGAACGTCGTCGACGACAAGTTCGGCGACCTCGACGACGTCGGGCGGCAACGGCTGCTTCGACGTGCCGATCAACCTCGCGCCGGGCGCAGTCGGTGAACTGCCAGCTTCCCGAAGCCAGGTCACCGGCCCGCGGGCGGCCGTCGCACGTGAACATCGTGACCGCCGACGCGGCACGGACGAGTTCGGCAACCCGGTCACCGACTCGCGACGACGCGCGGGTCGACATCACGCCGCGGCTGATCGACCTCGTCATCGTCAAGGACGCGAGCTCGCCGACGCCGCTGAACGGGATCGTCAACTACTCGCTGACGGTGACGAACAAGGGCCCGGACACGGCGACCAACGTCCAGCTCGCCGACCCGGCCCCGCCGGGCATCATCTACCTGACGGCGAATCCGTCGCAGGGCACGCTGCACGGTCAGCCCGGCGCTCGATCACCTGCACGCCTCGGCACGATCGCCGCCGGGTCAGACGGTGACGATCGCGATCACGGCGAGGGCGACCGCGGTCGGCACGCACACGAACACGGCGACGGTGACCGGTCAGGGCGGTCGAGAGACCAACCCGGCCGACAACGTCGACTCGGCGGTGACGGTCGTGCCCGGCTCCGCTGAAGCCGCCGCGGTGAAGCCGAAGCCGCAGCCGCAGCCCGAGCCGTGCCTGACCCTGACCGTCACGCCGAAGATGATCACGGCCGACGGCAAGCCCGACCGCGTGCACGGCGAAGGTCACGCGCCGGCAAGCAAGCCGGTCAAGGGCGCGAAGGTGCTCGTCAAGGGCGTCGGGCGTCCGCAAGACCGGCACGCTCGAACGGCAAGGGCGTCGTCGGTGCTCACGATCAACCCGCGCAAGCCGGGGCTGATCACCATCACCGCCGCTCGAGTCGAACCAGAGAGTCCTGCGGCGCCAAGCGGATCGGAGTCGTCGGAGTCTTCCTCCCGCCGCTCACGGGCTAGCGGGGAGGGGGCGCTACGCGAGGGTCGAGGGGCGGCTGCGGTCGCTCCTCGACCACTGGCTCGGGATTACCGTCCTGAGAGAGATGCCTGACGCTGATCGAGTACCAAGACGACTCGCCGGCGCATCGCCAATCGTCGCGTCGCCATTGCGTGCGCCGTCGCGTCTTGCGCCCGGTGCCGGAGCGCGGCGCGACGAAGCCGTCGCAGGTCGACGTCGTCGGCTCCGGGACGATCGCGTGGAGTCGGCTCGCCGTGCTCGCGAAGCCGAAGCCGGGGCGCGGCCCGGGTCGCCGTGCTGAAGCAGTTTCGCCCGGACTTCCGCCCGCAGTACGTGCTCGCGCTCGACGCCGTGCGGACGAAGACGGGCAAGCCGACGTGGTACCGGATCAGCGTCCCGGGCCGGCCGAACGGGCGCACCGGCTGGGTGCGAGCGGGCGCGGTCGAGCTCCAGCCGGTGCAGCAAGCGCATCGATCATCTACCGCGGAGCGCGGCGGTTCGAGTTCTGGGACGGCGCCCGGCTCGTTCGCTCGGGCAAGGTCGCGGTCGGCGCGCCGCGGCGCGGAGACGCCGCTCGGGCTCTTCTACGTCACCGACAAGTTCGACCCCGCGATCGACCCCGACTGGTCGATCCTCGGCGCCTACGCGTTCGAGACGAGCGCGTACTCGAAGCTCACCGACTGGCCGGGCGGCGGCATCGTCGGCGTGCACGGGACGCCGTGGCCGTACCTCCTCGGGCAGGCGGTCTCGCACGGCTGCGTGCGGCTCGCACAACCGCGACGTCGAGTTCCTGCGCAACCGCGTCCCGCTCGGGACGCCGATCAAGATCGTCCGCTAGCTACGAGCTGGCGACGAACGCGTACGGGAGCGGGCGACCGTCCTCGCCGGACAGCGTCCGCGCGTACGTGCCCTGCTCCGCCGGGGCCGCCGCGAGCCGGTCGAGGCGGTAGCCGCGGTCGAGGAACTGGTGCCCGGGGACGAGGGGACGCCACGAGCCGCCGCCGCCGTACGAGACGGAGACCCGCTCGAAGCGGAACGCGAAGCGGTTGCACGTCGCCTGTCCGCCGTTCCACGCCTCGGCCGTCGCGATCGGCGCCCAGCGCCCGGACGACCCGCGAAGCCGGACCGGCTCGGTCACGGCCTGGCCGTCGAGCCAGACGCGCCACCAGCCGGGACGACCGCCCATCTCGAGCACGGCCAGCTTCTGGCTCGCACCCGGCGCGACACCCTGCTCGATGATCTGGAGCTCCGGGCCGCGCCCGCCCCGCGTGACCTCGGCGTAGACGAACGGATCCGCACCAGCGACTCTCGCGATCCCGGCCTGGATCCACATGTCCTCGCCGTTCGGCCCCTGACCGGGACCGCCGACGCCGACCCAGGCGGCGACGTGCCCGGCGGCCGTCTCCGGCACGCGGACGGGAGTGATCGTCGCCCGCACGCCGTGGCCGTGGTGGTCGGCCTGGTGGCCGGCGTACGTGTAGCCGTTGCCGGACTCGCCTGCGCACCCGGACCCGCCCGCGACCGCGGAGGTCGACGACGACAGCCCGGCGACGGCTGCGGCGGCGAGCACGACGAGGAGCGTCGCAAGTGCGAGCCGATTCCTCACACCGATCTCCTCGGCGCCACGCCGACGCCGAGCCATCCCCCGTTTGCGCCATCACGCCCCCGAGAGGGTGACGGGACGACGCACCTACAATGCGCGCGTGGCCACGACGGAGGATCGGGATACGTCCAGGTCTGTCGAGACCTGGCGAAAGGAGGTCTACGAGCGGGCTCCCGAGCGGGGGGACGAGCTCCTCTCGACGATCTCGGGCATCGAGAACGAGCCGCTCTACACGCCCGACGGCACGGACGTGCAGTACGCACGGGACCTCGGTTACCCCGGCGAGTACCCGTTCACACGCGGTGTCTACCCGTCGATGTACCGCGGCCGGGTCTGGACGATGCGGCAGTTCGCCGGGTTCGGCACCGCGGAGGAGACGAACGAGCGCTTCCGCTACCTCCTCGACCACGGGCAGACCGGCCTCTCGACCGCCTTCGACATGCCCACGCTCATGGGCTACGACTCGGACCACGCGCGGTCGCTCGGCGAGGTCGGCCGCGAAGGGGTCGCGATCGACTCGCTCGCCGACATGGAGACGCTCTTCGCGGGCATCCCGCTCGGCGACGTCTCGACCTCGATGACGATCAACTCGCCGTCGGCGATCGTGCTCGCGTACTACGTCTGCGTCGGCGAGCAGCAGGGCGTCCCGCGCGAGAAGCTCCGCGGCACCGCGCAGACGGACATCCTCAAGGAGTACATCGCGCAGAAGGAGTGGATCTACCCGCCCGAGCCGTCGATGCGGCTCGTCACGGACATGATCGAGTTCTGCGCGCGGGAGATGCCGCTCTTCCACCCGATCTCGATCTCCGGGTACCACATCCGCGAGGCGGGCTCGACAGCGGCGCAGGAGCTCGCCTTCACGCTGGCCGACGG
Source organism: uncultured Actinomycetes bacterium (assembly GCA_963770595.1). GTDB lineage: Bacteria > Actinomycetota > Thermoleophilia > Gaiellales > Gaiellaceae > GMQP-bins7. Next base: position 673,576 of record CAVYQG010000001.1, on the reverse strand, counting down.
CTTCGCGTACGTCGAGGCGGCGATCGAGCGCGGGCTCGACGTCGACGACTTCGCGCCGCGGCTCTCCTTCTTCTTCAACGCGCACCTCGACTTCTTCGAGGAGATCGCGAAGTACCGCGCGGCGCGCAGGATCTGGGCGCGCGAGATGCGCGACCGCTTCGGCGCCCGCAACGAGCGCTCGCTGCTCATGCGCTTCCACACCCAGACCGCCGGCGTCTCGCTGACGGCGCAGCAGCCCGAGGTGAACATCGTGCGGACCGCCCTCGAGGCGATGGCGGCGGTGCTAGGCGGCACCCAGAGCCTGCACACGAACTCCTTCGACGAGGCGCTCGCGCTCCCGACAGAGGACGCCGTCCGCATCGCGCTCCGCACCCAGCAGGTCATCGCGCACGAGTCGGGCGCGGTCAACACGATCGACCCGCTCGGCGGCTCGTACTACGTCGAGAGCCTGACGTCGACGCTCGAGGCGCAGGCCTACGAGTACTTCGACCGGATCGCCGAGCTCGGCGGCGTCGTCCCCGCGATCAAGGAGAACTTCTTCCAGCGCGAGATCGCCGAGGCGTCGTTCCGCTACCAGTCGGAGGTGGAGGCGGGGAAGCGCGTGATCGTGGGCGTCAACCGCTACGTCCTCGAGGACGAGGAGGCGATCCCGATCCTCAAGATCGACCCCGCTCTCGAGGGGAAGCAGATCGAGCGGCTGGCCGGGGTCAAGGCCGGGCGCGACTCGGCGGTCGTCGAGGGCCGCCTGGCCGCGCTGAAGGACGCGGCCGCGCGAGACGACGTGAACCTGATGCCGCTCATCGTCGACGCGTCGCGCGACTACGTGACGCTCGGCGAGATGTGCGACGCGCTCCGCGACGTGTGGGGCGTGTGGCGCGAGACGCCGGTCTTCTAGACCTCGGCGCGCACGACGGTCCAGGGGAAGGGTCGGCGCACGTCGACGATGCGTGCGTAGCCGGCAACGAGACGCTCGAAGTCCCGCGTCGACCAGTGGTTGATGTGGCCCGGCGTGTTCCCCAGCTGCCGCAGGTCTCGCCCCGCGAGCATGTGCACGGCACGCCACACGGGCTCGCGCGGGACGCTGACGAGTACCGCCCGCCGGCTCACTCGCGCCATCTCGGCGAGCGCATCGGCCGGTCGCTCGAGATGCTCGAGCACCTCGAGCGCGCACACGCAGTCGAAGGAAGCGTCGTCGAATGGAAGCTCGTACGCGGACGCCGACTCGAATGTCACGCCGACACCTTCCCGGAGCCGCCACTGCTCCCACATGCGCTCGTCACCGATGTCAACCCCGGTCGTCTCTGCGCGCGTGAGTCGTGCGAGCCGCTCGGTGACCACGCCTTCGCCGCATCCGACATCGAGGAGCGAGCTCGGGGAGACCGTTGCGACCAACTCGTCGATCACGGCGAGGAAGCGTTCGAGCAGCTTTCGCGTGAGCGGGTTGCGACTGCCGTACTTGTCGGTGGCGTTCCCGGTGGGCCCGCGGAAGTCCGCTTCGGGCGCTGCGGACACGGTCAGCCGGCCCTCGGGAGCTCGCGGCGTGCGGCGAGGCGGTCCCACGCCAGCGCACCGCCGCCCCCGGCGAGGTCCGCTCGTCGTCAGCAAGACCCGGGACGTCGCTGCCACGACGATCGCTTCGGCCTCACCGACTCTCGGGCTGAGCAGCGCGACGATCACTGCCTCGCGTACTCCGATCCCTCCGGGAGCGAAGACGACGACCATGCCTGCGATCCAACTCAGGGCGAATGTGGCGGTGAAGTAGACGACGTCGTCGGCAGGGACGGGGAAGAGCGCTCGCGCCGTCAACCAGAACGCAAGTCCGTAGACCAACCACACCGGGACGAACAGCATCGCCGTGTGGGAGAGCGCGCGGACGGCGACCCGGATGTCGTCGCCCGCCACCGGAACGAGCCTGCGGACGACTCGCAGGAGCGGCACGAGCATGCGCGTCGAGATCCGGCCCGTGGAGCTCAGCCGAAGGAGGACGAGAAGTGCGATCGCGAGCGGGGCTGCGAGGACCACCGGCAGCACGAAGAGCCCGACGAGCGCTGCCGCGGCTACGGACGCCCCGACCTCGATTCCGAGCGACACCACCGTCGTGCGTGTCGGAAGCCCTCGCGCGCGGGCGAGTCCCACACGGCCGGCGTAGTGCCACATGCCGCCGGGCAGGTACTTGCCGAGCTGACTTTGGAGAAACAGTCCGACCGCTCTCGACGGCGGCGCCGAACCGAGCCTCGCGAGGATCCGCGGCCAGACGAGGCCGTACGAGACGACAGCGGCGAACGAGACGATCGCGGCTGTTACGAGCAGCGGCACGCTCGCGGTCGAGAGGTCGACCGCATTGTCCCGCCAGAGGTCGTGCAGTCGAAACGCGAGGTAGATGAGGACTGCGAGCGCCGCGACTCGTACCAGCTGCCTCACCCAGCGCGCCCGGCGTGGCGGCTCGGGCACCGCGTCGCCCGCGGGTGAGGGAGAAGGCACGGGCCTCAGCGGAGAATGTCCTCGACGACCATGTCGACGCGCTCGCGCTCGCTCATCCGCTCCTCGTGCTGCGAGGTGACCAGCTCCGAGATGAGCCCGAGCGACACGAACTGGATCCCGACGACCATGAGGAGCACGCCGAGGGTGAGCAGCGGTCGCTGCCCGATGCTCTGTCCCCAGAACCAGACGACGGTGAGGTACAGGAGAACGACGAAGCCGACGGTGCCCATGAGCACTCCGATGCCGCCGAACAGATGCAGGGGGCGGTGCTTGTACCGGCCCATGAACGTCACGCTCAGCAGGTCGAAGAAGCCACGGAGGTAGCGCTCGGGCCCGTAGCGGGACCGGCCGTGCTGCCGCGGTCGATGGTTCACGGAGATCTCCGCGACGGTGAAGCCCCGGTAGGCAGCGAGGATCGGTATGAACCGGTGGAGCTCGCCGTACAGCCTCATGCCCTGGACGACCTCCGCGCGGTAGGCCTTGAGACCGCAGTTGACGTCGTGCAGCTGGACCCCCGACACGACGGCGGTCGCCCAGTTGAAGACCCGCGAGAACACGCGCCGCGTCCACGGGTCGTTGCGCCGCTCCTTCCAGCCAGACACGAGATCCACGCCCTCGTCGAGCCTCGCGAGGAGGTTCGGGATCTCAGCCGGATCGTCCTGGAGGTCGGCGTCGATCGTCACGATCGTCTCGCCCCTAGCCTCGAGGAACCCCGCCTGGAGGCCCGCTGCCTTGCCGAAGTTCCGGCGGAGCTGGATGACGACGACGTTCGTGTTCTCGGCGTGCAGTCGCGTGAGCACGTCGAGGCTGCCGTCCGTCGACCCGTCGTCCACGAAGACGACCTCGAACGGCTCGCGGTGAGTTTCCAGGGCACGCGTGATCTCGCGGTACAGCTCATCGAGCGAGTGCTCTTCGTTCAGCAGAGGGACTACGACCGAGATCACGTGGTGAGGGTATCGGCCTCTCAGGTCGGCGGCTTCACCCCTGCCGGCCGCCGTCAGACGTCGAGCTCGAGCCCGTCGTAGGCGAACTCGTACTCGTCCGGCATCGGCAGCTCGCACGGTCGGTGCGTCACGAGCAGCCGCTTCGCCCCCGATGCCTCGAACGCGTGCGTGGCCTCCTCGAGCGACAGGTGGCCGCGCGGCTCGCCGTCGAGCTCACCCCGGAGCAGCGTGGCCTCGCAGATGAAGAGGTCGGCGTCCCTCGCGGCGGACACGAGCTGGTCGGACGGCGCCGAGTCGCCCGAGTACGCGAGCACGCGGCCCTCGGCCTCGACGCGGAACGCGTACGTCTCGAGCGTGTAGTGCGGCACGCGCGTCGCGGTGACGGCGAGGTCGCCGATCGTGAACGGGATGCCCGGCTCGTACTCGCTCATGTGGAACGTGCGCTCGAACATGTCCGGGAAGCCGAGCCGCGCGCCGATGTCCTCGAGGCGCGCGCGACCCGACGGCGGCACGAGCAGCGCGGGATGATGCTCGCGCCCGTCGTTCCGGTACATCGTCCCCCAGACCCACGGGACGAGGTCGCCCCAGTGGTCGAGGTGGAAGTGCGTGATCGCGACCGCGTCGATCTGCGGCCACCCGTGCATCTCGCGGAGCCGCGGGAGGACGCCCGGGCCGCAGTCGAGGAGGAGCCGCTTCGAGTCCTCGAGGAGGTAACCGGAATGGGCTCCTCCGGGATTCGGCCACGCGGGCGAGGAGCCGATGACGGTCAGGTGCACCGCGGTATTCTGCCGATGTGCCGCGGAAGATCCGAGTGGTGATCGCGAAGCCGGGGCTCGACGGCCACGATCGCGGCGCCAAGATCATCGCGAGAGCGCTCCGCGACGCCGGGATGGAGGTCATCTACACGGGCCTGCACCAGACCCCGGAGCAGATCGTCGAGACCGCGATCCAGGAGGACGCGGACGCCGTCGGCGTCTCGATCCTCTCCGGCGCGCACATGACGCTCGTCCCGCGCATCGTCGACGGGCTGCGCGAGAACGGAGCGGGCGACGTGCTCGTCGTCGTCGGCGGGACGGTGCCGCCGGACGACGCGGACGAGCTCAAGGCCGCCGGGGTCGCGGCGGTGTTCGGCCCGGGCGCGACGACGAGCGAGATCGTGGACTTCCTGCAGGGCGCAGTCGCAGCCTGACGCTCGCTCGCCAACTCGCCAGCGACAACGCCGCCCCGCGGTTCGACGCTGTGCGCACGGTACGAGACGCGCCCCCACCCACGACTGATTCCCCGCCGGGAGCGGCGGGTATGGGCAACGAGATGCCGTGACGAGCACTCGTCCCCCGGAGGCGACGTGGACTCGCGTGGAGCGACCTGCCGCTTCGTCGGGGTGGCCTTGCTCGCCGCCGGTGCGATCCTCTACCTCGGCCGCTCGCTCACCTTCTGGCACGACGAGTGGCGCTCGATCACGTTCAGCGGCGGCTGCGTCCGACTACCTCCGGCCCGTCAACGAGCACTGGTCGACGTTTCCCCTGCTCGCGTATCGGGCGACCTTCCGGATCGTCGGGCTCGACTCGTACCTGCCGTACCTCGCGCAGGTGGTCGTCCTGCACGTGATCGCGGTGGCAGGGCGTGTACGTCCTCGTCCGACGGCGGCTGGGACGGCTTGCCGCGACGCTGTTCGCGATCCCGCTGCTGCTCTTCGGGAGCGGGGCGGAGAACCTCTTCTGGGCCTTCCAGACGGGCTTCGTCGGCTCCGTCGCGTTCGGAGTCTGGGCGCTCGTCGCCATCGAGCGGATCGCGAGGTGGCCGGCGGTCGCTGCCTCGGCACTTCTCATGGCCGCACTGATGTCGTCCGGTATCGGCCTCGTATTCCTCGCTGCCGCATTCGTCCGAACGCTTGTCGATCCCCAGGTACGGCGAAACGTGCTCGTCGCCGTCCCACCCGCCGTCGCATACGTCGTGTGGTACGCCTGGGCCGGACACGCTCCGCTCGGTCAGCCGGACCACTTCGCCTCAGCGCCCGAGATCGCGAGGTTCGTCGGCCGCGGGATCTCGTACTCGACAGCCGCAGTCACGGGCGTCAATCGCCTGCCTATGGGCGACGTTCTCGCGGGAGCCGCCTTCGCCGCCGCGCTGGTCGCGCTCGGCTGGGCGGCGTTCGTTCGCCGGCAGAGGCGGCCGCTTGCCATAGCATCGCTACTGGCGATCGTCGCGGTCTACGTGCTGGCCGGAGCGGTCCGCGCACACCTCGAGTTCGAGTACGCGACGGTGAGTCGCTACGTGTACGTCGTCGGGTTCCTGCTGGCGCTGGCGCTTGCCGACGTCCTCGAGCCGCTGCGGGTGCGGCTCGAGCCCCGGCGAGCCGGCGCCGAGATCTGGGTCGCATTCGTCCTCCTCGGCTCGGCTTTCGTGACGCTCGCCAACCTCGGACCGCTGAGGCATGCCCGTGACGACTTTCTGCACCAGGCGGACCGCACGCGTGCCTTCGTCGCATTGGCGGAAGTGCACGGCGGCGAGCCCTGGGTCGACGCTCAATCGGGATATGGAGTGATGCCATCCGTGCCCGAGCTCGTGGCGACAGTCGAGCGCCACGGCTCGCCGGCACGAGATCGGTTCTTCCCGAGCATCGCACGTGCACCGTCGGGCGCCGCGTACGAGGAAGCCCTCCTCGTCATGCTCGGAGGCAACTTCCGGTTCGAGCTGGCGTCGGAGGCGCCATTCGGTCCGCTCGACGTCGCGCTCGGTGCAATCGTCGACGCGACGGTCGCGCGGCGCGGCGACTGCTTTCTCGTCACCGCGGTGGGGCCTCGTCCATCCGCGACGTTCTCGGGTGACGACGGGAGCCGCTACCGGGTGTCGGCAGAGAGCGGCGAGCGCGTCACCGTGGTCCTCGGTCTCGAGCGCCCGCCCGCGGTACCGCTCGTCGCAGACCTCTCCGCCCGTGAGCCCGTCGACGTCGTCGTCCCGGACATCGGGCCCGTGGAGTCCGTTCGGCTGCGGATCGAGTTGCCTCGCTCATCCAGCCCCGTGACCGTATGCCCGCTCAACGTGCCGCGGCCGTGAAGTCGACGTTCAGGAGAGGCCCGCCGAAACGACCCGCGTGATGCGCAGGGAAGGCGCCGCGTCGCATGCGACCACGACTCTGCCGTCCTCCGCCAGGCTCGGCGCGACGAAGACGGCCGACCGTGCGGGCAGGGGCGCGAGCTCAGGGTCGACGCCGATCCGCGCAGTGGAAGGCGGCGACTCGAACAGGATCCACGTGCCGCGCTCACCTGCCGGAACCTGCAGCGGTGTGCCGCACCTCACTTCGAGGTCGCGAGCCAGCGTCCGGCCGGATGGGACGGCAGCAGCGTCCGTCGCGACGAAGCTCGCCGGCTCGAGCTGCTCGCGCGTGTCCGCGATCGCGTAGGTCTTCGTTCCGAGCGCACCGACCCATCTCCAACGCGAGAGGTACTCGATCCCTTCGTGCGGCTCCCAGACGACCATGTGCCGGTAGCCCTGATCGTGGATGAGGTCGTACGCGAACGGATCGTTCGCGGGAGGCACCATGTGGCCCCAGCGGTGCGCGTAGTACAGGTACGCGGGCATCCAGTCGAGCCCGGTTATGGCGACGAGGTCGTCGGGCTCCGTCAGGGACTCGAGCTCACGTGCCAACGGCATCACGTACGGGTCCTCGTCGCCGCCGTGGATCCGCAGCCAGTACGTGCGACCGAGCTCGAGGTGCGCGTACACCACGAGAACCCCCGTGAGCGCGGCAGCCGCGATGACGACGGGGCGTCGAGGCAACCTCGCCCAGATCCAACCAGCACCGAGCCCGACGAGCGCGGCCACCGCCGGGCTCACGGCGGCGAGGTAGTAGTCGTGCGCGACGTAGAGGTTCGTGAAGACGAGCGGCGGCAGCGCGACCGCGGCGACGACGATCGCGATCCAGAACGCGCGCATTGCCGCGGAGCGTGCCGTGGCGAGCACGGCGAGCAGAAGCAGGATCGATCGCCGTTAACCCCACGAGTAGACTGCAGGCCACCGCCGGAAGAGCACCTCCCACGCGTCCGGAGCTCGAAGCCGCTGATCGAGGCGTTCCGAAGTTCCAGTGCCTCGAGATTCCGCGCTTGTCAGCCACTCGGTCGTCGGGCTCGCGGCCTTGACTGGAGTCCGCGTGGCAGCGTCCAGAGCAATGGCCGCCGCGCATCGGGACTGCGACGAGAGCGGTCGTCCAGAGCGTCGACTCGTGCACGTCGCCGCGTCCGACCGCGTGCTCGCGATCGAGTCGATAGAGGAAGCGCCGGGAGCGATCCAGAAGATCGCCGTCGTCGGCTTCACGAGCATCCCCACCAGACGCCCGCCACGAGCGCGAGCGCGCCCAGGGCAGCCGTCCCCGGCTTTCGCGCCAGCCTGATCGTCGCCCAGCATGAACCCGACCGCGCCGGCCGTCGCGAGGTACTCGATCATCGACGCTCGGCTCCAGACGAGCGCGAACGGCGTCATGAGCGTGAACGCGACGAGCGCCGGCGAGCGCCGCTGTGCGTCCCGCGACGTGGCGCACGAGGCCGTACGAGCAGGAGCGCCGTCAGCAGGAAGCACGCGAAGCCCTGTCACGCGCATCGCGGTGTCGTCCGCGACGCCCGCGTCCATCGACCAGCGACGCGGCCGCCTGGAAGAGCGGGAACTCGAACGGGACCTCGAAGGGCTCTCCGAGCACGGGGAGCTTCGGGTGCAAGAGGTCTATGCCGTCCTCGTGGAAGACGCGAGCGGTGTACGCAGTCTGGGTCTGGCGGAATGCGTGCTTCTCGAGCATGCGGTCGGTCGAGCGTCGGCGCGACATACGTCGACGAACGATGCCGAGCACGCCGACGACGACCGTCGCCTCGGCCACCCGGGCACCCAGCACGGCGCGCCGAGTCCGCGGGAACGGTCGGGGGCGCGGCCGTGGCCACGCGCGAAGTGTGCAGCGCCTAGCCCGGAGAGCCGTGAGACGCGGCTCGCCCTGAGCGAGCCGGGGACGCCGACGATCGCGTCCGCGGTCGTCTTCGCCTTCACGCGTGTACGCGGTGACGGAAGCCGGAACGTCGAGGATCCGGCGGGTCGCCGCGACGTCACCGATGCCGACCGACCGCGGCGCCCGGCGGGACGACGAGCTCGACGCACGCGTGCGTCGACGTCGAGCCAGCGGCCTCCCGGATAGTGCCGCACACGGTCGACCTCGAGCTGCACCGGAGCCCTCGCCGGATGCGAGGAGCTTGCCCCGGAGCCCGAGGCTGAACGGCGATCCGAGCTTGGCCGCGAAGAGCGGCTTGACCGCGCGCTTCAGGTGGCGGAACGGGTTGGCGTCGGCACCGCCGTTCGGGTGCACCTCGAAGTGGAGGTGCGGGTTCCCGGCCGCGTCACCGGAGTCCCCGTTCCACGCGATCTGCTCGCCGGCCGAGACGCTCGCGCCGTTCGGGACGGCGAACGCCACGTCCTCGACGCAGCCGCCGCGGTTGTCGTTCTTCGGCGTCAGGTCGTTGTTCAGGTGGATGTACATGTACATCGTCCCGCTCTTGCCGTAGAGGTAGAGCATGCAGCCGCCGAGACCCGAGTCCCAGTACTTCACCTTTCCCGCCTCGACGGCGACGACGGGCGCGCGCCACGGGTTCTCCATGTCGATCCCGGCATGGCTGTGTGTGCCCCGCGAGTCGCCGTAGTTGTCCCAGAGCTCCGTGCTCGCGACGAGCGGGAACACGAGCCGCGGCACGCCCTGGACGCCGTCCGCCGTCGCGGTCGCCGACGGGGACGCGGCTGCCACCACGAAGGCTGGCGAGGAGGAGGGAGAGAACGATCCCTCGGGCTATCGTCCGGTGGCGTCGCATGTGACGGTGCGCTCCGGTGCGCGCTCGAAGGGCCGGACGCTAGCAGACCTCCCCGAAGGTCGGTTACCGCTGCGGCCACGATCCGAGGTCGGCGGCTACCATCGCAGACGTCGCGCACGCGGCCGCTGACGCCCGCGAGCGCTCTGTTCGATGACTCGAACGAGCCGCCGAGCTCGACGACCCAACCGCCGGCTTCGAGAGACCGACGAGCTGGCCGAGATCTCGTGCTGTCGGTCGTCGTGCCCGCGCATAACGAGGCGGGAAGCGATCGAGGCGACCGATTCGCAGCCATGATCGCGTCACGCCTCGACGCGGCGGCATCGACTACGAGATCCTCGTCGTCGACGACGCGAGCACCGACGCCACGGACGCCGTCGTGCACGAGCGCTCGCCGCCGAGAACCCACGCGTCCGCTACCACCGCTCGCACTACCCGCGCGGGTTCGGGTTCACCGTGCGCGCCGGGCCTCGACGTCTTCAGCGGCGACGTCGTCGCGATCGTGATGGCCGACGGCTCCGACGCTCCCGACGGACCTCGTCGCGCTACCACGCGGTCATCGCGGACGGGCTACGACTGCGCGTTCGGGTCGCGGTTCGTGCGCGGGGCGTCGGTCCACGACTACCCGAAGGTCAAGCTCGCGCTCAACCGGGTCGTCAACTTCGGGCATCCGGATCCTCTTCCGGAGTGGCTACAACGACACGACGAACGCGTTCAAGGCGTACCGGCGCGAGGTCATCGAGACCGTTCAGCCGCTGCTCTCGAACCACTTCAACCTCACCGTCGAGATCCCGCTCAAGGCGATCGTGCGAGGGCACACGTACGCCGTCGTCCCGATCAGCTGGCGCAACCGCAACGAGGGCGACGTCCAAGCTGTCGCTGCAGGAGATGGGGAGCCGCTACGCGTTCATCGTCCTGTACGTGCTCCTCGAGCGGCACCTGAGCCGCGGCGACTACCGGAGTCGTCGCCGACCGACGCGTCGACGACAGGCGTTCGCGCGCGGTCGCGGCGCGCGCTCTCGCCGGTGACGAGCGCTGCGCTCCGAGCATTACCGAGTCGGAAGTGGGCTCGTCGTCGCCACGATGCGCGATCGGCGTGCTCGCGTCGTGGCTCGCGCCTCGTGGTCGTCGCACTGGCGCTGCTCGTGCCGACGATCGAGCGGACGCGGGCCGGAGATGGACGAGGGCGCCGTGATCGCATACGCGGACCGCGTGCTCGACGGCGCGGTTCCGCATCGCGACTTCCTGACGTTCTACGGGCCGGGGAGCCTGTGGATCGTGGCCGGCGCGTTCGGGTCTTCGGGCGACGAGCGTCGGGCGTCGAGCGCGCTGTCGGGCTCCTGTATCGCCTGGTTATCGTCCTGTCGCTGTTCCTGATCGCGTCGCGGCTCGGCGGGCTCGTCGGCCGGCGTTCTGGCGGGCGTCGTCGCCATGACGATCATGGCCGACGAGGTCATCTGGGCGTACGCGACGTACGGGGCGCTCGCGTTCGCGCTTCTCGGGCTCGCGCTCCTCGCCGACGACCGGCGCCGCGGCGGCGCCGGGACGAGGCTCAGAACGTGGCTCCTGGTGCTGCCGCGCGGAGTGGCGAGCCGGGCTTGCCGCGCTCGTCCGCTTCGACTTCGGCACTCGCCGATCGTCGCCTCGGCGCGATTCCGATCCTTCGCTCCTGACCGGCCGAGGCGACGCTCTGGTGCGCTTCGGAGCGGGCTTCCTTGCGACGACTCGCGATCTACTACATGTCCGCATCTCGCGATCGTCGGCCCGGCACCGCATCGCAGCGGGTCGCGTGCGACGATCTGCTCGCCGGCGGAGCGTCCGGGCGCTATCTCGCAGCGGCGAGACCATCGTGGGACTACCCGGGCAATCTGCTCGCCGTCGCCAATCTGCGCCGCGGCGGCTGCGCTTGTCGTCGCGCGCGTCGAGCGTGTCGCGCCTGGCGCGACCGAGCGCGATCTCGGTGCGCGCGTCGCGCTCTCGGCGGGCCTGTTCAGTCGTCGCGTTGCTGCCGCTGACCATCTCCCGGCTGGAGTCCGCGTACATCGGCCGTACGCGATCGTGCCGCTGAGTCATCCTCGCCGCGCTCGTGCTGCTGGGCTGCGCCGCGCACTGGCCGCCCTCCTGGCCGGAAGGCGATCGACTCGCCGGACGGCGCGGCGGGTCTGCGGCCGGAGTGGTCTGCGGCGACGCTCGCTACGGTCATCTACTACGGTCGGATCGAGTCCGGACGGTGCGTGACGTCCGCGAGGTATCGCGGCTTCGACGACGACGACAGTCGCCGGGGTCGCGAGTCGCTCGGTCGAGCCGCCGTGACTCGACCTGCGTGCGACGCGCTCGTCACGATCCGGCTCGCGTGACGTCGGCCGCACGAGACGTCCGACTGCCGACACGTGACCTACCTCGTACTTCCTGCTTCGCGAGCTCCGGCCGGCGTCGTACTACATGGAGACTGAACCCGAGCACCGCAACCGAGAGCGGCTCCGGCCTCGCGCGACGAGCTGCGCCGGCCGGACTGGCTCATCCTCTCGACCGCGAGTGCCGGACGAGGACTGGGACGAGCCGAACGACGTGCGTCGAACGTACGGCCCCTCGTGAGCCGAACGAGGTCGTGCGCGACGACTTCTGCTCTCCGGCTCGAACGCTGGCCAGTACCGGCTCTACGAGCGCTGCGACCGAGCGCCGCGTGAAGACTGCGCTCGTCACCGGCTCGAGTGGGCTGATCGGCTCCGAGATGGTGCGGACGCTCGACCGCCCGGGCTGGGCGCGTGCACGGCGTCGACAACAACATGCGCATGGACTTCTTCGGCGCGGACGGAGACACGACCCCGAACCTGCGTCGCCTGCAGGACGAGACGCAGCGGTTCGAGCACCACGACGCTCGACGTCCGCGATCGCGAGGGGATCGCGCGGCTCGTCGCCGAGGCACGGCCGGATCTCATCGTCCACTGCGCGGCTCAGCCGTCGCACGACCTCGCCGCGCGCCGTCCGTTCGACGACTTCGACGTCAACGCCGTCGGCACGCTCAACCTGCTCGAGGCCGCGCGCGCGAGCGCGCCCGAGTCGCCGTTCGTCTTCCTGTCCACGAACAAGGTCTACGGCGACGCTCCGAACGAGCTCGAGCTCGTGGAGCTCGAGACGCGCTGCGACTACGCCGACCCGGAACGCCGCGAGGGGATCGACGAGAGCTGCCGGATCGACGCCACCCTGCACAGCCTCTTCGGCGCGTCGAAGGCGGCGGCGGACATCCTCGTCCAGGAGTACGGGCGCTACTTCGGCATGCCGACCGTGTGCTTCCGCGGCGGCTGCCTGACCGGGTCGAGCCACGCGAGCGCCGAGCTCCACGGCTTCCTCGCCTACGTCGCCCGCTGCGTCCGCGAGGGCCGGACGTACCGCGTCTACGGCTACAAGGGCAAGCAGGTGCGCGACAACATCCACGCGCTCGACGTCTGTGCCGCGGCGCTCGCGTTCTGGGGGCGCCCGCGGCCGGGCGCCGTCTACAACATCGGCGGTGGTCGGGAGAACTCGGTCTCGATCCTCGAGGCGATCGCGCGGTTCGAGGAGCTGATCGGCACGACGCTCGAGTGGGAGTACGTCGACGAGGCGAGGCGCGGCGACCACATCTGTTACATCAGCGACCTCCGCCGGCTGCGGAGCGACTACCCGGAATGGGAGGTCGCCGTCTCGCTCGACGAGATCCTCGAGGATCTCGCGGGGCGGAAGCCCCTCCACGCGGCGCTCGGCTCGTGAGCCGTGTGCTCGTCACCGGCGGCGCCGGGTTCATCGGCTCGCATCTCGTCGATCGCCTGCTCGCGAGGGGCTCGACGTCACGGTGCTCGACAACCTCGCGACGGGCGCCCGCGAGAACGTGGCCGATGCCGCGCGGCTCGTCGACGGCGACGTCGCCGATCGGGAGACCGTCGACGAGCTGTTCGCGTCGGAGCGGTTCGACGCCGTGCTGCCACATCGCCGGGCAGGCGAGCATCCGCGTGTCGTTCGCCGCGCCCGAGGTCGATCTGTCGACGAACGTCGTCGGGACGGTGAACGTCGTCCGGGCGTGCCTCGAGACCGGCGTTCCGCGCCTCGTGTACGCGAGCTCGATGACGGCCTACGGCGAGCCTGCCCGGATCCCGACGCCCGAGGACGTCGCCTGTGTGCCGGTCTCGTACTACGGCGTCACGAAGTACGCCGCCGAGCGCTACGCGCAGATCGCCGGCGCGCGGCCGGACGCGCGGCTCGACGTGACGTCGCTCCGCATGTTCAACGTCTACGGCGAACGGCAGAGCGTCGACAACCCGTACCAGGGCGTGCTCGCGATCTTCATCGGGAACGTCCTGCGCGGCGAGCCGATCACGATCCACGGCGACGGCATGCAGACGCGCGACTTCGTCTACGTCGACGACGTCGTCGACGCGTGGGTGCGCGTCCTGGACGACCCGGCCGCGCACGGCGCCGTCCTCAACGTGGGCAGCGGTCGCGAGACGTCGGTCAACGAGCTCGCCGATGCGGTGCTCGCCGCGTTCGGGCACACGCGCGAGACGTGGGAGGTCGGCTCGGCCGAGTCGCAGCTCGGCGACCAGCGGCGCTCCGCCGCCGACGTCGCGGCTCTCTCGGCCCTCGGCTGGGCGCCTTCGGTGGCGCTCGAGGAGGGCGTCGCGCGCACGGTTGCCTGGGCGCGCGCGTAGGCGGCAGTTGCCCGGCGGGTCGTCGGGCCTGCCTGGATAGAGTCCCCGCCGATGAGGATCGCTGTCTGCGTGAAGCAGGTTCCGGACGCGACCGTCCACAAGAAGATCGACCCGCAGACGAAGCGGCTCGACCGCTCCGGCGAGGCAGCGCTCAACCCGACCGACCTGAACGCGGTCGAGGAGGCGCTGCGGATCAAGGAGGCGCAGGGCGGCGAGGTCGTCCTCGTCTCGATGGGGCCGGAGAAGGCCGTGGAGTCGCTGCGCAAGGCGCTCGCCATGGGGGCCGACAAGGCCGTGCTCGTCGCGGACGAGGGCGCTGCCGGGTCCGATCTCCTCGGGACGAGCCGCGTCCTCGCGGCCGCGCTGGAACGTGAGGGCGCGGACCTCGTCATCTTCGGCCAGTCGTCGAGCGACGGCGACGGGGCCGTGCTGTGGGCCGCGGTCGCGGAGCGCCTCGGACGGCCGCTCGTATCGCAAGTCGCATCGCTGACCTTCGAGGGCGGCGAGCTCCACGGGAAGCGCCAGACGGAGCACGGGTACGACACGATCTCGGCGCCGCTCCCGGCGGTCGTCGCCGTCTCCGACGCGATCAACGAGCCGCGCTACCCCTCGCTCAAGGGGATCATGGGCGCGAAGACGAAGCCGCAGGAGACCGTCTCGCTCGGCGACCTCGGCGTCGACGAAGGGAGCGTCGGCGAGGCGGGCGCAAAGACGACCGTCCTCGACCTCGGCCCGCCGCCCTCGCGCGGCGACACCGTGAAGATCGAGGACGACGGCAGCGCGGCCCAGAAGATCCTCGACCTCGTCGTCGAGAGGCGGCTCCTGTGAGCACGCTCGTCTTCCTCGAGCACTACGAGGGCTCGCTCGAGAAGGGCGGCCTCGGCGTGCTGTCGAAGGCTGCTTCGCTCGGCGACGTAGCCGGCGTCGTGGTCGGGCCGGACGCGAAGGCGGCGGCTGCAGGCGCCGGCGCGTTCGGCGCCTCGAAGGTCTACGCGCTCGAGGACGATGCGCTCGCGCCACTCCCGCAGGCGCGGGTCGACGCCCTCGCGAAGCTCGTCGGCGATACGGGCGCGGAGACGATCCTCTTCGCGGCCTCGGTGCTCGCCTCGGACGTCGCGGCCGGTCTCGCTGCGCGGCTCGACGCCGGCCTCAACTGGGACCTCACCGACCTCGAGCTGCGCGACGGCGAGCTGGTCGGCAAGCGGCCGGCCCTCGGCGACACGGTGCTCGTCGACGTGGGGTGGAAGGGGACGCCGCGCATCGGCATCGTCCGCTCCGGCGCGCTCGACCCGGCCGAGTCGGGCGGCACGGCGGAGGTGCAGGCGTTCGAGGCACCGGTCTCCGACTTCTCCTCGCTCGCGAAGCTGCTCGAGCAGACGACCGAGGCGTCGAGCGGGCCGTCGATCGAGGACGCGGACATCATCGTCGCCGGCGGCCGCGGGCTCGGCACGCCGGAGGCGTTCTCGCTCCTCGAGGAGCTCGCCGCGGCGCTCGGCGGCGCCGTCGGCGCGACGCGGGCGGTCGTCGACGCGGGCTGGTACCCGTACGCGACGCAGGTCGGCCAGACGGGCAAGAGCGTGTCGCCGAAGCTCTACATCGCATGCGGGATCTCGGGAGCGATCCAGCACAAGGTCGGCATGCAGGGCTCCGGGACGATCGTCGCGATCAACAAGGACCCGAACGCGCCCATCTTCGACTTCTGCGACATCGGCGTCGTCGGCGACCTGCACCAGATCGTCCCGAAGCTGACCGAGCTCGTCCGAGCGCACCGCGGGGCGTAAGCCGGCCGTGGCACGCCCGAGCGACTACCCGCCTCCGTTCGGCGCGGTCGACGCGGTCGGCGGGCTCACCGACCCGACCCGAGGAGCGGATCGACGTCGGCGTGGTGATCGTCGGCGGCGGGCCGGGCGGGCTCGCCTGCGCGATCCGGCTCGGCCAGCTCCTCGAGGAGCATCCCGAGGTGCGCGAGCGCCTGGGGGAGGTCCCGGTCGCGCTCCTCGAGAAAGGCAAGCAGGCCGGCTCGCATCTCCTCTCCGGCGCCGTCGTGAGCCCGCGGCCGCTGCGCGAGCTCTTCAAGGGCCGCCTCACGATGGCGGACATCCCGAGCTACGGCGAGGTGCCGGGTGAGGCCGTGTACGCGATGACCCGCCGCTCGGCGGTCCGCATCCCGGCTCCGCCGACCATGCGGAACCACGGGAACTTCATCGTGTCCGTGTCCGAGCTCGGGCGCTTCCTGGCCGAGCAGGCCGAGGAGCTCGGCGTCGCAGTGCTCCCGGAAACGGCGGCGACGAGGCTGCTCGTCGAGCACGGTCGGGTCGTCGGCGTCCGCACCGGAGACCGGGGGCGCGGCCGCCAGGGCGAGCCGCTGCCGACGTTCGAGCCCGGCTCGGACGTCACCGCCGGCGTCACGGTGCTCGCGGAGGGCACTCAGGGCCTGCTCACGAGCGCCGCGCTCGACCACTTCGGCCTCGCCGGCCCGAACCCGCAGATCTGGGCCCTCGGCGTGAAAGAGGTCTGGCGCGTCCCGAAGCCGCTCCGGCGGATCGTCCACACGATGGGCTGGCCGCTTCGCACGTTCGCCGACTACCGGGAGTTCGGGGGCTCGTTCATCTACCCGATGGGCGACGACCTCGTCTCGATCGGGTTCGTCGCGGGCCTCGAGGCGCGCGACGTCGAGTTCTCCGTCCACGACGTGCTCCAGGAGCTGAAGACACACCGGCTCGTGTGGAAGATCCTCGCCGGCGGCGAGCGGGTGGCGTGGGGCGCGAAGACGATCACCGAGGGCGGGTTCCATTCGCTGCCGTCGCGGTTCAACGCGCCGGGCCTCTTGCTCGTCGGCGAGGGACCGGGCCTAGTCAACGTGCCGCGCCTGAAGGGGATCCACTACGCGATCCAGTCCGGCAAGCTCGCCGCCGAGGCAGCGTTTCGCGCGCTCCAGCGCGGCGAGGTGCCCGGACGCGTCGGCGCGCTCGACTCCTACGACGAGTCGCTGCGCGCGAGCCCGCTCTGGAGGGAGCTGCGCGAGGTCCGGAACATGCGCCAGGCCTTCGACAAGGGCTTCTGGGTGGGCGGCGCGCTCGCCAGCATGATGACCGTGACCAAGGGACGGGTGCCGAACGGCCGCTTCCCGACGCACCCGAACGCCGACGCGCCGCTGATGAGGACCGGCCGCGCGGCGCGCTACCCGAAGCCCGACGGGACGTACGTCTTCGACAAGCTCTCCTCGGTCTTCGCGTCCGGGAACCGCACGCGGGACGACCAGCCCAACCACATCGAGATCACGACGCGGGTGCGGCGGCCGGTTGCCGAGGCGTGGGAGTGGATGTGCCCCGCCCACGTGTACGAGGTCGGCGCCGACCTCGGGGACGGGATGGTCTCCGTGAACGTGACGCCGTCGAACTGCGTCCAGTGCGGCGCGATCACCGCCAAGGGCGGCCGCCTCACGCCGCCCGAGGGCGGCTCGGGGCCCGAGTACACGCTCACGTAAGCGTCCTCTTACCCGCTCGTTACTCGCTCGCGCGCTCGGCCCAGGCGCGGGCCATCGCGACGCGGTCGGCGAGCGCGGGGTGCGTGCCGACGAAGAGCTCCGTCCACGCGGGCGGGTCGGGGTCGCCGAGCGAGGAGTCGGAGAGCCCGACCATGAGCCGCTCGAGGGACGCGGGGTCGCCGGTCACCTGGAGCGCCTTCCAGTCGGCCTCGGCCTCCATGCGCCGGGAGACGTGGTTGGAGATCGGCGCGAGCGCCAGCTGGAGCACGGCGACGACGAGGAGCGCGACCGGGATCGCCTCCGGGTTCCCCATCCCGCCGCGGCCGCGCGTCGCGCGCATGAGGATCCACGCGCCCGGGATCGCGAACACCACGAACCAGCCGAGCCCTTTCGGGAGATGGATCTGCGAGTGGTGCGCGAGCTCGTGTGCGAGCACGGCCTTCTGCTCGCCGGCGTCGAACGGCTCGACGAGCATCGTGTCCCAGAACACGATCATGCGCGACGGGCCGAGCCCGAAGGCGTACGCGTTCGCCTGGTCGGTGTCCGCACTGACCTTCTCGGCCCGGATGGGGATCTCGTCGACGCCGAGCGTGCGCGCGTACCGCGGCGCGAGTGCCACGAGCCGGTCGTACGCCTGCTGCGCCCGCAGCGAGTCGTCGTCCTCCTCGGCGAGGACGTCTTCGAGGTCGAACAGGTTCGTGGTCGTCGGCGTGAGATACGGCGCCGACCACGTGAAGACCATCGCGATAAGCGCGAAGACCGCTGCTCCCGGCAGCCACCAGTGGTCGCCGTAGCTCCGCGCGAGCGCCATCGTGATCAGCAGTGCGAGGCAGACCGAGACGAACTGCGCCGCGAGCAGCAGCCAGTCGTCGAGCAGGAACGTGAGGTAGTCCATCTCGGTCACGTCGTACCGTCGCGCCCACCAGTGGCTCGCCACGCGGAACGGGAGCTGAACGAGCCAGACGATCGCGAGGCCGAGCATCCCGAGGAGCATCCCGGTGCCGATCGGGCCGGCCGCCGACTCGCGCGCGAACACCGCTCCTCGCCTCGCGTAGACGGCTAGCACGACGAGCAACGTGACCTGCGCGAGCAGCCAGAGGACGTAGAGGAACCGCTCGAAGCGCTCGGCCCGCGCGACGAGCTCGGCGCCGAAGACGTCGTCCACGTCCACGGCGGGGAGCACGAGGTCGCTCGGGACTGCGGTCGGGTAGAGAAGCGCCGCCGCGCCGACGAGCGCTGCGACGACGAGCGCCGCCCCCAGGTACCTCAGCGACCGTCTCCGAAAGCCGGCAGGGGGCCCCTGTAGACCTCCTCCGAGGCACGCTGCCGCAGAACGGGCGCAGCGAACGGGTAGCGGTCGGTCACGAGGAGGAAGTACGCGTACGTCTGGGCGCTGTAGCGCAGGCAGGAGATCCCGAGGTTCCGCATCCCGTCGGGCATCCGGCCGGTGGCGAGCGCGTAGAACCAGCCGAAGAACGCGATCACGCTGAGCACGCCCCCGAGCGCGCTCGCGACGATCATCGCCGGGATCGCGAGGAAGAGCCGGAACAGGGTCTTCCAGCGGCTTTGCAGCTCGTTGCCGGGAAGCTCGAGGTCGACTTCGTACGTCCCGACCTGGCCCGTGAAGCCCGGGAAGCGCCGCCCGAGCAGCGACACGTATGCGCCGAGGTGCGTCCCGTAGCGCACGAACGCGGCCAGGAACCGGTGCAGCGACTCGGGCACGCGTCCGGTCACGAGCGCTGCGATCCACGCGACGATGACGGCGAAGAAGACGACGATCGCCCAGAGCAGCCAGAACAGGATGTGCGGGATCGCGAGCAGGAGCCGGAAGAAGACGGTCAGGCGGGACTGCGAGGCATCACCGTCGGCGACGATCCGCACCGGATGCTCGGGGAGGTCCGAGTACGGCTCCGCCAGCGCGGGGTCGGAGCTCGGATACCGAGGCGTCAGCAGGAACAGGTACCCGATCGCCTGGGCCGAGTAGCCGAGCGTGTACACGATGAGGTCGCGGAGGCCGCGCGGCGCGCGCCCGCGCGCGAGGATCGCGAACCAGGCGAGGAAGGCCGCGGCCGCGGCGGTGCCGCCGATCGTCGCGGCGCCGTAGTACGCGTACTCCTCGTTCGAGCTGCCGCTGCTCCAGCCACTGCCCGGAGAGTTGAGGGCGAACCCGCCGCCGAGCGCGAAGGACAGGATCAGCGCCGGTGCCGCGAGCAGGAGCCGGAAGAAGCCGCCGAGGCGGCCCTGCTCGACCGGCGGGTCGACATCGAGGTCGACGGGGTAGCCGTCGCTGCCCTTGAACCACGGATACGGGTCGGCCGCGAGGAGCACGTACGCGCCGACGTGGGTCGTGTAGCGCACGTAGCCGGCCACGAAGTCGTGCAGCCCCTCCGGCACCTTCTTGCTGATGACGACGGCGAGCCAGAGCACGAACGCGACGATGAACACCGCGATCCCCCAGACCGCGGCCCAGACGAAGAGCGGGAGGGCCAGCAGGAGCCGGAAGAGGACCGTCAGCCTGCTCCGCTCGAGCGTGTCCTCCTCGACGACGAGGCGGATCGGGCGTTCCTCGGCGCGACGTCGACGGCCACGCGTGCATTCTGATCGCCCGCCGCGGACGGTGTTCAGGGGTCGTAGCGGCGCACGTCCGAGCCGGCGAAGCTCGTGATCCAGACCGAGCCGGCCGAATCGCGCCTGCGCGAGTGCGCCCGGCCCGGCCGGGAACGTGTCGACGACGTGGCCGGACGACGGCTCGATGCGATGGACGAGCGAGCGCTCCTTGTTCGTCACCCAGATCATGCGGAAGCCGCTGATCGCGCTCACGGCCACTCCTGCCTCGGCCGGCGTCCCGCCGAGCGGGATGTGACCGAGGACCTCGCCCGTGCGCGGCGACACCCGCAGCGCCGAGTCCTCGTTCGTCACCCAGAGCTCGCCGCCGATGCACTTCGGCATGCGCGGAGCGCGAACGACGACGTCGAAGCGACGCGTCGTTCCGGTGCGGGGGTCGATCGAGGTGATCCACGTGGCGGTTCGGCCGTGGCCGACCCACATCTGGTTGCCGCAGGCCGTGATGCCCGTGGGATTGCCGCCGACCTGCCAGACGCGGGTCGCGCGAGCCGTCCTCGGGTCGACCGCGTGACCGTCGCCGGTGCTCGAAGCTCGTCACCCAGACGGCGCCGGCGGCGAGCGCGAGGCCGTACGGCGACGCGACCCGGATCCTCGTCAGGCGTCCGGAGCGGCGTCGACGCGGACGATCTCGTTCGCGTTGTCCCGCGTGACCCAGGCCGTCCGCGCGTCCACCGCGATGTTGCAGGCGAAGCGGCCGACGCGGTGTCGGCGCTGCACGCGACCGGCGCGATCGAGTCGGAGCACCGTGCCCGCCTCGTAGACGCCGACCCACAGCTCTCCGCCCGAGGCGGCGAGCCCGCACGGGCTCGCGGCCGGTCTGGATGACCGCGGCCTCGTTCGGAGGCGGCGGGGACCTTGGCCTGGGCCGCGGGGACGAGGAGCACGAGTGCGGCGAGCAGTAGGAGGCGGAGCACGCTGCATCTACTCCGGGAGCGCCCGGAGGGTTCCCGTACGATCGCCGCGTGGCCGGGCTGCTTGTCCAACGCGAGGACGTCGAGCGCGCGGCCGAGGTCATCCGCGGACGGCTTCTGCGGACGCCGCTCCTGCGGTCGCGGACGCTCGGGCGAGGACGTCTTCCTCAAGGCCGAGCTCCTCCAGCGGACCGGCTCGTTCAAGCCGCGCGGCGTGCTGAACAACCTCGCCTCGCTGTCTCCGGAGGAGAAGGCGCGCGGCGTGATCGCCATCTCCGCCGGCAACCACGCGCAGGCGGTCGCCTGGGGCGCGGCGGAGGAGGGGCTCGACGCGCTCGTCGTCATGTGGCAGGGCGCGAGCGAGGCGAAGCTCGCCGCCACGCGAGGCTACGGGGCCGCCGTCGACCTCGAGGCGTCGGGCCCCGCGGAGGCGTTCGCCCGACTCGAGGTGCTGCTCGGGGAGACCGGCCGCACGCTGATCCACCCGTTCGACGACCCGCGCACGATCGCCGGGCAGGGAACGGTCGGCCTCGAGATCCTCGAGGACCTTCCCGACGTGGACACGATCGTCGTCCCGATCGGCGGAGGCGGTCTGATCTCCGGGGTCGCGACTGCCATCGCGGGAAGGGCCCGCGTCGTCGGCGTCGAGCCCGAGCTCTCGACGGCGATGCACTCCGCCCTGGCCGCGGGGGAGCCCGTGGACGTGGCGCCGACGTCGATCGCAGACGGGCTGAACGCGCCCTACGCGGGGACGAACGCGCTCGCGATCGTCCAGGAGCGCGTGGAGGAGGTCGTGCTCGTCTCGGAGGAGGAGATCGCGGAGGGCTTCCGGTTCCTGTACGAGCGGGCGAAGCTCGCCTGCGAGCCCGCGGGCGCGGCAGCCGTCGCGGCCGTGCTGGCCGGTAAGGCGGGCGGCGGCCGCACGGTCTGCGTCGTCTCCGGCGGGAACGTCGCCCTCGGGACGGCCGCTGGTATCCTGGCGGGCCGATGAAGGCCGACATCCATCCCGACTACGTCCTCGCGCACGTGACCTGCTCGTGCGGCAACGAGTTCTGGACGCGCTCCACCAAGGAGGAGCTGCACGTCGAGATCTGCGCTGCCTGCCACCCGTTCTACACCGGGAAGCAGAAGCTCGTGGACACCGGCGGTCGGGTGGAGCGCTTCCAGCGCCGGCTCGAGAAGTCCGGCGGCCCCCGCCGCGCCTAGCGCCCCATGAAGATCACCTACGGCGGCCAGGCCGTTCTGGAGGGCGTGATGATGCGCAGCCCGTCGAGCTGGGCGGTCGCGGTCCGCGACCCCGAGGGCGGGATCACCGAGGTCGTACGGGAGATCGAGTCGCCGATGAAGCGGCACCGCATCTGGCGGCTGCCGGTCATGCGCGGCATCATCGCGCTCGGCGAGTCGCTCGCGATCGGGTTCCGCGCGCTCGCCATCTCCGCGAACGTCGTGTCACAGGAGAAGGACGAGCACGGCGAGGTCCAGACGCAGATCAGCCGCGGACAGATCATCTTCTCGTTCATCCTCGCGATCGGCTTCGCCCTGATGCTCTTCAAGGTCGGGCCGGCGCTGCTGACGAGCTGGCTCCCGATCGAGTCGACGACGTTCTTCGTCATCGTCGAGGGGCTCATCCGGGTCTCTGTCTTCATCGGCTACATCCTCCTCATCTCGCTGCTCCCCGACCTGCGCCGCGTGTTCCAGTACCACGGGGCCGAGCACAAGACGATCAACGCGCTCGAGGCCGGCGCGGAGCTGACGCCGACCAGCGTGCAGAAGTTCAGCCTGATTCACCCGCGTTGCGGAACTGCCTTTTTGCTCTGGGTCATGGTCATCGCCATCTTCGTCTTCGCGTTCGTCGGGCGGCCCGAGTGGTACTGGCTCATCGCGAGCCGGATCATCCTCCTCCCCGTGATCGCAGGTCTTGCGTACGAGGTCATCCGGTACGCGGGGATGCACCAGGACAACCGCTTCCTGATGGCGATGCTCGCGCCGGGGCTCTGGCTCCAGCGCCTGACGACGCGCGAGCCCTCCGACGACCAGGTCGAGGTCGCCATCCAGGCGCTCGAGCGCGTGCGCGAGAAGGAGCAGGCGGAGTCGCCCGCCGAGCAGGCCGCCGACACGCGCGTCGAGGTCATGGCCTAGCGATGCCCCGGATCGTCCGGGAAGCCGACGTCGCCTGGGAGGGGACCGCCTCGCGCGGCTCCGGCGTCGTCTCGGCCGCGAGTTCCGGCGCGTTCGAGCTGCCCGTGACCATCGCCTCCCGCGTGGGGGACCCCGAAGGCAAGACGAGCCCCGAGGAGCTGCTCGCCGCGGCGCACGCGTCCTGTTTCGTCACGTCGCTCGGTGGCGAGCTCGCACGCGCGGGGACACCGCCCGAGCGGCTCGACGTGCACTGCACGATCCTCATGGACGAGGTCGAAGGCGTCGGCCACCGGATCGTCTCCTCGACGATCGCGGCGCGCGGCACCGCGCCGGGCGCCGACCAGGCGTCGTTCGCGCAGGCTGCGGAAGTCGCCGACGCCGGCTGTCCCTTCTCGGCGCTCATCAAGGCGAGCGCCACGGTGACGATCGAAGCAACGCTCGACGAAGGAGGCGACTGATGGCGGACCGTACCGCGACCGTGACCTGGAGTGGCTCGCTGCTCGAAGGCGACGGGACGATCGAGAGCGTCGGAAGCGGCGCCGTCGGCCCGCTCGCCGTCACCTGGGCCTCGCGCACAGAGGACTCGAACGGGCTCACGAGCCCCGAGGAGCTCATCGCCGCCGCGCACGCGTCGTGCTTCTCGATGGCTCTCTCGCACGGTCTCGCCCAGGCGGGAACGCCGGCCGAGCGGCTCGAGACGTCGGCCACGGTCACCTTCGTCCCCGGCACGGGCATCACGACGAGCGCGCTCCGCGTCCGCGGCACGGTCCCCGGGCTCGACGACGCGGCGTTCGCCGAGGCCGCGGAGGCCGCGAAGGAAGGCTGCCCGGTCTCGAAGGCGCTCGCGGCCATCCCCGAGATCACGCTCGACGCGGCGCTCGCCTAGTCGCACAGCCCGGTGACTGTCACCTGCGGTGACAGTCACCCGCTTTCCGGGCTACTGGCGCGCCATCGCGAGCCTGAGGCGCTCCTCGGGCGAGATCAGGTGGTCGAGGTCCTCGGCCGCTTCGTCGACGTCGATCTGGACCCAGCGGATGCGCCCGGTGAAGTGGCTCTCCGCCGATGTGTAGTCCTCGCTCACCGGGGTCGCCGTGTCGCTCCCGACGTCGGTCGTCTCGTCGGCGGAGAAGGCGACCGGCACCGTGGCATCGACCCGTCCTTCACCGACCTTCTCGCCGTCGACGAGGAGCGAGGCGGTGCCGCCCTTGCCCAGGCCGCCGCCGTCGTACGCGAACTCCATGCGGACCTGGTGCTCTCCCGGCGGGACGGGCGCGTCGCCGTAGACCGTGAAGAACTCGAGCCCGAACAAGCTGTAGCAGTACGCGGGGCGCCCCTCGTGCAGATACAGGCTCCAGCCTGCGAACCGGCCGCCCTGCGCCACGATCACGCCTCGCGCGCCGCCGTCCGGGACGACGATCTCGGCCGATACGGCGTGCGACTTGTTCTTGACCACGACCACGGAGTTCTCGGAGAGCCTGCCCATCCCGCTGAACAGGAGCTGCGAGCTCCCCCGGATGAGCTGGGGGCGGCCCGCGAGGTCGGAGTTGAACCGCTCGAAGCGGCGGTCGTCGAGGGGAAGGACGTTGTACTTCGTCGCCTCGGCAAGGAAGAGCTCCTGGAGCTCGGCCAGCTTCTCGGGATTCTCGGCCACGATGTTGCGCGCCTGGGTCCAGTCGTCGGGCGCATAGAGCTCCCAGACGTCGTTCTCGAGTGCGGGCACCTCGGTCGCCACCCAGGGGATCGAGTGCCGCGTGACCGCGGTCCAACCTTCGTGGTAGATGCCGCGGTTCACGAACATCTCGAAGTACTGCGTCCGGTGGCGGTCGTCGGCGGAAGCGTCGTCGAACGTGTAGGCCATGGAGACGCCCTCGATCGGCGCCTGCTCGATGCCGTTGACCGAGGTGGGATGGGGCAGGCCGGCCGCCTCGAGCACGGTCGGGGCGACGTCGATCACGTGGTGGAACTGCGATCGGATCTCGCCGTTCGCGGCGATCCCCTTCGGCCAGTGCACGATCGTCCCGTTCCGCGTGCCGCCCCAGTGCGACGCGATCTGCTTCGTCCACTGGTAGGGCGTGTCCGTGGCGTGCGCCCAGCCGACGGCGTAGTGGTTGTAGGCGGAGGGGGTCCCGAACTCGTCGATCCTGGAGTTCATGAACTCGGCGGTCTCGAGCCCCGCCGCGCCGTTCAGCACGACGAGCTCGTTGAAGCACCCGTTCGGCGTGCCTTCGGCGCTCGCTCCGTTGTCCCCGATGATGTAGTAGACGAGCGTGTCCTCGAGCACGCCGAGGTCGTCGAGCGAGTCGACGAGACGGCCGACGTGGTGATCCGTGTGCTCGAGGAAGCCGGCATAGACCTCCATCTGCCGTGAGAGCGCGGGCTTCAGCTCGTCGGGCATGTCGTCCCAGGCGGGGATCTCCTCCGGTCGCGCGGTGAGCTCCGCGTCCGGCGGGATGACGCCGAGCTCTTTCTGACGCGCGAAGGTCCGCTCGCGGAGCACGTCCCAGCCGTCGTCGAACTGACCCTTGTACTTGTCGGACCACTCCGTCGGCACGTGATGAGGCGCGTGGGTCGCGCCGGGCGCGAAGTAGACGAAGAACGGCTTGTCGGGCATCAGCGCCTTCTGCTGGCGCATCCAGTCGATCGCCTTGTCGGTCATGTCCTCGGTGAAGTGGTAGCCCTCCTCGGCCGTCCGCTCGGGCTCGATCGGGACCGTCCCGTTGTAGATCGCTGGCGCGTACTGGTTCGTCTCGCCGCCGATGAAGCCGTAGAAGTGCTCGAACCCGCCGCCGCCGGTCGGCCAGGCGTCGAACGGCCCCATCGGGCTCGTCTCCCAGACGGGCACCTCGTGGCACTTCCCGAACTGCGCCGTCGCGTAGCCGTTCAGTTTCAGGGTCTCGGCCAGCGGAGCCTTGGTCTTGGGGCGGATCGAGTTGTAGCCGGGCGCGGAGGTGGCGATCTCGGTGATCCCGCCCATCCCGACCGAGTGGTGGTTGCGACCGGTCAAGAGCGCCTGCCTCGTCGGCGAGCAGAGGGCGGTCGTGTGGAAGCGGTTGAACTTGAGGCCGTCGCGCGCGAGTCGCTCGGCAGTCGGGGTCGCGCAGGGCCCGCCGAAGGCGCTCGACGAGGCGAAGCCCGCGTCGTCGATCAGGACGATGAGCACGTTGGGCGCGCCTGCTGGCGGCCGTAGTGGCTCGATCGGCGGGAACGTCGCGGCGGGGTCCTTCGCGTCGAGGATGGTCGGCGGCGCCTGCTCGGGATCCGGGATCGGGAGGGTCGTGCGGTCGCGCGTGTCGCCTGGGCTCATGCTCGAGTCCTCTCGGGGTCGGTTGGCTGTAGCCTGCAGTCTGCCCGCGGGTCTCACCCGGTGCGCCGTTGACGCTCCGCCCTGCGCCCGAGCTGCCCGCGGCCTTCGACGTCCGTCGGCCGCGACAGAATGGCCGCCGTGAAGGTCCCCTTCCTCGACAAGCTGTCGGGACGGTCGCAGCGTGCCGGTCCTGAAAGCCCGGCGCCCACCGTCGTCCAGATCGACGCGACGTCGCTCTCCCGTGTCTTCTCGGCCCCGATCTGGCTCCGCGACCTCGGCCTGCTCGCGTGGTTCCTCGTCGGGGTCGGCATCCTCCTCGTCGGGCTGGTCTGGCTCCTCGGGCTGACCGAGTCGATCACCGTGCCGGTCGTCGTCGGGGCGATGCTCGCTACCGTCGCCGGGCCTGCCGTCACGAAGCTCCAGCACAAGGGGGTCCCACGTGCGGCGGGGGCGGCACTCGTCCTGCTCGGGCTCCTGGCGATCGGGGCGCTCATCCTCCTGCTCGTGCTCGGCGGCATCGTCGAGCAGTCGGACGAGATCAAGGAGTCCGCATCGGAGGCTGCGGACAAGGTCGAAGGTTGGCTCGGCGACGCCGGCGTCGACGACGTCTCCGGCACGCAGGAGGACGCCGAGAGCGGGACCGCCGAGGCCGGGAGGACGCTGCTCCAGGGCCTCGCGAGAGGCATCGAGGGCCTGACGTCGGCGGTCTTCTTCGTGACGTTCGCCGTGTTCGCGACGTTCTTCCTGCTCAAGGACGGCCCGGGCGTGCGCAGCTTCATCGACCGTCACCTGGGCGTTCCCGCGCTCGTCGCCACCACGATCACGGGGAACGTGATCCAGTCGCTCCGCCGCTACTTCCTGGGAGTCACGATCGTCGCCGCGTTCAACGCGGTCGTCGTCGGCCTCGGCGCCCTGGTTCTCGACGTGCCGCTGGCGGGGACGATCGCGGTCGTCACGTTCGTTACCGCGTACGTCCCGTTCATCGGCGCGTTCGTCTCGGGCGCGTTCGCCGTCATGCTCGCACTCTCCTCGCAGGGGACGACGACCGCGCTGATCATGCTCGTGATCGTCCTCCTCGCGAACGGCCTCCTCCAGAACGTCGTGCAGCCGATCGCGTTCGGCGCGACCCTCGAGCTCAACCCGCTCGTCGTCCTGATCGCGACGATCGGCTTCGGGAGCCTGTTCGGGATGCTCGGGCTCGTCCTCGGCGCGCCGCTCACCTCTGCTGCGCTCCACATCAGCCGGGATCTCGCCGCCGCGAAGGAAGCGGCCGCGGCCGCGGAGCCGCCACCCGAGCCGGTCCCCGAGCCTGCGCTCTAGTGCTCGAAGCATTCGGTCTAGGGGTCGCGGCGCAGTCGTCGCTGCTTCTGGCCGGGCTCCTCGTCTGCTGGGTCGCGATTCCTCGCCGGGTCGTCGGGGTCCTGGCCGGCTTCGGCGCCGGCGCGATGCTGTCCGCGATCTCGTTCGACCTCGTCGCCGAGGCCGACGCGCTCGAGGCGTGGGAGTTCGCGCTCTGGATGCTCGTCGGCGTCGGCGTGTTCCTCGCGGGCGACTGGGTCGTCGAGCGCCGGTTCGGGAGCGAGGGCGCAGGCGGGTCGATGGGCATCGTCGTCGGCTCGGTGGTCGACGGCGTCCCGGAGTCGATCATCTTCGGGATCCAGATCGCGACCGGCTTCCCGATCAGCGCGCCGTTCCTGGCGGCAGTCTGGGTGTCGAACATCCCGCAGGCGGTCGCACCCTCCGCGGATCTCCACGAGTCGGGCTGGAGCCCGCGCCGCCTCGGGCAGCTGTGGCTGCTGGTCGTCCTCGCCTGCGGCGTCGCAGCTGCGCTCGGCTACCTCGCGACCGATCTCAGCTCGGGCGTGAACGGCGACCGGGCGGCAGCGCTCGCTGCCGGCGGCCTGCTCGCGATGCTCGCCAACTCGCTCATCCCGTTCGCGTACCAGCGCGCCGCGGCGCTCGCAGGCGTCGCGACCGCTATCGGATTCTGCGTGTCGCTGCTCGGCACCTGAGTCGCCGCGGGCTCAGACGCCGAAGCTGATCGGGAACGTCAGGATCCAGCCGAGCGTGCAGAGGAACACGGTGCACCCCATCGCGAGCGTCACGATGCGGAGCTGGCGGCTCACGAGCTTCGTGCTCATGCCGGCGAAGAACAGGGACACGGCGAAGAGAACGACGCCGAGGACGTAGTTGGACGCGCGCTGGATGTTCGCCCGCACGATCGCCGAGGACACCTCCGCCTCGGCGTCCAACTGCTTTGCCTCCTCCTCCGCGGCGAGCTTGTACTCGGGCATCGCGAACGGGGTAAGCGGTGCGTCGGGGTTCAGGCGCGGCCGCGTGACGACCCACGCGTCGACCGCCGTCTTGAACTCCGGGCGAAAGCGCTCGAAGTAGAAGTCCGCGAGCTCCGTCTCGTCGCGCACGTACGCGTCGATCCACTGCGTGAACGTCAGGACGTCCACCTGCTGCTGCGCCTCCGCGAGGCTCTCGGCCCTCGCTGCCTCGATGCGGATCGCGTTCGTCCGGCTCGCCGCCTTCGCCTGCTCCCCGTTCCAGCGCGTCGACTGGTAGCTCGACCACGCTGTTGCGACGGCGGCAACCGCGAGGAGCACGGTCGCGACGACCTCGATGCGGTCGGTCACTCGGGGAAGCCGCTCTCGTCGCACGGGAGCGGTGCGTCGTCGCCGAGGACGGTCCGTGCTTCGTCGATGAGCGTGAGCGACCGCTCCATCGCGGTCGGTTCGAGCTCGCCCACTCCCGAGGAGTACGGGTTGTCGAGCGCGTGGATAGCGAGCAGCGTCGCCACCACGATCGTCGTCGCCGACCCCATGAGCATCGCCTGCGAGAGGGCGCGCTCACCGCTGTCCGCGAAGAACAGCATGTACGCGAAGACGACGAGCGCCGTGAGGAAGAGCACGATCCACACCGTGCTCGGGATGATCCCGGCCGCGCCGTGGATCCGGTCCTGACGCGCGTCCTCGCGAACGGAGGTCTGATCGAGCCACTGGTCGTACGCCGACTCCTGCGTGGTGGTCGTCGGGCGCGCTTCCTGGAGGCTCCGGAAGAGCGCCACTCCCCAAGGGTTGATCGTGTCGCCGATGGTGCCGGCGTGCATCGCGGGCCACTCCTCGCCTATGACCGAGCGGCCGTAGCAGATGAGCTCGGTTCCCAGCTGCGTCTTGACGGCGGCCGGCATGAACTGCGCGGTCTGGTACTGCTGCACCACGGCGAGCGCCTCGGCCTCCGCGCCGGCCCGCGACTGGTCGTAGCTCGTGAAGGCGAGGAAGATGACGAAGCCTGCAAAGATCGCGAAGCCGGTGGCGAGCACGCCGAAGACGCCGGACGCGCGGTCGCCGTCCGAGAAGTAGCTCCCCTCCGGGGCGCGCCGGCGCACGAAGAGCATGGCCGCGACCGCGGTCGCGACGCTCGCGACCAGGACGAGGACGCTCCAGGCGAGAGCCATCGGCGGTATTCAACAGGCCGCACGAGATGCCCACCTGGTGAACGTTCCCGCCACGGCGCGTCGCCGGCTGTGACATGTTTCAGGCCAATCGACCCTGGAGGTGGGCTTGGTGCTGGCTGACTACTCGTTCTTCGAGTTCCTGTGGTGGATGATCGTCTTCTTCGCCTGGGTGATCTGGTTCTGGCTCCTGATCACCGTCTTCACCGACCTCTTCCGCCGGAAGGACGCGTCGGGCGGCAAGAAGGTGTTGTGGGTGATCTTCCTGATCCTGGCGCCGTTCGTCGGCGTTCTGGTCTACATGATCGCCAACAACGACGAGATGACCGAGCGGAACATCGCGAGAGCGCAGGCGCAGCAGGCGCAGTTCAACGAGTACGTGCAGGGCGTCGCCGGGTCCGGCGGAGCTGCGGCCGAGATCGAGAAGGCACAGGCTCTCCTGGCGTCCGGGGCGATCACGCAGGCGGAGTTCGACGCGCTCAAGCAGAAGGCGCTGGCCTAAGCTCGAGGCAGCACGTCGTCAGAGGGCGCCCCGCGCATCGGGGCGTCCTCGATCGACCCGGGCGAGTCAGCTCCGGCGCGGGCAGGCCGCGCCAGCTCTTGAGCAGCCCGTGCACGCTCGCCGCCCCGACCAGGGGCTCGTCCGGAACCGGGAAGCGATCCGGGGAAGAGGACGAAGGCTCGCGTCTGCGGGCCGCCGAGCCCGCCGTGGAACGAGATGAGCTCCTCGAACGCGCACCCCTCGTCGAGATCGGGGTCATAGAAGCTCCCCACCATGATGTCGGCGACGTGCTCGAAGCCGTCGGTCCGGCGTAGATGGTGCGGCGCGTTCGTCGAGAAGTGCGCCAGCGGGTCCTCGCCCTCAACCCGTCCGTCGGCGAGGTAGTGGGCGCCACCGCCGCCGAGCGCCACCGGCCCGTGCTCCTCCGAGCGTACGAGCAGCCAGCCAACGTGAGGATGCTCGCGTAGCGCCGGGAGGAGGCGCGGGTGCCAGGCGTCGATCTCCTCGAGCGTCAGCCGGCGAGGATCGTCCATGAGATAGATGAGCCCGAGGTTCCCCGAGCCGAGGACGACGACGCTCTCGCCGGAGACGTCGTTCTTCGCGCGCTTCTTCTTGTCGGTCGTCCCGATCGCCTCGCCGACCGCGTGGCCGACCATGGAGCTCTGCTCGTCTCCGCCCGCGTACTCGGTGACCGAGCCGGACTCGACAGAGCGAGCGACGAGGTCGTCGAGCCCGTAGCCGTTCCGCTGCTTGAAGGTCGCGCCCTGCGTCTGACCGTGATCCGACAGCACGACGATGTCGTACGGCCGCGGCGCGTAGCGTCGCGCGCGGTCGATCCGGCCGAACTGCTGGTCGACCTTGCGGAGCGCCTCCAGCGTGTCCGCGCGCTCGAGGCCGGAGTGGTGCGCGACCTCGTCGTAGCTCGAGAACGTCGCGTAGACGGCGGGGCGTCCTTTCATCATGTCGTTCAGGACGCCGAAGACGATCAGGTCGCGCACGATCACGCACATCGCTCCGCGGATGAACGGGTAGATCCCGCCGCGATGGCCGCGCGGCTGGACGTCGCGACGGATCGCCCGGAGCGCGGCGACCCACTCGAGGATCACTTCCCACACGAAGAGGACGAGCGCACGGGTGACGTTGTGCGCGTTCGCGAAGAACGCGCGATAGCCGGGATTCCGCCCCTTCTCCTCGTCGAGCCGGCTCACCGTGAGGATCACGTGGTCCGCCTCGCCGGAGAGCAGGTTCCCGCGGCTCGCGCCCCCGTCCCGGAGCAGCCCGTCCCCCGCGTGCCGCGCGCTCGAGCTCGGCGCAATCCGCCGGCGCCGAGCACGTCATCAGTCGCCCCGTCTCCTTCTCCACCCAGCGGAAGGCCGGGATGTTCTCGTTCGACCCGAGCAGGATCCCCGCCTGGCTGGCGCCGGTCTGGGACGAGAGGTCGGTCTCCCACTCGATGAACCGGTGCGAGCGGTCGGCGAGCCAGCGCGCCATCGTCGGGGCGTTGCCGTCCCGCATCGCGCGCTGCAGGACCGGGCTTGCGAGAGCCCGTCGATCTCGAGGAACAGGATCCCCGGCGCGTCCGTAGCGATGCGCTCACCCGACCGGCGGGCGATGCGCTGGGTGACGCGGATCGTGTACGCATCGTCGTCGTCCGTGCCTGCGACGACTCCGAGCGCCGTCGAGACCGCGGAGATCCCGAGCGCCGCCAGGAGCGCCCACCAGAACCCGTCGACCACGACGGCCTCATCCGTGATGCGGTCCGCGAGCAGCAGGATCGCCGCGTCCAGCGCGAGGACGAGGAGAAACGAGGTCGCGAGCGTGAACGGGAGCTGGAGCCCGGCGACGAGCGGGCCGAGAACGGCGCTCAGGAGGCCGATGACGAGCGCGGCCAGGAGCGCCGCCCAGAAGCTGCCGACATCGAAGCCGGGGAGGATCGCGGCGGCCACGAAGACGCTCGCCGCCGTCACGAGCAGCGACAGCAGGAGCCGCGTCGGGCGCAGCGCCGGCCTCACGTCCGTCCGCTGAGGCCGAGCGCCGTACTCGGTCGTGGCGGGCTCGTTCACGGCTGCGGAGCCTACTCTGCTCCGCGTGCCCGGTACCTGTCCGGCAGTACGATCATCCGGGTGAGCCCGATCGAGCGCCTCGTGGACGAGCTCGAGCGCTCCTACGCGGAGGCCGCCGAGCGCATGTCCGACCCGGCAGTCCACGCCGACCACAAGGCGCTCGCCGACGCGGGCCGGCGGCTGAAGGAGCTCGAGGGCCCGAAGAAGCTCGCCGACCAGTGGCTTCAGGCGTCCGAGGATCTCGCAGCAGCGCGCGCCGACCGCGAGCTCGCCGGGATGGCCGCCGAGCTCGAGGCGGACGTCGCCCGGCTCGAGGAAGAGCTCAAGCTCGCGCTCGTCGAGAAGGACCCGGCGGACGAGAAGGACGTCATCGTCGAGATCCGGCAGGGAGTCGGCGGCGACGAGGCCGCGCTCTGGGCGGGCGACCTGTACCGCATGCTCACGCGCTACGCGGAGCGCCGCGGCTTCAAGACGGAGGCGCTGTCGGCGAGCGAGAGCGAGTCCGGCGGGGTCAAGGAAGCGGTCTTCGCGGTCAAGGGCCAGGGCGCGTTCTCGGTGTTCAAGTACGAGGGCGGGACGCACCGCGTCCAGCGTGTCCCGGAGACCGAGTCGCAGGGTCGGATCCACACCTCGACCGCCACCGTTGCCGTCATGCCCGAGGTCGCGGACGTCGAGATCGACGTGCAGGAGAAGGACCTCAAGATCGACGTCATGCGCTCGACCGGGCCCGGTGGCCAGAGCGTGAACACGACGGACTCGGCGGTCCGGATCACACACCTGCCGACCGGGATCGTCGTCGCGATGCAGGACGAGCGCTCGCAGCTCCAGAACCGGGAGCGCGCGATGCGCGTCCTCCGCGCGCGGCTCTATGAGGCCGAGCGCGAGCGCCGGCAGGCCGAGCAGGCGGCCGCCCGGCGCTCGCAGATCGGCACCGGCGAGCGCGCCGAGAAGATCCGTACCTACAACTTCCCCGAGAACCGCCTCACGGACCACCGGATCAAGCTCACGACGCACCGGCTCGACCAGATCCTCGAGGGCGACCTCGCGGAGTACACCGACGCGCTCCAGGCGGAGGATCAGCGTCGCGCGCTCGGCGACGGCTCCGCGTGAGCCCTCTCCCGCAGGTCGTCAAGCGCCCGCTGCGCCCGTTGCGACGCCGTCTGCGCCCGAACCCGATCGAGCGTCGGCTCGCCGAGGTCGAGATCCGTCCGGGCGACGTGACCCTCGACTGCGGAGCGAACGTCGGTCATGCGACCGAGGTGCTGGCCGACCACGGCGCGGTAGTCCACGCGTTCGAGCCGAACCCGGATGCCTTCGCCGTGCTCGAGGCACGGCTGGGAGATCGGAAGTACGTGCAGCTGTACGAGTGCGCCGTCCTCGACCGGGACGCGATCGTGCCCCTCTACCTCCACCGCGGCGCAGGCGAGGACCCGGTGGGCTCGTCTCCCGGCTCGAGCCTGCTGCGGTTCAAGGGGAACGTCGACCCGGAGCAGCACGTCGACGTGCGCGCGGTCGATCTCGCGGGCTTCGTCCTCGGGCTCGAGCGTCGTGTCGCGCTCCTCAAGCTCGACGTCGAGGGGGTCGAGCCCGCGATCCTCCATCGGCTGCTCGACTCCGGCGCCGCGGAGAGGATCGACCTGGTCCTCGTCGAGCTGCACGACTCACACGTCCCGGAGCTTCGGGACGACACCGAGCGCGTGCTCGCCCGGATCGAGGAGGACGGCTTCGCAGACCGTGTCCGTACCGACTGGGTCTGAGGTCGTGACGGTCGGCGACGCTCTGGAGGCGGTGACCGCGCGGCTCTCGGCGGCGGGGTGTGAGACGCCTCGTGTCGATGCGGAGATCCTGCTGGCGCACGTGCTCGGGACCACGCGATCAGGGCTCGTGGTAGAGCGACCGCGTGAGCTCTCCGGGGAGGCGGCCGAGCTCGAGCGGCTCGTTCGCAGGCGCGAGGAGCGAGAGCCGCTCGCGTACGTCCTCGGCGAGTGGGGCTTCCGGCGGCTCGTGCTGACGACGGACGCGCGCGCACTCGTGCCGCGGCCGGAGACCGAGATCGTGGTCGAGCGCTGCCTGGATCTGCTCGATGCGAAGGTCAGCCCGCGCGTGCTCGACGTCGGCACCGGAACGGGCGCGATCGCGCTCGCGATCGCGGAGGAGCATCCCGGCGCTGTCGTGACCGGCGTCGACGTGTCCGGCGAAGCGCTCGCCCTCGCTGCCGAGAACGCCGCGCGCACCGGGCTCGCGATCGAGCTGTGCTCCGCCGACCTGTTCGAAGGTCTTCCTGCCGGGCCGTGGGACCTCGTCGTCTCGAACCCTCCGTACACGCGCCCCGGCGAGCTCGAGACCCTCGAGCCCGAGCTGCGCGACTGGGAGCCGCGGATCGCGCTCCTTGCGGAAGGCTCGACCGAGGCGGTCGCGCGGGGCGCGCGCGAGGTTCTCGTCCCGGGCGGCGCGGCTCGTCCTCGAGGTCGCTGACGGGGACGCCGCGCGCGTCGCCGGCCTCCTCGGCGACCTCGGCTATCGCGACGTCCGCGTGACCCCCGACCTCACCGGTCGCGACCGCGTCGTGGAGGGAGCCCGGCCGTGAGCGTCGAGGCGGTAGCGACGGCGATCCGGGCGGGAGAGCTCGTCGTCCTCCCGACGGACACCGTCTACGGCCTCGCGTGCGCGCCCTACCGCGAGGAGCCCGTGCGCGCGCTGGCGGCGGCGAAGGGCCGGTCGGCCGACCAGCCGATCGCCCTCGTCGCTGCCAGCGTCGACTGGCTCCTCGAGTGCATCCCCGAGCTGCGCGGGCGGGCGGCGGTCGTCGCGCGGGCGCTGCTCCCGGGCCCGTACACGCTCGTGCTGCCGAATCCGGGGCGCCGCTTCCCGTGGCTCACCGGCTCGAGGCCGGACACCGTCGGGGTGCGCGTCCCGATGCTCGTCGGCCCGGCGCGGGACGTG
Source organism: uncultured Actinomycetes bacterium (assembly GCA_963770595.1). GTDB lineage: Bacteria > Actinomycetota > Thermoleophilia > Gaiellales > Gaiellaceae > GMQP-bins7. The sequence goes on along the minus strand of CAVYQG010000001.1, from coordinate 638,198 downwards.
CTGGACGCCGTCAACGCGGTTGCCGCGACGAGCGCGAACCGCCACGGGGGAGGTGACCCGTGCCGCCTGGCCGACGTCGACCCCGCGATTCTCGGCGCGTCCGCCGTCGCGATCGACGGCGGCGAGCTCCCCGGCACGCCGTCGACCGTCCTCGACCTGACCGGCCCCGAGCCGCGTCCTGCTGCGCGAGGGCGCGGTGCCGGGGGACGAGGCTCTGGCGCGCGTCGCCGCCGTGCTCGCGGAGTAGCATCCGACCCCATGGCGGTCGCTCCCCTGACGCTCGAGGAGCTCCGGTCGGCGGGGCTCGCGGACGTCGACCCCGACATCGCCGGCCTGCTCGAGCAGGAGCTGGAGCGCCAGCGCGGAGAGATCGAGCTGATCGCCTCCGAGAACTTCACCTGGCGTGCGACGCTCGAGGCCGTCGGGAGTGTCCCGACGAACAAGTACTCGGAGGGCTACCCGGGACGCCGCTACTACGGCGGCTGCGAGGTCGTGGACGAGATCGAGCAGCTCGCGATCGACCGCGCGAAGTCGCTCTTCGGCGCCGAGCACGCGAACGTCCAGCCGCACGCCGGGGCGCAGACGAACATGGCCGTCTACTTCGCCTGTCTCCAGCCGGGGGACACGATCCTCTCGCTCGAGCTCGCGCACGGCGGCCATCTGACGCACGGGCTCAAGGTCAACTTCTCGGGGCGGCTCTACCGCATCGTCCACTACGGGGTGTCGCGCGAGACGAACCTCGTCGACTACGACGACGTGCTCGCGCTCGCCCGCGAGCACCGGCCGAAGCTCATCGTCTGCGGGGGCTCGGCCTACCCGCGCACGGTCGAGGCCGAGCGCTTCCGGGAGATCGCGGACGACGTGGGCGCGCTGCTCCTGTGCGACATGGCCCACTTCGCGGGGCTCGTGGCTGCGGGGATCCACCCGAGCCCGGTCCCGCACTGCGACTTCGTCACCTCGACGACGCACAAGACGCTCGCCGGCCCGCGCTCCGGGTTCGTTCTGTGCCGCGCCGAGCATGCCCAGGCGGTCGACCGCGCGGTGTTCCCCGGGATGCAGGGCGGCCCGCTGAACCACGTCATCGCCGCGAAGGCGACGTGCTTCCGGATCGCAGCCTCCGGGCCGTTCCGCGAGTACCAGGAGGCCGTGCGCGCGAACGCGGACGCGCTCTCCGAGGCGCTCCAGGAGGGCGGGCTCGACGTGCTCACGGGCGGCACCGATACACACCTGCTCCTCGTCGACCTCCGTCGGAGCGAGTGGAGCGGCAAGGACGCAGAGGAACGCCTCGCCGAGGTCGGGATCACGGTGAACCGGAACACGGTCCCGTTCGACGAGCGGCCGCCGACGGTGGCGTCCGGGCTCCGCCTCGGAACGCCGGCCGCGACCATGCGCGGCTTCGACCAGGACGACTTCCGCGAGGTCGGCCGGATCGTCTGCGACGCCCTGAGCGAGGACGCGGACGTCGCAGCGCTCGCGGGCCGAAGCGCGGCTCTGTGCGAGCGCCGGCCGCTCTACCCCGGGCAGGCCGCGTACCCGTCGTTCGCCGACTGAGAGGAGGAGCCGTGACGAGCGCCGACGTCCATTCCGCAGCGACCGGGCAGCTGACCGAGGTGACGCACCCGCTCGTCCAGCACAAGCTCGGGCTCCTGCGCGACGTCCAGACGACGACGCAGATGTTCCGGCAGCTCGTGAACGAGCTCACGCTGCTTCTCACCTACGAGGCGACGAAGGGCCTCGCCGACGAGGCGGTGGAGATCGAGACGCCGCTCGAGCACATGACCGCGCGCCGGATCTCGGGGAAGAAGGTCGCCGTCTGCCCGATCCTCCGCGCGGGCATGGGGATGCTCGACGCGGTGCTCTCGCTCGTCCCCGGCGCGCGCGTCGGCTTCATCGGGCTCTTCCGCGACGAGGAGACGCTGGAGCCGGTCGAGTACTACGTGAAGCTCCCGGACGATCTCCCCGACCGCGACGTCATCCTGCTCGACCCGATGCTCGCGACCGGGAACTCGACCGCGGCCGCGATCGACACCGTGAAGCGGGCGGGAGCGACGTCGATCCGGCTGATCGCGCTCATCGCCGCGCCCGAGGGGATCGAGCGCGTCCACCGCGATCACCCCGACGTCCCGATCGTGGTTGCCTCGGTCGACCGCGGCCTCAACGAGAAGGGCTACATCCTGCCGGGCCTCGGCGACGCAGGCGATCGCCTGTACGGGACGAAGTGACGCACCAGCGTGTGGGATGAGCTGAAGGCGACGCCGGAGGTCCTGTACGGGGCCGGCATCGCTTTCGTCGTCGTCGTATTGCTGACGCCCGCCGTGGGCGGGATGGCGCGGCTGCTCGGGGCGGTCGACCGCCCGGACGCGCGGCGCTTGAACCGCAGGCCGATCCCGCGGCTCGGCGGGCTCGCGATCTTCCTCGGCATCGTCGTCCCCGCGATCGCGTTCCTCGACCTCTCGGGCGAAAGCCGCGGCGTGCTGCTCGGCGCGGCGGTCGCGACCGTGGTCGGCGCCGTCGACGACTTCCGCGGGCTCTCGCCGCCGATCAAGCTCACGGGGCAGTTGGTGGCGGCGGCGATCCCGCCGCTCTTCGGCGTCTGGATCGACCACTTCACGCTCCCGTTCATCGGCGTCGTCGACCTGCCGGCGTGGCTCGGCGTCCCGCTCTCGATGCTCTTCATCGTCGCGGTGATGAACATGGTCAACTTCCTCGACGGGATGGACGGGCTCGCGGCGGGTGTGTGCGGGATCGCCGGTGTCACCTACGCGATCCTCGCCCTCTCGCTCGGGAAACCGGATCCCGCGATCCTCTCGGCGATCGTCGCGGGCGCGTGCCTCGGCTTCCTCCGGCACAACTTCTTCCCTGCGCGGATCTTCATGGGCGACGCGGGGTCGCTGTGCCTCGGCTTCATCCTCGCCGCGGTCTCGATCCAGGGGCTCTTCAAGACCGCCTCCACCGTCGTCCTCCTGCTTCCGCTGCTCGTCCTCGCGGTGCCGATTCTCGACACGTCGTTCGTCGTCGCGCGGCGGCTCAAGCACTCGCAGCCGATCTACACGGCCGACCGGAGTCACCTCCACCACCGCTTCCTCAACATCGGGTTCTCGCAGCGGCGCGCGGCCGTGACGATGTGGGCGTGGTGCGCGAGCCTCGCGCTCGCGGCGCTCGCGACCCGCTTCGTGCCGCTGCGCGAGGGCGGGGAGTGGGACCTCGGGCGCACGCTCGTCGTCGTCGCGATCGGCCTCGTCGCGATCGCGTTCTCGATCTACGTCGTCTACCTCCTCGAGATCGTGAAGCTGATGAACCCGCGCATCCGCCGCCGCGAGCGCGAGCAGGCGGAGTCGGACGCCCCTGGGCACGAGCGTCAGACCGCGTAGAGCGCTTCAGGTTCGGGCGGCGGCTGCCCGCTCGACGAAGTCGGCGAGCGCGGAGTTGAAGTCCGGGTGGCGCTGGACGGAGTGGCCGTGGCCGGGGAGGACGAGGCGCTCGGCGTCGAGCGCGTGCTCGAGACGGTCGCAGATCGCGTCGAAGGCGGGATGGTGCGCGCCCGACACGACGAGGACCGGGAACGCCGCGCGGCGAAGCGTCTCGAGCGGGATGTCCGCCTCGGAGGGCAGCCGCTCCGTCATGAGCACCCGAGCCACGGCCTCGAGCCCGGGCGGCAGCGGGGATGGCGGGTGGAAGTCGGATCCGACCGCATCGAGGAAGAGCCGCAGGAATGCCTCCGGGTCGTCGCGCGGGCCGGTCGCCCACAGCTCCTCGGCGCCCGCTGCGAACGCGGCGACCTCGGGGACATCGAGCGCGACCCGGGTCGCAGGCGGCTCGATCACGGCCAGCGAGGCGAGCGCCTCCGGTTGCCGGGCTGCGGCGATGAGCGCGATCACGCCGCCGTAGGAGTGCCCGACGAGGTGGTCGCCATCGCGTACGAGCGACGCGACGAGCTCGGCGTCCGGCTCGAAGTCGACCCGCTCGACGGGAGGATTCGGCGGGAACCCCGGCCGGTCGAGCACGAGCAGCTCGAAGCGCTCGGCCAGCGCGGCGTGCTCCCTCCACGTCGACCGCGACCCGACGACGCTGCCGTGCACGAGCACCAGCCGCTCCACGGCCCGCATCCTATCCCTGTAACGAACCGAGCCGGTTTCCGCTCTCCAAGGCGCAACGGGCTGTTACAAACACGCTGGTATGCTCCGCCCTGGATGACGCCGGACGCGGCCTCCTCACCTCACTCGCTCGCCTCCGCCTCGGGCCTCTTGCTGGGAACGCTCCTCGGCGTGATGGCGCTCGGCGCCCTCGTCGGCTGGATCGCCGGCGCGTGGGACATCGGCCTGCTCATCGGGGCCGTCGTCGGGATCCCGGCCGCGGTGCTCGTCGTCTACCTCGTCTATCGCAGCGAGGGAACGGCGTGAGCGCCGGGATCTTCTCGACGCCGCGGCCGCTCCCGAGCCGGCTCGCACCGACGATCGCAGCCGGCGTGATCCTCGCTTTCGCGCTCCCGGTCTTCGCGATCGCGGGCTGGCCGCTCAGGGGCTGGGCGCTCGCCGCGGTCCTCTGGCTCGCGTCGCAGGTCATCGCGTTGCTACTGGCGCGGCTGCCGGACGGCGCAGATAACCTCGCCGCCGCAGGCATGAGGGGCATCGGAACCACGTCTCGCGCGCTCCTCGTCGGCGTCCCGCTCGTCGCGGTGACGATCGCCGACGAGCGCGTCGGCCTCGCCGCGGCGCTCCTGTACGCGGTCGTGTTCACGATCGAGCTCGTCGTCGGGCTGATGACGTACTTCGGCGCGGAGCCGCGCACGTGAAGCGCCTCGCGGCACTGCTCTTCGCGCTCGCGCTGATCCTCCCGGCCGCGGCGCTCGGCCAGGAAGCGCCCCACGCCGCGGAGGAGAGCGACTTCGACCCGGCGCACGAGTGGGAGCTCAAGACCTGGGGGCCGGAGCTGAAGATCGGCCCGATCGACATGTCGCTCAACAAGGCGGTCGCATACCTCATCCTCGGCACGATCGTCTCGATCCTGATCGGGATCGTCCTCATGCGCGTGAAGACCGGGCGCGACCCGGACCGCAAGCAGGCCCTCGGCGAGACGATCTACGAGATCGCCCAGGTGCAGGTCGCCGAGCAGGGCCTGCCGACGAAGGCGATCGGCCTCTGGTTCCCCTACGTCGCGTCGCTGATGGTCTTCATCTGGGTCGTCAACATGCTCGGCTTCATCCCGCTCCCGCTCTCCGACGAGCGGTTCGAGATCTTCGGGATCGAGCTGCCGACGCTCGCGATCTTCGCTGCGACCTCGACGCTGTCGGTCACGCTGGCGCTCGCTCTCATGACGTTCGTCTTCACGCACGTCGAGGGCATTCGCTGGAACGGCGCTCGCAGGTACTTCCGGAGCTGGATCCCGGAGGTGCCGAAGGCGATGCTGCCGCTGATCATCCCGCTCGAGATCCTCGGCCAGTTCATGCGGCTCATCAGCCTCTCGGTCCGGCTCTACGCGAACATGCTCGCCGGCCACATGCTGATCCTCACCTTCATCGGCCTGATCTTCGTGATCGGGAATCTCACGCTCGCCGTGATCGCCGTCCCGGCGGCCACGGTCTTCTACCTCTTCGAGGTCGTCATCGTCGTCTCGATCCAGGCGTACATCTTCGCCGCCCTCTCCGCCATCTACATCGGCTCGGCCATCGAGCCGGAGCACTAAGGAGGCCTGCACCATGCTCTCTTCAACGTTCTTCCTCGCCGCCGCCGAGGACGGCGCGGACGCCGGCAAGGCGATCGCGCTCGCGCTCGGCATCGGCCTCGGCTCGCTCGGCGCCGGCATCGGCATCGGCAACATCTTCGGCTCGATGATCCAGGCCGTCGCCCGCCAGCCGGAGCTTCGCGGCGAGCTCACCGGAATCCAGTGGCTCGGGTTCGCGCTGACCGAGGCGGTCGTGTTCTACGGCCTCATCGGTGGCCTGCTGGCGTACGTCCTCGTCTGATCGATGCGCGAGTTCCTGCTACTCGCCCAGGCGGCCGAGGAGGAGTCCTCGGGAGGGCTGATCGACGTCGTCCCGGGGCTGATGATCTGGACGCTGATCTGCTTCGCGATCACGTTCTTCGTGCTCAAGCGCTTCGCCTTCGGCCCCATCCAGAAGACGATCGACGAGCGCCGTGAGCGGATCCGCAAGGCCGTCGAGGAGGCCGATCGCGCGCGCGAGGAGTCGCGCCAGCTCCTGGAGCAGCACAAGGCGCTGATCGGCGAGGCCAAGGGCGAGGCCGCGGACATCCTCGCGGACGCACGCAAGGTCGCGGACGCGCAGTTCGAGCGGGTCAAGGTCGAGGCCGAGGAGGAGCGCCAGCGCCGCCTCGAGGAGACCAAGCGCCAGATCGACGCCGAGACGAAGCGCTCGCTCGACCTGATCCGCGGCGAGGTCGCCGACCTCACGCTCCAGGCGACGGCCCGGGTCACCGGCAAGGTGCTCGACGCCGAGGACCAGCGCCGGCTGATCGACGAGGCGATCGCCGAGCTCGACTTCTCGATCCTCGAAGAGAACGACTGAGGGAGCGCATGGCCGTCTCGCATCGCATGTACGCAGGAGCGCTCTACGAGGCTGCCTCCGAGGCGGGCCGCGTGGAGACCGTCGCGGCAGAGCTCTCGGCGCTCGCGGGCGCGATCGAGGCGACGCCGGAGCTGCGCGCGTTCCTCCAGAACCCGCAGGTCGACCCGCCGGAGAAGGCGGAGGTGCTGAACGAGATCGTCGCCGGCGCGGACGAGCTCGTGCGGAACTTCGTGCAGGTCGTGGCGCAGAAGGGCCGCGCCGGTGAGCTCGTCGGGATCGACTCGGAGCTGCAGGCGCTCGTCGCGCGGGCCCAGAACCGGCTCGCCGTCGAGCTGACGACTGCGCACGAGCTCTCGGACGACGAGGCGCGCTCGATCGTGCAGACGATCGAGAAGGCGTCGGGCCGCACCGTCGAGGCGACGCGCTCGGTCGACCCGAGCCTCATCGGAGGCGTCGTCCTCCGCATCGGCTCGTTCCGCGCCGACGGCAGCGTCCGCGGCCGGCTCGAGCGCCTCCGCAGAGAATTGGCAACCACAGGATGAGGGCGAGGCGAGCCTCGCCCCTACGCAAGGAGAACACGTGAAGCTCAGGCCCGAAGAGATCACCTCGATCCTGAAGGACCGGATCCAGCAGTTCGACGTCGAGACCGACCTGTCCGAGGTCGGCACCGTCCTCCAGGTCGGCGACGGCATCGCCCGCATCCACGGCCTCGAGAACTGCGTCGCCCTCGAGCGGCTCGAGCTCGAGCACGGCGTCGTCGGCATCGCGTTCAACCTCGAGGAGGACAACGTCGGCGCAGCGCTCTTCGGCGACTGGGAGCAGGTCAAGGAGGGCGAGCCCGTCCGCCGCACGGGCGAGGTCATGAGCGTGCCGGTCGGCAAGGGCCTGCTCGGCCGCGTCGTCGACCCGCTCGGCAACCCGCTCGACGGGCTCGGCCCGATCGAGGCCGAGGGTCGCCGGCCGCTCGAGTTCAAGGCGCCCGGCGTGATCAGCCGGCAGCCGGTGAAGGAGCCGCTCCAGACCGGCATCAAGTCGATCGACTCGATGATCCCGATCGGCCGCGGCCAGCGCGAGCTCATCATCGGAGACCGCTCCACCGGCAAGACCGCGATCGCGATCGACGCGATCATCAACCAGCGCGGGGGAGACGTGATCTGCGTGTACGTCGCGGTCGGCCAGAAGGGCTCGACCGTCGCACAGGTGGTCGAGAGGCTCCGCGACGTCGGCGCGATGGAGTACACGATCGTCGTCTCGGCGGCCGCGCACGAGGCCGCTCCGATCAAGTGGATGGCGCCCTTCGCCGGCTGCGCCATGGGCGAGCACTTCCTCTACGACGGCGGCCACGCGCTGCTCGTCTACGACGACCTCTCGAAGCACGCGGATGCGTATCGCCAGCTGTCGCTCCTGCTCAGGCGCCCGCCCGGCCGCGAGGCGTTCCCGGGCGACGTCTTCTACCTCCACTCGCGGCTGCTCGAGCGCGCGTGCAAGCTCTCGGACGACCTCGGCGGCGGCTCGTTGACCGCGCTGCCGATCATCGAGACGCAGGCCGGGGACATCGCCGCCTACATCCCGACGAACGTCATCTCGATCACGGACGGCCAGATCTTCCTCGAGTCGAGCCTGTTCTTCTCGGGCGTGCGGCCGGCGATCAACGTCGGCACGTCGGTCTCGCGCGTGGGCGGGAACGCCCAGCAGCGGGCGATGCGGAAGGTCGCCGGGCGCCTGCGCCTCGACCTCGCGCAGTACCGCGAGCTGGAGGCGTTCGCGCAGTTCGGCTCGGAGCTCGACCAGGCGACGCAGCAGTCGCTGTCGCGCGGCGAGCGCATGGTCGCGACGCTGAACCAGCCGCAGTACGAGCCGTGGCCGTTCGAGGAGCAGGTCGTCGCGATCTACGCCGGGATCAACGGGTTCCTCGACGGCGTCCCGGTCGGCCAGGTGCCGCGCTTCCACGCCGAGCTCCGCGAGCACCTGCGCACGGACGGAGGCGTGCTCGACTCGATCCGCGAGTCGGGCGACATCGCCGACGACGTGGAGGAGAAGCTGAAGGCCGAGCTCGAGCACTTCGTCTCCGTCTTCAACGTCGAGGAAGAGAAGGGGCTCGGCGGCTAGCCGCAGCCGATGGCGTCCGTCCAGGATCTCAGGCGGCGGATCCGCTCCGTCCGCAACACGCGCAAGATCACGCGCGCGATGGAGCTCGTCGCGGCCGCGAAGCTCCGCCGCGCCGAGCAGCGGATCACCGCGCTCCGCCCGTACGCGGAGACGATGAACGAGCTGATCGCCGGCGTCGGCCGCGCGGCCACGTCCGTCCGGCTGCCGCTGCTCGAGCAGCGGGAGACGATCGAGAAGGTCGCGCTCGTGCCGCTCACCGGCGACCGCGGCCTCGCGGGCGCGTTCAACGCGCAGGTGCTTCGGCGCGCGTTCGCCCTCGAGCGCTCGCTGCAGGGCGAGGGGAAGACGGTGCGCTGGGTCGCGGTCGGCAAGAAGGGGCGCTCGACGCTCCTCTTCCGGCGCCGCGAGCTCGACGGCGCGTACCTCGGGTTCACGGACCGGCCGGCGTACGAGGACGCGCAGGCGATCGCGCACAAGGTCGCGGAGCTCTTCACGACGGGCGAGGTCGACCGGGTCGTCCTCGTCTACAACACGTACGTCTCCGCGCTCACGCAGCGCGTCACCGAGCAGGACATCCTCCCGATCTCGGCCGAGATCCTCGAGACCGACGAGGACGAGCGCGCCGACGACACCATGCGCGGAGACTTCATCTTCGAGCCGGAGCCGGAGGAGATCCTCGAGCGGCTCCTGCCCGTCTACGTCGAGACACAGATCTACCGGGCGCTGCTCGAGTCGACCGCGTCCGAGCAGGGTGCGCGCATGACCGCGATGCGGAACGCCTCCAAGAACGCGGGCGAGCTGATCGACAGCCTGACGCTGCAGATGAACCGCGCCCGGCAGGCCGAGATCACGCAGGAGATCCTCGAGGTCGTCTCGGGGGCCGAGGCGCTCACGTAGACCGGTCCGGCGAGGGCGAGGCAAGCCTCGCCCCTACGACCCTTCGTGTCGGTTCCGCGTAGGGGCGAGATTCATCTCGCCCGAACCGGCCGCCCGACGGGTCTTAGGCGTTTCTTAGGCTCCGGCCCCGAACTTCCCTAACAACCGCGCCCGCCTCGCGTTGAAGTAGCTGACGCATGGCGATCCCGACCCCGCACGCGGACCGAGCTAGCATCACGCGGGTGGAAGGGGCGGTAGCCCAGATCGAGCCCGAGCGCTTCGCGCGGGCGAGCGCGATCTCCGAGCGCTTCGTCGACAACATCGAGACCGTCGTGTACGGGAAGCGCGACGAGATCAAGCTGGTCCTGACCGCGCTCATGTGCGGGGGGCACGTCCTGCTCGAGGACGTCCCGGGCACCGCGAAGACGGTCCTCGCACGCGCGATCGCCGGCACGGTCGACGGCGCCGCGTCGGCGCGCATCCAGTGCACGCCGGACCTCCAGCCGACCGACGTCACCGGCCTCTCCGTGTTCAACCAGCAGACGCGGGACTTCGAGTTCCGGGCAGGCCCGATCTTCGCCAACGTCGTCCTCGTCGACGAGATCAACCGCGCGACGCCGAAGACGCAGTCCGCGCTCCTCGAGGCGATGGCCGAGCAGCAGGTGACGGTCGACGGCGTGACGCGCGAGCTGCCGTCCCCGTTCCTCCTGCTCGCGACCGAGAACCCGATCGAGTACGAGGGGACGTTCCCGCTCCCGGAGGCGCAGCTCGACCGTTTCTTCCTGCGCACCGCGCTCGGCTACCCGGAGATCGAGGAGGAGCTCAAGATCCTCGTCGAGCAGCGGTTCACCCACCCGCTCGACGACCTCCAGCCGGTCGTGAGCGTCGACGAGATCAACGACCTGCAAGGCCGCGGCGCAGCACGTCTACGTCGACGAGGTCCTGCACCGCTGGGTCGTCGAGCTCGTCCGCTCCACGCGCGGGAACGAGTCGGTCGTCATCGGCAGCTCCGTCCGCGGCAGCCTCGCGCTCGAGCGCGCCGCGCGCGCCTGGGCGCTCGTCGACGGCCGCAGCTTCGTGATGCCGGAGGACATCGAGCGCCTCTTCGTGCCGGTGCTCGCTCACCGCATCGTCTACACGCCGAGCTTCGTCGCGCGTGCCCGGGCCTCGAGCTGGGCGGAGGCCATCGACGGCTTCCGGCAGGCCTGCCTCGAGGTCGCGCCGCGCCCGGGCTCCGAGGAGGACCCTCTGTTCGAGGGCCCTCACCCGACCTAGGACCGGGCCATGGCCCAGGGCCGGTTGACGTTCCCGCTCGTCCCCCGCCGCGGGGTCATCGGCATCTCGTTCGGGACGATGCGGAGCCTCCGGCGCGGGACGGGGACGGACATCGCGGGGTCGCGGCCCTACCGCCCCGGCGACGACATGGACGCGATCGACTGGGCGGCGTCCGCCCGTCTCTCGACGGCGCGCGGCGCCGACGAGTTCGTCGTCCGCGAGCGCTTCGCCGAGGAGGCGCCGCGCGTCGTCGTCGTCGCGGACCGGCGTCCGGGGATGTCCTGCTTCGCGTCACCGCTCCCCTGGCTCGACAAGCACCTCGCCATGCGGAACACCTTCGAGCTGATCCTCGCGAGCGCGGCCGGGGCAGGCGGCTTCGTCGGGTACCTCGACCAGGCCGACGGTGAGACGTTCTGGCGGCCTCCGCAGCTCGAGCGCAAGCTGCTCAAGCTCCAGAACGAGCGGCTCGACTCCCCGGACTTCCGGGCGCCGACCGACTGGCTCGAGCGCTCCCTCGCGCACCTCGTCGAGCATCGGCGCTCGGCGACCGCCGGGACGTTCGTGTTCGTCCTCTCCGACTTCGTGCCGACACCGCCCGGCGACATGTGGATGACGGCGCTCGAGCAGCGCTGGGACGTCGATCCCGATCGTGATCCAGGACCCGACCTGGGAGCAGAGCTTCCCCGACGTTCCCGGGATCGTCGTCCCGCTCAGGGACGCCGAGACCGGCCGGGCGGCGCCGGTGCGGCTGACCCGCAAGGAGGTCCTCGCGCGCAGGCTCGCCAACGAGCAGCGGCTCGAGGCCCTCCTCCACGACTTTCGCGCGCTCGACCTCGATCCCATCCTGATCGGCTCGAGCGAGCCCGCCGAGATCCTCGGCGAGCTCCTCGCCTGGACGGAGCTGCGCCGCGTCCGCCGCGTGGTGGGGGCGTGAGCCGGTGAGACGCTCGAGCCTCCTCCCGATCCTCGCCCTGTGCGGTGTCGCGGTCATCAGCGCCCTCGCTGTCGTCGCGTTCGCGTGGAGCCCGGACGAGGGCGAGCGCGAGACCGCGACGATGCCGCTCGAACCGGTCCCGAGCGAGCCGAGCCCGCTGACCGCGGCCCCGCCGAGGTGCTGCCACCGATCCGGACGCGTGCGAGTCTGAGCCCGCAGATCATCCTCTTCGGAGACGTCGTCAGGGCGCGCGTCGACGTCGTCGTCGACAACACGAAGGTCGATCCCGACTCCGTGCGCACCGCCGCCGCTTTCACGCCCTGGGAGGTGCTCGGTGACCCGGAGCGGCACCGGCGTGACGTCGGTGCGACGACGTACCTGAGGACGACCTGGACGCTGCGCTGCTTCACCGGCCCGTGCGTCCCCTCGGGTCAGACCGCTCCGCTCGAGTTCTCGCAGGCGCGGGTCACGTTCGTCGCTCCGGGCGACGGCGACGGGCGGCAGGCGATGCCGACGCCGTGGCCCGTGCTCACCGTCTATTCGCGCTTCGCGTCGGCGTCCTTCGAGCGCGACCTCTCGTTGCCGCCGTGGCGCGCCGACGTCCTCACGCTGCCGGCGCTCACGAGCCGCGTGAATCCCGGCGTCGCGCTCGCGGCGCTCATCGGCATGGGCTCGCTGTTCCTCCTCGGCGGACTCGCGCTCGTCGCGCTCGCCTGGCCGCGGCGCAAGCCCGCGCCGCCTCCCGAGCCGGTCGTCGAGCTGTCGCCGCGGCTCACTCCGCTCCAGCAGGCGCTCGCGCTCCTCGAGGACGTGAACCGCTCCGACGGCGCCGAGGACCGGCGGCGCTCGCTCGAGCTCGTCGCCGAGGCGCTCGGAGAGTGGGGAGACCCGGACCTCTCGCGGACTGCGCGCGTCCTCGCGTGGTCGGAGAGCGCGCCGGCGGCCGAGGAGACCGTCGACCTCGCTGCCCGCGTGCGCGCGACGCTCGACACCGAGCTCGAGAGCGAGGCCCAGATGGGGAACGGCCGTGTGGACTAGGAAGCGTCGGGGCCCGACGGGCATCTCGAGCCACGACGTCGGGGAGCTGCGCCGCCCGGTCCGGCGCACGCGGCTGCTCCGGATCGGCCTCGTCGTCGCCGCGCTCTCGTTGCTGGCCGCGGCCGCGGCCTCCGCGCGCGGCCTCGAGACGCAGGAGCGCGCCCTCCTTCCCGAAGGCTCGGTGGGCGTCGTCGTCGTCGACCTGTCGCTGTCGATCGCCGACGAGGACTACGACATCGTGCGCGGCGCGCTCCGCCGGCTGGTCGCCGAGGACGCGCGGATAGGGCTCGTCGTCTTCTCGGACGTGCCCTACGAGCTGCTGCCGCCGGGCACGCCCGCATCGGAGATCACGCCGATGCTGCGACTCCTCGTGCCGCCGAAGCTCGGCCCGCCCGTGAACCCCTGGACGCAGACGTTCCGGGCGGGGACGAGGATCTCGATTGCGATCGAGCTCGCCAGGGAGATGCTCCTGCGGGACGAGATCGAGGGTGGGTCGATCCTGCTCGTCAGCGACCTCGAGACCGCCCCCGACGACGTCGGCCAGCTCGCCCGGACCGTGGAGAGCCTGCGGAGCAGCGACATCACGCTGAAGGTGTTCGGGATCGCGCCGAACAGCGATGCGCGGCTCATCTTCGGCGAGCTGCTCGAGGACGAGGCGTTCGTCGCGCCGCTCGACAGCGACGAGCCGATCCCGCTCGAGAGCGAGGCGCGGCACGGCCTGCCCATCGTGCTCCTCCTCCTCGGCGGCCTCGTGTTCCTTGCGCTGGCGTTCCACGAGCGCTTCGGCGGGAGCCTCGCCCTCCCGCGAGCCCAGGGGACGGCATGACGGCTTTCGGCGAACGGCTGCGGGACGTCCTGTGGACGCGGCGCGCTGCGCTCGTCGCCGGCGCGCTCGCCTGCTTCGGCTGCGCAGCGCTCCTCTTCGTCCTCGCGGCCGACGTCGACCGGTGGCGCTCGGCCATGCCGGCGGACGACGTCCGCTACCTGTCGACGCCGGAGGCCGACGACCTGTGGCAGCCGGACACGCGCCTCCCGGCCGGTCTCTCGCTCGCGGTCGCCGGCTACGGCGACGACGCGGAGATGCGGCGCGCGCTGCAGGGCGTTCAGGCTCGCCCGGCTCGAGCTCGCGACCGTGTCGGACCCGGCCGAGGCGCTCGGCCGGAACGAGGCTCAGGCACGGCTCGAGGCCGTCGCCGGAAGCGACATCGACCGGATCCGGCGCTCCCGCGCGGCCAGCCTGCTCGGGGCGATGGGCATCGCGCGGCTCTCGAGCGAGTCGCAGGAGCGCGGAGCGCTGCTCGAGAGCACGGTCGCGAACCTCCGGCTTGCGCTCCAGCTCGACCCGACGAACGCGGAGGCCAAGTACAACCTCGAGCTGGCGCTTCAGCGAGGCCGGGGGATACAGCCGGCGGAAGGCGGGGGCGGCGCGAATCCCTCGCCCGGCGGCGCCGGCGCGAGCGGCGCCGGCGCGGGCGACCCGGGCAGCGGCTACTGAGCGGCACGGCATGAGCATCTCCTTCCTGACGCCGCTCGGAGCGCTCCTCGCCCTCGGCGCGCTCGTCCCGCTCTCGGCCCTGCTCCTCGTGCGTCGGCGCGCGACGCGCATTCGCGGCGTGGTCGGCATCCCGTCGCTGCCGAAGCGGCGGCTGCTGGTGCCTCTCGCGGCGCTCGCCGGCGGCGCGGCACTGCTCGGTCTTGCCGCTGCGCAGCCCATCCTCGAACAGACGTCGCCCCGGACGGTCCGGACCGACGCCGAGGTCTTCGTCGTCATCGACGTCTCGCGGTCGATGCTCGCGCAGGCCGGACAGGGGTCGCCGATGCGCATCGAGCGCGCGAAGTCGGTCGCGGGCGTCGTCCGCGGTGAGCTCTCGGATTCGCGCGTGGGCATCGCGACCGTCACCGATCGGGTGCTGCCTCACCTCTTCCCGAGCGCGAGCCTCGACGTGTTCGAGGCGACGCTCGAGCGCTCGATCGGCATCGAGCGGCCGCCGCCCCGCGGCAGCTTCCTGTCGAACGCGACGAAGCTCGACTCGCTCGCGTCCATGCGCGTGCAGCGTTTCTTCTCGCCGCAGGCGAAGAAGCGCCTGATCGTGGTCCTCACCGACGGCGAGAGCCTGCCGGTCGCGAGCGCGCGACTCGGCACCCTGTTCCGGCAGGAGCCCGCGATCGAGACGGTGTTCGTGCAGCTCTGGGGCGAGGACGAGCGCGTGTACTCGAACGGCCGGTCCGAGCCCCAGTACCTGCCCGACCCGTCCGCGCGCGCGATCCTCGATCGGCTGGCCGCGTCCACCAGCGGCAGCGTGTTCTCCGAGGAGAACGTCGACGCGATCGTGACGCGCTCCCGCCAGGAGCTCGGGACCGGGCCGACGGTGACGGAAGGCGAGAAGAGCGGCCGCGACGCGCTCGCGCCCTACCTCGCGCTCGCGGCATTCCTACCGTTCGGGCTCGTCCTCTGGCGTCGCGACCGCTGACGAGCGTGACGAAGCGGGTGAATGTCACCGCGGTGACGGTCACCGGCTTCTCGCCGGCTACGCCTCCGCGAACCAGGCCTCGACGGCCTCCGGAAATCCGCTCTCGTCCATGTACGAGATCGCGCGGCTCGCGATCCACACGAGGGCGGTCGGGCTCACCTCCGCGAGGACGGTGCGCACGGCCTCGTCGCCGTAGCTCGGCCAGCCCTTCTCGCCGGCGCGCGCGCGGCGGAGCCGGCAGAGCGTGAACGCCGCCCGGTCGACGTCGGAGCCGTTGCGGTCGTACCACTCGACCCCCACGGCGGCCTCGACCAGCGGCGCAGCATTCTCGCCCAGGCTCGAGGCGTCCTCCGCTGCTACGAAGTACCTGGTATCACGCCTTTTCTCGGGCTCACCCGGAATTCTCATCGACACGCCTCCTAACTGATTCGACGCGGGTACGTCACAGAACTATGATCCTGCACTTTGACCACGGCGCTAGGAGCATCTGGATCGACGGACGACGGCCGGCGGACGCCGCTGCTCGCCGTCCCCGTACGTCCGGATGCCGTTCGTGGACAGGATCGGTTCGACATCACTCGGATGGAGGGAATAGATGCGTAAACGTTCGCTACTGCTCCTCGCCGGAGCGCTCGCGATCACAGCGAGCCTCGTCGTCGGCCCTGCCGCGACGGCCGGCCCGGAGCGTGCCTCGGCCGGTACGGTCGTATTCATTCACGACCAGGAGCCGCCGAACCTGCAGTCAGCATGGGTCGGGAACAACCTGTACGCGACGGCGCTCGTTCTGAACAACATCTGGTACGGCGGCCAGATTCGGAACGACAAGGGTGACCTCACCCCGGCGCTGTTCCAGGGCAAGCCTCGCGTCGTGAAGGCGAGCCCGCTGACCATTCAGTTCCAGTACAAGCAGAACGCTGTCTGGAGCGACGGTAAGCCGGTCACGTGTCAGGACCTGCGCGCGACGTGGCAGGTGTTCATCAACCCGCAGAACAACGTCATCAGCCGGACCGGCTGGGAGGACATCCGCTCGTTCACGTGCCAGGGCAAGCGCGGCACGGTCGTGTTCAAGACCCGGTACGCGGACTGGGAGTCGCTGCTCTCGAGCGGCGCGTTCCAGACCGCCGCCATTCAGGGCAAGAACATGAACGAGACGTTCCTCAACTCGGTCCCGGTCTCGAGCGGTCCGTGGCGCTTCGTGAGCTGGCAGAAGGGCGTCCAGATCACGGTGCAGAAGAACCCGCGGTTCCGCGCCACCACGCCGATGAAGCTCGATCGCGTGGTGTTCCGGTACATCCTCGACACGAACGCCAGGTTCCAGGCGCTCAAGGCGGGCGAGGGACAGATGATGGAGCCGCAGCCCCAGCCGCAGATCGCTGCGTTCATGACGGACTCGGACTTCGTCGTCAAGCGCAAGATCGGCTACGCGTGGGAGCACGTCGACATCCAGTTCGGGCCCAAGGGTCACCCGGCCCTGAAGCGCCCGGTCGTCCGTCAGGCTCTGATCACGGGCATGAACCGCGCCCAGATCGCGGCAACGCTCTACAAGGAGATCGCTCCTGGGCTGCCGCCGCTCCAGAGCCACATGTTCAAGCCGTTCGAGTCGTCCTACAAGCAGAACTGGGCGAAGTGGCGGTTCAGCCAGGCCAAGGTCATCGGCATCCTCAAGAGCGCAGGCTGCACCGGTGGTCCTGATCGTCCGAGCGCGAACAACAACGACATCTTCTCGTGCCCCGGCGTCGGGAAGCTGTCGTTCCGGTTCTTCACCACGACCGGTAACACGCTTCGTGCTCTGACGTACGAGATCTACCAGCGGCAGATGAAGTCGGTCGGCATCGAGCTCGTCGCACGCTTCCAGGTGGGCGGCACGATGTTCGGCACGACGCTCCCGTCCGAGGACTGGGACCTCATGATGTTCACGTGGGTCGGCTCGCCGGCCACGCCGATCACCATCAAGGACCTCTACGGCTGCGGTGGCGATCAGAACAACATGAACTACTGCAACCGCAGGTGGTCGAACGTCATGAACCAGGTCTCGACCACGCTCGAGGCAGGCCAGCGCGCAAAGCTGCTCAACGCTGGCGAGGCCCGCTACATGGTGAACGACATCCCGTCGATTCCCGTGTACGCGCGGCCCGTGTACGTGATCACCAGCAAGAAGGTGAAGGGCCCCGTCGTCAACCCGACGAACGAGGGCAGCCCCTGGAACGTCTCCGGCTGGACGACCTCGTAACGAGGTAGCCGGAGTGCCAGGCCCTCAGCCTGCACAGACCGAGTCCCGCCCCCGCCTCGTGCGGGGGCGGGACTTCCTTCCGGGAGCTCGCTTCGAGACGATCGCCCCGCGGCCCACCCGGGCGGTCATTTCGAAGGGAGTTCTCTAAGATCAGGGGACGAGCCAATGTTCCAGTACGTCATCCGCAGACTCCTCTACAGCATCGTCGTGCTCATCGCGGCGAGCTTTCTCGTCTTCTTCTTCGTCGCTTCCTCGGGCGACCCGCTGGCGGCCACTCGCATGGCGCCCAACGTCTCGCAGGAGACGATCCAGCGGATCGAGGAGCAGAAGCACCTGAACGAGAACGTCTTCGTCCGCTACGGCTACTGGGCGAAGGACGCCGTCACCAACAATTTCGGGACGACGCTCCTCACGAACAAGCCCATCCTCCCGGACCTCTGGCGCGTGATGAAGAACACTCTGCAGCTCATCATCGTGGCCGAGCTCCTGGCGATCCTGATCGCGGTCGGGATCGGCGTGTACTCCGCACTACGCCAGTACTCCGTCTTCGACTACACGATGACGACCGCGAGCTTCGTCGGCATCGCCATCCCTGTCTTCTGGTTCGCGCTCATGCTCCAGGTGTTAGTCGTGCAGATACAGGGCTGGACCGGGAAGAAGCTGTTCCCGGTCGCGAGCCTGAACAGCGTCGATCCCGGTAGCGGCGCCAGCTTCGTCGTCGACCGCGCGCACCATCTCGTGCTGCCCGTGCTCGTGCTCATGATCGCGAGCGTCGCGACCTACTCGCGTTACATGCGGGCGTCGATGCTCGAGGTCGTCAACTCCGACTACGTGCGAACGGCGAGGGCGAAGGGCCTTCCCGAGTCGCGCGTGACGATGAAGCACGCGTTCCGGAACGCGCTCATCCCGCTCGTGACGCTCGTCGCGCTCAACTTCGGCGCGCTGATCGCCGGCGCGGTCGTGACCGAGACGGTGTTCTCGCTCGACGGGATGGGGCTCTACTTCATCAACGCCCTGTTCACGAACGACCCGTACCCGATCATGGCGTGGCTCATGGTGGTTGCGACGATGGTCATCGTGTTCAACCTGATCGCCGACGTCGCCTACGGGCTCCTGGATCCGAGGGTTCGCTATGACTGAGACGACGCAGAATCCGCGCGAGGCCCTGCCGGCGACCATGGCGGCTCCGGGGATGGTCGGGGGCGTCACGGACGACGCCGAGCTCTCGTACGGCTCCGGCGTCGAGATCAAGGCGCGGAGCCAGTGGGCGTACGCGCGGATGCGCTTCTTCCGCCACCGCCTCGCGGTCGTCAGCCTCGTCGTCCTCCTCCTGATCGCGCTCGTGGCGCTCTTCGCCGACCAGGTCGCTCCGTACGGCTACGACGAGCAGAACTACGACATCATCCTCCAGGCGCCGACGCTCGAGGACAAGCACATCTTCGGGACCGACCAGCTCGGGCGCGACTACCTGAGCCGCGTCATCTTCGGACTGCGCACGTCGCTCTGGGTGGCGTTCTTCGTTGCCGCCGTGTCGACCCTGATCGGGACGATCGTCGGCGCCATCGCCGGGTACTACGGCGGGGTGGTCGACA
Organism: uncultured Actinomycetes bacterium; assembly: GCA_963770595.1. Classification (GTDB taxonomy): domain Bacteria; phylum Actinomycetota; class Thermoleophilia; order Gaiellales; family Gaiellaceae; genus GMQP-bins7. The sequence continues at coordinate 619,150 of CAVYQG010000001.1, read as the reverse complement.
ACATCCTCATGCGCGTCACGGACCTGATCCTGGTCCTGCCGCTCCTCGCGGTGCTCCTGTCCGCCGCGAACTTCTTCAACAAGGACGGGAGCCCGACCAAGGCGGGCTTTCTCATCGCGGTCCTCATCTGGGTCGGGCTCGCGCGCATCCTGCGCGGCGTCTTCCTCTCGCTCCGTGAGAAGGAGTTCGTCGAGGCGGCCAAGGCGTCGGGCGCCGGCGACCTGCGGATCATCGTCCGGCACATCCTGCCGAACTGCATCGGGCCGATCGTCGTCACGATGACGCTGCTCGTGGCCGGAGCGATCCTGCTCGAGGCCGCACTCTCGTTCCTCGGCTTCGGCATCCAGCCGCCGCACCCGGCGGTCGGCTCGCTCATCTCCGAAGGCCAGCAGGCCGGTCCGAGCGCATGGTGGCTCGTGACCTTCCCCGGTCTGGTCATCGCACTCGTCGCGCTCGCCGTGAACTTCATCGGCGACGGGCTCCGCGACGCGCTCGACCCGACGCAGCGACGGATCCGGGCCTAGAGGCTCAATGCCCGACCCCATCCTCGAGATCAAGGACTTGACCGTCGAGTTCGCGACCGAGGACGGGGTCGTGCGGGCCGTCACGGGGGTCAGCTACGACCTGTACCCCGGCGAGGTGCTCGGGATCGTGGGTGAGTCCGGCTCGGGCAAGAGCGTCTCGATGCTCACCGTGCTCGGGCTCATCCCCATGCCTCCCGGCCGGATTGCGAGCGGCGAGGCGAGCTACAAGGGCGACAACCTCCTCACGATGAAGAAGAACCAGCTCCGCGAGCTTCGGGGAGGGGAGGTCTCGATGATCTTCCAGGATCCGATGACGTCCCTGAACCCGGTGCTCACGGTGGGCGACCAGATCTCCGAGGCGCTCAGGGTGCACAACTCGGACATGTCCGACGACGACGCCACGAACCGGACCATCGAGCTCCTGACGCTCGTCGGGGTTCCGTACGCCGAGCGCCGCGTCGACCAGTACCCGCACGAGTTCTCCGGGGGGATGCGTCAGCGCGCGATGATCGCGATGGCGATCGCCAACGACCCGAGCGTGCTCATCGCCGACGAGCCGACCACCGCGCTCGACGTGACCATCCAGGCGCAGATCGTCGAGGTCATGAAGGCCGCGCAGCGCGAGACGAACGCCGCAATCGTCCTCATCACGCACGACCTCGGCCTGATCGCCGAGCTCGCAGACCGCGTCGTCGTCATGTATGCCGGCCGAGTGGTCGAGCTCGGGGACGTCTTCACGATCTTCAACTCCCCTCGTCACCCGTACACGATCGGCCTCATGTCCAGCCTCGCGCGGCTCGACGAGGACCAGGCCAAGCTCGAGCCCATCCCCGGCCAGCCGCCGAGCCTCATCTCGCCTCCTCCCGGATGCGCGTTCCATCCACGGTGCGTCCATTCGCAGGGTCGCGCGAAGTGCCGGACCGACATTCCGGAGCTGCGCCTGACCGACGAGACCGCGCATCTCGCCGCGTGTCACTTCGCGGAGGAGCTCGGCGCCGCTGCCGTCAGCGTCGCCGCGGGATCCCGGGAGCAGGCGTGAGCGACACCCAGATCGCCACGGAGACCGAGGCCCAGGGGTCCGAGCGCGCGCTCGCCGCCGCCTCCGACGCCGGTGAGATCCTGCGCGTCGAGAACCTCGTCAAGCACTTCCCGATCAAGGCCGGTGTCTTCAAGCACACGGTCGGACAGGTACGGGCCGTCGACGGCGTCGACCTGACCGTGAAGAACGGCGAAACGCTCGGCGTCGTCGGCGAGTCCGGGTGCGGCAAGACGACGCTCGGCCGCACGATCATCAAGCTGATCGAGCCGACCGGCGGGCGCATCATCTTCGACGGCAAGGACATCACGAGGCTCAAGCGGCGCGGCATGCGGCCGATCCGCCGGGACATCCAGATCGTCTTCCAGGACCCGTATGCCTCGCTCAACCCGCGCCTGACGGTGCGCGAGATCGTCGCGGAGCCGCTGCGCATCCATGGGCTCTATCGCGGCGGGGAAGGCCGCCGGAGGGTGGAGGAGCTCCTGCGCACGGTGGGGCTCTCCCCGGAGCACGCCAACCGCTTCCCGCACGAGTTCTCGGGCGGCCAGCGCCAGCGCATCGGCGTCGCCCGTGCCCTCGCACTGAACCCGAAGATGATGGTTCTCGACGAGCCGGTCTCCGCTCTCGACGTCTCCATCCAGGCGCAGGTCGTCAATCTCCTCGCTCAGCTCCAGCAGGAGTTCGGGCTCACGTACCTCTTCATCGCCCACGACCTCTCCGTGGTTCGCCACGTGTCGGATCGCATCGCCGTGATGTACCTCGGCAAGATCGTCGAGATCGGGGACCGCAACCAGATCTACGAGCGGCCGATGCACCCGTACACGCAGGCGCTCCTGTCCGCCGTCCCGATCGAGTCGCCGAACCAGCGCGGGAAGCGCGCGCGCATCGTGCTCGAAGGGGACGTGCCGAGCCCGGCCAACCCGCCGTCGGGTTGCCGGTTCCGCACGCGCTGCTGGAAGGCCCAGGAGATCTGCGCGCAGGAGGAGCCCGAGCTCGTTCCGCGCGCCGGCGGTAACCACCCGGTCGCCTGTCACTTCGCGGAAGCGATGAACCCGCTCGAGCTCGGACTCCGGGCCACCGCCGTCGAGGGCGCCCAGGTGGTCGTGGCCGACTCACTGCACGCCGACGACGCGACGGACACGGCTAACTCTCCACAGGCCTCGTCGTCAGAGTCCACATGAGCGCAGTCCCCAGCTCGATCGCCTGCGACCGGTTTCGGGAGCAGGTCTCCCTGTCGCTCGACGGCGAGCTGTCGCAGCTCGAGCGCCGGATGCTCGACGCCCATCTCGCGCGCTGCGCGAGCTGCGCGGCGTTCTCGGACGATCTCGGCAGGTTCACAGAGGACCTCCGGCGTGCGCCGTTCGAGCGGCCACGCAACCCGATCGTCGTCCAGCGCCCGCGCCGCGTCGCGCTCGCGCGCCTGCAAGTCGGCGTCGCGGCCGCCTTCGCGCTCGCGGCACTCGGCCTCGGCACGCAGCTCTCGACGCAGGGGTCACACCCGCAGCTCACGAATTCAGATTCGGTTACGAGGTACCCGACGCAGGCCGATCTCGCGAAGGAACTTGCGATCATCGAGGGTGCCAACGACCCGCCGGTTTCGCCACGCGCTGGCGTCCTCTGATCCGGATCCCTCGCACATGACCTCCCGCAGACTTCTCGTCACGCTGCTCGCCGCGCTGTCGTTGCTCGCGATCGTCGCCGCGGGCTGCGGGGGCGACTCGACGCCCACGACGGCCGAGTTCCAGGAGAACGTCGTCCAGACGCGCGACCGCGTCGACTTCGCCCTCGCGCGGATCTCGAAGGCGGAGTCCCAGGAGGAGTGGTTCAATCGCATGGACGAGGCGTCCGTCGCGATCGAGGGGGCTGCGGACGACTTCGAGGACCAGGGGTGGCCGAGGGGTTCGAGCCCGAGTCGCAGCGGTTCGCAACGTCGCTTCGCCAACTCTCCGTCGACCTCGAAGCGACGGCGGCCGACCTCCAGAACCCCGCGTTCGGGGGGGTCATGCCTGGTCTCCGAGGCTTCAACTTCGAGAGCTGGAACAAGGCGAATCTCGCCCTCGCGACGATGGTCGGCAAGGGCATCGAAGTCGAGATCATCGGCGAGTTCGAATAGTGCGCAAGATCAGAATTCGCTAGCGCGAATCCTGATCGCGCGGAAGCAGACCCCTTCATGGTTGGGCGTCCCGCACGCCGTGGGTGTGAAATCGCTCGCGACCGACTGCCTGTGCGCCAAGACCGGAATCCGCTATAGCGGATTCCGATCGCGCGGAAGCAGACCCCTTCATGGTTGGGCGTCCCGCACGCCGTGGGTGTGAAACCGCTCGTGACCGAAGCATCCCCTGTGCGCAAGATCAGAATTCGCTAGCGCGAATCCTGATCGCGCGGAACGCGTGCCGGAGACTCGCTTCGCGAGTCCCGGGCCGCGTCGGAACCAACACCCCTGCCCTGTGCGCAAGCGCGGGATCCGCTAGCGCGGATCCCGCGCGCGCGGAACGCGAGGTGGAGATCACTTCGCGATCCCACCCGCGTCGGAACCAAGATCCCTGAAGTAACAGCGGCCGCTTTGCGGCCGCAACCACCCCACGTAGGAGCACTTTCGCTTCGCTAGACTCCGACTCCGGCAGGCGCTCTGCGCCGCCTCGACCCTCGTCCAGGAGCCCCATGTCCGAGAACGGAGCGGAAAGCGTGAACCAAGGCCGGATCGTCGAGATCAAGGGCGTCGTCATCGACGCCGTCTTCCCCGAGCGCCTCCCCGGGATCTACACCGCCCTCAGCATCGAGATCCCCCAGGAGGACGGCTCGTCGAGGACGCTCATCGCGGAGGTGCAGCAGCACCTAGGCGACGATCGCGTCCGCGCGGTCGCGATGGACGCGACCGACGGTCTCTCGCGCGGCGCCGTCGTCGTCGACACCGAGGGCCCGATCTCCGTGCCCGTCGGCGCACCGACGCTCGGCCGTCTCTGGAACGTCATCGGCGAGCCGATCGACGAGGCAGGCCCGACGCCGGACGACGTCGAGCGCTGGTCGATCCACCGCGACCCGCCTCCGTTCCGCGAGCTCACGCCGAAGATGGAGATCTTCGAGACGGGGATCAAGGTGATCGACCTGATCGCGCCGTTCGTGCGCGGCGGCAAGGTTGGCCTCTTCGGCGGGGCGGGGACGGGCAAGACGGTCCTCATCCAGGAGCTCATCCACAACGTCGCGCTCCAGCACGGCGGCGTGTCCGTCTTCGCCGGCGTCGGCGAGCGGACGCGCGAGGGCAACGACCTCTGGCTCGAGATGACCGAGTCGGGCGTCATCGACAAGGTCGCGCTCGTCTACGGGCAGATGAACGAGCCGCCGGGCGCGCGCCTGCGCGTCGGCCTGTCCGGGCTCACCATGGCCGAGTACTTCCGCGAGCAGGGCCAGGACGTTCTCCTCTTCATCGACAACATCTTCCGCTTCGTGCAGGCGGGCTCCGAGGTCTCCGCGCTTCTCGGCCGCATGCCGAGCGCCGTCGGCTACCAGCCGACGCTCGCGTCCGAGATGGGCCAGCTCCAGGAGCGGATCACGTCGACCACGACCGGTTCGGTGACGTCCATCCAGGCGATCTACGTTCCTGCCGACGACCTCACCGATCCCGCACCCGCGGCCACGTTCGCACACCTCGACTCGACCGTGACGCTCTCGCGCGCGATCGTCGAGAAGGGCATCTACCCGGCCGTCGACCCGCTCGACTCGAACTCGCGTGCGTTGCAGCCGGGCGTCGTCTCGCCCGAGCACTACGCGATCGCGACAGCCGTCCTCCAGCTCCTGCAGCGCTACAAGGACCTCCAGGACATCATCGCCATCCTCGGGATGGACGAGCTCACCGACGAGGACAAGCTCGTCGTAGGCCGCGCGCGCCGCATCGAGCGGTTCCTGTCGCAGCCGAACTTCGTCGCCGAGCAGTTCACGGGCACCCCGGGCAAGTACGTCAAGCTCGAGGACACGATCCACGGGTTCCAGGCGATCATCGCCGGGGAGCACGACGAGCTCTCGGAGTCGGCGTTCTACATGGTCGGGACGATCGAGGACGCGGTGGAGAAGGCGCGCGCGGCCGAGGCCGTCGCCGCCTAGGACGCTGTGGCCGACGCGCATCCGAAGTTCGACGTGGCGCTCGTCACGCCGGACGGCGCCGTCTTCGACGGCGAGGCCGAGATGGTGGTGGTCCCCGGCGCAGTGGGCGAGATCGGCGTCCTCGCGCGGCACGCGCCGCTCGTCGCGACGCTCAAGGCCGGATCGACGCGCGTGCACCTCGGCCAGAACGAGATTCTCGAGTTCGCGACCGGCCCCGGCTTCTTCAAGGTCGAGACCGACCGCGCGCTGGCTCTCGTCGACGACGCGGTGAACGTGAAGGAGATCGACGAGGAGCGGGCCCAGGGCCAGCTCGACGCCGCGAAGGCGGAGCTCGAGAAGGTCGAGGCCGGCGAGTCGCAGTCCGACAGGTGGCAGCTCGAGCAGCGCATCAAGCACGCCGAGAACCAGCTCACGGTCTCGGGGCGCACGACCGGGTAGCGGTGCGAGTCGCCGCGCTTGCCGACGTCCACGGCAACGCGCCCGCGCTCGCGGCGGTCCTCGCCGAGGTCGGCGCCGAAGTCGAAGCTCCCGATCTCGTCGTCTTCTGCGGCGACCTGACCTGGGGATCGCTTCCCCGCGAGACCCTCGAGCTCGTCCGAGGGCTCCGCATCCCGGCGCGGTTCGTCCGCGGGAACGCGGAGCGGGCGCTCCTCGAGCTCCGCGCCGGCGCGTCCGGGTCGCCGAGCGATCGCGAGCGATGGATGCTGGAACAGCACTCGGCGGCAGACCTCGCCGTCCTCGAGGCGTTCGAGAGCGGCGTTGCTGTCGACATCGACGGCCTCGGTCCGGTCAGGTTCTGCCACGGCTCGCCGCGCTCTGACGAGGAGTGCGTCACCGAGCGGACGCCGGCCGGGCGAGTGCGCGAGCTCATGACGGATGTCGAGGAGCGCGTCGTCGTCACGGCTCATGTCCACCTGCAGTACGACCGAATCGTCGACGACGTCCGGCTTCTGAGCCCGGGCAGCGTCGGGCTGCCGTACGAGGGCGCGCCGGGACATGCCTACTGGGCGTTGCTCGGTCCCGAGGTCGAGCTCCGGCGCACGGGCTACGACGTCGAGCGGGCCGTCGTGCAGATGCGCGCGACGGACGATCCCCGCGTGGAGCAGATCGCCGAGCTGATGCTCGCGCCGCCCGCGCGTGACGACGTGATCGAGGACGCCGAGACGCGCGTGTTCGCGGGCTGAGGAGCGATGCCGTTGCGAAGGATCCTGGCCGGATGCGCGATCGTGGCGCTGGTCGTCCTCCTGGTCGCCGGCTGCGCGGTCGCCGGGTCGCTCCAGTCGGGGACGCTCCCCGAGGTCGACTTCGGGAGCGACGAGATCACGGCTGCGCGCGACTCCGTGATCCCGGTTCTCGACGCCGAGCTCGACGCCGTCGAGCGGCGCTCCGGTTTCGAGCCCGTCGGACCGCGCGGACGTCGAAGCCGGTGCGACGAAGGGCAGGACAACTTCACACGGCAGGACGAGTACGCGTACACGTGTCGCGTGGAGCTCGTCCAGCTCGTCGCGGTGCCCGAGCCGTTTCGGGAGAACGCCTCCCGGCTGGGCGAGGCGTTGCTCGACGGCGAGTGCCCCGACGGGACCGACACCGACAGGGTTCTTGCCGCGGAGCCGCTGGACGAGCCGCCGAATCTCACGCGCAGCACGGGAGACTGCACGCCGGGGTTCCGCTATCGCGGGCCGGAGATCGTCGGGTGGCTGCCCGCCGAGCCGACAGCGGACGAGCTCGAGCGTGCCAATGTCGTCTCCTGGCCGCAGTGCCGGTCGTACGACGTGCACTGCGAAGCCGACCCGGCAGACCTGGGTGCCCTGGTTCCCGACCCGCCCTCCGGCGCGGCGTGGATCGCGATCGTCGCCGACGGCGACACGTACTACACGGCTCAGTGGGACTGCCCGTGGCCCAAGTCGTGGTTCGCGGAAAGCTGTGCTTCCTGAGAGCGGCTCGCTGCGCTACCGTTCGCGCACCTGGACAGCTTTGAAGGCAGCTTGGCGACCAGGATAAAAAACGCCTAAAGAGCCAGTGGGCCTTCCGGCTCCCGACCTCTTTAGACGGGAGTCGTTTCGTGAAAGACACACGAGCCCAACTTCGAGAGCTTCTCGCCGAGCGGATCCTCGTGCTCGACGGGTCGTGGGGCGTGCTCATTCACCGACGGGAGCTCTCGGAGGAGGAGTACCGGGGTGAGCGGTTCGCGACGCACGCGCGCGACGTGCGCGGCGATCCGGACATCCTGAACATCACGCGGCCCGAGCTCGTCGCCGAGATCCACGACTCGTACTTCGCGGCCGGCGCGGACATCGCGACGACGAACACCTTCACCGCGACGCGCATCGGACAGGCGGACTACGCGCTCGAGGACGCGGCCGCCGAGATGAGCCTCGAGGGCGCGCGGCTCGCCCGCCGCGCTGCGGACGAGTGGTCGGCACGGACGCCCGACCGCCCCCGTTTCGTCGCCGGCTCGGTCGGCCCGCTCAACGTCACGCTGTCGCTCTCGCCGAAGGTCGACGACGCCGCCTACCGCGCGGTGACGTTCGACCAGGTGCGCGAGGCGTACGCCGAGCAGGTGGCCGCGCTCCGCGACGGCGGGGTCGACCTGCTCATGATCGAGACGGTCTTCGACACGCTGAACGCGAAGGCTGCCATCGTCGCTGCGCGCGACGTCGCACCCGAGCTCCCGCTCTGGGTCTCGTTCACGGCCGTCGACAAGAGCGGTCGGAACCTCTCCGGCCAGACGTCGGACGCGTTCTGGGTCTCCGTCGAGCATGCCGAGCCGTTCATCGTCGGCGTCAACTGCTCGCTCGGCGCCACCGAGATGCGGCCGTTCCTCGAAGGGCTCGCCAACGTCGCCTCCACGTACGTGTCGTGCCACCCGAACGCGGGGCTGCCCAACGAGCTCGGCCTGCACGACGAGCAGCCCGGAGACACGAGCCGCTTCCTGCGGGCGTTCGCGGAGGACGGGCTCGTGAACCTCGTCGGGGGTTGCTGCGGGACGACGCCGGCGCACACGAAGGAGATCGCGCTCGCCGTGACCGGCCTGCCTCCGCGCCGGGTGCCCGAGCGTTCGACGCTGCCGCGCTACTCGGGGCTCGAGCCGTTCGTGATCCGCCCCGAGACGGGCTTCGTCGTGGTCGGCGAGCGTACGAACGTCACCGGCTCCGCCCGCTTCCGGCGGCTCGTCGAGTCGGGCGACTACCAGGAGGCCGTCGCGGTCGCGATCGAGCAGGTGCGGGGCGGGGCGAACCTGCTCGACGTGAACATGGACGCAGACCTCCTCGACGCCGAGCAGGCGATGACGACGTTCCTCAACCTGCTCGCGACGGAGCCGGAGGCAGCGCGCCTGCCGATCATGGTCGACAGCTCGCGCTTCTCGGCGCTCGAGGCCGGGCTCAAGTGCCTGCAGGGCAAGGGCATCGTCAACTCGATCTCGCTCAAGGAGGGCGAGGAGTCGTTCCTCGAGCAGGCGCGCACGATCCGCCGCTACGGCGCCGGGGTGGTGGTCATGGCGTTCGACGAGCGCGGGCAGGCGGAGACGGTCGAGCGCAAGGTCGAGATCCTGGGCCGTGCGTACGACCTGCTGACGACGGAGGCCGGGTTCGCGCCGGAGGATCTCGTGCTCGACCCGAACATCCTCGCCGTGGCGACGGGAATCGAGGAGCACGCTGCCTTCGCGAAGGCGTTCATCGATGCGATCCCGCTGCTCGAGGAGCGCTGTCCCGGCGCCCTCGTCTCGGGCGGGATCTCGAACCTCTCGTTCGCGTTCCGCGGGAACGACGGGGTCCGCGAGGCGATGCACGCCGCGTTCCTCTACCACGCGATCCGCGCCGGCCTCGACATGGGGATCGTGAACGCCGGCCAGCTCGCGGTCTACGAGGACATCGAGCCGGAGCTCCTCGAGCGCGTCGAGGACGTGCTCTTCGACCGACGCCCGGATGCGACGGAGCGCCTCGTCGAGCACGCCGGCCAGGTGACGGGCGGGGCGACCAGGCGCGAGCTCGACCTGTCGTGGCGCGAGGCCCCGGTCGGCGAGCGCCTCGCACACGCGCTCGTGCACGGCATCGTCGACTTCATCGAGGAGGACACCGAGGAGGCGCGCCGCGCCTCCGCGCGTCCGCTCGACGTCATCGAGGGCCCGCTCATGGACGGGATGAAGATCGTCGGCGACCTGTTCGGCGCGGGGAAGATGTTCCTGCCGCAGGTGGTGAAGAGCGCTCGCGCGATGAAGCGTGCCGTCGGCTACCTCGAGCCGTTCATGGAGGCGGAGAAGACCGAGCGCTCGTCCGCCGCGCGCGTCGTCCTCGCGACGGTCAAGGGCGACGTCCACGACATCGGCAAGAACATCGTCGGCGTCGTCCTGGGCTGCAACGGCTACGAGGTGATCGACCTCGGCGTGATGATCCCGGCCGACACCATCCTCGACACCGCGCTCGCGGAGGACTGCGACATCGTCGGCCTCTCCGGCCTCATCACGCCGTCGCTCGACGAGATGGTGCACGTGGCGAAGGAGATGGAGCGCCGCGGGCTCGAGCTCCCGCTGCTCATCGGCGGCGCGACGACCTCGAGACAGCACACGGCCGTGCGCATCGCGCCGGAGTACTCGAGCCCCACGCTGCACGTGCTCGATGCCTCCCGCGTGGTGGGCGTCGTCGGCGACCTGCTGGACGGCGACCGCCGCAAGCGGCTCGACGCGGACAACCGCGCCGAACAGGAGCGCCTGCGCGAGCTCTTCGCCGAGAAGGGCCGCACGCCGCTGCTCCCGCTCCGCGTCGCGCGCGAGAACCGGACGCCGGTCGACTGGCACGAGGAGGATCTCGCGGCGCCCGCGTTCACCGGCTCGCGCGTCGTCGAGGCCGAGCTCGGGATGCTGCGCGAGTACGTCGACTGGCAGTTCTTCTTCCACGCCTGGGAGCTCAAGGGACGCTTTCCGGCGATCCTCGACGATCCCGTGAAGGGCGAGGTCGCGCGCGACCTGTTCGAGGGGGCGAACGAGCTGCTCGACGAGATCGTGTCCGGGAAGCTCCTGACCGCGCGCGGCGTGTACGGGTTCTGGCCCGCGCAGGCGGAAGGCGACGACGTCGTCCTCGACGGCGCTCGCTTCCCGATGCTCCGCCAGCAGGCCGATCACGAGGACTCGCGCCCGAACCGCTCGCTCGCCGACTACGTCGCACCTGCCGACGTGGGGCTGCCGGATCACATAGGGGCGTTCACGGTGGCCGTCCACGGCAGCGAGGAGCTGGCCGACCGCTTCGCCGCCGACAGAGACGACTACCGCGCGATCATGGTGCGAGCCCTTGCCGACCGGCTGGCCGAGGCGTACGCGGAGTACCTGCACCAGGTCGCCCGGCGCGAGTGGTACGCGCCCGAGGAGGTGCTCGCCGGCGCCGAGCTCATCGGCGAGCGCTTCCGCGGGATCCGCCCTGCCTTCGGCTACCCGGCCTGCCCCGACCACTCGGAGAAGCGGACGCTCGTCGCGTTGCTCGAGGCCGAGCGCGTCGGAGTGGCCCTCACCGAGTCCTGTGCGATGACGCCTGCTCCGAGCGTCAGCGGGCTCTACTTCGGCCATCCGCAGGCGCGCTACTTCGCGGTCGGGCGCGTCGGGCAGGACCAGGTGGCGGACTACGCCAGACGCAAGGGCGTCGAGCTCGCCGAGGCGGAGCGCTGGCTCCGCCCCAACCTCGCGTACGAGCCGTAGCCCTCCCTACCATGAGACGCGTGGCACGTCTCGTCGCCCTCGGCCTGGCGGTCGCTCTCGTCGTGACGAGCGCGGCGCTCGCGGCGCGCGGCGACCCGAAGGAGCGCTTCACGCCCGCCGATCAGGCACGGGCGCGGGCGATGCTCCTCCGGGCCTCGGACTTTCCCGGCTACAGGAGCACCCCCGCCGCGGTCGGCGGGTCGACGTACTGCGCCGCGCTCGACGAGTCCGACCTGACGCTCACCGGCAAGGCGATCTCGCGCCAGTTCGCGAGCGGCACCGTCTTCATGTACTCGACCGCGTACGTGTACCGGTCGCGCGCGGAGTCGAACACGTCCTGGCGCCGTGCCACGAGCGCGGCCGGCCTGAGGTGCCTCCGCGACGGCCTCCGCCGCGCGCTGGCAGGAACGCAGGTGACGCTCCAGTCGTTCGGGAAGCTCGCGTTCCCGAAGCTCGGCGATCGCTCCGTGGCGTTCCGGCTCGTGGCCGCCCGAGAAGGGCTCCGTGTCTTCGCCGATCTCGTCGCCATCCAGGAGGGTCGCGCTCAGACTGCGCTCTTCATGGGCTCCGCTCTCGTCGAGCCGAGCAAGCCGTCCGAGGTTTCGCTGGCGCGGGCCGTTGCGGCGCGCATGGCGAAGGCGATGCGCGGCGCGTAGCCGCCCGAATCCGACCATCCGCGCCACCCGTATCCGACCGCCATGCCCGGGCGGGACACGCCTCGAAGAGCCCGTAGAGAGATGCCGCAGCAGGTGCTAGCGTCACTCGCAGCCGTGGAGACCAGAAGCCGTCTCGGCCTGCTACGCCGTTCCCCCTCCTTCGGACTCCTGTTCCTCGCGACCGCGGGCTCGGCTCTCGGGACATACCTCGCCGCGATCGCGCTCACGGTCGACATCAAGGCGGAGACGGACTCGGGCGTCTGGGTCGCGGCGCTGCTGATCGCGGACTTCCTCCCGATCGTCCTCATCGGGCTCCTCTTCGGCCCGCTCGTCGATCGCCTCTCGCGTCGCGGGCTCATGATCGTGTCCGACGTCGTGCGCTTCGGCGTTTTCGCCGCGCTGCCGTTCGTGTCGAACCCGTACGCGATCGTCGCACTCGCCGGCGTGGCCGGCATCGCGACCGGCTTCTTCCGGCCCGCAGCCTTCGCCGGCCTGCCCAACCTCGTCCCGGACGACGAGCTCACGAACGCGAACTCGCTCGTCCAGACGGTCGAGACACTCGCCTGGATGGTCGGGCCCGTCCTCGGCGGCGTCATGCTCGCCTTCTGGAGCCCTTCGGTCCCGTACGCGGTGAACGCGGTCACGTTCCTCGTCTCCGCCGTCTTCATCTCGCGCATCACCGAGGCGCAGCTGCGGTCGAACGAGTCGCTGACTGCGGGCTACTGGCGCGACGTCGCGAACGGGATCAAGCTCGTGCTGACGTCGCGGCCGCTGCGCACCGTGCTGATCGTCTGGAACGTCGTGATCGTCGGCAGCGCCGCGATCAACGTGGCCGAGGTCTTCGTCGCGCAGGACGTGTTCGGGGCCGGGACGATCGGGTTCGGTGTCATCGTCGGGGCGAGCGGTGTGGGTCTCGCGATCGGCAGCTTCCTCGCGCCGCCGTCGATCGGCAAGGTCGGGCTCCGCCGCCACTGGGTCGGATCGATCCTCCTGATGGCCATCGGCTGGGGGGGAGCCGCGCTCGCGCCGTCCATCTACGTCGCCGTCCCGTTCGTCGTCGCAGCGTCGATCGGGAACGGCGCGGCCATCATCTCGAACTCGCTGTTCATGCAGCGCGGTGCCCCGGACCAGTACCGCGGCCGGGCGCTCGCGACGCTCATGAGCCTCAACTACGCGGTCTTCGGCCTGGCGATGGCCGGGGCCGGCATCCTGACCAACGCGATCGGCCCGCGCGAGGTCTGGCTCGGCGCGGCGCTCGTGTACTTCGTCGGCGCGCTCACGGCGTTCGCGCTGACGGGGTGGCTCGCAGGGGCCCGCGACGACGACCACGTGCTCGACGAGTACGGCGAGGCCGCCGCGGCCGCGCTCGCGCTGGCCGAGGCCGCCCCACGCGAGCCGATCGAGAAGGTGCGCACGCCCGCCCGCGACGGTGCACCCGCGGGCCTCGATCGAATCGCGACCCTCCTCGAGGAGATCGAGGCGCGGCGGGAGGTGGAGGCTCGGCGGACGTCCTGAGGGCTCCTCGACTTCGTGGAGAGCCATGGGTGCGACGCCACGCGTTGGCGGCTCCCGCCTGGAAACTAGAGTGGCGCCCATGGCGCGGACGGAGTGGGCCCTCGACGAGCTGACCGCCGGCGTTCGCTCCGGCGACCGGCGCGCGGTCGCGCGCGCGATCTCGCTCGTCGAGAACGGTGACCCACGCTCGTATCCGCTCGTCCGCGAGCTCTATCCCGAGACCGGCAACGCCGCGATCGTCGGCGTCACCGGGCCGCCCGGGGTCGGGAAGTCCTCGCTCGTCGGAGCCCTCGTCACGCACCTGCGTGCGGCCGAGCGGACCGTGGGCGTCGTCTCCGTGGACCCCTCGAGCCCGTTCTCGCGGGGGGCGCTCCTCGGCGACCGGATACGTCTCTCCGACCACTTCCTCGATCCGGGCGTCTACATCCGCTCGATGGGCACGCGCGGGCACCTCGGCGGGCTCGCCGAGACGACGCTCCAGGCCGTGCTCCTGCTCGACGCCGCCGGCAAGGACGTCGTCTTCGTGGAGACGGTCGGCGCGGGTCAGAGCGAGGTCGAGGTGACGGCCATCGCGGACACGGTCCTGCTCGTGCTCATGCCGGGCTCGGGGGACGCGATCCAGGCGCTGAAGGCGGGGATCATGGAGATCCCGGACGTGATCGCGGTCAACAAGGCGGACCACCCGGCGGCGAAGACGATGCTGAACGAGGTGCGGTCGATCGTGGCGCTCGCGGATCCCGACCGGCGGCCGCCCATCCTCCTCACGGACGCGCTCCAGGGCGACGGCGTGGCGGAGCTGTGGACGGCGCTCGAGGAGCATCGGGCCGCGCTCGCGAGCGACGGTCGGCTCGAGGAGCGGCGTCGGAGGAATCTCGTGTCGGAGGTCTTCGCCGTCGCTTCGAACCGTGCCAAGTCGCATCTCGAGTCGACCGTTGCGGACGACCCCGAACTGCGACGCCTGCTCGAGGAGGTGCAGAGCCGCGAGCTCGATCCGCTGAGCGCGGTGCGAGAGATCATGGAGAAGGTGTTTCGGGTTGACGACGCCGACGATCGCTGACATCGAGGCCGCGCAGGCGCGCCTGGCGGGGGTCGCGCGCGAGACGCCGCTCTACCCGAGCGAGACCTTTTCGCGCCTCTCCGGGCGCACCGTCCTCCTCAAGGCCGAGAACCTGCAGCGGACGGGCTCCTTCAAGATCCGCGGCGCGTACAACACGATCGCGACGCTCGGGGCGATCGAGCGAGAGGCAGGCGTCGTGGCAGCGAGCGCCGGGAATCACGGCCAGGCGGTCGCGTGGGCAGCCCGCGAGGCCGGGGCCGCGGCGACCATCTTCATGCCCCAGGACGCGCCGATGGCGAAGGTCGAGGCGACGCGCTCGTACGGCGGGCAGGTGGAGCTGGCCGGCGAGGGATTCGAGGGCGCCGTCGCTGCGGCCGCGGAGCACGTCGAGCGCACGGGTGCGACCCTCGTGCATGCGTTCGAGGACGCGCGTGTGGTGGCCGGGCAGGGGACGATCGGCCTCGAGCTCGCCGAGCAGGCACGCGAGGCCGAGACCGTGCTCATCCCGGTCGGAGGCGGAGGGCTCGCGGCGGGAATCTCGCTCGCACTACGCGAGCGCATCTCCGGTCAGCGCATCGTCGGCGTGACGTGCGGGCCGGGGCTCACGATCGCGGACGGCATCTCCGTCAAGCACCGCGGCGAGCTCGCCGGCTCGATCCTCGAGCACACGCTCGACGACGTCGTCGAGGTCTCCGACGAGGAGATCTCGGAGGCGCTCGTCCTCTGTCTCGAGCGCAAGAAGCTCCTCGTCGAGGGCGCCGGCGCCGTCGGCATCGCCGCGCTCCTGGCCGGCCGGGCCGGCGGCACGGGCCCGGTTGCGATCGTCCTGTCCGGAGGGAACATCGACGCGACAACGCTCATCTCGGTCATGCAGCACGGCCTCACGCGCGCCGGCCGCTATCTCGCGTTCCGCACGCTCATCCCGGACCGCCCGGGCGAGCTCCGCGACCTGCTCGACCTCGTCGCGAGTGAGCGGGGCAACGTCGTCACCGTGGATCACCACCGCGAGGGGACGACGACGACCGCGCTCCAGACCGAGGTCGAGCTCGTCGTGTCGACTCGTGACCCGGCGCACTGCGACGCGCTGCTCGCCGAGCTCGCCGCGCGCGGCTACACGATCGAGCGCCTCGGCCCGCCGGCGTAGGCTCGCTCAGCCTCCGCAGCGCCTGAACTCGACGATCGGCTTGCCGGCCGCCTGCCAGTCGTCGACCCCGCCCGGGCTGACGGCGCGCGCGTCGTAGCCGTCGGCCGCCAGCAGGCTCGCGGCGATCGCCGCCCGCGGGCCCGTCTCGCAGATCGTCACCAGGGGTCGGTCGCGAGGAAGGTCGTTCTCGCCGAGCGCGAGAAGCCGGTACGGGATGTTGCGACTGCCGGGGATGTAGCCCGCGTCGCGCTCGTCCTTCTCGCGCACGTCGATGAGCTGCGCGCCGTCCGCGAGCAGCGCGTCGAGGTCCTCCACGGCGACGAGCGTCAGCGGTTCCGGTCCCGGGCCGAGGACGTACCCGGCGAGGTCGAGGAAGCCGACGGAGCGAAGCCCGCGCACCGCTTCGTCCACCTCCACCAGGTCGTCCGCCGAGACGACGACCGGCGATCCGGAGTCGAGCACGAACGCCGCCTTCGTCGAGAACCGCGTGCCCGCGACCGGAACGTTGACGGCGCCCGGGACGTGCCCGGCTGCGAACGCCTCCACCGGCCGCACGTCGAGCACCTGGGCGCCGTCAGACACCACCGGCAGCTCGTCCGGCCCGGGCAGCGCGCCGACGAACGGGCCGCGGTTGAGCTCGACGATGCGCTCCATGTTCGGCGGGCGCGGCGCGGAGATCGCGGACGACAGGGCGATGAAGGTGCCGACGTCCCCGGGCTGGAGCGCCGGGTTGAAGCGCCGCTCGTAACCCACGGTCGTGGACGCCTTGGAGCTCATGGCCTTCCCGCACAGCGAGCCCGCGACGTGCCCGGGATAGACCTCGACCCCGTCGCCGAGCTCGACGAGCCGGCGCAGCGAGTGGAAGAGGCCCTCGGCGCCCTCGCGCCCGTCCACGGCGAGGTCGGGCCGCGCAGCGTCTCCCACGAACAACGAGTCGCCGGTCAGGACGAGCCACGGCTCGCTCCCCCGTGAGTTGTCGACGACCGCCAGGCAGCAGTGCTCCGGGCGGTGCCCGGGCGTGTGGATGCAGCGCAGGACGACGTCGCCAAGCACGATCTCCGCTCCGTCCTCCAGTGCGTCGTGCGGGTACTCCGCCTCGGCCGCGGGATGGATCGAGACCGGAAGACCGTGCGCGAGCGCCATCCGCCCGTGCCCCGACAGGTGGTCGGCGTGCGTGTGGGTCTCGACGACGCGCGCGAGCCTCACGTCGCGCCGCTCGGCCTCCTCGAGGTACTGCTCGATCGCGAACGCGGGATCGACGACCGCCGCGATCCCCGACTTCTCGTCACCGACGAGGTACGACGCGCATCCGAGCGCGTCGTCGACGAACTGCGTGAAGATCACGACGTGCGACCGTAGCAGCGTCCTCCGCTATCTCTCTTGAAGTGGGCGGCGCGCGTCAGTCGGACTGCTTCGACTGCTGCTCTCGCTTGGAGCCGCGGACGATCGCGACGATCGCGATCGCGGCGAGGAGGCCGAGCACACCGACCACGAGGAGGTTGCGGTTGCCACTGTCGTCGTCTGCCATGGCAGGCGTCGTCGTCGTATCGTTGGGGATGGCGGTGAAGGGGACTCTCCAGGGCACGACCTCACCGCCGGGGTAGAGCTGCTCCACCGCGATCACGACCGGGCCGGGCTCGGCGGATCCCTCGACCTCGAGGCGGAACGACTGGTCCGTACCACCGCCGAGCGAGCCCGTCCAGTCCGCGCGCGAGCCACTCGCGAAGACCTCCCAGCCGTCGACGGGAGGCGTCTCGACGATGACGAAGCCCTCGGGAAGCGTCGCCCGGAGCCCGGTCATCGCCTCCTCGCGGTCGTTGTGGACCTGGAGCTCGAGCGACGACCGGCCCGTCGCGAACAGCGTGCCGAACGGGTCGATGTGGGCGCTCGCAGCCGGTGCGAGGAGGAGGGCCGCGCACGCGAACGCGGCGAGGAGGGCGCGACGCACGGCCGCCATGATGGCGGACAGGCCGGAAGACACGTCCGCGGCTACAGGCCGAGGTGCCGCGCGATGACCATGCGCTGGACCTCGTTCGTGCCCTCGCCGATCTCGAGGATCTTCTGGTCGCGGTACAGGCGCGAAATGGCGGCTTCCTCCATGTACCCGAACCCGCCGTGGATCTGGAGTGCGGCGCCCGCGACGCGCGCGGAGAGCTCGCCCGTGTACAGCTTCGCCATCGCGGCCTCGAGAGCGAACTCGCGGCCCTGATCCTTGAGCCAGGCGGCGCGTAGGACGAGTGCGCGGCCCGCGGCGATCTCCGTGGCCATGTCCGCGAGCGAGAACTGGACGGCCTGGAAGCGCGAGATCGGCTTCCCGAACTGCTCGCGCTCCTTCGCGTACGCGTACGCGAGGTCGTAGGCGCCCTGCGCGAGCCCGACGCCCATGGCCGCGACCGAGATGCGGCCGCCGTCGAGGATCTCGAGGAACTGATGGAAGCCTTTGCCGCGCTCACCGAGGATGTTCCCCTCGGGCACGGCGCAGTCCTCGAAGGAGAGCTCGCGCGTGTCGGAGGCTTTCCAGCCGAGCTTCTTCATCGGTGCCGAGATCGTGTACCCCGGCGTCCCGTTCTCGACGACGATCGTGGAGATCTCGTCGTCCCCCGTGCGCGCCGTGATCGTCACGCCCCAGGTGATGTCCGTGCCCGCGTTCGTGATGAAGAGCTTCGACCCGTTGATCACCCACGATCCGTCACGGAACTCGGCGGTCGTTCGCGTGTTGCCCGCGTCCGAGCCCGCGCCGGGCTCGGTGAGGCCGAACGCGGCGAGCTTCTTGCCCGCAGCGAGATCGGGCAGCCAGCGCGCCTTCTGCTCGTCTGTCCCGTAGAGCAGGATCGGCATCGTCCCGAGCGACGTGTGCGCGGCGACGGTGATCGCGACGGACGAGTCGATGCGCGTCAGCTCCTCGATCGCGATCGCGTAGGAGACCGTGTCCCCGCCGGCGCCTCCGTGCTCCTCGGGGATCGGCAGGCCCATCAGCCCGAGGTCGGCGAGCTCCGTCACGAGCTCGTACGGGAACCGGCTCTCGGCGTCGAGCTCGGCGGCGAGGGGAGCGACGCGATCCTGCGCGAACGTGCGCACGGTGTCGCGAATCAGTTGCTGCTCGGCCGTGAGGTCGAAGTCCACGCGCGGGGGATGCTATCCGCGCTGTAGGCTCCGGCCCGTCCGCAACCGAGGAGGCGAGTCGAGTCGATGTCGAGCGTGCAGGAGTTCTTCGAGGGCCTTCCGACCCGGGTCTCGCCGGATCGCATCGAGGGCATGAGCAACACCTACGTCTTCGACATCGAGGGCGCGGGCGCGTGGACCGTGGCGATCGCGGACGGTCAGATCGACGTCAGCGAAGGGACCGGCGACGCCGACTGCACTTTCTCGGCGACCGAGGAGAGCTTCGAGAAGATCGTCGCCGGCGAGCAGAACCCAACGACCGCGTACATGACCGGCAAGCTGAAGATCAAGGGCGACATGGGCGCGGCCATGAAGCTCCAGAAGCTTTTCTGACTCTTGCGCAAGATCAGGATTCGCTCGCGCGAATCCTGATCGCGCGGAACGCGTGCCTGAGGCTCGCTTCGCGAGCCCCGGCCGCGTCGGAACCAACATCCCTGAAGGTGTCGTCCGCGGATGCGGGTATCGGCCAAGCGGCCGACGACAATGGGCAACTGGTCGCCACCCGCGGCCGCGGTTTGCTCGTCGCACGCTCATCCGGCGCACGCATTAGGCTCGCGCCCGTGATCCTGCTCGTGCGGTTCCTGATCCTGTGGGGGATCAACGTCCTCGCGCTGATCGTCGTCGACTGGATGTTCGGCGGTGTGGCGATCGGCCGCTGGGGGTCGTTGCTCCTGGGCGCGGCCGTGCTCACGGTCGGGAACACGATCCTGAAGCCGATCCTCGCGATCCTGACGCTGCCGCTCATCATCGTCACGTTCGGGCTCGCCTACTTCGCGCTCAACGTGGCGATGCTCGCGCTCGCGGAGTGGATCGCGCCACGGTTCGTCATCGACGGCTTCTGGACGTACGTCGGCGCCACGATCGTCGTGTGGATCGTGAACATCGCGATGGGCTTCCTGCTCGACAAGATTCGCGGGCCGGCGCCTGCGTACTGATGCGTGAGCTGAGGCTCGGAACCTGACCCACCAAGACAAGGAGTGAGAGGCGAGATGACCTGGTACTCATTCCTGCTGTTTCTCCACATCTCGATGGCGGTCATCTGGGCCGGCGGCGCGCTGATGATGCAGCTTTTCGGGATCCGCGCGGCGAAGTCGGGCGACCCTGCGCGCATGGCGAGCCTCGGGCACGACATCGAGTGGATTGCGAACCGTACCTTCATCCCCGCCTCGCTCCTCGCCGTCGTGAGCGGGATTCTGCTCACGATCGAGTCGGACTTCTACGGCTTCGGTGACGACTGGATCGTCATCGGGCTCGCGCTGTACGCCACGACGTTCCTCGCGGGCCTGCTCTTCCTCGGGCCGGAGTCCGGTCGCGTCGGGAAGCTGACCGCCGAGGGAGCGCCGGAGGCCGGCCCGCGCATGCTG
This sequence comes from uncultured Actinomycetes bacterium, assembly GCA_963770595.1. Lineage (GTDB taxonomy): Bacteria > Actinomycetota > Thermoleophilia > Gaiellales > Gaiellaceae > GMQP-bins7. The sequence continues at coordinate 598,908 of CAVYQG010000001.1, read as the reverse complement.
CGGCTGATCACGCTCGCCAGGCTCGACCTCGTGCTCCTCTGGCTCATCCTGTACGACATGGCGGTGAAGCCGAGCTTCGACGACGTGTCGACGATCCTGTGGGGGCTCGCCGGCGCAGCGGTGGCAGGGGGCCTCGTCGTCTGGCGATACAAGGTCGCGCTCGCGGCCGGCCCGCCCGGGCGGCCGCCCGCGCCCGAGAGCGCCTAGCCGCTAGCTCTCGAGCTCGACGAGGAGCGCGCCGCCGGCGACGCGGTCTCCGGCGGCGACGTGCACGGCCTTCACCGTTCCCTCGAACGGCGAGTGCACGGGAATCTCCATCTTCATCGCCTCGAGGACGACGAGTGGGTATCGGGCCTGGACCGCTTCGCCCGGGACGACCTCGACGCGGATCACCGTGCCCGGCATCGGCGCCGTCACGGTGCTTCCGCCCTGCGCGGGGCCGCGGCGCTGGGACTCCGCGTCCACGTCGGGCGGCGAGCTGGGAGGCGGTGCGGGCAGGTTGAGGCGCCAGGGCGTGCGCCAGGGCTGGGGCGCGATCCGGCGGAGTGGGGTGGAGAGCGGCGGGTGCTCGACGAGAAACGCGGTCGTGGTCTCTCCCGCACGGACGACGGGGTGGGCGACGAGCCAGCGCAGGAACGGCAGGTTCGTCGTCACGCCGACGACCTCGGTCTCGTCGAGCGCTGCGGCGAGGTCGTCGAGCGCAGCGTCACGTGTCGGCCCGTGCGCGACGAGCTTGGCGATCATCGGGTCGTAGGAGAGCCCGATCTCGTCGCCCTCCTCGACGCCTGCGTCGATACGCACGCCCGACGGGAGTCGCAGGTGCTCGATGCGGCCGGTCTGGGGGAGGAAGCTGCGCGGGTCCTCCGCGTAGAGGCGCACCTCGACCGCGTGTCCCTCGACCTGGCTCTGGGCGGCGAGGTGCTCTCCGTCGGCGATGCGGAGCTGCTCCGCGATCAGGTCGAGCCCGGTCACGGCCTCCGTGACCGGATGCTCCACCTGGATCCGGCCGTTGAGCTCGAGCAGGAAGAAGTCGTCGCCGTCGAGCACGAACTCGACCGTGCCTGCGCTCCGGTAGCCGACGGCGCGCCCGAAGGCGACCGCCGCAGCGAGCAGCCGCCGGCGGAGGTCGTGCCCGAGCCACGGCGCCGGAGCCTCCTCGAGGACCTTCTGGTGTCGTCGCTGGACGGAGCAGTCGCGCTCGCCGAGTGCGCGCACCGTTCCGTGCTCGTCCGCGAGGAGCTGGACCTCGACGTGCCGCGGCCGCTCGAGGTAGCGCTCGGCGTAGAGCCTGCCGTCGCCGAACGCCCCGACCGCTTCGCGCTCAGCGGCCTCCCGCGCTTCCTCGAGATCGAGGGCGGAGCGTACGACGCGCATGCCGCGGCCGCCGCCACCCGCGGCGGCCTTGATGACGAGCGGGAGCCCGATCTCCTCCGGCGAGCCGTCGGGGAGCACGGGGACGCCGGCCTCGTGCGCGATGCGCTTCGCCTCGATCTTGTCGCCTCCGAGCCGCAGCGCCTCGGGCGGCGGGCCGACCCACGTCAGTCCCGCGGCTTCGACCGCCTCGGCGAACGCCGCGTTCTCGGCGAGGAACCCGTAGCCGGGGTGGATCGCGTCCGCTCCCGATTCGCGCGCCGCGCGGACGTGCTCCTCGGAGCTGAGGTAGCTCGCGATCTCGACGACGGTGTCTGCCGAGCGCGCATGCAGCGATCCGGCGTCGTCCGGCGCGACGACCGCGACCGTCTCGATGCCGAGCTCGCGGCACGTGCGGAAGACACGGACCGCGATTTCGCCTCGGTTGGCGACGAGGAGCTTCCCGATCGGCACGCGCTCACTCTACGGAGAGACGCGCGCGGCTCAGAGCCAACCCGGTGAGCGGCGCTCGAGGAACGCGCGCAGGCCGTCCTGGCCCTCGGCGCTCGTGCGGCGCGCCGCCGCGATCCTCGCCGTCTCGATGCCGGGAGGTCGCTCGCGCACGAGCCGCTTCGCCTCGCGCACGGCCTCGGGGCCGCCGGCGACGATGGACGCGACGACCGCCTCGGCCGCCTCGCCAGCGTCGTCGGACACCTCCGAGACGAGGCCGATCCGAAGCGCGACGTCCGCGTCGAAGCGCTCCCCGGTCGTGAAGTACCGGCGTGCCGCCTCGCCGATCTTCGGGAGCACGAACGGGCTGATAACCGCCGGGATGATCCCGAGTCGCACCTCGGTGAACCCGAACACCGCATCCGGCCACGCGACTGCGATGTCCGACGCGGCGACCAGCCCCGAGCCGCCGCCGAGCGCGAACCCGTGCACGCAGCACACGACCGGCGCGGGGCACGAGTCGATCGCGTCCAGCATCCGGAACAGGCGCATGGCGTCCTCGACGTTCTCGTCGTAGGAGAGGTCGATCGAGGCGCGCTGCCACTCGACGTCGGCTCCGGCGCAGAAGGACGGCCCCTCGCCGGAGAGGACGACCGCGCGCGCGTCGCCCACGTCGGCGAAGGCGTCGGCGAGCTCTGCGATCAGCGCCGCGTCGAAGGCGTTCCGGCGGTCGGGCCGCGCCAGCGTGACCCGGAGGACATGGCCGTCCCGCTCCACGCGAAGCCCCGCCATCGAGGCGAGACCATAAGGTTTCCGGCGTGGCGGTGAAGCGGTTCACGGTCGAGCTCCAACGGGTGCAGAAGACCGCGACCATGTTCCGGATCCCGTTCGACCTCGAGGAGGCGTTCGGGCGCAAGCGCCCGCCGGTCAGCGTCACGATCCGCGGCCACACGTGGCGGACGACGCCGGGCGTCTACGACGGCGTCGGGTTCGTCGTCGTGAACCGGGCGGTCAAGGCCGCGACGGGCGTCGACGCCGGGGATCGGGTCCGCGTGACGATGGAGCTCGACACGAAGCCGCGCACGGTGCGCGTCCCGCCCGACCTCAGGAAGGCGCTCGCGGCGGACGCTGCGGCGAAGCAGGCGTTTGCTGCGCTCTCCTTCACTCATCGCCGCGAGTACGTCGAGTGGATCGACGAGGCGAAGCGCGAGGAGACGCGCGCGCGGCGGGTGGCCGGGACGGTCGACCGCGCGCGGGCAGGGGAAGCGCTGCGCTGATGGCCCTCCACGGCGCGCTCGCGGCGACGGTCACGCCGCTCACGGGCAACGGCGGCGAACTCGACGACGACGGGTTCGGCTCCCTCGCGGATTTCTTCGTCGCGGCCGGGCTGGACGGGATCCTCGCGCTCGGCACCGCCGGAGAGGGCATCCTGCTGGCGCCGACGGAGCGGCGCCGCGTGGCCGACCTCTTCCTGCAGGCGTCCGATCGCCGCCTCCAGGTCGCCGTCCACTGTGGGGCTCAGACCACCGCGGACACGATCGCGCTCTCGGCGCACGCGGCGGAGGTCGGCGCCGACGCGGTCGTCGTCATCGGGCCGCCGTACTTCAAGCTCGACGAGCAGGCCCAGTACGCGCACTTCCTCGCAGCGGCAACGGCGTGCGCGCCGGTCCCGTTCTACGTCTACGAGTTCGCGTCGACGACCGGCTACGCAGTGGCGCCGGCGGTCATCGAGCGGCTGCGCGACGCGGCGTCGAACCTCGCCGGCCTGAAGGTGTCCGACACGCCGTTCGACGCCTTCTCGCAGTACCTCCTGCCCGGCCTCGACATCTTCGTCGGGCCAGAGGCGCTGATCCACGAGGGGCTGGGGAAGGGGGCGGTCGGCGCCGTCTCCGCGCTCGCGTCGGCGTTTCCGGCGGCTGTTGCCGAGGTCGTGAGGTCACCGACCGCAGAGGGCGCCGCGCGGCTCTCCGAGCTTCGCGCATTCGTGGAGCGCTTCCCACGCCAGGCCGCGCTCAAGCGCCTGCTCGGCCGGCAGGGAGTCGCCGTTCGCGAGGACGTGCGGGCTCCGCTCCGCGGGTTGACGGCGGACGAGTGCGACGAGCTCGACGCCTGGCACGGCTCGCTCTAGGGGCGGCTCTCCGACTCAGTACCTAGGGGGCCACCCCGAACCACCACCCGCTCTCAGCGTAACCGGGAAGTGCGCACGCGTGTGATACCGAGTGCAACAAGAGCGCGCCGGTTCCTCACCCGTGGTCGAGCAGGTCGAACTCCTCGTACACGTCGGGCTCCCCGCCGACGAGATCGGTCGCCCAGCCTGCGACCTCGGGGAGCTCCTCGCCGTGGAAGATCGCGCCGAAGCGCTCGTTGGCCTCGTTCCAGATCCATGCGCTCGGCGCCTCGAGCTCGGGAAGCGACCCGCGGAGCTCGTCGATCGTCGAGTCCGAGTCGAGCAGGTTCCAGATGACGATGCGGACGATCACGCGCTACATCCTGAAGACGCCGAACGTCGTCTCCGGCACCGGCGCGTTCGCCGCCGCAGCGAGCCCGAGCGCGAGCACGCGGCGCGTGTCGGCCGGGTCGATGATCCCGTCGTCCCAAAGACGTGCGGTCGAGTAGTACGGGCTCCCTTCGACCTCGTAGGTCGCGCGGATCTCGTCCGGGTCGGCGTCGCCGACCATCGTCAACACCGTGGCCGCCTGCTCGCCGCCCATGACGGAGATGCGCGCGTTCGGCCACATCCAGAGCTGGCGCGGCTCGTACGCTCGGCCGCACATCGCGTAGTTGCCCGCACCGAACGAGCCACCCGTGACGACCGTGAACTTCGGCACGTCCGCGCACGCGACCGCCATCACGAGCTTTGCGCCGTCACGCGCGATCCCGCCCTCCTCGTACTCCTTACCGACCATGAACCCGGTGATGTTCTGGAGGAAGACGAGCGGGATCCGGCGCTTGCAGGCGAGCTCGATGAAGTGGGCGCCCTTCTGTGCCGACTCGGCGAAGAGGACGCCCTGGTTGGCGAGGATCCCGACAGGGTGGCCCTCGACGTGGGCGAACCCGCAGACGAGCGTCTCGCCGTAGAGCTCCTTGAACTCGTGCAGCCGTGAGCCGTCGACGATCCGGCCGATGACCTCTCGCGCGTCGAGCTCGTGCTTGAAGTCCTCGGGCACGAGCCCCGGCAGGTCGGCGGGGTCGAGCGCTGGCGGCTCGGGCGGCGCCAGGCCCCAGGGCGTCGGAGGCGGCGGGCCCAGATGGCGGACGATCTCGCGCACGATTGCAAGCGCATGCTCGTCGGAGGTCGCGAAGTGGTCGGCGACGCCCGAGCGCCGCGTGTGGACGTCTGCGCCGCCGAGCTCCTCGGCGGTGACGTCCTGCCCGGTGGCGGCTTTCACCAGGGGAGGCCCGCCGATGAAGATCGTCCCCGTCCCGCGCACGATCACGGTCTCGTCGGACATCGCCGGGACGTATGCCCCGCCGGCGGTGCACGAGCCCATCACCGCCGCGATCTGAGGGATCCCCAGCGCGGACAGCCGCGCCTGGTTGAAGAAGATGCGTCCGAAGTGGTCGCGATCGGGGAAGACCTCGGCCTGGAGAGGGAGGAACGCGCCGCCGGAGTCGACGAGGTAGACGCAGGGGAGTCGGTTCTGGCGCGCGACCTCCTGGGCGCGCAGGTGCTTCTTCACGGTGAGCGGGAAGTAGGAGCCGCCCTTCACGGTCGCGTCGTTCGCGACGACGACGACCTGGCGGCCTTCGATCACGCCGATTCCCGTCACGATCCCCGCGGACGGGGCGTCGCCGTCGTACAGCTCCCACGCGGCGAGCGCGTTCAGCTCGAGGAACGCGGAGCCGGGATCGACGAGGCGGTCGATGCGCTCGCGGGCGGGAAGCTTCCCGCGCGAGCGATGGCGCTCGAGCGCCTTCTCGCCGCCGCCGGCCGCGACGAGAGCTGTCCGCTCGCGGAGCTCCGCGACGAGCGCACTCATACGCTCGGTGCGAGACCGGACCGACTCGGACTCGCGGTCGACCTGCGTCGAGAGCACCCCCATCGGCGGCGAGCCTAACGCCTTGCCCGACCGGGCCGCGTCGGCCAGACTCACGACACCGCCGTCCGAGGAGAGGAGCGCCAGATGTCCGACCAGGTGAAGTACGTCCTCGACGAGAGCCGCCTGCCCGAGGCCTGGTACAACATCGCCGCCGACCTCCCGGAGCCGCTTCCCCCGGTGCTGCACCCGGGGACGGGGCAGCCGGTCGGACCGGACGACCTCGCTCCGCTCTTCCCGATGCAGATCATCCTGCAGGAGGTCTCGACGGACCGGTTCGTCACGATCCCCGAGGAGGTGCGTTCGGTCTACCGCCAGTGGAGGCCGACGCCGCTCTACCGAGCGCGCCGCCTCGAGCGCGCGCTCGATACCCCGGCGCGCATCTACTACAAGTACGAGGGCGTCTCGCCGACCGGCTCGCACAAGCCGAACACGGCTGTCCCTCAGGCGTACTACAACAAGCAGGAAGGGGTCACCAGGCTCGCCACGGAGACGGGGGCGGGCCAATGGGGCTCGTCGCTCGCGTTCGCCGGCGCGATCTTCGGCCTCGAGGTCGACGTCTACATGGTCAAGGTCTCGTACGACCAGAAGCCGTACCGCCGGGCGCTCATGGAGGCGTTCGGCGCGCGGTGCGTCCCCAGCCCCTCCGAGGAGACGAACGCCGGCCGCGCGATCCTCGCGGAGCACCCCGACTCGACCGGCAGCCTCGGGATCGCGATCTCGGAGGCGGTCGAGGCTGCGGCCCCGCGGGAGGACACGAAGTACGCGCTCGGCTCCGTGCTCAACCACGTCCTCATGCACCAGACCGTGATCGGCGAGGAGGCGCAGCAGCAGCTCGAGTCGGCCGAGGACTACCCGGACGTCGTCATCGGCTGCACCGGCGGCGGATCGAACTTCTCGGGCCTTGCGTTCCCCTTCATCGGTCGCGCGCTCCGCGAGGGAGCGACGCTCCGAGTCATCGCCGTCGAGCCGGCCGCCTGCCCGAGCCTGACCAAGGGCCTGTACGCGTTCGACTTCGGCGACACCGGGCACCTGACGCCGCTCGTCAAGATGCACACGCTCGGATCGACGTTCGTCCCGCCGCCGTTCCACGCCGGCGGCCTCCGCTACCACGGCATGGCGCCGCTCGTCAGCCACCTCAAGGAGCTGAACCTGATCGAGGCGCGTGCCTACACGCAGACCGAGGTCTTCGCGGCCGGCGTCGACTTCGCGCGCCTGGAGGGCATCGTCCCCGCGCCGGAGGCGAACCACGCGGTGAAGGCGACGATCGACGAGGCGATCCGCTGCCGTGAGGAGGGCGTCTCCCAGTCGATCCTCTTCAACCTCTGCGGGCACGGCCACTTCGACATGCAGGCCTACGCCGACTTCTTCGCCGGCAAGCTCGAGGACCACGCGTACTCGGAGGACGAGGTGGCGATGGCGCTCGCCGGTCTCCCGACCGTCGCCGCCTGACCACCGTTCGGCCCGCTCGCTTTCGGGGTAGATCGCGTTGTGGCCCGGCGAGGCTGGAGACGGCTCGGATCGAAGCGCTTTCGCTACGTCGACGCGCGGGACCGCGCGATCGACGACGTGGAGCAGCTCGCGCGCATCGAGGCGCTCGCCATCCCACCCGCGTGGCGCGAGGTGTGGATCTCGCCCAACGCGCGCGCGAAGCTCCAGGCGACGGGCGTGGACGCGGCCGGACGCAAGCAGTACCTCTACCACGAGTCGTTCCGCGCAGCTCAGGAGCGGGCCAAGTTCGAACGCCTTCTCGCCTTCGCGCGGGGACTGCCGGCACTGCGCGCACGGATGGAGCGCGATCTCCGTCTCGGCGGGTACGAGGAGGACTGGGCGTGCGCCCTCGCCGTGTCGCTCGTCAACAGCGCCTGGTTTCGCGTCGGGACCGACCGCCATGCGCGACGGTCGCGGACGTACGGGATCACGACGCTCACGCGGCGTCACGTCACGGTGAGCGACTCGTCGATCGTCTTCCGCTTCCGCGCCAAGAACCGGCGGCTCGTCCGGCGGGAGGTGGAGAGCGAGAGGCTTGCCCGTGAGATGCGAGCACTGCTCGCCCTGCCCGGCGGCGGCCGCGTGTTCCGCTTCGAGCGCGACGGCGAGCCCGTGAATCTCACGGCGCCACGGCTCAACGAGTACATCGGGGCCGGGCTGGGCGAGGAGTTCACGGCGAAGGACTTCCGGACCTGGGGAGGCACGCTCGTCGCAGCGGTCACGCTGGCCCAGCTCGGGCCCGCTCCCGACGAGCGCGAGGCGACACGCGCGGTTGCCGCGGCCATGCGCAGGGTGGGGGACGAGCTCGGGAACACCCCCGCGGTGGCGCGCGGCTCGTACGTGAGCCCCCTGGTCGTCGAGCGCTACTTCGAGGGCAGGACGCTCGACGACTTTCGCCCACCTGCGGGATCACGGCGCCCAGCCCGGCTGAGTGCCGACGAGCGCGCGCTCGTCAGGCTCCTGCGCTCCCGTCCGGCTGAGCGCCGGTAGCAACGGGCAACGCGTGCTGCCCGACGGGAGGGGCCGGGCGTCGAGCCCGGCCCCTCGCCGCTCAGCTCCGTGTCCGGGCCGCCTCGTCCTCCGTCATCGGCTCACGGTCGTCGTCCACGACGTCTTCGGCTTTGTCGCCGACGTCCTCGACCGTGTCCTTGAGGTCCTCCCACTTGTCCTTGACGGCGTCCTTCACGTCCCCCCACTTCTGCTGGGCCTCGCCCTCGAGCTCCTTCGTCTTCCCGTCGACATGGTCCTTGTTCATGACGCCTCCTTGGAATGTCGTGAGCTGCGGTAATGCCCGGTTCCGCCGAGCCCGAAACGGCGGTTTCCGCGTCGCCGCCAGGGGGCACCACGTTCGCGGGACAACGTGACACCGAGGAGGTGCAGACCAGATGGAGACCTGGGAATGGATCGCCCTGGCCGTAGCCGGCGGCGTGTTCGTCCTCCTGCTGGCGATCGTGTGGGGCGAGCGCAGGAGCAAGCGCGCCGATCTCCGCGAGCGCTTCGGGCCCGAGTACGACCGGGCGGTCTCGGACACGGGCCGGCACGAAGCGGAGCAGCGGCTGGCCGTCGTCGCCGAGAAGCACGACGAGCTCGAGCTACGCACTCTCCCCGTCGCCACGCGAGAGCGCTACCTGGAGGAATGGCGGCACGCGGAGACGCGCTTCGTCACCGATCCGGCAGATGCGGCTCGGGCGGCTCAGCGGGTCGTCGTGCGCGCGCTCGAGGATCGCGGATACCCGATCGACGGCGACGTCGAGGAGCAGGCTGCGTACGTCGCCGCCGACCATCCCGACATCGTCGAGCGGTACCGCCACGGGCACGCAATGCTGTCGAGCGCGGACGGCGACCAGCGGACGGAGGACCTCCGCAAGGCGATGCTCGACTTCCGCGCCGTCCTCGACGACGTGCTCGAGGCGGACCGGAGCCGGGTCCCGGCGCAGGCCCGCTGACGGAGCCGGTCGCGGCTTCGCGTGCTCGGCCTCAGCGCGCGCCGGCAGAGGCCGACACGCGGAGCATCGCCGCGACGTCCTGCACGCCGGGCGTGTCCGCCACTCGCGCGACGAGGATCTCGGCCTGCTCGTCCGTCGCGACCGAGCCGTGCAGCACCGCGACGCCGTCCTCGACCTCCAAGTCGACCTCGCGCGTCGAGACGCCGGCCACGCGGAACGCGTCACTGCGGATCCGCTGGACGACAGTCGCGTCGTCGTCGACGACCTCGTTCGGATCCACTACGTGCTGGGCGTGGGCCACGACGCCGCGCGCACGGCTTTCGGCGAAGCGGAGCTTGCGGCTCCCGAGGCGCGACGTCCGGCGCACGAGCTTCAGCGCGCGGTCTCGGGCCTCGTGCCTCCGTCTGCGCCCCTGGCGTGGGTCGAGGAAGAATGCGGTTCCTGCGCCCATGACGAACGCTTTCATCGTGCGCATGGTCTGACCCCCATCAGTCGTTCGGCGGCTGGTTCCCTCTCCTAAGGCTGACGAAACGACCGGACGGGAAGTTTGTACGGACTTCGTGAGGGCCGCCGCCCCCGGACGGGGGCTTCTACTCGACCGCGGTCGAGAGGATGACCTCGGCCTCGAGCACGGACTGCGCCGGCGTCGAGCGCCACAGCAGCCCGTCGCGGAGCTCGATCGCCCAGATCATGGGGTCGTCGCGGATGACCCGCGCCTCGTCCATCCAGCGGATGCGGCCCTCGACGACGACGTGGCGTGCGTCGATGGCCTTGAACACGTCCGCTTGCGTCTCGTAGTACTGGTCGACGAGCTCGCGCGCGAATGCGACCACCTCGTCGCGGCCGTGGAGGACCTCGCCGGGGCGCACGGTCTTCAGGGTCATCTCGACCTCCGGGTGGAGGAGATCGTGCATCCCGTCGACGTCGCCGCGCTTGAACAGGCCGAAGTACCGCCGGGCGAGGCGTTCGCTCTCGAGCTCCCCGTCGACGTCCGTACGGTCGATGCGACGAGCCTACGCGGCGGCGTGCGGCGCGTCCAGACTGAAGGTGCTGCAGCGGGCGTGTCCCCCAACCACCCGCTGCAGCTTCGGGTGCTCCGCGCGTCTACGCCGCAGAGCGGTTGAAGGCCCCGACGAGCGCCACCACGAGGGCGACGACGAGGAGCAGGAAGAGGAACTTGGAGACGGCGACGCCGCCGAAGATCGCCAGCAGTAGCAGCAGCAGTACGAGGAGCCAGATCATCGCGCAGTCACCTCCCTGTGAACATTCTCGGGTCGGAAGGGGTACCCGTCGCCGTGGTCCTCAAACACCGCAGCGCGTGCCTGGGCAAGGAAGTGAGCGCAGCGCACAGAACTAGGCCGGACATGTCCACGCCGGAGGTTCGCGTCGTCACGGTCCGCCCGCGCACGGTGCTCGTCGTGGTCGGTATCGCCGTGCTCGTCGGGCTCGTGCTCGTGCTCGGCTACCTCGCGTGGCAGGTCCTCACGTGGATCCTCATCTCGATCTTGCTCGCGGCGGCCCTCAACCCGGCCGTCGAGAGCATCGAGCGGCGGGGCCTGGGCCGACCCTGGGCCGCCTCGCTCGTCTTCGCGCTCGCGCTGCTCGTGCTGACCGCGATCGGCTTCCTCGTCATCCCACCGCTCGTCGATCAGGTGACGGACTTCATCGAGGCCATCCCCGACATCGCGGACGACCTCGTCGCGGGGCGCGGCCCGCTCGGCTTCCTCCAGGACGACTACCAGCTCGTCGACCGCATCCGCGCGGCGATCGAGGACCAGGGCGCTGCGGGCGTGCTCGGCCTCAGCGCGGGCGTGCTGGACGTCGTCCGGAGCATCGTGACCGTGATCGTCGGCATCGTCACGATCATCTTCCTCACGTACTTCATGCTCCTCGAGGGCCCGCGGACGATCGACCGCGGGCTCGCGCTGCTCCCCGACACGACCCGCGTACGCTACGAGCGCGTGGGGCGCGACATCTACCGGACGATCAGCGGCTACGTCTCCGGCAACCTCCTCATCAGCCTCGTCGCCGGCGTGGTGTCGACCCTCGTCCTGCTCGGGCTCGGGAGCGAGTATGCGATCGCGCTCGGCCTCCTCGTCGCCATCCTCGACCTCATCCCGCTGGCCGGGGCGACGGTCGCCGCGATCATCGTCTCGACGGTGATCCTCCTCGAGACGGACTGGATCCGGGGCGTCATCGTCATCGTCTTCTTCATCGCGTACCAGCAGTTCGAGAACCACGTCCTACAGCCGCTCGTGTACGGGAGGACGGTGCAGATGTCCCCGCTCGCGGTGCTGTGCGCCGTGCTCGTGGGCGCGCAGCTCGCAGGGATCCTGGGCGCGCTGATGGCGATCCCGATCGCAGGCTCGCTGTTCGCCATCGGTCGCGAGCTCCTCCAGTATCGGAAGGAGTCCTCCGCAGAGCCCGCCGGGCGCGCCGAGCTCGCCGCCGAGGACTGAGCCTCGCCGGGCTCGGGCGCAGCCCGGATCGACGCCGTCTGATAGGTCTCCGCTCGTGAATGTCAGGGAACCGCGGGTCGACGTCGATCGCCTCGGGCCGGTCAGCAAGTCGACAGCGGCGCGATACGGCTTCGCCGTCCTTGCGGCGATCGGATCCGTGGCCGCTGCCGCGGTGTTCCTGGACGTCTCGGACACGCCCGTGTACTCGCTCATGGTCGGCGCCGTCGCGATCGCGGTCTGGTACGGGGGGTTCGGCCCGGGCCTCGTGTGCGTCGCGATCGCCTGGTCGGTCGCGTACGTGCTCTTCGTCGGCGACGCCGTCGCCGTCGACACCGGCACGGACGACGAGCTGCTGCTGTGGGCGGCGTCTCTGATCGTCGCGCTCGGTGTCGTCTGGATCAGCCTGGTGATGCGCCGCGGGCAGGAGCGGGCAGCGTCGGCCGCCGTCGCAGCCGAGGCATCCGTGCGCGACCTCGAGGCGGTGCAGGAGCTGGCCGGGGCGCTCTCGGCGGCGGTCACGCAGGCAGACGTCGCCCATACGCTCGTCGCGCTGACGCCTCCGATCATCGGGGCCCGCGGGGGAGCGGTCGGTCTCCTCGACGGCGACGAGCTCGTCATCCTCGATCCCGAGGCCGTCGCCACGCAGACGCATGCGCCCGGCACGAGGCTCCCACTCACGGTCGACGCTCCGATCGTCCGCGCGGTGACGAGCGCCGCGCGCGTCGTCGTTCGCGATCCCGAGACGCTGCGGTCGCTCTATCCGGACGCGATCGCGATGACGCCGTACGTGCGCGCCGCGGTCGCGGTCCCCCTCCGTGTCGCAGGAAAGGTGGTCGGCTCGGTCAGCTTCCTCTTCGATCGCGAGCACGCGATGCACGAGGACGCCGCCGCGATCGCCGCGATCGCCGGTGACCTCGGGGCCCAGGCCCTCGAGCGCAGCCGTCTCTTCGACGACGAGCAGCTGCTCCGCACCCGCTCCGAGCGGCTCCAGGGCATGACCGCCGAGCTCTCGAACGCGCTCACGCGGGCGGATGTGGCGGAGGTCCTGGCGGGCGCGGTGGCCGAGGCGACGGGTGCCGCAGGAACCGCAGTCGCACTCGTCGTCGAGGACCGGCGGTTGGTGCGGACGCTCGTCTCGCACGGGTACGCGGACGACGTCGTCGAGCGACAGCGCGAGATCTCGCTCGACGACGCGACGGCCGGAAACCAGGTGATCAGGCGGTGCGAGTCCGCGTTCTACGAGACGAGCAACGCGCTGCGCGACGCCTTCCCGCGGGCCGCCCGGATGCTCGACGGCCTCGAGCACGACGCGTTCCTCTTCGTCCCGCTGGTGGCCCGGCGCCGAGCGAACGGGCTCCTCGTGATCTCCTGGGTCGGGCCACGAACGATCACGCCGGCGGAGCGCCGGTTCGTCGAAGCGCTCGCCGGCCAGGCCGCGCAGGCGCTCGATCGCGCGGGTCACTACGAGTCCGAGCAGACCATCGCCGAGACGCTCCAGCGCAGCGTGCTGCCGACGTCGCTCCCGCGCGTGCAGTCGGCACAGATCGCGGCCCGCTACCTCCCCGGCACGGCCGAGCTCGACGTCGGCGGCGACTGGTTCGACGCGATCCCGCTTTCCGACGGACGCGTCGGCCTCGTCGTCGGCGACGTCGTGGGAAAGGGCGTGCAGGCGGCGGCGACCATGGCGCAGCTCCGGAACGCCCTGCGCGCGTTCGCCTTCGACCGGATGAAGCCCGCCTCGACGCTCGCCCGACTCAGCCGTCTCGCCGAGGAGTCGCTCGAGACGACCTTCGCGACGCTCCTGTACGCCGTCGTCGACCCGTCGACCCGCGTCTGCCGGTTCGCGTCCGCGGGGCATCCGCCGCCCCTCGTCGCGTTCCCGGACGGCCGGGTCGAGCTGCTCGAAGGAGGGCGCGGCCTGCCGCTCGGAGCCGGCGCGGAGGCCCGGTACACGCAGGACGTCGTCGAGCTTCCGGTGGGTTCGTTGCTCCTCCTCTACACGGACGGGCTGGTCGAGCGGCGGGAGCGCTCGATCGACAGCGGCCTCGCGCTGCTCGTCGACGCCGTGCGGGAGGGCCCCCGCCACCCGGAGCAGCTCGTCGAGCACGTGCTCGAGCAGCTGATCGGGACGAGCGAGCGCGGCGACGACGTCGCGCTGCTGGCGTTCAGGCTCCTTGCCGTCGCGCCCGACCCGCTGTTGCTCGAGGTCCCGATCGACCTCGCTTCCCTCGATCTCGTCCGCGACACGCTCCGCGTCTGGCTCGAGGGCTCCCCTGCGACCCGCGAGCAGGCGCAGGACACCGTTCTGGCGACCTGGGAGGCCTGCGCGAACGCGGTCGAGCACGCCCAGCAGCCGACCGGCGACGCCGTGACGGTGCGCGCGGCCCTCGAGGACGGAAAGGTCACCGTCGTCGTCGAGGACACCGGCCGCTGGAAGCCCACGCGAGAGCCGACGGATCGAGGATTCGGGCTCCGGCTGATGCGCTCCGTCATGTCGAGCGTCCACATCGAGCCGGGTGAAGCCGGAACCAGGGTCACGCTCGAAAGGACGCTCGAGCCTTCGTAGAGGCTCAGCCGGAGCCCACGCTCCGCCTCGCTAGAACAGCCAGATCAGGAGCAGGATCACGATGATCAGTGCGAGTACTCCACCGCCGATGTACATCTCGAGGCTCCTCTCGTTCGAACTCGTTGACGAAGGTGTGGTTTCCCCGTCGTCGACCTGACCGAAACGTTTGCCCGCCAGGGCGCCGGGTACTCCGCCGCAGAACGGCTCTCGACGAAAGGAGCGGACATGCCTCCACGTGGGGTCGAGAAGGGCTCGAAGCGAGCCCGGCAGTACGAGCGCATCAAGTCGTCGCTGCGCGAGCGCGGGGAGTCCGAGGACGAGGCGCAGGAGATCGCCGCCCGTACGGTCAACAAGGAGCGCGCGCGCTCGGGCGAGGCCGCGCAGCCGTCCCGCCTCTCGAAGACGGACATCTCGTCGGGCCGGCGAGGCGGCATCCGCAGCCACCGGCGCGGCCCGCGCGGCCGAACGCGCGACCAGCTCTACGAGGAAGCGCGGAGACGCGGCATCCGCGGGCGCTCGAAGATGACGAAGGCGGAGCTCCAACGGGCTCTGGGGGGACGTTCGTAGGCCGCCTCTGCCGGCGACTTGGTTTGACGCGGCGCACGCGCGGGGTACACCCGCCGCGTGACTCCGGCCCGAGCCGAAGCTGCGCCGCTGCCCATCGACGCCTCCGTGACCGTCGAGCTCGAGGTGCCATCCTCCGACCCCGGAGCCGTCGCACGGCTCGTCACCGCGGGCCTCGCGGCGCGGCGTGGCTTCGACTCGGAGCGGATCGACGACTTCACGCTGGCGCTCGACGCCGTGCTGTTCCAGGCGCCGGCGCGCGACACGCTCACCCTGGCCGTGGCGGAGAGCCCTGCAACGCTCGGGGTGTCCGTGGGGCCGCTCGCGGCGCAGACATTCGACCGTCCCGCGACCGACCGCGTACTCTCCGCGCTCGTGGACGAGATCCACACCAGCACGGCGGGAGACGAGCTCTGGCTGGACCTGCGGGTCGCGCTCCCCGTCGACGCAGCGGGTCGATGACGGTCGTGGCGAAGCGAGACCTCGACTCGCTCCTCGCGGCCTACCACCGCGAGGGAGACCGCGAGGCCCGTGACCGGGCGCTCGAGGAGGCGATGCCGCTCGTCCGCGCGCTCGCCCTCCGCTACGCCGGCCGCGGCGAGCCGCTCGAGGACCTCGTGCAGGTCGGGAGCGCTCGGGCTGATCAAGGCGGTCGACCGCTTCGACGTGGACCGTGGCGTCGAGTTCTCGAGCTACGCGGTGCCGACGATCGTCGGCGAGATTCGCCGGCACTTCCGGGACAAGGCCTGGGCGATGCACGTGCCGCGCCGGCTGAAGGAGCTGAGCGTGCGTTTGTCGCGCGTCCTCGACGACCTGACGACCGAGCTCGGACGCTCGCCCACGATCGCAGAGCTCGCGCACGCGACGGGCGCGGAGGAGGAGGACGTCATCGACGCCCTCGACTCCGCGAACGCCTACTCGACGCGCTCGCTGAACGCGCCGTTCGAGCACGGCGAGGAGGGGTCGCTCGAGGAGGTGCTCGGCTCGGAGGACTCGGGGTTCGCGGAGGTCGAGGACGGCGCGCTCGTCGCGGCCGGTCTCGACGCCCTCGACGAGCGCGAGCGCCGCATCGTCGAGCTCAGGTTCTTCGAGGAGCTGACGCAGTCGCAGATCGCGGCCGAGATCGGCATCTCCCAGATGCACGTGTCGCGCCTGCTCAGGCGGGCGCTCGCGGTCATGCAGGGTCGCATCGAGCAGGTGGCGACGGACGATGCCTGACGCCACGGTCCGGCTCACCTTCCCGGCGAAGCCCGACTACCTGCTGCTCGCGCGGCTGGCGCTCTCCGGTCTCGCACGCGGTCTCTCGCTCGACGACGAGATCGTCGCCGACCTCAAACTCGCGGTGACCGAGGCCTGCGGGAACGCCGTTCGCCACGCGTACGACTCCGGCTCGGGCTCCGTGCGCGTCGTCTACCTGGTCCGGGACGATCGGCTCGAGATGCTCGTCGAGGACGACGGCGCCGGTCTCGACGCGGAGCCCGACGAGGAGCTCCCGAGCGTCGTCGCGGACGCGCTCGAGGCCTTCGAGGGCGGCCTCGGGATCGCGATCATCCGGGCGATCGTGGACGAGCTCGACGTGCGCGCCGGCGAGGACGGCCGCGGCACCGTCGTCCACATGACGAAGTACCTCGCGGTTACCCCAGTCTAGGTCTCAAGGACGCGCGACAGCTCGGCGACGGCCTCCTCGCGAGAGGCAGCCAGGGGGAGCACCCGGTCGAGCGATGTGATCTCGAAGATCCGGCGCGCGGCGTTCCGGGAAGGACGACCCGGGCCTCGGCTCCGCGCTCCCGGATCTCGCGGACCGCCCGGACGAGGATGCCGAGCGCGGTCGAGTCGAGAAACGACACCGCTCGCAGGTCGAGCACCGTAGCGCGGGCCGTCGCCGTCTTCGCGAGCCCGTCGCTGAGCTCGGGCGCCACGAATGCGTCGAGCTCGCCTTCGGCGACGAGCACCACGTAGTCGGCTTCGACGTCGATCCGGATCCGGTGCATCCGGTGAGGGTAGGTGGACGGGGCCGGCGGAGTCGCCCGGCCGGCCCCGACTCCCTACGCGAGTTGCCTGCCGCGGATCGCGTTCCAGACGACGAGGATCCCGAGCGCACCGGCGACGGCGGCGACCCAGGTGCTCAGGTCGAAGAACTCGTCGACGGGGTCACCGAAGCCGAGCGCGGTGGCGATGAAGCCTCCGAGCATGGCACCGACGACCCCCAGAACCGTCGTGAGGATCAGCCCCGTGCCCCGCTCGCCGGGCATGACCGCCTGCGCGATCAGACCGGCGAGGAGCCCGAGAACGATCCAGCCGATGATCCCCATCGCTACGCGGCGCGATCGCGCTCGACGATGGTCGTGTTCTGGCCGCCTCCGGCTTCGCGTGCGCCGAACCCGCCCCAGCTCGACCAGAAGATCAGCGAGACGACGAAGCCGACGATGCCGACGATCATGAGGATGACGCCGACCGCGTTGATGTCGACCCCGGATACCTCGGCCGAGACGGCCCACGTGAGGATGGCGCCGACCGCGACGAGGAAGATGCTGAGACTGATGCCCATGACTGCTCCTTTCGCTGAGTGCCGGCCCGAATGTCGCCGACCGCACCTGGGTACCCGCGGCGGGCATCCGACAAACGGCGGCGGACTGGGTTTGAGCCGCATTGCGACGGGGTACGCGTCCCGTGTGCACGAGTCTGGAGCACATACGGGCACCGTCGACGAGTTCCGGATAGAGGAGCAGCTGGCGCATGGGGGAGTGGTCGTCCTGGCGCCGTACGGCGACATCGACCTGTACGTGGCCGACGAGCTCCGTAGCCGACTCGCCGCTGCTGCGGACGGCGGGGCGAGCGCTCTCGTGCTCGACCTCTCCGAGGTGACGTTCGTCGACTCGATGGGCCTCAGCGTGCTGCTCGGCGGGCTCAGGCGCATGCAGGCGGACGGCCGCGAGCTGCGCCTCGCCGGGCCCAGCCCCGAGGTCCGGCGCCTCATCGAGATCACCCTCCTCGATCGCGTGTTCACGATCGACGACGGACGAGCCGCAGCGCTGGCGGCGCTCGGTCCCTAGAGAGCGTCGTCCAGCGACGTGTGCACGGCCACCATCTTGTCGATGGCCGCGATCTCCAGCACCCGTGCGACTCCCGGCTCCGGCGCGACGAGGCTGATCGAGCCGCCCGCCTCGTCGACGCGCCTGATCGTCGCGATCAACAGGCGGAGCGCTGACGAGTCGAGGAACGTGAGTCCGGACAGGTCGAGCACGAGGCGGCCCGCGGGGTCGGCACGCTCGAGCGTGTCCTCGAGATCCGGCACGGTCGCGAGGTCGAGCTCGCCGGCCGCCGTGACGAGTGAGCCCCCGCCCTCGAGCGTCGAGATCGTGACCACCAGGTCGCCGGCCCTTGCCACGCGGGCGAGTGTAGGCGAATGTGCAGCCGTGGCACAGAGACGAGCACACTGGTGAGTGACGTCATCCGGCTCACGATCCCGTCCGGTGACCGCTATCGAAGCGTCGTCACGCTCGTGCTCGGTGGAATCGGCAACAGGGTCGAGCTCCCGTACGAGCGGATGGATGACCTGCAGCTCGCGCTCGTGAGCGCGCTCGGAGCCTGCGCCGACGGGGAGCTCACGGTCGAGGTGGACGCCGGCGGCGACGCTCTCGCCATCGCCGTCGGCCCGGTCGAGCGCGGATCCGGTGCCGATCCGGCGCTTTCGCGTGTGCTCGAGCCACTCGTCGACGCCGTCCGCACTGTCGAGCGAGACGGCGGCGAGTGGCTCGAGCTGAGCATCGAGGCGCCGCGCTCCGGCTGAGCCCGGCGGCCGCGCGTCTCAGTCGCGCGAGATCTGCTCGACGAGGTGCCCCGTCGAGGCGTCGCCGGCGTTCCGGGCGACATCGGCCTGCGCGAGGATCCCGACCAGCCGCCCGTCGTCCACCACCGGGAGTCGCCGGACCTGGGCGGTCGCCATGCGCTGGAGGGCTTCGTCGAGGGCCTCGTGCGGGCTCGCGACGACAGGCGCGTTCGTGCACACGTCCGCGACGGTGACCTTGTGCGGGTCGACGTCTCGGGCGAGCACCTGGAGCACCAGGTCGCGGTCGGTGACCATGCCGACGAGCTCGCCGTTCTCGACGACGGGCAGCGACCCTACGTCCTCGGCAGCCATCGTTCTCGCAGCTTCCACGGCGTCGGCGCCACTCTCGATCGAGGTGGGCTCGGGTGTCATCGCCTCGCTCACGGTTTCATGCGTCATCTGTCCTCCTCGGGTTCTGGTTCCTCGTGGATTCCCGGCGCGGCAGCGGGCGAAACGCCGTTTCGCGAGTCGCGATGAAGGGCACCCCTCTCGGGTGAAGAGACAGGCAGCACTTCCCGCGCTCGTCTTCGCCCGCGGACGCCGTTGCGGCGCGTCGCGGAAGATGGAGAGCCTCGTCGCCTGGGTGAAGGTGACGCAGAAGGCGCGGTTGCGCGTGGTCGACCTCGACGTCGACGAGCACCCCGACGTGACGCGGCAGCTCGCGGTCACCGAGACGCCCTCGCTCGTCCTGATCAAGGAAAGGAAGGTCGTCGGGCGCATCGACGGCAGAGCGACCGGCCGCGAGATCGACGACCTCATCCGCCGCCACCTCGCGGGCTGACCCCGGGCCGCCGCTGACTTGACAGCGGGACGGGTATAGACTTCAGCCCCCAGATCGCCGGTACCCACCCTGCGATCCCATCGTCCACCCCACCTCGATCCGTGGAGGTCACGCGATGAGTAGCCGACTACGGCGTTCTCTCGTTCTGACGACCCTGGTGGCCCTCTTGCTCGGGGTAGCCGGTGCACTTGCGGCCGACCCGACGGACACCACATTCCTCGGTATCGACGTCGACGCGACGACGATCCCGGAGCTCCAGGAGCTGATGGACTCGCGCGAGATCGGGTCCATCCAGCTGACGAAGTTCTACATCCGGCGCATCAAGCAGCTCGAGCACCTCAACGCAGTGATCACGATCAGCCCGGATGCCCACTCCGACGCACGGGCGGCCGACAAGGCGCGAAAGAACGGCGACAACCGTCCGCTGCTCGGGATTCCCATCATCGTCAAGGACAACATCAACACGACCGGCATGCCGACGACAGCCGGATCCTGGGCGCTCGCCGGGAGCACGCCCGACGACGCGTTCCTCGTGCAGCGGCTGAAGGCCGCAGGCGCGGTCATCCTCGGCAAGGCAAACCTCTCCGAGTGGGCCAACTTCCGGTCCGGCCCGTCGTCGAGCGGTTGGAGCGGCATCGGTGGCCAGACGAACATGCCGTACGTCCTCGATCGCAACCCGTGCGGCTCGAGCTCCGGCTCCGGTGTCGTCGCGGCTGCCGATCTCGCGGTCGCGGCCGTCGGCACGGAGACGGACGGCTCGATCGTCTGCCCGTCCGGCGCCAACGGCGTCGTCGGGATCAAGCCGACACTCGGGTTGTGGAGCCGCGCGGGCGTCATCCCGATCAGCGCCGACCAGGACACGGCCGGCCCGATGGCGCGCAACGTCACCGACGCGGCCGTACTCCTCGGCGCAGCGACCGGCGTCGACCCGGACGACCCGGCGACCGGCGCTCAGGCCGGCAACGCCTTCACCGACTACACCCAGTTCCTCGACGACGATGCGCTCGACGGCGCTCGAATCGGCGTCTGGCGCGCCGGCACCTACGACCCGGGGCTGGTGGGCCCGGTCGTCGAGCCGATCCTCGACGACGTGATCGACGCGCTCGAGGGCGAAGGTGCGACCGTGATCGACGGGGCCGACCTCGACCTGTCGGCGACCGCCAACGAGTTCCCGGCGCTCCTGTGCGAGTTCAAGACCGACATCGCGACGTACCTCGAGACCTACGTCGATGGCACGAACCCGGTGTCGGGCGACTGCGTACCCGCAGACGCTCGCCGAGCTGATCGCCTTCAATCAGGCCCACCCCGAGCGTGAGGGCCCCTGGAACGACCTCGTCTTCGAGCTCGCCGAGGCCACCAACGGCCGTGACGCCGCTTGCACTGCCCTCCGGGAGTCGACGACGCCGCCCGTTCAGGACGCAATCGACGACCTCATGGCTGCGAACGACCTCGACGCGATCATCGGCCTGACGAACGGTCCGGCCTGGCCGACGAACGACGATCCGACCGAGGGCGATCTCGACGGCCACTTCGAGTACTTCGTGGGCTCGTCGTCGGCGGCTGCGGTGTCCGGCTACGCCGACATCACGGTCCCGGCCGGTTACATCGCGGGACTGCCGATCGGGATCACGTTCATCGGCGGCCGCTGGGCCGAGCCGGAGCTGCTCGGCTATGCCTACGACTACGAGCAGGCGACCGAGGTCCGTGTGCCGCCGCAGTTCATCCCGACGATCGGCGGCGATCTGTTCCCCGGCGTCCCGAACCCGCCGGCTCCGGCGCAGTCGCGGCAGCAGGCGACTCAGCCTCAGCGCGATCTCGTCGCGCGCTTCCGGTAGAGACGCGGTCACCGAGACAACGAAGCCCGGCCGTACGGCCGGGCTTCGTGCTGTCTGCCCGACTGCCGCTCACCCGCCCGGGCAGGTTCGCAATCACCTGGACGCGACCGACTCGGAGCCAACAGGGGCGACAGGACTCGAACCTGCAACCCCCGGTTTTGGAGACCGGTGCTCTACCAATTGAGCTACGCCCCTGGGCTGCGGGTCGAGTGTAGCCGCGCCCGGCGCTACCCTCTTTCGCGTGCACCGGCGGGCGCTCGGGGTCCTCTTCGCGGTGCTCGCCGTCGGGCTCGGGCTCGTCGCGGTCTTCTCCGCGCTCGAGGGCGGCAGCGCGTGGGTCATCGCGCTGGCTGCGGCGGCGCTCGCGGCGTGGATGGGTGACCTCGCGAGGCGCGCGCTCCGTCGCCGCCGCAACTGAGGAATCCGCCGTTCCGCGGCGTATTGTCCTTCCGTGGCTGCGGTGGATCAGACTCAGACGCTCTGGCTCGAGTACCGACGTTCGGGCGACCAGCAGCTGCGCGACCGGCTGATCCTCACCTATGCGCCGCTCGTCAAGTTCGTCGCGGGCCGCGTCGGCGCGAGCCTCCCTGCGCACGTCGACGAGCAGGACCTCGTCTCGTACGGCCTGCTCGGCCTCATCGGCGCGATCGAGCGCTTCGATCCCGACCGCGAGATCAAGTTCGAGACGTTCGCGATGGCACGGATTCGCGGCGCCATCATCGACGAGCTGCGCTCCCTCGACTGGGTGCCGCGCTCGGTCCGCACGCGCGCCCGCCAGATCGAGCGTGCGATCGGCACGCTCGAGAAGGAGCTGATGCGCGCTCCGACCGACGAGGAGATCGCGAAGAAGCTCGGCGTCACGCACGACGAGCTGGAGGAGAGCCTGCACGAGATCTCGCGCTCGTCCGTCGCCGCGCTCGACGAGCTGTGGTCGCCTGCGGGCGGCGGCGACCAGATCGCCCTGATCGACACCATCGAGGACGAGTCCGGCCCGGACCCGGAGCTCTCGCTCGAGCTGACCGAGGTACGGGAGGCGCTCGCGGAGGCGATCTCGATCCTCCCCGAGCGGGAGAAGCTCGTCGTGACGCTCTACTACTACGAGGAGCTGACGCTGCGCGAGATCGGAGAGGTCCTCGGCGTCACGGAGTCGCGCGTCTCACAGCTCCATACGAAGGCGATCCTGCGCCTGAAGGCGCACCTCGCGGGCGCGCAGCGCGAGCACTCGGGCGCATAGCCGACCCTGCATCTCGTCTCCGCGCGAAGACGCGGTCGGCGTCGTCGGAATCAGCCAGCAGGTTCCCGCCGATATGCGCACGAAGGTCGTGCGAGAGGCGGCGCGACTCCGTGCGAAGGAAGCCGCGCAGACTCCATAGCGCCGGTGACTAAGCTTCTCGGCCGGAACCCAAAGCACCGAGGAGGAGAGCCCGCCCATGCCCGAGAGCGCCAGGATCCGCAACGTCGCCGTCGTCGGTCATCGCGGCACCGGGAAGACGTCGCTCGTCGAGGCTCTCCTCTACCAGACCGGGAAGATCAATCGCCTCGGCACCGTCGAGGCCGGCACGACCGTCTCGGACGCGGACGAGGACGAGCACAAGCGGCAGCTGTCCATCTCCATGTCGCTCGAGCACACGGAGTGGCAGGACCGGAAGGTCAACCTGATCGACGTGCCCGGCGACCCGGCCTTCCAGGGTGAGCTGCGCTGCGCTGCGCGCGTCGTCGAGGGCGCGCTCGTGACCGTCTCGGCCGTGATGGGGGTGGAGGTCGGTACCTCGCGCGCCTGGAAGCTCGCGGACGAGCTCGGTCTCGCGCGCGTCGTGTTCGTCAACATGCTCGACCGGGAGCGCGCCGACTTCTTCCGAACGCTCGAGGCGCTGCGCAGCGGGCTCTCCACCAAGTGCGTCGCCGTGCACGTCCCGATCGGCTCCGAGCACGAGCTGACAGGGATCGTCGACGTGCTGCACATGTGCGCCTACACGAGCCCCGAGGGCGCCAAGGAGGGCGAGCCGGGGCCGATCCCGGACGAGCTGGCGGAGCTCGCCGCCGAGTACCGCGAGAAGCTGCTCGACGCCGTCGTCGAGACCGACGAGGGGCTCATGGAGCGCTATCTCGACGGGCAGGAGCTCGACGCGCACGAGGTCGCCGCGGCGCTCAAGGCGGCGGTGACGAGCGGCGACGTGTTCCCGGTGGCGTGCGGTGTCGCGACGAAGAACCTGGGCACGCACGCCCTGCTCGACCTTCTCGTCGAGGGGGTGCCGTCGCCCGCGAAGAAGGGCTCGCCGATCGACGTGGACGGCGCGGGGATCGCCGCGTTCGTCTTCAAGACCGTGGCCGACCCGTTCGCCGGCCGCATCAACCTCTTCCGCGTGCTCAAGGGCACGGTCACAGCGGACACGACGCTCGTGAACCTCCGCTCGAAGGGCAAGGAGCGCATGGGAACGCTCCTCGACCTCCAGGGGAAGGAGCACCACGCCGCGCTCGACTTCGGCGAGGGCGACCTCGGCTCCGTCGCGAAGCTCAAGGACGCGCAGACGGGCGACCTCCTCGCCGACAAGGAGGTCGCGATCGAGGTGCCCGACTTCGGCTATCCGGAGCCCGTCATGAGCTTCGCGATCACGCCGAAGTCGAAGGGCGACGAGGAGAAGGTCGCAACCTCGATTCGCCGCCTCGCGGAGGAGGACCAGACGCTGCGCATGCGCCGCGACCAGCAGACCGGTGAGGAGATCCTCTCGGGCATGAGCCAGATGCACGTCGAGGTCGCGCTCGAGCGCGCCAAGCGCCGCTTCGGCGTCGACATCGAGCTCCATCCGCCGCGCGTCCCGTACCGCGAGACGATCCGCAAGGAAGCCCGCGCGCACGCGAGGTACAAGAAGCAGACGGGCGGGCGGGGCCAGTTCGGCGACGCGACGATCGTCGTCTACCCCTTCCCGGAGGGCGAGTACGAGTTCGTCGACAAGATCGTCGGCGGCGTCATCCCGCAGGGGTTCCGGCCCGCCGTCGACAAGGGCATCCAGGAGGCCATGCACCACGGGGAGCTCGCGGGTGCGCCCGTTCAGGGCGTGCGGGTGGAGCTGGTGGACGGCTCGGCGCACGCCGTCGACTCGTCGGAGATGGCGTTCAAGATCGCCGGCTCGATGGCCTGGAAGGACGCGTACCTGGCGGCGGACCCTGTTCTACTCGAGCCGATCATGGAGCTCGAGGTCACGGTCCCGGACGATGTAGTCGGCGCGGTGAACGGCGACCTCAACTCGCGCCGCGGTCGGCTCCACGGCATGGAGCCGCTCGGCGGGATGACGGCGATCCGTGCCGAGGTACCGATGGCCGAGCTCCTGACGTACGCGCAGTCGCTGACGTCGATGACGAGCGGCCGCGGCGACTACTCGATGCACTTCCTGCGCTACGAGGAAGTGCCGTCACACGTCGCGCAGAAGATCATCGACGAGACGAAGCGCGAGCGCGAGGCCGCCAGCCACGCATTGACACCGCCCGGTGACTGTCACCTCTGGTGACTGTCACCCGCTTCGCCTCGTCTTGTCCACAGCTGTGGATAAGCACCGGGTGGTGCTAGGGTCCGCGCGATGCGGGTGACGAAGTCGACCGTCCACCGCTCGTGCTCGGTCTGCGAGCGGACCCTGCTGCAGGGGGAGTACACGGTGCGCTTCTCGCCCGACGGCGTCGAGTTCGTGGACGTGTGCCCGCTCTGCCAGGACGTCGCGCTCGAGTTCGGGTGGGTGCGCGAAGGCGGCCCGATGTCACGCGCGCTCTCCCCGCACGCGCGCCGTCGCCGCCCGCGCTGGGCCCAGCTCCTCGGTGTCTCCAACGGCGAGCCCGCGCCGGTCGTGCCGGAGCCCGTGCTGAGGCGCCTCTCCGACTCCGAGGCCGCGCTCGTCGAGGCGGCCGACCTCTTCAACGCGAGCCTCTTCCGACGCACGATCGAGGGCGTCGCGAAGGCGCTCGGCCCGCCGCTCGTCTCGATCGTCCCGCTCTCCGGCGTCAACAGCGAGGTCGTGCTGACCTTCGCCTGGGAGATCACCTGGTACCAGTACCGCGTGATGCCCGAGTCGACGACTCCGATCCGCCTCGCCGACCGCGGAGCCGACGTCGAGGAGATCGAGAGCGCGTTCACGTCCTGGAACGGGGCGCTCGACGAGCAGGGCCGCGTCGTCCCGGAAGTCGCCCGCTAGCGGCGCTTCGCTCGAAGCCTCGTCACGAGCCGGCGTAGCCGTCTCGGCGGTGCTCCCGGGCCGCGCTCGTCACCGGGCTCGTGGACGAGCCGGGAGCCCGGAGGCGGCGCCATGCACGGGTACGTCGGCGTCGGATCCTGCTTGGCCATGAGCCGAGTGTACGTCCTCTGCTCACTAGACTGACCCCATGGCGACGACGACGAAGCAGTTCCAGAACTCCATCGGCGGCGAGTGGGTGGACGCCGCCTCCGGGGAGACGTTCGAGTCCACCAGCCCTGCCGACGGCGAGCTGATCGGGGTTTTCCCGAAGTCCGGCGCGGACGACGTCGACCGCGCGGTCGCGGCCGCCAAGGAGGCGTTCGAGGACTGGCGGCTCGTGCCGGCGCCGAAGCGCGGCGAGATCCTGTTCCGCTTCGCGCAGCTCCTCGTCGAGGCGAAGGACGAGCTCA
The DNA here is from genome assembly GCA_963770595.1 of uncultured Actinomycetes bacterium. Classification (GTDB taxonomy): domain Bacteria; phylum Actinomycetota; class Thermoleophilia; order Gaiellales; family Gaiellaceae; genus GMQP-bins7. The sequence continues at coordinate 572,970 of CAVYQG010000001.1, read as the reverse complement.
CCGACCTCATGACGCACGAGATGGGGAAGGTGCAGGGCCGAGGCCGGCGGCGACGTGCAGGAAGCGATCGACATGAGCTACTACATGGGCGGCGAGGGAAGGCGCCTCTTCGGGCAGACGACCCCCTCGGAGCTCCGCGACAAGTTCCAGATGTCGATCCGCCAGCCGATCGGCGTCATCGGCGTCATCACCCCGTGGAACTTCCCGATCGCGATCCCGTCCTGGAAGATCGCGCCGGCGCTCGTGGCCGGGAACACCGTCGTGTTCAAGCCCGCGACGGACACGCCCGCGCTCGGCCAGCGCTTCGTCGAGCTCCTCTTCGAGGCCGGCGTCCCGAAGGGCGTCGTGAACATCGTCCACGGCGGAGGCGGCGCCGTCGGCGAGCGTCTCGTGCGCCACCCCGACGTGCGCGTGATCTCGCTCACGGGCTCGCGCGAGACGGGCGTCAAGGTGCTCGAGGCCGCCGCCGAGGGCCTCAAGCACGTCCACCTCGAGCTCGGCGGCAAGAACGCGATCATCGTCATGGACGACGCCGACCTCGACCTCGCGGTCGACGGCATCGTCTGGTCGGCTTTCGGGACCTCGGGGCAGCGCTGCACGGCCGCGAGCCGGGTGATCGTCCACGAGAGCCTGTACGACGAGCTGTCGACTCGGCTCGTCGAGCGCGCCGAGGGCCTTCGCCTCGGTGTCGGCTGGGACGACGACACCGACGTCGGCCCGGTCATCAACCAGTCCGCTCTCGACAAGATCCACTCCTACCGCCAGATCGGGCTCGACGACGGCGCGACGCTCCTCACGGGCGGCGAGATCGCGGACGACGGCGACCTCGCGAAGGGCTTCTACTACCGGCCGACGATCTTCGGCGACGTGAAGCCGGGCATGCGGATCGCGCAGGAGGAGATCTTCGGCCCCGTGCTCTCGCTCATCTCGGTCGCGGACGAGGCCGAGGCGATCCGCGTCTCGAACGGCATCCGCTACGGGCTCTCCTCCTCGATCTTCACGCGCGACGTCAACCGCGCGTTCCGCGCGATGCGCGACCTCGAGGCCGGAATCACGTATGTCAACGCGGGCACGATCGGAGCCGAGGTGCACCTCCCGTTCGGCGGAGTCAAGGAGACCGGCAACGGCCACCGGGAGGCGGGACAGGCCGCACTCGACGTCTTCACCGAGTGGAAGTCGGTCTACGTCGACTACTCGGGCACGCTCCAGCGGGCCCAGATCGACAACACGTAGGGGCGGGCTTGCCTGGCCCGGTCGCCGAGAAGGTCACGCTCGCCGACAAGCTCGCCACGTTCGGCGAGGCGTTCGCGCCGAAGATCGTCGCGTACTACAACGACAACAAGGTCCAGGTCGCCAAGACGCGCGGGGAGTTCGTGTGGCACTCGCACCCGGACACCGACGACCTCTTCCTCGTCCTCGCCGGCGAGCTGACGATCCAGCTCCGGGACCGCGACGTCGTGCTCGGGCCGGGCGAGCTCTTCGTCGTCCCGCGCGGCGTCGAGCACTGCCCGAAGGCGGACGACGAGGCGCACGTGCTCCTCATCGAGCCGGTCGGGACGCCGAACACCGGGGACTCGACCGACCGGCCTGCGGCGGTCGAGGAGGAGATCTGAGTCGGGTCAAGCTCGTCTGGTTCGTGCCGGAAGCGGCGCTCGACGCGACGCGTGAGGCGGTGTTCGAGGCCGGGGGCGGCCGGATCGGTGAGTACGAGCGCTGCTCCTGGTACGCGGCGGGGACGGGGACGTTCCTCGGCGGCGAGGGCACCGCTCCGGCGGTCGGCGAGAGCGGGAGGGAGGAGCGCGTGCCCGAGCTCCGGGTCGAGACCGTCGTGCCCGAGGGCAGGGTCCGGGACGCGATCGTCGCGCTCGTGCTCGCCCACCCGTACGAGGAGCCGGCGTACGACGTCTATCCGCTGCTCGACGCATGAAGGCGACGCTCTTCACCGACGGCGGCTCGCGCGGGAATCCCGGCCCGGCCGCGTACGCCTTCGTGCTGGAGGCCGAGGACGGGACGGTGCTCGACGCGCGCGGCGAGACGATCGGCGTGGCGACGAACAACGTCGCCGAGTACAGCGCGCTCGTCGCCGGCCTGGAGCGGGCGGCCGAGGTCGGAGTCGACGAGCTCGAGGTCGTCTCCGACTCCGAGCTGATGGTCAAGCAGATGCGCGGCGAGTACAAGGTGAAGAACCGCGCGCTCCAGGAGCTCTCGCTCGAGGCGTCGCGCCTCGCGCGCGGGATAGGCAAGGTGCGCTACCGCGCCGTCCGGCGCGAGTCGAACGAGCTCGCGGACAGCCTCGTGAACGAGGCGCTCGACCGGGCCGAGGCATGACGGCTCGGCTGCTCGCGGCGGCCGCGCTGGTCGTCTGCGCCGGCTGCGGCGGGAGCGGTGGCCCGGAGTTCGGCTTCACCGAGGACAGCGCGGTCGCGGACGGCGAGCCGATCGAGGTCTTCTTCACCTGCGACGGGGAGGAGGTCTCCCCGACGCTGGCCTGGAGCGGCGTGCCGGAGGACGCACAGGAGCTCGCGCTCGTCGTCGAGGATCCCGACGCGCCGGAGGGCACGTTCACGCACTGGCTCGTCTACGGCCTCGACCCGGAGCTCGACTCGCTCCCGAACGCGATCGGCCCGGAGCCGCAGATGGCCAGCCCCAGGGCGCTGATGCAGGGCGAGAACGACTTCGGCCGCGTCGGCTACGCCGGCCCGTGCCCGCCCCCGGGCGAGGAGCACGAGTACGTGTTCCGCCTCGTCGCGCTCCACGCGGCGATGGACCTCGCCCCGGGAGCGACGCGCGCCGAGTTCGACACCGCGATCGAGCCGCACGTCCTCGCGGAGACCTCCCTCACCGCACCGTACGGCCGCGACTAGCCCCGGAAGGTCGCGACGAGCCGCGGCTATACTCGACCGACCTCGCGGATGTAGCTCAGTTGGCTAGAGCGTCTGCTTGCCATGCAGAAGGTCGAGGGTTCGAGTCCCTTCATCCGCTTCGAGAAACCCGCTGGAAACGGCGGGTTTTTCAATAAGCCATGGTCGCGATTCGAGCCCTGTCATTGAGTCTCCGAGGGCTGAGCCGGAGGTGAGGCGGTGTATCTGAGTGAGGGGGCTCCTGGACTGCGGGACGTCGCGAAGGTCACGGCGAGCCTCGCGAAGCGGGCGAGCCGCCAGATCTAGCGAGCGTCAAGCGGATGCCAAGTGCTTGGGTCGATCCTCCTGACAACGGACGACACGGGTCGTCCATTCACCAAGGAGCCTCACATGATCGCTCGCCTCATCGTCATGTCGACCACCATTGCAATTGCCGCCGCCGCTTTCGCGCCGCTTGCGCTAGCCGGCTTCCGGTACCCCTGACTCTCAGGCCCCCACACCGGCCCGCGGAGGGGTCCGTGAAATCTAGGCGGCAGGCCCGGCCGTCCTACGGCCGCTGGACACTACGGGTGGCTCTCCGGGTCGGTCGGGTCAGTTCCATAGATCCCCCACTCGGGCCCGTCGAGATAGCCGTCCCCGTCGGTGTCCGGGTTCCTCGGGTCAGTGCCGATGAACAGCAGTTCCTCGCCGTCGGCCAGGAGATCGCCGTCCTTGTCGACGTGCCCGATCGCCTGTGCCGGGTGGCTGCTCGGATCGGTGGGGCTCGTCTCGTTCGCGACCTCGATCCCGTCGAGGTAGCCGTCGCCGTCCGTATCCGCGCGTTGCGGGTCGGAGCCGAAGGCAGCCTCCGTGCGAATACCTTGATCGTCCGGCAGAAAGTCGTTGTCGGAGTCGACTGCACCGAGAAAGACGCACACCATCGGGTAGAAGTGCAGAAAGTGGGGCGTGAAGAGGTGCCCGAAGACGTCGATCGACGGCACCTCGGTGCCCTCGTCGAACGTCACTTGCACGCCCAACGCGGAGGAGCCTGCCGAGGTGAACGTACCTTCGGGCGTCTTTACGCGGTAGTTCAGGCCGGCTGACCAGAAGACGCTTCTGGAGCTCTGTGCTCCGGTCCTGAACGCGTCGTGAAAGCTGACGGTGTTGAGAGCCTCGACCCTGACCCCCGTATCCAGGTTGGTCAAGGTATACGTGGTCGGCCCACTCAGCGTGAATCGAAAGTGCTCATCCCTCGGGGACACAACAACGCTGTTGAGATGCGCTTGTTCGTGGAGCTCGACCGGTAATCCGCAGAAGGCAGACGTGAGTCCGTCAAACCTCGTCTCGTCGATCACGATCTTCTCGACGAAAGTCTTCTGTTCCCCCTTTCCCGTCAACGCTGGCTCTGCGTACGCAAGCACGAGAAGCGAAAACACGAGAGCGGCGACGCCGCACTTGAAAAGCCGATACCGAGCACCGGTGAGCACGCGTCTCCCCTTCCGCAGTGAGTCCACCGCACCCTGGAGCGCGTCGCGATTCTCACAGCACAGTATGACGGTGTCAACATGCTTGAGAGACGGACGTCCGTCCGCCGAGGCCCACCCCGGATCGCGTCGATCTGCCTCACCAGTGTTGCGACCTCCGCCGCGCGGCCGGAACGTGGGTCATCTCGTGCGGCTAGCGTTGTGGCTAGCTTTGGCTGTCGGTTCCAGGCAGAACCTGTCACGAGGAGCCGGCGAGAGTCCGAGCGCTAGAGCCAATCTGTCGGCTCGTGTCCGCTCCGGTCATCTCGCGCATCCTCCTTGCCATGCAGAAGGTCGAGGGTTCGAGTCCCTTCATCCGCTTCACCGAAACCCGCTGGAAACGGCGGGTTTTTCTATGGACTGGCGAGGATCGTCGCGGCCGGGGGCGGTGATGGTAAGCGATTGGCTAGCAAAGCGTCCGTCGTCGGGGGCGGTCTGTACCCTCGGGGCGTAGTTCGCTCGTCCTAGGGGCGAGAAACTCATCTGTACGAAGCGGGCTCTCAGGGCCTGCTTCGTGCGCCGTCCGAGAAGCGCATGCGCGAGGAAATGGCTCGGGAGCAGCGGGAGATGCGGGCGACCCTCCGCGCATTTCCGGCGCTCGGTCCTCCTCCGTCACAGCGTCGGCCGGCGTGCTCAGGCGTGCCGCTGGAGCCGACCTCGAGCCACCGTCTCGGTTCGATCTCCGCGCGCTCTCAACTCGCGGCGGGCAGGACGGTCATGGGAGCCGTCCCGAAGGGCCATCATGTCGACCGAGCTCGAGAGGGGCGTGATCCTGATTGCGGCGGCTCGCCTATTCTCGCTGCGCCGAAGCAACGCCGATCTCACTTCTCGGAGCGCAAGACCTCGAGCAGCTCACCAATTTCATGCTCGAGCTGCTCGGGGTGCCTCATGCGTCCTCGCGTGTTGACGACATAGCGATTCCGCCGCCCGACACGCTCCCGCTCCACGTACCCAGCCTCCACGAGGTCGTTGACGATCCTCTGAGCCGCACGCTCCGTAATTCCGACGGTGATCGCAACGTCACGAAGACGCGCGTCGGGATCGCGCTGAATAGCGAGGAGAACCTGCGTGTGGCTTGTGAGGAAGTGCCACCTGTTGTTTGTTTCAGGACTTGACACACATGACTTTCTTATCGTATGTTTCGTGTCAGCAAACTCTAGCACTCTCGAGCGATGCGATGACAGTCAGTGAACCCGAGCGGTTGAACGAGCCCCAGAGTGTCGTGACCATCAGTTTCCTCGAAGGGCGTGAGTACTACTGGCTTGGCACCGACTCGGCCATGCGGCAGTGGGAGGTGGGGCAGCGTGTCACCGTCCGCGGCCAGCGATGGGTCGTGGTCGCACGGTCGGAATCGGCGGGCTCCCTCATCTTGAGCCTCGATGTCGACTCGCACGACGGTGACCGATAGCCGGGCACGTCCCGAACGGCCATCTAGCGGCTTGACATTGGCCGACGATGTCCAGCGGCAGCATGACCTCACGAAGGCGTTGGAGACGGCGACGCGTTTCCGTAAGGGCGCGGACACGCGGTGGCGAGCGACGATTGCCGAGGCGCTCGCGGCGGGCGTTCCGCGCGACGTGATCCTCAAGGCGGGGGAGGCTGGGACGTGATCGAGGTACAGGTCATTCTCCGCGAGCTCGACCAGCGGAAAACGTGAGCGCGAGTTAGATGCGGGCGGGCGGTAGCGAACGCAGCAGGTCTTGGCCATCGCCTGCCGACCTTCGTCGTCCATCCTTAGGTGTTTGACCCGAAACCTTTCCCTATTTGCTCGGTGGCCCCGGTCGCCGCCCTGACGTTGACTCCAATCCGCGGAGATGACGTCATTGAGGTTTCGGAGCTGGGCGACGTTCTGGAGGCATTCAGCGAGTAGACGCAGTTCTTTGCTGGGCTTCTTGGTCGAGGCGGCCGCCAACATCCTTCTCTTCGTTCCCTTGGGCGCGGCGCTCGGCCTCCGCGGGTTGTCGCTCGGCAGGACGGCTGCCTACGGGTTTGTCCTGTCGACGGCCGTGGAGAGCGCGCAATGGCTCCCGATTCCTCGCCGCCTCGGAACCCACGGGGGCGACTAACGGCACAAGGCGACCATCGAGGCGTTGCTCGCGGGCTCGACCCTGTAGCTCACTACTCCGGCTGGAGGCGAAAATTCGACGTCCCCGTGGCAGCGTGTGCGCGTTTGCCGCGGGCGCATCCGGGGAAGCTTCGACCTCCAACCAAAACGAGGAGGTCACTTCAATGACAACGATCGAGGAATCGATCGAGCTCGAGGTTCCGGTTTCGACGGCGTACAACCAGTGGACGCAGTTCGAGACCTTCCCGCAGTTCATGGACGGAATCGAGCGCGTCGAGCAGAAGGACGACAACCACTTGCACTGGACGGCGAAGATTGGCGGCGACAAGCGAGAGTGGGACGCTGAGATCACAGAGCAGCATCCTGACCACCGAGTCGCATGGCGGGCGATCGATCAGGACGGTCCCAACGGAGTCGTCACGTTCCACAAGCTCGAAGAGGGACGCACCAAGGTGATGGTCCAAATGGAATACGAGCCCGCAGGCGTGTCCGAGTCGATCGGGAGCTTCGTCGGAATGGACAACCGCCGCGTGAAGGGCGACCTGGAGTCGTTCAAGGACTTCATCGAGGGTCGTGCACACGAGACCGGCGCTTGGCGCGGCAACATCGACGAGACGTAGGTCAAGCCGCTTTTTTCGGTCTCCTACGACGCGCGTTTCGTAGAGCAACGCGTGGGACTCACGAACGGGCTGTCCCGGACGCTGTCGCGAGAGAAATCGCCGGATGGGCGACGACCTCGACGACCGGCAGCGTCCGGGCAGCGAACATCGACGGCCCTGCCGAGTTACCGGTGTAGCTGAAGTTGCCGTAGACCTCGCTCTGGAGGAAGTCGCCGTAGGTGTAGGGCGCGAAGAAGCCGTTGTAGCCGTTGACGCCTGCCGAGCCGGTGATCGCCAGGTTGCCCTTGATGACCACCGGGTAGTTGACCTGGTTAAAGGTGCCGCCGTTCACGTTCACGTTCCGCTCGAACGTCACGTGATGCCAGGTGGTCGGGGTTCCGCAGCGCAGCAAGCCCGCATGTCGTCTGCGTTGGGATAGCAGGTCAGGGGCTCCCCGCCCGTCGGTGACGCGACTGGCGCGCGCCTCGCACACGCGCGATGATGGATGAAGGGTCTCGCTGACAACCCCGTGCGCGCCTGCAACTTGGTGCACGCAGGGGAAAGTTCCGCTCTCCTTGGACGAGCGGGCACGGAGGAGGGAAGATGATTCAGAGAACTCTCGCGGAGAGGGCGAGGTGGGCCGCTGCGCCCGTACGGAAGGAGGTGGTCGTCTTGAAGAGGACCATCGCAATTGTCGCGGGGGTACTCGCCGTCGCGGCACTGGCAGTACCGACGGCAACCGGCCAGCAGGCCAGCCCTCTGCACTGCCTCGACGGACAGACGGTGACACTTCCTGTCTCGGTCTCTGCCGCTCAGGGCAGTGGCGTGCTGGATGCGGGCCAGGCCGGCTCCATCATCGCGAGTACCGGCGGACCGTTCTTCTTCGGGGAGTTGACGGGGCCGTCGACCCTGCTTGTCTTCCTCCTGACCTCCAACATCGTGACTGCAGAGGCGTTCCTGGAGCCGGGGTTCACGCAACACACCGTCACAGCGGGGGCATGCCCGGCAGGCCCCTTCGTCCCTCCGCCACCGCCCGTGCTGCCGGCTTGCTACAGCACGCATCAGGTCGATCCGGGCTACTGGCCGAACGCAATCGCCAAGGCCCTCTACACGCTCGGCTACTGGCGGCCGTACGCGGTTACCGAGCCGGTGTCGAATACGAACCTCGGCAACGGCTACTGGCTGACCTGTCGTCTGGACGGACGCACCGTGAAGAACGGCGCGGCCATCTCGAGCGGGATGGGTGGCAGGCCGGTGGACAGCACGGGGACGATTCCCGGCGCTGCCCAGTGGCCGGCAGCGGCAGTCATGGATTTGCTCACCAATCCTGATCGGATGGGCGAGTTCGTCGAGATCGCCGTTCGGTCGTAGCAAGGTGCACGGGTCAACCGGAACCCGTTCGTTTCTTCGGAAGCGAGCGGGTTCCGGCCTCCACTCGGCGGAACGCGCACGTACCCTGAGGGCGACGTGCCCGTGGGACTCGACGATGTGCGCGAGCTCGCGGTGAGCCTTCCGCGCAGCTACGAGGTGGTCGTGCGCGGGCGCGTGAAGTTCAGGGTCGGCCAGATCGTCTACGTCGCCTTCTCGCACGACGAGGAGACGATGGGCTTCGGGTTCCCGAAGGAGTTGCGTGACGCGCTGGTCCAGTCCGAGCCGCACAAGTTCTCACTGCCGAGCGGGTCGGACATGCGCTTCAACTGGGTGCACGTGCGCCTGGCCGCGATCGACGCCGACGAGATGCGTGACCTCGTCGAGGGTGCCTGGGCGATGTGCGTGCCGAAGCGCGTCGCCGCGGAGTACGCGGTCTCGCAGGGCTACCAGGTCGAGTGCTGAGGAACTGCGGCGCAGGTGCCTCGGCGGCGGGCGTCACGCTCGACCGGAGCGAGTAGTCTCAGGTACCCGGACGCGTCCACAGCCCCTCGTGCCGAAGTGACCCTCGATCGTCAGAAGCTCAAGGAGCAGCTCCACGCTCTCTATCGCTCCGAGCACGACGAGATGGGAGAGCGGGGAACGCTCGAGCGACTGGAGCGCGGGCGCGAGTGGGACCTCGCGCCGACGCTCGCTGCCGGGGGTGTCGTCGTCTTTCCGCACGCCGGAGTGCTCGACTGCGGGCATCAGGTCGCGTCTGCTGTCCACGGCTGTCTCGACAGCGGCGCCGATCGGGTGATCGTGGTCAGCGTCCTGCACTCGTTCACGGACGAGATGGAGAGAGCTCGCACGCGCGTCTCGGCCGGGGGAGATCCGTCCGAGTGGCCGTTCTGGGGAATCCAGGGGACGGGCATCGAGGGGCGAGGCGAGTGGCGCGAGGACCATGCGTTGATCAGCTTCCGCCACTTCTGGGCCGCGGAGACGAAGCGACGCGGAATACGCGGTCCGGAAGTCCTCGAGCGCTACCCGTACCTCGCAGGCGGCCACCCCGAGCGGCTGCCGGGTATCGAGGAGCTCGCCGAACTCGCCGACGACGCCGTGATCGTCTCCACCGCCGACCCGTTCCATCACGGGATCGGCTACGGCGATCCTCCTGACCGTGCGCTGGCACCCGACCAGGGTGGGCTCGAGCTCGGCCGGGCAACGATCGAGAAAGGGATCGCGCTACTCGGTAGCGGCGACTACGCCGGCTACGACGCGCACTGCGTCGACGCGAAGAGCGACGCGCGCGACGCGGGAGTCGTGTTTCGCTACCTCCGCGGGGCGATGCGCGGCTCGATCCTCGACCTGACGTACACCGACGCCGCGGTCCTGTACGAAGCGCCGGATCCGACGTGGGTCGCCGCCCCGCTCGTCGAATGGCGGACCGGGCACTAGGCCCGCACTAGCGCAACTTCGCCAGGGCACGCCCGAGTGCCTGGCCGCCCGCGAGCACGGGCTCGAACAGGTCCCCATGCTGTTCGACCCGCTCGAGCGCCTCGCGCATCCCGAAGCGCCGCGGCGTCACGTCCTCCGTGAGCTCGTCCCAGCGAAGCGGCGTCGAGACCGGCGCGCCCGGCTTGGGCCGGACCGAGTACACGGAGGCGATCGTCTTGCCGCGCGCGTTCTGACGGTGGTCGACGAGCACCCCTTCGCGCTTGCGCTTCAGCCATTCGGTCGTCACCAGCCCCGGGTGCCGCTCCTCGAGCCCGCGCGCCACGCGCTCCGCGAACGCGTAGGTCCGCTCGAAGGTCGCTCGGCGCACGATCGGGACGAGCACGTGAATCCCGTCGGCGCCGCTCGTCTTGACGTAGGACTCGAGCTCGAGCCGCTCGAGCTCCTCGCGGATCAGGTGAGCGACACGGATGGCGAGCGCGAACCCACCGTCGGGCGTATCGAGATCCGGCGGGTCGAGGTCGAAGAGCACGAAGTCCGGGCGGTCCGGCTTGTCGACGCGCGAGTACCAGGCGTTCATGTCGATGCAGTTCATCTGCACCATCCAGAGCACCGCCTCCGGCGAGTTGACGAGCGGGAAGTCGACGAGCCGCGAGTCGCCCTCGCGCGGGTAGGTGCGGAAGGTGCGCGTCGGGATCCACGAGGGCATCCCCTTCGGCGCCTGCTTCTGGAAGTACGCGTCCCCGGCAACCCCGTAGGGCGAGCGCTTCATGGTGAACGGCCGGTTGTGGAGGTGCGGGACGAGCACCGGCGCGATCGCGCGGTAGTACTCGAAGAGGTCTTGCTTCGTGATCCCCTCGTCGGGGAACAGGACGCGTTCCGGGCTCGAGAGGCGGACCGACCGCGGCGCCACGCAGCGGGTTGTACCAATCGAGTGGCTCGAGGGAGTTGGGGTCTGGCCGACTTGCAGGGCGTCGACCGTGAGCAACGGGATAGGCTCGGGACGCTCCCTCGAGGAGACGCGGTCGCCGACCGTGCGACCGACCGAGGAAGGAGAGATGGAACAGCTCAGCGAGCAGCGTGCCGGCATCTCCGCCGGTGAGTTTCAGGAGCGGCGCGAGGCGCTGCTCGAGCACGTCCGACGCAGCGGGCTGTCCGGCTACGTCCTCTTCGGTGCGGACTACATCCAGTACTTCACCGGCTTCTGGTTCCTCTCGAACGAGCGACCGGTGATCTACGCCGAGAGCGTCGGCGGCGAGTCTGCCGTCTTCGTACCGGAGTTCGAGGTGGAGCGCACGCGCGCCGAGACCACCTTCGCGCGAATCGAGTCGTATCCGGAGTACCCCGGAATCGAGCATCCGATGGTGATCTTCGCGCGCGTGCTCACGGAGATCGGGGTCAGCGATGCGATCGGCGCCGACAACGACGGCTACCCCGGCATCCTCGGGTACCAGGGGCCGGCGCTGAGCGATGCGACGGGCGCCTCGGTGGCTCCGGTCGACGATGTCATCGAGCGCATGATGGCGCGCAAGAGCGACAGCGAGATCGCGCTCATCCGTGAGAGCGCGCGCTGGTGTGCGCACGCCCATGTGCTGCTGCAGGAGTACTCGCGGCCCGGGGCGACGGAAGCCGAGGCCAGCCTCCGCGCGAGCCACGAGGCATCGCTCGCCATGCTGGAGGCACTGGGCGACTCCTACGGCGGCGGGCTGTCGTCCTCGTCCGGCGCGTCCGCCGGCTACCGCGGCCAGATCGGGCTGCGTAGCTCGTGGGCGCACGCCGTCGCGCACGACATCGAGTTTCGTGCGGGCGACGTGCTCGTGACCGAGACGAGCGCGCCGATCTGGGGATACAACGCGGAGCTCGAGCGTGCGCTGGTCATCGGCCCTCCGACGGACGAGATGCGACGGCTCTTCGACCACGCGGTCGCGGCTCAGCGAGTCGCGTTCGACGCGATCCGGCCAGGCGTGACTTGCGCCGACGTCGACGGCGCGGTCATGCGCTACTTCGAGCAGAACGACCTGCTCCGGTACTGGCGCCAGCACACCGGTCATGCGATCGGCCTACGCAACCACGAGGCGCCCTTCCTCGACGTCGGCGATTCGACGATGCTCGAGCCGGGCATGGTCTTCACCGTCGAGCCGGGTCTCTACGACCCCGCGATCGGCGGCTTCCGCCACTCCGACACGGTGGTGGTCACCGAGGACGGAATGGACGTTCTCACCGACTACCCGATCGACATCGAGAGCCTCACGCTTCCGGTCTGACGCGTTCGCTACGAGGCGGAACGCGTCGCGCCTCCTCGTTGCTGCGAATTGAGGGCCGATCCTGACCTAAACAGCCGATACGGTCCGAGCAGAGGTGTCCGACAGGAAGGTGGAGCACCGATGCCCGAGCGCGACGGATACATCCCCGGCGTCCCCTGCTGGATCGACACGAGCCAGCCCGACCCCGACGCTGCGGTCGCCTTCTACGGCGGCCTCTTCGGCTGGGAGTTCGAGGACATGATGCCGCCGGGGTCAGAGAGCAAGTACTTCATCGCACGCCTGCGCGGAGGCGAGGTTGCCGCGGTCGGGTCGATTCCGGAGTCAGCGCCGCGCGTGGCCATGTGGGACACGTATGTCTCGGTTGACAGCGCCGACGAGACCACGGCCAAGGTGCGCGAGGCCGGCGGAGGCGTCGTGAAGGAGCCATTCGACGTCATGGGCGTCGGCCGCATGGCCCTCCTCAGCGATCCCGAGGGTGCGGCGTTCTGCGTCTGGCAGGCGAAGGGGTTCAAGGGCGCGCGGATCGTCAACGAGCCGGGCTCGTTGAACTTCAACGACCTCCACACGCGAGACGTGGAAGGGGCGAAGGCGTTCTACGGCGCCGTGTTCGGCTGGGAGACGCTGGGGCTGGAGGGCGGGTTCGATGCCTGGACGCTGCCCGGCTACGGCGACCACCTGGAGCGCGACAATCCCGGCCTCCGCGAGGGATTGGCCGAGATGGGCGCCTCGAAAGGCTTCGAGGACGTCGTCGCGTCGCTCACACCGATCGTGAACGACCAGCCCGAGGTCACGCCGCATTGGGGCGTGACGTTCGCGGTCGACGACGCGGACGCCACCGCCGCGAAAGTGAGCGAGCTCGGCGGGAAGGTGGTCGTACCGCCGTTCGACGCCCCGTGGGTCCGGACGACCGTCCTCACCGATCCGCAGGGTGCAAGCTTCGTCGCGAGCAAGTTCGTGCCCGAGAACCAGGATCTCGGCAGCCAGGCTGGCGTGACCACCACCGTGGGCCAGGCGCGTGTGAACACGAGCTCAAGCACGTAGTAGCCCGGTGTCGGCACCCGGTGACCGAGCCGAGAGAGCACGGCGCCGCGGAGCGGCACCCAAAGCGCCTCGTCGGTCACGCCGCGACGTCAACCGGTGGCGTGGGGGCGATCGGGCCGGCAGTCGCCGGTCTCGCCCTCGCAGCAGCCCAGCTTGAAGCGGCAGCGCGGGCACTGCCACGTCCCGTGCCGCCACTCCATCGCGGCGCCGCAGCGCAGGCAGCTCTCGACGGCGTCCTCGCGTGGCTGCGCACTCACCGTCGGGACGGTAGACGCAGGCACGACGTTCCGTCCCCGACTCCTGCACGTGACCGCCGAGCCGGCAGCGACCTGCGAGTCACCCGATCGACACGACCCGCGAGGCGCCGCGCGCATCCTCGTCGAGTTCGGCGACGAGGAGCGTGGCTTGACGAGCTCGTCGTGACGATCGACGGGGCCGAGGAGCTCGCGTCGCGAGGCAGACGCATCCCGCTCCGGAGTCCCGCCCGGCCCGGGACGAGAGCTGACGGCCCGAAGCTACGATGCCCCGGCCCGGCGCCGTGGCCGAGAGGTTAGGCAGAGGCCTGCAAAGCCTCGTACAGCGGTTCGAGTCCGCTCGGCGCCTCTCTGCGCGCAGCTCCCGGCTCGTGCCGTTCGGTGCGATCTGGGAAGATTCGTGCTCCGGCGGCCGTCTAGTCGGTTGGACACGAACGTGGCGCTATCCGGCTGGAGGCGCCCTCGAGCAGGGGAGGCACCGATGCTGGAAGTGACCACCACCGCGAGGCTCGTCGACTACGCGACGCTGGAGGACCGGGGCGCTCTCATGGCCTCCGTCCAGCGCAGCGAGCTCGAGTCCGCGCTGAACTCGCGACGCTGGGCCGACCTCTGGCTCGAGATCGCCGACGGGGACGAGACCCGGCGGCTCACGGTCGAGCTCCCTGCCGACGACGTCGAGGCGATCCTCGGGTACGACGGGCGGGGACGAGGTCACCTTCGCGTTCGACCCCGCAGCCATCTCGGGGCTCTTCGACCCCGAGGTCGAGGCGCACGGCTTCCGCGGGGCGCTCGCGATCGCCGTCGTCGCAGGCGCGGTCGCAGCGCCGGCCGGACTGGCGGCGAGCCCGCAGACGACCGCTGCCGCGACCCCGCAGGTATCCAGCGTCGCCGCAAAGGCGCAGATCTCGAACCTCGCGGCCGGCGCGCAGGTGACGGGCGCCGTCTCGAGTGCCCAGGTCTCGGCGGCGGCCAAGCCGCAGGTCTCCGACCTCGCGGCGAAGGCACAGGTCAAGGCGCAGTTCGCGAGCGTCTACAAGCTCAAGGCCGCGGGGATCAGCCAGCTCCGCCCGCACTGACGACTCTCCTTCTGCTCAAGCGGCCGGGGTCCGGCAAGCTCGACCCCGGCCGTCGTTAGGCTTTCGCGCGATGACGGCTGTCCGCATGGACGGCAAGCTGCTCGCCGAGAAGCTGCGCGCGCAGGTTGCCGAGGACGTCAGGGCCTACGGCGGCCCTGTCTGCCTCGCGACCGTCCTCGTGGGCGACGACCCTGCTTCGCACGTCTACGTCGGGAAGAAGCACGACGCGTCCCACGAGGCCGGCATCGAGTCGCGTGACCACCGCTTCCCGAGCGACACGCCAGAGAGCGAGATCCTCGACCTGCTCGCCGATCTGAACGCCGACGACGGGGTCGACGGGATCCTCGTCCAGCTCCCGCTCCCGGAGCACATGGACGAGTCGAAGGTCACGCGCGCGGTCGAGGCGGACAAGGACGTCGACGGCTTCCACCCCGTGAACGCAGGGCTCCTCTTCCTCGGGGAGCCGTACCTCGTGCCGGCGACGCCGCTCGGCGTCATGGCGATGCTGGCGGAGCACGAGGTCGAGCTGCGCGGGGCGGAGGCGGTCGTGGTCGGGCGCAGCGAGATCGTCGGCAAGCCGATGGCGATGCTGCTGCTCGCGCAGCACGCGACGGTCACGATCTGCCACTCGCGTACGGTCGACCTCGCGGAGCACACGCGGCGTGCGGACATCCTGGTGGCCGCCGTGGGGCGGCCGGGGCTGATCACGCCGGACATGGTCAAGCCGGGCGCGACCGTGGTCGACGTCGGCGTCAACCGCACGGAGTCGGGGCTCGTGGGTGATGTCGATGGGGCCGTGGCCGAGGTGGCCGGGAAGCTGACGCCGGTGCCGGGCGGCGTCGGACCGATGACGATCGCGATGCTCCTGCGCAACACGTTGACAGCCGCGCAACATCGGCGTTCCAAAGTTGCGGTTCCCGGCTCGTAGACGCTAGCGTTCGGCCGGTTCAGTCATCGGCGTCGGCCTCCGGCCGTCGTCTCGTTGTAGGAGGACGTAAGTGGAGCAGGGCACCGTCAAGTGGTTTTCGAACGAGAAGGGCTACGGCTTCATCGAGCGCGAGGGTGGGGACGACGTCTTCGTCCATTTCTCCGCGATCGCGATGGACGGCTTCAAGACCCTCACCGAAGGCCAGCGTGTGGAGTTCGAGGTCGTCCAGGGGCCCAAGGGTGCCCAGGCCGCGAACGTCGTCGCAGCCACGAGCTGACTCTCTGCGCAAGACCGGGATCCGCTAGGGCGGATCCCGGTCTCTGCGCAAGATCGGAATCCGCTAGCGCGAATTCCGATCGCGCCGAAGCAAACCCCTTTATCGTCGGGTGATCCCGGACGCTGTGGGTGTGAAACCGACCGCTTCGCGGGTCCCCTGAGAGGATCGGACCGATGGCGATCTCGCGAGATGAGGTGCTGCACGTCGCGCGGCTCGCGCGGCTCGCGCTGACCGATGAGGAGGTCGGGCGGCTCACCGAGGAGCTCGGGGCGATCCTCGACGCGGTGGGTGTCGTCGCCGAGCTCGATCTCACGGAGGTCGCGCCGACGTCGCATCCGCTCGACCTCGTCAACGTCTGGGACGAGGACGAGCCGCGGGAGTCGCTCTCCCTGGACGAGGTGTTCGCGAACGCCCCCGATCGCGACGGCGACCTCTTCCGCGTGCCGCCGGTGGGCCAATGATCGACACCCTGCGACTGACGGCCGAGGCCGCGATCGGGCTGCTCGAGCGCCGCGATGTGTCCGCGGGCGAGCTGCACGCCGCGTACCTCGACGCCATCGCCGCGCGGGACGGTGAGCTCCACTGCTACTTGCGCACCTGCGAGGAGCCGACCGGCGAGGGGATCCCGATCGCGCTGAAGGACGTCATCTCGACGAAGGGCGTCGAGACGACCGCGGGATCGAAGATCCTCGCGGGGTACGTGCCGCCGTTCGACGCGACGGTCTCGGCGCGGGTGAAGGGCGCGGGGCTGTCGCTCCTCGGCAAGACGAACACGGACGAGTTCGCGATGGGGTCGTCGACCGAGAACTCGGCGTACGGGCCGTCCCGGAACCCGTGGGACCCGACGCGCGTGCCGGGCGGCTCCGGCGGCGGGACCGCGGCCGCGGTCTCGGCGGGGCTCGCCCCGTGGGGCCTCGGCTCCGACACGGGCGGCTCGATCAAGCAGCCGTCCGCGCTCTGCGGGAACGTCGGGCTGCGGCCGACCTACGGCGCCGTCTCGCGCTACGGCGTCGTCGCGTTCGCCTCGAGCCTCGATCAGGTTGGTCCGGTCGGGAAGACCGTGCGCGACGTCGCGCTCCTCTTCTCGATCATCGCCGGCCGCGATCCTCTCGACTCGACCACCGCGGAGCTACCCGAGGTCGTGCAGCTCCCCGAAGGCGACTCGCTCGCGGGTATGCGCCTCGCGGTGCCGAAGCAGGTCGGCGACCTCGAGGCGATCGAGCCGGGGGTGCGCGCTGCGTTCGAGGGCGCGCTCGACCTCGCGCGCAGGCTCGGAGCCGAGGTGGGGGAATGCGACCTCCCGCTCTCGTACCGGTACGGGATGCCCTGCTACTACCTCGTCGCGCCCGCGGAAGCGGCGTCGAACCTCGGCGCGCTACGACGGCGTCCGCTACGGGCTGCGCACTGCCGCCCCGTCGTACGACGAGATGGTCGAGCAGACGCGAGACGACGGGTTCGGCCCCGAGCCGAAGCGCCGGATCATGCTGGGGACATACGCGCTCTCGGCGGGCTACTACGACGCTTTCTACGGGCAGGCGCAGAAGGTCCGGACGCTGCTCGTGCGCGAGCACCGCGACGCGCTCGAGGGGTTCGACGCGATCGTCACACCGACCTCCCCGACCGTCGCCTTCCCGATCGGAGACAAGGCGGCCGACCCGCTCGCGATGTACGCGTGCGACCTGCTCACCATCCCGTCCTGTCTCGCCGGGCTCCCCGGTCTGTCGATCCCGTGCGGGCTCTCGGAGGGGCTGCCGGTCGGCCTGCAGCTGATCGGGCCGCAGTTCGGGGAGAACGGGCTATTCGGCGTTGGGCATGCGCTCGAGCAGGCGATCGGCTTCGATCCCGTCCCGGAGCGCCTGCGATGACGTGGGAGCCGGTCATCGGGCTCGAGATCCACGTGCATCTCAAGACGCAGACGAAGATGTTCTGCCGCTGCCCCGTCGGCTTCGGCGCGGGCGAGAACACGCAGACGTGCCCGGTGTGCCTCGGCTTCCCGGGCGCGCTGCCGGTGCTGAACCGCCGCGCGGTCGAGTGGACGGTCAAGCTCGGGCTCGCACTCGGCTGCGAGATCTCGAGCCACGCGGTCTTCGCGCGGAAGCACTACCCGTATCCCGATCTTCCGAAGGGCTATCAGATCTCACAGTACGATCTACCTTCGTGCATAAACGGCAATGTGCTACTACCAACTGCGAACGGCGACCGTGTGATCGGGATCGTGCGTGCGCATCTCGAGGAGGACGCGGCGAAGACGGTGCACATCGGCGGCCGAAGCGGCCGCATCGGTGGAGCGGACTACTCGCTCGTCGACTTCAATCGCGGCGGCACGCCGCTCGTCGAGATCGTGACCGCCCCGGACATCCACTCCGCGGACGAGGCCAGGCGCTTCCTCCAGCTCCTTCGGCAAACAGTTACCGAGCTCGGGATCGCGGACGCCGAGATGGACAAGGGCCAGCTGCGCGCGGACGCGAACGTCTCCGTCCGGCCTGCCGGGTCGGACGAGCTGCGGACGCGCACCGAGATCAAGAACATGAACTCGTTCAACTTCATCGCGCGCGGCATCGAGGCCGAGGTCGAGCGGCAGATCGGCGTGTGGGAGTCGGGCGGCGAGGTGCGGCAGGAGACGTACGACTTCGATGCGGCGACAGGCGCACTGACGCCTCGCCGCGCGAAGGAGGAGGCGGACGACTACCGCTACTTCCCGGAGCCCGACCTGGTGCCCGTCGAGCCTCCCGCCGAGCTCGTCGAGCGGCTTCGGGCCGACCTGCCCGAGCTCCCGGCCGCCCGCATCCGGCGCATCGAGGGTGACCTCGATCTCGACCGCGCCACCGTCCTCGTCACCGGCGGCCTCGACCGGCTGTGGGAGGAGACCGTGGCCGCGGGCGCGGACCGGCTCCAGGCCGCGAACGTCATCTCCAACAACCTCGTCGGCGCCGGCGTCGACCCCGGGGACGTGCCGGCCGCGGAGCTCGCCAGGCTCGTCGGAGCGCGGGACGCGATCCCGCGCGCCGCCTTCGACGAGGCGGTCTCGAAGCTCGCAGAGCCGGGCTTCTCCGCCGATCCGTACCTCGCGCAGGAGGCTGTCGTAGACGCGGGAGAGCTCGAGCCGATCGTCGAGCGCGTCCTCGAGGCGAGCCCGGGCCAGGTCGCGGCGTACCGCGGCGGCAAGGACGGCCTGCTCGGCTTCTTCGTCGGCCAGGTGATGAAGGAGACGCAGGGCAAGGCGAACCCGCGCGTCGTCTCCGAGCTCGTCAAGGCGAAGCTCGACGGGTAGAGCGAGGCTCGCCTCGCCCGGCCCTGAGCTCGAACCGAAGCGGTCGCCGCCGCGAACCACGGCGACCTCTCGGAAAGGAGCCACGCATGAGGAGGGGAACAGTGCTGCTCACGCTCGTCGGTGCGATCGCCGTCATCGGAGCAGCGATGCTCGTCGGGTCCGTCGGCCCGGGCGGAGCGAAGGCGTCGAGCCACCGCGAGGCGCCGTTGATCGCGGACGACCCGGCTGCCGACAACACGGACGTCTACGCGTTCGTGAGCCCGGACAAGCCGGACACGGTCACGCTCATCGCGAACTTCATCCCGTTCGAGGATCCCGCGGGCGGGCCCAACTACTACCGCTTCGACCCGAGCGTGCTGTACGAAATCCACGTCGACAACGACGGGAACGCGCGGGACGACGTCACGTTCCAGTTCCGCTTCAGGACCTCGATCGGGAACAAGAACACGTTCCTCTACAACACGGGGCCGGTCACGTCTCCGACGGACCCGGACCTGAACGTGAAGCAGACGTACACCGTCACGCGGCGGGCGTCGTCCGGTGCCTCGGTCCTCGGCTCGGACCTGCCCGTGCCGCCGGCGAACATCGGCCCGCGGTCGAACCCGACGTACGACCCGTTCATGGGCGTCGTCGACCTGGGCTCGAAGCGCAAGGTCTTCGCAGGGCCGCGTGACGACCCGTTCTTCGTCGACCTCGGGTCGATCTTCGACCTGGGCGGGCTGCGTCCGTTCAACGCGGCGCACCTGATCCCACTGGCTGCCGCGGCCGGCGAGGACGGCGTCAAGAACTACAACACGCACACGATCGCGATCCAGGTGCCGAAGACCGACCTCCTGCGGGCGCCTGCGGCCAACGGGACGATCGGGATCTACGCCAGCGCGAGCCGGCCGAAGATCAGCATCCTCCGCGGCGACGGCACGATCGACACGAACGGCCCCCGGGTGCAGGTCTCGCGGCTCGGGAACCCGCTCGTGAACGAGGTGCTCATTCCCGTCGGGAAGAAGGACCTCTGGAACGCGTCCGATCCTCGGGACGACGCGGACTTCCTCGACCGGTACACGAGCCCCGAGCTCGCGGGCCTCGTGAACCTGCTCTACCCGGTGCTTCCGGACACCCAGACGACGAACCGCGCCGACCTCGTGGCGGTGCTGCTGACGGGTGTTCCCGGGCTGAACTTCACCGGGGACCGGAAGGCCGACCTGCTCCGCCTCAACACGGCGATCGCGCCGACCGCGAATCCGAACCCGCTCGGCGCCCTGGCCGGTGACTTCCAGGGCTTCCCGAACGGCCGTCGGCTCGCGGACGACGTGACCGACATCGAGGTGCGGGCGATCGCCTGCGGGTACGGCCCGATCCTGGCCGGTGCCCTCGGGCTGTGCAACCTCACGCCGAACAACATGATCGGCGACGGGGTGAACGCGAACGAGAACGCCTTCCTGTCGAGCTTCCCGTACGTCGCCGCGCCCAACCGCGGCTACGAGCACACGGGGCACGAGTAGGGAGGGACTGCTCTCGTGGGACGTCGCATGAGGCTTCTCGTGGGCGGCGCCGCTCTGGTGGCGCTCGCCCTCGGGAGCCTCGTCGGCGGCGTGCTCGCGGAGTCGTCGTCGCAGGCGACGCCGCCCGCCGTCCCCCGTGCGCTCGCAGACCGGGCGCTCGGAGGAGTGGCGGGCGGCGTCTCCGCGGCCGCCGTGGTCGCGCTCGAGGAGCGACGCTCGTGCTCGCCCGGCGGACGCGGCGGTGCTGACGGACCTCGGGCTGGCGTACCAGCTGCGCTGGCGTGAGACCGCGGACGCCTCATTCCTCCCTCGCTCCGACGCCGCGTTGCGGCGGGCGCTGCGTGCGCGACCCGGCGACCCGAACGCGGTCCTCGGGCTCGGCTCGCTCGCGTTGATCCGGCACGAGTTCCGGGCCGCGCTCCGGCACGGACGGCGTGCGGCCCGCTTGCTCGAGGGCTCGGCGAGGCCGTACGGCGTGATCGGCGACGCGCTCGTCGAGCTCGGTCGCTACGACGAGGCGTTCCGCGCGTTCGAGCGGATGGTCGCGCTGCGCCCCAACCTGGCGTCGTACGCGCGGATCGCGTACGCCCGCGAGCTGACCGGAGACCGCGCCGGCGCGATCGCGGCGATGAAGCTTGCACTCGATGCCGCCGGCGGGCAGCCCGAGCCGGCAGCGTGGGCGCTCGTCGAGCTCGCGAAGCTCGAGCGTGCGACGGGACGGCCGGGCCTGGCCGAGCGGCGTCTGAGAGAGGCGGCCCGACTCGTGCCCGGGTACCCGGCTGCCGGCGCGGAGCTCGCGCATGTGCTCGCGGCGCGCGGAGAGCTCGAGCGGGCGATCGCCCGGGCACGAGCGTCGGCGGAGTCCGTGCCCACCGCGGCCGCGGTGTCGCTGCTCGCGGACCTCCTCGACCGAGCGGGCCGTTCGAACGAGGCCGCGCGCCAGCGCGCGACGGTCGCGGTCATCGACCGGCTCCAGGTCGAAGGCGGGGTCGAGGTGGACCTCGAAACGGCTCTCCACCGCGCCGACAACCGCATCCGCCCGCTCGAGACCGTCGAGCTCGCGCGTCGCGCGCGCGCGGACCGGCCGTCGATCCACGGCGACGACGCGCTCGCGTGGGCCCTCGCTCGCGCCGGGCTCTGCCGCGAGGCGTTGCCCTTCGCCGAGCGTGCGCTGCGGCTCGGCACCCGGGATCCGCTCCTTCTTCTTCCACCGCGGCTACGCCGAGGGCTGCGCCGGCGACCGCGCGGCGATGCGCGCGTGGTACGAGCGCGCGCTGTCGCTCGATCCGGAGTTCTCCGTGCGCTGGGCGCCATTCGTCCGCGCCGCGCTTCGTTCCTGAATCGCAATGTCTGCCGGAGGCTCCGGCCGTATCATCGAGACGTGGACCGGACGCGTGCGTGGCTCGCAGTCCTGCCGTTCGTCGCGGGCGGCGTGCTCGTGTCGCATGCGCTCGCGTACCGGCTGACCGGGACTCCCGGCGGCTCGCTCCACGCCTACCTCGAGCATGCGCCGCAGGTGGTCGTCCTCGCCGCGCTCGTCGGCCTTGCGCTCGCGGGGCTCGCCTCGCGTCTGCGCGCACCCGCCGCGTGGCCGTTCGCGGCCGCCGCGTTGCTCGTCTTCGTCGTCCAGGAGCACGCGGAGCGCGTCGTGCACACCGGCGAGGTCCCCTGGCTCCTCACATCGCCGGCGTTCCTCGTCGGGTTGCTGCTCCACGTGCCCGTCGCCCTGGCCGCCTGGGCTCTCGCTCGCCGCCTGCTCCACTCTCTCACCGAGACCCGAGCGCCGCGGGCGCTCTTCCCGTCCCTGCTTCCGGCCGTGCTCCGGCCCCACGCGATCGAGCTTCGCCCGCTCGCGCTCTCCCCGCTCGGAAGCCGCGGGCCGCCCTTCCTCCGCAGACACTGACCCCGGCCGCCCGGAGGCGGCCCGACTGTGGAGGTACTCCGATGAAGCATCCGACTCTCCTCGTCGCCGCGCTCGGCGCGGCCCTCGCTCTCGCCGGCTGTGGCGGCGACGACGAGGCGTCGACGACGGGCACGACGACGACGATCACGGCGACGACGACCGAGACCCAGACGACGACCCAGCACGACGACGACCGAGCCGGTGCCCGAGGGCCCGACGACGCTACGGGTCAGGGTCGTCGGAGGTGTCCCGCAAGGAGGCATCGTCCGCGAGAGCGTCGACAAGAACGACCGCGTGGTCGTGGTCGTCCGCTCCGACGTCTCCGACCACGTGCACGTCCACGGGTACGACCTGTTCAGTGACGTCGCGCCGGGGTCGCCCGCGCGGATCGCGTTCAGGGCGAAGCTCTCCGGCCGCTTCGAGATCGAGCTCGAGGACCGGCACGTGCAGATCGCCGAGCTGACGGTCGGCGCGTGACGCTGAGCTCCTGGCGCACGGGATCGGCGGGGTCCAGGACCTCCCGGTCCCGGCGTCGTTCTTCTACGCGACCGCGACGATCGTCCTCGTCCTGTCGTTCGTCCTGCTCGGGGCGCTGTGGAAGCGACCGGTGCTGGAGCCCCGCGCGGGCGGCCGCGAGCTTCCCGGCTGGCTGCAGTCGCGTCGTCCTCTCGCAGGTCGCTACGGATCGTCCTCGGGGCTCTCTCCGTCGCGCTCCTCGTGCTCGTGCTCGCGACCGCCTTCCTGGGGACGACGATCACGCTCCTCAACTTCGCGCCGATCTTCGTCTTCGTCGCCTTCTGGCTCGGGCTTCCGCTCCTCTCCGTGACGCTCGGCAACGTCTGGCGCGTGCTCTCGCCCGTGGCGGGCGATCGCCGACTTCACGGTCTGGGTGATCGAGTGGGTCGGGTACGAGGCGAAGCCGGTGCTCGACTGGCCGCGGAAGCTTCGGTCGCTATCCGGCTGCGGCCGCGCTCTTCGCGTTCGTCGCGCTCGAGCTCGCGCATCCGCGCGGCGACGATCCCCGGATCCTCGGCAGTGGCCATGTCCGTCTACACGTACTGGGCGCTCGCGGGGATGGCCGTCTACGGTCGCGAGGCAGTGGACGCGCGGCGGAGAGGGCTTCGCGGTCGCGTTCGAGCTCCTCTCACGGATCGCGCCGTTTGCGGTGCGCGACGGACGCATCGTCATCCGCTGGCCGTTCACCGGGCTCGCCGGACGCGGAGCGCGTGCCGCGGGACGCTCGTCTTCGTCGCGGTCATGCTCGGCTCGACGAGCTTCGACGGGTTCAGCCGCGCGACCGTCTGGCAGGACCTGCTCGCCGATGTCCGGGCGGACCTCGCCGGCAGCTCGCTCCGCGTCGTCGAGCTCGTCACGACCCTCGTCAACGTCGCGGGCCTCGGCTTCTTCGTGCTCGCGGTCGTGTTGACGTACTCGGCTGCAGCGATCGTCGCGCGTCGCCTCGTCCACGCCCACGCTCGCTCGTTCCCGGACTTCCTGCTGTCGCTCGTCCCGATCGCGCTCGCGTACATCGTCGCGCACTACTTCTCGTTCTTCGTCATCCGCGTGCAGTTCCTCGTGCCGCTCGCCTCCGACCCGTTCGGCCGCGGCTGGGACCTCTTCGGGACGGCGGGCTGGGCGCCGAACCTCGCGCTCGTCTCGTCGTCGACCGTCTGGTACGTCCAGGCCATCTCCCTCACCGTCGGACACGTCGCGGCTCTCGCCGTCGCGCACGACCGCGCGGTCGCGCTGTTCGAGAAGCGCGGCGACGCTCTACGCTCGCAGTACCCGATGCTCGCGCTGATGATCCTGTACACCGTCGGCGGGATGTGGCTGCTCTCGCAGCGTTGATCGCGCACGGCGGGATTCCCGGCGCGATCGTGGAGTCCATGGTCGCGCTCGCCGTCGCAGGCGTCCTCGTCGCCGTCTGGATCCGCGAGCGCCGCGCCAGACGCGAGCAGGCTACGGAGCCTGGGCGCTCGCCGGACGACGACCCGGTATGACGAAACCGAGGTAGAGCAGGATCGCCGCGGCCGCGAGGACGGGAGCGAGCGCGCCCACGCCGAGGCCCGCGAGCCCGCTGCCGAGCGCGGCCACTCCGACGCCGGCCAGGATGAGCGCGTTCCCGAGCGGCCGCGCGCGGAAGCTCGCGAGGGCGACGACGACGACGGCCAGCGTGCCCGCGCGAATTGGCCAGGATCGCCAGGATCCGCGCAGGCCAGAGTTCGAGGACGTCCTGGGCCTCGGGCACGTCGCTCCCGCCGAGCGTCGTCTCGAGCGGCACTGCGAGCGCGACTCCGACCGCGACCCCCGCGTACACGAGCGCGACCGGGCCCGCGCTGCGCCGGCCGACGAGGAGCAGGGAGCCGGCGCCCAGCAAGGGCGCGGTCAGGAGGGCGCCGCCGAGGTAGTAGACGCGGAACGCGGCCTCGCTCCAGCCCGCTGCCGCACCCCACGCGAGCGCTCCCGCCGCGAGTGCGTAGGCCGCGAGCGCGGCCGACCATGCCGCGAGCTCAGGAGAGCGGCGATCGCGGTACCGGCGGGCCAGCTCGCCCGAGAGACGAAGGGCCACGAGCGCGGCCGCGAACGCGAGAAGCGCATCCACGGACGAGGACTGTACTTCCGCCCGATCCGGCGTCGTCCCGGGCCCACGGCCTGAGGTACGCTGGCGCCCGTGCATCGGCCCGCTGCCGCGGTCGTCGTGGCCTTCGTCGGCGCCGTCACGCTCGCGCTCACGCCGCTCGACGCCGCCACGAAGCGGGACTACGCGGCGGCCGCCTGGACGGTGCTCCCGCCGGGCGAGAACGGGAGCCTCGCGTTCGACCGGAACACGCGTGACCAGGCCGCGCTCTACGACGGGCTGACACCGCTGCGCGGCAACGTGACCGCGCGCGACCTCCGCCGCTACTTCAAGCCCGCGCCGCTCGGGCTCGGGCTCGAGAAGCCGCAGCGGCGGGAGCGCCCCCGCGCGGGCGTGACGATCCTCCGTGACTCCTTCGGCGTCGCACACGTCACGGGGAGGACCGAGGCCGACGTCGCGTTCGGCGCGGGCTGGGTGACCGCCGCCGACCGCGGGCTGCTGCTGCAGCTGATCCGTGGCCCCGCGCGGGTCGCGGCGCTCGACGTCCCAGGGCTCGACCCGATCCAGCTTGCGCTCTCCGGGGCCACGTTCGTCCCGAGCGCGGATGCCGAGGCGTATCTCTCCAACCAGCTCGACGCGCTGCGCGTCCCAGGGCGCGGCCGGGCGCCGACTGCTTACGATCGTCAATGCGTACGCGGCCGGGGTCAACGGCTGGTACCGCGCGCAGGGGATACCGGCTCGGACCTTCACGCCGAACGACGTCATCGCTTCGGCCGCGCTCATCGCGGCGCGCTTCGGGGCGAACGGCGGGCGCGAGGTCGCGAACTCGATGTTCCTCGACGCCCTCGAGGAGCGATTCGGCGCGGCGGACGCACGCCGTGTCTTCGCGGACCTGCGCCAGTCGAACGACCCGGAGGCGCCCGTCACCGTCGGCACCAGCTTCCCGCAGCACCGGACGCCGGTGAGCGCGGCCGCGAGCGTCGTCGTCGACGACGGCAGCTACACGGGAGCGCCGCTGTCCTCAGCCGTCGGTCGCGTCGAACGCGATCCTCGTCGGGGCGAAGCGCTCGCAGACCGGTCACCCGCTCTTCGTGGCCGGCCCGCAGGTCGGCTACTTCTTCCCGCAGTTCTTCGCGGAGATGGAGCTCGCCGGCGCCGGCTTCGCGACGCGTGGCGCGGTGTTCCCCGGCGTCCCGTTCGTCCTCATCGGCCGTGGCCCGGACTTCGCGTGGAGCGCGACCTCGTCGCAGGCGGACAACATCGACCTCTTCGTCGAGACGCTCTGCGACGACGACGCGCACTACATGTACCGCGGCCAGTGCGAGCCGATGCGCCGGTTCTTCGTCGGCACGCTGACGCCGGCCGCAGGGACGCCGCGGCAGCTCACGTACCTCCAGACGGCGCACGGGCCCGTGCTCGGGTACGCGACCGTCGGCGGGAAGCGCGTGGCGATCTCGATGCAGCGCTCGACGGCACGGCCGCGAGATCCTGAGCGCGCAGGCGTTCTACGAGCTGAACACGGCGAAGGTCACGTCGGCGAAGCGTTTCCTCGAGGTGATGAACAAGGTCGAGTTCAGCTTCAACTGGTTCTACGCCGACGATCGCGACATCGCGTTCTTCTCGAGCGGGCGCCTTCCGGTGCGCGCGCCGGGAGCGGACCCGGCGCTGCCGACGCCCGGCACGGGCGAGCACGAGTGGCGCGGGTTCCTGCCCTTCGCCGCGCACGCGCGCGTCATCAACCCGGCCACGGGCTGATCCTCAACTGGAACAACAAGCCGGCCCAGAACGTCGGCGCCGCCGACTCGAACTTCGCGTACGGCTCGGTGCAGCGCGTGGAGCTGCTGCGCAACGGGCTCGCGAGCGCCGGAAGCACACGCTCGCGGGGGTCACCGGGATCATGAACGCCGCGGCGACGCAGGATCTCCGTCTGCTCGAGGTGTGGCCCTGATTCGCGCGTCCTCCGGACCGGGACCGCACCGAGCGCACGCGCGGAGGCGGCCGCGATGTTGCTCGACGCGTGGCGCTGGTCGCGGCGGCAGCCGCATCGACGTGGAGCTCGACGGGAGGATCGACGACCCGGGCGCGGCCGTCCTCGACGAAGCGTGGCCGCGCATCGCGGATGCGGTGATGAGCCCCGTCCTCGGCCCGCTCCTCGCGCGGCTCGCGCAGGTGCACGGGCGAAGCGACGACGCCGGGCCCGACGGCTCGGCGTACATCGCGGGCTGGTACGGCTACGTCGACAAGGACTTGAGGACGCTGCTCGGCCAGCAGGTGCGCGGCGAGTTCTCGAGGCGCTACTGCGGAGCCGGGGTGCTCGCGTCGTGTCGCGAGTCACTCTGGGCGGCGCTCGACGCCGCGGCGGCGGCGCTCGAGTCGAGCCAGGGGCCGGCGCCGTCCGCCTGGCGCGCGGACGCGACGACCGAGCGGATCCGCTTCACGTCCGGGATCCTTCCCGACACGATGCGCTGGACGAACCGCCCGACGTTCCAGCAACTGATGTCCTTCTCCGGCCATCGCCCGCGCTGACGGCTCCGTCGCAGGGCGGCCGTTAGGCTCAGCGCGATGAAGCGGAAGCGCTACCTCATGGCGCCGGGGCCGACTCCGGTGCCGCCGGAGGTGCTCGCGGCGGGCGCGGCGCCGATCATCCACCACCGCGGCCCGGACTTCCGGGAGCTCATGACCCGCTGCCTCGAGCGGCTCGGGCAGGTGTGCCGGACCGAGAACGACGTCCTCGTGCTCACGGCCTCCGGAACGGGCGCGTTCGAGTCCGCCGTGGTGAACCTCCTCTCGCCCGGCGAGCGCGTGCTGGCGGTGACCGCCGGCGCCTTCGGCGACCGCTGGGTGAAGCTCGGGAAGCGCGTACGGCGCCGACGTCCACGAGCTCCGGTACGCCTGGGGCGAGACGCCGAGCGCGGACGACGTCGGGTCGCGGTTGCAGGAGACGGGCGCCGAGGTCGCGTTCCTCGTCCACTCGGAGACGTCGACCGGCGTCGTCGCCGACGTCGAGGCGCTCGCGCGCGCGGTGCACGACGCGGGAGCGCTCCCAGTCGTCGACGCGGTCTCGAGCCTCGGCGCAGTGCCGCTCGAGACGGACGCGTGGGGGCTCGACGTCGTCGTCGCCGGCTCGCAGAAGGCGCTGATGACGCCGCCGGGGCTCGCGGTGGCGACGGTGTCCCCGGGGGCCTGGGAGAGGTCGCGGCGAGCGACCATGCCGCGCTTCTACTTCGACTGGGAGAAGCTGCGAGCCGCGCTCGCGACGGGGTCGACTCCGTTCACGCCCGCCGTCTCGCTCGTCGTCGCGCTCGACACGGCGCTCGGGATGCTCCTCGACGAGGGCCTGGAGGCCGCGTTTGCCCGGCACGCAGCGCTCGGCCGCGCGTGCAGGGAGGGTGCGAAGGCGATGGGCCTCGAGCTGTTCTCGCCCGACGAGGACCGCTCCGCCGTCGTCACGGCGATCCTGACCCCGGACGGAGTCGACGCCGCGCGAGCTCGTCCTCGCGCTCCGCGACCGCTTCGGGATCACCGTCGCCGGTGGCCACGCCGACCTGGCCCCGCGCCTCTTCCGCATCGGCCACATCGGGTACTACGACGTCTTCGACATCACGACGGCTCTCGCCGCCGTCGAGCTCCTGCTCGCGGAGCAGGGCGCCGACATCGAGCGCGGGGCCGCGGTCGCGGCGGCTGTCGACGCGTACCGCACGGCCGTCCGTGCCTGACGAGAGCGCGAGCCGGCCGCGCGTCCTCGTGCGCGAGCCGATCTCCGAGCCGGGGCTCGAGCTCCTGCGCGAGCGGTTCGAGGTGGTGGAGGACGGCGAGTCGGACCTGGCCGAGATCATCGGCGGCTTCGACGCGCTCGTCGTGCGCTCCGCGTCGGTCGTGGACGCTGCCGTCATCGAGCGCGCCACCCGTCTCAAGGTGATCGGCCGGGCGGGGGTCGGCATCGACAACGTCGACGTCGACGCCGCCACCCGGCGCGGGATCGTCGTCGCGAACGCTCCCGAGTCGACCGTCGTCTCGGCCGCCGAGCACACCATCGCGCTCATGCTCGCCCTCGCGCGCAACGTCCCGCAGGCGCACGCGGCGCTCCGCTCCGGGCGCTGGGAGCGCAGCTCGTTCGCGGGAGTGGAGCTCGCCGGCAGGACGCTCGGTGTCGTCGGGCTCGGCCGGATCGGCCGCGAGGTCGCGCGTCGCGGTCTCGCGCTCGGCATGCGCGTGCTCGCCTACGACCCGTACGTGTCGCTCGACCGCTTCCGCGAGCTCGGCGTCGACCCGGCCGCGACCTACGAAGAGCTCTTCGCGGCCTCCGACGTCATCACGCTCCACATCCCGCTGACGGACGAGACGCGAGGGGTCGTCGGTCGCGACGCGCTGGCCGCGATGCGCGACGGCGTCCGCATCGTGAACGCGGCGCGCGGAGGGCTGATCGACGAGGACGCTCTCGCCGACGCGATCCGCTCCGGCAAGGTCGCGGGAGCGGCACTCGACGTGTTCGAGTCCGAGCCCTACGCCGGGCCGCTGCTCGAGCTCGAGCAGGTCGTCGTCACGCCGCATCTCGCGGCATCGACGTCCGAGGCGCAGGACCGGGCGGGCCTCTCCATCGCGGAGCAGGTCGGGGCGGCGCTGGACGGGGACCTCGTCCGCAACGCCGTGAACATCCCGGTCGTCGACCAGCGCGACCTCGAGGTGCTCGGGCCGTACATCCCGCTCGCGGCGAAGCTCGGCCGCCTCGCCTCCGCACTCACGACGGGCAGGCCGCAGCGAATCGTCGTCGCGGCGCACGGCCCGCTCTCGGAGTACGACACGCGGCTCCTGACCGTCGCCGCGCTGAACGGGGCGTTCCAGGAGCACGCGGACCACGTCGTGAACTACGTGAACGCGCCGGTGATCGCCGCGGAGCGGGGGATCGACGTCTCGGAGCAGCGCTTCGCGGCATCGCAGCACTACACGAACCTCGTGCAGGTCGTGCTCGGGGCGGACGGGGAGGAAGTCGACGTCTCGGGCACGACGATGGGGCCCGAGCAGCGGCTCTTCCTCGCGGGCGCGCTCGGGTTCGCGATCGACATCGAGCTCGCGCCGCGCATGGCGTTCCTCGTCTACGACGACCTGCCCGGCGTGATCGGGCGCGTCGGGACGATGTTCGGCGAGGCGGGGGTGAACATCGCGAACATGGCGGTGTCGAGGACGAAGGAGGGTGGGAAGGCGCTGATGGCGTTCTCGATCGACACGCCTGCCCCGGCCGACCTCGTCGAGCGCGTCGTCGGGTCGGGCTTCGACGACGCCCGGTTCATCACGCTTGGCTGAGGTGCCTTCGCTCGGCGCGCGCGGGGAGGGCTGGGTGCTGCTCCAGTTCGCGCTGATGGCCGCGATCGTCGTGGCGCTCTTCCTGGGGCCGCGCTGGCCGGAGCGGGCGTCGGGCGCGCTCGTCGTCGTGGGAGTGCTGGTCGCGCTCGCGGGCGCCGTCGTCGGCTTCGCCGCGGGAAGGGCGCTCGGGGTGGGGCTGACGCCCTACCCGAAGCCGCCGACCGGTGCACCGCTCGTCGAGACCGGCCCGTACCGGCACGTGCGGCACCCCTTCTACGCCGGTGCAGCGCTGTTCCTCGGCGGCCTCTCGCTCGTCTTCTCCCAGTCCGCGCTCGTGCTGACGCTCGTCCTCGTCGTGGTCTGGGCTCTGAAGTCGGTCGTGGAGGAGCGCTTCCTCGAGGCGGCGCACCCCGCGTACGCGGCGTACGCGGCGAGGACCCGCTACCGGCTGCTGCCCCGGGTCTTCTGAGAGGTAGATTTCCGGCGTGGTCACGGCCCTGCCGGAGCCCGTCGAGCGCGTGTCCTCCTTCCTCCGACAGGCCGGAGCCGAGGCGCGGATCGAGGAGTTCGACGAGGGAACGCCGACTGCCGCGGACGCCGCGGCGGCCGCGGGCTGCGGGCTGGACCAGATCGTCAAGACGCTCGTGCTCATCTGCCGAGGACCGCCCTGTCGTGGCGCTCGTCCCCGGTGACCGGCGCGTCGACCCGGCGAAGGTCGCCAAGGTGCTCGGGGCCGAGGACGCGCGCGTGGCGAGTCGCGACGAGGTCGTGTCCGCGACCGGCTTCGGGCCGGGCGGGGTCGCGCCGTTCCCGCTGCCCCAGGTCGAGTCGGTGCTGATCGAGCGCTCGCTCCTGCACCACCCGATCGTGTGGGCGGGCGCCGGGACCGACCGGCACATGGTCGGCCTCGCGCCGACGGAGCTGAGCCGGCTCGCCAGGGCACGCGCCGTGGACGTCGTCGCCGGGGAGACCTACGATTCCACCAACCACTGAGGAGCGCTGAGGCGATGCAGGAGACCGAGAAGATCTGGATGAACGGCGAGCTCGTCGACTGGGCCGACGCGAAGGTGCACGTCGGCATCCACGGGCTGCACTACGGCTCCGGCGTCTTCGAGGGGATCCGGTGCTACGACACGCCGCAGGGCCCGGCCGTCTTCCGCCTCGGCGACCACCTGGCGCGCCTCGAGAACTCGGCCCGCGTCCTGTACATGGATCTTCCGTACACGGTCGAGGAGCTCCGCTCGGCGACGCACGAGCTCATCGTCGCCAACGGCCTTCCTTCGTGTTACGTACGCCCGATCGCGTTCTACGGCTACGGGGAGCTCGGCGTGGCGACCACCGGCAACCCGGTCGAGGTCGCGATCATCAGCTTCCCGTGGGGCGCGTACCTCGGGGAGCAGGGGCAGCAGACGGGGATCACGACGAAGGTCTCGAGCTGGGAGCGCGTCGGCCCCAACGTCATCCCGCACGTCGCGAAGGCGACCGGGATCTACCTGAACTCGATGCTCGCGACGACCGAGGCGCGCCGGGGCGGCTACGACGAGGCGATCATGCTCTCGCACGACGGGTACGTCGCGGACGGCCCGGGCGAGAACATCTTCGTGGTCAAGGACGGTCGGGTCCTGACCCCGCCGCTCGCGATGTCGATCCTCCCCGGGATCACGCGCGACACGATCATCCAGATCGCGCAGGATCTCGGGCATCCCGTCGAGGAGACGCTCCTGATCCGGACCGACCTCTACCTCGCCGACGAGGTGTTCATGGTCGGGACGGCGACGGAGGTGGCGCCGGTCCGAGCGGTCGACGACCGCGAGATCGGTGTCGGCCCCGTGACGCTGGAGCTCCAGAAGGCGTACCTGGACACCGTCAACGGGCGCAGCGAGCGCTGGAGCCACTGGCTCGACGTGGTCGAGATGTCGCCCTCCGCGTCGGCGTCGTAGGAGTGTCCGCGGTCAGGCACGTCTCGCTCTCGAGCCCCTGGCTCGACGAGCGGGAGCACGACCTCGTCGACGAGGTGCTGCGCTCCGGGCGGCTCTCGCTCGGCCCGACGATCGACGCCTTCGAGGACGCCTTCGCGGAGGTGGTCGGCGCGCCGTACGCGGCCGCGGTCTCGAGCGGGACGGCGGGACTGCACCTCCTCTGCATCGCCGCCGGCGTCGGTCCCGGCGACGAGGTGATCACGTCGCCGTACTCGTTCGTCGCGTCGGCCAACTGCGCGATCTACGAGGGCGCGATCCCGGTCTTCGCGGACATCGACCGGGGCACGCTGAACCTCGATCCGGCCGCGGTCGAGGCTGCCGTCACCCCTCGCACGCGGGCGGTCGTCGCCGTCGACATCTACGGCTACCCGTGCGAGCTCGACGAGCTCCGCGCGATCTGCGAACGCCACGGCGTCGCGCTGATCCAGGACGCCTGCGAGGCGCTCGGTGCCCGCTACAAGGGCGATCCGGTCGGCTCCCACGGCCCTCCCGCGGTCTTCGCCTTCTATCCGAACAAGCAGATCACGACGGGCGAGGGCGGGATGATCACGACGCACTCGGAGGACGAGTGGCGCCTCGTCCGCAGCCTGCGCAACCAGGGGCGCGCGGACTCGGGCGGATGGCTCGAGCACGCCCGGCTCGGCTTCAACTACCGGCTCGACGACGTGCGCGCCGCGATCGGGCTCGGGCAGCTCGAGAAGCTCGACGACATCCTCCGCGGTCGCGCGGCCGTGGCAGTGCGTTACGCGGAGCTCCTCGGCGATATCGAAGCGCTCGAGCTGCCCTGCGCGGACGACGACGATCACGAGCGCTCGTGGTTCGTCTACGTCGTCGCCCTCCCGGCCGGCGTCGATCGCGAGGGCGTCATCGCGTCGCTCGACGCGCGCGGCGTGCAGACGGCGCGCTACCTCCCGTCGATCCACCTGCAGCCGTACATGCAGGAGCGCTTCGGCTTCCGTCCCGGTCTCTGCCCGGTCTCGGAGGAGATGAGCGCGCGGACGCTCGCGCTCCCCTTCCACGCGCGGCTCGACGAGAGCGACCAGGAGCACGTGGCCTCGGCCTTGCGCGAGGCCCTCGACCGGGGGTGAGCTCGGGCACGGGCCGCGGTCGAAGCCGCGACAGCGGCTTCGCTTCAGGGATCTTCGCGCAACGGACCGGTCAGGGCGAGGCGCTCGCCGTGTGGGCCATGTGGGGCGCGATGGCGCTGGCCGTCGCGGTCACGTACAGCTGGGTCGACACCTCCGAGCTCTACAACGTCTCGCGCCAGGGGCTCGCGGGAGGGCTCGGGCGGACGGCCGTGCTCTTCAACTACCCGATCGTCTTCGTGGCAGTGGCGACAACGCTCGTGGCGATGGCGGTGCTTCCCCGGCGCGCCTGGCTCGCCGCGGCCCCGGCGATCGCGTGCACCGCGCTCGTCCCGTTCGTGGTCGATCAGGACGATCTCGACGTGCGCCCGGCGAACGCGATCCCGGTCATAGGCGTCCTCGTCGCCCTCGCGCTCACCATCGCGGCGACGCGGAGAGCCGGTGCCGGCTTCGCGCCTCCGCGCCCCGGGGACGCGGCGCGCATCGTCGTCGCAGCGCTCGTCATCCTCTTGTCGCTGCCCTGGCTCACTGCCGCGGTGGGATTCCACTTCCCGGGCGACTTCTTCATGGGTGAGGAGCTCTTCCCCGAGGAGGACGGCGCGCTTCTCGCGGCAGTGCATCTCGGGCATCACCACGGGATGGACGGCTCGCTGCTCGTCTTGAGCGCGCTGCTCCTGAGCCGGGTTGACGTCGGCCGCGGGCGCCTCCGGATCGTGCTGGCCGCGTACCTCGGGCTGATGCTCGCCTACGGCAGCGTGAACCTCGCGCAGGACTTCTGGTTCGAGCAGGCCGTGAAGCGCGGCTGGACGGACAGGTCGATCCCATCCGCGATCATCCCGGACGTCGAGCCCGTGTGGGGCGTGATCCTCCTCCTCGCCGTCGGCGCGACGTTCGTGCTCCTGCGCGAGGGCCGGGATCCAGGGCGTGCCGCGTCATACTCCGGGACGTGACAGCGCCACGCATGGTGTTCCTCGGCTTCGGCAAGTACGCGCGCGCCGACAAGATCTACGCCCTCGAGCCGCTGACCGGCGACGAGCGTGGGGGAGGCAGGCGCACGAGAGTCTGGATCGAGGGCGTCGAGGCGCCGCTGGTCGCGTCACGCACGGAGCGCACGATCCTCCACGACATGGGCCAGGAGGCCGGCGACTCCGTGGTGCTGGACAGCGCCCTCGACCTCGCCGAGCGGCTCGCCTCCGCCGCGGAGGAAGGCCGTGTCGACCTGGCCGACCTCGGACGTCGCGCGCGGCGCGTCCTCGCTTCGACGGCTCGCTCGGACGAGTCCGAGCAGCTGTTCTGACGGCGATCTCGACCGCCCACGAAGTGCTCGCGCGCGAGTTCTTCGAGCGCGACGTCCGCGTCGTCGCCCACGAGCTCGTCGGCACGACCTTTCTCGTCGACGGCGTCGGCGGGGTCGTGGTCGAGACGGAGGCGTACGCGCCCGACGACCCGGCCAGCCACTCGTTCGGCGGGCCCACGCCGCGCAACGCGGCGATGTTCGGGCCGGCGGGACGTCTGTACGTCTATCGCTCGTACGGCGTCCACTGGTGCGCGAACGTCGTCTGCGGCGACGCGGGAACGCGGAGCGGCCGTGCTGCTGCGCGCGCTCGAGCCCACGCACGGCATCTCGCAGATGCGCGAGCGTCGCGGGACCGAGGACGTGCGACTCCTGTGCTCGGGGCCCGGCCGCCTCACCGCGGCGCTCGGGGTCACGGGAGCGCACGACGGGCTTCCGCTCGATCGCGCGCCGTTCGAGCTCCGGCCGCGTGACGGGCACGTCGACGTCGTCACCGGCCCGCGCATCGGCATCACCCGCGCGACGGAGCTCGAGTGGCGCTACGCGGTCAGGGGATCCGGATTCGTGAGCCGTCCCCGACCACGAGCCTGATCCGCATCCCGGGCGCGGCGGCGACCCCTGGGCGGGGCATCTGGCGGAGGATCGTCCCCGGCGCTCCGGGCGTGAGGACGACCCTCGGTCGGAGGCGGAGCCGCTTCAGCTCGCGGTTCGCTCCTTCCAGGCTCGAGCCGACGAAGTTGGGCACGATCCCGTAGCGGGCCTTCGACACGGCGAGGAAGACCTCGTCGCCCGCCGAGAGCCCGCCGTTCGCGGGATCCTGCTCCACGACGATCCCCGGCAGCTTCCCGGCGCGGGCGGGCCGGTACGCCACCTTGGCGCCGAGCGGCTGGTCGCGCAGGACCGCGACCGCCTCGGCTTCGCTGAGGCCGACGACGAGCGGCACGTCGACCTCGTTCGGCTTGCAGTCGGCGGTCTTCTCGGGTTGCTCGCCCGAGAAGTACGCGAGCGAGCGCGCGCCGCGGCAGTACCCGTTGTCGAGCTGCCACCGGCCCTGGCGCTTGACGACCCAGGTCGGCACCGCGCCGAGGTACGGGGCGGGCTCGAACGACGTGTCCCCTTCCTCGAGCTGCGACACGAACTCCTTCCAGATCTGCGCCGGGAAGGTCCCACCCGTCACGGGCTCGCCGTCGAACTCGGTCAGCATCGGGCGCAGGCGATCGGGGTACCCGACCCAGACCGCGACCACGAGCTCCGGCGTGTACCCGACGAACCACGCGTCGGCGTAGTTGTCGGTCGTCCCGGTCTTGCCGGCGACGTTCTGGCCGACGATGTCGGCTCGCTGCCCCGTGCCGTCGTCGACGACGTCCTCGAGGATGTCCGTGAGGACGGCTGCAGCTCCGTCGCCCATCACCTCGGTCGGCTTCGGGACGTTCGTCTCGACGCGATCGGCGAGGGTCCGGTCGACGGTCTCGACGACGCGCGGCGCGTCGCCGAAGAGCGAGCTGTCGACCCGGGTGCCTCCGTTCGCGATCGTGGCGTACGCGCGTGCCATCTCGAGCGGGTTCACCGCGAGCGAGCCGAGGCCGATGGAGAAGTAGGCGTCGAGGGGGCTCGCGATCCCCAGGTCGTGCGCGGTCCTGACGATCGCCTTCGGTCCGACGAGGTCGGTGAGCTGCGCGTAGACCGTGTTGTCGGACGACACCATCGCGCGCGCGAGCGAGACGCGGCCGAGGTACGTGTGGTCGTAGTTCGTCACCGTCCACACGCGGTCGCCCGCGTCGATCGAGACCTTCTTCGACTCGAGCTCGGTCGCGGGGGAGATGCCCGCGCGCATCGCGGTGGCGAGGACGATCGGCTTGAACGCCGAGCCCGGTTGGCGCTCGGCCTGCGCCGCGAGGTTGAACTGGCTCTCGCGGAAGTTCCGGCCGCCGAACATCGCCTTGACGGCGCCGGTCTCCGGGTCGATCGCCACCAGTGCGGCCGCCGGCCCGTCGGGGTCGTCGAGCACCTTCTCGATCGCGGTGCGGGCGCGCGCCTGCAGGTCGAGATCGATCGTCGTCGTGACGCGCAGGCCGCCTCCGAAGACGCGCCCCGCGCCGTACTTCTCCACGAGCTGGTCCTTGACGTAGTTCAGGAAGTACGGCGCCGGCCCTTGCGTGCCGGGGAGCCGCACGTCCTCGGCGGTCGGGAGCGGCGCGTTGCTCGCGCGTCGTTGGGCCGCCGGCGTGATCTTCCCCTGCTCGCGCATCATCGCGAGGACGTGGTCGCGCCGCGCCTTCGCGTTGCGCGGGTTGGTCACCGGGTCGTAGCGGGACGGGTCGGCCGGGATCCCGGCGAGGAGGGCGGCCTCGTGCAGATCCAGGTACCGCGCGCCCTTCCCGAAGTACGCGCGCGAGGCCTGCTGGATCCCGTAGGCGCCGTTCCCGAAGTAGATCGTGTTGAGGTAGGCGGTGAGGATCCGGTCCTTCGTCCAGCGCTGCTCGAGCTGCCACGCGAGCGCGGCCTCGCGGACCTTCCGGGCGAGCGTGCGCTCGTTCCGGATGTACGCGTTCTTGACGAACTGCTGCGTGATGGTGGAGCCGCCCTCGACGATCGCCTGCGAGCGGACGTCGGCCCAGAGTGCGCGCGCGACGCCGCGGACGTCGATCCCGTCGTGCTCGTAGAAGCGCTGGTCCTCGACCGACACGATCGCCTGCTTCATGATCGGCGCGATGTCCTCGGACTCGACGAGGACTCGGCTCTCGTCGCCGCGCAGCACCGCGAGCACCGTCCGGCCGTTCGACGCGTAGACGACCGTGTCGACCTCCGCGCGCTGGGCGGCGGGATCGAGGATCTGGATCTCGCTCGCGACCGCCCGCATCACCCCGAACGTGAACGAGAGGCCCGCAAGAACGAGGAGGACGCCGAGCAGAATCGCAAGGCGTAGCTTGCGAACTCGGCGCCGCTTCGGCGGCGTCGCCTTCTCTCTCCGAACCCGCAAGATGCCGAGTCTAGCTCCCGGCCCGTGAATGCCCCGCAAAGAACGGGTTCAGGCGGGCAGGGAGCCGACGATCGGCTCGCTCGTCGGCGCATCGACGCCGCCCTCGGGCTCGACCGTCACGAGGACGACCTGCCCGGCATCCACGGTGCCGTCGACCGCGACCACGTCGCGCCCGTCCTCGCCGGGGAAGAGCCCGGCCCGCTCGGGATCCTCGCCCTGCGTGACGATCCACAGCTCGTAGGTCTTCCCCGCGGGCGCGGGACCGAGATCGTCGAGCACGAGGACTGCCCGGCCGTCGGCTCCGACGACGAGGCGTCCTTCACCCTCCTGGAGCGCGACGGAGCGTGCGTCCGGGTCGGCGAGCACCGTCGCGGCGGCGCGCTCGCGCTCGAGCGCGGTCCGCGCGTCGTCGAGGTCGCGGGACACGCTGGCGCCCCAGAGGCCGACGGCGATCGCAGCCACTGCGGCGGCGGCAGCCAGCGCCCCGAGCGCCGGGACTGCGCGGCTGCGGCGTTGCGCGAGCGGGACGACCACCTGCGGCTCGTCGCGGACGGCTGCGAGGACGCGATCGCGCAACGCGGCCGGAGGCTCCGGCCCGGTCGCGGCGATCGCGAGCGCCTCCGACGTCCGCCACATCCGCGCGAGCTCGTCGCGGCAGTCCGCGCAGCCTTCGAGGTGGGCTTCGTAGGCCCGGCGGTCCTCGGGGTCGAGCGCGTCGAGCGCGTAGCCCGCCGTCAGCTGGTGAATTCCGGCTTCCATGACCCTTCCTGAGAGGTGTCCTCGAGCAGCTCGCGGAGACGTGTCAGTCCCGCGAACATGCGGCTCTTGATCGTACCGAGGGGCACGCCGAGCCTCTGCGCGAGCTCGGACTGCGAGAAGCCGCCGTAGTACGCGAGCTCGAGCGCCTCGCGTTGGTTGTCGGGGAGCTGCGCGAGTGCCGCCTGCACGCGCTC
This sequence comes from uncultured Actinomycetes bacterium, assembly GCA_963770595.1. Taxonomy (GTDB): domain Bacteria; phylum Actinomycetota; class Thermoleophilia; order Gaiellales; family Gaiellaceae; genus GMQP-bins7. Next base: position 534,458 of record CAVYQG010000001.1, on the reverse strand, counting down.
GCGCTCGAAGCGCAGCCACGCGGCCTCCTCGGTCGGCGCTGCATCGCCGCCGAGGCGCGCCGCCAGCTCGTCGTCGAGCGGCTCGACACGTCTGCGCTCCTCGCGTCGCACCAGGTCGACCGCGCGGCGATGGACGAGGGTGAGGATCCAGGTGCTCGCCTTCGCGCGCTCCGCGCGAAAGGAGACGGCGCTCTTCCAGACGGCGAGAAAGGCCTCCTGCACGGCGTCCTCCGCCAGCCGCTCGTCCCGCAGGATCCGCAGCGCGAGCCCGTAGGCGATCCGGCCCTGCCGGTCGTAGAGCTCGCCGAGGGCGTCCTCGTCGCCCCGCGCGACGAGCGCGACCAGGGCCTCGTCGGAGAGGTGGGCGTGCTGCCGGCGCATGGCGCGGTCGTTCGACCCGGGCAACGCTAACACGACGGACGCGGAAACCTCCATGACCCTGCTTCGTCCGGAGGCCGCGGTCGGTTCGGGTCGAACCGGCCTGCGCGCCGCGCCGAATCATGCGCGTGAAGCGCCTCCTCGCAGTCGCCGCCGTCGCGCTCGCCGCGGTGGCCGCGCCGTCGCTCGCCGACGCCCATCCTCTCGGCAACTTCACGGTCAACCGGTACGCGGGCATCGAGGTCGCCGGGGACACGGTGTACGTGCGCTATGCCCTGGACATCGCGGAGATCCCGTCCTACCAGCTCCGTGACACGGTCCGCGCTCCGGGGTTCCCGGCACGGCTCGCTCGCGATCTCGATCTGACGCTCGACGGCGACCGCGTCCCGTTGCGTCCGGTCGAACGACGCGTCGTGGCGACGCCCGGAGCCGGCGGGCTCGAGACGCTGCGCGTCGACGTCGTGTACGAGGCCGGTGCGAGCGGTCGCGTCCTCCGGTTCGAGGATCGCTCGTTCGCCGGGAGGATCGGCTGGCGCGAGATCACGCTCTCGGCGCGCGACGGTGCGCGCGTCCTCGAGACCGACGTGCCCGCGACGAGCGAGAGCGACGGACTGCGCGCGTACCCGAAGAACCTGCTCCGCTCGCCGCCCGCTGTCGCGTCGGCGTCGGGCATCGTCCGGCCCGGTCCGTCCCATGGCGTGGCGCCGACCCTCGACGCGGCGGCTCCACCCGAGCCACGTGCCGGCGGTTTCGAGGCGCTGATCGAGAGAGGCGACCTCTCGTTCGGTGCGCTCGCGCTGTCCCTCGTCATCGCGATGTTCTGGGGCGCGGCCCACGCACTCACACCCGGTCACGGAAAGGCCGTCGTGGCGGCGTACCTCGTGGGCACGCGAGGAACTCCGAGGCACGCAGTGCTGCTCGGCGGCACGGTCACGATCGCCCACACGGCCGGGGTCTTCGCCCTCGGGCTCGTTGCGCTCGGGCTCTCGCAGTTCATCCTCCCGGAGCAGCTCTACCCCTGGTTGACGCTCGTCTCCGGGCTGCTGGTCGTCGCGGTCGGGGCGTCGGTCCTGCGGCAACGCGCGCGACGGGCTCACGGCCGTCACCACGACCATGCCCACGGCCACCACGACCATGACCACACGACACGACCACGGGACGACGTCGAGGGGGATCCTCGGAGTCGGCATCGCGGCCGGCCTGCTTCCCTGCCCGTCAGCACTCGTCGTCCTGCTGTCCGCGATCGCGCTGCATCGCGTCGGCCTCGGGCTCGCGCTGATCGTTGCCTTCAGCGTGGGGCTGGCAGCGACGATCACCGCGATCGGCCTGGTGGCGGTCTACGCGCGGCGCGCGTTCGGGCGGATGTCGCTCGACGGTCCGGTTATCCGTGCCCTGCCCGCCGTCAGCGCCACCCTCATCGTCCTCGTGGGCGTCGCGATCACGGTGCGCGCGCTCCCGGGCGTCGTCTGAGATCGAACCGATCCGGGGCGCAAGGCGAACCAGAGACATGTTCGGGCTCGACGACTGGATCGCAGGGCTCTCCGACGGAGCGTCGATCGGCATCGTGCTCCTCGTCGCCGTCCTCCTCGGCCTCCGGCACGCGACCGACCCGGACCACATCGCGGCGATGACGACTCTCGTCGCGTCGGGCCGCGAGAACGCAGCCCGCTCGGGCGCGCACCTCGGTGCGTGGTGGGGGATCGGGCACGGCCTCACCCTCGTCGCCCTCGGCGTGCCGATCCTGCTCGCCGAGAAGTTCGTCCCGGAGCGCATCCAGCAGCTCGCCGAGACCGCCGTCGCGGCGCTCATCGTCTTCCTCGCCGTCCGGCTCCTCGTGCGCTGGCGGCACGGCTACTTCGACCTGCATGCGCATGCGCATCCCGAGCAGGAGCACCGGCACGAAGCTCGCTCGCCGCTCGGCGCGCTCGGGATCGGGCTCGTGCACGGGATCGGCGGGAGCGCGGGCGTGGGGGTGCTGCTCCTGGCGACGATCCCCTCCGAGTCGGTGGCGGTGGCGTCGTTGGTGATCCTCGCGGTCTTCACCGCCGTCTCGATGTCTGCGGTCACGGCAGGCTTCGGGCTGGCGCTCGGTTCGAGCTCCGCCGCGCGCACGGCGACGACCGTGATCCCGGTGCTCGGAGCGGCGAGCCTGGCGTTCGGGCTCTGGTACGCAGCCGCCGCCTGGGGCCTCGCGAGCTACCCGTTCTGAGCCGGAGCACGCGCCGGTTAGGCTCCGGCGGTGGACCAGCTCCTGACCGTCGACGACGCCGAGCGCCTCGCGGAGGCGATCGTCCCGCCGGACGCCTGGGGCTACATCGCAGGCGGCGCGGGGGACGAGCGGACGCTCCGCTGGAACCGTGAGGCATTCTCGCGCTACCGGCTCCGGCCGCGGGTCCTCGTCGACGTCTCCTCCGTGACGACCGAGACGACCGTCCTCGGCACGCCGGTGTCGATGCCGGTGCTGGTCGCGCCGATGGCCTACCAGGCGATCGCGCACGAGGAGCACGAGCTCGGGATGGCGGCCGGCGCCGCCGCGGCCGGCACGGTCATGTGCCTCTCGACGGTCGCGACCGCGACCCCCGGCGACGTGGCGGCCGCGGCGCCCGATGCTCCGCGCTGGCTCCAGATCTACGTCTTCCGCGATCGCGAGGTGAGCGACGAGCTCATCGAGCAGTCGCTCGCGGCCGGGTTCACCGCGCTCGTCCTCACCGCCGACCTGCCCGTGTACGGGATCAGGCACTCGGAGTCGCGCGCGGGTTTCGACGCTCCCGAGGCCAACGCGCCGGCCATCGCCTCCGCCCGCGCCCGCGGCGGCTCGGACGAGCACCACGCGCTCGCGCTGCTCGACTCCGGGCTCGAGTGGAGCTACGTGACGGAGCTCCGCGAGCGCTTCGGCGTGCCGGTTGTCGTCAAGGGCCTCGTGACCGCGGAGGACGCCGTCCTCGCGTGCGACCACGGCGCCGCGGCGGTGGTCGTCTCGAACCACGGCGGGCGACAGCTGGACGGTGCGGTCGCGTCGCTCGAAGCTCTCCCGGAGGTCGTGGACGCCGTCGGCGACCGCGCCGAGGTCTACCTGGACGGCGGCGTCCGCCGTGGCTCCGACGTGGCGATGGCGTTGGCGCTCGGCGCGCGCGCAGTGCTCGTCGGCCGCCCGGCGCTCTACGGCCTCGCGCTCGGAGGAGGCAAGGGCGTGCAGCAGGTGCTCGACATCCTGCGCGACGAGCTCGAGAACGCGCTCGCGCTGCTCGGCTGTCGATCGCCTGCCGAGGTGACCCGCGCTCACATCCGTTCCGCATGAACGTCGCGGACCTGACCAGGAACGCCGTGCACGTCCTGCCCGAGGGCGCGCTCGAGAAGAAGCTCGCGCTCGGGCGCCCGCTGCGGGTGAAGCTCGGCATCGACGTGACCTCCCCCGACATCCACGTCGGCAGGGGCATCCCGCTTCAGCGCATGCGGGCGTTCCAGGACGCGGGCCACGTCGGCGTCCTCATCGTCGGCGACTACACGACGCGCATCGGCGACCCCTCCGGGCGCTCCAGCGAGCGTCCGATCCTCTCCGACGAGGAGATCGAGCGAAACGCCCAGACCTACGTCGAGCAGGCGCACCAGATCGTGATCCCCGAGCAGACGGAGGTCCGGCGCAACAGCGAGTGGCTCGCCGGCCTGAGCTTCGCCGACGTCATCCGGCTGACCCGGATGATGACCGTCGCGCAGATGCTCGAGCGGGACGACTTCGCGGGACGCTACGTCGCCGGCCAGCCGATCTCCGTGTCCGAGCTCCTCTACCCGCTCATGCAGGCCTACGACTCGGTCGCGGTCGAGGCCGACGTCGAGCTCGGCGGGACCGATCAGCTCTACAACCTGCTCGCGGGCCGCGAGGTCATGGCCGCGAACGGGCTCGAGCCCCAGGTCGTCCTGACGACGCCGCTGCTCGTGTCCTGGGACGGCGAGAAGATGAGCTCGTCCGTCGGGAACAACATCCCGCTCGCGGCCGCTCCCGAAGAGCAGTTCGGGCGCACGATGCGCATCTCGGACGAGGTGCTCCCGGAGTGGTACAGGCTCGTCCTGGAGGAGGAGCTACCGGCAGGCGGCGACCCGCTCGAGGCGAAGCTCGAGCTGGCGCGGCGAATCGTGGCGCGATCGCACGGGGCGGAGGGGGTGCAAACGGCCGAGGAGCACTTCACGCGGGTCGTCCGCGAGGGGCGCGCCCCGGACGAGATCTCGGAGGCACCGCTGCCCTCGGGCGACCCCGTTCACCTCCCGGCCGTGCTCTCCGAGCAGTTCGGGCTGTCGACGAGCGAGGCGAGACGGCTGATCGCGCAGAACGGCGTGAAGCTCGACGGCGCCGTCGTGTCGGAGCTCGATCTCGCGCGGGACGAGCTCACCGGCCGCGTCCTCCAGGCCGGCAAGCGGCGCTTCGTGCGGCTCGTCGGCTGACCTCCGAGGGCCGGGAAACGGCTTGGTTGACATGGGAATCACTTCTGCTACCATCTTTCGGCCGCCCGACAGGGAGGCACCAGAAGCCTGTCACTCGACGACTGGAGCGCTTTCGAGCGAACGGATACGACTGTTTGTTCCGTCCTTGAAAGCCTCTGGTGCGAGTCAGAGGTTTTTTGTTGCCCGCCCGAGCGGCTCGGTCTTTGAAAACTCAACAGCGTGATACGTCGAGACCAGTCGGGCTCGCTTGCGAACCCGACTGCAAAGGTAAAACCTCGTCGCGTCCGCTCCAGTCAGCCGAGCCGGCTCTGCCGGCCCGACGACGCTGGGAGGGCGCGGCCTTTGAGCTCATGCTCGAAGGAAGAGACCAGTTTGTCCGTTGTCTACACGACCATGGACAAGCGATTTCTTCACGGAGAGTTTGATCCTGGCTCAGGACGAACGCTGGCGGCGCGCTTAACACATGCAAGTCGAGCGAGAACCAGGGCTTCGGCCCTGGGGACAGCGGCGAACGGGTGAGTAACACGTGGATAACCTGCCCTCGGCACCGGGATAGCCCGGGGAAACCCGGATTAATACCGGATAGCCCTTCCGGTCTTCGGACTGGTCTGAAAAGGTAGCTTCGGCCTCTGGCCGAGGATGGGTCCGCGGCGGATTAGCTTGTTGGTGGGGTAACGGCCCACCAAGGCTCCGATCCGTAGCTGGTCTGAGAGGACGATCAGCCACACTGGGACTGAGACACGGCCCAGACTCCTACGGGAGGCAGCAGTGGGGAATCTTGCGCAATGGGCGAAAGCCTGACGCAGCGACGCCGCGTGAGGGAAGAAGGCCTTCGGGTTGTAAACCTCTTTCAGGAGGGACGAAGCTACTCGGGTGAATAGCCCAGAGGGTGACGGTACCTCCAGAAGAAGCCCCGGCTAACTACGTGCCAGCAGCCGCGGTAATACGTAGGGGGCAAGCGTTGTCCGGATTTACTGGGCGTAAAGAGCGTGTAGGCGGCCGATCAGGTCCGTTGTGAAAACTGGAGGCTTAACCTCCAGACGTCGACAGAAACCGTGCGGCTAGAGTCCGGAAGAGGAGAGTGGAATTCCTGGTGTAGCGGTGAAATGCGCAGATATCAGGAAGAACACCAATGGCGAAGGCAGCTCTCTGGGACGGTACTGACGCTGAGACGCGAAAGCGTGGGGAGCGAACAGGATTAGATACCCTGGTAGTCCACGCCGTAAACGATGGGTGCTAGGTGTGGGAGGTGTCGACTCCTCCTGTGCCGAAGCTAACGCATTAAGCACCCCGCCTGGGGAGTACGGCCGCAAGGCTAAAACTCAAAGGAATTGACGGGGGCCCGCACAAGCAGCGGAGCATGTGGTTTAATTCGATGCAACGCGAAGAACCTTACCAGGGCTTGACATGCACTGGAAAACCGTAGAAATACGGTCCTCCTTCGGGACCAGTGCACAGGTGGTGCATGGCTGTCGTCAGCTCGTGTCGTGAGATGTTGGGTTAAGTCCCGCAACGAGCGCAACCCCTGTCCCATGTTGCCAGCGAGTAATGTCGGGGACTCATGGGAGACTGCCGGTGACAAATCGGAGGAAGGTGGGGATGATGTCAAGTCATCATGCCCCTTATGTCCTGGGCTACACACGTGCTACATTGGCCGGTACAGAGGGCTGCAAACCTGCGAGGGTGAGCGAATCCCAAAAAGCCGGTCCCGGTTCGGATTGAAGGCTGAAACTCGCCTTCATGAAGGCGGAGTTGCTAGTAATCGCGGATCAGCAACGCCGCGGTGAATACGTACACGGGCCTTGTACACACCGCCCGTCACACCACGAAAGTCGGCAATACCCGAAGCCGGTGAGCTAACCCGCAAGGGAGGCAGCCGTCGAAGGTAGGGTTGATGATTGGGGTGAAGTCGTAACAAGGTAGCCGTAGCGGAAGCTGCGGCTGGATCACCTCCTTTCTAGGGAATAGCCGGAGCTCATACTCCGGCTAGGCGTCGGTAGCTCGTCGATGGCCTCGGCCGTCCGATGCGTCCGACTCGCCTAGGAGAACGTCGACCTCGACTGGTCGTTCGCCGGCTTGCCCTCCCGGGGCTTGCCGGCGGGCGACGTCACGCTGTTGAGTTTTGAGAGACCGGCTGAGCGGCCTTCCGGCCGTCGGGCGTTCTTCTCGTGGGCGCTTCGTTGCTCACGCGCACCTTGAAAACTCCATAGCGGCAGTAAAACGTGTTCTTTCGAGTCAAGAGACGAAGGGCACACGGTGGATGCCTTGGCGCCAAGAGCCGATGAAGGACGTGGGCGGCTGCGATAAGCCTCGGGAAGGAGCTGACCATCCGATGATCCGAGGATTTCCGAATGGGGAAACCTACGCGTGGTAATGCGCGCGTACTCCCGCCTGAATACATAGGGCGGGAAGAGGCAAGCCGGGGAACTGAAACATCTTAGTACCCGGAGGAAAGGAAAGAAACCTCGACTCCCTGAGTAGTGGCGAGCGAAAAGGGAAGAGCCCAAACCTGTGCGACGTGATAGACGGCAGTCGTTGTCGTGCAGGGGTTGTAGGGCTCGTCATGATCCGTCTGCCGGCGGGTCGGGAAGTTACAAAGCCGCGCGTTAGTCGAACCGACTGGAACGTCGGACCACAGCGGGTAACAGTCCCGTAGGCGAAAACGCGTGGCCTTCCTCGACGAGTACCTGAGTACGGCCGGGCACGGGAAACCCGGTCGGAACCCGCGGGGACCACCCCGCAAGGCTAAGTACTCCTTGGCGACCGATAGTGAACTAGTACCGTGAGGGAAAGGTGAAAAGTACCCCGGAAGGGGAGTGAAATAGCACCTGAAACCGTGTGCTTACAAGCGGTCGGAGCAGGCTTTGTCCTGTGACGGCGTGCCTTTTGCATAATGAGCCAGCGAGTTGCTCTTCAACGGCGAGGTTAAGGAAACGGAGCCGTAGCGAAAGCGAGTCTGAACAGGGCGTTCAGTCGTTGGAGGCAGACCCGAAACTGAGTGATCTACCCATGGGCAGGTTGAAGCGGGGGTAAGACCCCGTGGAGGACCGAACCGACGTCGGTTGAAAACGGCGCGGATGACCTGTGGGTCGGAGTGAAAGGCTAATCAAACTCAGAGATATCTGGTTCTCCCCGAAATATATTTAGGTATAGCGTCACGCGTTCACTGTCGGTTGTAGAGCACTGTTTGGTCTAGGGGGCCCACCAGCTTACCGAAATCAGGCAAACTCCGAATGCCGGCAGTCCAGAGCGTGGCAGTCAGACTGCGGGGGATAAGCTCCGTGGTCGAAAGGGAAACAGCCCGGACCGTCGGCTAAGGCCCCTAATTCCAGGCTAAGTGGGAAACGATGTTCGATTGCCGAGACAACCAGGATGTTGGCTTAGAAGCAGCCACCATTTAAAGAGTGCGTAACAGCTCACTGGTCAAGTGATCGGGCGCGGACAATGTAACGGGGCTCAAGCCTGGAGCCGAAGCCACGGACTTCCTGCTCTCGAGCAGGGAGTGGTAGGGGAGCGTTCCCATGCCCGCGAAGCGGCGGCGGAAGCCAGCCGTGGAGGCATGGGAAGTGAGAATGCTGGCATGAGTAACGAAAGAGGGGTGAGAAACCCCTCCGCCGAATGTCCAAGGGTTCCTGAGTAAAGCTAATCTGCTCAGGGTTAGTCGGGACCTAAGCCGAGGCCGAAAGGCGTAGGCGATGGCCAACCGGTTGATATTCCGGTACCACGTACCCACCGCTATCACCGATGGCGGGACGGGGTAGGATAAGGGATCCCAGGCGATGGTCGACCTGGGGCAACCGCGTAGGGCGAGCGATAGGTAAATCCGTCGCTCATTCAGCCTGAGACGGGAAGCCCACCCCAGAGATGGGGGAAGTCCCTGAATCCATGCCTCCGAGAAAAGCGTCTAGGGAGGCGGGGCGTGCCCGTACCAAAACCGACACAGGTGGACAGGTCGAGAAGACCAAGGCGATCGGAAGAACCCTCGTTAAGGAACTCGGCAAAATGGCCCCGTAACTTCGGGAGAAGGGGCGCCCCGGTAGAGTGACGCGGACTTGCTCCGCAGAGCTCGAGGGGGCCGCAGTGAAACGGCCCAAGCGACTGTTTACCAAAAACACAGGTCTCTGCTAAGTCGCAAGACGACGTATAGGGGCTGACGCCTGCCCGGTGCCGGAAGGTCACGAGGAGAGGTTAGTCTTCGGGCGAAGCCTTGAATCCAAGCCCCGGTAAACGGCGGCGGTAACTATAACCGTCCTAAGGTAGCGAAATTCCTTGTCGGGTAAGTTCCGACCTGCACGAATGGCGTAACGACTTGGGCGCTGTCTCAACGAGGGATCCGGTGAAATTGTAGTCTCGGTGAAGATGCCGAGTACCCGTGGCTGGACGGAAAGACCCCGTGAACCTTTACTGCAGCTTTGCGTTGAAGTCTGGTATTCGTCGTCCAGGATAGGTGGGAGACTGCGAAGCGGGGACGCTAGTCCTCGTGGAGTCACCCTTGGGATACCACCCTTCGGGTTCTGGGCTTCTAACTCGGTACCGTGATCCGGGCCGGGAACAGCGTGAGGTGGGCAGTTTGACTGGGGCGGTCGCCTCCTAAAATGTAACGGAGGCGCGCAAAGGTTCCCTCAGCACGGTTGGAAATCGTGCGTAGAGCGCAAAGGCATAAGGGAGCTTGACTGCGAGACTGACAAGTCGAGCAGGGACGAAAGTCGGCCTTAGTGATCCGGCGGTGGAGAGTGGAATCGCCGTCGCTCAACGGATAAAAGGTACTCCGGGGATAACAGGCTCATCCTTCCCAAGAGTCCACATCGACGGAAGGGTTTGGCACCTCGATGTCGGCTCGTCGCATCCTGGGGCTGAAGCAGGTCCCAAGGGTTGGGCTGTCCGCCCATTAAAGCGGCACGCGAGCTGGGTTCAGAACGTCGTGAGACAGTTCGGTCCCTATCCGCCATGGGCGTTGGAGGTTTGAGAGGAGTCGTCTCTAGTACGAGAGGACCGAGATGAACGGGCCTCTGGTGTATCAGTTGTCCTGCCAAGGGCATTGCTGATTAGCCACGCCTGGATGGGATAACCGCTGAAAGCATCTAAGCGGGAAGCCCACCTCAAGATGAGACCTCCCATCCCCTAGAGGGAGTAAGGGCCGTGGTAGACGACCACGTTGATAGGCGGGACGTGCAAGCGCAGCAATGCGTTCAGCGGACCCGTACTAATTGCCCGAGGTCTTGACTTTGAACACGTCGAATGTCGCTATGGAGTTTTGAGGGTGGGCGTAGCACCGAGCCCATGACCTCGACAATTTGGGCGGTCATAGCGGCGGGGAGACACCTCTTCCCATTCCGAACAGAGAAGTTAAGCCCGCCAGCGCCGATGGTACTCGGGGCGCAAGCCCCCGGGAGAGTAGGACGCCGCCCAGTCTTTGCGCAAGATCGGAACCGCCTAGCGGCGGTTCCGATCGCGCCCAAGCAGACCCTCTCATGGGATCGCGACCGCGGGCGCCTCGGGGTGTGATGGGGCTTGCTCCGCTACCTCTTCCCATCGTGGTGTGACTGGGCTCGCGGGCACCTTCTTGAGGCCGCTGTAGGCTCGGTTCGTGGAGCTTCGAGACGGAGAGCTCGCGTTGAGGCCTTGGGCCGAGGGCGACGTCGCGGCGCTCGTCGAGGCGCTCGCCGATCCCGAGGTCAGCCGGTGGATCCCGGTGATCCCGTTTCCGTACACGGAGAGTGACGCGCTCGCGTTCATACGAGGCGAAGCGGGCTCGGTGCCCGAGCACTCGTATGCGATCACGCTCGACGGGACGCGTCGCGGGCGCAATCGGGATGCGGGTGGACGAGGCCAACGGGTGCGGCAGGATCGGCTACTGGGTCGCCGCTCCGGTTCGGGGCCGCGGAGTGTGCACCCGCGCGCTCGCGCTCCTGTCGGCGTGGGCGCTCGCGGAGCTCGAGCTCGAGCGACTCGAGCTGTTCACCGATCCGGACAATCGTGCATCTCAGCGCGTCGCCGAGAAGGTCGGTTTCCGTCGTGAGGGCGTCCTGCGCGCGCATCTGCGCCATCCGGACGGCCGCATGCGCGACTCCGTGATGTTCTCGCTGCTACCCGGCGAGCTCGTCGGGTGACAGCGGCCGGCCGTTCGAGCCGGAGCCCAGCTCGCGGAGCCGGCGGACGCGGTCGACGAGCGGGGGGTGCGTCTTGAACATGCGGGCGATCCCCTCTTCCTCGAAGGGGTCGACCGGGTAGAGAGGCTCCGTCGCCGGCGACGCCTCGAAGTCGACGAGCTCCGACGCGCGGTCGAGGCGCATGAGCGCGTCGGCGAGATCGTGGCCGCGCCCGGTCGCCCGTGCGGCGAGCTCGTCCGCGCCGAGCTCCCGCTTCTCCGAGAGCAGGACGTGGACGAATGCCGACGCGATCGGCGCGACGACGTAGAGGAGGCCGCGCGCGAACCAGCCTCCGATCCGGCTCGACTCGACGAGGGTCGATGCGAAGAGGACGACGAACGTCTGCAGGAGCACGTCGCGTCGTCGGACGTGCGCCAGCTCGTGCGCGATGAGCGCTTCGAGCTCGTCCCGCCGCACGGACTGAAGCGCGCCCCGCGACAGCGCGAGCGACGAGCTCGCCGGCCCCCGCCCGACGACGAGCAGGCGGGGGAAGCCGTCCTCGATCAGGTAGAGCTGCGGCGGCCGGACCCGGAGCTGCGCGGCGACCTTGTCGGTGCTCGAGCGGAGCGCAGGGTCCTCGGCGAGCGCGAACGGACGGGCACCCAGCGACCCGAGGAGCGCACGGTCTCCGTAGCGGTAGACACCGACGGCGGCGAGCAGCGCGCAGACCGCGAAGAGGAGGGCCGTCGTCGAACCGCCGAGGAGCCAGCCGAGGCCTGCGAAGACGCCCGCGAGGAACGCGACGAGGAGCCAGGCCTTGGCGATGTTCGATGCGGCCGCTCTCCGCGGCAACGGCGTGCTCCGGCTGTCCTACGTCTCGCCGGCGTCGTCCTCGGCGAAGCCGCGAGGAGGCCAGTCGGGCTCGGGTGCGTCGCAGCGGCTCGAGCAGTGCAGCGACGCGACGTTCTGGAGCGGGATGAGGATGTGCCCGTTCAGCTCGACGTGGGGGACCTCGTCGATCGCGCAGAAGGCCGTCAGCGTTCCTTCCTGATACTCGCCGCCGAAGATCGCGACCTCGACCTGCTCGCCCTTGTACTTGTTCGTGTAGTCCTCCACGAGGCGGTCAGTCTACTGCCTCGATCACGCCGTCCCGGACCGCGATTCGGACGACCGAGCAGTTGCCGAGCGACCCGAATCGGCCGCTGATTTCTTCGAGCGGGAGGCCGGATACAGCGGCCAGCGCAGCTCGCATCGGGCCGCCGTGCGTGACGGCGAGGACGGTCTCGCCATCGTGTCTGCGCGCGATCCCGTGCACGCCGGCGAGCACGCGTCGACCGAGCGCCTCGTACGTCTCGCCGCCTTCCCAGCCGGAGACTCGCCACTCGACCCAACGTCGATAGTGCTCGGGGAACTGCGCCTCGACCTCGTGGACGGTCAGCCCGGACCAGGCTCCGACGTCCACCTCCTCGAGCGCCGGCTCCGCGCGGACGTCGATGCCCAGGTGGGAGCCGAGAATCTCGGCGGTCTCGAGCGCGCGGCGGAGAGGGCTCGCGTAGGCGAGCGAGAGCTCCTCGCCCTCGAGTCGCTCGGCGAGCTCGTGTGCCTGCGCGACGCCGTCGGCGTTCAGCGGGATGTCCGCGCGACCCTGGAAGCGCCTCTCGCGGTTCCAGTCGGTCACCCCGTGCCTCACGAGGACGATGGTCGTCGCCACCCGGGATACGCTAGCCACCCCGTGGACCTCGGACTCGCCGGCAGGAAGTGCCTCGTCACCGGCTCGACGGCCGGCATCGGCCTCGAGGCGGCGCGCGGCCTCGTCGCCGAAGGCGCCCTCGTCGTCACCTGCGGGCGTCGGCCGGATGGCCCCGCGATCGGCGAGGCGGCGCACGTCGCCGCGGACCTCTCCGCTCCCGGCGAGCCCGAGCGCGCCGTGGGTGAGGCCGCGGCCGCACTCGACGGGCTCGACGTCCTCGTCAACAACGTCGGCATCGCGCGGCACGCCCGGTTCGAGGAGGTTCCGGACGACGAGTGGGACGCGTACTGGCAGCTCAACGTCATGAGCTACGTGCGCGCGACGCGCGCAGCGCTGCCGCACCTGCGGGAGGGCGGAGGCGCGATCGTGAACGTCTCCTCGACTGCGGGCAAGCGACCCTCGACCGGGATGCCGCACTACTCGGTCACGAAGGCGGCCGTCCTCTCGCTCTCGCGCCTGGTCGCGGACCTGTACGCGAAGGACGGCGATCCGCTGCAACGCCGTGACGCCTGGGCCGACAGCGACCGACGCGTGGCTCGGTGACGGCGGGCTCGCCGACCAGCAGGGCGACCGCGACGCGGTGCTCGCGAAGGTCGGCGCGGGGCGACCGCTGGGACGGCTCGCGCGGCCGGACGAGATCGCCGCCGTCATCGTCTTCCTCTGCTCCGAGCGCGCCTCGTACGTGACCGGCGCGGCCTGGAGCGCGGACGGCGGCACCGTCCCGATCATCGTCTGATGCGGGACGGCCCGCGCGCGGCCGGTGGGCGCAGCGATCCCGCAGCTCGTGCCTCTACGCTGACCTCGTGACCTTCGACGAGATGATCCGCGAGCGCGAGGAGGGCCTGTCCACGTTCGCGACGCGCTCGCTCGAGACGCGAGGGCGCGAGCTTCCCGAGGAGCCGTGCAGCGTCCGCACGCCCTTCCAGCGCGACCGCGACCGCATCGTCCACTCGAAGCCGTTCCGCAGGCTCAAGGGGAAGACGCAGGTCTTCATCGACCCCGAGGGCGACCACTACCGCACGCGCATGACGCACACGCTCGAGACGACCGCGATCTCGCGCGTCGTCGCGCGGGCCCTTCGCTTGAACGAGGACCTCGTCGAGGCGATCGGGCTCGGTCACGACATGGGCCACACGCCGTTCGGTCACGCCGGCGAGGACGCACTGGACGACGCCGTGCGCGAGCGGTTCGCGCGGCGCTTCCGCCACAACGAGCAGTCGCTCCGGATCGCGCGCTCGCTCAACCTCACGCACGAGGTCTGCGACGGGATCCTCACGCACACCGGTGAGCGCGAGCCGGAGTCGCTCGAGGGGAAGATCGTTCGCCTCGTCGACCGCGTCGCGTACATCAACCACGACATCGACGACGCCGTGCGGTACGGGCTCCTGTCCGAGGACGACCTGCCGCACGAGGAGATCGCGATCCTGGGTGATACCGGCTCGAAGCGGATCGACCGGTTGGTGCACGACATCGTCGAGTCGTCCGAGGGTGTCGACGACATCCGGCAGTCGGCCGAGGTGGGGGAGGCGATGCTCTCGCTCCGTGCATTCATGTTCGAGCGCGTCTATCTCGGCCCGCAGGCGGCGCCGGAGCACGAGAAGGCTCACGAAGTCATCGCTGCGATCTTCGAGCGCCTCGTCGAGCGGGGCGACGACGCCGACGAGATCGTCGACTACATCGCCGGCATGACCGACCGCTTCGCGCTCGCCTACGCCGACTCGCTCTGAGCATCTGCGAGGAGGTCCTCGCCTCGGCGGACGAGAACTCCGCGCCGACCGAGCGGTAGAAGGCGAGCGCCCGCTCGATCTCTGCCTTGCCCTCTGCTCGACGCCCGTCCTCGATCGCCTCCTGTCCGGCGAAGAGTCGGCACTCGCCTCGAGCGTGCTCGCGCCGAATGAGGCGAACACGTCGCCAACCCGTGCCAGATCCCCGCCCACTCCCGCGCGGGTCAGGTTCTTCCACGGCCCTTCGGGAGACGAGCTCGACGACCTCGCGAAGCTCCTCGCGGATGCCCAGTCGGCGGGCGACAAGTACGAGCTCGCTCGCGGTGCTCGTCATGTCGACGTTTTCCGCGTGCCAGAGCGATCGCTTCCCTCGCGACGGCTCGCGCCTCGTCGTGCCTCCCGTGGCTCGGACGTAGCTCACTGCGGCCTCGGCCAGCGCCGCGATGATCCTCTGGGGATCCTTGATCCTGCGTGCGGACTCGAGATCGAATTCGTGATCCTGCCGCGGCACCCGGCGTGGTCGCCCCTGGCCAGCCGAATCGCCCCTCTAGCCCTTCGGACGAGTCCTTCTTGGTAGTGCGGCGACGCGGCTCGCACTCGGCGACGAAGGCGTCAGCAGCGCTGAGTGCCTCGTCCCAGCGTCCGCGGACGAAGTCGGCGAAGATGGCATTCCCCCGCACGAATCGGGCCGCGTCTCGGTCGCCGAAGCGCTCGGCGAGCCGCAGCGCCTCCGCGTAGAGCTCGTCCGCGCGACGCCAGTCCCCTTCGCCAGATCGCGAGGCTACACGGCGAGGTTGTTCAGCGTCGTCGCCGCGATCGGCGAGTCGGCAGCCGAGCGCGATCTCGAGCGCCTCGCTCCATGCTCGGACGACCACTCGAGAGCTCGACGGCGTCGTTCTTCGCCATCCCGATCGTCGTGAGCGCGTGTGCGCGGAGCTCGTCGAGCCCGAGCTGCCTCGGCGATCGCGAGTGCGCTCGCGAGCCGTGCGATCGCCTCTTCGGCATTCGCCCGCGAGCATCCGGATGCGGGCCGAGAGCGCAAGGACACGCGCCTTTGCGGGAGAGGCGCGTGCCATCGGCGACGAGCGCAGTCGCGCTGCTCGAAGCGAGCGCTCGGCCTCGTCTCGGTCCCCGCGATACCACGCGACGTGGGCGAGGAAGCGCCTCCGCCTCCGCAGCGCGGCTCGATGTCGCCGACGGCGAGCAGTGCGTCACGCGCCTCCTCGAGCGCCTGCCTGGCGGCGGTCGTCGTCGTACGCGAGGTGGAGCGCCCGGGCGCGTCGGAAGAGGAGATCAGGACGCTCGGCGTCGGCGGGCCAGAGAGCGAGGGCGTCCTCGTACTGGGCGGCGGCGACGGCGTGAGCTGTTCAGCGCGAATGCGCGGTCACCGGCGTCGCGGAGCGAGCGACGCGTTCGCTCGACGAGCTCGCTCGTCGTCTCCGCCTGACGCACGCGACGAGCTCGAGCGCCGACTCCAGTGGTACGCGAGCATCTCGGCGTGGTCCTCGGGCCGGCCGAGCGCCGTCGATCCACTCGGCGGTGGCCCGGTGCTTCGCGCGCGCGGTCGGCACGGGGGATCTGGCCGTAGGACACGTCGCGGACGAGCGCGTGCGCGAACGCGAACTCGCTCTCGCCCTCGAGCGACGAGCGCCGCTGACGGCGGACGAAGCCCTTGCGCTCGAGCGCGTGGAGCGACGCGGTGGCGGCGTCCGGATCGTGGCCGATCGAGCTCGCCCAGAACACCTTCCCGACGACCGCCGCGTCCTGGAGGAGGCCCTTCTCCGAGTCGGGAAGCCCGTCGAGACGGGCGGCGATGATGCCCTGGAGCGTCTCGGGGAGCGCAAGCTCGTCGGTCGAGCCCTGCTCCGTGTAGAGCTCGACGAACTGCTCTGCGTAGAGCGGATTGCCGCCCGCCCGCTCGAGCAGGGTCTGCTGTGCGTCGGCGGCGAGCAGCGGGCGGGCGAGCAGGCGCCCGATGAGCTCGGCCGTCTGCTCGTCCGAGAGCGGCGGGAGCGCGAGCGTCGTCGCGTTCAGCTTGCCGCCGCCCCAGTCCGGGCGGCGCTCGAGGAGCTCGGGCCGCGCTGTCGCGACGACGAGCAGCGGGACGTCGGTCACCCAGTCGACGAGCTCGTCGAGGAAGTCGAGGAGGCTCTCGTCGGCCCAGTGGATGTCCTCGACGACGACGACGAGCGGGCGCTGCTCGGCGAGACCCTCGAGGAAGCGGCGCCAGGCGGCGAACGCCTCGTTCCGGCGGTCGCCTCCGAGCTGCGTCTCGCCGGCAAGGCCGAGGAGCGCGAGGAGATGCGTCTCGACCCGTGCCTCGTCGCCGGTGCCGGCGAGCGTGTCCTCGACGGTCTGGTGGACCTTCGCCGCGATCTCCTCGGGCGTGTCCTGCTCGAGGACGCCCGCCTGCGCCTTGACGATCTCGCCGAGCGCCCACAGCGTGATCCCGTCGCCGTAGGCGAGGCAGCGGCCCTGGCGCCAGGTGATGAGCTCCGGGTCTGCGTCGACGATCCGCTGGAGCTCGTAGACGAGGCGGCTCTTCCCGATGCCGGGGACGCCGACGAGTGTGAGGAGCTGCGGCGTCCGCTCGTGGCGTGCGCGCTCGAAGGCGTCGCGGACGACGCCGAGCTCGCGTTCGCGGCCGACGAGCTCCGAGCGCGCCTCGTGCGCAACGTCGACGCCGAAGCGCGAGCGGGCCGTGACGACCTTCCACACCGGGATCGGCTCGGCCTTGCCCTTGGCCTCGACGGGCGTCGCGTCCTCGTAGTCGATGGCGGCGCGGGTCGCACGGTACGTCGTCTCGTCGACGATGACGCCGTTGACGGGAGCCGCCGACTGCAGGCGCGCCGCGGTGTTGACGACGTCGCCCGAGGCCATGCCCTCGCCCGCGTCCGGCCGCGCGTCGAGATGAGACGAGCGCCTCGCCGGTCGTGATGCCGACCCGCAGCTCGAGTGCCTCCTCGACCGCGAAGTCGCGGATCGCGAGCGCCGCGCGAACAGCTCGCTCGGGATCGTCCTCGTGCGCGGTCGGCGCGCCGAACAGGGCCATCACCGCGTCCCCGATGAACTTCTCGACGGTGCCGCCGTGGCGGTCGAGCTCGTCTCGGACTCGCGCGTGGTACGGGCGTAGCAACGCGGCCACGTCCTCGGGGTCGAGCGACTCTGACACGCGACGTGAACCCGACGAGGTCGCAGAAGACGACTGTCACGACCTTCCGCTCCTGGCGCGGCTCGGCCATCACGCCGTCCGTGCCTCGGCGACGAGCCGCTCCGCACGCTCGAGGAAGAACGTCGCTTCGACCGGGCGGAAGAACGCGAGAGCCTTGTCGAGCTCGGCCAGGCCCTCGGTCGTCCGACCGTCCTCCAGCAGCGCCTCGGCTGCGCCGAAGCGCACGTCGGCCGCGATCGCCAGCACGCCCATGCGCTCGTACATGTCCGCCGCGCGTGAGCGCTCACCGCGGGCTGCCGTGAGGGCCGCGTCCTTCCACGGGCCGGCAGGTGCCAGCTCGATGATCTCGACGATCTCCTCTGCGACGCCGAGCGCCCTTGCCTGGTCCGCCACGATGGCGAGGAAGTCGCCGATGGTGGGATTCGCCTCGGCGATCCCCATCCCCTCGGCGACGAGCACACGCGCTTCGTCCCGGCGCCCGAGCAACATGAGCCCTCGGGCGAGCCGGAGAAGCGCCGGCAGAACCCTTTCCGGACTCTCCATCTCGCGCGCGAGCGCGATACCCCGCTCCCAATCGGCCAGAGCGGCCTCGACGTCTCCTCGGGCGAACCGCACGTCGCCGCGTAGCTCGCGTGCGGTCGTCTCCATGTTGTGCGGCGAGGTCTCGCACTCTGCGATGAAGCGATCGGCCTCCTCGAGAAGCTCGTCCCAGCGGCCGAGACGAAGCGAGTGGTAGAGGAGGTTCGCGCGGGTGAAGCGGACGCTCTCTCTGTCGCCGAACTGCAGGGCGAGGTCGAGGGTCGACAGCAAGAGCTCCTCGGCGCGATCGAGATCCGCTCTCCGGCTGGCCAGGACGGAGAGGTTGTTGAGGACGATGGCGCCGAGAGGCGAGTTGACCGCTCTTTGCAAGCTCGAGCGCGCGTTCGAGCTCTGCATCCCCCGTGAGGTTCAGGAAGGTCTTGGCCGAGCCGATCGTCGTCAGCGCATGGATCCGAATCTCGTCGAGGTCGAGGGTCTCGGCCAGCCCGAGTGCCTCCGTCGCCTATCTCGATCGCCTCTTCCGGCTCGCTCGAGAGCATGCGCAGTCGAGCGAGGAGGCACAGCACTCGCGCCTTGGCCGGCGTCGGGCCGGCGTCGGCGACGAGCTCCTGGGCTCGCTCGATGTGGAGCCGGGCGGCCTCGCCGTGGCCGCGGTACCAGGCCGCGCGCGAGAGGAATGCCTCCGCCTGGCCTGCGGTCTCCTCGTCGCCGATCTCGAGTAACGCGTCGCGTGCCTCCTCGAGCGCGGGCTCCTGTGCGTCGTCGCCCAGGACGTGGAGCGCGTGGCCCTTGCGGAAGAGGAGCGCGGCGCGGCCCGCCGCGTCGGTTGGCCAGAGCGCGAGCGCGTCGGTGTAGTACGCCACCGCCGCGCCGAACGCGTTGAGCCCGAACGCTCGGTCGCCGGCCTCGACCAGGGCGAGGCGCGTCCGCTCGCTGAGATCCGTCGTGTCCTCGCCGGATGCGCCTGCGAGCTCGAGGGCCGAGCGCCAGTGGTAGGCGAGCATCTCGGCGTGATCCTCGTTCCGGCCGAGAGATTCGAGCCACTCGGCTACCGCTCGGTGCCGGGAAGCGCGCTCTGCTCGCGGCATCTGCCCGTACGCCACGTCGCGCACGAGGGCATGCGCGAAGGAGAGCTCGACCTCACCGGGCACCGACGAGCGGCGTTGTCTCCGGAGGAAGCCCTTTCGCACGAGTGAGTGGACGATCGGCTCCGTGTCGACGGCGACGTCGCCGAGCCCGCCGGTCCAGAAGACCTTGCCGACGACGGCGCCGGCGTGGAGCAGCGCCTTCTCGTCGCCGGGCAGGCCGTCGAGACGGGCGCTGATGATGCCCTGCAGCGTCTCGGGGAGTGGCAGGTCGTCGGCCGAGCCTCGCTCGAGGTACAGCTGGGCGAACTGCTCGGCGTAGAGCGGGTTCCCTCCCGCGCGCTCGAGCAGGGTCTGCTGGACGTCGGCCGGCAGCACCGAGCGATCGAGCAACGCCGCCATCAGTCGGGCGGTCTCCACCTCGGAGAGCGGCTCGAGCGCGACGGTCGACGCGTTGAGCTTGCCACCGCCCCAGTTGGGCCGGCGCGCGAGAAGCTCGGGTCGAGCCGTGCAGACGACGAGCATAGGCACGTCTGTCACCCAGTCGACGAGCTGATCGACGAAGTCGAGAAGGCCCTCGTCCGCCCACTGGAGGTCCTCGAAGACGAGGATCAGCGGCCGCACGGCGGCGAGCTCCTCGAAGAAGCGGCGCCAGGCCGCGAAGGCCTCGGTCCCTCGCCCGCCACCGAGCTCGGACTCGTCCTCGAGGCCGGCCAGAGGGCGTAGGCGAGCGGCGACCCAGTCCGCGTCGGCAGGGTCCACGATCTCCTCGGCCGCACGGCGCAGCTTCTCGGCCGCGGTGGCGTCGTCGTCCGCCTCGAGGATGCCGGCCTGGGCCTTGACGATCTCGGCGAGCGCCCAGAGCGTGATGCCGTCGCCGTACGCGAGGCATCGTCCCTGACGCCATGTCGTGAGCTCCGGCTCGGCGTCGACGCGGCGCGAGAGCTCGTACAGGAGGCGACTCTTGCCGATGCCGGGGACGCCGACGAGCGTGACGAGCTGAGGCGAGCGCTCGTCGCGCACACGATCGAACGCGCGCCCAGAGAGCGTCGATCTCCCGCTCGCGGCCGACGAGCTCTCCCGCGACGTGATCGAGGACCTCGGTCCCGAATCGTGCGCGTGCCTCCAGCCGCCTCCCAGATCGCGATCGGCTCCGCTTTCCCCTTCGCCTCGACCGGCTCGGCCTCGCGGTAGTCGATCGCTGCCGGGTGGCACGGTAGGTCGTCTCGTCGACGATGACGCCGTTGACGGGAGCGGCGGACTGCAGCCGTGCGGCGGTGTTGACGACGTCCCCGGAGGCCATGCCTTCACCGGCCTCGGGCCGGGCGTCGAGCCGGATGAGCGCCTCTCCCGTGGTGTGCGGCAATCCGCACCTCGAGCCCTCCTCGGCGATCGCCCAGTCGCGGATCGCGAGGCACGCACGGACTGCGCGCTCGGGGTCGTCCTCGTGTGCGGTCGGCGCGCCGAAGAGCGCCATGACCGCGTCCCCGATGAACTTCTCGACGGTGCCGCCGCGACGCTCGAGCTCGTCCCGGAGTCGCTCGTGGTACGGGCCGAGGAGCGCCTCGACGTCCTCGGGATCCATCGACTCCGCCTGCGAGCGTGAAGCCGACGAGGTCGCAGAAGACGACGGTGACGACCTTGCGCTCGCGGCGCGGCGTGCCCCCCGACATGGGTCAGAGAGTATGACCTGGGCGCCGAGTAGTCTCACGAAGTGGCGCGGATCAAGGACTCGTCGGTGCGCGACGTCGTCGCGGCCGCCGACATGGTCGAGGTCGTCGCGGGGCGGACGCAGCTTCGCCGCGCCTCCGGGTCTCGCTTCACGGGCCGCTGCCCGTTCCACGAGGAGAAGACGCCGTCGTTCTCGGTGAACCCCGTCGACAAGCTCTACTACTGCTTCGGCTGCGGCAAGGGGGGCGACCTGATCTCGTTCGTGCGCGAGACCGAGAACCTCGACTTCGTCGCGTCGATCGAGTGGCTCGCGGAGCGCTTCCGGGTCGTGCTCGAGTACGAGGAGACGTCACCGCGCGTCGAGGCCGAGCGCAAGCGGCGCGAGCGCGTACTCACGCTCCTCGACCAGACCGCGGCGTACTTCGAGCGGCTGCTCTGGGACACCGACATCGGGAGGCCGGTGCGCGAGTACCTGACCGGGCGCGGGCTCGGCGAGGACGTCGCGAAGGAGTTCCGGCTCGGGCTCGCGCCCGGGAAGGGGATGGCCGCGAAGGCGGTCGAGCGCGGCTTCTCGCAGGACGAGCTGCGCGCGGCCGGGCTCGTGACCGTGCGCGGCGGCGACTACTTCCCGCAGCGGCTCATGTTCCCGCTCGCCGACGTGCGCGGGCGCGTGGTCGGGTTCCAGGCCCGCAAGCTGCGCGACGACGACCCGCTGCGCGGCAAGTACGTCAACTCGCCCGAGGGCGACCTCTTCCACAAGGGCTCGATCCTGTACGGGCTGCACCTCGCGAAGACGGCGATCGGGAAGGCCGACTACGCCGCGGTCGTCGAGGGGAACACCGACGTGATCGCGCTCCGCCAGGCCGGGTTCGAGCCGGTCGTCGCGTCGATGGGCACGGCGTTGACCGAGCGCCAGCTCCGCGAGCTCGGACGGCTCACGCGGAAGCTCTACCTGTGCTTCGACTCGGACGCCGCGGGGCAGGACGCGACGCTGCGCGGCATGGAGCTCGCAGTCGCGCAGGGGTTCGACGTCCGTGTGGTCACCCTCCCGCCGGGCCAGGACCCCGCCGACGCGCCCGACGGGTTCGCGCAGCGTCTGGACGGGGCGGAGAGCTACCTCCTGCACCGCGTGCGGCTCGAGCTCGAGCGCTCGGCGGACCGGCAGGAGGGCTTCGTGCGTGTCCGCGAGATCCTCGCGAAGGCCGAGGACTCGCCCGAGCGCCAGGAGGCGCTGCGGCTGCTCGCGGACCGGCTCGACCTGCCGCGCGAGACGCTCGCGGGGCTGGCGCCGGCACGCGGGACGCGGCCGGCTGCGAGCGAGGCTCCCAGGCTGCTCGAGGCGGGCGACCGGCTCGAGCGCGAGGTGCTGGCGGCGTGCGTCGCGCATCCGGGCCTCGTCCGGGGTCTCGGAGAGCTCGGCCCGGAGCACTTCGACTCCGAGCTCCACCGGCGGTTCCAGGCCGTGCTCGTCTCCGGCCGGGACGATCCCGAGCTCGACCGCGCTGCGAGCCGAGCTCGACGCGCGCGCCGCCGGCGAGCGACTCGACGAGCGGACGGGCGCGGAGCTCCTGCTGCGACTGCGCGAGCGGAAGCTGAAGCGCGATCTCGCCGGCGCGGACCTGGCGCGGACGACCGAGCTCCAGGCGCACCTGTCGAAGGTGCGTCAGGCGCTGGCCGAGATCACGTGAGGTAGCCGAGCTCCTTCAGGAGGTCGCCCGCCTCGGTGAGGACGTCGTCGAGCTGCGACTCGTCGAGATCGCGCGCAAACCGTCCTACCGACGCGTCGTGAACGCGCCCGAGCGCGGTCGCGACTGTCGGGCTCGGGCACCTCCAGGCGGGGCGCCAGCCGACGTGCGACGCCGGCCGGGTCGCTCGCCAGGCTCTCGTAGCGCAGCTCGACGACGGGTGCGCGGGACGAGCGGGCGGCCGTGACATAACGACGCCACGCCCAGGCGGCGCGGCGAGCGTCGCTCACGCGCTCGAACTCCTCGCGGCGCTCCGGCTCGACCCAGAAGCGCGCGTACGAGCCGTACGAGACGCCCGCGTCGTCCGTGCGTGCCTGGTCCGGCCGCAGCCACGGCTTCTCGAGGAGAGAGCTCACGACGTCGCGACCGTCCCGCACGATGTGGAGGATCGTCGCCTGCGGGTACGCGAGCGGGAGGACGTCGACGAGGTGCGCGAGCTCGGGTGTCTGCTCCACCGGGCGGACCGAGCCGACGAGGCCGGCGCGCCGCGCGATGGCCAGCGTGCGCCTGAGCCGGCGGGCTGCTTCCTCGGCAGGGAGCGCGGCGAGGTCGTCGACGGCGGCCTTGACCGGCGCAACCTCGCCGAGGTCGACGAATCCCGGGAGGGAGCCGATTGCCCCGGCGAGGAACGTCGTCCCCGAGCGCGGCGAGCCGACCACGAAGACGAAACGGTCGTCGAGCCGACCCAGCCGCTCGCGGAGCGAGGCGCCGCGGCGCGGCGCGAGACGCTTGGTCACCCGGAGCTGGAGCGCGGTGGACTCGACGAGGCCCGGCACGGGCGCGATTGTCGCAGCAGCGCAGGGGTGCGATTGACAGGACGGTGCGATCGGTCGACAGTGTCGGCACGACCGGCGACGAAACCCAACGGGCGCGCTCGGTGAGGACGGGGCTTGCGGGCGTGGTTGCGCTCGCGTCCCTCGTCCTTGCGAGCGGGGCCGTCGGCAAAGCGTCGTTCACCGACCCGGCCGGGGACGAGAATGCAGCGCCGGACATCACGTCCCTCGTCGTGTCGACGCCTGCACTGGGCACCGTCGAGGTGCAGGTCACGATCTCGAACTACGCGGCGCTTCCCGACGACAGCTGGGTGAACGTCTGGCTCGACCTCGACGCAGACCGGGAGACCGGCGTCGTCGGCTTCGACGTACTCGTCCGGTACCTGGCGGGAGGGACCATCGAGTTCCTCGTCGCGAGGGGCGCCGACCTCGTCGCACAACCGGCGACCGGGATGTCGGGGTCGTACGACTCCGGATCGTTGACGCTGCGGATCCCGAGCACAGTCGTCGGCGATGCCGCCACGATCGGAGTCCTGGCCGTCGGCGGCAGGCGGCAGCGGCTCGGCGCGGGCACGTTCGTCGCGTCCGACTTCGCCCCGAACGAAGGCAGCTTCGCGTGGACCCAGGCCGGCGCGCAGCGGGTCTTCCCCGACCCGGAGAGCGATCACGAAGGCGCCCCCGACGTGACCGGCGTGCGGGCGACCGACGCGAACGACGGGTGGATCCGGTTCGCGATCTCCACACGAAACTACGCCGTCCTGCCTCGCTACTCGATCGTCGTCGTCTACCTCGATACCGACATCCGGACGGCGACCGGCGAGGACGGCGCCGAGCTCGCCGTCGTGCACACGAGCGGAGAAGTCAATATCCAGCGCTGGAACGCGGCACTGCGCCGGTTCGATCAGGACGCTCCGCCGGTGCGGGTGCGTGCGCGGAACGCGAACGGCGTGCTCACGATCGAGCTCCACCGCGGCGAGCTCGGCCGGAAGTCGCGCTTCAGGTTCCGGGTGGTCACCGCAGGTTTCGATCCCACGGCGGGCACGGCCGCGGTCGACAGGGCGCCGGACAGCGGGTCGTTCTGGCCGTATGCGCTGAGCCCCGTGCTCCGGCTCGTCGCCGGGACGGTGTCCATGGCTCCCGCGGATCCGCGAGCAGGGGCGCGGCTCACGATCGGCATGCCCGTGCGGTGGTCCGACACGAGCCGCAAGGTCGGCTCGGGCGGCGTCCGGTGCGACGTTCGGGCGGATGGCACGAAGGTCTCGGCCTCGGGTCGAATGCGCGCCGGCAGGGCGGAGTGCACGCTCCGCGTCCCGGCGAACGCGCGGACGATTCACGGCTCGCTGACCGCCCGCTCGGGCGAGAAGCAGGTGACCTCGCGCTTCTCGTTCCGCGTTCGCTAGCCGTCGATCAGAGAGGGGCCTCACCGACGCGCGCTCGACGTCTTCGTCCGGCGTGAGGACGCCGAGCCTCGTCGAGAAGGTAGGTGCGCCTAGCCCGGGACGCACTACACTCGTCGACCCATGCCCGACCCGCCCTCCGGATATCGCGAGCCAGTCCGCGTCTACCTCGTCGAAGAGAGCGACGAGGCGAGCGGCGATCTCTGGCAAGTCGGCGGCTTCTTCGTCGAGGCAGAGGCAAGCAAGCTTCTGCACCGCCTGCATGGGGAGGGTAGGCGCGCGCACGTCAACATCGTCCCGATCCATCAGCGCGTCGAGGACTGGGAGCACGACCGTTAGCTCCCGGTCCTGACCACAACGGTGCTGCTCGACGGCCGCCGCCGGCGTCCCGGCGATGTTCGTCCAGGCGAAGGCCGGGCACGCGCACGGCTCGACGACGGAGCGCTACCCACCACGCGTCGAAGACGACCTACCCGGACGCCTCCGAGCTCGCGGAGGCGTTCTCGGTAGACAGGTAGTTGGAACGTCGCCCGGCAGGCGACTCGGAGGGAAGGAAAAGCTCCGCCTAGCGGGGCTTTTCTGACTCCCCGGGTTGGACTCGAACCAACAACCCTCCGGTTAACAGCCGGATGCTCTGCCAATTGAGCTACCGGGGAAGGCAGCCGCAGAATTGTAGCCGCCGGTTCCGGCATCCCATTCGAGGGAGGAGCGCGCGCCGCGAGGGCGAACAGGCACCTCATGCGTCGGTTCGCCGTCGTCGGCGCCGCGCTCCTGCTCGGCGTCCTCGTAATCAGTCCCCAGGCCTTCGCCGCGAACGCGCGCACCGCCGCGCTCCAGGTCGGGCTGCGCGCGCACGGACTCGACCCGGGACCCGTCGACGGAGTCGTCGGCCCCCAGACCCGGAGGGCGACGCTCGCCTTCCAGAAGCGTAAGGGCATCACCTGCGACGGGACGCTCGACCGGGCGACGCGGCGTGCGCTCGGAGCACGCGGCCGCCCGCTCCTCGGGCAGCGCCAGCTCGCCGTGGGAGCGGTCGGCTGGGACGTCGCGGTCCTCGAGTTCCGGCTGCGACGCCACGGGCTCCCGGCGCGCGCAGTCGACGGGCGCTTCACACGCGCGACGGCGGTCGCGCTGGGTCGCTACCAGCGCCGCAACGCACTCGATCCGGACGGGATTGCAGGGCCGCGGACGTATCGCGCGCTGACGGGGACGTCGCCGAGGCGGATCCACGTCGTCCAGCGGGGCGAGAGCTTCTTCTCGATCGCGGCGCGCTACCACGTGAGCCCCTGGCAGCTCGCCCGGGTAAACCGGCTGCCGCTCACCGACCTCATCGTCCCCGGCCAGCGGTTCGTCCTCCCGCGGGGAGCGCGCCTGAGCAGCCCGGCCGTCACCGGGCCTCCGGCGAGCCGCGAGGCCGTGCGCGCCGCGATCGACTACTGGTCGCGGTACTACGGCGTCGACCCGACCCTCGCCCGTGCGCTCGCGTGGATGGAGTCGGGCTTCCAGCAGGACGTCGTCTCCAGCGTCGGCGCGCTCGGCGTCATGCAGCTTCTGCCCGAGACGTGGGAGTTCGTGGACACCGTCCTCCTCGGCGTGAGGACCCCGCGCAACTACAAAGGGAACGTGCGGGCAGGAATTCGCTACCTGCGCTGGCAGCTGGACGAGTTCGGCGGTGACGTCCGGCTCGCGCTCGCAGGCTGGTATCAGGGTGCTCGGGCAGTGCGCGAGCGGGGTCTCTTCGACGACACGAAGGAGTTCGTCCGCATCGTGCGCGCGCTCTACGGCTCCGTCTGAGGCGGCTCGTCCTCGCCGAGCGCAATCGCAAGGGCTCCCCAGAGATCGAGCTCTCTGCCGTCGTCGAGCGCCCTGACGAACCGACGATCGGTTTCGTCGAGGAGTGGCCCTGCACGGTCGGACCGGACGCGCTCCCAGATTGGAAGGTGGGCGCGCTCGGCCTCACTTTCGAGTGCACCCCACAGGAGGCCTGCCCGGCGGCGATCGCCCCTCGCGAGGGCGACGCGGGCGAGAACGGTGAGCGGCAGGAACGTTCCCGTTCGGTTCTCGTCCTCACGGATCAGACGCAGCGCCTCTAGGCTGTTCAGCTCGGCTTCGTCCATTTTCCCCCGGCGGACCGCGATCATCGCCAGCGACGCGAGGGCGCTGGCTCGCCACCAGTGCCAGTCCACGTCGCCGGCCATGTCGGCGGCCTGCCGAAGCAGGTCGGCGCCGGCTTCGACCTCACCGGACTCGACGGCGATCCGTCCGAAGACCGTGATGTTGGCAATCTCGATGTACGGGAACCGCCCCGCGGCGAGCTCCTGCGACTCCCGGAGGAGAGCGCGCGACCTGTCGAACTCTCGACGCTGGGACGCGCTGTTCGCGAGACGCTGTAGGAGCGAGGCGATCCCGCGTTCGTTCCCGCGCTCGCGGTAGAGCGCGAGGCTCTCTTCGTACGACGTGTCGCATTCGTCGAAATCGCCGTCCACATGGAGAGCACCACCACGCACGCGGAATGCGGCGGCGCGCAGCTCCGGCGGAGTGGATCCAGCGCGCGGCAGCAAATCATCGAGTCGACGAACAACCTCCTGATGAGCGTGGACATTCCAGAAGTTCTCGAGAGCAACGATGAGACGCAAGCGCGAGCTCGACGTCCGTGTCCGACGCCCAGTCCACGGCCGCCCGCATGTCCTGCTCTTCGGCGAGGACGAGCGGGAGCCGGAACTGCTCGTCGTCGTCCTCCGTCAGATGGGCCGACCGGGCTATCTCGAGCATGAGCTCCGCGTGCCGGCGACGAATGCCGTTCGCCTCACCCGACGCCGCGAGCTGCTCGCCCGCGAACTCGCGGATCGTCTCGAGCACCCAGTAGCGCTCCTCGCCGAGCCGGCCGGTTCGCCGGCGGACGAGACTCTTGTCGAGCAGGGAGGCGAGGACGTCGAGGTCGGCGTCGCACACAGCCTCGGCCGATTCCAGCGTGCAGCCGCCGCGGAAGACCGAGAGCCGCCTGAAGAGGAGTTGCTCGTCTTCGTCCAGCAGGTCGTGCGACCAGGCGATGGTCGCGCGCAAGGTGGCATGCCTCTCGTCGACGTCGCGCGCGCCCTTCAGCAGGTCGAGGCTCTCATTCAGCCGAGCGAGGAGAGCGGCGGGGGAGAGGAGTTTCGTGCGCGCGGCAGCGAGCTCGAGTGCGAGTGGGAGGAAGTCGAGGCGGGCGCAGAGCTCGGACACCGCGCTGTCCGCCTGCAGGTCGGGACGCACGGCCTGTGCCCGCTCGCAGAAGAGCGTCACGGCCTCGTCCTCGGCGAGCGGGGGGAGGTCGAGCTCGACTTCTCCCTGGATGCGCAGCGGCTCGCGGCTCGTCGTCAGCATCCGCAGTGCGGGTGCCGCCGCTGCGAGCTCGGCGAGCGGGCTCGCCGCGTCTGGGAGCAGGTGCTCGAGGTTGTCCAGGAGCAGGTGCGTGCGCTTGCCACTGATGCGAGCGGCGATCGCGTCGGGGTCGCCCGCTCCCGCTCCCAGGCGGTCGCCGATCGTGGAGAGCACGAGCTCCGGGTCACGGAGCGGCGCGAGCGCGACGAAGATCGATCCGCCCTCGGCCTCGTCGGCGAGCAGGCGCGTGAGCTCGAGTGCGAGGCGGGTCTTGCCCGTGCCGCCCGGGCCGAGGATCGTGAGCACGCGGGGATCGCGCTCGTACACGAGCGAGACGGCCTTGAAGAGCTCGAGCTCGCGCCCGAGGAAGCGCGTCGCCGGGATCGGCAGGTCGACGCTTCCCGGCGTGCGCAATGGCGGGAACTCACCAGGCCCGAGCTGCAGCAGGCGAACCGTGCCGTCGAAGTCCTTGAGCCGGTGCAGGCCGAGGTCGCGCAACGCCGCGCCGTCGACGAGCGAGGACGTGGCCGGGGAGAGCACGATCTGCCCGCCGTGCGCGAGCGCGGCGACGCGGGCGCCGCGGTGCACGTCGACCCCGACGTAGCCCTCGTCCGTCACGGTCGGCGTCCCGGTGTGCAGTCCCATGCGCACGGAGATCGGGCCCGCGGCGAGCCCGTGGGTCGCGGCGAGCGCGGCCGAGGCGGCGCCCTCGGCGGTCGGGAAGGCGACGAAGAACGCGTCTCCCTGTGTGTCCACCTCGACGCCACCGTGAGCCGTGAACGCATCGCGCAGCACGCGCCGGTGCTCGGCGAGCGTCTCGGCGTAGGCGTCTGGGCCGAGCGCGTGCAACAGGCGCGTCGAGCCCTCGATGTCCGTGAAGAGGAATGTGACGGTGCCGGTCGGTAGCGCGCTCGGCATCGTGTCCGAGCCTAGTACGCAGCCGGTGCCGCTTCCAGGCTTCGCCGGCTAGGCGCGGCGCATGAGCTCGTTCAGCGGTCGCGCCCTGGGGTCGAGGACGTTCTCGGCCTGCTCGGCGCCGGTGACCGGGAGCGCTGCGGGGTCGATCAGCCCGACCTGCACGAGGAGCGAGGCCTGGTCCCAGTAGATGTGCTCGTGGGCGACCTTGCCGTCCTCGAAGGCGACGACGACGCAGAAGGCAAGCCGCACGTGGCTTCCCGATGGTGCGATCCCGGGGAGCAGTTGGGGCATCTCGATGTCGTGCGTGAACGAGAGCACGAGCTCGTCGACGACCTGGTCCTCGCCGGTCGTCCTGGAGACCGGGGTGATCTCGATGTCCGCGGGCCACTTCCCGATGAAGTACTGCCCGTAGAAGGAGCGCACCTCGTCGCGGCCGACGCCTCCCGTCATGACGGGCACGTGGTTGACGTACGGGTCGTCGGTCATCGTCGCCATCGTCGCGTCGAGGTCGAGGTCGACGAACTCCGCAGCCACGTGCTCGTCGAATACCGCGCCGATGTCCGGGTCAGCCATGGCTCGCCTCCCATCCGTGCGGAACCGCTTCAGGAACCCCCGCGAGGGCGCCGAGCCTACCACCGCGCCTCCGCGCTTGACATGTCAGGCGAGCGCGGGATTGAATCCGGGTCGTGCTCCTGCGCGAGGTCGAGTACGCACGCCCGGCGACCGTCGAGGAAGCGATCTCGCTCCTTGCAACGTACGACGGGGCCAGGGCGCTCGCGGGCGGGCAGACGCTGGTGAACGTCATGAAGGCGCGAGCCGCGACCCCGGACGTGCTCGTCGACCTGGCCGACCTCGACGAGCTGCGCTCGATCGGCTTCTCGTCCGACGGGCTGCTCGAGATCGGCGCGATGGCGACGTACACGCAGCTCGTCGAGTCGTCGGAGGTCGAGGTGTCGCGCCCGATCCTCGCCGAGGTGGCCGCGACGATCGCCGACGTCCAGGTGCGGAACCGCGGGACCGTGGGCGGGAACGTCTGCGTCGCCGACCCCACGAACCACCTGCCCCCGCTCCTCGTCGCGCTCGGCGCGACATTCACGATCCGCGGATCGGAGTCCGAGCGAACGGTGTCCGCGGACGAGTTCTTCGTCGGCGTCTACATGACCGCGGTGGGCGAGGGTGAGCTACTGACGAAGATCTCCGTCCCGCCCTCGAGCGGCGCGGGCGACGGCTTCGCCGGGCTGACGATCGGGAAGCACGGGACGTACGTCGCGAACGCGGCGGCCACGATCTCGGACGACGGCGTGCGGATCGCGCTCGGCTGTGTCGACGCGGTCCCGGTCCGGGCGACGGCGATGGAGGAGAAGCTCGCGGGCGACTTCTCCGAGGACGCAGTGAAGGCGGCCGTCGAGGGCCTCGGCGCGTCGCTCGACCCGCCCTCCGATCTCCACGGCTCCGGCGACTTCCGGCGTCATCTCGCCGAGGTGTCCGCCACGCGCGCGGTGCTCCAGGCAGCGTCGCGAAGGAAGGGTGCGTGATGGCCGCACCCGTCAAGAGCCGAGTCGTCTCCTGCGAGCTGAACGGCGAGCAGGTCGAGCTGGAAGCGCCGGCGCGCCGCCTCCTCGTCCACTTCATCCGCGACGACCTCGGGCTCACGGGGACGCACGTCGGCTGCGACACCGGCAACTGCGGCGCGTGCACGGTCCATCTGGACGGCGAGGCCGTGAAGAGCTGCATGCTGCTCGCGGTCCAGGCCGACGGCACCAAGATCACGACCGTCGAGGGGCTCGCCGCCGACGGCGAGCTCACGCCGCTCCAGCAGGCGTTCAACGAGCACCACGCGCTCCAGTGCGGCTACTGCACGCCGGGGATGCTGATGAGCGCGAGCGCGCTGCTCGAGCGGAGCCCGAGCCCGACGGAGGACGAGGTGCGCGTGGCGATCCAGGGCAACATCTGCCGCTGCACCGGGTACGTGAACATCGTCGAGGCGGTCGTGGCTGCCGGAGGCGGTGCATGAGCACGGCCGTCGAGACCGGTCAGAAAGTCGTTCTCGAGAAGGGCTTCGTCGGGCAGTCGATCCCGCGCAAGGAGGACAGGCGCCTCGTCCAGGGTCTCGGCACGTTCTTCGACGACGTGCGCCGGCACGGGATGGGCTACGTCCACTTCGTCCGCTCGCCGTACGCGCACGCGAAGATCCTTTCGATCGACGTCTCGAAGGCGCTCGAGCTCGAGGGCGTGTACGGGACGATCACCGGCGACGAGGTCGCCATCCACACCGATCCGTTCTTCGAGATGTCCGTCGAGCCCGGCGGGAACATCAAGGACTACGCCCTCGCGGTCGGCAAGGTCCGGCACACGGGCGAGCCCGTGGCCGCCGTGTGCGCGGCGACGCGCGAGCTCGCGCGTGACGCCGCCGACCTGATCGAGGTCGAGTACGACCCGCTGCCCGTCCTCGTCGAGGCCGAGGAGTCGCTGAAGGACGAGGTCGTCCTCCACGACGACGCCGGCTCCAACGTCGTCTGGTCGGGCGTCTTCGACTGGGGCGACGTCGACTACGGCGCTCGCCGAGGCCGACCACGTCGTGAAGATCGAGCGCCTCCACTTCCACCGTTTCTCCTCGACGCCCCTCGAGTGCGCGGGAGCGCTCGTCGAGTACGACAAGGGCACGGGCGAGTGGACGCTGACGTGCAACCACCAGATGCCCGGTATCGGCGCGATCTGGATGGCCCCGGCGCTGCGCACGGGGATCGACAAGCTGCGTTTCGTCACCCACGACATCGGCGGCGGCTTCGGCAACAAGATCTGCCTGCACCCGCAGTACGTCGTCCTCTGCCTCCTGGCGCGGAAGCTCGGGCGCCCGGTGCAGTGGACGGAGTGGCGCACCGACCAGCACACGGCGAACGCGCACGGCAACGAGCGGACGTTCCTCGACGTCGAGGTCGGCGTGATGAAGGACGGGACGATGACCGGCTTCAAAGTGAGGGCGCTCGACGACTGCGGCGCCTTCCCGCGCTACGAGCCACTCGGCTGCATCATCTGGGCGCAGGTGACGCCGGGGATGTACGGCTGGCGGAACATCCGCGTCGACTTCACCCAGGTGTGCACCAACAAGTCGCCGGTGTCGCCGAACCGCGGCTACTCGCGCATGCAGCACCTGTGGCTGACCGAGCGGATCGTCGACGTCGTCGCGCACGAGCTCGGTCTCGACCCGGTCGAGATCCGGAAGAGGAACTACGTCAAGGCGGAGCAGATGCCGTACGAGACGCCGAACGGCTGCGTCTACGACTCCGGCGACTATGCGGCGGCTCTCGACATCGCGCTCGAGCTCGTCGACCACGGGTCGATCGAGGAGCGGCGGAAGGACGCGGCGAGGCGTGGGAAGCTGCTCGGCTTCGGCATCGGCTCGACGCTCGACTCGGGAACGAACAACTTCGGCCAGTCCGACGCTCCTGAACCCGGAGCTCCAGTTCTCGGGGAACAACGAGGCGGCCTCGGTGAAGCTCGACATCTTCGGCGAGGTCGTGGTCACGCTCGGCACCGTCCCGCAGGGGCAGGGGCACGAGACGACTTCGTCGCAGGTGGTCGCGGACATCCTCGGCTGCTCGCCCGACCAGGTGAACGTGCGGCGCGGCCACGACACGTGGTTCAACTCGCACGCAGGCTTCTCGGGCACGTACGCGAGCCAGTTCGCGTTCACGGGGCTCGGCGCGGTCAAGGGTGCGGCCGAGCTGCTGCGCGCGCGAGATGGTCGCGCTCGCGGCAGCGGTGCTCCAGGCGCCGGAGGAGGCGATCGAGCTGTCCGACGGCTTCGCCCGGATCAAGGACGGACCGCCGGAGGCCGCGCTCCCGTTCATGGCGCTCGGCGCGATCGTGAACGCGAACAACGCATTCCTCCCGCCGGACTTCAACCCGACGCTGAACCACCGCTACGTCTGTCGTCCGTACTTCGGGATGGTCGACACGGAGAAGAAGACCGGCCAGCTGACGCTGACGTACGCGACGCAGATCCACGCGGCGGTCGTCGAGATCGACCCGGATACCGGCGAGGTCGAGATCGTGGACTACGCGGCCGTCGACGACTGCGGCGTCCGCATCAACCCGCAGATCGTCGAGGGGCAGGTGCACGGCGCGACTGCGCACGCGATCGGCGCCGCCCTGTCCGAGGAGTTCGCCTACGACGAGGAGGGGACGCTCATGGCGTCCAACTTCTACGACTACCACGTGCCCCACGCGCTCGACATGCCTCCGCTGAAGACGGGCGCGATGGAGTCGCCGTCGCCGGTGGCGCCGCTCGGGGCGAAGGGCATGGGCGAGGGCGGAGGCGGCGGGATCCACTGCATCTGCGCGGCGATCCAGGACGCGCTTCGCCCGGCGGGAGGCGCCATCGTGCACGACAGCTGCAACCCACCGCATAGGGTGTGGGCAATGCTCCGGGACCCCGAACGCACGCGCGCGAACGTCACGGTGGAGTCGAGGTGATCGTCTCGGGGACGAAGGAGCTCGCGGCGCCGCGCGCGGTCGTCTGGGGCGTGATCAACGACCCGGCCGAGATGGCGAAGCTCATGCCGGGAGTCGAGTCCTTCGAGATCACCGACGAGACGCACTGGTCGGCGAAGGTGAAGGTGCCGCTCGGGCTCGGCGGCCTCAACATGACGATGAACTTCGAGAAGCTCGAGGAACGGGAGCCCGAGTTCGCCTCGATGCGCGCCAAGGGCCAGGGCGTCGGCGCGCTCATGGACATGACGACCTCGTTCACGCTCTCCGAGGCGGGCGACGGCACGTCGATGGCGTGGGAGGCCGACGTCAAGATCGCCGGCCCGGTCGGCGCGATGGGCCAGCGCGTGCTCCAGCCGATCGTGAACCAGCAGGTCACGCAGGTGCTCGCCGCGCTCGAGTCGCGCGTGGGCCAGGCGGCGGTCTCGAGCGGAGGCGCCGAGCAGGGCATCCACCCGGCATCCCCGGAGGCCTACGAGGCCGCGCCGGACGGCCCGACGCACTCGACGACAGACTCCTGACGAGGCGCGCCGTGCCTCCGTTCCGGGTCGGCGTCATGCAGCTGACGATGGAGCCGCTCGAGGAGATGCTCGAGTCGGCGCGCGTCATGGATCGCGCCGGGATGGACACGATCTGGCTCGCCGAGGCCTACCCGTGGTGGCGCAAGCACGGGATGGAGGCGCGCTCGTCGACGGTCGTGTCGGCGCTCATGGCCCGCGAGACCGAGCGGCTCGTGATCGGCTGGGGGATCATCTCCCCGTTCACGCGCCACCCGGTGCAAGTTGCGATGGATGCAAGAGTCGTCCAGGAGGCTGCCGGGCCCGGCCGCTTCCTGCTCGGCTTCGGCACGTCGAAGATCTTCCTCAACAACATCCGCTCGCAGACGAAGAAGACGCTCGGGCCGATGAGGGACGCTGTGAACGATCGTGCGCGGCGTGCTCGGCGGCCAGCCGTTCGAGTACGAAGGTGAGACCTGGAGCGCGTCGGTCCCCGGCCTCCTCGACGAGGCGCACACGCCGCGCGAGGTGCCTCCCGTCTACGTCGCCGCGACGGCGCCGAAGATGCAGGCGCTCGCGGGGAGATCTCGGACGGCTGCCTCACGCCGTCGATCACGACACCCGCGTTCGTCCGCTACACGCGCGAGAACGTGGCGGCCGACATCGACATCGGCTGCACGATCGTCGCGTCGATCCACGAGTCCGACCGCGACGCGGGACGGGACGGCGCGCGCGAGATCGCCGGCATGTACCTCGCGAACAAGTTCCAGAACATCAAGGGCTCGGCGGACACGCTGCTCGAGCTCGCGGAGATCGGGATGGACGAGCTCGCGCCCGTCGCCGAGGCGATGGAGCTGGGAGGAAGGCTCGCCGCGAAGGCCGAGGTCACCGACTCGCTGCTCGACCGCTGCAAGCCGATCGCGGGAACTCCGGACGACTGCATCGCGGCGATCGAGGAGTACCGCGAGGCCGGCTGCACCCATGTCATGCTCGAGCTCTGGGGCGACCGCCGCCACGACCAGATCCGGCTCTTCGGCGAGCGGGTTCTCCCATACTTCAGGTCATGAGCGAGTTCGACTCCGCCGCTTTCGACGCTTTCGAGGCGGCCGGGTGGGGGACGAAGGACGCGGCCGCGTACGACGCTCTCGCGGGCCGCGTGACCGCGAAGGTGGCGGAGCCGCTTCTCGATGCGGTCGGCGCCGGCCCCGGGACGCGGCTGCTCGACGTGGCGACAGGGCCTGGATACGTGGCGGCGAGAGCCGCCGACCGCGGCGCCGAGCCGGTGGTGGGTGTCGACTTCTCGGAGACCATGCTCGCCTACGCGCGCAGCAATGTGCCGGGTGTCGAATTCGTGCAGGGAGACGCCACCGCGCTGCCGCTCGAGGACGCGTCCTTCGACGCGGTCGTCGCAGCGTTTCTGCTGCTGCACCTCGCATCCCCCGAGCGCGCGGTAGCGGAGGCGGCTCGCGTGCTCCGCTCCGGCGGCCGGGCTGCGTTCAGCGTGTGGGACGAGCCCTCGCGCGGTCGGTGGATCGGCGTCTTCTTCGAGGCGTTCACGGCTGCGGGGGCGAGGCCTCCGGCCGAGGTGCCGACCGGACCGAACTTCTTCCGGTTCGCGGACGAAGCGGAATTCACCGCGCTGCTCGAGGGTGCCGGTCTCACCGACGCACGGATATCGCACCGTCGAGTTCGATCTCCATCTCGAGGACGGCGACGAGCTGTGGGACGGTCTCATCTCGGGCTCGGTTCGGGTGCGCCCGATGATCCTCGGCCAGGCCGAGGAGCTGCAGCGCGGCGATCCGCGAGCGCTACGACGAGCTCCTCGAGCCGTACCGCACGCGCGACGGGTTCGACGTTCCGGTCTCGGTCAAGCTCGCTTCCGGAACGAAGGCGTGAAGCCCGCCATCGACCGCGACCGACTCGTCGAGTGGGCGAGCCGGGCGATCGGGACGCCGAGCTTCACCGGCTCCGAGCAGGCGATGGCGGAGCTGACGGCGCAGACGTTCGCGGAGATGGGGCTCCAGGTGCAGTGGCAGCAGGTCGAGGACGGACGCGCGAACGTGCTCGGCACCAGGCCAGGGGCGGGCGGCGGCCCGAGCCTCATGTTCAACGGGCACATGGACACGTCGTACTCGGGCAAGGAGGCGTGGCTCGCGCACGTCCCGGGCTTCCAGCCGAGCGCGTTCGTCGAGGACGGGCGTCTCTACGGGCTCGGGATCTCGAACATGAAGGGCGCGCTCGCGTGCTACGTCGAGGCGGTGCGCGCGCTCGGCGACGCGGGTGTCCGGCTGCGCGGCGACGTGCATGATCGCGGCTGTCTCCGGCGAGATCGAGAAGGCGCAGTGGGGCGACGCGCAGGGCGCCGAGTTCCGCGGCTACGCGGCCGGCACGCGGCACCTCGTCACGCACGGCGGCGTCGCGGACATGTGCATTCTCGGCGAGCCGACGGAGTCGAAGGTCGTGCTCGGCCACTTCGGGTCGCTCTGGCTCCGGATCTCGACGCAGGGGCACTTCATCCACACGGCTTTCAGCGAGGGGAAGCGCGACCTCAACTCCGTCCTGCGCATGCGGGAGGTGCTCGACGCCGTTCTCGAGTGGATCCCGACCTGGGAGGACGACCCGGAGAACGCCTATCGCGGGGCGAAGGCGATCGTGAACGTCGGCGGGATCGACGGCGGCTTCGGCTGGCGCGTGTCGCGGACGCCGCACCGCACCGACCTCTTCCTCGACGTGCGCGTGCCGCCGACGAAGGAGATGGCGACCGCGCGCGGGCAGGTGCTCGACCTCGTGCGCACGCTCGCCGAGCGCTTTCCCGACTACGGCGTCGAGGGCGAGGTGTACGTCACGGCTCCGGGTGCCGAGATCGCCGAGGACCACCCGCTCGTCGGCGCGCTGGACGAGGCGCATTCCGAGGTGTTCGGCGCACCGCCCGAGCGTGACGTGACGCGCTGGTTCTCCGACGCGTCGGCGCTCACGCGCTACGGCGTCGCCCACGGTGAACTACGGGACCTCGACCGGTCTCCTCGACACGGTGAAGGGCGAGAACCTCGAGATCGACGGCCTCGTGAAGACGGCCGAGGTCTACGCGCGCGCCGCGATGAAGGTCTGCGGGGTCGCCGAGTGAGGGCGCTCGACGAGTTCCTGCCCGCGTACGAGTTCTCCGAGCGACACTCGGTTGCGGTCGGCGCGCCCGCCGACCGCATCGACGATGCCCTCCGTGAGGTCTCGCTGGCCGACATTCCGGTTGCGCGCGCGCTCTGGTGGCTGCGGAGGGTGGGGCAGCCGCGTGGAGACGCCGCGACGCCCTTCGTCGACGAGTTCCCGGGGATCGTGCTCGAGGACGTTCCACAGGAAGGCGTCGTCCTCGGGCTGACCGGGCAGTTCTGGCGGTTACGCGGCGCCTACGGCGACTCGGGGCGGCCACGGACGACCGACGAGTTCCTCGCCTACGACCGTCCGGACACGTGCAAGGCAGTGATCGACATTCGCGTCGGGCCGTCGTCGCTTTCGACGGAGACCCGCGTGCACGTGGCAGACGCAGCCTCCCGCCGGAAGTTCCGACGCTACTGGTTCGTCATCAGACCCTTCAGCGGGCTCATCAGGATCCTCCTGCTCCGCGCGGCCCGAGACCGGGCGGAGGCGTCCGCATGAAGCTCGTCACCTTCGGCGACGAGCGGCGCGTCGGCGTCGCTCGACGGGGAGGAGATCGCCGTCCTCGACGTCCCGACCATGCGCGAGTGGTTCGAGCGCGGCGGTGCGGACGAGACCGGCGAGCGCGTCGCGCTCGCGGACACGCGGCTCCGCGCGCCCATCGTCCCGAAGAAGTTCTTCCACACGGCCGGCAACTTCCGCGAGCACGAGGAGGAGTCGAAGCAGGTCGGGTGGGCGCACGAGATCGCGCCCTGGATCGTGTTCTTCCAGAACGTCGACGCGATCGTCGGGCCGGACGAGCCGGTCGTCTACCCCGAGCACCTGACCGAGGAGCTCGACTACGAGCTCGAGCTCGCGGTCGTCATCTCGAAGCCGGGGAAGTGGTTCACGCCCGAGGAGGCGACCGACTACATCGGCGGCTACGTGATCTTCAACGACATCACCGCGCGCGACATCCAGCGCCGCGAGATGCGCTCGGGCGTCTTCTCGTTCTGCAAGGCGATCGACACGTTCTGCCCGCTCGGGCCCTGGATCGTGACGCCGGACGAGATCCCGGACCCGCACGATCTCGCGATGGAGCTCCGCGTCAACGGCGAGGTGCGGCAGACGTCGCACTCCGGCCGCATGAGCGTGACCATCCCCGAGATCCTGAGCCACTACTCGGCGCTCGGGTACTCGGCCGGGGACGTCGTCTCGACCGGGACCGTCTCCGGCGTCGCGGGCTTCTCTCCCGACGCCGCTTCGCTCTATCTCAGACCGGGCGACGTGATGGAGGCCGAGATCGAGCGCATCGGAGTCCTCCGCAACCCGGTCGTCTCGTGGCAGGAGGCGCACGGTCGGCCTGCTCCGCCGCGCGTCCGCTGGTAGCGTCGCCCGCGTGAGCGACGAGTTCCGCGTCGAGGTCGAGCTCGACGACTCCGAGCACGGCTACTCGGCTTCGGGGAGCGGCTGCGAGCGTTCGACCTCGACGACGACGCGCGCGAAGCGGCTCGGCGCCGGGCGTGATGGTCACGCGCGACGGCTCGCGGCTCTTCGCGTACGCCGCGACCGAGGAGGAGGCGCGCGAGGCCGAGCGTGCGATCCGCGAGCTCGTCGAGGCCGACAGAGCTCACCGCCGAGATCGGCAGTCACGCGCTGGCACGAGCTCGAGGAGGCGTGGAAGGACGCGTCGCTCGCCGCTGCCGGCGACGCCTGCCGAAGGGACGAGCCGCGGTCGATGCCTTCGAGGAGAGCGAGGCGCACGAG
Source organism: uncultured Actinomycetes bacterium (assembly GCA_963770595.1). Taxonomy (GTDB): domain Bacteria; phylum Actinomycetota; class Thermoleophilia; order Gaiellales; family Gaiellaceae; genus GMQP-bins7. The sequence goes on along the minus strand of CAVYQG010000001.1, from coordinate 495,535 downwards.
GCCGCAGGTCGAGGGACGCTACGACTGGGAGGTCGTCGTACGGATGCCTGGTCGCGACGCCGCGTCGCGAGCTCGAACGGCGGCTCGCTGGCGAGGGCGTTCCGGTCCGCCGGCGCTGGCGCTACGTCGCCGTCGGGCGCCGCGAGCGAGGACCGCGCCGAGGAGCTCGCCGTCAGCGCCTCCGCGCCGAGCTGCCGGACGCCGACGTCGAGATCGACGTCGACCTGTCCGACGTCACGCGCTCTCCGCTCCAGTTCCTCCCGTTCTGAGCGTCGTGCACGTCGGATCGATCGAGCTCCACGCCGTGCCCGACGCGATCGGGCTGATCGGCGAGTACGCCGAGCTGTACCCGGACGTTCCTGCCGAGGCGTGGGAGCCGTACCGCGCGCTCTACCCCGACCTCTTCTCGGACGCGAGCTGGCGGCTCCCTTGCTCGAGCTACCTCGTGCGCGCCGGCGGGACGACGATCCTCGTCGACACCGGCGTCGGGCCGCCCGGGCTCTGGGGCTGGACCGCCGAGGACGAGGGACGGCTCCCGGACGAGCTCGCCGCGATCGGGCGTGCGGCGCGACGACGTCGACATCGTCTTCCTGACGCATCTGCACATCGACCACGTCGGCTGGAACGCCGACCTCGAGGGGGCGCCGTTCTTCCCGCGGGCGCGTTACGTCGTCCACCGGGACGCGCTCGAGTTCGCGACGGCCCAGGACGGGCGACCGCACGTCCAGCGCTGCATCGTCGCGCTGGAGGAACGCTTCGAGACGATCGCGGACGAGGTCGAGCTCGCGCCCGGGATCGTCGCGTTTCCTGCGCCGGGCCACTACCCGGGGCACATGGCCGTCCGGCTGTCGTCCGACGGCCGCGGCGCCGTCCTGCTGGCGGACGTCGCCGTGCACCCGGCGATGCTCGACCGGCCGGAGCTGCCGTACGTCTCCGACATCGACCAGCCCGCATCCGTCGAGACACGCCGCGCGCTGTTCCCGGAGCTGATCGACCGTGACGTGCTCGTCGCCTGCGGCCACTACCCGGGCAGCGGCATCGGCTGCGTCGTCACACGCGACGGGAGCGTCGTCTGGGAGGAAGCCGCCTGACCTGGCCGCGGGACGACGCGAAGCTCGATCGCGTGCGCGCGCTCATGGCCGACCGCGGGCTCGACGCGCTCGTCGTCCGTGCGCCGGACAACGTCCTCTACCTGACGAACTTCTGGGGCATGAAGGGCTACGACGCGTGCGTCTTCCCGCGCGACGGGCGAGCCGGTGCTCGTCTGCCTCGAGGCGTCCGAGGAGGACGCTGCGCGGACCGCCTGGACCCCGGACGTCCGGCTCTTCCGCGGCTACGACCCGGCTGACCCACGCCCGCCCCTCATGCGCACGCTCGACGTGGCGAAGGAGGCTGCAGCCGGGTACGGGAGCGATCGGCCTCGAGCTCTCGCTCGGCACGCAGGCCGCGGACCGCATGGTCGGCGAGCCGACCACGTTCACGCGCCGGCTGGTTCGACGGCGTTCGGCGAGGTCGAGGATGCGACGCCGCTGCTCGCAGAGGCTCGCGCGCTCAAGACGCCGCAGGAGATCGACCGGATGCGGCTCGCGAACGAGATCGCCGCGGCGGCGATGGAGCACTGCAAGCTCGTGATCGAGCCGGGGATGACGGAGGCGCAGGTCGCCGCGGAGTGGGAGGGCTTCGTCCACGGCGAGGGCACGGGGTGGGACGGGAAGGTCGACCTCGCGCTCGGGTTCTCGCTCGTCTGGTCGGGCGCAGGCATCAAGACGTTCACTGCGACGACGTCGCGGCCCGTGGTCGAGGGCGAGCCGACGCTCTTCGAGATCTGGGTCTGCGCGGACGGCTACTGGTGCGACCACACGAAGAACCTGGTCGCGGGCGAGCTCACACCGCGTTACCGCGAGCTCGAGAAGGGGCTCGTGGGCGTCTACGACGACGCGATCACCTTCTGCCGCCCCGGCGCGAGCCTCGCGGAGCTCGATCGTCGCATCCGCGCCGGGATCGAGGAGCTCGGCTTCCCGGGCCAGCCCTCGCACCCGATCGCGCACGGCGTCGGCGCCCGCGCACACGAGCCGCCGTATGCCCACCAGGCGGGCGGGGGCGAGGTCGCCGAGGGCATGATCCTTGCAATCGAGCCAGGTTGCTACATCGAGGGCGGCGGTGGCCTCCGCGTCGAGGACAACTTCCTGATCACCGCCGACGGCGCCGAGAAGCTCTCGCCGTTCCCGGACGGGATCGTCGCCGCGGGCTGACGCGGCGAGGGCGCGCGCAGCCGCTCGAGCTGGAGATCGGCGAGGAGTTCGCGGTCGAGCGTCTCGAGCGCCGGCTCGAAGATCACCGGTCGAGTATCGCGCGAATGAGATAGTCCCGCGATGGCGCTCGACCGCTCGAAGGTGTGGACCGGCGACCTGAACGCGAAGGCGCTCGAGCCCCAGCCGCGGGTCACCGTCGGCCTGTACGACACGACGCTGCGCGACGGCGAGCAGTCAGTCGGCGTCGTGCTCTCGCCCGAGGACAAGCTGCGGATCGCGACCGCCCTCGACGAGGCCGGGATCGACCGCATCGAGGCCGGCTTCCCGCGCGTGTCCGCGGAGGACGCCGAGGCGATCCGGCTCATCCTCGACGCCGGCCTCACGGCCGAGGTCTGGGGGTTCTCGCGGGCGGTCCAGGCGGACGTCGAGGCGCTCGTCGAGCTGGGCGTCGGCGCATCCGTGATCGAGAGCCCGATCTCCGACGGGAAGCTGGCCGCGCTCGGCGTGTCGCGCGAGACGATGCTCGAGCGGATCCGCGCGGCCGTGTCCTTCGCGACGGAGCAAGGCATCAAGGTCGCGTTCTTCGGCGTCGACTCGACGCGTGCCGAGCTCGAGTTCGTGCGCCGTGCCTACGAGGGCGCGGTCGAGGCGGGGGCGGCCGAGGTCGTCGTCGTCGACACGCTCGGCATCGCGACGCCCGAGGCCGCGGCCTTTCTCGTCAACGAGGTCGCCGAGCGACTCGACTACGAGGTGCCCGTCCACTGGCACGGCCACGACGACTTCGGGCTCGCGACGGCTGCGGCGGTCGCAGCGGTGCAGGCCGGGGCGACCTGGGTGCAGGGGACGGTCAACGGCATGGGGGAGCGGGCGGGGAACGCCGACCTGACCGAGGTCGCGCTCGCCCTCGAGGCGCTGTACGGGATCCCCACGCGGCTCCGACTCGACCGCGCCCGCGAGCTCTCGCGGCTCGTCCAGGAGCTCGCCGGGACGCCGCTCGCGCCCTGGAAGGCCGCGACGGGCGACAACCTCTTCACGCGAGAGTCGGGCGCCGTCGCGGCGCAGTTCCACGACCCGCCGGCGATCGAGCCGTACGCGTCCGAGCTCGTGGGGGCGACGCGAGGGATCGTCCTCGGGAAGAAGAGCGGGCTCGACTCGATCCGCATCAAGGCCGACGAGCTCGGGCTGGAGGTGCCGGACGAGCTCCTCCCCGAGCTGCTCGAGGCCGTGAAGAAGGCAGGGACGAGGAAGCAGGGGCTCGTCACGGACGCCGAGTTCCGGCGGCTCGTGAACCGGAAGCGCGCCTGTCGCGTACGAGTTGACTGACATGTCACCGCGCGGGATACTCGCGCTCATGGCAGACGCGGCGCGGAGGGCGCGCCCTCTGACGGCGTGATCGAGCGGTTCTGCATCGTCGGCGGAGGCGTGATCGGCAGCCTCTTCGCGGGCCACCTCGCACAGGTGGCGGAGGTGTCGCGTCCTCACGAGAAGGGACGAGCACGCGGAGGCGCTGGCGCGCGACGGGCTTCGCGTCAGCGGGCGAAGCGACCTGCAAGCGCGAGTTCTCGCGTCGACGAGCCCGGCCGAGCTCCCGCCCTGCGACGTCGCGATCGTCGCGACGAAGGCGACCGGGCTCCGCGACGCCATGCGGACGCTCGAGGGCGGATTCCCCGAAGCGACGGTGACAACCGTGCTGAACGGCCTCGGGGCCGAGGAGATCGTGCGGGAGCACGGCGACTGGCCGATCGTCTCCGGCGTCACCTTCATGAGCGGCACGCGCCACTCGGACACGCACGTCGAGTACATCCTCGACACGGAGACCTGGCTCGGCCCGTACGAGGTCGACGCCTTTCGAGCGGGTGCAAGAGATTGCGGACACGATCGTCGCGTCCGGGCTGAAGGCGGAGGCGATGCCGGATCTCCGCCCCGCGCAGTGGTCGAAGCTGATCTTCAACGCGGCCGTGAACCCGGTCGCCGCGCTCACCGGCCTCCCGCACGACCCGCACTTCGCCGACGAGTCCGGCCCGGCCGGGCTCGGGCACCTCGTGCACGGGCTCGTCGACGAGGGCAAGGCGGTGGCAGCCGCCGCGGGCGTCGAGCTCCACGACGACCCGTGGGAGATGAACGTCCTCGCCACCCGCCGCGGCTCGGCGCACTACCCCTCGATGCTCGAGGACGTGGACGCGCGGCGCCAGACCGAGATCGAGCTCATCACCGGCTCGATCGTCCGCGAGGCCGAGCGACACGACGTCGCGGTCCCGCTGTCCGCCGCGCTCCACGCGCTCGTGAAGGGCAAGGAGGCGTCGTGGTGAGCCATTCAGGCAGGAGAAACGTCAACTCAGGAGGACGCAGATGAGTCGAGTGAGAAAAGCTGGCCTGGCGCTGCTGGCGGCAGGACTGGTAGCCGCGGCCGCGGTGGCAGGCACGGGCGCGGCGCCGCAGCAGTCCGGCCCGGTCGTGATCGGCTGGGCCTACGACGCGAGCGGGGCGATGGCGCCGTTCGACGGGCCTGCGCTCGCGACCGCGAGAGACCGGATCCGCACGCACAACCGCGGCCCCGGCTTCAACCTGCGGCTGATCACGTGCAACACGCAGGGCAACAAGCCCGCCGTCGCGAAGGCGTGCGCGGCCAGGCTGCTCGGCCAGGGAGCCGACGTGATCATGACCACCTGCGACGTCGACTTCGCCGCCCCCGTGGTGCAGGAGTCGATCAACGCGGGCAAGCTCACGGTGGCCGCGTGCATCGGCACCGACCAGATGGGGCCGAAGCGCTTCGGACCGAAGGGTCGGCGCGCGTTCTCGTTCGGCAACGTCGCACAGGACGAGGGCTCGGCCATGGCCGAGTACGCCTGGCGCCGCGGCTGGCGGAGCGCCTCGCTCGCGACCGACACGGTCATCGTCTACTTCCGCAACGTCGTGCAGGCGTTCGAGGCCCGCTGGCGCCAACTCGGCGGCACCATCGCCACCGAGGAGACGTACCAGTCGCTCGGCGGAAACCCGGCCTCGTGGCAGAACGTCGTCACGCGGCTGAACGCCGAGGAGGCCGACGTCATCGTCACCTCGACCGCGGCTGCGTTCGGCGCCCAGGTGCCGATCCTGAACGGTCTTCGGACGCTCGGGAACAACACGCCTGTCCTCAACTCGTGGGCCGGCGACGGCAACTACTGGTACACGCAGCAGCCGGAGGTCACGAACTACTACTACGTGACCTTCGCATCGGCCTTCGGGAACGATCCGGTCGGGGCCGTGAACGCGCTCGCTACCCGCAACAAGGCGGCGATCGCGAAGGCCGGGTCGACCGGCGGATTCGTCACCGGCGCCGCCGCGATCGACGGCATCGCCACGGCGATCCGCCGCGCGGGCGGCTCGACGAACGGGCTCCGGCTCGCGGCTCAGATGGAGAGGTTCAACAAGGTCCCGACGATCTCGGGGCAGGTGAGCTTCTCGCGCCAGCTGCACACGGTGTTCGGCCGTCAGTACCGCGTGATCAGGGTGCAGAACAACACTCCGCGCGTCGTCGGGACGGTCAGGGCGAAGGTCATCCCGAAGATCTGACCGACGCCATGCCGGACGCGGAACCGCATCCGCAGGAGACGAGGCGGCCCGGGGCGACACTCCGGGCCGCCTCGGTGTCCCGCGCCTTTCAGGGCGTCCAGGCGCTGCGGGACGTCACCCTCGAGCTCCACCGCAACGAGGTCGTCGGCCTGATCGGGCCGAACGGCGCAGGCAAGTCGACGCTCGTCAACGTCCTCACCGGCTTCGACCTTCCCGGACGAGGGCACGGTCGTGCTCGAGGGCAGGGACGTCACGCGCTGGAGCCCGCATCGACGCGGTCGGCACGGTCTCGCGCGCACGTTCCAGCACAGCCGCTCGTTCCGCGGGCTCTCGGTGCGGGAGAACGTCGAGGTCGCGGCGCTCGGCGTCGGCGCGGGGGCGCGCGCGGCGCGTCGGCGCGCGGACGAGCTGCTCGAGCGTCTCTCGCTCGCGCCGCGGGCGTCGGCCGCCGGCGGGGTCGCTCGCGCAGGGCGACGAGCGCCGGCTCGGCGTCGCCCGGGCGCTCGCCACCGAGCCGCGCTTCGTGCTGCTGGACGAGCCGGCAGCCGGCCTCCCCGAGGCGGAGGTGCCCGACTTCGCCGCGGTGATCCGCTCGGTGACCGAGGAGCACGGCGCGGGCGTGCTGCTGATCGACCACAACATGGCGCTCGTCATGGACGTCTGCGACCGGATCCAGGTGCTCGATCACGGCGCGACGCTGGCCGAAGGTGCGCCGGGAGAGATCCGCGCGAACCTCGACGTCGCCGCGGCCTACCTCGGGGAGAGCGCGGTTCACGAGGACGCCGAGTGACCGCGGCGCCCGCGCTCGAGGTCTCGGGCCTCGAGGTCTCCTACGGCACCGTGCCCGCCGTGCGTGGCGTGTCGTTCTCGGTCGCCGCAGGGGAGATCGTCGGGCTCATCGGCCCGAACGGCGCGGGCAAGTCCACGACGCTGCACGCGATCATGGGCCTCGTCCCGGCGCAGCGCGGGGAGGTGACGCTCGCAGGCGCACTCGCTCCGGGGACGATCGCCGGAGGCGGTCGCGCGGGCCGGCGTCGCGCTCGTCCCGGAGGGCCGGCGGCTGTTCGGCGAGCTCAGCGTCGAGGAGAACCTCCGTCTCGGGCTCGCAGCGCGGCGCGACCGGAACGGTGGCGGAGACGCGCTCGACGAGGCGTTCGCGCTCTTCCCGGTGCTCGAGGAGTTCCGCGCGCGTCAGGCGGCGACGCTCTCCGGCGGCCAGCAGCAGCAGCTCGCGATCGCCCGCGCGCTGGTCGCGCGGCCCTCGGTGCTCCTCCTCGACGAGCCGTCGCTCGGGCTCGCGCCGACGATCGTCGATCTCGTGCTCTCGACGCTCGCCACGATCCGCGACCGGGGCCTCGCGATCCTCCTCGTCGAGCAGCGGGCGCAGCGGACCGTCGCGCTCGCCGACCGGACGCACGTCCTCGCGAACGGCGAGCTCCGCCTTACCCTCGGCCCCGACGACGCCGCGGACACCGACCGGATGATCGCGGCCTACCTCTCATGACGCTCGCGAGCGCCTTCACCGACTTCGTCGGGGACGCCGTCGATCTCCAGGTGCAGGCCGACGCGATCGCGCTCGGGGCGACCTTCGCCCTGATGGCCGTCGGCATCGGCCTCGTCTTCGGCGTGCTGCGACTCGTCAACTTCGCCTACGGCCAGCTGATCATGGCCGGTGCGTTCGCGATCGCGTTCGCCTCGGAGCGCGACTGGCCCGTCGGCGTCGGCATCGCGCTCTGCCTCGCGGTCGTCGTCGTGCTCTCGCTGGCGATGGAGCGCACCGTCTTCCGCCCGCTGCGCGGACAGTCGCCCGCGGTCATGCTCATCGCGACGTTCGCGGTCTCGTTCCTGCTCCAGTCGATCGCGCTCCTCTGGTTCGGGCCGCTCGGGAAGACGGCGACGTCGCTCGTACAGCTCAACCGTCCCGTGTCGATCGGCGACGTCGAGATCCGGAAGATCACGATCGTCGCGATCGTCACCGCGGTCGTCTGCCTCGTGCTGCTCGTCCTGCTGCTCGAGCGGACGTCGATCGGGCTGCACATGCGCGCCGCCGCCATGGACTTCTCGACCGCGCGCATCGTCGGCGTGCGCGCGAACCGCGTCAGCGGCGTGGCAGTGCTGCTCTCGGCCGTGCTCGCCGCGGTCGTCGCCGTGCTGCTCACCGTCCAGTTCCCGACGGTGACCCCGACGTACGCGCTCAGGGAGACGATCATCGTGCTCGCGGGAGTGGTCGTCGGTGGGATGACCCGGCTGCTGTCGGCGACGCTCGGCGGCTTCGCGATCGGCTACGTCTCGGGCGTCCTCGGGGGCGCGCTGCCGACGGCGCAGAGCCAGTACCTGCCGTCGTTCGTCTTCGGCCTCGTCATCCTCGTGCTCCTGCTTCGGCCTGAGGGCCTGTTCACGCGGGGGGCGCGGGTGGTGGAGCGCGTATGAGCAACGCTCGCACGTCGGCTCGCGTTCGCGGGGGAAACCATGTTTCCCCCGCGTGCCCCCTTCTTCGTGAGAGCGTGGGGAACCTCCCGGTTCCCCACACCCCTCCACCCTCATGAGCCACGGAGTGGCTCATGAAGTCGCGCGCACTCCTCCAGCTCGCCGGGCCGGTCGTGCTCGTCGTCGGCGCTGCGCTCGTCGGCGCGACGGTGTCCCGGTCGACCGAGATCTACTTCATCAACGCGCTCGTGTCGGTCTCGATCGTCGTCGCGCTCTACGTGTTCGTCGGGAACTCGGGCGTGCTGTCGTTCGGCCACATCAGCTTCGTCGCGGTCGGCGCGTGGGCGGCCGGGGTGCTCTCGGTGCCGGAGGCCGAGAAGCCCGCGTTCATGCCGTACCTCTTCGGCTTCCTGCGCGACACGACCGTCGGGAACGTCCCCTCGCTCGTCATCGCCGGCGTCGTGGGGGCCGTGTTCGCGCTCCTCGTCGGCCTCCCGCTGATGCGCCTGTCCGGGCTCGCGGCCGGGATCGCGACCTTCGCCGTGCTCGAGATCACCAGCAACATCCTCCGCTACTACGAGAAGATCGGACCGGGACTGAACACGTTCTCGTCCGTCCCCGAGACGACGGACCTCGCGCAGGCCGCGATCGGCGCCGTCGTCGTGATCGCGGCCGCATTCGTCTACCAGCAGAGCCGCTTCGGGCGCCAGCTCCGGGCGACGCGCGAGGACCCGGCCGCCGCCCGCGCGGTCGGCGTCTCCATCTACCGCCAGCGGCTCGGTGCGTTCGTGCTGTCGGGGTTCCTCGCCGGCCTCGCCGGCGGGCTGTACGTCCACTTCCTCCCGATCAACGTCGACACGGTGTACCTCGACCTCACGTTCATCACGCTCGCCATGCTCGTCATCGGGGGCGCGACGAGCCTGTGGGGAGCGGTCGTCGGCGCGCTCGCGGTGAGCGCGGTCGACTCCGTGCTCGCGAACGCGGAGAACGGCATCGAGGTGCTCGGGCGCACGCTCGAGGTCCCGGCCGGGACGAGGATCGTCGTCGTGAGCGCGCTCATGGCGCTCGTGCTCGTACTCCGCCCCAGCGGGCTCACAGGCGGGCGCGAGCTCTCGCTCGCCGGCTTTCGCAGGCTGCGCCCGAAGGCGGCGACGGAGTGAGGATCTGCGTCGTCGGCTGCGGCGCCGTGGGCTCGCTCTTCGCAGCGAACCTGGCGCAGCTCGAGGACGTCGAGGTGTGGGCGTACGACCTCGCGCGCGACCATGTGGACGCGATCAACGCGAACGGGCTTCGGCTGACGGGCGCCGACGAGGTCGTGAGCCACCCGCGCGCGACCGCGGACGCGGCCGAGCTGCCGCCGTGCGACCTCGGGATCGTCGCGACGAAGGCGATGCACACCGAGGCCGCGATCGCCGCGACCGCCCACGTCTTCGCCGACGGCGCCGTCGCGTCCGTCCAGAACGGCGTCGGGAACGAGGAGGTGATCGCGGCACACGCCACCCGCGTGATTCGCGGTACGACCTTCCCCGCGGGGAAGATCCTCTCGCCGGGCGTCGTGCAGTGGGACGTGAAGGGCGACTCGTCGTTCGGGCCGTTCGAGCCGAGCCCGGCGCCCGCCGAGGCGATCGAGGCGCTGGCCGACGCGTGCACCCGAGGCCGGCATGCCGGCGCACGCGGTCGCCGATGCGCGTCCGGCGCAGTGGCGCAAGGTCGTCTTCAACGCCTCGACCAATCCGATCGGCGCGCTGACCGGTCTCACGCACGGCCGCGTCTGCGAGCGCCTGGACCTGCGCGCGCTCGTCTCGGGCCTCGTCGCCGAGGGGAAGGCGGTGGCCGCGGCGCAGGGCATCGTCCTCGACGCCGACCCGGAGGAGCTCATCGACCACGCGGCCCGACCGCACGTCGCCTACGACCACAAGGCGAGCATGCTCCAGGACGTCGAGGCGCGCCGCGCGACGGAGATCGACTACCTGAACGGCGGCATCGCCCGCTTCGGCCGGGAGCTGGGGGTGCCGACGCCGCTGAACGACGCTGTCACGCAACTCGTCAAGGCACTGGAGGACTCATGGCGCTGAACGCGGAGCTCGCCCGGCGGCACACGAACGTGCGCGCCGCCATGGCGGAGCACTCACTCGACGCCCTCGTCGTCTCCGGGAGCGAGTACTCGGGCTTCGAGGGCGCGATCACGTACCTCTCGGGATTCCAGATCGTGCACCGCTACGCGTACGTCGTCGTGCCCGCTGACGGCGACGCGTCCGTCGTCTTCCCGAGCGAGGCGCGCTACGTGGGCGAGCACGCGACCGCGCAGCTCGAGCAGGTCTTCCACGACCGGCCGGGGGAGCACATCGCCGACCGCGCTCGGGGAGCGGGCTGGAAGCGGCTCGGCGTCTACGGCCTCGACTACGTGATGCCGGTGCGCGACTACCGTGCGCTCGACGGGCTCGACGTCATCCCCTTCGACCAGGAGCTCGACCTCGCGCGCGCGGTGAAGAGCTCGGCGGAGCTCGAGTCGGTCCGCGACTCGGTGCGCATCAACGAGCGCGGGTTCGAGGTCTTCCTCGACGCGTACGAGCCGGGGAAGAGCGCGGCCGAGGTCATGGCGGCGGCGGAGGAGTGGTTCGTCGCCGAGGGCTGCGGGCGGCTGACGATGAACATGGTGCTCACGGGAACCGACGTGTTCGCGCGACCCGAGTTCAAGATCGCGCGGCGCGAGGAGGCGCTCGGCCGTTTCGTGCTTCCCTCGCTCGAGGTCGCGGGGCCCGGGATGCACTGGGTCGAGGTCTCGCGCGCGATCGCCGCGGACGGGACGGAGCTCTCGCAGGACACGGAGAGGATGCTCGACGCGTACCTCGAGTACTTCGAGGCTGCGCGAACGGCGATGCGCCCGGGCGCGACCTGCCACGACGTCCACCGCGCGGTCTCGGCCGGCTTCGCCGATCGCGGCTACCACCTCGGGCACGTCACCGGGCACTCGATCGGGATGACGATGATCGAGTTCCCCAAGGTGGGGGAGGGCGTCGAGACCGAGCTCGACGAGAACATGGTCTTCTCGATGCACCCGCACGCCATCGCCGGGAACGGAGAGGACTGCCTGTACATGCAGGAGACGTGGCTCGTCACGCCCGACGGCGGCCTCCCGCTCTCGAGCCTCCCGCTGCAGATCTACCGGGCGTGAGGCGGCTGCACCGGACTTTGCGCTGCGTGAGGCTACAATCCGCGAGGTGAGCTGGCCGTGGCTCGTGGTGATCGTCCTCGCGGCCGCACTGGTGATTGCGGTCGAGCGACCGCGCCTGGAGCGGCTCGTGGGAGCCGGGGCGCGTCGCGAGCGTCAGCGGGCGAAGCGCAAGAAGCAGCTCCGCGTGATCGGCCCGGACGACGAGAGCGAGGAGTTCATCCGCTCCGTGCAGCGCGACCTGGACTCGCTCCCGACCATCGAGGAGCGGGATCGCAAGACCTAACTTGCGCAAGGTCGGAATCCGCTAGCGCGGATCCCGACCGCGCATTGCAGACCCCTTCATGGAGTGCCCGGGAGCGGCCGCTTCGGGGTGTGAAGGAGGCTGTCTGCGTCTCGTTGAGACGAGCGACGTGGGTCAGGGTCGGACCGTGAACGTGGTCGTCAGCGTTCGCGTGTTGGGGAGGATGCTTGGGCACATTCTCCGTGTTCTTCGTCTCCTGGACGTCCGAGAGGCTGACGCGTAGGCGATGGGTGCCCGTGCCGAGCCCGGTCGTGTCGATCCTGACGACGGGGCCCTGGATGCTGGCACCGACCCGGCCGCCGTCGATCGTGACCGCGAGCGACGGGTGGTGAATCCCGGAACCGCCGTCCGTCGCGAAGATGCGTAGCGCCGCACCGGCGCGGACGACGCGGGTCGGCATCCGCAGGCGCGGCGGGGTCACGTCGTTCACCCAGAAGCGGAACGTGAAACGGCCCGCGCCGGCTCTCGTCGGGCTGTCGAACACGACGGCGAACTCGCCCGGGCGGGGGGAAAGCGCGGCCGCCGCCGGGACTGGCGTCCGGAACCCCTCGAGGTACGGGTTGTGGTGGATCGGGAGGCCTGCGTAGCCGGTGAGGCGGTTCTCGTCGAGCCCTGCGACGATGCGAGGCTCGACGCGCACGCCGGGCGTACGGCTCGTGACCACGACACCGAAGTTCGCGACCCGCCTCGTGAGGCGCACGCGAAAGACGCGCTCGGGGCCCCGCAGCACCGTCGTGGCGCCCATCCCGCGGGGGCTCTCCGGGTAGCGATAGCGCGTGACGAACGCGGGACGGCCCTTCGTCGTGGAGCGGTAGACGCCGGGACGCACGAGGGGGCTGACGCGCTGGCCGCTCAGCCTCTGCGCCGCCCTTCGGCCCCAGTACGGGATCCTCCGCACGTCTGTACCTCGCCGAAGCACCAGGTACCCGGCGAGCTCTCCATCGCGCGCGGCGCCGGCCGCGCGGAGCTCGAGCGCGAGCTCTCCCGGCACGGTGACCTCGGAGCCGGCGAGCCCGATGGTGACTCCGGGCGCCCGGCGAAGTTCCTCGACGCTCACGGCCCACGGCCCCGCGCCGCCGCCGGCGTCTCGAAGCCCGACGCTCACGGCTCTGGTCGAGCCCGCGCCATGGACCAGCCCGAACGAGAGCGAGCTCGGATCCGCGAAGAGGAGCGGGCGGTCGGCCCTCCCGAGCGCGACGACGCCGCCTCCCTGGAACGACGGCGTCAGGAGCTCGCTCCGCTCGTCGGTCGCGTCGGTCCCGGTCTGCACGAGCGCTGACTTCACCTGTGCGACTGTCCAGTCGGGGTGTCGCTGCACGAGGAGCGCGGCGGCCCCGGAGACGTGCGGCGCCGCCATGCTGGTGCCCGAGAGCCCGGACCAGCCGCCGGGGACGGACGAGAGGATGTCGACCCCGGGCGCGGCGACGTCCGGCTTGAGCCTGAGCGACATCGTCGTCGGGCCGACCGACGAGAAGTCCGCGTGCACACGGCTCGCAGGCGATCCCGAGATCTCGACGGCGCCGACGGTGATCGCCTGCGCGGAGTTCGCCGGCGAGGAGACGGAGCCGGCGCCCGCGTCGTTGTAGTCGTTCCCGCGGACACGACCGGGACGACGCCCGCGGCCGCAGCCGCGTCGAGTGCGAGCGCGACGACGTCTCGACTCGGCTCGATCTCCGGCTCGCCGATGGAAAGGTTGATGACGTCCATACCGTCTGCGACCGCGGCCTCGATCGCTGCCACGAGCTCGGGCGCGTTCCCGTTCGGGCTGAGCCCGGAGTCGGTGCGGACGAGCGCCTTGTAGTTGCCGATGTATGCGTGCGGCGCGACCCCCGAGATGTCCCGGCCGCCGACGACGGTTCCCTCGTTGCCCGCGGCGATGCCCGCGACGTGCGTCCCGTGGCTCGACTCGTCGCCGTCGAACGCGAGACCGGCCCCGCTCGTCTGCGCCCCGGGCGGCGGGAAGGCGCGCGCGACGATGACCTTCGCCGACGTGAACCGCGTCTGCCCCCTGGGAAAGCCTGTGGGCATCGTGTAGCCGGCCGGGTCGAAGAACTGGTGGCCCGGATCGACGCCGGTGTCGATGATCCCGATCTTGATCCCCTGGCCCGACGTCGAGAGGCCGGCTCCCCAGAGGCCCGGAGCGCCGATCTGGCCGGGGCTCGAGTCGAGCTGTGGCACGTACTGCGCCGACTCGTACACGTCCTTCACTCCGGGCAGCGCTCGCAAGCGTGCGACCTGCGAGCGGGGAACGTCGACCGCGAGCCCGTTCGCGACGAGGCGGTACCGCCAGCGGACCGACGCGTCCGGCACGCTCCGAGCGAGCTCGGCGCGGAACGCTGCCTGCTCCACGGTGATCCGTGCGTCCGCGCCGGCATCGTGCGCGAGCGCGGGCGACGCGAGGATCGCCACGACCCGGGCCGTCTCCGTCGCGGCGGGTGAGCCGGCGTGTCGCGCGTCGGAGCCGACGAGCGTCGCGAGCGCGAGCGTGACCAGTGCCGCGAACCGTGTCATCGAGGACTGAGACGAGACGGAGCTAGAATCGGACGGCCGCGCGGATGTGGCGGAATTGGTAGACGCGCACGGTTCAGGTCCGTGTGCCCGTAAGGGCGTGGAGGTTCAAGTCCTCTCATCCGCATTGTGCGCAAGACGGCAATCCGCTAGCGCGGATTCCCGTCGCGCGGAACGCGAGGTGAAGATTCGCTTCGCGAATCCCACCCGCGTCGGAACCAAGATCCCTGAAGCTGTCGCAGACGAGCGTCGGCGGGGACGCATTCGTGCTGTGGTACGCCTGAGCCGTCATGTGTCGAGGACCGCCAGGACGTCGGCGGCATGCGTGTCCGGCTTCACCTTGCGCATGACCTTCGCGACATTGCCGTCGGCGTCGATCACGAAGGTCGAGCGTTCGACGCCCATGTACTTCTTGCCGTACATGCTCTTCTCGACCCAGGTGCCGTAGGCCTCGGAGATGCTGTGATCCTCGTCGGCGAGGAGCGTGAACGGCAGCCCGTACTTCTCCTTGAACTTCACGTGGCTCGACTCGCCGTCTGGGCTGACGCCGAGGACGACGGCGCCGCGACGCTCGAACTCGTCCCACTGGTCGCGGATCCCGCACGCCTGCGCAGTACAGCCCGGCGTGTCGTCCTTGGGATAGAAGTAGAGGACGACGGGATTCCCGCGCAGCGACTCGAGCGAGACGTCCTCTCCGGAGTCGCTCGGGAGCGTGAACCCCGGCGCTGGGCGTCCTTCCTCGACCATCCGGGGATCGTAACGGTGTTCGACGCGGAACCAGGCCAGATCGCCGGCGGCGCATACTCCCGGATTCATGGGGTGATCGAAGAGGCGCGCGGGAGGACGTCTGCATCTGGAAAAGGCCCTGGCCGCGTCTCCGGACGCCGTGTTCGCGGCCTGCGTCGAGGCCGAGAAGCTCGCGGAGTGGTGGGGCCCCGCCGGATTCACCTCGCGGAGCGTGGAGCTCGACGCACGCGAAGGGGGGCGGTACCGCATCACGATGCAGCCGCCGGAGGGAGACGTGTTCCACCTCTGCGGTGAGTTTCGCGAGATCCGACCGCCTCGTCGTCTCGTCTACACGTTCGTGTGGGAGGAGCCCGATCCCGACGATCAGGAGACCGTGGTCACGCTCACGTTCGAGCCGTCGGGCGAGGGCACCCGTCTGGTGCTCGACCAGAGCCCGTTCAAGACCGACGACCGGTACGAGCTGCACCGCATGGGCTGGACAGAGACGCTCGAGCGGCTCGAGCGAGCCGTTGCGTAGCGACGGGTTGTCGGCCGAGCGCGCAGGGCGGGCCGGCCCTGCGCGCGGCTAGGGTGCGCGCGTGCTCTCCGTGCACGTCGCGCTGGGTGTCGCCGTGATCGCCGTGTGCGTCGGCGCGGCCGTGCGCGGCTTCGTGTCGTACCGTCGAGGAGGCGCGGCGAGCCCTGTCGTCGCGCACGCGCTGACCCTTGCTCAGACGGTCCTCATCGCGCAGGCGGCGGTGGGGCTCCTCCTCCTGTCCGACGGGCGGAGTGCTCCCGATCGCCTGCACTACACGTACGGCGCGCTCGCGCTCGGGCTCGTCCTCTCACCTTGGTTCTACGCCCCCGGCGCGGGGCCGAGGCGGCTGCTCTGGTTCGCCGGCACGACGCTGGTGGCGGGCGCGCTGGCCGTCCGCGCGCTGATGACGGGAGCGTGACGCGGTGAGGCGCCTCTGGGAGCGGATCCCTCCGCTCGTCCGCGGGTTCGGGATCGTCGCGCTCATCGCGCTCGTCGTCGTCGTGCTCTCGCTCGAGCCGGTGCTCGCCACCGTCGGCGGTCTGCTGTCGATCGCGTTCTTCCTCGCGATCGCGTTCTTCCTGTTCCTCCTCTGGCGCGAGAAACGCGGGGACCTGGAGACGTGGTCCGAGTGGAACCGGCGGCTGTTCTACGCGGCGATCGTCCTCGCAGTCGTCGCGATCGGCATGGCGATCGGGCTCGGCGTGCCGGGCCGCGACGCGTTTGCGCTCGTCGTCGTGCTCGCCGCCTGCGCGTACGTCGCCGTCCGGGTGTGGCGGCTCGAGCACCGATACTGACGTTCACCTCTTGTCACATTCCGTGACTCTTTCGGCACGGTCCGCGAACCACTCGCGAGCACCTCGCCGATATGCTCGCAGTGGGTGGTGGGTCGGGGTGCCCCGGAGGTAAGGGCCCGGCTAGGGGAGACGGAAGACCGGGCCCGAGCGGGTCGTCGGAGGTGCCGGGTTGACCGGGTGCACGAGTCGTAGCGTGTAGCGGTACGGCCCGGCTGCGAGCCGGCGCGACCCGAGGTCGACCTGAACGAGCTCGCCGACCGCGGCCCGGCCGCGGCGCGAGAGCTTCGTGGCGTGTGTGTCCGCGCGCTCGAGCCGCACGACGAAGCTGCAGTCGAGGGAGCAGCGGAAGGTCGCGCGGAAGACGCCGCGCCTCGCCGCCGAGGGAGTGCCGAAGCGCACGAGCGAGGGGCGCACGACGAGCTGCACGCCGGGGCAGCGGGCGATCGAGCCGCCCTCCGTCCGGTCGAGCGACTCGCGGACGCGCTCGAAGCTCGACTTCGCCGTCCCGTCCACGTACCGGACACCCGACTGCCAGGCGGCCCGCGCACGCTCGTCCCGCGACAGGAAGACGAGGATCCCGGAGACGTTCGGCTGGCAGAATGCCAGCGACAGCGCCTGCTGGTAGTACGTCGCCTGCGTGTCCTCGGGGACCGGCCGCGTCGTCGCCGGCTCGCTCCCCGTGTAGAGGCTCGCCTTCGCGTCGGGGATCTGCGACTCGACCCCGAACTCGCCGTAGAGGATCGGGAGCGTCGAGCCGCGCTGCGCGGTGCCGTCGAAGGCCTCGCCCAGCAGCGTGACGAGCTTGTCGTAGTCGGCGATGCCGATCGTGGTCGTGAGCGGGTGCCCGACCGTCGGCGACTGGCTCGAGTTGTCCGCGTACGGGTGGATGACGAAGGAGTCCATGACCGGAGCCGTCCGCCCGCTCGCCCGATAGGCGAGCCCGAGCTCCTGGACGAACTTCGTCGGCGAGTGCGTCGGCCGCGTGCCCCCTGCGCGGTCGCCGCCGCGCGGGGAGGTGGCGACGCCGTGGACGCGCACCGCGGGTGAGACGGCCTTGAGCGCGTCGTACGTCCGCGCGAGGAGCGCGAGGTAGGCAGCGGGCGCGGCGCTCGACCCGTCGAGCTCGAACTGGGGCAGCCAGAAGCGGTTCAGGTTCGGCTCGTTCGCGACGATCACGTCGCGGAGCGCCGGGTGCGCACGGGCGATCGCGGCGGCGAAGCTCGCGAACTCGCCGCGCGCCTCCTCGGTGAGCGGCGTCGTCCGCGACCCCGGGTGCATGACCGTGACGTAGACGCGGACGCCGTTGCGCGACGCGGCAGAGCCGACGTTGCCGAGGATCTCGAGCTCGGTCGCCGACGGCCTCGTGAGGCCCGGCGTCCAGAAGCTCGTGACCCGTACCGCACGGAAGCCGGCGAGCCGGAAGAGCTGCATCCGCGCCTCCGCCTCGACGAGGGTCGCGCTGCGCACGTCGTCCTCGACGGCCCCCAGGACCAGCCCCGGCCCGGCGACGGCCGGGGAGGGTGCCGCGAGCGCCGGGACGAGGCCCAGAGCCGCCCCGAGAGCCGCCAGGTGACGCCGACGCATGGGGATACGCTAGCCACGGAATGCGTGAAAACGTTGAAGGCCGGCTCAAAGCGCTGCCGCGCGGCTCGGGCGTCTACCTCTTCCGCGACGGGAACGGCGAGGTGCTGTACGTCGGCAAGGCGAAGTCCCTGCGCTCGCGCGTGCGCAACTACTTCCAGAGCGGGGACGGCCGGCCCGGCATGGGCAGCTCGTGTCGCGGATCGACGACGTCGAGGTCATCGTCACCCGCACCGAGGCGGAGGCGCTCCACCTGGAGCAGAACCTGATCAAGCGCCATCGTCCGCCGTTCAACATCCGCCTGCGCGACGACAAGTCGTTCCCGTACATCGCCGTGACGCTCACCGACGAGTACCCGCGGGTCATGTTCACGCGCGAACGGCATCGCCCGGGGATCGCGTACTTCGGCCCGTACGCGAACGCGAAGAAGGTGCGCGAGACGCTCGACGTGCTCAACCGCGTCTTCCGCTTCCGGCCCTGCGAGGGCCCGCGACCCGGTCGGCACTCCGGGATCCCGTGCCTCGACTTCCACATCGACCGCTGCTTCGCGCCGTGCATCGGCGCGATCTCGAAGGACGCCTACGGTGAGATCGTCGACGGTGTCGTCGGCTTCCTCTCCGGCGACACGGACTCGATCCAGCGGGAGCTCGAGGCGCGTATGCGCGAGGCGTCCGCCGACGAGCGGTTCGAGGAGGCGGCCAGGTACCGGAACCGCCTGACGTCGATCCGGCACCTGAGCGACCGCCAGGCCGCCGACCGGCGTGCCGTCGGCACGGTCGACGTCATCGGGCTCGCGCTCGGCGCCGAGCGCGCCGCGGTGCAGGTGTTCCCGCTCCGTGACGGCAAGATGATCGACCGCTACGGCTTCCACCTCGAGAACGTCGTCGACGAGGACGCGCAGTCCGTGCTCGAGGCCTTCGCGCTCGACTACTACGGGACGACGCCGAGCGTCCCGCCCGAGGTGCTCGTCCCGGACCTCGGCGCCGATCTCGCCCCGCTCGCGGACTTCCTCTCGGGACGGCGTGGATCCCGCGTCGAGGTGCGCGCGCCGCTCCGTGGCGAGAAGCGCAGGCTCGTCGAGCTCGCGACCGAGAACGCCCGGCTCGTGCTCGAGGAGGACGCCGCGGAGCGCGAGAAGACGCGCCTGCGGCGCGTGTCGGCGCTCGAGGAGCTGCGCGAAGCGCTGAACCTCGAGAGCCTCCCGCTTCGCATCGAGTGCTTCGACGTCTCGAACATCCAGGGCGAGTCGATCGTCGCGTCGATGGTCGTGTTCGTCGACGGCCGGCCGAAGAACGCCCACTACCGGACCTTCGGGATCCGGGGGCTCGACGGCCAGGACGACGTCGGCGCGATCCGCGAGGCGATCGGGCGGCGCTTCGCGCGGGCGACGAGCGTCGAGGTGGACGAGAGCTTCTCGCAGGTCCCGAACCTCGTCGTGGTCGACGGCGGTCGCGGTCAGCTGGCGGCCGCCCTGGCCGCGATGGAGGAGCGCGACCTTCCGCGCGTCGCGGTCATCTCGCTCGCGAAGCGCGAGGAGGAGGTGTTCGTCCCGGGCTCCTCCGCGCCGATCAGGCTCGAGCGGACGAGCCCGGGGCTGCAGCTCCTCCAGCGTGTCCGCGACGAGGCCCATCGCGTCGCGCTGCGTGCCCATCGCCGCCGACGGGACTCGAAGGCGATGGAGTCGATCTTCGAGACGCTCCCGGGCGTCGGCCCCGCGCGGCGCCGCGCGCTCATCCGGCACTTCGGCTCGGCTGAGCGCTTCCTCGAGGCGTCGCAGGAAGAGCTCGAGGGCGTGCCGGGCCTCCCGCAGAAGACCGCGCGCACGATCTACGCGCAGTTGCACAAGGCAGGTCCCTCGTAGCGAGCGAGAACACGGGTGACGTCACCGGTGACGGTCACCGTGCGTCGGGCTACGGCTCGGGAGGTGCCTCCGGGTCAGCCGTCCGCGGAGCGAGCGCCTCGGAGTAGCGGAACGTGCGCAGCGTCAGCCCGATCGCGGTGAAGCCCGCGACGACGTTCGTCGCCACGACGATGAGCTTCGCCCCGACGCTGAAGGCGAGCAGCTGCGCGTTCGAGACCGTCCCGCGGAACACGTACAGGAGGAACGCCTGCTCGGTGCCGATCCCGGCCGGCGTGAGCGGGACGAGCGTCGCGACGCTCGCGGACACCTGCACCAGGAGCGCGTTCTCGATCGTCTGCGGGATGCCGAACGCGTCGAGCATGAACCAGATCGTCACGATGCGGAGCGCCCAGTCGCACGCCTGCCAGAACGCGACCGTCCGCAGGTAGAGCGCCGGCCGGCGCACGACCGCGAACGCCTGCTTCACGCGCTCCCAGAAGTCGAGGACGTGCCCGTGGATCCAGATCGCGAGGCCGATCGCGATGAGGACGAGAGCGCCGACCAGGAGCTGCGCGGCGAGGGGGTGGTCGAGGAGCCACGCGAAGTCGAAGCCCCGGAGGTCGGGCAGGTCGCCGAATCCCGGAAGCGCGTCCTGGGTCGTCGCCGCCCAGAGGAGGAGCGTCGACGCGGCGACCATGTCGAAGATCGACAGGACGAGCGTGCTCGAGAGAACAGTCGTGTACGTGCTGTCGGGGATCGCTCGATGGGCGAGGACGACGCGGACGGCGTCGCCCGCGCGCACCGGGATGATCGCGTTGATGCCGACGCCCGCGACGTACGCGCCGAGGATCGGGCGTCGCGGCACCACGCGGTCTGGGTAGGCGGCCGCGAGGATGTTGCGCCACGCCATGCTCGTGCAGGCGAGCTTCGCGAGGTGCGCCAGGATCGCGAGGAGCGCGGGCAGGACCTCGACCGCGGCGAGCTGGTCGAGGAACGCGTCGATCCCGTCGAGGATGCGAACCACGGCTGCGGCTCTTACCCTCGCCGGTCGCGTCGGGCGGCGCTAGCTCTTGCCGTTGCCGTCCGGCCCGAGGAAGGGGTACCGGTAGTCGGTCGGCGGGACGAACGTCTCCTTCACCGTGCGCGGGGACACCCAGCGGATGAGGTTCCACAGAGAGCCCGCCTTGTCGTTCGTCCCGCTCGCGCGCGAGCCGCCGAACGGCTGCTGCCCGACGACGGCGCCCGTCGGCTTGTCGTTGACGTAGAAGTTCCCGGCGGTGTATCGCAGCCTGTCGTGCGCTTCCTCGATCGGGCCTCGCTCCGTCGAGAAGACGGCGCCCGTCAGCCCGTACGGGGCGGTCTCGTCGACGAGCTGGAGCGTGTCGTCCCAGCGCTTCTCGTCGTACACGTACGCCGTGACGATGGGGCCGAAGAGCTCGTCGCGGAGCAGGCGGAAGCCCTTGTCGTCGGTGGTGATCACCGTGGGCTCCACGAAGTAGCCCTCCGAGTCGTCCGTGGCGCCGCCCGTGAGGATCTCCGCGCCGGCGGAGCGAGCGTCGGCGATCGCCTGGCTGTGGGTCGTGAACGCGCCCTCGTCGATGACGGCGCCCATGAAGTTCTCGAAGTCGGCCGGGTCGCCCATCTTGATCGAGCCGACGTCCTCGACCAGCCTCTCCTTGACCTCCGGCCAGAGGTTCGACGGGATGTAGAGGCGCGACGCCGCCGAGCACTTCTGCCCCTGGTACTCGAACGAGCCGCGGACGATCGCGGTCGCGACCGCCTCGGCCTCGGCGGAGGGGTGGGCGAGGATGAAGTCCTTGCCCCCGGTCTCACCGACGATGCGAGGGTAGTTCCGGTACGAGCCGATGTTCGTGCCCACCGTCTCCCACATGCCGTTGAAGACCTCGGTCGAGCCCGTGAAGTGGATCCCGGCGAGCTCGGGGCTGCCGAGCGCGGCGTTCCCGATCGTCGCTCCCGAGCCGTAGACGAGGTTGATGACGCCGTCCGGGAGCCCTGCGGCCTGCAGCAGGCGCATGAGGTAGTACGCCGAGAGCGCGGCGGTCGAGGCCGGCTTCCAGACGATCGTGTTGCCCATGAGCGCCGGCGACGACGAGAGGTTCCCGCCGATGCACGTGAAGTTGAAGGGGCTCACGGCGAAGACGAACCCCTCGAGCGGCCGGTACTCCATCCGGTTCCACGTGCCGGTCGGCGAGTACGGCTGCTGGGCGTAGATCTGCGTCACGAACTCGGCGTTGAAGCGCCAGAAGTCGATCATCTCGCAGACCGCGTCGATCTCGGCCTGGTGCGCGGTCTTCGACTGGTTGAGCATCGTCGCGGCGTTGACCGTCGAGCGCCACGGGCCGGAGAGCAGCTCCGCGGCCCGGAGGAAGACGGCTGCGCGCTCGTGCCACGGCATGCGCGACCAGTCCTCGTGCGCGGCGCGCGCGGCGTCGATCGCCTGCTGGACGTGCTCCGGACCGCCCTTCGCGACGTCGGCGAGCACGTGCTTCTTCCGGTGCGGCATGACGGCCTCGAACGTCTCGCCGGTCTCGACGTCCTTGCCGCCGATGACCATCGGGATGCGGATGCGCTCGCCCTCCATCTGGCGGAGGCGGGCCTGCAGCTCCGCGCGCTCGGGCGTTCCGGGCGCGTAGGTCTTGATCGGCTCGTTGACGGGCGTCGGCGGGCTGAAGATTCCTGGGGCGCTCATGGGGCCGATTGTATGGTCGGAGGGATGCGTGCGGAGCACACGCGCTACGAGGTGCCGGGCTGGGGGGTCGGGGATCTGTGGACCGGGGGTGGGCTCGTCCTCGCCCACGAGCTCGGGTTCGACCGTGACGCCGGCGCGGGCCCGACCGGGGCCGACGGCGGAGCCCGCGACGCGGCTCGGAGCGCATTCCCGGCACCGCTCGCAACGCGGCTCCCGACGCCGCTCCGGGCCGAGCCCTCCCGCGCAGCCCCCAGCGCCGCCTGCGCAGCGCCCAGCGCAGCCCCCAGCGCAGCCCCCCTCGAGGGGGCGCTCGGCCCCCCAGCACGAACGCTAGCCAGCGCCGGCGCGCAGGTGGGTAACGGCTCTGCGCCGAGTTCGTCACGATCGCCGGCCGCCGGAGCGCTCGCGCCGAGCGCGCTCGTCGAGCGCTTTCGCGCCTTCTTCGCCGGTGAGGAGTGCGAGCTCGGTGACGTCCCGATCGACCTCGACTGGGCGACGCCGTTTCAGCACGCGGTCGCAGCGACGCTGCGCGGGGTCCGGCGCGGCGAGGTGGTCGCGTACGGCGAGCTCGCCGCCCTCGCCGGATATCCGGGCGCGGGCCGCGCCGTCGGGACGTTCTGCGCGCACAACCGCTTCATGCTGCTTGTCCCCTGCCATCGCGTCGTCGGGGCGAGCGGCCTCGGCGGCTACGGGACGGCCGGCCTCGACGTCAAGCGTCGCCTGCTCGAGCTCGAGGGTGTGCGGCTGTGATCACGTCCGAGGACGTCCGCGAGGAGCTCGCGCAGATCGCGCCGACGCGTGAGTGCGATCGCCTGGCGGAGCTGTCCGCGCTCTTCCACTCGTCCGGGAGCCTCCACCTGCGGGGCCGCGGGGAGTGGGCGCTCCACCTCGACCTCGCGAGCGGCGCCGCGGCGCGCCGTGCCTTCACTCTGCTCCTCGAGTCCGGGATCCGTTCCGAGATCCGGACCTATCGCAGGCGTTCGTTCGACCGCGCGACCCGGTACCAGCTCCACGTCGAAGGCGACCCCACAGCGCTACGTGCGCTCGTCGCAGCGGGCGTGGTCGACCGCCGCCACGCGCCGCTCGAGCGCCCGCCACGCCGGGTCGTCGCGCGCGCGTGTTGCCGCGCCGCCTACGTGCGTGGCGCGTTCCTCGGCGGAGGCTCGCTGTCCCTCGGTCGCTCGCCGCACCTCGAGCTTCGCACGGCCTCGGCCGTCGCGGCCGGCCTCCTCGCCGACATCGCCGGCGAGCTCGGCGTCGCGCTCGGCGTCGTCGAGCGGGAGACCCACGGCGCGGCGTACTCGAAGAGCTGGGACGGGATCGAGACGTTGCTCGCGCGAGCCGGGGCGACGGAGACCGTCCTCGCCCTCGAGGAGCGCGCCGTGCTGGCCGCGACGCGCGAGCGGGCCAACCGCCTCGCCAACGCCGACCACGCGAACCTCGTCCGCACGGGCCGCGCGTCGCAGCAGCAGCTCGAGTCGGTGCGCCGCCTTGAGCGCGACGGGCGCCTCGACGACCTCGACTGGCCGCTCCGCGAGGCTGCCGACCTCAGGCTGCGACACCCGGCCGAGTCTCTCCGCGAGCTCGCGACCCGGGCGGACCCGCCGGCGAGCAAGGCCGCGATGCACCGTCGCTTTCGCCGACTCGAGGAGTTCGCGGAGACCTGAGCCTGCAGCCGTGCGGTGTTCCCCCGAAGAAGCCGCGGTTAGACTCGCCGCGGTAGTGGCAACGACCTGACGGAGGGCGTCGAGATGGCTATTCGCGTCGGCATCAACGGGTTCGGCCGCATCGGGCGGAACTTCTTCCGGGCGCAGCAGGCGCTCGGTGCGGACATCGAGGTCGTCGCGCTCAACGACCTCGGCGACGCGGAGACGATGGCCCACCTGCTCCGGTACGACTCGAACCTGGGGCCGTTCCAGGGCGAGGTCGAGCTGGCCGACGGGACGCTCCGTGCCGGCGGCGAGGAGCTGAAGATGCTGAGCGAGCGAGACCCGGCCGCGCTCCCGTGGGGAGACCTCGGCGTCGACGTCGTGCTCGAGTCCACCGGCTTCTTCACCGACCGCGACGGCGCGCAGAAGCACCTCGACGCAGGCGCCAGGAAGGTCGTGATCTCGGCTCCGGCCACGGATCCGGACGTCACGCTCGTGCTCGGGGTCAACGACGACACCTACGACCCCGATTCGCATCACATCGTCTCGAACGCGTCGTGCACGACCAACTGTGTCGCGCCGCTCGCGAAGGTGCTGCACGAGCTCGGCGAGATCGAGTCGGGATTCATGACGACGATCCACGCGTACACCAACGACCAGGTCATCCTCGACTACCCGCACAAGGACCTCCGTCGCGCGCGCGCGGCCGCCGTCAACCTCATCCCGACCTCGCACCGGGGCGGCGAAGGCGATCGGGCTCGTCATGCCCGAGCTCCAGGGCAAGGTGGACGGCATCTCGGTGCGCGCTCCGGTCGCGACAGGCTCGCTCACCGACCTCGTCGTACGCCTCGGCCGTGACACCGACGTCGCCGAGGTGAACGCGGCCTACCGGGCCGCGGCGGATGGCCCGCTGACGGGGATCCTCCAGTACTCCGAGGACCCGCTCGTCTCCACCGACATCAAGGAGAACGCGCACTCGTGCATCTTCGACAGCGACCTGACCATGGCCCGCGGCAGCTCGGTCAAGGTCTTCGGCTGGTACGACAACGAGTGGGGCTACTCGTGCCGGCTCGTCGACCTGATCCCGAAGCTCCTTCCGTGATCGCCGGGTGAGGACGCCGCGCTCGGTCCGCGCCGCCGAGGTCGACGGCAAGCGCGTCCTCGTCCGGGCCGATCTCAACGTACCGCTCGAGGACGGGCGGGTCGCCGACGACACGCGCATCCGCGCGTCGCTCCCGACGGTCGAGCACCTGCTGGAACGCGGCGCGTCGGCCGTCGTCGTGTGCTCTCACCTCGGGCGGCCGACGGGGCCTGACCCCGCGTCGTCGATCGCCCCCGTCGCCGAGCGCCTGCGCGAGCTCGCACCGGATCCACGGCTCGCCGTGCTCGAGAACACGCGCTTCGACCCCGGCGAGACGACGAACGATCCCGCGACGGCGCAGCGGCTCGCCGACGACTGCGACCTCTTCGTCAACGACGCGTTCGGCTCGTCGCACCGCGCGCACGCGTCCACGGTCGGTGTCGCCGGTGCTCCTGCCGGCGTACGCCGGGCTCCTGCTCGAGCAGGAGCTCGAGATGCTCGGCCGCCTGCTCGGCGACGTCGAGCGCCCGTTCGTCCTCGTCGCCGGCGGCGCGAAGGTCGAGGACAAGCTCGGCGTGCTCGTTAGCCTTGGCGGGCGCGCGGACGCGGTGCTCGTCGGCGGGAAGATGGCCGAGGAGCTGCGCGACGGGAGCCCGCTGCCCTACGACGCCGAACTCCCCGTCGACGTCGTCGCGGCCGCGGCGTTCGAGGCGGACGCCGAGTCACGGGTCACGCCCTACGACGACGTCCCCGAGGGCTGGCTCGGGCTCGACATCGGCCCTCGCTCACGGGAGCGCTTCGCGAGCGCCCTCGAGGGCGCCAGGACCGTCTTCTGGAACGGCCCCATGGGCGTCTTCGAGTGGCCTCGCTTCGCCGAAGGGACGAGGGCCGTCGCCGAGGCGGTCGCTGCGGTCGACGGGTACACCGTCGTCGGCGGCGGCGACTCCGTGCGCGCGATCCAGGAGCTCGGGCTCGTCGAGCGGGTCTCCTGGGTCTCGACCGGCGGGGGCGCCTCGCTCGAGCTGCTCGAGGGCAAGGAGCTCCCGGGCGTCGCCGCGATCCCGGCCGCCTGAGGCCCGCGTGGGCCGGGCATGCCCGGCCCTTACACCCGTGCACGGGCGAGGTTTGCCTCCTCCTCGCCGCGAAGGCGGCTTGCGTAGGGCCGACACCTGCGTCGCCCTCGACTGCGGCCGGACATCCGCGCCGCCTCGACGACCGTTTAGGGGCGAGGCATGCCTCGCCTCGCCCGCTCTCCTCAGGCTGGACGGGCGTTCAGGCCAGGCACGTGCTGGGCGAGGAACTCGAGGGTCGTCGCCACCTGGCGGACGCGCTCGTCGACGTCGAACGAGCCGTGGCCGGTCTCGAAGACGTACACCTCGTGCGGGTGCCTCGGGCGGCGAGCCTCTCGACGTAGCGCATCGCCTGCCGGTACGGGCAGCGGCTGTCGTTGCGGCCGATGAGGAAGAGGACGGGCGCGCGCACGTCGTCCGCGAAGTTGATCGCGTTGCGGTCGCGCATGAGCTCGGGCAGGTCCTTCGGCTCCTTGCCGCCGAGGAGTGCGCGGTCGTACGCCTGGAGCAGCGGCGACAGCTCCTCGTACCCGTCCTCGTAGTCGCCGACCGGGACGCCCGCGACGCCGCAGCGCCACAGCTCCGGGTGCTTGCCGAGCTCGAGCAGGGTGACGTACCCGCCCCAGGAGTGGCCGCCGACACCGCGCGCTCCGGGTCGGCGATGCCGCGCGCGACGAGGTCGGCGAGGCCCGCGTTCACGTCCTCGAGCTCCGGCCCGCCGATGTTCCCGATCAGCGTGTCGCGCCACTCGCGCCCGTACCCGATCGAGCCGCGGTAGTTGACCATCCCGACCGCGAAGCCGGCGTCGACGTACGCCTGCACCTCGGGCTGCCAGCGGTCGAAGTCCATCCAGGTCGGCCCGCCGTGGACGAACATCAGCACCGGGAACGGCCCGCCGGAGTCGTCCGGCGTGACGTGGAACCCGTGGACGCGCTGGCCGTGCGGGTTCTCGAAGTGCCAGGACTCGTACGGCCGTCCGGGCGGACCGAGCCCGTCCTCCGGTGCGAGCAGCTCCACGCCGGCGTCGTCGACGGCAAGCCGCTGCCGGTGCCCCTGCTCGTGCAGGAACCAGACGGCGCCGTCGGGGCGCACGCGCGCCTTCCAGACGAACCCCGGCTCGCTCGGGATCTGCTCGAGCTCGCCCGACTCGAGCTCGTAGCGGTAGAGCAGGTCGCGGCCCTCGAAGGTGTTCTTGAGCAGGAGCGCCGACGCGTCCGGCCACCAGTCGTTGACGAAGACACCGCCCTCGACGTCGAGCGCGAGGTCGGTGCGCTCCCCCGTCGCGAGGTTCCAGATGCCGGGCCGCTCGTCGCCTTCTCGCTCGTGGTCGAACGCGAGGCGCTGGTCTCCTGCGACGGGCGACCAGCAGCGTGCCTGGAGCGACATCCCCTCGTCGAGCAGCTCGCCGACGGTGTCGCTCGTGCGCGGGTCGACGACGCGGAGCGCCGGGTGGATGAGGTCGCCGTGCTCGGCGTGCTGGAGGCAGAGCAGCGAGCCGTCCGCGGAGAGCCCGCCACGGACGAAGCCACCGTCCTCGGCGCCGCCGAGCTGGACCGAGGACCGTGGAGCGGTACAGCCTTCGGGCACGTCCGCCGTTGCGTGAGACGTACACCGAGAACCCGTCGCGATCGCTGATCGCCGCGGCCACGATCCCCGGCGCCTGCGCGAGCCCGTCGTTCCAGCCGTGCGGCACGCCCTTGAGGAACGGCTTCGTCTCGCCCCCGTGGAACGGCTGGACGAGCCAGCGCCCGGACTCGTCCCCGGTCTCGTCGTCGAACCAGATGATGCCCTCGCCGTCCAGCGTCGTCGTGCCGTCGAGGACGCCGACGGCCGAGTCCGTGACCTGGTGGTGGCCGTCGGTGGTCAGGTCCCAGGCGTGAAGCTGCCATACGCCCGACACGTTCGACGGGTAGACGATCCGCGTCGGCGCGCCCGGAGCCCACTCGGGCAGGAATGTCACGGTCGCGCGGAAGCGGCGCTCCCAGTCCGCCAACGGGACTTCTTCGGCCATCGCGGCGAGGCTAACACTCGCTGCCGTGCGAAAGCCGTCGACAGTCGCCGCGGGTGACGGTCACCGGCGGCATAAGATCGCCGCGCGTGCTCATCGCCGGCAACTGGAAGATGTACAAGGGGGCGCACGAGGCGCGGGCCTTCGCCACCCGTATCCGGCACCTCCCCGAGCGCGCGAAGGGCGTCGAGATCGTCGTGTGCCCGCCGTTCGTCTCGCTCGCGGCGACGCTCGAAGGGCTGGGCGAGGCGAGCGGAGTGCGCGTGTACGGCCAGAGCGTGCACTGGGAGCTCGAGGGGGCGTTCACGGGCGAGGTGGCGGCGCCGATGCTGCTCGAGCTCGGCGTCACGGGCGCGCTCGTCGGCCACTCCGAGCGCCGCCAGCTCTTCGGCGAGACCGACGACACCGTGCGTCTGCGCGTCGAAACGGCGCTCGAGGCCGGTCTCCACGTCATCGCGTGCGTCGGCGAGACGGAGGCGGAGCGCGAGGCGGGGACGACGGAGGCCGTGCTGACGCGGCAGGTGTCGGTGCTCCCGCGACACGATCGGCTCGTCATCGCGTACGAGCCGGTGTGGGCGATCGGGACGGGCAAGACGGCGACGCCGGCGATGGCGCAGGACGCGCACGCACTCGTCAAGTCGCTGCACCCGACCCGGGTGCTCTACGGCGGCTCGGTCAAGCCGGAGAACGCCGGCGAGCTGCTCGCGCAGCCGGACGTCGACGGCGCCCTGGTGGGCGGCGCCTCGCTCGACCCGCTGTCGTTCGAGGCGATCTCTCTCGCGGCCGCCGACGTCGCGTGAGGGCTCTCGTCGCGCTTGTCATCCTCGACGGTTGGGGAATCGCCTCGCCCGGTCCCGGCAACGCGGTCGAGCTCGCCTCGACGCCGGTGTTCGACGAGCTCCTCGCACGCTACCCGCACGCGCAGCTCGAGGCCTCCGGCGAGGCGGTGGGGCTGCCGCCCGGCCAGATGGGGAACTCCGAGGTCGGGCACCTGACGATCGGTGCCGGCCGCGTCCTCTACCAGGACCTCGTGCGCGTGAGCCGCGCCGTCGACGACGGCTCGCTCATGGCGAATCCCGCGCTCGTCTCGGCCTTCGAGCGCGCCCGGGAGCGCGGGGGAGACGTGCACCTCCTCGGGCTCGTCTCGTACGGCGGCGTCCACTCGCACATCGACCACCTGCGCGCGCTCCTGGCCCTCGCCGAGCGGCAGGGGATGGCCGATCGGACGTGGGTCCACGCATTCACCGACGGTCGCGACGTGTCCCCGACCTCGGCCGCGTCCGACCTGGCCGAGCTTCCCGCGGAGGCGGTCGCAACCGTCTGCGGGCGCTACTACGCGATGGATCGAGACAGCCGCTGGGACAGGACCGACCGCGCGCTCGCCGCGATCCTGCACGGCGCGGGCGATCGCGCGGCGAACCCGGTGGACGCCGTGCGCGAGAGCTACGAGCGGGGGATCACCGACGAGTTCGTCGAGCCGGCCGTGCATCGAGGGGCGCCCCCGCCTCGATCCGGCGACGGACGCGGCGATCTTCTTCAACTTCCGCCCGGATCGCGCTCGCCAGCTCTCGCAGCGGCTGCTCGAGGCGGACGTCGACCTGACGACGATGACGCGCTACCGTGACGACTTCCCGTTCCCGGTCGCGTTCGAGGAGCAGAAGGTCGGGAACACGCTCGCGGAGGTCGTCTCGCGCGCCGGTGGGCGCCAGCTCCACGCGGCGGAGACGGAGAAGTACGCGCACGTCACCTACTTCCTGAACGGCGGCGAGGAGAGCGAGTGGGAGGGCGAGACCCGAGTCCTCGTCCCGTCCCCGCGCGACGTCGCGAGCTACGACCTCAAGCCCGAGATGTCGGCGGCGCAGGTCGCGGAGGAGGTCTGCGCCGAGGTGCCGAACGGATACCGGCTCGTGGTCGTGAACTTCGCCAACCCGGACATGGTCGGGCACACCGGCTCGATCCCCGCGGTGATCGCCGCAGTCGAGGCGGCCGACGCGTGCCTGGGACGCGTCGTGGACGTGCGTGAGCGCCGCCGGCGGTGTGTGCCTGGTCACGGCCGACCACGGAAATGCGGAGGTGATGCTCGAACCCGACGGCGTGAGCCCGCACACAGCCCATACGACGAATCCCGTCCCGCTGATCGTGACGGACGACACGATCTCGCTCGGCTCGGGAGGCGAGCTGTCCGATCTCGCGCCCACCATGCTGGCGTTGCTCGGCCTCCCCGTCCCCCCGGAGATGACCGGCAAGCCGCTCGTAACGGGCCTGTAAAGGCCCGCGCACAGTTCCCTTACCGGTGACGCTCTATACTCGCCTCCTTCGTGTCGCTGCCACAGCCTGATCTGGGTGTCCTGCGGAAGGCCCAGCGCGGTGACGAGCGTGCGTTCTCGATCATCGTGCGGACCTACGAGCAGCCGGTGTTCAACTACGTGCTGAGGCTGACGGGCGACCGCGCCCTGGCAGAGGATCTGACGCAGGAGGTCTTCCTCCGCGTCTACCAGGGGCTCCCCGGCTTCTCGCTCCGCTCGCGCTTCACGACGTGGCTCTTCCAGGTCGCGAAGAACCGGGTCCTCGACGAGCTCCGCGCCCTCGAACGCCGGCCGAAGGCCGTCGTCGCGCTCGAGGACATTCCGCCGCTCGAGGTCGTCGACGCGCCCGTCGAGCGCGCGGAGACGATCGACGCCGTGTGGCGCGCGGTCGAGCTCCTGAATCCCGACCTGAAGATGGCGCTCCTCCTCCGCGACATCGTCGGCCTGTCCTACACGGAGATCGCCGAGACGCTGGAGATCACGCTCGCGACGGTCAAGTGGCGGATCTACAAGGCACGCGAAGAGGTGCAGGCCGCGCTCCAGCGCGAGGGCATCGTCGTGCCGATCACCGCAGCGCCTTCCGCCAAGAGCCGGCCCGTCTGACCGCGTAGGCGCGAGGCTCGCCTCGCCCTCGTCGCCGTCCGCCTACGATCCACGGCGTGCCTGTGTCCGATCCCGTCACGCGGCTCGCCGCTGCCGTCGGCGACGTCGCCGACGCGCCCGTCGCGCTCGAGCGCCCCGGCGACGCGGACCACGGCGACTACGCGACGAACGTCGCGCTGCGGCTGGCTCCCGTCCGCGGGCAGGCGCCACGTGACCTCGCGTCCGAGCTCGTCGAGCGCGTCCTCTCGAACGGCGTCGTCGAGAGCGCCGAGGTCGCCGGCCCTGGCTTCGTCAACCTGCGTGTCTCCGACGCCTGGCTCGCCGAGGCGGTCGCGGAGATCGTCGCGGCGGGCGACGCGTTCGGCTCGGGGTCGGCCGAGAGCAGGCAGCGGATCCAGGTCGAGCTCGTCTCCGCGAACCCGACCGGACCGATCACGGTCGCGCACGGACGCAACGGCGCGTACGGCGATGCAGTGGCACGTTTGCTCACCTTCGCGGGGCACGAGGTCGAGCGCGAGTACTACTACAACGACGCCGGCGCCCAGATGGAGCGCTTCCGCGCAGTCGGTCGACGCGTTGCGGCGCGGCGAGATGCCTCCCGAGGACGGCTACACGGGCGACTACATGCAGGAGCTCGCCGCGCTCCAGGGAGATCCCGTCCCGGTCGTGCTCGAGCGGATCGAGGCGACGCTCGAGCGCTTCCGTGTCCACTTCGACACGTGGGCGCGCGAGAGCGAGGTCGAGGCGGACATCCCGGAGGCGATCGCGCTCCTCGACACGTACGAGCAGGACGGCGCGGTCTGGGCGCGGACGAGCGCGCACGGCGACGACAAGGACCGCGTGCTCGTCCGCTCGGACGGCACGCCGACCTACTTCGCCGGCGACGCCGCCTACATCCGGCGACAAGCTCGCGCGCGGCTTCGACCGGCTCGTCTACGTCCTCGGCGCGGACCACCACGGCTACGTCGCGCGCCTCCAGGCGCTCGCCGAGATGCTCGGGCACGCGCGCGACGCGATCGAGGTGCTGATCTACCAGCTCGTGCACCTCGTCGAGGGCGGGCGGGCGAAGAAGATGTCGAAGCGACGCGGCGACGTCGTCTTCCTCGACGAGCTGATCGACGCGATCGGCGTGGACGCCGCGCGCTGGTACCTCGTCTCGCGCGGGCACGACCAGACGATCGAGCTCGACGTCGACCTCGCGGCCGAGAAGACGCAGAAGAACCCCGTCTACTACGTCCAGTACGCGCACGCGCGCATCGACGGGATCCTCCGGAACGCCGGCGCTGCGTCGATCGGCGGCGCTCCGACCGGGCCGCTCGCGCCCGAGGAGCGCGAGCTCGTGAAGCGGCTGCTCGAGTTTCCGGCGGTCGCCGCCGAGTCGGCCGAACGGCGTGCTCCGCACGCGATCCCGACGTACGCGATCCGGGTCGCCGACGACTTCCATCGCTTCTACCACCTGCACCGCGTCCTCGAGTCCGAGCAGCAGGCGTTCCGGCTCGGGCTCGTGCGGGCCGTCCAGCTCGTGACCGCGAAGTGCCTGGATCTGATCGGAGTCGAGGCGCCGGAACGGATGTAGGATCAGCGGACGTGAGCGCGATCCCTCCGGACCGTAACCTCGCGCTCGAGCTCGTCCGCGTCACCGAGTCGGCCGCGACGTTCGCGGCGCGCTGGATCGGCCGCGGGGACAAGATCGCCGCCGACCAGGCCGCCGTCGACGCGATGCGCCTCGATGCTCGACACCGTCTCGATGCGCGGGTTCGTCGTCATCGGCGAGGGCGAGAAGGACGAGGCGCCGATGCTCTTCAACGGCGAGGAGGTCGGTGACGGGGACGGGCCCGAGGCCGACGTCGCCGTCGACCCGCTCGAGGGCACGCGCCTGACCGCGCTCGGCATGCCGAACGCGATCTCCGTCATCGCCGTCGCCGAGCGCGGGACGATGTTCTTCCCCGGCGCGGCGCTGTACATGGACAAGATCGCCGTCGGGCCCGAGGCGGCCGACGCGATCGACATCGACGCGACGCCGACCGAGAACCTCGAGCGCGTCGCCGAGGCGAAGCACGTGGAGGTGAACGACCTCACGGTCGTCGTCCTCGAGCGCGACCGCCACGACGACCTGATCGCGGAGCTCCGCGAGGCGGGCGCCCGCGTGAACCTCATCCGCGACGGCGACGTCGCGCCCGCGATCGCCGCGGCCCAGCCCGGCACCGGCGTCGACCTGCTGATGGGCATCGGCGGCACGCCCGAGGGCGTCATCTCCGCAGCCGCGATCAAGTGCCTCGGCGGCGCGATGCAGGGCAAGCTGTGGCCGCGGAACGAGGACGAGCGCGCCAGCCTGCTCGCGGAGGGCTACGACATCGAGCGCGTGCTGACCGCGGACGACCTCGTGCGGGGCGAGAACGTGTTCGTCGCCGCCACCGGCGTGACGAGCGGCGCGTTGCTCCGCGGCGTGCGCGTCGTCGGCGACCGGGTCGAGACGGACTCGATCGTCATGCGCTCGCAGTCCGGCACCGTCCGCCGCATCACCGCCTCGCACCCGCTGACGAAGATCCAGAGCCTGATGAAAGGAGCGCGCTGATGGGAGCGCACGAGCTGCACGACACCGCCCGCGCGATCGTGGCCGACCACAAGGGCATCCTCGCGGCCGACGAGTCGACGGGGACGATCAAGAAGCGCTTCGACTCGATCGAGGTCGAGTCGACGGAGGAGAACCGTCGCTTCTACCGCCAGCTCCTCTTCACCGCGCCCGGGATCGAGGACTCGATCGGCGGCGTCATCCTCTACGACGAGACCCTGCGCCAGAGCGCCGACGACGGCACGTCGTTCGCCGAGCTGCTCGCGTCCAAGGGCGTCATCCCCGGGATCAAGGTCGACACGGGCGCGCACGACCAGGCCGGGTTCCCCGGCGAGAAGGTGACGGAGGGGCTCGACGGGCTGCGCAGCCGGCTCGAGGAGTACCGCGACCTCGGCGCGCGCTTCGCGAAGTGGCGCGCCGTGATCACGATCGGCGACGACATCCCGTCCGTGGCGTGCATCCGCGCGAACGCGCACGCGCTCGCCCGCTACGCGGCGCTGTGCCAGGAAGCCGGGATCGTCCCCATCGTCGAGCCCGAGGTCCTCATGGACGCCGACAACACGATCGAGCGGTGCCACGACGTCACGGCCCGCACGCTGAAGTGGACGTTCCACGAGCTCGTGGTGCAGCGGGTCGATCTGCAGGGGACCCTGCTCAAGCCGAACATGGTCATCGCCGGCAAGGGCTGTTCCGAGCAGGCGATAGCGACCGAGATCGCCGAGCGCACGATCCTCTGCTTCCTGAACCACGTCCCTGCCGCGATACCGGGCATCGTCTTCCTCTCCGGCGGCCAGTCGGAGGTCGAGGCGACCGAGAACCTGAACGCGATCAACCAGGTCGGCGGGCCGTGGGCGCTCTCGTTCTCGTACGGCCGCGCGCTTCAGGCGTCGGCGCTTGCGGCATGGGGCGGTGACGCCGCGAACGCGGAGGCCGCGCAGGCGGCGTTCGCACACCGCGCGCGGATGAACGCGCTCGCCGCCGCCGGCGAATGGAGCGCGGAGCTAGAGCAGCCGGTGGTGGCGTAGGGGCGAGGCTCGCCTCGCCCTTCTCGACCGCCATCGCCGCTGAGCCCGATCCGCTCGAGGAGCATCTCCTCGCCGCCCTGAGGGCGCTCGAGCCCTCGGGCGCTGTCGTCCGGGCGGCAATCGAGGCCGAGGAGCTATGGCGCGCGCAGGTGGACAGCCGGCAGGCGGACTACGCCGCGCGCTGGCTCCAGGGCCACGGCCGGAGCTTCTACACGATCGGATCGGCAGGCCACGAGTCGAACGCCGCGCTTGCGCTCGCGCTGAGGCAGGACGACCCGGCGCTCCTCCACTACCGCTCGGGCGCCTTCTATCTCGCGCGAGCGGCCAGAGCGGGCATCGACGGGGTCCGCGACGTCCTCCTCGGCGTCGTGGCCGCGGCCGACGAGCCGATCGCCGGAGGGCGCCACAAGGTCTTCGGCCGCAAGGAGCTCGCGATCGTCCCGATGACGTCGACGATCGCGTCCCAGCTGCCGCGGGCAGTGGGGATGGCGCTCGCCGTCGACCGCGCCCGGCGGCTCGGCGTCGCGAGCGCGTGGCAGCCGGACGCCGTCGTCCTCTGCTCGTTCGGCGACGCGTCGATCAACCACGCGACGGCACAGGCGGCGCTGAACACCGCCGCGCACACGGCCCATCAGGGTCTGCCGCTCCCGCTCCTGCTCGTGTGCGAGGACAACGGGCTCGGGATCAGCGTGCCGTCTCCGGCAGGGTGGGTCGAGACCCTCCTGCGCTCGCGCCCGAGCATCCGCTATGAGACCGCGGACGGGAGCGACCCGGCAGCGACCCTCGAGGCTTCGCGCGAGCTTGTCGCGTGGGTGCGGACGGAGCGCCGGCCGGCCGTGCTCCATCTCCGAGTCGTCCGCCACCTGAGCCACGCGGGCGCGGACGCGGAGATCGCCTACCGGACGCCGCGGGCGATCCGAGAGGATTACGAGCGCGACCCGATCCTCGGCACCGCGCGCTGGCTGGTCGACTCGGGCGTGCGCTCGGGAGAGTCGCTCGCCGCGGAGTACGAGGCCGTGCGCGAGCGCCTGCGCTCGACCGCGCTCGAGGCGGCCTCACACCCGCAGCTGGGGTCCGCCGAGGAGGTGATGGCGCCGCTCGCGCCCCGCACGCCGGCTGCGGTCGCCGCGGCCGCGATGCGCATCCGACGGGAGCCTGCCGAGCGGCTGACCCTCGCCCAGGCGGTCAACGCGGGGCTCGCGGCCGCCCTCGAGGCCCATCCCGAGGCGCTCCTGTTCGGCGAGGACGTCGCGGTGAAGGGCGGCGTCTACGGGGTCACGCGCGGTCTGCACGCGCGCTTCGGCCCGGCCCGCGTGTTCGACACCCTGCTCGACGAGACCTCGATCCTCGGCCTGGCGCTCGGCGCGGCGGTCAGCGGGCTCCTGCCGATCCCGGAGATCCAGTACCTCGCGTACCTCCACAACGCCGAGGACCAGATCCGCGGCGAGGCGTCCACGCTCCAGTTCTTCTCGCAGGGGGCGTACCGGAACGGGATGGTGATCCGGATCGCCGGCTACGGCTACCAGCGCGGGTTTGGCGGGCACTTTCACAACGACGACGCCGTCGGTGTCCTCCGAGACATCCCCGGAATCGTGGTCGCCTCGCCCGCGCGTCCCGACGACGCGGCGTCGATGCTCGCGACCTGCACCGCCTCCGCCGTCGTCGACGGCACGGTCTGCGTGTTCCTCGAGCCGATCGCGCTCTACCACACGCGTGACCTGCACGAGGAAGGCGACGACGGCTGGGTCGCCACGCTCGGCGGCGAGCACGTCCCGGTCGGCTCCGCGCGTCGCTACCTCGACGGCGGAAACCTGACGATCGTCACCTGGGCGAACGGATTGCACATGTCGCTCCGCGCGGCGCGGCGTCTCGCCGCGAGGGGAGTCGAGGCGCGCGTGCTGGATCTCCGCTGGCTCGCGCCGCTCCCGGTCGAGGACATCCTCCGGGAGGCGACTGCGACCGGGCGCGTGCTCGTCGTGGACGAGACGCGGCGCACCGGAGGCGTCTCCGAGGGCGTTCTCGCAGAGCTTGTCGACGCAGGATTCGACGGCCGCATCGCCAGGGTCACGAGCAAGGACTCGTTCGTCCCCCTCGGTGACGCCGCCCGGCTCGTCCTCGTCTCCGAGGAGGAG
This sequence comes from uncultured Actinomycetes bacterium, assembly GCA_963770595.1. Classification (GTDB taxonomy): domain Bacteria; phylum Actinomycetota; class Thermoleophilia; order Gaiellales; family Gaiellaceae; genus GMQP-bins7. Next base: position 458,685 of record CAVYQG010000001.1, on the reverse strand, counting down.
ATCGAGGCGGCGGCGCTCGAGCTCGTCCGCTGAGGGGTCAGTGGCCTCCGACCGGTGCGCTAGAACGTGAGGCCATGCTCTCGCCGTTCAAGTTCGTCACCGTCCTGGCGGCGGTCGGCGCGGCCATCGGCTACGTCTTCGCTCACGTCGCGGGCGAGTACACGATCTCTTTCCAGGACTGGGAGTGGCGCCAGGTCGACGACGTGACCGCGATGATCGTCGGCGCGCTGATCGGCGGCGCGTGCGGCCTCGTCTGGGGCCTCGCGCGCAAGCCCGAAGTCCACTGAGCCAGAAGGGGGCGGCGCTTCGCCGCCAAACGGCGCCGGCCCCCCTTCAGTTGCCCTACCCCCCCAGTCAGTTCATGCACGAGGGGCTGGAGACGTGCGCGCTCCGTCGGTCGGGCGCGGACCAGCCAGGAGGCTGCCTTTGCCCACCACCTGGGCCCGGATCAGCATCTCGGCGAGATCGCCCCGGCAGTCCGGCCGTCGCGAGGCTGGAGGCGATGCGGCTCTTCAGTCGGTGCACGCAACTGCGCCGGAGAGGACCGCGTGCGGCGCCCCCGGGATCGGATCGTCGCTGTCGATCACCGGCTCGACGTCGTTCGCGGAGCTGAGCGCCTCGAGCGCGCGCAGCGGCAGCCCGGGATCCGGATCCGTGCCCTGGCCGCGGTAGACCTTCACCTGCACGCGATTCGTGAAGAGCACGGGCGCGCCGTCGATGGTCCCGACCGACGCTCCGCGGACCTCGCGGCGCTTCCAGATCGGATTGCGCGCGACGAACTCGAGGTACGCGCACAACGGCTGAATCTGGATCTGGAGCGGTACAGCGCAACCGTGGTCTGCGCCGAGCTCGATCTCGCACGTCCCGTAGCTGAACGTCGAGATGCCGTCGGGCCGGACGGAGACGTGCTCGAGGTCCCAGTCCTCGAAACGCTCACCGACCCAGTACAGCGGGTAGCCCGTGAAGCTCGCGGCGGCGTCGATGTCGGGGTCGCCCTCGCCGACGGTGTTGGAGCAGCTGACTGCGACCGAGGCCACGAGCGCCGACAGCACAGCCAGGCGGATCAGGCCGGGCCCACGGCGGCCGCGCTTCTCTAGGGTGTCGGGCATGAACACCACACCATCACCGATTGTCCTGGTTCCCGGGTTCTGGCTCGGCGCATGGGCGTGGGACGAGGTCGCCGCCGCCCTGCGCGACGACGGCCACGACGTCACGGCGCTGACGCTGCCCGGTCTCGAGTCGGCCGACGCCGACCGCTCCTCGATCACGTTCGCAGACCATGTCGACGCGATCTGCGAAGCGGTGACGGCCGCGGGGCGTCCCGTCGTGCTCGCCGTGCACAGCGCCTCCGGCTTCTCCGGCTACGCGGCGAGCGACCGCGTCCCGGAGCAGATCGCGGCCATGGTCTACGTCGACTCCGCTCCCGGGAAGGGCGCCCTGGATCCCGAGCTTCGAGGGCGCCGAGAAGCCCATGGTCTGGGAGGAGGTCGCCGAGGAGGAGAACCTCGACGGGCTCAGCGAGGAGCAGCTGGAGACGTTCCGGCAGCGGGCGGTCCCGGTACCGGGCGGCATCCTCCGCGAAGGCGTCGAGCTGACGAACGACGCGCGCCGCGACATCCCGAGCACGGTCATCTGCACAGGTTTCACCTCCGAGCAGTACAAGGACGCCGCCAAGGAGGGCCACTCCTTCCTCGCCGGTGTCCCCGAGCTGCGCGACGTCGACCTGGGTCGACCTGCCGACGAGCCACTGGCCGATGTGGTCGCGGCCGCAGGAGCTCGCCGCGATCATCGGCGACGTCGCGAAGGGCGCGCCCGGTGCCTGACGCGCGCCCACGTGAGTAGGACAGTCCACCGGCTCACCCGTGTCGAAGCCCGCCGGATTGCGATCCGGGCACAGCTGCTCGACGCCGAGCGACCGACCGACCTCCTCGAGCTCATCCGCCATCTGACGTTCCTCCAGCTCGACCCGACGGCCGTCATCGCACCGAGCGCCGACCTCGTCGCCTGGACGCGCCTCGGCGACGGGTACCGGCCGGAGGCGCTCACGCAGGCGCTCGAGCAGGACGGGGCGCTGTACGAGGTTCGCGCGATCGTCCGGCCGACCGCCGACCTCGCGCTACACCTCGCGGCGATGGCCGCCTGGCCGTTCGCGGACGAGCCGAGGCGGTATCACGCGGTCCCGGGGCCGGCCGCGGCCCGCTGGCTGGACGCCAACGACGCCTTCCGCAGGGACGTCCTTGCTCGGCTGCGAGAGTCGGGGCCGCTGCAGTCCCGCGACATCCCGGACACGAGTGCCGTGCCGTGGCAGTCGAGCGGCTGGACCGGCAACCGCAATGTGACGCAGATGCTCGAGTTCCTGTCCGCACGCGGAGAGGTCGCAACGAGTCGGCGCAGCGGGCGGCAGCGGCTCTGGGACCTCGCGGAGCGCGTCTACCCGGCGGTCGACGAGATCGTCCCGCTTGCCGGGCGCGCCGGATCATGGCCGAGCGGCGGGTGCGCGCCCTCGGCGTCGCCCGCCCCGAGGTGACGGGCGTACTGGGCGAGCGGATCAACGAGGAGGTCGTCGGCGATCCGGCCGAGGTCGAGGGAACCGAGGGCGAATGGCGGGTCGACCCCGACGCGATCGGGCAGCCCTTCGAGGGGCGCACAGCGCTGCTCTCACCGTTCGACCGGCTCGTGCACGACCGCGAACGAGCGCTCGCGCTCTTCGACTTCGAGTACACGCTCGAGATGTACAAGCCCGCGGCAAAGCGCCGCTGGGGCTACTTCGCGCTACCCGTGCTCCACGGGGACGAGCTGGTCGGCAAGGTCGATGCCACTGCCGACAGGAAGCGGTCGCTGCTCGATGTCCATGCCATCCATGAGGACGTCCGGTTCACGAAGACGATCACGAAGGCCGTAGGTAGGGAGCTCGAGGCGCTGGCGTCGTGGCTCGCGCTCGAGAGGGTCGAACTGCCCTGAGAGAACCGGATGCGAGCGGGTGCGTGACTCGGTTACTTCGGCTTGCGCTCGACCCACACGTCGAAGTAGATGCGCTTGCCGTCGACGACGTCCTCTGTCTCGCAGACGTCGGATCTCGAGACCACCCAGTCGTCCAGCACGACGTTGCCCACGAGCGGAACCTCGAGCGTGAACTCGACTCGCATCCGTCTGTGCGGGAAGTAGAACCGTGAGTGGTAGCCGCTGGTTACCAAGAGAGCCCTGCTTGAGAGGTTCGGCGGGCGTGAGCGGGCGCCTCTTCCGAACACGCGAAGTCGCCGACCGGCTCGGCGTGAGCCGCGAGACCGTGCTGCGTTGGCATCGGAGCGGGAACGTGCCGGGCGGCCCGGATCATGGGAAGGAACGTTACGATGATCGAAGCTCAGTATGAGCGCTCATCGACACCGCGCATGTCGGCGTTCTCGATCGGCTCGGAGGCGTTTGGGACGCTCCAGGGGCGCGACGGCGAGGCTGCGGGACGCTTGATTTGGCTCGACGCCGAGGCGGGCGGGCTGAACTAGCCGCCCGCGGGGCGTGCGGCTTGATCGATGGCGTCTGCCCACGCTCGAGCTGCGGCGTCCACATTGCCATCCGTGTCGGGCCCGCATTCGCCGTAGCAATGGACGTGCACCTCAACTCCGAGGTTGCCGCGTCGCCAGTGGTAGGTCACCTGTCTGCCGTTCCCGTGCGCCAAGAGACGCCATGCCTCGTCTCCGAGCCCGTCGACCTTCTCGGCCCTGACCACGAACCCGTACTTCGCGCCGTATGCGCGTGAGAGGTCGTTGGAGGCCAGGAATGCAACATTGGCGTCCGCAGTGGTGTCGGAGACTCCGACGACGAGGTTCGCGAGCTTGTCGTCGTCTACCCACTTGTTGTACGAGCCCCAGTCGTCCTGCTCAATGTCAGCCGTCCTGCTTCGATACGCGGCGAAGATCGGATCTCTCGCGGCGACTTCCTCCGGTGACTCCCCACTCGAGGGCTGCTTCGGCTCGGGCTTCTGGCGGCCAGGGGGGCCATCCAGGTGTTCGGGGTGCCACGTTCGCCATCGCTCTGCGTCCGCCGCCTTGTACGTCCCACTGGGCTCGGTGCCTTCGCCGCAGCCGGCAAGGGTTGCCGCCAGCAGAGACGCGGCGAGCGCGCTGAACTTCGACTTGGTCACGAGACGAGACTCTCACGGCCCGGCGTGGCGGACAACCAGTGTTGCTCCGTATCGAGGAGCGCGAGCTCGAGGCGGGCGGGCTCGACACCGGCAATGTGGGCGCTCGCCGCCATCGGCGCGGAAGTCTCGCGTTTGCGAGGTTTCTCCCGAAGCGGACGATGGGACTCGAACCCACGACACCTGGCTTGGGAAGCCAGTGCTCTACCAACTGAGCTACGTCCGCGCGCCCTGCATCCTAGCCGCCTAGCGGGATTCGGCCTCCTTGCTCCGACGCCCACTCAACGCCCACTCGCGGCGCTTGTCGCATAGGATCCTCGGCGTAGAATCGGGCAGAACGTGACAACCCGCGAGGACATCGCCAGCGTCGCTAGCCAGTTGGCGGAGCTTACTCGCACGGTCGAGGCGATGGCGACCGATCTCAAGGCGATGACCGAGCGCGCTGATCTCCAACAAGCGCGCGCTGACAGCCAGCAAGAGCTCGTTGACACCCAGCAAGAGCGCGCACAAAGGCAGCAAGAGCGCATTGACCTAGCTGCGCGAGAACTAGCCGCCGTCAGTGATCGTCTGGAAGCCGCGGCGACTGCACTTCGAGAAGCAGTCTGATCGTTCATCGCGCGAGCTCCTCTCTCGCATCGAGAGTTGCCGCGAACGCGTCTAGGCGCGACCGGAACGCGTCGTCGGCCCTGAGCCTGGGCGAGCCCTCGGCGTTGCGCGTCGCGGGGCAACGATCCTCTAGCGGGGCTCTAGCGAGGCTCCAGCGATCTCCCCGAACCTCACGGCGAGAGGACGGCCACCCGGTCGCCCGAGACGAAAGGACACTCCCATGAAGGCCCGCCTCATCACCATGACCGCCACCTTCGCCGTCCTCGCCTCCGCGTTCGCGCCGGTCGCGCTCGCGTGGGGGAAGAGAGTCTAGGCACAGGCACCTGCGCCGCGAGGCGCCGTGCTCCTCCAGCGGCCCGCTTCGGCGGGCCGCTCTGCACAGCTCGAGCGCGCTTGTCGCGAGCTCGCTCGGCTGACGCCCAATCAACGCCGACTCGCCCCGGAATCGACCCGCGTAGCCGTGCGGTCGTGGGTACCAGGGTCCTTGCAGAGCCCCTGCATTCGTCGGGGTTTGAGGTCGAACGTCGTCGAGCGTCGGGGCGCGCGGAGTAGCTTGGGAAGCCGGTGCTCTACCAACTGAGCTACGTCCGCGCCCCCTGATTCTAACGGGGGGTTCCCGTCCACTCTCCGTGCGACCTCCAAGCCTCGAGAGTCGAATGGCTGTGACCCGCCGAGAGTCTGGCGACACGCCTCCTCCAGCTACTCGGTGCGGTCGCTCGCCTCGACCTTCGCGAGAAACTGACGCAGGTAGTCGGCCACGTCGCGTCGCGCCAAGCCGGTTGGAAAGAGCGGCCAAACGAGCCAGCCGAGTCCCCGCAGGTGCCGACGCGCGACGATCTCGACCTGGCTCCCACCCTCAGTCGCGGCGGCGTGGATCTCCCATGTGCTTCCCGGCTTGAAGAGGTTGGACTCGATCACGGTGCCTCTCAGGCTCCCCGGATCCGACCAGTCGTAGCGGAGCCGCTCCCAGACGAGCCAGGGTCCCCACGGATTGCCTTCGGTCACGTCGGCCCACGTCTCGCCTCGGTCGTGGACGGTCAGATGCTCGGTGTGGACGTCACGCCACAGCTCTACGCGACGAGCGGAGAAGTCACGCGCCGCTGCGAGCACGTGCTCGGGGCTCGCGGTGCTCGCCTCTACTACATGGACACGCGGCACCGGGGGATCGTAAGGGAGGCTGCGTGGGCGAACGTCCTCCGTACCGCACGTAGCCGAGCTCCTCGTTGACACCGCCTTCACACGGCCGCCGTACAGTCCGCGGCGTGCGCTACGCCGTTCTCGTCCTCGCCGCATCGGTCGCGATTGCGTGCGCGGGAGCCGCATCGGCCCCGGCAGCGCGCCAGGCGGACGCGAGCGTCTTCGGAGGACTGGGAACCTGGGTGGACATCTACGACGGTGCCGTCTACGCAGCACCAGAGCGGACCGCACAGCGGATCGCCGACAGAGGCGTCGACGTCGTCTGGGCCGAGACCGCGAACTACGGCGCGGCGACCGACGTCGTCAAGCCCGTCCAACTCGGCCGGCTCGTCGACGCCCTGCACGAGAACGGCGTTCGCGTGGTCGCCTGGTACCTGCCCGGCCACGTCGATCCGGCGCGGGACGTTCGCCGCTCGCTCGCGATGCTGCGCTTCCGGACTCCGACCGGCGGGGTCTTCGACGGGATCGCCCTGAACATCGAGGCGACGAAGCTCCGAAACGCCGGGCTTCGGTCGCGCCGGGCGGTGGCGCTGACGCGGCGCGTCGACTCGGAGGCGGGGGAGACCCCGCTCGCGATCGTCCCGTTCAACCCGCGCGGCCTCGAGCGCCGCCCGTCGACCTGGCCTCGCTTCCCGTGGAAGGAGCTCGCGGCGGAGGCGGACGCGTTCGCGCCGATGGCCTACACGGGCGGCGCGTACCGCGGCTTCGACGCGACCTACGGCTACGTCACGCGTGCGATCCGCCTGCTGCGAGCCCTCACCGGTGACCCGGACGTCCCGATCCACGTCGCCGGCGGCGTCGCCGACCGCATGGGCCCGGAGGAGCTCGCCGGCTTCGTGGCTGCCGTCGAGGACGACGGCGGGACGATCGGCGCCAGCCTCTACGACTGGGCAACGACGCGCCCGTCGACCTGGCCGGCCCTCGCGCCGCTCACCGACTAGAGACTTGATGTGAAATTGGGGCGCCGTAGGGGGCGCTCACGACCAAGCCGGGCGCCAGGGTCGCGTGCCGTGCAGGCTAGAAGCCTGTGCGGTGCGCGAGCGTGACGATCCGGCGCCGCGTCGTGGGCGCCATCCTGCCCGCCGTGAATCTCACATCAAGGCTCTAGGCCACGCCTCCCGAAGGCGATCGCGCGTCGCGAGCAGGTGCTCGGGGAGCACCTTGACGTCGGCGAGAACGGGCATGAAGTTCGTGTCGCCCGACCACCGGGGCACGACGTGCAGGTGGACATGGTCGACGATCCCCGCACCGGCAGGGCGGCCGATGTTCCAGCCCAGGTTGAAGCCGTCCGGGGCATACGTGCGACCGAGCGTGTCCACTCCGGCGACCGCCAGGCGGTGGATCGCGAGCGCTTCCTCGTCGGTGAGCTCAGCGAGAGAGCCGACATGGCGTGTGGGAGCGATCAGGAGATGACCGGAGGAGTACGGGAACTTGTTCAGGATCACGAGCGCGGACTCGCCGCGGAGGACGAGCAGCGAGCGCTCGTCGTCGAGCTCCCCAGCTTCCTCGGCGCAGAACACGCATCCTGGAAGCTCGTCGGCCTGGGTCACGTACTCGAGCCGCCACGGTGCCCAGAGCGGCTTGGTCATGCGGCGGTTTCTATCGTAGACTCGCCACCCATGAGCTACGTGCTCAAGCTCGGTGGCGCGGCGGTCGTGTTCCTGCTGCTCGGCGCCCTCGGCATCGTCATCTTCGGGAACATCTGGGCCCGCGTCGGGATCGGTGCGGCACTGCTCATCGTCTGCGGCGGCCTCTTGCTCCTCGCCTGGAGCTTCGACCGCAAGGAGAAGGCGAAGCGGGCCGGCGTCGACGAGCTTCCGCGCGTCTAGCGAACGAGCGTGATCCCGCGCTCGACGACGTCGATCGCTTCGGCAGGCTCCTCCGCTATGTGGTCGTCGGCATGCGTAACGCGAACGTCGAGCTCGTGAGGCGCGACGCCGCGACGCCGTACTTCTTCGCCGGCGACCGGCCGCCACGCTGCCAGGCTGCTCTCGGCCGTGGAGTCCGCGAGGGCGGGCAAGCGCGGGATGTGGCACGCGTGTCGTGTCTCGTGGCGTCCGACGAGCCCTGTCGACACCCGTCCGCGGTAGCGAGCCCGCGAAACATCACTCGTCCGAGTGAGGTGGCTCGCCTGAACCGGACCTTCGGGCGGTGACCTCTGGACCTCAAGACGGCGCTGACGGTGGCCGATGACGCTCAACTGTGACCCTGGTAGCCCGACGAGGAGGGAAAGCGGGAAATGACTGCGGCCCAGTTCGAGTTGATCGACGAAACCGAAGCGGAGGCGATCCTGCGCTGGCGCTTCGAAGAGCTTGTGCGTGCCGGTTACGACATCGGGTCGGCGCTCGTTCTCGCGTCCCACGTGGAGATCGACCTCCACAACGCGTCGGCGCTCACCCAGCGGGGCTGCCCCCCCGAGACTGCACTGCAGATCCTCCTGTAGCGAACGGCGGCGAGAGCACGGGCCCCGGTGCGGCGGGGGCCCGGCTCACCTGGTCCGGCAAGCGCCGGCCGAAGGCCGCTACGAGGCCGGCGACCAGGTCGGGCATTCGTCGAACCACCCGCCGCGGCCGCCTTCCGTGACGCGACGGCGGTCGGTGCCGTCGACGTCGACGACCCAGATCTGCTTGACGGCGCGCTTCGTGTGCGAATAGACGATCGAGTCGCCGTCGGACGACCAGTCCGGGCTTCGCTCGTCGGCGTCGCTCCGTGTCACGTTCAGTTCGTCCTGTCCGTTCGCGCCGACGAGGAAGATCTCCCATCGGCCCCTCGCGTCGACGAAGGTCTGGAAGGCGAGCCTGCGACTGTCGGGCGACCACACCGGCGTGAAGAGCCGTCGCCTGTCGGGCCAGGTGAAGCGGGGGAGCGCCTCTCTCGCGCTCACCTGTCGCTGTTCTCGCCCGGTCGCCGCCATGACCCAGAGGCCTGCGCCCGGCCGGACGAACGCGATCATCCGTCCATCGGGAGACCAGGCCGGGTTGCTCGCGTTGCGGGCGAGCACCCGGCGACGTCGGCCGTCGGCACCCATGACGAGGATGTCGACTTCGTGTCGGTCCTTCCCGTCGTCCTCGTGGTGCTCGCGGAGTCGCGTGAACGCGATCCTGCGTCCGTCCGGCGACCAGACCGGGTCCCAATAGCCCTCCGGATCGGGTGCGTGGTCGTTCGGGACGGCGAGCAGGCGGTGCTTCCGTGCGACGACGTCGATGACGCCGATTCGACCGCCATCCGTGTTGAAAATGAGCCTGCGCCCGTCGCGCGACCAGTCCGGTCGTCCGTGGCCGTAGACAGGCACAGCTGCGACCCGACGCACGCCGGTGCCGTTGCTTCTGAGGACATAGATGCCCTCCTCGTCGATGCCCGTCTCGCCTGCCGCGAGCCACTGGCCGTCCGGTGACCACGCCGGGCAGCCGGTCGGGCCGAGCGACGAGAGGGCCATTCCGTCTGCGTCGACGACTGTGACGCCGGCTCCCCGGTACGCGATGAGCGCCGAGGCATGCGACCCGGAGGAGCCGTGACCGGGTACGGCGAGGGCCGCTCCCCCGACCGCGACGAGCACGGCCAGGGCGAGCGGTTGCAACCCCATTCGCTGAAGTGCTCTCATCGTCGCGCCCAGTGAAGCCGGAGGCGCTCAAGATACGCTCAACCTCGCGGTTGCGACGCCTTCGCTTCGGCCGAACTCGCGAGTCTTCGTCGCTTCGCCCTCCGCATCTTCTCGTTCCAGAGTCTCCGAAGCTGACCGACCTCGGCCTCGTCGAGCGCGGGCCAGCGGCGGAAGAGGCGCTCGATTCGCCTCTCGCGAACTGTCGGGTCGAGACGCTCCACGGCGCGACCCGCCGCGGGATCACTCTTCGGAAGCGTCTCGTTCACCGGCTTCACCGTCGGGTGTTGCAGGGCGCTAGGCCGTGGCCTTGGCCATCTCGTTGCCGAGGCGCGTGGCAATCTTCTCGACCTCGCGCAGGGCCGCTTTCTCGTCGGCGAGGTTCTCGTCCAGCAACGTCACGGCTCGGTCCTCGCCGAGGCCCTTCGCCATCCGGCGCAGGCCTTCGTAGGCGGCGATCTCGTAGTTCTCCGTGCGTGCGGCGGCGCCCAGGTCGACCATGTCGACGAGTGAGGCGTTCGTCTTCTCCATCAGCTCGGCGTGCTCCTGCTTCAAGCCCTCGAAGCCGACGCACTTCTCGGTGTGCGGTTCCTCGTCGAAGACGCCGAACACCGACTCGACGTTCGAGACGTGCTTGCGGGTCTGCTCGAGGTGCGCCTCGAGCCCCGACTTGAACTCCTCGTCGGTGACCTCGTCGATGAGCTTGGGCAACGTCTCCTCCGCCAGCTTCTTCTCGACATAGAGGATGTCACCGAGCTCGTGCAGGAAGAGCTCCTTGGGTGTGGCGATCTCCGGCATCTCACGCTCCTTCTTTTCGATTGACGGAGAGCGTGTACCCACTGTGTGTCCACGCGAAGCATCGAAGGTGGCCTCGACTCTCTTCGGCCCGAGTCCGCGCTCTCCAAGCGCCTTGCCTGAGGTGACAGCGAGGCGAGCCGCGAACCGAGCGCGTAGGGTGGCGTTCAATCGACAGGGAGGCACGGATGGCGTTCGCACGTGTTGTGTCCTTCGAAGGTGTCAGCACGGAACGCATCGAGGAGATCAAGCGGGAGATGGCCGAGGGTGAGCGGCCCGAGGGTATGCCCGCGTCGGAGTTCATCATGCTCCACGACCCGCAGTCCGAGACGTCCGTCGCGATCGTCTTCTTCGGGACGGAGGACGACTATGAGCAGGGCGACGCGATACTGAGCGCCATGCCGGCGAGCGACACTCCCGGCCGGCGCACGTCGGTGACGAAGTACGACGTCGTGCACCGCATGACGGCCTGAGGCAGCTCCGACGACCTACGTCCGCTTGCTGGTGGCGGCGTAAGGAGAGCGCCGCCAGAAGCGCCACGATCGCCGCTCGACCGGCGCCCTGTGGTCATCCTCGGGCGCGTGGACGCGATGCACGTCACTCGGCAGCATCATGCAGCCGTACACCTTGTCCTCCTCGTCCCGCCTCGGAGCCACGCCTGGAGTATGCGTCTCGGCTGGGCGTCCAGCAAGCTGCGCCCGAGCTAGAGCCAGCGCTTCCAGCGGAAGAAGCCGAGCGTCGCGGCCGCGATCACGGCGAGCGCGGCGACGATCGCCCAGAACGCCTCGCGCGTGCCCTCGCCCGGGAAGAGGACGTTCATCCCGAAGAGCCCGGTGACGAGCGTGAGCGGCAGGATCGTCACCGAGATGACCGTCAGCAGCCGGAGCACGTCGTTCTGGCGGTGCTGGAGCACCGACTCGTTCGTCGACTCGAGCCCGTCGACGACCTCCTTGTAGTTGTCGAGGAGGTCCCAGATCCGCTCGGATGCGTCGACGATGTCGTCGAAGTAGAGCTCGAGCTCCTCGGGCAGGAAGTCCTCTACGCGTCGCTCGAGCACCCGCAGCGTGGAGCGCTCGGGCTTGATGATCTTGCGGTACGAGATGATCTCCTGCTTGACGTTGGAGATGTCCCGGACGACCTCCTGCGAGCGCCCCTCGAACATCTCGTCCTCGATCCCGTCGAGCTTGTGCGCGATCTTGTCGAGGATCGGGAAGCAGTAGTCGAAGAGGTCGTCGAGGATCTCGTACAGGAGGCGCCCCGAGCCGCGCGCGAAGAGCTGGTCGCGCAGCAGCTCGTCCTCCTCGCAGCGCGCGTACAGGCGCGTGACCGGCAGGAGCTCGCGGTTCGGGATCGTGACGACGTAGTCGTGCCCGATGAAGACGTCGAGCTCCGCCGCGTTCAGTCGCTGGACCTCGTGGTCGAAGACGGGGAAGTGGAGGACGGCGAAGAGGTAGCCGTCGTCCTCGTAGGCGTCGACCTTCGGGCGCTGGCGCTTCGAGACGATGTCCTCGACGTCGAGCGGGTGCCAGCCGAAGCGCTCGGCGAGCGTCTGCGCCGTGTCGACGCCGGGCGAGACGACGTTGACCCAGGTGAGGCCGCTAGCGCTGAGCTCGCGGACGAGCGCGGCCGGGCGCGCGACGACCGAGCCCGCGCCACGGGTCGTGCGGTACCGACGGATGCGAGGCAGGCTCGGCACGGGTACTGAGGGGGTCGTCCAACGTCGGGGTCATGTTCGCGATTGTACGTCCGGAGCCTGCATCCGGCTCACGCGGAAGCCGGTACGGGCAGCGGCGTCGTACGAGCCTTGTGCGGCAGCGTGCCCTCGACGAGCAGCGCGCAGAAGGCGCCCGCGGCGCAGAGCGTGGCCGCGGCGAGCCAGACGCCGGTCGAGGAGAGCGCGAGGCCGACTCCACCGAGCGCGGGCCCGAGCGCGAAGCCGATCTGCCACGAGAGCGCGTTCAGGGCCATGTACCGGCCGACGAGGCGCGGCTCGGCGAGGTCGGCGACGAGCGGCGCCGCCACCGCTCCGTGCAGGCACTGCCCGAGGGCGAACACGACCATGACGAGCGCGAGGATCCAGAGCGCGCCGGCCCCTCCGGTCGCCCCCGCGAGCGGCACGAGCAGCCAGGCCGCGGCCCAGAGCAGCCCGAAGAGCGCCAGCGTCGGCATGCGCCTCCGTCCCCGCGCGACGCGCGCGATCGGAAGCTGCGCCAGCACGATCACCACCGTGTTCACGAAGAACAGGAGCCCGATCTGGGTCTCCGACAGGCCCGCCTCGTTCTTCGCATAAACGGGGAGAACGTCGAAGCCGGAGAAGCCCGCGAAGATGAACAGCGCGTTGAGCGCGATGACGGCCACGAACGGGCGGTGGCGGAGGACGTCGCGATACGTGCCCGACCGCCCGGTTGCATGCCCCTCGACCGGCGGCGACGGGACGAGGAACAACATCACGATCCCGTAGACCAGGAAGCTCGCCGCGTCGAGGAGGAAGAGCACGGTGAAGCTCTCGGGCGAGCCCGAGGTCGCGACGAGACCGCCCGTGAGCGCACCGAGCCCGATGCCGAGGTTCATGACGACGCGCTGCATGGCGAAGGCGGACGGCCGCTGCTCGGGCGGCGTCAGGCCGGTGATCAGCGTCGACTGCGAGGGCCAGAAGCCGCCGGCGCCGATGCCGCTGACGGCGGCGACCAGGAACCCCTGCCACGCGACCTCCACGAGGGCGTAGGCCGCGAACCCGACCGTGAGGATCGCGAGCGAGATCGCGAACATCCTCTTCGCGCCGAAGCGGTCGATCTGGGAGCCGAAGATCGGGCCCGCGACGATCGAGACGACCGCGTGTGTCGCCAGGATGAGCCCTGTCACCGCGAGCGAGATCCCGCGCTCGTTGTGCAGGTAGATGAACATGAACGGGATCACGACGCCGTTCCCGAACGCGTTCACGAGCCCGCCGACCTGAAGCGTCGTGACGGCTCGCGGCAGAGGCGGGAAGTACGTGTGGAGGACGCCGCGCACCGTGAGACACTAGCCCGGCGTGCGAGACGGGTTCCTCCTCGACCGGAGCGTCGCCTACCTCAACCACGGCGGCTTCGGGGCGTGCACCGTCGAGGTCTTCGAGGAGTACCAGCGGCTCCAGCTCGAGCTCGAGCGCGGACCGACGGACTTCTTCACGCGGCAGGTGGCGCGCTGGTTCTGGGACGGCGGCGAGCGGCCGGGCCGGCTGCACGAGGCGCGGGAGACGCTCGGCCGCTTCGTCGGGCTCGCGACCCTCACCTGATTGAACTCTTCCTACCTCTCGCTGCGAAGGGCACTCCGTCGTGCAACCAGCAGAGAGGAGACACCTCATGTCAACTCGGCTCGTACGGGCCGGCGTCCTGCTCGCCGCGCTCGTGCTCATGCTCCCCCTCGCGGCCGGCGCGTCGAACCGCTCGGACTCCGGAAATCGGATGCTCTTCGCGACCGACTCGGCCGGCAACCTGCTCCACTTCAAGGCGAAGTCGCCCGAGTCCGCGAGGTCGAAGGCGATCACGGGCCTGCCAGCGGGCGTCGTGCTGAAGGGCATCGACTTCCGCCCGGCGACCGGTGACCTGTACGCGCTCGGCAGCGACAAGGTCGTGTACCGCGTTAACCCGTGGACGGCGATCGCAGTCGCCGAGGGGCCGGCGTTCGAGGCGGCGCCGTCGGCGCTCGTCGGCGACCGGATCGGGTTCGACTTCAACCCGACCGTGGACAAGATCCGCGTCACGAGCGACGCGGACGACAACCTGCGGCTCGATCCCGATCCCGGGAGCCTGCTCGCGAAGGATACGAGCCTGACCCCGGCGGACGTCACCGTGGTCGGCTCCGCGTACACGAACTCGTCGTTCGCGGCGTTCGCGAACCGGCCGGCGACGACGATGCTGTTCGCGCTCGACGTGGGGGCGAGCCCGGACCGGATCTGGCTCCAGAACCCGGCCAACGCGGGAACGCTGATGAATCCGATCCAGCTCGACGTCGATCTCGGCGTCGACGTCGGGTTCGACATCGCGGGCGCCGACAACGTCGGCCTCGTCGCGGGCAATCCCCGCGGCCGTGACGGCGCGCGCCTCTTCCAGGTGGACGTCACGACCGGCAAGACGCGGCCGCTCGGCCGCATTCGCGGCAACGTCACGATCACGGGCCTCGCGGCGGTGCAGGACTGAAGCTCGCGCTCCCACGGGGTGGGCCGGCCATCGACCCGGCCCACCCCGTGAACCGACCTCGCCTCGTCGTGCGAACACGACACATCGCCGCACTGCCCGAGACCGCGCATCGTCCGCAGCGCCCGCACGAGGATCTCGTCGCGCGCCTCGCCAGCGGCGACCGGGAGGAGGCGCTGTCCGAGCTTTACGCCGCCTACGGACGACAGGTCTACGGGCTGGGCGTCCACCTCCTGCGCGACGCCGGCCTCGCGGAGGACCTCGTCCAGGAGACCTTCGTCCGGCTGTGGCGCTCCGCGCGTCGCTACGACCCCGCGCGCTCGTCCGTCCGCACCTTCGTGTTCGTCCTCGCGCGGCGCGCGGCCGTCGACCTCTGGCGTCGCCGCGACGCCGCCGTCCCGCACGAGCTCGCGGAGACCGAGGCCGAAGGAGCCCCCGGGAACGACGCCTTCGAGGACCTGCTGCTTCGGCTGGCCGTCGGCGAGGCCCTCGAGGAGCTCACGCCCGAGCATCGCGAGGTGCTCGTCCTCCGGTACCGCGAGGACTTGACGCACGCTCAGATCGCGGAGCGTCTCGGCATCCCGGTCGGCACCGTCAAGACACGTGCGATGCACGGCCTGCGCGCCCTGATGCGTCACCTCGACGAGCGGGACGTGCGATGAGGGGCCAAGAGCTCGATCGACATCTGCGGGCGGCGGTGCGCGACGCGATCGCGCCGCTGCCGCCGCCGTCGTCGCTCGAGGCGCGAATTCTCGAGGCGGTCGAGCACGAGTCGAGTCCGTCGGCGGTGGCCGACGAGCGCCCGGCGCGCACGAGGCTCGCCTGGCCGCGACTCCTCCCGGCGGCCGCTGCGACGGTGGCCGTCCTGGCGATCGTGGTCGTCGGCGTCACGTCCTTCCGCAGCGCACCGGCGGGCACGCTCGAAATCCGGGCGGTGCTGGAGGCGCCGTCGGGCGCGGCCGCCTCCGTCGAGGTCCGCAAGACCGGCATCGGACGCGTGATCGCGCTCGAGAGCGACTCGCTCCCGATCCTGCCCAAGGGCGAGTACTACGAGCTCTGGTTCGTCGGGCCCGGCGATCGCCCGGACAGCCCGAACCGGATCTCGGCGGGGACGTTCCATCCGGACGAGCACGGGCGCTCCTCCGTCCGCTTCGCGGCCGCCGTCGACCCGGCGCTGTACCCGGTGCTGAGCGTCACCGCCGAGCCGGGCGACGGCGATCCCGCCGCGACGGGGCCGGAGGTGCTCCGCTCGCCCGGAGATCGTTGAAGCCCTTGGCGCGGCGGAAGTCAGGGCGTCGTCAGCGAATTCGGAACCAAAGCGTTCGAAGCGTGTGACGCCGCGGCCCGTCGTCCGTGTCGTGCATCACCAGTTCAGTCGAAACCTGCAGGCGTGCGCGGCCCTTGCAGAAGGCGGCATCAGAGTCCAAAGCGTTGGCACGGATGGACACTGAGTAGGTCTTGCCGGGTGCGCCCCTAATCGGTGGCCCTACATAGGGAACTTCCAGGTAGCAGCCAGGGTTCCCAAGTCCCGTGAATATCCACGCTGCGTATCTACGACCCGGTCGGGCGCGTCCCACGGTCGTGAAACGCACGCGAATCAGCTTGCTCCTGCTGTGGAACGGCTTTGGCGAGTAGTCCAGTGACGACACGCCCTCGGCAGACGACGAAGCCACCCCGCCGACTGTCGCGGAAGCATAGGTGCCGACAACGAGGGACAGCACTACGCCGACGGTGACGACTGGGAACGGCACGGTGGCTGATGGTAGTGGCGAAGAACCGTCGCCACGGTTCCGCCTCTCGGCGCGACAAGACCAGCAGCGTCAACTCGGGCGTTACGGCGTGGAGGTTGCCCCGGTCTTCGCGTCGATGAGAAACGCCGCCGTCTGCGTTGTCGTGCCGTCAGCCCGGAATCCCTTTAACAGCACGACGTGCCAGTAGGCACGTTGTGGCGTTCCCCGGACTAGGAACCGGAGTTGACGTCAGCGACCGGGCGATTCGGGACCGGCTCCAACGATTCGCGGCGCGGTTGCGGGCTAACCCGCGCTACTGCGAGATGATGGGCTGCACCAACGAGCTACCGCGTACCGCCACCGCAAGACGGAAGCGGTGCGACTCCTGCCAAGCCACCGACCGCAGGCACTAGGGCAGTGCTTGACACCCGCTTCGAAACGCCTGAGAGTCCCCCGATTACCGAACGTCAACGGCAGGCGAGTCGGGAGTTCACGGTGAGGAAGTACGTGTGCGTCGTAGCGGTAGCGGGCGTGGGCGTGGCAAGCGCGGGTGTCGCGCAGTCGGCGTCGTCCCAATCGACCGGGTCACTTGTTGGCACCTGGGCGCGGACAACGACCTGTGCGCAGTTAGTAAGCGCGTTCCGCAGCGCGGGAATCACCAAGCTCGTCAACGAGATGGTCGTGGGGAATGGCTTCATCCCCGGCGTCCAGAGTCCAGGTCAACTTCGTGACCCCACACGGCCTTGTTTGGGCGCGGTCCCCCGCAAGCACTCACACTTCTTCCTGAAGAACGGCGAGTTCGGTTCGCTGGACTGGAACGGCGACCCTGTCGATGACGGGCGCTATCGGGTCAACAAGCCGGGGACTGTGACGGTCTTCAAGGAGTTCCCGAAGGTCACCTTCCGCTACCGGATTCGCGGCAAGGACATCAGCTTCACGCCCCTCGTCCCGAAGGGCTGTCAGGCGTTTCGGTGTGCCTGGGCCATTTCGGTCGCGTACCCAGGGAAGACCTGGCGGCGCGTGAGGTAGCCCGTTTCGTCGCGGCGTTTTCCGCTTCCCACTGTTCCTGGGCATAGCGGTGGATTTCCATGGTTGGGCCGAGTCCGGCAAGGTCCGTCGTCGGGTCCAGCTTGCTGTAGCCGACGGCGTCCATGTACTCGGCAGTCGTCCGGCGAAAGGTGCGTGCCAGGGTCGTAGCGCACATCTGTCGATGTGCAGTCGCGGACTCCGTTTGCAGTTCGCGCAACCGCGCCCACAGCCGATTCATCGCAGGCGACGGGTCGGCGTCCGGCGGGCTGACGGGCAGGTCAGCGGCGGCAAGCAACCGCTGGTGGACACTGGGGCGAAAGCTGCGGTCACGGATGTGGGCATCGCGGGCGGGTTCGCACCGACCGCGACGGTCCTTCTGCCCGCGCTCGCGAACGCGTTACAGCGACTCGACCAGGTCGGCGCATTCCACGCGCACCCACCGCCGGATGACCACGATGCGGTGGCGATGTACACCGATGCGACCGTGGCACTGCTGGCCTTCGTCATCGCTGTATGGATGACGCTTCGCCGTGGCCTGCGCGGGACTTAGCTGCACCTGCACCGTGGCGTAGGTCGACCCAATTTCAGGACAGCACCGGGGACAGCACCATCCGTGATTTCGGGACATCGCTGACCCGCCTGACCCACGGTTCCAAGCCAAAACCGCGTAGGTAGGCGGGCCAGAATGCGCCCGGCAGGAATCGAACCTGCGACCTCGCGCTCCGGAGGCGCGCGCTCTATCCCCTGAGCTACGGGCGCTCGGGAGGCCCAGTGTATCGGCGCCTCGGTTGTGAGCCCGGGCCTCGGGGTCGTACTCTCCGCGTGGTGCCGCTCGCCGACGTCTCCGAGACGTACGCCGACCTCGTGACGACGGTCTTCTCGACGACGATCGCGGCCAAGGCGTGGCTCGCGACCGTCGCGCTCGCGCTCGTGGTCGTACAGCTGACGACGGCCGCCCGCATCTACGGGAAGCTGTCCTTCCTGCCGGACCGGGGACTCGCGATCGCGCGCCTTCACCGCTGGTCGGGCCGGATCGCCTTCCTCTTCACCTTGCCGGTCTTCTTCCACTGCGTGACGATCCTCGGGTTCCAGACGCCGAGCGCACGGGTTGCAGTGCACTCCGTCGCCGGGACGTTCGTGTACGGGGTCTTCGCCGCCAAGCTCGTGGTCGTGCGCGACCGCTCGCTGTCGGGCTGGGCGCTGCCGGCGGCAGGCTTGACGCTCGCCTCCGTGCTCCTGCTGCTGTGGCTGACGTCCAGCCTCTGGTACTTCACGAACGTGGAGTTCGCGCTCTGATGGGTCGCGCCTGGAGGCCGATCGTGGTCGGCGGGGTCGTGGTGGCGGTGACGTTCGCGCTCGCGCAGGCGCAGATCTTCGAGCCGGAGGCGTCCACGGTCACCTCGACGACCGGGGATGCAGCGCGCGGCGCGACCCTGTTCGAGGAGACCTGCGCCGGCTGTCACGGGAGCGGCGGCGTGGGCGGGAGCCCGGGCCCGCCGCTCGTCGAGACGGGGCTGGACGCGGAGACCGTGACCGCAGTCGTCGAGCAGGGCGCCGGCGTGATGCCGGCGGGTCTGGTCGGCGGTCAGGAGCAGGCGGACGTCGTCGCCTACGTCGTCGAGATCTCCGGATCGTAGGGCTCCATGGGCGAAAGGACCAGCATGCGTGCGGACGGCCACGGGTCGGCCAACGTGACCCTGGCGGCCGTGTTCCTGTCCGGCGCCGTCCTCCTCGGCGTCGAGATCGCCGCGAGCCGCGTGCTCGCGCCCTACTTCGGCAACTCGCTCTTCGTCTGGGGAGCGATCATCGGCGTGATCCTCGCCGGCCTCTCCGTGGGCTACTGGCTCGGCGGCCTCGCCGGCGACCGCTGGCCCGTGCCGGCGCTCCTCGTCGGAACCATCGCCGCCGGGGGCGTCGCGGTCGCTCTCGTGCCGCTCCTCGACACGGCGGTGATCGAGGCGGTGCTCGCGTGGGACCCGGGGCCACGGCTCGACCCGCTCCTCTGCTCGCTCGTGCTCTTCGTCCCGCTGAGCGTGATCCTGTCTGCCGTCGGGCCGATCGCGGTGCGGCTCCAGGCGACGACGGTCGAGCGCGCCGGAGCGACGGCCGGCCGCACCTTCGCGATCTCCACAGCCGGGAGCATCGTCGGGGTGTTCGCGACCTCGTTCTGGCTCGTGACCGCGGTCGGCATCGAGCAGCTGCTCGTTCTCGGTGCGGCCGTCCTGTTCGCAACGGCCGCGTTCGTCGCGCTCGCCGCCGGTTCGCTGCGCTGGGTCGCGGTGGCCGGAGCGGCGGCCGCGTGCGCGGGAGTCGCGGCGTTCGCGCTCGGGAGCGACCGCACCGGTCCGCTGTCGGATGCGGCGAGCCGCAACTGGTCGCCTCTCTTTCGCGAGCGCGGCTACGGCTACCTCGACCCGCGGGACCCGCTGGCCGTCGTCGAGGACCCGAGCCTCGAGGTCGTGCACGCGGAGGACACGCAGTACCACCGGCTCACCGTCGTGGAGGACGACGACACGCGCTATCTCCGCTTCGACAACTCGATCCAGAGCGCGATGTACCTCGACGACCCGTACCGCACGCGGTTCCGCTACACGGACTTCTTCCACCTCGGGCTCGCGTACAACCCCGACGCTCGGGACGTCCTTCACATCGGCCTCGGCGCCGGCTCCTCGCAGAAGCGGATGTTCCGCGAGTTCCCGCGCCTGCGGCTCACGACGCTGGAGATCGACCCCGCCGTCGTCGACGTCGCCCATCGCTGGTTCTCCCTGCCGCGCGATCCGCGCCTCGAGATCGAGGTCGGCGACGGCAGGCGCTTCCTCGCGGACGAAGACGCGAAGTGGGACGTGATCGTGATCGACGCGTTCTTCGCGGACGCGGTCCCGGCGCACCTGGTGACGCAGGAGTTTCTCGAGCTCGTCCGCTCGCGCCTGGCGCCCGGCGGCGTCGTCGTCACGAACGCGATCGGTGCGCTCGAGGGCCCGGGCTCACGGCTCTTCCGCTCGATCTACAAGACGTACCGGAGCGCGTTCCCGACCGTCCTCGTCCATCCCGCGATCCTCGCCGGCGACACGAGCGACGAGACGTTCCGCAACCTCGTCCTCGTGTCGTCGGAGAAGGCCGCCGCCGCCCCGGGCCGGGTCGTCGAGGCCTGGGCGGGAGTGCGCGCGCAGGCGCCGCTCGCGCCCGACCTGCGGAAGCCGATCCTCGACCGCCACGACCGGGAGATCCCGACGGGCGACGTGCCCGTCCTCACCGACGACTACGCGCCGACCGACGCGCTACTGCTCCTTTTCCAGTAGCGGGGGGTAGGCTCGGCTCGTGGAGGTCGAGGCCCGGATCGTCCGGCTCGAGCTGGCGGAGACGTTCGTCATCTCGCGCGAGTCGTCCGATTTCGCGGACGTCGTCCACGTCTCCGTGACGCACGACGGCGTCACCGGCTACGGCGAGGCAGCGCCGGTCGATCGTTACGGCGAGTCGCCGCGGACCGCGAAGCGCTTCGTCGAGGAGCACGCCGCGCTTCTCGGAGCCGATCCGTTCGCGCT
Organism: uncultured Actinomycetes bacterium; assembly: GCA_963770595.1. Taxonomy (GTDB): domain Bacteria; phylum Actinomycetota; class Thermoleophilia; order Gaiellales; family Gaiellaceae; genus GMQP-bins7. The sequence goes on along the minus strand of CAVYQG010000001.1, from coordinate 437,878 downwards.
CGAGGACGTCGGCGAGCGGCTCGCCGCCGCGCCCGGGGAGCAGGCGGCCAAGGCCGCGCTCGACGCCGCCCTCCACGACCTGCAGGGGAAGCTCCTCGGGATCCCGGTCGCGCGCCTGCTGGGCCTGCCGCGGTCGGGGCCGCCCACGTCGTGGACGGTCTGGCTCGGCGACCCGGACGACATGGCGCGACGTGCGGAGGCCGCCTCCTCGTACCGCCGCCTGAAGCTCAAGCTGGGCGGCCGCGACGGGCTCGACGTCGAGCGGGTGCGGGCGGTGCGCGGCGTGGCCGACTTGCCGCTTCAGGTCGACGTGAACGAGGCGTGGTCGCTGGAGGAGGCGCTCTCGGCCCTGCCACAGCTCGCGGAGCTCGGCGTCGAGTACTGCGAGCAGCCGCTGCCGGCGGGCGACGAGGGCGGCCGCGCGCTCCGCGAGCGCTCCCCGCTCCCGATCTACGTCGACGAGGACTGCCACACGCTCTCGGACGTCGTCAACTGTGCCGAGATCGCCCACGGGATCAACATCAAGCTCGCGAAGTCGGGAGGGATCCGTGAGGCGATCCGCATGGTCCACGCGGCCAGGGCGCTCCGACTCGGCGTCATGCTCGGCTGCATGCTCGAGTCGGGCCTCGGGATCGCGGCGGGCTGCTGCGTGGCGCCGCTCTGCGACCACGTCGACCTCGACGGCAACCTGCTGCTCCGCGAGGACCCCTGGCCCGGCGTCGAGCTGGTGGACGGCGTGCAGGTGCCCTCCTCCGCGCCCGGTCTCGGCGTCTCGTCCCGTGCGTGACGTGCGGAGACGCGCGGCGTTGCTGCTGCTCGCTGTGGCAGTGCTCGCCGCGCCGGCGGGCTGCGGGCAGGAGGAGGAGGACGATCCGCTCCTCGTCGCGTTCAGGCAGGAGGAGATCGCCGCCTTCGAGCCCGCAGGCGGGACGCTCGAGCTCGACTTCGGCAACCCGGCGCATTCCGCGCTGGGCAAGCCCTCACGTACGGCGCTGACTCGCGTCTTCACGTTCGACGACACCGAGAGCCAGAGCGTCGCGTGGCGCGCCGCGGTCGCTGTGGCACGGGACTCCGGATGGCAGCGCCTGAAGGTGGAGGAGCATCCGACGGGGGAGCTCGCGTGGGCGGGGAAGACGTTCGACGCCGGCCCGGCGACGCTCTCCGTCAGCTACTACCGCGACGAGGCGGGCACGCCGAAACTGTCGATCGACCTCGACGCAGGCGAGTGCACGACGCTCTGCAGCTGACCGGCAGCCGGCTCTAGATTCCCGTCGTGAAGCCGCGCCGCCTCCTGATCCTCGGCGAGGGTTACTCGCACGACCCGCACCACGGGAAGACGATGCGCGGGATCATCCGCTACGGGCCCGATCCCGTCGTCGCGATCGTCGACTCCGCGCGGGCGGGGGAGACGCACGAGGGAATCCCGATCGTCGGCTCGGTGAACGACGCGCTCTGTTTCGACCCCACGGTTGCCGTGGTGGGCGTCGCGACGACGGGCGGTCGCTTCCCGCCCGCCTGGCGCGAGCTCCTGAAGAGCTGCATTGCGAAGGGCCTCGACGTCGAGAGCGGCCTCCACGAGTTCGTCTCCGAGGATCCGGAGCTCGCGGAGCTCGCGCAGCTCTTCGGCGTCACGCTCCGTGATCTCCGAAAGCCGCCCGAGGGCCTGAGCGTCCCGACCGGTGCCAATCTCCGGCTCGACGCGAAGGTCGTCCTCACCGTCGGCTCCGACTGCGCGATCGGGAAGAAGACGGTCGCGGTGGAGCTGGACCTCGAGGCACGCAAGCGCGGGCTCGCCTCGGTCTTCGTGCCGACGGGCCAGACGGGCATCGCGATCGCGGGCTGGGGGATCGCGATCGACGCGGTCGTCGCCGACTTCCTCGCGGGCGCGGCCGAGCGCCTCGTCGTGGAGGGCGCCGGGCGCGGGGGAGAGCTCCTCTGGGTCGAGGGGCAGGGATCGCTCGTCCACCCGATGTACTCCGGCGTCACGCTCGGGCTCGTCCACGGCTCCGCGCCGCACCTCTTCGTCCTCTGCCATCGAGCGGGCGCGGTGGAGGTCGACGGCTGTCCGGGACACCCGATCCCCCCGCTCGGTGACCTCGTCGAGCTGCACGAGCGGATCGCGCTGCGCGCCCGGCCGGCCACGGTCGCGTGCGTCGCGCTCAACACCGCAGACCTCGACGAGGACGCCGCCCGCGAGGCGATCTCGTCCGCCGAGGAAGCGACCGGGCTGCCCGCCGACGACCCCGTGCGGTTCGGCAGCGCCTACCTGCTTGACTCGGTTCTCGCGCGCCTCTAGGCTGCTCCGGCCCGCGGGCTGTGGGGAGCCCGCGGATGGGACGGATGGGACATCTGACGCGACATCATCGCCGTAGCCACGGCACTGGCCACGCTGCTCCTCGGTGGAGCTGCGACGGCGCACGGCGCCAGCGTGGGCGCGAACGACGACGCGGCCAAGCACTCGAACGACCGCGGCGCCGCGATGTACGCGCAGATGGCCGAGCTCGGTCTCCGGCAGACGGTGATCGGCGTCCGCTTCGTCCCGAGCGAGCCGCTCGTGATCCAGGACAAGCTGCTCCTCGACGAGGTCATCCCGAACGCCGTCGAGGCCGGGATCGACGTCGTCCTCGCCGTGTACCCGTACCCGCCGCGCGAGATCGAGGCGGGGATCGGCTCTCCGTCGCTCTTCGGCTCGTACGTGGGCGCTCTCGCGTCGATCTACCCGCAGGTGCGGACGTTCGTCATCGGGAACGAGCCGAACCAGCCGGCGTTCTGGCGACCGCAGTTCGACGCCGCCGGCCGCAACGTCTCGGCGGCCGCCTTCGGGCCGTACCTCGCGGCCGCCTACGACGCGCTCGACTCGGTCGACCCCGACCTCTCCGTCGTCGGTGTCGGGACTCTCGCCGCGCGGCAACGACCGGCCGCACGCGAAGAGCAACATCTCCACGTCTCCCGTGCGCTTCCTGCGCGCGCTCGGCGCGTGGTACCGGAAGAGCGGCCGCACGCGCCCGCTCATGGACGCGTTCAGCTTCCACCCGTACCCGAACGAGGCGACCGACCCGCTCGAGCGCGGCTACGCCTGGCCGAACGTCGGCTTCGCGGACCTCGACCGGATGAAGCAGGCGCTCTGGGACGCGTTCCACGGGACCCCGCAGTCGACGACCGTCGACGGCCTGAAGCTGCACCTCGACGAGGTCGGCTGGCAGGTCGACACGTCGGGTCGCGCCGGTTACCGCGGTGTCGAGAACGTCCCCGTCACCGACGAGCTCACGCAGTCCCTGATCTACGGCCAGCTCGTCCGGCGCGCAGCGTGCGACCCGGACGTCGCCGAAGTCAGCTTCTTCGGGTTCCGCGACGACGGCCTGCGCACGGGGTTCCAGGCCGCGCTCTACCGGGCCGACGGCAGCCCGCGACCCTCCGCCGAGGCGGTGCGGATCGCGATCGCCGAGACCGCTTCGGGCTGCTCCGGCCAGGTCGCGAGCTGGCTCCCGGCCGAGCAGGTCGTCGGGGCGAAGGTCGACGTCGGCGCCCGGACGACGCAGGTCCTCGCCCGCGTCGGTGCCGGGGAGGACGTGCGCGCGTCGGTCTGCGTGCCGGGTCTTCTCCGCGCGAGCGGCGGGCCGCACGCAGCGCGTGACGCGGACGTGCAAGAGCGTCGCGGTCGCAGGCCTGAAGCCGCTGAGCCTCGCGTTCCCCGCGAACGCCACCTCCGCGTCCCGGATCGAGGTTGTCGCCGACCTGCGCGCGGAGGCGAACCGGAAGCGACGCACCGTCGTCCGGCAGGAGGCCATGCTCGCTCGCTGAGCGCGTCGCTTGACACCGAACAGGTGTTCGGTCATACTCCGAACACGTGTTCGGTCGCATCGTCCTCGTCCTCTTCGTCGCAGCGCTCGTGTGGGCGGTCTTCGCCCGCGACACCGGCGCCGGCTCCAACCCGCGCTACCACACCGTTCGCGCGGGCGAGACGCTGTGGACGATCTCGCTCGAGAGCTACGGCGGCGACCCGCGCGAGGGCGTCTGGGAGCTTCAGCAGCGCAACCGGTTGGAAGGGTCGACCATCGTCCCCGGTCAGCGGCTCGTCCTCCCGTAGAGGCGCAGCGTCCTCCCGTCGGGCGCGGGGTGGTATGAACCTGCCGACCCCGTCCCGAAAGGAGCCGCATGGCCAGCGACCGCATCCTCGAGCTGCTCCGGCGCCCCGTCGACGTCGACGAGTACGCGGAGATCCGTGAGCTCTGGAAGACGCACTCGATCGCCGAGGACAACCGTGACCTTCCGGGGCTCATCTCGACGCTGACCGAGGACTGCGTCTACGAGGTCGTCGGGACGGGCGCGCGCTGGGAGGGGCACGAGGGCGCGGCGCGCTTCTACACGGAGCTCCTGACCGCGTTCCCGGACATCCACTTCGACCTCGAGTACATCGTCATCGGGCCGCAGGGGGTGTGCGAGGAAGCGCATGTGACGGCGACGCACGAGGGTCGCTGGCTCGAGCACGAGCCGACGGGCGAGCGCCTCGAGTGGCGGAACGCGATCTTCTTCCCCTGGGACCCGGTCGCGCGCAAGTTCAAGGGCGAGATGGTCTACACCGACCTCGAGGTCGGCCGCCTCGCAGCGACTCCCGCGTAGGCGCCGCCGCTAGACGGCGACGCCGACCGTGTGCTCGGCGCCGGACGGCATCACGTCGCCGGGGCGGCGGCGAGCGACGCTCCAGAACGCGTCGACGACGATCGGGTTGAACTGCTCGCCTCTGCCGGCGCGGATCTGCGCCATGGCCTCGCTCATCGAGAGGCCCGTCGCGTACGGCCGTGACGTCGTCATCGCGTCCCAGGCGTCGGCCAGCCCGATGATCGCCGCCTCGAGCGGGATCTCCTCGCCGTTCCGGCCCTCGGGGTAGCCGAGGCCGTTCCAGCGCTCGTGGTGGTAGAGGATCGCCGGGACCGCGTCCTGGAACGAGGAAACCTTGGAGATGATCTCGGCGCCGCGCGTCACGTGCTCGCGCATGATCGCGGCCTCGGCGGGATCGAGCGGGCCGGCCTTGGTCAGGATCGAGTCCGGGATGCCGATCTTGCCGACGTCGTGGAAGAGCGCCGCCGTGCCGATCACCCCGAGCTGGCGGACGGGAAGCGCGAGCTCGCGCCCGATCGCGAGCGCGACCCTCCGCACGCGCTGCGAGTGGCCTGCCGTGTACGGGTCGCGTGCCTCGACTGCGGCATTCAGCGTCTCGATCGTCTCGATGAGCGTCTGCTCCAGCGTGCGCGTCGACTCGAGCAGCTCGCGCGAGCGGGCCTCGTAGGCGGTGTTCTGACGCGAGAGCCTCGCGGACGCCCCGCTCACGAGCAGCGCGAGCGCGAGCCAGAGAATGCCGAACACTGCCGCGACGGCGACCCAGACGGCCCGGGTCGCGGCGGCGACGCTCGCGTCGACGGCGCTCGGGCGGAGAAACATCTCGGCGACTCCGACCGGACGGCCGCGCGCGGCCCGGAGCGGCGCCCACACGACGACCGCCCTCCGCGTCCGACCCGAGCGTCCGCGGGTGAGCGAGACCTCGCGGATCTCCGCGCGCGGCGTCCGCGTCGCGAGGGCCTCGCGAGCCTCGCGCCCTGCGATCGCCGCTCGGTGGCGCGGGAACGTGGCGAATGCGAGACGGCCGGTCCGGTTCCAGATCGTGATGCCGAGGAACTCCCGAGGCGCCCGCACCGTGCGGTCGAGCCGCTGGAGCGCCTGGTCGCGGGCGACGAGCCGCTTCCCGCGGATCACCGTCGGAGCGAGCACCGAGTTCGTGAAGAGCGCGGCTTCTCTGGCGCTGTCGTCGAGGACCTGCTGCTCGAAGCGGTCCGACAGCGTGGTCGAGAGCACGACGGCCGCGATGCCGAGGATCAGCGCGGAGATGACGACGAAGACCCAGAGCAGGGTCAGGGACCGCACGAGCCCGGCTGAGCGATGCGCTCGTGACGCCATACGTCGAGGTATCGGCGCTTGTGCAGGGAAAATCAAGCTCTCGGCCGCGGTCTGCGCTCCGCGCCGAGGACGTCCGGGACGTCCCGCGTAGAATCCTGCGCCGTGGACCTCGACGTCGTCTTCCTCGGGACGTCAGCGTCCACGCCGACGGCCCGGCGCGCGCTCGCGGCCACGCTCGTTCGCCGGGGCGGAGACCGGCTGCTCTTCGACTGCGCGGAGGGGACGCAGCGGCAGCTCCTGCGCAGCGACGTGGGGCTGGTCGACCTCGAGGAGGTGTTCCTCACGCACTTCCACGCCGACCACTTCCTCGGGTTGCCGGGAATGCTCAAGACGTTCTCCCTCCGTGGCCGCGAGCTTCCGCTCACGGTCTACGGGCCACGCGGGCTCCGCGAGCTGCTCACGAGCCTGCGTCGCATCTTCGGGCGGCTCGCGTATCCGCTCGAGGCGGTCGAGCTCGAGCCGGGCGAGAGCCTCGTCCGCGACGGGTACCGGCTCGACGTCTTCCCGGTCGACCACGGCGTGCCCGCGGTCGGGTACGCGCTCGTCGAGGACGAGCGTCCGGGGAGGTTCGACGTCGAGGTCGCGACGGCGCTCGGCGTGCCCGACGGGGCGGAGCGAGGCGTCCTGCAGCGCGGGGAGGCCGTTACGCTCGCCGACGGGACCCGCGTCACCCCTGACCAGGTGCTCGGCGGCCCGCGGCCGGGACGCAAGCTCGTGCTCTCCGGAGACACCGCGCCCGCGGCGTCCGTCGTCGACGCGGCGGCCGGAGCGGATCTCCTCGTGCACGAGGCGACGTTCCTCGCCGACGAGCGCGAGCGCGCGCGCGAGACGCGCCACTCGACCGCGGGCGAGGCGGCGCTCGTGGCGCAGGAGGCCGGCGTCCGCCTCCTGGCGCTGACTCATCTGTCGACGCGGTACTTCGGCCACGAGGTGGTCGAGGAGGCTCGCCAGCTGTTCCCGGACACGGTCGTCCCGCGTGACTTCGACGTCGTCGAGATCCCCTTTCCCGAGCGCGGCGCGCCCCAACTCGTGCGCTCGGGGGCGCGCGCCGGCCGGTCGCAGCAGTCTCTTGTAGAGTCGGACGGGTCGTGACGAGGCTCGTTCAGGTGACGGTGGCCGGCGACGTGACCGAGGCCGAGCAACTGCAGGAGCTCCTCTCTGCGGCCGGCATCGAGTCCGAGCTCGAGCCGGCGGTCGAGCACGATCCCGAGACGCTCGAGGACCTGCCGCTGAAGGTGCTCGTCGCCGAGACGGCCGTCGACGACGCGCGCGAGGCGATCGAGGCGTTGAGCGAGGAGGACGACGAGGCCGCCGACTAGGAGGCTTGCGCGTCGGCCGCCGCGGCTACACTGGCGCAACCTTTAACCCGGTCCGGAGAGGCCGGAAAGGAGCGAAGTGACGACGCACGTCCCCGAACGCCGGGAGCCCGCCGAGGGCCAGGCGCGAACCGCTTCGAAGACCCTGCTCGACGCCGACGCGATCTCGCGTGCGCTCCGGCGGATCTCGCACGAGCTCGTCGAGCGGAACGACGACCTCGACCGCGTCGCCCTCGTCGGCATCCAGACCCGCGGAGTCCCGCTCGCGTCGCGGCTCAAGCGGCTCGTCGCCGAGCACGCAGAGGCAGAGCTCCCGCTCGGTGCGCTCGACATCACGTTCCACCGCGACGACGTGCACGTGCGGGACGGTGGACGGCCACCGGGGCGCCAGCCCGTCGTTCGCGCGACGAGCATCCCGTTCGCGCTCGAGGGCCGGACAGTCGTGCTCGTCGACGACGTGCTCTACACGGGGCGCACGATTCGCGCGGCGATCGACGCCCTGCTCGACTTCGGCCGTCCGGCTCGCGTGCAGCTCGCCGTGCTCGTCGATCGCGGCCACCGCGAGCTCCCGATCCGCCCCGACTACGTCGGAAAGAACCTGCCGACGGCGCGCGGCGAGCGGATCCACGTCGAGCTCCTGGAGGTCGACGAGGTGGATCGTGTGCTGCTCCTGGACGGTGGCGAGGACGGCCTCGATGTCTGAGCTCCGGGCGCCCGGCGCCGCCTCGTCGCCACCTCCTCTCGATCGCCGACCTCGAGCGCGCGGACGTCGAGCGGATCCTCGAGACCGCCGAAGCGTTGTCCTCCTCGCTCGACCGCGAGCTGAAGAAGCTCCCGACGCTGCGCGGGCGAACCGTCGTGAACCTCTTCTACGAGTCCTCCACGCGCACGCTCGCGAGCTTCGAGCTCGCTGCCAAGCGCCTCTCGGCGGACACGATGTCGCTCCGATCGTCCGGCTCGTCCGTGGACAAGGGCGAGTCGCTGAAGGACACGGCGCTCACGCTCGCCGCCTACGACCCCGACGTGATCGTCGTCCGCCACCCCGCGATCGGCGCTCCCTGGCTCGTCGCGCGGTACACGGGCGCGCACGTCGTGAACGCGGGCGACGGGAAGCACCAGCATCCGACCCAGGCTCTGCTCGACCTGCACGCCATGCACGGCGCGCTCGGACGGCTCGAAGGGCTCCACGTCGCAGTCGTCGGAGACGTCCTCCATTCGCGGGTCGCGCGCTCGCTCGTGCAAGCGCTCGCGCTCGTCGGCGCGACCTCGGTCGTCGTCGGCCCGCCGACGCTCCTTCCGCACGGCATCGAGGCGCTCGGGTGCGAGGTCTCGACGGAGCATCGACGCGATCGCAGCGGCCGACGTCGTCTACGTCCTCCGCATGCAGCGCGAGCGCATGGCGCCAGGAGAGTCCTTCGTCCCCTCGCTTCGCGAGTACACGGCGCTCTACGGCGATCACGCCCGAGCGCGTGCGACCGGGGCAGGTCGTCATGCATCCCGGGCCGATGAACCGCGGCGTGGAGATCGACCCGCGCGTCGCCGACTCCGACGCCGCGCTCGTCACCGACCAGGTGCGCGGCGGCCTCGTCGTGCGCATGGCCGTGCTGTACGACCTGCTGACCGTCGCGTCTGTGCCGACCCGCGTCGTGGAGGCGGTGGAGCGCGCATGAGGCTCGAGCGTGCGAACGGCGGCGCCGACTCGCTCACGCTCGAAGGGCGCGTGCTCGCACCCGCTCAGGGGATCGACGAGGCGCTCAGGATCACCGTGACGGACGGCGTGATCACCGCGCTCGAGCCCGGCTCGCCGGGAGCCACGGTCGTCGCGCCTGCGTTCGTCGACCCGCACGTTCACCTGCGGACGCCGGGACGCGAGGACGAGGAGACGATCCGCACCGGCACCGAGGCGGCGGCGGCGGGCGGCTACTGCGCGATCCTCGCGATGCCGAACACCGACCCGGTCGTCGACTCCGCCTCCGTCCTCGCCTCGCTCGTCGACGGCGCCCGCGAGGAAGCCGTGATCCCGTGCGGCTTCATGGCCGCGATCAGCAAGGGCCAGCGCGGGGAGGAGCTGACGGAGATGGCCGAGCTCGCGGCGACGGGCGCGGCGGCGTTCACGGACGACGGACGGCCGGTCGCGTCGGCGCGCCTCATGCGGCTCGCGCTCGAGTACGGCGCCCTCACGGGTCTCCCGCTGGCGCTGCACTGCGAGGAGGAGTCGCTCTCGCGCGGCGCCCACGTCCACGAGGGCGTCGTCTCGGCGACGCTCGGGCTCGCGGGCTACCCGTCGGTCGGCAGAGAGCCTGATGGTCGAGCGTGACCTGGCCCTGGCCGCTTTCGCCGGTCGCCACGTCCATCTCATGCACCTGTCGGCGCGCGAGTCGGTCGAGGCGCTCGAGCGGGCGCTCGCGAACGAGGTTCCGGCGTCGGGCGAGGTCACGCCCCATCACCTCGTGCTCACCGACGAGGCCGTTCGCTCGCTCGACCCGAACGTGAAGATGAACCCGCCGCTCCGAGCGGTCGAGGACCGGGCCGTGTTGCGCGACGCACTCCGTCGCGGCGCGATCTCCTGCGTCGCCACCGACCATGCGCCGCACGCGCGCCACGAGAAGGAGGTGCCGTTCGAGGAGGCGCCGTTCGGCGTGACGGGCCTCGAGACCGCGTTCCCGTCTCTCTACACGCACCTCGTCCTCCCCGGCGAGCTCGACGCTCGAGACGCTCCTCGAGCGCATGTCCGCCGGCCCGGCGCGCGTGTTCGGGATCGACGTCCCGCGGATCGACGTCGGCGCGCGGGCGAACCTGGTCGAGCTCGACCTCGAGTCGGAGTGGGAGGTGTCCGAGGACGGCTTCCGCTCGCGCTCGGCGAACTCCTGGCTCCTCGGCGAGACCCTCCGCGGCCGCGTCGTGAGGACGATCGCCGACGGCCGCGAGGTCTTCGTCGGAGATCGCCTGGCGGTCGCCTCGTGAGCGCCCGCGCCGATGTCCGGCGGACGCCGGGCTACCTCCTGCTCGAGGACGGGACCGTCTTCCGCGGGCGCTCGGTCGGCGCGTCGGGAGCGTCGTTCGGCGAGGCCGTCTTCACGACCGCGATGACCGGCTACCAGGAGACCGTGACCGACCCGAGCTACGCGGAGCAGCTCGTCTGCTTCACCGCACCGATGGTCGGCAACTACGGCGTCTCCGCCGAGCGCAGCGAGTCCGGCCGGCCGTACGCGAAGGCGGCGCTGATGCGCCGGCTCGGCGGTGAGGAGTGGGCGCGCTGGCTCGCCGAGCACGGGCTCGTGGGGCTCGAGGAGATCGACACGCGCGCGCTCGTGCTCGAGTTGCGCGAGAAGGGCGCAATGCGCGCCGTGGCCGTCGCCGATGAGAGCGAGCTCGCGGTCGAGGACGCGCTCGCTGCGGTGCTCGCCCAGCCGTCGATGGAGGGCCAGGCGCTCGTCGCCGACGTGTCGACTTCCGAGCCGTACGTCTTCAGCGAGTCGGGGTCGGTCCGCGTCGCGGTCGTCGACTACGGCGCGAAACGCTCGATCATGCGCCGCCTCGCCGGAGCGGGAGCAGCAGTCACCGTGGTCCCGCACCTGACGCAGCCGGACGAGCTCGCCTCGTTCGACGGCGTCGTGCTATCGAACGGCCCGGGCGACCCCGAGCCGCTCGAGGCCGAGGTCGAGGCCGTTCGCGGCCTGCTCGGCCGGGTCCCGATCCTCGGGATCTGCCTCGGCCACCAGCTCCTCGGGCTCGCCACCGACCATGCCACGTTCAAGCTCCCGTTCGGACACCGCGGCGCGAACCACCCGGTGCTCGACCGGCGCACGGGGCGCGTCCTCGTGACGAGCCAGAACCACGGGTTCGCGGTCGAGCCCGACCGAGGGCACGGAGGCGACCCACGTGTCCCTCTACGACGGCACCGTCGAGGGCTTCGACCTCCCCGAGCTGCGCGCGCGCTCGGTGCAGTTCCACCCGGAGGCAGGCCCCGGCCCACACGACGCGTGGCCGATCCTCGAGTCCTGGGTCGAGGAGCTCGAGAGCTAGTGCCCGCGCGTCGCGACCTCGAGTCGATCTGCGTCATCGGCTCCGGCCCGATCGTGATCGGACAGGCCTGCGAGTTCGACTATGCGGGCTGCCAGGCCCTGAAGGTGCTGCGCGAGGACGGGTACCGCACGATCGTCGTCAACTCGAACCCGGCGACGATCATGACCGACCCGGGCTTCGCCGACCGGACCTACATCGAGCCGCTCGACCTCGAGAGCGTCGCCTCCGTGCTCGAGCGCGAGCGCCCGGACGCGCTGCTGCCGACCCTCGGCGGTCAGACCGCGCTCAACCTCGCGGTCTCGCTCTCGGAAGCGGGCGTCCTCGACGACCTCGGTGTCGAGCTGATCGGGGCGCCCGTCGAGGTCATCCGCCGCGCCGAGGACCGCGAGGAGTTCCGGCAGGCCGTGCAGGGCTGCGGCCTCGAGGTGCCCGCGTCGCGCATCGTCACGTCGCTCGGGGAGCTCGACGACCTCCAACCGCCTCTCGTCGTGCGCCCGGCGTTCACGCTCGGTGGTCACGGCGGAGGCTTCGCCGAGGACCTGGCCGCTCTTCACCACCAGGTTGAGAGAGGCCTGTTCGAGTCGCCGATCGGCCAGGTCCTCGTCGAGGAGTCGGTCAAGGGCTGGGACGAGTTCGAGCTCGAGGTCATCCGCGACCGGGCGGACAACGTCGTGATCGTGTGCTCGATCGAGAACCTCGATCCCATGGGGGTGCACACGGGCGACTCGGTGACGGTCGCGCCCCAGATGACGCTCTCCGACGAGGCGTACCAGGAGCTTCGCGATGCTGCGGCCGCGGTCGTCCGCGCGGTCGGCGTGGAGACCGGAGGGTCGAACATCCAGTTCGCGCGGAGCCGCGACACGGGCGAGCTGCGCGTCATCGAGATGAACCCCCGCGTCTCGCGCTCGTCGGCGCTCGCCTCGAAGGCCACGGGCTACCCGATCGCGAAGGTCGCGGCCAAGCTGGCGGTTGGCTACACGCTCGACGAGATCCCGAACGACCTGACGAAGACGACGCCGGCGAGCTTCGAGCCGACGCTCGACTACGTCGTCGTGAAGTTCCCGCGCTTCGCGTTCGAGAAGTTCCCCGGCGCCGACCGCACGCTCGGCACGCAGATGAAGTCCGTCGGCGAGGCGATGGGGATCGGCCGCACGTTCACGGAAGCGTTCCTGAAGGCGTTCGGGTCGCGTGAGCTCGACGAAGGCTCGCCCACGCCGTGGCCGAGCCTGCTGGACGAGGACCTGCCAGACGGCCTCCATCCCTGGTTCACGGAGCAGATCGCGATTGCGAAGGAGGAGCTCGCGAGCGGCGATCTCGCGCGTGCGAAGCGGGCGGGGTGGGGCGACGACACGATCGGCGCGACCCTCGGCGTCAGCGGCGCCGAGGTGCGCCGCCGCCGGCACGAGGCGGGGCTGCGCCCTTCGTTCCGCCGCGTCGACTCGTGCGCCGGCGAGGTCGAGGCGGGCTCGAACTACTTCTACTCCACCTGGGGCGAGCAGGACGAGGCCGCGCCTGACGGTGACAAGCCGCGGGTCGTGATCCTCGGGTCGGGCCCGAACCGCATCGGTCAGGGCATCGAGTTCGACTACTGCTGCGTCCACGCCGCGCAGACCTTCCGCGCGCTCGGGTACGAGGCGGTGATGGTGAACTGCAACCCGGAGACGGTCTCGACGGACTACGACACGTCCGACCGCCTCTACTTCGAGCCGCTGTCGCCCGAGGAGGTGCTCGCCGTCTGCGATCGCGAGCAGCCCGTGGGCGTCGTCACCCAGTTCGGCGGCCAGACGCCACTACGGCTCGCGCGGCACATCGAGGAGGGCGGCTACAGCATCCTGGGGACGCCGCATGCGGCGATCGACCTGGCCGAGGACCGCCAGCGCTTCGGCTCGCTCGCCGAGGAGCTCGGCGTGCGCTGCCCGCCGTGGGCGATCGTCGAGGGCTCGGACGAGGCGCTCGCGGCCGCCGAGGACATCGGCTACCCGGTGCTCGTCCGGCCCTCGTACGTGCTCGGCGGCCGCGCGATGCGCGTCTGCTACGACGACGACGAGCTCGAGGCGGCCATGGCCGCGGTCAGCGGACGGGTCCTCGTCGACCGCTTCGTCGAGCATGCGATCGAGCTCGACGTCGACGCGCTCTGCGACGGCGACGAGGTCTACATCGGCGCGGTCATGCAGCACGTGGAGGAGGCGGGCGTGCACTCCGGCGATTCCGCCTGCGTGCTCCCGGCCCCGTCGCTGACGCTCGCCGCGGCGCTCGAGGTCGAGCACGTCGTGAAGCGGCTCGGGCCCGCCCTCGGCGTCGTCGGCCTCCTGAACATCCAGCTGGCGATCGCCGACGGGACCGTCTACGTGCTCGAGGCGAACCCGCGTGCATCGCGCACGGTCCCGTTCGCGAGCAAGGCGATCGGCGTCAACCTCGTCGACGCCGCGTGCCGGCTGGCCGCGGGCGCGAAGCTCCAGGACCTCGACCTGCCGACGCCGCGCCCGAGCCAGGTGAGCGTCAAGGCCGCCGTGCTCCCGTTCTCGCGCTTCCCCGGCGCGGATCCCGTGCTCGGGCCGGAGATGCGCTCGACCGGCGAGGTGATGGCGAGCGCCGCCGATCTCCCGACCGCGCTCGCGAAGGCGGAGCGCGCCGCCGGCCGGCCGCTCCCGACTTCGGGCTCGGCGTTCCTCTCCGTGCGCGACGAGGACAAGCCTGCGGCGGTCCCGGTCGCTGCGGCGCTCGCCGGGCTCGGATTCGAGCTCGTGGCGACGGAGGGGACCGCGCGAACGCTCCGCGCCGCGGGGCTCGAGGTCGAGGAGATCGCGAAGGTCGCCGACGCTGCGGAGGGCGAGGCAACCGTCGTCGACCTCGTGCGCCGCGGACGCTGCGACCTCGTCGTGAACACCCCGCAGGGGAGCGGTGCACGCGCTGACGGGTATCTCATCCGCGAGGCCGCGCTCGTCGCGCGCGTCCCGTGCGTGACGACGATCTCCGGCGCCGCGGCCGCAGTCCATGCGATCGCGAACGCGCGGGCGGAGTCGGCGCTCTCGCTCCAGGAGCGCATCGGGATCGAGGCGTGAGCGTCGATCACGCTGCGCGAAGTGCAAGGAGTCTGTTGCTTGCAGGAAGACCTGCAGCGAGAGAGCTTCTGGCTGTCGCGGGCGTCGAGCGAATCGGGCCGTACTCGCTGCTCCGGCTCGACCGCGGCGGGCTCGACCCCGGCATCCCAGGCCAGTTCTTCATGCTGGAGGCGCCCGGCCGCGTGCTGCCGCGGCCGATGAGCCTCTGCCAGGCGCCTCCCGGCGAGCTGGCGTTCCTCGTCGATCCGATCGGGCCGGGGACGCACGCACTCTGCGCGCTCGAGCCGGGCGACGCCATCCATGTGCTCGGCCCGCTCGGGAACGGCTTCGATCTCGATGTCGCGCGCCCGCTGCTCGTCGGCGGCGGGATCGGGATCGCGCCGCTTCCGTACCTCTCCGAGGCGCTCGGCTCGCCGCCGGCCATCCTCGGGTTCCGGAGCGAAGCGCACGCCGAGGCGTGCAGCGCTGCTCCCCGGCGCGGAGGTCGTCGTCGAGCCGGCGCTCGTGACGGAGCTCCTGCCGGACAGTCCGTGCGACGTGCTCGCGTGCGGCCCCGAGCCGATGCTCGAGGCCCTCCGCGCGCTCGTTCCGGGCGCGCAGCTCGCCTGGGAGGCGCCGATGGCGTGCGGATACGGCGCCTGCTACGGCTGCGTCGTCGAGCTCGACGGGCACTACGAGCGGCTCTGCATCGTCGGCCCCTGTGCTCCGGGGCGGACTCGTGAGCGTCCCGATCCTGAACGCGAGCGGGTGCCTCGACGCCCTGACGGCACCGGGCGTTGCCCAGACCCTGGACGCCTTCGTGAGCAAGACCGTGACGCCGCTGGCGCGCGAGGGGAACCCGCCGCCGCGGATCGCCGAGACCGACGCGGGGATGCTCAACTCGATCGGGCTTCAGAACCCCGGCATCGACGCGTGGTGCGAGCTCGCCTTCCCACGGTTGTGCGAGCTCGGCGTGCCGCTCTGGGTCTCGGTCGGCGGGTTCTCGGCCGCGGACTACGCCCTCGTCTGCGAGCGGCTCGATGGGCTCGAGCGAGGTGGCGACGATCGAGCTCAATCTCTCGTGCCCGAACGTCGACGAGGCGCCCGAGACGGCGGCGGAGCTCGTCGCCGCGGCTCGCAACGCGACCGGCAAGCCGCTCTACGCCAAGCTCTCGCCGGCAGCGGCGGACGTCGCCGAGTCGGCACGCGCCGTTGCCGACGCGGGAGCCGACGGGCTGTCGCTCGTCAACACGATCAGAGGCCTCGCTGTCGACCCGGGGACGCTCCGGCCGCGCCTCGCGAAGGGCACGGGTGGCTACTCGGGGCCCGCGCTCCGACCGATCGCGGCAGCCTGCATCCACGCCTGCGCGCAGGCGGTCGACCTGCCCATCGTCGGCATGGGTGGTGTGGCCTCGGGGGTGGACGCGGTCGAGCTCGTGGCCGCCGGAGCGGGTGCCGTCGCGCTCGGGACCGTCCTCTTCGCAGACCCCGGAGCACCGGCGCGGATACGCGGGGAGCTCGAGGCGGAGTTGCGCGCGCGAGGGCTGTCCTCGTTCGACGAGATTCGCGGCATGACGCGCGAATCGGCCTCGTCCGCGGGTGCGTCGGCCATCTAGGCAACGCAAAAAGTCCTGCAAATCCGGCCAAACGTTACTGCTTGACCAGGGATCGAGTCTTGGTAGACTCGTCCGGCTCATGGTCACGTCGAAGACGCACGCCCAGGCGCCCGCCCGTTCACTCGACCAGCGGATGGAAGCGCTCCAGAGGGCCAACGACGTCAGGGTCCGGCGTGCACAGCTCAAGCGCGACCTCAAGGCGGGTCAGGTGCACATCGAGCGAATCCTGCTCGACCCGCCCGAGTTCGTCTCTACCGCGAAGGTCTTCGACATGCTCATGGCCGTGCCCAAGTTCGGGCGCGTGAAGGCAGCGCGCCTCCTGAACCAGTGCCGGATCAGCCAGTCGAAGACGGTCGGCGGCCTCTCCGACCGCCAGCGCACCGAGCTCGTCGAGCTCTTCAATCATCGTTCGTAAGCAGCGCCGCCGGCAGGCGAGATGAGTATGCGGCCGCGAAGCGGACGCCTTCAGGGATTTGCGCGCGATCAGGATCCGCGCTAGCGAATCCTGATCCTGCGCCTTCGGAGTAGGGTTGCGCGGATGCCGTCCGCTCGCCCCGTCTTCGTCGTCACGGGGCCGTCCGGAGCGGGGAAGGGAACGCTGATCAGGGGCCTCCTCGACCGTGTCGCGGGCCTCGAGGTCGCAGTGTCTGCGACGACGCGTCCCCAGCGCCCGGGCGAGCGCGACGGCCGCGAGTACTGGTTCCTGAGCGACGAGGAGTTCACGCGCCGGATCGAGGAGGACGCCTTTCTCGAGTGGGTGCCCGTACGTCTCCGGGCGACGGTACGGGACGCTCCGCTCGGAGATCGACCGCATCGGGGAGGAGGGGAAGGTCTGCGTGCTCGAGCTCGAGCTCGACGGCGCGCTCAGGGTGCAGGACGAGGTCGAGGGCAGCGTGACGATCTTCATCGCCGCGGACGTTCCCGAGCTCGAGCGCCGGCTCCGCGACCGCGCGACCGAGTCGACCGGTGAGATCGGCGAGCGGATCGACCTCGCGCGCACCCAGCTCGAGCAGGCGCATCGGTTCCGCTACATGGTGCGGAACGACGACCTCGAGCGCGCCACCGACGCCCTCGCGGCCGTCGTCGAGTGCGAGCTCGCCCGCGTAGGTACCATGGGCCGGCCATGATCCACCCCAGACTCGACGATCTCCTCGACTCGGTCGAGGATTCCCGTTACGCGCTCGTCATCGTCGCCGCCAAGCGGGCCCGGCAGATCAACAACTACCACCACCAGCTCGGCGAGGGCATCGGCTTCGAAGAGGCCCCGCCGCCGTTGATCGAGTCGCGCTCGAAGAACTACCTCACCATGGCGATGGAAGAGATCGCGAGCGGGAAGATCACCTACCGCGCTCCCTCGTAGCGCCGGCGGCTCGTGGCTCGCATCCTGCTCGGCGTCACCGGGGGGATCGCGGCCTACAAGGCCTGCACGCTCGTGCGCCTGCTCGTCCGGGCGGGTCATGACGTGTACCCGCTGGTTACCGAGGCAGCCGAGCGGTTCGTCTCCGCCGAGACGTTCTTCGCGCTCGCGCGACAATCGCGCAGCGACGACCCGTACCCGCACCTGGAGCGGGCGGACCTCCTCGTCGTCGCGCCGCTCACCGCGAACACGCTCGCGCGGCTGGCGCACGGGCTCGCCGACGACCTCCTGACCGAGGCAGCGCTCGCCCACGACGGCCCCGTCCTCGTGGCGCCGGCGATGAACGTGCGCATGTGGGCGAACGCCGCGACGCAGGCGAACGTCGCGACGCTGCGGTCGCGCGGCTTCGAGATCGTCGGCCCGGCGGAGGGCGAGCTCGCCGAGGGCGAGGTCGGCGCGGGGCGCATGGTCGAGCCCGAGGAGATCGCAGCGCGCGTCGAGGAGATCCTCGCCGGGACGGAGGGCAGCCCGCTTCACGGCCGCACCGTCGTCGTGTCCGCCGGGGGCACCCGTGAGCCGCTCGACTCCGTGAGGTTTCTCGGGAACCGCTCCTCGGGGCGCATGGGCGTCGCGCTCGCGGCCGAGGCCCGCCGCCGCGGCGCCGAGGTGACGCTCCTCGCCGCAAATCTCGCGGTGTCCGGCTCCGACGGGCGTCGAGGTCGTCGAGACCCCGACCGCCGCCGAGCTGGAACGGGCCGCGCTCGCCCGCGCGGACGCCGACGTCATCGTCATGGCGGCCGCCGTCGCGGACTACCGGCCCGCCGAGGCGCGGGAGGACAAGCGGCCGAAGGACGGCTCGACGTGGACGGTCGCGCTCGACCCGACGGTCGACGTGCTCGCTGCGCTGGGCGCCGCGCGGCGCGACGGGCAGGTGCTCGTTGGCTTCGCCGCCGACGGCGCCGGCACCGGCGTCGTGCGTGCGCGCGAGAAGCGCCTCGCCAAGAACGTCGATCTCGTCGTCTTCAACGACGTGAGCCGCGAGGACATCGGGTTCGACACTGCCGACAACGAGGTCCTGCTCATCTCGGACGGGGCGGAGACCGAGGTTCCGAAGGCGTCCAAGGAGCGCATCGCGGCGATCGTGCTCGACGAGGTGGAGCGGCTACTCTCGAAGCGATGAACGACGGGCTCCCGGCGCGCGAGCACGTCTCGCCGGCCACGGCGGCGGACGTCGTCGCGCGCGTCGTCGCGAACCTCGAGCTGGCCGTCAAGGCGCCACGCGAGACGCTCGAGCTCTGCGTCCTCGCCCTCGTCGCGGAGGGTCACCTGATCATCGAGGACTTCCCGGGGGTGGGGAAGACCGTGCTCGCGAAGTCCCTCGCGCGCTCGCTGCATCTCTCGTTCTCGCGTCTGCAGTTCACGCCGGACCTGCTGCCGACGGACGTCACCGGCGTCAACGTCTTCAACCAGAAGGCGAACGAGTTCGAGTTCAGGCCCGGGCCGGTGTTCGGGAACGTGCTGCTCGTCGACGAGATCAACCGGGCGTCGCCGAAGACGCAGTCGGCCCTGCTCGAGGCGATGCAGGAGGCGCAGGTCACGATCGACGGCGCGACGTACCCGCTCGAGCTGCCGTTCTTCGTCGTCGCGACGCAGAACCCGATCGAGTACGAGGGCACGTACCCGCTCCCTGAGGCGCAGCTCGACCGCTTCACTGCGCGGCTCGCCCTCGGTTATCCGCCGCTCAAGGAAGAGGCGCAGATGCTCGCCGAGCAGACGACCGAGCCGCCGCTCGACCGGCTGGAGCCAGTCGCCGACCGGTCCGACGTCCTGGCGGCGATCGAGACCGCGCGCTCCGTCTTCGTCGAGGAGAGCGTCGGCCGGTACGTCGTGACGCTCCTCCGGCACACGCGCTCGAGCTCACGGCTCGCGCTCGGCGCGAGCCCGCGCGCCGGCATCGCGCTGCTGCGCATGGCGAAAGCACGCGCCGTCTCCGCCGGGCGGGACTACGTCCGCCCGGAGGACGTCCAGGCGGTCGCGGCCCCGGTGCTCGCGCACCGGCTCATCCTCGCGCCGGAGGCGCGCGTGTCCGGGATCGCGGGCGAGGAGGCCGTCCAGGAGGCTCTCGAGCAGACCCCGGTGCCGGTGTGAGCCGGTTCGGCGGCGCCTTCCTCCTCGGGGCGGGCGTCACCGCGGCTGCGCTCGCGTTCGGATCACGACCGCTCGCCGTCGTCGGAGTGGGGCTGGTGCTCGCCGCCGGGGCCGCCCGCGCGTGGTCGGGCCTCGTGCGCGGTCCCGTGTCCGTCGACCATGTGGCCGACCCGGAGACTGCCGTCGAGGGCGATCGCGTCCGGCTGCGCATCGAGGCGCGCCGGCGGTCGCGGGTCCCCGTCGGCTCGATCGTCGCCCGCGGGACCCTGGGATCGCTCGGCGCGTACGAGTGCCGTCTGCGGGGACGCGGTCGCGCGAGCGGCGGGGTCGTCGACCTCGGTCGGCTCCCGCGTGGCCGCTTCGAGCTCGCGGACGCCCGGATCGCGCTCGGCGACTACCTGGGGCTCGAGACGGTCGAGCTGTCCTTGGGCGCGGCGGGAACCGCGATCACCGTTCACCCGCGGCTCGTCGACCTGCACGCGCTCTTCAGCGACGCGGGCCGCCACGGCGGAGACGGGCGCCGACTGCTCCTGCGCCGCCAGGCCGGGTTCGACTTCCACTCCGTCCGGGAGTACGAGCAGGGCGAGTCCCTTCGTCGCGTCCACTGGCCGACGACTGCCCGTCGTGGGCAGCTGATGGTGAAGGAGCTCCAGGACGCGCCCCGCGACGCCGTCGTCGTCGTCCTGGACTGCGATCCGGCGGGAGCGGTCGGGCAACCGCCGGACGCCTCGAGCTTCGACGCCGCCGTTCGCGCCGCGGGCTCGGTCCTGAAGGTCTACGCAGCGCGCGGACGCAAGGCGACCCTCGCAGACGACGGGAAGCCGGCCGTCCGTCGTGCAGGTGTGCTCGCTCGAGGGCGACTTCCGCGCCGCGCTGAGTGCCCTCGCCGCCGCCGAGCCGGACAACGTCGGCGCGCTCGTCGCGGCGCTGGGGCACCCGCAGTCCGCCGTCGCGCACGCGGGCGAACTCGTGGTGGTGACGACCAACGTCACGCCGGGTGTCGTCGAAGCGCTGCTCCAGGCCGCGTCGAGGAGGATCGTGTCGATCATCTGGGTCGATGCGCCGAGCTACGCAGGCCGGCAGACGCGGGCCGAGCCGGGGCTCCTGCGGCTTGCAGCCGCCGGCGTGCCGGTCGCGGCGGTTCGGCACGGGGACGATCTCGCGGCAGCACTCGACCAGCCGCGGCTGGACGCGACGGCTCGTGCGTAGCGGCCCGCTGCGTGTGCTCGCCGCGTGCGCGCTGCCCGCGCTCGCGATCGGTTTCGCCTGGCTTCGGGTCGAGGAGCCGCGCATCGTCGCGGACGCGGTCCTCGTCGCGCTCCTCGCTCTCGCGCCGGCGCTCCTACCGCGCGCGTGGCAGCGCGCCGTCGCCGTCGCGGCTGCGAGCCACGGGCGTCGCCTGGCTCGCCTTCGGCAGCCAGCCGTGGGAGCTGCTGCCGTATCGCGACGAAGCGGTTCTCGGCCCGCTCGCCGAGGCCGCGGGCCAGGGAATCGCCGACTTCTACGGCGTGGTGCTTCCCTTCGTTCCCGAGCGGAGCTCCGAGATGCACGGGCTCGTCCTCGCCGCGATCTTCGGCTTCACGCTCGCCGTCGGGCTGCTCGTGGCTGCGAGGCGGCCGGTAGGCGCCGCGGCCGTGACAGTGGCGGGAGTGGGGTGGCCCGCGACCCTCATGAGTGGCGACGCCGTCGCAATCGGCGCACTCGCTCTCGCCGCGGCGCTCTCGATCCCGCTGATCCTCCGAGCGCGCTCCGGTCCGTCTCTCGTCGCCGGCGCTGCCGTCGCAGCCGCGGTCGTCTCCCTGGCTGCCGTCGCGTCCTCGGCCACGACGGTCGCGCGCGAGGCCGCGCTCGACTGGCAGACGTGGGACATCCGCGGGCCGGCGACCCAGGTGACCGGGGTTCGCTTCGTCTGGGACGCGAACTACGAGGGCATCTCCTTCCCGCCGACGAGGACGGTCGTGCTCACCGTCGAGGGGCCGGACAGCGCGCAGTACTGGCGTACGTCGACGCTCGACCTCTTCACGAGCCACCACTGGTTCGAGGACCTGTTCTGGCTCGGGCCGGTCGAGACGGACGGCCAGCCGTTCCCCCTCGACCGGCTCTCGCGCATCGATCGGAGCGCGGACCCGGTGAGGCTGGATCGGCTGACGGGCGCTCCCGCCGAGATCCCGAAGAACTGGCTCGAGCAGGAGGTCGAGGTGAAGGCGCTCGTCGACGACCACCTGGCTGCCGCCGGCACGCCGAGAGCGGTCGAGGCCGACAACCTCGGCACGCTCTTCCTGCTCTCGGGAGGCGTCCTGCGGGCCCGGAGCGCTCTCGGCAGCGGCAAGAGCTACCGCGTGTGGAGCTACGCGCCCGATCCCTCGGCCAGGACGCTCGCGGCGTCGCCGGCGCGGTATCCGCGCGAGACGGAGCGGTATCTGCGGATCGACAACCGGTTCAACATGCCGTTCGGCACGCCGGGACGCCGCGAGCTCGTGTGGAGCTACCTGAGGGACCCGTCGTACGCGGAGCTCGCCCCCTACCGGCAGGTGTTCCGGACAGCGCTCCGCGTCGCGGGCGACGAGCGCACGCCCTACGGCGCCGTCCTCGCCCTGGAGCGGTGGTTCCGGACCGGGCCGTTCACGTACGACGAGCAGCCGCCGCGCGTGCAGGGGCCGCCTCTCGTCCAGTTCGTGACGAAGACGCGCGCGGGCTACTGCCAGCACTACGCCGGCGCGATGGCCGTGATGCTGCGGATGCTGGGCATCCCGGCGCGCGTCGCCGTCGGCTTCACGAGCGGGGTGCGGCGGGACGGCAGGTGGGTCGTGACCGACCACGATGCGCATGCGTGGGTGGAGGCGTGGTTCGCGGGGCACGGGTGGGTGCCGTTCGACCCGACTCCGGGGCGGGGAACGCTCGGCGGGAACTACTCGTTCGCATCCGGCTCCGAGGCCGCGGTCGACGCGCTCAGCCGCGGTGATCTGCAGTCGTCCGCGCTCCTGGAGCGCGAGCGGCCGGACAGCGCGGACCTCCCGACCACCTCGTTCGGCGAGGACCGCGCGCCGTCGCTCTTCGGCGTCCTGCTCCTCGGCGGGGCGCTCTGGATCGTCGCCGTCGGCAGCGGGAAGTGGCTCCTCCGCCGGTTCCGCTACGTGACCCGCGACCCGCGTCGCTCGGCCGCGGCGAGCCGCCTCGAGCTCGAGGCGTTCCTCCGCGACCAGGGTGTCTCGCTCGCCGCGAGCGCGACGCTCGACGACCTCCGGCGCGCGGTCGACCGCGAGCTCGGGCTCGACGGCGGCCCGTACGTCGAGGCGGCCTCGCGGGCCCGGTACGGCCCGCCCGGCGACGCCGCCAATCGCGCGTCGATCGCGCGCGCCGAGCTGCGCGCGCTACTCGGCCGTGCGCGGAACGAGCTCTCGCTCTGGGCGAGGTTCCGCGGCTTCGCGTCGCTCAGGTCGCTGCGTCCGGACTCGCGCTGAATGACGGAGACCTACGACCTCTTCCAGGAAGGGCGCCGCCGACTGCGAGCAGGGCGCGCGGCAGAGGCGACCGGGCTCCTCGAGCAGGCGCGCGAGCGCGAACCGCAGTCGCGCTCGATCCGGGAGGCGCTCGGGATCGCGTACTTCCGCGAGCGGCGCTGGAAGGACGCCGAAGCCGAGTTCCGCGCGCTCGTGGAGCTCTCGCCCGACGACGAGTTCGCACACTCCGCGCTCGCTCGCGCGCTCGTCAAGCAGGGAAAGCGGCGCGAGGCGACGCCGCACAGCAAGCTCGCGCACTCGCTGCGGCCGCGCACTTCGGCGGACGGCCTGGCGCTGGACGAGAAGTCGGCTAGCCAGCCCGCGCCGTGGCCGGGCCGTGGCCGGTGACCCGGCGGAGCTCGCTCGGCGTGGTGATGCCGTCGAGGCAGAGGCGGATCCCGTCGTCGCGCAGCGTGGGAAGGCCTGCTGCACCCGCGGCCCGCTGGATGTCCGGGACCGGCGCGCCGGACGCGACGACTGTGCGGACCTCCTCGTCGAGCGAGAGCACCTCGAAGACCGCGACCCATCCGCGGTAGCCGGTGCCAGCGCATGTCGAGCAGCCGCGGCCGCGGGCGAGGAGCCTGCGGCCCGTCTCCTCCGCCGGCCTGCCGAGCCCGGCGAGCTCGTCGGAGTCGGGGTAGTACGTCTCGCGGCAGTCGGTGCAGACGCGGCGTGCGAGACGCTGCGAGACGACGCACGTGAGGGTCGCCGCGAGCTGGGCCGGCTCGATGCCGAAGTCGACGAGTTGCCGCACGGCGTTCGCTGCGCTCAGCGCGTGGAGCGACGAGAGCACGAGATGACCGCTCTGCGCGGCGCCGAGCGCGATCCGGGCGACCTCGCCGTCGTGGATCTCGCCGACGAGGATCACGTCGGGATCAGAGTCGAGGATGCGCGCGCAGGCCGTGGGCGAACGTCAGCCCGGCGCTCGGGTCGACCTCGACCTGGTCGACGCCGGCGATCCGGTGCTCGACGGGATCCTCGATCGTCGTCAGCGTGCGCTCGCGCGCGTTCAGCTCGCGCAGCGCCGCATAGAGCGTCGTCGTCCGGCCGCTGCCCGTGGGTCCACAGGTGAGCACCGCGCCGTACGGCTGCTCGAGCGCCTTGCGTAGGAGGGTCTCGCTCTCCGCCGACATGCCGAGCTCGGCCAGCGTGGACGGCACGGCCCCGTGGTCGACGGCGCGCAGAGTGACCTTCTCGCCGTTCGTCGTCGGGAGCGTCGTGAGACGGAGCGCGTGCGTCCGACCGTCCTCGTGGAGCTCGATACGGCCATGCCGTGGCGCTCGGCTCGGCGGGGTCCAGGCCCGCGAGCTCTTCGAGCCGGCTGGTGACTGCGTCCTGCTGTCCGACCGGGATCGTCGTGACCTCGTGGACGACGCCGTCGACGCGGGCGCGAACGACGACGCCGTCGGGCTGCGGCGAGACGTGGATGTCGGTGGCGCCCAGCGAGAGCGCCCGGCGGAGCGCGTCGTCCAGCTGCAGCTCCTCGGCCGCACTGACCTCGAGGACGGTCGTGCGTCGTCCTCGACCTCGACGACCGCGAGCGCCTGCTCGTGCACGCGTGCGAGCGCCTGCTCGATGTCAGCGGGATCCGCGACGCCGAAGCGGACGGGTACGTCGAGCGCGAGTCGGATCTCCTCCGCCTGGAGCGCGTTCGTGGGATCTCCGACGGCGACGAGCAGCGACTCGTCGGGGAGCCTGTCCACGGGTAGCGCACAGAAGCGGCGCGCGAGGTCTTCGGGCAGTCGCTCCGCCACCTCGTCGTCGAGCTCGCCGCCGAGCTCGAGGAACGGCAGCTCGTGCTGCTCCGCGAGCGCGCGGGTGATCTGCGCAGGCGAGGCGAGGCCGCGCTCGACGAGGATCTCGCCGAGACGCTTGTTCGACATCCGCTGCTGGGCGAGCGCGGCGTCGAGCTCCTCGTCGGTCACGTGCCCGTCGCGGACGAGGAGTGTCCCGAGCGGAGGCCAGTGCGGTGTGGGCTCCGCTCGCCTCCGGCCGGCTCGACCTCGGCAGCGGCGTCCGTCGTGGGCGGCTCGACGGCCTGCTCTGGCGCCTGCTCCGCCGCGACGACGCCGTGAACGTAGTCGATCGCCGCTGCGATCGCCTCCGGGGTCGCGACGACGAAGCGAAGCGGGATCCCGAGCTCGAGCCGGAGCCGGTCGGCCTGGAAGACGTTCGTGGGGTCGGCGAGACCGACAAGGAGTGGCCCCTCGGCCAGGAAGCGAAGCGGGAGGATCGAGCGCTCGCGCGCGACGTCCTCCGGAAGGAGTCGCGCGGCCTCCGCGTCGACCTCGGCGGGCGTGACCTCGGCGAAGTCCAGGTCGTGCTGCTCCGCGAGCCGGCGGCACACGTGCTCCGACGTGACGCTGCCGCGCGCGACGAGGATCTCGCCGAGCCGCGTTCCCGTCGAGCGCTGCTCGTCGAGCGCGGACTCGAGCTCGTCCTCGGTCACCAGGGCGTCGCGTAGGAGCAGCGTGCCGAGGAGCGGCATCTGCGGCTCGTCCTCGTCCGCGAGGTCGTCGAAGAGGTCGTGGCCCGCGGGCGTCGCGTCGGACTCGGGTGCGAGCTCAAGCGGTACGGATGAGCCCTCGTCCACGTGCTCGAGGTGCGGGTCGTCGAGCTGGTGGGCGAGCGCGTCCTCGAGCTCCTCCGCCGTCACGAGACCCCTGTCGACGAGGATCTTCCCGAGCTTCGCGCCGACGATCCGCTGCTGGAGCAAGGCGGCTTCGAGGTCGTCCTCGGAGATCACGCCTTCGCGCACGAGGAGAGCCCCGAGCGCAGGCCAGTGCTGGTGGGCGGCTTCCACCTCGTGTGTATCGACCGGTGGCGCGCGATTCCTGAACCGGCACCACAATGGATCGGTGCGCGTCGTCGTGCAGCGCGTGAGCGAGGCCTCGGTGGCGGTCGACGGCGACGTGGTCGCCCGGTGCGGCCCGGGGCTCGTCGTGCTGGTAGGGGTCGGTGTCGACGACGCGGCGGACGCAGCCGAGCGGCTTGCCGGCAAGGTCGCGCGACTGCGGATCTTCCCCGATGCGGAAGGCCGCTTCGACCGCTCACTTGTCGACGTCGGAGGCGAGGCGCTCGTGGTCAGCCAGTTCACGCTGCTCGCCGATAGCAGGCGTCAGAAGGGAACCCGGCCCGACTTCTCGAAGGCGGCGAGACCCGAGGTGGCCGAGCCCTTCTACGAGGCTTTCGTCCACGCCCTTCGCGCACTCGGCGTTCACGTCCAGACCGGCGTGTTCGGTGCGCGTATGGCCGTCTCGCTCGTCAACGACGGGCCGGTCACGATCGTTCTCGACATGTAGCCCCGGCATCGGGGGCCTCTGAGCACACACCGCCGCGCCTCACATGCCCACGCAAGCGGGGGTGTGTCAACCAGCCGATACCGTCTGCGCATGGGCACCCTGATGGTGGACGGCTACCGGATCGAGCCCCTGAGCATGCGGACGTGGGATGCGTTCGCGGATCTGGCCGAGCGGCACAACGGTGTGTGGGGCGGTTGCTGGTGCACGTACTTCCACCGCCACCCGGACTCCGACGAGGAGCGCAGGGCGCTCGGCCATCGCGAGTTCAAGCGGCATCTCGTCGAGGCCGGCCGTGCGCACGCCGCGCTGGTATTCGACGGTGATGTCGCGGTCGCCTGGGCCCAGTTCGGGACCGTCCCCGAGCTATGGAACATCCACCACCGCAAGGAGTGGGAGAAAGGCGTCGCCCGGATGCCGGACTACCGGATCACGTGCCTGTTCGTGGACAGCGGATACCGGCGCGCGGGAATGGCCGCGGTCGCAGTACGGGGCGCGCTGGCGCTGATCGCCGCGGCGGGAGGCGGCCTCGTCGAGGCGTACCCGCACGACCTGCCCGAGGGCAAGAAGACCTCGGCGTCGTTCCTCTACAACGCCACCAGGACCATGTACGAGCGGCTCGGGTTCAGCTACGAGCGCTCCAAGGGCAAGGGCAACTGCGTGATGAGCGCGGTCGTCCCGGCCGCCACGTCGTGACAGGCCGCACGTCCGTTCCTGCGGGGTCGTCGGCTCCCGCCCGGGCGTCTCGCTCGTGAACGACTGCCCGGTGACGATCGTCCTCGAGGGCTAGCCGTGCCGGCATCCGCGCTCGCGCTCGCACTGGGCGCCGCGGTGCTCCATGCCGGCTGGAACACCCTGCTCGCGGGCGCCCGCGACGTCCGCGCCACGACGAGCGTCGCTCTTGCGCTCTCGGTCGTGCTCGCGACGCCAGTCGCGCTGGCGACGTGGAGGGTCGAGGCCGCGGCGCTGCCCTGGATCGCGGTCTCGTCCGTGCTCGAGCTCGTCTACTTCGGCCTGCTCGTACGCGCGTATGGCCGGTCCGACCTGAGCCTCGTCTACCCGGTCGCGCGCGGCGTCGCGCCGGTCCTCGTCCTCGCCGGCTCGCTCCTCGCCGGAGAAGCGCTCGGCCCCTCGCAGGCACTCGGCGTCCTCCTCGTCGGCGGAGGCGTCGTGCTCGTGCGCGGGCTCCGCGGCGACACCGACCCGCGCGGCGTCGTGCTCGCGCTGGCGATCGCCGCGAGCATCGCGGGCTACACGCTCGCCGACGCCGAGGGCATCGAGCACGCGGCTCCGGTCGCCGTACCTGCTGCTGGTGCTGCTTCCGGTCGCGATCGCGGGCATCGCGTGGCAGGTCGCCGCGGCGGGCCGGTCGAGCGTACGGTCGGAGTTGCGGCCGGTGACCTTCGCAGCGGCCGTCGCGTCGTTCGCCGCCTACGCCGCTCGTGCTGGCCGCGCTGGAGCTGGCGTCGGCGGCGAGCGTCGCGGCGGTCCGCGAGACGAGCGTCCTCTTCGCGGTCGGGCTCGGCGCGCTCGTCCTGAAGGAGCGCGTCGGGCCTGCGCGCGTGGCCGGCGCGGCACTCGTCGTCGCCGGCGTCGCGCTCGTCGCAGTGTCCTGAGGCCGGGCGCACACGGTGCTATCCTGGGTCGCACCACATTTCACCGGCTTCGACGAAATGGGCGCGCTGCGCCCATTTGCTTTGAGGGGACCGAATGACGACGACGCACACACGAGAGAGGACGCTCCAGGACGACATCGCTCCGAAGGTCGAGGAGGCGTTGTCCGGCGTCGAGGTGCTCGCAGTCGAGCTGGTCTCGCCGAGCCGCTTCTGCGTCTACGTCGACCACCCGGACGGCGTCGACCACGAGCTCTGCGCTCGCGTGACGCGCCTGCTCGACGACTACCGCGCCGAGTTCACGATCGACGTGTCGTCGCCCGGCCCCGAGCGCCCGCTCCGCAAGCCGGAGCACTTCGCGGCGGCGCGCGGCCGGAGCGTCTCGGTTCGCACGGGCACGCCCGTCGCGGGCCGCACCAGGTTCAAGGGCGAGGTAGCGGACGCCGCCGACCGCGCCCTGACTCTCAGCACACCGACCGCTGACGTGCACATCCCGTACGAGGACATCGTGCGGGCGAATCTGATCGACGAGGGGTTGACCACATGAGTCAGGAGATCATCGAGGCCCTGCACGCGATCGAGCAGGAGAAGGGGATCGAGGAAGGCGTCCTCGTCTCCGCGCTCGAGGACGCGCTGCTCGCGGCCTACAAGAAGACGCCCGGCGCCGCCAGGCACGCCGAGGTGAAGCTCGACGGCGAGGGCGAGTTCCGCGTGCACTCGATCGAGATCCCAGAAGACGTGGAGACGCGCCTCGTGGAGGAGGCGCGCGAGGCACGGATCACGGAGCTCGAGCGAATCGAGGAGGAGACGGGGGAGCGCCAGCACACGCTCGTCGCCGACGAGGACCTCGACCTCGACTGGTCGCAGGTGCCGGACGGGCAGATGGTGCGCGCCGACGTCACGCCCGACGACTTCGGCCGCATCGCCGCGCAGACGGCGAAGCAGGTCATCCAGCAGCGCATCCGCGAAGCGGAGCGCGCGATCATGTACGACGAGTACATCGACCGGCAGGGCGAGGTCGTCACCGGGATCGTGCAGCAGGCGGGCGACCGCAACAACGTCCTCGTCGACCTCGGCCGCGTCGAGTCGCTGCTCCCGCGCTCGGAGCAGGTGGACGGCGAGCGCTACGAGCAGGGCTCGCGCATCAAGGCGGTCATCGCCGAGGTGCGCTCGGGGACGAAGGGCCCGCAGGTCATCCTCTCGCGACGCGACCCGGAGCTCATCCGCGCGCTCTTCGAGCTCGAGGTGCCCGAGATCGCCGACGGGCTGGTCGAGATCCGCGGCGTCGCTCGCGAGCCCGGGTACCGCTCGAAGATCGCCGTCGAGTCGCACCAGCAGGGCGTCGATCCGGTCGGCGCGTGCGTCGGGCCGCGCGGCTCGCGCGTCCGCATGGTCGTGTCGGAGCTCCGCGGCGAGAAGATCGACATCATCCCCTGGAACACGGAGCCGGCTCGGTTCGTCGCGAAGGCGCTATCGCCCGCACGCGTGCGCGAGGTCTACATCGACGACGAGACGCGCGAGGCGACCGTCGTCGTGCCCGACGACCAGCTGGCGCTCGCGATCGGCAAGGAGGGGCTCAACGCCCGCCTTGCGACCCGCCTGACCGGCTGGAAGATCGACATCCAGTCCGAGACCGAGTTCGCGCAGGCGGAGGCAGAGGCGGCCTTCGTCGGCGACGGCGCCGGCGAGGACTACTCCGGTCGCTGTGCCGCGATCCTCTCGAACGGCAAGCGCTGCCCGAACGCGGCGGAGCCGGGCTCCCGGTACTGCGGCGTCCCGGCGCACCAGGCGCTCACGGGCACGGAGCCCGCCTCGAAGCGGCCGAGGAGGTCAGCGAGGACGTCGAGGACGAGGAGCTCGCAGCGGTCGCCGCTCAGGTGGAGCAGCCGGCGGACGATCTGGCGGCGAGCGACGAGTCGCCGGAGCCGGTCGCGGAGGCCGAGGCCGGATCGGACGAGGACTGAGGCGGAGACGCCTCTACACTTGAACGCTGATGGCTGACGGACGCAAAGGACCCAACCGCCCGATCCGCCCGCGCGGTGGGTCGGCCGGGCGGAAGCGTCGCGTCGTCATCGAGGGCGGCGGCGCCCGCAGCCAGGGCCGTCAGCCCCGGGGCCGCGACGCATCCGTCGGGCCCCCGAGGCAGCAGCAACCGGTAGCGCCGCCCACCGGCCCCGTCACCGTCGAGTCGGGCGTCACGGTCAAGGACCTCTCGCAGGCTCTCGGCGTCCCCATGCCGGAGCTCATCAAGATCCTGATGGGACTCGGGCAGATGCGCACGGCGACGCAGTCGCTCTCCGACGAGGAGGTCGAGGTCATCGGCACGGAGCTCGATCGCGAGATCACGATCAAGCACGCCGCCGAGGAGGAGCTCGAGCCGACCGCCTTCGAGGACGCCGAGGAGGATCTCGCGCCGCGCCCGCCGGTCGTCACGATCATGGGGCACGTCGACCACGGCAAGACCACGCTCCTGGACGCGATCCGCGAGGCGTCGGTCGTCGAGACCGAGGCCGGCGGCATCACGCAGCACATCGGCGCGTACCAGGCCGACGTCGACGGGCGGAAGATCACGTTCCTCGACACGCCCGGCCACGAGGCCTTCACGGCCATGCGCGCCCGCGGCGCGAAGGTGACGGACATCGCCGTCCTCGTCGTCGCCGCCGACGACGGCGTGATGCCGCAGACGAAGGAGTCGATCTCGCACGCACGCGCGGCCGAGGTGCCGATCGTAGTCGCCGTGAACAAGATGGACATGGCCGACGCGAACGCTGATCGCGTCAAGAGCGAGCTCGCCGCAGAGGGTCTGCAGCCCGAGGACTGGGGCGGCTCGA
Source organism: uncultured Actinomycetes bacterium (assembly GCA_963770595.1). Classification (GTDB taxonomy): domain Bacteria; phylum Actinomycetota; class Thermoleophilia; order Gaiellales; family Gaiellaceae; genus GMQP-bins7. The sequence continues at coordinate 407,179 of CAVYQG010000001.1, read as the reverse complement.
CGCAGTTCTCCGAGGTATCGGCGCGCGAGCGTACGAACCTCGCCGACCTGCTCGAGAAGATCCTGCTCGTCGCCGACGCCGAGCTCGACCTGCGCGCCAATCCCGGAGCGGATGCCTCGGGCGTCGTCATCGAGTCGCGTCTCGACGTCGGGCGCGGGCCGGTTGCGACCGTCCTCGTCCACCGCGGGACGCTGCGGGTCGGCGACGCGATCGTCGCCGGCGACGCGTCCGGCAAGGTGCGCGCGCTCAACGACTACCGTGGCGAGAAGGTCAAGGACGCGAAGCCGGGCGAGCCGGTCGAGGTGCTCGGGTTCGAGCACCCGCCGACGGCAGGCGAGTTCGTCCGCGTCGTCGAGCACGAGCGCCAGGCGAAGCACCTGGCGAACCTCCGCGCCGAGCGCCTACGTCGCGAGCAGCTCGCACAGCGCCCGCGCCGCCGTGTCTCGCTGGAGACGCTCCACGACGATCTCCAGGCGGGCGAGGTGCAGGACCTGAACATCGTCCTGAAGGGCGACGTGCAGGGCTCCGTCGAGGCGCTGCTCGGCGAGTTGCAGAAGATCCAGCACCCCGAGGTGCGCGTGAACGTCATCCATACGGGCGTCGGCGGGATCACGGAGAACGACGTCAACCTCGCGTCCGCGTCCGACGCGCTCGTCGTCGGCTTCAGCGTGCGGCCGAGCGCCGACGCGCGCCAGCTCGCCGAGCGCGAGGGCGTCGACATCCGCACGTACCGCGTCATCTACCAGCTCACCGAGGACATCCAGCAGGCGCTCGTCGGGATGCTCTCGCCCGTCCAGACGGAGGAGACGCTGGGCGAGGCCGAGGTGCGCGCTCTCTTCAAGGTCTCACGGCTCGGCACGATCGCCGGCTGCATGGTCACGTCCGGGGTGGTCCGCCGGAACGCGCAGGTGCGCCTCGTCCGAGACGGGACCGTGATCATCGAGACCTCGATCGCGCAGCTCAAGCGCTTCAAGGACGACGCGCGCGAGGTGGCCGAGGGCTTCGAGTGCGGCATCCTGCTCGACGGCTTCAACGACGTGAAGGAAGGCGACATCCTCGAGGCGTACGAGACGCGCCAGGTCGAGCGCACCGACCTCGACGCACCACCCGCGCCTGCGGTGGAGGAATCGGCCTCCGAGGAGTAGGGGCGAGGCTTGCCTCCCTCGGGCGACCCAAGGGTCGCCCCTACGATGACCACCGTGTCGACCGGCTACGTCGGGATCCTCACGGTGGAGCTCCACTTCCCGGAGTCGGGGTCGCTCAAGGGCAAGCGCAAGCACCTGAAGTCCGCGAAGGCGCAGCTGCACCAGCGCTTCGGCGCCTCGGTCGCGGAGGTCGACTTCCACGACCTCTGGCAGCGCGCGCGGCTCACCGTCGCCTGCGCCTCGAGCGGCCACCGCGAGCTCCAGGAGCTGCTCGACGCCGTCGTGCGGCATCTCGGCTCGCAGGACTACGAGCTCGTCCGCGCTGATCGGGAGGTCGTGGTCCCCGGTGAGTGATCGCAGACGGCGCGTGAACGAGGCGATCCGGCAGGTGCTGTCGGACACCTTGCCGACGTTGAAGGACCCGCGCATCGGGTTCGTGACCGTGACCGGGGTCGAGGCCGCGAAGGGCTTCTCGCACGCGACCGTCTACGTCAGCGTGCTCGGCTCGGAGGACGAGCAGCGGCGGACGCTCGAGGGCCTCGAGGCGGCGAAGGGCGTCCTGCAGGCGGAGATCGGCCGCGCGATCCGCCTGCGCCGGACCCCGGTCCTGACGTTCGAATACGATCCCGCGGTCGAGCGAGGGGTCAGGCTCACCAAGATCATCGACGAGCTCGCTCCGGAGGAACAACGTGACGATGCGGGATGACATGACGGCGGTGGTGGCCGCGCTCCGCGAGCGCGACCGCTTCCTGTGACGTCGCACGAGGCGCCCGACGGGGATGCCCTCGGGTCGCTCTTCGCGATGCAGCTCGCGCTCGTCGCGCTCGGGAAGGACTCGGTCATGTTCCTCGGCGGTGCAGCGCCGCTCCCGGGCGAGTACCGGTTCCTCGACCTCGACGAGCGCGGGCTCCTGCGGGCGCTCCCGGCCGATGCCGCCGAGCGCACCCTCGTCGCCGTCGACTGCGCGAGCCCGAGTCGCGTCGGCGCCGAGCCGGGCGTGGTCGAGCAGGCGCCGTTCACGATCAACATCGACCACCACCACGACAACCCGCGCTTCGGCGACGTGAACCTCGTGGTGGCCGAGGCGTCCTCGACGGGAGAGGTGCTCGCGGACGTCTTCCACGAGCTCGGCGTCGCGCTGACGCCGGAGATCGCGGAGGCGCTGTACATCGCGCTCGTCACCGACACGGGCCGCTTCCAGTACTCGAACACGACGCCCAAGGCGCTGCGGCTCGCCGCCGAGCTGGTCGAGGCGGGAGCGGACGTGCACCGCGTGTTCCAGGGCGTCTACGAGAACGTCCAGTTCGCGAAGCTGAAGCTGCTCGCGCGGGCGCTCGACCGCGCGCAGGTGCTCGAGGGCGGCGAGATCGTCGTCTCGCACCTCCTGCGCGACGACTTCGAGGCCGTGGGCGCGACCGAGCCGTACTCGGAGGGGATCATCGACGTCCTCCGCTCGGTGGAGGGCTCGGTCGTGTCGGCGCTCATCCGCGAGCCGCCTCGAGAGGGCGGCCCCGCGCGCAAGGTGTCGCTACGCTCCTCGGTCGACGAGGTCGACGTCAGCGTGATCGCCCGGAAGTCCGGCGGTGGCGGACACCGCCAGGCGGCCGGCTTCTCGAGCGACCTGTCGGTCGACGAGCTCACGGAGTTCATCGTGCGCGAGGTCACCGAGCAGGTCGGCGCCGCGGCAGCAGCCCAGGGCTGAGACGTGCCGCCTCGAGGGCTGGAGCCGAGCGGGATCGTCCTCGTCGACAAGCCCGCGGGGCCGACGTCGTTCGACATCGTGGCCGCGGTGCGGCGCCGGACCCGGGCACGCACGGGGCACACCGGGACGCTCGACCCGTTCGCGACCGGGCTGCTGCTGCTCCTCTCCGGCGCCTCGACCCGCCTCCAGCCGCGGTTCGTCGGCCTCGACAAGCGCTACCTGACCGAGATCGACCTCACCGCGCGCACCTCGACCGGCGATCCCGAGGGCGACGTCGTGGAGAAGCACGAGCCTCCCTCTGCGGCCGAGCTCGACAGTCGGCTAGAGCCGCTGCGTGGGGTGATCGAGCTCCCGATCCCGGCGGCGTCTGCGGTGAAGATCGACGGGGAGCGGGCGTACAAGCTGCATCGCCGCGGCGTCGCCGTCGAGATGCCGGTACGGCGCTCGACGGTGCACGAGCTGACGCTCGAGAGCTACGCCGCGGGGGTCGCGTCCCTGAACCTCCTGGTGTCGTCCGGGACCTACGTCCGGGCGATCGCGGAGGCGCTCGGAGGGCACTGCCGGACGCTGCGTCGGACCGAGGTCGGGCCGTTCTCCGTGGAGGAAGCGGACGAGGAGCGCGTGATCCCTCCCGACGAGGCGCTCGCGAGGCTCGGATGAGCGTCGTCCACACGCCGACCGCCCTCGAGCGCGTCCCGCGCGCCGTCGCGATCGGGAGCTTCGACGGCGTCCACCGCGGGCACCAGGCGGTGCTCGAGGCGGCGCGCGCGACCGGGCTGCGCTCGACCGTGATCACGTTCGACCCGCACCCGCGGATCGCCCTCGGCAACCGCGTCGAGCTGCTGACGACGCTCGAGCGGCGCCTCGAGCTGATCGTGGAGGCGGGGGTCGACGACGTGCTCGTCGCGGCCTTCACGCCGGAGCTCCAGCGGCTCGAGCCGGAGGAGTTCGCCGGAGCGCTACCTGCTCGCGATCGGCGCGGAGGCCGTGGTCGCGGGGGAGGAGTTCCGCTTCGGCGTCCGGCGCTCGGGCGATCTCGACCAGCTGCGCGGGCTCGGGCTCGAGGTGCACGTGCCCGGCGAGGTCGAGGGCGTCTCGTCCACCGCGATCCGCGCGGCCCTCGGCGAGGGGGACGTCGTCACGGCGGCGCGCATGCTCGGCCGGCCGTTCGAGCTCGACGGGACGGTCGTCGCCGGCGACCAGCGCGGAGGGACGCTCGGCTACCCGACCGCGAACCTCCTGCTCGAGCCGGACCTCGCGGTGCCGCGGTACGGCATCTACGCGGGCGCGGCCCGGGGCCAGCGCGCGGCCGTCTCGATCGGGACGAACCCGCACTACGGCGGGACCGAACGACGGATCGAGCCGTACCTGCTGGACTTCGAGGGGGACCTGTACGGGCAGCGGCTCGTGGTCGAGCTCTGGGAGCGCCTTCGGGACGAGGAGAAATTCGACTCGGAGGCCGCCCTGGTCGAGCAGATCGCCCGGGACGTCGAGGCGACACGCTCCGCACGGAGGCCGCTCGCGGATAGCTAGCCTGGGGCGCGTGGCAGGCGAGGGCGGCGACTCACTCATCCACGCGCGCGGGCTCGTGAAGCGCTTCGGCGACTTCACAGCCGTCGACGGGATCGACTTCGACCTCCGGAAGGGCGAGGCGTTCGGCTTCCTCGGACCGAACGGGGCGGGGAAGACGTCGACCATGCGCATGATCGGCTGCGTGTCGCCCGTGACCGAAGGGACGCTCAGCGTCTTCGGCCTCGATCCCGCGAAGGACGGCGTCGAGATCCGCGGCCGGCTCGGCGTGGTCCCGCAGATGGACACGCTCGACATGGAGCTCACCGTCCGCGAGAACATCGTGATCTACGGCCGCTACTTCGGCCTGCCGCGCAAGCAGCTCGCCCCGCGCGCGGAGGAGCTGCTCGAGTTCGTCCAGCTCACCGAGCGCGCCGACGACAAGGTCGAGCCGCTCTCGGGCGGGATGAAGCGCCGGCTGACGATCGCGCGCTCGCTCGTCAACGACCCGGACGTGATGCTCCTCGACGAGCCGACGACCGGGCTCGACCCGCAGGCGCGGCACGTCGTCTGGGACCGGCTCTATCGCCTCAAGCAGTCGGGCGTGACGCTCGTGCTGACGACGCACTACATGGACGAGGCGGAGCAGCTGTGCGACCGGCTCGTGGTCATGGATCGCGGGAAGATCGTGGCCGAGGGTTCACCGCGCGAGCTCATCCAGCGCTACGCGACGCGCGAGGTCGTCGAGCTGCGCTTCTCGAACGGTGGCCGGCCCGAGGATCTCGGCTATTGGACGGACGGCCACGTCTCGAGGATCGAGTCGCTCCCGGATCGCGTCCTGCTCTACACGGAGGACGGAGACGCCGCCGCGCACACGCTGCACGAACGCGGCCTCGTCCCGGACAGCGTGCTCGTGCGCCGGAGCACGCTCGAGGACGTCTTCCTCCACCTGACCGGCCGAACCTTGGTCGACGAATGACATCGGTCGCGCTCGCTCTCCGCCCGCTCGAGTTCTTCGTTGCCCAGTACAAGCGCGTCTGGCGCGGCACGGCCGTCACGAGCGTCGTGACGCCGATCGTCTATCTGCTCGCGCTCGGCTGGGGGCTCGGCCAGTTCCTGAACGACGTCACGTACGACGGCCAGACCGTCGACTACCTGACGTTCGTCGCCCCCGGGCTGCTCGCCGCGACCGCGATGCAGCTCGCGACCTTCGAGTCGAGCTGGCCCGTCCTCTCGGCGATCAAGTGGGACCGGCAGTACCACGCGATGCTCGCGACGCCGCTACGCGTGAGCGACGTCATCCTCGGCCACCAGACGTTCGTCGCCGCGCGACTGCTCGCCACGTCGGCCGTCTACATCGCCGTCATCGCAGCCTTCGGGGCGGTCGAGTCGCCGCTCGGGATCCTCGCGATCCCGGTCGCGGTCCTGGTCGGGCTCGCGTTCTCGTGCCCGATCGCGGCCTGGGCGGCGCACACGGAGACCGAGGTCTCGTTCGTCGCGATCTTCCGCTTCATCATCCTCCCGATGTTCCTCTTCTCCGGGACGTTCTTCCCGGTGGAGAACCTGCCGAGGGTGCTCGAGGCCGTCGCGTACGTCACGCCGGTGTGGCACGGGGTCGACCTCTGCCGCCAGCTGACGCTCGGCGACGTCGAGCTCTGGAGCGCGCTCGGGCACCTCGCGTACCTGGTCGCGTTCATCGCCGCCGGGCTCGCGGCGGCGCGCTACACGTACCGGAAGCGACTCGTCCTGTGACCGTCCCGTGACCGACTACGTCGTCCGCGCGCCGCTGACCGCGCAGCCGAGGCGATTCGGTGGCGGCCTGCTCATCGTCGAGCGGAACGTCCTCGTCTACCGGCGGACGTGGATGATCCTCTTCTCCGGCTTCTTCGAGCCGCTCTTCTACCTCTTCTTCTTCGTCTACCCGCTCCAGCGGTTCTACGGCGACGTGACCGAGGGCGGCGAGGTGATCGAGTACGCGGCGTTCGTGGCGCCCGCGCTGCTCGCGGCGTCGGCGATGAACGGCGCGTTCTACGACGCGACGAACGTGTTCTGGAAGCTGCGCTACGGGAAGGTCTACGACGCGATGCTCTCGACGCCGGTCGGGCCGAAGGACGTCGCGACCGGGGAGACGATGTGGGCGGTGGTCCGTGCGTCGCTCTACTCGGCGGCGTTCCTCATCGTCATCACCGCGCTCGGCCTCGTGCAGTCGTGGTGGGGGATCCTCGCGCTGCCCGCGTGCTTCGTGATCGGCTTCGGGTTCGCGGGGGCCGGGATCGCGGCGGTCACCTGGATGCGGAACTGGAAGGACTTCGACCTGCTGCAGCTGATCATGCTGCCGATGTTCATGTTCTCCGCGACCTTCTATCCCATCACGGTGTACCCGGAGGTCCTCGAATGGATCGTCCGCGCGCTGCCGCTGTACCACGGCATCGAGCTCGTCCGCTCGCTCTGCATGGGCTCGGTGGGCGCGTACCAGCTCGTGAACGTCGCGTACCTGCTCGCGCTCGGGCTCGTCGGGATGGCGCTTGCGTCGCGCCGCATCGACGGTCTCCTGCTCAAGTAGCCGGACAGAAGCACGGTGACTGTCACCTCTGGTGACAGTCACCCGCGTTCCGTCAGAGCCGCACCGCGGCGCCGTCGCGCCGCGGGTCTCCGGCAGCCCCGTCGCGGCCGACGCAGCCGACGCCGCCGAAGTAGTGGTGGAGCCGCTCCCAGCGACGGACGGTCCGGCCGGCCTCCTCGAGCGTCACCAGCGCGCGCTCGTCGACGCCGGGCTCGACGTCGACCAGGGACGGCGTGGGGTGGACTCGCGGGAGCGCGACCGCCTCCTCCGGGGTCCGGCCCTCCTCCAGGACACCGGCGAGCACGGTGACGAGCGCGGTCCGTAGCCGGGTCGCGCCGGCTGCGCCGATCGCGAGCACGAGGCCGTCAGAGTCGAACGCGAGCGCAGGGGCCATCCGGCTCTCGAGGCGATCGCCGGGCCGGGGGTCGCCGACTGCGATGTCGGACTCGCCGAGCAGGTTGTTCAGCTGGACGTCGAAGCCGGGGAGCCACGTCCCTGCGCCGACGCCGAGCGAGTGCGTGAGCACACACGCCCTCCCGTGCGCGTCCACGGCCGCCATGTTGGTCGTGTGCTCGCCGCCCTCCTCGCTCGTCTCCAGTGCATCGACGAGCGCGAGCACACGCTCGGTGGGCGAGAGGCCGGCGAGCCGTGGGAATCGTGGAAGGAGCTCCGGGACGCCCGACAGGCCCCCGCGTGTGGCGACGCGCAGCCCGTGGAAGCCGACGACCACGGGCTCGTTCCACCGCGGCGCGTACCCACGGAGGTCGTCCGCGGTGAGCGTGACGCCGTCGACGGCGAGGAGCTCCTCGGCGAGGGTGCCGCGGTAGACACTCCGTGCGCCCTCGTCGGCCAGCGCGTCCAGCGCCTGCTCGAGGCCAGGCTGGTGGAGGAGGTCGCCCTGGGCAAGCGTGCGTCCGTCCCTCAGGAAGACATCGATCCCGCGCTCGCGCCCGTAGACGTTGGCGAGCATCTCGAGCGAGCGGCCATGCATCTCGGGCAGTGGGACGCCCGTCTTCGCAAGGCGTTGCGCCGGCTCGACGAGCCGCTTCCAGGGGAGCCGGCCGAGGCGCTCCGAGAGCTCTCCGAGCGTCGCGGGCAGCCCGGGAACCGCGCACGACGCCGGTCCGATCGCGTAGGTGACGATCTCGTCGCCGAACGGCACGGGAACCTCGAGCATGTCGCCTTCGTCGCCCGACGGGACGACCGCGAACCCGTCCACGTTCGTGACGCGGACCCCGTCGAACGCGATCGCATGACAACCGGCGAAGAGGCCGCTCATCACCGTCTCGGCGACGCACGAGGCGAGCGCCATCGCGACCACGGCGTCCGCGGCGGTCCCCCCGTCGGAGAGGATCTCCGCGCCGACGGCTGCCGTCGCCGGATGCCCCGCTGCCACTCCCGCTCGCACGGCCGCGAATCGTAGGCCCCGGGCTGTATGCGACGCGCGGCTCCGGCAGCTACCATCCTCGATGACCGCGGTCGCGGCCCGGCGTGCCTTCCTTCACGCGGAGCTGGGACTACGGAGTCGTCTACTGGAGGAGATGTATGACCCTCACCAAGGAAGCCAAGCTGGAAGTCGTCGAGAAGCACGGTGCGGGGCCTGCCGACACGGGCTCCCCTCAGGTCCAGATCGCCCTCTTCACGAAGCGCATCGAGGAGCTGACCGAGCACCTGCGGACGCACCCGAAGGACCACTACTCCCGTCGCGGCCTGCTCAAGCTGGTCGGGCGGCGCAGGCGGCTCCTGGACTACCTCCAGCGCAAGGACATCGAGGGCTACCGCGCCCTCATCAAGGAGCTCGGCCTGCGTAGGTAGGGCTCCGAACGACCACCGAGGGGAGGTGGAAGTTTGAGCCAGCCCCGGCGCGCGTCCGCTGGGGGCTGACTCAAACCTCCACCTTCCGAACACGAAGGAAAGGTGAAGGGATACCTCACATGAGCACAGCGACTGGTTCTGAGACCGGGCGCATCGCCACGGTGTCCGTCCAGGTCGGCGATCAGGAGATCGTCTTCGAGACGGGCAAGCTCGCGAAGCAGGCGGACGGGGCAGTTGCCGTCCGCTCCGGAGACACCATGGTCCTCGCGACGGCCGTCGGCCGTCCCGACGCTCGGCCCGACGCGGATTTCTTCCCGCTGACGGTCGACGTCGAGGAGAAGATGTACGCCGCCGGGAAGATCCCCGGCGGCTTCTTCAAGCGGGAGGGCCGCGCCACGGAGCGCGCGACGCTCACGGCGCGGATGATCGACCGCCCGATCCGGCCGCTCTGGCCGAAGGGCTTCCGCAACGAGGTGCAGGTCATCTGCACCGTCCTCTCCGCGGATCTGATCACGCCGCACGACATCCTCTGCATCAACGGCGCTTCCGCGGCGCTCATGGTCTCGCCGCTGCCCTTCATGGGGCCGGTCGGCGCCGTGCGGATCGGGCTCATCGACGACGAGCTCGTCGTCAATCCGTCGCTCGAGGCCCTCGAGGAGTCGACGCTCGATCTCATCATCGTCGGCACCAGCGAGGGGCTGACGATGGTCGAGGCCGGAGCGGACCAGGTGCCCGAGGACACGATCCTCGAGGCGCTCGAGCTCGCCCATGCCGAGATCCGCAAGATCTGCGCGACGCTCGAGGACCTGCGCTCGCAGGTCGGCAAGCCGAAGTGGGTCGACACGGAGCTCACCGAAGAGCTCGGCGCTGCGCACGGCTCGGCGCTCACTGCCGCGATCGCCGAGCACGGCCTGCGCGAGGCCCAGACGCCGGTCGACGGCCTGGTCGAGGAGCTCTCGCCCTCGATCTCGATGTCGACGACCGAGGACGACATGGTCCGGCGCCAGCAGGTGCGCGCCGCGTTCGCGTCGCTCTTCGAGAAGGCGCGGCTCTCGGCCGTCGAGGAGCCGCTCCGCGCGCAGTTCCTCGACGACGTCAAGGAGCTCACGGATGCGGAGCAGGACTCGAAGGAGCTCCGCTCGGCGAAGCGCAATCTCCTGCTCGAGCGCATCCTCGAGGAGATCGAGCTGCCGTTCCCGGTCGGCCCCGCGCCGGCCGAGGGCGAGGCTCCGGTCAAGGACTCGCAGACGAAGCAGTTCGTCAAGCGGGCGTTCGAGTCGGTGTACAAGGACCTCGTCCGCAAGAAGATCGCCGTCGACAAGCGGCGGCCGGACGGTCGCTCCTCGGAGGAGATCCGGCCGATCGAGTGCGAGGTGACCGTGAGCCCGCGCGCACACGGTTCCGGGCTCTTCACGCGCGGCCAGACCCAGATGATGAGTCTCCTCACGCTCGGGACGGCCAAGGAGGGGCAGAAGATCGACGACCTCTCCCGCGAGCAGAACCGGCGCTTCATGCACCACTACAACTTCCCGCCCTTCTCCGTCGGGGAGACCGGGTTCATGCGCGGCCCGAAGCGGCGGGACATCGGCCACGGGGCGCTCGGGCAGCGCTCGCTCGAGCCGATCCTCCCGGCGCTCGAGGACTTCCCGTACACGATCCGCATCGTGTCCGAGACGCTCGAGTCGAACGGGTCGTCGTCGATGGGTGGCGTGTGCGGCTCGATCCTCGCGCTGATGGACGCGGGCGTGCCGATCACCGCACCCGTCGCGGGCATCGCGATGGGCCTCGTCAAGGAGGGCGACGACTACGTCATCCTCACTGACATCCAGGGTGCGGAGGATCACCTCGGCGACATGGACTTCAAGGTCGCCGGGACCGAGGACGGCATCACCGGGCTCCAGATGGACATCAAGATCACCGGCGTGACGCAGGAGATCATGCGCTCGGCGCTCGAGCAGGCCAAGCGGGCGCGGCTTTCCATCCTCGAGCAGATGCTCGCGACGCTCCCGGAGCCGCGGACCGAGATGGCCGGCCACGCGCCGCGCATCTCGACCGTCAAGATCGACCCGGAGCAGATCGGCCTCGTCATCGGCAAGGGCGGCGAGACGATCCGCTCGCTCGAGGGCGACTACGAGGTGCAGATCGACATCGAGGAGGACGGCACGATCCTCATCTACGCCACGGAGGGCGAGAAGGCCGAGGCGGCGATCTCCGCGATCACGGCGCTCACGAAGTCGCCCGAGGTCGGGGACGCGTACACCGGGAAGATCGTGAAGACGACGCAGTTCGGCGCCTTCGTCGAGCTCAAGAAGGGCACCGACGGCCTGCTCCACGTCTCGAACGTGGGCCCGGGCCGGGTGGCGCACATCGAGGACGTGATGACGCGCGGCGACATCGTCGACGTCGTCGTCCAGGAGGTCGACAAGGACCGCGGGCGCATCGGCCTCAAGCTCGTCGCGAAGCACGAGAACGGCGGCCTCGTCCTGCCCGAGGAGCTCATCGAGCGGGCGAAGAACGCGCCTCCGCGCGAGGAGCGCGAGGAGCGGCCGCGCGGTGACCGTCGCGGCGGGCGCGGCGACCGCGGCCGTCCGCGCGAGCGCGCGTAACGACACGAGAGAGGGCGGCCCACGGGTCGCCCTCTCTTCATCTCCGCGGAGCTACCATCCCGCGGCGTGACGAAGCATCAGCAGACCGAGCTCCCGACAGGCGAGCGTGTCATCTCCGAGCGGCTGCCCGGCGTCAGGTCGGTCGCGCTCGGCTTCTTCGTCGCCGCCGGCTCGCGTGACGAGCCCGAGTCGCGCGCCGGCGTCTCCCACTTCATCGAGCACCTGCTGTTCAAGGGGACGCCGAGGTACTCGGCGCTCGAGATCGCGGAGACGTTCGACGAGCTCGGCGGAGAGCTGAACGCGGCGACCTCGCGCGAGACGACGATGGTCTACGCCCGCGTTCCCGACAACCGGCTCGAGGTGGCCGTCGACGTCATGGCCGAGATGGTCTATCGGCCGCTGTTCGTCGACGTCGACTCCGAGCGCGAGGTCGTGCTCGAGGAGATCGCGATGGTCGAGGACACGCCGCACGACCTCGTCCACGACCTCGCGGCAGAGGCCGTGTTCGGGACGCACCCTCTGGGCCGGCCGGTCATCGGCCGCGCCGAGGTGATCTCGACGGTCTCTCGGCGTGCGCTCAGTGCGTATCACGGGCGTGCGTACGTCGGCGAGCGGCTCGTCGTCGCGGCGGCGGGGAACATCCGCCACGAACGGCTGGTCGAGCTCCTCGAGAAGCGGCGGAACGGAGTTGCCACAGGAGTGGGGCTGCCGGCCCGGAAAGGCGTCCGCCGCCGCCCGCCGCCTGGCCTCCGGTTCCAGCGCAAGGACACCGAGCAGTACCACGTCTGCCTCGCCGCACCCGGCATCAAACGGACGGACGAGCGCCGCTTCGCGGCGTCGACACTCGACGCGATCCTCGGCGGCTCCGCGTCGTCGCGTCTCTTCCAGGAGATCCGCGAGAAGCGCGGGATGGCGTACTCGGTCTACAGCTACGGCGCGCAGTACGACGACACGGGACAGGTCGGGCTCTACGTCGGAACGCGCGAGGAGAACCTCGCCGAGTGCCTCGAGATCGCGATCGCGGAGCTCGCGGACGTCGCCGCCGGGAACGTACGCCCGGACGAGCTTGCGCGCGCCAAGGAGAACCTCAAGGGGCGGCTGCTGCTCTCGCTCGAGTCGACGTCCAACCGGATGACGCGGCTCGGGAAAGCCCTCGTCTCGGACACGCCGCTGCTCGAGATCGACGAAGTCGTGCGCAGGATCGACGCCGTGTCGGCAACGGACATCGCCGAGCTCGCGCGCGAGCTGTTCGCACCGGATCGTTTCTCGGCGGCCGGGATCGGTCCGAGCGAGGAGGTCTTCCGCAGCGCGGTCGCGTACGTCGACCCGGGACTGGCGAAGGCGGCGTAGGGAGATGCGCGTCGCGCTCTTCGGCGCCCGGGGCAAGGTCGGCTCCGTGCTGGCGCCGGCGCTCGAGGAGGCGGGGCACGAGGTCGTGAAGCAGCGCGAGTTCGTGCCCGAGGGGATCGAGGTCGCGATCGACTTCACCCGCCCGGAGGTGGCCGTCGAGAACACGTTCCGCTGTCTCGAGGCCGGAGTTCCGGTCGTCATCGGCACGACGGGCTTCGACGCGGTCGCCGTCGACGCGCGCGCCCTCGAAGCGGGTATCCCGTGCTTCCATGCCCCCAACTTCGCGCAGGGCGCGGTGCTCATGATGCGCCTGGCGGCCGAAGCGGTGAAGGTCTTCCCGCGCGCCGAGATCGTCGAGCTCCACCACGACGGGAAGGTGGACGCACCTTCGGGCACTGCTCAGGCCACGGCTGCCCGCATGGGCACCGAGCCGACGATCCATTCGGTTCGGCTGCCGGGCCTCGTGGCGCACCAGGAGGTGATCTTCGGCGGGCCCGGGGAGACGCTCACGATTAGGCACGACACAACGTCTCGCGATGCGTTCGTCCCCGGCGTCCTGCTGGCGATCGAGAAGGTGAGCGAGCTGCCTCCCGGGCTCACCGTCGGGCTCGAAGAGCTCCTCTAGCGCCCGCTCTCGCGGATCGCGGCCAGGAGCTCCTGGTGCCGGCGCTCCTCGTCCGGCACCACGTCCTCCTCGGGCTTCTGGATGCGTGACACGAGTGCGTTCATCGGCCTGACGACGAAGAAGAAGATCGCGGCCGCGGTGGTCACGAAGGTGATGAGCGCGGTGATGAACGCCCCGTAACGGAACACCGCGTCGTTGATCGTGAACGTCAGCCCACCGAAGTCGGGCTTCCCGAAGACCATCGCGACGATCGGCATGATCAGGCCGTCCACGAACGAGGTGACGAGCGCCGCGAACGCGAGACCCATGACGAACGCGACGGCCAGCTCGACCAGGTTGCCGCGGAGCAGGAAGTCCCGGAACTCCTTGATCATCGTTCCCCCTTCGGTCGGTGGCCACGGAGAAGCCTGCGAGGCAGAGGCGTAAGATGCCACGGGTGCTCGGCGAGATCCTGACCGCGATCGTGACGCCGTTCCGCGCGGACGGGACGGTCGACCTCGACCGCTTCCGGGCGCTCGCCTCGCATCTCGTCGACAACGGGTCGGACGGCCTCGTCGTCACCGGGACGACCGGCGAGTCGCCGACGCTGTCCGACGACGAGCGCTTCGAGCTGTATGCGGCGGCAGTCGACGAGGTCGGCGACCGAGCGACCGTCATCGCGGGCACCGGAACGTACGCGACCGGCCACTCCGTCCACCTGACGGAGCGCGCGCACGAGCTCGGCGTCGACGGCCTCCTCGTCGTCACTCCGTACTACAACAAGCCTCCGCCACGCGGGATCGTGCGGCACTTCGAGGAGATCGCGGCCGTCACCGACCGCCCGATCGTCGTCTACAACATCCCCGGTCGTGTCGTCCTGAACCTCGACACGGAGACGATCGCGGAGCTTTCCAGGATCCCGACGGTCCGTGCCGTCAAGCAGGCGAACGACGATCTCGACCAAGCCCGTGCGATCGTCGAGCTCGGCCTCGACCTGTACGCCGGCGACGACGATATCGTCCTTCCGTTCGTCGAGCTCGGCGGTGTCGGCGGCGTCTGCGTCCATACACACGTCGTCGGTCCGCAGGTGAAGGAGATGATCCGGCTCTTCCGCGCGGGCGAGGTCGAGGCGGCTCGGGCTCTCGATGCCGACTTGCGTCCGTCGATCGACCTCCTTCGGGTCGCTCCCAACCCGATCGCGATCAAGGCCGCGCTCAACCTCCTCGGGCACGAGGTCGGCGGCCATCGCCTGCCGCTCGTCGAGGCGACGGACGACGAGCGCGAGGCCGTGCGCGGCTGCCTCGAGCGCCTGGGGCTGCTCCAGACGGCGGCGGCGTAGGCATGGCTCGCTCGCAGGACCTCCTCGACGCGCTTGTCGGCGCTCAGGGCCCTGCGGGTCTCGGCCGCCCGCAGGGCCCTGAGATCGCCGGTGTCACGACCGGGCCCGGCGGCAAGACCTGGGACGCGGTCGCGTCGGCGGACTGCGCCGACCTCCCCGGCGACAGCGTCACGTTCTTCGTCCTCGACGACGGGACGATCATCGTCTCCACCGACCTTCCCGACGGTTCGCTCATCCCACTGGCCGACGTCCTCGAGGCGACCGTCTCGCCGCCGTACCGTGCGGCTGCGACGAAGACGGACGGGACGTTGTGGACAGCGGCGGCCGAGTCGGTCCGCACGGTTCCGCTGCCGGGGCTCGACGGCGCGGAGGTCCAGCTGAGCGTCGTCGGCGGGCAGCGGGAGCTGACGATCGACGGAGAGGTGGGGAACGACGCGATCGAGCCGCTCGACACGCTCGCGGGCGAGCACGGCGACGTCTCGATCCACGCGGAGCGGGTCGACGGCGAGCTGTTCGCGGTCGACGTGTTCCCGCTCTAGCCCGCCACGCGGCCCGCCGCGCTCGCGGGCGCGGTCGCGACGGACGCCTAGACTCCGTCTCGATGGCCGACGTTCTCAGGATCATCCCGCTCGGCGGGCTCGGCGAGGTCGGGAAGAACATGACCGTGTACGAGGCGGGAGGGGAGACGATCGTCGTCGACGCGGGGCTCGCGTTCCCGCGCGACGAGCACCTCGGCGTCGACCTCCTGCTGCCGGACATCGGCTACCTCGAGGGACGCACGGTGCGCGCGGTGATCCTCACGCACGGGCACGAGGACCATGTCGGCGGGCTCCCGTACCTCCTGCGCGAGGTGGACGTCGAGCAGGTCGTCGCGACCCGGCTCACGCTCGCGCTCGTGAAGTCGAAGCTCGACGAGCACGGCCTCGGCCAGAAGGCGGAGCTCGTCGAGGCAGGACCGCAGGACGAGCCGCTCGAGATCGGGCCGTTCCGGATCGAGATGGTGCGCGTCGCGCACTCGATCCCGGACTCGGTCGCGCTCGTGGTCGAGACGGACGCGGGGCGTGTCGTGCACACGGGCGACTGGAAGCTCGACCACACTCCCGTCGACGGGCTGCGAACCGACGTCGGCACGCTCGCCGAGATCGGCAATCGCGGCGTCGATCTCCTCCTGGGCGACTCGACGAACGCCGAGCGGCCGGGGTCGACCGGCTCGGAGCGGCTCGTCGGCGAGGCGTTCCGCACCATCTTCCCGCTGCGGACCGGGAAGATCCTCGTCGCCTCGTTCGCCTCGAACATCCACCGGATGCAGCAGGCCGCGGACGTTGCGATCGAGTGCGGACGCAAGGTCGCGGTCGTCGGCCGGTCGATGCGGAAGAACCTGAACATCGCGCGGAACCTGGGCTACGTCTCGCTGCCGGACGACGCGCTCGTCAACCCGGACGAGGCCGCCGAGCTGCCGCCGGAGCGCGTGCTCGTGCTCTGCACGGGGAGCCAGGGCGAGCCGATGTCCGCGCTCACGCGCATCGCCTACGGCGATCACAAGGCGGTCGAGATCAACCCCGGCGACACCGTCGTCATCTCCGCCAAGCCGGTCCCGGGGAACGAGCTGCGCGTGCACGACTCGATCAACCAGCTCGCTCGGGCCGGGGCGGAGGTCCTGCACGAGGAGATCGCACCGGTGCACGTGTCGGGGCACGCGTGCCAGGAGGAGCTGCGGACGATGATCTCGCTCCTGCGCCCGCGGCACGTGATGCCGATCCACGGGGAGTACCGGATGCTCGCAGCGCATGCGAAGCTCGCGCTCGAGGGCGGCGTTCCCGAGGACAGGATCATCCTGGCCGAGAACGGGTCGGTCGTGGAGGTCGCGCGCGGCGGCGCGCGGCTCGTCGATCGCATCGACACCGGCGTCACGTTCGTCGACGGGCTGCGGGTGGGGGACGTCCAGGACGTCGCCCTGCGCGACCGCCGCAAGCTCGCCGACGACGGCGTGCTCATCGTGGTCACGACGATCGCGTCCTCCGACGGCGGCGACGTCGCCCCGCCCGAGCTCATCGCGCGCGGGTTCGCGGAGTCCGACGAGCTCCTCGACGAGCTCCGGGACGAGGCCGATCGCGTCGTCCGCCAGCTCGCCTCCGAGCACGCGACCGAGATCAAGCTCCTCCAGGAGCACATCCACGATGCGGTCGGGCAGATCGTCTACGACCGCACGCGCCGGCGGCCGATGGTGCTGCCGGTCGTGATCGAGATCTGATGCCCGGCTGGGACTCCATCATCGAGCTGAACGCCGCCAGCGAGCTGACCGCGGCGCGGCTCGTCAAGCAGTTACGCGCGTGCGAGGCGTCGTCGCTCGCGTTCTGCCGGCTGCTCGAGCGTTGGGGGAAGGGCGAAGCAGTGCCGGCAACCGCCGGCGGGCGAGAGGCAGCCCTGAGACGCGCCGCCGACCGGGTCGAGACCGCGCTCGCGGGGCTCGAGCGGCCGCTCTCCCGCTACCTCCTCGAGCTGGAGCCCGAGCGCGCCGAAGGCCGCTCCTGGTACGCAGGGCCCGGTGCCGGGGAGCTCGTCGAGTGGCGGCCGATCCTCGACCGGGCGGGAGTCAGCGCGTGCCCGAACCGCGTCACGGCCGTCTACCTCGAGCTCGCGGTGCTCGTGCGCGCCCTCGAGGGCCTGTCGACGGCGGCGCTGCTCGACGCGCCGCCGGACCGCTCGTCGCTCTGGGCCGGCCTCTTCGACCTGCGCGACACGCTGCTCGGATCGACCGTGGACGACCTGCGCGCCCTGGCCGCCTAGCTCGTCCGGCTGTCGCCGGCGAGGAGCCGAAGCCGGCCGGAGCGGACCGCGTCCTGCCCGAAGTCGGAGTCCGCCTCGAGGAGCAGCGGGATCGCGAGCCTGGCCTGCTCCTGCGCATCGGCCGGTCGTCCGGCGCCTGCGTACGCCTCTGCGAGCTCCTCGTGGAACCAGCCGTCGGGCGAGCCTTCCGCGGTCGCCCAGGCGACCGCAGGCTCCAGCCGTGCGATCGCCTCGTCGAAGCGTCCCAGCATGCGCAGCGTCTTGCCCATGGCGTAGCGGGCGATCTGAAGCGGCCCCTCGTCTCCTGCCTCCTCGCGGCCGGCCAGCGCCCGCTCGAACGCGTCGAGCGCCGGCTCGTACTCACCCGCGTCGAAGTGGTCCCAGCCGAGGTTGTTCAGGAGAGGGCCGGCCCAGTAGCGCGCGCTCTCGTGGGCTTCCGCGAGCTCGAGGCCGCGCTTCGTCCAGGATCCGGAGGCTGGCGCGATCGGGCGCCGCGAGAGCGGCCATGTGCGTCGCATCCGCCGCGAGCCACCACTGCTCGGCCGCGACCGCGCTCGCATACGCCGACTCGAAGAGCGGCAGAGCCTCGTCGACGGCGCCGCTCGAGCGCCGCACGCGACCGCGCTCGATTGCGATCCAGGCGGCGACGAAGGGCGAGTCGCCGGCGAGTTCCACGGCTTCGTCGAGCAGCCGGTCGGCCTCGTCGAACGAGCCGCGGAGCCCCTGGACGCGAGCGAGCTGCGTCAGGACCTCGGCCCGACCCGCGCCGGTCGTCTCGTCGACGGCCTGCGCGCGGAGGCGCTCCTCGGTTCCATCGAGGTCGGCGAAGTCCCACAGCGGCCGCAGCCTGTCGTCCACCGCGGGAACCCTAGATGCCAGGATTCGAGCCATGGCTCCCCGGATCACGGTCGTCGGGTCGGTCAACCTCGACCTCGTCGCGCGCTGCGAGCGGCTGCCGAGAGCGGGGGAGACGGTCACGAATGCCTCCTTCGAGCGCTTCCCCGGCGGCAAGGGCGCGAACCAGGCGGTCGCGTGCGCGCGGCTCGGCGCGGACGTGACCCTCGTGGGAGCTGTCGGCTCGGACGCCTTCGCGGAGGAGGCGCTCCGGGGGCTACGGGAGGCGGGCGTCACGCTCGACGCTCGCCGTCTCGGATGCCCCGACCGGCGTCGCATCGATCCTCGTCGACGCTTCGGGCGAGCACGGTCATCGTCGTCGCGCCCGGCGCCAACTCGACGCTCGGCGACGTCGGCTGCCCGCGCACGACGCGGTCCTCTGCCAGCTCGAGGTCCCGGACGCCGCGGTGACCGCGGCGTGGGAAGCGTGCACCGGCGTCTTCTGCCTGAACGCCGCGCCTGGCGCGACCGATCGCCGTCGATCCCGACCTCACCGTCGTGAACCGCTACGAGCTGGAGTCGCTGATCCGCCGCGACGGGCTCGTCGCGGTGACGCTCGGCGCGGAGGGCGCCTACCTGCTGGAGGACGGCGAGGAAGTGGCGCGCGCGAAGCCGCCGCGGGTCGACGCGGTCGACGGGACGGCCGCCGGCGACGCCTTCACGGCCTGCCTGCTCGTGTCGCTGCTCGAGGATCGCGACTACGACGAGTCGCTCGAGCGGGCGTGCGCCGCGGGAGCGCATCGCCGCGTCGCGTCCCGGCGCCCAGCCGTCGCTGCCGACCGACTGCCGAGGTCGACGCGATCCTCGCCCTGCCTAGCGCGGTCGATCTCCGCGAGCAGCCGCTTCGGCGCCACGATGCGATAGCTCTCCTCGACCCAGTCCCGCAGCAGCGCGATCGTGACACCCTCCGCGCGCAGCGGCAGCGTCACCCAGCCCGACGTCCCGAGCCCGTAGCCGGTCGGCTCCGCGCCCTCGATCGAGAGCGCGTGGGCGTGCGACTCCTCGAGCTTCACGGTCAGCCGCTTGCTCGCGCCGGTCCCGAGGAAGACGAAGATCCTGCCGCGCACCTTGACGACGTCCTCGCCCCAGGGGTGGTCCTCGAACGCCTCCGGCAGCGAGAGCGCGAAGTCGCGCACCTTGTCGCGGACGCCTGCCATGCCCGACCGGCACGATACTGCCGCCGTGCCGCCCACACCGATCATCCTCGACTGCGATCCGGGCCACGACGACGCGATCGCGCTCCTGCTCGCGCTCGCGAGCCCGGAGGTCGAGCTGCTCGGCGTCACGACGACGTACGGCAACCAGACGCTCGAGAAGACGACGGCGAACGCGCTCCGCGTCCTCGAGCTCGTCGAGCGCACGGACGTACCCGTCGCAGCGGGCGCCGACCGGCCGCTCGAGCGCGAGCTCGTCGTCGCCGCGCACGTCCACGGCGACAGCGGCCTCGACGGCCCGGTGCTGCCGCCGCCGACGACGCCGCTCGCCGCGGACGAGGCGATCTCGTTCATGGCCGAGCGCATCCGTGGTGCCGGGCGGCCGGTCACGCTCGTCCCCACGGGCCCGCTGACGAACGTCGCGCGCTACCTCGACACGCACGGGCCGGACGGCATCGAGCGCATCGCGTTCATGGGCGGCGCGATCGCCGAGGGCAACTTCACGCCGGCGGCCGAGTTCAACGTCTGGTGCGACCCGGAGGCGGCAGCGCGCGTTCTCGCGAGCGGCCTCGACGTCACCATGCTCGGTCTCGACGTCACGCATCAGGCGATCCTCGGGCCCGAGGTCGAGGACCGCCTGCGTGCCGCCGGCCGCATCGGGACGTTCGTCGCCGAGCTCAACGTCTTCTTCACCGAGTACCACCGTGCGCACCTACGGCTGGGACGGCGCACCGATCCACGATGCCGTCGCCGTCGCGCAGGTGATCCGCCCCGAGCTCGTCGAGACGCGGCTGCGCAACGTCGAGGTCGAGCTCGAGTCGGAGCTGACACGCGGGCGAACGGTCGTCGACCTCTGGAACCGCACCGAGCGTCGCGCCGAACGCGCACGTCGCGGTCGACCTGGACTCGGAGGCCTTCTTCGACCTGCTCGTCGAGCGGATCGCGAGCCTCGGATGACGCGCATGCGCGGCGGTAGGCTCAGCCCGTGACCGAGGTCGTCGTCTTCGTCGAGGTGCCGTCCGGCTCACGGAACAAGTACGAGCTGGACCCGGGGCTCGGCGCGATCGTCCTCGACCGCCGCCTCTTCACGTCGATGGCGTACCCGGCCGACTACGGGTTCATCGAGGGCACGATGGGCGGCGACGGCGACCCGCTGGACGCCCTCGTCCTCGTCGGCGAGCCGACGTTCCCCGGCTGCCGCATCCGTGCGCGGGTCGTCGGCGTCTTCCACATGGCCGACGAGAAGGGGCCGGACGAGAAGATCATCTGCGTGCCCCTGAAGGACCCGGCCTGGATGCGCATCACCGACATCCACGACATCCCGGCCGAGCTCCGGAACGAGGTCGAGCACTTCTTCCAGGTCTACAAGGACCTCGAGGAGGCGAAGGTCGAGACGCGCGGCTACGGCAACAGGGCCGACGCGGAGCACGTCGTCGCCGAGGCGCGCGAGCGAGCGCGGGCCCGAGGCTCCTCGTGACTCCGAGCCACTAGGCCCCTTCCCTGCCTTCGATGTCCCGCAGGAGCGGGCGCCCGCGCGGCGAATCGTCGGGGCATGGCGAGCCGGAAGAGGAAGCGGCCGCTGCGGCCGCGCGTCCCCTCGCGCGTGAAGAAGCGCACGCAGCGACGACCGCGCTCACAGCACGAGAACGAGCTCCTCGGGCTCGCGCTCGGCGCGCTCGGGCTCGTCCTCTCCGCGATCCTCTACGTCGGCCTCGACGGCGGCGCCGTGGGCTCCTGGCTGGCCGACGCGCTCTACTCTCTCCTCGGGAACGCCGCGTACGTGCTTCCGCTGGCGCTGCTCGCCCTGGGCGGCCTCATGCTCGCGCGGAGCGACCTGCTCGACGTCCGGCCGTTCCGGCTCGGGGTGGGGGTCGGCTTCCTCGGCCTCATGACCGTCCTCGGCAAGGACTCGGGCGGCTTCCTCGGGCTCGCGCTCGGCGGGACGCTCGCAGCGCTCATCGGAGAGACGGGCGCCGCCATCGTCGGCGGCGCGCTCCTGATCGGCGGCGCGCTCCTCGTCAGCGGCGCGTCGACCGGCGCGATTCTTCGACGCACCGGTCACGTCGTCCGCCATGCCGGCTCGAAGACCCGCCGCGCGCTCGACTGGGTCTCGCTCGAGTCCCAGACGGAGGAGTCGTACGCGCCGCCCGGAGCGGAGCCCGTCCGCCCGCAGCACCGGCTTCTCGACGGTGCGGAGGCGTACCCGGACGTCGTCGGTGCATCCTCCGACGAGCCGCCACCGCTGGTCGTCGACCCGCCGTCCGCGCATGATCTCGGCACCGGGAGCGCGGAGAGCGTGTTCGACGTGTCGTCCGAGCACGCCGAGTACGAGCTCCCGGACCGCGGGATTCTCCGGCCGTCCCCGGCGACCCCGTGCCGCGAGCGGCGACTCCGGCGCGCGCACCGCCGAGCTCCTCGCGCGCACGCTGGCCGAGTTCGGGATCGACGCCACGGTGACGGGGCAGATCTCCGGCCCGCGCGTGACCCGCTACGAGCTCCAGCTCGCGCCGGGGACGAAGGTGGCGAAGGTCGCCGCCCTCCGCGACGACCTGTCGTACGCCCTCGCCACCACCGAGATCAGGATCCTCGCGCCGATCCCGGGGAAGCAGGCGGTCGGCGTCGAGGTCCCGAACACGTCGCCGAAGCTCGTCACGCTCGGCGACATCTACGACGACCTGCCTCAGACGGCGAGCCCGCTGTCCGTCTGGCTCGGCAAGGACATCTCCGGGAACGCCATCTGGACCGACCTCGCGCGCATGCCGCACCTCCTCATCGCCGGCACGACGGGATCGGGGAAGTCGGGCTGCATCAACACGATCCTCACCTCGACGCTCCTGCGCGCGACGCCCGACGAGGTGCGCATGATCCTCATCGATCCGAAGCGGATCGAGCTCGGCTACTACGAGTCGATTCCCCACCTGCTGACGCCGGTCGTGTCGAGCCCGAAGGAGGCCTCGACAGTCCTTCACAACGTCGTCGCCGAGATGGAGCGGCGCTACGAGCGGCTGTCGCTCGTCCGCGCGCGCAGCCTGCCCGAGGCGAACCGCGCCTTCCGGGCTCGAGGCGAGGCGCCCTTGCCGTACCTCCTCGTCGTCATCGACGAGCTGGCGGACCTGATGATGGTGTCGCCCCAGGCCGTGGAGGACTGCGTCATCCGCCTCGCACAGAAGTCGCGTGCGGTCGGCATCCATCTCGTCCTCGCGACCCAGCGCCCGTCGGTGGACGTCATCACCGGGATGATCAAGGCGAACGTCCCGTCACGGATCGCGTTCGCGGTCTCGAGCCAGACCGACTCGCGCGTCATCCTCGATACGGCGGGCGCAGAGAGCCTGCTCGGGCAGGGTGACATGCTCTTCAAGCCGCTCGGGACGTCGCGCCTCCAGCGTCTTCAGGGGGCCTACGTGAGCGAGGAGGAGGTTGCGCTCGTCGTCGAGCAGTGCCGCACCCAGCGCGGCCAGGACCTCGACGAGTCGCTGCTCGAGGCCCCGGAGGCCGCGTACGAGGAGGGCGAGGAGGAGACCGACTTCGACCCCGACGAGGATCCGCTGCTCGACCGCGCGATCGAGATCGTCGTGCAGACGCAGACCGCGTCCGTCTCCCTGCTCCAGCGCCGTCTCCGCGTCGGCTACACGCGCGCGGGCCGCCTGATCGACATGCTGGAGCGACGCGGCATCATCTCCGGCTACGAGGGCTCCAAGCCGCGCCGTGTGCTGATCACCGAGAACGAGGTCCACTCGGTCTGACGGGTCTGTAAAGACTCCGTAGCGACTTGTCGACGCGCCCAACTTGCGGTTAGATCTAGCGTCCAACCAGGGCGGCAGGTCAATTTACAAGGAGGGCACGTGAAAGGACGGAAAACAGCGATCGCCGCTGTGCTAGCGCTTGTCGCCGCGACGGCGATGATCGTAAGTGCGGCGGCACCGGCCGGGGGCCAGCAGGACAGGTTCCTCGCGGGCGTCGTGAGTGACGTCGGCCGGTTCAACGACAAGGGGTTCAACCAGCTCTCGCTCAAGGGCTGCAAGAGCGGCGCCAGGAAGGCGAAGGGCACGTGTCGCGCGCTCGAGTCGCGGGCGACCTCGGACTACCTCCCGAACTTCGTGCGGCTCATCCGCGACGGGTCGGACATCAACATCGCCACGGGGTTCCTCCTCGCGGAGGGCACAGCCACGGTTGCGAAGCGCTTCCCGCGGTCGAAGTTCACGATCGTCGACTACTCGGTGAAGGCGCCGCCGTTCGCGAACGCGAAGGGCAAGGTGCTGTTCAAGAACGTCGTCGGCCTGACGTTCGCGACGAACGAGAACAGCTACCTGATCGGCTGTCTCGCCGCCCAGATGGCGCGGCGTGACGGCTCGAACGTCATCAGCGCCGTCGGCGGGATCAAGCTCCCGACCGTCGACATCTTCATCGCCGCGTATCGCGCGGGCGCGCGGAAGTGCGTCCCCGGCACGCGGACGCTGGTCGACTTCTCACAGGACTTCGTCGACCAGGCGAAGTGCAACGAGCTGGCGCTGAACCAGCTCGAGCGCGGCTCCAAGGTCATCTTCGCGGTGGCCGGCGGCTGTGGCCTCGGCGCGCTCGATGCCGCCAAGCAGCAGGGCGCCTGGGGCGTAGGCGTCGACAATGACCAGGCGTTCCTCGGCACTCATATCCTCACGAGCGCGGTCAAGCGCGTGGACGTGGCAGTCGAGACGGCCGTCCTGTCGGCGAAGAACGGCACGTACAAGGGTGGCGTCGACCTGACGTTCAACCTCAGGAACAATGGCGTCGCGGTCGGCAAGATCAGCCCGCGCGTCCCGAAGGCGTTCGTCGCTCGCATGAACGCCCTCCGGCCGCAGATCCTCTCCGGGAAGATCAAGCCCCCGACCAAGCTCTGAGCTAGTCCGATGGAGCAGCGAAGGGCGGGCCACGTGCCCGCCCTTCGTGTTTCGGGCGGCGACCACGTGGTAGGCCGCAGGCGGCTCTAGGCCACCGGCCCGTCCACGGCTCACCTCGCTCCGGCGATCCGTAGAATCGCCCGCGGATGGCGACAAACGGGCCTACGGGCGACCGCCCCGTCGTCCTCGAGCTGCGCGGGATCACGAAGCAGTTCCCGGGTGTGCTCGCGAACGACCACATCGACTTCGACCTGCGGCGGGGGGAGGTGCACGCGCTCCTCGGGGAGAACGGCGCCGGCAAGTCCACCCTGATGAGCATCCTCTACGGCCTGTACACGCAGGACGAGGGCGACATGGTGATCAACGGCGAGACCCTGACGATCGACTCGCCGAAGCAGGCGATCGAGCGCGGGATCGGGATGGTGCACCAGCACTTCATGCTCATCCCCGTCATGACCGTCGCCGAGAACATCGTCCTCGCGAGCGAGCCGACCAGGGCGGGGATCGTGCTCGACGTCGCCGCGGCCAAGCGACGCGTGTCCGAGCTCGCGGCGAGCTTCAACTTCGCGATCGACCCCGACGCACGCATCGAGAACATCTCGGTCGGCCAGCAGCAGCGCGTGGAGATCCTGAAGGCGCTGTACCGGCGCGCGGACATCCTCATCCTCGACGAGCCGACCGCGGTGCTGACGCCGCAGGAGGCGCAGGAGCTGTTCGTCATCCTCAAGTCCCTCGTGCGGGAGGGCATGTCGATCATCTTCATCAGCCACAAGCTGAACGAGGTGCTCGAGATCGCAGACCGCATCACCGTGCTGCGGCGCGGGAAGAAGATCGAGACGCTGCCGGCCGCCGGAGCCACGGAGGACGGGCTCGCGAAGCTCATGGTCGGCCGGGAGGTCCTGCTCCGCGTCGACAAGGCGCCGGCCAAGCCAGGCGACGTCCTGCTCGACATCGAGGCCCTCAGCGTCCTCGACGACCGCGAGCTCGAGACCGTCCGCGGCGTGTCGCTCCAGGTACGCGCCGGCGAGATCGTGGGGATCGCCGGCGTCGACGGCAACGGCCAGACGGAGCTCGTCGAGGCGCTCACCGGCCTGCGCTCCGTGGCCGGCGGCTCGTTCGCGATCGAGGGGCGCGACCTCACGAGGGCGAGCACGAACCGGATCCTCGACTCGGGCATCGGCCACATCCCCGAGGACCGGCATCGCCGGGGGCTCGTCCTCGACTTCTCGCTCGCGGAGAACATGGCGCTCCACGACTTCGACCGCAGGCCGTACTCGCGCTTCGGCTGGCTGCGGCCGAAGCGGATGGTGGAGCGCGCGGCGCGGCTGATCCAGGAGTTCGACGTGCGCGGGGGTCGCCCCGCGACCCCGGCGAAGGCTCTCTCGGGCGGCAACCAGCAGAAAGTCGTCGTCGCGCGAGAGGTCGGCAACGACCCGAGAATCCTCGTCGCCGCGCAGCCCACCCGTGGTCTCGACGTCGGCGCGATCGAGTTCGTGCACCGGCGCCTCGTCGAGGAGCGCGACGAGGGCCGCGGCGTCCTCCTCGTCTCCCTCGAGCTCGACGAGATCCTCTCGCTGTCCGACCGGATCCTCGTCATGTACGAAGGCGAGGTGGTCGGCGAGTACGGGCCCGACGTCACCGAGGAGGCGCTCGGAGTGGCGATGCTCGGGGGCGCGCGCGAGAAGGAAGCCGCGGCATGAGCACCGACGAGCCGACCGTCCAGCCGCCCGCCGAGCTGCCGCCACCCGCCGGCTCGACCGTAGACCGGCTCGAGACCTGGCAGAAGGCCGGCGGGATCGTGGCGCCGATCGTCACTGCGCTCCTCGCCTTCCTCGTCGGGGGCCTCGTGGTTGCAGCCACCGGCTCCAATCCGCTCGACGTGTACCGCGGCATCTGGACCGGCTCCGGCCTCCAGTGGTTCGTCCAGGTCGGCTCCTTCGAGGCGGGCCTTCCCTTCTCGGACCGGGAGATCTGGTTCCCGTGGGATCCGTCGTCGCGCGCCGCGGAGAACCTCCAGCAGACACTGATCCTGACCTCGACACTCATCCTCACCGGCCTCGCGGTCGCGTTCGCGTTCCGCTGCGGGCTCTTCAACATCGGCGGGCAGGGCCAGTACTTCGTCGGGGCCTACCTCGCGATCTGGATCGGCTCGTCGTTCTCCGAGATGTCGAGCTTCCTGCACATCGCCCTCGCCATCGTCGTGGCCGGCCTGGGCGGAGCGCTCTGGGCGGGGATCGCGGGGATCCTGAAGGCGACCGTCGGCGCCCACGAGGTGATCACGACGATCATGCTCAACTGGGTCGCGTTCTGGACGGGTCTGTACCTGTTCGGCCAGGGCGGCCCGCTCCAGAACGAGGAGCAGATCTTCAGCCCGACGTCGAACGAGGTGATCGAGTCCGCGCGGCTGCCGGTCTTCTGGGGCGACCCGATCCTCCAGGGCCTCCACATCGGCTTCTTCATCGCGCTGGCCGCCCTGGTCGCGTTCTGGGTCATCGTCAACCGGACGACGTTCGGCTACCAGGTGCGGGCGGTCGGCCTCAATCCCGACGCCGCCCGGTACGGGGGCATCTCGGTCGCCCGGAACTACTTCCTGGCGATGGCGATCTCCGGGTCCTTCGCAGGCCTCGCAGGGGCGATCGACATGCTCGGCTGGCGCTTCTCGATCGGGTTCAGCGACATCCAGTCGGGGACGATCGGCTTCGTCGGCATCGCCGTGGCGCTCCTCGGGCGCAACACGGCACTCGGGGTCGGCCTCGCCGCGCTCGTCTTCGGCGGCCTCCTCACCGGCACGTCCGACCGCAACATCCCGGAAGGCGTGTTCGACATCCCGCAGCAGGCCGGGAGCCTGTCGCTGACGATCCAGGCACTCGTCCTGCTCCTGATCGGAGCGGACATCGTGATCCTCTACCTGTGGCGGAGGACCGGGCAGCGACTCGGGGTCGGCAGGGGCTCGCTCACGTGACCGCCGGCGCCGAGGCGATCGACCGGGCCAGCCTGTCCAGGGTCGTCTCCCCGACGGCTGTCGCCTGGGCCGGAGGCGTGCTCGGCGTGCTCGCGTTCTGGCTCACGCTGCCTCCGGTCACGGCGCGTAACCCGGTCGTGCCGGTGGTCGTCGGCGTGCTCGCGATCGCGGTCGGGGCGCTCGCGTGGAAGCTCGGTGCGGGCAGGCGCGCGGGCGGCATCGTCTTCGCGTGCGGCGCGATCGGCATGCTCATGGGGCTGCTGGCGACGCGGTCGAACGTCGAGTCGCTCGACCAGGTCTTCGTCTGGTCCGCGCTCATCGCCGCGACCTTGCGGGCGGCCACGCCGCTGACGTTCGCAGCGCTCGGAGGAATCATCTCCGAGCGAAGCGGAGTCGTGAACATCGGGCTCGAGGGCATGCTGCTGATGGGCGCGTTCTTCGGCTTCCTGGGAGCGGACAAGCTCGACTCCTGGCAGATGGGGATCCTGCTGGGCATCGTCGCCGGGGCAAGCCTCGCCCTGGTGCATGCATTCGTCTCGATCCACCTACGGGCCGACCAGATCGTCAGCGGATTCGCCGTGAACTTCCTCGCGCTCGGAGTCACGGGGTACTTCTTCATCGAGGTCTACGCCGACGAGGGGACCTCGGACGTGGCCAACATCCCGTCGATCTCGTTCGTCGACCAGACGCGAACGGAGGGATCGGAGGCCGGTTCGGGTGTCTGGCAGATCTGCTCCTGCCTGGACGCCGACTCGTTCCTCGGGGCCGCGATCGGGAACCTGCACATCCTCATCTGGGTCGCGCTCGCGCTCGTGCTCGCGATGCACCTGTTCCTGTTCAGGACGACGATCGGCCTCCGGCTGCGCTCGGTCGGCGAGCATCCGCGCGCGGCCGACACGCTCGGGATCTCCGTGTACGGCGTCCGCTACGCCGCCGTGATCGTGTCGGGCGCGCTCGCAGGGCTGGGCGGCGTGTACCTCTCGAACGGCATCACGCACTCGTTCACGGAGAACATGTCGGCGGGGCGCGGCTTCATCGCGCTGGCGGCCGTGATCTTCGGGCGCTGGAGACCGTTCGGCGCGTTCCTGGCGTGCCTCCTCTTCGGGTTCACCGAGGCCGTCGCGCTCCGGCTGCCGGCCGCGTACGGAGAGGATGCGGCCTGGACGACGCTGTTCCGGGCGCTGCCGTACGTCGTCACGCTGATCATCGTCGCCGGCGTCGTGGGTCGCTCGACTCCACCGGCAGCGGATGGCCGTCCGTACGTCAAGCAGTAGCGGGACGACGACGGGCGCGGGAGCCGCGTGGGGATCCTTCCTCGCGGGTCTCGGCTCGGTAGCCGTGCTACCGGTCGCCGTCTACCTGACGCGCTTCAGCGACTCGTACGAGCTCCTGCACGCAGGCTTCGCGATCCCGGCCGCGGGCGCGCTCGGCCTCGTCGCGCGCTCGCTCGCCCGGCGAGCGAGCCGCCAGGACGTGCTCGGGCTACGCCGTCCGGCGCGCCAGAGGCTCGCGCTCGCGGGCCGCGTGCTCGGCGATCGCAGGGATCTGCCTCGCGCTCTCGGGGCTCGTCGCGCTCGCGGTCTACGGCCTCCTCGAGTACGTGGGGTCCAGCTAGCGAGCAGTCGGAAGAGGTCGGGCGGCGAGCGTCTACACTGTCGCGCGCGTGTTCGACATCGGCTCCAGCCTCCGCGACGCCCGCACCAGGCAAGACCTCGACTTCCCCGAGCTCGAGGAGCGGACGAAGATCCGGCCGAAGTACCTCCGTGCCCTCGAGGACGAGCGCTTCGACCTCCTTCCGTCGCCGACGTACGTCAAGGGCTTCCTGCGCTCGTATGCCGACGCGCTCGGCCTGGACGGGCAGCCCTTCGTGGACGAGTACAACTCGCGCTTCGCCGTCGGCGACGACGAGCTCGTGGTCCGTGCGCGGCATCTCCCTCCTCCGAGGCCCCGTGAGCGCTCGAACCGCGAGTCGCGGCTGGCCGTCGTCGCGCTCGCGGCCATCGCGATCGTGACGGCCCTCGTCATCGCGGCGTGGAGGTTCGGCGGTCCCGAGGGCGAGCCCGTTCATGGTCTCTCCGAGAACGGCGCGGTGCCGACACAGGCGCAGCCGGCCGCGGGTCGCGCGCGTCTCGTCGTGGCAGCCGTGGACGGCTCGTCGTGGATGGAGGTGCGCGTCTCGTCGTCTGCCGGTCGCCTGCTCTACAGCGGGACGCTCGAGCAAGGGCAGCGGAAGACGTTCCAGGGCCGACGGTTGCAGCTGGCGGTCGCCGAGCCCGACAACGTCGTCGTCCGGTTGAACGGGAACCGCGTGGAGCTGCCGGCCGGGCACGGCCTTCACGATCACCGCCCGCAGGATCGCCCGCGCTTCTTGAGCAGGCCCCGCGCGGCGATCGTCGTCACCGGCAGCGAGCTGGTGCGCGGCGACCGGCAGGACCGTAACGGGCCGTTCCTCGCCGCCGAGGCCGTCCGCCTCGGTCTCCAGCCCGAGCGGATCGCGATCGTCGGCGACGGCGTTGCCGACCTCGAGCGCGCGTTCGCGCAGGGCTTGGAGGCGGACATCTGTCTCGTCTCCGGTGGGCTCGGGCCGACGCACGACGACCGCACCGTCGAGCTCGTCGCGCGCGCTGCAGGCCGCGGGCTCGTCGTGGACGAGCGCCTCGAGCGCGAGATCGAGGAGGTGTCGCGCATGGTCGCCGAACGGCTGAACCGCCCGTACTCGGACTTCACCACCGGTGTCCGGAAGCAGGCGACACTGCCCGAGGGGGGCATCTCGCTCGGCCTCGCCGGGACGGCTCCCGGGATCGTCCTCGACACGGGCTCGTGCGTCGTCGTGGTGCTTCCCGGACCGCCGCCGGAGCTTCGGCGTCTGTGGCCGCGAGCTCTCGAGACCGAACCGGTGCGCAGTGTGCTCGCCCGCGCTCCCGCCCGGCAGCGGTCCGTGCTGCGCTTCTTCGGCACGCCCGAGTCGGCTGTGGCCAAGGCGCTCGAGGAGGCCGGCGGCGACGGCGACGGAGTCGAGGTGACGATCTGTGCACGCGAGTTCGAGATCCACGTCGACCTCGTCGTCGAGCCCGGCGCCGAGGAGCGTGGGGCGGAGATCGAGCGTGGGCTCCGCGAGGTGCTCCAGCCCTACCTCTTCGGCGAGGACGAGCGGACGATCGCAGAGATCGTCCTCGACCTCTGCCGCGAGCGTGGGCTCACGCTCGCGACCGCGGAGTCGTGCACCGGCGGGCTGGTGGCGGCTCGGCTGACGAGCATCCCGGGCTCGAGCGCGGTGTTCCGAGGCGGTGTCGTGGCGTACGCCGACGAGGTGAAGGAACGGGAGCTCGGTGTGCCTGCGAGCCTGCTGGCGGCGCACGGCGCCGTCTCCCCGGAGGTCGCCGAGGCCATGGCGCTCGGCGCGCGCGAGCGCCTGGGCGTCGACGTCGCCGTCTCGGTGACCGGCGTCGCGGGCCCGGACGGCGGGACGGACGAGAAGCCCGTCGGGCTGGTGCACCTGCACGCGAGCGGGCCGGCAGGCGACGTCTCGAGGCGACTCGACCTCCCCGGCGATCGCGAGATGGTGCGCGGGCGGGCGACGGCCGCCGCCCTTCATCTCGTGCGCCGATTGTTGGAGAGTCGGCACACACCTGCGTAGTGCCTCCCGCTACCGTCGAGGGCGATGAGCGACTTCGGGTCTTCCTCGCGCTCGAGCTTCCCGCGGAGGTCACTGGCGGCGCTCGCGGAGTGGGGGAGGCTCCACCTCGCCGCCGGCCGGCTGCTCGAGACGTTCCACGTCACCCTCGCCTTCCTCGGAGCCACACGCCGCGACGATCTCGAGGGGATCAACGCCGTGCTCCGGGAGGCGTGCTCCTCGGCCGGCCCGATCACGCTCCGGCCGCTTCGCTACCGCGAGACCAGGTCCGTCGGCATGCTCGTCCTCGACGACCGAAGCGGCGGTGCGACGCAGCTGGCGACGCGCGTGCAGGCGGGCCTCGAACGGCTCGGCGTCTACCGGCGCGAGGCTCGTCCGTGGCTCCCGCACGTCAGCGTCGTGCGGTTCCGCGAGCGGCCTCGACTCGCGCCTCCGTTGCCCGACATCGGGACGTTCGCTCCGTCCGGCGCCGCTGCTTTCCTATCTCACCTGCACCCGTCGGGGGCGAGGTACGAGGTCCTCGAGTCGTGTCAGCTAGTCAATTGACGTTCGCGAGTATCGAAGCCGGGAGGATGGCCGCATGAAACGCGAGGAAGCGCTCGACGTCACGCTCGGGCAGATCGAGCGTCAGTTCGGCAAGGGATCCGTGATGCGGATGAGCGACCGGCCGCAGGTCGCCATCGGTGCGATCTCGACCGGCTCGCTCGCGCTCGACCTCGCTCTCGGGATCGGCGGCCTCCCGCGCGGGCGCATCGTGGAGATCTTCGGCCCGGAGTCGTCGGGGAAGACGACCCTCGTCTACCACGTCATGGCGGAGGCGCAGCGGCGCGGCGGGATCTGCGCGTTCATCGACGCTGAGCACGCCATGGATCCGCGTACGCACGGCGCATCGGCGTCGACATCGACCAGCTGCTCGTGTCGCAGCCGGACACGGGTGAGCAGGCGCTCGAGATCACCGAGCTGCTGATCCGCTCGGGCGCGCTCGACATCGTCGCCATCGACTCGGTCGCGGCGCTCGTGCCGAAAGCCGAGATCGAGGGTGAGATGGGAGATTCCCACGTCGGCCTCCAGGCGCGGCTCATGAGCCAGGCGCTGCGGAAGCTCGCCGGCACCCTGAACCGCACCGACACGATCTGCATCTTCACGAACCAGCTGCGCGAGAAGATCGGCGTCATGTTCGGGAACCCGGAGACGACTCCGGGCGGCCGCGCGCTCAAGTTCTACTCCTCGGTGCGGCTCGACATCCGCCGGATCGAGACGCTCAAGGACGGTGCCGAGGCGTTCGGGAACCGCGTTCGGGTCAAGGTCGTGAAGAACAAGGTCGCGCCGCCCTTCAAGCAGGCGGAGTTCGACATCATCTACGGCCAGGGCATCCCGTGGGAGGGCACCGTGCTCGACGTCGCGCTCGAGAAGAAGGTCGTCCAGAAGGCGGGCTCGTACTTCAGCTTCGACGACGAGCGCCTCGGCCAGGGCCGCCAGAACGCGACGAACTTCCTCGTCGAGCACCCCGACCTCGTTCAGCAGATCCTCGCGCGCATCCAGGCCGACGCGCCCGACGAGCAGGTGATCTCGGCGAGGCTGCTCCCGGCGCACGCGACCGCGGCTGCGGGTGGCGGAGTGGCCGACGAGACGGACGCTGACGCGACGCGGATGCGGATGCGGACGCTGCCGAGGTCGAGGCCGACGTCGAGGAGACGGCTGGCGTCGAGAGCTGACCGTGCCTGCGGCATCGGACGCGGTCGACGTGGCGCTTCGCGCGCTCGGCAGGCGTGATCTCAGCGCACATGACCTCGACCTGAAGCTGGAGGCCCGTGGGTTCGGCCCTGCCGAGCGAGAGGCCGCTGTGGAGAGCCTCGAGCGGACCGGGCTCGTCGACGACGGACGATACGCACGAGCTCGTGCCGAGACGCTCGCCGGGCGGGGAGCGGGGAACGCGTTCATCCGACACGAGCTCGTGCGCGCCGGGCTCGAGCACGACCTCGTCGAGACCGCGATCGACGGGCTCGAACCGGAGGAAGCCCGGGCGCGGGCGGTCGTCGCGTGCCGGGGACCGGGCCCGAGGACCGCGCGGTACCTGAGCGGGAAAGGCTTCCCGGACGAGGTCGTCTCGGCCGTTGCGGGCGGACGCGCGAGCGGGTTAGGATAGGACCGTTCGCATTCAGCATTTCTCCTGCTCAAGCGCTTTTCCGAACCGTGCATCAATCATCTCTCCCGACAACCGACAGGACCGACGCCGAAAAGGTCGGCCCCGGAGGGTGCTGCTCCACCTGAGTTGAGGCGTGAGCACGGTCCGGGCGCGGCTGGACAGGCCGAGTGCCGGGTGTGGGCGACCGCGGCGGTGCCGCGGCCAATCGATCCCTCCACGGAGGCGGCCCCATGCTCACGGCGATCGCGGCGCTCATCGGACTCCTCGTCGGCGCGGCCGCCACCGGCGTCGTCCTGACCCGGCTGTCGCGCTCGCGCGTGCGCACGGCCGAGCAAGAGCGGCGGCGGATCCTGGACGACGCCGAGCGGGCGGCCGAGGCCGTGCGTCGAGAGGCACAGGTCGACGCTCGGGAGCAGGCAGTCCAGCTCCGGAGCGAGATCGAGGCCGAGGTTCAGGACCGGCGACTCCAGATCGTCAAGATCGAGGAGCGCGTCCTGCAGAAGGAGGACGAGGTCGACGGGAAGCTCGACGAGCTCGAGCGGCGCGAACAGGGCCTCGGAGACCGCGAAGTCCACGTCCGGGCGCTCCAGGAGGAGCTGAAGGAGGCCGAGCGTGGCGCCCTCGGCGAGCTCGAGCGGATCTCGGGTCTCACCGTCCACGAGGCCAAGCAACAGCTGCTCGAGCGGTCCAAGGACCTCGTCCGGCACGAGCTCGCTCGCGACGTGCGGCAGATGGAGGAGGAGGCGCGTGCCGACGCGCGCCGACGGGCCCGAGCGCTCGTCGCCGACTCGTTGCAGCGGGTCGCCGCGAGCCACACGGCCGAGGCGACGGTGTCGGTCGTCGAGCTTGCATCCGACGACCTCAAGGGCCGCATCATCGGCCGCGAGGGACGCAACATCCGAGCGCTCGAGCACCTGACGGGGGTCGACTTCATCATCGACGACACACCGCACGCGGTCGTCCTCTCGTCCTTCGACCCACTTCGCCGCGAGGTCGCGCGCATGACGCTCGACAAGCTGATCGAGGACGGGCGCATCCACCCCGCGCGCATCGAGGAGATGTACTACCAGTCGAAGGCAGAGCTCGAGGAGCGTGTCTTCCAGGCAGGGGAGCAGGCCGTCTTCGAGGCGAACTGCGGGGAGCTCCACGAGGAGCTCGTCCGCATCCTCGGCCGTCTGCGGTACCGCACGAGCTACGGGCAGAACGTCCTCAAGCACACGCTCGAGGTCGTGCACCTGAGCGGCATCATGGCGGCCGAGCTCAAGGCGGGCGTGAAGACGACGAAGCGGGCGGCCTTGCTGCACGACCTCGGGAAGGCGATGAGCCACGAGGTCGAGGGCTCCCACGCGGCCATCTCCGGCCAGCTGGCGCGCCGTTACGGCGAGTCGGAGGGCGTCGTCCACGCCGTCGAGGCTCATCACTACGAGGTGCAGCCGCAGACCGTCGAGGCAGTGTTGCTCATCGCCGCCGATGCGATCTCCGCGTCTCGGCCGGGCGCGCGCGGGGAGAGCCTCGAGAACTACATCAAGCGACTCGGGGCGCTCGAGGAGATCGCGAACGTCAAGCCCGGTGTCGCCAAGGCGTATGCGCTCCAGGCAGGACGCGAGATCCGCGTGATCGTCGAGCCGAGCGAGATCGACGACGACGCGGCCGTCCTGCTTTCGCACGAGATCGCGCGCGAGATCGAGGACCAGCTCGAGTACCCCGGTCAGGTCAAGGTCATCGTCATCCGCGAGTCGCGGGCGATAGAGGTCGCGAAGTAGGGCGATACCTGTCTCGCCCTCGAGCTCGATGCCGTACCTCCTGCCCGAGACCGTCGAGACCGAACGTCTCGTGCTCCGGATGTGGCGATCCGAGGACGGGGAGGAGCTCGACGAGATCTACCGGCAACCCGAGTATCTCGAGCACATGCCACCGGCGAACGGCGTAGAGCAGGTCGCCGCCTGGCAGGAGCAGTGGGAGCAGGACGGCTTCTCCAAGTGGGCGGCCTGCGACCGAGACGACGGGCAGGCTGATCGGTCGCATCGGCCTCATGCGTCACCACGACTGGCCGCTCGCCGCCGATCCGGTCGAGGTCGGCTGGGTCCTCCATCGTGACTGGTGGGGCAGAGGGCTCGCCACCGAGGGCGGGCGCGCGTCCATCGAGGAGTGGCTGGGGCACCTGCCCGACGACCGGCTCCACAGCTTCACCGTCCCCGGCAACGAGCGCTCTCGCGCGGTGATGAAGCGGCTGGGGCTGAGATACGGCGGCACGACACCGTGGCGGGGCTCCGAGCACGTCTGGTACGCCCTGGACCGCGAGGACGCGGGCTCGTGGACGTAGCCGAGGCCGCACAGCGCTGGACGGCCGTCTGGACAGAGGCATGGCCGCTCGCCGACGTCGACGCGATCGCATCCCTGTACGCGTCCGACACCGTCTTCTACTCCCACCCGTTCCGCGAGCGGCAGGGCCCACGGGAGTACGTCGCGTGGGCACTCGGCGACCAGAAGGACGCGGAGTGCCGTTTCGGCGACCTCGTCGTCGCGGGTGACCGCGCGGCCGTGGATTGGTGGGCCGTGATCGTCGCGTCGGATGACTCGATCGAGACACTCGCGGGCACGTCGCTGCTGCGCTTCGACGACGAGGGGCTCGTCGTCGAGCAACGAGACGCGTGGTCGAGCGAGCCTGGCCGCCGGGAGCTGCCGCAGTGGGCGGTGTAGGAACGCGCTGCGCTCGCCCTGAGTTCGCCTTTGAGGCGCTACCACGTCATGAGGTGTTCGTGCAAGGACACATACCGCGACCACGCCCACGTTCTCGCTCGGTGGCGGGGGTACAGCAGGGGCGTTCCATGTCCACGAACGGCACATCGCCCCAACCTTCGAAGAACCGCACCTTGCGTGCCCGTCCGACGGAATCCGGTGCGCTCGTAGACACGGATCGCCCGCTCGTTGAACTCGGCGACGTCGAGCACGATGCGCCGCCGTCCGAATCGTTCCTGCGCGAACTCGAGACCAGCGTTCACGAACGCCGTCCCGAGGCCTCGCCCGGTGAGATCGGGCCGTAATCCGAGGCCGTAGAAGACGGCGTCACCGCGTTCCTCGAAGTAGAAGAATCCGGCGACCGTGCCGTCTTCGACGCGGACGCTGTAGAAGCGCTCCGGATTCCTCACCGGGAGCCCGTCGTCGTCATAGAAGTCGTAGGGCGGCGGATAGCGCCATGCGGCCCTCTCGGAGAACAGATCGACCGTCGCCGTCTCGACTCGGAATCTCACCGGCTCCCTCCAGAGCGTCTCGATGTGCGTCAGGTGACTCCCTCTGGTCTCCAGATCGCGAGAACCCGAAGTTACACTGGCCGCCTCGTGAGGCGATACCACGTCACCACGTTCGGGTGCCAGATGAACGCTCACGACTCGGAGCGGATCAAGGGCATGCTCGAGTCGCTCGGCCTCGGAGAGGCCGTCACCGCGGAGGAGGCGGACGTCGTCGTGTTCAACACCTGCACCGTCCGCGAGAAGCCGGACACCCGGCTCGCTGCCTACCTCGGCAATGCCGCCGCGCGGAAGCGCGAGCGCCCCGACCTCGTCGTCGCCGTCGGCGGGTGCTACGCGGAGGCGCAGCGCGAGCGCATCTTCGAGCAGTACCCGTTCGTCGACGTCGCCTTCGGGCCTGGCTCGATCCCGCACCTCGGTCAGTGGATCGCAGGCCGGCGGGCACGCCGTCGGCCGTGGCCGCTTCGGCACGCACGAGCACTTCGCGGGACGGCTGCCCTTGCACCGCGAGCGCTCCTTCCAGGCGTGGGTCCAGATCTCGATGGGCTGCAACTCGGCTTGTGCCTACTGCATCGTCCCCGCGGTGCGCGGGCGCGAGCAGAGCCGGCGGCCGGGCGAGGTCGTCGCCGAGGTCACGGCGCTCGCGCGCGACGGGGTCAGGGAGATCACGCTGCTCGGTCAGAACGTCAACTCGTGGGGTCGCGACCTCGCTCCCGCGATCCGGACCGAGTTCGGGGAGTTGCTCCGCGCGTGCGACCGGATCGACGGCATCGAGCGGATCCGCTTCACGAGTCCGCATCCGAAGGACTTCCGCGCGCCGGTGATCGCGGCGATCTCGGAGTGCGACGCGGTCTGCGAGCACCTGCACCTGCCGGCCCAGTCCGGCTCGACGCGCGTCCTGAAGCGCATGCGCCGGACGTACAGCCGCGAGCGGTACGTCGAGCTCGTCACCGAGCTCCGCGACGCTATTCCCGATCTCGCGCTCGGCACCGACCTCATCGTCGGCTTTCCCGGCGAGAGCGACGAGGACTTCGAGCAGACGTTGGAGCTCGTGGAGGACGTCCGCTTCGACAGCGCGTTCACGTTCATCTTCTCGCCGCGCGCCGGCACCGAGGCCGCCGGACTGTCGGACCAGGTTCGAGACGACGTCAAGCACGACCGGTTGGAACGGCTCGTCGAACGCGTCCAGCGGGTCGCCGCGGAGCGCAACGGCGAGCGGGTGGGGCGCGTCGAACAGGTGCTCGTCGAAGGCCCGAGCCGTACGGATCCGACGCTTCTACGCGGCCGCACGCGACGCAACACGACGGCGATCTTCGAGGGGCAAGCGCAGCCAGGCGAGCTCGTCGACGTCTCCATAGAGAGTGCGACGTCGACGACGCTTCGCGGCCGGGCTCTCGTTCGAGCCGCAGCCTGAGGATCGATCGTCACGCTTTCGGCACGAAGCGTTACCCACTCGTGAGCTCCGTCTCGTTACGCTGGAGGCGGGTGGTGGGATGGGGTGCCCCGAAGGAAGGTGCGGTGTCTCCGGAAGTCCTCGCCGTCTTCGGGCCGACGGCTTCGGGAAAGTCGAGCGTCGCGGAGGCCCTGGCCGATCGACTCGCCACCGAGGTCGTCTCGGCCGATGCGCTCCAGGTGTATCGCGGGCTGGCGATCCTCACGAATCAGCCGGATCGGCCGACGCGCCTCGTCGCCATTCGCGACCTCACCGAGACGATGTCCGTCGGGGAGTACGCCGGGCTCGCGCACGCGGTGATCGACGAGCTCGTCGAGGAGCACGGGTCGGCGGTCGTTGCCGGCGGCACCGGTCTGTACCTCCGCGCTGCGCTCGCCGAGCTCGACGTGCCGCCCGCGCCTGCCGCGGGCGCGCGTGTGCGTTGGCAGGCGAGGTACGACGACGATCCGGCCGCCGCGTACGACCTCCTCGTCGACGTCGACCCGGCTGCGGCGGCCGTCGTGCACGCGAACGACCGCCGGCGCGTCGTTCGCGCTCTCGAGCTCGCGGAGGCAGGTGCGTCGCTCGCACCGGACCGGAATCGGCTGTGGGTGGACGACACGCGGAGGCCGACGCTCGTCATCGGCCTCGACGTGCCGCCCGACGTGCTCCGTGCCCGCATCGAGGCGCGTACCAGGACGATGCTCCGCCTGGGAGCTGCGGACGAGGCACGGGCGGCTCTCGCCGGGCCGATCTCGGCGACGGCCGAGAAAGCGCTCGGGCTGCGCGAAGTCGCGGAGCGTCCCGCCGACGAGGCACACGAGAGCATCGTCGCCCGAACAGTTCGGTACGCCGCGTACCAGCGAAAGTGGATGCGACGGATCCCGGGGATCGTCATGATCGACGCTCGGCAGGCTCCGGACGAGGTGGCGGATGCGATCCTCGAAGTGGCGCGCTCTCGGTAACAGCTACCTCGTCGTCGAGCCCGACGGGGACGGCCTCGACGCCTCGACCGCCCGCCGGCTGTCGGTCGAGACCGACGGCGTGCTCGAGGTCCTCTCCTCGAGCGACGCCGAGGTCGAGATCGCGATCTGGAACCCGGACGGCTCACGCGCCGAGCTGTCGGGCAACGGGACTCGCATCGCCGCGGCCTGGCTCGCCGAGCGCACCGGGCTCCGCGACGTGACGGTGCGGGTGGGTCAGCGTGTCGTGTCCGCGCACGTCTTGGACGACGGATGGATCGAGCAGGACCTCGGGGAGATCGTCGTGGGCGCGGAAGAGAGCATCGACGGGATCGCGCTGACGCCGGTGACCGTCGGCAACCCACACGCGGTCGTCGTCGGCGACCCGGACGAGATCGGGCGAATCGGCCCGCTGCTCGAGACGCACGTGCGTTTTCCGAAGCGCACGAACGTGCAGGTCGCGCGGATCGACGAGCCGGGTGTGGTGAGCGCGCGCGTCTGGGAGCGCGGAGTCGGGGAGACCGCATCGTCGGGCACGAGCGCGGCGGCAGTCGCTGCGGCGACCCACGGCGAAGCCAGCGTGACCGTGCGCTTCCCCGGCGGCGACCTCCGTGTCCGGATCGCCGGCGGCCGGGCGTTCGTGACCGGCCCTGCCGAGCGGTGTGACTGACTACGACTGCGTCAGCTCGACGAGCCGGCCGTCCGGGTCACGGAGGTAGGCGGACCGGCCCCACGGGTAGTCCCGAGGCTCCACGAGGAAGGTGACGCCCTCCGAGCGGAGTTCCTCGCACGCGCCGTCGAGGTCGTCGACGGCCAGCGCGAAATGATCCTCGTTCGGCGGTCCGCCGTCCATGGCCGCTGCACGCTCGTGTACGAGAAGCTTCCCGGACCCGGCGGGGAACACGGCGCCGCCAGGCCACTCGGCCGCCGGCTGCCGCGCGCAGCAGGCGACCGTAGAAGTCCCTGGCCGACGCGACGTCGTCCGTGAAGAGCGCGATCTCCGCGAAGCCGCTCACGTCGCGATCTCGAACTCTCGCAGGACGGCGTTCAAAGAGGTCTTGAGGTCGGTCGACGCGCTTCGCTGCCCGACGATGAGCGCGCACGGCAGCTCGTAGCGACCGGCGGGGTAATCCTTCGGACGCGATCCCGGGAGCACGACCGACCCCGGCGGTACGTGGCCGCGGTGCTCGACCGGGTCGGGCCCGGTGACGTCGATGATGGGAACCGACGCCGAGAGCACGACGTTCGGCGCGATGACCGCGCGCTCGCCCACGACGACACCCTCGACGACGACGGCGCGCGAGCCGACGAACGCGCCGTCCTCGATGACGACCGGGCGCGCCTGCGGCGGCTCGAGCACGCCACCGATGCCGACGCCGCCGGAGAGGTGAACGTCCGCGCCGACCTGGGCGCACGAGCCGACGGTCGCCCACGTGTCGACCATGGTTCGCGGCCCGACCCAGGCGCCGATGTTCACGAAGCCGGGCATGAGCACGACGCCCTCCGAGAGGAACGAGCCGTAGCGCGCCACTCCGGGCGGCACGACGCGGACGCCGCGCTCCGCGTAGTCGGACTTGACCGGGACCTTGTCGAGGAAGCGGAGGCCGCCGACGTCCATCGGCTCCACCTTCCGGTGCCGGAAGTAGAGGAGGATCGCCTTCTTCACCCACTCGTTCACGGCCCACTCGCCGTCGCGCTTCTCCGCGACCCGGACCTCTCCCCGGTCGAGCAGCGCGATCGCCTGCTCGATCGGCGCGGGGTCGAGCACCGGCGACTCCCACAGGGCGTCGATCTCGGCGGCGAGGTCCATCAGGCGTCATCTTCCCGGATCGAGCCGGTGACGAAGCGCCACAAGGTCTCGTAGGCGTCGACGAGCGCCGAGATCGCGACGTGCTCCTCCGGATGGTGCGCGAGTGCCGTGTGCCCGGGGCCGAGGTTCACCGCGTCGATCCCGTGCGCGGTGAAGTCGGCGACGTTGGTCCACGCCTGCTTGGGCTCGATCACCGGGCTGCCCGCCGATCGGAGCTCGGCGACCAGCGACGAGTCGGTCGCGACGCGTGCGGGCGGTGAGTTCCCGACGATCGCCAGTGTCGCGCCGCGAGGGACGATCGACGCCAGGTACGCCTCCGCCTCGCTCGGGGTCCGGTCGGGCGGGTAGCGGAAGTTCAGCGTCGCGGTCGCCTCGCCCGGGATCACGTTGTCGGCGATCCCGGCCTCGAGCCGTGTCACGGACAGCACCTCGACGAACGTGAGCCCGCCGACCGACGACTCCCGCGGCTCGAGGTCGAGTAGCGGCCCGAGCTCGCGGATCGCACGTGCGAGAGCGCTGTCGGCGAGCCAGGGCCTGGCCGCGTGACCGCTCGTGCCGTGGAACGTGAGGCGGGCGACGACGTTGCCGAGGCAGCCTGCCTGAATGCGGCCGTCGGTCGGCTCGAGCACGATTGCGAGAGACGCGTCGTGGACCTCCCTCGACCCGGCGAACAGGGCAGGCAGAGGGTTGTGCTCCGCGGGCAGCTCCTCGCGACCGAAGAGGAGCAGCGCCACGTCGTACCGGCACTCGTCGACCCCCGCGAGGTCACGGACGAGCTCGAGCGCAACCGCCAGTCCCGCCCTTCATGTCGCTAGCGCCGAGACCGTGGACCGCGCCGCCGTCGATGCGCCCGGGCAGGTTGCCCTGCGACGGGACGGTGTCGTAATGGCCGGCGAGGACGACGAGCGCGACGTCCGGTCGCCGCTCCGGCACGAGCAGGAACGCCTCGTCGCCGGCGTACTCCGTCCGGTGAGTGACCGGCACGAGCCCGAGGACGTGCTCGCGAATGGCTCGCTCGTTGCCGCTCTCGGACGGGATGTCGACCAGCTCGAGCGTGCGCGCCGCGAGCCGGTCCGAGAGCGCGGTCACCGGCGGAGCGTACCGCGGCATAATCCCTGCGTGACCGCGCGTCAGCCCGATCCCGCACCCGGGGCGGCGCCGGAGCGCGGCTTCGTCGTCGGCGTCTTCCCGAAAGGGGTCGACGGCGAAGCGGAGCTGTCCGAGCTCCGGGAGCTCGCACGCACTGCCGGGGTCGATCCCGTCGGCGAGCTCGTGCAGCACCGCGCCCATCCGGACCCGCGGACGTTCGTCGGGAAGGGCAAGCTCACCGAGCTCGGGCACGAGTACGGGCGAGCGGAGGCCGAGGTGCTCCTCGTGGACGAGGAGCTGAGCCCGACGCAGCAGCGCACCCTCGAGGACGCGCTCAAGGCCCGCGTCGTCGATCGCACGCAGTTGATCCTCGACATCTTCGCCCAGCACGCGCGGAGCTCCGAGGGCAAGCTCCAGGTCGAGCTCGCCCAGCTCGAGTACAACCTGCCGCGCATGCGGGGCATGTGGCAGCACCTCGAGCGCCTCGGCGGCGGCGTGGGGACGAGGGGCCCCGGCGAGAGCCAGCTCGAGACGGACCGGCGCCTCGCGCGCACGCGTGTCTCGGACGTCAAGCGTCGCCTCCGCGTGCTCGGCGCGCAGCGCGCGACGCGGCGCAAGGAGCGCGAGCGGACGAGCACGCCGACGATCGCGCTCGCCGGGTACACGAACGTCGGCAAGTCGACGCTCCTGAACGCGCTGACCGGAGCAGAGGCGACTGTCGACGATCGGCTGTTCGAGACGCTCGACCCGATGACGCGGGCGTTCACGCACGACGGGAAGCGGTACCTGGTGACCGACACCGTCGGCTTCATCCGACGACTGCCGACGCAGCTCGTGGAGGGGTTCGCAGCGACCCTCGAGGAGACTCTCGTCGCCGATCTCGTGCTCCATGTCGCCGACGCGTCGCTCCCCGAGGATCGCCTCCGCGAGACGATCGACGCGGTGCAGGCGGTGCTCGGCGAGATCGGCGCCGACGACGTCCCCGGAGAGCTCGTGCTGAACAAGGTCGATCGGCTCGATCCGCTCGCGCGTCGTCGGCTCTCGAACGCGTTCCCGCGTGCGCTCTCGATCTCGGCCGAGACGGGCGAGGGGCTCGACGAGCTGCGCTCCCGCATCTCCGACCTCTTCTCGGACCGCTTCGAGGACGTGCGGCTCCTCGTCCCGTACTCCGAGGGCAGCGCGCTCGCCGAGCTCTACGGGCTCGGTGCCCCGATCGCGGAGCGTCGCGACACCCCGGACGGCGTGCGGGTCCGCGCTCGGCTCCCGCGGCGCGACGTCGTCCGCTTTGCGCGGTTCCTGGTCGCGGGCGAGGAGGGTGCCGAGGTGACGACCGCGTGATCGACGTCGCCATCCGACGCGTGCGGGAGGACGCCGTGCTCCCGGAGCAGGCGTACGAGGGCGACGCGGGCTTCGACCTCAGCGCCTGCGACGAGATCGTGATCGAGCCCGGCGAGCGGGCCGTCGTCTCGACCGGCATCGCGGTCGAGATCCCCGAGGGCTACGCCGGGTTCGTCCAGCCGAGGTCGGGGCTCGCGGCACGCCACGGCATCGGAATCGTCAACTCCCCGGGCCTCATCGACTCGGGGTACCGGGGCGAGGTGCTCGTCGTCCTCCTCAACAC
Source organism: uncultured Actinomycetes bacterium (assembly GCA_963770595.1). GTDB lineage: Bacteria > Actinomycetota > Thermoleophilia > Gaiellales > Gaiellaceae > GMQP-bins7. The sequence continues at coordinate 363,933 of CAVYQG010000001.1, read as the reverse complement.
CGACGCGCGCGAGGCGTTCACCGTCGAGCCGGGAATGCGCGTCGCGCAGCTCGTCGTGGCGCCCATCGCGTCCGTCCGTCTCGTCGAGGTGGACGAGCTCGCAACGAGCGAGCGCGGCACCCGGGGCTTCGGCTCGTCGGCGGCGTGAGCGCGCTCGAGCCGCGGCTCAGGGTGTCGGCGATCCTGCGTTGGCGCGAGCGCCTCCTGCTGCTCCGGCACGAGAAGGCGGGCCAGGAGGCGTGGCTGCTGCCGGGCGGGGGCGTCCGCGCGGGTGAGAGCCTCCTACGCGCGCTGCGTCGCGAGCTGTCGGAGGAGACCGGGCTCTTCACCGACGGGCTGGACGTGACCTTCGAGGGGCCCGTCGCGCTCGTCGACTCGATCGCTCCCGGCTCGAGCCCGTTGCGAAAGCACGTCGTCCACGTGATCTTCGCGGCGGACGTCAGCGGCTCGCTCGAGGACCTGAGCTCGCAGGACGATGCCGTTCGGGGCCATCGAGCGTTCGGTCTCGACGAGCTCGACTCGGTCGTGCTCCATCCACCGATCCAGCGCTTCCTCCAGCGCTGGCGACCCGGCGACCCGGCGGTCTACCTCGGCGAGATGTGGGTGCGCTGAATCGTCACGAAGTCGTGGCTCTCTTCTTGCGATTCGTATCCCACGCGTGACGGTTTCGGCAGTACGCTTGAAAGCGGGTGGTGGGCCGGGGTGCCCCTACGGAAACCCGCTCTCAGCGCTTTCCGCCACGAGCTCGAGCCCGGCCGGCGGCAACCTCGAACGCACGCTCTTCGAGCTCGTCGTCGAGCGGTGCGAGCACGGGCGGCGCGCCCCCGCCGGCATGCGCGAGGGCATGTGACGAGCAACCAGTCCGCGAGCCACGGATTGCGTGGGAGCAGCGGCCCGTGCAGGTACGTCCCGATCGCGCTCTCGACCCGGCAGCCTTCGAAGCCGGACGCGCCGTCGTTCCCGAACCCGTGGACGACCCGGCCGAGCGGTTCCGCTCCGGGATCGAGCATGGTGCGACCGGCGTGGTTCTCGAAGCCGGCGAGTGAGCGCCTTTCGCCGGGATCCAGCTCGCAGTCGAGCAGGACGTCGCCGATCATGCGCGTCTCGCCCGCAACCGTCTCGTGCGGGAAGAGCTCGGCCCCCGGCATGAACGAGCCGTCGCGCCCGCGATAGCCGCCACCGAGCAGCTGGTACCCGCCGCAGACGGCGAGCACGGCGACGCCGCTCGCGACCGCCTGCCGGATCGCAGGCCCCTTGCCGGCGAGATCGGGTGCGACGAGCGCCTGCTCACGGTCCTGGCCGCCGCCGACGTAGAGCAGGTCGTAGGCGTTCGGCGCGAGCTCGGCACCGAGCCCGACCGCCGACACGTCGAGCTCGTGCCCGCGCAGGCGCGCGCGGCGTGCCAGGACGGCGATGTTGCCGCGGTCCGCATAGATGTTGAGGTACTCGGGATAGAGATGGCCGACGCGAATCCTCATGCGCGTCCAGGCTCCCAGTACGCGCGGACGAGCCCGCGCTCGGTCAGGATGCCGCGGAGGGCCAGCATCGCCGTGTAGGTCGGTAGGACGACGAGCTCGGTGCCGGCGTCGACCAGCTCGAGTCCGCGGTCGAGTGCGCGTCTCGAGCTCCGGCACGACCTCCAGGCGCTCCTCGGGCAGGCCTCCGTAGACGAGGCGCAGGCCGAGCTCCGCTGCGCGCTCTCCGCTCACGACGACCCGTTCGACGTGGGGGAGGAGGGGCTCGAAGTCGACGTCCCAGATCCACGACACGTCACGGCCGTCGGCGATGGCGTCGTTGAGCGCGAGCACGAGGACGGGCGGGATGCCTGTCTCGAGCGTACGGAGCACCTCGTTGGCGCCTGCCGGGTTCTTGACGAGCAGCATCACGACCCGCTTGCTGCCGACGGCAATCCGCTCGAAGCGGCCGAAGGCGGCGCTGAACTCGGTCAGACCTGCGCCGATGTCGTCGGACGGCGTGCCGAGCGCGGTGGCCAGGGCGGCGGCGGCGACTGCGTTGTAGACGTTGTACAGGCCCGGCAGCGCGAGCTCGACGTCCAGCTCCGCGGCTGGCAGCACGAGGCGGAAGCGGGACGCGTGCAGGCCGCGGAGCTCGATGTCGCGCGCGACGACGTCGAGTTGCGGACGGGCGTGCCCGCACGACGGGCAGCGGTAGTCGCCCAGGTGCCCGACGTACGCGGCCTCGTACGCGTACGGCACGCCGCAGCGCAGGCAGTACTTCGAGTCGGCCGCGTGCTGGAGCGCCGTGCGCGCGTGCCGGGGGTCGTCGACGCCGAAGCGGACGGCCGCCACGCGCCCGTCCGCGAGATCCGCGACCACCGGATCGTCGCCGTTGACCACGAGAACGGTCTCCGCGGGCAATGTCGCCACCGCGGCGCGCCAGCGCTCCGCCACGAGCTCGAGCTCGCCGTACCGGTCGAGCTGGTCCCGGAACAGGTTCGAGAGAGCGATCGCCTTCGGACGCGTGCGCATGATCGCCTCGGGGAGCGCGGCCTCGTCGACCTCGAACAGGCCACGTTCCGCGCCCCGGGCGGCGAGCAGTGCGGACGCGATGCCGGAGAGCAGGTTCGCGCCGGCCCGGTTCCACGCGAGCGTGCTCCGGCGCCCGAGGATCCCCGCGGACATCGCGGTCGTCGTGGTCTTGCCGTTCGTCGCGGACACGAGCGCGCTGCCTGCGGGAAGCCTCGCAGCGAGAGCGTCGACCGCCGTGGGATCGACCTTCCAGAGGAGCTTGCCCGGCAAGGTCGTCCCGCCGCCGCGGCCCGCCGCGCGGGAGATCGAGCCGACCGCGCGGGCAGCGGCGGTCTCGAGGCCGAGGCGAACGCCCATCGGCGGCGAGGGTACCCGAGTGGGGAGGAGCTGCCCGCTCTGGACTACTTGCAGATTCTCCAGAACGCTCTAAGCTGATTGCAGGCATGGCGAGGCCGCGCTCCCGCAAGCGTCCGCAGCTCCGCATCGACGAGGCCGAGCTCGCCGCGTTTCGCGCCGGGCTTCGGCGTCGCTACACGGACGAGGACATCCTGGCCGAGCTTCGAGCCGCGGCCGAGCGAATGGGGCGCTCGCCGACGATGCGCGAGTTCGCGGCCGATCCCGAGGCTCGCGTGCACCCGCAGACCGTCATCGAGCACTTCGGGACCTGGAACGCGGCCAAGCGCGCCGCCGGCCTGTTCCCGCGGCGCTTTCTCACGCGAGAGGAGCTCCTCGAGCAGCTGCGGCGGCTCGGCGACGATCTCGGACGGACGCCGACGGCTCGCGATCTCGCGGCCCGACGGCGCTCTCTCCCGTCGGCCTCGCTGTACACGCACACGTTCGGGTCGGTCGGGGAGGCGCTACGCGAGGCCGGGTTCGAGGTCCTGCAGGGCGAGGAGCGGCTCGAGCGCGCGATCGAGCAGGGTGTCGAGCTCGCTCGCGGTCTCGGCAGGCTCCCGAAGATGGCCGACTGGGCGACCGCCCGGCGGGACGACGCGTCCTTGCTCTCCGAGTGGCAGGTCTACCGGCTCCTGGACGTCCCGCGTGGCGCCTGGACCGCGTTCCAGTACCTCGTTCGCGAGCGGCTCCGCGCCGAGGGCATCGAGGTTCTTCCCGACGGGACGCTCGGGGCTGTCGGCTAGAGCTACGCGGTCGACGTGATCGCGGCGAGTCGCGCGAGACAGGACACGGCCTCGTGCGGCGCGCGGACCGGCGGCAGGACGCCGTCGTCCCGGTAGCTGCGGTCGGGACGGAAGCGACGCTGACGGACGACCCTGCCGCCGACGACGCGCACGAGGCGACCCTCACGGGCCTCGCGGAGCTCGAGGCGGATCCCGATGGCAGCTTCGACGATCGCGAGCGCACGGCGCGTCGAGGCGAAGAAGAGCTCGGTGCGTGTCCGCCCGAGCCACAGGGGTCGCGCGACGCCACGTGCGAGGAAGAGGGTCTCGGGGTCGCGCTCGTCGAGCCAGGCAGCGGCCATCGCGCCTCGCAGCTCACCGAGCGCGCGCGGGTCGTGGCGCCGCAGCTCCATGAGCGCGAAGATCGCCTCGGAGTCGACGGTCATCTCCGGGTCGTGGCGCTCGAGCCCGTAGTGGGCGAGGACCGCGTCGTCGTTCTCGATGATCCCGTTGTGGATGCCGACGACCGACCCGTGCCGGATCGGATGGTTGTTCGACGACGACGTCGGGATGCCCCTTCGTGTAGTCGCGGACGTGGATCAGGGCCTGCGTCGCCGCCCGCGGAATCGCGATCTCGTCGAGCAGCGCGCTCGCGCCGCCGCGGAGCTTCGTAACACCGACTGAACCGTCGGGCTCGCGGAACGCGTAGCCGACCGCGTCCGCGCCCCGCTCGGAGATGCCGGCGAGAAGCGCCTGGGCGGCGAGCGTCCTCGAGAGCGTGGACTCGGGATCGATGCTGTAGCCCGCGATGCCGCACATGGGATGCCTAGCTCACTCGCTCCTCGAACCGGATCGGACGCACGTACGGAGAGTAGTCAACGGTCATGAGGACTCTGTTTGCCGGAGTCCCCATCGGCTTCTCCTCCGAACCGCCGATCCCTCGTCCAGACGTCATCCCTCAAGCGGGGCACTGGCGAGGCCGATACACCCGCCGTGGAAGGGAACGCCGCAGAGCACCTCTTCGACGCAGCCGACGCCGAGGCGCCGGACGCGCCCGACGAGCCCGAGACCAGGGAGCGCCCGGACCTCGCCGGCCCGAGCCCGGACGATCCGCTCAAGCTCTACGTCCGCCAGATCGGCGACGGGCGCCTGCTCACACCCGCCGAGGAGCGCGAGCTCGCGCGCCTGAAGGACGAGGGCGACGAGGCCGCCAAGCGGAAGCTCATCGAGTCGAACCTCCGGCTCGTGATGTCCATCACCCGGAACTACACGCGCGCCGACGTCCCGCTGCTCGACCTGATCCAGGAGGGCAACCTCGGCCTCATCCGCGCGGTGGAGAAGTTCGACTATCGGCTCGGGTTCAAGCTCTCGACGTACGCGACGTGGTGGATCAAGCAGTCGATCTCGCGCGCCCTTGCCGAGCAGGGCCGCGTGATCCGCCTTCCCGTCCACGTCGCCGACCAGGTGCGCAAGGTGACGAAGGCCCGCCGCGTGCTCGGGACAGAAGCTCAACCGCGATCCTTCGCTCGACGAGATCGCCGCCGAGATCGGGATCACCCCGGAGCGCGTCCAGGAGCTCCTCGAGCTCGTCGTCGACCCGGTCAGCCTGGAGACGCCGATCGGAGACGGCGACTCGAGCGTCGCCGACCTCATCCCCGACCAGAGTGCGGATCAGCCCGAGGTCGAGACCGCCGATCGCGCGCGGTCGACCGAGCTGCTCGACGCCCTCGGGAAGCTGCAACCGCGTCAGCGGCGCGTCGTGATCGAGCGGTTCGGGCTCGACGGCGTGCGTCCCCGGACGCTCGAGGAAGTAGGCGACGAACCTCGGGATCACTCGCGAGCGCGTCCGTCAGCTGGAGGCGCGAGCGCTCCGCGAGCTCCGCACCGTCGCACCCGGCCTCGAGCTGTATCTGCGCTCGTAGCCTGCTAGGTCACGTCGACGGACTGCATCTCGCGGAGACCCGCGAGACGACGCAGCGACTCGAGCTCGATCTGGCGCACGCGCTCGCGCGTGAGGCCGAGGCGGCGGCCGATCTCTTCCAGCGTCTGCGGCTCGGCGCCGGCGAGCCCGTACCGCATGACGACAACCTCGCGCTCTCGTTGAGGGAGCGCCGCCAGCGCCTGCCGCAGCGCCTCGCTGCGGAGGTGCAGCTCGACAGCCTCCTCCGGGAGCGGCTCGTCGCCCGCGACGAAGTCGCCGAAGACCGCGTCCTCGCCGTCGCCGACGGGAGCGTCGAGGCTCGTGGACGCGCGCGCGGCGGCGCGCACCTCGAGCACCTGCTGCACCGTCAGCGACGCCTCGTCGGCGATCTCGTCGAGCGTCGGCTCGCGGCCGAGCTGCGTCCACAGCAGCCGGTCGGCGCGGTTGATCTTCTGCAGCCGCTCGACGATGTGCACGGGCATGCGGATCGTCCGCGCCTTGTCCGCGAGCGCGCGCGCGACGGCCTGCCGGATCCACCAGGTCGCATACGTCGAGAACTTGAACCCGCGGCGCCAGTCGAACTTCTCGACGGCGCGGATCAGGCCGAGCGTCCCCTCCTGGATGAGGTCGAGGAACGGGAGGCCCTGATTCCGGTAGTTCTTCGCGATCGAGACGACGAGCCGGAGATTCGACTGGATCATCCGCTCCTTCGCCTCGGGATCACCGCGCTCGATGCGCTTCGCGAGCTCGACCTCCTGCGCGGCGGTGAGCAGCTGGTGCCGCCCCGCCTCGCGCAGGAAGAGCTGGAGCGCGTCCGTCGTCGTCTCGACCGGCGCCGTGATCGCAGCGACGACCTCGGACTGGGGAGGAGGCTGCTCGACGATCTCGATCGAGCGCTGGTCGAGCTCGCGGAGCAGTGCGTCGTGCTCGAGCTCGGTCAGCTCGTACGTCTCCGAGACCTCGGTGAGCTCGGACGCACGGATGGTCCCGACCTGCTCGGACTGCTCGAGCAGCTGGCGGATGTCCTCGACGAGAAGGATGTGCTCGATGTCGGTCTGACTCACGCGCGGCGGCGGGGTGGAGGCGTTTCGAGACACTCTTTCGCATTCGGCGCCCCTCTGTCTAGGGGGCGGGCGAAAAGATCCCTCGCGTTGACTAGTCGCGAGAGGCCTGGACGGACGCGTCGCTGGGCGTTGCCGACGACAGGACGTCGTGCGCTATGGCTGGTGCTTCGCGGCGCCCAGCGCCTCGGTGATCTTCTCGATCGCGGCGTTCTCCTCGTCCGTCGTCCCGCTTTTGGCCGCCGCCACCGACGTGGCGATGTCGAGCACGAGACTGCGATAAGCCTCGAGCTCGTCGGGAGCCTTCTCGCCGAGCATCGCCACCGCGGCGCTCAGGGTGCTGATCGTTCCATCTCCGACCTCCTTCGGCGACGCGAAGAGGCCAAAACCGGTGCCGTGCGTTCCGGAGAGCTCGCGGACGAGCTGGCTCTCACTCTCGCGATGCGCACTCAGCTGCTTCGCGATGGTGCTCGCTTCACCGAAGCTGTCGGTGAAGTCGCGGTGGGCCGTGGACACGAGCATGCCTGCGCCCGTGACGCCTCTCTGGAGCTCGTTCCACTCTTCCTCGGTGAAGTCTGACTCTCCTGCCATGTCCCCTCCCTTGTAAGCCGTGGCGGCGCCATGCCCATGGAGGTGATGCTAGGTCACCGGACCGGCGTCAGGTCGTCTCGCGTGCGGCGACGCGGCGCGCAACGGGGGAAACGAGAGAGGGCCCGGCAAAGCCGAGCCCTCCGTCGAGTGCCTTGCGGTCGAGCTAGGCGACTGCTACGCCTTGCTCTGAGCGACGATGCGGCCGCTCGTGATCTTCGGCTCGTTGGGGACGATCGCGCTGAGGTTCTCATCGCGAATCCATGTGGCAACGAACTTCGACGACTCCATGCTCTGCTCGGGAGTCTCGAAGATATTGAGCGAGCTGAAGATGCCGTCGCCGGCCTCGATCAGGTAGTAGCCCTTGAAGCCGGGGAGCTTGTTCAGCTTCGGGACGAGGTTCTCGGTGACCTTGGTCGTCAACTCGACCGTGCGATTCTGGTCCACACCGTCGTAACGGCGAATGGTCGCATGCATGTGATGCTCCTTCTGTTCCGATCAGGGCAGAGAGTCCGAACGAGCTCCCTGCTGCGCACAGGCCGGTGTGACAGTCGAAGAGGAATTGCACCTCGGCGGCTTCAAACAACTAAGCCAACGCGCTGGATCCAGTGTACCCGCGATCTCCCGGCTTCAACCATGTCTTCACGGAAGGGCAGCCGCCGGGCGGCTTCAGTGATCTGGGCGTGTGGGCAGACGTTCCTTGCTCGCAGGGCCGCGCTCAGACGAGTTCCGACCGACTTGAACGCACGATAACGTGCGTTATGTCAAGTTCGAGGACGTAACGCCTGAAACTGAGCCATTCCCCCCTGTCGCGAACGGTGGACGGAAGACCCCGTGCCGGGAACGACCGCGAACACTCGCGGGGAGTCAGGGTTCGTCGAGGGCGCGTCCGCATCGTGCACGACAGGCGCCGCGGCGATACGCTGGACTGACGGCAACGCTCCGCAACATCGATCCGCTCGGAGGGCGAGGTGCGCCCGAGGTCGCCCCTGCCGTCCGGCAGAGCAGCTGGGGCTCGTTGGTCTGGTCAACCCGCGTGACGATCCTGTTCGTCATCGACGGACGGATCAACACGAGCAGCAGCCCGGGTGGCGTCTGGGGGTTCGGACTCGGGCCGGTTCTCGCGACGCTCCGCGACCGCTCTTTCGCGCCGTGGGTGCGGTTCGTGGTCGTCGTGGCGACGCGGGACGGCGAGCCGCGCACCAACCTCTTGCTCGACTTGCCCGACGTGCCCGACGTGCCCGACGTGTGGCCCCCGGGCCCATTCGACGAGGAGGAGGAGGATCCCTACGCCGGAGTGAAGTTCGAGGGCTTCCGCTTCACGCAGGCCGGCTTCGACCTCGACGACTACGACCAGGTCTGGTTCTTCGGGGACTGGCCGGGGGAGGCGTTCGACAACGACGAGCTGGACGACACGCCGATCACAAAGTCCGACTTCTCGCCGCTCGAGCCCGACGAGCCGAAGGTGCTCGCCGAGTGGATGGCTCGCGGCGGGGGAGTCTTCGCGGCCGGCGACCACGGCATCCTCGGCGCCTCGTTGTGCCATCGCATTCCCCGGGTGCGAAAGATGCGGAAGTGGACGCACGCGCAGGGGGTGCCGCTCAAGCACGCAATCACGCGCCACGAGACGCTCGTGCACGATCCCCCCGAGGCTCCGGATCGGCCCTTCCAGTACCCCGACGACGAGGGCGATCCGTGGGGCCAGCGGATCAGCCCCGTCTACCGAACGACGTCGTCGGGCCCGGCGGCGTGGCAGCGCGCGCCGCATCCGCTCCTCTGCGGCCGCGACGGGGTGATCGACGTCTTCCCGGACCACATGCACGAGGGCGAGGTGATCCCGGACGACGACGTCGAGTTGAACGAGCCGCTCGACATTCCCGGGTACAACGGCACCGAGTTCCCCGCGCAGCCCGCCGTCGTGCTCGGCGCCGTGGGCGTGGGTGCAGGCCCCGAGGTGCTCGACTTCCGTCGTCCTCGCCCGCAGGTGATCGCCCACGGGACGACGACGGTACTCGGAGGCGAGTCGGAGAGGTTCGCACTCGTCGGCGTGTACGACGGCGAGCCGGTCGGCATTGGACGGGTCGTCGTCGACTCGACCTGGCACCACTGGTTTAGCATGAACACGGTCGGCTTCCGGCAGGAGGTCCCCTACGCCTGGCGCGGACTGCAGGACTATTACCGGAACGTCGGCCTCTGGCTCGCGACGCCCGCTCAACGCGTGTCGATGCTGATCGCCTCGATCTTTTACGCGATCACGAGCTCCGCCCCGATGGCCTTCGACCTGGGGATGAGCCCGTGGAAGGTCGGGGAGCGTGTGGTCGACGTCATCGGCCGCTCCGCCCCGCAGTGCCTCGTGAACGAGCTCGTGGCGACCTTTTTCGAGCGCGACGCCGCGGACACGACGTCGGTCGACCCGCGTCTTCCCGCCGCGGAGCCGACCTGGTCGAGCGTTCCGGTGGAGGTGGTCACCCGGGCGATCGCCGGCGGGATCGGCGCAGGCCTCCTCGACCTCGCCATCGCGCACGGGAAGGCGCGGTCCATGCGGAAGCGGCTGCCACTCGACGCGGACGAGATCCGTCGGCGGGGCCTCGAGGGCGCCGTCCGAGGGCACGAGCTCCTCGTCGCCGCACTCGACGAGGCGACCCGAGGCGTGGCCGACGTCCGCGACCGGATCGGGAGCGGCTTCCGTGTGCCGGAGGTCGAGTCGATCCCCGTGCACGTCGAGGCGCTCAGGATCCGCATCGTCCTCGAGCGAGTTCGGCTGCGCGCCGTGTTCGGCCTCCCCGAGGGCGAGCTCCCGTTCGACGTCCGGGTCCGGCTCGACGGAACCGAGGTGGCATTCGACTCGTTCGAGACAGGCCCGGCCGAGCGCCGGGATGACGAGGGACCCGTCGTCGACGTCGACCGAGCGGTCGCGACAGTCGACGTGCAGACCGGCGATGCGATGACGCTGGAAGTGTCCTTGCGATCAGAGGGAGCGCCGGCGGCTCGAGCCGCCCTCGGCGGACAGCCCGCTGACTGGGAGGGAAGGCACGTCTCGCCCGCCGGAGGCCCGTTGCGGATCTCGTACTCGAGTCGAGCGCGTCGACGACTCGGCCGGCCCGGCGAAGTCCTCCTAGCGCGGTCGCATCGCGTTCGAGCTCCGTCCACCCGGACTCGTGCTCGATGAGGGTCACTCGCTTGGGCAGGGCGCCCCGCTGCTCCGTGTACCGGACGATCTCGCCGCGGCGGTTGTAGATCGCGATTCTCACCCGCCGCCACCACGGCGCCGCAGGAGGCGCATGGAGAGAGCAGAGTGGAAGCGAGCGAGCCGGGTGTCATGCAGGAGTTTCCGGCGTGCCACCGGCGTGCCACCGTTCGGCCACGGGCGACGTTCCTGACACTGATGAACCGCTTGTCTAAGCCAGAGTGGCTCTGCCAAGCGGCCTGCGAAGGCCCATACGGGACTCGAACGTCCCTGCTATCGGCCATCTTTTGCGTCCCAGGTGTGCACGGGGGTGTGCACCGTGCGAGCCCCAAGGGCTGCGCCTGTTACGTTCGTGCTCTGTGTTTGACCAGGCTTATTTCGACGACGACGGCGACTTCGCTGAGCGAGTCCGAGCGTTCATCCTCAAACAAGGCGGCGGCAGCATGGGTGTCCGCGTCGAGGTTGTAACTGCCGGTGGAGAGCGGATCGACACACTCGAAATCGAGGCCGTAGAGAAAGGGACGAGGCTCGTCACGCGAAGCGACCAGTTCGTCCTTCTGCCGTACGCACAGATCGCTCATGTCGATATCACGCTCTTGCGAGATCACCGCACTGAGAGCTTCCAGCTTTCGACGAGCCCCGCATAGTCGAGTTCCGTCTCGTCCGAGAGGACGTGCGTGTACGTGTTCGCCGTCACCGCCAGGTTCCGCTGGCCCACGTCCTCACCGATCCTCGCCCAGGGATCGCCCTGGAGAACAACGCTCAGCGGATCTCTGGCGGCTGCCGTACCGTCTCCGCTCGAAGGTGAGCGCCACGGAGGTTCCAAGGAGGAGTACATGCCGAGAATGACAGTGCAGGTTCCGGGATATCTCACATTTCCCGATACGTCGGACCCAGGCGCGTTGACCGACCACGCAATTCCGCACGGAGAGCTCGGAATCGTCAGGTTCGATGGCAGGGAGTTCTGGGGCGAACAGGGGGCGCAGCTGAACTTTTATGCGCCAATCGCCACTCCCGTCCTCTATGACGGCCAACGTACGAGACTGACGCATATCGCCGCGACGTTTGAGACGTGGGTTCCTCCGGCCGGCGGAGTGCTGGAGCCCAAGGTCTTCGTCACCCGAATTACAGCCTTCGATCGCGGGCAACCAATTCTCGACAGCGATCCGCTCAATCTGACGGGTGACTACAGCGACCGCTGGGCTGAAGGCGAGAACTCGTTCCGAACTTCCTACGGTGGGAAACCGGTGATTGGGTCAATCAGTGTTCGGATCTCAGTGAACTTCAAGCTCGGTGGCGCAATCCTGTTCACTGGAGCTGCGGCGTCCTTTGCACTCGGCCCAGGGTGACGGCGAGCGTCGGGCTCACGATTCGCGGGGTGTGCACGGGGGTGTGCAGCAACCGTGCTTTCGCGGTCTTCGGCGACACGCACGAGCATGACGCCTCACGGCTTGTCTTCCGCTCAACCATGCGCAAAACCCCGCCGTAGCAGGGCTTTGCAAGCTTCGAGGACTGCATCCCCCGCCTCGCCTCGATCGACCATCAGAACGTCGCCTCGCGGATCCCGGTCACGATCACCAGCAGGAGGATCGCGGCGACGACGAGACGGTAGAGGACGAACACGTTGTACGTGTGCCGTCGCACGTAGCCGAGCAACCAGTCGATCGCGAGCAGGCCGCTGCCGAGCGAGGCGAGCGTCCCCACGAGGAACGGGCCCTGCCAGCCGTCCGGCAGGTCGCCGAGGAGCACGTCCCCCACTCCCTTGAGCAGGAGCGCTCCGAGGACGGTCGGCAGCAGGAGGAGGAACGAGAAGCGCGCGGCGCTGTCGCGGTCGAGTCCGAGCAGCCGGCCGGCCGTGATCGTGATGCCCGAGCGCGAGACGCCGGGTGCGAGCGCGAGTGCCTGTGCGAAGCCCATGGCCACGGCGTGCCCGAGGCCGAGATCGCCCATCGTGCGCGTCTGGGGGCGCCGATCGGCCCACCACAGGAGGAGCGCGCCCGCCGAGAGCAGGATCAGGATCTGCCACGGATCGCCGAGGTTGTCGGCGATGAGGTCCTCTCCGAGGAGCCCGACGACGCCGGCGGGGATGGTCGCCACGACGACGAACCAGGCGATCCGCTCGTCGGCCGTCGCAATGCTGCGGCTGCGTACGGAGCCGAGCAGCGCCCGCACCAGGCGAACGAGGTCGCCCCAGAAGTACGCGGCGACCGCGACGAGCGTCCCCAGGTGGAGCGCGACGTCGAACGTCTGGTTGAAGCGCTCGTTCTCGCGCAGGAACGTCCAGTCGGCGCCCCAGGGGACGAGGATCAGGTGAGCCGACGAAGAGATCGGCAGGAGCTCGGTGAGGCCCTGGACGATGCCGAGGACGAGCGCCTGGCCGTTCGTGAGCGAGTCGGGGTCGTCGGCGACCCCGAGCAGTGTCAGGAGGACCGCGAGGCCGAGCGACGTCCCCGCGACGCCGTACACGACCGAGCGGCGCACGGCCGGATCCTACGCGGCCTGCGCCCTTCGACGGCCCGGAACGAAATTCGGCGCAAATTGCGGCAAAGAGGTGAACGGCGGTCTTGACCGGGTCAGCCCTGTCCCCTAGGTTCCCCCTTGCACCGAGCACGGAGCGCAACTAGGTCGAAGCTCAGCTCAAAGGCTCTACGCGGAAGCGGACGGTCAGTGGGTTGAGTGGACGAAAGCGCCACCGGCTCGGTGAATTTTTTTGGTCCCGTTCAGTGGATCCCCGGCCTGCGCACGAAGATAGAGTCCGTTCGATGCACCTCCGCATGCCGAGCATCGACCAGGGCGTCCAGGCGTTCATCTGGGCGGTGGTGTTCTTCCTCTTCATGTGGCTCGGCTCACTCGCGATCGACCTCCCGGGCGGGACGTCGTTCGTCATCTCGCTCCTGCTCGCGGGAGTGATCTTCCTCCTCGTACGCACGCGTGGCAGGTCGAGCGCCCTTTCGGGGCGCTAGGCCCGGCACCGAGCTGCCCTTCGGCTAGCCCGAGCGGCGCGGCTCGTCCGACAGAGCGGTGACGAGCCTGTCCGCGAGATCGCGGCCGAGAGCTTCCTCGAGCCGGATCGACGCGGCCGGACGCTTCCCCTTCTCCCCGCCGAGCGCCTTCACGTCGGCGAGGAGACGGGTCGAGCCCGTGGATGCGATCTTCGTGAGCACGGCGGCACTCATGAGACGTGCATCGACGCTCGGCTGCTTTCTTGCCATCCCTGGCGGGAGGGACGCGCCGGCGTCCGGAAGCCCTTCAGAGCTCGAGATGGAGCCTCCTTTCGTCGAAGTCGCTCGAGGCGAGCTCCGCGCGAAACGCGTCCACGGCGCGGAGCGCGTCTTCGGGGAACACGTGCTCCACCACGCCCACCACGTGGTCGTTCCAGAACGGGATGTCGACGTGCTCGCGTGACACGAGGTTGACCGACACCGATGTGCAGACAGGGCAGCGAATCGCCACGCCGACGGCGCCGTCCCCGGGCGCGATCAGCGTGAACGACGACGGGGTCACGGGCCGGGGTCGCCCCTCGACGAGGCAGTAGAAGCTCCAGGGCCACTCCCCCGCTCGAATGCGCGCCGCCGCGGCGTCTATGAGCTCCACCGCGAGGAGGTCGTCGTGCGACGTCATCAGGTTCCTGAACGTCCCGTCGAGCGTTCCGCCGAGCGGCGCCCAGTCGAGCTCGTCGTGCGGGACGAGCCCCGTGTGCTCCTCCCCGCACCCGCAGAGGTAGAGCACCCGGTAGACGGCGGGATGCACAGCTCCGGGCAGCCGGTCCAGCGCCCGAAACGAGGACAGCGGCACGCGGCTCGGCGGTCCGAGCGGGCACGAGAGCGAGTAGGTGCTCGTCAGCGCGTCGTACACGAGTCTCGTTGTAATCGGGCGACCGGACGCCGCCCTGGACGCCCGTTCGATCAGTACTGGATCAACGAGTGGACGTCGTGCCCGGCCAGGCGCTCGCGCCCGTTCAGGAACTCGAGCTCGATGACGAACAGCGCGCCGACGACGATGCCGCCGAGACCCTCCACGAGCTCGACCTTCGCCCGTGCGGTACCGCCGGTCGCGAGCACGTCGTCGAGCACGATCACGCGTGCCCCAGCGGCCACGGCGTCACGGTGCACCTGGAGGCTGTCGGTGCCGTACTCGAGCGCGTACGTCGCCTCGACCGTCTCCCGAGGGAGCTTGCCGGGCTTGCGCGCCGCGATGAACCCCGCCCCCAGCTCGTACGCCAGCGCTCCGCCGAAGATGAAGCCGCGAGCCTCGGCGCCGAGGACGAGATCGGGCGAGCGCGGCTTCGCCCACTCGGCGAGCCGCCGGATCGTCTCCGCGAAGTACTCGGGATCCGCCAGCAAGGGCATCAGGTCCTTGAAGACGATGCCCTCGGTCGGGAAGTCCGGGACGTCGCGTACGCGCTCGCGGAGGTCGAGGGTCACGACGTCCGCTCCACCGTCGAGCGTAGGTCTCGGAGGATCAGGAGATGCGAGAGCTCCTGCGCGACGCGCGAGAGCGCCTCGAGGTCCTCGAGGGCCGCCTTGCGTCGTTCTGCGTTGCGCGACCGGAGGCCCGGGGCGACGAGCTGCTCGACGAGCCCTGCCTGGCGGCCGGCTGCGGTCACGAACGTGCGGAGATGACGTGCGTCGACCCCGAAGCGCGCGAGCCGCGCGCAGGCTGCCGCGACCTCGGCCTCGGTCTCGCGGTACACGTGCTCGCCGGACTCCGTGCGCGACACGATGACGCCGAACTCCTCGAGCTCCCGCGCGAACTCCGGCGCCACGGACGCTCGGTCGCAGAGCTCGGCGAGGTCGATCTCCTCCTCGTGGCCCGTCAGCCCGACGCTTCGCCTGCGGGCGCGATCCGCGGACGCGCCCGGCCCGTCGAGCTCCTCGCGGATCACGCGCAGGGGCAAGAACTCATCGCGCTGGAGCCGGAGGATCGTGGCGAGGCGCTCGACGTCGTCCGGGGCGAAGAGCCGGTAGCCGCCACGGGTCCGGCGCGGCGTGACCAGGCCCTGGTCCTCGAGGTAGCGGATCTTGGACACGGAGACGTCCGGGAACTCCTCGCGGAGCTCCTCGCAGACCGAGCCGATCGTCCGGAGCCTCGGCTCCGCCCCACCCTGCTCGCGCCGGTCTGCGGTCACCGTGCTCATCGCAGGAGGAAGGTGAGCCTGTACTTGCCGATCTGCACCTCGTCGTCGTCGTCGAGAACGGCCGACTCGATGCGCCGGCGGTTGACGTAGGTGCCGTTCAGGCTGCCGAGGTCGCGGATCGAGAACGACTCCCCGTCACGCGAGAGCTCCGCATGGCGTCGCGAGACGGTGACGTCGTCGAGGAAGATCTCGCACTCCGGCGAGCGCCCGATGAGCGTCGTCCCCTCTGCCGGCTGGAAGGACTGCCCGGCCATGCCCCCGCCGGAGCGGACGACGAGCGCAGGCCCCGATATCCCGAGCGATGCGAGCAGAGACTCGCTCTCCTCCCCGGGCTCCTCGAGGTCGAAGCTCATGGTCGTCTCCGAGCCCGTCTCCTTCGCGAGCAGCGCACCGCAGCGCGAGCAGTAGTTCGAGGCCTCCGGGTTCTGGAAGCCGCACTCAGGGCAGTAGACGTGGCTCACTCGACGGCCTTCGGCGCCGCCTTCGCCGAGAGGATCTCGCTCAGCCGCTCGACGTCCGCGAGCTGCGCCTCCCCCGCGCTGACCTGCTCACGGAGGCGCGCGACGAGCTCTGCGCGCAGGATGTCGATGCGGCCGTGCAGGACGCGGCGTCGGAAGGAGATCTCGTCCTCCTCCTTCTCGAGCTCGCGGATCATCACGCGCAGGTCGTCGTCGGTCAGTGTCGAGAGATCGGGGAGTGGTTCCACCGGCGGCCTTTCCTCGTCGTGGGTCATCTGAGTAAAGCAGTCGCGTTTCCCAGGGGTCAACCTGAACTTGAGAGTTCTAGAGGGACCTTCATTCGCGCTGCCGCCGGCTGTCCCTGCCTCAGGGCCGGGCGGCGAGCACTGAACGCGCCTGCTGGACGTACTGGGCCCCGGCCGCGAGCGCGAGCACGATCCCGGTCCAGAGCACGACCAGCGGCCAGGTCGTTCCCTCCGGCGTCACGAGGACGAACCCGAGCGCCGCGTAGAGAACCCAGGTCGCCGTCTTCCCGAGGAAGGTCACCTCGAGCTCCAGGCCGCGCGGGGCGAGGAACCTGTAGCCGAGGACGAGCGCGAGGTCGCGCCCGAGGATCAGCAGCGCGGCGAGGAGCGGGAGCCGGCCCGTCGCCCACATGAGGACGACCGCGGTCCCGATCATCAGTCGGTCGGCGAGCGGGTCGGCGATCGTCCCGAATCGGGACTGCACCTCCCAGCGTCGCGCGAGGTACCCGTCGACCTGGTCCGTCAGTGCCGCGGCCGCGAAGAAGATCCCCGCTCCCCACGCCGGCCCGTCACCGGCGTCGAGGTAGAGCCATGCGAAGACGGGGATCGCGGCGAAGCGCGCGATCGTGAGCGCGTTCGGCACGTGTCGCCGGGCCTCGCTCCACCCCATGCGCCAACCCTACGGTGTCGGACACCGGTGGTAGCGTCGGCCCGTGGCCGAGCGTCTCGCCTTCCCGGGCTTCGTCAACGCGCACAGCCACACGTTCCAGCGGGCGCTTCGCGGGCGGGCCGCCGGAGGAGAGTTCTGGGCGTGGCGCGACGTCATGCTCTCCGAGGCGGAGCGACAGACGCCCGATCTCGTGCGAAGCTCGTACGAGGCGGCCTACCGTGAGATGCGCGCGGCGGGGTACACGGCCGTCGGCGAGTTCCACTACCTCGGTCTCGCGGAGGCGAAGGCCGCCGTCGAGGCCGCCTCTGCGGCGGGCGTCGAGCTCGCGCTCCTCCACGTCGCGTACGCGCGCGGCGGGATCGCGCGCTTTCGCCAGGGCTCTGTCGCCGAGTACCTGTCCGAGGTCGACGAGCTGCGCACTGCGGGCATACGCGTCGGCGTCGCTCCCCACTCCGTCCGCGCGTGCCCCGCGGACTGGCTCGAGGAGATCGCACGCTATGCCGAGGCCGACGGGCTCGTCCTGCACGTTCACGCCGACGAGCAGCCGCGCGAGGTCGAGGAGTGCATCGCGGAGCACCGATGCCGACCCATCGAGCTCCTCGCGCGCACGGGCTGCCTCGGCGAGCGAACCACGGTGGTGCACGCGACGCACGCCGACGGCGCGGAGCTCGACCTGCTCGCGTCCTCGGGAGCCACGATCTGCGCCTGCCCGACGACCGAGGCCGACCTCGGGGACGGCTTCCTGCCCGCAGAGCGGGTTCGGGTCCGCGGCATACCGCTCTGCATCGGGTCCGACTCCAACGTGCGCATCGACCCGTTCGAGGAGCTCCGCGAGCTCGAAGGGATCGCGAGGCGCCAGACCGGCCGCCGCGGGGTGTTCTCGACCGAAGAGCTGTGGTCGTTCGGCACGGAGCACGGCGCGCGGTCGCTCGGGCTCGAAGCATGGCCCGGCATCGAGGTCGACCCGGCGCACCCCAGCCTCCTGGGCGTGGACCCGGCGCACGTCCCGGCGTCGCTCGTCTCGAGTTGCGGTGCCGACGTCGTCGCGCCCGCCCCGTAGAGCCGGCGCGGCGCTACAGTCGGTGCGGTGGACGTCGGCACCGAGACCTTCGAGCGAGACGTGCTCGAGCGCTCGAGCGAGATTCCGGTCGTCGTCGACTTCTGGGCCGAGTGGTGCGGCCCGTGTCATGCCCTGGCGCCCGTCCTCGAGCGCGAGATCGGCAGCCGCGACGGCACGGTCGAGCTGGTCAAGGTGAACGTCGACGCCAACCAGGAGCTGGCTGCGCGCTACGACGTCCGCGGCATCCCGGCCGTGAAGGCGTTCCGCGACGGCCGCGTCGTCGCCGAGTTCGTGGGCGCGCAGCCGCCGCCGGCGGTGTCGACCTTCCTCGACGAGCTGCTCGCGCCACCTGCGATCGACGGTGTCGTCGACGGTCTTCGCGAGACCGGCGATCTCGCCGAGGTGCTCGCCGCCCTCGAGCGGGGAGATCGCGAGCGGGCGCTGGAGCTCATCCTCGCCTCGATCCCGGGCGCGACAGCAGACGAGCGCGCGCGACTCCGCGAGATCGCGGTCGCCGTCTTCGACGACCTCGGTCACGAGAGCCCGGTGACCGTCGCCTACAGACGGCGGATCGCGACCGCGCTCTACTGACGGGCGGCGACTCGGAGGCGTGCCGTCCAGCGCGCGGTGGCGTCCAGGTACGCACGCTGCGCCGAGACTCCGGTCCGGCCCCACGACCCCTCGTATGACGGGCGTCCGACCTGAAGCCGCGCAGGCTCGATCTGCGTCCCCTCCTGCCACTCGTTGTAGCTCGTGATGGTCACGAGGTCGGCATCGGCCTGCAGCGCGGCTCTCCACATCCGGTCGTAGGTCGCGCCCCGGAGCCGCGAACGGGTGGCCTCGTGCCGCGTCGCGAGACGGGCGTCGTAGCCCGGGCCGACCGACGGAGCACAGAGCAGACCGGCCGCATGTGCCTGCGTGCACGTCCGCCGGAACGTGTTGCCGTTCCACGTGACGACGTCGTACGTGTACAGGCCGTCGAAGCCCGACGCCCGCGCGCGGCCGACGAGCGTCGTGTGGCCGAAGATGCGCACGTCGTGCACCTCTCGGAGCGCCTCCGCCCACTCGGGAGCCGGATCGCGGTCCGCGTCGTAGACGTAGAAGTCGCTGTACCCCGCGTCGCGGAGTCGTTCGATGTCCGCGGCTGCCCGCGCCGGCGTTCGACCGCCGTACGGCTCGACGTGGATCGCGACCTCGAGCCCGTGGCGGCGCGCCGCCTGCGTCACGAGCGGAAGCCGGTCGTCCTCGGGCGAGCCGAAGCCCCACCACGAGACGACGACCGTCCCGACGCCGGCTGCGTCGATCTCGCACATGTGGCCCGCGACCACCTTCGCGTTCGACGACGAGTAGAGCCCGCGCGTCGGGTAGTACGGGGTCGAGAGGACGTGCGACCCGTCGTGCTCGACGTACCAGTGCGCCCAGCGCCCGTCCTTCGCCGGCGTCGAGTACCACGGGTAGTAGAAGATCGCGGACTCGCGAGGCGCCTGCGAGGCCCTCTCTCCGGCCGCAGCCGGGAACGCGAGGACGGCGGCCGTTGCCGCCGCCGCCAGGAGCACCGAGACCCGTGCGCCGCTCACGCCGCGCGGGACTCTAACGCGCGTTCCAGACCGACGTGACCCGAGCGACCACGACGCGGCTAGGATCCTCTGACGTGGCCGGCTCCCGCTATCTCGTCGTCGGTGGTGGCATGACCGGCGACTCCGCGTGCCGCGGGATCCGGGACCACGACGAGGAGGGCTCGATCTGCCTCGTCGGATCCGATCCGAGCGAGCCGTACGCGCGGCCTCCGCTCTCGAAGGCGCTGTGGAAAGGCGGTAGGTCGGAGGAGTCGGTCATGCGCGAGACCCGCGAGCTGGGCGTCGACATCCGCACCGGGCGTCGCATCGTCGCGCTCGATCTCGACGCGCGCACGGCGACCGACGACAGCGGTGAGGAGTACTCGTACGAGCGGCTCCTGCTCGCGACGGGCGGGGCACCGCGTCAGCTCCCGAATGCGGCCGACGGCGTCGTTTACTTCCGCGACTCTCGACGACTACCGGCACCTTCGCGCGCTCGCCGGCGAGGGAGTGCGCGCCGCGGTGATCGGCGGCGGCTTCATCGGCTCCGAGATCGCCGCCGCGCTGACCTCGGCCGGCTGCTCGGTGACGATGCTCTTCCCGGAGCACGGCATCGGCGCGCGTCTCTTCCCCGCCGGGCTCGCGTCGTTCGTCAACGAGTACTACGGCTCGCAGGGCGTGGAGGTGCTCCCCGAGGAGACCGTCGCGGCGGTCGAACGAGACGGCGACGCGTTCCGCGTCGAGACCGAGAGCGGTCGCTCGCTCGACGTCGACGTCGTCGTCGCCGGGCTCGGGATCGTTCCCAACACCGAGCTCGCCGAGCAGGCCGGGCTCGAAGTGGACGACGGTATCGTCGTCGACGAGTACGGGCGCGCGGGCGGGCGCGAGGACGTCTTCGCCGCCGGTGACGTCGCGCGCTTCCCCGTCCCCGCGCTCGGCGGCCTCCGCCGCGTCGAGCACGAGGATCACGCGAACACACACGGACGCGACGTCGGGGCGAACCTCGCCGGCGAGATGCACCCCTACGACTACCTGCCGTTCTTCTACTCCGACCTGTTCGAGCTCGGCTACGAGGCCGTGGGCGACGTCGACTCGAGGCTCGCGACGACAGCCGAGTGGGAAGAGCCGAACCGCAAGGGCGTCGTCTGTTACGCGGACGACGAAGGCAGGCCGCGCGGCTTCCTCCTCTGGGACGTGTGGGACAAGGTCGACCCCGCACGCGTCCTCATCCGCGCGGGAGAGCCGGTCGACGCCGGCGTCCTACGCGGCTTGCTCGCGTAACGCCCGCCGACCGGCTGCGGCATCCCCCGTCAGTCGTCGAGGATGAACGTGACGAGCATGTTCACCTGGTACTCGGTGATCGAGCCGCCGTCGAGGCGTACCTGCTGCTCCTTGATCCACGCGCTCCGCACGTTCCTCAATGTCTTGTTCGCGCGCTCGAGCCCGGACGTGATCGCGTCCTCGAAGCTCTTGGTCGAGGTCGAGCTGATCTCGGTGACCCGTGCTACCGCCATCGCCTGCCTCCTTGTGTCGGTTGTCCCCTCGAGTCTCGCCGACTGATTCCACCGATGCGTCGATGGACAAACGTCACTGCCCGCCCTTCACACGTGATGCCCGAGCAGGCATGATGTCCGCGGAGAGGGGGTTCGATGGTGGAAGAGATGCCTCGAAGCAGGGTCGAGGCGAGGAAGGCTGCGCCGTGACGGTGCTCGTCGTCATGTCCGCGTTCTACCTCGCCTTCTACGTCGCCAGGGGTCGCAGGGGCGCGCTCGGAGTCGGGCTCGTCTCGCTCGCGTGGAGCGTGTTCGGCAGCTTCGGATAGCGCGCGTCACGCCGGAACCTCCAGCTCGGCGCCGCTCCAGGGCCGGTAGCGTTGCCCGCACACCGACGAGGGAGGCAGGCATGCACGTACGCATAGCGCGCTTCGAGGGAGGCGACCCCGCCCAGATCGACGCCCAGGTGGCAGAGATGAAGCAGCAGATGGAGGCCGCGAGGTCGGGCGGCGTGCCCGCGGACGCGCCCGAGGGCGTCAAGACGCTCATGGACACCGTCGTCCGGTTCATGGAGCTCGCGGACCGCACGAGCGGGACCACGCTCGGCATCGCCTTCTCCGAGACGGAGGACGACATGCGCCGCGCGGACGAGGCGCTGAACTCGATGTCGCCCCCGGGCGAGAGCGGCATCCGCCGGACGGCGGTCGACATCTTCGAGGTCGTCATGGACGAGAGCTTCACCGCGTAGTCCCGCCCGCCTCCGAGGTTTCAAAGCCGGCGCGAGAGGGGAGAACGAGGGAAGCTGGGCACGGCCTCCCCTGAAGACCGGTAACTCCCCACCGTGTCCAGCTACTAATTGCCGATGAGAAAAGCCCTGCGCAAGCAGGGCTTTTCGGTGGTCGGGGCGCCGAGATTCGAACTCGGGACCTCTAGTCCCCCAGACTAGCGCGCTAACCAGGCTGCGCCACGCCCCGGGGCGAAAGACACCTTAGCCGCTCGTCAGACGTTCCTTCGGAGCAGGACATAGGCGAGCGGAATCAACGTGAGGAGCGTTATCCAGGGCATGAGCGCTCGGCGCTCGCCCTCGTGGTCGCGGTTCGTGGTCGGGCCGTCACCGATGAGCTCGCGGATCCGACCTGGGAGCTCCGAGGCCTGGCGCTCGTCGAGGACCTGGCCCTTCACGGACTCCGCGACCTGCGCGATCTGGGCCCCACTCGCGGCATCGGCCGTGTACCCGACCTCGGGGACGCCGGCGAGGTAGATGCGCTCGCCCTCGTCCCAGACGTGCACGACGAGAACGTCGATCGCGGGCTTCTTCGCGTACGCACCGGCGAGGTCCTCCGTCACCGGGCGGCTCTCGCCGTCGGTGAGGACGACGAGGACGCGCTTCTTCGCGGCACCGGGGAAGTAGTTCAGCTCCGGAGCCGACGCGAGCGAGTCGAAGGTCGTCGCGCGCTGGGCGAAGTAGGACGTCGGCCCGGGCGACTCGATGCTGAGCGTCTTGTCGAGCGTCTCGACGACGACGCGATGGTTCGTCGTCGGGAACGCATGCGGGAGGAGCCGGTCGGTCATGGAGGCGAGGCCGACGGGCACGTCCGGGAGCCCGGTGGCGATCTCCTTCGCAATCGCCTCCGCGCGCTCGAGACGGGTCGGGTCGTCGGCCCCGCCGGCCGCGAGCATGGAGCGCGACGTGTCGAGAACGACGAAGACCTGGGCGTCCGTCCGCTCCTCGACCGTCTTCGCGGTCGCGACGACCGGCTGCGCAGCCGCAAGGGCGAGCAGCGCGCACACGGCCACGAGCGCTGCGACGAGCGGCACTCGCGTCCGCGCTCCGGGCTCGGGCAGCCCCAGGGCCGACCGGAGGCGCGCGACATGACGCTCGCGGAAGCGCAGCACGAGGAGCGGGGCGAGAGCGGCGAGCACGAAGAGCCCTCCGAGCGGCGTCAAGAGCTCGAACTTCATGCGTCGAGCCTCAGTACCCGCTGCCGGTCGAGCCGGTGCCGGAGACGTTTCCGTCGTCGCGCGACTGGCTCGGGGCGTTCGCAGGGAGCGCCACCGGGCCGAAGACACTGAGCACCGCCTCGAGGTTCGTCTTCGCGTCGGCGTTCGTCTCGTCGAGCTCGAGTGCCCCGCGGAACGCGGTGACGGCGTTCTGGAGGATCTTCGAGCGCTCCTCGTCGCTCACCGCGCGGTAGTCGAGGTTCATGACGCCGTACAGGGTCAGGAGCCGCGAGCGACGGATCGGGTCGGGCTCCTCCCTGCTCTGCCGGGTCAGCTCGAACTGCGCCTTCGCGCGCATCGACTCGAGCTCCGGGAAGCCCTGGTAGTCGACGATGCCGGGCTCGACCTTGAGATAGAGCCCCATCAGCTTGCGATACGCGACGTCGTCCTCGAGGTCGAGGAGCCGCTCGTTGGCGTCCTCCGGCAGCCCGCCGACGTCCCAGAGCCCCGCCTGGCGCATCGGGGCCGTGGTGAAGCGCGTGTCGTCGACCGCGAGCTCGCTCTGCGTCCGGAGGATGTCGATGCCCGCGACGGCGAGCGCGAGCGCCACGGGAATCACGAGGACGGCGGCGATCCGGAGCGCCCACTTTCCTGCGCCCGCTGCGACCTTTGCCTTCACCGGCGCACCTCCAGCCGTCCGAGGGTCCGCTCGTTGACCGCGAGCAGCGCGACGAGGAGCGACGCCGCGAGGACGAAGAGCCACGGGACGAGGGTCGACAGCGACCTCTCCCCCGCGGTCTTCACGCCGGCCTCCGTGTCCGGCTCGCTCAGGAATGCGTCCGCGCCGACGAGCTGCTCGATCAACGCGCGCTTCTCGTCGGTCGGGAAGAGCGGGACGATGCGAATCTGGAACCCGTCGGACCGCGCCTGCGCGATGGCCTCCGAGAGCCGCGCGATCTCGTCAGGGAGGATCTCGAGGTCGCTGACGAGCACCATCGAGCCGTTCGTCACGTTCTCGCGCAGGAGCGCTTCGCGCGCGACGTTGATGCCGGTCGAGATGCGCGTGCCGCCCCGGAACTCCTCCCACGGGTTCGCCGGCAGGGTCGCGTCCGCTCGCGGCTTGAAGAAGCGGAGGACGTGCTGGAGCTCTCGCGACGGTGACCCCGGCGGCAGGAGCTCGTAGGCGGCGTCGGAGAAGACGACGAGGCCCGTCCGCTCGTCGGTCTCGGCGAGCTTCGCGACCGTGACGTCGAGCGCTCCCTCGTAGACACTCGCGGACATGTCCAGGATGAGCATCCCCGTCGTCCCCGACGGCACGAGCGGCGCTTGGCGCACGTCTTCCGCCCGTGCCGCGAGGAACGCGAGGACGAGCGCAGCGAGGAGCGCCAGCCCCAGCCCGAGCCGGACGAGGCGCGTCCGGCGGGCGACCTCGCGGAAGCGCGGGATCTCGCTCGACGGGATCCCGGGCGACCTAAGCTCGATCGTCGGCAGCGACATCGGCCTCTCTCACCGACTCGACGAGGAGACCCATGGCCCCCGGGGACGGGACGGACGGCGCCCACGCGAGCCGGCGGGCGCCGGGAGCGAGGCCCGACTCCTCGGCCTCGAGCTCCAGAACGAGCCCTTCGAGCGACTCGCGCCGCGCGGGCTCCGCCTCCGAGCGCGCCGCCTCGACACGGGCGAGCGCCCGCTCGAGCGGCGGTGAGCTCGGGCTCGGGCTCCGGCTCGGGCGGCGGATCCTTCTTGAGCGCGCGGGCGACGAGCAGCGCCGGGAGCGCGAGCAGCGCCAGAGCAGCCGCAGATGAGCCCGAGCCCGAGGACGGCCGGTGGGACCCGGTACGACTCCTCGGGCAGCGGCAGCACGGACGCCGAGAACGGGAAGCCGATCCCGGTGACGTTCGAGTCGCCGAGATTCAGGCGCGAGACGGACTGCACGGGCGGCCACGCGACGCTCCGGATCTCCTGCGCGCCCTTGTCGGGGTCGTCGTAGACGACCCTGGCGTTCTTGAACTCGAACGTCTTGCGCTCGCCGAAGCCGCCGGCCTGCGTGCCCGGAGGCGGCGGGAGCCCGCCGGGCTGCACCTGCGGCGGCCCGCCTCCTACCTCCGGGAGGCAGGCGTACACGAGGCAGCGCAGCGTGTACTCGTAGCGCAGGTGCGTGTAGCGGCCGAGATCCTTGCGGGTGATCTCGACGTCCCCGGTGCGCTCGTACGGGTCGAACTCCGTCGTGACGCGCACGCGGTCGGGGTCGTAGCGGTCGTTGTCGACGATGAGGTCGACCTTCGCGGTGATCGGGTCGGCGAAGAGCCCGACGCGCGGCTCGATCTCCTGCTCGGCGGCGAGGAAGCGACCCTCGGGCAGCGCCTGCGGGTCGTCGTCCCCGCCGCAGCCTGCAGCGACCACTGCGACGACGAGCGCGAGCGCTCCGCAGGAGCCTCATCCCCGCCCCCGCGTGAAGAGCCTCTGGTCCGCCCAGGTGAGGAACGAGAACGCCAGCTCGCGGTGCTCGTGGGACGAGATGACGACGGGGTCCATGTCCAGGGCGCGGAAGGCGTGGAGGAGCTCGCGGAGCCGGCGCTCGTGCTCCGCACGGCGCTCCTCGGCCTCCGTCCTCGGCGAAGCGGACGAGTGTCACCTCGCCCGTGGCCGGGTCGGCGAACGGGACGACCGTGCCCCCCACCTCCGGGAAGCTCTGCTCCCAGATCGGGTCCTGGATGATCACGGGCACGAGCTCCCAGCGACGCTCGAGCGCGCGGAGCCACTCGTCGCGGGACGGCTGCTCGAGGAAGTCGGAGAGGATGAAGACGAACGTGCCGGCGGGAAGGTCGCGGCGCTGCTCGACGAGGTATTCGAGGCCGCGCGCGATCGTGTCCTCGCCCGCGCCGGAACGGACGCTCGATGTCGACCGGGCCGAGATCGTGCGTCGAGCGCGGCGGATGCCAGTACGGGCTGCCGTCGCCCTCGTCGAAGTAGCCGAGGAGGCCGCGCGCGGCGATCGCGCTGTCGCCGATGACGCGTGCCGCCTCGCGGATCGCCTGTGGCTTGCGGAGCCACGGCCAGCCGTCCTCGAAGATCGACATCGACGGGCGACGGTCGCAGAGGACGACGACGCGCGGCGCCTCGTCCGCGTAGTGCTCGCGGACGATGAACTCCTCGGTGCCCCGTGCCAGGGAGAGACGGGCCGAGGCGCTCCAGTCGATCTTGTCGACGTCGTCGCCGGGCTGGTACGGCCGTGACCCGGCAACGTCGGAGCCGAGCCCGCGGCGCATGCTGTGGAGCCCCCCGAACGGGAGACCGAGCACCCGCCGGCGCGGGATGAGCGGGAAGGTCGCGGTCATCGCAGCGTCGTCACCACACGCGGAAGGGGCTGGATGCGGTGGCGAGGTAGCAAGGCGCTGCGCTTTCCCTGGGCAGGACGACCCGCAGCGTCGAGCCACGGGTGACGTCGAACACGGCCTCGTGATTCAGCGCTCCGTAGCGGGCATCGGGTCTGAGGGCGAGCCGGGCGCGGCGGATCGTCTCCCATCTTCCCGC
Organism: uncultured Actinomycetes bacterium; assembly: GCA_963770595.1. Taxonomy (GTDB): domain Bacteria; phylum Actinomycetota; class Thermoleophilia; order Gaiellales; family Gaiellaceae; genus GMQP-bins7. The sequence goes on along the minus strand of CAVYQG010000001.1, from coordinate 337,475 downwards.
GTACCGCCGCTGCAGGAGAACGAGCCTCCCTCTGCAGGCTCATGGTCCCGGGCGGTGGCGGGCTCACGTGGACCCGGCGTGCAAGCCGGCCCGGAACCTCGCTGAGGACGATCGGAGCCTCGGTCCTGTAGCTCCGCCACGCGCTCGTCTCTCCCTTCCAGCGCGCCCGGAACGTCGTTCCCGAGTTGATCGCCGGGTAGCGCCAGGGACGCCGAGACGTCCGGCGGGTAGCGAACGCGCCAGGCGCCGCCGGTGCGTGTCGTCGTGGCGCTGACCAGGCGGAAGCCGTTGCCGCCGCACTCGCGTCCGAGCACCTCGACGTATGCACCCCTCGCCCCGGCGTCGACGGTGCCCTCGAAGACGAAAGCGCGTCGGCCGTCGGGGGTCTCGAACGGCGTCACGGTCAGCGTCACCGCGTCCGTGCCGGTCGCTGCGGCGCCGACTGCACAGGCGAGAAGCAGGGCGACGCCTGCCGGCCCCAGGACGAGTCGGGCGGGTCGGAACACCCCGCGATCACGCTCCAGCAGCCGCGCCGACCGCGTCGACGGCGGTCGCCGGCTCCTTCGTCTCGGCGCCGGGGTGCGGCGCGAGCGCGAGGCACTGCTCGCGGAACCGGTCGGCGGCGGCCGTCCAGCCGATCTCGCGCGCGGTCGCGACGAAGCTCGGCGTGAACACGATCCGGTGCATGACCACCGGCAGGAACAGGCTCTCGACGTCGACCGGCGTCACGTACTCGCGACCGTCCAGGAGCGCCCACGCGCGCGTCGCGCGCTCGAGCGCGAGGCTCCCGCGGACGGAGGCGCCGATCGCGACGCCCTCGGCCTCGCGCGTCGCGCGCACGAACCGGATCACCCAGCGCCGGATCACGGGGTCGATGTAGACGTCCTGCACGGCCTGCGAAGCAGCGCGATGTCGTCGAGCGACACCACGGCGCGCAGGCGGTCGAGCGGGTGCTGGCGCAGCTGCTCCTCGACGATCGCGAGCTCGTCGTCCTCGCCCGGGTAGCCGAGCGCCGTGCGGAGGAAGAAGCGGTCGAGCTGAGCCTCGGGGAGCGGGAAGGTCCCCTCCTGCTCGATCGGGTTCTCCGTCGCGAGGACGAGGAACGGGTCGGGGAGCTCGCGGGTCACGCCGTCGGTGGTGACCTGCCGCTCGGCCATGGCCTCGAGGAGCGCGGACTGCGTCTTCGGCATCGCGCGGTTGATCTCGTCCACGAGGACGACGTTCGCGAACACGGGCCCCGGGCGGAACTCGAAGTCGCGCTCGCGCTGGTTGAAGACGGAGAGCCCGGTGACGTCCGTCGGCTGCAGGTCGGGCGTGCACTGGACGCGTGCGTTCGTCGCGCCGTCGATCGAGCCCGCGATCGCGCGGGCGAGCACGGTCTTCGCGGTGCCGGGGACGTCCTCGAGGAGCACGTGGCCGCCGCAGAGCAGCGTCGAGAGGACGAGCTTGATCTGGCCCGTCTTCCCCTTGACGACGGTCTCGACGTTCGAGACGTACCTCTCCGACACCTCCATGGCCCGGTCGAGGCCTGGCCGTTCGCTCGAGCTCAACTCACCCTCCTCCGTCGCGGTCGTCCGAAGTGACTACGTCGTGCGAAGTGCGTTCTATCCCTGCGTGCGTATGACGTTGCTCGCGCTGCCGAGATAGCACGGACGCGCTTGCGCGCTGGTGAGAACCGCGCGCAGGGCCGTGCCCACGGGGACGGAGAGCATGAAGTCCGCATCCGTCCAGACGCCGCTCGAGCCCGGGCCGGCATGGGTGTCCGTCAGCACGACACGGCGGACGAGTTGCCAGCGGCCACCGGCGCGCCTCTGAATCTCGACTCGCTTGCGCCACATGAGACCGAGGCTGCCGACGCCGACCTCGAACTCGCGCGCGCTCGTCTGGTCGAGCTGGACGAGCGGAGCCTGGCGCACGAGCACCGCCCGGCTGACGGCGCCCCGCCAGCGGGCGCGCAGGGTCGCGTTCATGCCGACGCTGTGCTCGACTCGATTAGACACCGGCGGGTGCAGTCTTGAAGGCTGTGAGGCTCCGGAACGACTGCTGGCCGCAGAGCTTCGCCTCGATCGTCACCGTCTCACCGCTTCGCCCGTTGGAGACGCGACCCAGGAGCAGCACGTTCTCCGTGGGCCCGAGCTCCGTCGGCCGCGCGACCAGCGTGACGGCGCCGGGCTGTGCGCCTGCGCCGCCGACGGTGATCGCGAGCAGAGCCGCAGACAGGACGAGAGCCCGCGTCACGACGTTCGTAGTGCCTCGCTGACGGCGCTCAGGTAGCACGGCTTGGCCTGGGACAGCGGGAGGACCGCGCGGACCTGCGTCCCCTTCGGCACGGACGCCCGGAACTCGGCCGACGTCCACACGAACGGGTGGCCGGGCTGGCCACCTGAGTCGGTGAGCGTCACCTGCTTCACCGTGAGCCACTTCCCGCCCGCACGCCGCTGGAAGAGGACCTTCTTCCGCCAGAACTGCCCCTTGCTGGAGATGCCGACCTCGAACACCCTCGCGCTGCGCTGGTCGAGGTCGATGTCGGGAATGTTGCGGATGGTCACGGGCGCGCTCGCGACGCCCTTCCAGACCGCTCGAACCGTCGTCGTCACACCGCGGTTGAACGACGGGACGTTCCACGTGCCGCCGGAACCGGTCGTCGCCGACTGGACGCCGGTGAAGTAGCGTTGCCCACAGTCCTTCGCCTGGATCGTGACGACCTCGTCGGCGCGCCCGTTGTCGACCGTCCCGTAGAGGAGCCCCGGGGTCCCGGAGCGGACCACCGTCGGGCGTGCGAGCAGCGTCACCCGCTCCGAGGCGACCACGAGGCGGTTGAGCTGGCGCTGCGCAGCGTCGCGCATCGCGCGGCGACGTCGAGACGCGCGGCCGAACGCGATGCGGGCATCGAGGTTGTAGCCGCCGACGCCCGTGCGCAGCCGGTACTCGAAGCCGTCGCTGCCCGTCGCCACTCGGTCGCGCCGCGACGATGTCGAGCGGCAGCTCGACGACCTCCCGTACTGGAAGTCCTGGCTCGGGTCGCCACGCGTCGTGAACGTCACCCGGATGACGACGCCATGCGCGGAAGGCTCTCGAGTGTCCGAGAAGGTCCGCCGCGAGGGAGTCATCCGGATGGAGGGCGACGTTCGCTGCGATCGCGCGTGCCGCGTCGGCAGGCCCCGAGGTGTCGGACTGCATGACCGTCCAGCCCTTCGCCGGGAGGAACCCGAGGCCGGCGAACGGCGTCCCGGCGCTGCCGCTCGGGGTGAGAGAGCTCCCCAGGCCGAAGCCGAGGCCGCTCGCGAGGAGCAGGCTCGCGGCGACCACTGCGCCGGTCCAGCGCGGGCGGAGCGGCCAGCGCAGGCGTGCGGGCGCCCTGGGCGCGGACCGTGGGGCCTCGGTGGCCTGGTGCGCGAGCGCGCGAAGCTCGTCCTCGCCGGGAGCATGCACCTCGTCGCGCACCTGCTCGACGAGCTCGTCGAACCGGTCGTTCTCGGTGTCGTGCGTCTTCGTCATCGCAGCAGCTCCTCGAGCGCCGCGCGTGCGCGGGCGCTCCTCGACTTGACCGTGCCGACCCGGATGCCGAGCGCCTCGGCGACCTCCTCCTCGGACAGCTCGAGGACGTAGCGGAGAAGAACGACGCGACGCTGTTTCTCGGGCAGCGCGGCGACCGCCTCGCGGATCTCGAGAACGGCGGCAGTCTCGGATCGCCCGACGAGCTCGAGCTCGTCGAGCCCCTCGGGCCGCCGTCGACGAGCCGCGTCCGCGGCCTTGTGGACGGCGATGCCGCACAGCCAGGTCCAGAACCGCGCGGGCGACGTCAGGCTCGGGAGCGCCTGCCATGCCGCCGTGAACGTCTCCTGGAGCACGTCCAGCGCCTCGGTCTCGTCGCGCATGCGCACGGCGAGGAAGCGATGGAGGTGCGGCCCCCGCGCGAGCACGAGCTGCTCGAACGCCACGGCGCTTCCGAGCTGCGCCCGCCGGACGAGGTCGATCTCGTCGCGCTCGACCGGACGGGCGCTCGCCGCGCGGGGGCCGCTGGAGGGGCTCGGCTCCGGCATCTACGTCGTTAGTCGTGGCCGGAGCCCGAAAAGTTCCATCGTCATCTCCGCATGCGGGCGTGCGGTCGAGGCCGGACGAGCTGCGCGCGTCATTCCGGGAAGCACGATCGCGCGGTATGGATCGTCGCACGGCCGGAGTCGAAGACCTCGGCCAGCATGATCGGCCTTCCTGTCTCGGTCCGCACTGTCAGGCGCGCCTCGTGCACGGGTGCCGTCAGGCGCTCGAAGCCGCGTACGCGCCGGAAGGCGTCCGGCCGGGTGAGCTCCGCGCGGACCCTGAGCAGCACGCGCCGTGGCACCTCGCAGTCGTGCTCGTCTCCGAACCGGTTCGCCGTGCCGCCCTCGAGGCCGGCGCGCGTGAACGGGATCGCTCTGCCCGTCGGGCGGCAGGCGCGGACGTTGACCGCGATGCTGCCCGGCTGGAGCGCGCCGGACTTCCGCCAGTCCTGGTCGATGGTCGTCTTGGCGGCCGGCCGGCCGGCGGTGACGAATGCGAGCGTCTCCGGGAGCAGCAGGTCACCGACGATGGTGGCTCCGCCGCTGGAGACGACGGCGAACGGCAGTTGAATCCACCGCGACCGGCTCGCTCGGGCGCCGCTGTGCCCGCGGACCTCGATCTCGTGGATGCCGCCGCTGAGCGCCGTCGCGCAGGCGAACGAGCGATCGACGACGCGGCCCGAGGACTGCGCGCCTGCCGGGGCGAGGGAGGCGAGCGCCGCCAGCAGCACCGCTCCGAGACCTGCGGCGAACGCGATCGCAGTCGGTCTCACGAGCGGAACCGCTCAGTCGTCGACTGGTTGTAGCACGGACGTGCGTTCCTGGCCGGCACCACGGCGCGAAGCGTCCAGCCCCTCGCCTTGACGGTGAACGGGGCCACATAGCTGGAGAACTGGGCCGGGTCGATCCTCAGGCGGGCGACGGCGATCCGCGACCAGCGCCCCGCGTTCAGCCGCTGGAGGACGACCTGGCGACCGCTCATGTCCTGCAACGGCTCGCCCCTGTAGACGTAGATCCGGAACCGCCCGTCGCCGAGATCCGTCACGTTCATGACCAGCCGACCGCGGAACTTCACCTCCTTGCTTCGTACGATGCCCCACCGTGCGAAGTAGGCGTTCGTGTCGAACCCCGGTCGCGCCGCATGGTTGCTCTCCGCCTCCCAGAACCCGCCCTGGCGAGTCTGGGCGCCGGCGATCGCCGTCGCGAACGAGTACCCGCACGTCTGTCGCATCACCGAGACGTACTCCCCTGCCGCGCGGCTCGAGATCGTTCCGGTGAAGCGGAGCCGGTACACGCGGTTCCCTCCGTCGTAGATCCGGAATACCGCGAAGCCGACGCTCGGGCTCGACTGGGCGCTTCCCGACGGCACGACGAGGGCTGCCACTCCGACCAGGCACGCGACGACGGTGACGGCGACGCTCCTCATCAGTCCGCGACGCACCTCGGGGCGGTGAAGAGCCGCGCCCTCCCGGAGGCGGCGACGGTCGCGTAGACGAGCGGCCTCCCCGTCTGCGTTCGCACGGAGAGGGCAGCGTTGGCGACCGGCCCGGTCGACCGCAGGAAGCCGCGGCTCTCGCGGAGGCCGCCGGACTGGAGCCGGGCACGTACCCGGACCAGCACCCGACGCCGGGTCTCGCAGTCGACGATCTCGCCGAGCTGTCCCGCGGTGCCTCCGCGCAACCCGGCGGGCGTGAGCGGAGCCCGCGCCTGCACGGCCTCGCACTGCCTCAGGTTCACCGCCACGGTGCCGAGCGAGAGCACCGCGAGCGGCAGATCCCCCTCCTCGATGATCGTCGTCGTGGAAGGCCGTGCGGCCGTGATCCACGCGAGCGAGTTGTCGAGGCGGGTCATCGAGGTTCCCGTGTTCCCGGTCGCCGCGACGGCGAACGGAAGCGTCTTCCACCGCGAGCCGCTCTCACGCACGCCCGAGTGGGCTCGTGCCTCGACCTCGTAGATCCCTCCGTTCTGCAGCGTCGCGCAGACGAACGTGCGGTCGACGAAGGTCGCAGTGCTCGTCGCGGCACTGGTGGCCGCGGGCGGCCGTCGCTGCTCGGTCGCGCGCACGACGAGCCTGGCCAGCTGTCGCTGTGCGGCCTCCAGCATCTCCGCGGACGGGTCGGGCACGCCGAAGTAGAAGTGGAGCGCGACGGCGTGGCCGTTCACCTCCGCGTCGAGCTGATACTGGCCGAGCGGCTCCTCCGGGCGTATCTGACCGCCTTGCTGGAGCGGGACGGCCTCGCTCATGCGGAGGGGCATCCTCCGCTCGGGGAACGCGGGGAACTGAACCAGCCCGCGCGGGTAGTGGGCCGTCGCCAGCTGGATGCGGCCGGTGAAGTTCGCGACGATGACGATGCCGTGCGCGGGCAGCGTGAGAAGTGTCTCGTACGGCACGATCGACGCCCCGTCGTCGGGGCTCAGAGCGCACGTTCGACGCGATCGCAACCGCCGGCCGCTCCGGGGTCGCGTCGGCCCCGGCCTGCTGGACGTACCAGCCCTCCTCGGGCAGGAAGCCGAGCCCGGTCGGCCCGTCCGATGCGGTGACGCTCGGTGCGACCAGCGAGCCGAGCCCGACGCCGACACCGAGCGTCACGGCGACGGCGACGCCGACGATCGCCGCGATTCGAGCCCGAGGACGCCGGCGACGGATCGAATGCAGAGCGCGCTCTCGCGCTGTTCGGTCGCCGCCCGCTCTGGGTCCGGCAGCTCTGGCGAGCCTCGCGGAGCCTCCGCTCGAAGTCAGACGGCATGCTCTTCCTCGAGCACCGTTCGCAACTCCTCCCGTGCACGTGCAAGCCGGGATGCCACGGTGCCGATCGGGGAGGCCGAGGACGCCTGCGATCTCCTCGAGCGGCAGGTCCAGCCAGTAGTGGAGGACGACCACGACGCGCTTTCCCGCCCCGAGGGACGCGACGGCGTCGGCGACCGCCCACTGCCGGAGGTCCTCCTCCGCAGACCCTCCGAGCGACCACGCGTGGAACGTCGTCGTCCTCGTCGTGCAGCGGCTCCAGCCGCCTCCCGCGCCGGAGGTGGTCGATCGCCCGGTTCACGGTGATGCGCTTGAGCCACGGCGCGAACGGGCGCGTCTCGTCGAAGCGATCGAGGGAAGCGAACGCCTTCTCCATCCCCTCCTGGGCGGCGTCGTCGGCGAGCGCGCGGTCGGCCGTGACGGCGTAGGCGGCGCGCCAGGCGTGCACCCAGTACCGCTCGAAGAGCGCCTCGGCGGCCTCCTTCGACCCCTTGCGGGCGAGGACGATCAACTCGGTGTCGGGTCGCCGCCGCACGTCTCGCTCCTTAGTACGCGGGAACGGGGCGGAAGTTATCCGTCGGGCGGTGGAGGCACTCGGCGGCCGCCTCGTGCGGCTGAGCAGGTTGCGCTAGAACGCCGTGACGATCAGGAAGACCAGCATGGTCACGGCCAGGACCCCGATCACCAGGAAGAACAGCCGTACTGTCGATGCAATCACGGTCTCACCCCTCTCGTGTCGACCGGACCGTCGAATGGTACGCCTCGCGGCACGGCCGTACCACGCCGGGGCCTGTCAGGCGAGGCGCTTGTACAGCCGGTCGATCAGCTCGGGCATCTGCTCGAGCTTCTCCGTGATCACGCGGATCCGGTACTCGCGGAAGTGCTCGGGCTCGACGTCGAACGCGCCGGCGATGCGTGCGATGACCTCGTTCGACGGCACCGGGCGGTTGCCGTGGACGATGTGGTTCAGGTACCCGGCCGACAGGTCGGCCCTGGCCGCGAGCCCCCGGTAGGTCGTCCCGGTCTCGACCATCAGCCGCTCGATCGTCGGGCCGAAGTGCTCGTCGCTGTATTTCCGACGCTTCGCCATCAGCGGTCCGCCACCCATTTCAGCACGTCGGCCGTCTCGATGCGCTCGTCGACCGTGCCGTCGCGGCTGCGGACGTCCGCCATCCCGTCCTCGAGCGTCTTCCGCCCGACGATGACCCGCAGCGGGATCCCGACCAGGTCCGCGTCGGCGAACTTCTCGCCCGGCCGCTCGTCGCGGTCGTCGAGGAGGACGTCGCGGCCCGTCTCCGCGAGTTGCTCTGCGAGCTGCTCCGCGGCTGCGAGCACCTCGTCGGCGCCGCCGAGCAGCGCGAGCACGTGGACGTCGTACGGCGCGACCGACGCCGGCCAGACGATCCCGTTCTCGTCGTGCGACTGCTCGACGACGGCCGCGAGGACGCGGCCCGGGCCAATGCCGTAGCTGCCGCCGATCAGCGGCTTCTCGGTCCCGTCCTCGTCGAGGAAATTCGCGCCCAGCGGGGTCGAGTAGCGGTCGCCGAACTTGAAGATGTGCCCCACCTCGATCGCGGTGTGGAAGCGGAGGCGTCCTCCGCATTCCGGGCACGTGTCGCCCTCGATCGCCTCGCGGATGTCCGCGAAGCGCGGCTCGAAGTCGCGTCCGGCCTCGACGCCCAGTAGGTGCCAGCCGTCGCGATTCGCGCCCGCGACGAACTGGCCGTCGCGGAGCGCCTCGTCTGCAACCACCTCGACGTCCGCGCCGACAGGGCCGATGGAGCCGCCGCCCGCCCCGAACGCAGCCCTGATCTCCTCGTCGGTCGCAGGACGGAAGTCGCTCCCGAGCGCGCCGAGCATCTTCGACTCCGAGAGCCGGTCGTCGCCGCGGACGAGGCCGAGCACGAGGGTTCCGTCGGGCTTCACGACGGGCATGGCCTTCGAAGTGGCGGACGGGTCCACCTCGAGGAGGTCGGCGAGCGCCTCGATCGTCGTGACGCCGGGCGTCTCGACCTTCTCCGGGGCGTCGCGGAGCTCGGGCAGTACCGCGGGGCGCGGGATGCCGCGCGCGATTTCGAGATCCGCGGCGTAATCGCCGTTCTCGCACGCCACGAGCGTGTTCTCGCCCGACCCGGACGGTGCGAGGAAGTCCACCGACTCCTTGCCGCCCATGACCCCGGACTCCGCCGCGACCGCCGAGAACTCGAGGCCACAGCGCTCGAACGTCCGGTGGTACGCCTGCTCCTGCTTGCGGAAGCTGACGTCGAGGCCGGCCTCGTCACGATCGAAGGAGTACGCGTCCTTCATGATGAACTCGCGGACGCGAAGGAGACCGCCGCGGGGCCTCGGCTCGTCGCGGTCCTTGACCGAGAAGTGGTAGAGCATCTGCGGTAGCTGCCGATAGCTCTGGAGCTCGCGTGCGTGGAAGGTCACGGTCTCCTCGTGCGTGAACGGGAGCACGTAGTCGCGCCCGTGGCGGTCCTTGAGCTTGAAGAGCTCGTCGATGTAGTCGCGCTTCGTGTGCTGCCAGAGCTCGAGAGGGGTCAGCACGGGCATCAGCATCTCCTGTGCCCCGATCGCATCCTGCTCCTCGCGGATGATCTCGACGACCTTCTGGTGGACGCGCCAGCCGAGCGGCAGGAACGTCCACACGCCCGCGCTCACCTGCCGGATGTAGCCGCCGCGGACGAGGAGCTGGTGCGAGACCGCCTCCGCGTCCGCGGGCGCCTCGCGCAGGGTGGGGACGAACAGCTTTGACTGCCGTACGAGCATCGTCGGCAGCCTAGTGGAGGCGCGTCGATGAGTCCCGCGCCCTCGCTCGGTCGTAGGCTCGTGGGATCGACGACACGGAGGAGGCGACGATGAGAGACCTCGTGGTGCAGGCGTTCGTGACGCTCGACGGCGTGATGCAGGCGCCCGGCGGCCCGGAGGAGGACCCGACCGGAGGCTTCGAGTACGGCGGCTGGTCGGTCACGGCGTGGGACGAGACGATGATGGAGACGTATGGCCGAGGCCGAGGGCGCACCCTCCGACTACGTCCTCGGGCGCAAGACGTACGAGATCTTCGCTGCGCACTGGCCGTACGTGGACGACCCGATGGCGCCGGAAGCTCACGAGCTCCACGAAGTACGTCGCCTCGAACACTCTCGAAGGCGCCGAGTGGGCCAACACCGTGATCCTGAAAGGTGACGCGCCAGCGAACGTCCGCGAGCTGAAGACCGCCGACGGGCCCGTGCTGAGGGTGCTCGGAAGCTGGGATCTCATCCAGTCGCTCGCCGAAGCCGACCTCGTGGACGAGTACGGGCTCTGGATCTTCCCGGTCGTCGTGGGGAAAGGGAAGCGCATCTTCGGAGACGACGTCGCCCCGGCCGGGCTCGAGCTCGTGACATCGAACCTCTCGACCACGGGCGTGCTCATGACGCGGTACCGCAGGAAAGGCCCGGTCGAGATCGCCTCGTTCGCGCTCGAGGAGCCGACGGAGGACGAGGTCGCGCGGCGCGAGTCTCTGGAGGGGTGAGGGCGAGGCAAGTCTCGCCCCTACGGATCTCGGCTTGCGTCGGACGGTGGTGTCGTAGGGGCGACGCGTGCGTCGCCCTCGCCTACGTCTCGCCGAGCGGGATCAAGGAGGCCTCGGCCATCGCGAGCGCCGCCGGTTTCGCCATCTTCAGACGCTTCGGGCGCTGCATCCCGCCGGCGATCCACGTGTCGATCTCCGTGAACAGCTGGTCGACGAGCGCCTCGGAGGGAACCTTCTTGAGCACGCGGCCATGCGCGTAGATGAAACCCACGTCGCGGCCGCCGGCGATCCCGAAGTCCGCGTCCCCCGCCTCGCCCGGCCCGTTCACGGCGCAGCCCATCACCGCGACCTCGAATGCCTCGGGGTACGCGCGCAGGCGGTCCTCCACGACGCGCGCGAGGCTCTCGACTCCGACGTTGTCGCGACCGCACGAGGGGCATGCGATCATCACGGGCCCGCGCTCGCGGAGACCGAGCGCCTTCAGGATCTCCCAGGCGACGCCGACCTCCTTCACCGGGTCCGCGGTCAGCGAGACGCGCAGCGTGTCGCCGATCCCGTCCGCAAGGAGCGAGCCGATGCCGACCGAGCTCTTGATGGCGCCCGCGTACTCCGTCCCGGCCTCGGTGACCCCGAGATGGAGTGGGTACGGAACCTTCGCCGCGAGCATCCGGTACGCGCGGATCATCGTCGGCACGTGCGTCGCCTTGACCGAGATCTTGAACTCCCGGTACTCGAGCCGCTCGAGCAGCTCGACCTCCTCGAGCGCGGCGGCGACCAGCGCCTCGGCCTGGTCCTCCTGCGCGAGGGCGTGCAGGTGCTTCGGCAGCGAGCCCGAGTTCGCGCCGATCCGCATCGGGATCCCCGCCTTCTTCGCCGCGGTGACAACCTGCTCGACCTTGTCCGGCCCGCCGATGTTCCCGGGGTTGATGCGGACCGCGGCGACACCGGCGTCGATCGCCTTGAGCGCGAGCGAGGCGTTGAAGTGGATGTCTGCGATCACCGGGATCGGGGACAGCCGCACGATCAGCGGCAGCGCCGCGGCGTCCTCGTTCTTCGGGACCGCGACGCGCACCAGTTCGCAGCCCGCGGAGGCGAGGGCGGCGATCTGCGCCGTCGTCGCCTGGACGTCGTGCGTCTTCGTCAGGGTCATGGACTGCACGACCGGCGGCGCGCCGCCGCCGACGGCCACGCCGCCGACGCGGATCTGCACCTCGCTGGCCATGGCTAGAGGGTAACGCCGAGGTACACGCGGAACGCCTGATGACTGTCACCTGTGGTGACCACCCGCTTCACAGGTTTCCGATGTCGTTCGAGAGCCCGACGAAGAACAGCAGGAGCACGACGGCGAGGCCCACGATCGAGACGCGCTCGTAGATCTCGCGCTGCACGAAGCGACCCCGCGCCCGCTCGATGAGCGAGAAGAGGATGAGGCCGCCGTCCAGCGGCAGCAGCGGCAGAAGGTTGAGGAGCGCGAGCGACAGCGAGATGAGGCCGAGGACGCGGAGGTAGTCCTCGGTGCCGCTCTCAACGGCGTCCGATGAGACCTGCGTGATCCCGATCGGGCTCGACACGTCCTCCCTGCCCTCACCGGTGACGAGCCGGCCGAGCGACTTCACGATCTCCCTCGAGACCACGGCGGTGACCGTGAGCGACTCCTTGACGGCGGCCAGCGGGCCGAGGCCTTCGCCCGCGAGCCCGAACCCGACTCGATACCCGGTGTCCGTCTCCTGAGGCGCGACCGGGCCCAGGACGAGTTGCTCGCCCCTCCGGACGATGGTGATCGTCAGCGCGGCTCCTTCGGTGCTCGCGATCGCCTCTGCGATCTGATCCGCCTGGACGCGCCGCCCGTCGATCGCGATCACGCGATCACCCGGCTGGAGCCCGATCGACGCGGCCGGCGTCGGCACGCCCTGCTCGAACGCCGGGACGACCTCCGCGATGGTCGACGTCGCCTTCACGCTTCCGGTCATGAACAGGATCGCGAAGAGGACGACCGCGAGCAGGATGTTCGCCCCGGGGCCTGCAGCGATCGCGACCAGCCGCTTCCACGTGGGCGCCTTCCAGTACGCATCGGGCCCGAGTGCGTCGCGAAGCTCGGTGAGCCCCTTCGCAGCGGACGCCGACGCCCCGTGCGACAGCTCGTGGTCGGCGAGCTCCGTCTCGAGCTCGTCCAGCGCCACCCCGGCCTCGGCGAACTCGCCGCTCTCGAGCGCGCGCCGCACGCGGTCGGCAGCGCCTGCGAGGTCGGGTGCTTCCTCGACTGCCCGCGAGAAGCGCCGGTCGGCGTCGTGGCCGATCGGTCGTAGCATCCCGGGGATGGTCACGAAGCCGCCGAGCGGAATCGCACCGAGTGCGTACTCGATGTTGTTCCGCTTGACCTTGGCGATCGCCGGCGGGAAGCCGACGTAGAAGCGCCGCGGGCGCAGGCCCACGGCGAGCGACGCGAAGAAATGCCCGGCCTCGTGGATGAGGATCAGGAACGCGAGGCCGAGGAGCGCGATCGCGATGCTCATGAGCTGGCGCCAGGCCACCATTCTCGCCTCTGCCTGGCGGCGCGCGCCCGTGTCGGCTTCGACCAGCTCACGAGGTCGCGTGCCGTCGCCCCGTCGACCTCGCCGAGCGCGCTCTCCACCAGGGTGGCGATGTCGAGGAAGCCGATGCGCCCGTCGAGGAACGCGGCCACGGCCACCTCGTTGGCGGCGTTGAAGGCGCAGGGGTACGTGCCGCCGCGCTCGCCCGCGTCCCGGGCGAGCGCGAGGAGCGGGAAGCGATCGGGGTCCGGCGGCTCGAACTCCAGCGTGACGCCGGCGGAGAAGTCGAGGGGCGGAACGGGCGTCGGCGCGCGGTCCGGGTACGTGAGCGCGAACGAGATCGGGCACGCGCATGTCCGGATAGCCGAGGTGCGCGAGCGCGGCGCCGTCGCGGAAGCGGACGAGCGAGTGGACGACCGACGTCGGATGAACGACGACCTCGATCCGGTCGTACTCGAGCCCGAACAGGTAGTGCGCCTCGATCAGCTCGAGCCCCTTGTTCGCGAGGGTCGCCGAGTCCACCGTGATCTTCGGCCCCATCGACCAGGTCGGATGAGCGAGCGCTTCCTCCACGGTGACTGATTCGAGATCGGCGAGCGGGCGGTTTCGGAACGGGCCACCCGAGGCCGTCAGGACGAGGGATTCGACAGTGGCCGGGTCGCGTCCTTCGAGGCACTGGAACAGGGCGGAGTGCTCGCTGTCGACCGGGAGGAGCTCGCCTCCCCCTCGCTTCCATGCCGCAAGTGCGAGATCGCCGGCGGCTACGAGGCTCTCCTTGTTCGCGAGCGCGAGGGTCACTCCGCGCTCGAGCGCCCACAGCGTCGCTCCGACGCCGGCGAAGCCGACGACGGCGTTCAGGACGAGATCGGGCTCGGAGGAGTCGAGGAGCTCGGTCAGGTCGCCCCCGACCTGGACGTGCTCGACGTCGAGCTCGGCAGCCAGCTCGGCGAGCGGCTGCGTCCCTGACCGAGCGCGCAGATCTCGAGCCTGGGGTTGGCCGCGACGACGTCGAGCGCCTGCCGCCCGATCGATCCCGTCGCGCCCAGGAGCGCGATGCGCTTCGCCGCCGTGGCCACGGGCAAAGGCTAACCGCGGATCTGTTCAGAACAAGCTACGAGGCGATGTCCTAGGGATGGACGGCGAGGATCACGAAGAACGCGGCCGGCCCCGCCCAGAGCAGTGAGTCGAGGCGATCGAGCATGCCGCCGTGGCCGCCGAGGATGCGGCCCGAGTCCTTGATCGAGAGGTCGCGCTTCACGGCCGACTCGAAGAGGTCGCCGAAGACCGACGCGAGCGCGACCGCAGCGCCGAGGAGCAGCATCTCCGGGATCGTCAGGAAGTCGTCGCGGTCCTTGTAGAGGACGACGAACGCTGTCGCCATCGCGGCCACTACGCCGCCGACGAAGCCCTCCCAGGACTTCGCGGGCGAGATCGCCGGCGCCATCTTGTGCCGGCCGAATGCGCGGCCGACGAAGAACGCCGCCGTGTCCGCCGCGAACACCGTGAAGAGCACGGCCATGACCGCCCAGAAACCGTGCTCGGGCGTGTCACGCACGGCGAGCAGGAGCCCGAGCCCGCCACCGATCCACACGACGCCGAGAAGCGTCACGCCGAACGACGCCGTCGCCGACGGCCGGACGTCGGACAGGCCGAAGACGACGAACGAGAAGAAGAGCGTCGACAGGAGCCCGCCGAGCATCCATGCGACCCCTCCGAGCTGGAGCCCGAGGAGCGTCAGGAGGAAGCCGAGGTACCCGGCGAGGACGAGCGGCCGGAGCTCGCGCGCCATCGTGTACAGCTCGTGCAGCGCGAGCAGGCCGCCGACGAGAGCGAGCCCGAAGAGCCACCAGCCGCCGAGGTAGACGAGGCCGATGACGAGCGGCAGCAGGACCGCCGCGACGACGATGCGGGAGACGAACGAGCTCACCGCGCGCCGAACCGCCGCCCCCGGCTCGAGTACTCGTCGAGCGCCGCGCGCAGCTCGTCGACGCCGAAGTCCGGCCAGAGCGTGTCCGAGAAGACGAGCTCGGAGTAGGCGCACTGCCAGAGGAGGAAGTTCGACAGCCGCTGCTCGCCGGACGTGCGGATGAGGAGGTCGGGGTCCGGGAGCTCGGGTGCGGACAGGCGCTCCGCGATCGCTCCCTCGGAGACGTCCGCGACCTGGACGCAGTCGGCGACGAGTCTCCGCGCGGCGTCGACGAGCTCGGCGCGGCTGCCGTAGTCGAACGCGATCCAGAGGTGAAGGCGGTCGTTCGCGGCGGTCTCGGCCTCGAGCGTCGTCATCTTCTCCTGCAGCGTTGCCGGGATCCGGTCGCGGCGTCCCATGAAGCGCGTGCGCACACCCTGTTTCGCGAGGTCGGGGAGCTCGCGGTCGATCGTCTCGTCCATCAGCTCCATGATCGACTCGACCTCGTCCGCGGGTCGCGCCCAGTTCTCGGTCGAGAAGGCGTACACGGCGAGCGAGTCGACGTCGAGCTCGATCGCCGCCTCGACCGTGCGACGAAGCGCGCGCGCGCCTTCGCGGTGCCCCTCCACCACGGGTAGGCCTCGGGCGGAGGCCCAGCGCCCGTTGCCGTCCATGATGATCGCGACCGACCGCGGAATTGCGCTCCGGGGTCGTTCCCCGGGACCGGGAGGCACTCCAGCGTCCGTGTTCGAGGTCAAGGCGCTTCCGGGTCCTGTCTGATTCGACGAGGTCGAATCAGACTTCCATGATCTCGGCCTCTTTCACC
The DNA here is from genome assembly GCA_963770595.1 of uncultured Actinomycetes bacterium. Classification (GTDB taxonomy): domain Bacteria; phylum Actinomycetota; class Thermoleophilia; order Gaiellales; family Gaiellaceae; genus GMQP-bins7. Next base: position 321,909 of record CAVYQG010000001.1, on the reverse strand, counting down.
TTCAAGAGGTCGTCGATCGACTTCGTGTGCTCGTCGGTGATCTTCTGCACCTGCGCCTCGGCGCGCCGCTCCTCGTCGTCGCCCACCTCGCCGTTGACGACGAGCTCCTTCAAGTGCTGCATGACGTCGCGGCGCACGTTGCGGATGGCGACCTTCCCGTCCTCCGCGACCCGCCGGACGACCTTCACGAGCTCCTTGCGTCGCTCCTCGGTCAGCGTGGGAATGGGCAGGCGGATGAGCTTGCCGTCGTTCGACGGCGTGAGGCCGAGGTCGGACTCCTGGATGGCGCGCTCGATCGACTTCATCGAGCCCGGGTCGAACGGCTGCACTGTGAGCATGCGCGCCTCGGGCGCGCCGATCGTCGCCAGGCTCTTGAGCGGCGTCGGCGTCCCGTAGTAGTCGATCGTCACGCGGTCGAGGAGCGCCGGTGAGGCGCGGCCGGTCCGGATCGAGTTGAACTCCGTGTGGGTCGCTTCGATCGACCTGTCCATCCGCCGTTTGGCGTCCGCGAGGAAGTCCTCGATCGCGGCCATTCGATCCTCCTCTCTAGGAGTCGCTCGGGGTGTGGATGATCGTGCCGACGCGCTCGCCGGCCGCCACGCGGCGGACGTTTCCCTCGGCGAGCTCGAACACGTAGATCGGGAGCCGATTGTCCATGCAGAGCGAGAGCGCGGTCGTGTCCATGACCTTGAGCCCGCGCTCGATCGCCTCCAGGTGCGTCAGCTCGGGCAGGAACCGCGCATCCGGGTCCTCGTGCGGATCGCCGTCGTAGACGCCCCGCACGCGGTTCTTCCCCATGAGGATCGCCTCGGCGCCGATCTCGAGCGCGCGCAGCGCCGCGGCGGTGTCCGTCGTGAAGAACGGGTTCCCGGTGCCGGCTGCGAAGATCACGACGCGGCCCTTCTCGAGATGCCTGATCGCGCGCCGCCGGATGTACGGCTCGGCGACCTCGGAGACCGCGATCGCCGACTGGACGCGCGTGTCGACGCCCGCGCGCTCGAGCCCGTCCTGGAGCGACAGGGCGTTGAGCAGCGTCGCGAGCATTCCCGCGTAGTCCGCGGTGGCGCGGTCCATGCCGTCCGCGGCAGCCGCCATCCCACGGTAGATGTTCCCGGCCCCGACCACGATCGCGAGCTCCGTGCCCGCCTCGTGCACCGCGCGCACTTCACGCGCGATCGCGTCCACGGTTGCAGGGTTGATCCCGAACTCCCGCGGGCCGAGCAGCGCCTCGCCGGACAGCTTGAGCAGCACGCGGCGGAAGGGCGCGGATGCGTCGGGGACGCGCTCCTGCGCCTCTTCCGTGCGTGAGGTCACGATCCGGCGACCGAGATCCTCGAGAAGTGCGCGATGGAGGAGCCCGCCTCTTCGAGCGCCTGCCCGACGGTCTTCGCCGCGTCGTGGATCCACGCCTGGTCGACGAGGACGCCACCGGGCGTGGCCGCGTAGAAGCGCTTCGCGAGCATGCCGTCGACGATCTTCTCACGCGCGGCCTCGGGCTTCGACTGCACCTCGTCCGAGTTGAGGTAGATCGACCGCTCGGACTCGACGGTCTCGACCGGGACCTCGGTCTTGGTCGCCCACTCCGGCGACGCGAACGAGATGTGCATCGCGACCATGCGAGCGAGCTCCGGGCTGCCGCCCTTGAGCTCCACGAGCACGCCGATCTTGTTCGCCGGCGGGTGCGCGTAGCCGGCGAGGACGTTGCCGTCCGGCGCCTCGAAGCGCTCGGCGCCCGCGATCACGATGTTCTCGCCGAGACGACCGATGAGCTCCAAACGCCGCTCCTCGAACGTCTCGACGGCGGCTGGTCCCTCCGCGTGCACGGCGCGCAGCACGTCGGTGCCGAACGACTCGAACTCCTCGTTCTTCGACACGGGCTCCGTCTCGCAGCCGATGCCGACGATGGAGCCCACTCCGTCGTCGACGATGAAGCCCACGAGGCCCTCGGTGGTCGTGCGGTCCGCGCGCTTGCCGGCGGACGCCATCCCGCGCTCGCGGAGCAACACGCGGGCGGCTTCGACGTCTCCCCCGGTCTCCTCGAGGGCGCGCTTGCAGTCCATCATCCCCGCGCCGGTGCGGTCGCGGAGCTCCTTGACGAGGGACGCGCTGATCGTCGTGCTCACGTGCTCTCACTCCCCTGTGCGGCGATCGCCGCCGGTGCTGCCTTTGCGGCTGAAGCCGCTGGCGCGCTCTCTGCCGCATGCGCGGCCGGCTCCGGCTCGGCCGCCGGAGCCGGGTCGGCATCGGCCGTCGCGGCCTCGGATGCTTCCTCCACGGCGGGCGCGTCCTGTCCCTGGAGCTCCTCGGTCGTGACCCTCGACTCCCCGGCCGCGACGCCGTCCGCGACGACGCGCGTGACGAGGTTGCACGCGCGGATCGCGTCGTCGTTCCCCGGGATGACGAGGTCGACCTCGTCCGGGTCCGCGTTCGTGTCGACCAGCCCGATGATCGGGATTCCGAGGCGACGCGCCTCGCGTACCGCAAGCTGCTCCTTCTTCAGGTCGATCACGAAGACCGCGTCCGGCTGGCGCTTCATGTCCGCGACTCCGCCGAGGTTCGACTCGAGCTTCTCCAGCTCGGCCTCGAGCGCGATTCGCTCCTTCGACGGGAGCAGGTCGAGCTGGCCCTCTGACTTGAGCCTGCGCAGGTCGTGGAGATACCCGATGCGCTCGGAGATCGTCCGCCAGTTCGTGAGCAGGCCGCCGAGCCACCGGTTCGACACGTACGGCATTCCGACGCGCGCCGCGTGCTCGGCGACGGCGTCCTGCGCCTGCTTCTTCGTGCCCACGAAGAGCACGGTGCCGCGGCGCTCGGAGACGTTCCGAGCGAAGTCGTGCGCCTCCTCGAGGAGCTCCTGCGTCCTCGTGAGGTCGATGATGTAGATGCCCCCGCGCTCGCCGAAGATGAACCGGCGCATCTTGGGGTTCCAGCGGCGCGTCTGATGGCCGAAGTGGACACCGGCCTCCAGCAGCTCCCGCATCGATACGACTGACACGTGATCAGCCCCTTTCCTGGTTGATTTGGTACGTCTCCGGCGGGCCGGGCGGAACCGCGCTCATGGCGACGGCACCCCCACCTCGGCTGATCGCCGGGTCGAAGGTTCGAGGACGCGTGGGAGTGTAGCCGGGACCGGCCGCGCGCTGGTCACTGTCACCCGCTTCGCGCGCGCTCCAGGGCTGCCGCGAGGTCAGACGGCAGCTCGGACCGGACGTCGATCGCGTCGCCGGTCAGCGGGTGCGACAGCCGCAGCCGGTGGGCGTGCAGGAACTGGCGCGTGAGCCCGAGGTCGTCGCGCACGCCGTACAGCGGATCGCCCGCTATCGGAAGCTCGATCGCAGCGAGGTGCACGCGAATCTGATGCGTTCTCCCGGTCTCGAGGCGAATCTCCAGGAACGCGTGCTCCGGGAGGAGCTCGAGCGCCTCGTAGTGCGTCACGGCGTCGCGCGGCTCGTCGGTGTCGAGCCCGCGCCGCGTCGGGTCGCGGCGGTCGCGCCCGATCGGCGCCTCGATCCGCCCCGTTCTGGAGCGCGGTCGCCCGCGGACGAGCGCGAGGTAGTGGCGCTCGATCCGGCGCCGCCTGATCGCCTTCTGAAGCGCGTCGTACGCCGTCTCCGAACGCGACGCGACGAGGAGCCCGGACGTGTCCTTGTCGAGCCGGTGGACGATCCCGGGACGATCGGGGTCGTCCCCTCCGCGCGCTCCCAGCGAGAGGAGCTGCGCTGCCAGTGTCCCCGTGCTCTCCCCCGCACCCGGGTGCACCGTGAGCCCCGCCGGCTTGTCGACGACGACCAGGTGCTCGTCCTCGTAGCGAACCGGGACCGTCGCCGGCTCCGCCTGGAGGCCCGCGGCCGGCGGCGGCAGCTCGGCCTCGACGACCGCACCCCGCTCGAGCCGGTGGCTCTTCGGGCGGCGCTCCCCGTCCACCGTCACCGCCCCGTCGCGCAGCAGCCGCTCGGCGAGGGACCGCGAGCCGACCTGCGAGCGGGCGGCGAGCGCGGCGTCGAGCCGCGAGCCGGCGTCGGCGTCAGCGACCTTGAAGCGAAGCGTCGCCATCGCGCGAGCCGTGCATCCTTCGCGGCCGGTCGGCGAGGACGAGCGCGCCGAAGAGCACGGCGACGCCCACGACGATGAACGCGTCGGCGAGGTTGAACGCCGGCCACGCCTCGAAGTCGAGGAAGTCCGTCACGTGCCCGAGCCGGATGCGGTCGACGAGGTTCGCGAGGCTCCCGCCGAGGACGAGGCCGAGCGCGACCGGCAGCACCGGGTGACGGCGTCCCGACCGCGCGAAGAACCAGAGCATCCAGCCGACGGCCACCGCCGTGATCCCGATCACGATCGACGTCCAGTCGGAGAAGAGGCCGAAGGCGATGCCCGAGTTCTCGACGTGATGGATCGAGAACGGGCCGACGATGTCCACGCGCTCACCGACTCCGAGCGTCCGGCCCACGACCTGCTTCGTCAGCTGGTCGGCGACGACGGCGGAGGCGGCGACAGCGAGCAGGGCGACCCACTGCGCCGCGCCGGCGGCAAGCGACCGCTCGGCGGACGAGATCGGCTGCAAGGCGTTGGCCGTCGAGCCGACGCGGACGTCGACGGCAGGCGGCGCGCTACGGGCCGGCTCGCTCATCTGCCCTCCTGGGCACGCTTGTCCTCGATGCAGAGCGTCGCGTACGGGACGGCGTTGAGGCGCTCCTCGCCGATGTCGCGACCGCAGACGGCGCACGCGCCGTACGTGCCGTCGTCGATGCGCTCGAGCGCAGCGTCGACCTCCGCGATCAGGTGCTCCGCGTTCTCTTCGAGACCCTCGTCGAGCTCGCGCATGAACGTCTCCGTCGCGCTGTCGGCGATGTGGTCGCCGGAGCCGATCGCGAGGTCGCCCGTCTCCTCCATGATCGAGCCGACGTGGTTGACGCTCGCCGCGGCGGAGAGCAGCCGCTCGCGCTCGGACTCGAGCGCGCTGCGGAAGTGATCGAGGTCGAGGCTCACGCGCGACCGCCGCTCACGGCCTGATCCAGCCGGTCGTCGACCTGCTCGCTCGTCAGTCCTCGGAGCGAGACCACCTTGTCGCGCGTGAGCGCCCGGCGACGATCTCGACGTCCGACTCTGCGACATCCAACTCCCGCGCCAGCAGCGAAACGAGGGCGGCATTCGCCTTCCCGTTCTCGGGAGCGGCGGCGACCCGCACCTTCCAGCCGTCGCCGTGACGGCCGACGACGCCGGGCCTCGAGGCACCGGGGCCGACGCGGAGCCGCAGGCGGGTGGTCGGGCCGTCCACGGCCCGAAGGATATCCGCGCCCGCGCCCGACGCCTGCCTAGCCTGCGACCTTGCGGATCCCGGACTCGGTGATCTCCTCGAGCGCCGCAGGCTTCGGCGGCGCGGCGGGCTCCGCGACCTCGTCGTCGCCCGGCTCATCGCGCCGATCGCCGAGCGCCTCGAGCGCGGAGTGGAGCTGTCCGCGGATCTTCCGGATCTCCTCCTCGAGCCGGCGCCTCTCGGCCGAGGACTCCCGCGTGACGCGGCGCCCTTCGGCATGCGCCTCCTGGACGATGAGATCCGATTCGCGGCGCGCCTGCTCCTTCATGTCCTGCGCCGCCCGCTCCGCCGAGACGAGCGTCGTGCGCAGGAGCGACTCGAGCTCCTTGTGCTTCTCGGCCTCGGACTCCAGCTCCTCGAGCCGGTCGGCGAGGTCGGCTCGCTCGCGCCAGACCTCCTCGAAGCTCGACGCGATCTCGTCGACGAGCCGGTCGATGTCGCTCCGCTTGTACCCGCGAAAGAGCGCGCGACGGAGCTCGACGTGTCTGATCTCGACGGGGGTTAGCGGCATGTGACCTCCTACGGCTCGTCGCGTGACGGGGCGCTCACAGGACCGCCCCGATCACGAAGGTGACGAGCTCGGCTGCGACGAGCAGGACGACGACGGCGACGATCGGCGACAGATCCAGCGGCCCGAGCGTGGGAATGCGCCCACGGAACAGGCCCAGGTACGGGCTACAGACTTCGTCCAGGAACTGTTGCACACGCTGCACCGTCCTGGAGTACGGCAGTCGAACCCAGGACATGAGGACGTACGCGAAGATCAACAGGATGTAGATCCACACGAAGACCCGCACGAAGCTCTGCAGCGACGACGCCGTGTCGGCGAGCAGGAACGTGGCGAGAACGCCCATCCGGGGTCAGTTCGCCGCATCGAGTCGTGTTCCTACGCTGGTCTGTGGTCAGGTCGGTGGCGCCCGCCGGGGAAACCTCCCGGTTTCCCCAGACCCCTTCCCCTGGTCCGCTGACGCGGACGGGCATAGCTTCGCTACGCCTGGTTGAAGAACCCGCCGCGCTCGAGCGCGCGTGCGCGCTCCTCGGCGGAGAGCTCGACATCGCGCGGCGTGAGCAGGAAGACCTTGTCGGCGACGCGCTGCATGCTGCCGTCGAGCGCGTACGTGAGCCCGCTCGAGAAGTCGATGAGGCGCTTCGAGAGCTCGGTGTCGGCGCTCTGGAGGTTGAGGATCACCGGGACCTGCGCCTTGAAGCGGTCGGCGATCTGCTGCGCGTCGTTGAAGCTGCGCGGGACGACGAGGTGCACCTTCGCGGGCGGGCCCGGCTGGACGCTCCGCAGCCGGCCCTGACGTCGCGAGGGCTGCTCCGGCTCGTCGGTCGTCCACTCGTCGGCCTCCGGCGAGCTCGGCAGGCGGCGGACGTTCTGGCGGTCGCGCCGCTTGTAGCTGTCCTCGAGCTGCTCGTTCGTGACGTAGCCGTCCTCGTCCCACTCCTCGTCCTCGGCGATGCCGAAGTACACGAGCGTGCGGTTCCAGAGGTCCGAGAAGCCCATGACGGGGCGATTCTAGACCGGCGAGTCCTCGAAGAGAATCGCTCCGACCCGCACGAGCGTCGCGCCCTCCTCGACCGCGACGGCGTAGTCCTGCGACGTGCCCATGCTGAGCTCCGCGAGGCCGTGCTCCTGTGCGAGCTCGCGGAGGCGGCGGAAGTACGGTCGCGACTGCTGCGGGTCGGTCGTGAGCGGCGGCATCGTCATGAGACCGCGGACTCCGCCGTTCCGCTCGAGGAAGCCTCCGATCTCGTCCGGCGCGATGCCCGACTTCGTGCCCTCGCCCGCGAGGTTGACCTCGAGCAGCGCGGGAACCGTGAGCCGACGGGAGGCGGACTCCGAGCCGAGCGAATGGACGAGCTCGCACGTGCGGTTCACGACCTTGGCCTTGTTCGACTGCAGGTGGCCGATGAAGTGCCAGCGGAATGCGTCGCCGTGTGCCGCGTGCTTGCGCTCCAGGTCCTGCGCACGGTTCTCGCCGACGACCTCGACGCCCGCGGCCACGAGGACGGCCATCTCCTCCAGCGAGACGTACTTGGTCGCGACGACGACGGTCACTCCGGGGCCGACCTCGTCCCGGATGCGGCCGTACCGCTCCGAGATGGTCTCGGCGGAGGCGACGCTCATGCCTCGCCTGCGGGGATCGCGGCAAGAAGCTCGCGTGCGGCGGCGAGCTCCTCCTCCCGTCCCGAGAGCTCGCCGTTCAGCTTCCTCCGGCGGACCTCCGCGAGGACGTCGCCGACGCGCGGCGACTCGGCGAGGCCGAGAGCGGCGAGGTCGGCTCCGCCGATCTCGAGGCGGACGTCCTGGAGCCGCGTGAAGTAGTCGCGGAGCTCCGGGCGCTCCTCCAGGGCCAGGGCCAGGAGAGGCGCATCGGGCGCGTAGGCGTCGGCCAGCGCCGTCACGTCCGCGGGATCGAGCCACTCGGAGCGGAGACGCTCGACCATGCGCCGCGCGACGGCGATCGCGCCGGCAATGCGATCGCCGTCACGGCGCCGCACCTTCAGCCGCTCGAGCCAGTCGTACGCCTCCTCGGCGGTCAGGTCGCGGCCGAGGACGGCGAGCCCCATGCGCCAGGCGGGAACCTCGACCTCCAGCTCGCCGCGGAGATCGAGCGCACGGGCGAAGAGGTCGGCCGCGTCGGCGTCCGCGCGCAGACGCGGGTGGATGGCGCTGTCGGCGCCGAGCTCCCCGAGCCGGAGGATCCCGCCGACCGCGCCGGGGTCCTCGAGCAGCGCCACGAGCTCGTCCCGCAGCCGTGCCGACGAGAGATCGCCGACGAGCCCCATCTCGATCGTGCTCCGAGCCAGGCTCGCGGAGTGCTCGTCGAGGCGCAGGCCGTAGCGCGCCTCGTAGCGAATCGCCCGGAAGATGCGGGTCGGGTCGTCGATGAACGACAGGTTGTGCAGCACCCGGAGCGCACGGGCATCGAGGTCGGCACGGCCGCCGAACGGGTCGACGAGCCGCCCGAAGTCCTCCTGGCGCAGCGACGCGGCCATCGCGTTGATCGTGAAGTCGCGGCGATGGAGGTCCTCGCGCAGCCCGGCGCGCTCGACGGTCGGCAGCGCCCCCGGCGAGTCGTAGAACTCGGTCCTCGTCGTCACGACGTCCACGCGCGCGCCTTCGCCGTACTGCACGACCGCGGTCCCGAACTTGCGGTGCGGCGTGAGGCGGCCTCCCAGCGTCCGCGCGAGATCGCGCGCGAACGCGATCGCGTCTCCCTCGACCGCGATGTCGACGTCGAAGCTCGGCTCGCCGAGCAGGATGTCGCGGATGGTCCCGCCGACGAGGTAGACGCCGTCCGCCCGCTCTCCGAGCGCGGCGACCGCGTCGACGAGCGGGCTCAGCGTGTCGATTCCGGCGAGCTCGGACGCGAGTGTGACGGCGGGCTCGGGCGGCGTCGGCTCCACCGCTTCGAGCGCACGAAGCAGGTCGGCTCGCGTCACCACGCCGACGAGTGCGTCGTCACGCAGCACTGCGACGCGCCCGTCGTCAGCGCTCGTGACGAGGGTCTGGAGCTCCGGCGAGGGTCGCGTCCTCGCCCGCGCTCACGACCTGCGCGCTCATGATCCCGCGGACGGGCGCGTGGGCGAGGTCGTGGCCGATCGCCTTGTCGAGGTCCTCGCGGCTCACGGCACCGACGACGCGATCGCCGTCGACGACGAACACGCCGCTCTGGCTGTGCCGCTGGCAGAGGATCATCGCGTCGCGAACCTGCTCGCCGGGCCCGACCGCGCGCGCCGGCGTCGACATCACGTCGCGGGCGCGGCGCTGCTCGCGAGGCGCGCGAGCGAGCGCGACGAGGACTGCCTCCCGCGCCTCCTCCATCGACATCCGCGCGATCGCCGAGGCAGCCTGCGCATGGCCGCCTCCGCCGAGCGCTGCGGCGACCTCGGAGGCGTCGATCCGCTCGTTCCGGCTCCGCGCGACGGCGAACACACGCTCGTCCATCTCGACGAGCAGGACGAGCGTGCGCGCGTCGGTCAGGTCCACGATCTTGTGCGCGAGGTTCGACACGCCCTCCACGTACTCGGGCCACGCGACGGCCGCCAGGAGCACCTCGTCTCCCCCGGCGTCGACGGGAGCGAGCGCCTCGAGCAGCGCCTGCAGCAGGTCGCGCTCGCCCGCCGCGAGCGGCGTGTGCAGGTAGTTCGCGACGAGATCCTGGCGCGCGCCGTGGCGGACGCACCAGGCGAGCGCGTCGACGTCGCGCTGTGTGCGTGGTCGCGTAGGTCAGCGACCCGGTGTCCTCGTGGATCCCGAGCGCGAAGGTCGTCGCCTCGAGCACCGTCGGCTCGATCTCGCGCTCCGCGAGGATGCCCACGAGCGTCGTCGTGAGCGCGCCGTCGCTCGATAGCACGGCAGCGTCCGGAGACACCCACTCGGGAAGCTCCCCCTCGCCGTGGTGGTCGAAGAGCGCCTTCTCGACGCCCGCGTCGAGCGCGACGCTCTCGAGCTCGCCCAGCCGAGAGGCGGTACCGGCCTCGACGACGACCAGCCGGCGGATCGCGTCGAGCTCGAGGCGGCTCGCCTCCACGATCGTCCCGAGCTCGTCCGCGTGCAGCCGGTAGTACTCCCGCACGTTGCGATTGAGCGAGCCGACCGCGACGACGGCGCCCGGGTAGAGCCGGCGCACGGCCAGCATCGCCGCGAACGCGTCGAAGTCCGTGTTCCCGTGGCTGGCGATGACCTCCTCGGCCCTCATGGCCGCATTCTGGCCGCCGCCGCGATCAGAGGTGTGCGATCGCCTCGATCTCGACCATGCCGCCGACCGGGAGCTGCGCGATACCGATCGTCGAGCGGGCGGGCGGGCTCTCGCCGACGTAGCGCGCGTACACCGAGTTCATCCCGGCGAAGTCGGCGAGGTCGACGAGGAAGACGGTCGTCTTCACGAGCTTGTCGAGCCCGCTTCCCGCCGCCTCGAGGACGGCGCCGAGGTTCTTCATCACCTGCTCCGTCTGCTCCTCGATCGACGTTCCGACGAGCTCGCCCGTCTCGGGTGAGACGCCGAGCTGCCCGGCGGCGAAGACGAAGTCGCCGACCCGGATCGCCTGGTTGTAGGGAGCGCCCTGGAACGGGCCGGGCGCCTCGTCCGTTCGGATGACGACCTTCGTCCCCATGCCTCCTCCTCCGTTCGTCTACGCGGCGGTGCCGGCGTCGGCGAGCGCCGCACCGAGCGCCTTGAAGATCGCGGACAGCACGTGCTGCGAGTCTCGGCCCTCGAGCAGGCGCACGTGGATCGTCAGCCCGGCGGCCCGGGCGAGCTCGTCGAGGAACGTCGCCGCGAGGTCGGTCTGCAGGCCGCCGGCACGGGTCGAGGTCAGGTCGGCGTTCGACGCGACCAGCGGCCTTCCCGAAGCCTCGACCACGACCATCGCGAGGGCTTCGTCCGCGGGGACGATCCCGACTCCCCGCCCTGGCGCGCCCTCGGCCCCGAGCAGCGGTGCGAAGGCGTCACCGAGCGCCGCGCCGGCCGCGCTCACCTCCGCTTCGGGCTCGTCGGGCGCGATCTCGAGCTGGAGCTCGAAGCCGCCCGCAGCGGCGAGCTCGACGAGCAGGTGGTCGAGCACGGCGACACCGGTCGCGACGCGGCCGCCCTCTCCTCCGAGAGTGATCTCCGCAACTCCGGCCTGGTTCACAGCTCGGCTCGCTCGATCGACGCGCCGAGCGCCTGCAGGCGCTCGTCGATCCGTTCGTACCCGCGGTCGATCTGGCCGATGTTCCCGATCGAGGAGCGACCCTCGGCGCACAGCGCGGCGATGAGCATCGCCATGCCGGCGCGGATGTCCGGGCTCTCGAGCCGCTGCCCGTAGAGGCGGGCCGGCCCGGTGACGACGGCCCGATGCGGGTCGCAGAGGATGATCCGCGCGCCCATCGAGACGAGCTTGTCCACGAAGAAGAGCCTGCTCTCGAACATCTTCTCGAAGATGAGGACGGTGCCGTGCGACTGCGTCGCGCACGTGAGCGCGATGGAGGTCAGGTCGGCGGGGAACGCGGGCCAGACGCCGCTCTCGATCTTCGGGATCTGGCCGCCGAAGTCGTCCACGACGTGCAGGTCCTGCCCGGGAGCGACGCGCACCGACCGCTCGTCGACCTGCATCTCGATCCCCAGCTTGCGGAACGCGGGGACGATGCCGATCAGGTCGTCCGGCTCGACGTCCTCGATCGTCACGTCGCCGCCCGTGACCGCGGCCAGCGCGGCGAAGCTCGCGACCTCGACGTGCTCGGGGCCGATGCGGTACTCGCCGCCCGACAGCTCGTCGACGCCGTCGATGTGGAGGACGTTCGAGCCGATGCCGTCGATTCGCGCTCCCAGCGAGACGAGGAAGCGGCAGAGATCCTGGATGTGCGGCTCGCAGGCCGCGTGCCCGACGCACGTCCTCCCCTCCGCGAGAACGGCCGCCATGATCGCGTTCTCCGTGCCCATGACCGAGGCCTCGTCGAGGTACAGGCGCTTGCCGCGAAGCCCGCTCGTGCGCATGTCGTAGGCGCCGTTCAGCTCCACCTCGACGCCGAGCTCCTGGAAGGCGTGGATGTGCGTGTCGAGGCGCCGGCGGCCGATGACGTCGCCGCCCGGAGGTGGCACGGTGACGCGGCCGAAGCGCGCGAGCAACGGCCCGGCGAGGAGGAACGACGCGCGGATCTCGCGCGCGAGGTCGGCGTCGAGGTCGGTCTTGTCGACGTTCCTCGGGTCGATGCGCACCTCGTTCGCGCCGGTCCACTCGACGTCGGCACCGAGATCCGCGAGGAGCTCGACCATCGTCTCGACGTCGCGGATCCGCGGCACGTTCGACAGGCGCACCTCGTCGGATGCGAGCACCGAGGCCGCGAGGATCGGGAGAGCGCCGTTCTTGTTCCCGGAGGCGCGGACCGTGCCGGTGAGCGGCCTTCCGCCCTCGATGACGAACGACTCCATCGCGCGGGAAATGCTACTCGGCACCTTCGTTCGCACCGTCTCGCTCACCGGCGGAGGTGCTCGATCGCGAGCGTCGGCAGGGGATCGCCCGGTTCCAGGCCGAGGATCTGGCAGTAGAACGAGAGCTCGGCCTCGAGCGAGCGCACGATGTTCTCTGCCTTGCGGAAGCCGTGGCCCTCGCCTTCGAAGAGCAGGTACGCGTGCGGGATGCCTCGCTCCCGTAGCGCGCCGACGATGAGCTCGGCCTGCGTCGGCGGAACGATCTCGTCGTCGGCCCCCTGGAGCACCAGCATCGGGGTCGCGATCCGGTCGACGAAGTGGATCGGGCTGCGCTCCCGGTACAGGTCGGCGCGCTCCGGGTACGGGCCGACGAGCGTGTGCTCGTACTGCAGCTCGAACTTGTGCGTCTCCCCTCCTCCGAACTGCTCGAGGTCGGCGATCCCGAAGTACGACGCACCCGCTGCGAACTCGGTCGTGAACGTGAGCGCGCAGATCGTCGTGTAGCCGCCCGCGCTCCCGCCGGTGATGATCAGGCGATCACCGTCGGCGTCACCACGCTCGACGAGGTAGCGCGCGGCGTTCACGCAGTCGGCGAGGTCGACGACGCCCCACTCTCCGTTGAGACGCTCGCGGTACGCGCGCCCGTACCCCGTCGAGCCGCCGTAGTCGACGTCGACGACCGCGAAGCCGCGGCTCGTCCAGTACTGCACCTCGAGGTCGAAGATCGGCGCGGCGTTCCCGGTCGGGCCGCCATGGCTCTTCACGATGAGCGGCGGTCGCTCGTCCGCCGACCCCGTGTGAGCCGGGCTCGTGGGTGGGTAGTGGATCGCGAACGCCGTCAGGCCGCCCTCGGTCGGGAACTCGATCGCCTCCGGTACCGAGAAGTAGCTCGTGTCGACCGGGACCTGCGCGCTCGTCCTGAGCCCCTCCCACTCGCCGGACTCGAGGTCGAGGCGGACGAGCTGCGTGGGGATCGTCGCCGACCCCGCCACGAAGACGACCGTCGAGCCCTCGACGACCACGAACGGCCCTCCCCACAAGGCGTCGTGCGGGACGTCGAGGCGTTCGAGCGATCCCGATCCGGGGTCGAGCGTCGCGAAGGCGGTGTGGCCGCCGCTGTCGTACGCGCACACGATGCGCCCGTCGCCGGCGAAGTCGTACGAGCGGGTGCCGAAGACCCAGGCCGGGTAGCCGAACTCGGCCTCGGCCGCGTGGACGACGGCACGCTCGCCGTCGTGAATGCGTTCGAGGTTCCACCAGCCGCTGCGGTCGCTCGCGAAGAAGAGATCGCCGTCAAGGCTCCAGTCCGGCTGCCAGATCGACTCCACTCCGTCGCGCCCGGCGACGTGCGTGATCCCGGAGAGGCTTGCGTCGGGCGCCAGACCGGCGACGTGGAGCTCGCACCCGTCCCACGGCATCCAGGGGAGGTTCCACGCGAGGAACGCGATCTTGCTGCCGTCGGGCGAGATGCGCGGGTTGGAGTAGAAGTCGCGGCCCGATGCGATGACCCTCGGCTCGCCCGACCCATCGGTCGGCAGGGCGACGAGCTCGTTCACGACGTCCTTCGAGCTCGAGCCCTCGTGCCGCTCGCGGACGCCGACCCAGAGCCTGCCGTCGGACGTGACGCGCCCGTCCGCGTAGCGGCGCCCCTTGCCGGGGACCTCCGCCGTGATCGGCGTCGGCTCGCCGCCCGGATCGAGCCGGTACAGGCGCTGGTCGTCGAAGTTCGAGAAGTAGGCGACGCCGTCGTGGATCGCGTACGCGCCGCCTCCGTACTCGTGCACCGCGGTGCGGACGTTGAAGCCGGGCGGGGTCACGTCGTGAGGCTCGCCGCCGGGCTCGAGGCGCATGAGCACGACTCGGCCACCGTCGGCGGGCCGGCCGTCCAGCCACCACACGACGCCGTCGTCGATCCAGGGGGCAGTGAGCCGCGTGCCTGCGCGCGCGACCATCTCCGCCGTGATCGGCGACGACCACGCCCCGTACGGCGTTGCCACAGGATCGGTTCCAGGCTCCAACGGGCGGCGGCTATCGTACTCGGCCATGCGGCCGACCCGTGACCAGGCCTGGCAGACCCTCACCGAGTACACGAAGAGCGAGGCCCTGCTGCGCCATGCGCTCGCGGTCGAGGCGTCGGTCGGCTACTACGCGCGACAGTACGGCGAGGACGAGGAATTCTGGCGCGCGACCGCGCTGCTGCACGACTTCGACTACGAGATCCACCCCACGCTGGACGAGCACCCGCAGGACGGCGCGCCGATCCTGCGCGAGCAGGGGTATCCGGAGGAGCTGATCGAGGCCGTGCTCTCGCATGCCGAGCACCTGGCGATGCCGCGCGACACGCAGCTCAAGAAAGTGCTGTTCGCGTGCGACGAGCTCTCCGGCTTCGTCCACGCCTGCGGGCTCGTGCGGCCGACGGGCCTCGAGGGGCTCGAGCCGAAGTCGGTGAAGAAGAAGCTCAAGCAGCCGTCGTTCGCGGCCGGCGTCCATCGCGACGAGGTCTACGCGGGCGCCGACCTGCTCGGCCTCGAGCTCGACGACCACATCCGCAACGTCGTGTCCGCGCTGCAGCCGATCGCCCCGGAGCTCGGGCTCCGGACCGCCGCCGACGCGGCCTAGCCCTCAGCCGAATGGCTCTCGACGAACGCGAGGACGCGGTTCCACGCATCCTCGGACTCCGTCGCGAACTCCTCGAACTTGCGGTCGAAGAAGCTGTGCGGAGCGCCCGGGTAGATCACGACCTCGTGCTCGACCCCCGCCGCGTCGAGCGCCCGGTTGAACGCCTCCGAGTCCTCGACCGGGATCCCGGGGTCGTCGCCACCCTGGAGCGCGAGGACCGGCGCAGTGATCGCCGCTGCGCGCTGGATCGGGCCGGGTGAGCCGTCGCGGCCCTCGCCGGGTCGGCCGTAAAAGCCCACCGCGCCGGCGAGGTCGTGACCCGAGGCCGCCGCGAGCCACGAGTTGCGACCGCCGAAGCAGAAGCCGACCGTGAAGACGCTCGCGCAGCCCGCCGCGCGCAGGTGGGCAACGGCCGCCGCGGTGTCGGCCTGGACGCCGTCCTGGGTGGTCCGTTCGACGTGCGGCATGTACTCGAAGTCGTCTCCGCGCTTCTCGACGCCCGCGGTGCGGCCGAAGTAGTCGATCGCCACGGCCGGATGGCCGCGCTCGGCGAAGCGGAGGGCGAGCTCCTCGTAGAACCGGTACAGCCCGCGGACGTCGGGCAGGATCACGACCCCGGCGGCGTGCGGCTCGTCAGGAGTCGCCGAGAAGGCCGCGAAGCGACTCCCGTCGGCCGCCTCCAGGACGAGGTCCTCGTGCGCGACGGCCGCGCCGGAGATGGGCGGGATCGGCGGTGACGAGTCTGCGTCGAAGCACATGCCTCGACCTTACAACGCCGCCACCAGGCGCTCGAGGTCGTCGTCGCTCGTCCACCAGCCGACCGACGCGCGCGCGAGCCCCCGGCCGGGGAGATCGCGCACGATGACGCCGGCCTCGGCCATCCGCGCGACGATCGCAGCCGACTCGTCCGTCGGGACGCGCCAGGAGACGAGGGTCGCGCGCTCGTCCGGGACGACGACGTCTGCTCCGGCCCCGCGCAGGAGGTCGCGGCAGCGCTCCGCGGTCTCGGCGGCGCGTTCGAGGCTCCAGGCCGGGTGTGCGTCGAGCGCCGCGAGCAGGCCGGCAGCGTGCGCGTTGGGCGTCAGGTTCGGGTCGAAGCGCCGCGCGCCCTCCTTCGGCTCGAACGCACCGTCCGGCTCGTACGAGGCTTGCGACAGGTAGCTGGGCCGCGCGACGCGCAGGGCCTCGGGCTCCGAGACGACGAGCGCACCCGTCCCCTCCGGGCCGCAGAGCCATTTCTGGCCCGAGATCGTGTAGTAGTCGAGCCCGGACGCGTCGACCGGGATCGTGCCGACGGACTGGGCGCCGTCGACGAGGATCGGGAGCCCCGTCGCAGCCTTCAGCTCGTGCACCGGCAGCACCCGGCCCGTCGTCCAGAGGACGTGAGAGAGCGCGAGGAGCCTGGTGCGCGGAGTCACCGCCGCGACGATCCGATCCACGTCCGGTGGGGCGACGACGACCTTCGCACCGGACGTGTGCAGCGGCCCGATGAGGCCGAAGTGCTCGTCGGTGGTCGTCACGACCTCGTCGTCCGGGCCGAGATCGAGGCCGGCGAGGACGACGTTGCAGCCATCCGTCGTCGACGCGGTGATCGCGACCTGATCCACGCTCACGCCGACGAGGGCGGCGAGGGCGGCGCGCAGCTCCTCCCGTAGCTCGAGGACCCGCGTGAAGCGGGCGAAGCTGCCGCGACCCTCGGCGATCCAGCGCTCCTCGTCCGCCGTCATCACATCGAGCGTGGCCCGGCTGAGCGGGCCGACGCTGCCGGCCTGGAAGTACGCGCAGCGCTCGAGGACGGGGAACTGCGCGCGCGCTTCCTCGAAGGTCACGCGCGAGATTCTGACGATGGCCCGTCTAACGTTCCCGCCCATGCGCGTCACGCTTGTCGATCCGCCCGCGTACACGCCGCCGTACGACCGGTCGCTCGCCGCCGCGCTCGCACGGGCCGGAGCCGACGTGGAGCTCGTCACGTCGCGCTTTCGCTTCGGAGCGGTCGCTCCCGAGGAGGGGTATCGCGCGCGGGACTGGTTCTACCCGCGTCTCGTCACGCATGGGCTCGTCGCGCGCCCGGCTCGCGGTGAAGGCGATCGAGCATCCGCTCGGGATGGCCCGACTCGCGCCCGCGAAGCCGGACGTCACGCACGTCCAGTGGCTCGGCGCGCCCGAAGCCGACCGCTGGCTCTTCCGGCCGCGCTCGCCGGCCGTCTTCACCGCGCACGACATCATCCCGAGGCGCACGGCCTCGAAGATTGCTCTCTGGAAGGCGCTCTTCGACCGCTTCGAGCGCATCGTCGTCCACTCCGAGCGCGGTCGCGGGGAGCTCGCCTCGTTCGGCGTCGCCGAGGAGCGGCTGCGCGTCATCCCTCACCCCGTCTTCCGCTCGGAGGTCGAGCGGAAGGACGACGGCCGCACGGCCCTCGCGATCGGGCTCATTCGCCCGTACAAGGGCACGGAGGACTCCGTCGAGACCGTGCTCGGAGTCGACGGGGCACGCCTGCTCGTCGTCGGAGATCCGCGCGTCCCGCTCGACGAGCTGCGACGGCGGGCCGGAGACCGGGCCGACTGGCGTCTCGGCTACCTGCCCGACTCCGAGCTCCGCCGCGCGCTGTCCGAGGCGACGGTCGCGCTCTTCCCCTACCGCGCGGAGATCGACGTGTCGGGTGCGCTCCTGCAGTGCCTCGGCGCGGGCGTGCCGGCGATCGTCTACGACATCGGAGGGCTCGGAGAGGTCATCGGGCGCTTCGGCGCGGGAGCAGTGATACCGCCGGGCGACGTCGCGGCCATGCGCGGCGCGCTCGAACGGCTCCTGAGTGACGCGGAGACGCTCTCCGCAGCGCGGGCCGGAGCCGAGCGCGCGCGCGACGAGCTGACGTGGGATGCCTCCGCGTCTGCGCACCTCGAGCTGTACCGGGAGCTCCTCTGAGACTTCGGCGCAGTCGCTTCAACGACGTCGTCGAGCGTCAGCTCGATCTCTTCTCCGAGGACGAAGCCGCTCTCCTCGAGGAGGCGCGCGAGGCGGACGCAGCCTGGACGGGAGCCCAGCGCGACGAATCGGAGGAGCTGTACGGCGACTACCAGCTCGTGGTCGACGCGATCGGCGAGCGGCTGTACGACGTGCGCGAGGCCTATGCCTCGACGCTCGACGCTGCCGACGAGTACCGATCCGTCTTCGACCGGGCGGCTCGCAAGCGCTTCCCCCGCTTCGCCACGTTCCTCTCCGACGCCGATCCGTAAACCGATCGCAGCCGCATGCCGCAATTAGGGTGACGCGGAGGACGAGTGGCTGGACTGATCGAGGATTACGGGCTGATCGGCGACCTCCAGACGGCGGCGCTCGTCAGCCGTCACGGCTGCGTCGACTGGCTGTGCCTGCCGCGCTTCGACTCCGGAGCGATCTTCGCCGCCCTGCTGGGAGACGAGGAGAACGGCCACTGGACGATCCAGCCCGCCGGTGAGTTCTCCTCCCCGAGGCGCCGCTACCACGGCGACTCGCTCGTCCTCGAGACCGAGCTCGAGACGGGCTCGGGTCTCGTGCGGCTCGTCGACTTCATGCCTCCGCGCGAGGCGAAACCGGACCTCGTCCGCATCGTGGAGGGCGTCCGTGGGCGGGTCGAGATGAGGATGGAGCTGGCGCTGCGCTTCGACTACGGCTCGATCGTCCCGTGGGTGCGCAACCTGGACGGCGTCCTCGTCGGGATCGCGGGACCGGAGGCCGTGGCGCTGCACACCCCCGTCGAGCTCGAAGGCCGCGACCTCCGCACGTATGCGTCGTTCTCGGTCTCCCAGGGTGACCGGGTCCCGTTCGTGATGACGTGGCTCCCGTCGCACGAGGAGGTTCCCGCTGTGATCGACGCCGAGGAGGCGCTCGCCGACACGCTGCGCTTCTGGGACGAGTGGTCGTCGCGCTGCACGTATGACGGCCCATGGCACGACGCGCTCCGTCGCTCGCTCGTCACGCTCAAGGCCCTGACGTTCGCACCCACGGGAGGGATCGTCGCGGCGCCGACGACGTCGCTCCCCGAGGCGCTCGGCGGCGTCCGCAACTGGGACTACCGCTACTGCTGGCTCCGCGACGCGACGCTCACGCTCCTCGCCTTCGTCCGCGCCGGGTACATGGAGGAGGCCGGAGCCTGGCGCGACTGGCTCCTGCGCGCGATCGCCGGGGATCCCGAGGACCTCCAGGTCATGTACGGCGTCGCCGGCGAGCGTCGCCTCGTCGAGGTCGAGCTGCCCTGGCTCTCCGGCTACGAGGGGTCCCGCCCGGTCCGGATCGGCAACGGCGCCTCGAGTCAGTTGCAGCTCGACGTCTACGGCGAGGTGGTCGAGGCGCTCTACCGCGCGCGCAGGCAGGGGCTCGACGCGTCCGACGACGCGTGGGCGCTCGCGAGGAAGACGTTCGAGTGGCTGGAGAGCGGCTGGCGGCAGGAGGACGAGGGCATCTGGGAGGTGCGGGGGCCGCGCCGTCACTTCACGCACTCGAAGGTCATGGCCTGGCTCGCGTTCGACCGGGCCGTGAAGACGGTCGAGCACCTCGGGCGCGACGGACCGGTCGAGCGTTGGCGCGCGAGCCGGGAGGCCGTGCAGGAACGACGTGCTGGCGCACGGATTCGACGCCGATCTCGGGACGTTCGTCCAGTACTACGGCTCGGACCGGCTCGACGCGAGCCTGCTCCTCATCCCGCTCGTCGGCTTCCTCCCCGCGACGGACGAGCGGGTGGTCGGCACGGTCGCGCGCGATCGAGGCGGGGCTGATGCGGCACGGATTCGTCGAGCGCTACCGCGCGGACGAGGAGAACGCCGAGGTCGACGGGCTGCCTGCCGGCGAGGGCGTGTTTCTCCCGTGCTCGTTCTGGCTCGCCGCCGTGCTCGCACAGCAGGGTCGGCGTGACGAGGCGGTCGAGCTCTTCGAGCGCCTGCTCGCGCTGCGGAACGACCTCGGCCTCCTCTCGGAGGAGTACGACCCCGAGCGCGGACGGCTCGTGGGGAACTTCCCGCAGGCGTTCACGCACATCGGCCTCGTCGAGACCGCGTTCACGCTCTCGAAGCCGGCAAGCCCCTAGGTCTTCACCGCAAAGAGCCGCCACTCGCCCGGGATTCCCCTGAGCGCGGTGGCGCCACGGTCCTCGAACTCGAGCCCCGATCCGGCCACTAGGTCCCTCACGGTGCCCGAGACGAGCACGTCGCCCGCATTCGCCTGCGTAGCGACGCGCGCGCCGATGTTCACGGCGATTCCGGCCACCTTGCCGTCGGCACGCTCCACCTCTCCCGTGTGCAGGCCGGCGCGGACCTCGAGCCCGAGAGGTCGCACGGCGCCGACGATTGCCTGCGCGCAGCGGATGGCCCTCGCGGGGCCGTCGAACGTCGCGAAGAAGCCATCACCGGCCGTGTCGACCTCGACACCGTCGAACCGCTGAAGCTCCCGCCGAACGGACGCGTGATGCTGCTCCAGCAGGTCGCGCCAGCGGCGGTCTCCGAGCTCCGCGGCCCGTTCGGTCGAGCCGACCAGGTCGGTGAACAGCACCGTCGCGAGCACACGATCCGGGGACGCCACCTCCCGCCGACCCGTGAGGAACTCGCGGATCTCGCCGACGGTCTCGTCCGGATCGAACCACGGAACGTGCTCGTTCCCCGACAGCTCGACGTAGCGCGCGTTCGGGATGGTTCGCGCAAGCCAGCGTGCGTTCTCCACGTGGCAGACCTGGTCTTCGACTGCGTGGACGATCAAAGTCGGCACGTTGATCACCGGCGCGACATGTCGCACGTCGATGTCGAAGGCCATCCTCATGAAGGCCTCTGCGCCGGCCGGGGTGTTCGAGTTCAGCTGGACGCGGCCGCGCCACGCGCGCGCCCATTCCTCGCCGGCGACGCTCGGTGCGATGAGGTCCATACCGAGACCCTTGCCCCACCGCTCCGAGACCACTGCCATCGAGGCCTCGAACTCCTCTTCCGTCGACTCGCCCCACGGCCACTCCTCGTCTGTTCGCTCGCGGACCTCGGCACCCTGAAGGATGAGGGCGACGGTCCGTTCGGGGTGCGCGGCTCCGAAGAGCATGGCGAGCGGCCCGCCCTCGGACTCGCCCATCACCGCTGCGCGCTGGCTGCCGACGGCATCCATCACGGCGCGAACGTCGTCCATCCGCTCCTCGAGCGTCGTCGCCCCCGGAACCCGGTCGGACATGCCCATTCCGCGCTTGTCGAACAGGATCAGGCGCGTGAACTCGGCAAGCCGCTCGCAGTACCGCCGGAACTGGGGCAACTCCCAGTTGATCTCGAGATGCGTGACCGAGCCCTGCGCATAGACGAGGTCGACCGGCCCGTCGCCGACGACGCGGTATGCGACGTCGACCTCACCGCTGCGCGCGAAGCGAACCTCGCTCATACGGGAAGGTAATCAGCGATGCCCGAACGAGTGCGGGCGCGGTAGCGACTCCCACACGACGTCGCTCTCGGCCGCGCGGCGCGCGAGCGACCCGAGCGACTCGAGCTCGTTGACGACGATGTTCCGGTTCTCCCCCACGCGCTCGTAGCGGCCGCGCGCGAGCACGAGCGGCTCGGCGCGCACCGTCGCCCGGTGCCGCTCGTAGATCGCAGAGGGGACGATGAGGTTCACCTGGCCGTGCTCGTCCTCGAGGAGCATGAAGACGATGCCCTTCGCGGTCGATGGCCGCTGGCGCGCCACGGTCATCCCCGCGAAGGCGACCGTCCGCCCGTGCGGCTGCTCCAGGAGCTCGACGCTCGAGAGCGTCTCCTCCGGGAGATGTGGACGAAGAAGCTCGAGCGGATGCGTGCCCGACCGACATGCCCGTTACCCGGTAGTCCGCGAGCATGCGCTCCCAGCGCGTGAGGTCGCGCAGCGCGGGGGTCTCGACCGTCGGATCGAGGGACAGCGGAAGCTGCTTCGCCTCACCGTCCGTCCCAGGGACCGATTGCGGACGGAGCGCGAGGCCGAGCTCCCAGAGGAGGTCGCGGCGCCTCTGCCCGAAGCCGTCGCACGCGCCGCCGTTGACGAGTGCCTCGAGCCCGTCGTGCGAGAGCGATGCGCGCCGCGCGAGGTCGCCGACGTCGAGGAACGGACCGTTGGCATCGCGCTCGGCGACGAGCGCCTCCGCCTCGTCGGCTCCGACGGACGCGACGAACGAGATCCCGATGCGAACGGTCGCAGGGGCGAGATACATCTCGCCCCTGCAGCCTGTGACGGGCTCGATCGTGCAGCGGGCGTCGCTCACGTTGACGTCGGGCGGGAGCACGTCCACACCGCGCCGCTGCGCGTCCCGCACGAGCGTCGCAGGCGGGTAGAACCCCATCGGCTGCTCGTTCAGGAGGGCGCACAGGAACTCGGCCGGATGGTGTCGCCGGAGCCACTGCGACTGGTACGCGAGGAGCCCGAACGCGGCCGCATGCGCCTTCGGGAAGCCGAAGCCCGAGAAGCCGACGAGCTTGTCGAACACCATGTCGGCGACCTCCGGAGCGACGCCCTTCTCCTCCGCACCGGTGACGAAGCGCTCGCGGTACGCCTCGAGCGCGTCGTGGCTCCGCTTCCGGCTCATCGCGCGGCGCAGCCCCTCGGCCTCGCCGATCGTGAACCCCGCGAGCGCGATCGCGACCTCGAGCACCTGGTCCTGGAAGACGACGACGCCGAATGTCGAGCGCAGCGGCTCGCGCAGGAGCTCGTGTTCGACCGGCCAGACGTACGACGGATCCTCGCGGAGCCGCTGGCGCGCGTCGATGTACGGGTGCACGGCCTTTCCCTGGATCGGCCCCGGCCGGACGAGCGCGACCTGCACCGTGAGATCGTCGAGGTTCTCGGGCCTCGTGCGCAGGAGGCTCTGCATCTGCGCGCGGCTCTCGATCTGGAACGCGCCCACCGTGTCCGCCCGCTGAATCTCGGCGAAGACCTCGCTGTCGTCGAAGGCGATCCTCGAGAGATCGATCACCTCGCCCTTCGTGCGGGCGACCTGTTCGACGCAGTCCTCGACGGCCGAGAGCATCCCGAGCCCGAGCAGGTCGATCTTGAGGAAGCCCGCATCCGAGCACGAGTCCTTGTCCCACTGGCAGAGCTGGCGCCCGGCCATCGCGGCCGGCTGGACGGGGACGAGCTCGACCAGAGGGCGCGTGGAGACGATCATCCCGCCCGGGTGCTGCGAGACGTGGCGCGGGAGACCGGCGATCTCACCCGTCAGCCAGGCGAACGCGCGCCAGCGACGGGACTCGAGCTTGCGCTCGCCGTCCGGAAGTCGTGCGACCTCCTCCCCCACGCGCTTCGCGTTCCAGCCGTCCGACAGGCGCGCGAGACGCTCGAGCTCCGCGAACGGGAGACCGAGCGCCTTCCCCACGTCACGGATCGCGCCGCGCGAGCGGTACGTCGCGAAGCTCGCGACGAGCGCCGCGTGCTCGCGTCCGTAGCGTTCGGTGACGCGGACGATCAGCCTCTCGCGGATGTCGCGCGGGAAGTCGAGGTCGATGTCCGGCACGGAGGCCAGCTCGCGGTTCAGGAAACGGCCGAGCGAGAGCTCGTTCGAGACCGGGTCGACGTGCGAGAGCCCGGTCAGGTAGCAGACGATCGAGCCCACAGAGCTGCCTCGTCCTCGACCAGGCGGGAGAAACGCGCGCGGCGAGTCCGTTCCGCGCACCTCGCGCGCGCATTCGCGCGCGATCTCGAGCACCTCGTGGTGGAGGAGGAAGAAACCGGCGAGGCCGAGCTCGTCGATCAGCGCGAGCTCGTCCTCCAGCCGCTCGCGCGCTCGTTGTCGTAGGGGCGAGATACATCTCGCCCCTACAGGGTCGTAGCGCTCGTCGATCGCCGCCCGGCAGATCGCCGCGAGCTGGAAGATCGCCGGCTCCTCGCGGTCGGAGAAGTCGGGGTAGCGGTAGCCGAGCTCCTCCGTGAGGTCGAACTCGAGCCGCGTTGCCAGCTCCCCGCTCCGCTCCGCCGCCGCACGATCGCCGGCGAAGAGCTCGACCATCTCGGTCGGTGAGCGGAGATAGCTCTCCCGGTTCCCGCGCCGCTCCGGCTCGCAGCCCTCGAGCGAAGTGCGGCAGCGGATCGCGACGAGGACGTCCTGGAGCAGTGTTCTCCGGGGGTGATGCGCGTGGACGTCCCCGGTCGCGACCGTCTCGACGCCGAGGTGCTCTGCGAGGTGACGGAGCGCCGAGCTCCGCCGTGTGTCCCCGCGCTCGTACGGCCGCTGGAGCTCGACGTAGAAGCGATCGCGCCCGAACGCCTGCGCGAGCCTGGCTGCCGCGTTCGGGTTGCCGGTGCCGAGGCCGTTCCGCGCGCAACCGGAGAGGCAGACGAGGCCCTCGGCGAGCTCTGCCACCCTCTCGACGGAGACCGAGGGTTGCAGGGGCGAGACATGTCTCGCCCCTACGGCGTCCTCACGCGTGCCTGCATGGGCCTCGGTGAGCAGGCGGCAGAGATTCCCGTACCCGCGTCTCGATTCCACGAGCAGCGTGATGTGGGCACCTCCGTTGAGGGTCAGCTCCGCGCCCGTGATCGGTCGCACGCCGAACGCCTTCGCCGCGTGGGCGAGCTCGAGCGAGCCGTAGACGCCGTCGTGATCGGTCAGCGCGAGCGCCTCGTAGCCGAGCTCGGCCGCGCGCGCGGCGAGCTCCTCGGGCTGCGAGGCGCCGTCGAGGAACGAGTACGCGGAGTGGCAGTGGAGCTCGACGTAGCCAGCCATCTAGGCTGCAGGGGCGTGGTCGAGATCAGTGAAAGCGAGGTCATCTTCCAGGCCGAGAAGCTCGACGTGAGGCTCCTCGTGGACATCGAGCCGCTTGCTGCCGTCGAATCGAGCGCGGCTCCAGGTTGGGGGAGGTCGCCGCTCCACGTCCATGCGCGACATGCCGAGGCGCTGTTCGTCTTCGAGGGAGAGCTCAGCCTCCGGCTCGAGGATCGCGTGCATCGGATCGGACCCGAGACCTGGGCGTTCGTCCCGCCCGAGGTCGTGCACACGTTCGAGGTGACGGGCAACGATCCGGCGCGGTTCCTCGTCTTCCATGCACCAGGCTCGGGCTACGGCGACTACGTCCGCGGCAATCCCGTGGGCTACGACCAGCACCCGCCACCCGAGTACGCGTCGGGCGATCCCGGCCTCGTCGTCGTCCGACGTGCCAGAGGCGCCAGCGGCGTAGGCTCGACGGAGCCGCCCGAGAGCGCAGGTGCCGGCTTTGCCGGTACCGGAGCGGATGCAGGCGAGACGATCGTCGACCGGCCCGAGCGACGCTCGACCCTCCTCGTCGACGCGGACGAGCTCACGGTGACGGAGTTCGCCTACGACTCCGGCCAGCGCGGCGCGCAGCTCCACGTCCACCGGGAGCACGCCGACGCGTTCCTGGTGGTCGACGGCGAGCTCACCTTCGGCACGCGCGACGGGCCTGTCTCCGGTCCCGCTGGGACGCTGATCGTCTTCCCGCCCGGAGTCGTCCACGGCTTCGACAACGACGGGCCGGAGCGCGCGCGCTTCTTCAACTTCCACATGCCGGCGTCCGGGTTCGCGGACTACATGCGGGGCCGGAACCCGGGCTTCGACCAGCACGACCCGCCCGAGGACGGCGGCCTCGACCCCGCGATGGCACGCGCGGTGAGGCTCGCGAGCTGAATGGACGATCCGATCACTCTCGGCCCCGGCGAGGGCGGCTCCGTCAAGGCCGACCGGCCCGAGCTCTCGCTGCTCGAGGTCACGTTCGATCCCGGGAGGCGGCGTCGACCCTCACTTCCACAAGGGGCACAGCGACTCGTTCTACGTCCTCGAGGGCGAGCTCGAGTTCCACGTCGGCGACGAGGTCGTCCACGCGACCGCAGGCTCCTACGTCCTCGCTCCGCCGAATGTCGTCCACTGGTTCCGGAACGTGGGCGGCGAGCCGGCGCGGGTGCTCAACCTCCACACGCCCGGCGGCTTCGCCCAGTACCGCCGTGAGCTCGGCGAGCTGCGCGCGCAGGGGATCGAGCCCGATACCGCGTTCTTCGAGCGCCACGACGTGTTCGACGTCGACTGAGCACTCGATTAGGCTGCGTCCGTGAAGACGATCTGGCAGGGGCGCGCCATGCAGACTGCGGCCAAGTACGGCGACCACGCCCCGATGGCCGCGGTGTGCTGCAACGCCTGCCGGACCTGCGCGACGACGAACGTCCTCGCGCTCGGGATGGCGGTCGGGACGGGCGCGCTCTACGCCGTCGGCCGCTTCGTCAGACGCCCCTTCTCGCGCACCTAGGCGTTCTGCGTGAACCACGCGTTCTTCTGCGCAAGGCGCGGATTCGCATGCGCGACTCCACACCGCGCGAACGGCCCTGAAGGCGCCGGCTCCGCCGTCGCGGCGCGTGCCCACGGCCGCTACGCGTTCTGCGTGAACCACGCGCCCGCCAGCACGTCCCGGTAGACGCAGACGTTCTGGCCGCCCTCGAGCACGACCTCGAAATAGCGCCGGTTGACCGGCTCCTCCGTCCACCAGCGGTCGACGACGCGCCACTCCTCGCGCACGAGCGAGACGAGCTGACGGTTCACGACACGTGGTGCGCCGCCGAAGCCCGTCTCGACGAGCGCGGGTCTCGGCACGTTGAGCCGGCCGGTCGTCGTAGGGGCGAGGCTTGCCTCGCCCGAGGACGACCCATGGGTCGTCCTCACATGTCCCGCGGGACGACGAGCGCTCGTGCTTCCGGTATCCGCGACCACGGCGCCACCTCCACCACGGCGCACACCGATCCCGAGCCCGTGCTCGCGCGCACCTGCCGGAGGCTCTCACGTAGGCGGCTTCCCGCCTCCTCCCCCGCAGGCTCGACGAGCGCGAGCTGCTGACCCCGGTGCTCCGCGAGCTCCACCGCCTCGATCCTCAGCTCGAGAATCGGCGCGGGGAGCTCGGAGAGCTTCGGCCCGAGCGCTGCACGCAATCTGGCCGGCTCCGCAGTTGCGTCGCGAAGCGTCAGCGTGCGGCGCCACGAGCCGCCGTCGACGAGCCGAGCGGCCACCGCGAGCTTGCGAAACGGCCGGCCGGCTCGTTCGGGGCGGGCGAGCAGGCGCTCGAGGAGGGAGCCGAGCGCCCGCCTCAGAGTGAGCTCGTTGCCGACGGCGTCCGGGAACGCCATCGCCTCCGCGAGCTCGAACGCCGGCTTCCGCCCGCGAACCTTTGCCCGACGGCCGCCCTGGGCGAGCCGCCAGGCCTTTCTCCCCTCCACCCCCAACCTCTCCGCGACCGCGCCTTGCGGAAGCTGCGCGAGCTCCCCGAGACGCCGCAGCCCCAGTCCTTCGAGCTCTGCGTACCGATCGGGGGTGAGCGGCAGCAGCGAGAGCGGCAACGGCTCGAGGAACGACTCCTCCTCCGTCGCCGCGACGAGCAGGATCTGACCCGGCCGCGCGACGCTCGCCGCCGCGAGGGCGGTGAAGCGGCGCCCGGCCGCGCCGATGCGCGGATCCCACGTCGAGCCGACGGCCGCGAGCGCCCGCTGGAGCGCTGCCTCCACGCCGCCGTACAATCGCTCGACGCCGTTCGTCTCGAAGACGACGGCTCCGTGCTCGACCGGATCGACCGCGAAGCCGGCGTCCTCGAGCCGGCGGAGCACGCCTTCCCACTCCCGCTCGACCGAGGCCGGATCCCGCTCGACGAGCTCGAGCGCAGGGCACGTCGAGAGCGCCTCCCCCAGGCGCATCCCCGGCTTCACCCCTGCCGCCTCGGCCGCCGCGGTCACGGGGCCGAGCAGCGGCTCCTCCCCGGCCCCCGGCGCGAGCGCCGCCGGGACGAGTGCCAGCCGCGGCCGCGCGCGCAGTGCCGCTCGCAGCTCGAACCCGGGGATGAGGAGGCAGGCGATCACGGGGAACACATGTTCTATACGAACACACGTTCTCCTGTCAAGCTATGAGCCGTGCCTTCGGTGGACGTCCACATGGCCACGCAGGACCGCTTCCCCGACGTGGCCGACCTCTTCACGCGGAAGGGGCCGCGCGGCGGGACGCCGCAGACGGACGGCTGCTGGTGCCAGTTCTGGCGGCTCCGCGGGAGCGCCCACTGGGACGGCCAGGGCGCCGGCAACAAGGCAGGGCTGGAGGACGAGATCTCGAGCGGGGCCGAGCCCGGGCTCGTCGCCTATCTTGAGGGGACGCCGGTCGGCTGGTGCCGGGTCGGGCCGCGCGAGAGCTTCGACCGGCTCGAGCACTCGCGGAAGCTCGCCCGAGTCGACGACGAGGTCACGTGGGCGGTCGTCTGCTTCTACGTCCATCCGGACGCGAAGCGGCAGGGAGTCGCGTCGGCGCTCCTCGACGCGGCGATCGAGCGGGCCGTCGCGCACGGCGCATCGGTCTTCGAGGGCTATCCCGTGGCACCGGGCCACATGGACATCGACGCGTACACCGGGTACCTGCCTATGTTCCTCGCCGCGAGCTTCGAGCCCGTCCGCGAGGCCGGAAGGCGAACCGTCGTCCGCCTACGGCTCTAGTCGGACCACCAGTCCTGGACCATCTCGACGTCGCCGGTCCCCACCTGCGGCGCGCCGAAGAGGACGAGCTCGATGCCGTCCGGCCCTCCCTCGGCGCAGCGCATGACCTCGGGCGGGATTCGCAGCGCGTCCCACTGCCGGAGCTCGACGATCTCGTCGTCCAGCTTGATGCGGCCGCTGCCGCCGGCGACGACGTACAGCTCCTCCTGCTTCGCGTGCCGGTGCCCGAACGGCACGCGCGCGCTCGGCGCGAGGCGCAGGTAGCTGGCACCCGAGCTCTCGAGCCCGAGCTCCTCCTTCGCGAAGCGCGCCTCCATCGCCGGCGCCATCCCGAACCCGGGCGCGGAGTCCTCGACGTCCTTCAGGTTCTTGAGCGTGTGCCCCATGACGACTCCCTTCACCTCGCTTGCGCCGGTTCTAAACCCGCTGGAGGTGCGTGTCCTTGAAGTCGGTCGGGTACTTGAGCCCGTAACCGAGCAGCCTGTCGACGCCGATGTGCACGAGCCAGATCAGCGCCAGCTGCAGCGGCAGCGCGGAGCCCGCCACGACGCCACCCACTCCGAGCGCGATCGGGCCGACGTACGTGTGCGCGAGGTCATAAGTCAGCGCGCCGACCCGCTTCCCGGCGAGGTAGCCGAGCGCGGACAGGTCGGGAACGAGGATCAGGACCAGGAGCATGAGCCAGCCGTTTCCCGCATCGAAGTACAGGACGAGCGCGCCCGCAGCGACCGCGAGCCCCTCGAGCCGGAGCAGCCGTGCCGGAAGCCGGTCGATCATTGCGCTCCTTTCCTCACCGCGCGGAAGCAGTTCGTCACGTACGCGAGGCGCACGCTCTCCGTGCCCGCGGTCGTGTCGTAGAGACGTGCGACCGCTTGCAGGATCGGCTCGCGTTCGGGCTCTGGGAGCTTCGCGCAGTAGCTCCGCGAGAGGACGAGGTCGAGCAGCGTCTCGCGGTCGAGTGCCTGCTCGAACCTGAAGTCGGCTGTCTCGACCGGCTCGAAGAGACCGCTCGCGTCGATCGGCAGGCGGACGTCGGCGGCGCCCGACGGTCTCGTTCCCGATGATCTCCGATAGCTCCGCGGCCCACCGCTCGCGGTCGTCCCGCGAGTTCCAGACGAGCGCCAGGCAGCCGCCCGGGCGGAGGACGCGCGCGATCTCGGGGAGCGCGACCGCGTGGTCGAACCAGTGGAAGGACTGCGCGCAGGTGACGACGTCCACGGACGCGTTCGCGACGGGCATCGACTCGGCGTTGCCCTTCACGGCCGTCACTCCCGGGACCGCCGCCTCGAGCTGCGCACGCATCTGCGTCGAGCGGCTCGACCGCGGTCACGCGATGACCGAGCGCGACGAGCGCACGCGTCAGCTTCCCCGTTCCCGCACCCAGGTCGACCACGTCGTGCGGCTCGTCCCCTGCCAGCCAGCGCACGGCGTCCTCCGGGTACTCCGGCCGCCCGCGCTCGTACGCGCCCGCGACCTCCGCGAACGCGGTGAACGGCCCCCGCGCCTTCGGGTCGCGGTTGACGATCACAGCGAGATCTCCGCGGCGCCGTCCCGCATGCCCACCAGGCGCGGGACGACGTCGAGCACACTCTCCCGCGCGCAGAACGGGATGTCCTCCTCGAGCTCGGGCGCGTTCTCCATCAGGTTGCGGCCGCTCTTCGACGCGCGGAATGCCTCCTCCGCCCCGCTCCAGGTCGCGGTCAGGCGCGCGGCAGCCTCCGACGCGTCCGTGCGCTCCCAGCCGAGCTCTTCGACGATGCGGCCCGCGACGTACGCGTCGTCGAGCGCGAGCGTGCCCTGGACCCCGGCGCAGACGACGATCGCGTCGTCTCCGACGGCACGGGCCTCGTCGACGACCGCGGAGAGGTTCAGGAGCGACGCGACGAGCACGCGCTCGCAGCGCTGCGCGGCCGCGACGACGGCCCGCGTCCCGTTCGTCGTGGAGAGGACGAGCGTCCCGTCGAGCGGCTCGAGGTACTCGCGCGGCGAGTTCCCGAGGTCGAAGCCGGGGATGCGCACCGCCTGCCGCTCGCCGCCGAGGACGCCCTCACCGAGCGCATCGCGAACCGCCTTCGCCTCCTCGACCTCGGCGGCGCAGAACACCCGCTCGTAACCGGACGAGAGCGCCTGCGCGATGGTCGAAGTGGCCCGGATGACGTCGATGACGATCCCGGTCGGTGCCGCTCCGGACTCGTCCGGAGTGAACGCGACGTCGACACGCACGCGGGTACGCTAACCCGCCGTGGCCGAGGCCCTCCGCTGCTACCGCCATCCCGACCGGGAGACCTACGTCTCGTGCTTCGACTGCGGCCGTGGGATCTGCCCCGACTGCATGACGCAGGGCCCGGTGGGCATCCGCTGCCCGGATCACGCGAGCACGGGCGGCCGCGCCGCAGCTCCCAAGCGCGCCACGCGCAGCGCAGGACGGTCGCTCGCGCAGTACGGGCCCTACGTCACGTTCATCCTCATCGGGATCAACGTCGGCGTGTTCCTCGTCCAGCTGGCCCTCGGCTCCGGTTTTCGACCGACCTCCGACTGGATCTTCGAGAACGGCGCCCTCTACGGCCCGCTCGTCGCGGACGGCGAGTGGTGGCGGCTCGTCACGTCCATGTTCCTCCACGGGAACCTGCTGCACATCGGCATGAACATGCTGGTCCTCTGGATCATCGGCCCGCCGCTCGAGGACTACCTCGGGCACGGCCGCTACGCGCTCCTCTACGTCGTCGCCGGGCTCGCGGGCGCTGCCGGCGCGCTCCTCTGGTCGCCGAACGCCGTCACCGTCGGGGCATCCGGGGCGATCTGGGGGATCATGGGCGCGGCGGCGCTGCTCGAGGCCCGTCGGATCTACGTCTTCGGGGGGCAGGCGATGGGACTGGTCGTCTTCAACCTGCTCTTCACCTTCCTCATCCCCGGGATCTCGATCGGCGGCCACATCGGCGGCCTCGTCGGCGGCGCGCTGTGCGCGCTGGCGTTCTCGAGCTTGAGGAGGACGCCAGCGATGGCCACGGCCGCCGTCGTCGGCGTCGGCCTGGCCAGCGTCGTCCTGTCCTTCGCGGCGGTCTGACGCCCGCTAGAATGTGCGGGCCGAGGTGCGAGCGATCTTCTCCGGCGCTCGCGACGCCCCACACACCGCGAATGCCGGCGGCCGTGAGCGCGCCTAGACCGCACTGGAATACCGCGGCGAAGATGACGCCTGAGCCGGCGTCGATCTGGCGGTTCGCGATCCTCTCGCACGTCGCCGGGTTGTCGTACTCCAATGAATATTCGCTGCGAATCTTCACGCCCGGAAGGGCACGCCGCACCCCCGTTGAGAACCCTTGAACCAATGCCTGCTGTGGCGGGAAGTTCGGCTCTCCGCTGATGATCGAGACCATGTGTCGGCCACCCTTCGGTTGTGTTCGCCGCGCCTCCATGAGGCCGCTCAGGTAGCCGGCGAGATGGGCAGCCTCGCCGGCTCTTAGTGTCAGCGCAGTGGCATTGGGAGCGCCCCCGAGTTCGAGCCCCTTCGCACAGCAGTAGTCGAGGAAAACGAAACGCGTGTCGGGGTTCTGGGGGACGACGTCGTAGAACCGCGGCCCCGTGAGCCCAAGAGGCCACAGCACGAGATCGAACTGCACCGGATCGGAGCCGCGCAGAAAGCCGGTCGACATCTTCTTGCGAGCCCGGCTCGAAGCCGCCCGATGGGTGGACGGCGCGGGAACAGGTCGACGATCTCCGTCTCGAGCTTGTGATTGCTCTCGGCCTTCAGAAGCCCCTCCACGAACGACCCATCACCATTTTCGTCGCGGATGCCGAGGCCGCCTGGATCCCACAGTCGGATCAGGGCGACGCGAGTCGAGCCCCCGGAGCCCGGCAACGCCTGCATCGGTCAGGACGATCTGGCGGAGAGCAATCGCCGTCACTGCGACAGCCAGTGCTCCCGCCAGGACAATCGCAGACAGTCTCCGTGCTCTCGGACTCGTTGGCTGACCGTCGCGGGCCCGCACCGTCTGCGCCGGCGTCCGAAGGTGAGGCTCCTGACGGACGATCTGCCCCGCGAGGCGCTGAAGCTCGTCGCCCGGCCGGAGGCCGCAGATCGTCTTCCAGGTCGCGCCGCGTCCGCTCGTAGACCTCGAGGGCCTCTACCTGGCGACCCGAGCGATAGAGCGCGACCATGAGCTGCGCGACGAGGCGCTCGCGATACGGCGTTTCCTCGACCAGCCGGCGCAGCTCCCCCACGAGCTCGGCATGGCGGCCACGAGCCAGATCCGCGTCGACGTGAATCTCGAATGCCCGCGAGCGAAGCTCGTCCAGGCGTTCGGCTTCCGCACGGCTCTCCACGTGCAGCGTCACATCCGCGAGCACAGGGCCGTGCCAGAGGCCGAGTGCCTCCTTCGCAATAGCCGCGGCACGCGGATGGTCGCCGGCGTCCAGCGCGTGGGCTGCGTGGTCTACGAGGTCCTCGAAGACCTGCGAGTCGAGAACGGCCCCACCGAGGTCGATCCGGTAGCCGCCCCCCCGTCGCTCGACTGCAACCCCGTACGGGGAGAGAGCCCGGCGGAGCCGCGACACGTATGACTCCAGGCTGTGCGCTGCGGAGGCCGGGTGATCGTCCCCCCAGATCTCATCGAACAGGCGCTCGGCGGGCACGACCTCGTCCCTACGGAGAAGCAGGGCTGCGAGCACAGCCCGCTGCTTGCGCCCGCCGAGTTCGAGCGCGCGTTCCTCGGCCTCGGCTTCGAGCGCGCCGAGAATGCGAAACCGGAGAGGTGCTGACTCGCCCGTGTCGTCTAGCTAACCACGCTTCGCAGTTTCTGGAAAGCAGACGATTTCGAGGTTTCTGTGAGCCGGCTGCAAGACCGCTCAGCGACCCTCCACGGCGACATCGAGTTCCCCAAGGAGGTAGGCATGAAAGCGACACAGGCCGTACTCGTTGCGCTCGTCGCGACGATCATCCTGACGTCTGTTGCGGCGGCAGGTCCAGCCGCAGCGAAACAGCGGGTGGCGATCGACCTGAAGCTCTACCCGCAGAAGACGTTCGTGCTTACGCCGCTGCAGGCCGGACCCCTGAAGACCGACTCGGGCACGATCAGCCACAACTGGCTGAGCATCCCCGGACGCGACGTGATGCGCGACGGACAGAGAGTGACGATCTACGACGGCGGTGTGGCGACACTCACCGGAAAGCGAGGAACGCTCACGATTCGAAACCGGAACGAGTGGTTCGATTTCGGTCGCGACGCGAGTGGCGACGGTCAGAACGACGGCATTGGCATCGGGACCTGGAAGGTCGTGCGCGGGACCGGCCAGTACGCCGGGATCGTCGGGAAGGGGCGAGGTGGCCAGATAGGCCTCGGTAGCCCGTGGTATGCGCGCTTCGAGGGCTTCCTGACGGCGAGGTAAGCGCTGGGAGTCGGAACGACAGTCCACCCGTCATGAGCGAGTTCCACCACGGCCACGAGCCACGGGCCGAGGAGATCGCGCTCCATCAGAAGGACCTCACACTTGACGGTCAGATCGACGCGGCCAGACTCGAAGGAAACGAGGCCGAGGTTCGCCGCCTCGCTCCGCTCGTCAAGCGAGCCAAGACGCGTTGGATCAGAGCGAATCGCAGAGTCACTCGCGGAAACTGAGCGGAGCCGCCTGAGCTGGTCCTGAAACTCGGCCACGACGACAGGAGGTCGGTATGGAGCGATTCAGCTTCGGTGATGACGTGGCGTTCGTGCCGCGTGGAGATCTGCTCGATGGTGTGACCATCGCTCCATTGACACAGCCCTCCGAAGAGGGGGCGCTCGTCAAGGCAGCGATCTTCCGATTTGAGCCCGGCGGTCAACTTAGGCGGCATCCCGGGACGTACCCGCAGATTCATCGCCGTACTCGAGGGATCAGGAGAGGTGAGCGGGGCGAATGGTGTCGATGAGCCGATCGGCGCAGGCGAAGCGGTCTTCTTGCACGAGGGTGAAGACCACGAGATGAAGTCCGAGGCCGGGCTAACCGCGCTCATCATCGAGGGCGAGAGCGTGGATCGATTCCGAGGTCGCCCGACAGTCCCCTCTGCACCTGAGTAACTGAGCAGCTGGTTCGGCCTGCCCGCGTCGAGCTCGCACTCTTCGACCCGCCGATGACGACCGCCGTGACGCCCGCCTCGGCGAGCGCGGCCTGCGCGGCGGCGAGTCGAGCGAGCGGGACGCGGTACGGCGAGCACGAGACGTAGTCGAGCCCGAGCCGGTGGCAGAACGCGACCGAACGCGGCTCGCCGCCGTGCTCGCCGCAGATACCGAGCTTGATGTCGGGCTTCGTGCTGCGCCCGCGCTCGACTCCGATGCGCATGAGATCTCCGACGCCGTCCTCGTCCAGCACCTCGAACGGATTCCGCTCGAGCAGCCCGTGCTCGAGGTAGTGCGTGAGGAACTTGCCCTCCGCGTCGTCGCGCGAGAAGCCGAGCGCGGTCTGCGTGAGGTCGTTCGTGCCGAAGGAGAAGAAGTCCGCCTCCTCGGCGATCTCGTCGGCGCGGATCGCGGCGCGCGGGAGCTCGATCATCGTCCCGCACAGGTACTCGACCGACGGCTCCTCGGCGGCGACCCGCTCGGTCAGCTCGCGGAGCCGCGCGAGCTCCTCGCGGAATGCCACGAGCGGGTGCATGATCTCGACCAGCGGCGCCTCGCCGGTGCGCTCGGAGACGGCTCTCGCGGCGCGAACGATGGCCCGCACCTGCATCTCGTAGATCTCGGGGAACTGGAGCCCGAGCCGGCATCCGCGCGTGCCGAGCATCGGGTTCGCCTCGTGCAGCTGCTTGATCCGCTCGCGCATCGCGTCCGAGGTCGCCTCCTCGAGCGGTGGCAGGAACTCGTGGAGCGGCGGGTCGAGCAGGCGGATCGTCACCGGGAGCCCCGCCATCGCCTCGAAGATCCCCTCGAAGTCGGCCTGCTGCATCGGCAGCAGGCGATCGAGAGCGGACCGCCGCTCGTCCTCCTCGCGGGCCATGATCATCTCGCGGACGACGGGCAACCGGTCCTCGCCCATGAACATGTGCTCCGTCCGGCACAGCCCGATGCCTTCCGCGCCGAACTCGCGCGCCTTCGCGGCGTCGTCCGGCGTGTCCGCGTTCGCGCGCACGCGCAGGCGGCGCATCTCGTCGGCCCAGCCGAGGACCGTCCCGAAGTTCTCGTCGATCGCCGGCTCGACGAGCGGGACGGGCTCGAGGATCACCCAGCCCTCGGTCCCCTCCAGCGTGATCACGTCGCCTTCGGCGAGCGTCGTGTCGCCCACGGTGAGCGTGCGCGCGGACAGGTCGATTCGCAAGCCCGGGCAGCCCGCGACGCAGGTCTTCCCCATCCCGCGCGCGACCACCGCCGCGTGCGAGGTCATGCCTCCGTGCGCCGTGAGGATCCCGCGCGTGTGCTTGGGGACGATCCCGTGGATGTCGTCAGGCGTCGTCTCCCAGCGCACGAGGATCACGTCCTCGCCCGCGTTCGCGCGCTCGTCCGCGGTCTCGGCGTCGAGGACGATCGCGCCGACCGCACCGCCGGGGGAGGCGCCGAGGCCCTTGGCCGCGACCTCGAACTTTGCGTCGGGATCGAGCCTCGGGTGCAGCAGCTGGTCGAGCTGGGCGGGATCGATGCGCGCGACCGCCTCCTCGCGGGTGATCAGCCCCTCGTCGACCATCTCGGCGGCAGCGCGGAGCGCCGCCGGCGCCGTCCGCTTGCCGGTCCGCGTCTGGAGGAGGAAGAGCGCCCCCTCCTCGATCGTGAACTCGACGTCCTGGAGATCGCGGTAGTGCGCCTCGAGGCGGTCGATCGTCGCCACCAGCTGGTCGAACGCCTCGGGCAGCACGTCGCGCATGCGCGCGATCGGCTCGGGCGTGCGGATCCCGGCTACGACGTCCTCTCCCTGCGCGTTCAGCAGGAACTCGCCATAGAGGATCTTCTCGCCGGTCGCCGGGTCGCGCGTGAAGCAGACGCCCGTGGCCGAGCGGTCGCCGCGGTTCCCGAACACCATCTGGACGACGTTGACCGCCGTCCCGAGATCGTCCGGGATGTCGTAGGTCCGCCGGTACACCTGTGCGCGAGGTGCATTCCACGAGTCGAAGACGGCCCGGTAGGCGCGCCGGAGCTGCTCGCGCGGGTCCTGCGGGAACGGGCTGCCTGCGGACTGCTCGTAGATCTCGTGGAACGTCGCGACGAGCTCGCGCAGGTCACCGGCCGTCAGCTCGACGTCCTGCTCGACCCCGCGAGCGCGCTTGAGGTCCGAGAGCGCCTCCTCGAAGCGATGCCCGTCCACGCCGTCGACGACGTCGCCGTACATCTGGACGAGGCGGCGGTACGAGTCGAACGCGAAGCGCTCGTTGCCCGTCGACGTCGCGAGCCCTTCCACCGCCACGTCGTTCAGGCCGAGATTGAGGATCGTGTCCATCATCCCCGGCATCGAGATCGCGGCGCCCGACCGCACGGAGACGAGCAGCGGGTCGCGGTCGTCCCCGAAGCGCTTGCCCGCTCGCTCCTCGAGGACTCCGATGTGCTGCTCGACCTCGTCGTCGAGGTCGCCCGGCACCTCGCCCCCCGACGCCATGTACGCGCGGCAGGCGTCGGTCGTGATCGTGAAGCCGGCCGGCACCGGGATCCCGAGGCGGGTCATCTCGGCCAGGCCGATGCCCTTCCCGCCGAGGAGCTCTCGGCCCCCGCCGACGTCCTCGTCGAAGTCGTAGACGTAGCGCATGGGCGGCAGGAATCTACACTCGTGCGAGTGCCCGGCCACATCGTTGCGATGGGCGGCGGCGGGTTCTTCGCCGACCCGGCGTCGCCGCTCGACGGATTCTTGCTCTCGCTCTCGGCCGCGCCCCGGCCGCGCGTCTGCTTCGTGCCGACGCCCTCCGGTGACGGCGATCGCGGGATCGCGGCGTTCTTCGAGGCGTTCTCGGCGCGGGAGTGCGATCCGAGCTGCCTGCGCCTGTTCGGCATGCCGGACCGTCCGGCAGAGCACCTGGCGAGCCAGGACGTGATCTACGTCTCGGGCGGGAACACCGCGAACGCGCTCGCAGTCTGGCGGCTCCACGGCCTCGACCGGGCGCTGCGGGAGCGCATGGGAGCGAGGCGCCGTGCTCGGAGGCGTCAGCGCCGGCGCCAACTGCTGGTTCGAGAGCAGCGTCACGGACTCGTTCGGGCCTCAGCTCGCGGCGCTCGACGACGGCCTCGGGATCCTCGCCGGCAGCTTCTGCCCGCACTACGACGGCGAGGAACTGCGCAGTCCGGTGTACCGCGAGCTCGTCGTCGAAGCGGATTCCCGGCCGGCTATGCGGCCGACGACCATGCGGCGCTCCACTTCGAAGGCCGCGAGCTGCGCGAAGTCGTCGCATCTCGCCCCGGCGCGCGGGCGTATCGCGTCGGGCCGGAAGGAGAGCAGCCGCTCGACGCCCGGCCGCTGTGAGGAAGGTCGCGATCGTCTCGACCGCGAGCGGCAACGGCAAGACGACCGTCGGCCGTGCGCTCGCGCTCGAGCTCGACGTTCCGTTCCACGAGCTCGACGCTCTCCATCACGGGCCCGGCTGGACCGAGGCGACACCGGAGGAGCTCCGTGCGAGAGTCGAGCCGATCGTCCGATCCGACGACTGGGTGATCGACGGCGCGTACCGCGGCAAGATCGGCGATCTCGTGCTCGAGCACGCCGACCTCGTCGTGTGGCTCGACCTCCCGATGCGCGTGTGGCTCCCACGCCTGCTGAAGCGCACCGCGCGTCGGATCGCCACCCGCGAGGAGCTGTGGAACGGCAACCGGGAGTCGCTGCGCGACGTGCTCCATCCCCGGAACTCGGTCGTGCTCTACGCCGTCCGCGGCTATCGAGTGCGGCAGCGCCGCTACGCGGCAGAGCTTGCGCGCTTTCCGCTGCTGCGGCTCCGCACGCAACCCGAGGTCGACCGCTTCCTGCGCGAGGCGAGCGGGTAGAACGAGCCGATGGACGTACCTCCTGAGGCTGAGAAGCTCCTCGCGGCGACGCCGGAGGACTTCGTCGAGGAGCGGAACCGGGTCGCGCGCGAGCTGAAGGACGCGGGACGCGCCGACGAGGCCGCTGCGGTCTCCGCCCTGCGCAAGCCTTCCGCGGTCGTGCTGGCCGTGAACCGGGCCGCGCGCGACCGCTCGCAGTCCGCCCACGACGCGGCGGATGCCGCTGGTCGGCTCGCGAGCGCCCAGCTCTCCGCCGACACCGAGGCGTTCCGGCTGGCGTCGCAGGAGCTCGCCGATGCGCTCGACGCGCTCGCTGAGGTCGCCGTCGCGCGGCTCTCCCGCGGGAAGCCGGCGAACGAGGGCATGAAGCGCCGCGTCGCAGATCTCCTGCGCTCGGCCGTCGCGGACGACGGGACGCGCCAGGCGCTCGCACGGGGCGCGCTCGTCGAGGAAGGGGGCGCGAGCGGCTTCGACGCGTTCGCCGGGCTCTCCGTTCCGGCGCGCAAGGGAAGCGGCACGGCAAAGCGGCGCGCGCCGACGCGCGACACGGTCGCCGACGAGCGCCGGGAGCGCGAGCGCGCGCTGCAGGACGAGCTCGCCGCGGCCGAGGGCGCGCTCGATGCGGCCGAGCGGGGCCTCCGCAAGGCACAGCGCGAGCGCGACGCGGCGGCGAAGAGCGTCGACTCCGTCGAGAAGAAGCTCGAGCGCCTCCGGAAGCGCTAGCTGCGTCCCACGCGGGAGCGGAGCTCGGCGACCCACGCAGCGACTCGCAGCCCGAGCCAGATCGGTGTCAGCAGCACGTAGAAGACGAGGTCGCCTAGGAGGAGCAGGAACCACCAGAACGCGAGGCGTCCCGGCGGCACCCAGCCCTTCGCACGGAGGTCGCCCTCGCCACCGGGAGGCGGTCTCCAGGGAACGGGCAGCGGTGGCTCGCCGGGAGAGCCGTAAGGTCTGGGATCGCCTGCGCTCGGCTCGCTCACGCCCTTACCGCGCGCTTGCGCCGCTCGACGATGCGGACGATCCGCATCGCGGTCTCCTCCACCGAGAGCTCCGTCACGTCGATCACCGGGCAGCGCAGCCGCTTGTGGACCGCGGTCGCCACCTCGAGCTCGCCGTAGATCGCCTCGAGCTCCGCGTAGCGCTTCCGCGGCGCGCCCATGCTGCGGACGCGCGCAGTGCGGATGTCGAGCAGCCGCTCGGCGCCGATCGTGAGCCCGACGATCTTCGCCGGGTCGATCTCGAAGAGCTCCTCCGGGAGCTCGATCCCCTTCACGACGGGGACGTTCGCCGCCTTGTGCCCGAGGTAGCCGAGGAAGATCGAGAGCGGCGTCTTCGAGGTACGGGAGACGCCGACGAGGACGACGTCCGCCTCGTCGAGCCCCCGCCCCACGCCGTCGTCGTACTTGACCGCGAACTCGATCGCCTCGATCCGCTTGAAGTACTGCGGCGTCGAGCGGCGCCCGCGCCCCGGGCTGCATGCGCGCGGCGACGCCCGCGACCCTGGAGATCGAGTCGATCGGATGCCCGAGCAGGTCGCAGTAGTGCACGCGTGCGCGGCGGCAGAGCTGGCGCATCGCGTCGCGCAGCTCCGGCTCGACGAGCGTGTAGACCATGACCGCGGGCCGCCCGCGCGCCTGCTGCACGGCGATGTGGAGGTCCTCGACGTTCTCGACGCGCGGATGCCTGATCTCGACGAACGGCTGATCCGGGAACTGCGCCTCGAGCGCGAGCACGAGCCGCGCCGCAGTCTCCCCGGTCGAGTCGGAGACGATGTGCAGCTCGACCGGCTCGCGGTCGGTGTCGTGGACGCTCACCGGCGGGAGGCTACCGCCGAACCGTCACACTCCCCGTGACACGAGACACGAGAGGAGTCACATGGCTTTCACGGAGCTGAAGAACCGCCAGAGCGTCATGTGGGGCAACGGGCCCTACGAGCGCATCACGAACACGATTCGCGACATCCACGAGCTCGTCGTCGAGCGCGTCGACCCGAAGCCGGGCATGGCACTCCTCGACGCTGCGACCGGCACGGGCGCGGTCGCCATCCTCGCAGCGCAGCGCGGAGCGGACGTCACGGGGATGGACCTGGCGCCGGTGCTGATCGACACTGCGCGCGAGCGTGCGGCCGAGGAGGGCGTCACGGTCCGGTTCGAGGTCGGCGACGCCGAGGCGATGACCTACGACGACGCGAGCTTCGACGTCGTGACCTCGACCTGCGGTGTCATGTTCGCGCCCGACCACGAGGCGGTCGCCGGCGAGCTGGCGCGCGTCACCCGGCCCGGCGGGCGGATCGCCCTCGCCTGCTGGACGCCCGAGGGAGGCCTGGGCCAGCTCTTCGCGATGATGAAGCCGTACCTGCCGCCGCCGCCCGAGGGCGCGGGCAGTCCGTTCGCCTGGGGCAACGAAGATCACGTGCGCGAGCTCCTCGGCGATGCGTTCGAGCTCGAGTTCGAGAAGCACGACTCGCCACTCGCCCTCTCCTCGGGTGAGGAGTACTGGCAGCTCTTCTCCACCTCGTACGGTCCCACGAAGAGCGCGATCGAGGCGCTCGAGCCCGAGCGCCGCGAGGAGTTCCACGAGACCTGGATCGTCTTCGGAGAGCAGCATCGCGACGACGACGAGATCGTCCATCACCGGGAGTACCTGCTGACGCTCGGCACGCGTCGCTAGTCCCGCGCGGCCGTCGCAGCCGTGAAGCGGCTGCGCTTCAGGGATCTTCGCGCGACTGGAGTCCGCGCTCGCGGATTCCAGTCTTGCGCGGAGAGTGGGTACGGTTCGGCACCGTGCCGGACGCCGTGACCATGGACAAGATCGTCTCGCTCGCGCGTCGCCGCGGGTTCGTCTTCCCGTCCTCGGAGATCTACGGCGGGCTCGGCTCCGCGTACGACTACGGGCACTACGGCGTCCTCCTGAAGGAGAACGTCAAGGCGCGCTGGTTCGAGTCGATGGTGCGCGAGCGCGACGACATCGTCGCCCTCGACTCGTCGATCATCCTCCACCCCGCGGTCTGGGAGGCGTCCGGCCACGTGGGCGGGTTCAGCGACCCGCTCGTCGACTGCCGCTTCTGCAAGCGCCGCTACCGCGCCGACCACCTCGACCAGGCCGAGTGCGGCCAGAAGCCGAGCAAGCGCCCCGGCGAGAACGACACCTGCGATCTCACCGAGCCGCGCCAGTTCAACCTCATGTTCTCCACGAGAATCGGCGCGCTCGAGGAGACCGGCCAGGACGCGTACCTGCGCCCGGAGACCGCGCAGGGCATCTTCGTCAACTTCAAGAACGTCGCGCAGATCGCCCGCCGGAAGCCTCCATTCGGCATCGCGCAGATCGGGAAGGCGTTCCGGAACGAGATCACGCCCGGCAACTTCATCTTCCGGACGCTCGAGTTCGAGCAGATGGAGATGGAGTACTTCGTCCCGCCGGCCGAGGCCGACGAGTGGTTCCGCTACTGGGTCGACCAGCGAGTCGCCTGGCACCTGCGCTACGGGCTCCGCGAGAGCCACCTGCGCGTGCGCCCGCACGAGGCCGACGAGCTCTCGCACTACTCCTCGCAGACGAGCGACCTCGAGTACCTCTTCCCCATCGGCTGGTCCGAGCTGGAGGGCATCGCGCATCGCGGCGACTTCGACCTTACCGCGCACACGGATGCCTCGGGCACGAAGCTCGAGTGGGTCGACGGCCAGGAGCGCTACACGCCGCACGTCGTCGAGCCGGCGCTCGGCGTCAACCGCTCGATGCTCGCGTTCATGGTCGACGCGTACGACGAGGAGGTCGTCGCCGAGCGTGAGCGCACGGTGCTGCGGCTCCATCCGGCGCTGGCGCCGGTCAAGGCGGCGGTGCTCCCGTTGATCTCGAAGAACGAGGACATGGTCTCGAAGGCACGGTCGCTGTACGAGGAGCTGCGGCGCTCCCTGGTGGCGGAGTACGACGACTCGGGCCAGATCGGCCGCCGCTACCGCCGCCAGGACGAGATCGGCACGCCGTACGCGCTCACGATCGACGAGCAGACGCTGGAGGACGACACGGTCACGATCCGCGACCGCGACTCGCTCGCGCAGGAGCGGATCCCGATCGCGGGCGCGCGCGCGTTCGTCCAGGACAAGCTCGCCGGGGACTGGAAGACGCCGAAGCCGGACTGATCGTGGCAGACGCGATCTTCGAGGATCCGCGCCTGGCCGCGATGTACGACGAGCTCGACCCCGACCGCAGCGACCTCGACGCCTACCTCGCGATCGTGGACGAGCTCGGTGCACGCCGCGTGCTGGACGTGGGCTGTGGCACGGGCACGTTCGCGCTCCTCCTCGCCGATCGGGGCCTGGACGTGACGGGCCTCGACCCGGCGAGCGCGTCGCTGGACGTCGCACGTAGCAAGCCGGGAGCCGAGCGTGTGCGCTGGATCCACGGTGACGCGATGGCACTCCCCCCGCTCGATGTCGACCTGGCGACGATGACGGGCAACGCGGCGCAGGCGATCGTCGACGAATCAGTCTGGGAGGGAACGCTGCGCGGCGCGCGCGAGGCGTTGCGGCCTGGTGGGCACCTCGTCTTCGAGACCCGCGATCCCGCACGCGAGGCATGGCGGGAATGGACCCGCGCCGAGTCCTACGAGGTCACGGAGATCGAGGGCGTCGGCGCGGTCGAGAACTGGGCCGAGCTGACAGCCGTGAGCCTCCCGCTGGTGAGGTTCCGCTGGACGTTCGTGCTCCCGGACGGGGACGTGCTGACGTCCGACTCGACGCTGCGCTTTCGCGAGCGCGACGAGGTTCAGGCCGGGCTCGTCGCGCACGGCTACGTGGTGGACGACGTTCGCGATGCGCCCGACCGCCCCGGTCGCGAGCTCGTGTTCTTCGCCCGCCGTCAGGACTGATCTGCCGGCGGGAAAGGGGTGCTACCTGCGCTCGAGCGCTCTCTCGCTCGGCTCGGCGAAGCCGAACCTGCGGTACAGGTCGTGCGCGTCGCGGGTGTGCAGGAACCACTTCGTCGACGCGAGCGGGCCCTCGTCGACCGTGAAACGCACGAGCTCGACGCCGAGGCCTCGACCGCGGTGCTCCTCGAGCACGTAGACGTCGGCGAGATACGACTGCGCGTGGCCGTCCGAGAGCGTTCGCGAGAAGCCGACCTGCGCACCCTCCTCGTAGAGGCCGACGACGCGTGCCGCTCCGTCGATCAGAGCGTCCTGCACCTCCCGCGAACGGCCCTCCGCCCAGTACGACCGCGTGAGGTATGCGTGCACGGCATCGCGGTCGATGCGTGCCGGGTCGTCGTCGAGCTCGTAGCCGTCGCCGAGATCCCGCCTCATACAGCCAGCGTGCGGAGGCGGAAGCCGCCGTGGAACTCGTACGACGCGACGACGACGGCCAGCGCGTCCCGCACCGCACGCTCCCCCAGGCCGAGCCCGTGCGCGTCGGCCAGTGGGCTCCACAGGAGCGCCTTCATCGCACGCAGGCCCTCCGGTGAGAGCGAGACCGCCTCGGTCGGCGCGCACGACGCGCACACCGCGCCGCCGGCACGTGGCAGATAGCCGACGAGGTCGCCTCCGCCGCACTCGACGCAGCTCTCGAGGTGCGGCACGTAGCCGGAAAGCCATAAGAGCTTGAGCTGGAACGCGAGCGCGAGCGGGTCGTGGGCCGCGCGGCCGCGGAGCCCCGCCGGAAGCGCGTCGACGGCCCCGAGGAAACGGGTCAGCGCCTCGAACGCGCGCTCGTTCCGCTCCTCCTCCACGTAGAGCCGGAGCATCGCCTCGGCGCCGACGAGGCCCACGGACAGCCGGTACGAGTCCTCGCGCAGCGGCCGGTGCGGGTCGACGAGCGACGCGCCCGTCACCGTGTGCAGCTCGCCCGAGCCCTGGTGCAGCATCAGCTCGACGTGCGAGAACGGCTCGAGGCGTGCCCCGAAGCGCGACTTCGTCTTGCGTACCCCTTTCGCGACGGCGCCCACGCGCCCGCGCTCGAGCGTGTACACGTGGAGAACGCGATCGGCCTCGCCGAACCGGAACGAGCGCAGCACGACCGCCTCGGTCTTGTAGCTCGCCCCCACGCGGACAAGTCTAGGTCGGCCGCTGGTCGACCCGGCGTCCGTTCCCGGCCATGTAAGGCACCCCTTACGTCGCCGCGTAGGTCCCGTTATCCTCCATGCCATGAAAACACGAAACCTGCTCACACTCCGCGGCCGGACAGCCGTCGTAGCCCTTGTGACGGCGCTCGCCGTCGTGGTTGCGACAGGGACGTCCTCCGCTTCTCCCAGCGCTCCGGCGCAACGCGCGAACCTCGCGCCGACGAAGACCTATCTCCTCTCCCACACCGTGAAGCTCAAGGGCTTCACCAAGCGCTTCCAGGCACAGGCGAACCGGTACTTCGCGCTCGCCAAGGCCGAGAACTTCGACTATGCGGCGCTCTGGGCCGCGAAGCCAGCGGCGATCAAGCCGATCCTCGCCCGTTCGAAGTCGCTCTGGATCGAGGGGAACCCGTACTACGAGCGCGTCGAGGGCGTCGTCGCGGGAACGCCGTCGCTCGCCGTCTACGACGTGATCCTCGACGCCGGCTCGAGCGCG
Source organism: uncultured Actinomycetes bacterium (assembly GCA_963770595.1). GTDB lineage: Bacteria > Actinomycetota > Thermoleophilia > Gaiellales > Gaiellaceae > GMQP-bins7. Next base: position 277,169 of record CAVYQG010000001.1, on the reverse strand, counting down.
AAGGAAGACCCGGCGAGCGCCGTGCCCTTCGACCTCAATCTCTCGGACGGCCGTGTCCTGCGCAAGCCCGGAAACCTCTTCAACCTGACCGAGGGCATGCTCTGGGGCACGCGCTCCGAGTACACGGCCAGGGGCGTCAAGGCCGACCTCGACGGCGACGGCAAGATCGAGTTCGGCGAGGCGCTGCCGGACGCGAAGGTGTTCAAGGCCTCGGCCGACGCGTTCGCGCTCTACGCCGGCAAGCTCGATCGCTCGTCGAAGGCGTGGAAGCCGACGCCGTCGGACGCCTTCACGGCCGTCGTCGTGATGGTGCCCACCATGAGCGAGTACTTCGGGCAGTGGAAGGTGTCCCGCTTCGTGCTCGGCGAGAAGGCCAAGGGCGACTCGTTCAACGTCGTCTCGAGGCTCTCGGACATCGGCGACATCCTCGGCGGCCTCCGCGTCATCTACGCGGGCATCCAGCCGGCGATCGCGACCGTCGACAAGCAGCAGGCGGCCCAGACGAAGCGCGAGCTCGACAGCCTCTGGAAGTTCGTCTCGCAGCTCCGCAAGCAGGAGAAGGCCGGCAAGCGCTTCACGCCGGAACAGGCCGACTCGCTGGGGCGGACGGCGCAGGAGCGGGCGACGGCGCTCGCCGGCCAGGTGACCCAGGCGGCGGCGCGCCTCAAGGTCAAGATCGCGCAGTAGTGGCCAGGCGGGCTCTGGCAGCGGCAGTCGTGGCGGCGAGCATCGCGCTCGCCGCTTCGGCTTCTGCCGCCGGGCCCGCGCCCTGGCAGTCGGCCGGCGACGTCCAGCTCGCCCTGACCGACGCCCAGGCAGCGCTCGTGCTCGGAGACGTGCCCGCGGCCCGGTCGCAGGTCGACGCCGCGGCGCGCGGCATCGAGATGGTCCTCGTCGGCAGCCCGGCCGCCGTGCGCTCCGCACGCGAGGCGATCGGACGGGCCGAACGTGCAGTCGCGGAGGTCGACGAGCCCGCACTCGCCGCAGCCCGCGCCGAGATCTGGACGTCGATCCTCGCGACGTCGTTCACGGAGGCGTCGCGCGCCGCGGCACGGGGCGACGCGGCCGCGGCCAGGAGCTGGCTCCTCGTCCGCGAGTTCCGCCCTCCGACGCGCTTCTCGCGCGCCGCCGCCGACGCCACGGTCGCCCTCGACGACCTCGCCGCAGGCTCGGTCGCGCCGCGCGCGGCGGCAGCCTCGGTGCGACGTGACCTCCTCGACACGTACGACTCGCGGCTTCGCACTGCCCTCGCTGGGCTCCGCGAGGCAGACACGCTCGGCTACGACACGACGCGAGCGGAGATGGGCGCGCTGGCGCTCGGCTACTGGACGATCCTGGCGCCCGTGTACCGCGCGCAGCACGGTCGCGCGGAGGCACGCGAGCTGACTTCGGCGTTCGAGCGCATCGCTGTGGGATCCGCTCAGGGCTCCCTTCCTCGCACGCAACTCGGGAAGATCGAGCGAGCCCTCGCGGGTTTCCGGGCGGCGCCGCTGTCGGACGAGGAGCTGGCACGCCGGGCCGGTCAGGTCGAGCGCTTCCTGCGCCTCGTGCCGATCGAGTACGGCCGCGGCGTGAAGGACGGCCGCGTCACGCTCGACTTCGAGATCCAGGAGGCCGTGACGTTCCGCGACGGCGCCGCGTCGGCGTTCCACGACGTCCAGCCGACGTTGATGGCGACGAACGCCGCCGCCACGCGACGGCTCGGCGCGACCATCGACGAGCTCGGAACCGCCCTCGCGGACGCGTCCCGCGGGACCGCGGTCGCGGAGCCTTCGGCGATGAAGGCGACGACGGAAGAGGCGTTGTCACTCGTGGACGCGCTCTACCCCGAGAGCTGGAAGGAGGCTGCGAAGACGGCGGACTTCGACGTCATCGCAGCGACGCTCGACCGGCTCCAGGCCGCGGCGGCCACGGGCGACTGGAAGCAGGCCGAGTCCGCCCGGCTCGAGGCGTACGGCGTCTTCGAGCTCGGTCCGGAGCAGCGGCTGCGCGGGCTCGCGCCGGCGCTCTTCCAGGAGGTCGAGGGGTACTTCTGGTACGGCGCGGGCGGCCACGACGGGCTCGTCCAGCTCCTCGGGCGCCGGGCGGCGGAGCAGGAGATCGCCGGGACGCGCGCAGCGCTCGACGACGCGCTCGCTCGCTCGGAGCAGCAGATCGGCAGTGGGACGCAGTCCGACGCCTCGGTCGTCACCAACTCGGCGATCATCGTCTTCCGCGAGGGCCTCGAGGCCGTTCTCATCCTCGCCGCGCTCATGGCGAGCCTCGTCGGGGCCAAGCGCCACTTCAGGCGGCCCCTGCTCGCAGGCGTCGGGCTGGCGCTCGTCGCGAGTGCCGTGACCTGGGTGATCGCCCAGACGGTGCTGACGTCGCTCGCGGTGTACGGCGAGAAGCTGGAGGCTCTCGTCTCGCTCGTCGCGATCGCCGTGCTGCTCCTGATCCTCAACTGGTTCTACCACCGGGTGTACTGGCAGGAGAACCTGCAGAACCTGCACCAGAAGAAGCGCCGCGTGCTGGCCGGCGCGGGGCTGTCGCTGGCGACCGCGCAGGTCGTGGGCCTCGTGCTCCTCGGCTTCTCGAGCGTCTACCGCGAGGGGTTCGAGACGGTGCTCTTCCTCCAGGCGATGACGCTCGAGGCCGGCGCGCTCGTCGTCCTCCAGGGAGTCGCTCTCGGGCTCGTGGGAGTCGTCGGGGTCTTCTTCCTCGTCATCGGCCTCGAGCGCAAGCTTCCGCACAAGAAGATGCTCATCGCGACCGGCATCCTGATCACCTGGGTGCTCGTCGTCATGGTCGGGACGACCGTGCAGACGATGCAGAAGGTCGGCTGGGTCGCCGTGACGCCGATCGAAGGCCTCGAGCTTCCGTACTGGGCCGGGCTCTGGTTCGGCCTCTACCCGACGTGGCAGGGCATCCTCGCGCAGCTCGGAGCGCTCGTCTTCGTGCTCGGGAGCTACTTCGCGGCCGAGCACGTCCGGAAGCGCAGGCGCGCGCGCCTGCTGACGCCCGCCGTGCCGGCCGTCGCTGCCGCGCCGCCCGAGCCGGAGGCGACGTACTACGAGCTTCCGGTGCCGGCCGGCGAGCCCGTCTCGCCGATGTCCCGCTAGGCCTGGCAGCGCGGGCAGTACCACGTCCCGCGCCCGCCGACGCGCGTCTTCGCGATCGGCGTCCGGCAGCGCGGGCACGGCTCGCCCTCGCGCCCGTAGACCCGGAACTCGTCCTGCATCCCGCCCGGCGAGCCGTCCGGCTTCGCATAGTCGGTGAGCGTCGAGCCCTGCCGGTCGATGCCCGTGCCGAGCGCCGCGCGGATAGCTCGCACCAGCCGTCGTATCTCGTCCGGCTCGACCTCGTTCGCCGGGCGCAGAGGGCTGAGCCGCGCGCGCCAGAGCGCCTCGTCCGCATAGATGTTCCCGAGCCCGGCGACGACCCGCTGGTCGAGCAGGACAGCCTTGAGCGCCGCGCGACGGCGGGCGAGCTGCGGCGCGAGCCAGCGTGAGGTGAACCGCGGCCCGAGCGGCTCCGGGCCGTTCTTGGCGGCGAGGTACGGCTCCAGCTCGGCGCCCGCCAGCACGAGCCACGTCCCGAAGCGGCGCACGTCACGGTAGGCGACTCGCGTCCCGTCGTCGAGCTCCAGCACGGCTCGCTCGTGGGTCGTGGGGCGCCAGTGGAAGCTCCCCGTCATGCGGAGGTGCACGAGCAGCCCGAGCCCGCTCTCGAGCCGCAGCAGGAGGTACTTCCCGCGCCGCTCGACGGCGACGACGCGGTCGCCTTCGAGCTCCTCGGCGACCTCGAACAGGTCGACGGGCCGCGTCAGGCGCGGATCGAGGATCTCGACGCTCACGAGAGTGCGCCCCTCGAGCCGCGGCGCAAGCTGCGCGCGGATCGTCTCGACCTCCGGCAGCTCGGGCATCGAGGCGCTCTTCGCCCCTAGGCGATGACGTCGAGGAGGATCCCGTGCGGGTGTGGCTCCTCGTCGCTGATCTCGTAGGCGCCGAGCACCGCCTCCGCCGCTCGGGCGGCGGTCTCGTCGTCGCGCGCGTGCACGTCCGCGAGGACCTGTCCCGCCTCGACGGCCTGCCCCCGCTTCGCGCTGACGACGACGCCGACCGCGTGATCGATCTCGTCGTCCTTCGTCCTGCGGCCGCCGCCGAGCTCGAGCGCGGCGATGCCGATCGGGAGGGCGCCGAGACGGTTCACCACTCCGGCCGCTGGCGCGGTGACCTCGCGGATCACGGGCGCACGCGGCAGTATCCCGAGGTCGGGGTCGCCGCCCTGCGCCCGGATCCAGCGCTCGTAGGTCTCGCGCGCGGAGCCGTCCGTCATCGCCGTCTCGGCTCGCGAGCGCCCCGCGGCGAGGTCGATCCCGAGGTCGGAGAGCGCGAGCAGGCGCGCGGACGCCTCCAGCACGAGCTCCGTGAAGTCCGGCGGCCCCTCGGCGGAGATCGTCTCGACGGCCTCCCTTATCTCGAGGGCGTGGCCGACTGCGGCGCCGAGCGGCTGGTCCATGTCGGTGACGAGGCACACGACCTGCCGGCCGGCCCGCTCGCCGAGGTCGACCATCTGCTCCGCGAGGATCCGCGCGTCCTCGAGCGTCTTCATGAACGCGCCGTCGCCGACCTTGACGTCGAGCACGATCGCGTCGGCTCCCGCGGCGAGCTTCTTCGACATGATCGACGAGGCGATGAGCGGGACGATGTCGACCGTCCCGGTGACGTCGCGGAGCGCGTAGAGCTTCTTGTCGGCCGGAACGAGGTCGCCCGTCTGGCCGATGATCGCGAGCCCGATCTCGCGCACCTGCGCGACGAACTCGTCGATCGTGAGCTCGACGCGGAAGCCGGCGATCGACTCGAGCTTGTCGAGCGTGCCGCCGGTGTGCCCGAGCCCGCGGCCGGACATCTTCCCGAACGGGACGCCGCAGGCCGCGACGATCGGGCCCACCGCGATCGAGGTCTTGTCTCCCACCCCGCCCGTCGAGTGTTTGTCGACGACACGGCGGCCGAGGGCGCCCGAGAGGTCGAGCGTCTCGCCGGACCGGATCATCGCGTCGGTCAGCGCGTGCGTCTCGGCGCCCGTCATGCCCTTGAAGTAGACGGCCATGCACCAGGCGGACATCTGGTAGTCGGGAATCTCCCCGCGCGTGAAGCCGAGGACGAGCTCCGAGATCTCCTCGGCGGCGAGTTCGCCGCCGTTTCGCTTGCGCTCGATCAGCTCCGAGGCCCGGATCGCCACGCGACGATCATGCCCGAGACTCGCAGCCGCGCCGCCGGCTAGGCGTCGCGCCTGCCGATGAGCCAGAGAGCGACGAGGAGCGTCGACGCCGCATAGGCGGCGGAGACCGCAAGGCCCGCTGCCGGCTCGAGCGGGATGTTGTCCGGCCGCTCGACCGTCTGCTGGATCGCGGCGCCGGCGCCGATCAGCGAGAACTTCTCCACCGGCTCGACGAGGTGCTCCGGCAGGAAATCGATCGCGATCTCCGGAACGAGAACGACTGCGAGCACGGCCGTGATCGCTCCGGCCGTGTGGCGGAGGATCGCGCCGACACCGAGTGCGAACACCGCGAGGAGCCCGAGGGCGGCGGCCGTGCCGACGACGGCTCGCAGAGCCTCGTGGTCGGTGAGAGGCACGGCCGGATATCCGTTCTCGTAGGTGAACCCGCCGCCACGCAGGAACGCCTGGCCGATCAGGAAGCACGCGACACACGTGACGAGCCCGGCGGCGAATGCGACGGACCCGACGACAACCGCTTTCGCGGCGAGCACGGTGCGGCGTCGTGGGTTCGCGGCGAACGTCGTCCGGATCATGCCGGTGCTGTGCTCGGACGTGATCGTCAGCACGGCGAGCACTGCGACGGCGATCAGCCCGAGCCAGATGCCCACGAGGCTGTCCATCACGATGTCGTTGTCACCCGGGTGGCCAGGGCTGCCGCCCTCGGTGGTCGACCCCGAGGTGAGGACCGCCGTGAACAGCACCGAGCCACCGGCGAACGCGAGCAGCGACCAGGCGGTGCTGCGCACGGTCCGGAGCTTCACCCATTCCGTTCGGAGGGCCTGGAGTGCACCGGGCCTGCTCCCCGCCGCGAGCGTCGCCGTCGTCGACTTCACGATGCCGACTCCGTGCGCGCGGCGGCCGTGAACTCGACCGCGCCTCGTGTGAGGTCGAGGAACGCCTCCTCGAGCGACGGCTGCTCGCGGAAGAGCTCGTGGATCCGCAGGCCGCTCTCGGCTGCCAGGTCGGCGATGCGCGCGACGTCGAGGCCCGTGACCGTTAGAGCCTCGGAGCCGCTCGACGTGACGGTTCCGCCCGCCCGAGCGAGCACGGCCATCACGGCCGAGGCGTCCGGCGTCCGGAGGTGCACGCGGCCATTCGCCGTCGCTGCCAGAAGCTCGCCGACGCTCGTCTGCGCGATCAGACGGCCGCGTCCGATGACGACGAGGTCGTCCGCAGTGCCCTCGAGCTCACTCATCACGTGGCTCGAGACGAAGACGGTCCGCCCCTCGTCCGCAAGGGAGCGCAGGAATGCCCGGATCCAGCGGATGCCGTCCGGGTCGAGCCCGTTGATCGGCTCGTCGAACATGAGCACCGGTGGATCGCCGAGCATCGCCGTGGCGATCCCGAGGCGCTGCGCCATTCCCAGGGAGAAGCCACCCGTGCGACGCCGCGCCACGTCGGAAAGCCCGACCAGTTCGAGGACCTCGTCGACGCGCCGCTTCGGCAGGCGGTTGCTCCTCGCGAGCCAGAGAAGGTGGTCGCGGGCGCGCCGTCCAGGATGCGTCGCGCCGGCGTCGAGGAGTGCGCCGACCTCGCGCAGCGGCGCCTCGAGATCCCGGTAGCGCCGGCCGCCGACCAAGACCTCGCCCGCATCCGGGGCGTCGAGGCCGAGGATCGTGCGCATGGTCGTCGACTTGCCGGCTCCGTTCGGTCCGACGAAGCCTGTGACCCGTCCGGGCTCGACCCGGAACGACAGTGAGTCCAGCGCGACCGTGCGTCCGTACCTCTTCGACAAGCCGCGGGCTTCGATCGTCGCTTCCATGCAGGACACGGTAGGACTGTTGCCGCCGGCTTTCGTCGCGCCCCGGAGCCGTCTTTTCCCTCCCCACGGTGGGGAGCCGCACGTGTTGCCGTCCCCCGCGGGGGTGACGGACCATCTCGCCGCCAGGGACGATGCGGACGGGCGAGACGGAGGCGACAATGGCTCCGTGAGCGCCGCACCGCGGGACCCCATCGACGACGTCACCGATCTCCTGTCGCGCGCAGGGGCTGCCGCGCAGCGGGTGCTCGCAGGTCCTGACGGGGCACTGGCCCTTGCGCTCGTGCTCGGCCTTGTCGCGATGGTCGAGGTCACTATCTACGCCGAGGACGTCGGTGCCGCGATGTTCGCGAACCTGCTCGCGACGCTGCCGCTCGCGCTGGCGCGCAGCCGCCTCGCGTGGGCTACGGCTGGAGTCGTCCTCGGCGTCGTCGTGGCGATCTCCGGGGACGGCGCGACGCTCACGATCGCCGGCCTCGCCAGCCTGGTCATCGTGCTCTACCTGTTCTCCTCCACGTACCGGCGGCGCTGGTCGATTCTCCCCGCGCTCCCGTTCGTCATGAACGCGATCGCACCGTTCGCGGGCGGCGACCCCGGCTTCTCCGGGGTGCTTCTGCTGATGGTCGTCGTGGCAGCCGAGGCGCTCGGAGACTCGCGCCGTGAGCACGGCGAGGCGATCGCCGAGCTCGACGAGACGCGGCAGGCGATGGCCGACACGCTGAGCGACCAGGCGGCGATGGGCGAGCGCGCCCGTATCGCCCGCGACCTGCACGACGTCGTCGCCCACCACGTCTCCGCGATCGCGGTCGAGGCCGAGACCGCGCGCCTCACGACCGAGGGCCTTCCCGACGAGGGCAAGGCGCACCTGGAGTCGATCGGAGACACCGCCAGGGACGCGCTCGCGGAGATGCGGCGGCTCCTCGGCGTGCTGCGCGCGGACGCAAGCACCGAAGCCGCGCGGGCTCCGCAGCCCGGCCTCTCGAGACTGAACGAGCTCGTCGAGACGGCGCGCGGCGCCGGGACACCGGTGCGCCTGACCGTCAGCGGTTCGGTGGCCGAGCTGCCGCCCGGCGTGGACCTGTGCGCCTACCGGATCGTCCAGGAGGCGCTCACGAACGCTCGTCGCCACGCACCCGGCGCGAACGTGGACGTCGACCTCGAGTACAGACCCGACGCCCTGAGCCTGCGCGTCCGTGACCACGGGCCCGGCTCGAGTGCGCCGGACCCCGAGGGGCACGGGATCCTCGGCATGCGCGAGCGCGCGATCATGGTCGGCGGCACCCTGACCGCGGGCGCCGCCGACGGCGGCGGGTTCGCTGTCGAGGCGGAGCTGCCGATCCCGGTGACGGCGGAATGACGATCCGCGTCGTCGTCGTCGACGACCAGGAGATCGTCCGAGCCGGGTTCGCTGCGCTGCTCGGAACGCAGGATGACTTCGACGTCGTCGGCACGGCCGCGGACGGCGAGGCTGCAGTGAGTCTCTGCGCCGACGAGCATCCCGACGTGGTCCTGATGGACGTGCGGATGCCGGAGATGGACGGCATCGAGGCGACGCGCCGCGTGACGGACGGCGGCAAGGGAGCGCCGAAGGTCGTCATGCTCACCACGTTCGACCTCGACGAGTACGTCTACGACGCGCTCGGCGCGGGCGCGAGCGGTTTCCTGCTCAAGGACGTGACCGCCGAGACGCTCTTCGACGCCGTGCGCGTCGTCGCGGCCGGGGACGCGCTGCTCGCGCCCGGGGTCACCCGGCGGCTCGTGAGCGAGTTCGCGCGCCTGCGCCCGACGTTGCCCACCCGGCCGGATGCGCTGTCGGACCTCACGCCGCGCGAGACCGAGGTCCTGCGCCTGGTCGCGGAAGGCCTGTCAAACGGAGAGATCGCAGAGCGCCTCGTCGTGAGCGACGAGACGGTCAAGACGCACGTCAGCCGAGTGCTGTCCAAGCTCGACCTGCGCGACCGCACCCAGGCAGTCGTCGTGGCCTACGAGTCCGGCCTCGTCGTCCCCCGCGAGCAGGACAACGCTCGGTGACTGTCACCTGCGGTGACAGTCAACCGTTTCTTCGCGCGCCGTAGCGCTCAGCCGCCGACCAGGTCGGTCGCGAGTGACGACTCTCGCAGCCGCTCAGAGCTCGATGGCGCGGCCGGGGAGCCGCTTGCCCGGCGACTTGCCGCCGAGCCAGGCGTTCACCGTGGCCCCGACGTCCGCGAACTCGCCCTCCTCGTGCACGCGGCCGGCCGCATTGCGCCCGGCGGCGTAGGCGAGCAGAAGCGCGTGCTCGCGCGAATGATCGGTGGACGGCGTCGTCGGGTCGCACCCGTGATCGGACGTCACGATCAGGAGGTCGCCCGGTTGCAGCGCCTCCAGGATGTCCGGGAGCCGGCGGTCGAAGTCCTGGAGGCAACGGTGGAAGTTCACCGGATCGTTGCGATGCCCCCAGAGCATGTCCGTCTCGACGAGGTTCACGAAGACGAGGCCCTCCTCGACGTTCTCGAGGAGCGTGACGGTGGTGTTGATGCCCTCGACGTTCGACTTCGTGGGATGCGACTCGTCGACGTCCTGGCCGGCGAAGATGTCCGAGATCTTCCCGACGCCGTAGACCGTGACGCCCGCGTCGCGGAGCGACGTCAGGTAGTTCGGCTGCGGCGGGAGGAGCGAGAAGTCGTGCCGGTCGGGAGTCCGCTCGTAGTGCCCGGGCTCGCCCGCGAACGGGCGCGCGATGACCCGTCCGACGGCGTGACGCCCGCTGAGGATCTCGCGTGCGACCCGACAGCCCTCGTAGAGCTCCTCGAGCGGGATCGTGTTCACGTGCGCCGCGACCTGGAAAACCGAGTCGCTCGACGTGTACACGATCCACTTGCCCGTCTCTTGATGCTCTTCGCCGAGCTCCTGGATGATCTCCGTCCCCGACGCGGGCTTGTTCCCGAGCACGCCGCGTCCCGTCCTGTTCATGAACGGGTCGACGACCTCGTCCGGGAACCCGTGCGGGTACACGGGGAACGCGGTCGGCGTGACGATGCCCATGTGCTCCCAGTGGCCCGTCGTCGTGTCCTTGCCCTTCGAGCGCTCGAGGAGGCGGCCGGCGACCGCGGGGGCGCCCGGCTGGGGCGGGCAGCCCTCGAGCGGCATCACGTTCCCGATGCCGAGCGCCTCGAGATTGGGCAGGTCGAGGCCTCCGACGGCGCGGGCGACATTGCCAAGCGTGTTGGAGCCCGCGTCCCCGTACTCCTCTGCGTCCGGCAACTCACCTGCACCGACGGCGTCGAGCACGATGACGCACGCCCGCGGCACGGGGCTATTCTACGGCGGCGGTGGATCAAGTCCTCGGCCTGCTGCTCCTTGCCGCCTACATCACGGGCGTCGTCGGCCTGGCCGCGGCGATCACGTGGGCGGTCATCAAGATCTTCCCGACCGAGCGGAACCCGTCCAAGCCGGACAAGCCGGAGACGCCGACGGACGAAGGCTCCAGCTCGACCTCGTCGCCGGGCAGCCTGTTCCGCAGGTCGAAGGGCAGCCCGAGCTCGTAGCTCAGGCGACGCCGGCGGCGAGCGCGTCGTCGAGCGGGGTGTAGTCCATCCCGTGCGCCTCGGCGACCGCCTCGTACGTGACCTTGCCGCCGATGACGTTGACGCCGCGCGCAAGCTCCGGGTTCGCGGCCACGGCCACGGGCGCGCCCAGCTCTGCGAGCTGCTCGACGTACGGCAGCGTCACGTTGGTGAGCGCCCGCGTCGACGTGATCGGGACCGCTCCTGGCATGTTCGCGACGCAGTAGTGGATGACGCCGTCGACCGTGTAGACAGGGTCGTCGTGCGTCGTCGGCTTCGACGTCTCGGCACAACCGCCCTGGTCGATCGCGACGTCCACGAAGACCGAGCTCGCCTTCATCGCCCCGAGCATCTCGCGGGTCACGAGCTTCGGGGCGAGCGCGCCGGGGATGAGGACGGCGCCGATCGTGAGGTCCGCGTCCTTGATCGACTCCTCGAGCTGGAGCGCGGACGACATGAGGAGCTGCACCCGCCCGCTCAGGATCTGCTCGAGGAAGCGCATGCGCTCGACCGAGCGCTCGAGGATCGTCACCTGCGCGCCCATGCCGAGCGCGATCACGGCGGCGTTGTAGCCGACCATGCCTCCCCCGATCACGAGCACGCGCCCGGGCGCGACGCCCGCGACGCCGCCGAGGAGGATGCCGCGGCCGCCCTTCGGCTTCTCGAGCTGGTCGGCCCCGGCCTGAGCGGCGAGGCGCCCCGCGATCTCGCTCATCGGCGCGAGGAGCGGGAGCGCGCCGCGGTCGGTCTCGACGGTCTCGTAGGCGATCGCGGTGATCCCCGAGTCGACGAGCGCCCGCGTCAACGGCTCGTCAGCGGCGATGTGGAGGTACGTGAAGAGCGTGAGACCCTCTCGAAGGCGCGGGTACTCGGCGGCGATCGGCTCCTTGACCTTGAGCAGGAGGTCCGCGCCGGCCCAGACGTCGTCGACGGAGGCCAACATCGCACCGGCGCGCTCGTAGGCCTCGTCCGGGAAGGCGCTGCCCACTCCGGCCCCTGCCTCGACGACGACCTCGTGGCCCTCCTGGACGAGCTCGCGCGCGCCGGCAGGCGTCAGCGCGACCCGGTACTCCTGCGGCTTGATCTCCTTCGCGACACCGACGCGCATGGCGGCGGGACGATACCGCGTCAGCCTTCGGCCAGACGCGCCACGTAGGCCCTCTCCTCGGGCCCGAGCCACGGCGGCGAGCCGGCGGCGGCGTTCTCCCGCGCGCGCTCCGGCCGCGAGGTCGCGGGGATCACGACGTCGACGCGCGGATCCGAGAGCGCCCACTTGAGGAGCGCCTGCGGCCAGGTCTCGATCCCGAACGTCGCGAGGGGCTCGAGCGCCTTCCGCCCCGGGTCGCGCCGGACGAGCGGCGCCCCGGTGCCGCCGAGCGGCCGCATCACGACGACCGCGACGCCGCGCTCGGCGGCCAGCGGCAGGAGGCGTCGCTCCGCGTCGCGCTCCGTGGGGCTGAGCGGCAGCTGAACGGTGTCGAAGCGCTCCGTCTCGAGCGCCTGCTCGAGCTCGGCGAAAGCACCCGACGAGTAGTGCGTGACCCCGATCCGGTCGATCCGGCCCGCGGCACGCTCGTCCTCGAGCCAGGCGAGCTGCTCGCGCCACGCGGTGAGGTTGTGCACCTGCTCGATCTCGACCCGGCCGAAGAAGCCGAGCTGGGCGTCGTACTGGCCGCGCCCCTCGTGGACGTCCGGCGCCCAGATCTTGGTCGCCACGACCGCCTCGCCTCGTCGTTCGCGCAGTGCCTCGCCGAGCGACGCCTCGGCGGCGCCGTACATCGGCGACGAGTCGAAGAGGCGGGTTCCCGCGTCCAGCGCCGCGGACACGACGGCGCGCGCGACGGCGCGGTCCCCGGTGAAGGTGTTGTACGTGCCGAGCCCGACGACCGGGCCGAGCCTGCGTTCCTCCATCCCTCGTCACGCTATCGTCGGCTCGTGGAGCAACGCGTCAGCCTCGTGACCCTCGGCGTCTCCGATCTCGCCGTCGCCCGCGGCTTCTACGAGCGGCTCGGCTGGTCCTCGGGCTCCGAAGCGGGCGCCGACATCGCGTTCTTCCAGGCGGGCGCGATGATCGTCGCGCTCTGGGATCGCGCCAGGCTCGCCGAGGACAGCGGCGTGACGGATGCCGGCGGTTGGGGTGGGGTCACGCTGGCGCACAACGTCCACTCCGCCGCCGAGGTCGATGCGGTGCTCGAGCAGGCGCTGGCCGCCGGGGCGACGATCGCGCGCCCCGGCGCGGAGACGTTCTGGGGCGGCTACTCCGGCGTCTTCGTCGACCCGGACGGGCACCCGTGGGAGGTCGCCCACAACCCGTTCTGGACGCTCACGGATGACGGCTCCGTCAGGCTTGACCTAGCGGCCTCGACCAGCGCCAGCGTCACGTCGACCATCGCGTCGAGATCGGCGACGGCGATCCGCTCGTCGGGCGTGTGGATGTCCGTCATCCCGTTCGCGAGGTTCACGCACGCGAGGCCGCGTGCGTTGAAGACGTTGGCGTCCGCACCGCCACCCGAGAGCGCATAGCTCGGCTCGAACCCGCCTCGCGCAGCGCCGTCGCCGCGAGGACGACCGGTGCGTCGGACTCGCGGAAGCGGTAGCCGGGGAAGCTCGGCCGCACCTCGCTCTCGACCTCGCATTCCGCGAGGCTCGCCGCGAACGCGGCCGTCTCGAGCATCTCGCGAACGAGGTCGTTCGCCTTCGACTCGTCCTGCGAGCGTACCTCCGCCGTGAACGAGCACCACTCCGGGACGACGTTGCGCGCCGTCCCGCCGGTGATCTGCCCGACGTTCGCGCTCGTCTCCTCGTCGATGCGCCCGAGGCGGAAGTCCGCGATCGCGCGCGCGAAGCCGCCGCGACCGCGGAGCGGCCGTTCTCCGGCTCCATGCCTGCGTGGGCGGCGCGGCCGTGGAAGCGGAAGTCGAGCAGTCGTGCGTGCGGAGAGCCGAGCACGATCTCCCCGATCGACGCGCCCTGGTCGTAGACGTAACCGGTGGTCGCCTGCAGGCGCGTGTGATCGAACGCGTCGGCGCCGCGGAGCGACACCTCCTCCTGCGGCGTGAAGAGGAGCTCGACGCCGGCGTGCGGACGCCCCTCGCGCACGATCCTGCGCGCCGCTTCGAGCATCACGACGACCGCGGCCTTGTTGTCGGAGCCGAGGATCGTCCCCGACGTGTTGCGGACGACGCCGTCCTCACCGACCTCGGGCTCGATCGCAGCCTCCGGCGGGACCGTGTCCGTGTGTGCGCAGAGGAAGATCGGCGTGCCGCCGCCGTTCGTCGGCGCGATCCGGCAGTAGATGTTGCCCGTGTCGCCGTCGAGGCGCCCGGCCGCGTCGTCCTCGTCCCACTCCAGACCGAGCTCCGTGAGGCATGCGCCGACGCGATCCGCGACCGCGCGCTCCTTGCCGGACGGGCTGGGGATGGCGCAGAGCTCGAGGAAGAGGTCGAGCATCGGCGAGCTCAGCTCCGGCTGCTGCACGGGCGGATCGTAAGTCAGTCGGAGCGACGCTCGACGTGGAACGAGCCCATCGACGATCTCGCCGCCGAGATACGCGACGGCCAGCTCGAGCCAGGGCGTCGTCGCGAGCCGTTCGACGGCCTCCGCGGTCACGACGAAACCGGCATCCACGACGACTCCGTCGGGATCGTCGACGACGATCTCGCCCGCCCACTCGTCGACTTCGAACGTCCAGACCGTGGCCAGATAGCCTGGCACGTCGCGACCGCGGAGCCTCGTCGGCGCGCGGGAGTCGACCTGCACGACGTAGGCAAGCGCGCCGAGCTCGAGCGACCGTCCACCCCGGTCTCCTCGCGCACTTCGCGGACGAGCGCGTCGGGGACGAGTTCGTCGTCCTCGACAATGCCGCCGGGGAGCGCCCAGAGCAGCGCCTCGCCCGGTCCCCGTTGCCGGACGAGGAGTACCTCGGCGCCGCGCCGGACGATTCCGACTGCGACGTCAAGTCGCGGTCGAGGCGTCGCTCAGCGGGCGGCCGTGCGGACGGCCGGCGCGCGAGCGCGCCCGCTCGAGCGCAGCGCCCGACGAAGTCACGGAAGAGCGGCGCCGGCCGTGTCGGGCGCGACTTGAACTCCGGGTGGAACTGGCTCGCGACGAACCACGGATGCTCCGGGAGCTCGACGATCTCGACGAGCCTGCCGTCCTGGAACGTGCCCGAGACGACGAGACCGGAGTCGACGATCTGCTGGCGGAGCTCGTTGTTCACCTCGTACCGGTGCCGGTGTCGCTCGTGGATCACGGGCTCGCCGTACGCGTCCGCGGCGCGCGTCCCCTCCTCGACCTCGACCGCCTGCGCGCCGAGGCGCATCGTGCCGCCGAGATCCTCGATCTCCTTCTGCTCGGGCAGCAGGTCGATGACGGGGAACGGCGTCTCGGGATCCATCTCCGTCGAGTTGGCCCCGTCCATCCCGCAGACGTGGCGCGCGTACTCGGACACCGCCACGTGCATCCCGAGGCAGATGCCGAGGTACGGGATCTCGTGCTCGCGCGCGACCTGACAGGCGAGGATCTTCCCCTCCCATCCTCGCGAGCCGAAGCCGCCGGGGACGAGCACGCCGTCGACCTGCTCGAGCTCGCGCACGGCCTCGTCGTACGACATGTGCTCGGCGTCGACCCACCGCACGCGCACCCGCGAGCCGTGGTGGACGCCGGCGTGCTTGAGCGCCTCGTGAACGGAGAGGTACGCGTCGTGGAGCTTCACGTACTTGCCGACGAGCGCGATCTCGACCTCGTCGTCGAGCTCGCGGCTGCGCTCCATCAGGTCCTGCCACTCGCCGAGCTCGGACGGCTTGCAGTCGAGGCCGAGCTTCTCGCAGACGAGCGCGTCGAGACCCTCCGTGCGGAGCACCTCGGGGACGAAGTAGACGTCCGGCACGTCCGGCGCGCCGATGACCGCGCCCGGGTCGACGTCGGCGAAGAGCGCGATCTTCTCGCGGATGTCGTCGGAGAGCGGCTCGGTCGAGCGCGCGACGACGACGTCGGGGTGGATTCCGATGCGGCGGAGCTCGTTCACCGAGTGCTGCGTCGGCTTCGTCTTCAGCTCCCCAGCCGCGGGGATGAACGGAACGAGCGTCACGTGCAGGTAGACCACGTTCTCGGGGCCGACCTCGCGCCGGAACTGGCGGATGGCTTCCAGGAACGGGAGGGACTCGATGTCGCCGACGGTGCCGCCGATCTCCGAGATGACGACGTCAGCGGGCGAGACCTTCTCCGCGCGCCGGATCCTCGCCTTGATCTCGTTCGTGATGTGCGGAATGACCTGGACGGTCGCGCCCAGGAACTCGCCCTTGCGCTCCTTCCGGAGCACCGTGTCCCAGATCGCGCCCGCGGTATGGCTGGCGTTCCGCGAGAGGTTCTCGTCGATGAAGCGCTCGTAGTGCCCGATGTCGAGGTCGGTCTCGGCGCCGTCCTCCGTGACGAACACCTCGCCGTGCTGGAACGGGCTCATCGTCCCCGGGTCGACGTTCAGGTACGGGTCGAACTTCTGGGCCGACACGGAGAGGCCGCGAGACTTGAGGAGGCGCCCGAGCGATGCGGCGACGATCCCCTTCCCCAGCGCCGAGACGACGCCGCCCGTGACGAACACGTATCGAGCCACGGGGTCTCACCGTACCAGGACTGCTTGTCGGCGGTCCCGCGGTGGCTCGCGCGAGACATCCCTCGCGTCTGCACCGCGAGCCTCGCCCCTACGAGGCGTCGGTCAGCGACGCGATGAACTCGGCGCCGCCGGCCATGCGCTCGAGCTCCTCGCGGCGGAGGAGGTCGTCGAGCGCCTCGATCCGGGTGTGCGTGGGGTCGCCGGGCACCTTCTCCACCCGGAAGTGGCTGTCCGCGACGGTCGCGATCTGCGGCAGATGCGTGATGGTGAGAACCTGCGCGCGGGCCGCGAGACGCTGGAGCGTGGCCGCGACGGCGTGCGCGGTGACGCCGCCGATGCCCGCGTCGATCTCGTCGAAGACGAGTGTCTCGCCACCCGCGACCGCGGCGAGCGCGAGCGCGATGCGGGAGAGCTCGCCGCCCGACGCGGTCTCCGCCACGGGTGCGAACGGGAGCCCCGGGTTCGGGCGGACGAGGAACACGACGTCGTCGGCGCCCACGGCTCCCGGGTCGCGCTCCCGGAGCTCGGCGAGGAACTCGCCCTCCCCCATGCCGAGACCCTGCAGCTCGTCGGCGACCGCCCCGGCGAACGGCCTTGCCTGCGAGCGACGCACCGCGCGCAGCTCCTCTGCGAGCGCGCCCACGCGCGCCTGGGCGGCCGCGACTTCCGCAGCGGCAGCCTCGACCGGATCGCGCCCACCGGCGGCCTCTTCGAGCTCGGCGCGCGCGTCACTCGCGCGCTCGAGCAGCTCCTCGTACGACGCGGCCTCGAAGCGACGCTCGAGGTCGGCGATACGTTCGAGGCTCGACTCGACCTCGTCGACGTGTGCCGGCTCCGTCCCGAGCGAGGCGAGGAACGAGTGCAGGTCGCTCCCGACCTCGCGCAGCCTCACGGTGACGTCGCGCAGCTCCACGCCGGCCGCCGCGAGCTCCGGGGCGAGCCGCTCGAGTGGCGCCAGCGCACGCTCCGCGCGCGCCGCGAGCGAGGCGGCGCCATCCCCGTCCTCCGGCGCGACGGCGTCGGCCGCCTCGGCGGCAGCCTCAGCGAGCTCGGTGACGTGCCGCAACCGCTCGCGCTGGGCGCGTAACGACTCCTTGTCGCCCGGCCCGAGGCCCTCGACTCCCTCGACGAGCGCCGCGAGCTCGGCGACGCGGGCGGCGGCGGCGTCCGCGTCGCGGGTCAGCTCGTCGTGGCGCTTCCTCGCCGCGCCGAGCTCGCGCCAGGCGGCGGCGGCCTCGCGCCGGCGCTCGAGCTGCTCCGGCCCGCAGAACGCATCGAGCACGTCGAGCTGGAACGAGGGCCGCGCGAGCCGCCGCTGCTCGAACTGGCCCGACATCGCGATCAACCGCTCGACCGCGGCGGCGACGTCCTCGCGCGCAACCGCACGTCCCCAGGCATACGCGCGCGTCCGACCGTCTCCGAAGACGCGGCGGGCCACGACCAGCCCAGGCTCGTCCTCGGGACGGAGCTCGGCCAGCCCGGCGAGCTCCTCGTCGTCGAAGAAACCGTCGGGTACGTCGAGCTCGGCCTCGACGTACGCCTCCGTCCCGTCGGCGCCGACCGCGGATGCGTCGGCACGGGACCCGAGCAGCAGCCCGATCGCCTGCGCGAAGATCGTCTTCCCGGCGCCCGTCTCGCCCGTGACCGCGTTGAGCCCCGGCGTGAACGAGAGGTCCGCGTCCCGGATGAGGACGAGGTTCTCGATCCGGAGCCTACGAAGCAAAGCTCTGGCGATAGCGCCGCACGAACGTGGCCTCCGGAAGCGTCGCCAGCAGTGAGCGCTCCGCGCCGACCCGGACGACCGCCCGCTCGGCCTTGCCGAGCGTCGAGACGCGGTGGCCGTCGACCATGACGCCGGCCTCGACGTCCGGCGAGCGGTTCCACACGATCACGTCCGAACCGGGCGGGACGACGAGCGGCCGCGCGTGGAGCGAATGCGCCGCGACGTACGTCAGCGCCAGGGCCTCGAGACCCCACATGAGCACCGGGCCGCCGTTCGAGAGGTTGTACGCGGTCGAGCCCGAGGGCGTCGAGCAGATGATCCCGTCGCACGGCTGGCGCCCGAGCTCCTCGCCGCCGACCGCGACCTCGAGCTCGATCATGCGCCCGAGCTCCGCGCTCGCGACGACGACGTCGTTCACGGCGCGGCCGGTCCCGTCCGGGTGCTCGAGCTCGATCGTGGGGAGCTCGACGACGTCGTACTCCCCCGCGAAGACGCGCGTCATGCCCTCCTCGAGCTCGTGCCGCCCCATGGAGCTCAGGAACCCGACGCGACCGAAGTTGACGCCGACGACGGGGATCCCGGAGCCGAGGAAGCGCGTGAGCGCACGGAGCACGGTCCCGTCTCCTCCGAGCACCACTGCGATGTCGGTCGTCGACTGGTCGACCGTCGGCTCGACGTCGGGGTGCTTCTCCGCCTCGTCCGGCGGGAACACGAGCTCGACCCCGTGCTCGAGCGCGACCGCCTGGAGACGGGCGAGGCCCGCGCCGATCTGGCCGGGCTTCCCGTGCGTGACGACCGCCGCCCGCGATGACGCGCTCACGCACCGAGAGCCTCGTCGATCCAGCGGTCGATGTCATCGGGGTTCGCGTGGGTCGGGCGGTTCACGATGTGGACGAAGAACTCCCGGTTCCCCTTCGGGCCGGGCAGCCCGGAGTCTACGACCCCGACCGTCTCGCCACCCCATCCCCGCGCGGCTTCCACGACGGACTCGATGACCTTTCGTTGCACCTCGGGGTCGCGAACGACACCCTTGCGGACGTCGGCCCGCCCGGCTTCGAACTGCGGCTTCACGAGCACCAGCGCCTCCCAGCCCGGCTTCGCGAGCGCGAGCACGGGCGGCAGCGCGGTGCGCACGCCGATGAACGAGACGTCGCACGTGACGAAGTCGGGCGCGAAGGGCAGCTCGGTCAGCTCGCGTGCGTTCGTCCGCTCGAGGACGGTCACGCGCGGGTCGCCCCGGAGCTTCGGGTGCAGCTGGCCGTAGCCGACGTCGATCGCGACGACGCGCGCCGCGCCCGCCTGCAGGAGCACGTCCGTGAACCCGCCCGTCGAGGCGCCCACGTCCGCGGCGTGGCGACCGGTCACGTCGACGTCGAGCGCGTCGAGCGCGTTCCGGAGCTTCTCGCCGCCCCGCGAGACGAAGCGCGGCGGCGCCTCGACCGTGATCTCGGCCGAGTCGTCGACCTGCTGGCCCGGCTTCTCGAACCCCGGGACGAGGCCCGCGAGCACGAGCGCCTGCGCCTGGCTCCGGCTCTCCGCGAGCCCGCGCTCCACGAGCAGGACGTCGAGTCGCTGCTTCACGTAGGCGAGGCTAGCCGTCGCCGGGCGCGACGACCGCGTTCTCGTATGCGAACACCACCGCCTGCACCCGGTCGCGGAGGCGCAGCTTCATGAGGATGTGCGCGACGTGCGTCTTCACCGTCGTCTCCGAGACGAACGCCTCCTTCGCGATCTCGGCGTTCGACAGGCCACGCGCGATGTAGCGCAGCATCTCGAGCTCGCGCGCGGTCAGCTCCTCAAGCGCGGGCGCCGGCTTTCGTACCGAGGCGGGCGGGCGGCGCACGAACTCCTCGATGACGCGCCTCGTGATCGTCGGCGAGAGCAGCGCGTCGCCGCTCGCGACGACTCTGATCGCATCCACCAGCTGCTCGGGCGGGGTGTCCTTGAGGAGGAAGCCACTTGCTCCGACGCGCAGGGCCTCGTAGACGTACTCGTCGAGGTCGAACGTCGTGAGGATGAGGATGCGCGGCCCGGCCTCCTGCCCGTCGAGGATCTGGCGAGTCGCCTCGAGCCCGTCGACGTTCGGCATGCGGACGTCCATGAGCACGACGTCGGGCTCGAGCTCCGCGGCAGCCGCGACCGCCTCCGCTCCGTCGGCGGCCTCACCCACGACCTCGACGTCGGTCTCGGACTCCAGGATCATCCGGAACCCGGCCCGGACGAGCGACTGGTCGTCCACGATGAGGACGCGGATCACGTCGCCACCTCCTGCAGTGGCAGGCGCGCGCGGACGACGTAGCCGCCCCCGTCTCGCGCGCCGCTCTCGATGTCGCCGCCGTACAGCGAGACGCGCTCGCGCATCCCAGCGAGCCCGTGCCCGCTTCCGTCTCCGTCGTCGGCGTCCTCGTGACCGTCGTTCGCGATCTCGAGCTCGAGCTCGTCGGCGCCCCAGTGCACCGCCACCCACGCGTGCGCCGGCCCGGCGTACTTGAGCGCGTTCGTGAGCGCCTCCTGGACGACGCGATAGGCGGCGAGGTCGACGCCGGCCGGCAGCTCACGCGGCTCGCCGTCGACCTCGAGCTCGACGGGCAATCCGGCGGACCGGACTCCGTCGAGCAGGGAGTCGATCGTCCCCATGCCCGGCTGCGGCGAGAACTCGGGCATCGCACCCTGCTCGCGGAGGAGGCCGACGAGCCGGCGCATCTCGGTCAGGGCGTCGCGGCCGGTCGCCTCGACCGTCTCGAGGGCCTCGCGCTCCCGCTCCTGCTCGGGACGCAGAAGCCGTCGCACCGCGCTCGTCTGCACGGTCATCACCGAGACGGAGTGCGCGATCACGTCGTGGAGCTCGCGGGCGATCCGCTGGCGCTCCTCGGTGACCGCGCGGTCGGCCGCATCCCGATGCTCGCGCTCGAGCCGCTCGGCTCGCTCCGTCATCTCGCGTGCCTGCTGTGCGCGGCGGCTCAGGATGAAGCCGACCGACCAGGAGACGACGATAAACGAGCCCACCCACGCGTAGTCGGCCGTTCCCTCGGCGAACACGTAGTTCGCGTAGAACCCGATGCCCACGAGACGCTGCGACCAGGCCGACCACCGCGCGCCAGCGGTCGTTGTACGTGCCGAGGCACCACGGCACGAAGAGAACGGCGATGAAGAACGGAGAGTCGGCCTCCGGGAGACGTACTCGGGGACGAACGGCAACGTCATCGCGATCGCCCCCGAGGCGACGAGCGGCGCGACGAACGGGAACCGGCGGCTGAACAGGAGCGCGACCGCGGCGACGACGGCGAGCGCGGTGATCCACCGCGGTTGTCGACCGGTGTCGCCGACGATGTTCTTCAGGGTCGCGTACTCGACGATCGCGAAGATCCCGAGCGACGCCGCGACGAGATAGTGGGCCAGCCGGCCGCGGTCGCTCGACCAGAGGTCGCGAATGCGCTGCACCGAGGCACCGTAGCCCCTTCCGCAGCCGCCGTCATCGTCCGCGAGGACGACCTGCGGATCATCCTCCGGGCCGACGAGGAATCGGCGTCGCGGCCGACGACGAGCGTCCTCCCGAGCGACAAGATGGGCCCACGAAACGTCGACCCTCTGACCGAAGGAGACCACGATGATCAGCACCGGAGACACCCTCGAGAACCCCGTTACCGGCGAGCGCCTGACGTTCGTCGCGACCTCGGCGGACACCGACGGCGAGTACGTGCTCGTCGAGATGGAGCTGGCTCCACACGGCACCGTCGCGGCCGCGCACGTCCACCCGTACCAGTCCGAGACCTTCGCCATCCTTGACGGCCAGGTCGGCTTCGAGGTGGGCGGCGAGACCAAGATCCTCGAAGAGGGCGAGCTCGCGCACGTCGAGGAGGGCACGCCGCACAAGTTCTGGAACGCGGGCGAAACGACTGCGCGCTTCCGGACCTCGGTCACGCCGGCACTCGGCTTCGAGCAGCTGATCGAGACGATGTTCG
This sequence comes from uncultured Actinomycetes bacterium, assembly GCA_963770595.1. Taxonomy (GTDB): domain Bacteria; phylum Actinomycetota; class Thermoleophilia; order Gaiellales; family Gaiellaceae; genus GMQP-bins7. The sequence goes on along the minus strand of CAVYQG010000001.1, from coordinate 255,307 downwards.
CGCTCGCCGCCGACGGCAAGACGAACCGGAAAGCGCATGCCGAACCCGCTCCGGCTCGCGGTGATCGCGAACGCGCATTTCGACGACGTCCGCCTGCCGTTCCCGCCGGCCTGGATGCAGAAGGCCGGTCTCGCCCTCGGAGCCCCGCTCGGACGGCTCCTCGGCTACAAGCCGACGTACGAGCCCGCGCCTCCCTGCAAGCCGGAGCCGCAGGTCGCGATCTGAGTCGACAGATCTGAGTCGATACGAGAGCCGGGCCTTCGGGCCCGGCTCTCGTCACATCGAAGCGACGCGGCGCGCGCCGATCAGGCGAGCGCCGTAGTTCGTCGCCGCGAGCCGCACGACCTCGACGTCCCGCCCGGACTGCGGGCGCGTGCACCATCCGGCCGCGTCCGAGGTACAGCCCGACGTGGCCGAGGCCCTCGAAGAAGAGGACGTCGCCCGGCTTCATGTGCTCGCGGTCGACGCGGCGGCCCACGCCGTAGAGCGCGTAGGAGTTGTGCGGGAGGTCGACGCCGAGCCGACCGTACGCCCAGCGCACGAGGCCGGAGCAGTCGAACCCGCTCGAGGGCGACTCGCCGCCCCACCGGTACGGGATGCCGACCGCCTCGAGCGCATTCGCCGCAGCCCGCTCGCCGAGCGGCGGCGCAGCCCGCTCCGCGGCACGGTTCTCGGGATGCTTCGTCGGCCCGTCCGCTGCGAGGACGGGAGACGCGGCCCACACCGCGACGAAGGGCGGCAAGGGCGAACGCGGGCAGGTGTCTGCGGCGACTGGGGGACATGCGGAGAAAGGACTGCGGGCATGCGCGGAGAAGAGAGAGGGCTGCGCACGACCCTGGTTGGACGTTGGGAGGTCTCGGATGGTACTCAGCGGGAACCGGTTGTCGACCCCCAACCGTCAAGTCGCAACGGCTACTACGCGCAGGCCTAACCGGTTCTGACGGCTAACCCGTTCACGATCTCTCGCAGCACGCTCGTGTCGGCGTCGATCTCGTCGAGGCGTGCACGCGCCCGCTCCGCCGCATCGTCCGCGAGCCGGCGCGAGCCCTCTACACCGAGTCGGTCCGCGAAGCCGTCCCCGTCGAGGATGTCGTCCACGACCTGGAACAGCAGCCCGAGCTCGTCGGCAAATGCCCGCCACGGCTGCTGAGCGCCAGGCGTGACGTGCGCGACGCGCAGTCCGAGCCCCACGGACGCAGCGAGCAGCCGACCTGTCTTGAGCCGCTCGACTGCCTCGAGGTCGTCGTCGTCGCCGGTGACGTCGCGGTGCTGGCCACCGATCATCCCGAGCGTCGCCCCGACGAGCTCGCGCGCGATGCCCGGGTCGTCGTACGAGAGCGCGAGCCGGATCGCCTCGGCCAGGAGCGCGTCGCCGGCGAGCAGCGCGACGCCCTCGCCGAACGCCACGTGCAGGCTCGGCCTTCCCCGTCGCTCGTCGTCGTCGTCGAGCGCGGGCAGGTCGTCGTGGACGAGCGAGAACGCGTGGACGAGCTCGAGCGCGGCGGCTGCTGGCAGCGCGACCTCGACGGTCCCGCCGGCAGCCTCCGCCACCGCGAGGCAGAGCACCGGGCGCACGCGTTTCCCGCCCGGCTCGAGCGCGTACCGCAGCGCTTCACCGAGCGCGCCGAGGTCGGGGTCGAGCTCGAGCTCTTCAAGGCAGAGCTCGGTGAGCTCCTGCAGCTCGTCAGGCGTTCGCATCGGCGAGCGCTCGTGCGCGCGTGAGCTCGGACTCGATCTGCCGTGCGAGCTCCGCGAGCTCGGCGATGAGGTCGACCGCGGCGTCCCCGTCGACGTCGTCCGCCGCCGCCAGGCGTTCGAGCTCGTCGCGACGCTCGTTCAGCCTCGCGAGCAGCTCCTCTGCACGTCCGAGTGCCGCGTCGACGTCACTCATGCGGCGGCCTCGTCGCGGGCGACGCGACCCAGGATCCCGTTGACGAGGCGCGCGGCGTCCTCGGACGCGTACCGCTTCGCGAGCACGACTGCCTCGTTGATCGCCACCTCGGGCGGCACGGATCCCTCCTCCAGCTCGTGGATGCCGATGCGCAGGACGTTCCGCTCGAGCGTACCCAGGCGGTCGGCGGGCCAGTCCTCGGACGTCTCGGTGATCCGCCGGTCGAGCTCCGGAGCCTTCGCGGCGACGGCCTCGGCGAGCTCGCGGGCGAAGTCGTCCGGGATTCCCTCGTAGAGCGACGCGAGCGGCTGGCCCGTGAGATCCCACTGGTACAGGAGGAAGAGCGCCTGGCGGCGGCCGGCCCGTCGTCCGGTAGACGGCGTCATGCCGCCGAGAGGGACGGAAGACGGTGCTCGAGCTCCGCGAGTGTCGACGTCGAGTAGTCGCCCTGGCGGAACTCCGGCGACGCGAGGACGTCGAGGGCGAGCTCGCGCGTCGTCGGGATCCCCTCGATCTCGAACTCGCGAAGCGCGCGCAGCGCCCGCTCGATGGCCGCGTCGCGGGAGTCGTCCCACACGACGAGCTTCGCGATCAGCGAGTCGTAGTACGGGGGGATCTCGCCGCCCTCGCGCACGGCGGTGTCGACCCGGACGCCCGGGCCGAGCGGCGCCCGGAACCGGGTCACGCGCCCGGGCGCGGGCGCGAAGCCGCGCGCAGGGTCCTCGGCGTTGACGCGAACCTCGATCGCGTGGCCGCGACGGGGCGCGTGCCCCGTCGACGTAAGCGGCTGCCCGGCCGCGATCCGGATCTGCTCGCGCACGATGTCGATCCCGGTGACCACCTCCGAGACCGGGTGCTCGACCTGCAGCCGGCAGTTCACCTCGATGAAGTGGAACGCGCCGTCGGGCCCGAGCAGGAACTCGAACGTCCCCGCGTTCCGGTAGCCGATCGCGGCGCACGCGCGCTCGACGGCGGACTCCATCTCCTCCCGCGCCGCGGCGTCGAGCGCGGCGGACGGCGACTCCTCGACGAGCTTCTGGTGCCGGCGCTGGATCGAGCACTCGCGCTCGCCGAGCGTGAGGATGCCGCCCTGCACGTCGCACAGCACCTGGATCTCGACGTGCCGGGCGGGCGTCACCGCCTTCTCGAGGTAGAGCGTGCCATCGCCGAACGCCGCATCGGCCTCCGCGCTCGCCGCGGTGAACGAGCTCTCGAGCTCGTCCTCGGACGAGACGAGCCGCATGCCCTTGCCGCCCCCGCCTGCGGCGGCCTTCAGCAGGATCGGGTAGCCCACGTCGCCGGCGGCTCGTCGGAGCTCCTCCAGCCTCGCGCTCGCGGACCCGGGCACGAGCGGGACTCCGGCCGCGCGCATCTCCTCCTTCGCGCGCACCTTGTCGCCCATGCGCTCCATGACCTCGGCCGGAGGGCCGACGAACACGAGGTCGTTCTCCTCGCATGCGCGCACGAAGGCGGGGTTCTCGGCGAGGAAGCCGTACCCGGGATGAACCGCGTCGCAGCCGGACGTCTCCGCCGCGGCGATGACGCTCGGGATGCGCAGGTAGCTCTCCGCGGCCGCCGGCGGGCCGATGCAGACGGCCTGGTCGGCGAGCTCGACGTGGAGCGCGTCGCGGTCGGCGGTCGAGTAGACGGCGACCGCCCCGATCCCGAGCTCGTGCAGCGCGCGGATGATCCGGACGGCGATCTCGCCCCGGTTCGCGACGAGGACGCGGGAGAACATCGCGCCCGCCCCTAGACGGCCGGCGGCGCGAGCACCGGCTCGAGCTCGAACAGGAGCTGCCCGTACTCGACTGGCTGCGCGTTCTCGACGTGGATCGAGCGCACCGTCCCGGCGACCTCGGCCTTGAGCTCGTTGAAGAGCTTCATCGCCTCGAGCAGGCAGAGCGTCTGGCCGGGGACGACGGTGTCCCCGACGTCCACGAACGCGGGCGTGCCGGGGTTCGGCGCCCGGTAGAACACGCCCACCATCGGGGACTCGACGCGCGTGACCCCGTCCAGCTGCGGGTCGGCCTCGACAGGTGGCGCGTCGGCCGCGGGCGCGGCTCCGATCGCCGGCACCGCGACCTCGTCCGCCCTGCGAACGGCGACGCGCATCCCCTCGTCCTCGATCTCGATCTCCCCCACACCGGACTCCTGGACGATCTGGACGAGCTCCCGGATCCGCTCGGCGCGTTCCTCGTCCGCGTCCTCGGCGATCAGCACCGTGTCGCGGGAGTGGCGCGCGCGGATGACGCGAAGAAGCTCCTCCGCGTCGACGCCGAACATCGCGAGCAAGACGAGCTCCTCCTCGCTCGCCGCAAGGCCCTCGGAGCGCTCGCGCACGTCCTCGGCGGTCGGCGGGTCGCTGTCGAGCGCGGCCTGTGGGGCGAGCAGCTCGATCGCCCGCGCCACGGTCGCGTCCACCGGCTCGGGGGTCACGCCGTAGCCGCCCTGCACGAGCGCGCGGAACTCGTCGATCACGGTCCCGTAGCGTCTGGCGTCGAGCACGTGCAGCAGCGCCTGCGACGCGAGGATCTGGCCGATCGGCGCCGCGAGCGGCGGCCAGCCCGCGTCGGCGCGTACACGCCCGACCTCCTCGAGCACCTCGAGCAGCCGATCCGAGGCGGCGTGCGCGCGCAGGTGCACGTCGAGCGCGGCGACGAGCCCGGTCGGCAGGTCGTACTCCGCTGCCCGCACGGCGATCCGCGGCACGACGGGCGCCACCGGCTCGTCGCCGATGTGCTCGTCGATGACGTCCGACGCGTCCCACAGCTTCGCCGTGTCGAGCCCCGTCCCGCGGCCGAGACCCTCCAGCGACTCGGCGAGCGACTCGCCGGACACGCGGTGGAGGCTCAGCGCGAGCGGGTAGACCGCCGTGGCGACGAGGTCCGCTCCAGCTTCGACTGCCGCGAGCGCCGAGGCGAGGCCGACTCCGGCCGCGCCCTGGACGTAGAAGCCGACGGGCAGCTCGCTGGCCTCGCGGATCCGGGTGACGAGCTCCTGCGCGAGGTGCGGGACGAGCGCTCCGGTCGGGTCGTTGACGAGCACTCGGCGTCGCGCCGAGCTCGGGGAGCTTCCGCGCCTCCTCGACGAGCGTGTCGGTCTCACCGGTGCGGCCGGGGCTGTAGACGAGCCCGGCGTGGAATGCACCGCCCGCGCTCGTGATCGCAGCGCCGGCCTCGCGGAGGTTCGAGACGTCGTTCAGCGGGTCGTGCAGCCGGAAGACCTCGATCCCGTTCTCGGCCGCGCACGCCACGAAGCGGACGACGATGTCGCCGGACACCGGCTGCGAGCCGACGAGAAAGCGGCCGCGGAGCGCGATCCCGAGCGGCGTCGAGACGCGTGCCTTGATCGCGCGGATCCGTTCCCACGGGCTCTCCATGCGCCGCCGGACGGTCGCGTCGAACACACCGCCGCCCGAGACCTCCAGGCACGCGAAGCCGGCCTGGTCGAGGATCTCCGCGACACGGAGGATCTCCGCGGTCGGGAGCTGCCCGGCGAGCGGCTCCTGCGAGAGCAGTCGGATAGTCGTGTCGACGAGCTTCGGCACGACCCTGGACCTTAGCGGCGCCCGGAAGCGGGCGAAACGCCGTCAGGCGCGCGAGATGTAGCGACCCTCGCGGGGGTCGACCTTGATCCGCTCGCCCGTGCCAACGAAGAGCGGCACCTGCACGACGGCCCCGGTTTCGAGGGTCGCAGGCTTCGTCACGTTGGTCACCGTGTCGCCGCGAACCGCGGGCTCCGTCTCCGCGACCTCGAGCTCGACGGAGGACGGAAGCTGCAGCCCGGCCGGCTTGCCGTCGACGGCGAGCATCTGCACGGTGCTCGAGGGGACGAGGTACGCGAGCGCGTCCGCCACCTCGGCATGCGCGAGCCCGAACTGGTCGAACGTCTCCTCGTCCATGAAGTGCGCCTCGGAGCCGTCGTCGTAGAGGAACTGGACGTTCTTGACCTCGGTGTGGACGCGCGAGAACTTCTCCCCCGCCCGGAACGTCTTGTCGACGACCGACCCCGACTCGAGCGCCTTCAGCTTCGTGCGGACGAACGCGCCGCCCTTGCCGGGCTTGACGTGCTGGAACTCGACGATGCGCCAGACGGCGCCGTCGAGCTCGATGTGCATCCCGTTCCGGAACTGGTTGGTCGAGACCGTCTCCGCCATCGCGGAGGATTGTAGGGGCGAGGCTCGTCTCGCCTTCGGCGCACCGGCGGCGGCAAGCGTCGGCCTAGAGTCTCGCCATGACCCAGAGGGCGTACCGGGGCCGGCAGCCGAGCGTGCCCATGGACGCCGAGAGCCTGCTCGCGGTCGTCGACGCGCTCGAGGACCACGGCGTCGACGTCTGGCTCGACGGCGGCTGGGGCGTGGACGCGCTCCTCGAGCGCGAGACCCGGACGCACGACGACCTCGACCTCGTCGCGGAGCTCCGGCACGCAGCCCGCGTCGTCGAGGTGCTCGGACGGCTCGGCTACGAGCTCGTCGCCGGCGGCGCGCCGAGAAGCTTCGTCCTCGTGGACCCGGCCGGGCGGCAGGTGGACGTGCATCCGGTCACCTTCGACGCGAGCGGCGGCGGAGTCTACGAGATGGACGACGGACGCTCGTGGACCTATCCCGCCGCCGGGTTCGCCGGACGCGGCAGCGTCAGCGGGAGAGCCGTGCGCTGTCTCGACGCGGAGACGCAGGTGCTCGTCCATGCGGGCTACGAGCTGACCGAGAAGGACTACCGCGAGCTGTACCTGCTCCGGGAGCGCTTCGGCGTCGCGGTGCCGTACGACCTGCTGGAGCGCGTGGAGGAGGCAGGAGCGCGCGAGCGTGCCGCTCCTACTCGACCGTGAGCAGCTCCTTCGTGAACTGTCGTGAGCCGCTCGGCGCCGTCCTCCGTGACGAGGACGAGGTCCTCGATGCGTACGCCGCCCTCGCCGGGGAGGTAGATCCCGGGCTCGACGGAGACGACGTTCCCGGGCTCGAGCACGTCCGTCGACTCCACGCGCAGCGTCGGGGCTTCGTGGATCTGGAGCCCGACGCCGTGCCCCAGCCCGTGACCGAACGCCCAGCCGAGACTCGCGGCCTCGATGACGTCGCGCGCGGCCGCGTCGGCGTCCTTGCCCGCAACGCCCGGCGCCACCGCGGCAAGCCCGGCGAGCTGCGCCTCGAGGCAGAGCGCGTGGATCCAGGCGAGCCGGTCGGGAATCTCTCCGACCGCGAACGTGCGCGTGCAGTCCGAGCAGTACCCGTCGACGAGGCATCCGGCGTCGACCGTGACGAGGACGCCTGGCTCGATCGGCGTGTCGCCCGGCACGGCGTGCGGGCTCGTGCCCGTGTCGCCGGCGGCGACCACGGTGCCGAACGAGACACCCTCCGCACCGGCGTCGCGGAAGCCTCGCTCGACCCACCACGCGAGCTCGCGCTCGGTGCGCCCGCTGAACCGCTCCTGCGAGAGCGCCCCGAACACCTCGTCCGAGAGCGCGCCGGCGCGGCGCATGACCTCGATCTCCGTGTCGTCCTTCACCGCGCGGAGCGACTCGACGAGACCGGAGGTCGGGGACAGCTCGACGCCTGCGTCGGCGAGCGCCCGGTAACCGGCATACGGCAGGTGATCCTGCTCGAACCCGACCCGGCGCCCGGCCAGCTCGGCTCCGATCGCCGGAAGGAGGGCGCGCGGAGTCTCGACGAACGTCACTCCCTCGACCGCGCGTCCCCGCTGCGCGTAGCGGAAGTCGGCGTACAGCGTGGCCGTACCGTCGGGCTCGACGAGAACGGCGGAGTTCGAGCTCGAGAGGCCCGTCAGGTAGCGGACGTTCACCTGGCCGCCGACGACGTACGGCGGCCCAGCGACGAGGAGAGGCTCCTCGAGGAGCGCGGCGAGCCGCTCGATCCGGCTCAGGACGCGCCCTTCACGATGAGCTCGAGCGCCTCGCGGTAGCCCTCCGGGCCCTTGCCGACGATCCTCGCAGTCGTCAGGCCTTCGAGCACCGAAAATCGCCGCCACTCCTCGCGCTCGTCGACGTTCGAGAGGTGCACCTCGACGAACGGGACGGAGAACAGGTCGACGGCGTCGCGGATCGCCCACGAGTAGTGGCCCCACGCGCCCGGGTTCGCGATGACCGCGTCCGCCCAGTCGAGCGCGTCGTGGCACCAGTCGACGAACTCGCCCTCGTGGTTCGTCTGCCGGCAGCGGACCGTGCACCCGAGCTCGGAGGCCCACTGGTAGATCCGCGTCTCGAGCTCGGAGAGCGTGACGCCGCCGTACAGCTCCGGGTCCCGCCGCCCGAGGACGTCGAGGTTGACGCCGTTCAGGACGACGATCCGCACGCGCCGACCTTAGATGATCGACGCCAAGATCTCGCGCGTCCGGATGCGCGATCTGGCGCGTCGGGGCCGCTCCCGCCCCGGAGACGACGATCTCGTGGCATCGGTCATCTAGACGATCAGGGACTCGAGGGCAGACCGCAGCTCGGCCTGCGGGACCTCGACGCCGACGCGTGGCTTCCCGGGTGCGTCGAGAAGGACGAGCCGAGGTGTCTCGCCGACGCGCTTCTTGTCACGGAGGAGCGATGCCCACGCGATGTCGGCGTCGACCGGGACGGGCTTCGTGTCCAGGATCCAGCCGAGCTCGCGCGCCTGCTCGTCGAGGCCGGAGAGCCGGAGCGCCGCGACGAGGCCGAGCGCGACGGCCCGGCCGTGCGGGAGCACGTGCCCCGAGGCCGCCTCGAGCGCGTGCGCGAACGTGTGCCCGAGGTTGAGCTGCGCGCGGCCGCCGCGATCGAGCGGGTCGCGGAGGCACACTGCGGCCTTGAACGCGGCGCAGCGACGCACCTGCTCGGGCAGCTCGAGCTCCCAGAGGCGCTCGCCCGCGAGCAGACCCGTCTTCACGACCTCGGCGCGGCCGTTGGCGAGCTCCGCCGCCGGGAGCGTCGCCAGCAGGTCGGGGTCGAGGACGGCGCGGGCGGGCCAGTGGAACGCTCCGACGAGGTTCTTGCCCTCGTCGAGGTCGACGGCGACCTTCCCGCCGATCGCCGCGTCGACCTGGCCGACGAGAGTCGTCGGCACCGGCACCCACTGGACCCCGCGCAGGTGCGTCGCGGCTGCGAACCCGGCGAGGTCGGTCGTCGACCCTCCCCCGAGGGCGACGACCGTGCCGCCGCGATCGAGCGTCAGGCCGCGCCAGAGCCGGAGCGCCTCGTCCGGCGTCTTCGCCGCCTCGCCCGCGGGGACGACGTGGGTCGCGACCAGACGGGCGACGAGGGCGCTCCGCACGCGCGGCCCGTGGAGTGCGTCGACGTTCGGGTCGACGACCAGTGCAATCTCGCCCGATCCGGGAACGAGCTCCTCGAGCCGGTCGGCCTCGCCCGGCCCGGCGCTGATCGCCGGCGGCGGCGAGGACGGCGCCGTCGACGTCGCGGGCCGTTCCGTCCGCGACGGCCTCGTAGCGTTCCTTGCGGAGCTCGAAGAGCGCGGCCAGCTGACCGGGGTCGCGGGCGAGAGGGCGACCGCTCGCCGCGATTCGCTCCCACGCCTCCTCCGGAGTCGTCTCGACGAGAACCGCGAACGCGCTCGCGGCGATCGCGTCGCAGGTCGCCTGCGAGCCGAGACCGCCGCCGCCGATCTCGACCACGACCTCGTCGCGCCGCTCGAGGACGTCCAGCGCCGCGCGCTCCTCGAGCTCGCGGAACTCGGCTTCTCCCCGCTCGACGAACAGGTCCGCGACGCTCGTGTTCGCGCGCTCCTCGACCAGCGCGTCCACGGAGACGAACCGGCGGTCGAGCCGCGCCGCCAGCTCGGGGCCGAGGGTCGACTTGCCCGCTCCCATGAAGCCCACGAGCGCGACGTGCCGGCCGAGCGCGTTCAGCGGCCGGTCCAGGCGATCCTCTCGAGGTACGCGCGGTGGGCGGCCGTGAAGTCCACGAGCGCATCTCCGCCGAGCTTCTCGCGCGCGGCCCTGCGCGAGCTCCCAGGCGACAGCGCCCTCGGCGACGACGGCGAGCGCCTCGACCGCCTGGACGTCGCTGCGCTCGACGAGCGCGTCGGCAGGATCACCGGTCGCGAGGTCGACGGAGCGAAGCGGCCGCATCAGGGTCGGCAGTGGCTTCATCGCCGCGCGGACGACGACCGGCTGGCCGTTCGTGACGCCGCCCTCGATCCCGCCGGCGCGGTTCGTGCTGCGCGTCAGGCCGGGCTCGATCTCGTCGTGAGCCTCCGAGCCACGGAGGCCCGCGAGCGCGAAGCCCTGCCCGATCTCGACGCCCTTCACCGCCTGGACGCCCATCAGGGCGGCGGCGAGCCGGGCGTCGAGGCGGTCGCCCTTCTCCGCGTACGAGCCGAGACCCGGCGGGACACCCTCGGCGACGACCTCGACGATGCCTCCGAGCGTGTCGCGGTCGGAGCGGGCGGAGTCGGTCGCGCGTATCCATCCGTCCTCGGTCGCCTCGCCTCCGATCTCGATCACCCGCCCGGCGACGGAGACGCCGATCTCGCGGAGCAGCGTCTTCGCAACCGACCCGGCGGCGACCTGGACCGCCGTCTGTCGCGCGCTCGCGCGCTCGAGCGCGTTCCGGACGTCGTCGTGGCCGTACTTGAGGGCGCCCGCGAGGTCGGCGTGGCCCGGACGCGGGAGCGTGACGGGGCTCGCTCCCTTGCCGGCGGGCTCGCCCTCGGGCGGCCACGGGCTCATTCCCCAGGCCCAGTTCTCGTGATCCCGGTTCCGGACGACGAGTGCGAGCGGCGTGCCGAGCGTCAGGCCGTGGCGCAGGCCCGCGAGTACCTCGACCTCGTCCTGCTCGAGCTGCTGGCGCGGGCTGCGGCCGTAGCCCGCGCGGCGGCGGCGGAGGTCGTCCTCGATCGCGTCTCGATCGAGGCGGAGCCCTGCGGGCAGCCCGGTCAGGATCGCGACGAGCGCGGGGCCGTGCGACTCGCCGGCAGTGACCAGGCCGAGCGTCACGGCGTCAAGCCTAGTGCCGCGCGCATCGTCTCGATCGGTGCCTGCTCACCCGTCCAGAGCTCGAACGCACGCGGCGCCCTGGGCGACGAGGACCTCGAGCCCGTCGACGACGTCCGCGCCCGCGTCCCTGGCGGCGGCGGCGGTCGCGGTCTCCGGGTACGGGAGGTCGACGAGCGTCTGCCCCGGTCCGAGCTCGACGAGCACCTCGTCACGCTCCGAGGTCGCGTTGACGACGAGATCGGCCGCCGCGACGTCGGGGGGCCAGTCGCCCCGGCGCGAGAAGCGGAGCGCGTGCGGGAGCGCCTGGACGAATGCGGTCGCCGCGCCGCCGTCGCCGAGCACGGCGGGCCGCTCGGCCGTGAGACCGGCGATGACGGCGGCGTCGGTCGAGTGGCCCTCGATCCGGCCGTCGCGGACGACGAGCGTGTTCACCGACAGCGCGTCGGCATCGGGTCAGCCGGGCGGCCTCGTGCTTGTGCGGCGTCGTCACGCTCGCGCCGGCGAACCCGAGCGCGACGCAGGCCGCGCAGGGCCTCCTCGAGCGAGCCGGGCGGCGTCGGGAGCGGGACGAACGTCCAGTCGAGCCCGAGCGCGGCGAAGGCCGCGTTGTGCATGCGCGGCGAGAGCGAGTGCTCGACGGGCCAGCCGACGACGCCGACGAGCCGTGTCGTGCCCGAGATCCCGGTCACGCGACCACCGGCGAGGTGAGTGCTCGGAGTCGGGCGGGCATGGCCTCGGAGTATCCCCGGAAGACGCAGCGACCCGCCGAAGCGGGTCGCTGCTGCGAAACGCCCAAGGCCCGGGGAGCCACCCCGGACGGCACGCTTGACAAGCCTCGACAGGGTAGCCGACCGCGCCGGCGGCTGAGACGGCGAGAGCGCCGACACCGGGTCGCCACTCCCGAGCGCTCTCGTCGCCGTCAGTCCCTCGGCGGAGGGCGCCGGACTCGAACCGGAACCGGTGGCGAACCGGTCACGACGCTTGTCAAGCGTGTAGCCCGCCTTGGGCTCTCACCCTCCGCGGGGAAGACGGTACGTACGCGCGGCCCGCTCCGAAAGACGCTCTTCAGGATCCGTCCAGAACGGTCAGCAGCCGCCGTAGCCGTACTCGAGCGACCGCTGGCAGAACTCCGCCTCGCTGTTCGTGAAGAAGTGATGCACGCCGTCCGGCTTGCGCACGAAGTAGAGGTAGTCGACCGCGGCGGGCCTGCGCCGCGGCCTGCATCGACGCGAGACCGGGGTTCGAGATCGGCGTCGGCGGCAGCCCGAGGCGATTGCGCGTGTTGTACGGGTCGTCGCTCTCGAGGTCGGACTGCCTGAGCGGCTCCGTCCCCGGCACGTTCGCGTCCGTACCGAATGGTCGCGTCGATGCCGAGCGGCATGTCGTTCCGCAACCGGTTGTAGATCGACCGCCGCGACGAGCCTGCGCTCCTCGGGCGCGACCGTCTCCTTCTCGATCATCGACGCGATGATGAGCACGTCGTACGGCGTCAGGTTCTTCGACCGTGCGTACCGCAGGTCGACCTTCCGCCACTGGCGCCCGAACGTCCTCAGCTGGTCGAGACGAGGCGCGCCGACGGCGTGAGCCGGGTGAACTCGTACGTCGCCGGGAAGAGGAAACCCTCGATCGAGCTGCGCGCCCAGTCCTTGCGGAACGCAGCGGGCGGCACCGCGGCGCCGCTGGCCTCGAGATACCCGGGCTTCGTGAGCCTCGGCGTCACGCCGCGCTCGGCGATCGCGATGTCCCGCACGGCCGCGACTCGGTCCGCCATCTCGCGGCGTGTGAAGCCCTCGGGGAAGATGATGCGAAGCCGCGCCAGCGGCGGGGCGGTCTCGACGGGCGGAGGCGGCGGGTCCTCGTGACGGCAGCCGGCGAGCGCCAGCAGCGCCACCATCGCGGCGACGGATGTCACGAGCCGACGCGTCACGCGCGCAGCCGCTCCAGGTAGCCGTCGAGCAGGTGAGCCGCCGCACGGGCGTCCTCCGGCGCCGAGCCACCGCCGCTCGCTGCGATCGTGGTCGTGAACCGCTCGTCGTAGGTCTCCACCGGGACGTCCAGCACTCCACGCAGGGCCTCGACGAACGCCTCCGTCTCGCGCGCCTGCTCCCCGCGCTCGCCCCGCAACGTCAGCGGTAGGCCGACGACGACGAGCGCGGCGCCTTCCTCACCCAGGATCCGCGCGATCTCCGCCAGCCCGTCGCGGGTCGCCGCGCGCTCCACGACCCCGAGCGGCCTGGCGATCGTCCCCGTGTCGTCCGAGACCGCGACGCCGGTGCGTGCGGCGCCGTAGTCGAGCGCGAGCACCTTCACAGTGCGGCGAGTATCAGTCGCTCCGCCTCTGCCAGAGCGTCGGGCAGCTTCTCGGGGTCCTTGCCCCCGGCCCGCGCCATCGTCGGCCGGCCGCCGCCGCCTCCGCCCACGATCGCTGCCGCGCCGCGCACGACGTCGGACGCGCTGACGCGGTCTGCGACGGTCGCGTCGAAGTTCGCGACGAGGTGCACGCGGCCGTCCTCGCGCGAGCCGAGGACGATCGCGGCCGGCGCGTGGCGCTGCTTGAAGCGGTCGGAGAGGTCGAGGAGCGCATCCGCGTCGAGCCCCTCGACCGACTGCACGATGACGTTGACGCCGCCCTCGACGCGAATCTCGGCGGCGACGTCCTCGACGGGGGCAGCTGCGACCGGACGCTGCTTCGCCTCCTTCCGCAGGGTCTCGAGCTCCGCGCGCAGGTCGTCGAGCTCGCGCGACCGTGCATCGAGAAACGCCCACGCGTCACCCGAGGTCACCGCCTCGATCCGCCGCACGCCCGCGCCCACGGATCCCTCGGAGAGGATCGCGAGGGCCCCGATCTCGGCGGTCGTCGTGACGTGGGTGCCCCCGCAGAGCTCGAGGGAGTACCCGGGCACCTCCACGACGCGGACGACGTCGCCGTACTTCTCGCCGAAGAGCATCGTCGCGCCCAGGCGCCGCGCCTCGTCGATCGGCGTCTCGAAGACGTTCACCGGGAGGGCGTCGAAGATCCGCTCGTTCGCGCGGCGCTCGATCTCCGCGCGTTGCTCGGCCGTCAACGCCTGGTCGTGCGTGAAGTCGAAGCGGAGCTTGTCGGGCCGCACCGCAGAGCCTGCCTGCCGCACGTGGTCGCCTAGCACGTCGCGCAGCGCCTGGTGGAGCAGATGCGTGCCCGTGTGGTTCGCCATCGTCGGGAAACGGGTGCTCCACGGCACGACCGCTCGCACGCGATCGCCCTCGGCGAAGCCGGTCCCACGAAGCAGCAACGCCTGGTCGTCCTCGATCCGGTACGCCTCGACGAGCTCCGCCCGGGTCCGCCGACCCGTCGTCCAGCTCGACGTACCCGGCATCCGTGACCTGCCCGCCGCCCGCCGGGTAGAAGGGCGACTCGCGCAGCTTCGCGAGGAAGAGCCCGTCTTCGAGCTCACGGAGCGCGCCGATCTGAGTGAGGGCGTCCGTCTTCGCGTAGCCCACGAACTCCGTTGCGAAGTCGGCAGCGCGCGCGAACTCGGCGGCGCGCTGCTGCTCGCCGCCACCCGGAGCGCGCGACACCTCGCGATGCTCCTCCATCGCGACCGCATAGCCGTCGAGATCCAGGGCCTGACCGCGCTCCGCGGCGAGCTCGGCCGTGAGCTCGACGGGGAACCCGTACGTCGCCGCGAGCGTGAACGCCTCCTCGCCGGAGATCGCGTCCCTGTCGGCCAGCTCCTCGAAGAGCTTGAGCCCACGTTCGAGCGTCTCGAGGAAGCGCTCCTCCTCGAGCCGGACGACGCGCTCGATCTCGGGCGCTCGCTCGCGGAGCTCCGGATACGCGTCGCCCATCTGCGACACGACGACCGCCGAGAGCCGGTGCACGTCACCGAGCCCGATGCGCTGCGCCTGCTGGACCGCCCGCCGGATGATCCGGCGGAGGACGTAGCCGCGACCCTCGTTGGACGGCGTCACGCCGTCGCCGACGAGGAAGGTCATCCCCCGGCCGTGGTCGGCGAGAATCCGGTGGGCCTTCGTCGCCGTCGGCGAGTCGCCGTAGGCAGCGCCCGACTCCGCCGCGATCCAGTCCATGATCTGCCGGTAACCGTCGGTCTCGTAGACCGTGCGGACGTCCTGGAGGATGGCCGCGCCGCGCTCGAGGCCGAGCCCGGTGTCGATGTTCTGCGCAGGCAGCGGCGTCAGCGTTCCGTCCGCATGCTGCTCGTAGGTCATGAACACGAGGTTCCAGAACTCCAGGAAGCGATCGCAGCGTGTGCAGGCGGGTGCGCAATCCGGCTCGCCGCAACCGTGCTCGGGGCCCCAGTCCCAGTAGATCTCGGAGTCCGGCCCGCACGGGCCCGGCCCTCCGACGGACCAGAAGTTCTCGGAGGTCGGAAGCGGGACGATGCGCTCCTTCGGCATGCCGACCCGCTCCCAGAGGTCGATCGCGTCCTGGTCGGGACCGAGCTCGAACTGCGGGTCGCCCGCATGCACGGTGACCCAGACGCGATCCCAGTCGAGCTTCATGTGCTCCTGGACGAACTCCGTCGCGAACGCGATCGCGCCTTCCTTGAAGTACTGCCCGAACGAGAAGTTCCCGAGCATCTCGAAGAACGTCAGGTGGTGGCCGTCGAGGCCCACCTCGTCGATGTCGACCGTGCGGAAGACCTTCTGCGACGTCGTGGTGAGCGGTGCCGGCGGCGGCTCGAGGCCGAGGAAGAACGGCATCTGCGGCTGCATGCCGGCTGTCGTGAGGAGGCTCGAGTGATCGTCGGCCCGCGGGACGAGCGACGCCGAGGGGACGCGCAGGTGCCCGCGCTCCTCGAAGAACGAGAGGAAGCCCTCGCGGAGCTCGGCCGTCGTGCGCATCCCGGAATTCTACGAGCGAGCCGCGAGTATCAGGCGGCCGGCGGAGAAGGCCGGCCGGCGGCGCGGAGCTCCTCGTCGAGCTCGGCCTCGCGCTTCGCCGCCGCTTCCCTGGCAACGCGTCGCGCCTCGCCGAAGTCGCGCCGGGCGCGGAACGCGGCGGTGCCGTGCGAGATAGCGGCCGAGAGCCCGCTGACCTTCCTCACCGGCGCGGTGACCGCGGTCGAAACGGCCCGGACGGCCGTGTCGGCACTGTCCGCCATCGAGACCGCGCTGTCGGTGACGACGTCGAGCTTGTCAAGCTGGAGGTTGACGCGATCGACGGTGCCGCCCGTCTTGGTGAAGACGGGGACGAGCTCTTGCTCGGTGCCCTTGACGAGCGAGGAGAGCCTCGCGAACGTGCCACCCAGCCGGAAGAGCATGTACGCGAGGCCGAGGCCGCTCGCGATGAAGAAGAACACGAGCGCGTAGTCGAGGACTTCGCCCGAGGAGACGGCAAGGCTCATCGGCGGGATCCTAGTCGAGCGTCCTCAGCCGACGGCGGTGACCACCCCGGCGCCCACGAGGGCGTCGTCGTCGTAGAGAGCCGCGACCTGGCCGACCGCGGGAGCCTGAGCGGGCTCGTCGAGCTCGAGCGAGAACCCGTCGCCCGACGCGGACACCTGCGTCGCCAACGGCGTCGATCGATACCGGAGCTTCACCGTCGCCCGCTCGACCGCCGCATAGAGACGACCGCTCGCGCGGACCCGCGTCGCGCCCAACCGGTCGAGCGGGCCGACGACCACCTGGTTCGTCGCCGGCTCGGTTCGCAGCACGTAGAGCGGGCGTCCGGCGGCCACGCGCAGGCCTCGCCGCTGTCCCGGCGTGAAGTGCCAGTAGCCGGAGTGCGCGCCGAGCTCGCGCCCGTCCTCGTCGACGACGACCCCTTCCACCGACCGCAGGCCCCGACGCTGGAGGAAGCCGCGATAGTCGCCGCCCGCGAGGAAGCACGCCTCCTGGCTCTCGGCCCGCGTCGCCGCGGGGAGGCCGGCGCGGTGGGCCTCCGCCCGCGTCTCGTCCTTGGTCTGGTCGCCGAGCGGGAAGCGGATGCGCGTGAGCAACGCCGGATCGAGCGTCGCGAGCATGTACGACTGATCCTTCTCCGGGTCCGCCGCTCGGCCGACGAGCGGCCGGCCGTCGCGCTCGACGATGCGCGCGTAGTGGCCGGTCCAAAGCATCTCGGCGCCCGCGCGCTCGAGGAACGCGAGAAGCGCGTCGAAGCGAAACACGCCGTTGCAGCTCGTGCACGGGTTCGGCGTCTCGCCGGCCGCGTACCCGGCTGCAAACGGATCGACGACGGCGCGCAGGAACTCCTCACGAAGGTCGAGTGTCACGTGCGGGGCGCCGAGCGAGTGGCACGTCGCCCGCGCCTGTGCGACTGCTTCCGGCGAGCAGCAGGCGCGTTCCGCGGAAGGTCCCGCCGGGTCCTGCCAGAGGCGCAGGGTGACCCCGATCGCGTTCGGCACGGCGCGCAGGAGCGTGACGGCGCTGTCGACGCCGCCGCTCATCGCGACCAGCACGCGTCCTGCGCGAGGCTCGGCGACGAACACCTGCCCCAGCGCGGCCGCGAGCGCCTCCACGGCGAGCGGAGGACCGCCGACGACAGCGGCCTCGAGCATGGTGAGGCCGGCGAGCGGCCCTAGACCCGGGGCGTCCGCCTCGACGATCAGGTCGCCCTCCACGACGAGACGTACGGCAGCCCACTCGCCGCCGCGCGTCGCGTCGCCTACGACCTCGGCTCGCCTCATGGATCCCAGGCTAGACGATGCCTTCACGAGCTCCGGCGGACGTGCTCCACCCTGCCGATGATTCCCCGGCCGTTGCGAACCTGGACCTGCCAGGTGGGTGCCGTGCGGAGCGTCGGCAACGCCTATCTCCGACGCCGGCTCCCTTCACGTGAGCGTTGGTTCACGTTTGAGCCGGGGCCACGCACAGGGTCGAGCCGCGCGAGTCTAGCTGCCCGACGACTCCGTGGCGAAGCGCCATTCGATCTCGGCCGTCTGCTCGAGGTCGAGCATGACCGCGAGCGCCTCCGTCACCTCGAGCTGGCGGCCGGGTTCCACCAGGGCGTTGTCGATCACCTCGGAGAGCACCTGCTCGTCGCCGTTCCGGAGGATCAGCTTCGCGCCGCAGGGGAGCACCGGGTGCGTGACGCCGAGCGACTGCGGGGCCAGCACCTGCCCGCAGGTCGTGCGCTGCGCGTCGCCGGTCGCGCCGCGGGAACCGGCGAAGGCGACGTTCCATCCCGCCGGCGCCGGTGCGCTCGTCAGCCCGCCGCTGTCGCTCTGGTCGCGCCGCTCGACGACCGCGAGCGCCGAGACCGCGGCGAGCAACGCCACCGCGGCGAGGACGACGAGGCGCTGGGCGAAGTCCTGGGTCACGAGGGAAGTGTCGCGGCTGGGGCGGCTACGGTGCGCGCATGATCGAGTACAAGACGACTCTCGACGACCTGCCCGCCGACCAGCTGGAGGGCTTCTTCGTCGGCTGGCCCACTCCCCCGTCGCCGCAGCGCCATCTGAGCCTCCTCCGAGGGAGCGCTCACGTCGTCCTGGCCCGCGACACCGAGAGCGGCCGTGTCGTCGGGTTCGTCACTGCGGTCGGCGACGGAGTGATCAGTGCGTACCTCCCGCTGCTCGAGGTGCTCCCCGAGTACCAGGGACGCGGCATCGGCTCCGAGCTCGTCCGCCGGATGCTCGAACGTCTCGAGGGCGTGTACATGGTCGACCTGTGCTGTGACGAGGAGCTCGTCCCGTTCTACGAGCGCTTCGGGCTCGGCCGCTGGGTCGGGATGGGCGTGCGCAACCGCGCCGCCCTCGCCGAGTAGCTCGTACCGGGCGTCGCGCCGGCTCGACAACCAGAGCCCAAACGCCCCCAAGGGGATCCCCGGATCCCTGTAGTCACCGTATCGAGGAATCTGTCATGCGTGGGTGACGTCATCGTCACGATTCAGGGCTTTCGCTCGGCGAACGACGTCACGCGCCAGGCGGCGCAGGAGGCTCGGCCAGGCGAATGCCGAGCTCGGCGAGCGCCTCCGCAGGCACCGCTGCCGGCGCTCCCGTCAACGGGTCCGCGCCGCTCGACACCTTCGGGAAGGCGATGATCTCGCGGATGTTCGGCTCGCCGGCGAGCAGCGCGACGAACCGATCGAGCCCCATGGCGAAGCCGCCGTGTGGCGGCGCGCCCATCTGGAGCGCGTCGAGGAACCAGCCGAACTTCGCGCGCGCTTCCTCGTCCGTCATCCCCATGGCGCGGAACACCTTCTGCTGGAGCTCCGTCCGGTGGATCCTGATCGAGCCGGAGCCGAGCTCCCAGCCATTCCAGACGAGGTCGTAGTGCTGGCTGAGCGCGCTGCCGGGATCGTCCTCGATCAGTGACTCGTGCCCGTCGAGCGGCCCCGTGAACGGGTGATGCACGAACGTCCACGCGCCCGTCTCGTCGTCGAGCTGGAACAGCGGGAAGTCGAGGATCCAGTGGAAGAGGTCCTGCGACTCGTCGACCAGGTCGAGCTCGCGGGCGACGTGGAGCCGAAGCAGCCCGAGCACGCGCTCGACGGAAGTCTGAGAGTCGGCCGCGAAGAGCACGGTCGAGCCGGGAGGTCCTGCCAACGCGTCCAGCTCGGCCTGGGACAGGAACTTGGCGATCGGGGACCGGACGTCGCCGTCGGCTCCGCGCACGAGATATGCGAGACCCTTCGCACCCCACTCCTTCGCCACGTCCTCGAGCTTCGCGAGCTCACCACGCGAGAGCTCGCGCGGCACGGCGAAGTACCGGACGACCGGCGCGTTCGCGAAGACACCGAAACCGGAGCCTCGGGTCACCTCGGTTCCGTCCTGAATCTCGAGACCGAACCGCAGGTCGGGCTTGTCCGAGCCGTAGCGGAGCATCGCTTCCGCATAGGAGAGCCGCGGAAAAGGTCGCTGCGGCGGCTGCCGCCCAACGGCCTCGAACGAGGCGACGACGACCCGTTCGAGCACCTCGAGCACGTCCTCGCGTGTCGGGAACGCGAGCTCGAGGTCCAGCTGCCTGAACTCGAACTGGCGATCGGCCCGGAGATCCTCGTCGCGCCAGCACGTCGCGATCTGGTAGTAGCGGTCGAAGCCGCCGACCATGAGGAGCTGCTTGAAGAGCTGCGGCGACTGCGCGAGCGCGAAGAAGCTCCCCGGCTGGAGACGCACCGGAACGACGAAGTCGCGAGCTCCCTCGGGCGTCCCGAGCGTGAGCCCCGGCGTCCACACGTCGACGAAGCCCTGCTCGTCCATCGAGCGCCGAATCGCCGAGACGACGACGGACCTCAGACGAAGGTTTCGCTGCATGCGCTCGCGCCGGAGGTCGAGCCAGCGGTAGCGGAGGCGCAACGTCTCGTCCACGCCCTCCTCGTCGAGCTGGAACGGCAAGGGCGTCGAGCGCGAGACGATCTCGAGCTCGTCGACGTGGAGCTCGACCTCGCCGGTCGGCATGCCCGCATTCACCGTCTCGGCCGAGCGCCCGACGACCTCCCCCGTCGCCCTGAGCACGAACTCGTTCCGGATCTCCTTGGCGCGCTCGGCCGCGGCCGGCGCACGCTCGGGGTTGACCACGAGCTGCATCAGCCCCGTGTGGTCGCGGAGGTCGACGAAGACGAGCCCTCCGTGATCACGACGGCGCGCCGCCCAGCCGGAGAGCGTCAGCGTGCGCCCGACGTCGCTCGGCCGAGGCTCGCCGCACATGAGATCGCGCCAGGTCACGGGCGGAGCTTCGCAGAGACCTCGTCGAGCGCGACCGCCTCGTCCGCCGCGCCCGTCCGCCGGATCGACGCGCCCTCCGGCCCCACGACGACCGTCGTCGTCGCGCCGAGCCGGCCCGCGTGTCCGAGCTGGCCCTTCAGCGACCTCCCGGCATAGTCCGTGTCCGCCGCGATCCCGCGGTCGCGAAGCTCGCGGAGCCAACCGGCCACACGGCCGCGGTCGGCTCCCGCCTCGAGCGCGAAGTAGACCTCCGTCGCGGGCGCCGGCGGTGTCACTCCCTCGCGCTCGAGCGCGAGCACGAGCCGCTCCACGCCCGCCCCGAACCCGACTCCGGGCGTCGGCGGCCCTCCGATCTCCTCGACGAGGCCGTCGTAGCGGCCTCCTCCGGAGATCGAGCTCTGCGCGCCCTCGTCCGGCCCGACGAACTCCCAGGTCGTCCGTGTGTAGTAGTCCAGCCCGCGCACGAGAGTCGGCACGACGGTGTGCTCGACGCCGTACGTGTCGAGATCCGCGAGCACCGCGGCGAAGTGCGCGCGGCAGGCGTCGCAGAGCGACTCGCCGATCGTGGGCGCCTCGAGCAGCGCATCCTGCACCGCCGGCGGCCTGGCGTCGAGGTTGTCGAAGACACGCAGCGGGCTCGTCGCGGCCTTCTCGTGCGCGGCATCGTCGAGTCGGTCGCGGTTCGCGTCGAGCCACGTCCCGAGACGCTCGAGGTAGTGCGGGCGGCACTCGCGGCAGCCGATCGAGTTGACCCGGAGCTCGAACTCGGTCACGCCGAGACGCCCGAGGAGCGCGTTGTAAAGCTGGATCACCTCCGCGTCGATCGACGGATGCTCGGAGCCGAAGGCCTCGACGGAGAGCTGCCAGTGCTCGCGGAACCGGCCGCGCTGCGGCGCCGCGTAGCGGTACATCGTCCCGACGGTGTAGAGCTTGACCGGCTGCGGCTCGCGGTGGAGGCCGTTCTCGACGTACGCGCGGGCGATCGGCGCCGTCGCCTCCGGCCTCAGCGTGAGCGACCGGCCGCCCCGGTCCTCGAACGTGTACATCTCCTTCTGGACGACGTCCGAGCCGGCACCCGACGTCCGCTCGAAGAGCGCCGTGTCCTCGAAGACGGGCGTCGTGACCGGCCGGTAGCCGTACACCGCGCACAGGCGCTCGGCCTCGCCGACGATCAGGCGCCAGAGCGGCTGCTCGGCCGGGGTGACGTCGTGCGTTCCGCGCGGCCGTTCGATGCGCGGCCGCTTGCTCACCCGGCTCGCTCCGCGCGGAGGTCCGCGAGGAAAGGGTTCCGCGCGAGCTCGTCGCCGATGGTCGTGATCGGCCCATGGCCCGGGTACACGACGGTGTCGGGCGGAAGCGTCTCGACGAGCATCCGGATCGAGGCCATGAGCGTCTCCCAGTCCGCGCCGGGAATGTCGGTCCGCCCCACCGAGCCGGCGAAGAGGACGTCCCCGGAGAGCAGGCAGCGGTCGGTGTAGTACGCGACGTGGGCCGGCGAGTGCCCGGGAACCGCGAGGACCTCGAACGGGATGCCTGCGAGCTCGAGCGTCTCACCTCCCGCGAGGAGCACGTCGGGCGTGTAGGCCCGATGCCCGCTTCCCATCGGCGCATGGAGTGCCGGGCTCCTCCAGGAGCATGCGCTCGCCCTCGGGCATGTGCACCGGTGCGCCGGTGCCCTCGGCGAGGTCGGCGACGCCCACGAGATGGTCCCAGTGCCCGTGCGTGACGAGGATCGCCGCGCAGCGGGCACCGAGGCGCGCGAGGAGGAGCCTGAGCTCGGTCGCGTCACCGCTCGGGTCGACGACGACGGCCTCCGGGGCGGCCACGTCCGCGCGCACGACGTAGCAGTTCGTCCCGATCGGACCGAGCGAAAGCTGTTCGACCCGGGGTGCCATCCGTGGCGCTGCGTCAGCTCCCGCGCGCGGCGTCGTCGGCTCGCCGGTCCAGCCGCCGCTTGTACGAGCGGTAGAAGAGCGTGTCGAGCATGAAGCTGAACGGGACGAAGATGCCGACGATGAGGGCGGTCTGCGTGAGCTGCTCGCCCGTCGAGAGGTTGCTCGACAGGAGCATCACCGTCACGAGCATGATCGGCGCGAAGATTGCCGCGCGCCTGAGCGTGCGACGCCACGACGGAGGGTCGGGCTCGCGGCGGCCGGACGAGGTCGACGTCGCCTGCTTGGCCGTGGGCGCCTGCCCCTCGGGCGCCTCCTCCGGGGCGAGCTCGTTGCCCTCCGCGTCCTCCCAGACGTACTCGTACTCGTGCCGCTTGTCCTTGGCGCGACGGCGGCGCTGCTTGCGGGTCGCCATCCCGCGATTATGCCCGGCGCGCCCAGGCCACCTTGCCGCCTCGGATCACGGTCTGCACGACCGGCCCGCCGAGGTGGTACGCGACGTGACGCCAGTCGTCGCCCGCGACGAGCACGAGGTCGGCATCGAGCCCCGCAGCGATCCGTCCCTTGCGGTCGGCGCGCGCGAGAACGTGAGCCGCGTTCACCGTCACGGCGGCGAGGGCCTCCTCCGGGGCGAGGCCGAGCTGGGTGCACGCGAGCGAACAGACGAGCGGGAGGCTCTCGCAGAAGGAGCTTCCGGGATTGAAGTCCGTCGCCAGCGCGATCGCCGCCCCCGCGTCGACGAGCGCGCGGCCCGGCGGCATCGGCCGGCCGAGGAAGAGCGCGCTCGCGGGGAGCAGGACGCCGACCACCGCGCTCGCCGCGAGTGCCGCGACGCCGGCCTCTCCCGTCGCCTCGAGGTGATCGACCGAGCGGGCACCGAGCTCGATCGCAAGCGGGATCGCTCCCGGACTCGGTGAACTGGTCGCCGTGCAGGCGAAGCGCGAGGCCGGCGTCGCGGCACGCCTCCAGGTAGCGGCGCGCCTGCGCCGCGTCGAACGTGCCACGCTCGAGGAAGACGTCGGCGGCCTCGGCCAGAGCCGCCGCCTCCGGCAACACGTCGGCGAGAAGGAAGTCGAGGTAGCCGTCGGCGTCGGCGTGCTCGGGCGGGACGGCGTGCGCGCCGAGCCAGGTCGGGACGCCTCCGGCAGCCCGCACGACCCGGAGCTGCGTGAGCTCGGTCTCGCGGTCGAGGCCGTAGCCGGACTTCGCCTCGAACGTCGTCGTCCCGGCCTGCAGCATCCACCCGGCGTGGCGCGCGAGCGCGTCCGCGAGGCCGTCCTCCCCGGCCGCGCGCGTCGCCCGGACGGTCGAGAGGATGCCGCCGCCCGCTGCGTGCAGCTCCTCGTAGCTCGCACCCGCCGACCGAGAGCGAACTCGGCGACGCGGTCGCCGGCGAAGCAGGCGTGCGTGTGGCAGTCGACGAGCCCCGGAATCGCGGACAGCCCGCGGCCGTCGAGCTCCTCGACGTCGCCGTCGAGCGCGAGATCGCACATCCGCCCGACCGCGGCGATGCGACCCGCCTCGCACAGGACGTACGCGTCCTCGAGCAGCTCGACCTCGGCGAGCGCGTCGCCGCGAAGCGGCGCGGCGCAGCCCGCAGGCGAGGCGACCTGCGCGAGATCCCGGACGAGGAGCCTCGGGCGCTCCTGCGCCGCGCTCACCGATCCTCGACCGACGGCAGGTCGAGCCCGGTCGTGCGCGCGACGTCGAGCGCCTCCTCGTAGCCCGCGTCCGCGTGGCGCATGACGCCCGTTCCCGGATCGGTCGTGAGGACGCGCTCGAGCCGCTCGGCCGCGTCGTCCGAGCCGTCGGCGACGACGACCATCCCGGCATGGATCGAGTTGCCGATGCCGACGCCGCCGCCGTGGTGGACGCTGACCCAGGTCGCGCCGGCCGCGACGTTCAGGAGCGCGTTCAGGATCGGCCAGTCCGCGATCGCGTCCGAGCCGTCGCGCATCGCCTCGGTCTCGCGGTACGGCGACGCGACCGAGCCCGAGTCGAGGTGGTCGCGGCCGATGACGACCGGCGCAGTCACACGGCCCGAGCGGACGAGGTCGTTGATCGCGAGCCCGGCGCGGGCGCGGTCGCCGTAGCCGAGCCAGCAGATCCGCGCGGGAAGCCCCTGGAACGCCACCCGGCCGGGCGCGAGCTCGAGCCAGCGGCGAAGCAGGACGTCGTCCGGGAACAGGCGCTCGAGCTCGCCGTCGATCGCCAGCGATGTCCGCCTCGTCACCCGAGAGCGCGGCCCAGCGGAACGGCCCGATGCCGCGGCAGAAGAGCGGGCGGATGTACGCAGGGACGAAGCCGGGGTAGGCGAACGCGTCCTCGACGCCGGCGTCGCGGGCCTCGCCGCGCAGGTTGTTCCCGTAGTCGAAGACGTGGCAGCCCTGCCGGTCGAGCTCGAGCAGGCCGCGGACGTGCTCGGCGATCGAGGCGCGAGCGCGTCGCAGGTACTCGGCGGGATCACGCTCGCGGAGCTCGGCCGCCGCGTCGACGTCGAGGCCCTGCGGCACGTATCCGGTCAGCGGGTCGTGGGCCGCGGTCTGGTCGGTGACGAGGTCGAACGCCTCGCCGCGACGCGCGAGCTCGGGGACGACGTCGGCGGCGTTCCCGACGCAGCCCGACCGAGAGCGCCCGCCCCTCACCGGCAGCCTCCCGAACGCGGGCGAGCGCGTCGTCGAGCGAGTCCGTCGCCTCGTCGAGATACCGCGTCTCGAGCCGGCGCTCGATCCGAGACGGGTCGACCTCGACGCAGAGCGCTGCCGCACCGGCCATCGTCGCGGCGAGCGGCTGCGCGCCGCCCATGCCGCCGAGCCCCGCGGTCAGCACCGTGCGCCCGGCGAGGTCCGGGCTCCCGAAGTGCGTCTCTCCCGCGGCCGCGAACGTCTGGTACGTCCCCTGCAGGATCCCCTGCGTGCCGATGTAGATCCAGCTCCCGGCGGTCATCTGCCCGAACATCGTCAGGCCCTCGGCCTCGAGCCGGCGGAACTCGTCCCACGTCGCCCACCTCGGCACGAGCAGCGAGTTCGCGATCAGCACGCGCGGCGCTCCCGGCGTCGTCCGGAAGACGCCGACGGGCTTGCCGCTCTGGACGAGCAGCGTCTCGTCGTCGGCGAGTCGGAGCAGCGTGCGGACGATCGCCTTGAGCGCGTCGTGGCTCCTCGCCGCGCGGCCGCTCCCGCCGTAGACGACGAGCCGCTCGGGATGCTCGGCGACCTCGGGATCGAGGTTGTTCAGGAGCATCCGGAGCGGCGCCTCGGTCTGCCACGAGCGCGCGTTGAGCGTCGTCCCGCGCGGCGCGCGAATGTGTGAGAGATCGCCGCAGAGCGCCTCGACCGCTGTCTCGCGCGTCGCGGTCCCGCTCACGCGAGCGCCCCGATCTCGGACTCGGCCGCGGCGACGACCGCCCCGTCGCGGATGGCGTCAGCGACGCGCTCGATGTCCGCGCTCAGCGAGCGGTCGTCGACGAGCCGCTCCGAGAGCGTCCGCACGACGTCGTGCACCGCCGCCACGCCCTTCCCCGGCCGGAGCGGCGCGAGGAACTCGACGGCCTGCGTCCCGGCGAGGAGCTCGATGGCGAGCGTGCGCTCGACGTTCCCGAGCACCTGCAGCGCCTTCAGCCCCGCGGTGTTGCCCATCGACACATGATCCTCCTGCCCGGCGCTCGTCGGGATCGAGTCGACGCTGGCCGGGTGCGCGAGCACCTTGTTCTCGGACACGAGCGCGGCTGCGACGTACTGCGGGATCATGAAGCCGGAGTTGAGCCCGCCTCGCTCGACGAGGAACGGCGGCAGGCCCTCCGAGAGGTTCGGGTTCACGAGCCGCTCCGTCCGGCGCTCGGAGATGCTGCCGAGCTCGGCGACGGCCATGGCGAGCGTGTCGAGGGCGAAGGCCAGAGGCTGGCCGTGGAAGTTCCCGGCGGAGACGACCTCGCCCTCCTCGAGCAGGACGAGCGGGTTGTCGGTCGCCGCGTTCAGCTCGACGCTCACCGTCGCCTCGACGTAGTCGAGGAGGTCGCGACAGGCGCCGTGCACCTGCGGCGCGCAGCGCAGCGCGTAGGCGTCCTGCACCTTGTCGCACCAGCGGTGCGACTCGATGATTGCGGAGCCGTCGAGGAGACGCCACACGTTGTCCGCTGCCTCGAGCTGGCCCTTGAGCGGGCGCGAGCGATGCACCGCGGGGAGGAAGCTCGTCCGCGAGCCCTGCAGCGCCTCGAGCGAGAGCGCGCAGGCGAGGTCGGCGGTCGCTGCGAGCCGCCGCGCGCGCACGATCCCGAGCGCGCACATCGACGCCATGAACTGCGTCCCGTTGACGAGCGACAGGCCCTCCTTCGTCGCGAGCCGGATCGGCTCGAGGCCGACGCGTCCGAGCGCCTCCGCGCCGGTGAGCCGCTCGCCCTCGACCGTCGCCTCGCCCTCGCCGACGAGCGGGAGCGCGAGGTGCGCGAGCGGCGCGAGGTCGCCGCTCGCCCCGACCGATCCCCTGGACGGCACGACCGGCACGACACCGCGGTTCAGGCACTCGACGAGCAGCTCCACCGTCTCCACGCGCGCGCCCGAGAAGCCCTTCGCGAGCGCATTCGCCCGCAGCAGCATCGCTCCGCGGATCACATCGTCCGTGTACGGCTCACCGACGCCGCACGCGTGGCTGCGCAGGAGGCGGAGCTGGAGCTCCTCGGCGAGCTCGTCGGGGACGCGCTCGGACACGAAGCGCCCGAACCCCGTGTTGACGCCGTACGTGTGCTCCCCGCTCATCGACTCGAGGAGCGCGCGCGCCTCGCGCATGCGGATCCGTGAAGCCTCCGAGAGCTCGACCCGCGTGCCGTGGACGGCGACGTCCCACGCGTCTGCGACCCGGAGGTCCTCGCCGGTCAGGACGATCGACGCCGTCACGGCCCGAGTCTAGAGCGCGCCTCCGAGCGCATGCTCGAGCGTCCTCGAGGCGTCGATGCCAGGGCACGTCCACCCCGGCCGCGCGCGCTGCGTCCACGACCGAGGCCGGGACGAGCCCGACGAGCTCGCCGCCCGCGACCCGGACCCCTCGCGCGGCGGCCTCGGCGCCCACCCGCTCGTACACGGTATGGAGCGGCGAGCGCTCGAGGTCGAGGACGTTCATGCTCACCTGCACGCGCCCGGTGCGCGGCAGGTGGAGGCCGATCGCCTGCACGCCGGGCAATCCTCCCCCGGATTCCCGGACCACCGCGGCGATCGTGCGCGCGACACCGACCTCGTCCGTCGCGAGCTCGACGTTGTAGGCGACCAGCAGAGCGCGCGCGCCCACGAGCACCGCTCCCGAGCGCGGGTCGATCGCGCGTGGGCCGAAGTCGGGCTCGACCTCACCTGCAGCCACACGCCGCTCGAGCCCGACGAGCCCGCCGCGCCGGAAGTACGCGGGACGCCTGCGGCCTCCGACCTCGCCGTAGAGGAAGACGGTGAGGCCGAGCTCGTGGCCGAGCCTGCCCGCAACGGCGAGTGCGACGTCCTTCGCATGCTCGAGGTCGCCGCCGGCGAGCGGCACGAGCGGGACGACGTCGATCGCCCCGACGCGCGGGTGCACGCCGTCGTGGACGCGCAGGTCGACGAGCTCGACCGCGCGACGTGCGCCCACGACGAGCGCATCGACGAGCGCGTCGGGCTCGGCCGCGAGCGTGAACACCGACCGGTGGTGGTCCGCGTCCGAGTGCATGTCGAGCAAGTGTGCCGTCGACGCGAACGCGTCCGCCATCGCCTCGATCGCCGACGCGTCGCGTCCCTCGGAGACGTTCGGCACGGCCTCGAGCACGATCCGTACCCTACGAAGCCATGCCGGGCGAGGAGGATCCCACGCGACCGCGACCCGGCAGACGCACGTTCGTGCGCCTGCTCGGCTTCCTCCGCCCGTACCGCGCCTCGCTCGTCGTCTCGTCCCTGCTCGCGATCGGCTCGCAGGTCGCCGGGATCCTCGTCCCGGTCGTCTCCGGCCGCGTGATCGACGAGCTCGAGGGCGACCAGAGCACCCGTGTCCTCGTCGTCGCGATCGCGGTGATCCTCGTCCTCGGCATCGTGCGGGCGGCGCTCATGGTCGGCCGCCGCCTGCTCTCCGGACGGCAGGCGCTGGGGGTCGAGTACGACCTGCGCGACGAGCTCTACTCGCACCTCCTGCGACTGTCGTTCGGCTTCTACGACCGCAGCCAGACCGGTCAGCTCATGTCGCGCGCGACGATCGACCTCCAGTCCGTCCGCTTCTTCCTCGGCTACGGCCTCATCTTCTTCGCGCAGCACGTCGCGACGATCGTCATCGTGACCGTCGCGCTCTTCTTCTACAGCTGGGAGCTCGCGCTGGTCGCGCTCGCGATCACGCCGGCCATCGTCTACACGGCGGCGCGCTACAGCAAGGTCTCGCACCCCGTCCTCCGCGACGTGCAGCAGAAGCTCGCCGACGTCGCGACGGTTGCCGAGGAGAGCATCGTCGGGGTGCACGTCGTCAAGTCGTTCGCGCAGGAGAAGCACCGGGAGGAGCGGTTCGCGACAGCGGCGGACTCGGTCTTCGAGCGGACGCTCGCGGCGAACAGGCAGCGCGCGCTGTACGTCCCGCTGCTCACGTTCCTGCCGATCGTCGCGCAGGCCGCGGTGCTGCTCGTTGCGGGCCGCATGGTCGTCTCCGGCTCGCTGTCGATCGGCGACTTCTTCGCCTTCAACTGGCTCCTGGCGATGCTCGTGATGCCGCTGCGGATGCTCGGCATGTGGATCGGCCAGGCGCAGCGCGCCGTCGCCGCGGGGGAACGGATCTTCGAGGTGCTGGACGAGCCCGAGGGGATCGCGGACCGACCGGGCGCGCGGCCGCTTCCCGAAGGGCCCGGCGCCGTGCGCTACGAGGGCGTCGACTTCGGCTACGAGCCCGGTCGCCTCGTGCTCGAAGGCGTCGATCTCGAGATACCGGCCGGCCGGACGGTGGCGCTCATCGGCAGGACCGGGTCGGGCAAGACGACGCTCGCCGCGCTCGTCCCCCGGTTCTACGACGTGAGCACCGGGCGTGTCCTCGTCGACGGAGTGGACGTCCGCGATCTCGAGCGGCGGTCTCTGCGCCGCGAGGTCGGAGTCATCTCCCAGGATCCGTTCCTCTTCTCGGCGAGCGTCCGCGACAACATCGCGTTCGGGCTCCCGCAGGCGCCGCAGGAGGCAGTCGAGGCGGCCGCGCGGGCGGCGCAGGCGCACGAGTTCATCCTCGAGCTCCCGCAGGGCTACGACACGGTCGTGGGCGAGCGCGGGATCACGCTCTCCGGCGGTCAGCGACAGCGCGTGGCAATCGCGCGGGCGCTGCTCATCGACCCGCGGATCCTCGTGCTGGACGACGCGACCGCGTCCGTCGACGCCACGACCGAGACAAGGATCCGTGCCGGGTTGCAGGAGGTCATGCGCGGCCGGACCACGATCATCATCGCCCACCGCCTGTCCACGATCGCGCTTGCGGACGAGATCGTCGTGCTCGACCGCGGCCGCGTCGTCGCGCGCGGGACGCAGTCCGAGCTCCTCGCGGAGAGCCCGCTCTTCCGTGAGATCCACGAGCACGGCCTCCTCCAGCAGGTGGTCGCCGGATGAACGTCGTCGTGCCCGGGCAGTTGGCACGCATTCGTCACGAAGCCGTATCCCATCCGTACCGTTGCCAGGACTACGATGGCGGCGGGTGGTGGGATGGGGTGCCCCGAAGGAAGGTGGCGCCGTGAAGGTCTGGCAGGCGGGCAGCCACCTCTCCGACGCCAGGGGCGCTCGCGTCGACGACTGGTCGTGGCGGCAGACGCGGCGCCGGCTCGGCGCGCTCGTCCGCCTCGCGCGGCCGTACCCTCGGTCGCTCGGCGCTCGCCGTCGTCACGCTGCTCGCCTTCACCCTCGTCGCGCTGCTCCCGCCGTATCTCACGAAGCTCGCGATCGACGACGGCATCTCCGAGGGCGATCTCGCGTTCCTCACCGTCGTCGTCGTGCTGTTCCTGCTCGCGGGCGCGGCCGCATTCGTCCTGTCCGGGCTCCAGACCTACTTCACCGGCTGGGTCGGCGAGCGCGGGCTCGCCGACCTCCGCACGCAGCTCTTCGCACACCTCCAGCGACTCTCGCTCGGCTACTACGAGCGCAACCGCACGGGCGCGATCGTCAGCCGCATCACGAACGACGTCGAAGCGCTCGACCAGCTCGTCACCGACGGCGTCTCGAGCCTCGTCCAGAACTCACTCCTGCTCGTCGGCACGGCGGCCGTGCTCTTCATCCTCGACTGGCGGCTCGCTCTCGCCACCGTGATCGTGCTGCCGCTGATGGCCGCGGTGACGGCGTGGTTCCGGTCCCGCTCGAACCGCGCGTACCGCAACGTGCGCGAGCGGCTCGGCCTCGTCACGGCGACGCTCGCCGAGGACATCTCGGGGATGCGCGTCGTCCAGTCGTACACGCGCGAGCCGACGAGCCAGTCGACGTTCCGCGGCGTGAACGAGCGCTACCGCGAGGCGAACTACGAGACCGTCGTCCTGAACGGGATCTACTTCCCCGCAGTCGACGTCCTGTCGTCGGTCGCGACCGCGATCGTCCTCGGCTTCGGCGGCTGGCTCGTGCTCGACGCGAGCCTGACCGTGGGGACGCTCTTCGCGTTCACCCTCTACCTCGCGAACTTCTTCGACCCGGTACAGCAGCTCTCGCAGCTCTACAACACCTTCCTCTCGGCGACCGCGGCACTCGACCGGATCCTGGCCGTGCTCGACGAGGACCCCGAGGTCGTCGACGCGCCGGGTGCCGGCGAGCTGCCTCGCATCTCCGGCCACGTCCACTTCGACCACGTCGCCTTCGGCTACGGAGACCTGCCGGAGGTGCTGCACGACTTCGACCTCGACGTCCCCGCCGGCACGACGGTCGCGCTCGTCGGGCACACGGGCGCAGGCAAGTCCACGGTCGCGAAGCTCCTCGCACGCTTCTACGACCCGCGGAGCGGCGGCATCGAGATCGACGGGCACGACATCCGCGGCGTCACGCAGACGTCCCTCCGCCGACAGCTCGGGATCGTCCCGCAGGAGGGCTTCCTGTTCGCCGGGACGCTCGCCGACAACGTCGCCTTCGCTCGCCCCGACGCGAGCCGCGCCGACATCGAGGCGGCGATCCGCGCAGTCGGCGCCGACGCGTTCGTCGCCGAGCTCCCCGGCGGCTACGACACCGAACTCGGCGAGCGCGGCTTCCGGCTCTCGCTCGGGCAGCGGCAGCTCGTGGCCTTCGCGCGGGCACTGCTCGCCGACCCGCGCATCCTGATCCTCGACGAGGCGACGTCCTCGGTCGACATCGGTACGGAGCGGACCATCGAGCTCGGCCTACGCACGCTGCTCTCCGGCCGCACCGCGTTCGTGATCGCGCATCGCCTGTCGACGATCCGCCGCGCCGACCTCATCGTGGTCCTCGATCACGGGCGGATCGTCGAGCAGGGGACGCACGACGAGCTCATCGAGTCCGACGGCGCGTACACGCGGCTGTACGGCGACTGGGCCGCGGACGTCGCCTGACGACTGCCGTCCGCAGGACGCCGTAGCGTCCACGCGTCGCGTCCCCCACATTCAGGAGGCCCAGGTGAACTGGCCGGAGTTCTTCTCGTTCCGACAGATGGTCACGCCCCTCATCATTCAGGTCCTCTTCTGGGTCGGCGT
This sequence comes from uncultured Actinomycetes bacterium, assembly GCA_963770595.1. Lineage (GTDB taxonomy): Bacteria > Actinomycetota > Thermoleophilia > Gaiellales > Gaiellaceae > GMQP-bins7. The sequence continues at coordinate 223,343 of CAVYQG010000001.1, read as the reverse complement.
CGCCGGCTCGGTCGTGGTCGGCCTCGCCGCCCTCGGAGACTCGCCGCTGGGAGGCCTTCTCATCATCGTCCTCGGCCCTCTCTTCGTCAGGATCTACTGCGAGCTCCTGATCGTCATCTTCCGGATCCACGACTCGCTGCGAACGGTCGAGCGAAACACGGCTCCGGCACAAGCGGCGCTGCCCGAGCCTGCGGCTCCTGCGGCTCCTGCCGCCCCTCCCGTCACCTAGCCGGGAGCGTCTAGGCTCCGTGTCGGCGCCGCCCGGCGCCGACACGATGGCCGAAGGCGACGCAGAGTCCGAGCTGATCGAGGAGTCCCTCGCGCTCGACGCCGCCCGGGACACGCTCCTCAGCCCCGGCGAGGCGGTCGCCGCGATGCACCTCCGAGTGCCCGCTCGCGGGAACAAGAAGCTGCGCCGCCTGCTCGACCGGGTCGGAGTCCGACGATCAGGTCAAGGCGTGGTGGCACGTCGCGAACGTGAACGCAGTGGCCCGGCTCTCGATCAACGACCACTCCTGGGTGCACATCCAGATCGTCACGAACATGGCGCTCAAGCTCCTGCGTCAGCTCACGAAGCACGGCGTCGAGCCGTCGATGGTCGGCGACTACCGGATGACGGCCGACGATGCAGAGGTCGTCGTCGTCCTCTCCGCGCTCCTCCACGACATCGGCATGTCCGTGCACCGGCGCGACCACGAGGACTGGAGCCTCTTCCTCGCCGAGCCGAAGGTTCGCGAGCTGCTCGACGGGATCTACGACGAGCCCGAGCGCACCGTGATCGTGTCCGAGGTGCTGCAAGGGATAACGAGCCACCGCGCCGACGGCGAGCCGCTCACGCTCGAGGCCGGGATCCTGCGCGTCGCCGACGCGCTCGACATGGCCAAGGGCCGCTCGCGGATCCCGTTCGAGCGCGGCTCGGTGTCGATCCACTCGCTGTCCGCGGCCGCGATCGACGAGGTGCGGATCGCGGACGGCCAGTCGCGGCCCGTGATGGTCGAGATCGTGATGAACAACTCGTCGGGCATCTACCAGGTCGACGGGCTGCTCAAGGCGAAGCTTCGCGGCTCCGGCCTCGAGCCCTACGTCGAGGTCGTCGCGCGCATCGACGCGGACGCCGAGAAGAGCCTCGTCCCGGTCTACCGGCTCGAGATCGGCGATCCCGAGCCCGGCGGGCACGACTGAGGCTTCCCCGTCCGTTCATCTAGACTGGCCTGCGCCCGTTGCGGGGTAGTCTAACGGTAGGACGCCCGGCTCTGGACCGGGAAGTTGGGGTTCGAATCCCTGCCCCGCAGCCATCGAGCCGAACGCATCCGTTGTCGGGTGCGGTTACGTTCGTGACAGCCTTTTTGAGCTTTTTGTAACGTTTTCACGCCTGCTTGGTGGCGCATCGGGTACCGTTGCTCGATCGAGCGACACGAGCGGCGCTGCTTGGAGCGGCCGCGCACCTGTCCCCGAGCCAGGAGGCAAAGCCCTGAAACCCCTATTCGTTGGTCTGTGCGCGTTCGTTCTTCTGACACAGACCGCTGCGGCAGCGAAGCAGGAATCGACCGTCGAGCAGAAGCGCCAGGCGACACCGGCGCACGTGACCCCGAAGACGATGGAGGGTCGCCTCGCCCACAAGCGCACGATGGCGCGGAAGTACCGCGGCACCGTTCGCTTCTTCGAGAGCCGTCGCTGGCTCCTCAGCTCGCCGAAGCATCGCGAGAGCGCGAACGAAGTGCTGCGGAGCGCCAGGCGCAACCTCGCGCGCGTGAGCCGGGACATCGCCGCGATCGAGCGCGTCCTCGCAAGACGAGAGGCGCGACGCGAGGCGAGCATGTCTCCGCGCGAGGTGATCTGCGACGTCTTCGGTCGTCGGTACTGCGAACAGGCCGTCGCCGTCGCCTGGTGCGAGTCGCGCCTGACCACCACCGCGCAGAACGGCCAGTACCTGGGGCTGTTCCAGATGGGCTCGTACGAGCGACGGCTCTTCGGCCACGGAGCATCCGTGCGCGACCAGGCGAAGGCCGCGCACCGGTACTTCGTCCGCTCCGGGCGCGATTGGAGCCCGTGGAGCTGCAAGCCGTGGTACGCGTACTGAGCGCGGAATTCGTCGCAAAGAGCGTCCTCCCCAGCGAGCGGGGGTTTTATTCCGGTCGCGCTTCTGGTACGTCTCCGGCGTAGTGTGGGGACAGCGGAAGCGCGACCGCCTGAGGCCCCTTGACGAGGCCGCTGCATACGCTCGCTGTCACGGCGAGCGTGACGACAGCGTGCGGCTCGTGAAGCTCCCGCCCCGCCGCGTGCGCTACGAGTCCGTCCTCGCGAGCGGCGAGACGATCCGTCGCGACTTCGAGGAGCGCCTCGAGACGCGCGAACCCGAGTCCGCGCTCTAGCTGCGCCGTTCGCGGCAGCGGCGGTGCGCTACCCTTCCGCCTCCGGCCCATTCGTCTAGTGGTCTAGGACACCGCCCTCTCACGGCGGCGGCACGGGTTCGAATCCCGTATGGGCCTTCAAGTGTCACAAGCCTAAGCGGAAACCCGCATAACCATGCGGGTCACTTGTGACAGAGGTGCCGGAAGAGAGCGTGCGGTGCCTACCCCGGTGCCTACCTCGGGAATTCGCCCGCACGGGCAACGCCGCGCCGTCGTAGTCTCCGTGCGGCATTGACGCAGTACCGCTCGACCTTCGAAACCGCGGAGCAGGCGCTCGCGGAGGCGCTGTTTCTCGCGCTCATGGCTCCCGGCGAGTCGGAGGCGCAGGCCGCCTCGATGCTCGCCGACGAGCTCGCCAGCGACTTCGGCCGCGACGCCGCAGCGGTGGAGCTCGCGAAGGCTGCAGCGCTCCAACGATTCGAGCACGAAGCCGCTCAGTAGATCGCGCCCTCGACGTCGAGCGGCGACTTCGCGACCGCCCGGAGCCGCGGAGCTTGCCAACCCGATTTGGGGACGACGGCCGCGGCTTAGCCGGCCGCCGCCCCAGACCGGGTGGTTGCTTCCCCCGGTCTAAGTAGATGCGCGCGGCGCGCGAAATCTTGCGGCGGCCGCTGCCCGCGGATCGAGGAGCGCGAGCTCGAGGCGGGCGGGCTGAACTAGCCGCTAGCAAGGACATTCGTCCACCGTCAGTCGGGCGAGCACCCTCCGTGCCAGATTCCTGGCCTCGTCCGCCCGTCGAGAGGCAAGTCTTGCGGCTCGATCATCTCCGGGTCGACGACCCAACATGAGTCGTAGGCCGCAAGGTGACGTGGCACGTGCTCACGGACGAGCCAGAGGCCCTCGTCCTGCCGAACGAGCCCGACGCCCTTCTCCTTTCGGACGAGCCAGGCGCCCCTCCCCTCGCTGACGACACGGACGGCATCCTCTTGTTCCGGAGCCGTAAGGGCTTTGGCGGTGAAATTGGTTGCCCTCACCTCTCGCACGCACTGATCCAGATCGCCTTGCGATACGGACACGTTGCAAGCGTGCCTCGCACGCGTCCGGACGACACTGATCGCTTTGGCTCGGGCTGCCGCCGTCTCGGCATCCGGCGCCGTGTCACGCTGACCAAGCGTGTAGATCGAGAGCGCCCCGAAAGCGCCGACCACGAGAGCGGCGAGCGTCAGTGTTGTCCATCTCCAAACTGGCCGGCGCACTGCGCGTTGAGTGTGAATCAGAGGGGCGAGCGATGCCATGAGAACATACGTTCTTGACCGCCCAGCCCCGCGCCCACGTCCGCTTCCGCCGAGCGATCGAGCGTCGGGCGCTATGGCTGGGTGAGGACGCCGCGCCCGAGCTCCCGAACCTTCCGCTCGAGGACGCGCTGCAGCTCGTCCACCCATACGCGGAACGCGGCTCGCCGAAGTACGAGAAGGCGGCGTTGCGCTGGCTCGAGCGGGACCTCGTCGAGGGCTCGCCCAGGCTCCAGCACTTCGCGGAGGTCACGGCGAGTCTCGCGAAGCGTGAGGCGGACGACCGAACCTGACCCAAGCGTCCCGCCAGGAGCGCGGATCTCTAGACGTCTGTTCAGGATGATCCCCACCTGCCGGGCTGCAGGCGGGCTCACCATCGCCAGTAGCGTGCAACGGCCATGCGAAAGCCCGTCATGACTCGTGAGCAGCGCGACTTCCTCCGCAAGCAGATAGACGCTTGCATGCGCGAGCGCCTGGAGAGTGCCCGGAGTGCGAGGACACAGGCAAGGACGCGCTACGAAGCAGGCAGATTGGTAACACCCCCGCTTGCACTGCCGCAACTATGAAGAGGCTCGTCACAGTCGGACTCGGAAGCGCCTTCCAGCTGGCGCTGCTCGCGTCGATCGTCGTCGCTACGGGGCAGCTGCGCCGACCGAAGCCGAAGCCCTGGCACTGGACACCGGCGAAGGCTTCCACGCGCCTGCTCGCGGCGCAGCCGTTCACGCTGAGGCTCGAGAGAGTGGAGTGCGCAGGCATGGGACGCTCCCGCGCCGGGCGCTACTCGGCCTTCGATTGCAAGATCACCAACCGCAGCTTCTGGACGACGGTGCTCGTGCGCGTGCTGCCGGTGGGCAGCGGGAAGCTGTGCCTTCCCAGCGTGGTGAACCCTTCCGGAGAGACGGTGGCTCTGCCGTACAAGCCCAATACGGCCGGGATGCGGATTCCGCCCGAGCGCGCCTGCCCGTCTGCGTAGTCACGGGGCTAAGTCACGCTCGAGTCGGCCGACGGATAGACCCAAACGTGTCCTATCGGGCGGGGCAAGACGAGGGCACGCTTCCTAGCGATGGAGGGGGAATCGCCTGCCTCTCCCTCCATCAACTACTCGTCGAATGAGAACGACAGCGGCTAGCTGCCGAAAGGAGACGGCCATGAGGAGCACGAACACCAAGCCGGAGACGCCACGCGCGGCGATCACACTCCGGTTCCCTGATGGAAGCTGGGAGTACTGCGCCACAGAGAGAGTGCCCGAGGCTGGCGACACTCTTGTGCGAGCGGGCGTTACGTGGGCAGTCGTCGGCGTAACGGAAGAGGTCGACGACCACCGAGTCGTAACCATGGGGGTACCGCCACCGGTGGTAGGACTCCCGAGCGTGACGAAAAAGACCGGACGCCTGCCTAGCCGCACTCGAGCCGGCTAACATCGCCCACGACCCACTCGCCGTCGGCGTCCAGGTCGACCTTGACCGTGCTCGCGGGCGAGGTCGACAGACGAGTCCCAAGACAGCGAAACGCGTTAGGCGCTCGACTCCTCCGATCCTCGCTGTCGTCACGATAGTTCGAACCATCGGCGACGTCTGAGATCCCCTTGCTGTCGTCGCGAAGGTTCGAGCCATCGGCGACGTCGGAGATCTCCTCACTGTCGTCGCGATAGTTGGAGCCTTCGGCGCTTTCGTCGATTGTCTTCGAGTCGTCGCGATAGTTGGAGCCGTCGGCCTGCTCAGAGTTGGAGATGACGACTCCATACCCCTGCCCGCGAACTCCCAACCTCGGAACGAGTTTCAGTTGAACGTGTGCCGGGAACGATCCGGTCTGCACTCAACTCGACAGGAGGCAGTCGTGGCTGACCAGACGACAAGCGGTGGTGTAGGCCTTACGCTCGGTGGCGCGATCGTGATCGCAGGCATCCTGATCGCGATTCTCTGGAGCGTGATCGTGGGAGTCATCGTCGCCGTAGTCGGGCTCCTTGCCTTTGGCGGGTTTGCTCGGGGCCGGTGGTACTAACACCGAGCGCGACCCACTGGCCGTCGTCGTCCAGGTCAACTTGCCCGTGCTTGCGGGCGAAGTCGAGCCCCACGCCGATCTCGGGATGATCGTCGACGAGACAGTGCATACAGACGAGCTCGGCGTCCGACGCCTTGTCGTCGTCGGGGTCGACGTCCGAGAAGAGCACGCAGTACCCCCGAGTCGATGGGGCTCTTTGGAGGTTCCCAGGAGATCGAGACGACCGGAGGGATCGAGCCCGCCACGATCGCCATCGTCCTCGAGCAGGTCGTCATCGTCGCCTCGCTCTCAGCCGAGACGGCGCAGCCCGGTTGCACTCCCGGTGCTCCGGTCCGCCGGTCGACTCGCCGTCTGGGTGCCCCAGATCGAACGGCCCACGGATGAACCCGCCCACGAGCTCGCCGTCGACCCACTCGGCCCACTTGCAGGCACGGCCGCGAGCACAGCGGACGAGCCCGCTCGCAACCGCGTGCGTCCAGCTTCTACGACCGAGACGGTGCGACGGCCGAGCGTACTTCGCCTTCACCGCTGCCGGCTTCGCCCGGTCCTTGCACCGCCGGCCGCAGAATCTCTGGTTCTCGGCTCGGGCCTCATAGGGTCGCCCGCAGTAGGCGCAGGTCCTGCGGCCGAATGACGCCGTCGTTGCGTAGCGGTGACTCCCGGTCCGAGTGCGCTTCGAGCGGCAGCTACCGCAGTAGCGTTGATTGCCGTGGATCACGCGGAATAGTTGCCCACATCGGCTACAGGGCTTCATCGCGATGGATCGGGGGGAATCGTTTTCGATCAGGCAACATCGGGGAGAGAAATTTCTCTGCGGGGGTCACCAGTCGTTGCCATTCTAAAAAACGCGGCTAGGCAACCTCCTCGATGATCGCGACACGTCCCTCCGCGATCGGGGCCGAGCGCCACGGCCTTAGCCCATCCGCTCGAGTGCCTCCGCGAGGTGTCGGTGCCCCACGGTCTCGTAGCCGACGACCGAAACGAGCGGGGCAAGGACGAGCACGAGGAGGCAGATCGCGAGGCCGGCACCCATGTTCGCCGCGATTCCGAACGCGACGACAAACGTGAGATCGAAGTGCAGCTCGAGCGGCGTCGCGCTGCGGTGCTCCTCGCCCGGTCTCAGACGAACGGCTCGGCCTCAGCGCGGCGCGATTCGATCCAGCCGCACGCCGGGCACGCAAAGACGAGCACCAATAAGCCGTCGAGATTCAACGTCTGCGCGGCGGCCTCCTCCTCCGCGGTGACCGCCTGGATGAGCTTCTCGGCCTGGCGGTTCATCAGTGTGTCGCACTTCGGGCACGTCACCGTTGGGTGTGTCAACCGGCTCCTCCGATCGTCACGTTCTCCCGGCCGTACCGCAGCGTCTCCGCCATCCAGAGCAGCTCGTCAATGAACTTATCGATCGAGAGAAACGAGTCGTCGACGAGATTGCCGCGTTCGTCAAACCGCCGCCGAACCGTGGTGAAGTTCACGTCCCAGAAGATCGTGACGAGCCCGAGCTCGCGGAGTACAGGCAGAAGGTTCTCGATCGCCCGGGCGCCGCCAAACACTCCCGCCGAGACGCCGACGACCCCAGCTGCCTTGTGAATGTACTCCTTGAGGTTGGTGTCGAGGACGTGCTTGAGCAACCCGGCGTAGCCATGGTTGTACTCCGGTGTCACGATGATCAAGGCGTCGGCGCGATTCATCGTCTCCGCAAACGCAGGACTCTTCGCCTCTTCGCCGGCGTCGTCCACCCGGATCTGCAGCCTGGCAACATCGATCAGCTCGGTCTCGACCGCCGGCCGCTGTCCGACTTCCTCCCATATCACCCTGGCCGCGTGCTCGCTCATTCGGCCCTGCCGCGGCGTTCCTAGCAGTACCGGGACGAACAGTGGCCTCATCAGCAGCGCCACCGAGCTTCACCGCTCGAATCTAGACGACCCCGCAGCTCGGGACCCATGACGACTCTTGGACGGTGGAGGGCCACCTAGCGCTGCAGCTCGAGCGTGCGGATGCCTGGGAACCCGATCCACAGTCGCGTGTCGTCCTTGACGAGCGTGACAAGCACGTTGTCGCATTTTGGGCAGCGAAGCACCACGCCCGCACCCCGAAACGCTCGAGTCGTTCCCACGGGCTCGCTCGCTCCGCAGCCGCGACACGTCTCGATCGCGGTCGACATCTCGAGGGCGAACACCTCGCGGAGGTCGCCTGCGACAGCATTGCCATCCAGCATCAGCTCATCCATCTCATCCTCCCGTCGCTCCGAAGCGTTCGGTCTTGATCGCCTGCGGTTCGTGCCCGAGCCCGACGAGCGCCTCCGCAACCGCTTCGACGAACGTGGTCGGGCCGCAAACATAGACACGTGGCAACGCCGTCGGGTCGGGGCCGAGCGCGGTCAACATCTCGTCGTCGACACGGCGGGCGTACCCGTCCCAGCCGACCGGCTGGGAACGGGTCAGCGTATGCACGACGAGCAGCCCGTCTCCGGTGAGCCGGTCGAGCTCGTCTCGATAGATGATGTCGTCCCAACCGCGCGACGAGAAGAGAAGTCGCGTATCGACATCGCTGCGTGACCCCTCGCGCGCGCGAATCATGGCCATTAGTGGAACTACGCCTGACCCGCCGCCGACGAGCAGCAGTGGCCCGCCCTGGGCCGGTTCCCACACGAAGTATCCGCCGACCGGTCCCCGAAGGTCGATCGGGTCGCCTGGTCGGAGCTCGTCGACCAGGTAGGGCGAGACCTCGCCGTCGTCGAGGCGCTCGATCGTCAGTTCGACGCGAGAACCCCCCGGCGCCGATGCAATCGAGTAGCTGCGCTGGGCTTGATAACCGTCCTCGGCGGTCAAGCGGATGTCGACGTGCTGGCCCGGTCGATGTCCAGGCCACGATGCCACGTCGAACGCGATGGTCTTGACTCGAGGCGTCTCGGTGATGACCTCGACCACCTCCGCTACCTGCCAGCTCAGTCGCCCCAGTACCGCTGTTCCCGCCACGGATCGCCGTAGTTGTGGTAGCCGTAGGTCTCCCAGAACCCGGGTTCGTCCTCGAGCTTCAGCTCGAGCCCACGAACCCACTTCGCGCTCTTCCAGAAATAGAGGTGTGGGACGAGCAGGCGCACCGGCCCACCATGCTCAGGGTCGAGCGGCTCGTCGTCGTAGGCAAGTGCGATCCATGCCTTTCCATCACGCACGTCGTCGAGCGGCAGGTTTGTCGTGTAGCCCCCGTCCGACCAGGCGCTGACGTACTCGGCGCTCGAATCGATGCCGTCGAGCAGCACGTCGACCGAAACGCCCTGCCAAACCGTGTCGAGCTTCGACCACTTCGTCACACAGTGGATGTCGACCGTCACCTCCTCACTCGGAAGCGCCCGGAACTCCTCCCAGCTCCAACGCCGCGGCTCGTCCACCTCGCCAACGATCGCGAAATCCCATTGATCGAGCGGCGTATGCGGCGTTGGACCGGCCGACAGAACGGGGAAGTCGGACGTCAGGTACTGGCCTGGCGGGACGCGACCCGCCGGGGCGTCGTCGCGGCGGCCGCGGAAACCTCGGGAGATGATCGGCGGCGTCACACCTGCTCCTTCACTGAGACATGCTTACGGTGGTCCGCTACCGGGTTCGGCCACGATCGTCCCTTGTTGCTCGCGTTGCGCCGGTACGAGCTCCGACTGCTCTGAGTGCGAGTCGGCCTCAACGATGGCCTGCGTTAGGGCTCCGCTCTCGGTTGCGTGCGCGAGGAAGTCAGCAAGGTCGGCCGCGACACCAATCTCAGCCTTAGGGGCGTCAGCCCGGTTCCTCAATCGTCGGACCCACCCCATCACTCCTCCTCTCGCGCCGCGAGGGGGCTACCCGCGCGAACGGGCAGCCCCACACGGGGTAGGCGCTAGTCGTCGGTCGCGGACGCCGCAGCGCCGACGAGCGCTCCCGATCGTGCGTGCTCCGTCGCCCACTCGAGCGCGTAGTCGGCGACCGCCTCCCAGCCGGGTGCGCCGCACGTCCAGTGAGGGCGCCCCTCGAAGTCGTAGACCTCCGTGATGGTGTTCGACTTGTAGTGCTTGGCGTTCGAGTGCTGAACCGAGGGCGGCATGATGTGGTCCTCGCTGCCGGTGATGAAGAGAAGCGGCGCCCGGTTCGGGTTCTTGTAGTTGACCCACGTCTCCTGCGGGCCAGGCTTGATGTTCGCGAACAGGCCGTACGCCCAAAGGAAGTTGGCCGGCGCCGGGATGTGGTACCGGTCGTAGACCTTCTGCGAGTCCTCCTCGGACAGCGTGTTCGTGAACACGTAGTGGAACTGCTCGGGCGTGTATCCGAACTCCTCGTGGCGCTTCGACGGCTGTGTGAACGCCGGGAAGAAGGACTTGAGCTGCGACAGCGGCGTCACATGGACGCCCTCGGTCGGTGCGCTGTCGATCACGACGCCGGCCGCGCCGAGGCCGCGGTCGAGCAGAAGCTGCGTCAGCGTGCCGCCGAACGAGTGGCCCATGATGATCGGCGGCCGGTCGAGCTCAGTGATGATGCTCCCGAGGTGCGAGATGATCTCGGGCACGGTCTGCTCCGCGATCACTGAGGGGTTCTCGCGCAGCGCCTCCACTTCGATCTCGAATCCGGGATAGGCGGGCGTGAGCACCTTGTAGCCCTTCGCCTCGTAGTACGGGACCCACTCCTCCCAACTGCGGGGCGTCATCCAAAGCCCATGGACGAGGACGATCGTGTCGGGGGCGGTGGACATGGCGGCCTCCTTCCGACGATGACGTGCTTCGTTGCGCTTGACACTATAGGACGAGTGAGTTTCACGTTTCGCCAGCACGGCGCTTCCTGGTAACGGGCCGGTTTCAGGCGTGCGACGAGGACAGATCTAGTCACGGAGAGGAGGGAAACTCGTTGATCCAGAGTGATGAGCGAGCCGTAGGCCCACACTTCAAGATCGTCCGTCAGCGTGACGATCGATTCCACTGGGAGTTGATCAACCCTCACGGCACTCCAGCAGCCCGATCGATGGAGACCTTTGACACCGAGGACGAGGCAATGGCAAACGCTGAGTACGCGCAGGGGCTGATCAGCCGAGCGCCGATCGAGCGTCATTAGCGGTTCAGTACCTGCATCGACGGCAGTTCACCGCGGTAGCGCTCGGCGACGCCGATCTTTAGTCAGAATCCGGCGAATCGGAGTCAGATGGCGACCGTCCTGATCACGCAGTGCCTGCAACGTGACTTCGTCGACCCGATCGGCCCTCACGATCCGCTGCCGAACCTGCTGCACGTCGGCTACTCGGAGGCGGCCCGCCTGCTCGGACCGGAGCCGGCCGCGGGGCCGCTGGCCCAGCTCATCCAGTGGGCGCGCGGCCTGCCCTCGGATGCGATCGACCTCGTCCACATCCGCGACTGGCACGACGCGGACGATCCCGCACAGCGCGAGCACCTGGTGCGCTTCGGCGCGCACTGCATCAAGGGCACGGTCGGCGCGCGCCTCGTGCTGGAGATGGACGAGTGGGCCGAGGCCGCGCCCAACGAGTGCATCGTCGACTCGATCACGCTGAACGACCTCGAGGGTACCGACCTCGAAGCGCAGCTCGACCGGATCCGGCGCGAGCACGGCGGCGAACCGCTGCGCGTCGGTGTCGTCGGCGTCTGGACCGAGGCGAAGGTGAGCTTCCTGCTCTACGAGCTGAGCACGCGGCTCGGCATCGACGAGCTCGCGACGTGCTCGGCGCTCACGGCCAGCGCGTCGCGTACGCAGCACTTCAACGCCCTCTCGCAGCTGGACAAGATCCTCGGCGTCAGCTGCTTCGACTCCCTCGCGGACTTCGTCGACTGGTTGCGGCCGGGCGCCGAGCTCGACCTGCCCCGGCACCCGCTGGGGTTCGAACCTCGGATCGGCGGCAGTGAGGCGGCCGCGCTGCAAGACGGCGACCGGAGCATCGTGGCCCACCTCTTCCGCGACAGCACGGAGGTGGATCTCGACCCCTTACACGGCGGCTACTCCGAGGCCACGGTCTGGCGGGCCGTCAGCCGGGACGCCCTCGGCCAGCAGCACGCACCGGCGGTGGTCAAGCTCGGCCCGAACCGGTCGATCGCGCAGGAGCGCGTGGCGTTCGAGCAGGTCGAGGACGTGCTAGGCAACAACGCCCCGCGTGTTCGGGGCTTCGTCGACCTCGCCAACCGCGCCGGCCTCAAGTACTCCTACGCGGCGATGGGCCAGGGCGGCGTGCGGACGCTGCAGTCGATGTTCGCAGCAGATATCCCGACCCCGCAACTGGCCTCGCTCGTGCAGACCGCCTTCGACGAGATCCTCGGGCCGCTGTACGCGGCGGCCCGCTACGAGCGGCTGCCGCTCTTCTCCCACTACCAGTTCTCCGCCGACAAGGCCCCGCACGTGCGGGCTGCCGTCGCGGCCCTGGTGCCGGACGCGACCCGGACGATGCTCGAGTTCCCCGGCGGACTCGAGCTGCCGAACGTCTGCGGCTTCTACGACGAGTTCCTCACACGCACCCCTCTCCCCACGCAGGACTACCACTACGTGTCGTACGTGCACGGCGATCTCAACGCGGCCAACATCCTGGTCGACGCGCACGACAACGTGTGGGTCATCGACTTCTTCCACGCCGGTCGCGGGCACGTCCTCAAAGATCTGGCGAAGTTCGAGAACGACCTGCTCTATCTACTCACGCCCATCGATGACGATGCCCAACTGCGAGAGGCGATCTCGATCACCCTCGCCCTCCGGGAGGTCGCCGATCTGCGCGCCCCGCTTGCCGACCTTCCCGATGACGTGCGGTCGCCGCACCTCGTCCGAGCGTGGGAGATTCTCCGGGTGCTGCGGAGCACGATCAGCCAGGTCTGCCACGACGATCGCAACCCGCTGCAGTACCAGGTGGCCGGCCTGCGCTACGCCGTTCACACGCTCGGCTTTCCGGAGCCGTCGCCGCTGCAGAAGCAGTCGGCGCTCGTCGCCGCGTGCTCGCTCGCCGACCAGATCGCGACCACCGTGGAGGCCAACCTGGTGCTGCGGGTCGACTGGGTCGAATCCCCGAACATCGGGCCCGGCCGCCTCGGGATGACGATCTGTCCCGGACGGCGGGACCGCGATCGCAACCTCGAAGCGGACCTTGCCCGACTGCGCGCCGAGGGCGTGGATCGCCTGCTGTGCCTGTCCACCGATGCCGAGCTCGACTGGGCCGGGGTTCCCGACCTCGGCAGCAGAGCCGAGGCGTTCGGGCTCAACTACCGCTGGCTTCCCGTGCCCGACCAGGGAACGTGCTCGCTGAGCGAGGCCGTCGACCTCGTCGGGTGGTGTCGCGACGGGCTCGAGCGAGGCGAGTCGGTCGTCCTGACGTGCATGGGTGGGCTCGGCCGGAGCGGGATGATCGCCGCCTGCACGCTGGTCGACGTCGGCGCCTCGCCGACGGCCGCGATCGCGTCGGTCCGGGCGGCGCGGGGGCCGCGCGCGCTCGAGACGTCTGGGCAGGAGGAGCTCGTCAGCAGGTTCGCCGCCGGCTGAGCGCGCCTGCGCCGCTCGACGCCTCAGAAAGCGTTCGCAGCCGACTTCCACTCCCGGAGGCGCTGCGCGATGAGCTCGGCCCGCTCCTCCTCGCTTCCGCCGTCCAGCACCTCGAGGTCTGAGGGGTCGGCTCGAAGGTAGACGCCGGCGGTTCGGGTAGTCAGCTCGGGGTCGCGATCCGACCGTGTCGTCCAGTACCCGGTCGCGCGGTCGGCGCTCTCCACCGTGATCTCGCCGGTCGCTTCGTACTGCGGAGCGTTCGGATGCCGAGGACGCTCACCCCTCCCGAAGTAGAAGATGCCGGGCGGATCCCTGCGCTCCTTCGCAGCCTCGCTCCAGTAGCGGGCCGAGAGGGTGCCGTCCTCCTGCCAGGCCCGGCCGGTCACGCTCAGGCCACCGTCGCGGTCTCGCGAGATGCGCAGGAGGCTCACCGCCGACGGTTCGAACTCGCTCCGCGCAGGTCAGCGAGAGCTGCCACCACAGCCCCTCGACCGGGCCGCGGCGACCCTCGGTCTCGATCGCCTTGCGGAGTTTCTGGTTGATCGCGCGAACCTCGGCCGGGCTGGTGGCCGGGTCGTAGCGGACGGAGGTCAGCCCGAGCAGGTCGCTTGGCAGCTTCGAATCGTGCGCGTGCAGGATGAAGGTGCGCCGGATGCCGAGCGCGCCGCCGAACAGTCCTGCCTCGAACACCACGTTGTCGCGCGGCGACGCCTGGCCGGACTGGGACGCATGCGGTCATGGTCCAGTCGTCCTGGGCGAACACGAAGGCGGCGAAATCGACCTCCTGGGAGAGCTCGACGAGCCGGTCGAGCGTGGACCGCCCCGGGTTGAACGTCGTCGTCCACGGCTCGACATCGGCGACGTCGGAGAGCCCCTTCTCGATCGCCCGGAGCAGCTTGGCCTGCTCGCCAGACGACCCGAGGAAAATGCGCGGTTTGTTCATGCGCGATTCACGACGACGGACCTGGCGCAAACGCTACGCACTGGGCCACGCGCGTGCACCCTAATCTACGCCACTCTGTGCTGCCGAGACGCCGGCTCGAGCGTTGCCGGCACGACCTCTACTGTGAAGTTGGGCTCAACGTGCCGTACGCTCGCTGCTAATCCGAACGGGAGGCTGTGATGGTTCGCTTGTTTGTGCGCATCAACGTCGCCGATTACGAGACTTGGAGGGAGGTGTACGACCAGTTCTATGGGGAGCGCGTCGCCATGGGTGTCATGGGCGACGCCGCGTTTCAGCTAGTCGACGACCCGAACGACGTCACTGTATGGCACGACTTCGAGACTCCCGAAGTGGCCAGAGCTTTCGTCTCGTCGGACGCTCTACGGAACGTCATGCAACGTGCAGGCGTCCAGGGCGAGCCCCAGACCTGGTTCACCACTGAGAGCTGGCGGCGAGCACCGAATCTCGCATGAAGCCTTACGCTCCCTGGCCTTCGATTTGACCCATTCAGGGACGGCAAGCTCGACCGGTTCCAGATCAACCTTGACACCGCGGCGGCGGCTGCCGACGGCATGAGCGGTTCGCCGTACACATCGTCGGAGTAGCATCGACTGCGATGGGAACCCCTGGCGAGGCTAAGGGCTTGAGCTTTGAACGCGACGTGAAGCCGCTCTTCCGAGAAAGGATCGCCGGACGATGCTGAGCGTTGCGAACTTCGATCTTTGGAACCGGGACGACGCTGCGGACAACTCGCAGGCGATCCTCTCGCGCCTGGAAGAGGGCTCGATGCCCTGCGACGGGGGTTGGCCCGCCGACCGCACTGGGACATTCCGGCGCTGGGGTGAGGCCGGAATGCCTGCATAGCAGGCGCCTCGCACCGTCACCGCTGCGGCCGCTAGCCGCATCCTGGAGTGAACAAGCGGGTGGGTCGCTCGCGCTTCTTCCCTACGACGCCGTCCGCGCGGGGCCAGACCCGAGAAACACACTGCTTGCGTTCTTGGAGACCGCGTACAGGGCCGGTGCAGGACTGTCCGGCTGGGATGAGGCGGCGCTCACCTCCTCCTGGTGTCCCAGCCCGCCACAGTTGAACGCGATCGTTGCCGGACGCGAGCCCTAGCGCTGTGCCATGGGGCCGAGCGTTGCTGCCCTGACGAAGCGCGCCGTCGCCTGGGACTTACTGCTCGTAGCTCTCGACGACGCTCGAGTCGCGAGCGGTTGCCGTGTCCGGATCGAGGCCGGCCTCACGCAGCGCGCGTCGCTGCCTGAGCAGGCCCAGCACTGATCAAGCGAGATCCGGAGGTTGTGCAGTCGGTCGCGATCAGCCTCGTTCACGGTGCCAGCTGACTCGCGCCGCCACAACTCGTGCTCTTCGGCAACGAGTTGCTCGATCATCCCGTGGATCTGCGGGTCTTCCATCACACCTCCTACGGAATTCGCTTCTCTAATCGTTGCGGATGCTCGCCACGCACGCGAGCCGGGGCTAGTCCTGCCCCCGGCTCGCGGAGTGCTACGTGCCATGCCGGACTGCGATGCTTACGCCGAAGCGCCGGCGGCGGCAGGGATCGTCGCGTTGACCGCCGTCTGGATGAGTTCGGCCACGGCTGCAGGCTGCGAGACGTAGATCGCATGGCTGCCTGCGACCTCGATGACGGTCGCACCCGCCCGCGCGGACATCTCGCGCTGGGCAGATGGAGGGATCATCCGGTCCTCAGTCGTGACCAGGTACCAGCTTGGCTTGCTCTGCCACGCAGGCTCGCTGATCGTGCCGCCCAGGGCGCCAACGCCCCACGGGACTTGCGAGTCAGCCATGAACGCGGCCTCTTCGGCGCTCACGTCACGTGCGAATGAAGCATGGAACTTCTCCCGATCGAGGAAGAGAAACCCGTCCTGCGGCGGCAGAATCGGCGGCTGCGGGCCATCCGTCAGGAAGCCCCCGATGAGGGTGTTGACCGACTCGCCCTTGTCCGGCACGAAGCCTGCGATGTAAACGAGTGCCGCAACTTCGGGATGGGTACCCGCTTCGGTGATCACCGCGCCGCCGTAGGAATGGCCGACGAGTATCACTGGTTCGTCCTGTGCGTCGAGGATGAGATTCGTCGCGGCCGCGTCGCCTTCGAGCGAAATCGTCGGGTTCTGCACAACCGCGACGTTGTGCCCGTCCTTCTTCAGGTGCTCGTAGACGCCCTGCCAGCCAGAGCCGTCCACGAAACCGCCGTGGACAAGGACGACAGTCGGAGTGTCGGACTTGGTCATGAGCAGCTCCTCTCTCTGGGGATGTTGGTTCCGTGTGGTGTCGCCTGGCTGGCTCGGCGAAGTTCCTCCCAGCTCCGCGACTCGAGCCCGACTCCCTGATGCAGCATCAGCTGAGCTCGGTTGGTGGGGGGCGGCTCCACAGCGTGACCGTATGGTCGCAGCTCCAACCAGGTTACTCCTGTCGCGCAACAGGCCAAGGCTGTGAACCACTCCGTTACAGGCGGCTGACCATCCGGCCTGTCACGCGTATGACTCACGCCGGGCTCTACCAAAATCAGCGCTCGCCTGTGCGGCGTCCCGTTCGCCGGCGTTGGTCACTCGGGTTATGAGGCAGGCACTCGGAGCGCGCGCGTTTGTGCGCGGGCTTCGCGCCACCAGATGATTTCGTACGCGTGAAGGCCGATCCAGACGAGAGCCACCAGCGTGAGCGCAAGGTGCGCCGGCACCATGATGGCCACCGGCCAAAGCAAACCGAAAGCAATCGCGGCGATCAGGCGTCCACCGCGAAGCGTGCGTGACACGCGGAAGCGGAGAGCCACGAATGCGAACAGGTACAGGGCGGGACCGCCACAGAGTCCGAGCGCCGGAACGGTGGCGAGTTCGCCGTCGACGTCCGCGAGCGTCGTCTTCATCGCGTAGGCAAAGAGGACGATGCCGGCCACCATCGGAAAGTGCAGGTACGAGTAGACATCGCGAGCGAGCGCGGCGCGCTCCGCGCCGCTTCGGTCGGCCAGCAGCCAGTGGGCG
Source organism: uncultured Actinomycetes bacterium (assembly GCA_963770595.1). Lineage (GTDB taxonomy): Bacteria > Actinomycetota > Thermoleophilia > Gaiellales > Gaiellaceae > GMQP-bins7. Next base: position 206,278 of record CAVYQG010000001.1, on the reverse strand, counting down.
CGAACCGTGAAGAAGTCGAAGTACGCCAGCCAGAACGAGGTCGTGACCGCAAAGCCGAGCACGGCGGCGACGATCACCCCGGTGCTGAGTCCGCTGGCTGCCTCGCCGAGGCCGATGGCGATCAAGGACTCGCCGATCGCGATGATCACGATCAGCCCGTGACGCTCGGCGAAGTGCGCCGGTTGCACGCGCCAGCCGCTGATCCCAAGAACGAGTGGTGCGACGAAGACAACGGCGAGCGCGGTCAGCCAGAGGATCGGCTTGAGGCCGCCATCGACGAATCCGGCGACGATGATCAGCAAAGCGCCAACGAGGGTAGAGGGAGCGATGCGCAGAATCGCCGCCAGCAGGTCCGGGTCATGACGTGCTGAAAGCCCGTACAGCGTGAGATACATGACGGTCACGATCAGGAAGGCCACCCCGAACAGGACGCCGTGACTGCCGAACGCGTCCGGGACGGCCAGAGCGGCGACGAACATCGCCGCCATCGCTACCACCATCGCGGCCGACACCGCCCCGAGACCGGGATCGACGGTGTTCGTCAACCAGGCGTAGGAGGCCCACGCCCACCAGAGCACGCCGAGAATCAGGAGAGCGTGCCCAAGACCACTCCACGTCGGATTGTCCGACAGCACCGTTGTGACCTGGGTGAACGCGAACACGAACACGAGATCGAAGAAGAGCTCGAGCGGCGTTACGCGCTGCTCACGTTCAGCGTGCAGCTCACCCACAGACCGACGCTAACGCGAACCCGTTGTGCCCGCAAACCGACCACGTCTGTTGGGGCTGCCTGGGTTGGGCGCCGACGTCGTGCCTATTGCAGGGTGCAGCGGGTCCGACACAGTGGCGCTTCCGTGGGTCATCGCAGCGAGCACCTCGCCGACATCACTTGGGACGCCCACGTTCGTGCGACGGCAGGCGCGGAGTGCCGTAAGCGGATCCCCTAACGGCCACGAGATCCTTGGGTGGCCCGAGCCCGCGCCGATCCGAGGTCGGGTATTCAGCGCCTGGTCTCGTACCTGGTCAGGAGCACGCCGTCGGGAAACGTCCGGGTCTCCACCAGGTTCAGGTTCACCCAGTTGTCCAGGGCCGTGAAGAACGGCGTGCCGCCGCCCACCAGGACCGGGTGGGTGACGATCGCGTACTCGTCGATCAGCCCGGCCCGCATGGCCGCCGCGGCGAGGGTGGCGCCGGCGACGTCCATGGGACCGCCATCCTCAGTCTTGAGCCGGGTGATCTCGGTGACAGCGTCGCCGGTGACCAGGCGGGCGTTCCAGTCGACCGCGCTGGTCGTCGAGGAGAACACCACCTTCGGCATGTCCCGCCAGCGGCGGGCGAACTCGATCTGCGCCGGTGTGGCGCCAGGCTGCTGGTCGGCGGTCGGCCAGTGGGAGCTCATCGTCTCCCACAGTTTGCGCCCGTACAGCGCCAGGCCCGTCGCCCCCACCCGGTCGGACCACCACTGGAACAGCTCGTCGCTCGGCACGCTCCAGCCGAGGTCGTCGCCGGGCGCGGCGATGTAGCCGTCCAGGCTCAGGTTCATGCCAAAGGTCAGTTTCCGCATGGCGTCAGCCTCCCGTGAGTCGGTATTCGGCGTACAGACCGGCTGCTCGGCCAGGCCGTCGGAAGTCTCGCAAAGCGAGGCGCCAGACACACCTCGCTCGTGTGGGCGAGCGTACTGTCGCTCGAGAGAAGGCAGTCGGGGATAAAGACAACTCTGTAGTTGGGGAGAGAACCCTCGCCTGCGTCAGAGTTGGGGAATATCACCAGAACGCGTCCGGCCATACTGCGAGCGTGCATGGACGCTACGCGGGTGAATCGGCGGGGCCGGCACGCAGCGGGATCGTTCTCCGAACAGCACGCCTCATCCTGATCCCGCTGAGACGAATCGATGAGGCCGAGCACGCACGAGCGTCGAAGGACGCCGCCGACGCATTGCGTGACACTCGCGCCGCCGAGGTGCAGTGGCGAGAGCACGGTTTCGGAACGTGGGCGATCCGGGACAGGCGGGACGAGAGCTTCCTCGGAGGCGCCGAGCTGCGCTTTGCCGGTGACGGCATCGAGGGAATCGCACCCGACGAGGTCGAGGCGGGCTGGTGGGTGACCGAGGACCGGCGGAATGAAGGCATCGCGACCGAGGCGATGCAAGCGGCCATTGATGACCTGTGGGGCCGTACCGAGGTCGAGAGCATCACGGCGTACATCGAGGAGGGAGCGAACGAACCATCGCGCCGCCTTGCCGCCAAGCTCGGATTCGCCGTGCGCGGCCCGGGCCTTGGGCGCACGGGCGAGCCGATGACGGTGTACGAGCTTCGCCGAGATGATTGGCTTAGACGAGGACTCTGAAAGCCAGCGAGGCGAGAGTGGCCTTCGCGAGCGTCCTCTCCCCAGGTCCCGTTAGTCGGGTACTACCGCCACTCCGTAGTCACAGGCCCCACCCCGGGGAGCTCGTCGAGGTCCTCCGCCGTCGCCGTCGCGAGGCTCAGCCGCCTGCCGCCAGCTTCGCCCGCACCCGCACCCGGATCGACCGGCGACGTACCGGGAACCACGCGTCGCTGGACGAGCACCTGGATGCCGTCGACGAGCGGCGCGGCGAGATTCAGCGCCGAGACGTCGGCCCTTCGCGTCGCGCCGCCCGCCCGTGCGACGACGTCGGCCACGGCAGGCCCCTGCTCGAAAAGGCCGCCGCAACCGTTCCTGTCCGGAGGTGTGCTTTCAGCGCGAGACGTAGCACCGCCGAGACCAATCGATCCTCCACGCGGGCACGCTCGACGAGCCGCTCGTGGTCGTCAGGGTCGACGAACAGCGAGACGGAGACTCGTTCCTCGGTACGCACTACTAGAACATAGCAAGCCATTCGCAGTGTTCCTAGCAAGCTGAGACCCCCGCTAGAAATGGAGTAGGGTCGTGCTCGTGGCGCAGTTGCTCCCTCGGTACCTGCAGGATCCGCTAGAGCGGATCGAGGACCAAGAAGGTCGCGATGGCCATCATCGAGGCCGGCGAGGCTCCCCCCGACTCCAACGGCCGCGTATATCGCCGCTCGGCCGACGGCCACAACCGTGCCCGGCGGCGTGGGTTGCCGATCATCTCGAAGGGCGTCAGCGCTACGGCCCCCGGCACCGACCCGCTCGGCGCATTGCTCGCGAAGGAAGCCCGGAACGGCCATCGACGCTGAGCTCTACGGGCTCCGCGTCACGTACTCCACGATCCGCCCGGCGATTTCCGACTGACAGTGTGGGCACCTCGTTGCCTCGCGTTGCACAACCTCGCGGCACTCAGGGCAGCGCGGGCGCTTGTCGCGCACGAGAAACACCGCCACCATCGCGACGATCCAGAGGAGCGCTCCGAAGATCCACCACGTCACGAAGTCGTGCCCCTTGCGCGCTGCGAGCCATGCCAGGCAGCAGGCCAAAGAGCGCGGCAATCACAAGAATCCCGACGACCTCCATTGGCGCGATACTAAGAGAGCGGAGGTGGCTCGACGAGTCCGGGCTGACGCGCGACGGGGTGCTCGAGCTGACGGCGTGGCTACGGGACTGGCCCGGCTTCGATGAGCCGGGCTCACGCGCGGATCGAGAGCGGCTGCTCAACGCGTCCCTCCTTCGCCCGAAGCTCGGCTTCGATGCGCCCCGCGTGCCAGTCGGCCTCGCGCCAGACGCCGGCGTCGACTCCGGCGGCTCGGAGAGCGGCCAGCCACTCCGCCTGTTCCGGGGTGGGCTCGCCGCGGCCGACCTTGAGCTCACGTACGAGCAAGCGCCCGTGGCCGACGAGCGTGAGGTCCGGCCAGCCCTGCGCGTCGTAGGCGACTGGCGTGCGCCAGCCCCTCCCGCTGCGTGCGGCCCGAAAGTGCGCGACGCGCCACCGGAGCAAGCGCGCGACCTCGACGACGGCGAGTTCGAGCTCGTGCTCGCTCATCCTCTTCACCGCACGCGCTCCTCGTCGTAAGTGCAGCGCTCGAGCAGCTCGAGGTAGTCGGAAACGCGAACGAGCGGCCGCGAGTAGCCGGGGAGCACGATGACGTCGAGCGACCGGAACACGGCGTCGACCGCGCGGCGCTCGAGGCCGAGCTCGCGCAGGTCGGTTCGGGAGAGCAGCGCCGCGGGGTTCGCGAGCCGTTCAGCCGGCGTCGGCAACCTCTTCCGAAATGTCGTCTTAGACGTGTTGGAGTTCATTAGATAAGGGGTTCCGACATTTCGGAAGAGGTCGTATAGCGCTCGGCGGCCCACGATTCGAGCCGCCAGAGATCGGGCTTTCCCTGGCCCTGTGACTCGCGCGTGACGACGCCGTGCGCGGCGAGATCGCCGAGCGTTCGATGCGTCGGTCGGGTTCGGGAGCCCGAGCTCCGTTGCGACGTCGGTCGTCGTCGACTCGGCGTCGCCCTGGGCGAGCAGGTACTCGAGCGCGCGTAGGCGAGCGGCGGGCATCGAGTCGAGCCCCGTCTTCGTCGTCAGGCGCCACGCCTCGCGCTCGTCGACGCCGATGAGGCGTAGCCCGGTGAGCGTGCGCGCGAGAGCTCCCACGATGCGGCCCGGCGCTTCCGTGTCGGGCACGAGCTCGATCTCGCGGCGGTAGCCGTCGCGCACGACCGGTGAACGGGCACGCGAGACGAGCTCGGCCAGGTCGACGAGCCGGTCTGTGTCTTCCGGCGAGATCGGCGGCGGCGCGTCGAAGCGAGAGCCCGGCGAAGAGGCCCGCCACGGCATCGGCGAGCTCGCGCCGCATCTTGCGCTCGCGGCCGTGATGAGCGAGCGATGCGCGCCCCTGCTTGCGTGCATCGGCGACCGTGATCCGGTGCAGGAGGAAGCGCTCGCCGAGCTGCGCCATGACGCCGTGATGCTGGTCGAGCACCGTCGTCGCGCCCGCCAGGAGCCCGATGCGACCCTCCCAGTGCAGCCGGCGGCCGCCGTCGACGCCGACGTCGCGGTGCCAGCTCCCGTCGTAGATCTCGCGCAGCGCCCCGAGCACGCCCGCGCGCTGGTCGCGATGCATCGACAGGATCGAGCCGAAGTCCTTGAGCACGATGAGCCCGTGCTCGCCGATCTCGCGTAGGAGCCCGCCGCTTGCACCCGCGGCCGCTGTCCTTGCGCGGCGTGCCGCTCAGGAGCGCCGCCTCGGTGAGCGTGCCGACGAGGTACACGCCGTCGAGCGCGAGCGTCGCGTTGAGCGCCTCCGTCTTCCCCGAGCCCGCGGCTCCGATGAGCACGAGCCAGGTCGGGTCGAAGCTCTCGACGCGGTTCGCCGCGAGCACGCCGCAGGTGACGAGCACGGGCGCCGGGTCGGGCAGATAGAGCCAGCGTCGGAACGTCTCGAGCACGGCCTCGAGCGGTTGCGCGTCGGCCACGCGTGCCGTCGGGATCGCCGCGGCGGGGTCGACCTCGATCGTGGTCGAGTTGGCGACGCTCTCGAGCTCGGCCTCGGTGAGCGGCGGGCGACAGCGCCGGTTGAGCTCGCGGAGCGTCGGCAGGATCTCCGCGCCTGTGAGCCCGGAGCGCTTGAGCTTGCCGGCGACGCTCAGCATGGCCGCGCGGCGCTTGCCTTCGGGGATGACTTCCTCGACTTTCGGAGCTGCACCGTTCCGCCGCTTGCCGCGCATCCTCGAGCAGCCACTCCGGCCACGCGACGGCGTGCTCGAGCTCGCGTGTCCACTTGTAGGCGTTCCCGCTCTCGTGGATCGACGGCGGCGCGACGACGTAGCCGCCCTCGCCGCGCACGTCGAGCCCTTCGCCGATGAGCCCGGCCGAGTTGACGCACCGGCTCGCTCGGGCACCGGAACCACAGGTGCCAGCCGCCGGAGCCCGTCAGCACCTTCGCGGTTCGTAGCGCGCCGTGCGCCTTCTCGAGCTCGGCCAGCGATCGCAGCCCCGCCGGGCCGTCGACGTCGAGCACGACGAAGCCGGACGCCGGGCCGGTGACTATCCCGACGTTCGCGCTCGGCCAGCGCCGCCACCACTCGGCGACCACCGACACGTCGCTCGAGGCGTTCGTGAGCCCGCCGTGATTGCGCGGCACCTTGCCGTCGAGCGGGAGCACCGGCACACCGGCGGCGGCGTAGTCGAGAGCCGCGGCGAGCATGGAACCCGCCGCCGTCTCGTATCGCTCATGCGGCCTCATCGCCACCGCTCATGGGGCTGCCGAGCAGGTCGAGTTGGCCTCGGAGTCGCCTTTCCTTCCGCCCTGGAAACGTCGAGGCTGGTGGCCGATCGGCCTCCGTCGGCGGCCTCCGCTCGAGCCTCGAGAGCCCGGAGCGCCTCCCTGACGCCGGGGCTCTGCTTGCGGGCGTCAGAACGGAATGTCGCCATCGCCCTGCGCCTTGCCGCCGTCGTGCGCCGGCTTGCGGCTCACCGCGAAGCGCGGGTAGGTCTTGCCGTCCGCCGACTCGGCGTCTCCGGTGTACTTGATGCTACACGACCTCGCCGGGCTGCACGCGGCCGAGCGTCTCGGTGACGACGTAGCGGCTCTCCTGCTCGTCCCACTCCGCGACGAGCCCCTCGATGAGCCGTTCCCTGAGCACGACGGAGCCGACGAGCACGCTCCACACCTTCCCGTCACGGTCGACGCCGCTCAGGAAATCGGCTTCGCCGTGTTTCGTGTGCCCCGTCGACCATCCCGTGACGCGGATCGTCAGCGGGTTCGGGGCATCGCCTTCGCGATACCGCCACGCCTCGCCGCGATCGACGTCGGCCTCGGCCTCGTCGAAGCGGCTGTCGTCTGAGTGTGCAACACTTGCCATCGCGTTCCTTTCTTGAGGTTCTGGGGCCCCGGCTACGTCGGGGCTCCGCTGCGTTTCAGGACCGCCGAGAGCGTCGTAGCTCGCCGCTCGAGCTCGACGGCCGGTGAGCTCTTCTCACCAGCTCACCCGCCTCACGCCGCCACGCGCTTGAGCTCGTCGAGCAGCTGCACATACGCGATCCGCGACTCTCGGGGAACCGCGCGCGTCGTCTCCCAGCGACGTACGGCCGTGTGTGAGACGCCGAGCTCGCGAGCGACGTCGCGAAGCGACGCGCCAGCCGCCACCCGGATACGCCGTCGCTCCTCGGGAAGCGGAAGCTCGCGCTTTGCCCGGAGCCGCTCGAGCAGCTCGGCACTCTCGACCGTTTGAGAAGGTTTACCCATGCGTTCCCACTACGGTACAGCGCCCGGCTGACAACCTCAACGGTTATCCGTTGCAGAACCTTTCCAGAGAGTGTACGCTCGCGCCATGACCCGATCGCTCACACACCTGCACATCGAGACGGGGCCTGGCGGCTGGCTGAAGGCATACTGGCGACGCGCAGCCGAGGAGCCGGAGAACGTCATCTACTGCCGCTTCCGAGCCCCCCGCAGCAAGCGCTACGCATGGGCGCTCGTCGGCCTACAGGCGTCGAAGGATTCGCGACCCCCCTGGCTGAGCTCGGATCTCCTCGACGACGTGCCGCGTCACCGAATCGAGCTCGCGGTCCAGGCGAGCACGGTATTCCGTGACGGCCTGCTCGAGGGAATGGACGCGGAGCAGCCGAAGGATCTCGACGCGGCCTTCAAGCGCGCATACAGTCGAGCTCCGAGGCCGAAGCTCGAGCGGCCGCCGCGCAGCCAGCTCGACGACGACTTCTACCGGCGGTCTTGCTCTCGCGTACCGGCGTGCCGTCGCCGCGGGGCTTCCTCCGTCGAAGACACTCGCCGAGGATTCCGAGACGCCACCCGGCACCGTGAATCGCTGGATCGCCGAAGCTCGCAAGCGCGGCCACCTTCCGGCCGCCGAACGGGGAAGGGTGAGCACCTGATGGCGAGCACCTGGATCCTCACCCGCCCGACGAAGCCCGACGGCCGCAACCGTGGGCGCCCCCGCTATCGCGTCGAGTGGCGAGCCGGTGGCCGAGAGAGCGCCACGCGCTACGGCGGCTCGTTCGCCACCAAGCGGGAGGCCGAGATTCGCCGCGAGTGGCTCGCGCGCGAGCTCGCCGCTGGCCGCCTCCCCGATCTGCGCGCAATCACCCGCGTGACAGCCTCGCCGACGATTCGCACGCTCGCAGCGCGCTGGCGGGCCTCGAGGCTCGACGTCGCAGCCGGAACGATGCAGACGTACCGGGTGAATCTCGAGCGCGTGCTCCCCCGCGTCGGCGACGAGGTAGCCGCCGAGCTGACCGCCGAGCGCGTGGCCGAGCTCGTCGTCGAGCTCACCGACGCCGGGCTCTCGCGCGAGTCGACGCGGAAGACGCTCTCGACGCTCGCGCAGGTGCTCGACCACGCCGGGATTCAGCCGAACCCGGTGCGCGATCCGCGCGTGAAGCTCCCCCGCTCCGAGCGCCGGCACGTCTCGCCGCCGACGGCCGCGCACGTCGAGGCCGTGTGTCGGCTCCTGCCCACCCGCTACCGGCTGCCCGCTCGCTCGTGCTCGACGCGACCGGGATGCGCGTCGGCGAGCTCGAGCGGCTCACCTGGGGCGACGTCGACGAGCCGCGCGGCCGCTGGCGCGTCTCGGCGGCTTCCTCGAAGACGGGGGCGCGCGCGGTGGGTGTCTCCTCCCCCCGGTGCTGTTCGAGGCCGTAACGGCGCTCGTGGCGCGCGACGATCGCACCCCCGAGCGGCGCGTCTTCCAGGGGTTCGGCGCCGACAGGTTCCGAACGGCGATCACCCGCGCGTGCGACGGCCGCTGCCGTGCCGGTCGTTCTCGCCGCACGATCTCCGGCACCGCCGCGTCTCGCTCCTCCACCTAGGCGGGATGCCGTGGGCCCGGATCGGCGAGCTCGTCGGGCACGGCGATCTCGTCACGACCGCACGCACGTATACGCACGTCGTCGCCGACGAGGCCGAGCTCGACTACTCGGACGTGCTGAACTAGCTCTCGATGGCTCGCAGATGGACGAAGGACGCCCTTGACGAGCTCGCTCGCGAGCACGTCATGTACGAGGTCCGGAAACTGACCGAGTACGTCATCGAGCTCGATCGCCTACCACCCGTGGACAAGTGGATCGAGCAGGGGCACGGGGCTGTGGGTCAGGCGTTGCTCGAAGCCACGCTCATTCACATACGAAACCTCGGCGTGTTCCTTCGGCCTGGACCGACCGGCGAGCAGGACGCGCACGCAACCCACTATGCGAAGTGGTCGACCGACAGTTTCCTGGACGGGCCGGGGTACGGTCGCCTCACCGCAAAGGTCGCGCACCTGAATCACTCAAGACTCGAGGTCAAAGCTCGACGACTGGCAGCCGACCGAGGTTCTGTCTCTTGCACGCGAGTGCTTGGAGCCGAGGATTGCAGGAGTTCTTCGACGAGCTCGTTCCTGAGTGGATGGACGCATTCGCCGAGTCACGCGATCACGTCGAGCAATTCCTCACGACGAACGAGCCGCGCGCATAGCACCGCACGCGCTCGCGCGGTGCCTACCCCGGTGCCTACCTCGGGTCCGAAAAGGTGCCGATTTGCAGGGATGTCTGAATCCCGTATGGGCCTTAGCCCGGTACATCTTGCGAATCCTGCAAAGCCCTGCTACCGCGGGGTTTTGCGCTTGGTAGAGCCGAAACCAAGGCTTCCCGACTTATGCTCGTGCGTGTCGCGAGGGACCGGGAAAGCACGGCTCGTGCACACCCCCGTGCACACCTCAGAAGCTGCGCGGACACGTCCTGCGGGACCTCTTGCCGGCGCGGTCCCAAGTACGCGATCCTCCACCCCCGCGCGCGTCTACGCCGTCGTCGACCTCGGGCTCTCGCCCGACTTCCCGCTCGGTGACGCCCTCGACGTGTTCATCAGGCGTGAGGACGCGGCGCGTTTCGTCGAGGAGGTCCGACGGGATGCGCCCGAGGAATCGGAGACGCTGCGGATCGAGGAGCGCGAACTCGAGGCAGGCGGGCTGAACTAGCCGACTGTGGAACGAGCTTCTTCGTCGACCGCGTCTGCCCACGCTCGAGCCGCGGCATCCACGTTGGCATCCGTGTCGGGCCCGCATTCGCCGTAGCAATGGACGTGCACCTCAACTCCGAGGTTGCCGCGCCTCCAGTGGTACGTCACCTGTCTGCCGTTCCCGTGCGCCAAGAGACGCCATGCCTCGTCTCCGAGCCCGTCGACCTTCTCGGCCCTGACCCACGAACCCGTACTTCGCGCCGTATGCGCGTGAGAGGTCGTTGGAGGCCAGGAATGCAACATTGGCGTCCGCAGTGGTGTCCGGAGACTCCGACGACGAGGTTTGCGAGCTTGTCGTCGTCTACCCACTTGTTGTACGAGCCCCAGTCGTCATGTTGCTCAATGTCAGCCGTCCTGCTTCGATACGCGGCGAAGATCGGGTCTCTCGCCGCGACCTCCTCCGCGGACTCCCCGCTCGAGGGCTGCTTCGGCTCGGGCTTCTGCGGCCAGGGGGGCCATCCAGGTGTTCGGGGTGCCACGTTCGCCAGCCGCTCTGCGTCCGCCGCCTTGTACGTCCCACTGGGCTCGGTGCCTTCGCCGCAGCCGGCAAGTGTGACGGCCACCAGAGACGCGGCAAGCCCACTCAACTTGAACCTGGTCACGAGACGACACACTTTCACGGCTCGGTTGGGCGGGCAACGTCATGTTGCTCAGGATCGAGGACGCAACCTCGAGGCGGGCGGGCTGTCGCGACGGAGCATTGGAGCCTGCTCGCGTCGCGAAGCACCACCCAACACGAGTTGCTCGTGCGGATCGCGATCTTCCTGACTCTCGTCTCGGCCAGCGTTGTGAGCCTCGCGCTGATTGGGCAGGCAACGGACTTCGACGGACGCTTCGACGCATTCACGATCGTTCTCTTCTCGATCCTGCTTCTCGTCGGCACGCTCACGCTGCTCCGTGTCTACAACGGCAGCGAAGCGGACAACGCGTACGTGATCGGGATGAACAGGCTTCGAGCTGCCTACGCGGAGCTGGACCCAGGGATCGACCGCTACTTCATCACGTCCGCGCACGATGACGAGCGAGGGATCGCCCAGACGTACAACTATTTCCCACACAGCTCATGGCTCGTACAGCTCTTCGCAAGCAGCGCGATGTTCATTCTCGTCGTGGACGCTGTCGTTGCCGGCACCCTCGCGGGGCTCGTGGCAAACGCATCCGATGCCTCTGGCACGGTGATCGCGATAGCGTCGGCGGCTGCTGGTGCCGGCTACACCGCGGCCTGGGCGTTGTGGCTCATTCACCGAGTGACGGCCTTGGAGCGGCAGTACGAGGCGTTGTTTCCGCACCCCGAGTGACTGACACCATTGAGGGAGGTGTCCGACGCGCCGGTACGGCCAGGGATCCGATTCAGTGGGTCGACTGTCAGCCGGCCGAGTCCGACTCGCCCGGATTGCGATACGCGTCCAGTCGCGACTGCACGACGGAGCCGTAGACGATGGCGAAGACCAGGAAGACCGCCGCCAGTGCCGCAACTGGCCAGAGCATGGTCGACGTATCGGCCGGGCGGCACGCGAGCTTGACTCCTCGTCGTGAGGACGTCTCCCGCGCCGCTAGCCGCTCGGAGTGCCGCCTCCGGTCGTCGTGAAGTCCGGAGCAGCGCGGCCAGCGACCGGCGACCCGAACGACGACGGCGTGGAGGCGTTTGCGCGCGACCGGGCTCCGCCCACGAAGAGGGTCGTCGCCTCGCGACGGACGAAGGGTCGGCCGCGGACGAACGCGCGAGTCTGCGGCGCCTCGTGCTCGAGGCAGTAACCCCCGACGACGAGCGTCTCGCAACCGGGCTCGGCGCATTCCCGGACGATCACGGAGGCGCGATACCCACTCGCGCGGTGGTCGAAACCTTCGGCGGCTAGCGCGTTCGCGGCTTCGGAGCCGCGGCGATCTTGAGCCGGTACGTCTTCCTCGCGACGACACCGAGCTGGTCGCGGATCTCGAACGTGATCGCGTACGTGCCCGCCCGCTTCGGAGTGCCGAAGAGAAGCCCCCGAGCACGGTCGAAGCGGATCCCCCGCGGCAGCGGCCCCCGCTTCAGCGTCCACCTCGCCGGCTCGACCCCGCCCGAGTGCGCGAGCCTCGCCCGGTATGCCTTGCCGACCCGCCCCGGCGCCAACGAGCGCGTCGAGATCGCGAGCCTCTCGGCGACGACGATCTCCGCGTCGTACGTCGTGACGCGGGCCTCGGCATCGGTCACCGAGACGGAGAACTCGTATGTCCCGGCCGTCGTCGGGCGACCGGCGAGCGCGCCCTTCGAACCGAGGATGATCCCGTCCGGCAGCTCGCCCGTGGCAAGCGCCCAGGTGTAGGCCGGGAGGCCGCCAGTCGCCTGCAGGATGACCTGGAACCAGAGCCCGATTTCCGAGGGCGGGAGCCCCTGCGAGCCGTCCGGGAGTGGCGGAGCCGTCACGACGAGCGCGTCGCGCACCGTGATCGCGAGCGACTTCGTGTCGACGCGTTGCGCGTTGATCTCAGCCTTGACCGTGAACGTGAACGCGCCGGCGGCGGACGGCGTGCCGGAGATGAGCCCGGTTCCCGCGTCGATCGTGAGACCCGCCGGGAGCACGCCGGAGGCGATCGACCAGGTCTTCTGATCCGGGACGGTCGCGGTCATTTGCAGCTGGTACGGCGCGTTGACCGTGGCAATGGGGACGCCGGACTGCTCGGGGCCGATCGTGAGCTTTGGCTGACCCTCGTCGACCTTGATGACGAACCTGTCGTCGGACGGGTTCTTGAAGGGACAGCCGGTCTCTCGGTTGTATGTGACCTTGAGGTAGAACGTGAACTCGCCCGCCACCGTCGGCGTCCCGCTGATGAGCCCGTAGCCGGTCTCGTTCACAACCGGCCTCGTGAGGCTCAGCCCGGGCGGAAGGTTGCCCGAGGCGATCGAGTAGACGGCGCAGCCCTCGTCCTCGTCACCGAGAAGCTCGATTGGCAGCGAGTACGGCTGGCCTGTCGTCCCTTTCGGGCAGACCGCCGGATCCTCGCCCGTGCAGTTCATCCGCTGTTCGTCGAAGTTCCCCGCGGAGGCGCCGGGAACCAGGACAGCCGAGGCGGCGAGTGCGAGGACGACGAGAAGAAAGAGACGCTTCGGGCTCACGCGGCTGGGCACGGTAGCAGACATGTCCGATGGGATCAGTGGTTGTTAGGACAGTGTCAGAGACGAGGAGCTGGGCGACGCAGACCGGCTTCTCGACGACGTCGCACTCGACGGTCGCCTCGATCGTCGTTCGCTCCCCGAGGGCGAGTCTCCTCCACCGACGCGACCCGAAAGCGCCCGCGAACGCGGCTTCCGGACGGGACCGCGGCCGGAAAGCGAACGCGGTCGACGCCGTAGTTCACGACGGCCCCGCCCGAGGGCGGAAGCAGCTCGTAGAGCATCGGGACGCAGAGCGAGAGCGTGAGGAAGCCGTGCGCGACCGTCGTCCCGAACGGGCCCTCCCTCGCCGCGCGCTCCGGGTCGACGTGGATCCACTGCGAGTCCTCGGTCGCGGTCGCGAAGGCGTCGATCCGCTCCTGCGTGATCTCGATCCACGACGTCGGGCCGAGCTCGACGCCGATGAGGTCGCGCAAGTTCCTCACGCTACCTCCCGGCCCGCCCGCAGGCGCGCGAGCGAGGTCTTCTCGCCGAGCAGCTCGAGGCTCTCGTAGAGCCCCGGCGAGACGCGCGAGCCCGTCACCGCGACGCGGATGGGCAAGTACACGGTCCGCGGCTTCTCCCCCAGCTCGTCGCACAGCTCCTTCAGCGCAGACTCGATCGCGCCGGCCGTCCACGGCTCCGTGGCCGCGAGCTTCGCCTCCGCCGCGGCGAGGATGCGCTCGTCGAGCAGTGAGGATTCCGGCTCCACGTCCTGGAAGAGGAAGCCGGCGAAGCCGGGGAACTCCGACAGGCGGCCGATCTTCTCCTGCGTGATCGCGGCCGCGGCGCGAACGCCGTCCTCCGGCCACTCGCTCCCCTGCTCGCGAAGGTACTCGACGAGCCGGCCCGCGAACTCGTCCGGCGCGAGCGCGCGCAGGTAGACGCCGTTCATCCAGTCGAGCTTCGCGTAGTCGAACGTCGCGGGGCTCGAGCCGACGCGCTCCAGCGAGAAGCGCTCGACGAGCTCGTCGCGATCCATGATCGTCGTCTCGCCGTCGGGCGCCCAGCCGAGGAGCGCGAGGAAGTTCATGAGCGCCTCGGGGAGGTAGCCGGCCTCGCGGAAGTCGTCGACCGAGACGGCGCCATGGCGCTTCGAGAGCTTCGCGCCGTCGGCGCCGTTGACGTTGGGCACGTGCGCGTACACCGGAAGCTCGGCGCCGACCGCACGCAGCACGTTGATCTGCTTCGGCGTGTTCGAGATGTGGTCCGGGCCGCGGATGACGTGCGTGATCCCGTCCCACATGTCCTCGAGCGGCGAGGCGAAGTTGTAGGTGGGACGGCCGTCCGACCTCACGAGGACGAGGTCCTCGAGCTCGACGTTCGGCACCTCGACACGGCCCAGGACGACGTCGTCGAACACGGTCGTCCCCTCGTCGGGCATCCGGAAGCGGATCGCGCCATCGTCCTCGTACGCGACGCCGCTCCCCACGAGCCCCTCGGCGACCTCGCGCGTGTCGTCCATCCGGTCGAGCTGGAACGTGACCTCGCCGTCCCAGTCGAGACCGAGCCAGCGGAGCGACTCCTGGATCTGCTCGGTCGCCTCGTACACCTCTCTCGCGGTGTCCGTGTTCTCGATCCGGAGGCGGAACTCGCCGCCCTCGTGCCGGGCGAAGAGCCAGTTGAAGAGTGCCGTGCGCACGTTGCCGATGTGGAGGAGCCCCGTCGGAGAGGGAGCCATGCGGACGCGGACGGGCATCGGGGTAGCGTAGTCGCGTGCTCTTCGGCGCCCACGTGTCAGCGGCCGGCGGCATCGCCAAGTCGATCGACCGCATCGAGGCGATCGGGGGGAACGCCGTCCAGGTCTTCACGCAGAGCCCGCGCATGTGGAAGCCCACGGAGCACGCGCCGGAGGAGCTCGAGCGGTTCCGCAAGCGCCGCCGAGAGGCGAGGGTGAAGGCGGTCTCCTGCCACGCCCTCTACCTCGTCAACCTCGCGAGCCGCGACGCCGAGATCCGCGAGAAGTCCCTCGTCGCGCTCGAGGCGACGATGGAGACCGCGCGCGGGATCGGCGCCGAGGCCGTCGTCTTCCACGTCGGCTCGCACCTCGGCTACGGGCTCGACGAGGCGGTCGAGGTCGTCGCTGCTTCGCTCAGGCGCCTCCTCGGGCTGACGACCGACCACCTCTGGCTCTGCCTCGAGAACGCCGCCGGCGCCGGCGGGACGATCGGGCGGTCGGTCGCCGAGCTCGCCGCGCTCTGCGAGGCCGTCGACGGACATCCGCGACTCGGCGTCTGCCTCGACTCGTGCCACTGGTGGGCGTCGGGAGTGGACGTGTCCGACCGGGGCGCGCTGGACGACGCCGTGGGCGAGCTCGACGATCTCATCGGTCTCGAGCGCCTGCGCCTGCTCCACGTGAACGACTCGAAGACGCCGCTCGGGTCGAACCGTGACCGCCACGACTACGTCGGGCAGGGGCTCATCGGTGATGGTCTCGCGACGTTCCTCGGGCACCCCGCCTTCACGAAGCTGCCGGCCATCGTCGAGACGTGGGTCGACCGCGGCCAGGAGACGGACGACCTCGACCGGATGCGCGACCTCTACCGCCGGGGTCGCCGAAGGTGGAGAAGGCGCTAGCGAGGGCGAGGCACGCCTCGCCTCGACGAGCTATCCGGAGTCGGTGACGCGCGCGAAGACGCGGAAGCTCGGTCGCTCTCGCGGGAGCTCGTGGAACTCGGGGTTCCGGCAGCCGAGATCGTCCTCGCGGTTCGCGTACGTCTCGACGACCTCGGTCTCGCACATCGGCAGCGGCGCCCGGCGGGCGCGGACGGCCCCGAACCCGCCCCGCTCGCCCTCGGCCTCCTCGAGCAAGGCGAGGTCGATCTCGACGCCGAAGACCTTCTGCATGCACCCCATGTACGTCCGGCCCCAGGCCTCGTACGCGTACACGAACGGGCACGCCATGCGAAGGCATGCCCCCGGGTACACGACCTTCTCGCAGTGCACGGCGCAGTGGCGGCATTCGACCTCGTCCTGGACTCGGAGGGGGAGTTGCATCTCCGCCTGCGCCTTCGGCATGACCCGATTGTGTTCCTCTCGTGGCCACCGCCGCAAGACTTGACAAATCTCCGGTTTTCAGGCAATGGCGACGGCGTCGCTACTTCATCTTCCCGCCGAGCACGCCGGATAGGGTTGCGCCGCTGTGGTTCGTCGAGTCCTCTTCGCGACGTTGGCGCTGGCGCCGATCGTCATCGTCCTCCACTACACGGTCCATCCGCCGGAGACACTCGAGTTCGTCCTGGCGGCGCTTGCGCTCATCCCGCTGGCGTGGCTCATCGGCGAGGCGACCGAGCACGCCGCCGAGCACACAGGCCCCGGGATCGGCGGGTTTCTGAATGCGACGTTCGGGAACGCGCCCGAGCTGATCATCGCGCTCATCGCGGTCAACGAGGGGCTCACGGAAGTCGTCCGCGGATCGCTCACGGGCAGCGTCGTCTCGAACCTCCTGCTCGTGCTCGGCGCGTCCCTCGTCGCGGGCGGCAAGGGCCAGCTCGACCGCTTCTCGAGCTTCCTCTCGTTCGGGCTCCTGGCGTTCGCGACCCTCATGTTCCTGATCCCGGCGATCCCCGGGTGGGAGGGCGATCCCGACCGGGACTCGCTCGCGAAGCTGTCGGTGCCGGTCTCGATCGTGCTCCTGATCGTCTACGTGATCGTCACCTGGTACTCGCTGCGCCGGCACAGCAAGCGGCACATCGCGAGCGACGAGGAGATCCGGGGCTGGTCGCTCCGGGCTGCTCTCGGCGCGCTCGCGATCACGACCGCCGTAACGGCGCTCGTCGCCGAGATCCTCGTCGGGTCGATCGAGGTGTTCGCCGACAAGGTCGGGCTCACCGAGTTCTTCGTCGCCGCGGTCATCGTGGCGATCGTCGGCAACGCGGCCGAGCACGGAGGCGCCGTCGTCGTCGCGTATCGCGGGAAGATCGCGCTCGCCGGCGAGATCGCGCTCTCTTCGGCCGCGCAGGTGGCCGTGTTCCTCATCCCGGCGGTCGCCCTCCTCTCGTGGCTCATCGACCCGCTCGCCCTCAGCTTCCGGGAGGTCGAGATCGCCGCGCTCGCGGGGTCGATCGTCTTCACCGCGCTCGTGCTGTTCCACGGCCAATCGAGCAGGGCCCGCGGCGTTTTCCTCCTGCTCGGCTACGCCGCTGTCGTCGTCGCGTTCTACGCGGCCGGCGACCGCGCTCTGTGAGCGAGCCGCACGACCCGATCGTCCGTGGCGAGCTCTCCGGCCTGCCCTTCTTCGCGAAACCGGAGCCTGGCCCGTTGGTCGGCGCGCTCCTGTTCCGTGTCGGGCGATCCGACGAGCCCGTCACGAAGATGGGCATCACCCATCTCGTCGAGCACCTGCTCATGCCACCGTCCACGAGCCTGGCGGTCGACGCGAACGGAACCGTCGACGGCCTCTACACCAGCATCTGGGCGTCCGGTGACGAGCACGACGTGCGGCAGTTCCTCGAGGGCGTTGTCGCGCGGGTCCACGCTCTGCCCGTCGAGCGCCTCGACGTGGAACGCCGGATCCTCGGCGCCGAGGAGGAGCTGACGAGCTGGAGCGCGCCGCGCCAGGCGGTGGCGCTCCGCTTCGGCCCCAACGCGCACGGGCTCGTGGGCTACGGCGAGCTCGGCCTGCGCGGCGTCACGCAGGAGGACGCCCTGCGCTGGGTGGCGGAGCGCTACACGGCCGGGAACGCCGTGCTCTGGGCCACCGACCCGGGCTTCTCGGCGACGCTCGAGCTGCCTCCCGGCGAAGCCCGTCCCGCGCTCGAGCCGCGGCCGATCCCGTACGTCGAGCTTCCGTCCCTGTACCCCGCCGGTCCCGGCGGCAACGTGCTGCTGTCGGTTCTCGGCGCACGCACGATCGCGTTCTCGCTCGGCTTCGGCATCCTCGAGCGGCGCCTCCAGAACCGGCTGCGTTTCGAGCTCGGCTACTCGTACGCGATCAATGCCGACCGGCAGGCGCTGACCGGGTCCGTGTCGCACTCGTGGATCGGCGGGGACGTGGCGGACGACGCCGCCGCGCACTGGTGTGCGGAGGCGCTCGAGATCTTCGACGCCCTGGCGACCGACGGCCCGACCTCCGAGGAGCTCGAGCAGCAGATCGGCGTCATCCGGCGGGCCGAGCGGGCACCGGGCTTCTGGCACTCGATGCTCGACTGGACAGCCGAGCGCCATCTGCTCGGCCTGCCCTACGAGTCGCATGCGGACACCGTTCGCGAGGAGGAGGATGCGACGCCGGAGCAGGTCGCCGCCACGTTGCGTGCGGCCCGCGAGACGCTGCTCGTCGTGACCTCGGGCGCAGTCACGGAGCTACCGGGCGTCGCTCCGTACCCGCTGGCGTCGCCGACACGCGTCTCGGGACGACGCCATCGACCGTTCGCGCTCACCGATCGGCGCCGCGGTCGAAACCGCCACCTCTCGGTCTCGCCCGAGGGGATCACCGTCGAGTGGCCCGACCGCACCGTCATCACCGCGCGCTACGACTCGACCGTCCTCGTCCTGCGGGACGGGGACAACCGGACGCTCCTGACCGACGACGGCTTCTTCCTCCCGATCGACCCGACCGACTGGACGCGCGGCAAGCGGATCGTCGAGGAGCTCGACGCCGCCATCCCGGCCGAGCGCGTCGTCTCCGACGATCCGGTGCGAGACATGCAGGTGGACAACGTGGCGCTGCTCGCGCAGTCGACGTTCAAGCGCGCGTGGCTCGTCTCGGACGAGCTGAAGCACCTGCCGCTCCTCCTCGAGGAGGACGAGAAGCTCCTCGCGCTCGGAGCCGGAAGCCGCGGCTGGCGGTACGGCCTCCTGGCGCTCACCGACCGGCGGTTCCACTTTCTGTACGGCGAGGGCTCGAAGCACTCGTTCTCGGTCGAGCGACGTCGCCTTCCCGCGAAGGTCGACGGGTCGACCCTCGAGATCTTCGTCGACGACGAGTGGATCGCGTTCACGGACGTCGGGCCGAAGGGCAAGGCCGAGGAGCTGGAGCAGCTCCTGCACCACTGGGGCCTGGCCGCGACTACGTGAGCGCGGGCGCGCCGAGCGCCCGAGGGACGAGCTCGACGGCACGCGCGATGTCCTCGTCGTCGATCTCGTGGTGCGTGACCGCGCGGAGCACCGTCGGGTGGATCGTCGACGAGAGCCCGACTCCGGCCTCCTGCAGGACTCGCAGCGCGTCGGCGCGCTCGAGCTGGAGCGGCTCGAGGTCGATCTGGACGAAGTTCGTCTCCACCTGGTCGAGGTCGACCGGGATGCCGGCCGCGTCGAGGCCTTCGGCAAGGCGGCGGGCGCGCGCGTGGTCGTCGGCGAGCCGATCGACGTGGTGGTCGAGCGCGTAGACCCCGGCTGCTGCCACGATCCCCGCCTGCCGCATGGCGCCGCCGAGTAGGTGCTTCACGCGCCACGCCCGCTCGATCAGCTCTCCGGAGCCGGCGAGCAGTGCGCCGAGCGGGCAGCCGAGCCCCTTCGAGAGGCAGAGCGTCGCGGTGTCGAAGCGTCCCGCGATCTCCGCCGGCGGGACTCGCTGCGCAGTCGCCGCGTTGAGCAGGCGTGCCCCATCGAGGTGAGTGGCGAGGCCCGCGTCACGCGCCGCCGAGACGACCTCGTCGAGCTCCTCGAGCGGCCAGACCCGGCCTCCGGCGTTGTTGTGCGTGTCCTCGAGCGAGAGCACGCTCGCGCGCTGGTCGGCGACCTTCGAGCTCGGAGCGGAGGCGGCGAGCACCTGCTCCGCGGTGACCCGCCCGCCGAAGCCGGTCAACCCCCTGGTCATGAGCCCGGCGAGCGCAGCCGCGCCGCCGTACTCGTAGACGAGGACGTGCGACGTCTCCTCCGCGATGAGCACGTCGCCGGGGCGGCCGTGCAGCTTGAGGGCGATCTGGTTCGCCATCGTCGCCGTCGGCACGAAGAGTGCGGCCTCGTGCCCGAGCAGCACCGCGACCCGCTCCTGGAGCACCGTCACGGTAGGGTCCTCGCGCTTCTGCTCGTCGCCGACCGCGGCCGCCGCGATCGCCTCGCGCATGCCCCGTGTCGGCGTCGTGACGGTGTCCGATCGGAGGTCGATCACGGGTCGGACGCTACCGTGCGCGCATGGATCTCGCGCTCCTCGAACGCACCCTCGCGGAGCGCGGAGAGCCTGCCTACCGGGCGCGTCAGGTGTGGGAGTGGACGGCGGCGCGCGGCGTCGGCTCCTACGACGACATGTCGACGCTGCCGAAGAGCCTGCGCGCGGCGCTCGCCGACGCGGTTCCCTTCTCGACGCTCGTCGTCGAGACCGAGCGCGAGGCGCGCGACGGCACCGTCAAGACGCTGTTCCGCACGAACGACGGGCACGCGGTCGAGGCCGTGCTCATGCGCTACCGCGACGGACGCCGCTCCGTCTGCCTCTCGTCGCAGTCCGGCTGCCCGCTCACGTGCACGTTCTGTGCGACCGGCGCGATGCGCTTCGGCCGGAACCTGACTGCCTTCGAGATCGTCGACCAGGCGCTCCACTTCCGCCGCCTCGAAGCCGTGAACCACGTCGTGTACATGGGCATGGGCGAACCTTTCCTCAACTACGAGAACGTCGTAGCGTCCGCACGGCTCCTCCCCGACCTCGGCGTCACGCACCGCCGCACGACGGTCTCGACGGTCGGGTGGATGCCGGGGCTCACGCGCTTCGTGGACGAGGTCGAGCAGCCGATCAGGCTCGCACTCTCCATCCACGCGGCCGACCCGGCGCTGCGCTCGGAGCTCATGCCTGTGAACGACCGCTACCCGCTCCCCGACGTCCTCGCGGAGTGCCGCCGCTACGTGGAGCTGCGGCGCCGGAAGGTGTTCGTGGAGTACGTGCTGCTCGCGGGCGTCAACGACTCGCCCGCGCAGGCACGGGAACTCGCCCGGCTGCTCGACTCGAGGACGTTCAAGGTGAACCTCATCCCGTACAACCCGACGGGCAGGTTCGACGGCTCCTCGCGGCAGGCGATCGAGGCGTTCAGGTCCGTTCTCGAGCGCGCGCGGATCCCGGCGACCGTGCGGCTCACCCGAGGACGCGACATCGAGGCCGCGTGCGGCCAGCTCGCGGCGGCGCGCCTCTAGGGGCCGCGCTCCAGGGCGAGCGTCCGGCGCTCGAGGGCGGCCGCGCGCGCGTGCAGACGGGCCCTCGGCGTCGACCATGTCACTATCGGCTCGCACGCCGTGGTGGCGGCTGAAGGAGGAATCGATGGCAGATGAGTCACGGGAGCGCGTGACCGGGATCGGCGGCGTCTTCTTCAGGGCGCGCGACCCGGAGGCGCTGCAGCGGTGGTACGTCGAGCACCTAGGTGTGCCCCTCCTCGACGATCACGTCGTGTTCCAGGACGCGAACGCGAGCTACGTCTGGGCGCCGTTCACCGAGGACACCGACTACTGGCCCGCCGAGAAGCACGGCATGGTCAACTTCACCGTTCGTGATCTCGACGCGATGCGGGCGCAACTCCGCGCCGCCGGTATCGAGGTGGACGAGAGGACCGAGGAGCTCGAAGGCATCGGGCGCTTCGGCTGGGCCGTCGACCCGGAGGGCAACCGCTTCGAGCTCTGGCAGCCGGCGGCGCGGTAGCTACGCGCTCGCCTCGACGCGCTCCCGCTCGCCGAAGTCGTAGCGGACGACGGGCTGCTTCGCGGCGCGCACCTCGTCGAGCCGCCGGACCGGCCGTCCGTGCGGAGCCTCGCGCAGGAGCTCCGGCGAATCGGCGGCCTCCTTCGCGATGGCGCGCATCGCGTCCACGAACTCGTCGAGGCGCTCCTTGGGCTCGGTCTCGGTGGGCTCGATCATGAGCGCCTCGGGCACGACGAGCGGGAAGTAGATCGTCGGCGGGTGGATCCCGTAGTCCATGAGCCGCTTCGCCACGTCGAGAGCGGTGATCCCGTGCTCCTTCTTCAGGCCGCGCGCCGAGAGGACGAACTCGTGCATGCAGAGCCGGTCGTACGGCAGGTCGTACACGTCCTTCAGGCGCGCGAGCAGGTAGTTCGCGTTGAGCACGGCGGTCTCGGACATCTCCTTCAGTGCCGGCCCGTACGCGCGCATGTACGCGTAGGAGCGGACGAAGACGCCGAACGGGCCGCCGAACCCCCGCACGCGGCCGATCGACTTCGGATGGTCGTGGTCGAGATGGAACGCGTCGCCGTCGCGCACGACGCGCGGCACGGGCAGGAACGGCTCGATCCTCTCGCGCACCGCGACCGGGCCACCGCCGGGGCCGCCACCGCCGTGCGGCTGCGAGAACGTCTTGTGCAGGTTGTAGTGGACGATGTCGAAGCCCATGTCCCCCGGGCGCGAGCGGCCGACGACCGCGTTCAGGTTCGCGCCGTCGTAGTAGAGGAGCGCGCCGGCGTCGTGGAAGATCCGCGCGACCTCCTCGATGCCCTCGTCGAAGAGGCCGAGCGTCGACGGGTTCGTGAGCATGAGCCCCGCCGTCCGCTCGTTCACCTTCCCGCGAAGGTCCTCGAGGTCGAGGTTGCCGCGCGCGTCGGTCTCGACCTTCTCGAGCTGGTAGCCCGCCATCGTCACGCTGGCCGGGTTCGTCCCGTGCGCGGTGTCGGCGGTGATGATCGTGTCCCGGTCCTCGCCGCGGTCGGCGAAGTACGCGCGCATGAGCATGAGGCCGGTCAGCTCGCCCTGTGACCCGGCCGCCGGCTGGAGCGTGACCGCCGGCAGCCCGGCGACCTCGGCAAGGATCCCCTGGAGGTGCCACATGAGCTCGAGCGCGCCCTGCGCGGACTCGTCGTCGGCGTGCGGATGGAGATCGCGGAAGCCGGGCAGCCCCGCGAGGCGCTCGTGAATCCGCGGGTTGTGCTTCATGGTGCAGGAGCCGAGGGGGTAGAAGCCCGTGTCGACGCCGAACGTGCGGTCGGCAAGCGTCGTGAAGTGGCGCACGAGCTCGGGCTCGGAGACCTCGGGGAGGCGCGGCGGCGAAGCACGACGCAGCCCCTCGGGGACCTCCGGCACCGGGAGATCCGGCCGCGGGGGCCGGCCGGCTCGACGACCGGCTCGCGAGCGCTCGAAGATGAGTGGAGCCGCAGGCCAGGGTCGCCCTGGCTGGGAGCTCATCGGGACACCTCCTCGAGCACCTCGGCGAGCCGGTCGACGTCATGGACACTGGTCTTCTCGGTCACGGCGACGAGCAGCACGTCGTCCATGCCCTCGTAGTCCCGGCCGAGCGCGTAGCCCGGGTGCACGCCGTGCTCGCGCGCCCTCGCGACGAGCTCTCGCGCAGGGACCGGCGTGCGGAACGCGACCTCCTTGAACGACTGCGCGGCGAAAGCCGGCTCGAACCGGACGCGCTCGCGCGCGTACTGCGCGAGCGACAGGCAGGTCTCGCCCACCTCGCGCAGCCCCTCGGGGCCGAGCCAGGACAGCGTCGCGAGCCCCGCGAGCGCGAGCAGTGTCTGGTTCGTCGTGATGTTCGACGTCGCCTTCTCGCGCCGGATGTGCTGCTCGCGGGTCTGGAGCGTGAGCACGAACGCCCGCCTCCCGTCCACGTCCACGGTCTCGCCGACGATGCGGCCGGGCATCCGCCGGATGAAGTCGTTCCGCGCCGCGAGGAATCCGTAGTGCGGGCCCCCGTACGAGAGGTGGTTCCCCGCCGCCTGGCCCTCGCCGATCGCGATGGCGCAGCCATACGCGCCGGGCGCCTCGAGCACGCCCAGTGACATCGGGTCGACGTGGGCGATCGCGAGCGCGCCGGCGGCCCTCGCCGCGTCCGCGATGTCGGGCGCCGGCTCGAGGCAGCCGAGGAAGTTCGGCTGCTGGAAGAGCACGGCCGCCGCGTCCTCCGCCGCCGCCGCGACGTCCGACGGGTCGGTGACGCCGTCGCGGTGCGGGATCTCCTCGACCTCGAGGCCGAAGCCCCGCGCGTACGTCTTCACGACCTGGCGCACCTGCGGGTTGAGGGTCTCCGCGAGCACCACCTTCGGCCGGTCGGGGACGGCGTGCTTCGCGACGAACACGGCATCCGCCGCGACCGTGCACCCGTCGTACCCGGACGCGTTCGACACGTCCATGCCGGTCAGCTCGCAGATCACGGTCTGATACTCGAAGACCGCCTGCAGCACGCCCTGGCTCATCTCCGGCTGGTACGGGGTGTAGGCGGTGAGGAACTCCCCGCGCGAGAGGACGACGTCGGTCACGGCCGGGACGTAGTGGTCGTATATGCCTGCGCCGAGGAACGAGAGCTCGGCGCCGGCCGGGGTGTTGCGGGCGGCTAGCTCCTCGATGTGGCGCGCGAGCTCCGCCTCCCCGAGCGCGGGCGGGACGTCGAGCTCGCGCTCGAAGCGGACGCCCGGCGGGACCTGCTCGAAGAGCGCGTCCACGGATTCGACGCCGATTGCCTCCAGCATCGCCTCGCGGTCGGCGTCGGTGATCGAGAGGTAGCTCATCCGCCGTCGTTCGCAGGCGAGGGCGACGCAAGCGTCGCCCCTACGAGCCGTCGTTCAACCCGCGGTCGTTCCATGCGCCGTCGTTCAACTCGCGGTCGTTCGATGCGTAGCGAGGTTTGCCTCGCCCTCGTCTCGGTCACGGCACTGGTCACTGCTCGGCCACGTGCGCGCGGTACGCACCCGGGTCCATCAGCAGGTCGAGCTCCGCCGCGTCGGACATCCGGATGCGGATGAGCCAGCCGTCGCCGTACGGATCCTCGTTCACGATCTCGGGCTCGTCGACGGCGCGCTGGTTGACCTCGAGCACCTCGCCCGAGAGCGGCGAGACGACGTCGGACACGGCCTTCACCGACTCGACCTCGCCGTACGTCCCGTCCTTCGCGACGGTCGCCCCGGTCTCCGGCGGCTCGAAGTGGACGAGCTCTCCCAGTGCGTCCTGTGCGAACCAGGTGATTCCCAACGTCGCCTCGTCACCGTCGATCCGTGCCCAGTCGTGCTCGGGGTGGTACCTGAGGTCGTCCGGGTAGCTCTCAGCGGCGGCCACTCACTGCTCCTTCCTGTAGATCGGCTTCTTGACGACGCGTGCGCGCCGCCGCTTCCCGCGGACGTCGATCACGAGCTCGCTGTCCGCGGCAGCAGAGCCCGTGGGCACGTAGCCCATGCCGATGCCCTGGTCGAGCATCGGCGAGTGCGTCCCCGACGTGACCTCGCCACCGCCCACGATCGGCATGCCCTGGCGCGGCACGGCCCGGTCCTCCATGACGAACGGGACGAGCTTCCTCTCGGGGCCGTCCTCCTTGATCCGGCGGAGCACCTCGGCCCCGGTGAACTCCGTGTCGAGCGCGCAGGCCCAGCCGAGACCGGCCGAGATCGCGTCGGTCGCAGGCGTGATGTCGTTCCCGTGCAGCGGGTAGCACACCTCGAGCCTGAGCGTGTCGCGTGCGCCGAGACCGCATGGCGCAGCGCCCCGTGCGAGCACGGCGTCCCAGAGCGCCTCGGCATCCTCGGCGGCGCAGCAGAGCTCGACGCCCTTCTCGCCCGTGTAGCCCGTTCGCGAGACCATCACCTCGATCCCGTCGAGCTCGCCCAGCTCGTGCGTGAACGGACGGCCCTCCTCCATGCCGAGGCGCTCGAAAGCCCTCGGCCCCTGCACCGCGACGAGCCCGTACTCGTCCGAGGCGTCGCGCACCTCGGTCCCGTTCGGCTCGCGCTCCTTCAGCCAGTCGAAGACCGGCGCGCGGTTCGTTGCGTTGCAGACGACGAGGAACTGACCGTGCGCAAGCCTGTAGGCGATGACGTCGTCGACGATCCCGCCCTGCTCGTTCGTCAGCAGCGTGTACTGCGCCTCGCCGTCGTCGAGCTTGTCGACGTCGTTCGAGAGCACGGCCTGGAGGAACGCCTGCGCGGACGGGCCGTCGACGTGCAGCTCGCCCATGTGCGACACGTCGAAGGCGCCGCAGTCGCCCCGTACAGCGCGGTGCTCCTCGATGACGCCGGCGTACTGGACGGGCATCTCGTAGCCCGCGAACGGCACCATCCGCGCGCTGAGCGAGACGTGGCGCGCGTAGAGAGGCGTGCGCTCGAGCGACGTGGCCTCCACGCCCGCGACTCTAGATGACTCGAGCCGCGCGGCGGGTGAGGGTCAGTCTTCCTTGAGGAAGCTCGGGATGTCGATCTCGACGTCGGCGACGCTGGGCGCCTTGAACGGCGCGTCGTCGCCGGTGCGAGTCGATGCGGACACGGGCGCTTCGGCCCGCCGGCGTCTCGACCGCGCGCCGAATCCCGTGGCGATCGCCGTCACGCGGACCTCGTCGCCCATCGCCTCGTCGATCACCGCACCGAAGATGACGTTGGCGTTCGGGTCGGCCGCGCTCGTGACGACCTGGGCGGCCTCGTCCACCTCGGCGAGGCCGAGGTCCGGCCCGCCCGTGATGTTGATGAGGATCCCCGTCGCACCCTCGAGCGAGGTCTCGAGCAGCGGCGACGAGATCGCCATGCGCGCGGCCTCGACCGCACGGTTCTCGCCGCTGGCCACGCCGATGCCCATGAGCGCCGAGCCGGCGTCGCGCATGATCGTGCGGACGTCGGCGAAGTCGAGGTTGATCAGGCCGGGGACGGTGATGAGGTCGGTGATGCCCTGGACGCCCTGACGCAGGATGTCGTCGACCATCCGGAACGCGTCGGTCACGGGGGTCGAGCGCTCGACGACCTGGAGCAGCCTGTCGTTCTCGATGACGATGAGCGTGTCGACGTTCTCGCGGAGCGCCTGGAT
Source organism: uncultured Actinomycetes bacterium (assembly GCA_963770595.1). Lineage (GTDB taxonomy): Bacteria > Actinomycetota > Thermoleophilia > Gaiellales > Gaiellaceae > GMQP-bins7. The sequence continues at coordinate 179,618 of CAVYQG010000001.1, read as the reverse complement.
GCCCTGCTCGGCCTGGTCCGCCCGCAGGCGTCCTTCGAAGCCGAACGGCCGCGTGACGACGCCGACGGTCAACGCGCCGAGCTCGCGCCCGATCTCGGCGACGACGGGCGCGCCTCCGGTACCGGTGCCGCCTCCCTCGCCCGCGGTCACGAAGATCATGTCGGCGCCCTTGAGCGCCTCCTTCAGCTCGTCGCGCGTCTCCTGCGCGGCCGCGAGACCGAGCTTCGGGTCGGCCCCGGCGCCGAGGCCGCGCGTCACGCGCGAGCCCACGTGGATCTTCACGTCCGCCTCGGTCATGAGCAGGGCCTGCGCGTCGGTGTTGACCGCGACGAACTCGACGCCTGCGACGCCGGCGTCGACCATGCGCGTCACGGCGTTGGAGCCGCCGCCGCCGATGCCGACGACCTTGATGACCGCGAGGTAGCTGCCCAGTTGATTACCCATGGTGTTTCCTCATGTCTCGACCTGCCTGAGGGTGAAGTTCCTGTTGAACGTACGACTCGTCGGACGCAGTTCGTCCTCGAGGGTACGGCTCCTTCCTGCGCGTGTCAACGATCGCAGGATGGTCAAGCTTCAACCTCGACCTGAGGGTTGAAGGTAGCGGCTCGCCACCGGTCGCTCCGGAACGCTCACGTCGAGGTAGAGCGTCCCCTCCTCGAGCAGTGGGAAGACACGCGCCGCGACCGCGAGCTTGAGGACCACGTCGGTCGCATCGCCCAGGCGGATCTCGGGCCCGCGGCGCGGGACGACCGTGAGCTCGGTGCCCGTCGACCGGACCGCCTTGATCCGGCGCCGGAGCTTCACGTCGTGAACTGCGCCGAGCGCCCTCGTCGCCGGCAGGAAGCTCGCCGGTAGCGAGTCGCCGACCCGCACTCCGGCACCCTTCTGCAGCCAGAGCCGCGGAAGCGCGCGCTCGGTGCCCGTCTCGATCTCGCGAACGACCTTGCCGGACGCGGTGACGAGCCACGAGGTCCGGCCGCGGCGCGCGACCGCGACCGGTCGCTCGGGCGACACGCGCACGACGAGGGTGTTCGGGAACGCGCGGTCGACCGAGGCGCCTGCGATCGACGGGAGCGCACGTACCTTGGCTGCGACCTCCGCGGCATCGACGCTCAGAAGGCTGACGCCGAGGAGCGGCGCTGTCGCCCTGCGCACCTCGCGCTCGACCGGCCGCGGGGCGCCCTCGATCACGACCTGCTCGACACCGAAGACGGACGTGGAGCGAGCGCCCCAGAGCGCGACGAGCGCCGCGGCGACCAGCGCGAACGAGAAGGCGAGCGAACGGCCGGAGGGGACGAACCGCGCAAGATCGAGGCGATCACCCTGGTCGGCGCGCGGAAACGGGACGACGGCGCTTGCCGCGCGCGCTTGGCGGCGCGATCCGCCGGTTCGCCCCCTGGCCATTACGCCCGATTCGCCGCCCGCGCGGCGGCTCCTACCCGTCCGGAGGAGGAGCGACGCTCACCCGATCAGTCCGACGAAGACCACCTCGCGCTCGAGCTCGACGCCGAACTCCTCACGCGCGCGCCGACGCGCCTCGGCCATGAGAGCGACGCAGTCGGCGCTCGTCGCGCCGTCCACGTTCTCGATGAAGTTCGCGTGCATCGGCGAGATGGCCGCACCGCCGATCCGATGGCCCTTGAGCCCGCAGAGCTCGAGCATGCGACCGGCGCCGAGCTCGCCCGGCGGATTCTTGAACACGCTCCCGAACGTTCTCTTGTTCGTCGGCTGCGTCGCCTTGCGACGCGCGACGAGCTCCGCGACGGTGGCCTTGATCGCCGCGGGCTCCTTCGGCTCGAGCCGGTACTCGGCACGGGCTACGACCTGCCCCGGCGCGAGGTTCGACTGTCGGTACGAGAGGCCGAGCGCCCGGGGCTCGAGCCAGCCCGAGCCGTCCGCCGTCACGACCAACGCACGCACGAGGACGTCGGTCCAGTCGCGCTCGTACGCACCGGCGTTCATCTTCACGCCGCCTCCAGCCGTGCCCGGGATCGCGCACGCGAACTCGAGCCCGCCGAGCCCGGCTGCCCGCGCGCGGTGGAGGCAGACCGCGTTCGTGGCGCCGCCGCCCACGACGAGCAGCCCGTCTTCGACCTCGGCCGTCGCGAGCTCGCCGTCCAGCCGGAGGACGAGCGCGTCGACGCCTTCGTCCGCGGCGAGCAGGTTCGAGCCGAGGCCCACGACGACGACCTCGAGCTCCTCCGCGGAGGCGTGCGCGAGCGCGGCCTCGAGCTCCTCGAGCGTGCCCGGACGCGCGAAAGCGCGAGCCGGCCCGCCCGTGCCGATCGTCGTCAGGCGCGCCAGCGCGACGTCGGGCTCGATGTTCACGCGGGCAGCCCGTCCACGATCGCGTGCGCGATCTTCCACGGCTCCCCCACGCCGAGCGTGACGACGACGTCTCCGGGCCGGACCCACGCGAGGGCGATCTTCGCCGCGTCGAGCTGGCTCGGCGCCCAGCCGCGACGGGCCGCCGCTGGGACCGCGTCGAGGACGAGCTTCCCCCCGACGCCCTCGATCGGCGTGTCGCGCCCGTCGATGACCTCGGTCACGATCGCGGCGTCCGCGAGACCGAGCGCCTGCCCGAGCTCACGATGAAGGTGTCGGGTGCGCTCGTACACGTGCGGCTGGTACACGGCGATCAGCCGCCGACCCGTCACGGCCCGCGCGGTGCGCAGCGTCGCGGCGATCTCGGTCGGGTTGTGCCCGTAGTCGTCGTAGACCGAGACGCCGGCGCGCTCGCCGACGAGCTGGAACCTCCGCTCGACGCCGACGAAGCCGACGATCGCCGCCTCCGCGTCCTCCCGGGCGACGCCCGCGAGCTCGAGCGCCGCGAGTGCCGCGGCGGCATTCATCCGGTTGTGCTCGCCGGGAACCGCGAGCTCGAGCTCGACCGGGGCGAGCTCCCAGCCGCGCACGACCGCGGGCACCTCGCCGAGCCAGCCCTCGAAGAAGGAGGCGAGCTCGGTCTCGGAGACGTACGTCGCGTGGTGGTCGAGCTCGACGTTGGTGACGACGCCGATCTCCGGACGGAGGGCTCCGATCGAGCGATCCGACTCGTCGCCCTCGACGACGAGCCAGCCGGCGCCCGTGCCAGCGTTCCCGCCGAGCTGCGGGACGACGCCGCCGATGATCCACGCGGGGTCCTGCTCGAGCTCGCGCAGCACGAAGGCGAGCATGGCCGCCGTCGTCGTCTTGCCGTGGGCGCCGCCGACGACGATCGACCGGCGTGACGACACGAGCTCGGAGAGGAAGTCCGTGCGCGAGCGGCCCTCTATCGACCCGGCGTGAGCCGTGGACACGACGACCTCGAAGCCGTCGGGCGGAGAAGGCACGCCGCCGACATCGATCGCGACACCGTCGAGCGTCGTCATGAAGATCGTCTCGCGGACGTCCCACCCGCGCACCTCGGCGCCCCAGGCACGGGCGATGTTCGCGTACGCGGAGAGGCCCGCTCCGCCGATGCCGACGAAGTAGAAGCGGCGAGCCGCGAGCGGTGCGTCGACGCTCACGACGGCGCCTCGGCGAGCCGGACGAGCTCGTCCGCGATCTCGTCGGCGGCGTGCGGCCGCGCGAGGGCGCGCATCGCATCGCTCATCGTCCGGAGCCGCGCGTCGTCCGCGAGCAGCGCATCCACCAGCGCCGGGATCCGCGCGAGCTCCTCCTGGCGGACGAGCACGGCACCGCCTCCCTGCTCGAAGTGCCGCGCGTTCAGCGCCTGGTGGTCGGCCGTCGCGTGCGGATAGGGGACGAGGATCGCCGGTGTTCCCTCGGCCGCGAGCTCCCACACCGTGCCGCCGGCGCGCGAGACCGCGAGATCGGCGGCGGCGAGGACGTCGCCGAACGACTCGACCGACGGCACGAGGACGTAGTCAGCGCGCCCGACATGCGGGCGCAGCGCCTCGTAGTCGCGGACCCCGGAGACGTGGAGCACCGCGGGCCCCTCCGCGCCCCACGCAGCGACGGCGAGCTCGTTCAGCGCCTGCGCGCCCGCGAGCCCGCCGAAGATCGCGAGCACGCGTCCCTCCGGCGGCAGTCCGAGCGCGCTCCGCGCGGCCGCGCGCGCTCCGCCGAGGTGCGCCTTCGGGATCGGCCGGCCCACGACGCGGTACTTGGAACCGTCCCGCCCGGGAATCGCATACGCGAGGAAGACACGCCGCGCGAGCGGCGAAGCGAGGCGGTTCGCAAGCCCGAGATGCGCATCGGCCTCGGTCAGCGCGGCGGGGATCCCGCGCAGCCTCGCCGCGAGGACCATCGGCCCGGCGACGTACCCCCCGGCGCCGAGCACGACGTCCGGATTGCGGCGCCCGAGGATCCGGTTGCACGCGAACGGCGCGGCCACGGCCTCTGCCGCCGAGCGCACGACCCCGAGGCCGATCTGCCGGGGGAAGCCCGAGATCGCGAACGTGTCGAGCTCGAAGCCGGCCTCAGGAACCAGCTGCGACTCGACGCGGCCGCGAGACCCCGCGAACGTCACGGTCACGCCGCGTTCGCGGAGCGCCTCCGCGACCGCCAGCGCCGGCCGCACGTGACCGGCTGTTCCTCCCGCTGCGATCAGGCACGCGAGCCTGGACGACCTTCTCATTGACGGCGATGTTAAGGAGAATGCCCACCGCCGAGAGCAGCACCACGAGGCTCGAGCCGCCGTAGGAGACGAACGGCAGCGGGATTCCGGTCAGCGGAGCGATCCCGAGCACGGCAGCGAGGTTGACCGCCGCCTGGCCGGAGACGAGGGCCGTGATCCCCGCGGCGAGCAATTTGCCGAACGGGTCGTTGCAGCGCAGCGCGATCCGGAACCCGACGACCGCGAACGCGACGAACGCTCCGATGACGAGCGCCGAGCCCACCAGCCCGAGCTCCTCGCCGATGACCGCGAAGATCATGTCGGTGTGCGCCTCCGGCAGGTAGAGCACCTTCTGGACGCCCTCCCCGAGCCCGGAGCCGGCGAGCCCTCCCGAGCCGATGCCGATCATCGCCTGGACGATCTGGAACCCCGAGCCTTCGGCGTCGCTCCACGGGTCGAGGAAGCTGAAGACGCGCGCGCGCCGGTACGGCTCGACCCAGATCGCCGCGAGCCCGACGAGGACGGCGACGACGCTCGCGCCGAGGAGCACGCGGAAGGGGACGCCCGCGACGACGAAGATCGCGAGCATCATCCCGCAGAGCGTGATCGTCGTCCCGAGATCGGGCTCGAGCAGGATGAGGCCGCAGAAGACCGCGGTGAGGAGGCCGAGCGGCTTCGCGAGCTCGCCGAACGTGCGAGGCGCGCGGCGGCGGGCGAGATAGGTTGCGGCGAAGAGGCAGAGCGCCAGCTTCGCGAGCTCCGACGGCTGGAAGCTCGCCGGCCCGAGGATGAACCAGCGGCGCGCGCCGTTGATCTCCGGTGCGATGACGAGCACCGCGACGCAGAGGCCGAGCGCCACGAGCAGGAGCGGCGGCGCGATGTAGCGGAGGCGGTGGTAGTCGAAGCGCGACGCCAGCGTCATCAGGACGACGCCGAGGCACGCGTAGATCGCCTGCCGCTTGAGGAAGCTCATCGGGTCGCCGTTCCCGAGCGCGGCTGCGGCGGACGTGGCGCTGTAGACCATGACGAGGCCGAATGCGACCAGCCCGAGCGTGATCAGCGCGAGCAGCCGCTGGTCCAGGCTCGCCTTCGACCGCGCCTTCACGCGAGCGCCTCGACGAGGCGGCGGAACTCGTCGCCGCGCGCCTCGAAGTCCGTGAACTGGTCGAAGCTGGCGCACGCCGGCGAGAGCAGGACGACGTCCCCCGGCTCCGCCCTCGCGACGGCCTCGGCGAGCGCGGACGCGAGGTCACCCGCGTCGACGAACGACACATCCTCGAGGGCGAGCGCCGCCGCGATCTGCGACGCGGACTCGCCGATCAAGTAGGCGGTGTCCTCGGGACCGAAGCGCTCCGCCAGCGGCGCGTACGGCTCGGCCTTGCCGCGGCCGCCGAGGATGACGTGCAGGCGGCTCCCCGGGAACGAGACGAGCGCGCGGCGCGCGGCCGCGACGTTCGTCGCCTTCGAGTCGTTGACGTAGCGCACGGCGCGGAACTCGCGGACGAGCTCGATCCGGTGCGGCACACCGGGAAACGTGCGCAGGGCCTGCGCGATCGCATCGTCGTCGATGCCGGCGGCACGGGCTGCGGCCGTCGCGGCCGCCGCGTTCTCGCGGTTGTGCGGCCCTGGGACGAGCGGCTCGGCCGGAAGTGCGTCGTCGAAGCGGAACTCGACGCGCCGGCCGGCTCCGGGGACTTCGCCGAACTCTCGCGGGACGACCGCGACGTCGTCCTCGGTCTGGAGCTCGAACATGCGCATCTTCGTGTCCGCGTACCACTCGAACGAGCCGTGGCGATCGAGGTGGTCCGGCTCGAGGTTGAGGAGGACGCCGATCTTCGGTCGCAGCGTCTCGACGTCCTCGAGCTGGAACGAGGAGAGCTCGCACACGATCCAGGCGCTCGGATCGGCGGCGCCCACGAGCGAGGTGAGCGGGCGGCCGATGTTGCCCGCGACCTCGACCGGGCGCCCGGCAGCGCGGAACACGGCGCCCAGGAGCTCGGTCGTGGTCGTCTTCCCGTTCGTCCCGGTGACGCCCAGGATCGGGTTCGGCAGCAGACGCGCGCCGAGCTCGATCTCGCTCCAGACAGGGATCTCGCGCGCCCGCGCGCCCGTGACGAGCGGCGTCTCGCCCGGGACACCCGGGCTCTTCACGACGAGATCGATCCCCTGTAGCAACGTCTCCTCCTCGCGTCCGAGATGAAGTTCGACGCCGAGGCCGTGGAGCCTCCCCGCTTCGAGCTCCTCGTCGCGGTCGAAGCCGACCACGCGGGCGCCGCGCGAGACGAGCGCCTCGGCGGCTGCGATTCCCGAACGCGCGAGCCCGACGACGAGGACGCGCGCCCCCGCGAGCTCGAACGCGATCATGTCTCGACGAACTGCAGGAAGTCGCGGTAGAAGAGCGCGAAGCCGGACGCGCACAGGATCGCGCACACGATCCAGAAGCGGACCATCACCTTCGTCTCGGACCACGCTTTCATCTCGAAGTGATGGTGGATCGGCGCCATGAGGAAGACGCGCTTGCCCGTGCGCTTGAAGCTGACGACCTGGATGATCAGCGACAGCACCTCGATCACGAAGATGCCGGCGATCAGGGGGAGCAGGATCTCTGTCCCCGTCACGATCGCGAAGCCGGCCACGGCACCGCCGAGTGCGAACGAGCCGGTGTCGCCCATGATCACCTCGGCGGGGAAGGCGTTGTACCAGAGGAACCCGAGCGTCCCGCCGATGAGCGCGGCAGCGAGCGTCGCGATGTCGAGGAGGGTGTCGCTCCTCGCACCTGGATCGCCGGAACGAATCCAGGCGATCCCCGCGACCGCGAGGAACGTGAGGAGCATGATCACGACGACGCCCGCGGCGAGGCCGTCGATCCCGTCGGTCAGGTTCGCGCCGTTCACCGTCCCCGCGACCACGAAGAAGAGGAGCACGTAGTAGCCGTACGAGAGATCGAGCGTCCAGCCGACGACGGGGACGTAGACGTCGGTCGTGAAGCTCGTGCTCTCGTTCAAGAGCAGTGCCGCACCGACGGTCACGGCGACGAGCCCGACCATCTTCCAGCGACCGGGCAGCCCGAGCGAGTGTCGCTTGCGAAGCTTGAGGTAGTCGTCCGTGAACCCGATGAGCGCGCAGCCGACGACCATGAAGAGGACCGTCAGGCCCTCGGCCGTGTACTGGGAGAGAAAGACGAACGGGACGAGCGCCGAGGCGATGATCAGGAGGCCACCCATCGTCGGCGTGCCCTGCTTGACGACGTGTGTTGCCGGCCCTTCGGCGCGGATCTGCTGGCCGAGGTTCCGCGCCCTGAGCACCTCGATGAATTTCGGCCCGATGACGACGGCAGCGACCATCGCCAGCAGGCCTGCGATCAGGACAGGGACCATGCTCGGGCGATGTTCGTGATCTCGTCGGCGATGCCTTCGAGCCCCACCGCGCGCGACGCCTTGACGAGGACGGCGTCGCCGGGACGCAGGAACGAGCGCGCGGCAGTGGGAACAGCGGACGCGCCTGCGACCCACTCGACCGGCTTGTAGCCCCGCGCCGCCTCGCCGACGCCGAGCACCTCGATCCCGAGCTCGGCCGCGAGCGCGCCGATCGCGTGGTGGTACTCGTCGGACTCGAGGCCGAGCTCGGCCATCTCGCCCAGGATCGCGACCCGGCGCCGATCGGCTCCGCGCTCCGCGAGATGCTCGAGGGCGGCCCGCATCGAGTCCGGGTTCGCGTTGTACGCGTCGTTCACGACGAACCCGCCGCCGGCCAGCGGGAGCTCCTCGCCGCGCCACGGCGAGAGGCGGATGCCGGCGGCCCCCTCGCTCGCGCGTTCGAGGGGAAGACCGAGGGCCGCGTAGGCGTGGAGTGCGGCGAGCGTGTTCAGGGCGTGATGCCTCTGCGTGAACGGCAGCTCGAGCTCGATCTCCCGGCCGTCCACGCGGAAGCGCGCTCCGCCGTCCGCCATCTCGACGTCGTCTCCGGAGAAGCGTCGGATGGTGACGTCGTCGCGCGCCAGGAACGGCTCGAGCTCGGGCGCGTCGGACGGGACGACCGCCGTGCCGTCGGGCGACAGCGCCGCGACCACCTCGGCGTTCGCCTGCGCGACCCGCTCCACCGTCCCGAGCAGCTCGAGGTGCTCGGGGCCGATGTGAGAGATCACGGCGACGTGCGGCCGCGCGATCTCGCACAGCGCCGCGACCTGGCCGAGCCCGCGCATGCCCATCTCGGTCACGAGAATCTCGGTATCGGGCTCGAGCCGGAGCACGGTCAGCGGCAGGCCGACCTCGTTGTTGAGGCTCCGGTCCGCCCAGACCGTCTTCGCGTGCGGGGAGCAGAGGGCACCGAGGACGTCCTTCGTCGTCGTCTTCCCTGCGGAGCCGACGACCGCGACGACCTTCGCCTCGCTGCGGTGACGGACGACGGACGCAAGCGCGGCGAGCGCCGCCTCCTGATCGCCAGGGACGAGCGTCGCCGCACCCCGCCCGCTCGCGTCGTCGACGAACTCGACCCCGGCGTTCAGCGCGACGAAGAGGTCCCCGGGACCGGCATCGCGCGAGTCGGCGGTCACCCGCGTGATCGGCACTTCGATGCCGTTCCGGTCGAGCTCACCGAGCGCGAGCGCCTCGATCACGTCGAGCTCGATCGGGATCACGGGCGACGCGCTCCCAGCGCCCGCAGCGCCTCGCGCGCGACGACGCGATCGTCGAAGGGGTGCACGACGCCCGCGACGTCCTGTCCCTGCTCGTGGCCCTTCCCTGCGATCACGACGACGTCGCCCGCCTCCGCGAGCGCGATCGCGCGCTCGATCGCGGTCCGGCGATCCGGGTCGATCTCGACGTCCAGCCCCGCGCCCTGCAGCACGTCCTGGATCACCGCGAGCGGGTCCTCGGAGCGTGGGTTGTCGGACGTCACGATGACGTGATCCGCGAGCTCGGCGGCGACCTTGCCCATGAGCGGCCGCTTGCCGCGATCTCGGTCGCCGCCCGCTCCGAACGCGACGATCACTCTCCCGGCGCCGAGCCCGCGGGCTGCCGTCAGCACCGTCGCGAGCGAGTCGGGGGTGTGTGCATAGTCGACGACGACGGCGAAGTCCTGGCCCTCGTCGACGGCCTCGAAGCGCCCGGGAACGTCGCCGACGGCCGCCGCGCCCGCCGCGATCGCGTCCTCGTCGAGGTCGAGGAGGATCCCCGCCGCGACCGCGCCGAGCACGTTCTCGACGTTGAAGAGCCCACGCAGCGGTGTCGCGATCTCGATGCCGCCCGCCCTGAACCGGCTGCCGCGAGCAGTGACCTCGAGGCCCTCGGGTCGGATCTGCGCGGGCTCGTCGAGCCCGAACGTGAGGAGCGGCGCACGATGCGCTCCGTCGAGCTCGCCGGCGAGCCGCGCGCCCCACTCGTCGCCGATCCCGACAGCGGCGGGAGGCGGCTGTGCGCCGGTGAACAGGCGACGCTTGGCCTGGAAGTAGTCCTCCAGCGACCCGTGCAGGTCGAGGTGATCCTGGCTCAGGTTCGTGAACACGAGCACGCCGAACCGCACGCGCTCGAGCCGCCGGAGCGCCGAGCCGTGCGACGACGCCTCGATCGCGGCGCTGCGATCGCCCACGTCGAGCATCTCGCGGAAGAGCCGCTGGAGATCGATCGCCTCGGGGGTCGTGAACGGCGCCGGACGCGTCTCGCCCCCGACGCGCCACTCGACTGTCCCCACGAGGCCGGGGCGACGCCCGTCGGCGTCCAGCATCGCGTGGAGGACGAACGACGTCGTCGTCTTCCCGTTCGTCCCCGTCACGCCGACCACCTCGAGCTTCCTGGTCGGCTCGCCGAAGAACGCGTCCGCTGCGACCGCCATCGCGACGCGGGTGTCGTCGACGACGAGCTGAGGCACCGACACCTCGAGCGGGCGCTCGACGACGAGTGCCGCCGCGCCGCGCTCGACCGCTTCCCACGCGAGGTCATGGCCGTCGACACGCGCGCCGGGCACGCAGAAGAAGAGCGTCCCGCGCGCGACCGCTCGGGTGTCGTACGCGAGATCCGCGATCTCGAGCGGCTGCCCTCCGGCCACCTCGGTCGGGGCGAGCGCCCGGACTAGGTCGTCGAGCTGCACCGCGGGAACGCTAGACGACCGCTACGCGTCAGCGGTTCGTCGTGCGCGGAGCATCGGGCGGTACTTGGATCTTCCGCAGGCCGCCGCCCGCGAGACGCGGGCACCGGCCGCGGGCAAACCCCTGAAGGCGTCCGCTTCGCGACCGCAGGTCCACGGGTCATCCACGCGCGGCGGTCCCGGGCGCATCCGGCGGTACTTCGAGATGCTGCAGGTTGAAACGGGCGATCTGCTTGAAGGCGGGCGCTGCGACATCGCCGCCGTAGATCGCGCCGTGCGGCTCGTCGACCATCACCATCACGACGAGTCGCGGCTTGGTCGCGGGAACGAGGCCGACGAACGACGCGACGTACTTCGACGTCGAGTAGCGACCGCTCGGCTCGATCTTCGCCGCGGTCCCCGTCTTGCCGGCCACCGTGTAGCCCGGGATCGCGGCCTCCTTGCCCGTTCCCTCGAGGACGACACCGCGGAGCAGGTCGAGCATCTGCTCCGAGACCTGGCGCGAGACGACCCGCTTGCCGCGCCGGCGCTCGACCGCCTGCCCGTCGATCTTCTCGATCACGTGCGGCTGCACGAGCACGCCGCCGTTCGCGATCGCCGCGTACGCGCGCGCCATCTGCACCGGCGTGACTGCAATGCCGTGCCCGATCGGCACCGTGCCGATCGTCGAGCCCGACCACTCGTCGAGCGGCAACGCGAAGCCCGGCGACTCGCCGGGGAAGTCGATGCCCGTGGGCTGACCGAATCCGAAGCGGTCGATCCAGGACGCGAGCCTGCCCTCGCCGAGGCGTTGCGCGATCGTGATCGTCCCGATGTTGGACGAGTACTCGACGATCTGCCGCACGCTCATCAGCTGGGTGCCTCGCGTGTGCGACTCGCGGATCGTGCGGTCGGCGACCTTCAGGGTCGGCGGCAGCCGGTAGGCGGTCCTCGGCGTGACCATCCCTTCCTCGAGCGCGGCAGCGACCGTCACGAGCTTGAACGTGGAACCCGGCTCGTACGTATCGGTCACCGCCCGGTTGCGCCGCCGGTCCGCGCGCGTGGTCGGGAACCGGTTCGCGTTGAACGTCGGCGCGGCCGCCATCGCGAGGATCGCTCCCGTCCGCGGGTCCATGACGATCGCGGATGCCGCGCGGGCACCGTAGCGCCGGACGGTCTCGGTCAACACTGCCTCGGCGTTCGCCTGGATCTGGTGGTCGATCGTCAGACGGACGTTGCGGCCGGGCGTCTCCGGCTTGGTGGAGACGACGTCGAGCGCGCGTCCGAGCGGGTCCTTGACGATGGTCTGGCTCCCGGGCCTCCCGGCGAGCACGCCGTCGAGCGAGCGCTCGAGGCCCTCGAGCCCTTCGTTGTCGAGGCCGGCGTAGCCGATCACCTGCGACGCCACCGGGCCCTGCGGGTACGTGCGCCGCTCCTCCGGGTAGAAGCCGAGCCCGGCGAAGTCGAGCTGCTCGAGCGCCTCGGCGCCCTCGGCGTCGGCCTTCCGCGCGATGTACACGAACCCACGCGAGCGGTCGACGAGCAGCGGGTACACCTCCTCCGGCTCGAGATCGAGGTGCTTCACGACCGCGATCGCGAGCTTGTTCGGCTGGTCGACCTGCTGGGGGTTCGCGAACACGGTCGTCGCCTGCTCGCCGATCGCGAGCGGCTCGCCGTTCCGGTCGAAGATCGTCCCGCGCCCGGCCGGGACGACGACCGTCTCGCGGTGCTGGCGGACGGCCATCGCGGCGTACGCATCGCCGTTGACCGCCTGGAGCCAGAACGCCCGCCCCAGCGCGATGCCGAGGAGGACGACGAACGCGCCCGCGAGCAGCGTGATCCGGCGGTTCGTCGCCGCGGGCTTCATCGCGGCAGCGAGACGTACGTCATCTCGTCGGGATCGGCGAGCGTGAGGCCGAGCTCGTTGCGCGCGAGACGCTCGATGCGCGCGGTGGACGACGTGCGCGAGAGCTCGGAGCGGAGCCCGGCGATGTCCGCCTTGAGCTCTGCCCGCTCCCGGCCCACGCCGTCGAGCTCGACGTTCAAGCGCAGGACGCTCACGTTCACCGCGACGACGCCGGCGAGGAGCAGGGCGAAGAGGACGATCCACACGACGCCTCCGGCGAGGAGCCGAGGACGGTTATCGGACTTCGCTCGCGCGGCTTGCGGGGCGCGGCGTCCGGCCTGGGCGACGACGGACATCAGATCCTGACTCCCGCGCGCAGCCGCGCCGACCCGGCCCGCGGGTTCTCGTCGACCTCGGCCTTCGAGGGCCGCAGCGGCTTCGACGTGAGGAGGCGGAGCTCGGGCTCCCGCCCGCACACGCACACCGGGAACTCGGGCGGGCACGTACAGCCCTTCGCGCGATCACGCAGGAAGCGCTTGACGATCCGGTCCTCGAGCGAGTGGAAGCTGATCACCGCGAGGCGCCCGCCGGGCCTGAGCATGTCGAAGGCGGCCGGCAACCCGGCCTCGAGCGACTCGAGTTCGTGGTTCACCTCGATGCGGAGCGCCTGGAACACCCGCTTCGCAGGGTGGCCCTCGCCGAACCGCGCCGGTGCCGGGATCGACGAGCGGACGACGTCGACGAGCTGTCCCGTCCGCTCGATCGGCGCCTCCTCACGGCGGCGAACGATCCCGCGTGCGATCGCCCGCGCGTAGCGCTCCTCGCCGTAGCGGCGGAAGATCGTCTCGAGCTCGCGCTCGTCCCACGTCGCGACGATGTCGGCAGCGCTCCACTCGTCCGAGGTGTCCATGCGCATGTCGAGCGGCGCGTCCGTCGCGTACGAGAAGCCGCGCTCCGGACGATCGACCTGCATCGACGAGAGACCGAGGTCGAGGAGGACCGCGTCGGCCTGGACGCCGTTCGCCGCGAGTTGCGAGAGCACGACCGCGTAGTCGCCGCGGAGGAAGCGCATCTGGACGCCCCGCGATGCCGCCTTGACACGGTCGAAGTAGGGTCGGACCGTCGGATCGCGGTCGACCGCGACGAGCTTTCCGCTCCCGGCCAGGTCGGTCGCGAGCAGCCGGGAGTGGCCACCGGCCCCGAAGGTCGCGTCGACGACCGTCTCGCCGGGCTTGACGGCGAGCAGCTCGCGCACCTCCTCCGCGAGGACCGGGACGTGATCAGACGCGTTGCTGTGCAAGACGTTCGGCAACATCTCCCACCCTCCCTCCGAGCGATGTCAGCTGGCTGCTCCAGACGGTGCGATCCCAGATCTCGAGCCGGTCGTGGACTCCGGCGAGGACGACGTCCTTCTCGATCCCGGCGTGCGCGAGGAGTTGCGCGGGGATCACGACGCGACCCTGCTTGTCGGGCTCGACGACGGCCGCGCCGGCGAAGAAGAAGCGCTTCATGTCACGCCCGTCCTTCGAGAGCGAGTCGAGCTCGCCGATCCGAGCGGTCGCCAGCTCCCAGCCGTCGCGCGTGTACACGTCGATACAGCTCTCCGACCCGCGCGTGAGGACGACGCCGGCGGCCACGTCGTCGCGGAACCGGGCCGGCAGCGTGAGCCGGTTCTTGTCGTCGATCGCGTGTTCGTACTCGCCGTAGAACATGGACTCGAGCGGGATCCTCCTCCCACGAGATCCCCACCTTACTCCACTTTCCCCCACTTCGCAACCCCTACGAGAGCGGGCGAGACGAACGCCCCCGCAGCGCGAGGTGAGGTCTTCGGCGTCCGCGGGCCGACGCCTCTAGAGCGGGACCGGCTCGGCGTGCACGCCCGCTCCCGCCAGTGCCCCTGCTCCGCAGCGCGCGGCGAATGCGAGCGCCTCCGCGACCTCGAGCCCCTCCCGCGAGCGCGAACGCGAGCCCGGCGGCGAAACAGTCGCCCGCGCCGTACGAGTCCTGACGGCCGCCGGGAACGGGCGCGGCCGTGTACGGGCCGCCCGGCTGGGCCCAGCCGCCGAGGGCTCCGGACGTCGAGACGACGAGCCTCGGCTCGGGATCGAGATCCCCGGCCCGGTACACCTCGGCGTCGTCCTTGCCGCTTCCGACGAGCGCGTCGAGCTGGAGCCCGCCGCGTCGAATCGTTGCGAGCTCGCGCGCCGTCGCCACGAGCACCCGGCCGCGCCGCGCATGCACGAGCGCGTCGACGTCGCCTGCACAGAAGTAGACGGCGTCGCAGCGACCGAGCTCGCGCCACGGCAGGTCCTCGTCATGGCCGCGGGGCCCCAGCTTGGGTCCGATCGTCGTGATCGTGCGCTCGCCCACGTCGTCGACGAACGTGAGGCCGCGGCGCTGCGGCGCCTCCACGAATGCCGCGTGCACCTCGACGCCGCGCGCCTCGAGCTCGGCCTTCGCGGCGCGACCGCGCTCGTCGCCGCCGAGCGTCGTGAAGAAGAGAACGCCGTCCGCCAGCTGAGCGAGCTGGACGGCCGCGACCGCGCCTCCGCCGCCTGCCTCCTCCCACGACTCCGAGGCGGAAGCGATCTCCCCCGGGCCGCGGCACGCGCTCGACGCGCACGAACTCGATCGACTCGACGTGCCCGACGACTGCGGCCCTCACGACCCGGATGCTCACAGATCGTCGGCCTCCCGCGTTGAAGCACGATGATGCACACGGTGTCGATCCCGCCCTTCGAGGCGTTCTACGAGCAGCATCGCGGCGAGGTCCTGCGCCTCCTGCGGCGCAAGCTCGGCCGCGAGCGCGCGGAGGATGCCTACCAGGAGACGTTCCTGCGGGCACTACGGGCATACCGCCGGCTCGACGACGGCGAGCACCTTCGCGCCTGGGTCCTGACCATCGCCCGCAACGTCGCCGTCGACACGCTGCGCCGGAGCCGTGCCACGGCGGAGCTCGTCGAGGTGGGCGCGGAGGACGGCAGGCCCGCGTACGAGGAGCTCGCCGAGCTCACGGACGGGCTCCCGCCCACGGAACGCGCGGCCGTCGTGCTCCGCTACGGGTACGACCTTTCCTACGACCAGATCGCAGCCGCGCTCGGCTCGAATCCGGGCGCCGCCCGCCAGGCCGCGTCCACTGGCGTGCGCCGACTGCGAAGGAGGACTGCCTCATGACCGTCTCCGCCGATCTCGATCGCCGCTTCCGCGACGCCGCCGTCGCGCTCGAGCTCGTCGACATCGGCTACGACGTCGTCGACTCGCCTGTGGGCAAGCTGCTCGTCGCGGTCTCGGACCGCGGCCTCGCCTCGATCTCGTACGACACGCGCCCCGAGGAGCACCTCGAGCGTCTCGCGCTCGTAGCAGGCCCGCGCGTCCTGCGCGCGCCGCGGTCGATCGACGGCGCGCGCCGCGAGCTGGACGAATACTTCGCAGGACGGCGACGCGCTTTCGACCTCGCGCTCGACCTGCGGGCGCTCCCACCCTTCACCGTCTCCGTCCTCGAGGAGCTCGCGCGCGTGCCGTACGGCGAGACGACGACGTACGGCGCGCTGGCGACGAGGGTCGGCCGCCCACGTGCCTCGCGCGCCGTCGGCACGGTCATGAACCGCAATCGCATTCCCATCGTGCTCCCGTGCCATCGCGTGGTCGGCGCGACGGGCAGCCTCGTCGGCTACGCGGGCGGCCTCGACCGCAAGGTCCAGCTGCTCGAGCTCGAGGGGCGCCGTGCCCTCACTCGGTTGACAGACCGAGGCCGCCGTTTAGGTTCGGGCGGCCGTGAGCGTGCGGTGCACGTCGCACGCCAGTTGCAGGAGGCCTGCATGGCCAATCCGCTGACGGGTGACTTCGAGGCGGTCCTTCAGGTCAGCGGCAGCACGGTCAACCGCCTGCTCGCGAGCATGCACCAGAACGCGGGCGCCAATCCCGAGACCCCTACGCTCCCGCACAGCGCCGGTCTTCGCATCGGCGACCCGGACCCGCTCGATGGCGTCAGGGGCAGCGCATGGGCGCAGATCGGCGTGCCGCAGATCGAGCTGATCCACGGGTCGACCGACCGCTTCGGGCTCGAGGTCGGGGTCCGCGCCCGCTACAAGCCGGATCCCGGGAGCGAACCGCTCCCGGAGTTCATCCACGGGACGATCCGGGCCCAATACGTCCTCGACGACGTCGACCCCGACTGCTGGGGCTGGCGCGGGATCGCCTCCGAGTACGTTTGGCCTCGCGTCGTCAACGGCTCCGTCTCGTTCTCGGGAACGGCCTACGACGACGATGCGTTCGTCGTCGTCACCGCCAGCACGTACGACCCCGCAGAGCTCGAGCAGCGCATCGCCTGGCTCGTGACCGTGCTCCTCGAGACGACCTTCGCCGCCACGCCACAGAAGATCTCCAAGCCGTTCCGCCGCGGGACGATGAGGAGCCTCGACGTCCCCATCGGGGGATCGGCCGTCGCAGTCCCGATCAGCCTGGACGGTGGCGTCCCGGTCGGCCAGATCGGCTCGCTCGAGAACCTCATCCTGGAAGACAAGGACTTCGGCGTCGCGGTCAGCCGCGAGTACGTCATGTCCCTCGTCCAGCCGATGCTCGCAGCGATCGACGCCTACGAGCCCACAGTCCCGGTCCACGTCGCGGTGTCGTGGCCGTGGCCGGACATCGACACCGTCTACCGCGTGCACACGAACCCTCCGAGTGCGGAGTGGATCCCGCAGACGGCCGATGCCATCGTCCGGGTCAAGGCGAGCGGTAGCGCGACCACGGACAGCGTCCTTCCCAACACGACGTTCGACATCGTGCAGGACGTCCGCCTCGAGTACGACACCTGGGCGCAGAAGCTCACGCTGTCGCCGTCGACGCGCACGGTGAAGACTCACGCCACGGGCCTCGGCTCCGGCGAGGTGTCCGATGCGATGAACGGCGCCCTGCACTCGACCGTCGACACCCTCGTCAAGGACGTGTGCGCCCAGATGCAGGGGGCGCTCGACGTGGGTGGGCGGCTGGAGCAGCTCGCCGGCGTGCTTCGGAGGCTCGACGCGCAGGCGAGCGCAAGAGTCACCGAGCCGCTCTTCTTGCGCGACGGGATCATCCTGCGCGGTCGGATCTCGCTCGCGCCACGGAAGCCGCCACAGGTCGAGTACACGATCATGCACTCGAAGGACGCGTTCTCTGCGTTCGCGAGCTGGATCCCCGGAGGACGCGTCGACGAGCTCGCTTGGTCCTGGACGTGGGCGAACCACGGTCGGCCCGGTGGATCGGAGACCTGGGACGACCGATTCCTGCTCCGGCGCCCGTCGGGTGCCTCGTTCTCGCCGTTCGGTGTCGCGCTCGACCTCTCGCGACCGCTGCCAGGCCTCGACGGGAGCGGGCGCGTCTGCCTCGAGTTGCGCGGCAAGCAGGTCGACTCCGTCACAGGCGAGCTCGAGTACGTACAGAGCGGCCGGGAGTGCAAGCGCTTCGGGCTCCAGCTCGTCGTGGTCGTCGAGCGGCCCGGAGCCCGCCTACCCATCAAGGAGTGGGTCGTCGTCGCTCCGCCGGGACGACCGCCGCGCCCGGACGACCCGCTCAGCGAGGTCGGGATCGTCGACGTCGCCGTCAAGCGTCCCTACGGCGATGCGTCGAACACGCTGATCGTGTACCTGGACGACCCCGCCGACGACAGCACCCTCCTCGTGCTCCAGAAAGGGCTCGAGTGGTGTCGGCGCGTCGATGCCGGGCTGCTCGCGGTCGTGCTCGTGCCGGACGGGTTGTTCGGGTCCTGCCCCCAGCTGCTTGCGCAGCTCCAGGAGCAGGCGTCTGCGCTCGCGGCGCCCGCGATCGTGAACGAGGACGTACGCGGCTCGTGGTCGGCACTCTTCAGCCTCCCTGCAGGCTCCGGCGAGCCGGCCTGGCGGCTCCTCGGCCCGACCGGGAGCCTGACGTGGCGCCACGACGGTCGTGTGGGCGAGGAGCTCGCCGGCATCCTCGACGACCTCCTCTTCCCGAGCCCGCCTGCGGCGATCACCCACGTCAGTCCGGGGCTCGACCTCGGCGTCCGAGTGCCTCCGGTCTTCCTCGACCCCTCGATCGTCGGCATCTACATGCGACCGTGCCCGCCGCCTCCCCTCGGCATGCTCGGGAAGGCAGCGAAGGTCGCGTTCGTCCAGCAGGGCTCCGAGGCATCCGGCGCGCTGCTGTCGGACGCGACGGGCGGCGAGCGCACGGGCGAGAGCCTCCTCGTGGTCGTCGCGGACGGCGCGGACGAGGAGCAGGCGGCCGCTTTGCAGAAGGAGCTCGGCGGCGACCTCCTCGCCATCCCCGACCCGGCGGGCGTGGTCGCGGAACGCTTCGGGATCCGGTACTGGCCGACGACGGTGACTCTCGACAAGCACGGCGTCGTGATCGACATCGCGCAGGGCGCTGCGACGGACGAGCCGCCCGAGGAGCGGCACGAGAGGTCGGTCGAGGGCTCGTGAAGACGACAGGAACATGGCGGTCATCGTGAGCGACTGGCTCGTCCTGCTCATTCCACTGCTCGTGGCTCCGATCGTCCTACTGCTCGCATTCACGGGCTGCGCCTCGTTCGGAACGGCACCCGGCCCCGAGGACAAGCCTCCCGAGCCGACGCCGACTCCAACTCCCACGCCGACTCCAACTCCCACGCCCACTCCGACCCCGACGCCCACGACGTACCCGGGGATCGTCGCCGCGTCACCTGGCTTCCACTGCTACTGGCGCCTGGACGAGACGACGGGCATCCAGGCGACGGACAGCGGGCCGGCAAAGCTCCACGGCACGTACTCGGGAGGGCTCACGCCCGGCCAGGAGGCGGGTGCGCTCCGGCCCAAGGAGACGACCGACCGCGCCACGGCCTTCGACGGGGACGACGACCACGTGAACGTGGCGCACCACGCGCTCCTCAACCCGGCGAGCTTCAGCGTGGAGGCATGGATCCGACCGATCGGAAACGCCCAGCAGGAGGCCGTCGCGAGCTCGTGGCACCTCACCCCGTCGGTCGTGCAGGGGTTCGAGCTGGCAGTCCTCAGGCAGTCGAACGAGATCCGAGGCCGTGTGGGGACGGGCACGGGCACGGACGACCTCGAGGCCTCGGTCCCGACGACGACGCCACTCGTCAACGTCTGGCACCACGTCGTCATGACCTACGACGCCATGACCGGGACCCTCGCCCTCTACTGGGACGGGCAGGCCGTCGGGACGAAGCCGGTCGCGTACGCGCCCAACGTCGGTGGCGACGCCTTCCGAATCGGGGCCGGGCGCCTCGCATTCCAGCCGACGGTGACGACACCGGCGCACTTCTTCACGGGGACGATCGACGAAGTGGCCCTGTACGGCAGCGCCCTGTCCAGCGCGGAGGTGACGAAGCACTTCGCCGCCAAGTGACGGCGTTTGCTTGCGTCAGCTCCGGCCGGCGGCCAGGAGCGCGGCGGCCGCGACGAGCAGAACCGCAGAGAGGGCGACGTTCACCCAGATCGTCCTCTTCGGGTCCGAGGACTGACGCAGCGGCTCGAGCAGGAGCCGACCGGCCGCATACGCGCCGACGACGAAGGCGAAGAGCGCGCCGGTGAAGGGAAGCGACGGTCGGGCGACCAGGGCGACACCGAGAACGACGAGTCCCCACGCTCCCTCGAGCGCCTGCGTCGGGTAGCGGCGCAGCCACACGCCCCGGTGGTCGGGCAGCCACACGCCGAGAGGCCCGTCGGTCTCGCGCCCGACGCAGCATCCGTGTATCAGGCATCCGAGCCTCGTGACGACGAGCCCCACGAGCATCGTCAGGATCGCGGCATCCCAGAAGCTCCAGAACCGGAGATCGAGGAGCGCGAGGACGGGTATCGACGCAATGAGCGAGAGGAGGAGCCCGCCGTAAAGCGACGACCCGCCCTCCGAGCGACGCCAGATCAGCTCAGGACGTGCCCGGTACACGGTCGCATGCTGCGCCACGTAGAGGAGCCGAGCGCCTGCGAGAGCGGGAACGAGCAGCACGAGGCTCGCGACGACAAAGCGCGCACGCGACAACCCCTCCGCCCCCGCGACGAGCGCTCCGACGTAGAGCCCGGCGACGATCCCGAGATAGAGCATGGCCGTGTAGCTCGGCACGCTCAGCCGTCCGATCGAGAACAGGGTGCGGCGCCCGAGCCAGCGCGAGCGGGCCAGTCCGGCCGGCGCGCTCACAGCACGCTCCAGTAGACGAGCGCGGTGCCCCCGACGAGGGCGGCATCCGCGACGTTGAACGCGGGCCACGGCCCGATCACGATGAAGTCGAGGACACCGTCGCGGGTGTACCGGTCGACGAGGTTCCCCGCTGCCCCGCCCACCACCAGGCCGACGCCGAGCGACAGCGGCGCCGTCAGCGGTGGGCCGAGCGCGACCGTCGGTACGAGGCACGCACAGACGACGACCCAGGCGAGCAGCGCCCCTCGTCGAGAGAGCGGCAGGAGGCCTCCGCGGGCGTTGGTCCGCTCCCGGATCCCGACCCCCGCGACGACGAAGCTGCGTCCGCCCGCAGTCCGGGCGACGAGGGCCTTGGTCAGCTGGTCGAGCGCCGCCACCGTCACCGCGGACGCGAGCAGTAGCGCACCCAGCATGCCGGGAGCGTACTCCCGCGCTCCGCCTTACTCCAGCAGTCGGTACCCCACGCCCCAAACATTGACGATGAACCGGTCTCCGTCCGCGACGCGAAGCTTCTTGCGCAGACGCGAGGCGTGCGACTCGAGCGTCCGGGTCCGCCCGAGAGCGCGGTAGCCCCAGACCTCCCGCAGGAGCTCCTCCTTCGTGAAGACGCGGTACGGCTCGGATGCGAGCCGCGCGAGGAGCTCGAACTCCTTCGCCGAGAGCAGCACGAACGTGTCGCGGACCGCGACTCGGCGGGTCCGGCGATCGATCGTGAGGCCGTCGGCGACGATCACCTCGGACGTCGAGGTCGAGCTGCGCCGGATGAGCGCCCGGATCCGCGCGAGCAGCTCCTCGTAGGCGAACGGGCGGCCGATGACGTCGTCGGCGCCGCGGTCGAGCGCCCGTACGCGCTCCTCGGGATCGGAGGACGGCGCGAGCAGGATCACGGGGACGTTGCGATCCCAGGTCCTCCCCGGCTCTCCGCGGCGCAGGCGCAGGCAGAGATCGAGCTCGGCGAGCAGGACGAGGTCGGGCCGCACGCGCTCCGCGAGCTCGAGCGCCTCGCTCCGGCGCGCCGCATCGAGGACGTCGAAGCCGTCGTCGCGGAGATGGCGGCCGAGGTACTCACGCGTCTCGGTCTCCGGCTCGGCGACGAGGACGGCGTTCGGCATGCCGTCGACGCTAGCCAGGCATCGAGCGCTCCGCCAGATGTCCTTTGCGGCAGGACCGTGACAAGCGTTCCTCAGCCGTCCAGCTCCGGCGTGCCCCGGACGGCCGGGTGATCGTCAGAGCCGGCCGTGCCGCATGACGCCCCACACGAGCCAGAGGCCGAACGCGCCGGAGAGGATGAAGCCGAGCACGGACAGGAGGTGCAACCCGAGGAGGTGCGGCCCCTCCTCCGCGAAGACCCCGATGATCGCGGAGCCCAGCAGCCCGCCGACGACGACGAGCGCGACCGCCAGCCGGTTCGAGGCCTTGTCGATGTGGTCGTCGATCTCGTCGATGCCCGGGTTCTCGATGCGCACCTGGAAC
Source organism: uncultured Actinomycetes bacterium (assembly GCA_963770595.1). GTDB lineage: Bacteria > Actinomycetota > Thermoleophilia > Gaiellales > Gaiellaceae > GMQP-bins7. The sequence continues at coordinate 157,521 of CAVYQG010000001.1, read as the reverse complement.
GTGCCCTCGCGCAGCCGCTCGAGGATGTCATGCACCTGATACGGGAGCTCCCGCGCGATCGAGCCGAGCGCGGTGGCTTCGGTGCGCACCTGCTGGGCGACGGCGCGTGGCGTGAAGCGGTCCGCGAGCAGCCCGCGCGCGTACGGCTTCGCGACCTCGAAGACGTTGAACTCCGGGTACACCTCCGTGCCCACCGAGGCCAGGGTCGCGATCGCCTTGTCGAGCATCACGAAGCGCGACGGCAGGCGCAGGTTCAGCGAGTAGATGAGCTGGAATCCCTCCCGGATCACCTGCAGCGGGTCGATGTCCGCGAGCCGCGCACCGTAGTAGCGGTCGAAGAGCACGCGCAGCTCGGCGCGGAACTCCTCCTCGCGCTCCGGCGCGTAGCGGACGCCGAGGTCGCGGAGCCGGCGCGGGATCGCATCCACGTTCTCCGTCGCCGCGTCCACGAAGAGCCGCGTGAGCTTCAGCATGTCGTCGTCCGTGAGCTTCCCGGCCTGGCCGAAGTCGACGAGCCCGAGCTCACCGGAGTCGAGGACGAAGATGTTCCCCGGATGCGGGTCCGAGTGGAAGAACCCGTGCCGGAAGACCATCGTCATCCACGTGTCCGCCATACGAACGGCGATCTCGCGCCGCTCGTCCGGGCGCATCGCGTCGAGGTCGAGGTCGATCACCTTCGTGCCGTGCAGGTACTCGAGCGTGAGGACACGCGAGGTGGAGTAGAGCCCGATCACCTGCGGCACGACGACGTTCTCGTGCAGCTCGAAGTTGCGACGGAAGATCTCGGCGTTTCGCGCCTCGTGCCCGTAGTCGAGCTCGAGCCGGATCGAGCGCGCGAACTCGTCGACGAGCTCCTGGGGATCCATGAACTCGAGCGCGCGCACACGCTCCCGGAGGAGCTTTGCCGCCTGGTACAGGAGCCCCAGATCGGCCTCGATCTGGTCGCGCGCGGTCGGGCGCTGCACCTTGACGGCGACCTCCTGCCCGTCCGGGAGCACCCCGCGGTGCACCTGCCCGATCGACGCCGACGCGATCGGGGTGAGGTCGAACTCGAGGAACGCGCGGTCGATCGTCAGCTCGAGCTCGGACTCGACGACCTCGCGGATCTGGACGTACGAGAACGGCGCCACGTCGTCCTGCAGGCGCCTGAGCTCGGCGACGATGTCCGGGGGAACGACGTCGGGCCGGGTCGAGAGCAGCTGCCCGAACTTGACGAAGGTCGGCCCGAGCTCCTCCAGCATCTCCCGCAGCCGGCGGCCGCGGTCCGAGACGCCGTCGAGATCGGCGCGGTCGCCCTGCTCGATCGGCGGCCGGTTCCGGCCGAAGACGTAGCCGAAGCCGTGGCGCGCGGCGACCTGCGCGATCTCGGAGAGGCGCCCGAGGCTCCGCGGCTGCCCTTGGCGAGTCGCCATCGGGCGATTGTAGGTCGCGTGCGCCCGGGGCTACTCGTCGCGCTCGAGCAGCTTCAGCCGATGCTCGAGCCGCGCAACGCGGAGCTCGAGCTCTGCAAACGCGTTCTGCGACGTGAGACCGAGGTCCGACGCGAAGCGCGACGGCGCCTGCTGGGCCTGCTCTCCGAACCGTTCAGCCTCGCGGCGCCAGCTGTCGACGACGTCGGCGAAGGCGGCTCGCACCTCGTCCCGGTCGACGCCGAGCCGCTGCCCCACGACACCCGCGAGCTCGTCCGCGCGCTCGGCGAACTTCGCGATCGATCCGACGCCGGCCAGGAACAGCGTGTCGAGCGGTGGGCGGCCGTCAGCGCGGTCGGCCATGGGACCTCGACGCACGGCGTTTCTGCCGGCGCTCTCGACTCGAGGACGATGCCGGCTGCGCCGGGGCGGCACCCACCGGCGCCGGCTCGGCCGTGGGCTCCGGCTCGACGGCCGCATCGGAATCGACTGCCGCATCGGGCTCGACGTCCACGTCCGCCTCGGCGATCTCCGCAGCCTCCGCGGCGAGGGTCCCGCCGACCGACTCGACTCCGGCGAGTGCACCGAGATCGTCGCGGCGCTTCGCGAAGTCCGGCTCCCGCTCCTTGAGCACTCCGAGGAGGGGCGCGGCCAGGAAGATCGACGAGTACGAGCCGGCGCCGATGCCGATCAGCAGCGCGAAGGCGAAGTCCTTGAGGGTGTCGCCGCCGAACACGTACAGCGAAGCCACCGGCAGCAGCGTGATGAAGGTCGTCGCGAGCGAGCGCGGGATGACCTCCCAGAGCGAGACGTTGCCGATCACGCGGATCGACGCCCGCCGCATGAGCGGGATGTTCTCGCGGATGCGGTCGAAGATGATCACGGTGTCGTACATCGAGTAGCCGAGGATCGTGAGTAGCGCGGCGACGGTCGCCGTGGTCACCTCACGGCCGGTGAGCGCGTAGATGCCGATCGCGATCAGAAGGTCGTGCGCGAGCGCGACGAGAACCCCGATCGAGAACTTCCACTGGAACCGGACCGAGATGTAGACGACGATCAGGAGCAGGCTGACGAGGATCGCGAGCAGCGCGTTGTTCGCGATCTGCCGGCCGAAGCTCTCCGACACGTTCTTCGCGCCGAAGGTAGTGGCGTCGACCGCGTCGCGCAGATCGTCCTGGAGCCGGTTCTGCTGGGCCGGAGTCAGCGACTCGGTGCGGATCGAGAAGCTCGTGTAGCTCCCGTCGACCGCGGCGCCGCGGCCCTGGATGACTGCGCTCTCCTGCCCGATGTTGCGCGCCTCCTGGCGCACGGCCTCGAGCGAGGTCGGCGCCGGGGTGCGGAACGTGATCTGCGTGCCGCCCTCGAAGTCGATGCCGAGGTTGAGGCCCATGAACGCGATCGCCCCGATGCAGACCGCGAGGACGAGGCCCGAGAACGCGAACCAGATCCGCCGCAGCCCCATGTAGTCGAGCCGCAGCCAGCGCGGCAGGCCCTCGCCCGTCGCGCCCATCAGGCGTGGGTTGTCGAGCCAGCCGAAGCCGGCGAGGAGCGCGAGGATCGCACGCGTCGCGAGAACGGCGGTCAGCATCGAGAGCGCCGTCCCGATCAGGAGCATGAGCGCGAAGCCGCGCACGCTCGCCGTCGCGACCACGAACAGCACCATGGCCGTGATCGCCGTGACGACGTTCGCGTCGACGATCGTCGCGAAGCCCTTCTTGTAGCCGGTCGCAATCGCGGCTCGCACGGACCTCCCCGCGCGCACCTCTTCCTTGATGCGTTCGAAGATGACGATGTTCGCGTCTGCCGCCACGCCGAACGTCAGTACGAGGCCGGCGAACCCGGGGAGCGTCAGCGTGACGTCGAAGATGAGGATCGTCGCGTAGATGAACGCCGCGTAGATGCCGAGCCCGATCACCGCGACCAGGCCCAGGAAGCGGTAGAAGAGCAGCAGGAAGATCACGACGAGGATGAGCCCGCCGATCGCCGCCTTGTACGCCTCCGTCAAGGAGTCCTTGCCGAGCGTGGCCGAGATGTCGGTCCGGTCGAGCGTCTCGAACTTGACCGGCAGCGCGCCGGTCTGGAGCACGAGCGCGATGTCGCGTGCCTCGTTGAACGACTCGAGGCCCTGGATCTGCGCGCGCCCGCCGGCGATCCCGCCCGAGAGGCTCGAGTCCGTGTAGTCGATCTGCGGGAAGGTCTTGATCTCGCGGTCGAGGACGATCGCGAAGTGCTGTGGCGCGTTGCGGAGCTTGCCGCGCGTCCACAGGTTCCTCGTCAGCTCCTCGAACGTGTCGCCGCCGGAGCCGGTGAACTCCATCGAGACGATGGGCTGGTTGCCGCCGCCCGGGCTCGTGTCGAAGTCGGCGCGCGTCCCGTCGAGCTTCAGGTCCTCACCCGTCATCTGCGGGATCTCGGGCGGCTCGTACTTGAAGAGGTAGTAGTACGTGCGATCCGGGGCGACGCCGCTTCCCTGCGGGCCGCCCGGGCAGACCACGGCCCCCTCGCCGCACGTGATCACGACCTGCTGCTCGGGGACCTTGAAGATCGCGCGGCCCTCGGGGAGCTCGCCGTCGAACCGCCTCAGCGCGTCCTCCTCGGTGGCGAACGGCCCGGCGACGATGCGCTTCGTGTCCGTGTTCGCGATGTAGTGGGCGTCGGACTCGTCGCCCTCGGCCTGCGCCTGCACGCGCGCGAGCAGGGCGTAGAGCGACGCGTACTCGATCGGGAATCCCTGGATCGAGATCGACGGGCCGGTGAGCGACGTCTCCAGGTCGTACAGCTCGAGCTGGGCCGTCGTGCCGATGATCTCGGCCGCCGCCTCCGGGTCGCTCACGCCCGGGAGCTGGATGACGATCTGGTTGTCGCCCTGCGTCCGGATCTCGGGCTCGGTGACGCCGAGCTTGTCGACGCGGCTCCGCATGATCTCGACGGAGCGCTCGAGGTCCTCCGCGGTCAGCTCGCGGTCGGGCGGCGGTACGGCCTGGAGCGTGACCTCGAGGCCGCCCTGGAGGTCGAGCCCGAGGGTCGGAGACTGTTTCAGCGGCGAACCGGGCACGGCCAGCAGCGCGACGCCGACGAGCGCCGCGAGCAGCAGTGCAACGACCAGGAAGGAGTTACGCCGGTTCACGGTCGGCGCTGAGGTTAGCGGCGCTCCACGGCGGCCGTCTCTGCGTCCGCGGTGTCCATAACGGCTTCTTCCTCCGCCGTAACCGAAGCTTCATCGACATCCTCGCCCGCGTCGACGATCTCGGCGTCCTCGTCGGTGGCGTCCTCGTCGCTCTCGGGCGGCAGAACGGCTGCAATCCCTCGACGGGTCATGTGCACGTTCAGGCCCTCGGCGATCTCGACGACGATGTCGTCGCCCTCGGCCTTCGTGACGGTTCCGTAGATCCCGCCGGTCGTGAGGACGTCGTCCCCGACGCCGCACCGGTCGATCATCGTCTGATGCTCCTGCTGCTTCTGCCGCTGCGGCCGGATCATCAGGACGTACATGACGACGAGCAGCAACACCATCACGATCAGAAATTGCACGGTTCCTCCTAGTTCGCCGGGGCGAGCCGCGTGAGCGCGTCCCGCCGGAAGGCCGAGAACGTGCCCCGCTCGATCGCCGCCCGTGCGCGTGCGGTCAGGTCGAGTACGAACCAGAGATTATGCAGGCTCAGCAAGCGCAGCCCGAGGATCTCGTCCTGCGTGACCAGGTGTCGGACGTAGGCGCGCGAGAAGCGTTCGCATGCAGGACAGCCGCATCCGTCCTCGAGCGGGCGCTCGTCGAGCCGGTAGCGCGCGTTCCGCAGGTTGAGGCGCCCTTCCCACGTGAGCGCGGAGCCGGTGCGCGCGGTCCGAGTGGGCAGCACGCAGTCGAACATGTCGACTCCACGAGCGACCACCTCGAGGATGCCGACCGGGTCCCCGATGCCCATGAAGTAGCGCGGCCTGTCGGCGAGGGAGCAGCGGCGCCGCCCAGTCGACGCACGCGAGCATCTCGTCGCGCGACTCACCGACGGCGAGGCCGCCGAGCGCGAAGCCGTCGAACGGGAGCGCCGTGACCTCGGCGATCGACCGGCGGCGGAGCTCGTCGTCGGTGCCTCCCTGAGCGATGCCGAACCTGAGCTGTCCCGACGCGCGCCCGGCCGCGACCTGGCGTTCGGCCCAGAGCGTCGTGAGGCGGACGGCTTCCTCGTGCTCCGGCCTCGCGGCTGCGCCGGGGAGGCAGACGTCGAGGCACATCGAGATGTCCGATCCGAGCCGTCGCTGCATCTCGGCGACGCCCTCCGGCGTGAAGCGCTCCTCGGAGCCGTCGTACACCGAGCGGAAGCGCACGCCGTCGTCGTCGAGCCCGAGGATCGTGTCGCGCAGCGAGAACACCTGGAAGCCGCCCGAGTCGGTCAGGATCGGCCCCTCCCACCCCGAGAAAGCGTGGATCCCGCCCAGGGCCTCGATCGTCTCGTCGCCGGGCCGGAAGTGCAGGTGGTACGTGTTCCCGAGGATGACGTGAGCACCGAGGGCCCTCACCTCGTCGGGGTGGAGCGCCTTGACGGTCGCCTTCGTCCCGACGGGCATGAACGCCGGTGTCGGAATCGGCCCGTGTGCCGTCTCGAGGATCCCCGCTCGGGCGACCCCGTCGGTCGCGATGACGCGGAAGGCGCTCAGCGGCGAACCTCTGTGTCGTGGGCGACCACGCAGACCTGGCCGAACCGGACGGTTCCGAGGGGCCACCCCGCGCCTCCTCCCGCTTTGAGCCTATCGGCGATCCCGTGTCGCATGGGACACGGGATCGTGCCGAAAGTGCGACAACCGCGGTTAGAGCACGAGCATCGCGTCACCGAACGAGTAGAAGCGATAGCGCTCGGCCACGGCGACGCGGTACAGCTCCCGCGTCTCCTCCACCCCGGCGAACGCCATCACGAGCGCGAGGAGGGTCGAGCGCGGAAGGTGGAAGTTCGTGAGCAGCGCGTCGACGCGACGGAACTCGAATCCCGGAGCGACGAAGAGGTCGGTGCGCCCTGCGAGCTCCCCGGTGCGGGCCACCGACTCGATCGCCCGGACGCAGGTCGTCCCCACCGCGAGAACACGCTCGGCCGCCTCGATCCGCCCCCACGCCGCGGGCTCGACCCGATAGCGCTCGCCGTGAAGTGCATGCTCCTCGAGGCGCTCGGCCGTCACCGGCCTGAACGTGTCGAGACCGACGTGGAGCGTGACCCGAACCGGATCGAGCAGCGCCACGAGCTCGTCCGTCAGGTGGAGGCCGGCGGTCGGCGCAGCGGCCGAGCCCGTCTCCTCGGAGTACACGGTCTGATACCGCTCCGGATCCTCGAGCGGCTCGTGGATGTAGGGCGGGAGCGGAACAGCGCCACGCGGCTCGCCCTCGAGCCGAAGCCGCCAGCGCCCGTCGCCGAGCGGCTCGACGAGACGCACGGGGCCGATGCGCTCGCCCGGTCGCAGCCGGCGGCTCGGGCGCGCGAGGCCCTGCCACCCGCCGTCCTCCTCCTGCTCGAGCAGGAGGATCTCGACCGCGCCGCCGGACTCGCGCGCGAGCTCGAGGCGCGCGGGAACGACCCGCGTGTCGTTCACCACGACGAGCTCGCCGGTCAGGAGCAGCGGAAGCTCGTGGAATCGCCGGTGCTCGATGTCACCGGTGGCCCGCCGGTAGACGAGCAGGCGCGAGGCGTCGCGCGGCTCGAGCGGCCGCTGCGCGACGAGCTCGGGAGGCAGGTCGTAGTCGAGCTCGGCGGTATCCACCGGGGGGTGTAGAGTAGTCGCGGTCCCCATGGACGAAGCTGTTCTCGAACGAGCGAAAAAGCGCATCGCGGATGCGGCAGCCGGCCATCCCGAGCCTGGGGCGCTGGAAGCCGCGCTGGAGCGGTCGCGCGGGCAGATCGAGGCACTCGCTGCCGCTGCCGCCGAGCTCGAAGCGTCGATCCCCGAGCGGGTCGGAGATGCGGTTCGCGACGGTGTTCGCTCCGAGGTGCTCCCGGTCGCGCGCCACATCGCGGAGATCCGGGGTCTCCTCAACCAGGCGATCCGGCGGCTCGAGCGCCTCGAGGGCGACCTCCTCGCCGAGCGACATGCGCGAGTCGAGGACCTCGCTCTCCTCGTCGACCTCGTGAGCTCCGGCTGGAAGGGCGTCGACTCGCGGCTTCAGAAGCTCGAGCAGCTCCAGGCCGAGGACACCGCGCGCGTGATCGCCGCGGTCGAGGACATCCCGGTCACCGACGCGACGGACGCGTCGGCCGAGCAGTTCGTCGCCGCCTGACGAGACGCCGCGTGCCCAGAGCGCGCGCCTAGAGCGGTCGCGTGACCGGCAGCACGAGCCGGAACCGACTGCCGCGGCCGGGCTCGGAGCGAAGCTGGATGTCGCCGCCGAGCGCGACCGCGAGCTCGCGTGCGATCGGCAGGCCGAGGCCGGTGCCGTTGACGTCCTGCGAGATGAACGCCTGGAAGATGCGCTCGCGATCCTCCGGCTCGATCCCGGGACCCGAGTCGACGACGTCGACGCGCACGGACCCGTTCTCGGCTGCCAGTGCGAGCTCCACCCGTCCGCCGTCGGGGGTCCAGCGGAATGCGTTCGAGAGCAGGTTCGAGATGACCTGAAGGACGCGGTCGCCGTCGGACACGATCACGGGAGCGTCACCCTCCCCGTCGAGCCGGTAGTCGATCTCGCGTCGTCGCGCCTCCTCCGTGAAGGCGCCGTACGCGTGATCGAGGACCCGGCCGAGGTCGACCTCCTCGTTTCGCACCGTGAACCGGTGCGCCTGCAGCTTCGCGAGATCGAGGACGTCGCCCACCAGCCGCTCGAGGCGATCGGTCTCGGCCGCGATCACGTCGAGCGAGCCCGTCACCTGCTCCGGCTCGGAGACGACGCCCTCCCGGAGCGCCTCGACGTGGCCGCGAATCGCCGTCAGCGGGGTCCGCAGCTCGTGCGAGACCGACATGAGGAACGAGCGCTTGAGCTGCTCGGCCTCGGCGAGCTGCGCGACCATTCCCCGGAAGCGATCGCTCAGCACCGAGATCTCGTCTCGTCCCCGGCCTTCGGGAATCTCGACGTCGTAGCGACCCGCCGCGACGTCCTGGGTCGCACGGCTGAGCGCGAGGACCGGCTCGGTCAGTCGTCTCGACAGCCACCAGAAGAGCAGTCCGGCGAGGAGGACTCCGACTGCGAGCGCGAGCGCCAAGCGCCCGAGGAGCGTCAGCCACTGCTCGCGGAGCTCGGTCGTCGGCTTCGCGACGACGAGCCAGCCGAACGGCTCGGTGCCCTGCTCGAGCTGGATGGGCTGCGCAGCTGCGAGGAGCCGGGCCGACTCGCCCGGCGGCGTGAACTCGAACGTCACGACCTGCTCCGAGTCGAGCTGGACGTCTCCGAGCGCGCTGCGCGGTAGGCGCGTCAGGCCGTAACGCTGCCCCGGAAAGAGCGAGACGCCGACGTAGAACAGCTGATCCCCGGTCGCCAGCTCGAGGTTCTCGGCTGCGAAGTCCGGCGCGCGAGCCCCCTCGTCGCTCGACTGCAGTGCCGAAGCCGCGTACAGGGCCGCGAGCCCCGACGCTTCCCGCTTCAGCTCACGAACCGACTGAGCGTGCGTGACGTCCTGGAAGAGCCGGACCGCGAGCGCGATCGAGACGAGCCCGAACACGAGCACGACGAGGAGGAAGAGGGCAGTGAGGCGGAACCGGAGCGTCCCGAGCATCGCTCACCCAGGGTAGCCCGCTAGGAAACGGTTGCAGACGTCCGGTCGGAGGTGACCTTGTAGCCGACCCCCCACACCGTGACGATCGGCGACGCGTCGCCGAGCTTGCGGCGAATCTGCCGCACGTGCACGTCGACCGTCCTCGTGTCGCCCGCGAACGTGTAGCCCCACACGCGCTCCAGCAGCTGGTCGCGCGTGAGAACGATCCCTCGGTGGTCGAGCAGCTCCCACAGGAGGTCGAACTCCTTCGGCGCGAGCCTGATCTCCTCGTCGCCGACGTACACCTCGCGCTTGCCGGAGTTGATCACGAGCGTGCCGTGCGTGAGCTCCTCGCTCTCACCGCGCCTGCGCTCGGGAGCCGCGCGACGGAGCACGCTCTTCACGCGCGCGACGAGCTCGCGCGGATTGAACGGCTTCGTCATGTAGTCGTCCGCGCCCACCTCGAGCCCGATGATCTTGTCGACGTCCTCGTCCCGCGCCGTGAGCATCAGGATCGGCACGTCCGAGCCCTTGCGGATCCGGCGACAGAGCTCGACCCCGTCGCCGTCAGGAAGGTTGAGGTCGAGGACGATGAGCGACGGCGCCTCCGCGACGAGCTCGGTCAGAGCGGCCTGTGCCGTCGAGGCCGTGCGCACGCCGTATCCGGCGTTGCGCAGGTAGGCCGAGACGAACGATGCGATCGAGGTCTCGTCCTCGACGACGAGGATGTTCGGCTGCTGGCTCGTCACGGCGTCCTCACCGGCCCGTCGTCCGGGGGCGGCTCGAGCGCAAAGCGTTGCTGCTCGGTCGGAAGCGGAGTGCACAGCTCGGGCTCGGCGCTGCAGTCGACGCCCTCCTCGAACGAGTAGACGCCTGCGTCGTCGGCGGCGAACCTCGGCTCGCCGTCGAGCGAGACCGCGCCCTTGCCGACGACCGAGAGCGAGATCCCACTGCCTCGGATCGTGATCTTGTAGCCGCCGCCGAGCATCCGGAACCGGAGGCCCTGTCCGCGGTAGACGACCGTCCGCGGGCCGAGCCGCTCCTGCGTGAGCTTGCGCCCGACGACGAGCGCGGCGTGCCGGTCCCTGGGTGTCGTGTCGGTCACCCGGAGGCTTCCGGTGGTGAGCCTGCCGAGGACGACGCCGCGCAGGTCGAGCGTGACGGTGCCCCGCCCGCCCTCGAGCGAGAGCGAGCCCACGGCGGGCTCGGCCGCGCCGGCTGTCGCGACCAGGGCTGCGGCCGTGACGACCGAGCAGGCGAAGAGAGAGAGCGTCCGCATGGCGCCAGGCGCAGTATCGGGATCCGGAGTGTGTCCACGGTGAGAAGCCTGTAAAGAGAGTGTAAGCCCGTCCCGGCGACCGACACGCGCCGTAGATTCCAGGCTTCTCGACATGACCGAGATTTCCGACTTCGGGGCCATCGTCCTCCTCGTATCGACCGGCCTCTTCCTCGCCGTCCTCGGCATGCGCGTCGCCGACAGGATCTCACTCCCGAACGCGGCGCTGTTCCTTCTCGCCGCCGGCCTGCTGGCGTCCACGGTCGACGCGCTCGAGAACGCTCTCACGATCGAGGTCGTCGAGCGGATCGGTGTCGTCGCGCTGATCGTGATCCTGTTCGACGGCGGGCTGCACATCGGTCTCGGGCGGTTCCGTCGCTCGGCGGCGCCCATCCTCCTGCTCGGCACGCTCGGGACGTTCGCGACGGCGGGCGTCATCGCGGTCTCGGCGCACTACCTCCTCGATCTCTCCTGGATCACGGCCGGCCTCATCGGCGCCGCGATCGCACCGACCGACCCAGCGGTGACGTTCTCCGTGCTCGGGAGCCGGGAGATCCGCGGCCGCACTGGGACGATCCTCGAGGGAGAGGCAGGGATGAACGATCCGGTCGGGATCGCGCTCATGATCGGGATGATCGAGCTCGCGACCGAGGACGGAGGCAGCTTCTGGATCGTCGTCGAGGAGTTCGTCCTCGAGATGGCGGTCGGCCTGGCGATCGGGGTCGCCGGAGCGCTCCTGCTCGTGCCCGTGATCCGTCGCGTCAGCCTCACGAGCCCGACCCTCTACCCCATCCGCGTTCTCGCCGGCGCCGGGGTCATCTACGGCCTCGCGTCGGTCGCGCACGGATCGGGCTTCCTCGCGGTCTTCGTCGCGGGCGTGCTCCTCGGCGACCTCGCCGCACCCCGCAAGGGCGAGATCGAGACGTTCCACTCCGCTCTCGCGACGCTTGCCGAGATCGGGGCGTTCGCCGCCCTCGGCCTGTCCGTGGGATACGCAGACCTCGGCGATGGCGAAGTCTGGATCCAGGGCCTCGCGCTCGCGCTCGTCCTCGCCTTCGTCGCGCGGCCCCTGGCGGTCGCCCCACTCCTGCTCCCCGTACCGCTCAGCCGGGGCGAGAAACTGTTCGTCATGTGGGGCGGCCTGAAGGGCGCGGTGCCCATTCTCCTTGGGGCGCTCGCGGTGCTCGCCGGCGTCGACGACGCGGGTCGCATATACGGGATCATCTTCGTGGTCGTCCTGTTCTCGGTCATCGTGCAGGGGTCGACGATGGCCCTCGTCGCCGAGCGCCTCAGGGTTCCTTTCAGGAGGGTTGTGCACGATCTCGCCGAGGTGCTCGAGTTCGTCGTACGGGACGATGCGTTCGCCAACGGCCGGAGGGTCGGCGAGCTCCCGCTCGGGGAGCGCGCGTGGGTCGGCGTCCTCGTGCGTGAGGGGAGGCCTACCGCGTTCGGAGCGGAGACCCGGCTCGTCCCCGGTGACCGGGTGCACGTCTACTGTCAGCCCGACGACGCGGCCGCGCTCGAGCGGATCTTCGCCGGGTCGAGCTAGTGTCAGTCGTCGTACGTGTAGAAGCCGCGGCCCGACTTTCGCCCGAGCAAGCCCGCGTTCCTCATCGCCACGATCCGGGGCGGCGGCGCCATGCGCGGCTCCCGGAGCTTCTCGTACAGAGCCTCGGAAGCGTGCACGTGAACGTCGATGCCGACGAGGTCGACCAGCGTGCACGGCCCCATCGGCCAGCCGGCGCCCGCAGTCATCGCAGCGTCGAGGTCCTCTGGCGTCACGCGCGCCTCGTCGAGGACGCGGATGCAGTCGTTCAGGAGCGGGATCAGCACCCGGTTGACGACGAACCCGGGCGTGTCGTGGCAGCGGATCGGTCGCTTCCCGAGGCGCTCGCCGACCGCGTACGCCGCCTCGACTGAATCCTCCGAGGACAACTCGGCACGGACGATCTCGACGAGCGGCATGAGCGGCGCCGGGTTGAAGAAGTGCATCCCGACGACGCGCTCGGGTGTCGACAGGGCCGCGGCGATCTCGGTGACGGAGAGCGCAGACGTGTTCGTCGCGAGAACGGCATCCGATCGCACGATTCCCTCGAGCGCCGCGAACAGCTCGAGCTTGGCGGGTAGGTCCTCGACGATCGCCTCGATCACGAGGTCGCAGTCCGCGAAGTCGGCGAGATCGGCCGTCAGGGAGAGCCGGGCGACGGCAGCCTCGTCGGCTCCCTCGTCGAGCTGACCCTTCTCGACCTTGCGCCGCAGGAAGTGCGCGATCCGGTCGCGGGCTGCTTCGCCGACCTCGTCCGAGACCTCGCGGCCAACGGTGTCGTACCCGGCCTCGACGGCGAGCTGCGCGATTCCCGCACCCATCGCGCCGAGCCCGACGACACCGATCGTGCGGATCTCGGGCGCAGCCATGGTGCGCGATCCTAGCGGCGCCGCGTCTTCGCGGTGATCGCGCTAGCCGCGGTAGCCGCGACGGCGGGTGGCGTCGTCGGCACGCGAGTCCGCTCCGTACAGGACCCCGAGGACGCCCACCAGGACCACGAACGCGATGATGACGTAGCCGAACATGCCCACATTGTGACAATCGTCCTAGATCAGCACCAGTCGTGCTTTCGAGCGTGCTGATCAGTGGAGCTAATCGACGTCAGGCCGACTAGAGGCGCTCGACGACGCCGGCGATCGCCTGGCCCTGCCCGATGCACATCGTCGCGATGCCGAAGCGTGCGCCTCGGCGGTCGAGCTCGTTCACGAGCGTCGCCGTGATGCGCGCCCCGGTCGCGCCGAGCGGGTGCCCGAGAGAGATGCCACCGCCGTTCGGGTTGACGTCCCCCGCTACCCAGCGCTCGTGCAGGCCCGTGTCGGCGAGGAACTGGAGGACGACCGACGCGAACGCCTCGTTCACCTCGATCACGGCGATGTCGTCCCAGGAGAGCCCGGCCTTCGTGAGCGCGCGGTCGCATGCCTGCGGGTTGCCGTGCAGCATCCGGTACGGATCGACGCCGGACAGCCCGAAGGAGACGCACCGGGCGCGCGGCTCGAGGTCGAGCCGCTTCACCGCCTCCTCGCTCGCGAGCAGCATCGCGGCGGAGCCGTCGACGATCGAGCTCGAGTTCGCGGCGGTCACGACGCCGTCGGCCTTGAACGCCGGCTGGAGCGACGCCATCTTCTCGAGCGACGTGTCGGCGCGCGGGGTCTCGTCGACGCCGAAGAGGACGACCGCGCCACCGGCGCCGACCTCGATCGGCACGATCTCGCGGTCGAACCGGCCCTCCTCGATCGCGGTGACGGCACGGCGGTGCGACTCCAGCGAGTACGCGTCGAGCGCCTCGCGGTCGAGCTTCCACTCCTCCGCGATGACCTCGGCCGAGATCCCCTGGGGCACGATCGGCCAGCGTTCGCCGATCTTCTCGTTCACGGCCCCCCACCCCACGTCGCCGAGGTTCGAGCCCATCGGGACGCGGGTCATGTGCTCGACGCCCGCCGCGACGGTGAGATCGAGGTGCCCGGCCTGGATCGTCGACGCCGCGTTGAAGGCGGCCTGGAGCGACGAGCCGCACTGACGGTCGACGGTCGTCGCCGGGACGGTCTCCGGCCAACCCGCGACGAGGACAGCCCCTCGGCCGACGTTCAGCGCCTGCTCGCCGACCTGGGTCACGCAGCCCATCTGCACGTCCTCGACCTCGCCTGGATCGACGTCCAGCCGCCCCACGAGCCCGTTCAGGACCTGCGCCGCGAGCTCGTCGGCACGGATCTCCGAGAGCGAGCCGTTTCGGCGCCCGATCGGAGAGCGAACCGCATCGACGATGAAGGCGTCCCGGGCCACGCGAAAAGCATAGTCAGCGGAACGGCCTCTAGACTCGAACGATGGCCACCACGGCGCCCGGGCGGAAGCTCCTGATCGCGGGTGAGTGGGTCGAGACCGGCGAGTGGACCGAGGTCCGCTCCCCCTATGACGGCTCGCTTGCGGGACGTGTGCCGAGCGCGGGTGCCGACGAGGCCCGGCGGGCCGTGGACGCGGCGGATCGCGCGATGCGCGAGCCGCTCCCTGCGCACGAGCGCGCGGCGATCCTCGATCGGACGGCGGCTGCGCTCGCGGACCGCGCGGACGAGGTGGCCAGGACGATCTGCGCAGAGGCGGGCAAGCCGATGAAGGCCGCGCGGGTCGAGGCGTCGAGGGCGGTGTCGACCTTCACGATGGCGGCCGTCGAGGCGCGCAAGCTCGCGGGTGACGTCGTGCCGATGGACGCGTCCCCTGCGGGGGTCGGGAAGCTCGCGCTGACCCTGCGCACGCCGATCGGCGTGGTCGGCGCGATCTCGCCGTTCAACTTCCCGCTCAACCTCGTCGCCCACAAGGTCGCCCCGGCGCTCGCCGCGGGCTGTGCGGTCGTGCTCAAGCCGGCGAGCCAGACGCCGCTGTCGGCGCTCCTGCTCGCCGAGATCGAAGCCGACTCAGGGCTTCCCGCGGGATGGCTCAACGTCGTCTGCGGGCCGGCGTCCGTGATCGGGGACGTGCTCGTGGATGACGAGCGCGTCCGTCTCATCACGTTCACCGGATCGTCGGGCGTCGGATGGAAGCTGCGGGAACGAGCCCCGCGGAAGCGCGTGAACCTCGAGCTCGGCAACGCCACCCCGGTGATCGTCGCCGGCGACGCCGATCTCGACGACGCCGCAGCCCGGCTCGCCGCGAACGCGTTCTCGTTCGCCGGCCAGAGCTGCATCTCGGTGCAGCGGATCTACGTCCAGCGCGAGGCGTATCCGGCGTTCGTGGAGCGCTTCGTCCCCAGAGTCGAGGCGCTCGTCGTCGGCGACCCGGCGAACGAGGACACCGACGTCGGCCCTGTCATCTCCGAATCCGAGCGCGGCCGGGTGCTGGAGTGGATCGACGAGGCGCGCGACGCGGGCGCCGAGATCCTCACCGGCGGCAAGCTCGAGGGCGAGCTCGTACGTCCGACCGTGATCGCCGGCGCCCCCGCGGACGCGAAGGTCTCCTGCGAGGAGGTCTTCGGGCCCGTCTGCACTGTCGGCGCGTACGAGACGCTCGACGAGGCGATCGCCCTCGCGAACGGCACGCGCTACGGCCTCCAGGCAGGGATCTTCACGCGCGACGTCAAGGCTGCGCTCGACGCGGCGAGCCGCCTCGAGTTCGGCGGCGTCACGGTCAACGAGGCACCGACGTTCCGCGCCGACCAGATGCCGTACGGCGGCGTGAAGGACTCGGGCAACACGCGCGAGGGCCCGGCCTACGCCGTCCGCGAGATGACCGAAGAGCGGCTCGTCGTCCTCCAGCTCTAGGCTTCGGTCGTGCCGAGGAGCCGGAGCACGTGAGCCAGGGACCGGCGTACGTCGTCCCGCCACCGCGGGAGCTCAAGCGCGAGCGGAAGGCGCTGCTCCAGGTGCGC
Organism: uncultured Actinomycetes bacterium; assembly: GCA_963770595.1. GTDB lineage: Bacteria > Actinomycetota > Thermoleophilia > Gaiellales > Gaiellaceae > GMQP-bins7. Next base: position 141,773 of record CAVYQG010000001.1, on the reverse strand, counting down.
GAGGATCGGCTCCGCGACCTCGGCGGCCTCGCGCTCGAGATGTACAAGCGCGACCGGTTCGTCGCGGGCCTCGTCGTCGAGCGGTGCGCCGAGCTCGTCGCAATCGAAGCTCGCGTCCAGGAGATCGACGAGCTGCTCGACGGGACGGCGGGCCTGCGCGGGGGGCACCACGGCGCGACGTGCGCGTGCGGTGCGCCCTTGATGCTGGGTGCCAGGTACTGCGCGACCTGCGGACGACCCGCCGGCGGCGGGCCCTTGCCCCGTAGCGGTGACGTCGAGTGACCGCCTGCCCACGCTGCGGGGCGCCGGCCCAGTCGGGGCAGGAGTACTGCCTCGAGTGCGGTGGCCGGCTTCCGGATTTCGGCCGGCTCGGCTCACCCGGCGATCCGGGGCGCGGCTGGGTGCTCCGCGCCGGGCTCGGTCTCGTTGCCGCGATCGCGGGTGCCGCCGTCGCGGTCGCCGCGACCGACGGCCCGGCGGACAGCGCCCGGGTCGTCACCGCGACCGGGGGGTTCGCGACCGTGCCGCCGGCGAACACGTTGCCCAGTGAGCCCACCGGCTCGTCGGGGGTCATCGAGTGGCCGGCGGGAGACCAGGGTTGGACGATCGCCATCGCGTCGATCCCGCAGACGGAGGGACGGCAGGTCGCGGTCGATCGTGCGCGTGCTGCGCGTCGTCGAGGGCTGACGTCGGTCGGCGTGCTCGACTCGTCACGCTACGCAAGCCTGCACCCGGGGTACTGGGTCGTATTCACGGGGATCTTCGGCTCGGAGGCCGAGGCGACGAGCGCGCTCGTCGCTGCCAGGAAGGGCACGCGGACGGCCACCGTGAGACGCGTCGTGCCCTGAGTCGCCGAGCCGCGCGGCGACCCTCGCCGGACCCGACTTTGTAACAACCCCGGAAAGCCGCTACACTGCCCTCCACGGAGTTCCACCTCCGGCTCTTTTTCCCCAAGCATCAGGGATCCAGGAGAGATCGAAAGAGATCCGATGGACGACCACCCCGCGCAGCTTCGCTCCTGTATGTATCAATACTCTCGAGCGATCTACCGCTCCGTCAAGGACCTGATCGACCCCTACGCCGATCGCGTGACGCAGCTCGAGTACCGCCGGTCGGTGCTCTGCGAGTGCGAGCAGACGATGGAGCGGATCGCCGACGACCCGCAGTACTTCGCGCGGCCGGATCGAGCGCTCTTCGCGGACATTCGCCGGTACTTCCCCATCACCGCGCAGGCTCAGGTCGCGTGGTCGGTGCGCGAGGGCGTCGGGGCGGCGATGACGTTCATCGAGCAGCAGATCGAGGCGGGGCTCCTCGACGGCGGCATCGCCCGCTGCCATGCGACGACCCGCAAGGGCAAGGCGTGCCAGCGAACGCCGCTCCCCGGCCGCGACTACTGCCCGTCGCACCAGCACCTCGAGCGCGCCGCCACCGTCGCCGCGTAGGCGTCTCGGCCGCTTCACGATCGAGTCGTCGAGCCCACGACGAGGTCGTTCGGATCGGCCCGTGGCTCCGGTCGGGTCGTGGCGGTTCGCGCTGTAAGCTCGGAACCACATGTCGCACGACGCGGACAAGCTCATCCGGCAGCTCTCGCTCGTCGCCTACCTCATGGCCGAGCGCCGCCCGCTGACCGCGCGGGACGTAAAGTCGAACGTCGAGGGCTACAGCGAGATGTCGGACGAGGCGTTCGCGCGGCGCTTCTACTCCGACCGCGCCGAGCTCACGGCTCTCGGCGTCCCGCTGTCGTCACAGCGCGACGAGTTCACCGGCGAGGAGCTGTACACGCTCCGCTCGGAGCACTACTTCCTCGACCGCCTCGAGCTCGACGACGACGAGCTCGCTGCGCTCCAGACCGCGCTCTACTACCTCGAGGGCAAGTTCGCATATGCGGAGCCGCTCCGGCTCGCGCTCCAGAACCTCGCACTCGGCCGCTCGGGCTTCGCGGAACCTCCGACGGAGACCGCCGAGCGCGTGCGCGTGAGCGCCCCGGACTACTCGCCCGAGCTCGCGGGCAGGCTGTCCAAGCTCGAGTCGGCGATCTCGAAGCAGCGCACGGTCCGCTTCGGCTACTGGAGCCCTCGCCGGACGCGGCCGGGCGAGCGTGCCGTGAACCCGTACGCGCTCCGTCTCGACGACGGGAACTGGTACGTCGTCGGGCACGACGTCGACCGCAACACGGTCCGCACCTTCAAGGTGTCCCGGATCCGCGGCGACATCCGCTTCGCCACCCGGCGCGAGCGGGACTTCCGGATCCCGGACGACTTCGACGTCGAGCAACACCGCGTCCCGCGCCCGTGGCAGATCGGCGAGTCGATCGGCACGGCGCGCATCGCAGTCTCCGACGACACCGCATGGTGGGTCGAGCGAACACTCTCGGACGCCGGAGTCGTCGAGGACGGCGTCTTCGAGACGGACTTCGCCAACGTCGAGCTTCTCGCCGGCTGGGTCCTCCGCCAGAACGGCCGAGCCGTGCCGCTCGAGCCCGATGAGCTCCGGGCAGCCGTCTCGGACGCACTCGCCCGGCTCGACGAAGCTCATTCGGGCTCTGCGCCGGAGACGGCCGGCGCGAAGCGCACGGACCCGCGCCAGCCGCTCCCGGAGCGCCCCGTGGGGCCCGTCGCGCCCGAGCGCTTCGGCGTGCTCCAGGCGCTCCTCGCCCAGCTCCTCGCGGCCTGCGGCGAGCAGCGGAGCGCCGTGCTCGACGCCGCGGAGCTGGCGAACCGCTTCTCGATCCCGCTCGAGGAGCTCCAGGATCACCTCTCCCTCCTGAACCTCGTCAACTTCGGCGGAGGGTGCTACGCGGTCTACGCCGTCCACGACGGTGACGTCGTGCGCGTCGACAAGGAGCTCTACGGCGACGTGTTCCGCCGGCCGCCCAAGCTGACGCCGCTCGAGGCGCGAGCCATCCGGCTCGCGATCGAGTACGTGGGGCCGACGATCGCAGCCGACGCCCACACGCCGCTCAAGCGTGTGCGGCGGAAGCTCGAGGAGACGTTCGGGCGTTTCGACCTCGCCGGGACGCCCGAGCCGCGCGACGCCACTGACGAGGAGACCCTGGTGAGAGTCCTGAGCGAGGGCGCCGAGAAGCGACGCATCGTGGAGCTCGAGTACCTGAAGGACGGCGAGAGCCCGTCAGTCCGCCGTGTCGAGCCCTACACCATCGAGCGTGAGCTGCCGGTCTGGCGAGTCCACACGTGGGACATGACCGTCGACGCGGCGCGGACCTTCCGGCTCGATCGGATGCGCTCGGCGACGCTCACCGACGAGCGCTTCGAGCCGCGTGACGGCTTCGACCCCTCGTACCTCCGGAACCCGCGAGTCGCCCGGCTCCTCCACTCGCCGGCCATCGCACGCTGGAAGCTCGAGCGTGGGGCACGTCCGCTGACGGACGGGTCGGCGCTGGCGGACGTTCCGTACAAGACGGAAGACTGGCTGCTCTCCGAGGTCCTCGCCGATCGCGGCGAGACCGTGGTGCTCGAGCCTCAGCGGCTCCGCGAGGTGGTTGCCAAGCGAGCACGAAGGCTCCAGCGCGAGACGGCCCGGATCCCGGCCCGCAGCTAGCTCGGTCACGAGAGCGCGCCGAAAGCGCGCCAACTTCGACAAGGCCCTTCCGGGCGCCGAAGGCGGCGGCTACGGTTGCCGACATGGAGAACGAGCAGGCTCCGATGCAGCGGCCAACGCGGCAGCGACGACGCGCGGTTCTCACCGGGATCGTCGCAGGCGGCGCCTGTGGCGTTGTGGCAATCAGCCTCGCCGGAGCGGCCGTCCCCCCGCGACTCGACGGTGGGTTCGCGGCTCATATGGAGGCAACTCACCTCCCCCCGCTGCTCACGCTCCGAGACGAGCAGGTCGAGCTGCGCTACGACGTCTACTGCATGCCCGAGGAGGGTGCGCCGGCCGACCAACCGTGTGCCGCCACCGGAACGGTCTTCGTCCGATCGGGGACGAGCGGCCCGTTTCGTGGCCTCGCGCTCGTCGAGGAGCCGACGGCCGCGGAAGGACGATTCGGGGTCTCCGTTCCGGCGTCGCTCACGCGAGCGCGTGACGGGTTCTCGTACTACGCGGTGTTCCGCGGCCGCAGTGGCGAGCTGACGACGATCCCCGAGGGCGGCGAGAGCGCGCCCCAGCGAAGCACTCCCATGATCCGACCTGTCACGATCGACCTCGGCTCTCACCCGTTCGGGCGAGTCGCGCCGGCCGCGGCACGGGTCGCGGAGGCGACATGGGGTGACGGGCTCGGCGAGGTCGGGCTCGAGCCCGGAGAGAACGTCGTCCCGATCGGCGGCTCTTCCTTCGACGTGAGTGCCGACGGCACGGTCCACCTGCTCGACGAGGCCCACCGCCGCGTGCTCCGCTGGCGAAACGGCGTGGGACGGCCCGAAGCGCGACCGCTCTCCGTCAACGGCACGCTCGCCGACATCGCCGTCGGTGCGGACGGCACGATCCACGTCCTGGAGTCGACGGCCGACGACGCTCGCGGCGGCCCCCTCCTCAAGGTGTTTGCGCGGGACGGCGCGCGCCTGTCGGCGACGCCGGTCGGCATCGGCGCCTCGCAGGTGCGCGTCGGCCCGGACGGTTCCGCGATCGTGCACCGACCGATGTCGGGCCAGTGGCAGTCGGCGACGAGTGACGGACAGGCGGTCAGCTCGACTGCACGCCTCGATTCGGGACGGCCGGGCCGAGTCACGAAGGACGGCGGCGAGGTCGTCGTCCTTCGACGCGGGAGCGAGCTCCGACTCGCGCTCGTCGACGCACGCGGGCGAACGAGGAGCTGGCGGGTCACGAGCACGACCGCGCTCGGGGAGGTCCAGCTCGCCGAGCCGATGGGCGAAGGCAGCCTCCTCGTCGTCGCCCGTGCGTACTCGGACACCACGGACGAGTTCGTCGTCCTCGTGCTGGACGACACGGGGCTGGCGACCCGGTTCTCGGTCGCGTCGGCGGACTGGGCGGAGACGGCCCCGCTGTCCCGCTTCCGGCTCGTCGGATCGTCGCTCTACCGGCTCGGCTCGAGCTCCGAGCGCGTGTTCGTCGATCGCTTCGACCTTGAGGTGCCGCGCCGATGACCGGTCTTCGCACGTTCGTCGTCGCGTTCTGCGCTGCGTTCGGTCTCGGCGCGGCGGGCGTCGCGAGCGCGTACCACACGAGCTTCGTGTCGGACAACTGCAACAGCGCCGCTCCGACGCCGACGTCGTACATCACGCGCGACGGCTCCGCGACCGTCGCGCTCCGAGCGCGCCACGAGGGCTACCAGTGGGCGGGTGGCTGCTGGAACGACAACGACCGGGACGACGCCCCCGGCGACCCCACTGAGACACCGGGCACGGGCGGTGAGGGCGGCGACTGCTCCGGCTTCACGTTCAAGGTCTGGCGCGAGTCCGAGAACACGTCGAACGCCGGCTTCTACCAGTGGGGGATGCTCCGGTTCGTCCACGGCCCGTACACCGCGGACGCCTTCAGGCAAGGCGCCGGTGCACCGAACGTCATCGTGTCCAAGTCGGCCCTGATCCGAATGGACGCCTTGGCAAGCCCTAACCACATCGGGATGATCTGGGCGAAGAACGCGGACGGCTCGGACCAGATCATCGAAGCGAAGGGCGAGGCGTACGGGACGAACATCTGGACCCGGACGTACCGAGGGAGCTCGAGCTACGGCGGTGTTCGGCGAACCGGCTGGAGCTCGTAGCCGGACTGTCCCGGCTGAGCCCCGTCGCCGCACTCGGCGAGCCAGTCTTCTCGCCGCCTGCGGTGTTCTCGCCGCTGGCGGCTGCTGGAACGGCGATGCGGAGAGGGCGCCGGAACGGCTCGCAGACGGGCGAGCAGCGGGAATGCTCGCGATCGAGCTCGAGGACGTCGAGGCTCCTGTCGTCCTGACCGCGAGCGACGTCGTCGAAGCCCGAGCCGTGGCCCTTGGCTCCCGCGCGGCCTCGTGCCTCGCGAGCCGCCCGGAGGCCATCGCTCCCAGGGCTCCAGTCGTTACCAGGATGGGCGTCCGCTCGGAGAGCATCACGTTCCGCGACACCGCCGGTCGATCGCTCGTGGCGTGCGACGGCGTTCCGGGCGACGAGCCCGAGGGCAGCTGGTGCGGCAGCGCACACGGAATGCTGATCGACGGCCGATTGAGCGATCCGCGGCTCGATCTCGGGTGCACCGCGCGGGACGGCATCGGGATCGGCCTCCTCTGGATCGAGCCCGCTCCGGAGACCGCCTACGTGGCGGTCGAGCAAGACGGCTACGTGGAGGTGTACGCCACCGGCGGCGGTCTCCCGGTCCGGATCGCGACCGAGGACGTCGAGGTCGAGGGCTCGCGGGCGTTCGCCGCGGTCTCGGAGCACGACGCGGCGGGAGACGTCGTCAGGCGCTACGAGCTCGACGCCGCGGTCGCCGGCTAGGTGCTGCCTGCGCCAGGGAGGGCGAGCACGAAGGTCGTCCCCTCTCCGGCAATCGAGTCGACGGAGAGGCTTCCACCATGTCCTTCGACGATGCCCCGTGCGACGGCGAGCCCGAGCCCCGAGCCAGGCCGGGCGTCATCCAGACGCACCCCCCGGTCGAAGATCCGCTCGCGCTCTGCTTCCGGAATGCCGGGCCCACGGTCGCTCACCTCGATCCGGGCGTCACCATCGGCCACGAGGGCGACCATGATCGGCCCCGACCCGTGGGTCACCGCATTCGAGAGGAGATTGTCGAGCGCCTGCCTGAGCCGGAGCGGGTCGGCCTCGACGATCAGCGGCTTCGGCGGTGCTGACACGGCGACGTCTGCTCCGCCGAGAGCTGCGGCGGCGCACGCGGCGCGCACGAGGTCGACGAGGTCGACGGGCTCGGTCTCGATCGACGTCCACGCCGCGTCCGTGACGATCCGTTCGATTCCGCGACATGCTGCGACAGCGAGGTTGGCGAGATCGCTCCGTACGCTGCTATCGAGCCCAGGGTCGCGAACCGTCTCGGCGATCGCGGAGAGGGCTGCAGTCGGGCTGCGAACCTCGTGCACGAGCACGGCCAGCCGAGAGCGCTCCGACGCCGCGGTCACGGAGACCGCTCCGCCAGGCGCGCCAGGGCCCAGCCGGCCGCATCGCTCAGAACCGGATCCGACTCGTCGGCATACCGCTCGACCGCATCGACGAGCTTCGGCGTGCCGACGTTTCCGGCGGCGAGGAGCGCATTGCGCCGGAGCCAACGCACGTCGTTCCGAGGGACGTAGAGGCGATCGAGCTCCTCGACCAGCTCGGCTCCGTCGCGCTCGAGCCAATCACGGAGCGACACCGTCGGCTGCGCGTCCGGGCGGCACCGGAGCATCCTGACGCCGCTTCTCGATGCCGCGGTTCCACGGGCACACGTCCTGACAGACGTCGCAGCCGTAGACGGACTCTCCGAGCTCTGCCCGGTACTCGACGGGAATCGCCTTCGGCGCCTGCGTCCAGTACGAGAGGCACCTCGTCGCATCGAGCACGCCCGGCTCGTCGAGCGCGCCCGTGGGGCAGGCGTCGATACAGAGCCGGCAGTCGCCGCAGTCGAGATCGAGCGGCGGCGTCGCCTCGATCTCGACATCCGTGACGAGCGTCCCGAGCACGACCCAGGAGCCGAATCGACGCGTGATGGCCATCGTGTTCTTCCCGTAGAACGCGACTCCGGCTCGAACGGCCGCCTCACGGTCGACGTGGTCGTTGTCGTCCACGAGCACGCGGTACGAGCCGCCGATCGCCGAGCCGAGCGCCTCGAGGCGGCGGCGAAGCTCCGCGTACTCGTCCCGCCACGCGTAGCGAGGCAGCCGTCCTTCGTCGACCCCGGCAGTGACGTCCGGCCTGGCGTAGCAGAGCGCCGCCGAGACGACCGTCCTCGCGCCCTCGAGCAGGGCCTCGGGATGGCACGAGACCTCGGGCCGCGCCATCGTGAAGCGCATGTCGGCGAAGAGCCCGCGGGCCCGGCGGTCGACGATGTGCCGCTCCGTCTCCTCGTAGGGCGCCGCCGGGGCGGCGCCGACGACGTCCAGGCCGAGGCCCTCGGCCAACCGGCTCAGCTCGGCGGCGTCCATGCGAGGATTGTGCCGTGAAGGCGGTTCGGATACACGAGGACGGAGGGCCGGAGGTCCTGCGCTACGAGGACGTTCCCGACCCAGAGCCCGGACCCGGAGAGGTCCTCGTCGAGCTCAGAGCGGCCGGCCTGAACCACCTCGACGTCTGGGTGCGAAAGGGACTTCCGTCCGTGCCGAAGCCGCGGATCCTCGGGGCGGACGGCGCGGGAGTCGTCGCGGCGATCGGCGCGGGCGTGACCGGCTTCGCACACGGTGACCGGGTCGTCGTCAACCCAGGGATCCCGCACAACGGCCGGATCACCGTCATCGGCGAGCACACCGACGGGACGTACTGCGAGCTGAAGGCGATACCCGCATCGCAGCTCTATCCGCTCTCCGAGGCACTGACCTTCGAGGAGGGTGCGGCGTTCCCGCTCGTGTTCGAGACCGCCTACCGCATGCTCGTGACGAAGGCGGCCGTCCGCGAGGACGAGTGGGTGCTGATCTGGGGCATCGGAGGTGGAGTCGCCCTGGCCGCATTCGAGCTGTGCCGCGCGCTCGGTGCGCGGACGATCGTCACGTCCTCGAGCGCCGAGAAGCTCGTGCAGGCACGAAGCCTCGGCGCGCACGTCGCGGTGAACCACGTGGAAGACGATGTCCTCGCGGCCGTGAAGGAGTCGACCGGCGGACGCGGCGCGGACGTCGTCGTCGAGACCGTCGGCGAGGCGACCTGGGAGCGATCGCTGTCCGCGGCGGCGAACGAGGGCAGGATCGTCGTCTGCGGAGCCACGTCGGGGCACAGCCCGCCGGCGCGGCTGTACCGGCTGTGGTGGAAACAGCTCGTCGTCTACGGATCGACCATGGGGATGCCGTCCGACTTCGAGGCCGCGTACGAGCTCGTCCGCGACGGCAAGGCGCGCGTCCACGTCGACAGCGTCTTCCCGCTCGCCGAGGCCGCGAGCGCCCACGAGCGTCTCGAGTCGGGCGCGCAGTTCGGGAAGGTCGTCCTCTCCATCTCGCGCTAGGGCGGCGCGAAGTGCGAAGCGAACGAGGCGCTCGCCGAGCCTGCCCGGCTAGCCGAACCCGAGGATGAACTTCGCGTCGTCGGACATCCGCTCGGGCGTCCACGGCGGATCGAACGTCAGCTCCGCCTCGACCTCCTCGACACCGGGCACAGAGCGTGCGGCGTCGACGATGCCGTCGGCGATCATCACGCCTGCCGGACAGCCCATCGAGGTCAGGCTGTAGAGGATCTTGACGTGCGGCCCGTCGACCTCGACGTCGTACATGAGGCCGAGCTCGACGATGTCCATCCCGAGCTCGGGATCCTCGACTCCGTGCAACGCCTCGACGACGTCCTCGCGCGTGACCATGCCGGAAGTCTAGAGACGACGGGTCAGACCGCCGCGACGAGCTGGTCGGCCCGTCGAAGGACGAGATCGAGGACGTCTCCGATCGCAGACTCGTGCGAGTCGTTGACGATGACGGGGACGTCGTGGCGCCGCGCACGCTCGACGAGGTAGTCCTGGATCTGTCGGATCTGCGGGAGGGAGTCGAGGTACTTCTCCAGCGGGCGCAGGCCCTCGGTCGCGTAGTCGCGCACCCAGAAGTGGCTGCGATGGAGGTTCTCGTCCTCGATCGCGACGACGCACTGCACGACGAACGCGCCGGGAAAGTCCGTCGTGACCATTCCCGGCACGAGGTGGACGCCTTCGAGCACCATCGACCAGTGCTCCGTCGCGGCGCGCTCCAGGGCCGCGTGGACGCCCGTGATGACGTTGCGCGTCTGATCGAGGAAGCCGAGGATCGCCGCGTCGCCCGACTCCTCCTCCTCGGCCCGCGTGAGCGCGAGCCGCGCCTCGAAGCTCGAGTAGTGCACGGACGGCATGAACTCCTCCGAGAAGAACGCGCGCATCGTCTGCCGGATGAAGTCCGTGGACGTCACGCGCGTGATCCCGAGCCGGTGCGCGGCCTCGGTCGCGATCGTGGACTTGCCGGTGCCGGTCGCGCCGCCGATGAGCAGGAGCAGCGGCTCGTCGATCCGCTGGAGGGCGTCGAGGCGACGCAGGCGACGGACGGTCCTCGCCGCTTCCTCTTCGCCGATCACCTCGGCCGCGAGCTCTCCCACTCGATCGAGGTCGAGCGATCCCACGTTGCGCTGGGAGAGATCGAGATCGAGGCGCCTGGCGACGAGATACGCGCGCTCGGGATCGAGCCCGGTCACGACGAGGGCACGAGCCATGAGGCCCTTCGAGAACGGGACCTCCTCCCCGAGCGGCAGCGGGATTCCGTGACGGCGTTCCTTCACGACTCGAATTTGGCCATTTCCAGCAGGAGCTCGTCAAGGTCCGGCTCTCCGGGAGCAGGGACCAGGTCGTTCGCAGCGAGGACGATCTCCGTCCCGCGCTCGAGCGCCGACTCGGCGACGAGGTCGATCGCGGCGGCCTTGAGCTCGACGAGAAAGACGTCCGCCTCCACGTTCGCGAGCTCCTCCCGGAGGGCTGTCCGGTCGGCCAGGCTCCCGGACACGTGGACGACGTCGGCGCCGTACTCGTCGGAGAGATGCGCGGCGAGGGTCGCGTGGGCGGCTGCGGGAGCGGTCGAGAAGTATGCGACCTCTCCGCCCGGCGACCGGCTCCGCGGGTCGCGGCCGCAGCACGACGCCACAGACGCTCACGCCGGGACGCGCGACCGTCAGCGCCGCGTCCCGAACCCGCTCCCAGCCGAGCTCCGGCTCCGCCATGGTCACGACGACGACGTCCGCGAGGAGAAGCCGGTAGGCGTTGAGGTAACCCGTCGCGATCAGCGGGATCCTGGTGCCCGCCGACGACGGCGACGCGGCGGTCGACGGCCACGGGAGGCAACGCTGCGCCGCTCCCGTCGAAGATCACGAGCTCCGGGTCGAGCGCGGCCGCGATGCGAGCCCCGTCCTCCACATTCGACGTGACCACGTCGCCCGCGAGGCCGCCGCCGCAGCGCCGGCAGCCGACGGTCTCGACGCCCACCAGCGCGGCCGTCTCGAGATGGTCCGAGGCGGCGTGCCGACCCGAGCGCGAGAGTGCGACGAGCTCCTCCACGGTCGGGCGCACCGTGATCGTCTCGGGCTCGGGCGGCCCGCCGCGGCCCATGGCGACGACGACGACTCTCCGGTCTGCTGCGAGCAGGCGCGCGAGGTGGCCGGTCACGGCGGTCTTCCCGACGCGCTTGCCGGTACCGAGCACCGCGATCGACGGAAGCCCGAACTCGGCGAAGGCAGGCGGCTCGAGCCGGAAGTCCGCCCCTACGTAGGGAACGCCGGCCGCGAGCACTCGGCTCGCGAGAGCGAAGCGCTCGACCGGTCCGAGGACCGGCTCGTCCGAGAGGTCGACCACGAGATCGGGCCGGTAGCGCTCGATCGCAGATTCGACGTCGCCGGCGAGGGGCACGCCGTAGTCGCTCTGGCCCGGCTCGCCGCGGAGCTTCTCCGTCCCGCCGACGAGCACGGCCGCCACGAACTCGTGCTCGAGCTCGTCGAGCGCGGCGCGCACGACCTCCGGGTAGTGCTCACCGTCGACGATCGCGAGAGCCCGCTGTGCGGCGGAGCGAGAGGCGCTCAAGTGCGCGCGGTGACTTCGTCCTCGATCGCGCCGGTGAACTTCGCGTACTCGAGGGTGTCGAGCGAGAACGACACGAGCTTCACCTGGCCGTGGAACGGGTGCCGACGCCAGATGTCGACCTTCCGGTCGGCGATCTCGATGACGTTGTAACAGGGCCTCGTGTTCCCCCTGAGCCGCAGCGACGACACGGTGCCCGCGTTCACGACGAAGAGGTCCTCGAGCCGCCACACGTACGGCACGTGCTTGTGCCCGGAGAGGACGAGGCGAACGCCGGCTCGCTGGAGGCACTCGATGGCGTCGCCCGCGTCGTGCACGACATTGCGCTCGCGGCCCGTCCCGGGAACCGGCAGCAGGTGGTGGTGCAGCATGAAGATCTTGAGCTCGGACGCCTCCTCGGCGAACTGCTCCTCGATCCAGCGGTAGCGGCCGCGACCGATCTGGCCGTGATCGAGATCGGGCTCGCTCGAGTCCACGGCGACGATTGCGACGCCACGCGTGCGGAGGACGGAGTTGCGGTCGCCGAACATCTCCTCGAAGTGCACGTAGCCCACGTTCCGCGAGTCGTGATTCCCGGGCACGACGACGATCGCGTCGCACGCGAGGCGGTCGATGTACTCGCGCGCCATCAGGTACTCGTGCCGGAACCCGAACGTGGTCAGGTCGCCGCTGCAGACGACGACGTCGGGCTCGAGCTCGTTGATCTCCCCGATCGCGCGCTCGAGGAGGCTGACCTCGAAGTACGGCCCTCCGCAGTGAAGATCGGAGATCTGCGCGATCCGGATGACGCCGTCGGCGCTCATCGGCGACAGTCTAGGGACGTTCGCTCGTCACGCCGGGCGCAACCGGGGCTCGACCGGGGTCGTCCGAGGCCATTGGTACTCTGGCGCAGGTGCGGGACGAAAGGCCCGTTTTCCAGGCATATTGTGGCACCTCTCCTCCTCGGTTCGTCAATCGGATCGAGTTGGAGTGCGCCAAGATCCTGGACTACTACGGCGTACGCTGGGACTACGAGCCGCACACGTTCGTCCTCGAGCGTGACGACGACGGGCGCGTGGTGAGCGCGTTCACGCCCGACTTCTACCTGCCCGAGCAGAACCTGTTCATCGAGGTCACCGTCATGAAGCAGTCGCTCGTGACGCGCAAGAACCGCAAGCTCCGCGAGGTGCAGCGCCTGTACCCGGAAGTGCGCGTCAAGCTGTTCTACCGGCGCGACATCGAGCGGCTCGCGCAGCGGTATCGCATGAGGCTCGCCTCGTAGTGGCAGCCTCCGAGCACGGCGAGGTGGGCGCCGTGTACCTGACACGCGCCGAGATCGCCGTCCGGGTCGCAGAGCTGGGGAAGGAGATCGCCCGCGACTACGAGCGCCTCGACCCCATCCTGATCGCCCCGCTCAAGGCGAGCGTCGTCTTCCTCGCCGACCTCACGAGGCAGCTTCCCATCCCGCACACGCTCGACCTCGTCGAGCTCGCGCCGTACACCGGCGGGGACGACGGCGGCGTGCGGCTCCTGAAGGACGTCGACACGCCTCTCGAGGACCGCCACGTGCTCCTCGTCGAAGACGTCGTGGACACGGGCCTGACGCTCCACTTCCTGTATCGCACGTTCTCGCTCCGGCAGCCGGCGAGCATCACGGCGGTCACGCTGCTCGACCGGCCGAACCGGCGGCTCGCCGACGAGATCGCGCTTCGCTACATCGGCTTCACCGTGCCGGACGAGCTCTTCGCGGGCTACGGCCTCGGTCTCGACGAGCGCTGGCGCGCATATCCGGATCTCCACCTCGTCGAGCCGCTCGAGCTGCCGCGCGCCGCGACGGAAGCGGCGTAGCGTCAGGGCGAACGGATCAGAGGTAGAGCAGCGGGTCCACGGCGCTGCCGTTGACGCGCACCTCGAAGTGAAGGTGCGGGCCGGACGAGTTCCCGGTCGAGCCGATGAGCGCAACGGTCTCGCCCTGGCTCACCGTCTGGCCCACTGACACGAGCAGGGTCGACGAATGCGCGTAGAGCGTCGCCAGCCCGTTCCCGTGGTCGACGACGACGGCATTTCCGTAGCCGCCGCGCCAGCCCGACCAGATGACCGTCCCGGCCGCGGCGGCCCAGATCGGCGCACCGTAGCCGCACCCGATGTCGATCCCTTCGTGCATCCGCCCCCAGCGCATCCCGAAGCCGCTCACGACCACGCCGTTGCACGGCCAGATGAACCCGGAGGGCGAGACTCCGGTGCCCGTCGAGCCTGCGTTCGCCTGCGACTGACGGATGGCTGCCGCCAGCGATGCGCTCTGCTGGGCGAGCGCGTCCACCTCCGCGAGGTAGTCCTCGCGCGACTCGCGTGACGTCACGAGCGCGGACGCCTTGAGCCGTCGAGCGGCGCTCAGCGTGTCGCGGTCGCTGGCCAGCCGGTCTCGGACGACACGTGCCTCGTCGGTGCGCGCGGCGATGACGGAGACGACCGCCTGCTGGAGCCGGCGCGTCTCCGCGGTCGCACGACGCTCCGCCGCCGCCTCGACGCTTCGCTGCTTCGACCTGCCGCGCGATCCGCTGGTCCTGCTCGCCGATCCGGCTCAGGAACTCGTAGCTGTCGATCACGTCGTCGAAGCTCGTCGCCGAGACGAGGAAGGAGAGGACGTCAGGCGTCTCCTCCATGTAGATCGCCCGGACGCGCTGCTCGAGGATGGCAACCGCCCGCGCGAGCTCGCGCTCGAGGATCTCGAGGCGGCGCGTCTGCTCCGCGAGCTTCACGGTGAGCTCGTCGAGGCGCACCTGCTCGGACTCGAGCTCGGCCTCGAGAACGCCGAGCGTCGACTGCGCGTCCTCGACGGCGAGCTGCGCCGCCTCCAGCTCGTTGACGACCGCCGAGAGCTGCGACGTCAGGACGCCCTCGTCGGCCTTCGCCGCGTCGATCTGATCCTGCAGCTCCGCAATCCGGGCGTCGACGGCCGCCTTCTCGGCTGCCGGGTCCTCCTGTCCGGCTGCCGGCGCAACGAGAGCGAGCGCGAGAGCGAGCCCGCAGACGAGCAGCCAGGAGGTGACCCCGGGCCGTCCCATCAGGTCAGGTTCGCGGTTCGGTCGGACGACCCTGCCGCCTCGTCGCGCTCGAGCGCTTGCAGAGCGGATGCAGCGTCGCGTCTGAGGACGCCGACGAGCGACCGGTAGTCCTCGTCGGAGACCGCACCCGTCCGGTGGTCGAACTCGAGCTCCTTGAGCGCCTGCAGCGCCCGGTCCCGCGCTTCGAGGAGCTCCAGCCGGCGCCGCTCGCCTTCGTCCAGCTCGTCGAGGACGTCCGACTCCGGCTCGGGCTCGCGGAGGAACGGGAGCGCGACGACGACCACCGAGGCGACCGCGAGGAGAACGGCGAGGATCATCGCGACCGTCACCGAGCAGCCGGCAGGCCGACCTCGCGAGCGTGCCGTGCGAGCCTGCGCTGCTCGCGCGCATCGGGCCACATGGTGATCACCGAGCCGAGCAGGAACACCAGGCCGGCGATCCAGATGAGATTGACGAGCGGCTTCACGAAGACACGGAAGTACACGGCGCCGTCGTCGTCGATCTGCTCGGCGATGACGAACAGGTCCTCGCCGGTCAGCGGGTCGCTGCGGATCCCGACCTCGTTCGAGACCTGCTGCTCGATGGTGTACGCGTTCTTGCCCGCCTCGAGGGTCCCAAGGTCGCGACCGCCGCGCTCGACGTCGAGCGTCGGCGCGGATCTCGGTCGCATTCGCCACCAACCGCTCGTCGAGCGAGCGATACGTGAGCGTGTAGTCGTCGATCCGAAGCGACTGGCCCTGGGTCAACCTCGCCTCCGCGACGGAGTCGAACGCGCTCGACCCCGCCACGCCGATGGCGAACAGGACGATCGCGGCATGGACGACGTACCCGCCGTACCGCCGGCGGTTGCGCGAGATCAACGACGTGAACGCCCCCGGCCAGCTCGTCGCCCCGAGCGCCTTGCGGGCCCGCGTGCCGCGAGCGAACTCGAGCACGATCGTCGTCGCCACGAATGCGGAGAACGTGTACGCGACGAGCCCCGGGATGGAGCTCCCGGCGCCGAGGACGAGCAGGACGATCCCCGTCACGACGGCGACCCCCGTCGGCCACCGGAACGTCGTCAGGAGGCTGGGAAGCGAAGCACGGCGCCAGGCGACGAGCGGCCCGATCCCCATCAGCAGCAGCAGCGGCAGCCCGAAGATGCGCAGGAAGAAGTCGTAGTACGAGCGCCCGAGGACGACCGCCTCGCCGCGGACGGCCTCGGACAGCAGCGGATAGACGACGCCCCACAGGATCGCGAGGCAGAGCGCGAGCAGGAGCAGGTTGTTGTAGAGGAACGCAGCCTCGCGCGAGATGACCGACTCGAGCCTCGTCTGCGAGCGGAGGAGCGGGAGCCGCCAGAACACGAGCGACGAGCGAGACGGCCACCGTCAACGCGATGAAGAAGAGGAACCACGGCCCGATCGAGCTCTGCGTGAACGAGTGGATCGAGTTGACGACGCCCGAGCGCGTCAGGAACGTGCCGAACAGCGAGAGCGAGAACGCGAGGATCACGAGCAGCACGTTCCAGACCTTCAGCATCCCGCGCTTCTCCTGGATCATCACCGAGTGCAGGAACGCCGTGGCCGCGAGCCACGGCATCAGCGCGGCATTCTCGACGGGGTCCCACGCGTAGTACCCGCCCCAGCCGACCTCCTCGTAGGCCCAGTGCGCGCCGAGGAGCTGGCCGATCCCGAGCGCGGTCCAGGCGAAGAGCGTCCACCGCCGCGAGGCCACGAGCCAGCGCTCGTCCGTCCGTCCCGAGAGGAGCGCGCCGAGCGCGAACGCGAACGGGATGGTCAATCCCACGTAGCCGAGGTAGAGGAGCGGCGGGTGGGCGAGCATGTACGGGTTCTGGAGGCTGGGGGTCATGCCCGCGCCGTCCGCGCGGAGCGGCCTGCGTGAGGAACGGGCTCGCGACGGCGACGACGAGGAACGAGAAGAACGTCGCGACCGCGGCCACGACGGGGACGACCCAGACGGTGAGGTCGCGCGCCCAGCTCCGGTTCAGCCAGACGGCAGCTGCCCCGAAGCCCGTCAGCACGAGGAGCCAGAGAAGGAGGGAGCCTTCCTGCCCGCCCCAGAACGCCGAGATCGTGTACGCGGTCGGAAGCGCCTCGCTCGTCGTCGCCGCGACGTAGGTGAACGAGAAGTCGTTGCGCAGGAGCGCTGCGAGCAGGACAGCCGACGCTACGAGCGTCGTCCCGAATGCGGCGACGAGCGCGTTCTGCGCCGAGTGCGCCAGCCTGCGCCGCCCGAGGTGGGCCGCGGCCGCCCCCGCGACGAGCGCGTAGACCGACAACCCGAGGGTGACGACGAGTGCAGCGCGACCGAGCTCGGCCATGGATCTGCCCTGCGGCTAGATGGTTACGCCACGAGATCGCCGTCTCCGGGGCGCGAGCTGGCCGCTCGGGGCGAAGCGCACATTCGTTCGGGAGTCGCGAAGCGGCTTCCGAACGAGTGGACCCCCGCCGCGTCAGATCGCGCATCCGGACGCGCGAGGTCGTGGCTTCAACCATCTACTGGGCTCGCCGCTCTTCGGGGCGTACTTCGACGGGCACTTCGTGATCATCGAGCCCGGCTCGGCCACGAATGTGCCGTTCCGCAGCCGGCCGTCGACGACGATGTGCCGTCCGACCTTGAAGAGATCGGGCACGGACCCGGTGTAGCGGACGGCGACGCGGCGACTGGCGCTCTTCGCGTCGATGTCCGCGAGCCGGAAGCGGAGCCCGCCCGCATGTGCGTCACCCGTGACGGGGCCGACGACGACGCCCGCGAGCTGCACCTTCGCCGAGCGCGCTCCGAGCTCGCTCGGCGAGATCGACGGGTTCCCCCCGCCCGCGATCGACGTGTACAGGAGGAAGACCGCGAGGACCGCCGCCACCGAGAGCGCGATCACGAGCCGCGCGGGACTGGCCGTGCGTGCCACGCCCGAAAGTCTAGCCCCCTCCCCGCACGGGAGCGGCCGGACAGCGCTCTTACGACGTGGTTCCGGGCGGCGCGCTCAGGCAGCTTCACGACGCGGCCAGGCCGTCGTCTCCAGGCGGCGCTCCGGGATGCGGTACCCGTGCTCGATGCAGAGCGAGCCGGGCGATTGCTCGGTCAGCGCGTCGCAGTACCCCTTGCCGTACGCGGCGCGGATGAAGGCCGCGACGACCTCGAGGTTCCACTCGGAGACGTCGACCGCCTCGCGCCAGAGATCGGACAGGCGGAGGTCGATATCGAGCTCGAGAAGATCGATACGTGTGGGCCCACCGGACACGTTTCGAGCGTACGCACACTGTCGGACGGACGGCGCTCCCCGGCTCTAGCCTGCATCCTCGCCGCGCACGGTGAAGGGAAGCGTCCAGTCCTCGCGCGAGCTCCCGTCGATCGTGAGCCGCCATTCGTACCGGCCGGGCTCGAGGGGCAGCGGCGTGGAGTTGACGGCGACCGGGAAGTCGAGCGGCGTTCCCGGCTTGAGACCGGGCGGGCGGCCGACCTCGAACTCACCCCCGAACGCGACCGGCTGATCCTCGTCCTCGCCCGTGTCGAGGACGACCTCCGCGCCGTCCGAGTCGACCAGCTCGACCGCGAACGCGTGGACGGTGTTCGCCTGGTCCCACGGCACCTGGATGAGGAGCCCGATGCCGAACGAGGCCGGCTCGGGCCCCGTCTGCGACCAGCCGCCGCCGACGATCGTCAGCTTGCCGTCCGAGACGACCGCGTAGTCCGCGAGCAGCATCGTCGCCTTCACGGGCACAAGGCTTTCACATCACGGGCACTACCATGCCGACGTGGCGTCCCGGATCCGCGTCGGCCCGGCTCGACTCCCCTCGCGCGAGTCGCCGGAGGAGGCGATCCGCATCCTTCTCGAGCGCGGCTACTCCGCCTGCGAGATCGACTTCGAGAGCGGCTTCTGGATGGACTACCCGTTCGCGGAGCGCCTCGGCGAGCTCGCCCGCGAGCACGACGTCGCGCTGTCCGTGCACGCCCCCCTCTTCGGCTTCATGGGGCATCTCGAGGCGAGCGGGCGCAAGTTCACCTCGGCGGTCGGGGCGCTCGACCGCAGCGCAGGGATCGCCGCGGCGAGCGGCGCCGAGGTCGTCGTCTTCCACCCCGGATTCCTGCTCGGCCGCGAGCGCGAGGATGCGATCGCAGCCGTCGTCGAGCAGCTCGGGACGCTCCGCGAGCGGCTCGAGTCCAAGGATCGCGCGGTGCCGTTCGGCGTCGAGGTGATGGGTCGCGTGCGCGATCTCGGCTCCGTCGACGACGTCGTCGACATCGCCCGCGGAGCGAGCTGGGTGCGGCCGGTCCTCGACTTCGCGCACATGCACGCCACGAGCGACGGCGCGTTCCTCGAGCCCGAGCCGTTCGCGGCTGCGCTCGCCCAGGTCGATGCCGTGCTCGACCCCGGCGCGCCCTTCCACATCCACTTCTCGGACATCGCGTTCGCGAACCGCAATGAGACGAAGCACCTCCCCTACGGCGAGGGGACCTTGCGCGCGGAGCCGCTGCGCGACGCACTGGTCGGCTTCGAGCGACCGGCGACGGTGATCTCCGAGTCGCCGGACGAGGCGTCGAGTCAGGCGATTCGGAGCGTGCTCGAAGGCGGGGGCGGGGAGAGCTCAGCCAGTCGAGCGTCGTAGACCGCCGCGTCCTCCGCCCGACCGCGCTCGTGCAGGAACGTGGACAGGCGGCCAAGCGGCTCGATCTCGAACACCTTGAAGTCGCTCTCCCGTGCGAGCGCGAGCGACGACAGGAAGAGCTCCTCGGCCTCGTCGTCTCGCGCACTGGACCGCCCGCACTGCCGCGAGCGCGATCGTCGCAGCCACACGGCAGCCGACGTCGTCCGAGCCGGCCGTGGCGCGAGCCTCCAGTGCAAGGCGCTCGGCTTCGTCGGCGCGGCCGAGATCTGCGAGCGTGGTCGCAAGGTCTGCCTTCATGTCCGGGAGGAAGCCCCGGTCGCCCCGCGCGTACGTGATCCTCAGCGCCTCGCGGAAGAGCTTCTCCGCACGCCGGTGGTCGCCGCGAAGCCGCGCGATGTACGCGAGCTTGGCCGTGGCATGGGCGACCGACGGCTCGGCTCCGAACTCCGAGGCGGTCGTGCGAACCTCTTCGAGCATCGTCTCCGCGGCGGCCAGCTCGCCCTTCACGGTGAGGAACCATCCGTACGCCAGCGTCGCGCCGATGCGTGCGCGCACGCTGCCGCTCTCCCCCGCGAGCTCGAGGGCCCGCGTGAGGAGCAGCTCCGCCTCGTCGAGCTCGAGCTGGACGATGTGGGTCTGGGCGAGCGCCTGCGCCGCGATCGTCTGGAGATCCTTGCGACGTGCGTCGAGCGCGATCGCGTACGCCTTCTCCATGTAGCGGATCATCTCGTCCATCTCGCCGAGCCACGATGCCGCCGTCGCGCGAACGACCAGGGCGTCGAACCGGGCGACGGGATCCTCCTCGCCGTCCAGGAGCTCGAGCGCCTCGTCGACCATGATCCGCGCGCCCTGCGGGTCGCCGTCGCGCTTCATCGACGCCTCGGCGAGCGCCGTCAGCGCCAGCGCCTCGATGACGCGCTCGCTCTGTGTTCGCGCCTGCTCGCGGACCTTCTCCATCTCGACCTTGACGGCGCCCCAGTCCTGCAGACGCCACGCTGCGCGTGCCGCGACGTAGCGTGCGCCGAGCGTCGGGCGGAGCTCGACGGCGCGGAGCCCGAGCGTGCGCGCGCTCGCATACGCCTCCCGCGCGATCGCGCGCTTCGCCGCCTTGACGAGCGCGATGCCCGCCTCTTCCGCGAGCGCCTCGGGCGGCGCGCCGTCCAGCTCGACGAGGAACTCGACTGCCCGGTCGAGGTGGTACGCGCGGATCTCGACGAGCTCCTCCCCTGTCCGCTCGGCGAGCCACTCGGCGAACCGGGCGTGGTGCTGTGCGCGGGACAGCTTCGCCAGACCCGTGTAGGCGACCTCGCGGATGAGCGCGTGCTTGAAGCGGTAGGCGGTCTCGCCCGAGATCGACGAACGGGGCTCGCGGAGCAGGAACTCGCGCAGCAGGAGGTCGTCGAGCAACGAGTCGATGTGCTCCACGTCCGGCGAGACGTGCTCGAGCGCGCCCTTCCAGAAGACGCGGCCGATGACCGAGGCGCGCTGCAGCACGATCTTCGCGTCGGAGGGCAAGTGATCGATGCGCGCCGCAATGAGCGCCTGCAGCGTGTCCGGGACGCGGTCGACGTCCGCGCCGCCCTCGACGAGCATGCGGATCGTCTCCTCGACGAAGAGCGGGTTGCCCTCCGCCCGCTCGAGGACCTCCTTCGGCGGCGCAGGGAACGGCTCCCCGGACGAGCCTGCGAGCTGCGAGAGCAGCTTCTCGACGAGCAGCTCGCTCTCTTCCTCGGACAGCGGCTCGAGCTCGATCGCGGTCGAGCGCACGCGCCCGCCGCCCCAGCCGGGCCGCGTCTCGAGCAGCTCGGGGCGCGCGAGGCAGATGATCAGAAGGGGGGCACGAACCCAGTCGGCGAGGTGCTCGATGAGGTCGAAGAGCGGCTCCTCGGCCCAGTGGATGTCCTCGAAGAGGAGGATCAGCGGCTGGACCGTCGCGATCGACTCCATCACCTCGCGTGCGGCCCAGGCGATCTCCTGCGGGCTCCGCTCGGCCTCGAGCGCCTCCATCATCCCCGCGGCCAGGCCGAGGACGTCCGCGACCTCCTCCGCACAGCACTCGCGGAGCTTCGCGAACGCCTCCTCGAGCGGGTCGTCGTCGGAGATCCCCGCGGCGGCCTTCACCATCTCGCCCAGCGGCCAGTACGTGACGCCCTCTCCGTACGGGAGCGCGCGGCCCATGAGGCAGCTCGCCCGCTCGACGCCGTCGACGAACTCGCGCACGAGGCGGCTCTTCCCGACCCCGGGCTCGCCGTAGACCGTGAACAGGTGCGCGCGCTTGTCGCGCAGCGAGCGCGCGAAGGTGTTCTCGAGCAGCTCGAGCTCGCTGTCCCGGCCGACGAGCGGCGCGCGCGGCCCGGTCGACGGGGTGGGACGATCGAGCGCATCCGTGATCCGCCACGCGCGGAAGGAGCCGTTCATGCCCTTGAGCTCCATCGGCCCGGCATCCTCGGCGACGAGGCTCGCGCCGGCGAGCCGGTACGCGGTCGGTCCGACGAGGATCTCGCCCGGCAGTGCCGCCTGCTGGAGCCGCGCGGCGAGGTTCACGGCCTCGCCGGTGACGAAGGTCGACTCGGCGTCCTCGACCACGACCTCGCCCGACTCGATGCCGATTCGAGCCTCGAGCCCGAGCTCGTCCACCGCCGTCTGCATCGCGAGGCCCGCGCGGGCAGCGCGCAGGGCGTCGTCCTCGTGGGCCTGCGGCACGCCGAACGCGGCCAGCACGGCGTCGCCCGCGAACTTCTCCACGATGCCCCCGTGGACGGTCACGCAGCGCGACACCGTCTCGAAGAACCTGTTGACGCGTCGCCGGACGACCTCGGGATCCATCTCGGTGACGAGATGGCTCGAGTCGACGATGTCGACGAACAGCACCGTGGCCAGCTTTCGCTCCATGTGTGAAGTGTAGAAACGCGGGCGGTGGCGCCGTTCATCCCATGCTCCGGGATGTGGCCGGCGAGAGCGAGGCATGCCTCGCCCATACAATCCGTCGTCGTGCTCGACCCCGGCGTCTTCAAGGCCTACGACGTCCGCGGCCTGTACCCGTCGCAGCTCGACGAGGAGGGCGCCTACGCCGTAGGCCGAGCGTACGTCGAGCACTTCGAGCCGAAGACGATCGCCGTCGGGCGCGACATGCGCCTGTCCGCCCCTGCGATGGCCGCCTCGGTGATCGAGGGCGCCGCGGACGGTGGCGCCGACGTGCTGGACATCGGGCTCGTCGGGACGGAGATGGTCTACCACGCGGTCGGCGAGCTCTCGCTCGACGGCGGGATCTGCGTCACCGCGTCGCACAACCCGAAGGAGTACACGGGGATGAAGATCGTCCGGCGCGGAGCGCTCCCGGTCGGAGGCGACTCGGGCCTCGCCGAGATCCGCGAGCGCGCGAGCGCCGGCTTCGGCGAGCCGTCGACGCGCGGGTCGGTGCGACCGGAGGATGTCTGGCCGAGCTTCGTCGACAAGGTGCTCTCGTTCGTCGAGGTCGGACGCGATCCGGCCGCTGACGCGTGGTGGTCGACGCCGCGAACGGCATGGCGGGGGTCATGCTTCCCCCCGTCCTCGAGCGGCTCCCCCAGCTCGACGTCGTGCGCTGCTTCTTCGAGCCCGACGGGAGCTTCCCGAACCACGAGCCGAACCCGCTGCTGCCCGAGAACCGCGAGTTCATCGTCGGGAAGACGCTCGAGGAGGGCGCCGATCTCGGCGTCGCCTACGACGGCGATGCGGACCGCTGCTTCTTCGTCGACGATGCCGGGGAGTTCGTCCCGGGGGACTTCGTGACCGCGCTCCTGGCCGAGGCGGTTCTCGCCCGGGAGCCCGGCGCGACCGTCATCTACGACGTGCGCGCGAGCCGTGGCGTGCCGGAGACGATCGAGCGCGCCGGCGGCATCCCGCTCGTCAACCGGGTCGGCCACGCGTTCATCAAGCAGCGGATGCGGAAGGAGAGCGCCGCTTTCGCCGGAGAGGTCTCGGCGCACTACTACTTCCGCGACTTCTCGCAGGCCGACACAGGAGTCGTCCCGTTTCTCGTCATGCTCGAGCTGCTCTCGCGCCGGGGACGGCTGTCGGAGCTCCTCGCTCCGTATCGCGAGCGCTACTTCCTGACCGGGGAGCTCAACACGCCCGTCGACGACGTGCCGCTGAAGCTCCAGGAGCTCAAGGAGCGCTACGCCGGCGAGGGCGCGCGCGTGTCGCACCTGGACGGGCTCTCGATCGACTTCGACGACTGGCACTTCAACGTGCGCCCCTCGAACACCGAGCCGCTTCTACGGCTCAACCTCGAGGCCGAGAGCCAGGAGCTGATGGAGAGCAAGCGCGACGAGGTGCTCGCGCTCATCCGGTCGTAGGATCGCCCGATGCCCGATCCGCCCGAGCTGGGACGCCTCACGAGCCGCCGCCCGCCGTTCAAGTACTCGACGCTCTCACGCGTGTGGTTCTCCGACACCGACGCTCAGGGCGTCGTCTACTACGGGCGCTACCTGCCGTACTTCGACAACGCGCGCACCGAGTACCACCGGCATCTCGGGGGCGGAAGCGTCGACGACGCCGAGTTCGTCATGCGCGCGTCGCACGTCGAGTACGAGGCGCCGGCGAAGTTCGACGACCTCATCGAATCGTTCGTGCGCGTCCGCCGGATCGGGACTTCGAGCATGACGTACGAGCTCGCCGCGTATCGCCTCCCCGACGACACGCTCATGGTGACTGCGACGCAGACGCTCGTCCTCGTCGATCTCGGCAGCCGCCGCCCCACCCTGGTGCCGGAGCAGGTGCGGGCGCCCGTCCGCGAGCTCGAGGGAGCCGACCTCGAGGAGTGAGCACTCGAGCTCTCGAGGCGCTCGACCGGATCCTGAACCGCGGAGGAGAGCCCGACGACGTCCTTCGCGCCGCGCTCGAGGTGCTCGTGGAGGAGCCAGCCATCGACTGGGCCTCGGTCTCCTTCGTCGAGTCGGGCTCGCTCGTGCCCGGCCCGGCGACGGGCGCGCCCGACGAGAGCCGCCGCGTCCGTGTCCCGATCGCCTTCCAGGGAGCCCCGGTCGGCGAGCTCCTGGTGGACGGCGATGCCGACGCAGCGTTCCTCGACCGCTTCGCCACACTCATCTCCGCCCACGTCCTGATCGGCTGGGACACGAGCGGCGAGCCCTGGGACCCCTGATCCAACTCTGTGAGCCCTGATCCAGGTTCTTCGACCGCGAAGCGGTCGTTTACTTCAGGGATCTGTGTCTCGACGCGGCCGGGATTCGCGTCAGCGAATCTCCGGCACGCGTTCCGCGCGAAGGGAATCCGCGCTAGCGGATTCCCTTCCTGCGCACAGAGCCGGGGAGCGAGGCGATCACCGCGCGCCCGCCCCGAGGGGCGAGCGCGCGGCTCCCTTCCCCTCTCCCCACTCTCCTTGTAGTCACGCGTTCGGGGGATGCAATCCCTCGATCGAGTTAGGCTCCCTCGAAAGGGGGATAGATCCCTCGATCGAGGGATGCCGCTGCCGGTGCCGGCCGAGACCTCCGTCACGCATCTGGATCGCCCGACAGCTTGCGCGGAACGTTGGGCGGCCCGGGAGCTTCGAGGTTGCCCTGAACGCGCGCCGAGAAGTCGCTAAGACGCGACCGCGACCGGTACCGACGTCGGCAGCCGCAACGTCATGCGGGTGCCGCCGCCGTCCGCGCACTCGGCGACCACCTCGCCGCCGTGCGTCTCTGCGACCTGCCTCACGATGGCCAGCCCGAGACCCGAGCCCGGTAGCCCGCGGGCGGAGCGAGCACGGTAGAAGCGGTCGAAGACGTACGGCAGGTCCTCCTCCGCGATGCCCGGGCCATGGTCACGGACGGTGATCTCGCCGTCCTCGACGCGCACCTCGACCTCCGCCCCCGGCGGGCTCCACTTGGCGGCGTTGTCGAGGAGGTTCGCGACGGCGCGCTCGATCGTCGCCGGGACGCCGCGGATGACGGACTCCTCGAAGTCGGTCGTGAAGACCACGCCTGGCTGATCTCGCCGTGCCCGCTCGACCGTCTCGGCCACGAGCAGGTCGAGCCGCACGTCCTCCGGCTCGGCAGCCAGCTGCTCGGCCCGCGCGAGCTCGATGAGCTCCGCGATCAGCGTCGTCATCTCGCCGATCTGCTCGACGACATCGGAGAGGAGTCGGCTCCGCTCCTCCTCCGGCAGGGCGCGGTTGGCCGCGAGCACCTCGATGTTCGTGCGGAGGCTCGTGAGCGGCGTTCGGAGCTCGTGCGACGCGTCCGCGACGAGCTGGCGCTGGGCGCGCGTCGACTCCTCGAGCGCCCCGAGCATCGTGTTGAAGCTCGTCGCGAGCCGGCTCAGCTCGTCCTTGCCGCCGACCTCGATCCGCTGCGACAGGTCTCCCGTCTCGGTCACGTTCTCGGTGGTCTGGGTCAGGCGGCGGACCGGCGCGAGGGCGGCGCGCGCGACGATCAGCCCGAGCGCGGCGGCGAGCGCGACTCCGGACAGCGCGACGAGAATCAGCAGCAAGCCGGAGCCGCGCGAGCGCGTCGTCGACCTCGGTGAGCGGACGGGCGATCTGGACGGCGTAGCCAGGCCCGAACGAGAACGCGAGCACCCGCACGTGCGTGTCGTCGACCGTCGTGTCCGAGAAGATGGGCTTGCCGCCGACGCTGCTCAGGGCGAGGTCGACGACCTCGGGCCCGACCGGGAGCTCCACGTCCTCGAAGGGCTGGCGAAGCGTGCTCCCGTCGGTGCGGACGAGCTGGACGAAGGTGTTCGGCTCTCCGAACCCACGGCGGAGCCCGAGGTACGACTGGCCGTCGGGGCCCTGGATCTCGGCGAGCGAGATCTCGGAGATCTCCCGCGCACGCGCCTCCAGCGTCTCGTCGATCTGGTCGCGCAGCTGCGCGCGGACGACGAAGAACACGATCACGGACGCGAGCACGACGGCCAGCGCGACGGCAGCTGCGGCGGCGATCGCGATGCGTGCGCGGAAGCTCATGCGGAGCTCACGACTCGCGGAGCGCGTACCCGACGCCGCGAACCGTGTGAATCAGCCGAGGCTTCCCGCCGACCTCGGTCTTGCGCCGCAGGTAACCGATGTACACATCGAGGGAGTTCGACGTCGGCCCGAAGTCATACCCCCAGACGCGCTCGAAGATGACCGACCGCGTCAGCACCTGCCGCGGGTTCCGCAGGAAGAGCTCGAGCAGCGCGAACTCGGTGCGCGTGAGCTCGATCGCGCTGCCGTTTCGACGGACCTCGCGCGTCCCGGGATCGAGCTCGAGGTCGCCGAAGCGCACCGTGTCGCCGTCGGCGGCGTCACCTCCGACGCGACGGAGCAACGCGCGAAGCCGCGCGAGGAGCTCGGCCAGGGCAAAGGGCTTGGGCAGGTAGTCGTCGGCTCCGGCGTCGAGGCCGGCCACGCGGCTGTCGATCTCCGCCGCCGCCGTGAGCATGAGGACCGGGACCGCGTTGCCGGTCGCCCGTACCCTGCGGCACACCTCGAGGCCGTCGATGCCCGGCATCAGGATGTCCAGGATCACGGCCTCGGGAGCGGGCTCGCCGGCGAGCCGGGCGAGCGCCGCCTCGCCGTCCTCGGCGAGCTCGGTCTCGTACCCCTCGAGCTCGAGCGCGCGACGCAGGGACTCGCGGACTGCGCGCTCGTCGTCTACCACGAGGATGGTCATCGCCCCGCATTGTGCGCACTCGGAAAGCGCTTCGTCCCAGGTCTTAGCCAGTTCTTAGGGCGATCTCAGCGAAGCCTTAGCCCTCGCAGCTGCCATGTCGTCCGTACTCTGAGACGAAAGGAACAGACACCTGATGCCCTCTTCCACCAACCGCCTCCCGCTCGGCGCCGCCGTCGTCGTCGCGGCCCTCGGCCTCGGCGCCGGCGCCGGCGCGTTCGCCTACGCGGTCGCGACGGACGACGCCCGGCAGGTCGTACGGCAGGTGACGGTCAGCGACTCCGAGCCGACGGCCGACGGAACCGGTCTCTCGATCAGCGAGATCTACGACCGGTCCGAGGCCTCGGTCGTCGAGATCACCGCGTCCGGCACGGCAGCCGACCCCGCGCCCTTCGGCGGCGAGCCCCGCCAGAGCGCGCAGGGCTCGGGCTTCGTCCTCGACCGGTCCGGCCACGTCGTCACGAACCAGCACGTCGTCGCCGGCGCGGGGTCGCTCTCGGTCCGATTCTCGGACGGATCGACGCACGCGGCCGAGATCGTCGGCACCGATGCCTCGACCGACCTCGCCGTGATCAAGGTCGACGCGCCCGCGAGCCTGCTCGAGCCGCTTTCTCTTGCCGACTCGAGCGAGGTCGACGTCGGCGACGCGGTCGTCGCATTGGGCAGTCCCTACGGCCTCGAGGGGACGATCACGAGCGGCATCGTCAGCGCGCTCCATCGCCAGATGACGGCGCCGAACAACTTCACGATCAACGACTCGATCCAGACCGACGCGGCCATCAACCACGGCAACTCCGGCGGGCCGCTGCTCGACTCGCGCGGCCGGGTGATCGGGGTCAACGCGCAGATCGAGAGCGAGTCCGGAGGCTCCGACGGCGTCGGCTTCGCGATCCCGTCCAACACCGTGCGCTCGATCGCCATGCAGCTCATCGCAAGCGGCGAGGCCGAGCATGCGTACCTCGGGATCGAGATGCTGGACGCGGCCGAGGGCCTCGCGGTGACCGATGTCCGCGACGGCACGCCCGGCCGACGAGGCCGGCCTGCGCGCCGCGACCGGAACGGACATCGTCGACGGGCAGGAGGTGCCGACCGGCGGCGACGTGATCGTCGAGTTCGACGGCGACGCCGGTCGAGTCGTCGGCCGAGCTCCAGAGCGCAGTGGACGCCCAGCAGCCCGGCGACACCGTCACCGTCACGGTGCTCCGCAGCGGCCAGGAGCGGACGATCGACGTCACGCTCGGCACGCGTCCCGCGTCGGTGGAGGGCTGAGCGCGTAGAACGTCTTCCGCCGTCTCGGTCGCGTCTCAGCCGACGCTGATCCCATGACGACGTCTCCCCGAAGGCCGCGCGAGCGGCCTTCGGCGTTATGTAGATTCAGTCGCGTGGCCGACGGATGGCGAGAGCGTTCGACTCGACGACATCGAGCCGATCTCCGTCGTCGAGGGGACCCTCCTCTGGCGTCCGGTGCGCGCACGCTCGACATCGGCGCGTTCGGCATCAACGCGTACGTCGCACCGAACGCGGGCGACGACGTCGTCGAGGAGCACACCGAGACCTCGCTCGGGCACGAGGAGGTGTACGTCGTGCTGTCCGGACGCGCCACGTTCACGCTCGGACGACGAGACGATCGACGCCCCGGCGGGGACCGTCGTCTTCATCCGCGACCCGGACGTGAAGCGACACGCCCGCGCCGAGGAGCCCGGCACGTCGGTGCTCGCGATCGGCGGGCCACGCGACGCCGCGTACGAGCCGTCGGCGTGGGAGGACTACTTCGCGGCCGAACGACATCGCACCGTGGGGGACTACGACGCGTATCTCGCGGAGCTACAAGAGGCTCACGAACGCCGACCGGACCACCCTGGCGCGCTGTACCACGTCGCGTGCGCCGAGGCACTCCTCGGGCGGGACGACGACGCGGTCGAGCACCTGCGCCGCGCGCTCGAGCTACGGCCCGGACTCGCCGAGCACGCGAGCGTCGACGAGGACTTCGCGGCGCTCCGCGAGCGCGACGACTGGCCGTGTAGCTAACGCGCGAAAGCACACCCCGTCGCACACCGAGGTGAGCGAGACAGGAGGCGATAAGAGGATCTGCTTCCGCGCGATCGGAGCCGCCGCTAGGCGGTTCCGATCTTGCGCACAAGTCAGGACGGCGTGACGCGGTACGCGTCGAACACTGCGTCGAGGTTGCGCAGCGCGGCGAGCAGCGAGCGGAGCTCCTTCACGTCTCCGACCTCGGCCGTGTACCAGTTCCGCGCCATCCCGTCCTCGACGACGCCGCCGTAGGACACGATGTTCGCGCCGTGCTCGGCGAACGTGCGCGCCACGTCCTCGAGCAGGCGCGAGCGATCCCAGGCGTCCACCGAGATCTGGACGAGGAAGCTCGTCGAGGCGCCTCCCTCCCACTCGACCGTCGTGAACCGCTCGGGGTTCCGCTGCAGGGCCTTCACGTTCGGGCAGTCGTTGCGGTGGACGGTGATGCCGCGGCCGAGGGAGATGTACCCGACGATCGGGTCGCCCGGCACCGGTGTGCAGCACTTCGCGAGCCGCACGAGCACGTCCTCGACGCCCGGCACAGCGATGCCGAGGCGGCTGCTCGAGATCGCGGTCTTCGCGCGCGGCCGCTTCGACCTGGACGGCGGGCTCGGCGGCGACCTCGTCCGTCTTCAGGCGCTGGATGACCTTGTTGACGATCTGCGCCGGCGGGAGCTTCCCCGCACCGAGCGCGACGTAGAAGTCCTCGGCCTTCTTGAAGCCCGTGTCCCGGATCACCTGGGCGAGCAGGCTCGAGCCCTGGAGCTTGCGGTACGGCAGCTTCTGCGCCTTCAGCGCCTGGTCGAGCAGCTCGCGCCCCTTGGCCTCGGTCTCGCCGCGTGTCTCGCGCTGGTACCACTGGCGGATCTTGTTGCGGGCGCGCGACGAGGTGACGAGCGAGAGCCAGTCGCGGGACGGGCCGCGACCGGACTTCGAGGTCAGGATCTCGACGAAGTCGCCGCTCTTGAGCCGGTAGTGGAGAGGCACGATGCGGCCGTTGACCTTCGCGCCGACCGTGCGGTGGCCGACGTCGGTGTGCACCGCGTACGCGAAGTCGATCGGCGTCGCACCCGACGGCAGCACCTTCACCTCGCCCTTCGGCGTGAAGACGTAGACCTCGTCGGCGAAGAGGTCGGTGCGGAGGCTGCGCATGTACTCGCCCGGGTCCTGGTCCTCCGCCTGCCCGTCCATCAGCGACTTGACCCAGGTCAGCCACTCGTCGTCGGCCTTCGCCTTCCGCCCGCGCTTGTAGACCCAGTGCGCGGCGACGCCGTACTCGGCCTCCTCGTGCATCTCACGGGTTCGCACCTGGATCTCGAGCGGCTTCCCCTCGGGCCCGATCACGGTCGTGTGCAGGGACCGGTAGCGGTTGAGCTTGGGCATCGCGATGAAGTCCTTGAAACGCCCGGGCATCGGCTTCCAGAGCGAGTGGACGAGGCCGAGCGCCGCGTAGCAGTCGCGGGTCCCCTCCTCGCCGCTCCGCTCGCAGATGACGCGCATCGCGGTCAGGTCGTAGATCTCGTTGAACTCGCGGCCGCGCTTGGCCATCTTGTCGTAGACCGAGTAGAGGTGCTTCGCGCGACCGGTGATGTCGGCGGGGACATCGGCCTTCACGAGCTCCTCGCAGCAGGATCGCGGCGGCCTTGTCGGCCTGCGCCTCGCGGTCGGCGCGCTGGTCGGCGACCATCGCCTTGAACTCGGCGTACTTGCGCGGGTGGAGCGTCTGGAACGCGAGGTCCTCGAGCTCCCACTTGAGCGCGTGGATCCCGAGCCGGTGCGCGAGCGGCGCGTACACCTCGAGCGTCTCGCGCGCCTTCTGCGCCTGCTTCTGCTTGCCGAGGTACTCGATCGTCCGCATGTTGTGCAGGCGGTCGGCGAGCTTGATGAGGATGACGCGCACGTCCTGCGCCATCGCGACGATCATCTTCCGGTAGTTCTCGGCCTCGGCCTGCTCGCGGCTCTGGAACGTGATCCGCGTCAGCTTCGTGACGCCCTCGACGAGCTGCGCGATCTCGGCACCGAACTCGAGCTTGATCTCGTCGAGGTCGGCCCCCGTGTCCTCGACCACGTCGTGCATGAGCGCCGCGGCGATCGTCTGCTCGTCGAGATGAAGCTCGGCGCAGATGCGCGCGACGCCGAGCGGGTGGTGGATGAACTCCTCGCCGGAGCGGCGGGTCTGCCCCTCGTGTGCGCGCTCGGCGAGCTCGAACGCGCGCCGGAGCAGGTCTTTGTCGACGTCCGGGTTGTACGCCTCGACCTCGGCGATCAGCTCCTCGACGAGGTCTTCGTGATGCCGCTTGGCGTCGAGAACGCTCATCGGCTCAGTGTACTCAGCGCCTCCGCGCGTCCTTCCGGCGCGGAAGGACGCCGCGCCCAGCCGCCGAATTCGCTTGTCCCATGCTCGCGTTCCGACGCTTCATCAGGCATCGTCGCGCACGACGGCTCGCGGTCGCGATGCGCGACGCGCTCGTGCCGCTCCACTGACTCACGCCGCGCGCGGCAGCGCCTCGCGCCCGAGGAGGTCTCGGAAGGTCTCCGACTCGAGGAGCTGGCGGCGGCGACCGCCGTCCTCCTCGAGCCCGAGCTCGTCGAAGACGCGCGCCGCGTCGGGCGTCCACGCGCCCTGACCCGCCTTCCAGAGCTCGACGAAGCGGGCACGCAGTGCCTCGTACTCCTCCGGCGTGTCGAACAGGCGGCGGACCACGAGCTGAGGAGCGACCGTGCCGTTCCAGTGGTTCTCCTTCAAGCGACAAGCGACGTCGAAGAGCCCGTCGGCTCGGAGACGGTCGAGCTCGCTCCCGCGACCGAACGCGATCGCGCTGCCCGCGTCGCGCCCCTGCTGGCGAACGCGGAAGCGGAGGTGCTTGCCCTCGCCGACGGTCGCCGGCGCCACGGCCTGCGACGCGGGGACGAGCAGCGTGACGTCGGGGTTCCCGAGCCCGAACGGCGCGAGCCGGTCGAGCTCCTGCGCGAGCGGAAGCGTGAGATCGGAGCCCGAGACGACGGCGTCGATCATCGTCACCGGCCAGAGGTCCTCCTCGGTGAGGTGCGCGTCCGCGTGGGCCGCGAACGCCTCTGCGAACGCCTCGATCCGCGCGGGGTCGATCGAGAGGCCCGCGGCTGCTCTGTGCCCGCCGAAGCGCTCGAGGTGCTCCGAGCACGCTGCGAGCGCCCCGTGCAGGTCGAAGCGCGCGACCGAGCGTCCCGAGCCCTTCCAGCCGTCCTCCGAGCCCGTGATCAGCACGACCGGACGGCCGAAGCGCTCCACGAGGCGCGACGCGACGATCCCGATCACGCCCTCGTGCCACTCCTCGTTCCAGAGGACGTAGCCGCGGCGCCGGCGACCGGGCTCGGGAAGTGCTTCGACCTGCTTCACCGCGTCGCGCAGGATCCGGTCCTCGACCGCCTGGCGCTCCCGGTTCAGGCCCTCGAGCTCGCCTGCGAGCGAGCGCGCCTGCTCGGCGTCGTCCGTGAGGATGAGCTCGAGCGCGATGTCGGGCCGGCCGAGCCGCCCGGCGGCGTTGATGCGCGGCGCGAGCCGGAATCCGACCGAGCCCGAGTCGACCGCGGCCGGATCGACGTGGGCGCTCCGCATCAGCGCGAGCAGCCCGGGGCGCCTCGTGCACGCGAGCGCGCGCAGCCCGTCGGCAGCGAGCGCGCGGTTCTCGTCCACGAGCGGCACGACGTCCGCGATCGTCGCGAGCGCGACGAGGTCGAGATGCTTGCGGAGCGCGGGATGCCCGGCACCGAGAAGCGCCTCGGCGAGCTTGTAGACGACGCCCGTGCCGCACAGCTCCGGGAACGGGTACGACGACGGCCGCGTCGCGACGATCGGGCAGTCGGGAAGCGTGTCGCCGGGCCGGTGGTGGTCCGTGACCACGACGTCGAGGCCGAGCGCCTTCGCCTCCGCGACCTCCTCGACAGCGGTGATCCCGCAGTCGACCGTCAGCACGAGCCCCACCCCGTCGTCCGCGAGACGCGCGATCGTGTCGCGCGAGACGCCGTAGCCCTCCTCGAAGCGGCTCGGCAGATGCCAGCGGACGTCGGCGCCGAGCTCGCGCAGGACCAGGACGGCCAGCGACGTGGCGCAGATGCCGTCGACGTCGTAGTCGCCGTGGACGCAGATCGCCTTCCCCTCCGCGACCGCGCCGCGGATGCAGCTCGACTGCGGCGCCCATGTCACCGAGGAGCAGCGGGTCGTGGCCGGGGAGCGCGGCGTCGAGAAACCTTCTCGCGTCGTCGGGATCGCCGTACCCGCGCCTCGCGAGCACCGAAGCGGTCACCTCGCTCAGCTCGAGCTCGCGCGCGAGCCGGGCGACGTCGCCGACGTCGAGCGGCGCGATCGTCCAGGCACCCGTCACGTCGAGTGACGGTACGGAGGCCGTCGGACGGCCTCAGACGGCGCCCGTTACTCGCCCTGCGGCTCGCCTCGACGCCGCTTCAGCGAGTCGAGGACGATCTTCACCCAGAGCAGGACGAGGCCGATCGTCGCGCCGACGACCACGACCGCGATCGGCGTCACGTACGCCATCTGCTCGAGCGAGTACTTCGTCACGGCGGCGCCGACGAGCCACACGGCGAGCACGGCGACCGCCATCGCGGCCCA
Source organism: uncultured Actinomycetes bacterium (assembly GCA_963770595.1). Lineage (GTDB taxonomy): Bacteria > Actinomycetota > Thermoleophilia > Gaiellales > Gaiellaceae > GMQP-bins7. The sequence continues at coordinate 108,259 of CAVYQG010000001.1, read as the reverse complement.
GAGCGTCCATTGCCTCACGATCGTGAAGGGTAGTTACCCTGAGACGACATGCTCGCGGCCAACTACCGCTCCGGGGACGACTTCGTCGTCGAGTTCCTGGGGCACCGGTTCGAGTTCAGCGCCGAGGACTTCGAGGAGCGCGTGACGTCCGCGGCGGTCAAGCTCGGGCTCATCGACTCGAACGACCTCGACGACGACGAGGCCGCCGACCTCGTCGAGCTCGTCGCCGACGGCCGCATCGTCGAGTCGCGCAGCGGGCTCGGCATCTACCTCGTTCGGCACTGGGAGCAGCTGTCGCTCGTGAACGGCGAGTCGCTCGTCTACTGGCTGCGCAAGCTCGTCTTCCGCGGGGCGTGGCTCGACCACCGCGTGAAGGAGGGGCTGCTCGACGTGTCCTGGGAGGACGACACGGGCGACTTCGGGTACGCCGAGCCCGAGGGCGGGCGCACGCTCCTCGAGCTTGCCCCCGTGCCCTCCTGGCGCGAGCTCCAGTACAGAGGGTGATCACGGCTCCCGCGTGAGGACCGGGCATTGGCTTCACCAGACGCCCAGGACCTGTTCACGCCGGGTGACGGGTCATCCTCGCCAGTCGTAGACTCGACCTCAGTGCTCGAGCCCGACTCGACTCGCATCGCGCCGACGCAGGCCGGGGCCCCGGTGGGAGAGCTCGGCCCGCACGCGCTCCAGATCCTGATGACCGAGCACTGGAGCCTGCTCGCCGCTCGCAGCCTCGTCTACACGGAGTCGATGAGCCGGACGTCGATCTTCGTCGCCGCACTGACCGGCTCGGTCGTGTCGCTCGCGCTCGTCGGCCAGGCGACGGACTTCGGGACCGGCTTCGTCGTGTTCGCGCTCGTTCTCCTGCCGGTCGTCTACTTCCTCGGCGTCGCGACCGTCGTGCGGCTCGCCCAGGTCAACTGGGAGGACGCGCGCTGGGTCCAGGGGATGAACCGCATCCGCCATGCCTACCTCGAGCTCGCGCCCGAGCTCGAGCCGTACTTCGTCACGAGTCGCTACGACGACGACCTCGGCGTCCTCCAGTCGTCGGTCGCCATGCGCCGGTGGCCGGGGAAGCTGCAGACGTTCGTGGCCGTTCCGGGCGTCGTCGCGGTCGTCGACTCGGTCGTCGCCGGAGCCGTCGCGGGGATCGCCGCGATCGGGCTCGACCTGGGCACCGCGGCCGCTCTCGCCGTCGGCGGTGCGGTGTTCCTTCTCTCGCTCGGCTTCTTCGTCGCTTACGGGCAACGAGCCATCGCGCGGGGCACGTCCGAGCTCGACCCGCTCTTCCCGTCGCCGTCGCCCGACGAACGTCCCTGACCGCTACTCCGTCGGCGTCTCGGGCGCGAACCCGACCGGCCGCAGCGGGTCCGGCGACGAGATCTCGATCGACTTCACCGCCCCGATCGGGACGATCACGCGCCGCGGCTCCTCGACCTCGTCGAGATGCGGGACGAACGAGAAGAAGCCGAACCCCGGCTCCGGGGTCGCGCCGGCGAGCAAGTAGCGCGTGCCGTCGGCGAGCTCGAGCCGGACCTCCGCGTGGTCCAGCCCGTGCTCCTGCACGAACGCGTCGACCATGCGCGTGATCCGCGCGACCAGCTCGTCGAGCGGGCCGGCCATGCCGGGAGTCCAGATGTCGGTGGTCAGAACAACCCGCCGGATGCCTCGTGCGCCCCGATGTGCTCGCGGCCCAAAGCGGTGATGACGCGGCCACGTGGCGTCCGCTGGAGAAAGCCGAGCTGGAGCAGGTACGGCTCGTACACGTCCTCGATCGTGTCGGGCTCCTCGCCGAGCGAGACCGCGAGCGTCGAGAGCCCTACCGGGCCGCCCTCGAACTTGTGCACGATCGCGCCGAGCAGCTCGCGGTCGGTCGCCTCGAGCCCCATCCCGTCGACCTGCAGAAGCTCGAGCGCCTCGCGTGCGACCTCGAGCGTGACCGCGCCCGAGTGCCGCACCTCCGCGACGTCGCGGACGCGGCGCAGGATGCGGTTCGCGACCCGCGGCGTCCCGCGCGCGCGCCGGGCGATCTCGTCCGCGGCCTCGCCGTCGATCTCGACGCCGAGGATGCCCGCCGACCGGCGGACGATCGAGCCGAGCTCGCCCTGCCCGTAGTAGCCGAGCCGGAAAGTCATGCCGAAGCGATCGCGGAGCGGCGTCGTCAGGAGCCCGGTGCGCGTGGTGGCGCCGACGAGCGTGAACGGCGGCAGGTCGAGCGTCAGCGTCCTCGCCCCCGCCCCCTGGCCGACGACGATGTCGAGCCGGAAGTCCTCGAGCGCGGGATAGAGGATCTCCTCGATCGCGCGGTTCACGCGGTGGATCTCGTCGACGAAGAGGACGTCGCGCGACTCGAGGCTCGTGAGGATCGCGGCCATGTCGCCCTTGCGCTCGAGTGCGGGACCGGCGATCGTCCGCAACCCGACGCCGAGCTCCTCGCGGATGATCGTGGCGAGGGTCGTCTTGCCGAGCCCCGGCGGCCCGACGAGGAGGACGTGGTCGAGCGCGTCCCCCCGCGCGCGAGCCGCCTCGAGCACGATCTCGAGCTGCTCCTTGACCTGCTCCTGCCCGACGAAGTCGTCGAGCCTGCGAGGGCGGAGAGTCTGTTCGACCTCCTCGTCCCCCTCCTTGAGCACGGGCGCCAGGAACTGCGAGCTCATGCCGCGCTCCGGAGCGCCTCGCGCACGCGCTCCTCGGCCGGCAGGTCCGGATCCACGGTCGCCAGCGCGCGATCGGCCTCGAGCACCGTGTAGCCGAGCTCGACGAGCGCGTCGCGGGCGACGACGTGCGCGGACGACGAGCCCGTCGCGGCGGGGTGCATGGCGACGTCCTCGCTCCCGAGCTTCTCCTCGAGCTCGAGGACGATGCGCTCCGCGGTCTTCTTGCCGATGCCCGGGATGACCTGGAAGCGCGCCGCGTCGCCGAGCGCGATCGCCCGTCGCAGGTCGCCGGGCGGGCCGCTCGAGACGACGGCGAGCGCGACCTTCGGGCCGATCCCGCTCACGGAGAGCAGGTGCGTGAAGAGCTCCCGCTCGGCAGGCTCGGCGAAGCCGTACAGCTGGAGGGCGTCCTCGCGCACGTGCAGGTAGGTCTCGAGTGTCGTCTCCTTCGCGCCGTCCGCGAGCCGGAGCGCGCTCGGCGTCGCCGCGACGAGGTAGCCGACGCCCGAGACGTCGAGGACGAGGCCGTCCGTCGTGCGCCCGACGGGCTTCCCGCGCAGCCGCGAGATCATCCCGCGCTCCTGAGGAGGGACGGCGTGAGCGTGTGGCAGATGGCCACCGCGAGCGCGTCAGCCGCGTGCGAGGACTCGGGGTCGGCGTCGAGGGACGAGGATCATGCGCACCATCCGCTGCATCTGCCCCTTCTCGGCCCGCCCGTAGCCGCAGACCGACTGCTTGACCCGTGCCGGCGCGTACTCCGCGCATTCGACCCCGGCGGACGCGGCCGCGACGAGCACGGCGCCGCGCGCCTGCCCGACGGAGAGCGCGATGCGGGCGTCTGCACCCACGAAGGACTCCTCGAGCGCGACGGCGTCCGGCCCGTGCTCCGCAATGAGACTTCGGACGCCCTCGAAGATCGCGAGCAGCCTCGCGTCCGGCCGCTCGCGCGCGGACGTCCGCCAGTGGCCTGAGACCACCTCCCGGAGGCGCCCGCCGCTTTCGTGGACGATCCCGTACCCGCACGCAGCCGTCCCTGGATCGATTCCTAGGACTTTCACGTGCAGAAGGTATGCAGGCCCTCGGACGTTGCGACGAGCCCGGTGACTGTCACCGCGCGCGGTGACAGTCACCTGCTTTCGGGCTCAGCAGTTCTCGGTCGTCCAGGTCGACAGCCGCTCCGCGGCCGCCGTCACCTCTGCCTGGTCGACGGTGGCGATCGCCTGTTGGATCTCGGCGAGGGCCGAGGCGTCGGGCGTCTCGCCCGGGTCCAGGTCGAGGCCGCAGAACATGTCGGCGTACGTCGAGTACGCATCGGCGAGCACCTGCACGTCGGCGCGGATCTCGTCCGGCGCGGCTGCGGCGAACTCGTCGAAGAGCTGCAGCGGTGTCCTCGAGGCTGTCGGTATCCGATCCCGCGGCGGAGAACGCGTCGCTCAGCGACTCCGACGCCTCCACGAGCTCCTGGCACTCTTCGGACGCGAGGCCGCTGAAGTCGTCGTCGGTGCCGTCGTCGTCCCGTCGTCCGTCGTCGTCTCCTCCGTGTCGATCGTCTCGGTGAGCGTCGTGACCTCCGAGTCGTCGCCGGCTTCCTCGTCGTCCCCTCCGCAAGCTCGCGCCTACGAGGGCGAGCCCGAGGACGAGCACGATCGTCGTCACCACGCGCACTGAATCTCCTCTCGTTGGACCAGCCCCTCGGCCGCGGCGAGCCTAACAGCGCCTCAGCGCAGGTGCTCGGAGAAGAACCCGACGATGGTGTCGTAGCAGCGAACGCGGTTCCCGAGCTTGAGGACGTCGTGCCCCTCGTCCTCGAAGACCAGGTAGTCGACGTGTCGTCCCTTCCCGCGCAGGTCCTCGACGAGGTCGTGCGACTCGCCTTCGACGACACGCGGGTCGTTCTGCCCCTGGATGACGAGCAGGGGGCACGTGATGTCGTCGATCGTCGTGCGCGGCGAGCGCTCCACGAGGAAGTCGCGGTCCCGCTCGGGGTGGCCGACCGCGAGCGCGAAGTAGGGCTTCCACGTCTCCGGGATCCGGTCCATGAACGTCAGCAGGTCGTAGGGGCCGAACATGTCGACCGCCGCCTGCCAGAGCTCGGGATGACGCGACGCGAGCATCAGCGTCATGTACCCGCCGTACGAGCGGCCGACGACGCCAGCACGCGACGTGTCCACGCGCTCGTCGTCCGGGAGCACCTCCGTCATCGCGTGGACGTGGTCGAGCCGGTCGAGGCCGCCCCAGTCGTGGTCGACCCGCTTCATGTAGTCGAGGCCGTAGCCGCTCGAGCCGCGGGCGTTCGGCACGAAGACCGCGAAGCCCTCGAGCGTCAGGACCTGCACCAGGGGCATCGAGAACCAGGCGAAGTTGGGCCGCTCCTGGCTCTGCGGGCCGCCGTGGACGTAGTAGACGAGCGGCCGCGGCCCGACGAATCCGAGCTCCTCCGACGGGAGGTAGAGCCGAGCCGAGACGCGCAGGCCGTCGTGGGACTCGAACGACGCGTCCTCCCCGGCGGCGAGGAGCGACGGGTCGAGCCCGAGCGCGCGCTCGCGGGTCCTCCGCGCCGGCGCCGTCGAGCCCGCCTCCGGCTCGAGGACGTAGAGCTGCGTCGGCATCGTCGCCGTGCAGAACGAGAGCGCGAACCGGCCGCTGCCCTCGTCGTAGTCGAGCCCGTGCAGGACGCCGCCCGCGAGATCGCCCTCACCGACCAGGGTGCGCTCGACCGTGAGCCGGCGGGCGCCCTCGTCGAAGCGCGCGTCGTACGCCCACGAGCAGCCGTCGATGTTGTAGAGCACCGCGTAGCGGTCGCCTTCGAGGTGCCGGATGTCCTCGAGCTCGCCCACCCCGTCGTGCGCGAGGCCGTCGATCGCGACCGGCTCGATCTCGCCCGGACGGTCGAACGCGATGAACGCCGGCGCGCCCTCGTCGCTTCCGACGGCCGTCGCCACGAGAAGCCCCGACCCGCTGACGACACGCATGCGCGCCGCGAAAGCCCGTCAGCGGGTAGTCGCCGCCCGGCTCGCGCTCCTCGATCGGCGTCCCGTACAGGACAGTGCGCCCGCCGTCGGCAGCCGGCTCCCAGAGAACCGTGTCGCCCGCCGTGTAGCCGTCCCCGAGCACGACGCGCGAATGATCCGGCGTCCAGGCGGCGGGAAAGGCGCCGTACGGGCTCTGCCCGAGCTCCTCGACCCCGCCGGACACGAGGTCGGCGCGCAACGCGAAGATCATCGACTCCTCGCGCGACTCGGCCGCGAAGTACGCGATCCCGGTCGCCGGGTCGAACGTCGTCAGGTGCGAGCGACGCCCCTCGAACGCGGAGTCGAACGGGGCCGGGAAGCCACCCTCGAGCGGGATGACGAACGGCTCGTAGTTCTCGTCCCCGTCGCTGTCCATCATCACGACGATCCGGTCGTGCTCGGGGAGCACGTGGAACGAGTGCCCGCCCACGAGCTCCGGGTTCTGGAGCGCGATCTGCGGCGGCAGCAGCGGCTCCGGCACGCCGCCGGCGGCGTCCATCGAGTACAGGCTCAGGTGGCCGGAGAGGTTGGAGACGAAGTACAGCCGCCCGCCCGCGAGCTGCGGCTCGACGAAGAGCCGCGCCGAGAGGAGCGCCTCGATCCGGTCCGCCCTGACTGGTGTGCCTACGCCCGCCGCCACAGAAGGACCTAAGAGGCTACAGCCTCGAGCACCCGCTCGGGGATGTCGAAGTTCGCGTAGACCTCCTGCACGTCGTCGAGCTCCTCGAGAGCCTCGACGAGCCGGACGACGCGCCGTGCCGTGCCCTCGTCCCCGATCTCGACGGAGTCCTTCGGCACCATCGCGAGCTCGGCCGACTCGACGGCGAACCCCGCGGAGTCGAGTGCCTCCCGCACCGGTACGAGCGCCTCGGGAGTCGTCGTCACGACGAACGAGCGCGCCGTCTCCATCGACGTCCTCGGCGCCCGCCTCGGCGGCTGCGAGCACGAGCTCGTCCTCGTCCGCAGCGCCTGACACGAGCACGACGCCGCGCCGCTCGAACTGCCATGCGACCGCGCCCGTCGTGCCGAGGTTGCCGCCGTGCTTCGTGAACGCGTGCCGGACGTCGGACGCGGTGCGGTTGCGATTGTCCGTCAGCGCTTCGACGAGCACGGCGACCCCCTCCGGCCCGTACCCCTCGTAGACGACGGTCTCGAAGTTGGCGCCCTCGGCGTCCGCCCCCGATCCCTTCGCGATCGCGCGCTCGATGTTCTCCTTCGGCATCGAGTACGAGCGCGCCTTCTCGACCGCGTTCTGGAGCGCGAGGTTGGCCGCGGGATCGGGCCCGCCCTCCCTGGCGGCGACGATGATCGCGCGCGAGAGCTTCGAGAAGAGCTTGCCGCGCTTCGCGTCCGCGGCCCCCTTCTTGTGCTTGATCGAGCTCCACTTGCTATGCCCGGACATCGACGCCTCCGGTAGCCGGGGCGAGACGAGTCTCGCCGCTACGGCCGTGCGCGGCCGCACTCTCGGTGGTAGGGGCGGGACTCATCTCGCCCGCACGACGACGGACGATCTCCAGGAACTGCTCGTGCACGCGCGGGTCGTCGGTCAGCTCGGGGTGGAAGGAGGCGAGCAGGAAGCGGCCGTCGCGGACGAGGACCGGCTCCCCGTCGAGTCGGCCGAGGACCTCGACCGCTTCGCCGAGCGCCCTGATGCGCGGCGCGCGGATGAAGACGCCGCGCAGAGCGCGCTCCTCGCCTTCGAGCTCGATGTCCGCCTCGAAGCTCTTCACCTGGCGTCCGTACGCGTTCCGGTCGACCTCGAGGTCGGCGAGGCCGAGGTGCTCGCGGTCGAGGACGATCATCCCCGCGCAGGTGCCGAGCACGGGCCCCGGATACGCACGGATCGCGTCGTCGAGCCCGTAGAGCGCGGCGAGCCGCATGATCGTCGTCGACTCGCCACCCGGGATCACGAGTCCGTCCAGCCCGTCGAGCTCCTCAGGCAGGCGCACCTCGACGACGTCCACCCCGAGCCGACGGAGCATCTGCGCGTGCTCCCGAAACGCGCCCTGCAACGCGAGAACGCCTATCCGAACGCCGGCAGTCATCGAGCCTCAGTCTAGATTCGGCCGCGACCTACTGGCGTCTCGCTGGCGAAACGACTCACCAGCCGCGCACTTCGAGCCGCTCCGCCTCGGGAAGCGAGCTCGCGGAGATCCCGACCATCGGCTCGCCGAGCCCGGTCGACACGTCGGCGAGCACCTTCGGGTCGTCGAAATGGGTCGTCGCCTCGACGATCGCCTTCGCACGCACGTCGGGATCGCCGGACTTGAAGATCCCCGAGCCGACGAAGACGCCGTCCGCGCCGAGCTGCATGCAGAGCGACGCGTCCGCCGGGGTGGCGATGCCGCCGGCGGTGAAGGTCACGACCGGCAGCCGCCCGTTCTCCGCGACCCAGCGCACGAGCTCGTACGGCGCCCGGTGCTCCTTCGCGGCGGCGTGGAGCTCGTCCGCGCGCAGCGTCTGGAGCTGCCGGATCGCGCCGAACACGGCGCGCATGTGCGTGACGGCGTTGACGATGTCCCCCGTCCCCGCCTCGCCCTTCGTGCGGATCATCGCCGCGCCCTCGGAGATCCGCCGGAGCGCCTCGCCGAGGTTGGTCGCGCCGCACACGAACGGCACCGTGAACTGCCACTTGTCGACGTGATGCTCGATATCGGCCGGCGTCAGCACCTCGGACTCGTCGATGTAGTCCACCTCGAGCGCCTCGAGGATCTGCGCCTCGGCGAAGTGGCCGATCCGGCACTTGGCCATGACCGGGATCGAGACGGCGTCCTGGATCTCCGCTGATCCTCTGCGGGTCGCTCATGCGGGCGACGCCACCGTCGCGCCGGATGTCGGCCGGGACGCGCTCGAGCGCCATGACCGCACAGGCGCCCGCGTCCTCGGCGATGCGCGCCTGGTCGGCGTCGACGACGTCCATGATGACGCCGCCCTTGAGCATCTCGGCGAGGCCCGTCTTGACTCTCAGCGTGCCGTACTCGGCCACGCGCTGAGTGTAGTCACGGCGCCCGGAAGCGGGCGAAGCGTGTCCTCGCGCCGCCTGTGGATGGCTGCGACGGAGATTGCCCAAATTGCGTCAATCGCCTTGTGGAAATCGACTGGAAACCTTCCTGTCGTCCGCCCGATCTGACATGGATACCGGCTTCGGCGCGACTCCTCTCCCCGCAGGCGGATCCGCCTGTCCCCGAAGTTGCGCCGGTGGGAGCAGGGGGCCCGCCCACCCGGGCCCCTTGCTGTCGCTGCGGTCGTTCAGTGCGTGCCGGACGTCTCGTCCGCCGCGACGTCGTCCTCGCCCAGCATCGCGCCGCGGCTCTCCTTCATCTCTGCGGCCTTCACCTTCGCCTCGTCGTACGACTCCCTGACGAGCGCCTTGCCGCCGCTCCAGCCGAACACCCAGCACACGAGGATGATCGCGAGTCCCATGTTGAAGGCGGTCGTCACGAGCTGCTGCGCGGTCGAGTACGCCGCAGCGGTCGTGGAGTCCGTGTAGCTGTCGAGCGCGAAGGTGTTGAACGCCTGGTTCACGCCCACGCCCCCGGGCGTAAAGGACAGCAGGTTCGCGAGCTGGTTCGATCCGAGCACGCTCATCACCGAGCCGAAGCTCACGGGAATCCCGTATGCGGCCAGGAACACGATGATCACGCCCACCTTCGCTGCGTACCCTCCGACCTGGGGAAGCAGCACGCGCACGACGTAGGCACGCCCGTCGCCAAGGATAGCCGCGCCCTGCTTCGCCTTCGCCCAGAGCGTCTTGACCTTGCGCCAGAAGATGCGGAGCAACAGGGCGACGAGGAAGATCGCGCCTCCGATGATCGAGAGGACGAGCAGTGGGTGATTCACGATCGCGTCCTTTTCGTTCCCGAACTGGAACTCGAACGAGCCCGCGACCTGGGTGAAGAGGTAGAGGTAGATGAGCGTGCCGATCACGACGTAGAAGAGCTTCTGGACGACGTAGCCGGCGAGGACGCCGGGGAACGTCGCGCCGCCGATCACGGCGACGAACATGAGCAACATGACGAACGTCCCCAGGTTCGCCGGGAGCACGTTGTTGAGCGCGACTCCGACGGCGTAGGCCGCGAGCACGGGCAGGAACGTCGTCGAGCTCGGGTACGCGTAGCGCAGGATCCCGTACCAGCCGAGCGCCGTCAGCACCGTCTGGGCGCCCTGGAAGAGGCAGCCGAGGATGATGTACTGGAGCGAGATCTCGCTCATCGAGTCCCACAGCTCGCCGAGCCAGCCCGTGATGTCGACGCCGACGAGCTGGAGCACCGCGTTCAGGATCAGCAGGCCCACGATCCAGGCCGCGATGCGCAAGATCCGGCGCTGCAGCGACGTGGTCTCGGGCGGCGGCGGCTCGAGGGCTGCGGCTTCGCTCATGCGGCGGAGCGTAACGCGCTGCCGCGGACGGAGTCCGGAACGCGCCGAGACCGAATGTCCCTAACAGGGTCGCGACCGCACTCGCCGGCTGTGCGGGGCCGTGCTGAACGCCACCCACACCATCAGCTACCTGCGCGGGATGGTCTGGCGCTGACAGACCGTCGAACGCGGTGGCTCTGGATTCAGCTTAGGTGACGGGCCGGAGTCGACCGGGGCCGTTGCTTTCTCTCACCGCACAGCTCGGCGACTTCACGCAGCTTTCTTCGCTGCATCCTTGCCTGTGCCCTCGCACTCCCGGCACTCGTCCACGATGCGCTCGCCGTGGATGAGGCTGGGTACGTAGCACGATCCCTGGCACTCGGGGCACGCCTGCTCCGCGAGGTCGTGCTGCCTCCTCCATGCGCTATGCACGGTGGCTCTTCTCGCCTTCCTCGACTGGTTGCCAGCTGTCCTCGTTCGCTCCCTTGATCAGGAACGAGCTTGGAGCCGCCGTTGGCTCGGGCGTTGGCTGGTCGTCTGCGATCACTGCGCCAATGTCATCGGTCGCTCGAAGGCGACCGTCGACATCGTTGCGAGCTCCGCTCATGGTCCACTGAGCAATCAGCTTGGTCGTATTCATCCCAGGTTGCGCCCCGCAGTGAGCGAGGCGGCTTCTCCTCCCCTTGTGTCCGCAGCGTGTCCATTGCACGGTATCCCTCCCACGGGGGAGCGCAATCCCTCGAACGAGCCTTCTCAGCCGCTGGGATCGAGAAGCGTTGGAGCCGTGCCGACCGGAAGCACGCCCTCAACCCGTTGGCGAGGGTTTCCGCCCGCCTGTCTGGGACGAGCTCGAGCGGATCGTGAGCTGCCGGATCACCGACGAGAACTTCGAGAGTGCGCTCACTCAAGCCCACTGCCGACCGCTCGACGTGGCGTATGACGAGCCGAAGGCTGCGCGGGTGCGCGAGCCGCAGGTGATCGTGCGTCCTGGCATCGGCCGGGTGCTCGCGCTCAACGGCGTGCCGATCAGGTAAATGCCGACCGCGTGCCAGGTCGTACCCCACCATGCTGACTTCTAGACCCTCAATAGTGGCCAGCCGAACGCCGGCGCCGGTAGGCGACGTAGGCGGCGAGGGGGAGCAGCAAGCCGAGTATGAGGGCGTAGCCGTCGGGCACCCGAAGGAGGATCAAGCTCACGCTTCCGGCGACCCAGAGCAGGAGCATGACGACGGCCCTGAGCCAGGACGCGGTGGCCGCACCAACAGGGGCGTTGCTCGTCGGTACCAAATCCTCCCAAGATCGCGGCCGGAACTGCCGGAGCAGAGAGATGGCGACGACTACCCCTGCACACCCCGCGATTACCCATGCGCCTATGAACCCCACCTTCAGGAGAGCGCTCCAACCGGTGCCCAAGCCGGAGCTCTCAAGTGCAGCGCTGTCGGAGTACGCCAGAACGCCGATCAGCATCCAGGCGATGGCTTGCGCGGAGACGAAAACGATCGTGGCGATCTTCACTGCGACCCGAGTGTGTCAGTGGTCGTTCAAGACGTGCTCAAGTCGCCCCTGGCCTCTTGCAAACCCGGTGCCCCAGCCAGATCTTTTACCGGCGTGCCCGGCGCCACCCCGCTATGGATTTCTCTCCCCGGTAGATGCCTAAGTGGGCGACGACGAAGCGCCGCTGGAAGCGCAAGCCCTATCGCCGCCATTACAACCAAGCGCACCGCGCTAAACGAAGAGCTCTAGCTCCCCGCCACCGCAAAGCTCGCGAGATGTACCTCGAGCAGACGCGGCCGAGATCGCGAGACTGGTGAACTCGAGTACTCGACCTGTCGGTTCCTTGAGTCAGTCTTGAGCGTCTCGTACGATCCTGCGTCCCATGGTCGGAAGCAGCCACCTCCCGAAAGCTCTCATCGTCGTCGTAGCGGCGCTGGCCGTGGCGAACGCGGGTGACGGATCGGCCAGCGCAAGCTCGGAGCAAGCGCCGAACGGCCGGATCGTCTTCGTGCGCGGCGATCATCTCTACGTCACCTCGGCCGACGGCCGACAGGTCACGATGCTCAGGCGCAACGCTACGCAGCCGGCCGTGTCGCGCGACGGACGGCGGATCGCGTTCGTAAGAGCCAAGTCGATCTGGGTGATGAAGCGCGACGGCTCCGATCAGACACGCCTCACCTCCGGCCATGAAGATTGGACGCCAGACTGGTCGCCTGACGGGAGCACCATCTACTTCAGTAGGGTCTTCGAAGGGAAGGACAAGTACGGGGGCTACGCGTTCGCGTGGCGGTTGTTTCGGATGCAGTCGGACGGATCGGGCGTGCGCCAACTGACGCGACCGGGGGCATGGGGTCACGGCAACTGCGACGAGAGTCCGTCCGCGTCGCCTGATGGGCGCGTCATCGCATTCGCGTCCTTCGGTGAGTGCGATCGCGGCTACGGAGCCGATATCTCGGCGATCGACCCCATGCGGTAGCCCCGTCCCACTTGCCGCGTACGACGTCCGTGGCGGCTTCGACCCGGCATGGGCACCCGTCGGAAAGCGGATTGCCTTCGTAACCACCGGCGAGTACGAGCAGATCACTGGCATCGGCATCGCCGCACCCGGCTCTCACGCGAGACGTGTCTACAAACGTGCCGCCTCAGACCCGGCCTGGTCGCCGGACGGCGCTTGGATCGCATTCGTGCGCGGCGTGGGTAACGGAACCATCTGGCTCGTCAGGCCGGACGGTTCGGGACTGCGACGGCTGTCGTCGAGGCGCTACGACGCCGACCCCGCTTGGCTTCCCGCGATGCGGTAAGACGGTCTGCGCACTTAGCTCGCGAGTACGGCGTCGCCGACCTGGACGACGGCGGCGAGTGGGTCGTGGCCGACGCCAGTCGGCTCGAGCGCGTTCAGAGCGCGGCTACGCGGACGGGCAGACGCGCTCGGACGGAATCCAATCTGCCTGCTTCGTAGCGCGCCTGTGCCTGCGCCCTCGCACTCCGGGCACTCTCCAGGCGCTCGCGCATGCAAGCGTCTATCTGCTTGCGGAGGAAGTCGCGCTGCTCACGAGTCATGACGGGCTTTCGCATGGCCGTTGCACGCTACTGGCGATGGTGAGCCCGCCTGCAGCCCGGCAGGTGGGGATCATCCTGAACAGACGTCAGAGATCCGCGCTCCTGGCGGGACGCTTGGGTCAGGTTCGGTCGTCCGCCTCACGCTTCGCGAGACTCGCCGTGACCTCCGCGAAGTGCTGGAGCCTGGGCGAGCCCTCGACGAGGTCCCGCTCGAGCCAGCGCAACGCCGCCTTCTCGTACTTCGGCGAGCCGCGTTCCGCGTATGGGTGGACGAGCTGCAGCGCGTCCTCGAGCGGAAGGTTCGGGAGCTCGGGCGCGGCGTCCTCACCCAGCCATAGCGCCCGACGCTCGATCGCTCGGCGGAAGCGGACGTGAGCGCTCGGCTGCGCGGTCAAGAACGTATGTTCCCACGCTTTCCTCAGCAACGCGAGCAGTGCCGCTTGCCGGCGGCACGCTTGTCGTTCGCAGCCATCAGTTGGTAGCTCGATTGATCGAGCCGACTCGCGAACGCGCCGGCCAGCCATCGGCACGTGAGCTCGTGAACCCTCCCGCCCCGATTCACGTTCACGAGCACCTCTGCGCGTCGCGTCCGCCACGGCCGGATCGTGACTCGCGACGTTCCCTAGTTCAAGCGGCCTCATGCTCGAAGCGCTCGAGCGCCGCCGCCTTCGCGAGCTCTACCGCCCCGGCGTCGAGGCCGAAGTCGGCGGCGAGCTCGGCGAGCATCGCCGCAGCCTGCGCCTCCGACTCGCCGGAAGCCATGAGCGCGAGAAACAGCGCGCGGCGAGCGCCTGCGTCGAGCGTATCGAAGGTCGAGCGGTACTGCGTCACGCCGAGCCGCCGACGACGAGCGTCGCGTTGTCACGTTCGGAGAAATCCCGTGGCAGCACCGGTGGCAGCACCGTTTGCACATTCGGGACGCTTCCGGCACACCTGACCCACGCAACCATGCGGGTTCCGCTCAACCGTGCGGTGCAACATGGGCCCGCCTGGACTCGAACCAGGGACCAACCGATTATGAGTCGGCTGCTCTGACCAGCTGAGCTACGGGCCCGCGGCGCTCAGCCTAACCAGCCGGGCGCGACGGACGGTTCCGGCGGGCCAGACGCAGGCTCTGCTGACAGAATGTCCACGGCGTGAAGACGTTCCAGGCCGAGCACCAGCTTCGCACCGCCGGCGGGCTCACCGTCACCGACATCACGGACGACGTGCAGGAGGCCGTGCGCCAGAGCGGGGTCTCGGACGGGGTCTGCGCGGTCTACTCGCCGCACACGACGTGCTCGGTGCGCGTGAACGAGTGGGAGCGCGGGTTCCTGGAGGACTTCGCCGTGCTCCTCAAGCGACTCGTCCCGACCGAGCACTACTACGCGCACGACGACTGGGACCGCCGCACCGAGAACGTGTGCGAGGAGGACATGGAGATCGGCAACGGTCACGCGCACTGCATGTCGATGCTGCTCGGGCCGGCGGGCGAGTCGATCCCCGTCCAGGGCGGCGAGCTCTGCCTGGGGCAATGGCAGCGCGTGCTCTTCCTCGAGCTCGACCGCGAGCGCGACCGGCGCTGGCTGGTTCAGGTCGTCGGCGTCTGACGACGAAAAGCAGGTGCCAGTCACCTGCGGTGACAGGCAGCGCGGGCGAGGGCGCGGCAAGCCTCGCCCCTACTCGGGCGTCACATAGGCGGCGGTGAGGCCGCCGTCGACCACGAACGTCGCGCCGGTCACGAACGACGACTCGTCGCTCGCGAGGAAAAGCGCAGCGTCGACGATCTCGCGCGGCTTGCCGAGGCGGCCGGTCGGCCAGTGCACCTGGCGACGCTCGAACGCCGACGGGTCGTCGCCGTAGATCGCGAGCAGGAGCGGCGTCTCCACCGGGCCGGGGCAGAGCGCGTTCACGCGCACTCCGTCGCGGGCGAACTGCACGCCGAGCTCCTTGCTCATCGCGAGCACGGCGCCCTTCGAGGCCGTGTAGGAGATCTGCGACGTCGCTGCGCCGAGGAGCGCGACGAATGAGGCGACGTTGATGACCGAGCCTCCGCCCCGTCTCAGCAGGTGCGGGATGCCGTGCTTGCAGCAGAGGAAGACGCCCTTCGTGTTCACGTCCTGCACGCGCTGCCACGCCTCGACCGAGGTGTCCAGCACGGACGCGTCGTCAGCTGGCGAGATCCCCGCGTTGTTGTAGAGGACGTCGACGCCGCCGAAGCGCTCCGCTGTCGCCTCGTACAGGTGCCGGACGTCGTCCTCCTCGGCGACGTCGACGCGCAGCGCGAACGCCTCGCCGGGGCACTCGGAGACGGTCTCCTCGGCGAGGTCCAGGTTGAGGTCGGCCACGCACACCTTCGCGCCCTCGCCCGTGAACACGATCGCGGCCTCGCGCCCCATCCCGCCGCCCGCGCCCGTGATCACGCACACTTTCCCGTCCAGCCTGCCTGCCATGACTCAGCCCTCCGTCGAGATGAAGACGCTCTTGACCTCGGAGTAGCCGTCGAGCGCGTGCATCCCGAGCTCGCGGCCGAAGCCCGACTGCTTGAACCCGCCGAACGGAGTCTGGACCCGAACCGACGTGTTCGCGTTCACCGAGAGAACGCCCGCCTCGATCGCGCGCGCGACACGCAGCGCGCGCGCGCCGTCGCGCGTCCAGATCGAGCCGGACAGGCCGTACGGCGTGTCGTTCGCGATGCGGACCGCGTCGGCCTCGTCCGCGAACGGGATCACCGCGGCGACCGGGCCGAACACCTCCTCGCGCGCGACGCGGTCGTCGTTCGTCGCCTCGACGACGGTGCACGGGTACCAGAACCCCTTCCCGTCCGGGACGTCGCCGCGGAACGCGGGTTCGGTCTCGACGAACGACGCGACCGTCTCGCGGTGCGCCGCCGAGACGAGCGGGCCCATCTCGGTCGACTCGTCGGACGGGTCTCCTACCTTCACGCCTCGGGTCGCATCCACGAACAGCTCGAGAAACCGGTCGTAGATCGTCTGCTCGACGAGGATCCGCGAGCGCGCGCAGCAGTCCTGCCCGGCGTTGTCGAAGACCGCGTACGGCGCGGCTGCGGCCGCCTTCTCCAGGTCCGCGTCCGCGAAGATCACGTTCGCCGACTTGCCGCCGAGCTCGAGCGTGACGCGCTTGATCGTCTCCGCCGCGCCCTGCATTACCAGGCGTCCCACTTCGGTCGAGCCCGTGAACCCGATCTTCGCGACGTCCGGGTGCTCGATCAGCCGCTGACCGACGACCGAGCCCTTCCCGACGAGCACGTTCACGACCCCCTCGGGGATCCCGGCCTCCAGCACGAGCTCCGCGAGCCGGAGCGCCGAGAGCGGCGTCAGCTCCGCCGGCTTCAGCACGACCGTGTTCCCGCAGGCGAGGGCGGGCCCGAGCTTCCAGCTCGAGATGTTCAGCGGGAAGTTCCACGGGACGATGAGCCCGACGACGCCGAGCGGCTCGCGGAACGTCGCCGCGACGCCGCCGGCCGCGGGAATCGTGTCGCCGTAGTGCTTGTCGATCGCGCCGGCGTAGAAGTGGAAGACCTGCGCGACCATGCCGATCTCACCACGCGCGCCGGAGATGGGCTTGCCGACGTTCCGCGACTCGATCCGGGCGAGCTCCTCGGCGTTCTCCTCGACGAGCGCCGCGAGGCGCCGCAGCAGCCGCGCGCGGTCAGGCGGGGCGACGGCACGCCAGCCCGGGAACGCAGCCCTGGCGCGCGCAACCGCCTCGTCGGCCTCGTCGGCCCCGGCCTGCTCGAGCTCTGCGATCGGATACTCGGTCGCAGGGTCGAGGACGACCAGGGTCACAACCCGCGGCTCTGTCGCATGCGCCAGATCCCGTAGCCGAGCCAGGCGAAGACCGGGAGGAGGAGCAGCGCGAGGATCCAGAGCACCTTGCCGCCGGCGGTCAGCGCCGGATTGCGGACGACGTCCGCGATGAACGCGATCGACAGAGCGATGTAGATGATCCCGAGCGTCCAGTACACGCGCCGACCTCCTCTGTTAGCCCGCCTCGCGCGCCGACCGGTAGGCGCGCGCCTCTTCTACCAGCGACTCGAACAGCTGGTCGTCCTGACCGGCCTCCGGGTGCCACTGGACGCCGATCGCGAACCGCATGGCCGGATCCTCGACGCCCTCGAGCGTCCCGTCCTCCGCGACCGCGTTCTCGACGAGCCCGTCCCCGAGCCGCCCGATCCCCTGGTGGTGGTGCGAGGTGACCTCGGAGCGCCCGCCGACGATCGATGCGAGCCGCGTCCCGTCCTTCACCTCGACAGCATGCTCGGCGAACTCGCCGGGTGTCCGCTTGTGGACGTCCGTCCCGGTCTCGTCGGGCAGGTGCTGCACGAGGTCGCCGCCGCGCGCGACGTTCAGGAGCTGGAAGCCGCGGCAGATCGCCAGCGTCGGCATGTCGCGCTCGAGGGCGGCCGACAGCAGCGCGATCTCGCCCGCGTCGCGGCGCGCCTGCGGCGTGTCGGTCTCCGGATGCGCGTCGGCTCCGTACAGCGACGGGTCGACGTCGGCCCCGCCGGAGAAGACGATCGCGTCGAGCGCGTCCAGCGTCTCGTCGATGCCTTCCGAGCTCGGTGGGACGAGCACCGGGCGCCCGCCTGCGCGCTCGACCGCGTCGACGTAGTCGAGCGGGATGAGGGCGGCGGGCAGCTTCCACACGCCCCAGCTCGCCTCCTGCGCGTACGTCGTGATCCCGATGACCGGCCGGCTCACGAGCGACACGCTAACCAGCGAGCGTTAGCGTTGGGCCGTGAAGCGCACAGGCCCGCTGCGCGAACGGCTCGCGGTCTTCGCGATGCGCTCGATCGGGCTCTCCGTCCTGCGGCTCGCCGAGCGGCTCGGCCTGAACACGGGCTCGACCGAGGGTCCGCCGATCGCGACGGATCCGGCGGCGCGTGCCGCCTTCGATGAGCTCATCGCCTCTGCGCTGGAGGGGGACGGGACGATCGACGTCGGCCGCTGTCCGTATCCGCTGCACGAGCTCCTGACCTACCTCGTGTCGGAGCAGGACTACCTGCTGCACGGGTCGAACGATCCCGGCCTCCGCGTGCTCGAGCCGCGACCGGCGCGAGACCTCGGCACCGAGCTCCACGCCGTCGTCGGGTGCGACGACGGGATCTGGCCGCTGTTCTACGCCGTCGTGAGCCGCGAGCGCGTCGAGGCGATGTTCAACAACTGCATGCACGTCGGCCGGCCTCCCCGGGTACGTCGCTTCTACATGTTCGCGATCGTCGCGGATCCGGCGGCGGACGAGACGTGGACGCAGGGAGTCGTGTACGCGCTGCCTCGCGACGGGTTCCGGCACGAATGGGGAAACGAGTGGGTGAGCGAGCATCGCGTCGAGCCGGTCATCCGAGTCCCCGTCACCCCGGGGGACTTCCCTCTCCGCGAGAGCGTCGTCGGGCTGTCCGACACGGGTGAGCTCCGCCGCGTCTTCCGGCACCTGCGCGCGTCGACGCGGACGGGCTAGCCGCGCTCGAAGTAGCGCACGCGCTCCCAGTCGGTGACGACCTTGTCGAAGAGCGCCTGCTCCGTCCGGGCGTAGTTCCGGTAGTGGTCGACGACCTGGTCGCCGAAGGCTCCGCGGGCGACCGTGCCGTCCTCGAGCGCCGCGATCGCGTCGCGCAGGGTCGATGGGAACCGCTTGGCGTCGGACTCGTACGCGTTGCCCTCGAGCGCCGGCGGCAGCTCCAGCTCGTTCTCGATCCCGTGCAGCCCCGCCGCGATCACGGCCGCGAACGCGAGGTACGGGTTGACGTCGCCGCCGGGAATCCGTGTCTCGACGCGCTTCGAGGCGCCGTGGCCGACGATCCGGAACCCGCAGGTCCGGTTGTCGTGGCCCCAGGCGAGCGTCGTCGGCGCCCAGCTCCCGGCCGCGAAGCGCTTGTACGAGTTGATCGTCGGCGCGAGGAAGACGGCGAGCTCCTCGAAGGTCGCGATCATCCCGGCGAGGAACCGCTCGAACAGGGCGTCGTCGTCGCGGAAGGCAGGCTCGCCGTCGCGGAAGAGCGAGGCGTGGATGTGGCACGAGTTGCCGATCCATGACTCGAAGGGCTTCGCCATGAACGTGATCGCGCAGCCGTTCAGGTGCGCGATCTCCTTCGCCCCGTTCTTGTAGACGACATGGTTGTCGGCCATCGTCAGCGCGGTCGCGAAGCGGAAGTTGATCTCGTGCTGGCCGGGCCAGGCCTCGCCCTTCGAGGTCTCGACCCTGATGCCCGCGCCGTGCATCCCGTTCCGGATCTGGCGGATGAGGTCCTCGTCGTACGTCGAGGCGAGGACGTGGTAGTCGAGGATGTACGGCACCGAGGGCGTGAGGTCCTCGTAGCGCTGCGCCCACGCCTCCTCGTAGGTCTCGCGCAGGAGGTAGAACTCGAGCTCGGACCCGGTCATCGGCGTCAGGCCGAGAGCGGCGGCCCGCTCCATCTGCCCACGCAGCACCTGCCGCGGAGAGGGCTCGACCGGCGAGCCGTCGTGCCAGAGGACGTCCGCGAGTACGAGCGCCGTCCCTTCCAGCCACGGGATCCGGCGGAGCGTCGCGAGGTCGGGCTTCATCGCGAAGTCGCCGTACCCGCGCTCCCAGCTCGCGATCTCGTACCCGGGGACCGGTTCCATCTCCATGTCGAGCGCGAGCAGGTAGTTGCAGCCTTCGACCGGGTGCTCGGCCTCGATCTCCTCGACGAAGAACTCCCCGTGCAGGCGCTTGCCCATGAGCCGCCCCTGCATGTCGGTGAACGCGACGACGACGGTGTCGAGCTGCCCGTCCTCGACCTCCGCCTTCAGCTCCCCGAAGCTCAGCACGGCGCGATCCTAGTCCCTGAGCCGCGTCGGTTGACATGACACCCCTCGGGTGGACGTAATACCGGCCCTACACGCCCGCGATCCCTGGGAGGTCGTATGAGCACAGGTCCCTCGCCCGGCTACCACACCTCGGAGGACGAGAAGACCCTCCACCGGCTGGGCTACGCACAGGAGCTGTTCCGCGCGATGGGCGGGTTCCGCAACTTCGCGATCTCGTTCACCATCATCTCGATCCTCGCGGGGTGCCTCACGTCGTACTTCGTGGCGTTCGAGCGCGGCGGCCCGGTCGCCGTCACCTGGGGCTGGCTGCTGATCGGTCTCATGAGCACGATCATCGCGCTCTCGATGGCGGAGATCGCGTCGGCGTACCCGACGGCCGGCGGCCTCTACTACTGGGCGTCCAAGCTCGGGAGCCCCGGCTGGGGCTGGGCCACCGGCTGGTTCAACCTCATCGGACAGATCGCAGTGACCGCTGCCATCGGCTACGGCCTGGCCACGTTCGCGACGATCCTCGCCGACTACTGGTTCAGCTACACGACACGGATGGACGACTGGTTCGGCGCGTCCGCGAACTTCTCGATCTACGTGATGTACGCGATCTTCCTGACCCTGGCCGTCCTGATCAACCTACTCGACATCCGCATCACGTCCGGGCTGAACATGATCTCCGCCTGGTGGCACATGGCCGGCGTCGCGTTCATCGTCGGCGTCCTCATCGTCGTCCCCGACCAGCACCAGTCGCTCTCGTACGTGTTCACGGAGACCGTCAACGCCTCCGGGTACGGCAACGGGACGACGTCCTGGTCGAACCCGGCGATGTGGTTCGTATTCGGGCTCGGTCTGCTCATGGCGCAGTACACGATCACGGGCTTCGACGCCTCCGCGCACACGGCGGAGGAGACGAAGGACGCGTCGCGCATGGCCGCGACCGGCATGTGGACGTCGGTCTTCGTCTCGGCCGTCGTCGGCTTCATCCTGCTGGTGGCCGTGACGGCCGCCATCCCGTCCACCGAGGGCGCGCTCGAGAACATCGGCGCCGTCGTGCCGTGGATCTGGGCCGAGTCGATGAGCCAGAACTGGTCCGAGGCGCTGCTCTTCATCTGCGTCGTCGCGCAGTTCTTCTGCGTGACCGCGTCGGTGACGTCCGCCTCGCGGATGATGTTCGCGTTCTCACGCGACCGCGCGGTCCCCGGGCATCAGTTCTGGCGCCGGGTCGCCCCGAACCGGGTCCCGCGCTATTCGGTCGTCGCCGTGGCGTTCTTCGCGGCGATCCTGATGATCCCGGCGATCTGGAACTACCTAGTGGGGTACGCGGTCGGCACCGCGATCGCGGTCATCGGCCTCTACATCGCGTTCATCCTCCCCGTGTGGCTGCGCTGGAGGAAGGGCGACAGCTGGGACGAGCCGCGCGCGTGGAGCCTCGGCCGGCACTACAAGTGGCTCGACGCGATCGCGATCGCCTGGGTCGCGATCATCACCATCCTGTTCGTCTTCCCGCTCTACAAGGCCGGCCTCCCGTGGGAGGACGACTTCTCGTGGGAGCTGACGAACTACACGGTGCTCTGGTTCGCAGTGATCGGGATCGTCTTCGGTGGCTGGTGGTTCCTGTCGGCGAAGAACTGGTTCACGGGCCCGGTCCGCATGGGCACCGAGGAGGAGCTCGAGCGCCTGGAGGAGGAGACGAAGGGGCAGTTCGAGCTTCCGACCGAGGCGTAGGTTTCTCGATCGGACTGGAGACGGAGGGCGCCGCCAGGCGCCCTCCGTTCGTTCAGCCGACGAGGTCGCGGAAGGCGGGCTCGGCCGCAGTGCGCCGGAGCCGCTCGAAGTGCTCCGCCGCGTACCCGGGGAAGTCGAAGTCGAGCTCCGAGACCGCCGACTGCACCACGCCCCACATCGCCTCGCGGAAGTCGGACATGAAGCGCATGAGGTCGAGCGCGACGAGGTCGGCATCGTCCGCCTCGCCCGCGTAGGCCGCGAGGAAGGTCCGCCTTCCGTCCTCGTCGAGCTCGTGGTTGATCGAGAAGTTCGCGAGGTCGAAGAACGGGTCGCCCATCCCCGCGTACTCCCAGTCGACGATGCGGATGCGCTCGCGGTCGTCGAGGAAGTTCGCGTTCAGGAGGTCGTTGTGGCACGGCGTGGGCGCGACGCCCTTGCGCCGACGCTCGATCGCCTCGGAGATCCCGTGTGCCCAGTCGTAGTCGGCCGGAACGGAGCCACCGCGCGCGAGCGCCGTGTCGCGATAGGTCTCGACGACGCGGAACGAGTCGAAGCGGCCGCGGATCGGAGGCGCCGCGTGGAGCGCACGCAGCGCCTCGGCCACGCGGGCGAGCATCTCCGGCTCGCGTAGGAGCTCGGGCGACGGGATCCCGCCGTCGATGAACCGCGTGACGAGCCAGCCCTCGGGCTCGACGAAGTCGACGACCTCGGGCCCGATCCCCAACGCGGCGGCAGCTCGGGTCGCGGCCAGCTCCACGCCGCGGTCGATCTCGAGGAGGTCGGTGCCCTTGCCGGCCACGCGCAGCACGAGGACGTCGTCGCCGACCGTGACCTTGAGGTTGTGGTTCGTGATGCCGCCGCCGAGCACCTCCGCCCGCGCGTTCTGCCCGGGCCACACCCTCTCGACGGCTGCCTCGAGCTCGGTCACGCCCGGATCCGCTCGCCGCGGGGGTCGAGCAGCGGCTCGGCCGCGACCGCGCCCGGGACCCACTCGCCGAAGATCTCGACCTCGACCGCGGCGCCGACGTCGTGCTCGGCCGGCACGTACGCGTAGGCGATCGACGACCCGACCGTGTACCCGTAGCCGCCGCTCGTCACCCGGCCGACGAGGTCACCGCCGATCCGCACCGGCTCCGACCCGAGCGCGACGGCGCGTGGATCGTCGAGCACGAGGCAGCGGAGCAACCGCTCGGGCTCCGGCAGGGCCGCGAGCGCGTCGCGACCCAGGAACTCCTTCTCGAGAGAGACCGCGAACCCGAGGCCGGCCTCGAAGGGCGTGTCCTCGGGCGTGATGTCCGCTCCCCACACGCGGTAGCCCTTCTCGAGCCGCAGGGAGTCGATCGCCTTGTACCCGCCGGCGACGAGCCCGTGCTCGCGGCCGCCCTTCCAGAGCGTGTCCCAGAGCGCGAGGCCGAGCTCCGAGGGGCAGTAGAGCTCCCACCCGAGCTCTCCGACGTAGGTCACACGGAGCGCGAGGCACGGGACGCGCCCGACCGCGAGCTCCTGCGCGCGCATGTACGGAAAGGCCTCGTTCGAGAGGTCCGCGGTGGTCAGGGGCGAGAGGATCTCCCGCGCTCTCGGTCCCCAGAGGCCGAGGCACGCGTACTGCGACGTCACGTCCGAGACGCGCACCGATCCGTCGCCCGGCGCGTGCTGCCGGAGCCAGGCGAGGTCGTGCTGCCCGAACGCCGTCCCGGTGACGATGCGGAACCGGTCCTCACGAAGCCGAGTGACGGTGAAGTCGCACTCGATCCCGCCGCGCGCATTCAGCATCTGCGTGTACGTCACACGGCCGACGTCGCGCGCGACGCGGTTCCCACACAGCCCCTCGAGGAACGCGGCCGCGCCCTCGCCCGTCACCTCGAGCTTGGCGAACGAAGACTCGTCGAAGAGCACCGCCGCCTCGCGGCACGCGTTGTGCTCCGCCCCGATCGCCGGCGACCACAGCTTCCCGGCCCAGCCGCGCGGACGCAGCGCCTCGTCCCCGCGGGCGGCGTTCGGCTCGAACCAGTTCGCGCGCTCCCAGCCGGACTTCTCGCCGAACGCCGCGCCGAGCTCCTGCAGCCGTGCGTAGGCGGGCGACACGCGCAGCGGCCGTCCCGCGGAGCGCTCGTGCCCCGGGAACTTGACGTCGTAGTACGTCTCGTAGACCTCTTTCGTGCGCTCGAGCGTGTAGGCATGGCTCCGGTACGCCGTCCCGAAGCGGCGCGAGTCCATGTGCCAGACGTCGAGCGATGGCGTCCCCTCGACGATCCACTCCGCGACGAGCTTCCCCATCCCGCCCGCGCCGGCGAGCCCGTGCGCGCAGAACCCCGCGGCGACCCAGAAGCCGCGGACGTCCGATGGGCCGAGGATGAACTCCCCGTCCGGCGTGAACGCCTCGGGGCCGTTGATGAGCTTCACAGCCTCCATCTCCACGAGACCCGGAACGCGGACGATCGCATTTTCCATGAGCTCCTCGAAGCGAGGCCAGTCCTCGTCGAGGAGGCGCGAGTTGAAGTCCGCCGGGATGCCGTCGAGGCCCCACGGGGCGCAGTGGCGCTCGTAGCCGCCCATGATCAGGCCTCCCGACTCCGGCCGGAAGTAGACGAGGAGCGACGGGTCGCGCATCGTCGGCATGCCCAGCGGCAGGCCGGCCGGCTTCGTGACGAGGTACTCGTGCGCCATCGGGACGATCGGGACGTTGACGCCCGCGAGCGCGCCGATCTCGCGCGCGTACATGCCGCCCGCGTTCACGACGACCTCGGTCTCGATCTCGCCCTGGTCGGTCTCGACGGCCACCACGCGGCCCCGACGCACTCGGATCCCCGTAACACGAGTGCGTTGCTCGACCTCGGCGCCGCCGCGCCGCGCGCCCTCGGCGAGCGCGAGGGTGAGCTGGCTCGGATCGATGTAGCCGTCCGTCGGGAGGTACGCCGCCCCGAGGACGCCGTCCGTCGTCAGCGCCGGGAAGAGCTCCTGCGCAGCGGCCGGCGAGATCAGCTCGAGCGGGAGACCGAACGTCTTCGCCCAGCCCGCCTGGCGCGAGATCTCCTCCATGCGCTCAGGAGACGACGCGAGCCGCAGCGACCCCACTTCGTGCCAGCCGGTCTCGAGGCCCACCTCGTCCTCGAGCGCGCGGTACAGGTCGACGCTCTCCATCATCATCGTCGTCAGCGAGAGCGAGCTCCGGAGCTGCCCGACGAGCCCCGCCGAGTGGAACGTCGAGCCGCTCGTGAGCTCCGCGCGCTCGACGAGCACGACGTCGTCCCAGCCGAGGCGCACGAGCCAGTAGAGGATCGCGCAGCCGCCGACGCCGCCGCCGATCACGACCGCCCGCGCGCTCCGTCTCATCCGCTAACCGCCCGCCTGCGCATGCGGACGTGAACCTACTCGGAGCGACCGCGCCCCGACCGCGGAACCGCGGCCTCGCAAATTGGGCGGTTTTCGTTCGGACAAGCCCTTGCCAGACACGACCTTCGTCGCCTAGAGTCCCGCCTGCGCCGAGCACGGGGCGCCGGTAGGTCGAAGCCCCCCGAGGAGCACTACGCGGAAGCGGAAGGTTCGTCGGGAAGGTGGACGAAAGCGATCCCGGCTCGGCGAATTCTGTGGCTGGGCCCTCGGGCCCGGCCACTTTTTCTTCCAGGGCGGGCTCCAGAGCACACGGGCTCGTGTGCAGCCATGCCGGTGTGAAAAGAAAAGATCGCAATTTGCGACAAGTTCACTTTTCACGACTTGACGTTCCTTGCCCGCCCCCCTAGTGTGCTGCTTGCACCGAGTACGGAGCGCCGAGGTTGATGGCTCTCCGAGCGGCACTCGCTTCGGCGGAGGTCGGTCGGGAAGCCGGACGAAGCGTCACCGGCTCGGTGCATTTTCTTTGGTCCCGATCGGCATGGCCGCGACCTTCGAGCCCCGTCGACCGTCCGGGACGAGGTGTGCGCAAATTGCGCGAAGTTCGTGTCCGACGGGTGTTGACCTGGGTTCCGTCCGGACGTAGAGTCGCGACTGCACCGAGTACGGAGCGCCGAGGTTGATGGCTCTCCGAGCGGCACTCGCTTCGGCGGAGGTCGGTCGGGAAGCCGGACGAAGCGTCACCGGCTCGGTGCATTTTCTTTGGTCCGGCCCGGGGGATTCGCGCGCGTGCGGTTTGCCTATCCTCGCTCGGTGAGCCGCCTCCTTGCCCTCGTGTGCTCGATCGTGTTCGTCGACGCCATGCTCTTCACGGCGTTGACGCCGCTCGTGCCGGGGTACGCGGACCAGTTCGAGCTCTCGAAGACGGGCGCGGGCCTGCTCGTCGGCGCGTTCGGCGCGGGCGCACTTCTCGGCGGGGTCCCGGGTGGGATCCTGGCCGCGCGCTTCGGCCCCAAGCGCGCGGTGGTCGGCGGTCTCGTCGTCCTCGGCCTCGCGAGCCTCGCGGTCGCAGCGGCCGACAGCGCGTGGGGTCTCGGCGCTGCGCGCTTCCTCCAGGGGTTCTCGAGCACGATCACGTGGGCAGGCGCGCTCTCGTGGGTCGTGGTCGCGGCTCCTCGTACGCGGCGGGGAACGGTCCTCGGGACGGCGTTCGGCGCCGCCGTCTTCGGCGCGGTCGCCGGGCCGATGTTCGGCGGCGTCGCCGAGCTCGTCGGCATTCGCGGGTCGTTCACCGCCGTCGGCGCCCTCGCGTTCGCGTTCGCGGTGCTCGCCGCCGGCGTCACGGCAGGCGAGCGCGAGGCGCTGGGGCGCGGCGGCGTGGGTCGGGCTTTCCGCGACTCGCGCTTCGTCGGCGGCCTCTGGCTCAACACTCTGCCTGCGCTGCTCTTCGGAATGCTGACGGTCCTCGTCCCGTTCGCGCTCGACGCGGGAGGCTGGTCGACGCTCGCGATCGCGACGGTGTTCTTCGCCGCCGGACTGGTCGAAGTCGTGATCAACCCACTCCTCGGGCGGGCGACTGACCGCCACGGCCGCCTCCTTCCGATCCGAGCAGCGCTCGCGGCCTCCGCCGTCGTCGCGGTCGCGCTGGCCTTCGCCTCGCGACCCGCCGTCATCGCACTTCTCGTCGGCGCCGCCGCCGTGGCCTTCGGCGGCTTCTACACCCCGGGCATGGCACTGACCTCGCACCGCGCCGAGGCTGCCGGTCTCGCACAGGGTCTCGCGTTCGGTGTCATGAACAGCGCCTGGGCACTCGGCAACATGACGGGCCCTGCGCTCGGTGGCGCGCTCGCATCGGCGTTCGGCGACGCCGCGCCCTACCTGCTCGGGGCCTCGCTCTGCGCCATCACGCTGGTCGCAACGCAGCGGGTGGTCGCAGGCAGGGCGAGGCCGCGCGAGGCCTAGAGGCTAGGTCCAGTCGAAGGGGCCCTCGGCCAGCAGTCGGCGGAAGTGGCGGAACTGGCCCGCCTTGCCCACGGCGACGAGCGTGTCCCCGCGCTCGATGACGTCCTCCGGCTGCGCGCCCGAGATCGGCTCGGGCTCGCGCAGGATCGCGATCACGGTCACCCCCGTCCGGGCCCGGAGCTTGCAGTCCGCGAGCGTCCGCCCGATCGCCGGGCTCGAGTCCGGCACCGGGATCCACTCGATCTGGAGCTCGCCGAGCGCCAGCTCCAGCTCCTCGACGATCTTCGGCCGCTCGTAGGCGCCGCCGAGGATCGCCCCGAGCTGCCGAGCCTCGTCGTCGTGCAGCTCGATGACCGCGGTCGGCTCGTCGTCGTCCGAGCGGCGGTAGTAGTAGATCTCGCGCTGGCCGTCCATGTGCAGGATCACGGACAGCCGCCCTCCCTGCGCTATGCGGAAGCCGTACTTGACGCCGACACCGGGCAGGCGGGTCTCTTTCAGGTCCACGGTCATCAGTGGTCGGGCGCCAGTGTACGGGTCGGGAACAGCAAGCGGCCGAGGCGCTTCGACTCCTTCATCAGGACGATGCCGATCGTCGCCGTCACGAGCACGTAGATCCCGGCGAACGCGACGAGGTCGCGCTGGTTGTCGGCGCTCACCGCCGGGTTCTCGGACGCGAGCGTCGCGAGGATCACCGTGAACTCGCCGTGCGCCACGAGCGCGACGCCGGCGTTGAAACCCTGGCGGCTCGTGAACCCGCCGAGACGCCCCGCGATCCACCCCACGCCGATCTTCCCGACGAGCGTGACGAGGACGGCGGCCGCGACGATCCAACCGACGTCGCCGATCGCGGAGAGATCGACCGAGAGGCCGAAGACGAAGAAGAACAGCGCGGCGAAGATGTCGCGGAAGCTGAAGAACCGCTCCTCGATCTGCTCTCGCACCGTGGTCTCGGAGAGCACGATGCCCGCCATCAGCGCCCCTATCGCCTCGGACAGCCCGAGCTCCTCGGCGAGCGCCGCGGAGCCGACGAGGAACCCGAATACGGCGAGGAGGAAGAACTCGAGCGAGAGGCGGTCGAGCAGGCGGTCGATCGGCCCCGTCAGCCAGCGCGTCGCCGCGAGCCCGACCGTGATGAAGCCGAGCGCCTTGGCGACGACGACGAGCGTCCCCGAGACCCCGCCACCGCCCACCGCGGCGAAACCCAGCATGAACGCGATCGCCAGGTCCTCGAACACGAGGATCGCCAGCACGAGATCGGTCTCGTCGTCGGCCAGCCTCCGGAAGTCGATCAGCCCTTTCACGGCGATCGCGCTCGACGAGACGAAGATGCACGCGGCGAGGATGAAGCCCGCCGTCGTCGGCCCGAACGCGGCCACGCCGACGACGAGCCCGAGCCCGAGGTTGACGACGAGGTCGATCGTGCCGCCGAGCGCGACGTGGCGCCCGGTCCGCGTGAGCCGGCCGAGGCTGAACTCGAGGCCGAGGAAGAAGAGGAGGAACACCAAGCCGAGCTGCGCGACGAACTCGGTCACCTCGGAGGGCCGGATGACCGAGAGCTCACGCGGCTCGTTCGGGCCGAGGAGCAGCCCCGCGAACAGGTAGGCGGGGATGGCGGAGAGGCCGATGCGCCGTGCGACCAGCCCGAGCGCGCCGAGCAGCGCGATGGTCAGGGCGAGCTCGGCGAGCGTCATGCCCGCATTCTTCCGTTCGAGACGGTGGGTCGCTCAGGCAGTGGCGGCGAGCGCGTGCCCGAGATCCGGCGGGAAGCGCTCGAGCACCCAGCCCGCGTCGAGCGGCTCGAGCCGGTAGTGCTTCCCGTTCACCAGTGCGAAGTCCCCACTGCGTGGGTCCATCGGCAGGCCCGACTCGACCGGGTACCAGCGGTTGTGCCGCTCGATCAGGTCGTTCACCTCGGCGAAGCTCACGCGCTCGGCTTCGTCGCGCCACGCGGCCGTGAACCGAGCCCTGTCGGCCGCGCACTCGAGTGCGAGCGCGTGCCACCGCTCCCCGAGGCGCTCCTCGTGCTCGGCCGTCCGCACCTCGATGTCGTGCAGGCGGAGCATGTAGACAAGCGGGCCTCGCGAGGCCGCGAGGTACGACTCGGCGCTCGGCCGGAAGTTGAGGAGGCGGACGGGCAGCGGGCGGCCGCGGAGCGGGATCGTCGCCAGGTCCTCGTCGAGCGCGGCGAGCTCGCGGCGATCCCGCGGAGTCTCGGGCAGCACGATGCCCTGACGCAGGATCAGGTCACGCTCGGCCTTCTCCATGCGTCCATTACACCTGGAGCCGCCGGTGTGACGTGAGCGCTACCGGCCGAGTAGGCGATCGAGCCACGAACGGCGCGGCGGCGGTTCGGGCTCGGGCTCGGGCTCGGTTCGGGCTCCGGTTCGGGCTCGGGCTCGGGCTCGGGCTCGGGCTCCGGTTCGGGCTCGGGCTCGGGCTCCGGTTCGGGCTCCGGTTCGGGCTCGGGCTCGGGCTCCGGTTCGGGCTCGGGCTCGGGCTCCGCCTCTCCCTGAGACTCGGTCTCCGGCTCAGGCTCGCGCACGGCTCCGGGCTCGGGGACGGCCACGTCCTGCACCGGAGCCGCCGGGACACCCTCCTCCGCCGCGTCCTCGTCCTCGACGCGCATCAACTCCTGCTCGCCGCGACGCTCGGCGAGCCGCTCGAAGTCGCCGCGGATCGCCGCGCGCATCGCGTCGAGCTGGCTCTCTTCCCTCATCTCGAAGCCCGTTCCCGGCGGGCCGCGCGACTCCTCCCGCCTAGCGCGGGGTTGCGAAGGCGGCGATCCAGACGACCGCGTCCTCGCCGTCGAGGAGGTCGTCCCCGCGCACGAACGCAGCCCCGAGGTGCCGGAAACCGGGCCGAAGCACGTTCGCGCGGTGGCCGGGCGACGCGAGCCACGCCGCCACGACCTGCCGTGGAGTCGCCGTCCCCCAACCCGCGACGTAGAGATTCTCTCCGAACATTCCGTAGTCGTATCCCGCTGCTCGGGCACCGGCCGCAGGGTGGCTTCCGCACGGCGTGTGCGTGAAAGCGCCGCACGAGACCACATGGCGGCCCTTGATCGACGCCGCCCGCGACAGCGACGGCGACTGAGCCAGGGCGCGTCGCCCATCCCGCGCTCGCGCAAAGTTGACGAGGCACGTGAGCGCCCTCCGCTGCACGGCCAGCGACGCCGACGCGTCGTCCGCCCGCTGGCAGACGGCAGCGGGAGCGAGGTACGCACCCCATGCGCGCCCTGCTCCCTCGGCCGACGAGGTTGCGAGCACAGCCGCGAGGGAGGCCAGGAGGCTCGCCACCAGGACGAGTCGGACCGTTGCCGCAGTCGCAGAGGTCACGGGACGCACGGTAGGAGCATGGGTCGGGCAATCCCTTCCCCGTTTGGGGGACGCCCAATCACTCGCCCTAGTGATCCTGCCCCTCGTCAGGCTCACCCGGTCGACTCTAGCCGCTCCCCCGGTTTGTGGGTTCGCCAGGTGGCGGCGGCCATGAGCCCGAGCGCGAGCGTCGGCAGGACCGTGAGCGCGCGGTAAATCAGCGTCGCCGCGACCGCGTCCGCGTTCGAGGCGCCGAAGGCGACGAGTGCTCCCGTGAGCCCGAGCTCGACGAAGCCGAGCCCCGCCGGCGTGAGAGGGATCGCACCGAGGATGCGGACGAGCGCCCAGGCGGCGAAGGCCTCGACCACCGTGACGTCTCCGGCCGAGATGCCGACGACCCGCAGGCACACGAGGAGCAGCACGAAGACCGTGAGGTGACCGGCGAGCGTCGCGATCGTGATCACGTGCCAGCGTCGCCGCAGGAGCGCGAGTGCGCGCGAGCGGAAGAGGACGAAGCTCTCGCCGTCCCACGTGACCGGCGCGCGCCGGATGACGCCGTTCGCCCGGGTGACGAGACGAGCGGCGAGATCACCGATCCTCCGCGCTCGCACGGCGCTGGAGAGCGCGAGCGCGAAGCCCACGACGACGACGACGAGCACGACGACACCGATGAGCGCCGCGGTCCGGAGCCCAGGGTTGTCCTGGCCTTCGGCGGTGAGGAGAGCGAGCGCGACGATCGGGAACGCGAGGTTCACGAGCTGGTTCCAGATCCCCGCGATCGCGACCGCGAGGCTCACCGAGCCCGGGGAGAAGCCCCACGAGCGCAGCATCGAGTACGAGCCGGCCATGCCGACCGCCGCGCCGGCGGGCGAGACGATCGAGAGGGCGGTCGACGCCTGCGTCATGACGAACGCCTGCCGGAAGCGGAGCCCCGGCAGCGCCGCCATCCACGGAGGTGGGAACGTGAGCGAGGTTGAGCACGGTCGCCCCGGCGAGGAGCAGCCAGTCCTGCCAGCCGAGGCCGCGCAGGACATCCCACACGTCGCGGTAGTCGGCGATCTGCGGCAGGACGAAGACGAAGACCGAGACGGCCACGACGATGACGCCGGCCGTCCCGAGCATGCGCTTCCCGTTCCGACCGAGGCGCCTCCGCGGCGCAGGGATGTCGTCCGGCATCGGCAGGAACCTACCGCGCAGGGTCACCCGTCAAAGGAGCCGGCCGATGAACACACCGCGGATCTCGATCGCACCGACGACAGGCATCGCGCTCGTTGTCCTCTTCCTCGCACTCGGCGGGTCCGCGCTCGCCGTCGGCGAGCGCGTCCAGGGAGCGCTCGCGAACCAGCAACGCTGCGCCCAGGGCGCCGTCCGCGGGATCGCGGTGGTGACCGGCGATCCGCGTGTCGGGATCGCGAACCTGCCCAGCCGGTTCACGTCCAGCCGCGCCGTCTTCGGGCGACGCTTCAACTGCACCGGGCGCTCGATCCAGGTCCGGCGGCTCGGGATCGGCCTCTACGAGATCCGCTTTCTCGGGAACGGTGCGCAGACGGCGCTTGCGGGCGGGCTCGGCGGAGGTGCGGCGTCGGTCGATCCTCCGGCCGGAGGAGTCTTCAGGGTCTCCGTGACCCCCGCCGGCCGGGCCGACCCCGAGGACCGGGGCTTCACGATCGTGCTCTTCTGAGCTCTACGGCAGGCGCGGCGCGAAGACCGCAGATGCGACGAGCGCCGCGAGCAGCGCGAGCGCGGCCAACGCGACGAGGAGGAACGTGATCTCGGTCTCGCCCGGCTCGCGGCCGAGCGTCGAGCCGAGGTTCTCGTACGCGCTCTCGAGCGACTCGGCGTCGCGCGCCTCCGAGAACTCGCCGCCGGTCGTCTCGGCGATCTGACGCAGCGTCTCGGGATCCGGCGGCACCGGGATGCGCTCGCCGCCGGTCGGGCCGAAGCCGAAGTTCCCGCGGTCGATGGTGCCCTCGGCGGTGCCGAGCGCGATCGTGTAGACCGGGAAGCACGCGTCGCGGGCCAGGGCCGCGCCTTCGATCGGCTCGAGGATGCCGCGCGTCTGCGCGCCGTCGGAGAGGAAGAGGATCGACACCGGCCCGCCCTCCTCGCACGTGCGTCGCCTGTGCCAGGTGTCGCGTCTCGCCGCCGAGCGCCACCTCGCCCTCCGGCGGCGGCCCGTCCTCCTGCGTGACCTGCTTGCCGAGCTTGACCGCGGTGTCGAGAGCGTCGCCGATCGCGGTCCCGCCGTAGATGAGGTACGTGTCGATCTGGTCGACTGCAGTGCGGACCAGGTCGTGGTCGCTCGTCGGCGGCGTCGCGACCTGCGCTTCGCCGGCGAACACGACGAGCCCGACGCGAAGCCGGTCCGGCACCTGGTCGAGGAACGTGCGCACGGCCTCCTGCGCCGCGCCGAGCCGCGTCGGCCGGACGTCCTGTGCCTGCATCGAGCGGGACGTGTCGACGACGAGGATCACGGTCGCCCGCTCCGTCATGAACGTCCGCTCGACGTGCGGGCGGGACAGCGAGAAGAGCAGCAAGTGCGAGCGCGAGCAGGAAGAGGAGCGGGCCGAGGAGGCGGCGCCACGAGCTTCCCGACGGCGCGACCGTCGCGAGCACGTCGACGTTCGTGTACCGGACTGCGTACCGCTGGCGGCGCCGCTCGGCGAGCATCCACGCGGCGACCGCGCCCGCGAGGACGAGCAGCGAGAGCAGGAACCAGGGATTCTCGAACCTCATGCGACCCTCGCGCAGACGGCGTGGACCTGGACGAACGCGCGGACGCTCCCGACCTCGGCGTCGCCGCGGACGGTCACGACGACCTGGCGCCCACGCGTCACCTGCGACCCGGAGACGCTCGAGACGAGGCTCGCGCTCGGCGGCCTCGGCGTGGCGAAGGCGAACGCGAAGGACGCGTCCACGAGACGCTCGCCGCGCGGTGCAGCTCTGGACGACCCGTGTCGTCCCGGGACGCACGCGGACGGAGCGTGCGCGCCGCGTCGTCGGCTCGCCCGGCTCGAACTGGCCCACGGCGGTGGGGATGCGGATGCCGCCTCCGGCCGCAGGCATGCAGCCGGCGAACGGCTTGAAGCTCGGCGCCGCGGCCGTCCCGCCGACGTACGACGCGACGAAGACGACGGAGCGACGCGTCGAGATCCCGGGATTCACCGGGCTGCCGAGTCGTCCGAGGAAGCCGACGTCGATCGCTCGATGGCTCAGCCGCGCGTCGAGCCCGCCGACGATGTACCCGCGCGGGCAGGTCAGCTGGTACTCCACCTTCGGTCGCGGAACGGACGAGCCCGTCGGGACGACGACCCACGGGCCGGGGACCGGACACGCAGACCATCAGTCCGTCGCACTCGTCGGCGCCGCCGGCCGGCGCGGCGACCACGAGCGCGGCTCCGAGGACCGCCGACGCGAGCGCGAGACGGAACCGGCGTCTCACGGGACCCTCCGGAAGAGGAACGCCGAGAGCGCGCCCCCCGCGAGCAGCAGCATCGCTCCGCCTGCGGCGAAGAGATCCGTGATCTCGCGCAGCTCTTCGCGCTCGCCGAGCCGCGAGCCGAGCTCCTCGTACACCTGCGTGAGCCCCTCGTCGTCGAGCGCGGTGAAGAACTCGCCGCCGGTGGCCGCGGCCAGCTGCTCGAGCGTCTCCGGGCTGGGCGGAACCTGGATCGTCCGGCGGAAGCCGCCGGGCAGCGTCTCCTCGACGACGCCCGCCTCCGTCCCGACGAGAACCGTGTAGACGGGGACGTTCTGCTTCTTCGCGGCCTCGGCGGCCTCAGCGGGCTCGACCTGCCCGCCGTCGCGCGCGCCGTCCGAGATGAGCAGGATCGAACGCGGAGGCACCGTGCCGTCCTCGCGCTCCTCGTTGCCGACCTTGAGCGCGAGCGCCACGGCGTCGCCGATCGCCGTGCCCTCGCCCGTCGTCAGCGTGGCGAGCGACGTGGCGACGAGCTCGCGATCCTCGGTCGGCGGCACCGCTGACCGACGCGCGCGTCGCGAAGGAGACGACGCCGACACGGAACTTCTCCGGCACCTCGGCGAGGAAGGCCTCGGCCCCCGCACGCGCGGCATCGAGGCGGGTGGGCTCGACGTCCTCCGCCTTCATCGAGCGCGAGACGTCCATGGCGAGCATCACGGTCGCCTCCTCGCGCGGCACGCTGACGGTGGCGTGCGGCCGCGCGACGCCGACGATCAGCGCTGCGAGCGCGACCAGCAGGATCGCGAGTGGCAGGAAGCGCAGACGGCCGGGCTCGCGGTCGACGACGTTCGGCAGCAGCCCGGGGCTCGCGAAGCGCGCCTGGGACGCGACGCGTCGCCGGTCGTAGTCGATGTACAGCGCCACGAGGACCGGGAGCGCTGCGAGCGCCGTCAGGACGAGCGGCCAGGTGAACGTCACGAGCGACTCCTGCGCAGGAAGACGACGAGCTGGCGGAGCCAGTCGCCCTCGGTCTCGAGGACGACGTGGCGGACGCCGACCGACGTGAACGCGTGCGACACCTCGGCGCGCTCGGCCGCTGCTGCGACGGCGAAGCGCTCCCGGAGCCTGCCGGCTGCGCGTGTCGACGCGTAGCTGCCGTCCCGTCTCGGGGTCGACGAGCCAGAGCAGGCCGACGTTCGAGAGCTCCTGCTCGCGCCGGTCGCGCACCTCGACGGCGACGACGTCGTGCCGTCCCGCGAGATCGAGCAGCGGGCGACGCCACTCGTGCGACCCGCGGAAGTCCGAGACGACGACGACGAGCGCCTTCTGCCGCGAGATCGCCGCGGCACGCTCGAGCCCCGTCGACAGCGAGCCTGCGTCCTCGCCCGGCCCCTCCGGCGCGTCGCGCAGCGCTCCGAGCAGGCCGAGCAGCCCCACACGCCCCTGCCGCGGCGGCAGGACGCGCATGCTCGCGTCGCCGAACGACACGACGCCGAGCCGGTTACCGCGGCGGGTCGCGAGGTGCCCGACCGCGATCGCGACGCCCTCGGCGACGTCGGCCTTGCGCCGATCGGCGGTCCCGAACTGCATCGAGGGCGAGTTGTCGAGGACGAGCCACGTGACGAGCACGCGCTCGGCGAGGTCGACGCGGACGTGCGGCTCGGCAGTGCGCGCGGTGACGTTCCAGTCGATGCGCCTCACGTCGTCGCCGGGGACGTAGGGGCGGACCATCGCGAGCTCGGTGCCCGTGCCGAGGAGGTTCGAGCGGAAGTCTCCGGCGAGCAGCCCCTGCATGCGCCGGCCGATGGAGACGTCGAGCGCGCGCAGGAGCGACGCAGGCATCGGCCCGGGGCCGGGCCGCGCCGGAGTCGGGCTGCCGAGCAGCGCGCT
This sequence comes from uncultured Actinomycetes bacterium, assembly GCA_963770595.1. Taxonomy (GTDB): domain Bacteria; phylum Actinomycetota; class Thermoleophilia; order Gaiellales; family Gaiellaceae; genus GMQP-bins7. The sequence goes on along the minus strand of CAVYQG010000001.1, from coordinate 72,760 downwards.
CGCCGAGCTCACGGGTCGCCCTCGGTCATGCAGCGCTCACGCGGGCCAGGTCGACGTGCGGCGCCGGCACGGCCGCGAGGACCTGATCGAGGATCGCGTCGGAGCTCACCTCCTCGGCGAGCGCCTGGTACGAGAGCACCAGCCGATGCCGCAGCGCGTCCTTGGCGAGCGACTGCAGGTCCTCGACGATCGCGTACTCGCGGCCGCGGATCAGCGCCAGCGCCCGGGCGCCCTGGACGAGGCTGATCGGCCCGCGAGGGCTCGCGCCGTACGAGACGTACTGGTCGAGATCGGCGAGGCCGTGCGCGGCGGGCTCGCGCGTGGCGGTTGCGATGGCGACCGCGTAGCTCACGAGCGAGGGATCGACGTAGATGTCGAAGACGGCGCTCTGCAGGGCCTTGAGGTCCTCGAGCGAGAGCGCCTGCCGCAGCTCGGGGTGCGCGACGAGCTGGCGCTGCACGACCGTGAGCTCCTCGTCGTGCTCCGGGTACCCGATGACGACCTTGAGCATGAAGCGGTCGATCTGGGCCTCCGGGAGCGGGTACGTGCCCTCGGACTCGATCGGGTTCTGCGTCGCCATGACCAGGAACGGATCGGGGACGGGATGCGTCTCGTGGCCGATCGTCACCTGCCGCTCCTGCATCACCTCGAGGAGCGCGGACTGCACCTTCGCGGGCGCGCGGTTGATCTCGTCGGCGAGGAGGAAGTTGCAGAAGACCGGGCCGAGCTCCGTGTCGAAGCTCCCGTCCGCCTGGCGGTAGATCCGCGTGCCCACGAGATCGGAGGGGACGAGGTCGGGCGTGAACTGGACGCGCGCGAACGTCCCGCCGAGGACGCCGGCGGTCGTCTTGATCGTCAGCGTCTTGGCGAGGCCGGGAACGCCCTCGATGAGGAGGTGCCCCTGCGCGAGCAGGCACACGAGCACCCGCTCCAGCATCGCGTCCTGGCCGGCGATCACGCGCCGGATCTCGAACAACGCCTGCTCGAGCTGCTCCTGCGCCTCGGTCGGCTTCGGTCCAGCCTTGTCCGGCATCTGCTCGCTCACATTCGCTCCTCTCTCGACTGCAAAGACATACGAAAGCAGACGCGCCTGAGTTTTCGCTGAGAGGCGGCCACCTTGCAACAGTGTGTTGCAAGGTCGGGACGGCGGCTCCCTACGAGCGTTGCACCCCCATCGCGATCGCGCCGACGTAGCCCGCGCCCCTCCTCGTGAGCTTCAGCGTCGAGCGTCGGCCGCCGTTCCGGTAGATGCTGTCGGCGGCGTTCCGCGTCGTTCGGCTCGGACGCCGTGAGTACGGCGAGCGCCTGTACACGGCGTCCGTCAGCGCGTCCGGGAAGTACAGCTGGCCGGTGTGCACGACGTTCCCGCCGATGTGCACCAGCACGTGGACGTGCACGGTCCGGCCCGGGTACCAGCCGGGGTAGACCGTCTCGAAGAGCGCGACGCCCTTGGCGTTCGTCCGCTGGACGCCACGCAGGAAGTCGTCCTCGTTTCCCTGGACTCCCGAGTAGACGCCGCCGGCATCGCAGTGCCAGACGTCGACCGCGGCTCCCCTGATCGGCTTGCAGGTGGAGACGTTCAGCACCGTCAGGCGCAGCGTCAACGGGACACCCGGGCGGCCCTCGGTGATGTTGCGGCGAATCCGCTGGTCGTCGAGGTAGTAGGGCCCCTCGGTCTGCTCGGGAGCGAGCACGCAGCTCACGAGCCCCGAGGCGACCGCAGTCGGCCCGTTCGCGGCCGCGTCGGCCTCGTCGACGAGCTCGCGGCCGCCCCAGCCGGCTCCGATCGCACCGGCAGCGAGCCCGCCGAGGCGGAAGAGGGCCCGCCGCCGGTCGATCGCGTTCTCCCGGATGTGTGTGTCGTCGTCCATCCCGAGAGGGTACGACGGAATCCTGAGATCGCCCTGAGAGCGACCTAGACGTTCTCTGAGTGCGCCTCCACCCGTGCGACGGCGCGGATCTCCCCTCCGACGGCGAACCCGAGCTCGACGCGGCCGTCGACCGGAGCATCGACGAGCTCGACCGCGTCGTCGAGATCGACGGCCTGCCGGTAGTCGAGCAGCGCCCGCACGGGAAGCCGAAGGTCCGGCACGCGACCCCGCAGCACGTGCTCGACGGCACACCAGTACGCCGCGTTGTTGACGTGGCCCATGACGTCGAGGTCGGTCACGCGGAGCGGCCACGGCGCCCGACGCGCGTCTCCCGGCGGGTCGGGCAGCGCGAGCTTCGTCGAAGTGACACTGCCCTGCGCGGCCTCGCGGTACTCGTCGAAGCCGTCGCCGATGCGCGCAGGCCGCGCGTCGGGCCCGAGGTGGATCCACGTCGAGTCGACCTCGATCGTGCCGCCCGCGTCCCCGGTGAGAGACCAGCGTCGCCCGGCGGCGAGAGCGGCGACGCTGCTGCCCCAGGTCAGGATGTCGACCTCCTGGTCCTCGAGGAACGGACGCACGACCTCGATGCGGACCGAGCGGAGGACCCAGAGGTGGTCGGGCGCGCCCCAGCCGGTCTCGAGGACGTCGTCCGTCGCGGCGTCCTGCAGGTAGCGCGCCACTGCGTCGAGCCGAAGGCGCCCGTCGGCCGTCGTGTCGGAGAGGCGGATACGGCGGGACGAGCGGAAAATCCTGCCCGAGGCAGGCGGGGCGACCAGCGGTTCCAGGGAAGCTCCTTCGGACGCGGACCGGCAGCCTACGTCCTCAGGCGAGCTCGAGGAGCATCCGGCCGAGCCCGTCCTCCGGCTCGAAGTCCTCGTAGCCGAGCGAGACGTAGAGCCGCCTGGCAGGGTTCTCGGCGTCCACGCTCAGCGAGACGCGCGCGACTCCGTCGCGGCGGCCGCGGTCGTGCATCGCCTCCATGAGCGCGCGACCGATGCCGCGGCCGCGGAAGCCGTCGACGACGGCGATCGCGAGCTCGGGCGTCCGCTCGTCGACGAAGCCCTCGCCGTGCACGTCGTCCGTGAAGAGGCGCCACCAGACCGCTCCGACGGCGCGCCCGTCGTCCTCGGCGACCAGCCCGGCGTCGCCCGCCCGGCCCCAGCCCTCGTGGAAGATGACGAGTTGCGGATGGTCGATCACGAGCTCGAACGGCGGGAGCTCGGGACTCGGTCGCCACGCGAGCGCCGCGTAGAGCATTTCCCGCAAGAAGCCGAGGTCGGCAGGCCGGAGCTCGCGAATCGTCAAGCGGCGTCCCCGGTCAGCGCGACGAGGACCCCGAGGACGCCGAACCGCGCGGCGCCCTCCCCCGTCTCGTCCCGCTCCGCGTACTCCGCGATGAGGTCGTGGAGCCTGCTCTCGAGCTCGCGGGCTGTGTCGGGCCGGAGCGTCGGCCGGTGATACGAAACTGCTCCCGGATCGTCGTCTGTCGCCCCGTGTAGCGCGGCCTCGAGCTCGTCCGCGATCCCGCGCAGGAGCCCGCCCTCGTAGAGCTCGAGCTCGCCCGAGAAACGGACGCGCTCCGCGGCGCGGGCATAGATCCGCTCGGTGTGTCGTCCGGACGGGCGCGCGTCCACCTGGCGGACGAGACCGCACTCGACGAGGCGGCGCACGTGGTAGTAGAGGCGATTGGCCGGCATCTCCACCTCGAGCGCGAGCTCCGCGACCGAGCGTGGCGTCTCGAGCAGGCGGAAGAGGCGGTAGCGGAGCGGGTCGAACAGGGCTGCGGCGACGCCCGGGTCCTCGATCACGAGCTCGGTCTCGGCCATAGGTGGAATATTCTCCAACGGTTGTAGAAATGTCAACTGGAGTTCCAGGGTGCGGTTTCCCGCACTTCGAAAGGCCGGTCGGCGCGATGGTCGCGCGAGCTCGCGCGGGCGAACCTGCAGGGATGAGGGCCCTCCCGCGCGCGCCCGCGGCCGCCACTCCCCCTCGCGGGCACTCGCGCGCGGGGCGGGCTCTCGCATCCCCGTCCCTCGTGCTCTTCCTCTGCCTCTTCGCGAGCCAGGCCGGCGTGCTCGTGCTCTCGCCGATCCTCGCCGACGTCGCGCGCGAGTTCGACGTGTCGATCTCGCAGGCCGGGCAGCTCCGGATCGTCGCGGCGCCGGTGGCGGCGATCGTCGCGCTCGGCGCGGGAAGAGCGCTGTCACGGCTCTCGCCGCGGCGCCTGCTCGCCGCCGGTGCGGCACTCCTCGCCACCGGCTCGGTCGCGAGCGCTCTGGCCCCGACGTTCGCGACGCTCGCAGCCGCGCAGGTGCCGATGTGGGCCGGAGTCGCGATCCTCATCGCGGCCGGAGTCGCCGCGGCGTCCGCCTGGAGCGAGCCGGGCGAGCGGACGCGGGTCGTCGCGCACGCTCTCGCGGGGCCGCCGGCGGCGTGGATCGTCGGGATGCCGGTGATCGGCCTCGTCGCCGAGGTCCACTGGCGGCTCGCGTTCGTCGCGCTCCCGCTCCCCGCGGCGGTGCTCGCCGGAGCTGCGCTCGCCCTCCGACCCCCGGACCGGCCGCTGTACGCGGTGTCGACGCGGCTCGGCGGGCTGCTCCGGCGCCGCGACGCCCGTCGCTGGGCGCTCGGCGAGCTCCTGGCCAACTCGGCGTGGGCCGGGACGCTCGTCTTCAGCGGAGCGTTGCTGACGGAGGTGCACGGCACGTCCCCGGCCGTGACGGGCGTCGCGCTCGCCGGCGTCGCGGTGGCGTACCTCCTCGGGAACCTCTGGGCTGGCCGGGGCGAGGAGCGCCGCGCACGGCGAGGCATGCTCGAGGGGAGCGTCGCCGCGGGCGTGTCCGTGGCGCTCGTGTGGGCGGTGACCCCGGACGTCGCGACGACCCTCGTGCTCTTCTCGGTGGCGGGCTTCGTCGCGGCCGCACGCACCGTGTCCGGGACCGTCTACGGCTTCGCGGTCGCCGAGGGCTCGAGCCGCGAGGTTGGCTCGATCCGCGCCGCGACGACCCAGATCGGCTACCTCGTCGGCTCGCTGGCCGGAGGCATCGCGCTGGCCACCGGCGGCTTCGACGCTCTCGCCGTCGCGTTCGGCGGCCTCTTCCTGGCGTCGACGCTGCCCTACGTGTGCATGCGCTCCCGGTGCCGCTCGCAGGAGGCGCCGGAGGCAGCGTAGGTCGCTCTGCGAGCATGGCCGCATGAGCACCGTGCCTCGCCGACGCCGCGAGCCCGGCCGCCGCGGCGTCGCGAGACAGCGGCTCTTCGCGGTCGCCGCTCTGGTCGGGAGCGTCGTGATCCTCCTCCTCGCCGTCCTCCTCTCGGACGGCGAGAGCACCGCCGAGGCGCTCGTCCCCCGCGAAGGCGTCGACCCGGCCGGCGTGCTCGCCTACGACCCGGAGGACGCCGACGAGCTCGAGGAGCGGGCAGCGCTGGGCCTGAGCCACGCGCTCTACACGAAGAGCCCGGGCGGCGTGGTCGCGAGCGCCCGCCGGACGGAGGCGTTCCGGCCGCTCGTCGAGGAGGCGGTCTCGGGAAGCGGCCTCGACGCCGACCTCGTCGAGGCGATCGTCTTCCTCGAGAGCGCGGGCCGCCCGGACGTCATCGCCGGGAGCGACCCGGTCGCCGCCTCGGGCCTCACGCAGATCCTGGCCGAGACCGCCGAGAACTTCCTCGGCCTCGACGTCGACCTCGACCGAAGCCGGCAGCTGACGGTGCGCATCGCGGGCGCCGAAGCGCGCGGGGACACGGCCCTCGCCGAGAAGCTGCGCGCCGAGCGGCGGGCGATCGACGACCGCTTCGAGCCGGCGCTCGCGCTCGCCGGGACCGTCCGCTACCTCACGACCGCGCGCGAGCGCCTCGGGCGCGACGACCTCGCCGTCGTCTCGTACCACATGGGCATCGGCAACCTCACCGACGTGCTGCGCGCGTACGCGGGCGCCCCCGGCGACGTCGGCGTCCCCGACCTCGTCCGCGAGCGAGATCTCTCGTGGACGCGCGTCTTCTTCGACACGGCTCCCGACTCGAACGCGGCGGCACACGAGCTCCTCGCACGCCTCGGCGACGACTCGCCGACCTACTACTGGCGCGTGCTCGCAGCGAGGGAGATCATGCGACTCCACCGCGACGACCCGGAGCGGCTCGCGGAGCTCGACCTCCTCCACGCGGCGAAGGCGAGTCACGAGGAGGTGCTGCACCCACCGGCGGAGACGGAGCGCTTCGCCGACGCCGCCGACGTCCAGCGCGCCTGGGACGGGCACGCGCTGCAGCGGCTTCCGGACGACGCGTCCGGTCTCGGCTTCGCGATCGACCGGACGATGGGCGAGCTCGCAGGCGAGCTAGGTCAGCCGCGGGAGCTCTACCGTGGCCTCCGTGCCGAGGCCCTGGCGACCCTCGTCTACGTCGGGCGCCGTGTGCAGCAGATCAGCCGCGCCTCGCAGCCGCTCGCGATCACGAGCGCTGTGCGCGACGACACGTACCAGGATCTCCTTCGCGACGGGAACCCGGAGGCTGCGCAGGGCTACTCGCTCCACACGACCGGGTACTCGTTCGACGTCCGTCGGCAGTACGAGTCCGGCGCGCAGGCGGAAGCGTTCCAGTTCCTCCTCGACGATCTCACCGCACGCGGCCTGATCGCGTGGGTACGCGAGCCGGCGGCCATCCACGTGACGGTGGCGTCCGAGGCCGAGCAGCTGGTCGACGCGCTGCTCGAGCCGGGCGACTGAGCGGCGGGGAGACGCCCGGACGTAGGCTGTCCGCGTGAGCGCCTTCGACGACCTGGCCGCGCTCGGGCCCGTCCGGATCTGGGACGGCGTCCACGCGCGCATGGTCGAGGGCGAGCTCGGCAGCCTCGCAGTCGTCGAGCTCGACCCGGGCGGCGTCGTCGCCGAGCACCACCACGAGAACGAGCAGCTCGGCTTCGTCATCCAGGGCACGGTGAGCTTCCGCGTGGGCACCGAGACGAGGGAGCTCGGCCCCGGCGGCACCTGGCGAATCCCCGCGAACGTGCCGCACGAGGTCCACGCCGGCCCGGAGGGCGCGGTCGTGGTCGACGTCTTCGCGCCGGCGCGACTCGACTGGCGGGCGCTCGAGCGGCTCGACGTGCGCACGCCGCGCTGGCCGTAGCGTCGCTGCCGCCTACGGGAAGCTCGAGCCCTCCGGGTCGAGGTCGAGGCGCCCGCCGTCGCGGCACTCCGGCGTCAGGCGGTACTCGAGGCTGCCCGCGCTCCGGAGCGCGTTCTCGGTCAGCTGCTGCTCCATGAGCTGCCGCGCGGTGCCCTCGTCGAGCCCGAGCCTGCGGCCGAGGCCGACCCCCGACTGGAGGGCGTAGCACTCGGTCGTCGACTCGTCGGAGACCCCCCGCAGGTGCCACGCCTCGTGCGCGAGCACCGCGACCGCCCGCCCGGTCCTGCTCCCCCGCTCTTCGTCCTCGAACGCGAGGCGGTACAGGTCGTGGCAGATCTCGGGCGTGACGTACGCGCGATCCCCGCCCACGAATGCGACGCCGTCGGTGTGCTGCACGGCCCCGACGTAGTCGCGCGACTCGTCGCAGCGGATCGAGACGTCCTTCTCGGCGACGAGCGACGCCTCGTCGGAGAAGCGCGCGACCGCGGCGGCTCTCGTGTCGCCGTCGATCGAGTCCCACCCCGTGCGGCTCTCCACGAACCAGATCACGAGCACGAGCGCCGCGATCACGCCGAGCCCGACGAGGAAGCCACGAATGGGCCCGCGCGCGGGTCGCGGCTCGTCCTCGGTCACTTCGTCGTCCGCTTGATCGTCGTCCTCGTTCACGGCGTACCACGTCTCGGTCTCGCCCTCCTCGACGACCACGAGCTCGTCGGGCTCGCGGTCGAACCCGTACCGGTCGCGGTCCACGTCCTGCGGGAGCCGATCCGGGCGCCGCGGCCCGGTATCCCGCATGGCACCGACGAGGAAGCTGATCTCGAGCCCGAGCGCGATCGCGAACACGACGGCGATCGGAACCGCCGAGCGCAGCTCGTCCGGCCCGAGGATCCAGGCGAGGACGAAGGCGACCAGTGCGACGCGGACGGCGAGGGACGGGCTCACGCGGCGACGGTACCGGCCGTGGACCTTCCGGCTCGGACGCGCGGCGCGCTAGCGCCCGTTGACCGAGAAGTGCATGTAGTCCTTCGTCTCGCCCGTCCAGTCGCCGCCCCAGCCCCACCCGATCGAGCGGAACGCGCGCACGACGGCCGGCGTCACCATCCCCTTGCGGAGCCGCGAGCGGTCGACGTACGGCCGGCTCCTCGGGTCACGTACGCGATCGCAGCCGACGTACGGGTTCTCGACGGGATTGAGGTCGATCGCGTAGCCGTACGCGTGGTTCGACCACCGCCCGCTGGCCGACCCGCCCGTGCACGGCGAGGGCACGGACTGGCGGCACCGGAACGAGCCCGTCACGTCACCGTCGGCGGGGCGGGCGCGCTGCGGGCCGTACATGTCGTCGAGCCGCATGTGCCGGATCGGGAAGCGGAGCCGGTACAGGCGCCGGAACACCCTCGTCAGCGGCTCCGCGACGTCCCGGTTCACGACGAGCTGCCCTTGGTGCACGCGGCCGTCGAAGCCCCAGTGGGAGACGGTCAGCAGGCGGAGCTGCGAGAGCGGGACGGGGCAGCCGGAACGCCACGACTCCCCCTGCAGGCTTGCCCGGAGCGGCGCCGGGAGCGGTCGGATCGTCGAGTCGTACTGCTGGAGCGCGACCACGGCGAGCGGCAGGGCGAGTAGACGGAGCACGCCTCGCCCTAGGGTGCCGCGCCGGTCATCCGCTCGTCAACCCGTTGCTCGTCAACCTGTGGGCGCGGCGCCGTCGGCAGCCCTCAGGTGCTGGTGGACGAAGGCGATCGCCATGCTGCCCTCGCCGACCGCCGCCGCCACGCGCTTCACCGGGCTGAACCGCACGTCGCCGCAGGCGAAGATCCCGGGGACGCTCGTCTCGAGGAGGTGCGGATCGCGGTCGAGCTGCCAGCGCCCGGCGGCCGTCACGTCGATGCCTGTGAGCACGTAGCCCTTGGGGTCGACGGCGATCTCCGGCGGCAGCCACGACGTCTCCGCATCCGCGCCGATGAACATGAACAGCCCACCCGACTCGAGTCGCGTCGTCTCGTCGCTCGCCGAGTCGTGGACGTCGATCGCCTCGAGCAGCGAGTCGCCGCGCGCCGCGACGACCTCGGTCCGGGTCAGGACGCGGATGTTCGGCCGGGTCGCGAGCTGGTCGATCAGGTAGCGCGACATGCTCTTCTCGAGCCCGTCACCGCGCACGAGCATCGTCACCATCTGCGCATGGGTCGAGAAGTGCAAAGCAGCCTGTCCCGCCGAGTTCCCCGCGCCGACGACGTGGACGTCGAGGCCGTGGGTCGCGGGCGCATCGCTGCGGGACGCTCCGTAGGAGACTCCGTTGCCGGCAAGCCGGTCGAACCCTTCGATCTCGAGCTGCCGCCACGCGACGCCGCACGCGAGGATGATCGTTCGCGCGCGGAGCACGTCACCGCCGTCGAGGTGCACCTCGCTCGTCCCGGCGTCCACCTGCTCGACGGTCCGGGTCACGAGGATCTCGGCGCCGAGCCTCCGCGCCTGCTGCAGCGCGCGCCTTGCGAGCTCCTCTCCCGACACGCCTAGCGGGAAGCCGAGGTAGTTCTCGATCTTGGACGACACGCCGGCCTGGCCGCCGGGCGCCTCGCGCTCGACCACGATCGTGCGGAGCCCTTCCGATGCCCCGTAGACGGCCGCGGCCATCCCGGCCGGACCGCAGCCGATGATCACCGTGTCGTACTCGGCGGACTCCGCCTCGGTGGCGAGCCCGAGGAGCCCGGCGACCTGCCGGAGCGTCGGCCGCACCGCCGTCGTGCCGTCGAGGACCCGAATCGCCGGCATGTCGTCGTCGTCCGGCAACGGGCCGCCCCAGTTGTCGAGCGCATCCGGCTCGTCCGGCGTCAGGTACGTGAACGTAATCTGGTTGCGGTCGAGGAAGCGACGTAGGCCGGAGCAGTCCGGATCCGACCGCTGCCCGACGACGACCGCACGGGGGGCCGCGGGCTCCGCCGCGATCCCCTGCAGGCCGGCCGCCCCGCTGATCCGGTTCGACGCGAGCCTGCCGACCTCCTTACCGACGTCGGGCGCCGCGGCGACGACTGCGTGGTAGTCGTGCGCTTCGAGCCGCATGACGCGCGACGCCTCAGCGGCACGGAAGCCGACCGGGAAGACCGTGCCGAGCGTGATCGGCACCTCGCCGAAGACCTCACCCGGATTGCGCTCCCCGACCACGCGCTCGATCCCGTCGACGAGCTTGACCGCCTCGATGCGACCCGCGAGGACGGCGAAGAGAGCGCGCTCGCCGCCCTCGGGCGCGGCGAACTCGCCGGGGACGAGGCTGATGTCGGCCGCGGCGCGAGAGAGGCGCTCCCGCTCGTCGTCGCCGAGCGCGGCGAAGATCTCGATGCCGGCGATCTCCTCGGCGCTCACCATGACGCGGGAACGCTACTCACTCGCCGGAGAGCGGGAAGTGGCACGCGACGAGGGTCCCCTCCCGCGGCTCGAGCGGAGGCTCGGCCTCGGCGCAGACCGGCTGCGCGAACGGGCAGCGCGTCCGGAAGCGGCAGCCGCTCGGGGGTGAGAGAGGGCTGGGCGGCTCTCCCGTCACCGGAACCCGCACGCGGCGCTCTCGGCCGGCGCGGGCGCTGGGGACGGACGCCAGGAGCGCCGCCGTGTACGGGTGCGCGGGCGCCGAGAAGAGCCGCTCGGTCGACGCGATCTCGACGAGCTTCCCGAGGTACATGACCGCGACCCGGTCGCTCACGTGCCGCACGACCGAGACGTCGTGGGAGATGAAGAGGAGCGCGAGCCCGAACTCGCGGCGCAGCTCGCCGACGAGGTTCAGCACCTGGGCCTGGATCGACACGTCCAGGGCGGATACCGGCTCGTCGGCGACGACCAGGCGCGGGTTCGTCACGAGCGCTCGCGCGAGCCCGATCCGCTGCCGCTGGCCGCCGGAGAACTGGTGCGGATAGCGGTTCGCGTGCTCGGGGTCGAGCCCGACGAGCCGCAGGACGGCCGAGACGCGCTCCCACCGCTCCGTGCTCGAGCCGACGCCGTGGATGCGGAGGGGGTCGCCGACGATCGAGCCGACACGCCTGCGCGGGTTCAGCGACGCGTACGGATCCTGGAAGACGACCTGGATCTCGCGGCGGAGCGGCCGCAGGCGCCGTCGCGACCAGTGTGTGATGTCCGACCCGTTGTAGGAGATCGTCCCGCTCGTCGGCTCGAGCAGACGGGTGACGAGACGGGCGAGCGTGGACTTCCCGCACCCGGTCTCGCCGACGAGGCCGAGCGTCTCGTTCTCGGCGATCTCGAACGTGACGCCGTCGACGGCGTGGACGACGGAGCCTCGAGCGCGCTGCGTCCCGCGCGCCGGATAGTGCTTCACGAGATCGCGGACGGCGAGCAGCGGCCCGTTCATCGCGCCAGCACGACGGGACAGGCCACGCGGCGCCCTCCTTCGGCCTCGAGGAGCTCGGGCACGTCCACCGAGCACGAGGGCCGGGCTAGGTCGCAGCGCGGGTGGAACGGGCACCCCGGCGGCAGCCGGGCCGCGCTCGGCGGCGCTCCCCGCACCGGGGTCAGCTGCTGGGCCCGCGGCCCGTCGACGTGCGGAATGGACTCGACGAGGGCGCGGGTGTACGGGTGCACCGGGTCGTCGATCACCGCTGAGCGCGGGCCGTGCTCGACGATCCGGCCCGCGTACATGACCGCGACCTCGTCCGTCTCCTCCGCCACGACGCCGAGGTCGTGGCTGACGAGGACGAGCGCCATCCCGGTCTCGCTCCGGAGCCTCGCCAGGAGCTCGAGGATCTGCGCCTGCACGGTCACGTCGAGCGCGGAGGTGGGCTCGTCCGCGATCAGCAGGTCGGGGCCGAGCGCGAGCGCCATCGCGATCATCACGCGCTGGCGCATCCCACCCGAGAGCTCGTGCGGGTACGCATCCACCCGCGACTCCGGGCCCGGGATGCCGACGCTCCGCAGCAGCTCGACCGTCCGGGCTCGCGCCGCGCGCTTCCCGACGCGCTCGTGTGCGCGGATGGCCTCCACGATCTGCCATCCCACCTTGTGCATCGGGTGCAGTGACGAGAGGGGATCCTGGAAGACGAGGGCGACGCGACGACCCCGGACGTCGCGCAACTCGGCGTCGGAGAGTCGCAGGAGGTCGACTCCGTCGAGCAGCACCTCGCCCGAGATCTCCGCCCCTCCCGAGCGCGTGAGCCCGAGGACCGTGAGCGCGGTCACCGTCTTGCCCGAGCCCGACTCGCCGACGATCCCGAGCGTCCGCCCCCGCTCGAGCGAGAACGACACGCCGTTCACGGCCCGAACCGGGCCTTCGCGCGAGGGGAAGGCGACCCGGAGGTCGCGCACGTCGAGCAGGGCCACGACTCAGTATCGAACGCGCGGGTCGAGCAGCGCGTAGAGGATGTCCGACACGAGGATCGCGAGCACGATGAAGATCGCGCCGCAGAGCACGGTGCCCTGGATCGCCGGGAGGTCCCCGTTCTGGATCGCTTCGACCGCGTAGCGGCCGACGCCCGGGATGTTGAACACCGTCTCGACGAGGATCGTCCCCCCGAGCAGGATCCCGAGGTCGAGCGCGGCGAGGGTCACGACCGGCGCGAGCGCGGCGCGCAAGCCGTGCCGGAGCACGATGCGCCGCTCCGAGAGCCCCTTGGCGCGTGCCGTGCGCACGTAGTCCGTCGCGAGCGTCTCTCTCAGGTTCTCGCTGATCATGCGCGCGTAGAGGCCCGCGAACCCGAGCGCGAGGACGATCCACGGCCAGAAGAGCGATTCGGCCCACGCGCGCGGGTCCTCGCTGAACGGGACGTACGTGCCGGCTCCGCCGAGGAGCGGGAAACGGCCGATGTCGCTCGCGAAGAGGAAGAGCGCGACGAGGCCGAGCCAGTAGGTCGGCGCGGACATGAAGAAGAGCGTCACGCCGGTCACCGCACGATCGGAGCGAGTGCGAGGCTTGAGCGCGCTCAGGATCCCGACCGGGAGGGCGATCGCCATCCAGATCACGAAGGCGCCGAGTGCGACGGAGATGCTCGCCGGGAGGCGCGAGAGGATCTCGTCCCGCACCGGTACCTCGGCGTAGTACGAGTAGCCGAGGTCGAGGTCCGTGACGATGCCCTGCGCGTAGATCCAGAACTGCTCGTAGAAGGGCTCGTCGAGACCGAGGTTCGCGCGTACCTCGGCAATCAGGTCCGGGTTCGACTGCCGACCAATTCGAAGCAGCGCCGGATCGGCCGAGGGCAGCACGTAGAAGACGAGGAAGGTCACGAACGAGACGAGGACGAGCAGCACCGCGCTCCAGGCGACCCTCCGGAGCGTGTACCGAAGGAGCGGGGAGTGAATCCACCCCAGCGCACCGGGTGCCGCAGGCGCGCGCTCATCCCCCGGTTCGGGGACGAGCGCGCGCGGTGCCGCCGGCGTCGCCGTCTCGACCTACTTGATCGACGTGAACGCCGGGTCGAGCAGGCCCCCGACGACGAGGTTCTTGCCGGGGACGATGCGGTCGGAGACGACGTTCGTGTTGTTCGACCAGCGCAGCGGGATGTAGGCCGCCCGCTGCATGATCAGCTTGTCGATCCGCCCCCAGGCCGCGTAGCGCGCTTGCGGGCTCTTGATCCGCTTGGCCCGGTCCATGGCCGAGTTGATCACGGGGTCGTCGAGCTGCGACATGTTCACGTTGTTCGTCGGCTGGATGTTGTCGCCGTTGAACGTCGGGTCGAGCATGGAGACGGGATCCTTGAAGTCCGGGAACCAGCCGATGCTCGGGCAGAGCTCGGGCTGGTTCTTCGGCACGACGCAGAACCTCGTGTACATCGCGTCGATCGAGACGAGCCTGATGTCGACCCTGATCCCGATCTTCGCGAGGCTGGCCGCAACGATCCGGCCCTGCTGCGGGCTGGGGGGCGCGTTCGCGACGATCGCCGTGATCGCCGGGCCGTCGTACAGGCCGTCCGCGTAGCCGGCCTTGCGCATCTCCGCTTTCGCCCGCGCGACGCTCCCGGCGAGGTTCTTCGTCCGGAACGGGTCGTACGCGAACCCGCCCGCGGCTTCGAAGCCCTTGCCCTTGAACTCGGGACCGATGAAGTGCGTCGCGATCGCGCCCGTCGTCGGCCCTCCGCCGACGAGCCGGATCGCGTTCTTGTCCATCACGAAGTTCGCCGCCCGGCGGACGTTGAGGTCGTCGAACGGCTTCTTTGCCGGGTTCATCACCACGTACGTCGTGCCCGAGGGGACGGTGTAGAAGTTGTCCCGGTAGCGCGCGGTCGTCGTCAGCTCCTTGACGAGCGCTCCCGGGAGGGTCGGGTAGTCGGCGGCTCCGTCGGCGAGGCCGTTCAGGATCCGGCGCACTCCGACCGTGGGATCCACGAACCCCTCCTGGAGCTCGACGGCGTCGACGTACGCGGGGCGATAGTCGGTCGACCGCGACCAGTTCGGGTTGCGGACGAGCTTCATCTGCTTGCCCGGCGTGTAGCCGCGGCCCTGGATGTTCCCCGAGTCGTCCGCCTCGAACATGTACGGCCCGGACGCGACCTGGTGGAACCCGTAGTCGGACGTCGACTTGTTGTCGTACTTCGCCGCGTACTCCTTCGGCACCGGCGCCGTGTTCGGCATGACGAGGGCCGCAACGAGGGTCGTGCTCGGCGCCTTCAGCCTGAAGACGATCGTGTACCGGTCCGGCGTCCTGATCCCGGAGATCGGCTTCGGCGTCTTCGGCGTGCCGGCGGGGACGCCGACGAGGTCCGCGAAGTACAGGGACGAGTAGCCGTTGGGAACGCTCGCCGAGAAGCTGCGCTCGATCCCGTACTTGACGTCGGCGCTCGTCACCTCGCGGTCGACGGGCGGGCTGAAGCGGACGCCGCGCTTGATGCGCACGGTCACGGTCCTGCCGTCGCCCGAGATCCTCGGCTGCCCGGCGGCCAGGTCGGGAACGGTCCTGTACGTGTTCGCCGGCGATCCGTAGAGCGTCCGATGCACCGCCCCGAGGATCGAGTACCCGAAGGCGTAGTAGGTCTGGCCGGGATCGACCGAGTCGGTGTCTCCCGCGGAGATCAGCTCGAGCGTCCCCCCGCGCTTGCGCTGGTCGGGTGCGCTGCTCCCGCTGGTGACCAGCGTGAGCGCCAGCGCGAGCACGGCCACGAGAGCGGCTGCGATCGCCGGCGTGCGTGGGAGGGTCATGGACGGATCTCCTTTCAGGAGGACGAGAGGTGCGGATCGAGCGCGTCGCGAACCGCCTCGCCGAGGAGGTTGAACGCGAGCACGGTGAGGACGAGAGCGGCGCCGGGGAAGCCGAAGTACCACCACGCCGAGTCGTAGACCGGCGTCGCCTCGGCGATCATCTGGCCCCAGCTCGCCTGGGGCGGGTTGATGCCGACCCCGAGGAACGAGAGCGCCGCCTCGAGCAGGATCGTCTGGGGAATGACGAGCGCCGCGTAGACGAGGACGGGCGTGACGAGGTTCGGGACGATCTCGCGGCCGATGATCGCCAGGTCACCCGCGCCGGTCGCCCGCGCGGCCTCGACGAACTCGCGCTCGCGCAGCGAGAGCACCTGCCCCCGCGCGAGCCGCGCGAAGTACGTCCAGCTGATGAGCACGATGATCCCGATCACCGTCGTCATCCCCGGCTTGACGACCCCGCCCGCGCAGCCGTTGCCGAGGGAGCACGCGGACCCGATGCCGAGCGCCAGCAGCAGGAGCGGGAACGCGAGCATCACGTCGACCGTGCGCGAGATGACGGTGTCGACCACGCCCCGGTAGTAGCCGGCGATCGTCCCGAGCGTCGTGCCGATCAGGAGCGCGATGCCGGTCCCGACGATCGCCACCGTGAGCGAGACGCGCGCGCCGTAGAGCACGCGGGCGAAGACGTCCGAGCCGACCGTGTCGACGCCGAAGAGGAACTCGCGCGTCGGTCCCGTGGGCGTGCCGAACGCGGGGTCGAGCTGCTCCGTGTACTGCGCGTTCGGCGGGTGCGCGATCAGGCGCGTGATCGGGCCGGCAAAGAGCGCGGCGAGGACGACGAGGAGGAGGAACGCAAACGCGGCGAGCGCAAGCTTGTCGGAGCGGAGCCGCTCCCAGAAAAGGGCGATCGGGCGCGTCCCGCCCACGTCGGCCGGCACCGCACCGGGCACCATCGACATCGCATCCTCCTCGCCCGCCGCCAGGCCTACAGACTCTGTGGACGGCGTGAATCTACAAAGGTAGTGGCACGAGGTGCAAGCAGCGCCTAGAGCTCACCCTCGGCCAGCCACAGGTCGCATGCGCAGCGCAGGAGGCTCTCGCACAGCCGCGCGGCCCGGCCCTCGAGCTCCAGGTCCTCGCGTCCTGCCCAGCCGACCGCGCTCTGCACGAGCGGTAGCAGCGCGAGCCTGAGCCCGGCGCAGAGCTCGCCCGGCTCCGCGTGGGCTCCATGCGTTCCCAGCTCCGACGCGTAGGTCGACAGAAGAGCATCGATTCGCTCCGGCTCCGACGCCTCGATGACGCCCTCGGCAAGAAAGCGCGTGATGTCGACCACCGGAGGGCCGACCGCTGCGCTGCACCAGTCGAGCAGCACGGCCGTCCCGTCGGGCCGCCAGAGGACGTTGTCGAGGTGAGCGTCGACCTGGATCCACGACGACGGGCCGAGCCGCAGCTCGTCCACCGCGTTCGATACGCGCTCCGGCAGATCGTCGATCCGCCCCAAGACGCCTTCGCGCAGAGCCTCCGGAAATCGGGCACGCGCGCGCTCGACGCGATCGATCCAGCGAGCCGGCTCCATCGGGGCGGCTCGCCAGCGGGGCAGGTCGGCCGGATGCGCGTCGTCCTGTCGTCGCCACGAGGCTCCGTGCACACGCGCGAGCGCGCGGATCGCAGCTTCGGCCTGGGCATGAGTGCAGCCCTCGAGGACGTCGCCTTGTTCCGCAGGTGCGACATCCTCGAGCACGAGGACACCGCGACCGGTTCCGGCATCGGGCGTCCCGGCGAGACAGGCCGGAATGCAGCCGCGCAGATGCTCCTCGCAATCCCTGCGGAAGAGCAATTCCCGCTCGACCTCCGCGGAGCCCTCCTCCTTGACGACGAACGAGATCGATCCGCCTCGCTCCGTCTCCGCCACCACACGATGGACGCATCCACTCAGACCGTGGTCGCTGCCGATGCGAGCGGCGCTCAGGACCCTGACCGAGCCGTGCGGCCACTCGGAAGACTCGTGGAGCAGGCCGCTCAGCCAGGTCGACGAGAGGACGTCGCCGTCGGGAGCCATCACGTCTCCGAGGCAGCGCCTCGGGTCAGGTGAGGGCGCGCTCGAGGGCCGCGCGGTCGGTCGGCCCGCCGTGCGTCGCGAGCACGAGCTCGACAGGCAGGTCGAGCAGCGGCCGCAGCCTCTCGAGAATCTCGGCGGGCGGCACGCCCCGCTCTGCGATCGCACCCTGCTCCGCGTTGTCGGCAGGGAACTCGAGCCCGTTACCGCGGTCGAGCAACGTGTCACCGAGGACGAGCGCGCGCTGGCCCTCGACCCAGAGCGCGAGATCGTTCGGCTCCATGCCCTGGAACGCCTCGACCCCGACCGGCAGACGGTCTCCGGCCTCGAACACATTCCCTTCCACCGGGCTCGGGTCGCCCTCGTCCCGCGGCGGCACGTAGATCGGGATGCCGAGCCGCTCCTTCAGGACGAGCGCGTCGCGCCGGTGCCACGGGCAGGTCAGCACGATGGCCGTCTCCCGGTCGGCCACGAGCGCCTCGATCTCGCTCGGCACGGCCAGCGGGTCGAACAGCAGCAGGCGTTCGCCGTCGTCGATCGCGTAGCACGACACCACCTTGAGCCACTCCTCGCCCGACTGTTCCGGGTGCCGCGCCTCCCAGTGCCACACGCCTGGCTGCACCTCGCGCACGGCGGCATGATAGACCGACCTCGTGGTTCCCGAGTCCAGGCTGGAGAAGACCGAGCACGGCCTCGCCCCGGAGGGCGGCGGCTGGTACGTCCTCAACATGCGCGACGCCGAGTGGCGCCACGCCGACGGCCGCGGCGCCGTGTGCGTGGTCGGCGACGACTTCGAGGGCTGGCGGCGCGAGTCCGACCAGCTCAACGTCAACCCGTTCGTGCTCGTGCCCGGCGAGCCGATGGCCATGTACCACTGGGAGGCCGACCAGGAAGCCTTCCTCGTCATCTCCGGCGAGGCGATCCTGATCGTCGAGGGCGACGAGCGGCCGCTCCGCGCGTGGGACTTCGTCCATTGCCCCCCGAGCACGAAGCACGTGATTGTCGGGGCAGGGAGCGGCCCGTGCCTCGTGGTCGCCGTCGGCTCACGCGAGCACGACGGAATGCCCGACTCGCTCGGCTTCCCCGCCGACGAGGTCGCGAAGCGCCACGGCGCGAGCGTCGACGAGGACACGACGGACGGCGAGGTCGCGTACGCTTCGGTCCCGCCGCGCGAGCCGACTGCGTACCGCAAAGGCTGGCTGCCCGACTAGCGCTCTGGAGTCCTACCCGCCGCGCGGCCAGAAGCGGACGTGCATGTGGTTCTCGTGCTGCGGGTAGGGGACGACCACCTTCGCCGGGCCGTGGAGCCTGGTCGCATAGCCCACGAACACCGTCCTCGCTCCTGCCGCGATGAAGCGGTCGAGGAGATCCTGAGCGAGCCGACGATCGATAGCAGCGGGGGTGCGCGGCTCTCGCAGGTCGCCGTCGAGCCGCGGATAGTAGATGTCGACGTCGAGCCCGCTCTGATGGGACACATGCGCATCCATGGGCCCGCCGCCCCTGAAGCTGATGTCACCGACGACGACGCGCGGAGCCTTCGGGTTCGCGGCCCGATACTCCTCGACGACGGAGACGATCGCGCGGATCGTGCGCTCGTTCCCGTACAGCCGGATCGGCAGGTTGGGCACCCTGTCCGTGATCGGGTTCCAGGTGACCCAGTCCGGGCCTTCGATGGGGAACTGAGTGCCGTCGACCAGGCTGCCGCTCCACGGCAGACCGACCGATGTCGCGTTGCGCCAGGCGATTCTCGGAAACACGTCGGAGCGCGCGGCCGCCTGCCGCGGCCGACTCGGCTGATCGGGTGTGCGAGGCAAGGCACCCACGTTCTCGAGAGTCCCCATGGAGAGGGAGAGCGTCAGGCTGGGCGGGTCCTCGACGACGCCCTGGGCGCCGGCGACACCGCCGCTTCGCAACAGGCCGGGCGGGATCATGACGGCCGGCAGGACCATGAGGACCGTCGCGCGTGCCCTTCGCCGCCGACGCCACGCCTCCCGGCGCTGGCGGGAGGCGGACAGCCCCGGGTCCGGCCCGAAGCTGGGCAGGGGCGGAAGCGCGAAGCCGGCGACTGCGGGCGCAGCGGCGCCTTCGCCGAACCAGAGCGTGTCCGCATCGAGCCACAACTCTCCGCGTCGCCAGCCCATGGACAGGTTGCGTTCGCCGACCGGCCGACGTGTCCTCCGGCGAGCGGTCCGCCTCCGCGCCAGCTCGGCGTGGTCTGGCGCGTCGGGAGGAGGCGGGGACTCGACCCGAACAGGCTTCCGAGGCGACGGGTGTGCGGCGGGCCTGCGCGCCGCCCGAGCGTCAGGCGTTCGGCGGCGGCCCGACGACCTGGAGACCGTACTGCCCGTAGAGCGCCCCGATCTGGCTCATGTCCGGCTTGCCGGGCGGCATCGCCGCCATCAGCTCGGCGAGCTCCGCAAAGAACGTCTCGAACCCGGCCGGGGCGGGAACGCCCAGGAGCCTCACGGGGGCATCGGTGCCGTTCCAGTGTGTATGGACGACGCCCTTGGGGACATGGACGAACGACCCGGCCGGCGCCTCGACGGTCGACTCGCCCAGGCGGAACGTGAGCGTACCCTCGAGCACGTAGTAGTTCTCCGCCTCGCGGGTGTTCACGTGGAGCGGCGTGCCGCTCGATCCCGGAGCCAGCTCCGCCTCGATCACCGACAGCGCCTCACCCGTGTCGCCGCCTGCCACCTTGATCGTGTACGTGTCGCCGAAGAGCGAGGTCGTCTCGCCCTCTCCGGGCAGGCGAACGATGCCCCCGTCAGTTGTCTCCGTCACCATGACCTCCTCGCTCGACCCCGGGACCGGGCGATCCTAGCTCGCCCCGTTGCGACTCTTGCGCGAGACCACGCTGAGGCCAGCGAGGCTGCGCGGTCAAGCCCTCGGAGAACGAGACGAGCCGGCCGACCGGCGCTTCGATCGGTGGCTCCAGGTCTGGGAAGCTGTCCGACCGAACGCCCGACGGCGCGCCGTGACGGGGATCGCCGGTCGCCCACCCTGTGACGACTGTGGCACGCGGACAGCCCGTCTTGCCACCGCTCTCGTGTCAGCGTGCACACGGTCGAGGCAGCGCTCACCTCCATCTACCGCAAGCTCGACGTCCGGTCGCGCACCGAGCTCGCGCGGATCCTCCCGATTCAGACGGAGAGCAAAGACTAGGGATTTCCAGGTTTCGGCTCTCCAATCGAGCTGCGACGCTCGGAGAGTGCCGAGCTGCCTCGTCGAGTCGTATCTCGCGGACTCGCCCAGGCACCGCGTCAGAGCCGCGTCAGCCGGCCGAGACACACTCGCCGGGTCAGCAGCGAGAGGAGTGTCGTGCCGGTTCCCGAGCTCTCCCCGATCGAGGACCGCGTCGTGTTGCTCCTCGCACAGGGACGCAGCAAGAGCGAGATCGCGTCGGCTGTCGGACTCGACGCACGAACGGTCGACTGGCACCTCGCCCAGGCGGACCGGAAGCTCGAGACGGCACCGGCACTGCTCGAGCGCAGTCGCGAGAGACAGCAATGAGAGGAAAGGAGCAGGAGATGCGCAGACTCGCAACGAGCAGGCGCTTCGCGGGACTGATCGTGGTGCTCGTAGTCGCCGCAGGCATCACCGCAGCCGCCGCACAGACGGGGACCCGCGGGGGCCACGCCGGCGTCGAGCTCACGTACACGAAGTGGTTCTCGCCGGGCTTCCCGCACATGGTGGGCGTCGTCGGAGGAGACATCGACGGCCAGTTCGGAGGGGCGGTCCTCGACGCCACGGGTAACCCGATCTGGCGGAATCCAGCTGGCCGCCATCTACATCATCCGTGCCGACGACCCGTCCCGCTCGCTCACGATCCGTCTCGACGGCGTGGACCAGTCGGGTGCGGCCGTGCTGAAGGGCCGCGTCATCGATGGGTACCTGACCGGCGCGCGCGCACGTGCCGAGTTCACGACGTTCGATTGCATGCAGTCTGAGGGCGACTGCTTCCAGGGGACGATCAGCATCAAGGGGCGCTCCAAGGGCTCCGACGACTGAGGCTCCGACAGACGGCAGACCCGGAGCGAACGTCTAGGACCGGCCGGCCCGGCGAAGGCGTCGCCGGGCCGGCCCGCGCAATAGAGCCACCATCACCCCGCCTTGCCTCCTGGATGCGGCTCAGCCAGATAGGCCTGAACGGCGTTCGGACTGGCTGTGCGCGATGCACATCGGCGGCGCATGTGGTCACAATGTGGTGCCAGCATGAGGATCCTCGATCGCGCCCAGAGCCGGATACCGCAGCCGTGGCGGACCATCGTCGACTGGCTCGTGACCATCGCCGTGGCCATCGCGTTCGTCTTGGCGTTTCAGGCAGAGGTGGCGAAGCCGTACCGCATTCCCTCGCCCTCGATGGAGCCAACCCTCCACTGCGCCAAGCCCGTCGCCAACTGCGAAGGACGCTTCAGCGACCGCGTGATCGCCAACCGGCTCGCGTACAGATTCCGCAACCCCGAGCGCGGAGACATCGTCGTGTTCGAGGCACCGGCGACGGCTGACCGATGTGGACTGAACGACGGCGGCTCCGCATTCGTCAAGCGCATCGTCGGTCTCCCCGGCGAAGTAGTGTCGGAGCGCGAGGGGGTCATCTACATCGACGGCGACCGTCTCGTCGAGCCCTACGTCGCTCCGTCTCGTCGAGGACACGAGACCCACAACTGGCCGCGCGTCGCACCGGGCCACTACTTCATGCTCGGCGACAACCGCACTCGCTCCTGCGACTCGCGCACGTGGGGCACCGTGCCCCGCGGCAACTTGATCGGCCCGGTGATGCTCACGTACTGGCCGCCAAAGCGCTTGTCCTTCCGCTAGGTCCTCGTTCGACCGCGCCGGGCATGGAGGAGGCGGGAATCGAGCCCGCGCTGTATTCCCGCCGCCATCACCAAGGTCGTCCGCGAGCCCGCGTGACGACGGGGCCGTCGCCGCCCGGACGTCCGACGCTATCCGCATCAACCACCTAGGACTCTAGACTCCCCGCGTGCGAACTGTGCGCGAGGTTGCCGCCTTGGCGCTCGTCGCAATCGCTGCAGCAACCGTCCTGCCGGAGGCGGGCTGGAACGCGACAGCGCACTACGCCCTCGTGGAGTCGCTTGCAGACGGCACGCCCCGGATCGACGGACACTTGAATCAGGGAGGCGACGTCGCGTGGGTGGACGGCCACTTCTACGCTGCGAAGCCGCCCGGCCTCGCCTTCGCCTCGCTGCCGCTCTACGTGACCCTCGACGCCGTCGGGGCGGTTCCCACGAAGGGGGTGGCCACGCAAGGGCCTCCCGGCGCGCGCGGCGTTGGCAAGGAAGCGGTCTGGCAGCTGAACCTCGTCATCGTCGCCGCCTTCTTCGGCCTGCTGCTTCTCGTGCGGTACGCCGCCAATGCTTGTGTGCCCGGAACGGGCGTCGCCGTCGCGGTGATTCTCGGTCTCGGCACGATGCTGCTGCCGTTCTCGACGGCGTACTTTGCTCATGTTCTCTCTGCGGCGCTGGGTTTCGCCGCCTTTGCTCTCGTTCTGTATAGACGCGACTCGCGACTCGCCGTCGCCGGGGCGGGGCTCCTCGCCGGGCTGGCCGTCGTTGCGGAGGCGTCGCTCGCGCTCGTGGCGGTGGCGGTTGCGGCCTGGGTGCTCGTCGACCGGCCGCGCCTCCAGCGGGGCGGCCTCTATGTCGCCGGACTCGTGGCCGGGTCGATTCCGCTTCTTGCCTACAACGCCTGGGCGTTCGGGTCGCCCTTCCGAAGCGGGTACTCCTACGCCGTCGCAGTGCTCGGCGCCACGGGGCACGACGTCGTGGGTGCGAACGACGCGGGATTCTTCGGTCTCACGTACCCGCGCCCCGATGACGCGCTCGACCTCCTCTTCGACAGCCAGCGCGGCCTCTTCGTGCTGACACCGGTCGTCGCCGTCGCAGTGGCGGGGCTCTTGCCTCTGTGGCGTCGAGGCTCACGCCGAGAGGCCATCTTCGTCGGCTCGTTGGCGATTGCGTTCGTTCTCTACAACGCGGCCTACTGGATTCCGTTCGGCGGCGACACGCCCGGACCTCGCTTCCTCGTGCCGCTGCTGCCCTTCCTCGCCTTGCCGCTCGCCGCCGCCCTCGCGGCGTGGAGATGGGTCACGCTCGCGACGGCAGCGATCTCGGCGTTTTGGATGATCGTCGCGACCCTTGGCGGCGCCCTCATATCGGCGGACGTGTCGCCGACGACCTGGGTCTCGGAGGTGATTCGGGCGGACAACCTGGTCGGCTCGGTGGTCGGTCGCAGACGGACAGCGGAGCTTGCGTTCGCGCTGCCGGCAGCGGTCGCACTGCTGCTCGCAGCGCCGGCCCTCGTCCGCCCCGCCGATCCGGGGGAACGTTCACGTCGAGGCGGATCCGAGACACATTTTCGACGCGGACGGGAACTTCGTAAGCATCTCTTGCCCTCCCGCTGAGCGCTACTACCACTCGCGCGAGGTCACGTTGCGATGCGGCGCGCCAGCAATTCCAAGAGGCGTGCTCGGGGCCGGCGTAGCGCGAGCGGTCGTGATCGTCGTGGCCCAAGTCCCACGTTTCGCCCGGAAGGATCGGCTCACCGCAGCGGGCACAGTTCGCGGCTCCCGACTTCCCCACCGGGTCGAGGCCGCGCCCGCTAAGCGCTGGTGAACCCAGCCGTATCCGCGCTCGGTCGTGCTCATCTGCGTCGACTTCGCTCCGCTGCGGTTGGGGTCATGCATCGAGCCGGAGCACGACCTCGTCCTTTTCCTCGTTGCGCCCATGAGCGAACCCGCGCCCGCGCCCATCGCCCACGATAAGGAAACCGCACTTCGTCAACACGCGAATCGACGCGACGTTGTCGCTCGCAGCGCCAGCGTATGGCCTTGCAAACCGCACGGCTTCATCGCCGAGCCGCGCCTTCGGGTCAGACACGGTTTACGTGCCCTGATCCTCGTGGTCTCCGTCGCCTTTGGGATCGCTCTCCGGGTCAGGGCCGCGGTAGCGGAGCGCTCCTTGACCTTGGTCGCCGACAGCGGGGACTTCGTCGAGACTCTGCGGTTTCTTGGCCACGGCCGCCGAGGGCTCTTTCCGTGATCGCGCCTTGTCTGCGAGCTTGTCCAAGTAATCCCCGACGTCCTTCGCCTTAGTCGCCAGAGCACTCAGTACCTCCGGTGAGCGCTGCTCCGCCCCTTCCTTCAGCGACGTGAGCCACTCCTCGATCCGTTGGTCGTAGCGCTTAAGTCGTGACTCCTGATCCGCCGCAGATTCGTCGACGGTGTTCGTGGGTTCCGCTTCGGTATGTGCTGCCATCAAGGCTCCCTTCTGACCAGAAGCCCCGCTCATCGGCGAGGCTTCTGAATCACGCGGTTCTTCCTGGCTTCAGGTTCGGAGAGCTCCGTGCCCGCCCCTGCGATTCACAACGACGCGGTAGAGCGCGAGCAGGATGATCGAGCCCACGATTGCCGTCAGCCAGGACGAGATGTCAAAGAACTCATCCATCGGATCTGCGCCGAAGAGCGCCCCAGCCAAGAAGCCCCCAAGGATCGCTCCTACTACGCCGATGACGGCGGTGATGATCCACCCGCCCGGATCGTCGCCGGGCATGAGCGCTTTGGCGATCGCGCCAGCGAGGAGTCCGAGAATGATGAACGCGATGATTCCCATCAGTTCCTCCTTTAGGTCACGCGATCTGTACCCCGACGTCAGACCGACTCAAACTCGCCGCCGAGATGCTTCGCGATCCGGGACTCTGGTGCGTTGGCGAACGGGTTACACCCCACCCTGCGCTAGCGCCCGTCGAGCGCCGCCGCCGCGCCGATTCCCTCGCGGTCGTCGCCGAGCGCCATCTCGGCGTCGCGCTCGTCCTTCATGGCCGTCTGCGTCGCTGCCGCGAGGAGGTCGAGCTGTTCCTCCAGCACCGCGACGCGATCCGGCAGCGCCAACGACTTGAGATCGGCGAGCGCGGCCTTGAGCCGGCGGGTGACCTGTGGCGAGCCGGCGCCGGCGAGCCGGATCTCGTCGAAGGCGAGATGGACGTACGCGTCCCAGTTCATCGCGAACACGGTAAGCCGAACCTCGCCCTCGTCGTCGCGATGGAGACCGTCCGGAATCGGCCGGCGCGCGAGCTGCCTCAGCAAGTCGTGGAGCCGGTCGATCGCCTGAACGGCGGTGGTCGGATCCTGGAACGGCGAGTCCGCAAGCGAGCGCTCCGCGATGTCGACGAGGAGTCGGATTCCGTACGAGACGTCCTCGTCGAGCGTCGGCTCCAGCGCCAGGATGAGCGCGCCGTGAAGCCGATCCTCGTCGAGATCGGCCGGCTCGCCGTGGACGCGGAAGAGCGGCGCGCCCGCGGGCACGAACTCGCCGAGCGCGGGAACGAGCTCAAGCACGCAATCGGCTCGCTGCGCCTCCTCGACGAGCTCCTCCGAGCCGATCTTGGTGACGACGCCGGACTTGCGAGCCGCAACCACCGCCGGTGATCCCGGCTCGGTCTCGAGAGCGGGGCCTGCGTCCGGGTACTTGCGATCGAGGAGCTTGCGCGTCTCCTTCCCGACGAGCTCGATCAGCGCGGAGACGCGTAGCGCCTGGCCGATGTGGTGCACGTAGATGACCAGCACCGCGATGCTCACGAGAACGAGCAGGAAGGCGGTTAGCAACGAGATTCCGGGCACCTGCCCCGTACCGTCACCGTTGTTGACGACCTCGCGGACGGCGAGGATCGAGTGCACGAACGTCGCGACGAAGAGCCCGATCGCGAGCTGGCTCGGCTTGTCTCGCAGGATGCGTTGCACGATCCGCGGCGAGAACTGACCCATCGCCAGCTGGACGACGACCATCGTGATCGTCAGCACGAGCGCGGCCAGGCTGACCATCGAGCCGGCGATCGTCGTCAGGATCACGACCGCGGCATCCGGCCCGACGACGAGTGCACCTGGAAGCGCCTCGTAGTCGAAGTAGCGGTCGAGCGCGATCGTCCCGAAGGAGAGCAGCACGCCCGCCAGCACGCAGAGCACCGGGACGAACCAGAGGCTCGACTTCACATGGATGAGGAACTTGGAGAGCTGCACGGCGCACAGAGGGGTCTACCCCTTTGCGGACCTCGAAAACGAGCCTCGTATTCCGGGGCCTGCGTAGAGATCGAAGGCGCCTCCCGGCACGGGGACGAACTCCCCAGTCAGATAGCGCTGGCCTCGGCCCCAGTGCCGGCTCGGAGGAGTCAAGGACTGGCGGCGGCGGATCCGTCGTATCCCTGAGATGTCTATCGAGCAGGTCCTCCCCCATCGCTCAGGCCCGCCTTCCTGCCAATTCGTCGCCAGCCGTGCCGCTCCCGACAACATGTGCTCCCCCGCGCACGCGCGCGCACGCGTACCGCGCGCACGCGTACTAGAAAGGCGTTGGGGCCACCCACCTCCGTGAACGGGTTCAGAGGGCTGGGGCCCGGTGGCAGTCCGAAGTGAGCGTCGTAACTACCCAGTCATCGCTTGAACGCCAACCTCGCGGCGTCGTCGAACGAGGTGAGTTCGAAGGGAACGAGCGTACGCAACCGCTCCTCGCGCGCAATGGTCGGATTCTTGAGCCCTTCGATCAGCGGGCGAGCGACGGACGCGTCGACGGGAGTAACGAGGTGAAGCCATAACGACGACAATCTCGGCGTCAAGATCGGCACTTCGAGGATCCGCGGTCGGCGACCGCGCAGGATGGCGATCCGCTCCATCATCTGACGGTAGGTCATCAGCTCGGGCCCGCCGGCATCGAAGCTCTCTCCAAACGCACCCTGATTGCCGCATACACCGGCGAGATACCGGCTGATGTCGTCGAGTGCAATCGGTTGGGTGGGCGTCGACACCCAGGTCGGGGTGATCATCGCCGGCAGGCGGTCGACCAGGGCGACGATCGTCTCGAAGGCGGCGCTCCCCTTGCCCACGATCATCGCGGCGCGCAGTGTCGTCACCGGAACTCCTCCGGCCGAGAGGCGTTCCCCCGTCTCTTGACGGCTTCGCAGATGCGGTGACGCTTCGGGGTCGTCGTCGCCGAGTCCGCCGAGGTAGACGATCTGCTTCACGCCGGCGTGCTCGCACGCCGCGGCGACGATGTCCGCCGCTACTCGATCCTGCCGCTCGAAGTCAGGTCTGCCGAGAGAATGAACGAGGTAGTACACGACCTCAGCGCCCTCGACGGCTCGCATGACGTCATCTGCGGAGGTGGCGTCGCCCTCGACCCAAGGACACACCCGTCTCGGCTGCTCGTGCTGAGCGCGAAACGGCCACGAGCTCGTGGTCGGAGACGAGGAGAGGGAGTAGCGCACGTCCGACGACTCCGGTCGCGCCGAAGACCGTGATCTTCATGCGCCCGCCCTCGATGCAAGCAGCTCGAAGTAGCCGCGGCTGATGGCGGCGTGCAAGGGACTCTGACCCTTCGCGTAGAGCGCTCCCGTCCATCTGGGCGCGCCAAACCGTGCCGCGAGGCGCGGGAAGTACTCCTCGACGAAGACGCTCAGCTCGACCTCGTCATCGGCGCGTCGCTGCGCGAGCGTGACAGACCCGCCCGCCCGCAAGGCGAGCAAGCCTCCCTTGATCGCGTACCGACACGAGACGCTCTCGTCGGAGAATGCGAGCTCGGGCGGCTCGAAGGAGAGGAGGCTCGCGCCACCCAGCAGGGTGAGTCGGCCGCCATCGTCCGTCCAGCGTGCGCGCACGCCCCGCGGGTAAAGCGGTTGACCGCCTGCCAGTACGCGATCCCAAGCCAGCGTGCACCCGATTCGGAGTTTTCGACGAGCGGCTCGGAGGCACGTACGCGCTGCGTCGACTCGAACCCCCCGGAGTCGAGCACCCGCTCGGTCGTGTACCAACTGTGAAGCAAGGAGGACATGGGTGGAGAGCGGCCGATCGACCTCCGCTCAAGCCTGAGCCACGACCGCGCCCGTCACGTCCACCAGCCCAGTCACGCGCCCTGCTTCGGTAACGGGGTCGCCTGCAAGGACGAGCACGAGATCCGACGCGTCGAGCCCGACCGCACCCGCTCCTCCGAGGGCGACGCGATAGCGGCTCGCGAGCGCCTGTAGCTGCGGCAATGCCGCGTGTACGACGTCTGGCGTGACGGCAGAAAGCACAACGAGACTCGGCTGAAGAGCGTCCGCGGCGTCCTCGACGGTGTTGAGGGGCGTGTCGCTCCCGAAAAAGGCGATACGCCAGCCGTGTGAACGCAACGCTAGCCCGAACGCCATCAGACCCAGCTCGTGGCGCTCACCGGGGAGGCAGGCTAACAGTGCCACTGGGCCGAGACCTCGACCCCAGCCACGGGCCAAGCCGAGCAATCGCCCGCGCAGAACGCTGGTCGAGAAGTGCTCATGGGCGACTGAAGCCTCGCCGCGCTCCCAGCGCTCTCCGAGTTCCTCGAGAAACGGCAGGATCACGTCGGTCAGCACGCTCTCGACCGTCGCCTCTGCGAGCAGTCGATCGAGCGTCGACTGTGCTCGCGGCTCGTCGAAGGCGTCGACGGCCGCTGCGAGCTCGTCGCGTGCCGCCGTTGGCAGGCGCGGCGATGGCCGGCATCGGCCTCTGCGGAGCGAGCGGCTAGCGCTGCCGCCTCTGCCGCCGCCAACCCGCCTGCGAGGTGTTGCTGCATCTCGCGTACGCGATCCAAGTCGTCTGCGGAGTACAGACGTAGCCCACCTGGTGAACGCGTCGGGCGGAGAAGTCCATAGCGTCGCTCCCACGCCCGCAACAGTTCGGGGCTTACACCGGAGCGGCGACTGAGTTCGCCGATTCGCAGTAGACCGCCTTCCGACATGCGCGCACTATACAGCGTTTGTACGAAACCTTGACAGAGCGAGGTGACGGCGTGTACTGTCGTTCTGTACAAATCTTCTACAGGAGGTGTACAGCATGAGAATCGTGAACGTCCTCGCCGCCACGCTCGTCATCGTCGGCGCGCTCAACTGGGGACTCGTGGCACTCGCCGAGTTCGATCTCGTCGCCGAGATCTTCGGACTCGAGTTCGGGGAGACGAACGCCGCGACGCGCGTCGTCTATGGCCTCGTCGGTCTTGCCGGCGCGTACAGCCTCTGGGCGCTCGTTGCGACTCGCGGCCGCGCCCTCGCCGAGCCTCGAAGCACTGCAGCGGCTCGCTGATGGTCATCCATCCAAACGAGAAAGGACAACCGACGTGTACCGACTGACAACGCTCACCGCTCTTGTTGCAATCGCGGCCTTCGCGATCGCGGCGCTCGGACCGGCTGCATCGGCTCGGCCTCGCGAGCAAGGCACCATCGTCGAGACCGCGGTCGCGGCCGGCCAGTTCAAGACGCTCGCCATGCTGCTGAAGCGCGCAGGCTTGGTGGCGACCTTGCAGCAAGAAGGGCCCTACACCGTGTTCGCACCGACGGACGCTGCCTTCGAGAGGGTGCCGAAGTCCACGCTCAACGCTCTACTGAAGGACAGAGCCAAGCTGCGGGCAGTGCTCCTGTACCACGTTGTCGCCGGAAAGGTGACGGCGGCGAAGGTCGTCAAGCTCTCCTCGGCGAGGACTGCGAACGGCAAGAGCATCCGTATTCGGGTCGCTGGCTCGAACGTCTTTGCGAACAGCTCGAAGGTGACGAAAGCGGATGTAATGGCATCAAATGGCGTGATTCACGTCATCAACCGCGTGCTCATTCCAAGCGCCTGATCAGGTCGACATAAGAAGGGGCCGCCCTGCTGGGCGGCCCCCTCGCGCAGACATGCTGTCTTCCCGTCCTAGAAACTCGACTGCGACCGCGGGGTGGTGCCGCGCGCCTGGATCCTTCCCCACGCGCGCACTTTCTTGGGGACTGAGGCCCGATCACGGGGCGCGCTCGTCCCTCATGGGTTATCGCCGCAGAAAGACGTTCAGGACGATCGTCCCCACGATCGAAACGAGGAGCATGAGTCCGATCGGGACGAACACCGTCGCGTTGTCGGACTTCCACGAGAGCGTCCCCGGGACGCGATCGACGCCGAGCTTGGCGAGGCCGAGCGCCTGCACTGATCAGGGATCGCTGCGACCAGGCTCGTCCGCTCACTCGCCCTCGGACGCCAGACAAACGCCAGAACGCCGGGATCTCGCAGTGACACCCAACGCTCAGTTCAGGAACGTGTCGGCTGCAGCCAGCGCCTCGTCCAGGATGGCCAGGCCGGCGGCGGCGTCGGAGTCGCTCACGTTGAGCGGCGGCGCGACATGGACGCGGTTGCCCAGGATCAGCGGCAGCAAGCCTCGATCGAGGCACGCCTTGGCGAAGGCGGTCATCGGCGCGTTCGCCTCGCCAGTGGCGCCTACCGGCACGAGCGGCTCCTTGGTCAGCCGGTCGCGGACCAGTTCGACGGTCCAGAGGCCGCCGATGCCGCGAACGTCCCCGACGGAGGGGTGCTTCTCGGCAAGCTCGTGAGTCCTGGCCCGAGGATGTCCGTGCCGAGGCGGGCGGCTGCCGCGACGGTGCCCTCGTCGTGCATGGCGTTGATGGCGCCGACGGCGGCCGCGCACGCGAGCGGGTGCCCGCTGTAGGTCATGCCCGCCGGGTAGGGGCGTTTGGTGAACGTCTCGTAGATCGCGTCGCCGACCAGCACGCCGCCGAGCGGCACGTACCCGGAGTTCACGCCCTTCGCGAACACCAGCAGGTCGGGTGCCACGCCGTCGTGGTCGACGCCGAACCAGGCTCCCGTGCGGCCGAAGCCGACGAGCACCTCGTCGGCGATGTAGACGATGCCGTGACGGGTGCACAGGTCGCGGACCCCGCGCAGGTAGCCGGTTGGCGGCACGATGACGCCCGAGCTGCCGATCACCGATTCCAGGACCAGCGCGGAGATCGTCGACGGGCCTTCGAGAAGGATCACCTGCTCGAGATGAGCAAGCGCCCGCTCGCACTCTTCCTCCGGGGTACTCGACCCGAACGCCGAGCGGTACAGGAAGGGGCCGAAGAAGTGGACGGCACCCGCCGCGCCGGTGTCCGAGGCCCAGCGGCGCGGGTCGCCGGTGAGGTGGATCGAGGTCGTCGTCGAGCCGTGGTAGGAGCGGTAGGCGGCGAGCACCTTCGGCCGCCCGTTGTGCAGGCGGGCCATCCGTACCGCGTGCTCGATGGCCTCCGTCCCGCCGGTCGTGAACAGCACGTGCCCGAGGCCCTCCGGCGCGACCTCGACGATCAACCGCGCCGCTTCGCCGCGGACATCGGACGCGTGGCCGGGTGCGAGCGTGCAGAGCCGGTCGGCTTGCTCCTTGATCGCGGCGACGATGCGCGGATGCTGGTGACCGAGGTTGGTGAACACCAGCTGCGAGCTGAAGTCCAGGTAGCGCCGTCCGTCGGCGTCGATGACGTAGCTCCCGGAGCCGCCGACGAAGGTCGAGCACGTTGCGCGGCCCTTGCACCACCCAGGGGTGGAAGACCAGTTCGTCGAGATCCATGGCGCCCTCGGTCAAGGCCGCTGCCCTTGCCAGAGCCGTACCCCCATCTCTCACCTCCTACTGACTCGTGGAGCATAGGTGTCACGCGGCTACGCGCGCGCGAAACAGAACGCCCAACAACCCACCCCCGCGAACGCGTTCCGCGGGGCAAGAGGGCCCTGCTCGCCGAGGGGCGGGCAGGTCGGCGAAAGTCCGAGCCCAACATCGCGCGCACGCGCGCGCGCGCGCGAGGCCATCCACCCACCCCTCCAACGCGGAGAAGCCTCGGGGCCTGGTCGCGGGGCGTCTACCGCACGACGCTCAACAACTCAGCTCGCCCGCTGCTCTCGATGTCGCGCTCGTACCGGAAACCACACTCGCGCCAGAAGCGGAGCGCCCTCGGGTTGTTCTTCGCAGGATCGACCGTGACACGGCTCCAGCCTCGCTCGGTCAGCAAGTGCCGGACGAGCGTAACTGCAGCATCGCGACCGAAGCCTTGGCGCTGTGCGTCGGGCGATACACGTGTCCAGCCCGCCCTCACCCTCGTGGTGGTAATCGTGGAACCCCTGGTGGTACTGGATGTATCCGACAGGCTCGCCCTCAGCCTCGATGATGAGCGACTCGACCGCAGGTCGCCAGCCGCCCGGTGTACTTCTCTGCGACGACCTCGCGTCGGAGCGGTGACCCGCCCCACCACTCGTAGATCTGCGGGTCTGAGAACCAGTCAGCGAGCAGATCGAGATCGCCCTCGCTCGCCGGTCGGAGAGTGACAGTCGCTCCCGCGGATCGTCTCCACTTCGCCCGCCATCAGTTCACGCCTCTGCACATCGTGGACAGCGGTGGGGGCCGCGCGCAAGCATCTAGCCGTTCTTTGTGCTCGAGTCCCAGTACGCCGCGAGATGGCCAATCAATTCCGGATACGCCCCGCGCGGGTTGGGTTCGCTTTCCCACGATCCTCACCTGCGATGTGACCGCGCGGCGTCGCCTGGAAGGCGAAGCCGCGCGACGAACACATCTCGGCGTCGGTTCGTATCGGCGACGACAAGGTTGTCGGCGAGCGACGTGAATGCGACGAGGCTGCCGTCGGCGCTGATGCCCGAAACGACGCTCGCTGCGTCGGCCTCCTCGCCATTCGCCGAGACGCTCACTCGGGCCGTCTGCCCCGGTGAGGAGGTCGTGGACGAATACGTCGGACAGTCCGTTCCGGTCGTCAGGAACGAGGTTGGGAGCACCAGACGTGAACGCGGCATAGCGTCCGTCTGCCGAGAGGAAAGGACGCGACATGAAGAGGTTTCTGCGCGTGGATCGATCGAAGCCGCGCGCGTCGGCCTCTTCGCCATCGGACGCGACGCTGATCCGCGTCGTGACGCCTGTCCAACGATCGTGTACGAACGCGTCCAGCGCCTTGTTCGTGTCCCCTGGGACGAGATTGCTCGCACGCGAGCGAAAGCCGACGAACCGGCCGTCGCCGCTGATCACTCCACGGAACGTGGCCGCACGCGCCTCGGCACCGGTCGAGGAGACGTTCACCCTTTCCATCAGGCTCGTGCGACGGTCGAACACGAACACATCGGCCTTCCCGTTCCAGTCCCCGTACACGAGGTTGGTGGCGTACGAGCGGAACGCGACGACGAGTCCGTGGGCATCGATCGACGACGCTTCGCTGCGATTCCGCGACGCCCCGAACGGGCCAATGCTTACGCGGCTCGTTCGTCCCGTGACTCTGTCGGTGACGAAGACGTCCATCGAGCCGTTCTCGTCCGCCGGAACGAGGTTCGAGGCATCCGAAGAGAAGGCGATCGTCCAGCCATCGGCGCTGACGAGTGCGGCAAGGCTCGCTGCATCGGCCTCGCCTTCGTTTCCCGTGCTCACGCGCTTCGTGAGCCCCGCTGAGCGATCACGCACGAACACATCAGTCACGCCGTTGCGATCGTCGGGCACCAGATTGGTCGCCGAGGACGGGAACGCGACGACACGCCCGTCTGCGCTGATCGACGGCTTTCTGCTCGGGCCATCGCCCTCCGCACCGAAGGACGAGATGCTCCCACGCCAGGTGCGCCGCTGTGCGAGGTCGCGCACGAAGACGTCGGTCACGCCATTGCCGGTCGCCCGGCACGAGCGACGTGGCTCCGGACACGAAGGCAACGAAGCGGCCGCTCGCGCTCAGCACCGCCCCGAACGTTGCCCGGTTCGCTTGTGCGCCGTGCGTGCTCAGGTTCGCGCGGTTCACTCGGAGAACGATGTCTTCGGCGGCAACGTGCGCGCCGATCGGCTGTGCCCGTGCTTGAGCGAGGACCAGCACGACCGTGGCAACGCCGAGTGCGTTCACGATCCACGCGGGCCACCGCATACCCAAGCGCTCCACCGGCAACATCCTCTCATCTGAGTTTCCCGCTGAGTCTCCGACCGAGGAAAGGTGTTGCAGGGATGGGCAGGTTGGTCTGATGACCGACTTGAGCGCCAGGAACTCGCCGTCACCGAGCTGATAGATGCGCTCGGGCGCGGATAGGTCTTTCAGGCGGTGCTCGCCGAGGTGCCGCGGTCAGAACGGAAGCACTTCTGAACACACACCCGCCGCGCTTGGCGACTGTCTAGACCACCGAGCGCAAGGCCGACGGCGCGGAACTTTGCGCGGCCGATTTCTTGGCGCGCACGCGAA
Organism: uncultured Actinomycetes bacterium; assembly: GCA_963770595.1. Classification (GTDB taxonomy): domain Bacteria; phylum Actinomycetota; class Thermoleophilia; order Gaiellales; family Gaiellaceae; genus GMQP-bins7. Next base: position 38,575 of record CAVYQG010000001.1, on the reverse strand, counting down.
TACAACGCGTGACGCAACCCCACCCACCCCTGAACGCGTCAGTCGAGTCAGGGCCCGCTCGGAGCCACCGGCGCTTGACGCCATCGCCCCCGGCTCGTAGCGTCGAGCGCGTGGCTTGACCAGAGTCGTGTGCATCTCGCATGCAACGGGCTCGGGCGGCGAAGAGGTCGGCCGACTCGTCTCCGAGCGTCTTGGCTTCCTCCTACGTCGACGACGAAATCGTCGCTCGTGCGGCGGCAAGGGCGATATCCACCCCGAGGAGGTGGCGGACGAAGAGCGACGGAAGTCACTCGCCGCCCGCGTGCTCGATGCGATATCTCTTGGCAGCAGCGAGCTCGGTCCCAGCCTTCCGGTTCGAACCGGTGAGGTGCTGAGCAGCGACGATGTCCGCGCATTGATCCGGGAGACGATCGAGCAGGCTGCGGGACGAGGCGACGCCGTGATCGTGGCGCACGCTGCCTCGTACGCCGTCACGCCAGGGCCGGAGGCACTCCGCGTCCTCGTCACTGCCTCGCCCCGGACTCGCGTAGCCCGCATCCGCAGAGTCGAAGGGGTCGATGAGGCTCGGGCTGTACGTGTCCTGAAGGATTCGGACGCGGGCCGGAGCGACTATCTGAGACGCTTCTACGGCATCGACGAGGAGTTGCCGACGCACTACGACCTCGTCGTCAACACCGACGTTCTTTCGATCGAGCGGGCCGCCGAGGTCGTTTCACAAGCCGTATCGACGTAGGAGCCATCGCCTTCCTTACGACCCCGCCCTCCCCTCGAACGTTCGCGAGGAGCCCGCGCCGGCCTGAGCCCCGGCTCGACAGAGCGCCCACGACTCTCTCTCTCTCTCTCTCAAGTGCAGGCCTGCGTGCTGGTCACTGCTGCGTCCTCGGGTCGTGCGTAGGGTCGGCGTACATGGGAGGGCAGCCGTGATCGATGGCTTCGGGGCGAAGTTCGTAGTGCCAGGGTTCGTTGCTGTAGATCTGGCATAGCCCGTACTCGGCGCCGTGCTCGGACAGCCACGCTGTGGCATCGGAGCGCCCAATGTCGACCGCGTCCCCCGACACGTGAGCAGACGTGTTGGGGGTTGCCACCCATCGGGCAGCTTCCTCTTCTGAGCCGTACTTCAGGACCGCCTGCTGGAGTAGTCGCTCCTGGTACTCCGGCGAACGCCAGCCACTATCTACGAAGAACTCGACCCCGTCGTCCGCGGCATCAGTTGCGGCTTGGCGCAGGGCACCGAGGAGAGCTGGATCAAGGTTGGCTACACCCGGAATCGCGTCATCGAAGACCGTCGTGCCGTCGGGGACGGCACCGTCAGCCTCGCCAAGCGCACCACGGTGCTCACTGCGAAGACGACGGTGCTCGCTGCGAGGGACGCCGATGAGTGATGCGGCCGTCGAGGACGAGGACACCGTCGACGATGAGCCTCGAGGGAGGACGCCGTCGAGGACGAGGACGCGAGCAACTGGTAGCCGAGGACTGCGGCGATCGCCGCGATGACGACTAGCAGGCCAGCGGCACGGATCCTGCGAATCCGAATCCGACGGGGCGTTGCTCGTGCTCGTTTGCTGTAGGTCACGCCTCCAGTCAAGGCGGCGTGGTGTTGCCAGCACGTACGTGGTTTTCGATACGCCGACGATATGCGCCGGCTCTAGCATCGGAGCATGCGTGTGTTGATCGTCGAGGACGAGCCCTACATGGCGGAAGCCATCCGCGATGGCCTACGCCTGGAAGCGATCGCGGCCGACATCGCAGGTGACGGCGACACCGCCCTGGAGCTGCTGAGCGTCAACGCCTACGACATCGCCGTCCTCGACCGAGACATCCCCGGACCCTCCGGCGACGAGATCGCCGAACGCATCGTCGCCTCCGGCAGCGGCATGCCGATCCTCATGCTCACCGCCGCCGACCGGCTCGACGACAAGGCCACCGGGTTCGAGCTCGGCGCCGACGACTACCTCACGAAGCCGTTCGAACTCCGAGAACTCGTGCTCCGTCTCAGAGCGCTCGACCGCAGGCGCGCCCACCACAGGCCGCCTGTGCGAGAGATCGCAGGCCTGCGGCTGGATCCGTTCCGCCGAGAGGTCTACCGCGACGGCCGCTACGTCGCGCTGACCAGGAAGCAGTTCGCAGTGCTCGAAGTCCTCGTCGCTGCCGAAGGCGGTGTCGTCAGCGCCGAAGAGCTCCTGAAACGGGCGTGGGATGAGAACGCAGACCCGTTCACCAACGCCGTGCGCATCACGGTCTCGGGACTGCGCAAACGCCTCGGCGAACCCTGGATCATCGCCACCGTGCCCGGCGTCGGCTACCGCATCGACGCTCGACCGAGACACCGGGCGCGAGGGAGGAGAGCGTGGATAGAGCCCCTGGTTTGAGCGTTCGCCTCAAACTCACCCTCAGCTACGCCGGGTTCCTCATGCTGGCAGGTTTCTTGATGCTCGCGGCCGCGTGGCTCGCCGGCCGGCCTGGGCAATCGTCCGACTTCCTCCTGCGATACGTACCCGACGATGTGATCACCACGCTCGGTGGCGTAGTGCCCGGGAACAGCTCCTTCCTCCTGCGCGCTTTCGCTCCGGCCGCGGCCATCGTTCTGGCGTTCCTGCTGGTGTTCGGTCTCGTGGGAGGATGGATTCTCGCCGGCCGCATGCTCGCCCCTCTGACTCGCATCACAGACGCCACACGCATGGCCGCGAACGGATCGCTCTCGCACCGAATCCAGCTAGATGGCCGCAGAGACGAGTTCCGCGAACTCGCCGACGCCTTCGACACCATGCTCGCGCGGCTCGAAGCACACGTCGCCGAACAGCAGAGATTCGCAGCCAACGCCTCCCACGAACTGCGCACCCCGCTGGCGATCACGCAGACACTGCTCGACGTGGCCCGCAACGATCCGAACCGCGACACCGGCGAACTCGTCGACCGCCTCCACGCCGTCAACACCCGAGCGATCGACCTCACCGAAGCGCTGCTCCTGCTCAGCCGCGCCGACCAACGGTCCTTCACCCGAGAACACGTCGACCTGTCCCTCATAGCGGAAGAAGCCACCGAAACGCTCCTCCCCCTCGCAGAAAAACGCGGCCTCACCATCGAGACCTCCGGCGACATGACCCCCACCATCGGCTCACACGCGCTCCTGCTGCAGATGAGTACGAACCTCGTGCACAACGCGATCGTCCACAACCTGCCCGAACAGGGCACCGTGTGGGTCACGACCAGCGTTCACCCCAAGAGTGCGGTGCTCACCGTCGAGAACACCGGCGAGAAGCTCACCCCACAGTTGGTTTCCACGCTTGCCGAGCCGTTTCTTCGCGGCACCAAACGCATACGCACCGACCACGCAGGTGTCGGCCTCGGCCTGGCAATCGTCAAGAGCATCACCCAAGCACACGACGGAACTCTCACCCTCACCCCCCGGGCCGCTGGCGGGCTCCGCGTCACGGTGCAACTACCCGCGCCCCGCGCAACTTCGAGCTCCTCCCTCCCGCGCACACGCGCGAACGCGCAATAGAAAGCGCGACTCCCCACCCACCCCGTGACGTGTTCGTCGGGCTGGGAAGAGTGGCGAGTCGCGACGCTCCCGCCTAGCTGAGCGGTTTTGGGGCGCGAGCTCGCGCACATCGTCGAGCGTCACGGGCTCGGTCGCCCTCCTAGAGCTCGATTCCCGAGACGGGATGCGGGACGTACACGGCCTCGAGCCGCTCGATCTCGTCCTCACTCAGCGAGAGCGCCTCGGCCGCGAGCGCGTCCTCGACGTGCTCGACCTTCGTTGCTCCGACGATCGGCGCCGTGACGCCGGGCTTGTGCAGAAGCCAGGCGAGCGCGACCTGTGCGGCCGGGACGCCACGCTCGGCCGCGATCTCTCCGACGCGGTCGATGACCGGGACGTCGAGGTCCGGCCGGTAGAGCGAGTCGAGGAACGGATCGGTCCTGGAGCGAGTCGTCAGCTGCTCGCCGGAGGAGGTTCGGCTCCCCGCCAACAGCCCTCGAGCGAGCGGACTCCACGGGAGGACGCCGATGCCCATGTCGAGGCACTGCGGGATCATCTCCCGTTCCTCCTCGCGGTAGATCAGGTTGTAGTGGTTCTGCATCGAGACGAATCGGGTCGGGGCAACACGCTGTGCCTTCGCGAACTGCCAGGCGTACATGCTGCTGGCGCCGATGTAGCGGGCTTTCCCGGCCCGGACGACGTCGTGGAGTGCCTCCATCGTCTCCTCGATCGGCGTCTCGTCGTCCCAGCGGTGGATCTGGTAGAGGTCGACGTAGTCGAGCTCGAGGCGCTGCAGCGAGGCGTCGATCGAGGCGAGCACGTGCTTCCGGGAGAGGCCGCGGCCGTTCTCCCCGGGCATCGTCCTGCCGCGCACCTTGGTCGCGACGACGTACTCCTCCCGCATCCCGAAGAGCTTGCGCAAGAGGCGGCCGGTGACGACCTCGCTCTGGCCTCCGTTGTAGACGTCGGCGGTGTCGAAGAAGATGACTCCGCCTTCGACCGCCCGCCGCACGATCGGCTCGGCGGTCGCTTCGTCGACCGCCCACTCGCGGCTCTCATGCCTGCCGAAGCTCATCATCCCCAGGCACACACGCGAGACGCGCAGGCCGGTGCCGCCGAGGTTGACGTACTGCATCCCGGCTTCCACGGATCGTCACGTTAGTCATCGGGCGGCTCGTGGGAGCGCCTGATCTCGCGGACCCCGGTGTCGTTCAGCGGCGCGCCGGTCGCGGGACGACGGCCGCGGTGGCCTGGCGGCGGGCCGTGACGCTCTGCTCACCTTCGGCACGATGGGCCTCGATGCATCTCGACGCTCAGGAGGGACTCGTCGCGCTCTCGCCTCATCCTTGCCGTCGCGACGATGCTCGTGGTCGCACCTGCCTTGCGTATCCCCTATCCGATACTGCTCGTCCTCGGGGGGCTGGCGATCGGTTTCGTGCCCGGAATGCCCGAGTTCGAGCTCGACCCAGAGGTCATCTTCTTCGGAGTCCTGCCCCCGCTTCTCTATAGCGCGGCATTCTTCACGTCACTCCGCGACCTCAGAGCGAACTCCCGGCCGATCGGGCTGCTTGCGGTCGGACTCGTCCTCGTCACGACCGTCGGTGTAGCCGTTGTCGCGCACACCGTTATCGAAGGTCTCTCTTGGGGCAGCGCCTTCGTTCTCGGAGCGATCGTCTCTCCCACGGATCCTCTCGCGGCGACCTCGATCGCACGTCGCTTGGGGGTCCCGCGCAAGCTCGTGACGATCGTGGAGGGCGAGAGTCTCGTCAACGACGGCACCGGGCTCGTTCTGTACCGAGTCGCGGTGGCCGCAGTCGTGACGGGATCGTTCTCCGCCTATTACACCGGTGGACTCTTCCTCGTCAGCGCGGGCGGTGGTGTTGCGGTCGGGCTCGCGGTCGGCTGGGTTGTACGCCAAGTCCGCCGCCGCCTCGACAACCCTCCAGCGGAGATCACGATCTCGCTCCTGACCGGGTACATCGCTTTCCTTCCGGCCGAGCTTATTGGGGTCTCGGCCGTGCTCGCCGCCGTTTCCGCGGGGATCTATCTCGGCTGGCACACGCCGGAGTTGACGAGCGCCCAGGTCCGCCTCCAGGGCCTCGCCGTTTGGGAAATCGTGCAGTACCTCCTGAATGCGCTTCTGTTCGTGCTCATCGGCCTCCAGCTTCCCGTCGTCGTCGACGCGCTCGGCGAGTTCTCGTCGACGACGCTTCTCGGCTATGCGGCGTCTGTGAGCATCACGGTGATCGCCGTTCGTTTCGCATGGGTGTTCGCGGTGTTGCACGCTCCGAAGTGGATCGCGAGACGCATGTCGAACTGGCGAGGAGCCGTCTTCCTGTCCTGGGCCGGGATGCGTGGCGCGGTCTCGCTCGCGGCCGCCCTCGCGCTGCCGCTCGAGACCGACGCTGGGGCTCCGTTTCCCGGCCGCGAGCTGATCCTCTTTCTCACGTTCTCGGTGATCATCGCGACGCTCGTCGGCCAGGGACTCACCCTGCCCTACGTCATCCGTCTCCTCGGACTCGAGGACGACGGGATCGAAGACCGCGAGGACGCGAAGGCACGCGTCCACGCCGCAGAGGCGGCCTTGGCTCGACTCGAGGAGCTCGTCGGCGAAGACTGGGTCCGCGACGACACGGCCGAACGCGTGCGTGGTGCCTATCGCTTCCGGACGAGTCGCTTTCAGGCGCGTCTCGACGAGGGAGACGACGGCGCGATCGAGAGCCGATCGCAGGACTACCAACGTTTGCGTCGAGAGCTCCTCGACGCGGAGCGGCGGGCCCTGGTCGATCTCCGTCGCAGCGGCGCGATCAGCAACGACGTCTGGATACGCGTCGGCCGCGATCTCGACCTGGAAGACGAGCGACTCGATGTGTAAGGCGCGGCCAAACCCTGAGCGACCTAGCTACATGGGTGAGGTCACGCGCACGCGTAACAGCAAGGCGTGACCACCTCCAACCACCCCGCGAACGTGTTCGTCGCGTCGGGGCCTGGAGCGGGAGGCATTCGCATACGCACGGTACGTCTCTGGCCTCCGGACGCGAGCCCACTCGCTCTGCAGGCACGCCTTGTTGGAGTAAGGTCGAGTCCAAGGTCGCTTCGATGGCCATTTGCAGCCACCTCGATCGAATCACGGTCTTTCGACTCCCGGAGTCGATCGCGGGATGCGAGGAGTGCCTTCGGATCGGAAGCTCATGGGTGCACCTGCGCATGTGCATGACTTGCGGACGGATCGGCTGCTGCGACTCGTCGCCCAATCGGCACGCGAGCCGACATGCTCGCGAAGTGAGTCATCCGATCGTCCGCTCCGCGGAGCCGGGCGAGGACTGGAGTTGGTGCTTCGTCGACGAGCTCGCGTTCCTCGTCGAGCCAACCACGGCCTCCGCCGACCCCTTCGAGGGAGACGCCAAGCCATGAGCACCGCTACCGGCACCCGCCCCGAGCTGCCCGAGCTCTCGCTGGGTCACTGGGAGGAGACGAAGACGACCTTGCACCTCTGGCTCCAGATCGTCGGGAAGGTACGTATGGCCTCCACGGCTCCCCGCAACCATTGGTGGCACGTTCCGCTCTACGTTGACGTTCGCGGCCTGACGACGCGCCGCATGCACGCGACCGGAGGCGTCGCCTTCGAGATCAACTTCGACTTCATCGACCACCGCCTGGTGGTCAGCACGAACCGAGGTGAGGTCGACTCCTTCGAGCTCGTCGACGGGCTATCCGTCGCCGAGTTCGATGCGCAGATGCACGCCATCCTCGCCGACCGAGGCCTCGACGTCGCCATACGTGAAGAACCGTACGGAGTGCCGATCTCGACACCGTTCCCGGAAGACCGCGAGCACGCGTCGTACGATCGAGATGCCGTCGAGCGCTTCTGGCGCATCCTCGAGTGGACTGACGGTGTCCTCGAGGAGTTCGCGGGCTGGTACTGCGGCAAGACGAGCCCCGTGCATCTCTTCTGGCATGGGCTCGACCTCGCAGTCACCCGCTTCGGGGGTGCACGCACGTCCGCTGGCGCGGAGCTCGGCCGTGTCGACCAGGAGACGTACTCGCACGAGGTCGTCTCGTTCGGGTTCTGGATGGGTGACGAGAACGTGCGCGAGCCGAGCTACAGCGGGGCAGCCTTAGCGAGCCGTGCGCGGGGTGTTCGTCAGCGTCGCCACCGATAGCAGTGCCTACCCCTCAGTCTCAGCAGAGGGGGATTACGGACGCTCGTCCGCTCGAGCGAGAATACGCTCGCACACAGTCCGGACACGTCTCTAGAACCGCCCGGCCGAGCACGCCAGGATGAAAGGTCGGCCGCTTGGCCGGTCGGATCCGGCGCGCTGGCGCCGACCTCTGCGCCCCTCCTGGTTTCGCCTCAGGCCTGCCGATGTCTAGGTGACGTCGCGGCGGGCGACGAGGATGGCACCGGCGGCGACGAGGGCGACGAGGTAACCGAGCAGGAGCAGGCCGCCTGCGGCCGCCGCGAGTACGTAGTCGGCGGGGTCGGCGACGAGCGCAGCGCTGGCGCCGACCGGCGTGTAGCCGCCGATCGACGGGACGAGTCCGCGCAAGAGGTTGTCTATGACCATCGCCCAGACGATCAGCCCGATTACCGCGAACACCTGGTTGCGCACTACCGCGCCAAGGCCGACGCCGAGCGCGGCCCAGGCCGCCGTCATCGCGGGTGTGCCGAGCACGAGCCAGAGCACGTGTCCTGTTCCGAGTTCGAGCGGGATGTCTCGGATGGTGAGGATCGCGTAGCCGACGCCGAGGGAAAGCCCGATCGCAACGAGTCCGAAGAGTGCGCCCATCAGCAGACTTGCGATGACCTTCGCAGCTGATGACTCGCGTCCGTTGCGGTGTGACGACGAACGTTGGGCGGATCGTGCCGTGGCGGAACTCGCTTGTGATCGCCATCACGCCAATCAGCGCGGCGAAGAGCGCCGCCGAGGTGCCGGCCGAGAGCAGCGCGTGCTGGTTGTCGTGTGTCACGAGCTCGTGCGCCTTCGGGATGAACCCGTTGAGCAGCACCGTCAGCAGGATGAGCGCGATCATCCCCGCGAGCAGGCCGAGGTTGGTGCGCGTGGAGCGCATCTTGCGCAGCTCTGCGAGCAGTTGGTCAGTCATGACGGCTCCTCCGCGGTCAGCTCGAGGAAGACGTCCTCGAGGCTCGACGATTCCGACACGAGTTCGTCGAGCGGGATGCCGGCTTGATAGGCGATCTCGCCGACGCGGGCGCTTGGCGCGCCCTCCACCAGCAGCTCGTCGCCGTCGAGCAGTGTTGCGCGGAGCCCCTCGGTTTCGAGCTTCGGCCTGCAGCTTGTGTGCGCCGGGGGCGCGGACGCGGACCGCGCCGGTGCGCCGCGCGGTCAGCTCCGCGAGCGGCGAGATCGTCACGAGCCGTCCCTTGTTGATGATGATGACGTCGTCGACGGTCTGTGCGACCTCGGCGAGTACGTGGCTGGAGACCAAGACCGTCTTCCCGTCGGCGGCGAAGCTGCGCAGGAAGTCTCGGAGCCAGCGGACGCCCTCCGGGTCGAGCCCGTTGGCGGGCTCGTCGAGGATCAGCAACTCGGGGTCGCCGAGCAGCGCGGCCGCAAGTCCGAGCCGCTGCCGCATCCCGAGCGAGTAGCTGCCGACACGGCGGCGACCGGCGCTGCGTAGCTCGACCAGATCGAGCACCGCGTCGACGCGCTTCGCTGCGGCCCGTTCACGTTCGAGGAACCAGTGGCCGCCGTCGGCGTCGCGTCCGAGCGCGAGCGCGAGCGAGAACAGGTGGTCGCGCCCGGAACGGCCGGGTGGAAGTCCGCCGCCTCGAGCACCGCCCCGACCCGCGCCGCCGGCCGCTCGAGATCCTGATAGCGGCGGCCGAATACAAGCGCACGCCCTGCGCTCGGCTCGCACGAGATGAAGCAGCATCCGCAGCGTCGTCGTCTTGCCGGCGCCGTTCGGCCCGAGGAAACCGGTCACCGTCCCGCGCTCGAGCGAAAACGTCAGGTCATCGACCGCAAGCAGATCGCCGAAACGCTTGCTGAGATGCTCGGCGCGCACGACGGCGGTTTCGCCGGTTCCTCGCGGAAATGTCTGCTTCAGCTCGACCAGGCTGGCGTCACTCGGCCGATTCATGAGATTCGTGACGGTGCTCATCGGCTCAACCTCCGATAGACGTGCCAGACGTGGAGTGCTTGCGTACTACCGCCATCATCACGGCGACCGCCCGGCCACGCATCGGGAAGATCCCCAGGCGCGCTGCGGGTAAGCCGCATGTGCCCCGCCCGTGAGTCCTCGCCGAAGTCGCGTGAAGCATCGTCCAGATCTGACATCGGCTGACCCACGTCCGTGAAGCGTTTGTTCATGCCGGTTTCCGAGCGACCTCCGACCTGCATGCCGGCGTTCGTGCCGGGATCGCCCGCCTCAGGCCCGTACCCCACCGCTCGGGATGAACGACGGGGCTGGGGTCGCTCGCGGGGGACGAGGCACTCAGCACGGCCGTAGACCCCGCGCGCACCCCTCCGAGCGACCTCGATGCCTGGGGCCTGCTTCCGGGAGAGCGGCTTAAACCAGTTGAGTGAGCGCGAGGGCGAGTGCCGCGACGCTTCCGGCGAGCACGACGAGAGCGAGTGCCGCGACGCCTCCCGCAATCAGCCTGAGCCGTCGAGGAGCGAATTGCCAAGCCAGACCGATTAGCCCTCGCTTGCCGAGCGTGGGGCTAACGAGCCAAAGCGCCAAGACGGTGAGCGCGGTCAAGAGCCAGCGCGCCGGACGAAACTCGACGAGGGTCCACTCGTCGCTGACACGTCTCTGTCTACTTGCGTGTCTGGTAGCGATCTCTCGATGCTTGCGATCGTCGGGCAGTATCGGGTGGGACGCGGACATCTGCACCACGATAGCCAGCGCCGTAGAACTGAGAAGGACCGCCTAGCCGAGGATCCCGGCGCCTGCCGGGGCTTGGAGCCGCCGCCACGGCCCCCTACGCCGATGCGCTACTTGCCGAGGGCCGCGATGAACCCCATGAGGATGAACCCGGCGCCGATCCCGATGAGGAACCAGGCGAAGAAGTCGTCCAGCAGGATTCCAAGACCCACGCCGACAAGGATCCCGCCGATGAGGGCAGGCCCGCCGTAGGCGTAGCCTCGTCCTGGGTCTCGTCTCGGTCGTACTGTGTTCATCGCACCCTCCTCGTAGGTCATCGGCGCAGGAAAACGTTCAGCACGATCGTCCCGACGATCGAGACGAGGAGCATGAGTCCGATCGGGACGAATACCGTCACGTTCTCGGACTTCCACGAGAGCGTTCCAGGGACGCGATCGACGCCGAGCTTGGCGAGGCCGAGCGCGCCAAGCCCGACGATCGCGAGCACGAGCGCGCTCATGAGCAGAACCTTGCCCGCCGTCTCCATGAGACGAGGCTACCCGGCTCGCGTCGCCTTGAACCGACAGGTCGCCCTCGATACTCGTCCCCTCCCCCTCGCGAGGCGCTCGGGCGTCGGGGCCTGCTTTCGGGCTAGGTCACCTCGCGAGCGCCCCAGCTCCCTCGCGCGCACGCGCGCACGCGCAGTAAAGAATGTGTGACGAGCCTACCCCCACCCCCCTGAACACCGTTTTTCGGGGCGGGGCCTGGTCGCGGAGGGCCTTGCGGGCACCCCTACCCCCTCTAAGAGCGAGACCCCGACCAAAACGCGCCGGGGTCCAAGTACCGGCCCGAAAAGCGGCGGGCACGTGTTGCCCTCAGATGCACGAGAAGCCTCTGAACACACACCCGCCGCGCGTCACATACCCACGCAGCGGGGGTGTCAACCAGCCGATAGCGTCTGCGCATGGGCACCTTGATGGTGGACGGCTACCGGATCGAACCCTTGAGCATGCGGACATGAGTTCGCGGATCTGACCGAGCGGCACAACGGTGTGTGGGGCGGTTGCTGGTGCACGTACTTCCACCTCCACCCGGATCCCAAGGAGGAGCGCAGGGCGCTCGGCCATCGCGAGTTCAAGCGGCGTCTGGTCGAGGCCGGCCGTGCGCACGCCGCGCTCCTACGCGGCTCGGTAATCAGCGCGATAGGCGACGAACCAAGTCCGATAGCAGGTTCGTGGGCTGCGCGAGTGTGCGGGAATGTCCCTTGAGGTGAGAAGTCCTAGCCGGTCGTTGCAGCCGGATGCGCATCAGCAACGGGCGGGTATCGACCGGCCGATCCGCCAAGCGACCATCCTGCATACGAACGACGTCTCTCGCACGCGCTGCCACCGCTGAGTCGTGCGTCACAACGATGACCGTCCGACCGGCTTGCGACAGCGACATGAGAAGGTCGAGGATCTGGCGCCGGTTGGTGGATCTCGAGATTCCCCGTCGGCTCGTCGGCGAGCAGGACGTGCGGCTCGTTCGCAAGCGCTCGCGCAATCGCGACGCGCTGCTGCTCGCCGCCGGAGAGCTTGCTCGGCACGTGCTCACCGCGGGCGCCAAGCCCGACAGAGTCCAGCAGTTCTTGAACCTTCTCGCGCCGCGCGGACGCCTTGATCTGGGCAGGCGCGAGGGCAACCTCAACGTTCTGGGCAGCTGTCAGCGTCGGGATGAGATTGAACTGCTGGAAGACGAAGCCGATCGTTCGCCGCCTGAGGAGACTTGCAGACCGCCGTCGGCCATCGCGGCCATGTCCCGACCCTCGAAGAGAACGCTGCCCGACGTCGGGCGGTGAAGCTCCTAGAAGTTGGAGGAGGGTCGTCTTGCCCGAGCCACTCGGCCCCACAACGGCGACCGCGTCGCCGGCGCCGATCGTCAGGTCAAGCTCGCGGACGGCGTGGACCTGTCCGCCTCCCAGGTTGTAGGTCTTGGAGACGGTCCGGAGCTCGTAGGCAGGTTTCACGTCTCCTGTCGGTGTGTTCATGGTCTCGTCTCTCTCAGTCGATGTGACGTAGGGCATCGGCGGGGCGCAGTCGCGCCGCGCGAAGGCTTCCGACGGCTCCTGCGAGGAGTCCGCCGAATACGGCCAGGGCGACCGCGGCCACGATGAGCGTCAGGCTCACCGGTGCACCCAGCGCGACACTCGTCGTCGTGCCCTCGACCGCCCCCTGTCCGAACGGCCCAGAAAGAATCCGAGGCCCTGGTTCGCGGTGGCGACCGTCGCCTTGAGTGACGGCGCCAGGGCGGCGATCCCTGCCGCTCCGGCGACGCCGATGAGAACCCCGACCGCTCCGCCGAGGAGTCCCTGGAAGAGCGACTCGCCGGTCACCTGGCGAACGACAAGCCACTGCGACCAGCCGAGTGCCTTGAGCGTCCCGAAGCTCGCGAATCCGCTTCGAGACCGACGAGAGCGTGAGGAGCGTCGCAATGAGAAAGGCTGAGAGGAGCGCGACGATGCTGAGCGCGCTACCGAGCTTTCCGCGAGATTCTTGGCGTCCACGAGCGTGCCCGATACGCGTTCTGCAAGATCGGATGCGGTCGTGACGGAAGTGCCGCTGACGCTCTCCTCGATCTCTGCCGACACCGCCGGCACATCGCTGGCGCGGTCTTCGCGCACGTAGATCGTGTTGACTCGCCCTTGGCGTCCCGAGAGCTTCTGGAGTTGGGCGAGCTTGATGTAGATGTCCGACGACTGACCGCCGAGCGGCGTCTTCGCGAGCTCCCTATGACCGTGAAGCTCTTTCCCGCGAGCTTCACCGTGTCCGATCGCTCGACCTTGCCGGCTCGCATAGCTCTCGTTGAGGACCGCCTGGGCGGCGGCCCCGGCTCGAAGTAGCGCCCCGACGTGATCTGGCCGGGGTCACGAGCACGAGTTCCCTCACGCGCGGGTCAACACCGGACACGCTGATCGAGGACGCGTCGATGTTTCGCGGGCCAGCCCCAGCCTGCGGCGGTCCGAACTGTCCAGGCTGCTGAGTCTGCTCAGGAACGGTGCCCTCGATGTGAAGCGAATTGAGCGTGAGTCCCCGGCCGTCGCCTGAACGCCGTTGATATCCGCGATCGTGGAAACGTCGGATGCGGGCATGGAGAGCTGGGCCGTCGAGACGAAGGTGTCCCGCGAGAACTTGCTACCCGGCTCGCCCAGATTCTGGAGGCCGAACCGCCCTCCACCGTTCTCCTCCGGAGCTGCTCGCGCTCCTCCTCCGAGAGCTGACCGAAGGGCGCGTTGCCCTGTCCACTTCCCGGCGCCGACACTTCGATGGGTCGCGAGACGGACATGTCGGTACCGACGCCGGTGAGTGGCTCGAGAATCTTCGCCTGCGCCTCATCGAGCCCCGTTCGAGAGAGCCGTGACCGTGACGACGAGGCCGACTCCGATGCCGAGTCCGAGCGCAGTCAGGATCGTGCGCCCAAGACGCCGCCGCAGCTCGGCCATCACGTACGTGATGTAGAACATCGAGCCGAATCAGACTCGGACCCCATGAACGCGAACTGAATCGGAGCTAAGAAGCGCCTAAGTCTTCGACAGCACAGTCTCGATCGACCGCCCGGCGAAATCGCGGAGGTCGCTGTCGTGGGATCGAGCCTGCGTGAGATTCTCAATCGACCCAGCAAGGAGCTTTCGCCGGCCCAGTGTGCGTGATTATCTCTTGAAGATGGGGCCGGTCGAGCGAGCGCCCGGCTTCCTATGGGGAATGTGCGCTCACGGGTAGACGGCCGTGAAGGCGCACGAGCGCGACCTCCGAGGATGGCAATCGCCGAGCGACTGATCAGTGTGGACGACTCTGCACCGAGTCGTTCGGCGAGGCCGCAGATCCGCCGATCGTCCTCGTGATGGGTGCCGGAGGCTCGATGCTGTGGTGGCAGGACGGGTTCTGCCGGTTGCTTGCGGGTCACGGCCGGTTCGTCATCCGCTACGACCAACGCGACACTGGCCGATCGACGACCTATGAACCCGAACGTCCGGGCTACACCGGAGGCGATTTGCTCGCAGACGCGGTGGCTGTGCTCGACGGCTACCGCCTTGCTTCCGCACACCTGGTCGGGGTGTCAGCGGGTGGTGCGCTCGTGCAGCTCATGGCGCTCGACTTCCCCAGCCGCGTCAGCTCGCTCGTCCTGATCAGCACCTCACCGGCCACCCCCGGTGATCGGAGCTTGCCCCCGCCGACCGCCGCATTCGCCGAATTCATGCGCTCAGCATCCGTGGACTGGTCGGACGCCGACTCAGTGATCGATTACCTCGTCGCTTACGCGCACCTGCTCGCAGGCTACGAGCGTCGCTTCGAGGACTATGAGGTGCGCGACCTTGTGAGACGTGATGCCGAGCGCGCACGCGACTCGCAGCACTTCAGAACCATGACCTGCTCGAGGACGAGGACAAGCCCCGCAAGCCCCTGTCGTCACTACGAGCGCCGACGCTGGTCATCCACGGCACCGCGGATCCCATGTTCCACTTCCCCACGGCCAGGCACTCGCCCGCGAGATCCCGAGCGCGCGGCTGCTTCGACTCGAAGGGACTGGCCACGGCGTGCAGCGCGCCGACTGGGACCTGGTCTCACGGAGGCGATCGCAACTCACACCGCCATGAACTCGAACGAACAGCGCTTATCCATCTAGCCCGCGGCCTGCGAGAGGCAACCGGCGGGTGCGAGCGTACGCCTACCTCGCACTCGACCCGCGGCGGCTGTACTTCTTCGACCCGGCGACGGGCGACGCGCTCAGCCGCTAGCGCCAAGAGGCTCGCGATCTGTGACGGTCCTTCGAGATCTAACGAGACAGGATGACGGAGCGAGCGTTCGCCAGGTTCAGGGCCAGGTGTCGCGGCGGCTGCGTCCTCAAGCAGAACGCCGCCCGGCTGCTGGGGCTGGCGGAGGAGCGCCCCGCCGGCGGGCGCCGCGGGTCCTCTCGACCACCCCCGCCGTCGCGTCACCGACCGCCGGAAGCAGCCCGCGCGGGAAGAAGAGCATGATCGCGATGAGGATCAGCCCGAACACGCCGAAGGAGAACACGGTCGGGGCGGCGTCGGGGAGGTCCCAGCCGAAGAGGATCCAGCCGCGTGCCCAGGTCACGGAGCTTCTGCTCGAGGTAGAGGATGGCCACCGTCCCGACCACGGCGCCGTAGATGTTGCCCAGCCCGCCGACGGCGACCATGACGACGAACTCGATGCTGAGCACGATCGGGAACGCCTCCGGAGAGACGATGAGGAACGCGAACGTGAAGAGGCCACCGCCGAGCCCGGCGAGCGCGGCGGCGAAGACGAATAGCCGGAGCTTGTAGCTGGCTACCGGGATGCCCGAAGCCGCGGCGGAGGCCTCGTCGGTCGCGATCGCCTGCAGGGCACGCCCGACGCGCGAATGGACGAGATTCGTCGCCAGCAGCAAGGCGATCGCAACGACCGCCCAGACGACGGCTGCGTGCAGCGGGCCGCGCAGGTCGTGCCCGAATACGGTGAGCGGCTTCGTGACCGTGATCCCGTACTGACCGCCCGTGAACCGGTCCCACGCGGACAGGACGGAGAAGGCGATGAGGTGTAGCGCGAGCGTCGCGAACGCGAGGTAATGACCGTGCAGGCGCAACAGCGGCACGCCGATCACCGCGGCGAGCGCTGCAGCCACGACCGGCGCCGCAAGCACCGCGACGACCGGCGAAAGGCCGGCCTCGGGATCGACGAAGCGGGTGTCGGGGTCGATGCCCACCGTCAGGATCGCCGACGTGTAGGCGCCGATGAGGAAGAACGCCCCCTGCCCGAGCGAGATCTGCCCCGCGTATCCCATCAGGAGCGTGAGACCGATCGTCACGAGCGCGTACAGCCCCATGCGGCCGTAGAGCGCCACGTCGAACGTCGACAGCTGGTAGGGAAGCCAGCACGCGAACACTGCTCCGGCGAGGATGAGCCCGATCCGGACCGGCGCAGGCCAGGGAACACGCGCACGCCGGATCGCCGCGTGCGCGTCGTGCGATGCACTCGCGATCTCGGCCCTCGACCGCCAGCCGATCAGGACGAGCATCACGATCAGGGCGATGATCAGGCTGTACTGCGGATCGACGTAGCCGACCACGAACTGCTCGAGGATCCCGAGCGCGTACCCACCGAGGAGGGCGAGACGGATGGATCCGAGCCCGCCGAAGACGGCCGCCGCGAAGCCGTTCACGGTGATCGCGACGTCCGAGCTGTACGTCATGGGGTTGCTCGGCGCGAGCAGCGAGCCGCCGAGCGCGCAGAGCGCCCCCGCTCCGATGAACGCGACCACGGCGAGTGAGCGGATGTTGAGGCCGACGAGCTCGGCGGCGCGACGAGAGTCCGCGCAGGCTACGAGTGCCTGCCCGACGATCGTCCAGCGGAGGAAGAGCGTCAGCGCGACGGCACAGAGCAGCGCGACCCCTGCGATGAGAACGTATTGCGGCTGGACGAGAACGCCCCCGATGTTCCAGGCGCGGTCGGAGATGCCGGGGTAGCTGCGCGGAATGTCCCCGAACTCGAGCAGGAGCAGCGCCTGTGCGAGGAACGCGGCCCCGAGCGTGATGATCGTGCTCGCGAGGCTCGTCGTCCGGCCACGGAAGCCAACGGCCACGACGCGCGAGAATCGACGCCAGAAGCGCGGCGATGAGGATCGAGACCAGACTCGCCAGTGCGAGCGGCATGTCGTCCGAGAGCTGGAACGTGAAGAGGCCCCCGATCACCACGAACACGCCCTGCGCGAAGTTCACGATCCCGGTCGTGCGGTAGACGAGCACGAGGCTCATCCCGACGAGCGCGAACGCGGATCCGGTCGAGAGGCCGACGACGACGAGCTGCAGGAACTCGGTCATCCGGGGCCGCCTCCCAGATATGCGCTGTGCACCTCCGGGCGGTCGCGAATCTGCTCGCTCTGACCCTCGAGGACGACCTGCCCCGTCTCCAGGACATACGCGCGCTCGCACAGGTCGAACGCGAGGAGGGCGTTCTGCTCCACCAGCAGGATGGCGACGTGCTCCTCGTCGTTGAGTCGGTGCAGGAACTCGACGAGCTGCTCCACGATGAGCGGTGCCAGGCCGAGCGAGAGCTCGTCGATCGCGAGCGCGCGCGGCTCCGCCATCAGTGCTCGTCCGATCGCAACCATTTGCTGCTCGCCGCCCGAGGTGCGTCCGGCCGGTCGATCGCGAAGCTCGTGGAGCTTCGGCAGGAGCGTGTAGATCCGCTCGAGCCGCTCGCGGGCCTCCGCGCGGCGTCTGAGATAGCGGATCGTCGACGTCACGATCTCCGTCCGGAAGGAGCGACCGAATGCACCGAGCAGCAGGTTGGCCTCGACCGGAAGGCTCGGGAAGACCTGCCGCCCCTCGGGAACCTGTGTCAGCCCTCGACGCACGACGTGGTTCGGCGTCTTCCCCGTCACATCGTCGCCAGCGACATAAACGGTCCCTCCTGCGGGGCGAACGACACCGCAGACCGCGTTGAGAAGCGAGGACTTCCCCGCCCCGTTCGCTCCGATGAGCGCGACTCGCTCGCCGGCCCCGAGCGTCAGCGAGACCCCGTCCAGCGCCACCGCCGGCCCGTAGCGGACGACGAGCTCGTTCACTTGGACGAGCGCGGTCACAGCGAGCTCGAGCCCAGGTACGCGGCGATCACCTGCGGGTCGCGCCTGATTCTGTCGGGCGTGCCGTCGGCGATCACACGCCCGCGGTCGAGCACGACGACGCGTTCGGCCAGCGCGCCGACGAACTGCATGTCGTGCTCGACCAGCACCATGGTGAGCCCACTCCGGGAGAGGGTTCGCAGCGCCTCGATCAAGCCGGGCCTTCTCTCCCGCGCGTAGCCCGGCTGCAGGCTCGTCCAGCAGGAGCACCGATGGCCGCTGTGCGAGCGCGCGAGCGATCGCGAGAAGCCGAAGTTGCCCGAGCGGAAGGACAGCCGCCGGATCCGAGGCGCGGCCTTCGAGCCCGACGATCTCGAGGGCTCGACGAGCTTCCTGCCGGACACGTTGCTGCTCACGCCGCTGCCAGGGCAGACGCAGCATGCTCTCGACGAAGCCCGAGCGCGACCGAACGTGCGCGCCGACCGCCGCATTGTCGAGCACGTCCAGCTCACTGAGTGGGCGAGTCGTCTGGAAGACGGTCGCCAATCCCTGCTGTGCCCGGCGATGCGGCGGCCACCGCGTGACCTCCCGTCCGTCGACGTGAACGGCTCCCTCATCGACGAGATGGAAGCCCGAGATGCACCCGAGAAGCGTCGACTTTCCGGCTCCGTTCGGGCCTATGAGACAGGTGAGGGAGCCGGTGGAGATGCCCAGCGAGACGCTGTCCACTGCCTTGACCGCACCGAACGCCTTCGTGACGCCCGAGAGATCGCACGCGAGCTGTTCGACAGTCTGCGCTGCGAGCGGGCCAGAAACCGCTCCCACCAGATTCAGGCTACCTGAAACTCGCCGCGGCTACTAGTCACTCGGGGAAGCCGCCGCCGAGATTGCGCGCAGCCGTCTTGATCATGTCGCGGAACGTCGCGCGGTCGGCCTCCGAGAACCCGTCCAGCATCGTGTCTTCGAACTCGCTCACTGCCGCGTCGCACGCAGTCAGCACGCGGCGTCCCTTCGCGGTGAGGGTCGCGGGCAGCGTCCTGCGGTGATTGGGATGCGGGTTCCGCTTGATGAGTCCCTTCCGCTCGAGCGCGTGGATGACCTCGCTCATCGACTGCGGAGTCATGAACGCGCGCCGTGCCAGCTGCGACGTCGACAGCGGAGCGCCGTGACGGCTGAGCACGCTCAGGGTCGTGAACTGGAGCGCCGTGAGACCGTACGGCGCCACACGCTCCGTGATGCCTGCGAACACTCTCTGGTGCAGGCGGGCGATCGCGTAGGACATCCCCGGCTCAGCGCGCGCGGAGGCCTCCTCGGCGCGAACGGCTTGGCTCATCGCTGCATCGTGTCACATCGTCCGGAAGCGCCCAGTCGGCCGTCCACGGAGCCGTTCAGCTCGATGCGGACACGTCTTGCGCAGCGTCGAAGGGACCGTTGTCGCGCGAAAGTTGCGCCTCGAGAATCGGGCCGAGATCGATCTCTCGCTTGAGGATCTTGCCGGTCGAGGTCTTCGGTAACTCGTCGACCAACACGACGTAGCGAGGGTACTTGTATGCCGCGACGCGCTCCTTCGCCCACGCCTTCACCTCGTCGGGATCGAGTTCGGCATGCGGTCGTGGGACGACGATTGCTGCCACGTCCTCGCCGAGGGTCCGATGGGGAACGCCGACGACTGCGGCCTCGAGGACCGCCGGGTGCTCGTACAGCACCTCCTCGACCTCGCGCGGATAGACGTTGTAGCCGCCGCGGATGATCATCTCCTTCTTGCGATCGACGAGGAAGAGATCTCCGTCCTCGTCCAGGTAGCCGAGGTCGCCGGTCGACAGCCAGCCCTGGGGGTCGAGCCCGGCCGCCGTGGCGTCCGGATCGTTCCAGTAGCCGCGGATGACCGACGGGCCGCGGAACTGCACCTCCCCCACTCCCCGCTCGTCGGGGTTGGAGATGCGGATCTCGGTGTGGGTCGACGGCTTCCCGACCGAGCCCGGCTTCCGCCGGCGCCCGGTCGCGAAGGTGGTCGCGAGGCCGCTCATCTCGGTCAAGCCGTAGCCCTCGTGGATGTCGGCGCCGAACGTCTCCTCGAAGCGGCGAGCGACATCGACGGGAACGGCCGCGCCGCCGATGTGGGCGATCCGAAGCGGCGGGAGCGC
The DNA here is from genome assembly GCA_963770595.1 of uncultured Actinomycetes bacterium. Lineage (GTDB taxonomy): Bacteria > Actinomycetota > Thermoleophilia > Gaiellales > Gaiellaceae > GMQP-bins7. The sequence continues at coordinate 18,523 of CAVYQG010000001.1, read as the reverse complement.
GGCTGCGCTCCGCGCTGCTTCGCATAGCGCGATGCACATGGTCGGCACGCCGAACATCACCGTGGTGGCAGTCGCAGCCATCGTCGGCGAGCGCCGGCTCGGGCTCGAACCGCTGCATCACCGATACGGCGGCGCCCGTCAGAGACGCACAGACGATCACCTGCTGACCGAGGACGTGCGGGAAGGGCGCGACGCCGAGGAGGACGTCGTCCCCGGTGAACGCGAGCGCGTCGGCGCCGAAGCTGGTCGCAGCACGGATGCTCCCGTGCGTCAGGATCGCGCCCTTCGGGAGGCCGGTCGTGCCGGATGTGAACAGCAGTGCAGCCGGGTCGTCGTCCTCGCGTTCGGCGATCTCCGACAGCGCCTCGCCATCGACCGGCAGCGGGCGATCAACGATGACCTTCGCCGACGCGGCCGCGACCCGCACCTCGATCTCGGGCCGGGCGAGGAGGATGTTGAGCGGCACGACGACTGCTCCGAGGCGGAGGACGCCGAAGTAGGCGGCCACGTACGCGGGCGTGTTCGGAAGCTCGACCGCGACGCGGTCGCCGGTTCTGACACCCGCTTCGTGCAGCGCACCGGCGACCACCGCCGCCCGGCGGTCGAGTTCGCCGTACGAGACTCGGTCGCCCTCGAAGAGGAGCGCCGGCCGCTCGGGATCCTCGGCCGCGCGTTCGGCGAGGGCGTGTGCGAGATTCACGAGCGCCGCAGCCGCCGGGCATCGAGCGTCTGCGGCGCTCGCATCGTTACTTCTTCTTCGTGAAGGCCGGGCCGAAGAGCGGCCTGACCTGACAGTTCTGGATCCTTCCGACCCACATCGAGTCGAGCTGGAGGCCCTGATGGTTCGTTCGCGAGAGGAAGATCCTGCCGGCCGGTGTCACGAGCCCGCGGAGCCTCGTCTCCAACGCGTTGTTGATCCCGGCGCGGGTCGCGGAGCCTCTCTCGATCGCGGCCTTGTACGCCCAGAGTGCGCCGGCTGCGTCGCCGTCGAAGTTCGAGACGGGCCGTTTGAGGATGCTTCGGAGAAGCGCGGCCTGGGCGCGAACCGGGTTCGTCTTCGGTAGGAACGTCCAGGCAGTGGCGAGGAAGGAGTTCACGATCGCGCCGTTCACGTCTCCGCATGTGCCCTGGAGGAACTGCGGCGAGACATTGGCGCCGGTGAGCACGAGCCGCTGCGGTAGTTGCAGCTGCTTGAACTGCTTGACGATCGTCGCCCCGGCGGGCGTTGCCGTCCAGAGCCAAAGAGCCTGAGCGTTGGAGTTCTTGATCCGCGTCAGCTCGGCCGAGAAGTCCGTCGAAGCCGGCGAGAAGATCGTCGTGTCCACTATCTCGAGGCCGTACTTCCTCGCGATCTTCGAAACCTGGCTCGGGCCGTCCCGCCCGTACCCGCCATTGTCGCCCATGAGCCACACGCGCTTGAATCCTTGTTTCTTCAGGTAGGCAGCCTCGCTGTACGCGTACAACCGGGCCGTTGCCGTGAGGATGTAGGCGTACGGCTGCGGTGGCTCGACGAGCGTCGTCGGCGGTGAGAGCGCGATGAACGGGATCCTCGCCTGGCTCGCGATCGCCCCGGTCGCCACTGCGGCTGCGGCGTTCCCCGAGCCGAAGATGCCGACGTACTTGCTGTCGCTGATGAACTTCTGAACGTTCTGGACTGCCTGCGACGGATTCGAAGCGTTGTCGAGAACATCGACCACCACGCGTCTGCCTCTGACACCGCCGCGCGCGTTCCAATACGCGACGACTGCTTCGACGGCCTGGCGGTCGCTCTGGCCGACGAGCTGGGTGGGGCCGGTGAGCGGTGCGTCCATGCCGAAGTAGATCGGGCCTGCCTGAGAGGGACTCGTCGCGGATGCCGACACGAAGACGAGAGACACGACCGCTGACAGCGGCGGCCACGACGACACCGGTCTTGCTCCTGCTCATGAAGGGCTCCCTTCAGGTATCCGTGAGGCAGCGTCGCCTCAACACGGCGAGTTTAAGGGAGCCTGTAACCGATGTCTAGATGTAGTGAAGGAAGGCGGAGTTTAAGGTAGCCTGAAACCTTATGGCGACGCGACTCGCGAGCTTCGACCTCACCGCGATCGGCCGACCCGGGGACGAGCTCAGGTACGACGTCACCAAGGCGGCGATGCGCGCGTACGCAGAGGCGACGGACGACGCCCCAGGCGGGCCTGTCTTCGCGATCGTCCCCGCCTGGAAGACCATCGCGCCGGCATCGCGGTCGGTCGCGTCGGGCGACATCCGGCGCTACGTCGTCCACTACGAGCAAGACATGCTCCTGCACCGGCCCATCACTGTCGGGATGACGCTCGTCTCCCGTGCAACGCCGGTCGCGCTCCTCCCGCGCCCGAACGGGACGTCGCTCGTCATCAAGACGGACACGCGCAGCGAGGACGGCGAGCTCGTGAACGAGCAGTACGTGACGGAGTTCTTCCGCGGAGTGGCGACCGAGAGCGCCATCGGCGAGCGGGCGCCTGACCACCGCCTCGAGGTCGATGGCGACCCGCTCGCCGAAGTCACGTACAGCGTCGCGGACGATCAGACGGTCCGGTACGCGGCGGCCTCGGGCGACGACTTCGCGATCCACCTCGATGACGCGTTCGCGCAGCAGGTCGGCCTTCCGGGCCGGATCGTGCACGGGCTGTGCACGATGGCGTTCGCAGGACGGGCCGTTCTGGAGGCGGCGGGCATCGACGACCCGAGTACGGTGAAGCGGATCGCGGTCCGCTTCTCGGCGCCGCTCTTTCCCGGCGAGTCCGTCACGACCCGCGTCTGGCACGTCGACGGCGCGTTCGGGTTCGAGTCCCTGAACGAGCAGGGCGCTCCGGTGCTCAAAGACGGCCGCGTCGAGCTCCGATGAGCCTCAGCGGTGAGGCGACCACACCCAGGCCAGCTTCGCCGATCTGCCGATTCTCCAACGAGAACCCAACTCGCTGCAGCCAAAACACCGATTTGCAGGTACTTCTATGCGCCCGGGAGGATTCGAACCTCCGACCCGCGGATTAGAAGTCCGCCGCTCTGTCCACTGAGCTACGGGCGCCTTGGCGCAGGGTACTCGGAGGCGGGGAGGTCTACCGGGCCCGCAGGACGAGCGGCGCGCACGGGACGTCCGTCGCCTCCCGCACGGATCGCCGTGCACGTCCGCGGAGAGATCGTGAGCGTCGCGTCGCGGTGACCGCACCTGGGCGTAGCTGTAGACGTCGATCGCCGCGCACGCATGCCGATGCCGCGCGGCGGCGCGGGCTTGAAGAAGAGCGCGTTCAGCAGCGAGCCGGTGCCCGGGCGGCCGAGGGTCGCGTCGATCTCCTTCGCGAAGGTGTTCGTGGCGACGGGGCCCGGTGATCGCCTCGAGGATCCCGCTCTCGACCGGGCCGCCGGGCGTCGAAGGTCTGCAGCCTCGCGTCGCCGACGAAGTTCGCGTGCGTGTCGGTGGTCAGGAAGACGACGTTGCGCACGTTCGCGCGCAGGTACCGAGCAGCCGCCGCCGCTCGGCCTCGTAGCCCTCCCAGCGGTCGTAGGGCAGCGCGTAGAACTGCTGCGCCGGCACCTCGTTCACGATCACCTTGAAGACGGCGGTCGAGGCGCGCACCGCCGCGGTGAAGCGGTCGTACTGGCGGCGGCCCAGCATCGTGCGGGCGGGATCGCCGGATGCGGGCGAGACAGGCAGGCGCGACGGGTTGCGCGAGCGGCGCGGCCAGCGCCGCGAACGCGTTTCGCACGGCCTGCGGCGCCGTCGGCGCGAGATCCGGCTGCCCGGGCGTCAGCGGGTTGTCGCACGTGCCGCCGGCCGAGGCCTTCGCGCTCGCGGAACGAGCGCTCGTCGAGGAAGAAGAGCTCGAGGTTGCGGCCCCAGCGGAACGTGCGGTAGAGGCCGTCGGCGCTCGTGTACGTCACGGGCGCGTAGTCGCGGAACGCCTTCGTCCCGGCGCGGTAGAGGGCCTCGCCGTGCTCCGGCCGCGAGAAGTCGTTGACGAACTCGTGGTCGTCCCAGTGGCTGTAGAGCGCGGCGGAGCGGCGCAGCGAGCGCAGCGCCGGCAGCTCGAGCCCGAGCCGGTACTTGGCCCACTTCTGCGGCACGGTGCGGGCGACCGGGACGCCGCCCACCTCGGAGTCGGAGTAGATCGTGTCGCCGAGGTTGATGTTGAAGTCGTTCCCCTCGCTCGCCATCCGGGCGTAGATCCCGAACGGGTTGAAGGCCGGGCGGCCGGTGCGGATCCGCGTCGCGTCCGCGTCGCCGGTGTACGCGAACTCACGGGTGCTGCGGACTCGGGGCGCGGCGCCGTGTCGAACTGCCCGGCCGCGCTCACGAGTGCGACCCGACGGAAGCGATAGCCGTACAGCGTGCCGGGCGCAGGCGCGTGACCCGCCGCCGGACGGTCAGGTCGTTCGCGGGAGACGCACGAAGGCCTCGGCGGCGGAGCACCCGCGACCCCGTGGAGAGCTCCGCCTCGACGACGCCGCGGACGGGCGCGCGCGCCCCAAAGGATCGCCGATGTCGACGTCACCTCCCCCGCCGCGACCCCGTACCGGAAGCCGGGGGTCGCAGCGCCGGCGCCGATGACGGCGGTGGCGAGCACGAGGAGCGCGAGCAGCGAGACCCAGCGGTGCATGCGGCGAGTCTAGGCCGCCTCGGGCGGGCGGTCCACGTCGGCACGGCGCTCCTCCTCGGCGAGGAAGCGCACGAACCAGCACGCGAACACGGCGAAGAAGACGGCCGCCTGCTCGACCGCCATCAGGATCCTCCGATCTGCTGGTCCTGGATCGGCGACAGGCCCCACACCCGGTGATGCGCGTCGGCGTAGAAGTCGTAGATCGCGTCGGGGACGAGCGCCATGACGAGGCCGATGGGGCTCGCGAGGACGAACGCCGCGAAGACGTACCCCGCACGTGCCCCGGGGCCGAGCTGGTGCGGCGCGTCCTGGATCACGCTCCACCACATGAGGACGCCGGTCGCGAGGTAGCGGCGTGTTATCGATGGAGGAGCGAGCCCGGGCTCTCGAGCGCGGCGTCGTAGATCCACGGGAGGTGCCAGACCATGTAGTTGACGAGCCAGAGCGGGAGCGCGACCGCGGGACGGGTCAGAGCTCGTGCCGCGGATGGCCGGGTGCCGGCCGCCGCGAGCGCGGGCGCGAGCGAGAGCACGAGGAGGAGCGGCGCCCACTCGGCGAGGACGACGTTCTGGAGCAGGTGGACGGTGAGGAGGTAGTGCATGCCGAGCGTGTGAACGGGGGTGACGCTCACGGCGGCGAGCAGCACCATCGCCCCGACGAAGCAGCCGATTCGCCACCACGGCGTGGGGAAGCGGCGGACGGCGAGGACGTAGCCGGCGGTCAGGAGTGGGACGAGGAGCGCCTCCGGGTTCCACGACCACGCGTACGGATCCACGGCGCTACGCTAACCGGGCGCGGGCGTAGCTGCATTGGTAGAGCGCCAGCCTTCCAAGCTGGATGTCACCGGTTCGAGCCCGGTCGCCCGCTTCAGAAGCACGGCGGCCTGGGCGCTCCGAGTGGATCGGAAATGAAGGAGGTCCTCAGGCCTCCTTGACGACCGCGTACCAGACGCGCTCGGCAACGTCGACGACGACCTCCCCGATGCGGGCGACGCGGCGGTAGAGCTCGCGTCGCGACCATCACCTCCCGCAGGTCCTCGATCTCCACGAGGCGCGGCCATCGCCTCGCGGTAGACGCGCTCGATCTGGCGTTGCGCTCGCAGCGCCTCGTTCGCCTTCCTCGGTCGCGCCGTCCGAGTCCGAGCCCCAGCAGCGCGACCGCCTCGGCTACGAAGTGGACCGATTCGGCGAGCGCGACGCACATCTCCGCGAGCGGCGGGTCGGGCGGGCAGTCCATCACCTCGCTCTCGCGGACGAGGTCCTTCGAGAAGTTGAGGATCCAGTCGATGTTGCGGGAGAGCGTGTACAGGTCCTCGGGCTCCCAGCGGAGTCGTGAACGCGGTCGTGAGCGCGGCCTCGAGTGCGCGCTTGTGCTCGTCGGCCGTGTGCTCGAGATCGCGGACGTCGCCGGCCTTCGACAGGTCTCCGCGCGCCCAGGCGACGAGCGCGTCCACCCCCTCGGTCGTGTCGCCGAGCTGCTGCCGGAGCATCCCGATCACGTCGGGCGACTCCGGAAGGAACCAGCGCTGCACCTTCACGAGAGCCACCTCCACACGACGATCAGCGCAGCGGCGATGAGTGCGGTGCCAGGCACGGTCGTCATCCAGGCTATCCCCATCTGGGTGACGACCGACCAGCGGATGCGCGCCCCCGTACCGGCGGCGTCCCAGCCCGGCACCGACCACGGACGACGACACGACATGGGTGGAGGAGATCGGCGCGCCGACGATCGACGCCCCGAGGATCGCGGCGGCCGAGCCGGTCTGACTCGCGAGCGCGTCGAGGGGGCGAAGGTCGTAGATCCGCTTTCCGATAGTCCGCACGATCCTCCAGCCGCCGAGGAGCGTGCCGGCCGCCATCGCGAGGGAGGCGGCCAGGGTCGTCCAGAGCGGCGCCTCGAGCGACGAGGTGGCGCCGTCCGCGAGGAGCACGGCGGCGATGAGCCCCACGGCCTTCTGGCCGTCGTTCGCACCCTGTCCGACCGAGAGGAGCGCAGAGAAGTGACCCACTGCCCGTTGCGGACAGGACCCGAGAAGCGCCGCGATCCCCTGCGGAGAGCACGGCGGAAGCTCCGAAGGACGACGACGGTCGCGAGCGCGCCGACGATCGGCGAGGTTGCCAGGACGACGAGAACGCCGACCACGCCGACCGGCCGCAGGCCGTCGAACCCGCCCCAGTTGACCGCGTCGACGCCCGCCGCCGCCAGCGCGGCGCCGACGAGCCCGCCGATGAGCGCATCGCTACGAGCTCGAGGGGATGCCCTTGTACCAGGCGGCGGCGTTCCAGGCGAGCGCCGAGACGAGCGCGGCGGTGACCACCATCGTCTCGCTCGGCTCGACGTCAACCATCCCGCCACCGTGTCCGCGACCGCCGCCCCGAGCAGGAACGGGCCGACGAAGATCGCGACGGTCGCCATGAGGAGAGCGGCGCCTGGCCGTCCGGCGCGGGTCGCGATCAGCGTCGGGATGGAGTTCGCCGAGTCCTGGACGCCGTTCGTGAACGCGAAGGCGAGCGCGAGCGAGACTGCGAGCACGAGGCCGGCATCCATCCGGCGGAGAGTACGGAGCGGGCGTCAGACGGTGAACGGATGACCGGGCCGGCCCGGGAAGGGGTCGGGACCGCCGGACGGCATGCCAAGCGCGGCCCCCGAGTCCGCAGGAGAGCACCGTCGCGGCGCGAACTCCGACCGACGACTGGAGGTGTGAGATGGATCAACCCCTTCGTCAATCGCCTCGGCGCAGAGGCGCTCGGCACGTTCCTCTTCTTCTTCCTCGGCTCCAGCGGCATCGCCGTCGCCACCGACATCGGCCTGGACGCGATCGGGACGCTAGGCATCGCCCTCGGCTTCGGCTTCGGCCTCGCGCTCGCGATCACGGCCTTCGGCCACCTGAGCGGAGGGCATTTCAACCCCGCGGTAAGCGCGGGGCCGTCATCGCCGGGAAGTTCCCGAGCCGCGACGTCGTGCCGTACTGGATCGCTCAGCTCGTGGGCGGGTTCGGCGCCGTGCTCGTCATCGAGATCGTGTACTCGAGCTTGGTCACGGACGCCCTGGACAACCAGCCGGGGATCGGGATCGACAACTGGGCGGCGCTCGTGCTCAGATCATCGCGACGGCGCTCTTCGTCATCGTCACCTCACGGTGGCAACCGACGATCGCGCCGCCTGGAAGGGCGTCATGGCGCCGTTCCTGATCGGCCTCTTCATCTTCACGGCCGCGGTCACCGTCGGGCCGGCCTCGGGCGGCTCGTTCAACCCCGCTCGGTCGCTCGACCGGTCCTGTACAACCAGGACTGGGGCAACGTCGGATCTCACGTCGGGCCGCTCACGGGCGGTGTGCTCGGAGGAGCGATTTGGACGTTCCTCGTCGACGCCGCCAGCCGATGCCGGTCTGACCCGAACCGGATACGGAAACGACGAGAGGGCGCCTCGAGCGCCCGCTCGCTCAGCTGGTCGGCTGGAGAACGATCCCGACGACGAACATCAGGCAGACGCCACCGAAGAGGAGCGGACCGAGGATGATGATCGACCACTCCCCCTGGGCCACGGCCCTCACGGCCATCCCGCCGGCGACGATGGCCGCCAGGACGCCCGCCAGGCTCGACAGCACGAGCACGAGAAACGCGGCCCAACGAGATCGGCCACGCCGATGGTCACCAGGCCTCCGACGGCCGCGAGCACTCCGATCACGGCCCCGACGAGCCGGCCGACCGCCGCCCCGCCCGTGTGGACGAAAGACCGATGATGCGAAGCCACAGTGCTTCCGGGGCCCCCTCGGGAGCCGGAGCAGTCGACATATGCCACCTCCCCTGCGTGGGAGTATGCACGATGCGGCGCCGACTCCAAACTGGCGCGGTCGTCGGAGCGACGACGACGCTGCTAGCGGCCGCTCGGCGAGAAGTGCTGGTAGTCGCGGACGGACGACCAGCGGCCACCCCAGCCCCAGCCGACGGCGTCGAACGCGCGCACCGCGACGCCGCCCTCGTACGCCATCCCGGGGCGCCACCGCGAGCGTCAGGTACGGGACGCTCGCCGGATGGGACGTGCTCCCGCCCGACACGTACGGGTTCTCGATCGGGTTGAGGTCGAGCGCGCGCCCGTACGCGTGCTCGGACCAGCGGCGAGTCCCTCGACGTAGCGGCGGCTGAACGCCGAGGTGTTGTCGGCCTCGATTGAGCGGTTGCTCTTCACACGTCTACTCGCCGGCGGGGGCTAGCCGTCGCCAGCCTTCACGCAGACGAGCGTCCCGTCGCCGAGCGCCCTGTACCACTCGGCCAGGGTCATCTGGACCGTGATCCTCGCGGGGGTGACCGCCACCACCTCCAGGGACCGGGCCCGCGACCCCGATGCGCGCGAGGGCGCCGGCGTCCAGCACGCCGCCCGGCGCCAGGGGTCCACGCACAGCCTCAGCTCCTCCGCCACGCTCCGAAAGGTGCCCGTGCGGGGTCGCCGGCGCCCCGCCGGTTCGGAAGGGACGGCCCATCCCGTCCGGGCGGGGTCCTCGGGCCCGGTTGGCGCGCAGGTTCCGCCGAGGCCTATCTGCGAGCGACGGGAAGCGGACGATAGAGGAGCATCGCGTACGGTCGCGCGTTCTCGAATCCGAGCTTCTGAGCAACTCTGATCGAAGCGGTGTTCTCCGCATCGCAGCTCCAATACAGGCGGAGATCGCGGTGGGCCAGGGACTCCGCTAGGAAGGCAACGGCGATCGCTGCGAGACCGCGCCCACGATGGCCTTCAGCGGTGATGACGCCGACCTCGGCGCTTCGCGCGCCCGGCGAATGGGGCGTAGGCTTCGGAGAGAATCTCGTCACCGGCCATCAGGCAGAGTCCCAGTCCCGTTTCGAGGAGTGAATCGACGCCGCCTGCCGCCTCGGCCACGACATCACGCCACTGGCAGCGTTCGAGCAGGTCACGTGTCAGGGGAGCGACACTGATAGGTGAGGGGAGCGAGCGTCGAAGCCGGGCAAGGCTCTCGGCGGATGGGTCGAGCGGTACGAAGTCGACTCGTTCGACGCGCTTCGCAGGCGTCTCCCGTTGGCTCGGGACCGTCTTCGGCTGAACGAACAGCCCGACCATCGAGTCCGCACGCAACGCCTCGAGCGCGGCGTCCAAGAAGGCGCGGGGCGTTGCCCTGCCCGCGATGGCGAGTCCTTCGCGGGTCTGCACGAGCGCCAGCTTGGGGCGACGCACGTCGTCGGCGAAGGCGCGTCCGGGCGAACGCCTGTCGAGAACGGCGAAAGCCATCGGAGCATGTGGCCCTCCTCGTCGAATAGGGCGCCGAGATCCGGATGGCCGACGTCGATCGTGTGCAACGACACGTCGCGTGCCGCCGGATCGGAAGAAGAGCTGCTGTTTCGCGTCATCTCTGAGCCGAGATCGGAGGCGCATTCAACCCGCGCCGCTCATGCACGAGTGCGGCGACGAAGAGGCTGCCGAACGCCGAGCGTCCCTTGCGGGGAGGGGTGACCGGCCAGCAGGAACACGCCTGCGAGCAGGATAAAAACCCACTCGAGTCGCGGCGCTCCGCGACGGCGCGCTGCGAACGCGAGGGAACCCACTGCGATGACCCAACCCAAGGTTCCGATGATGCTGAACACGAATGGCGCTCCGAGGGCGGACCAGTTCTTGACTACCTCGAAGACGCTCTGCTGCTGGACTGCGGATAGGTCACGAGCGCTCCGCATCGCGAGCCCCGTTCCGATGCCCGCGAGGGTGTCATACGCGCTAAAGAACACCAGAAAGAGGCCGATGCCGATCCGCGTCGACCATGCGGTCGCATGCCCGAAGCTGTCTGCAAGGAGCAGAACGGAGACGGCGACGAGTCCGATGAGCGCGAGTTGGATGACATGAAAGAGAGCGAACCACGTGGCGACATCGATCAGGGCTTGCGCACTCTCGTCCGGCTGGGGATGAAAGATCTCCAACAGGGCGAGGGCGAACGGCGGGGCGAGGAGGAGCACGCGCCTGGCAGTTGTAGGTAGCGCCCAAGTCTGTGTGCGCGGCAGAGTTCGGCTTCCGGCAGATGCCATGTCCTCCCCTTCAGTTGGCGGCGGTCGCAGATTCGAGGCTCTGGATGTGGTGAAGTCACTGCCGCCGCGCCCATTTCGCGTGCACGCCAGCGCTCGATGAGCACGGCGGCGAGCGGCGAAGCAGACGAGAGCGACCGGGCCGACCGGCGGCGGATGGATCGCGACGAACGCGGAGAGCCCGACGAGGATCGTCACCGGCCAGCCGGCTCCCGCGCGCTTGAACGCGACGGCGGCCGCCAGCATCGCGACCACCCAGCCCGAAGAAGCCGAGGACGAGCGAGACCGACACCGGATCGCCGAGGACGTCGTTGTGGTTGTAGTGGTCGATCGCGCCGGCGACCGCGGCCTGCTCGGACGGCGGGAGGCCGTTCGCGTACTCGACCAGGACGCCGGTCCCGAGGCCGATCGTCACCTCGTACGCGGTGTAGAAGCAGAGGAAGAAGACGAGGGCGACGCGGCTCACGGTCGCGGCGGTGCCCGTCAGTCCGCGCAGCAGCAGGTATGCCGCGAGCGCGAGCAACGGCGTGGCCAGCAGGAAGCCGGTGTGCACGAACAGCCAGTCGTCGACGTCCTCGCGGACGCCCGCGTAGATGTTGTCGGTGCCGGTCGCACCGGCCGGGTGGAACCAGAGCACGACGGCGAGGGCCAGCGGGGTCAGCACGAGGAACCCCAGCAGGAGCGCGCGGGTCATGGTTCTCTCCCTTCGTCGGCTAGGAGCGCGTCGTCGAAGAAGCCGACGACCCGCCGCTCGTACTCCTCCGGCTGGGCCTCGATGCCGCCGGTGTGCTCGGCGCCGGGCACGAGCCAGATCTCCTTCGGCTCCCGCGCGGCCTCGTAGAACGTCTCGGTGAGCTCCGCCTCGCCGCCCTGGCCCGGCACCGCATAGATGAAGAAGACGGGCGTCGGCGCGATCCTGGCCGAGAGATCCTCCAGGCTCTCCGGTGGCAGGTTGCTCGAGAAGAGCGCCGTCCCCGGTGTCAGAGCCATATGGACGAGGGCCGCCTCGATCCTCATCCGCGTCCCCGGGATCGCCAGCGCCTCGCGGAGGGAACGGATGCCCGCGCCTTCGGAGACGACTGCGGCGAGGCCGTCCGACTCCGCCGCCGCCTCGATGAGCATCTCGCCACCGACCGAGAGCCCGATTGCGCCGATCCGCTCGGGATCGACGTCGGGGCGGCTCTGCAGGAACGCGACCGCGGCCCTGATGTCCCGCTCCCCCTGCCAGCCGAGGATGTTCGGGTCGCCCTCGCTCACGCCCTCACCGCGGCGGTCGAAGAGCAGGACGCCGTATCCGTGGCGCGCGAGCATCCGTGCGGGTCGCTGCGGCCCCTTCCGGCCGGGGAAGGCGATCACGGCTGCGCGGTTCTTCGACGGGATGTACCAGCCCTTCAGCACGAGCCCGTCGCTCGTCGTGAACGAGACGTCCTCGTATGCCGTCCCGAGCTCCGGCGTGGGCACGAACCCGCGCGCGACGTGGGTGAAGACGTACGACAGGTAGAAGGGAAGGAGGATCACGTACGCGACCACGACCCCGCCGACGGCGAGCAGTGCCCGGCGGCCGTACCGGCGGACGCGGCCGCCGCCTCGCTTCCTCGACCTCCAGAGCGTCACGACCGCCAGGCCGATGAGCACGAGCCCGGCCGGGATCGCGAGCAGACCGGTGAAGTCGTCGCCGGACGGTCCTCCCTTCACCGTCGTAGTAGGCGCCCTCGATGCCGACGATGACGCCGAAGCCACCGAGGACGAGCGCAATCGTGGCCCGGAGCCCGGCTCGCAGCCGTGGATAGCCCCAGGCAGCCAGTCCGAGCACGGCGAGCGGGACGAGGCCGCCGACGACGTGATCTCCCGCCGACGTCCCGGGCTCGGGCTGCAGGAAGCTGTCGTCGACGACGTGGAGCGCGATCACGCCGAGGGCGACGCGCGCGATCATCGTCTCCGAGAGTGCTCTGGTGCGCCCTCCCTCGCCGAGCCGAACGGGCTCGCTCTCGCTCACCGCGCCTGATGATGACGTGCTCGGCGCTGTCGTGTTCACGACGCCTCCGGAGAGGGCTTCTCCGCCTCCGCCTTGAGATAGCCCGCCCCGTCGGTGAGCGCGGTGTCGAGCATCTTCTGGAGCGAGCGCCGCAGCACACGTGCGACGAGCCCGTCGTAGGACTCTTCCGTGCGCGCGAGTGTCTTCCCGTTCCGCGCCTCGAGCCGCCAGACATGGATCGCGCTGATACCGAGCGTCCTGCCGCTCCACACGACGAGCCGCGGGCGATCGAGGTGCTCGACGCGGGAGGTGATCGTGCCCGGCCCGGCCTTCCAGCGAAAGGTCACGCCCTCCGCGACGGGGCTGTCGACCGACACCGACTTCACGTCCGGGTTCCACGCCGGCCACCGCTCGATCGCAGTCAGGACTCCCCACACGCGGTCGATCGGGGCGTCGATCTCGATCTCGTGGGCCGAGACCACGGGTGCGGTCGAGGCGATCGTCGGCTCGTTCGGGTGCGGCTGCTCGGTCATCTCTCCCTCCTCGTTGCGGGGCGGAGGCGGCCGCTCGTCGCAGCCGCCTCTCGCCGGGTCGTGGGTCACTCGTACTGGAGCGCCTCGAGGACATTGAGACGCGATGCTCGGCGAGCCGGCAGGATCGCGGCGAGGACGCCCGCGACGATCGCGATCAACGTGAAGATCGCAAGCGGCAGGACCGGGAGCGAGAACCCGACGTCGTACTGCGAGAGCGCCTGGGTCATGAGCAGGGACAGGAAGATCCCGAGCGGGATTCCGAGCGCCGCCCCGATCAGCGCCGTGATGACGCTCTCGTGGCGGATCATGCGCCGCGCCTGCGGCCGCGTCATCCCGACCGCGCGGAGCATCCCGAGCTCCCGCGTCCGCTCGAACACCGAGAGGACGAGCGTGTTCACCATCCCGAACAGGCTCACGACCACCGAGAACGCGAGCAGCACGTAGAGCAGGTTCAGGATCGTCGAGAACTCCTTCGTCCTGCTCGTGACGAACGCCGACTCGTCGTGGAGCTTCGCGTCGGGGAAGCTCGCGACCGTCTGCTTCGAGCGCGACGGTGTCACCGCTGCTGTTGACGAACGTGAAGAGGTCGCGCGGTCGCGGGAAGTTGGCGTCGAACGTCTCCTGGCTCATCGTGACCGGGCCGAGGAGCGCCGCCAGGTCTGACGGATCGTAGATTCCGCGAACGACGAGCTCGACGGACTTCCCACTCGCGGTCTCGACCGGGAACCGACTGCCGACCGTGAGGTCGTGATCCTCGGCGAACGTCTCCGTCACGACCGCACCGTCGGTCGCCAGTGCACCGAGCGTCGCGTCGGAGCCCTCGGTCCACGCGAACGCGTAGAAGGTCGCGATCGTCTGCGGGTCGACGCCGGTGACCTCGGCCTCGCTCGTGTCGACGAGCGCCTGGTCGAAGCGGACGCTCGACGCGAGCTCGACCCCCGGAGCAGCTGCGACGGCCTCGCCCACTGCCGCGGGGATCGGGTCGAAGCCGTTCTGCGACGTCACGACGTACTCGGCCGCCACCTGGTCGCGAACCGCGCCCTGCGTCGAGTCGCGAAGCGCCGCGCCGAGCACGGCCACGACCGTCACGAGCGCGAGCCCGATCATGAGTGCCGCCGCGGTCGAGGCGGTCCGGCCGGGGTTGCGGATCGAGTTCTCGCGGGCGAGCTCGCCCGCCATGCCGCCGAAGCGCCCGGCCGGCCAGCCGACGACGCCGGCCAGCGGCCTCACGAGGCGCGGAGCGACGCAGCGCGAAGCCGATGAAGAGCGCGATCGTCCCGAGGCCGAGGAGCAGCAACACGCCCTTCGTCCCGAGCCCGTTCACGAAGAGCCCGACGCCGAGTGCCACGACGGCCACGGCGATGGTCCCGAGCGCGACGTAGGGAGCGATAGGAGCGAACCGCGACTTCGGCGGCGTCGAGCCCTCGCGGACGGCGGAGATCGGCGGCACCCTCGTCGCCCGGAGCGCCGGCACGATGCTCGCGAGCACCGTGATCGTCGTTCCCACGATCAGGCTGACGACGACCGTACGCGTCGCGAAGACCGTGCCCGCCAGCGGCAGGTCGATCCCGAAGGCGACGAAGAGCGCGTTCATGCCCTTCCCGACGCCGAGCCCGAGGAACAGCCCGATCACCGACGCGAGCGAGGCCGATCACGAAGCCCTCGATCACGACCGACCAGAGCACCTGGCGGCGGGAGCCACCGAGCGTCCGCAGCGTCGCGAACTCGCGCGTCCGCTGCGCGACGGTGATCGACAGCGTGTTGAAGATGACGAAGGCCCCGACGAAGAGCGCGATGCCGCCGAATCCGAGGAGGATGTACGTGATGATGGCGATGCCCTCGTTCGTGCTCTCGGCGTCGGCAGCAGCCTGCTCGGAGCCGGTCTGCACCTCGGCGGTCGACGGCACGAGCGGCGTCAGCTTCTCGACCAGCTCCTCGGGCGTGACGCCCTCCGTTCGCCGCGACGGAGATCGAGTCGAAGTGCCCCTCCTTCTTGAAGAGGGCCTGCGCGGTCGGAACGTCGAACACGGCGAACGTCGCCCCGCCGAGCGAGTCGAGCGAGCCGAACCTCGCGATGCCCGTGATCTCGTACTGCTTCACCGGCCCGAGCGCGGCCACTCCGATCTCGTCGCCGACGGCGTAGCCGCTGTCGTTCGCGGTGTTCGCGTCGATGACGACCTGGTCGGCTCCGCGCGCCCAGATCCCCTCGGCGAGGCGTCAGCGGCGAGAACTGGAGCTCACTGGAGTCCAGCCCGACGCCGAACGTGGGCGCGCCTCCGGCGCCGCCGATCTTCTTGCCGTCTGCGTCCACGAGCTGGGCGGGATTCGAGTTGGACTGGAGGTCGAGGATCCCGCCGGCCGCAGCCTCGACCTCGGGGAGCGCCTCGATGTCTGCGAGGACGCTCTCGGGAACGGGCGCACGACCGCTCGAGGAGAACTCGAGCAGCTGCCTCCCGCTCACGACCGCGTCGGTGCCGACGTACGACTCGTCGAAGACCTTGTCGAACGCCTTCTGGAACGTGTCGGTCAGGACATACGTGCCGCTGATCATCGAGACGCCGATGACCACGGCGAGCGCGGTCAGGATGGCGCGGATCTTCCGGCCCGCGATGCCTCGGAGAGTGACGCCCATCATGGCCGGCTCACTTCCTCCATCGCCTCGATGATCTCGCGAGCCGTCGACTGCCCGAGGTCCTTCACGATCAGGCCGTCGGCGAGGAAGAGCACGCGATCGGCAATCGCAGCCGCGTGCGCGTCGTGCGTGACCATGACGGTGGTCTGGCCGAGCTCGGCGACCGACTCGCGGAGGAGCGCAAGGATCTCCGCGCCCGTCTGCGAGTCGAGGTTGCCCGTGGGCTCGTCGGCGAACATGACCGTCGGCTTGCCGACGAGGGCACGCGCGATCGCGACCCGCTGCTGCTGGCCGCCCGAGAGCTCGGACGGGCGGTGCTCGAGGCGCGCCGACAACCCGACTCGCGAGGTCAACTCCTCGACCCACTCGGCGTCGGGCTTCTCACCTGCGAGCTTGATGGGAAGGATGACGTTCTGTCGTGCCGTCAGCATCGGAAGCAGATTGAAGAACTGGAAGATGAACCCGATGTGCTCGCGACGGAGCTTCGTGAGCTCGGTGTCACCGAGGTCGGTGATGTCGGTGCCTGCGATCGTGACCGCGCCTTCGTTCGGGCGGTCGAGTCCGGCGAGGATGTGCATGAGCGTCGACTTGCCCGAGCCCGACGGCCCCATCACGGCCGTCAGCTTCCCGCCCGCGACGTCGAGCGACACCCCGCGGAGGGCCTTGACGCAGACGTCGCCTTCGACGCCGTAGCGTCGGGTCACGTCGGTCGCTGTGACGAGAGCCTTCGATGCTGTCTCCGGCTCGTGCTGGATCACAACTGACTTCATCTTCGCCTCCTTCACTGGCTTGCGCGACTTCGTGCAGCTCCGCGAATGTCGCAGCCAGAAGGGCCGGCGATAAGGTGGCGGACAGGTCGAACCGGGGGGCGGTTTTCTGGTGTCTTGCTGCTCGCGTCTACGAACCGAGATAGAGCAGGACGGCGAGAACGCGCCTCGATTCGCTGCCGTCGGACGGAAGGCCGAGCTTGTCGAAGATGCTCGACACGTACTTCTCGACCGAGCGGATCGTGATCACGAGCTTGTCCGCGATGCCCTGGTTCGAGCGTCCTTCGGCCATGAGCTCGAGCACCTCGCGCTCGCGCGGTGTCAGCTCGGCGAGCTGGTCGTCGCTGCGGCGCTTCGAGAGGAGTGTCGAGACGATGATCGGGTCGATCGCCGATCCCCCCTCTGCGACGCGACGGACGGACGCGGCGAACTCCTTGACGTCGCTGATCCTGTCCTTGAGCAGATACCCGGCTCCTTCGGCCGAGTCGGCCAGCAGCTTCATTGCCAGACCGACCTCGACGTACTGCGAGAGGACGAGAACGCCGACCTCCGGGTGGCGCGACCGTATCTCGAGCGCCGCCCGCAAGCCCTCGTCCGTGTGTGTCGGCGGGAGGCGAATGTCGACGATCGCGACGTCTGGCTCGTCGCTCGGCAGCTCCGAAAGGAGGTCGTCGGCGTCGCCGTAGCTGCCGACCACCTCGAAACCGGCGTTGCCGAGCACACGCTCCACGCCTTCCCGCAGAAGGACGCTGTCCTCGGCGATCACGGCGCGCACGGGATCTCCGCTCTCACGCGCGTGCCTTCTCCGAGCGGGCTCCACACGCGCAGCGAGCCGCCCAGGGCCTCGACCCGGTCGGCAAGCCCGCGTAGGCCAGAGCCGCGGCTTTCGTCGGCCCCGCCGACCCCGTCGTCGACGATCTCGATCAGGACGTCGCCGTCGCGGCGGATCACCTCGACGCGTGCCGAGGACGCGTTCGCGTGCTTCGCCACGTTCGCGAGGCTCTCGGAGACGAGGTAGTACGCCGCCACCTCGGTCGCCTCCGGGAGACGCGACTCGATCTTGACCGTCAGGTCGACGGGAACGACCGCCTTGGCAACGAGCTGCTCGAGCGCGACGTCGAGCCCATGCCCGCTGACCACGGCCGGGTGCAGGCCGCGCGCGACCTCGCGGAGCTCGTCGAGAGAGGCCGCGATCTCGCGCCGCGCGGCGGTCAAGCGCTCCGCTGTCTCCGGGTCGTCCGCGAGCTGCTCCTCGAGCAGGCTGAGCTCGAGCGAGAGGGCGATGAGCCGCTGCTGCGCGCCGTCGTGCAGGTTCCGCTCGAGTCGCTTCCGCTCGTTTCGTCCTGCTTCGACGATGCGGGCGCGCGATCCCTGGAGCTCCTCGAGGCGAGCGCGAAGCTCGGCGTGCAGCCGCGCGTTCTCGATCGCGATACCCGCCGCGGCAGTGACGGCGTCGAGCAGCTCCGGCTCGTCTCGCAGGGACGGGTCGTGAACGAGCGCGGCGACGCGTACGCCGTCGCGATCGACGAACGTGACCGCCCGACTGGTCTCGTCGCGGCAGCTCGACCGCCGCCCGTCGAGGTCGGCCAGCTCGGAACTCGGGAAGCCAGTAGGCGAGCGTCAGCGACGGATCGCGGAGCGCCCGCGCGAGTGCGTCGCGAAGGTCCGCGGGCTCCGGCTCAGCCGGAGCTCGACGAAGATCTCGCCGACCGCCGAGCGGGCGAGACGGGAACGGAGGATGCCCATGAGGACCACAAGGGGAATCGCGATGAGCGCGAGGTGAACGATCCAACGCGCCGGCACGAACTCGACCTGGAACTTGTCGAGCACGACGAGGATCGACCCGAGGAGGATCGCCGCGGACCCTGCGAGCACGGGCGCGAGCGTGCGTCGAAGCGGACGACTCGCGAGCGTCCAGCGCCTGATCAGCACTGTGGCCAGAAGCACCGAGCCCGTGATGATGAGAGTCCGCTGGATCCAG